>CAVTIQ010000010.1:0-9747 GCA_963734825.1 uncultured Actinomycetes bacterium | reverse complement strand
TCCGGAGTCGTAGCCACCCGCTACTACATTCCGGTCTACGCGCTCTTCGCTGTAGCTCTGTCGCTCTCTCTGGCCCGGCTTCCTCGCTTCTTCCAGGTCAGTGGCGTACTCGTCGTCTTCTTCGCCTTCATGCCCCCGTCGGAGACGCGCTTGAGGTCAGCCGATGGACGGACGAGGAGCGCCGGGGATCGACGCTTGTCAGGGCCGTTGCCGATCTCGACGGCTCCGGCTGTGTCGTTGCCACGGCCGGGCTCGATCCGGAAAACGGGCGACGCGCTCCCGGTGCTCGCGGACTTGGAGCGACGTCGTACGAAGATGACATGCGCGGGCCGAGATGTCTTCTTCGTTGTCCGGCCATTTGGCGAGGGTGCCGCGCTGCTTCGAGCATGCGATCCCGCTGCTCTCGAGACGGTCCCTCGACGCGGGGGAGGTCGGAGGTTTGTATCGATGCACGCGTTTGAGCGAGACCTCGGTACGCGATCCTGCCCTGGGCGTCGTGGAACCCAAAGAGCTTGTGCGCCTGCGCCAAATGCGCACGCGCTTGAGCGATTGCTCTCTTCCGAGATCCCGTGGGTGCGGGACACGAGGTACAGCGGTCGACGCTTGACCTCGTCGAATATCCGGGCGATGTACTCGCCGATCACTCCGAGGACGATGAGCTGGATACCCCCGACGATCCCCACGAGAACGACGATGGATGTCCAGCCCGGGACGGTGAAGCCGCCGAACAGCCTCCCGATCGCGGCGCTGATACCGAAGACGATCGCGGCGAACGATACGACGAACCCCACATTCAGACCGAGGCGCAACGGGCGGTTGGAGAACCCGATGACGGCGTCGGTCGCAAATCGCATCATCCGTATCCGGCTGTACTTGCTGCGACCCGCGGGTCGAGGGGGAGACGCATACGGCACGCCCGCCTGGGTGAAGCCGATCCAGCTGAACATGCCGCGCAGGTAGCGATTCGATTCCCGCATCGCTCGAATGGCGGCCAGGGCCCTGCGATCGACCAATCGGAAGTCGCCGGCGCCGCCGGGAACGTCGATGTCGGCCAGTCGACCCAGAAGCCGATAGAACCAGCGTGCAGTCCTGTCCTTGAAGACCGTCTCGCCCATTCGCTCCGCCATGACTCCGTAGACGACCTCGTTGCCCTCCTCCCAGCGGGCTACCAGCTCGGGGATCACTTCGGGAGGGTGCTGGAGATCGCCGTCCATGGTGATGACGGCCTCGCCTAGGGCGAGGTCGAGTCCCGCCGAGAGCGCGACCTGATGGCCGAAGCCGCGTGATAGTCGGACGACCTTGAATCTCGGATCGGTCGTATTGAGCTCGACGGCCAGTCCGTACGTTCCGTCGTCACTCCCGTCGTCGACGAGGATGGCCTCCCACTCGCCTTCGAGCGAATCGAGAGTCGCGGTGAGTCGTTCGGCAAGCTGTGGGAGGAGCTCTTCCTCGTTGCGGAGAGGGATCACCACTGAGAACCGCGGAATTGACTCACTCATGACGACGAGGCTAGCGGGGCGTGCCGACGATCCCCGTCACCGGGGGAGCCGTGTGGAGCCTCTCCCCTTCACAGCGTCCCGGCGTACGCCACCGGACCGACGCGGGCGGTGGGCTTCCGTGCCTCCGCCTAGACTGGATTTCGTGCGACCACCCAAGATCCTGGCTGTTGCGTCTGCCGTCGACCTCGACTTTCGCTACGGGTGCACTCCGGCCTGGTGGCAACTCTGGAAAGGTGTCTACGAAGCTGGGGCCGACCTGCTCGTCACGCCGTACCGCGGCCGCCCGATCGAGTCACCGTGGTGGCGCGTGGCTCCGAACCCCACCTATCGCGAGGGTGAGTCCTACCAGGCGGTCCGCGACCTGCTTGCGCGACTCAGAGGCGATCGCTACCTACGGCGAGCCGAGGAACGACCCGAGGAAGACGCTTTCGAGCGTCTGACTCGAGAGACGATCCGTCGAGTCATCACGCCTCGGTGGAAACGGCATCTCGAGCGGCTGGTCGAGCGCGAACGCCCGGACGCGGTCGTGATCTTCACGATCCCGATGTCACATCTCTCCGGGATTCCGACCGCGCTCAGAGAGCGATTCGACGTTCCGATCGTGTTCTACGACGGCGACGTCCCGACGAGCTTCCCGGAATACGGTGGCTTCGATACCGGCTTCAACTTCTACCACGGAGCGGATCCGTCCGAGTACGACCTAGTCGTGTCGAACTCCGAGGGCGGGCTCGCACGGTTGATCGAGCTCGGCGCACGTCGCGCGGAGGCGCTCTACTGGGCAGCCGATCCCGAGTTCTTCGCGCCTTTGCGCGTCGAGAAGGAGACGGACGTCTTCTTCTACGGCTACGGCGACAAGTTCCGGAAGGAGTGGACGCGGACGATGGTGGGCGAGCCGTCGCGGCTTGCTCCCGAGCTCGACTTCATGCTGGGCGGGCGCGATTTCCAGGGAGACGTCGGTCGAGCGCGACTCTGCGGTGACGTCCCGTTCAACACGTTCGCCAGGGCGATCTCGGCCGCACGTGTCAACCTGAACATCACCCGCAGCCCCCACGCGTCCGTTCCCGGATCGTCGACGGCGCGTCCGTTCGAGCTTGCCTCCTCCGGCGCGGCGATCGTCTCGAATCCTCATGCCGGTATCGAGCGATGGTTCGAGCCTGGGAGCGAATTGCTCGTCGTCGAGAGCTCGGATGAGGCGCTAGGCGCATATCGCGACCTCGTGGCAGATCCGGCGCAGGCCGAGGAAATGGGCCGTCGCGCGCGCGAGCGGGTGCTCGACGAGCACACGTACGCCCACCGCGCGCGCAGGCTGCTCGAGCTGATCGATCTCCCAGTCTCGGCGTGAGTCGGCGCATCGTCGCGGTGGTGCCGGCGTGGAACGAGCGTGATGCGATCGGTCGGGTCGTCGATGCGATCCATGCCTTCGACTCCCGGGTCGATGTCGTTGTCGTCGACGACGCATCGACCGACGAGACGGCGAACGTGGCCGCAGCGCGTGGAGCGATCGTGCTGCGGCTCCCCTTCAACGTCGGCATCGGAGGGGCCGTCCAGACGGGCTTCAAGTTCGCGCTCGCGAACGGCTACGACGTTGCCGTGCGGCTCGACGGCGACGGCCAACACGACCCGTCGGAGCTTCCGAAGCTCCTCGGGCCGCTCGAGCGCGGCGAGGCGAACCTCGTCATCGGGTCGCGGTTCGCGGACGGAAGCGGCTCGTATCGGCCTCCTTTCGCTCGCCGCATGGGCATTCGCGTCTTCGCCCGGCTCGTCTCCCTCCTCGGGGGCCAGCGAGTCACGGACACGACGTCTGGGTTCATCGCGCTCGACGGGATCGCGATCAGGCTCTTTGCGGAGGAGTACCCGCACGACTACCCGGAGGTCGAGGCGACGCTCGTGGCGCTGCGCAGTGGACTGGGCCTCGTTCAGGTCCAGGTCGACATGCGAGAGCGCGAGACGGGCACGTCGTCCATCACCTTCGTTCGCTCCCTCTACTACATCGTCAAGGTGATGCTCGCGCTCCTCGTCGCCAGCCTCCGACGCTATCCACGGCTCGAAGGGGCCGGCAATTGACTCCCGTTCGCGTCTCCATCGCCGGAGTCATCGCGTCGATCCTCCTCATCCTCGTGATCCTCGAGCTCGTCCGGGGCCGGCGCCTCAAGGAGCGGTACGCGCTGCTCTGGCTCGCGACCGGGATCGTCCTGCTGGTGCTCTCCGCATGGCGGGACGGCTTGAACACGATCGCGAGCTGGGTCGGCGTCACGAGCTACCCGCCCGCCGTGCTCTTCGCGGTCGCGGTGCTGTTCATCCTGCTCGTGCTGCTCCACTACTCGACCGTGCTCTCCAAGCTCACCGACGAGAACGTGCAGCTCGCGCAGCGGATTGCATTGCTCGAGGAGCAGATGCGCCTGCGTCAGAACCAGCCGTCGAACGCCGCGGACGGATAAGAACGCGTGGCCTCGCGCTGGCGAGTCGCAGCGTGCTCGGGGGTGCTCGTCTTCTGTGCCACGGCGCTGCTCCCCGTCCCGGCGGAGGTCGAGGTCTGGCCGTTCGACAAGTACGGCGAGGCTGTCGTCGACGGCAACGTGCCGTACCGAGACTTCCCTTTCGAGTATCCGCCTGCGTCGTTACCGGCGGTCGTTCTTCCCGCGCTCGTCCCAGGGGTCTCGTACGAGCGGGCATTCAGGTCCCTCGAGGTGGTTCTCGGCGTGCTCGTTGTGGTTGCCACCGCCTTTCTCTTACGCGACGCGAGGTTGAGCGAGCTCGTCGTCGGTGTCGGGCTCGTCGCCCTGCTGCCCGCTCTGCTCGGCGCAGTGGTCTTCTTCCGCTTCGACCTCTGGCCCGCCCTCCTCGTGTCACTCTCTCTGCTGTTCTTCAAGCGGAGACGGAACGCCGTCGCGGCGGGCCTGCTCGGGCTCGCGATCGCGACGAAGCTCTACGCCGCCGCGCTCGTCCCTCCGCTTCTAGCGTTCGTCGATCGCGAGGGCGACCGACATCGTGTATGGCGAGTAAGCGCGGTTCTCGTGACGGTCGTGTTCCTGGTCACGATGCCTTTGGCGGTACTGGCTCCTGGTGGTGTCGCCTCCAGCCTGCAACGCCAGTTCGACCGTCCGCTCCAGATCGAGAGCCTCGGCGCGTCCCTGCTCCTCGTCACCGGCAATCCGAAGGTCGAGCTCGGCTCCGGCTCGTGGAACCTCGTCGGAGCCGCACCGACGGCGATCGGCATCGTCTCGACGATCGCCGGGCTCGGAGCGCTCGCGGGTGTCTGGGTCTTCGTCTGGAGGCACCGACCGAGCATCGGAGATCCGGCACTCGCATATGCCGCGTGCGTGGCGATCGTCCTCGTCTCCGCGAAGGTCGCGTCACCTCAGTTTCTCGTCTGGCTTGCTCCCTTGGTCGCCGTCGTTCGCGGACGGGCCGGTCTCGTTGCAAGCTTGCTTCTCGGGGTCGCCTGCGTCCTCACACAACTCGTGTACCCGTTCCACTACGAGGAGCTTCTCGCCGGCGACCTGCCCCCGGCGCTTCTGCTCGCCGCGCGAAACGCGCTCTTGTTCGCCGTCACGCTCGTACTCGTCCTCGCCCTCGTTCGCCGGTCGCGATCCTCGACGAACCGCTCGGAGGTCAGCGGCGCAGTGCGGCCGCCGGGCTGAGCACGAACACGTCGCCCTGGTTCGGGTCGTCGACCCAGTTGGTGGCTACGCCGATCCGGTACGTCGCGCCGGCGGCCGGGGGCGAGGCATCGATGAAGACCGGCACGCGGGTCGTCGCGATTGATGGGCTCAAGAGGTAGCAGGACCAGGAGTAGCTCTCCGACTGGACGCACTCTGTGTCGTCTCCCGGCCCGTCCGTGCGGTAGACGCGATAGAAGACAGCCGCCCGCCACGAGCCCGGTGTCCAGGACACTCGGGCGCCCGTTCCTGTTCGCTCGACGTGCGTCTCGATACCTTCGTCGACCGGGGTGAGGATGTTCGCTCCTGAATCGGTCGGCTGGATGATCGCAGGTGTCGGAGGCGTCACGGGATCGGACGCCGCGATGACGCCGAAGGGAACAACAACGGCCGCAACTGCGGCAACCGCCGCCCAGCGCCACCGGATCGCGATCGTCGTCGGCGGGCGTGCCCGTTCGCCGAGCTGCCGCGCGAGTGTCGGCACGAGCAGTGGGATCGCCGCAAAGAGAAGGAGGTACGCAGGCCACGCGGGCATCAGCAGCCGCCAGAACGTGTTCGTCTCGATGCTTGCGCGCGGCGAGAAGCCCTTGACGACGATAAAGGCGGCCAACCAGCCGCCGAGGAGCGCAGCGATCGCTCCGCGCTGAACGCGAATGACGGCGATCAGCCCGGCAAAGGGGGCCCACTGCGCAAGCCTCGCGCTCCAGAAGAACTCCCGAAGCTGGTCCATCTGATCGCGCCAGTGCTGGAAGTCGAGGTCGATGTAGCGGTCGAGATTCACGTCGGTACCCACGATGGGGCTGCTTCCGGCCGCGAGCTGCACGTGCTGGAGCGTCAGCGCGGGGATGTAGCCGAGTCCACGCTCCTTCCAGAGCGCGAGCACGAGAATGCTCGGCGCGAGCATGATCGCGAAGGCCGTTCCTTCGCGCAAGCGCCTCGCCGCCAGATACGCGAGCACCGCGCCGATCACGAACAGGTAGTTCGGAGGCTTGAGCCCGCCTGCGATTCCGGCGAGGAGTCCGGCCAACACGGCGTCGGACATGCGCCGCCCAGGCGAAAGCGAGCGGACGACGAAGAGGGCAGCGGCCAGTGCGACGACCATCGACGGGTAGTCCGGCATCGCCGTGAGCCCGAGCGCCTGAGGAAGAAACTGGTCGATCCACTTCTCGTGGTAGCGCTGGTCGAAGAGGGGGATTGCGGCGAAAGGGGCGATCACCCAGAGGGTCGCCGCCCAGTAGCCGGCCAGACGCCCACCGATGAAGGAGGCGATCCCATAGATGCAGAGAAGCGCGATCGGCGCGAGCACGAGGACATCCAGGACGACGATCGCGGGCAGCGCCTGGACGAACGTCGGACCGGCGATCCATGTGATCGGGATCTGCACATACGGCCAGATGTATCCGACCTCGGTCGGTGGGAGCTGAAACTGGCCGAGCAGCCAACCTGTCGTGGTGTTCACGATCTGGTCGCCGCCCTGGAAGTAGACCCAGCCGTTGTGAGTCGCGGAGAGAGCGAGAACAAACGTCGCCGTGATCTGCGCAACGATCAGCACGCCGAGCACGTGCCGGGGGCGTTCAGCTAGTCGATCGAGCGTCCGGCCCGCGCTCCGGGCGGCCGCCAGGGAGCTAGTTGCTACCGACACCGGCGACACGCGACGAGCGGTACCACGCGACCGTCCGGTCGATCCCGTCCCGTAGCGACGTCCGCGGCTCGAACCCGAAAAGCTCCTGGGCTCGAGTGCCGTCGACGCTCCTCCGGGGCTGCCCGTTCGGCTTCGTCGAGTCCCAGACGATGGTGCCCGTGAACCCGGTGACGTCCGCGACAAGCTCCGCGAGGTCGCGAATGGCGATCTCCTTCCCCGCGCCGAGATTGACTGGGTCGGGACCGTCGTAGCGCTCAGCGGCGAGGAGGAACCCTTCGACGCAGTCGTCGACGTAGAGGAACTCGCGGGTCGGTGAGCCGTCGCCCCAGAGCACGACGTCGTCGTCGAAATCGACCATCTTGCGGATCAGGGCCGGGATCACGTGTGACGTCTCGAGGTCGAAGTTGTCTCGCGGTCCATACAGGTTCGTGGGCAGGAGGAAGATGCTCGAGAGCCCATACTGGTCCCGGTACGACTGCGCTCCGACCAGGATCGCCTTCTTCGCGACGCCGTAGGGAGCGTTGGTCTCTTCCGGGTACCCGTCCCAGAGGTTCCCCTCGCCGAAGGGCACCGGGGTCAGCTTCGGATACGAGCAGACCGTTCCCGCGATCACGACCTTCGGCGTCTTGTGGAGGCGCGCCTGCTCGAGCAGGTGCGCGCCCATCATGAGGTTCGCGTACCAGTAGCGGCCCGGGTTCGCGAGGTTCGCCCCGATCCCCCCCACCTCTGCCGCAAGGTGGAACACGAGCTCAGGAGAGGCGTCGTCGAACAGGCGCCCTGTGTCCTCCATGCGAGTGAGGTCGTACTCGGCGCTCCGCGCGGAGACGACGTCGTGACCCTCGCGCTCGAGTCGCTCGACGAGGTGCGAGCCGAGGAACCCACCGCCTCCGGTGACGAGGACGCGACTCACGGCGTCGCGAGCGGCGCTCCGGTGGGGAGCCAATCCACCCGGCCGATCCAGCGCTCGCGGTTCGACGCATACCAGCGGATCGTCTCGAGGATCCCGTCCTCCCAGGACACCAGCGGCTTCCACCCGGTCTCGCGCGTAAGCTTGTCGTGCCCGACGCGCAGCGCGAGCACGTCGCTGGCGCCTGGCCGGAACCGACCCGGAACCGACGTCAGGTGCCGATCGCCCGGCCAGAACCCGTGCTCCTCGCCGATCCGGAGAATGAGCTCCGCCCAATCGCGCATGGAGATGTTCTCGCCTTGCCCGTACACGTAGACGTCACCGGGGGTCCCGTGTGCCGCCACGGTGAGGTGGCCGCGCACCCCGTCGAGGCAGAAGCAGAAGTCGCGCAACGGCTCGAGGTTGCCGAGCTCGACGGCGTCGCGGACCAGTGCCTGCGTGACGATCGTCCCGGTGACGTAGCGCGGATTTTGGCGTGGCCCGTAGTTGTTGAACATGCGCGTGACGACTCCCGGGACGTCGAAGGCGTCGAAGTAGTTCATCGTCAGGAAGTCGGCGGCCACCTTCGACGTCGCATAGATCGACTTCGGGTTGATCGGGAAGCGCTCGTGCAGAATCAACCCGCCGGCTTCGTCGAAGTCGTGATGGTCGGCGACTCCCTCGCGGACGTTTCCGTACTCCTCGGATGTTCCTGCCGTATCGAACTTCTCGAGCTCAAGCTCCCAGTCGACGATCGACTGGAGCAGATTCAGGGTCCCGAGCACGTTGGCGGAGACCGTCTCGTACGGCCGGTGCCATGACTCCCCGACATGCGCCTGCGCCCCGAGGTGGAAGACGAACGGGCGATCGGACGCCTGCCGGAGCTCTCGCACGAGGTAGTCGACGGAGGTGCGGTCGGTGAGGTCCGCGAAGTGCACCTTCAGCCGATCCCGGAGGTGGGAGATGTTGTTCAGCGCGCCGCTCGAGTTCGCGCGCACGAACGCATGGACCGTCGCTCCGAGCTCGACGAGGGCGTCCGTGAGGTGCGAGCCCATGAAGCCGTCGGCTCCGGTCACGAGTGCGGTGCGGCCCTCGTAGACATCACCGAACTCGCGGCGAAGGTCGTCGAGGGTGCCGCCTGTCCAGAGGCTGTCGTTCGGCATCGTGCGTACGCTTCCGCGTCGGTGCGCAAGCGTACAGACTCGACCGGCTTGGGCTCGCTCGCGAGCGGCGCGCTCACCGCGGTCTCCACGCTGTTCGTCACCGGATCCGCGGCGATCGTCGGTGTGATCATCGCCCAGGAATTCGGACGCACCGAAGAGACGGACGGCTTCTTCGTCGCGTACGGCGTCTTCATCGTGATCGCCCTTGCGGCGCAGGCGATTCGTATCGCCGCCATGCCAACTCTCTCCCGAGCTCGCGAGTGGACCGTCTTGCGAGCGAGATCGCCGGGTACGCGGTGGCGCTCGCGGCTGTCGCGGTGCCGCTCGTGCTCGTCACGGAGGTCTTCGCGATGCAGATCGCCGACGTGCTGACCGGAGATGGAACGGTCGTCAGCCAGGATGCTGCGGCTGCTGCGTTGCGTTGGATGGTCCCTGCAGCAGCCGTGCAGCTCTACGCGGGCCTCGCCGCGAGCGGGCTCGCCGGACTCGACGACTACGTGACGGCCGCGTGCGGGTACGCGGCGGGGAGCGTCACCGGTCTCGTCTTCATCCTTGCGCGAGTTGAACCGGACGGGATCATCGCGGTCGCATGGGGAATGACGCTCAACGCCGGGATTGCGTTCGCCGTGCCGTGCATCGGGCTGGCTGTGCGTGCCCGGCGGACGCGGATGCCTCGGCGCGCCGTGCGGCCCACCGGCCCACCGCTTGGCACCGGCTCGCTACCTTCGCGGCGGCCGCCGCTCTTCCGATCGCGTTACAGATGCTCTACGTCATCTGCCTTCCGTTCGCCGGGCGGCTTGGCACGGGGGCCGTTACGAGCTTCAGCTACGCGTACCTTGCCTCGGTGGTGTTCGTAACGGTAACGGCGTTCTCTCTGGGGCTCGTCACCGCCGTACCG
>CAVTIQ010000009.1:0-3245 GCA_963734825.1 uncultured Actinomycetes bacterium | reverse complement strand
CCGGGTCGACGATACTCGGGTCGCAGAGCAGGCTCAAGCGGGCCCGTAGGCCTTCACGCGGTCGACTGCGCCTCGACGGGGAGAACGGCGACGGCGGCCACGTTGCCCTTCGCTTCGTAGAACACCCGCGCGCTCCGGAGCGCTTCGGCCGCCTCCTTGTGCCGGCCGACCGCACGTTGAGCCGCGCCCAGGGCTGCCATCGCATCTCCGCGGAGATTGAGATCCTCGGTCAGCTCGGCGAGCGCGACTCCAGCCCCGGCCGACTCGACCGCATCGACGGGTCGCTCGTCCGCGAGCGCCAGGCGGGCCTCGACGATCCGCCAGTGCACCTGCCACTGTGCGATCGCGGGGCGCGACTCGACGGCAGCCTCTGTGAGCGCCTGGGCGGCCTCGTGGAAGCGCCCCTGCGCGTGAAGCGATTCGGCGATCAGGGGCGCCTGAACCACCGACGAGCCGAAGCGCTCGAAGATCTCCGCCCCCTTTCTCGCCTCCCGCTCCCCCGCGATCGGATCGCCGGCGAGAAGCTCGAGCGGAACTCCGATCTGCGTCAACGCGGCGCGGGCGAGCTCGAGCCCAAGCTCCTCCAGCATCGATGCGGCACTCGCATAGGCCGCTCGCGCCTTGTCGAAGTCGCCGAGCATCGCCTCGAGCCCGGCGACCACGCCTGTGACGTTCGCCTCCAGGGTTCGCGTGCGCCCCGCGGCCGTGAGCAGCTCTGAGCACGTGGCGAGCGCATCCGAAGCGGGAGTCGGGCCGTAGAGCAGGCAGTTGCACAGCGCGTCGGCCGCGCGTGCCTCTTCACGGCGGTCGCCGGCGGCCCGCGCATGGCTCAGGGCGCTCCGGGCAGCCGCCTCGGCGTCCAAATATGCGCCGACACGGCGGCGTGCGGACGACAGGCGTCGCCACGCCCGCGCGACCGCGGCCTCGTCGCCGCCGGCGGAGCTGAGCTCGATCACGCGTTCGGCGGCTATCTGCACAGCGTCGACGTCCACGCCCGTGAGCTGCTCGTGGACGATCCGCTCGAGCTCCGCGAGGGCGGTCATGCGCGCGTCGTTTGCGGCGGTCGCCTCGGCGTGGAGCCGCTCCAGCGCGCGCGCGCCCTCCTCTGCGCTCCCGGACTCCCAGAGCGCGAGTGCATGGTCGCGGAGCGCCTCGAGCCTTCGTCCGTCGCCGACCGGGAGCAGCGCCGCCGTGCGCTGCAGCAGTCCCACGGCCGCGGGCATGTCGTCGATGGCGAACGCGCGTCGTCCGGCCGCGCCGAGGAGCGCGGCCGCCTGCTCGGCCAGCGCGCGTGTCCGGGCGTCGACCGGGCCGAGCTCCACGCGGTACCGGTGCGCCTGCTCGGCGTGGTAACCGACGATCTCGTCGTGCTCGCCGAACCTGCTCGCCGTCTGCGACCGCAGCCACGTGGAGAACCCCTCGTGCAGCTCGGCTCTCACGGCCTTCGGGATCCCCGCGTACGCAACGTCGCGGATCAGCGAGTGACGGAACCGGAAGCCATCTTCTCCGGCCTGGCCGGCTCGAACGGGCCGGACGAGCCCCTTGCGTGCGAGCGACAGGAGCCGCCCGGCCACGTGGGGTCGATCGACGGTCGACGAGAGATCGGCTACCGCGCGCTGCCAGAACTCCTTCCCCACGACTGAGGCCCGTTCGAGCACCTTGCGCTCGTCGGGGTCGAGGCTGTCGAGCCGGGCGGCGAGGAGCGCCTGGATCGAGGCAGGGAGCTCGAGATCCCCCCCGCGCCGCGTCCGGATTCCACAACCATCGCCGCGAGCTGCTCGGCGAACAGAGGATTCCCCTCCGCGGTCGAGGCGATCTGCCGGCGGAGGTCGACGTCGTCGATGCCCAGCGACCCCACCAGCTCGTCCGTGTTCGCCGCGGAGAGCTGTGCGAGCTCGTACAGCGGGTAGCGAGCCCATCCGGGCCGCGCCTCGAGCAGCTCGCCGCGGGCGTTGCAGAGAAGGACGATCGGGCCCGTAGCAAAGGCGGCGACGTACTCGACGAGGTCGAGCATGGTCGGCTCTGCCCAGTGGAGGTCCTCGAGGCAGACGAGCAGCGGACGATCGCGAGCAAGCCCCTCGAGCATGCGCTTGACACCCCAGAACACCTCGTCACTCGGAACGACGAGATCGGAGTCGCCGATGGCCGCGCCCACCTGCTCCAAGGCGGCGCCCGCGTCGTCGAGGTCGCCGATCGCATCGGAAATCGCGCCGAGCCCCCCGAGCTCGCCGACGAGCTCGACCAGAGGCCAGTACGTGATCCCAGGCCCGTACGGGAGGCAGCGGCCCGACGCGACCCGGGCACCCGGCCTGAATCGCGACGCGAGCTCCTGGGCGAGCCTCGACTTGCCGATACCGGCCGGCCCCATCAACGAGACGAGGCCGCATCTGCGCTCGCCGAACAGCCGCTCGATCGCGGCTCTGATCTCCTCGAATTCGCCGACCCGGCCGACCAGGGGCGCGTCGAGTCGTCGCGCGTATCCGGCGGCGGTCGCATCGACGTCCTCCAGGGCGAGCCGTGTGACCGGCTGGCTCTTCCCCTTGGCGCTGAACCGCTCGCGAGGCCCGACCTTGACGGCGTCCTTGACCAGTGGGTACGTCGCGGTCCCGATCAGAATCGCACCATTCTCTGCGGCCTGCTCCAGCCGCTTGGCGAGGTTCACCGCGTCACCGGTGACGAACGACTCGCCGGTCCCGGGATCGCCCGCTACCACCTCGCCGGTGTTGATGCCGATGCGGCAGGTGAGCTCGACGCCCCAGGTGCCACGAAGCTCGGCGTTCAGGTCGCCGAGGCGCCGCTGCATCTCCATCCCCGTACGCACGGCCCGGAGGGCGTCGTCCTCGTGCACGACAGGCACGCCGAAGACCGCCATGACCTCGTCTCCGCGGAACCGCTCGACCGTCCCTCCGTGCTCACGGACGACGTCCGCCATCGTCTCGGCGTAGCGGGACATGACTCTTCGGGTGGTCTCGGGGTCCGTCGCCTCCCCGAGAGCGGTCGAGCCGACCACGTCGCAAAAGAGGATGGTCACGGTCTTCCTGACCTCGAATCCTTCGCGGACGCCCTCGGGGAGCGCCGTCCCGCAGGCGGCGCAGAAGCGCGCGCCGGCAGCGTTGGCCGCGCCACAGCCGTCACAGTGGGCCACGTCCGGAGTCTAGGACGCTCCCGGGCCTCCATCGAACGTGGCCGGCCGCGCAGACCGCGACCTGGAGCGCGAGATGTCCCTCGGTACGCTTCTCGGCTGT
>CAVTIQ010000008.1:0-563761 GCA_963734825.1 uncultured Actinomycetes bacterium | reverse complement strand
TTACGAACAGTCAGGACCGTCCGTCATGACGTCCGCCGGCTACGTCGAAGCCGGGCCCTGCGGAGCGCGCGGCAACAAGGCTCCCGGATCGATCGGCTACTTGCTCCGACTCCGGCGACTTCCGAGCGGGAAGCTCGCGGCGCAGGTCTTCGAGTGGGAACGGGCTCCCAAGACGCGCGCCGATGCGATCGCGACCGTCAAGGAGATGGCGAGCCACGGCTACGTGACCTGGCGCGGGTACCTCACGCACTGAGGGGCGCCGTGGCTGATGGAGGCGGTTAGCGGCGAGCCGAGCCCCACGCCGACCAGCGTTCGAGCTCGGCCGTGTGCGTGAGGCGCGACATGCGCCCGCGATGCGCCGAGAGACTCGATCGAGTTCGCTCCGTCAGCAGTGGCGGCAGAATCCGGCGCGCGATCGCCGAGGGCGAGGCGAAGCACGAAGACGCATCGGCTGATACTCCGACATCTCGACAGTCGAGGTGCACGGGATGTCGACCGGGCGGGTTGTCGTTCGTCGTGTTCAATGACAGGGCGCGGCGGTGGGCTGCGCGAACGCGAAGAACAGGAGGATCGAATGGCAGGTCAGATGGTTCACGTCGAGATCCCTGCGGGAGACACTGCGAAGGCCCGGGAGTTCTGGGGCTCGCTCTTCGGCTGGGAGTTTCAGGCGTACGAGGGAAGCCCGACCGAGTACCACATGACGCGACTCTCGGACACCACGGGAGGAGCGATCTTCGAGGCGGACGGTGACAAGCGTGGAGCGCGAGTCTACTTCGACGTCGACGACATCAACGCAGGCTCGGCGCGCGTGCGCGAGCTGGGCGGCGAGGCGGGAGATGCGATGCCGGTTCCCACGATGGGCTGGTTCGCGCTCTGCAAGGACACCGAGGGGAACGACTTCGGTATCTGGCAGACCGACCCGTCTGCCGGGAGCTGATCGACGAGCCCGGGGCGGCGGCGAGCCGCCGCCCCCGGGGCGTCTCATCGGGCCGGCTTCACCCGCCGTGCCATACGCTCGGTTGCGCTAGAACTGAGCCAAGCGCCAACCGAGGACGCCAACCGAGACGCCAACCGAGGACGAAGGGACGCCCATGCCCGTGTACGAGCGCCGCGGAGATGTTCCACGCAAGCGACACATCGTCTTCCGCGAGAACGGGAGACTCCTGACCGAGGAGGTCATGGGCCTCGAGGGCTTCACCGGGAACGAGTCGATCCTCTACCACCTCGAGTCGCCCTGTCGCGTGAAGGAGCTCGGAGCGTTCACGCCGATCGAACGCGAGGAGTGGATTCCCGAGACTCACGCGCACCGGCGTCAGAACACGTACGACGTGGCTCCGCAGGGAGACGAGATCTCGGGACGACGCACGCTCATGTGGAACGACGACGTCGAGATCTCCCTCTGTCGTCCCGATTCGACGATGGACTACTTCTTCCGAAACGGCGAGGGCGACGAGGTGATCTTCGTCCACGAGGGATCCGGGACGCTCGAGACCATCTTCGGCGACGTCCCCTACAAGGACGGCGACTACGTCGTCATCCCGCGTGGAACGACGTACCGGTTCGTGCCGGACGGCCCTCAGCGCCACCTCGTGTTCGAGACGCCGGGGCTGATCGAGATCCCGCGTCGCTACCGAAACGAGTACGGCCAGATCCTCGAAGGGGCGCCGTACTACCACCGTGACATTCACCCGCCCACGGAACTGAGGACGCATCGGGATCGGGACGATCATCTCGTGAAGGTGCGCGTTCGAGGCGGCTATCAGGAGTACGTCCTCGACTACCACCCCTTCGACGTCGTCGGCTGGGACGGCTTCCTCTACCCGTGGACGTTCTCGATCCACGACTTCGAGCCGATCACGGGCCGCATCCACCAGCCGCCGCCGTCGCACCAGACGTTCCAGGGGCCGAACTTCGTCATCTGCTCGTTCTGCCCCCGCAAGCTCGACTTCGATCCCGAAGCGGTGCCGATCCCGTACCACCACTCGAATCTCCAGTCCGAGGAGATGATCTATTACGTCTCGGGCAACTTCGGCTCGCGCAAGGGAATCTCGGTGGGATCCATCACGCTCCATCCATCCGGGCTCCCGCACGGTCCGCAGCCCGGTCTCGCCGAGAAGTCGCTCGGCGTCGCCGAGACGACGGAGCTCGCCGTGATGTGCGACACGTTTCGGCCGCTCAGGCTCTCGACGTTCACGCGCGACCTCGACGACGGGAACTACGCGCTCTCGTGGTACGAGCCGCCGTCAGACGACCCGAGCCTGGCCGGAGTGACGAGCCACCTGTAACGAGTCGGGAGGAAGCGCGGCTGCTAGATGCCGCGGATCGTCAACCGGCGGTTGACGACGATCCCGTTTCGGTCGTTCATCGCGAAGGTCGCGGTGTACGTCTGACCCTTGACGATCTTGAAGCGCAGCCTCGACGTGATCGTGCAGTCGATGCGGAGCGGTGAGGTCTGCTGTCCCACCGCAATGAGGCGTGCGCCGCGATACACGCGCCACGTCATGCCGATTGGCGTCCCGGTCGTGTCATTTGCGCAATAGCGCCTGGTGTAGAGCTCGACGAGCGGTGTCTGGGTGCCCTGCTTGAACGAGTAGACGCCGTTCCGTGCGTCGAGCGGCTTCGCACTTGCCGAGAACCTGGCGGGAGAGCCGTTCTTCGGGGCGCCCGGCTCCGTGTACAACCCCGACTCCCACGGTTGTCCCTGGTCGTCCTGGTACACGAACCAGATGAACATCGTGACGAACGGGTAGTTCCGGGCCATGCTGATCGCCTGCTGGAGGTACGTCGCCTGCGTCGCGTAGCTCACGCCGAGCGAATCCTCGGGCTTCGTCTGGTGGCCGTACTCGGTGATCCAGATCTTGGTGCTCTTGCGGTGGAACCACGTGTTGAGGCTCTGGACGAAGCGAGGCAAGGAGGAGAGCGACACGTTCGGCCACTTCACGACCTGGCTCGGGGGCGCGCTCGGAACGGAGGGATAGGGGTGATGCGCCCAGGCGTCGAACTTGAGACGAGGGTTGGCCTTCGCGACGAGCTCGGCGAACTTGCCGGGCGAGTGAGTCGGCCGTGCGCCGTTCGGCCGGTCGGTGCCTCTTGCGGAGGTCTCGCCGATGGCGATCTGTGCTTTCGGGTTGCCCGCCTTGAGGCCTGCGTACGCAGCGGCGTACAGCTTGGCGTAGTTCGCGGGCGCAACCGAGCGACCGCGGCTGTCGAACTGGGGTGCAAGGAATCCCTGAAGGTTTGGCTCGTTCCAGACTGCCCAGAAGCGGACGAACGGGTATCCGTCGAAGCGACCGGAGTACCGAGACGCGATCGCGCGAGCGAAGGCCGTGAAGTCGCTGACGTTCTTGGGCATGCGATTCGGGGTCAGGCCGCCGTTTGCCCACTTCGGGGTTCCCGAGATCGTGAGCATGACCTCCTGGTCGTTCTCCTGCGCTGCTCGTACGGCCTCATCGACGTCGTCGAGGCTGTACGCCGGGTCGAACGGGTCGGTCGCCGTCGTAGGGCGCTCTGGCGCGGCGAGGTTCCACTGGACGAGAAGGCGGACGATTGCCGAGCCGTCCTTGGCCGAGCGCTCGATGCGCGTGAGCCGGTCCGGGACCCACCGGTAGCTCGGGTCGTCGTGGAAGCCGACCCACATGCGCTCAGCTGCCTTGGCTTGCGGCGTCACCATCGCCGCGGGCACGACGAGCACCGCGAGCGCGGACAGGGCGAGAGCGAGGCGAACGTGACGTCTCATGAGGGAGTGTGTCGGGTGGGCGTCTTGGGGAAGCGGGCGGAGGGGAAGGGCCTTCCGGGGCACCCTAGCGACTCGAGTATGTGCGTCGTGTTAGGAGCGAACAGCCTCTGAAGCACGGGATGCCATGCCGTAAACTGCGGCGATGCACCCCGTCTGGGAAGCGGTCTTCATGCTCCTCATCCTGAAGATTCCCGTCGTCTACCTGGCCGCGGTGGTCTGGTGGGCGATACGAGCGGAGCCGGTCGTGGAAGGCGACGTGGGCGGTGACGGTGCACCGGTTCCGCTAACGCCGTGCGGCTGGGACGAGTGGAAGCGTGATCGCGGACGTTCGAGACGGAGCCGGCCGCCGACGAGGCCTCGTCCCGGCGCGCGGCCGCGCGCTCTGCGTCCGTACACGAGGGCCGCGTGAGCGCAGTGCCGCACCAGCGGGCCGACACGATCGCAGGGTTCCTGTGCGCGTTCGCACTCGCGCTCGCGGGCGTCGCCGCCGTGCGCACGCCTGCCCTGCTCGCGCCGGTGGCGATCCTCATCGGACTCGTCGCTGCACGAATGACCACTGCCCATCACAAGCTCGCGGCCTGGACGGTCGGGCTCGCGACGGCTGCTTTCGTGGTCGGGATGGTGGTCGCGATCTCGACGGGCAACGCTCTCTTCTAGCGCGCCGCCGCGAGGAATAGCGCGTCGCCGCTGGTACAAAGGTACGAGTGGCTTCGTCTCCGCAGCAATCGGACCTGAACGCCGGCTACGTCGGCCTCCTCCTCGAGCAGTACCTCGAGAATCCCGAAGCGGTCGATCCCGCCTGGCGCGCGTTCTTCGAACGCGGTGACGACGCCGTCCTTGCTTCGCTGCCCGGGCTCGCTCGACTGGTCGAGCTGCTCGCCGAGCACGACGGGAACGGCGGCGCGGCGACGGTGGCGCCTGTCGCACCGCCCGAGCCTCAAGCCGCCGTCGCACCTCCTGTTCCCGCGCCGCCAACGCCTGCCGAGCCGGTTGCCGCCGAGCCCGAACCGAAGCCGCTCCCGGCGCAGATTCCGGCTCCCGCTCCGGTTGCCCCCGATGACGAGCTGCTCGGCGGAGTCGCTGCGGCGATGGCTCTCGTCAAGGCCTATCGCACGCACGGCCATCTGAACGCGCATCTCGACCCCCTCGGGTCGGAGCCGATGGGCGACCCCGCGCTCGACGAGTCACGACTGCACCCGCCTCTTACCCCGGAGCTCCAGGCGCGTATTCCGGCGAAGCTCCTGCGCCTCTCCGTCCCCGGCGAGACCTTGCTCGAGGCGCTGCCACGGCTCCGAGACGTCTACACCGGGACGATCGCGTACGAGATCGAGCACATCTCCGACCATGCGGAGCGTGTCTGGCTCCGGCGGGCGATCGAGACCGGACGCTTCCGCCAGCCACTCGAGGCGGACGAGCGCCGCGCCCTGCTCGTGCGGCTCTCGCAGGTCGAGGCGTTCGAGACGTATCTCCGGCGGGCGTTCCTCGGCCAGAAGCAGTTCTCGATCGAGGGCCTCGATGTGCTCGTCCCGATGCTCGACGAGGCCGTCGAGCTCGGAGCCGAGGAGGGTGCGCACGAGGTCGTCATCGGGATCGCCCACCGCGGACGCCTGAACGTCGCGGCGCACGCCGTCGGTTGCGACTACGCGTCGATCCTGCGCGAGTTCGAGGGCGAGCGGACGGCCGACGCTCTCGTCTCCGATCCGGAGAGCGGGTCCGGCGACGTCAAATACCACCTGGCCGCCTCGGAGTCGCGACAGACTCGCGCGGGGGAGGTCCAGGTCACGCTCGCACCGAATCCGAGCCACCTCGAGGCGGTCGATCCCGTCGTCGTCGGGCGCGCGCGAGCTGAGCAGACCGACCGCTCACGCGGCGCGGGACTCCACGACCCGACGGTCGCTCTCCCGATCCTCATCCACGGAGACGCGTCCTTCGCCGGGCAGGGGGTCGTGGCCGAGACCTTCAACTTCCACTCGCTCGACGGTTACTCGACGGGCGGCACGCTGCACGTGATCGGGAACAACCAGATCGGGTTCACGACCGACCCCGCGGAAGGGCGCTCGACGCGCTACTCGAGCGACCTCGCGAAGGGTTTCGACGTCCCGATCATCCATGTGAACGCCAACGACCCCGAGGCCTCCCTTGCCGCGGTTCGACTCGCTCTCGCGTTCCGAGAGGAGTTCGGCCACGACGCCGTGATCGACCTCGTCGGCTACCGGCGGTTCGGCCACAACGAGCAGGACGAGGCGTCGTATACGCAGCCGCTCATGGTCGAGCGGATCGAGCAGCAGCCGACTGTTCGTGAGCTCTACGCCGCGCTGCTCGTCGCGGACGGTGTCGTCAGTGAGGCTGAGGCCGTCGAGTCCTTCGAGCGGACGATCAAGGAGCTTCGCGACGCCCACGATCGGCTCAAGACCACGCTCGCCACCCAGGAACCGCCGCCCGAGCGATCGTCCCCCAGTGACACCGGCTCGGCCGTCGTCACCGCGATACCGACGAGTCGCATCGTCGAGCTCAACGAACAGCTGCTGTCGGTTCCCGAGGGCTTCACCGTGAACCCGAAGCTCGCGAAGCAGCTCGAACGCCGGCGCACGGCGCTCCAGGAGGGTGGGATCGACTGGGGTCAGGCAGAGGCGCTCGCGTTCGCCTCGCTCCTCGGCGAAGGGATCCCGATCCGGCTCTCGGGCCAGGACACGGAGCGCGGGACGTTCTCGCATCGCCACGCCGTGCTGCACGATCCCGTGACGGACGAGACGTACACGCCGCTCCAGAATCTGCCGTCCTCCGCGGCGTCCTTCGAGATCTACAACTCGCCGCTGTCCGAATATGCGCCGGTCGCGTTCGAGTACGGCTACTCCGTGGCTGCCCCCGACGTGCTCGTGCTCTGGGAGGCGCAGTTCGGCGACTTCGTCAACGGCGCGCAGATCGTCGTCGACCAGTTCATCGCCTCGGGAAGATCGAAGTGGGGGCAGACGTCACGTCTCACTCTGCTCCTGCCACATGGGTACGAGGGCAACGGTCCGGAGCACTCGAGCGCGCGACTCGAACGGTTCCTCCAGCAAGCGGCCGAGGACAACATCCGCATCGCGAACACCACGACCGCGGCGCAGTACTTCCACCTCCTTCGGCGCCAGGCGCTCGACGCGACCGCACGACCGCTCGTCGTGATGACTCCGAAGGGCCTGCTCCGGCTGCGGCAGGCGACATCGACGCTGGACGATCTCACCACCGGCTCGTTCCGGCCGGTGCTGGGCGACTCGTCGGTGCAGCCCGAGGCCGTTCGCCGCCTCGTCCTCTGCACCGGGAAGATCTACTACGACATCACCGGGCACGACACGCGAGAGGCCGCGCAGAGCGTCGCGGTCGCCCGGATCGAGTTCCTCTACCCGTTCCCGCTCGAGCAGGTCGCAGCGCTCGTCACGTCGTATCCCGATCTGCGCGAGGTGGTGTGGGCGCAGGAGGAGCCGCAGAACATGGGCGCGTGGCGCTCGATTCGCCACCGCCTCGAGGAAGCGGCCGGGCGTGCTGCGCGGGTCGAGCGCGTGGCGTACGTCGGGCGCCCGTGGCGTGCGAGCCCGAGCGAGGGCTACCCGGCCATGCACCACCGCGACCAGGACCGGATCGCGCGCGAGGCTCTCGGGGCCGCTTGAGCGGGCGCTAGGTCCGGACTCGCGCGCGCTCTCGGATCGACGAGGCGACGCGAGGCCCGTGACTGCGCACGGCGTTCACTACGCGTCTCCGCTCCTCGGGCGGCATGCGTCGCCAGATCCGGAACGCTGCGAGCAGGAGCGCGATGACGATACGTCGAGCGAAGATCACCCGCGCATCCTCGCACAGAAGGCTCGGGTCGGTGGGGGCTGGAAAACGTGCCGAATGGCGCATAGAAGACCTGCAGCACGGCCAATTCTCGAGCGTCATCGGGTAAACTGCGGCGGCTCAGACGCCCATGTCAGACCTCGAAGATCCAGCCGCAGTCGATCCAAGCTCTCTCTTTGCGAGTGCCATTCGCGAGCACCTCGAGCTCAAGGCGCGAAACGCCGGGCTCGAAGGTGACATGCCGATCGACCCTTACCTGGAAGGGGACTCGCTCGAGAACCATCCGCTCTTCAAGAGCGAAGAGCAGGCCCGGATCGAGGAGACCCTCGACGGCGAGCCGGCAGCAGAGCTCTCCTCCGAGCGGCTGCCATGGCCAGGCGAAGAGACGGTCGAAGACGCCGTGAACGGCGAGAACGCGGACTCCAAGTCGGATGCCGAAGGAGCCGCGCTCGACGAGGCGCTCTGGACCGGTCGCCCGCGCGACTTCGACTGGGGCGACTGACCCTCTGACATGACGTCGGACGAGCGTCTCAGGCGCTATGCCGAGCTGGTCGTCCGCGTTGGAGCGAACGTCCAGCCGGATCAGGAAGTCGTCGTCATGTGCCTCGTCGAGCACGCGGAGATCGCGCGCGCGATGACCCGTGAGGCGTACCGCGCCGGAGCCAAGCACGTGGTCGTCGTCTACTCGGACCTCCATGTGCGGCGGGCGGCGATCGAGCTCGGGCCGGAGGAGGAGATCGGCTGGTCTCCGCCCTACGTCCTCGACTGGGTTCGCCGCTGGAACACGGAGAGCCCGGCAGTCATCTCGTTGACCGGGAACCCGGAGCCGGACTTGCTCGCCGACCTCGATCCCGCGCTCGTCGGGCGCTCCGATCCGCGGGAGCTCCGCGTCGCACTCCTCGAGAGCATCCAGGAGCGCGGCGTCAACTGGGTCATCGTCGCAGCGCCGAACGAGGGCTGGGCGACGCAGGTGTTCGGCGAGCCGGACGTCGAACGGCTCTGGGGCGCGGTGGCGACGGCGACGCGGCTCGACGAGCCCGATCCGGTGGCCGCTTGGCGCGCACACGCCGCGCGGCTCGTGGAACGGGCCGAGGCGATGAACGACCACGCCTTCGACGCCGTCCGCTTCCAGGGGCCTGGCACCGATCTCACGCTGGGGCTCATCCCCAACGGCCGATGGAGGTGCGCGACCTTCTCGACCGAGAAGGGCATCGAGCACATCCCCAACCTTCCGACCGAAGAGGTCTTCACGAGCCCGGACTGGCGAAGGGCCGAGGGGGTCGTCCGCTCGACCTACCCGCTCATCACCGCCGGGACGCGCGTGTCGGGCCTCGAGGCTCGGTTCGAGGGAGGGAAGATCGTCGAGGTGAACGCGGACTCCGGCGCGGAGATCATCCGTCAGCAGCTCGCGGTGGACGAACAGGCGCCCTACCTCGGAGAGCTCGCGCTCGTCGACGGATCGTCGCCCGTCAAACAGGCCGGCCACGTCTTCTGCGACACCCTCTTCGACGAGAACGCGACCTGCCACATCGCCTTCGGATCGGGCTTTCCCGAAACCCTGACCGAGGACGTGCCGCGCGAGGAGCTTCTCGGGCGCGGAATCAACGCCTCCGGGATCCACGTCGACTTCATGATCGGCGGCCCGGAAGTCGACGTCGACGGCCTCGACGCCGACGGAAATGCGACGCCGATCATCCACGGCGACGTCTGGCAGCTCTCCTCCAAGTAGTACATACCCTGTGTTCATGCGGCCTGCGCAGGTGTGCAGCAGCATGGCTGCACATTCGCACTTGACAGATGCGAAAGTGATGTCATACTGACAGCACAATGCAGTTGGAAGCGCACATCCAGGCAATCCAGGAGGATCTCGCCGCAACCGCCGGTCTCGGCGACGAGGCGACGGCCGAGGCCGCACGCCGGCTCTCGGAGGCGCTCGCGTCGACCCTTCACCTCCGCCTGCTCGACCTCCTCGGCGAGGCAGCCGCGGAGATCGGCAGCCAGCTTTCCGCGGGACGCGTCGAAGTCCGGCTCGCGGGCCGCGATCCGGAGCTCGTCGTCGTCATGGACGAGGCGCCCGACGCCGTTCAGCTCGGCGCAGGCGAAGAGCTCAGGGGACGCATCTCGCTTCGCCTCCCCGAAACCTTGAAGGCGGCCATCGAGAAGGCCGCCGAGCAGGAAGGCATCTCGACCAATACCTGGCTCGTTCGCACGATCGCGCGCTCGCTCGAGTCGCGGTCGACCCGAAGAGTCGGACGAAACCGAATGCAGGGCTACGCCCAGGGCTAGTCCCTGAGGCCGGAAGGAGGGACCATGTTTCTTGCACCGCTTCCATTCGAGTACATCAAGCACCTGGACTCCGGAGATCGCCAGCGGCGGTCCAGGTCCCGCCCCACGGGGATCCGCGTCCGGCGGAGCACGCCGCAGGGTGAGAGCTAGGCAATGGAGGCTCTCGAGACAAGCCGGTTCGACACACCGGGGAGCGTCACGCTCGAGATCCGCATCCCGAGCGGCCGCGTGGTCGTCGAAACGATCGACGAGCCCCGCACCGAGGTCGAGCTCATCCCGCGCGGCCGCAAGGGGGAGGAAGCGATCGCCCAGATCGACGTCTCCCACGACGAGCGCGGAGGCCGTCACGTGATCCTCATCGAGCAGCGCGATCGCATTCGCTGGGGACCGCTCCAGATCAGCTGGGGCGGCGATGTCGAGGTGCGCGTCCGCTGTCCGGTCGGCGCCGAGCTCGAGTTCTCGGGCGCCTCGGCGGACTTCCGCGCCGACGGTCGGTACGGAAAGGTCTCTGCGCGAACGGCGTCCGGCGACATCCACATCGGCGACGTCGACGGCAGGCTCGAGGTGAAGACTGCGAGCGGAGACGTCGAGCTGGCACGGATCGACTCGGACGACGCCTCGCTCGTCACCGTGTCCGGTGACGTGGAGATCGGGACGATCGCAGGCCGCCTGACGCTCAGAACCGTCTCGGGTGACGTCGAGCTCGGAGTCGCGCGTGGCCCCGTGACGATCTCGACCACTTCGGGCGACGTTGACCTCCGCTCGCTCGAGGCAGGCGAGCTTCGCATCCAGTCGGTCTCCGGAGATGCCCGCGTCGGGATCGGCCGCGGGACGAAGATCTTCGTCGACGCGGCGTCGGTCTCCGGCGACCTGAACTCCGAGCTCGCAATGGGCGACGACGTGTCAGCAGAGGGGGAGAGCGACTCCGATCTCGGGGACGTCGTCCCGGTGCACGTGAAGACCGTCAGCGGGGACGTTCGGCTGGTGCGCGCTTCCTAGCGAGGCAGCTCTAGCGCGGCCGTGCGCTGCGGACCGCCGCAACGACCTCGTCGTCACGTCCTTCTGCGATCAGATCGACCAGACGCCGTTCGCCACGCATGCCGAGCGGCCCGGTCAGCACCTCGTACAGGCGGGCGTCGTCGAGGCCGGACTCGCGCGCTGCGGCGACGATCCGCACGATGACTCGCTTCGGCTCCCGGCCGTCGAGCTGCCACGCGGGGTAGAGCCAGGTCGTCGAACCGGGCTCGCGCATCGCGATCAACTCACCCGCTCGGCGCATCGCCTCGATTCGTGCGGGATCGACCGCGAATCGCTCAGCGAGCCACGATGCCGAGAGGCACTCGGCGCGCAGGGCCGCCGTGTCTGTCGTCGTCACGCCGCGCAGACTACTCGTGCCGAGAGCGCTCCGACTTTCCTTACACGGGCTGTCGAAGATAAGCGTCGGAGCCGATATTCGAACCGATGCGCCGCCTCGCTCTTCTCTTCTGCCTGGCCGCCTCGCTGGTCGCCGCCGCGAGCGGTGGCGCGACCGCGGGGGCTGCTGCCGCCGCCGGACAGTCGTGGGCCGCTCCGCAGATCAAGACCGTGGTCGAGGCCGGCCTCATGGGGGCGTCGGTCGCGGACTTCCGTGCGGACCAGCCTTTGACCTGGGGCGAGCTCGACAGCACCCTCGCCCTCGTCGGTGGCGCCGCGCCAGTCGCTTCAGATCCGTCGCGGCCGGTGACGCTCCGCGAGCTCGACGCCCAGCTCGTCGGCGCGGCCGGCCTCCGGGCATATGCCCGCGACCTGCGGGTCGAGGCTGCATCGGCAGGACTGACCCCTCGGCCCTGGCTCGGAACCGAGACCGTCGCGCGCTTGCTCGGCTTTCGTGTGAACCATCTGAGGAACGCGGAGCAGCTCGAGCTCCAGCTCGCTCAGCCCGCAACCCGCGCCGAGGCGGCGTACTCGTTCGCGCGACTGCTCGCGCTGCAGGATTCGGATGTGGAGTCCGTGGAGGCCGCGCTCGAGAGCTTCGACTTCCCGGAGCTCAGCGCGTGGCAGCAAACCGTGCTCCGGCGCGCGCTTCGCTTCGTCGGCTCCCCCTACGTCTGGGCAGGAACCTCCGAGAAGCCACAGCAGCTCCTCGGACGGACGCTGCCCGGCGGGTTCGACTGCAGCGGTTTCGTCTGGCGGGTCTTCAAGCTCGAGCCGTTCGCGGGCGCACCGGAGCTCGCGACCGTTCTGAAGGGCCGGACGACCTATGACATGAGCGGCGAGGTGCCGAAGTCTGCGCGGATCAGCCGAGAGGCGCTTCAGCCCGGAGACATCGTCTTCTTCGGCACGCGCGGACCGCTCTCGAAGCCGTCCGAGGTCGGGCACATGGGCATCTACGTCGGAAACGGCTGGATGGTGCACTCGTCCGACCGCGGTACGACCCTCACGCCGATGACCGGCTGGTACGAGACACGCTTCGCCTGGGGCCGGAGCCCGCTCGTCGAAGCGGGTCTCGAGTACTAGCCCCGCTCCCCGCTGACTAAGCTCGCGGAGTGAGCTACGCCGCCGCCGAGGAGCGCTACGACTCCATGGTGTACCGCCGCACGGGCAGGAGTGGCCTGCAGCTCCCGGCGATCTCCCTCGGGCTCTGGTGGAACTTCGGTCACGACCGCCCGTTCGACACGAGTCGCGCGATCGTGCGTCGCGCGTTCGACCTCGGCGTCACGCACTTCGACCTCGCGAACAACTACGGGCCGCCGTACGGCTCGGCGGAGGAGAACTTCGGGCGACTTCTGCGCCGAGACCTGAAGCCGTACCGCGACGAGCTCGTCATCTCGACGAAGGCCGGCTACGACATGTGGCCGGGCCCGTACGGGGAGTGGGGCTCGCGGAAGTACGTGCTCGCGAGCCTCGATCAGAGTCTCGAGCGGCTCGGCCTGGACTACGTCGACATCTTCTACTCGCATCGCTTCGACCCGGACACCCCGCTCGAGGAGACGATGGGCGCGCTCGACACCGCGGTCCGGCAGGGCAAGGCGCTCTATGCCGGCATCTCCTCGTACTCGGCGGAGACGACGCGCGAGGCCGCTGCGATCCTGCGCGAGCTCGGCACCCCGCTCCTCATCCATCAGCCGTCGTACTCGATGCTGAACCGGTGGATCGAGCCCGATCTCCTGGATGCGATCGGGGAGCTCGGTGTCGGCTGCATCGTCTTCTCCCCGTTGGCCCAGGGGATGCTCACGGACAAGTACCTGGGCGGGATCCCGGAAGGCTCGCGCGCGAGCTGGCCGAGCTCGCTGTCGCCCGATCTCCTCACCGAGCAGGCACTCGCGAAGATCCGCGCGCTGAACGAGATCGCCGTCGGCCGCGGTCAGACGCTCGCTCAGATGGCGCTCGCGTGGGCACTCCGAGACACACGCGTGACCTCGGCGCTGATCGGTGCCTCGAGCGTCGCGCAGCTAGAGGCGAACGTCGCCGCGCTCGACAGCCTGGACTTCACTCCCGCCGAGCTCGACGAGATCGACGCGTACGCGACGGAGAGCGACATCAACATCTGGTCCGCCTCGAGCGCCGAGTAGACCGGCTTCCGCCGCGAGAGCCGTAGGTATGGTGGCGCCATGGCTGTGAGGCTCCTCCGCTGCTCCGCGCAGTTCGCGAAGTTCGGCGGCCACCCGTGCTGGCGGGTCGAGAAGGCGCTGATGGACATGGGCATCGAGTACGAGAGGGTTCCCGGGCCGCCGATGCCATGGCAACGCGAGAAGCGCACTGAGTTGATCGAGAAGACCGGCGGGAGCAAGTACCCGGCGATCGAGTTCGAGGACGGCAGCGTCTACCGCGAGGAGTCCGCCGACATGGCCACGACGATCCGCGACGGCAAGCTGTTCGAGAAGTCCGGCCAGGCACCACCCGCCTAGCGCAACTCTTCGCGCTTTCTTAGGGGCGTTTCAGCCCCGTCTCATCCTCCCGCGGCAACGTTGAGGCGTGTCCACGACAAGGTGGAGGGAGGTGAGACCAATGGACAGAGAAAGGCACCGCGTTCCGAAGTCCCTGGTGGCCGTGGCGGTAGCAGTAGGCGTCGCGGCCGGGAGCTACGGGATAGCCAGCGCCGCGACCGGCTCCGGCTCGAGCTCATCGGGCTCGACGGACGCGACGACCCCGTCAATGCCCAGTCAAGCGCCCAGCCAGTCCGCGCCAGATCCCCAGAGCCCCTGGGGTGGCCAACGGAGCGACGAGACCGTGCTGAGCGGCGACACGGCGTCGAAGGTGGAGCAGGCCGCCCTCGCGGAAGTCCCGAACGGGACGATCGTGCGGGTGGAGACCGACGCCGACGGCCACTCGGCCTATGAGGCCCACATGACGAAGGCCGACGGCACACCCGTCACCGTCTACGTCGACAAGTCGTTCGACGTCGTCAGCGTCGAAACGCGCTGACGAGCACTGGGCCGGGCTCACCTCGACGTACGCGAGGTGGGCCCGTCCACTCTCTGCCGGTCCACCCTCTGCCGGTCCACCCTGGGAAGGTGTTTCGCTGCTACCGTGCAAATACGGACAGCGCCGCTGTCCCGTGAGGTTTGACTTCTTCGGTTCCTCCAGTGGGTCGAACAAGACGGATCTCGACCCACCGCCCACTCATCTGGGCACCACATAGGAGTTGAATCGAAATGCAGCACTCTTTCTCGCAGCTAGGCGTGTCCGCGGACATTGCGCGCACGCTCGCCGAGCGCAACTTCCACGAGCCCTTCCCGATCCAGGCGCGGGTTCTTCCCGAAGCACTCGCAGGCCGCGACGTGCTCGCCAAGTCCCCGACGGGCTCGGGCAAGACGCTCAGCTTCGCGATCCCGATCGTGCAGCGTCTCCAGGCAGCCGGGCCGCGCCCGGCGGCGCTCGTCCTCGTTCCGACGCGCGAGCTGGCCGCACAGGTGGCGGGCGAGCTCGATGCGCTTGCGCCAGGCCAGCTCCACGCGGCTGCCGTCTACGGCGGCGTTCCGATCGCCGCCCAGGCCAGGCGGGCACGCGCCGCGCACATCCTGGTAGCGACGCCGGGTCGACTGAACGACCTGCTCGAGCGCAAGGCCGTCGACCTCGGCGGCGTGCGCATCCTCGTCCTCGACGAGGCCGATCGCATGCTCGACATGGGCTTCAAGCCGCAGGTCGACCGAATCGTCCGCAGCGTGCCGAGCAAGCGTCAGACCATGTTCTTCTCGGCGACGCTCGACAACGAGGTCGGCGAGCTCGCCCGCGCCTACACGACGGATCCCATCCGCTGCGAAGCAGCGCTTCCGCCCGCCTACGAGGATCACGAGGCCGTCGAGCACACGTTCGTCTCGGTCCGGGCCGACAACAAGGTCCAGAAGCTCGTCGAGCTCCTCGGCGGGGACCGCGGGCTTGCTCTCGTATTCGTCCGGACGCGACGAGGCGCCGATCGCCTCGTGCGGAAGCTCAGTGACCAGGGCGTGGACGCCGTCTCGTTGCACGGAGACATGAACCAACGCCAGCGAGAGCGGGCGCTCAAGCGGTTCGAGGATGGCCATGCCACCACGCTCGTCGCGACCGATGTCGCGGCCCGGGGCCTCGATCTCGTCGAGATCACCCATGTCGTCAACTTCGATCCGCCCGAGGAGCACGACGGGTACGTGCACCGCGTCGGTCGCACCGGCCGTGCAGGCCGTGGCGGCATCGGCATCACGTTCGTCCTCCCGGAGCAGCAGCAGGACGTTAGCCGCGTAGCACGCCTTGCAGGTCACACCGAGCAGTTCGCCTCCACGGGCATGAAGATCGCTCCGCCCAGGCGCGTGTACACGTCCCGACGCGGCGGCTCGAAGTGGGGCGCACCGCGGCCTCGCCGCAAGATCTAGTGAGATGCTGCCGTCGTTGACTCGACCGGCTCGGATGGTTTATAAGCGGGGAGTCGAGCGGGCCACGCAGAAAGAGGGGGAACTCCAATGAAACGAGCGTTTATCGCGTCAGCCGTCGTGCTGGCGCTATCGCTGTCCTGCGCGTTGGCGGCATCTGCCGCGTCGACCAAGAAGCCGGTCGTGTTCCCGCCCAAGAAGCGCGGCGTCTATGTCGGCACGATCAAGTCGGTCTTCGATCTGGCTGTGACGATGAAGGTGTCTGCCACCGGGAAGTCGGCCCGCATCGTGTGGGCCTGCGGTACGGGCCGCGGTTCTACGTCCGCACCGAACGTCCCGATCGATAGCAAGAGCCGCTTCAAGGCGACCGGCAATCTGTGGGGCTTGAGCGGACGTTTCGTCTCCACGACCCAGGCGCGCATCTCGCTCAGCGACATCGGCTGCGGGGGGTCGAAGGGCTCCACTCGGCTGACGCTCAAGTAACCTCGCCGAGCCACCTGGCGTTACGGTGAGCTGACATCCCGGGCCTCCTTCTGGCCGCGGTCTCTTGGAACACACAGCCTCGAGGATGTCCGGCTCGTCCTCGCCACGCCGGCGGCGTAGAGGAACGGTCCTGCTAAGACGGAATCGCCGTTCATGGTCCGTGTCGTGCTCATCGTCGTCGTATGCCTCGCGGCGGTCGCCGCCGCGAGCACGGTCGGCTATCTCTGGCTCCGTACGGAGACCATCTCCGTGAGCGTGCGAGGTGTCGAGGAGCGTGTGCCCGAGGGGACGACGCTCGCCGAGGCCTCGCAGCGATTCGGGCTCCGGCCGGTGCGCCGGCGATCTTCTCGACGTGCAGCGGGTCATCCTTCGGAAAGACGCTTTCCCGGGGCGTGTCCTCGTGAATCGAAAGGCAGTGCCACCCGAGACCAAGCTCGAAGAGGGCGATCGTCTCCGGGTTCTCGACAGCCACGACCGCGTCGAGCCTGCGACGCGGTTCTTCGTACGCGTCTCAGGCGGGATGCCGTCGAACCCGCAGTTCTCTCTCGCGCGGACGCCCGGCAAGCAGGAGCTCGAGCGAGGGCGGATCTCCGGCAAGGTCGTCGTCACCGCGTTTCAGCCGACGGGGCCGACGCGGGTCCCGAAGGCGGTCGCGCTCACGTTCGACGACGGTCCGTCCCGCTACACCGGCCGCGTGCTTTCGATTCTCGATCGGCTGAACGCCCGCGCGACGTTCTTCCTCGTCGGCTACCTCGCTGAGCGCAACCCGCACCTCGTACGGCGTGAGCTCGCAGCCGGGATGGGCGTGGAGAACCACAGCTACTCGCACCCCTACCAGCCGCCGTTCGACCGCCAGCCGCATGAGGTGATCGCCTCGGAGATCGAGCGTGGGAGGGACGTGCTCTCGTCGCTCGGAGCGAAGCCGACGCTCTTCCGGCCGCCCGGCGGCTCGTTCTCGCCATTGGTCGTGGACACGGCGGAGACCTACGGCCAGCGCGTCGTCCTCTGGTCGGTCGATCCGACCGACTGGCAGGCGGGAGCAACTGCGAAGCAGATCACCAAGCGCGTGCTCGGCGCGGTGAAGCCTGGATCGATCGTCATCCTCCACGACGGAGGCGGCGACCAGTCGGAGACCTTGAAGGCGCTCCCCGCGATCGTGAAGGGAATCCGCCACAAGGGCCTCAAGCTCGCGCTCGTGGACTGACTACGCCTCGGGGCGTTGCGGCAGTGCGTACCGGGTGAAGAGGTGTTCTCCATGACGACGGATGCTCAGCGGCCGTAGCTTGTGGAGCGGGACGAGATCCGTTGCTTCGACGAGTCGTAGACGGCTTCCCGGCCCGGCGTCGCCGGCAAGGAGCGGCGAGATCGTCAGGAACAGCTCGTCAACCGCACTTGAGGCAAGCAGGCTCCCGAACACGTGAGGGCCAGCTTCGGAGACGATCACGTCGTGGCCGCGCTCGCGAAGGGCTGCGACCACCACGTCTCCGTCGATCTCCGGCTCTGACCCGAGCGCGACGATCGTCGAGGCGGGAGGGAGCCGGCCCTCCAGACGAGCCGCTCCCGGTTCGCTCGTCAAGACGAGCGCCCCCGATGCGAGCAGTGGATGGCCTGGGTCGATCGAGCCCGAGCCGGTCAGCACCGCGATCTCGGGCGCGGGCGGGCGGCCGAGGCGTCCGCGGAGCTCGGCGAACTCCTCGGCTGCCGGCGGATAGATCTTCTCCGGTCGCCAGGTGCCGTGCGGCGAGGCTTTGAGCACCCCGGCGCCGATGAGCACGACGTCGGCGAACGCCCGCAGCACTCCCATGAGGAACCGGTCGGCGTCGCTCCCACCGTTGATCAGCTCGTTCGAGTTCGGCAGCTCCGGAATCGCCACAACGCCGTCGAGCGTCGACACGAAGTTCGCGACCACGCACGGCTCGGAGAACCCGAGATCGCTGGCGTAGACGCGCCGAAGCTCCTCCGGGAGGTCGATCGTCGGCAGTCCGTCGGCCTCGAAGAGGACGTCGAACGGGTCGAGTGACGCGCTCAGCTCGCGACCGCGACGAGCGCGAGCCCGGGCAGCGCGTATCCGTCGTCGACTGCGAACGGAGCGAAGGCGTCGGCGAACGCCTGCTTGAGCACTTCCTGCTCGTCGGCAGGAGCACCGCCGAATGCCGTCGCGAACATGCCGCCCGTGTCCATCGCCGATTGGACGTAGTCGTCCACGTCACTCCAGGCGAATCGCACCTCCACGTCCTCGATCCGCACGTCGTCGAAGCCGGCGGCTTCGAGAAGCGACCGCGTGCGCTCGTCCGAGGCCATGCCGAACATGCTCGGCGCACCGGGTTCGGGCGGAGGCAAATGGCCTCGCTCGACGAGGATCCGACCGGCCATCGACACCCACGGGTTCTGCTCCGGGCCGCGCCAGACGGCGAGCACGAGGCGTCCGCCTGGGCGCACGGCGCGGCGCGTCTCCGCTATCGCGGCGGCGGGATCGGGCATCAGCATGAACCCGAACCGGCAGATCGCGTGATCGACCGAGTCGTCCTCGAGCTCGAGGTGCTCGGCGTCCATGACCCGGTGCTCGACGTTGGAGATGCCGAGCTCCGCTCCTCGTCGGCGCGCGACCTCGACCATCTCCGGCGAGAAGTCCGTCGAGATGAGGCGACCGCTCTCGCCGAGTAGCGGCGCGACCGCGAGCCCCGTGTCTCCAGGACCTGCGGCGAGCTCGAGCACGGTGTCGCCGGGCTCCGGCGCGAGCTCCCGGGCCAGCCACTCGCGCACCGGAGCCGTGACCCGATCCATGTCGCCGCGGCGGCGCTCCCAACCCGCCGCCATCGAGTTCCAGGTCTTCAGGCTCCGCTGGCGGTACTCCTCCGCGGTCTCCATCGGCCGATCGTATGCAATACCCCGTACTAGCCGAATACGCGGGCACAACCCGCCGTTCCGTTGGGAGGCCTGACCTGCCGCCCACGGAAGAAGCGGCCGGGATGTCCCGGGGACGCAATGTCACGCGGCAGCGCCGCGACGAGCGGGTCGGCGACGAGCACGTTGCGGTGGTGCTCGAGCGCGGGCTGGGCGAGCTGGGGATCGTCCTGCACGACCTGCGCGTCCCGGGCTCCCGCTCGACGATCGACCACGTCGTTCTGGCTCCCTCCGGCGTCTGGGTGGTGGACTCGAAGTGGCGCTGCGAGCTCAAGCCTGAACTCGACACCCTCGAGGGCGCAACCTCTGTGGACGAGGTGGGACGTCACGTCGACGGTGTGGCGAATGCCGTCGGCGGGCGTGCGACCGAGCTGCCGATCCGGGCCGCTCTCTGCTTCCCGAGCGAGAACTGGGGCGGCGACCTGCGCGCGTTCTGGATCGACGGCGTGCTCGTGACCTACCCGGAGGACCTCGTCGAGCGCATCCGCGCCGACGGCCCGCTCGACGACGAGACGATCGGTTGTATTGCCGCGCGGCTCGCGCTCGATCCAGAGCCGTAGCGGCTTCGATCGGCGCGGTGACATGATCGCGCCATGAGCCGGCCCGAGCTACCGACCGGCACGGTCACCTTCCTCTTCACGGACGTCGAGGGCTCGACTCGACTTCTCCAGGAACACGGCGCGGGGTATGCCTCCCTGCTCGACGACCACCGCCGGGCGCTGAGGGACTCGTTCCTAAACCACGACGGCGTCGAGGTGGACACGCAGGGCGACGCGTTCTTCGTCGCGTTTCCGAGGGCGACCGACGCGGTCGCTGCAGCGTCGGAGGGGCGGGAGGCGCTCGAGAGCGGCCCGATCCGGGTGCGCATGGGAATCCACACCGGAGAGCCGATCGTCACGGACGAGGGCTACGTCGGGATCGACGTGCACCGCGCCGCGCGCATCGCCTCGGCTGCTCACGGTGGGCAAGTCGTCCTCTCCGAGACCACGCGCGGCCTCCTCGACAGCGATGTCGCCGTCCGCGACCTCGGCGAGCACCGGCTGAAGGACCTCATCGGAGCCGAGCGCCTGTACCAGCTCGGTGACGGCAACTTCCCGCCGCTCAAGACGCTCGACGCCACGAACCTGCCCATCGCCGCCAGCCCCCTCGTGGGGCGGGAGCAAGAGCTCGGCGAGCTCGTCGCGGCGCTCTCGAACGGCACGCGCCTCCTCACCGTCACCGGGCCTGGAGGCACCGGGAAGACCCGCCTCGCGCTCCAGGTCGCGGCGGAGCTCGTCGGCACCGTGCACGACGGCGTCTTCTGGGTGCCGCTTGCGAGTCTCTCCGACCCCGAGCTCATCCCCTCCGAGGTCGCACGGGCGATCGGAGCGCCCGACGACCTCGCCGGCTTCCTCCGCGGAAAGGAGCTTCTGCTCCTGCTCGACAACTTCGAGCACCTCCTCGACGCCGCTCCGGCGGTCAGCACCCTCCTCGCGGCCTCGGGCGGTCTCCGCGTACTCGTGACAAGCCGGTCGCCACTGCACGTGTCGGGGGAGCGGGAGTACCGGCTGGAGCCGCTTGCGGCGAGCGATGCGGCGGCGCTCTTCGTCGAACGCGCTCGTGCAGTCGGGCGAGAGCTGGCGCCGGACTCCACCGTCGACGAGATCTGCCGCCGCCTCGACGGTCTCCCGCTGGCGGTCGAGCTCGCCGCCGCGCGCACGAAGCTCCTTACACCGGAGCTGCTCCTCGAGCGCCTCGACTCGGCCCTCCCGCTGCTCACGGGCGGCGCGCGCGATGCCCCTGAGCGCCAGCGCACGCTGCGCGCCACGATCGAATGGAGCTACGACCTGCTCGAGGCGGAGAGCAGAGAGCTCTTCGCCCGGCTCTCGGTCTTCGCGGGCAGCTTCCCGCTCGAAGCCGCAGAAGAGGTTTGCAGCGCCGACCTCGACGGCATCGCGACGCTCGTCGACTCGAGCCTCCTGAAGCCGATCGGCGACGACCGCTTCCTGCTGCTGGAGACGATCCGTGAATACGCGCTCGAGCGGCTCGCGGACTCGGAAGACGCGGAGGAGCTCCGGCAGCGGCACGCGGAGTTCTTCTCCGCACTCGCCGAGCAGGGATACGACCAGAGGTTCGAGGCGGAGGCGGAGTGGGCCGGGCGGCTCGAGCTCGACCACGACGACCTTCGGGCGGCGCTCGACTGGCTGGAGACGAACGACGCTGACCGCGCGCTCGAGCTCGCCGGCGCCCTCGGCTGGTTCTGGCTCTCCCACGGACACCTGGCAATAGGGGGCGTGCGATTGACCCGTGTGCTCTCCCAATCGAACGCAACCGGTCCGTCCCGCGCCCGCGCACTCACATCGTCGGGACCGCTCCTCGCCCGACGCGGCGAGGTCGACGAGGGGAGAGCGCAGCTCGACAGCGCTCTCGTCCTCTGGCGCGATCTCGACGACCAGGACGAGCTCGCCTCGACGCTCGACGCACTCGGGTGGCTGCTCTTCTACGCAGGAGACGACCCGGGATCGCTCGACGCGTTCGAGCGGAGCCTCGAGCTTCGCCGCGCGCTCGCCGACCGGCCAGGCGAAACGCGCGCGCTCGTTGGCGTCTGCCAGATGCTCGTCGCGCTCGGAGACGTCGAGCGGGCGGAGTCGCTCTCACGCAACCTCCTCGAGATGGCCGACGGTGACCCGCGCACCGAGCACTTCGCCTTCCACTTCCTGGCCGACTGCGCGCTCATCCGAGGCGACGCGGAGGAAGCCGGGACGCGCTACCGCGAGAGCCTGCAGGCGGCGCTGCCGCTCGGAGACCAGCTCGAGACGAGCTTCGAGATCCAGGGCGTCGCGATGGCCGCAGCCGGGACCGGGGACCCCGCCCGAGCAGTGCTGCTCGGCGGCGCCGCGGATGCGATCTGGGAGGACCGCGGAGTGGCGGTCTCCGTGCGCTTCTGGCTCGACCTTCTCGAGCGTCATATCGGCGGCGCGCGCGAGGCCCTGGGTGCGGAGGCCGAGGCCGTCTGGGCCGAGGGCCGCGCGCTGGCGTTCGACGACGCGGTCGAGCTCGCCCTGGCGGAGTAGCTCAGCTCTCGCGCGACCTCGTTCTTCTTGACACGATCTCCTTTGCCTGCCACACTGCGCGATTGCTCCCGGGCTGAGGAACTGCCCGGATCGACGGAAAGGAGGTCGGCACATGGTGCGTAGCCCGATGAACACCATTCGTAAGTGCTGGCCGCCTCTCGTCGTCGTGGCGTAGCGCCCGGCGCGTAGACCGTCCAGCACTCACACCCGTTCACGTCGGCCGTCCGTAGCCGTGCGGTTGAGGTGGCGGAGCGACGCACGCTCGTCGCTTCCCCTCCTCACCACGGATGGCGCCGACGAATCGGCTCGACATTCGTGTCGAGCCCCGACGCAAGGAGTCCCAGGTGATGGCAGTCGCAAACGACTGGTCACTCGAAGGTTCACCGATCGAGTTGAAGAGGAGGAGTCATGTTCGACTACGAGGCACTTCAGGAACGGAACCGTGACCATCTCGAACAGTTGAGGCGCGAGGCACGCGCCGAGCAGCTGTATCGCGAGGCTCGCGGGCGGAGACACAGGCGAAGGCAGCGATTCGGCCTGGAAGCCGCATTCGGGTTCTTGCGTGGAGCCCGTGGGCGCCTGCAGGCTGATGCCTAGGCCCGAGTCCACGAAGGAACGGCGCGCGTCCGGGGCACGACGAGAGCGTGCTCGTTGCCCCGGAAGCGCCCTGTGTCAGGTCACACGAGCATGAGCCAAGCAGGAGGAGAGGAACAGCTGATGTCTGCACTTGCACAAGTCCAAGGGATCGCATTCCGGCCGTTCCGCGGCCGGTCCGACTACCCGCACTTCGCGCGGATCATCACGGCCTCGTCGAGAGGTGAGGGGAACGACCGTGTCGAGACCGCCGAAGGGATCGCTTCCGGATACGACCATCTCGAGCGCTGCGACCCCGAGCGCGACCTGCTGGTCGCCGAGGTCGACGGCTTGCCCGTCGGATACACACGCGTCTGGTGGGACCAGGAGGCGGACGGCCCGCGCATCTACAGGAGCGTCTGCTTCCTCGACCCGGCGTTCGGCGGCCGTGGCATCGGCACGGCGCTCTTCGCCTGGGACGAGGGTCGGCTCCGTGAGATCGCGGCCGAGCACGACGCGCCCGACAAGCTCCTCGAGGCATGGGCCAACGACGGCAACGTCGGGGCGACGGCGCTGATCCGCGCAGCGGGCTATCGAGCCCATCACCTACGCCGCCGAGATGGTGCGACCGTCCGTCGAGGATCTCCCTGACCATCGGCTTCCGGAAGGGCTCGAGATCCGTCCGGTGACCGAGGAGCACGTCCGGGCGATCCTGGAGGCGGACGGGGAGGCTTTTCGTGACCACTGGGGCTACGTCGCGCCGACGGAGGAGTCGTTTGCCCGGACTCTCGCATTCCCGTACAACGATCCGACGCTCTGGAAGGTCGCCTGGGACGAAGACGGCGTGGCAGGCCAGGTTCGGTCGTTCATCAACACGGTCGAGAACGAGGAGCACGGCCGCCTCCGCGGCTGGACCGAGAACATCTCGACTGCGCGCCGCTGGCGGCGGCGCGGTGTTGCGAAGGCACTCATCGTCGAGAGCATCCGCGAGCTCGCCGCTCGCGGGATGACCGAGGTCGCGCTCGGCGTGCACACGGAGAACCCGAACGGTGCGTTCGACCTCTACTCCGGGCTCGGCTACGAGGTCGTCTCCACCTGGACGACATACCGCAAGCCGCTCTGAGCGGCGTCGACGGCTCGGCCGCGCGATCCGGCCGGACCGCGCCGGCAATCGCTCCGTCGAGCCCGGCCGCCTCAGAGCTGGAGCTGCTCGAGCCGTGCCAGGAAGGCGCGCGGGGTAACGGCAGGAGGCTGAAGATCGAGCTCGAGTAGGTGGACGTCGCCGGTCACGATCACCTGCGCCTGACCGGCGCGGGCGAGCGCGACGAGGTAGTCGTCCTCGGGGTCGCCCGGCACGATGCGCTCGCCCGGCGGCGGGTCCCCGACGAGGGTTCCGCTCGCCTCGAGCACCGCGACGAGCTCCTCTGTCTCGGCACGGGTCACGAACGGAGCGATGCGCGGCCGCGCGAGCACGTCGCGGAGCTCGGCGAGCAGAAGGTCTGAGACGACGAGCTCGAAGAGTCCTGCCCTCCACGCATTCAGGATCGCCGCCGGGACGCCTGACCGTCGAATGACAGCCGAGACGAGGACGTTGACGTCGAGGACGACGCGGAGCACTTACGAGGCAGCTTGCTGCTCGCGACGGGGTCGCTCGGCGCGCACCTCGCGCTGCGCCTCGAGAGCGAGGTCCATCGCCTCGTCCTCTGTCAGCTCGCTGCTGCGGTCCCGAGTCGGATCGAAAAGGGTGAAGAGCAGCTTGTCACGGAGTGCCTCCTCGACGAGCTCGGAGTCCTTCATCTTGCGTCGCGCCGCCGCGACCCGCAGTGCCTGCGCAACGTCGGGATCGAGATAGACCGTAAGCCTGTCCTTGGCCATGGCCGTATCGTACAGCTTTGACGTCATAACGTCATAGTGTCAGATGACCGACATGGCGCAAGTGGCTGTTCTGGACGGTTGGATGTCCCGTCGAGTCCCTCGAATTTGCGTCGATGCTCAGCGCCGGCGGCTCGGGCGGGCGATCCGGCCGAAGGCTCGCTGGCCACGGTCGTCGCTCCGGAAGGCAGAGAGCTGGATCAGCTCGCCGTCGAGCTCGAGTCCCGAGCCGATGACATGCTCGCCGCGCAGGCGCAGATCCTCGCCGAGACCCGGCTGACGGCTGCCGCGTTCTGGTCGGCACGTGCCGTCTCCGCGAGCAGACGCTCGAGCTCCTCGGGAGGCGCTGGCTTTCGGTCGAGCCGCTCGAGTGCGTCCAGGAGATACCCGGCCCTGAGCTTCGGCCAGAGCCGTGCGAAGGCGTCCGGTCGGGAGACGGCATCCAGGCACACGTCGTCGCCCGATCGCGAAGATCGCTCCGCACTGTCCGGGCTGGGCAGGGAAGGCACTCTCGAGCGAGCGCAGGTCGCGCTCGTGCGCGCGGTAGAGATCCGCGCTCGCGCCCGTCGGAGAGTCGACCGACATGCGAAGCGACTTCTCGCTCAGCTCGTCCCACACCTCGCTCTGCGCGACTCCGCGCGCCAGCGGCTGTGCCGCCTGCGTCTCCGCCTTGCGACGACGGAGCTGCGCGTGCGAGATGCTCCCGCCGCCCCCGAACTCGGGCGAGACGTGCCGCCAGCGCCCTTGCTCCACACAGGAGACGGGGATCGTCAGCGTCGACGTTCGCCTCGACGAGAACGCTCACGTTCAGGATGCGGTTCTGCTTCGCGCCGACGAGCTCCTCGCCGTCGTAGAGGAGGACGCGGTCGGCGAGCGGGTTCTCGACCGCGAGCTCGGGCACGCTGCCCGACTCGCTCGTCTCGCGGATGCGCAGACCGCCCGCGAGTGCCTGGTCGAGCGTGAGGTACGCGACGACCGGGTCGTTTCGCGGGAAGAGCGGTGCGATGACGACCCCGCGGTGCTCGGTGGGCTCGCCGATCTGGAAGAGGTTCTCGATCACTACGTTCATTGCCGGGACTCCTTTCGTTTCAAGGAAGTCGCGCCGACGGCCGTGCGGTCTTACGAGGCCTATGCCGCCAGTGTCCGGACGCCATAGTCGGCCAGTCGTTCGTCGCGCGTCACGACCGTGAGGTCTTCGTTCAGCGCCTGTGCGACGAGCATGCGATCGAACGGGTCGGGGTGGTGGTCGGGCAACGACCCCGCCACCAGGCCGTCACGCACGGTGATCGATAGTGGCCGGAAGCGGTTGCGGCGGAGCTGTTCCTCCAGGTCGTCCGGAGCCTCGAGCTTGCCGAGCGCCCGCTTGATCGCGATCTCCCAGGCGGTCGCCGCGCTGACGAATGCCGCAGTGCGCGGATTCCCGATCGCAGTGCGTGCGTCATCGCGGAGGGGCTCCGCAGCCAGCCACCACAAGAGCACGTGTGTGTCGAGGAGGAGACGCACTCGGTCAGGAGGACTCGCCGCGAAGTGCCGCGACGAGCTCCTCCGGAAGCTCGTCGAAGTCCTCCCTGATCACGACCTTGCCCTCCCAGCCACCCGGCGAGCGCGGCGAGAGCTCCTCGGTGTGGGCCACGAGCTTGGCAACGGGGCGTCCGGCTTTCGCGATCACGATCTCCTCGCCCGCTGCCGCCCGGTCCACGAGTCGAGAGAAGTGCGTCTTCGCCTGGTGGATGTTCACAACGGTCATGTCTGAAGTGGACTAACCATGGACTAACTTCAAGGTAACCGACGCCGGCGCCAATGGCAAGGGCTCGACGGGTTGTTCACTTGGGCTGCGGTCTTACGCGCCGGTCGGATCCGGCGGAGGCCGCTTGCCAGTCGCGAGCTCGATCTTCAGCCGCTCGAGCTGCCGGAGGAGCCGCTGGTAGTTCTCGTCCTCCGCCATGAGCCGCTCAAGCGTCTCCGGGGGGATCCTCTTCCTCCGTCTCCTCTTCCCACTCATCGTCGTCTCCTTCGATGTACCACAGGATCCTGCTGACGTCCACGCGGAGATCAGCCAGCGCGCCGATGATGTCCTGAACCTCGCCGCGATAGATCCCCTGCTCTTCCTCCACTGCCCGAGAGTGCCCGCGGGCGGCCCGAGACCACAAGATGTCCGGAGGGGCCTCGTAAGATCGCGGCGTGGCCGATCTGACTCTGTCCTCGATGCACGATGCGCGAGACGAAGAGGACAGGAGACTTCTCGAGGCCGGCGACCACGCGGCGCTCCTCCGGAGCTACTACGAGACGATCATCCTCCGCTGCCGCGTGCGCTGCCGCCGGGAGGAGGACGCCCTCGAGTGCGCGCAGGCGGTCGTCGTCCGGCTCCTCTCCGAGCTCAAGCGCGGCAAGCGCTACTCCGTCCCCTTCCGCGTCGTCGTCCACAAGCTGCGGAGGATTGGCTCGTGCAACTCGAGGAAGTGCGCCGGAGTTGGCGGGAGGCTCATCCTGACGGGTTCCCGCCGGGTCTCGAGCCCGAGACGATCATTCGTCGCCACCGTGACGGCGGCTACTGAGCTGGTTTTCGACGCCTCCGCTGTTTTCCGTGGCCTCACGACCGAAGGTGATGCCGAGGCGCTGCTTGGCCAACTGGGACGTGCCGAGATCGTGGGGCACGCACCAGATGTCATCGTCGCGGAGCTCGCCAATGCCGTCGCCGTCTCCGTGCGAGTCGAGCACCGGACTCCGGCGGAGGGAGACATGCTGTTCGATGCATTCGTGAGAAGCCCACTCGTGCTTCATCCGATCAAGCCCCTTGCAGCGGCCGCGATCGGTGTCGCCATTCGCACCGGGCTCTCCGCGTACGACGCCTTCTATGCCGTGCTGTCCACCACCCTTGACGTTCCGCTCGTGACCGCCGACCGGAAGCTCGCCGCCGCCGTGCCGGGCTCGGTGCTCGTAATCTGATCGGTCCGCCGGCTCGGCGACGCGCTCTGCATCTTCGTCTGAAGTCGGGGATGCGCGTGCTGAGGAGGACGTCTAGCGACGCGCCGCTCTGGGCGCCGACCGCTTCGGTCGCGCGGCCTTCGGTCCGTCGTCCGGCTCGACGAGCTCGATCTCGATCCGCGAGGGCGTTCGGAAGCGATACACCTGGCCCTGCGCGGCCAGGATCTTGATCTTCGGGGGTCGAAGCGTCTTCTCGGTGCACTCGATCTCGACGGGATCGACGGGCGGGCGCGGCTTCTTGCCGACCGTCGGGTAGGCGACCACGATCTCTCCGCGCGCCCCGCTCGCGACGTTCTTGACCGAGTACCTCCCCGGACGGATGAGCGTGACGGCAAAGAGGTCATCGCCCTCGAGTCGCGTGCTGTCGAAGACGGCGGCGTCCGGCTTCTCGAGCCTGCCGACGCGGACGGCGTAGCCGCCCGACCCGCTCGAAACGTGGAAGACGACATAGCCCGATGGGTTGACGACGAACGCGCGGTCCGCTGCGGACTCCTTGTGGTGGCACCCGCAGTCGGCGTCGTGTACGTGACCTCCGCTGAGCGTCGCCAGGTCGACGTCCGCCTGCATCACCGAGGAGCCCTCGTCGACGGTGAGACGGAAGCTCCGGGTCTCGCGTCCACGTTCGACCACACCCATGTACTCGCCGGGCTCCGGGAAGCGGTGGACGACGACGCCGAGCATCGTGAGCGAGCCGCTGTCCACGCTCGTCTGTGTGAACAGGTGCCGATTGACGAGCACCTTCTTGTCTCTACGGGCCGACATTCGCCTCCACCACCATCTCGTCGTCGTTCACGAGCACCGTGAAGTCGGTGATCGGGATCTTCACGGGGATCAGCCCACCGGAGGCAGGCAGGATCGGGAACGGGTCCTCGAACTCGTAGAGCGGGTTCGCGGCCGCGAAGAAGTCTGCGACCGCGGTGAGAATCAGGTCGAGCAGCCCGAAGCTCACGTTCAGGAGATCGGAGAACCACTCCTGGATGTCGTCCGGCAGATCGAGGATCGCGCGGATCAGGTCGATGATCGGCCCGAGGATGTCGAGGATCAGGTCCTTCAGCCACTGCGGTCCCGGTAGCAGGGCGTTGATCGCGTCGGTGATTGCGTCCTCGAGGAGGTCGCCGACGATGTCCGCGATGTCGAAGATGTCGACGTCGACCGTCTGCGGGTCCAGGAAGATCTGCCACTTGTTCGGAATGCCCGCGTTCTCGGCCTGGATGGGCGACATGCCGGGCGGACGCGCGGGATCGACGAAGTAGCTCGTCAGGGGGCTCGCAGTCATGGAGAGCTCGGACGTGACGATCCCGCTCAGGTCGAGCGTGATGTCGATGTCCGGGTCGTCGCTGAAGACGCAGACCTTCGGGACTCGCAGCGCGCACCCGAAGGGTGTCGGGATGATGCACCAGCCTCCGATGCAGATCTCGGGGATGTCGAAGCCGACCCCGACGCTGAGCGTGTCCCACTTCACGTCGAGCTCCTTCACGGCGACGGTGTTGTCGGCTCGCAGGTCGACCGTGCCGTCCTCGAGGTGCAGGGCGACCGCGTAGCTGGCCGAGAAGGGGCCGAAGTTCGCGCTGTCCGACGACGCGAACGTGAAGTTGTCGCGGAGGACGCCGAAGAGATCGCGGAAGGCGTCCTCGGAAGCGGCGACGGTGAGATCGCTCACGGGCCCACCGCCACGTCGACGAAGACCTTCAGCTGGTCGTCCTCGATCGCCGGGTTGTGCGGAACCGCCGGGGAGATCGGGGTCGGAGCGAGCGTGACCGTCGCGAGGTCGAGGATGTCGAACACGAACTTCGGAATTGCGACGCGAAGCTGCGGGACGACCGCGAGCTTGATGAGCAGCTCGAGGTAGCACTCGAGGCTCGACTCGAGCCCGTCCGGCGTGATGTCGACGATCTCGAGGCCGTCGAGTCGCGGAACGAGCTGGTCGTCGTCCACGTCGACGTGCCCGACGACGAAGACCTCGATGCAGAAGCAGTCGAGCTTTCGGAATGGGAGAGGTGTCAAGGGTTTCTGCGGCCGCTCGTGGCCCTTGGACGGGGGCGGCGGAGGCGGAAGGCGATCGACGACCTCGTCAGGCGGGCAGCCGAGGCCGGCGCAGACACGCGCCCGCCCGGAGAAGTGCTGCGACGCGAGCGGCGGATTGAGCTGCGGGGGGAGCGCGATGACGTTCCCCTTGTGGAAGTCGATCTCCGCCTCGACGAGCTGTATGCAGTAGTTGACGCCGTACCCCGTGTCGGCGATCGGCAGCGGCGGGACGACGGTCATGAGCGGGTTCCCGAAGTTCGTGACGTCGGCCGCGACCTTCACCTGCTTGCACCAGAACTTCCTGTTGGCCGCCACCTGCGCCGTGCCGTAGTTGAAGAGCGACGGACGTTGCCGCATGACGTGCTGGGCGACGCGGTTGACGCCGTCCTCGTGGACCGATCCGAAGAGATCGCAGTTGTCGGTCAACGCCACGGGAGCCGACTCCTGCCCTCGTCAGAGCGTCCGTCCTCGACGGCTTCGGAGATCTGACGGTCTCTAGTTGGCAACTGTTCCCCTCCCTGGACAACAGATGCCGCAGCTCCACGAGCGTAACACTCCGCCCGAACCGCTACAAGGTTCGACGGTTGCCGCGCCGGGTCAGTCGCCGTCGAGCGAGACTTCGAGACCGGTGCTGCCGGCTGCCGGGTACGTCGCCGTGTACCCCCGCGCGTTCTGGAGCGTTGCGTCTGCCCACGCCTCGTTGAACGTCGTCGTGTAGTTGAAGAAGAGCCTCGTCCCCGCGCCCGAGGCGGCGAGCACGCGAGCGACCGACTCGGGATGGGGGTGCTCGGTCTGCTTCCCGTTCGACGAGAACAGATGGTCCTTGCAGTCGATTGCGGCGATCAGCGCGGGCGAGAGGTTGAAGCGGCTTCCGTGGTGCGGCACCTTGAACTTGTCGAGTGAGAGCTTCGGGACGTTGCGCTCGGCGTTGAGACGCTCCACGCCCGCGAGGACGACGGACGGGAAGGCGTCACCGGTGAGCAGGACGCTCTTTCCGTCGTGCTCGAGCAGGATCACGATGCTCGAGCCGTTCGGCTCGGCCGAGTCCTCATCGAACACCGACGCTGCGAGCGCGTCCACGTTCGGCGTCCCGCCCAGGTGCTCGAGCCCATGCGCCGGCGGTTCGACGGGCGCGGGCTGTGGTGTCTCGGGATCGAGACCCGCTTCCTCGATCGCTTTCTTCCAGACCGGCCTCAGCTCGAAGAGCTGCTCCAGGCCGGGCGCGAGGACGGTGATCGAGAGCTCGTCGGCGAGTTTCGCTTTCGGAAGCGCGCCTGTGGTTGGGATCACCACCGCTTTCTCGTTGAACGCGTCGTTCCACGGAAGTCCGCGCTTCACGATGGCGTCGGTGAGGCGTTCCCCCGCGACAGGGCCCAGCGGCTCGAGCGTCTCGGGGAGGTGGCGCCAGCCGTTGAACCAGACATCGCCGAACGAGGTTCCGAGCGTCTCGTCCTGCAGCAGCTTGAGCGCCCCGTCGATGTGATCCGCGTCGATGTGCGTGACGATCAGCAGCTCGAAGTGCCGGTCGGCGGCGGGGAGCCCCTCGATGCGCGCGCGCAGTCCTTCCTTCCACGATCCCTTCGTGCCGCCGTCGATCAGGATCCGCTTGGGCGAGTGCTCGTCTCCGTACTCGATCCAGAGCGCGTCGCCCTGCGCGGCTGGAAGCATGTCGATTCGTAGCATCGCTCCTCCTACAGCTCCGTCACGTCGCGCCAGCTCTTGGCATGTCGGGTGAAGGGCTTCTGAGACGTCGCCGGCTTGGCGATGTCTGCGCCGTGATACGCGAGCGACACTCGCGCGAAGTCGACGAACGGCATGGTCGCGAGCAGGTGCTCGAGAAGCGTGTTCGCCTCCTTGACGAGCTTCCCGTTCTCGCCGAAGGCGGTCTCGGGCGCGCCGGAGTACTCCCGGAGTCTCGCAGCGAGCAGGGAGAGCCCGGGGGCGAACACCGGCAGCCCGCGCCGTGCCGCCTCGCACACATATCCGATCGCCGTCGCGTTGTCGCCTTCGAGTGCGGCCTCCTCGCCGGCGATCACCGCGCCGTCGGGGAACCAGGGGAACTTGTCGGCGAGGTTGCGCGGCCAGTGGTGCAGGCGGTCGAGCTGGCCCGACCGGAGGAGCGCATAGCCACCGAGCGCAGCACCGAAGGGGTCGGCCATCTTCCGCTCGAGCAGGTGCTCGGCATCTCCTGCGACCCGGGCTGCCTCCTGGACATGCCCGCCGTTGAGGAAGCGGGCGACCGCGTCGACCTCGGGACTGTCGGGGAGCGAGACGTCGGCGGTGAGCGACGTGCCGCTGCCGCCGAGTGTGAGACCGCAGGACTGCGAGCTCGTCGGGCCATAGACCGGAAGCGCGACATTGAGCGGCACCTCACCGTGGCGGGCGACCTGAGCGAAGAGGATGCCGTTGCCGGAGGCGGAGACCGTGAGCTCGGCGCGCTCGGCCGAGACCGTCGTGACCTTGACCTGGGGCTCGTCGGGCTCGAAACGTCCCTCGGGCGTCTGGATGTGGAAGCGCACGAACCACGTGCCCTTTGCGGCAGACGGCGCTGGAGCGGCTGCTCCTGGGCCGAGACTCTCGAGCGTCTCGCTCGGTGACGGCATGGACGCCGACGGCGAGTCGGCGGCGACCTTCGCAGACCCGAGCTCGAGCTCGGAGAGCTCACCGGGAGCGACCTTCGCGACGCCGACCGAGCGCTCGCCGGAGGGGAGGGTGGCGCTCACGAAGTACGTCCCTGCCGGTACCTCGATCTCCTCGTTGCATTCCGTCGCTGCTACGAGTTGCAGGCTCGTGCCGTCGATGACGTTGATCGGCTGGCGAAGCCACGGCTCGGGCCTCTGAACGTGCACCTTGAGGCGACCGGTGGGTGCGGGCGGTGCGCTCACTGAACCCGCTTTCACTGGGTAACGCTCACGATCCCGGTGAAGCTCGGCGGGAGCGCCGGCACGATGAAGAGCGGGACGTCGGCGAACGGTGGCGTCGGCGGCTTGATGGTCACGGACAGCACATAATGGCCCGCGGGAACCTCGCGCGTGATCGTGGGCGCGAAGGCCTCCTCGTCGAAGAGCTTCTTGGCCAGGCGGCTCCGTCAGCGCCGCGACGGCGCACGCTGCGGCGCCGTCTGGAGCGAGCGTGAGCGTGATCGGTACCTGCGGCGGTTCCTTGAGCAAGTGGAACGGGACGTCCTCGAGCTGGCCGCCGATGGTCGCTGTCTGCTCTGTCACCGGCCGCCTTGGAGAGCTCGTCGGACGCGCTTGGGCAGCGCGCGGACGAGCGTCGTCGACGTCACCGCCCAGCTCCCGTCTTCCTGGACGTGGTCGTCGACGCCGAGTGCCGTATTCAGGCATTCGAGCAGCGCCTGAACGAAGAGCGTGCCGTCTCCGGGCGCGCCGAGCGCCTCGGTGCTGGGTGTCGCCGCGAAGTAGATCGCCGACACGCGTGGCTTTCCTTCGAACGGGTTCGGCAGCCCGACTCCGGTGCCGAGCGTCTGGAAGCGCACCGCGGCCTCGGGGCGCACGCGGCAGGCGTCGACGAAGTAGAACTGGCGCTGCGCCATCGTCGGCCCGGCCATGCCCTTGCGGACCGCGCCGACGTCGAGCGAGAAGTCGAGGACGTTCGGAAGCTTCGCGAAGTCCTCGAGCAGGACGATTCCGCCGTCGTCCGGAGACATCTGGATGCCGTGCCCCGCGGCGTAGAGGATTGCGACGTTGTCGGCGTTCGTCCCGCAGTCCGCGAACCAGTCGGCGACGGCCTGCTCCGCGTTGTCGCGCGTCCCGGGCAGAGCCGTCGCGGGGAGCTTGGCCAGCTCGGGGACGTTCTTGGTCTCGAACTCGGACGGGGAGAGGAGCAGCCGCACCGTCCCGAGCGGCGCGCTCGGGTTGTTGTAGGTCTTGTCGAGCCAACGGGCGAAGCGGAACGCGGAGGTCGCGGGGGTCTTGGCCTGACGCATCCCGAACGTCTCGCGCCCGCCGGGGCCGGGGGATCCGTCCTCTGTGAGGAACTGGTACTTGCTGACGCCGACGACGAGCGCGTGTGTGCAGGGCTTGCCGGTCTTCTTCGCGGCCGGGCCGCGGCGGATCCAGGGCTTCAAATTCCCGCTTCCGGGTACGGCAGCGCCGTAGGTCGAGAGGCGTTGTGGTCAACGTGCTTACGCATCGCGGTGTCACAGATCGCGTAACCCCAGTTGATGAGCCGCTCCTGGAGCACGGCGTCCATCTTCTTGAGCCGCGTTGCGACGTGCGCGAGCTCCTTCGCCCGCGCGTCCGGAACGTCGAGCGCGTCGGCGAGCTGGAAGTCGGCGACCTCGCTCCAGACGCTCCAGTACGCGCCGGTCCGAGCTCCTGCCTGGAATCCGTCGATCACCTGCCGCTTGCGGAGAGCCCGCACCTGGCTGTCGATGGTCCCGAGGACTCGCCGGGTCTGTGGCAGCCAGTGCGCCGAGACGTGCGGCTCGGGCTGGTACTGACCGCCGCCGTCGCTGACGAGCACGGTCTGGTACCGCTTCCATGCCGTCTCGAGCCCGAGGTTGTCGTACACACCGCCGTCCGCCAGCACGGGGCGCCGCCGGTACTCGTCGCCCGTGAGGGTGCCCGTATCCGGCTTGTACGCGCTCGGGTCGAGCTTCGGCTTCACGGGGGAGAGGACCGGAGGAAACGCCGACGACGCGGCAACCGCGACCGCGAGCCGCTCGGTCGGATGCTCGATCGTCCCGACGCGGTAGTCGGCCATGTACGGCTTCGAGAACCGCCAGAGGACGCCCGACTGGAGATTCGTGGAGTTGAAGACGAACCGCGGTCGGTCCGGCAGGTCCTGGAGCGTCGCGTCTCCGAGCAGATGGCGCGAGTACGCGCTGGCCAGCCGATCTCCGATCAATCCAGGAAGCAGCAGGCCGCGCACGATCGAAGGGATGTCGACGGTACGCGCGGCCAGGTTCCGAAGGGGCGAAACGAACGCCTGGTCGAAGCCCCCTGCGACGCCGGCATCGTCGAAGTCGAGGCGCGACCAGCCGTGTGCGAGCGCCCCGGCCGTGATCGAACCGCCGGACACGCTCGAGACCCGGTCGAGCTTGGGCAGGAAGCCGAGCTCGTTCAGCCGCCAGAGCGCGCCGAGATGGAAGAGCATCGCGCGGTAGCCCCCACCGGACAAGCAGAGCGCGATACCGGGCTCGAGCTGGCCTCGGCGCCGTCGCCGATGTCGCGGACGGGACTCGCTGAGCTTCCGGCAGCCGCGGCACCCGAAACTGGTTGGTTCACGGACAGGCTGGTCTCACCTCCGGGTCTGCCGCTCGGTCCCGGCGACGACGCGGGATTTGGGCGGCGAACCCCACGTTGCTGACGACGCTTTGATGATCCTCCTCTCTGCGGCCGCGTGTCAACCTCGGCATGCCGTGCACGGCCGGGCCGAGTGTTCTAGCGTTGCAGCGGCAAACGAGAGGAGGTCCGATGCGCATCGAGTCTTCTGTAACTGCGATCTCGTGGATTCCGTCCGAGGCGGTGTCGGGGATGCCGAAGCTCCCGTTTCAGATCGGGATCGGTCACTACGACGACCCGCCGCCCGACCGGCTCACCGAGGGTGACCTCGAGCGGTTGCGCGACGCCGACGGCTTTCGCGAGGCGAACGAGCTGAGGGGCTGGATCGAGGTCGAGGACGGCAAGATCGTCGGCTATGGGCACGAGGGCGCGGGCCTCGTGGGCTCCACCACCTTCAGCTTCGGGGTGAAGGACATCACCATTCCCGGCGTCGCGTTCGACGTCATCCGGTCCGAGCCGGAGGTGCGAGACGACTCCGTCCGCTTCGTCCAGACGGTCGGCGGGCGCGCCGGCTTTCCCCAGCCGCGGCGGGTCAAGGGCAGCCCCTTCTTCCGGATCCAGTCCGCGACGGCCTGGACCACCCTCGCGCTCACGATCCATGCCGATGGCTCGTCGCACCACGAGCTCGTCGGTGCGAGCGGTTTCCCCCGGCACTGGGTCTATGACCGCGAAGGGAACCTGACCGAGAAGTCGGGCACGGTCGACTTCAAGACCTGGTACCGCGAGGCGCACGGCGAGAACACGCCGTGGGGCGACGAGGACTCGGAGGCGTTCGTTACCGCTGCGGAGAGCGCTGTCGAGCGAGAGCTCTCGAGCCGTCTCATGCAGGGCGGGCTGCCGAAGAGGCGCACGCTCGAGCCCGGCGAGAACCTGGTGGAGCAGGGCTCACCGGGAGACGAGCTGTATCTCCTGATCGACGGCGTGCTGGCGGTCGACGTCGACGGCGAGGAGGTCGCCGAGATCGGGCCCGGCGCGATCGTGGGCGAGCGCGCGCTCCTCGAAGACGGCACGCGGAAGGCGACGCTGACGGCTCGCACGCGTTGCCGGGTCGCGGTCGTTCCGGCAGACATGCTCGACCGCTCTGCGCTCGAGGCGTTGGCAGCGACCAGGAGCGAGTAGAGAAGAACGGGATGAGCGAGGCGTAAGTTGCTCCACCCGGTCATGTTCGACGGCGAGGGCCCGCTTGCGCGGGCCTTCGCGTTTCCCAGCACCGGCCTGCTTCGGCCGGCCTCCTCTCACACAGCCCGGGCTTCCCACAAAGACACCGGGCCCCCTTCGTCTTCCCACATCGCGAGCGCGTACTCCTGCGTACGGCTCTCTGCCGCAGTCGAGATCGCGTGGCGCCTGTAACCCGTGCGCCAGGCGGTGGCAAACAGGAGGATCGATCCGCCGACGACCATCCCGATCGCCTGGACCGCGAGGGCGACACTGACGGCGTCGGGGACTCCGACTCCAGACGCGATCAGGACTGCGGCGCCCGCTCCGGCTTGAGTCGCGATTGCTCCAGGGCCGACCGGCAGGGCCGAGGCAGCTGACGTCGCGCAGAGGAAGAGAAGCGCGAGCGTGAACGAGAAGCCGACCCCGAACGCACCGAGAACGAGAACAAGCCCCATCGCGCGCGTGACCCAGTAGGCCGAAACGAGTGCCCACGCGACAACAGCTCCTCGTGACGACGTCGTGCGCGGCGTGAGCCAGCGGCCGAGCCGGAAGCGGAGGACGCGCCTGCTCCCAGTCGCCCAGGGGAGCAAGAGGACGATCGCCCCAGCGGCCAAGCCGACGAACGTGAGGAGCACTAGACCAAGGCGTACTCCAGGGGAGTGGCCCGGAAGCAGCGCAGCGGCCAGAGCGAACGGTGCCAGCGCGGCGGCGTCGATCAGCCCGAGCATGGCCAGGGAGAGACAGATCGCGCGCACGCCAGCGGGGCACCCGCGGAAGCGGCGCACGATCGCAACCCGAACCACGTCGTCGAGTCGCCCCGGGAGTGCGAGCGCAGTGATCGAGGCACCTCCGTTGGCGGCCAGGAGCGCAAGTGGCTGCGGACGCTCGTTTCGCGCGAAGAGCTGTCTCCACCCGTAGGCCTTGAACGCGTATCCGAGAAGGGAAAGCGCTCCCGCCCCTACGAGGAGCCCGGGGTTTCCGCGCGGGAGCGACCAGCTTGCCTCGGCGACGTGCCGGGCAGCCAGAGCCGCCAACGCAAAGGCAAGGGCCGCAGACCCTGCCGTCAACAGGAACCGGCCGCCGCGGTTTCGCATCACGTGCTCGACGCGGCTCAGGGTCACCTGTCGACCCCAACCCACTGCGCGAGTTTGTACGAGCGCTCTCCGAGCCACATCTCGACGCTTCCGACGCGAGCTTGTTCGAACCAGCGCGCGACGGCGTCGACGACGCGCACGATGGCTGGTTCCGGGTCGCGATCCATGAGAACGTCGATCTGGCGGCGATTCCAGCGGAGCGAAATGTGGTCGGAGCCGAAAGACGCTGTGAGCCGCTCGGCAAGCGCGGTCGCGCTCGCCGTGTCGGGTACCACAATTCGCATGTTCATCAGATCCTCCCTAGACCCGAATACCTGTCGACATCTCTGTCGACCACTTCTGCCGACCAAGGGCTACTGCCGGCGTCAAGCCGTCCGCCCGGGTCTTTGAGGGTGGATCCCGCGGGGCGATTCGCTGAGCCCCGCCGATCTCTGCGAGCCGGTTGTTACGACCCGCACGAACGAGTGTACACCGTTCGGCTCGGCGACCCGCGCCGCGCGGCCTCTATCCTCAGATCGTGACCGGCGTGGGGATCTCACACCTTCGCGTCCTGATCGCCAACGAGCGGAGGGACCGACTCGAGCTCCTTGCCCAGGTCGTAGCTGGCCTCGGTCACGAGGTGATCGCCCGCGAGATCGACGTCAGAGAGGTCGGCGCCGTAACGGCGAGAGAGCATCCCGACGTCGCGCTCGTCGGACTGGGGCTCAGCTCCGAGCACGCGCTCGAGCTGATCGCGGAGATCGTCCACGAGTCGTCGTGCCCGGTGATCGCACTGCTCTCGGCCCGAGACCCGGCGTACATCCACGAGGCGGCGAAGCGGGGAGTGTTCGCCTATATCGTCGATGCCGACGCCGAGGAGCTGCAGAGCGCAATCGACATCACGCTGCAGCGCTTCGCCGAGTACCACAACCTGCAAGGAGCGTTCGGGCGCAGGGCACTGATCGAGCAGGCGAAGGGGATTCTGATGGCACGCCACGGAGTGGACGGAGAGCGTGCGTTCGTGATGCTCAAGTCACACTCTCAACGCAACGGCCGCAGGGTCGCCGATGTCGCGGAAGCGGTCGTCGAGAGCCATCTCCTCCTCCTGCTGCCGTCGGTGGTACCCGCCACGGACGGGGAACCGCGCGTGACCTAGGCGCTCGGCCCCGACGCATGGCGTCGAAAGTCGTTCCGCTGAGGGCAGTGCGACCCTGATCCGCGCTCCACTGCGAGACTGGGGCCGAGATGAGCGTCGGGGAGCAGGGCGTCGATGCCGCCGACGGGCGGCTGCGTGTCTTCATCAGCTCGAGCCCGGGCGAGCTCGAAGAAGAGCGCCAGGCGGTCCGTTCGGCCGTGCGGACGCTTCGGCTCGCGCCGGTCGTCCGCGAGGTCGGCGCGGGCACACATCCGCTCGGGCAGAGCGACGTCTTCGTCGGGATCTACTGGCAGAGCTACGGCTGGACGGCCGCCCTCTCGACGCTGTCGGGGATCGAGGACGAGTACCTCCGAAGCTCGGACTTGCCGCAGCTCGTCTACGTGAAGGAGCCCGCGCCCGCACGCGAGCTCGGGCTCCGGCGCCTGCTGCAACGGATGAATGCGGACGGGCAAGCGTCGCGCAGGACGTTCTCCGCGCCGGGCGAGCTCGCGGAGCTCGTGATCGACGACCTTGCCGGGCTCGTATCCGAGCGCTTCTACGGCGGACGGACACCCGACCCGGGACCTGCCTGCCGGCACGGTCTCGTTCGTCTTCGCGGACATGGACGGGTCGACACCGCTCGTTCGCCGGCTCGGCGACGGCTATCCGGCGGTTCTCGACGCCTTCCGGGAGATCCTGTCGCAGTCGGTCCGGGCAAACGGCGGCGCGATCGTCGACTTCGAGGGCGACGGCGCCTTCTGCGCCTTCTCCGCAGCCGCTGATGCCGCCCGCGCGGCAGTGAGCATCCAGCGCGACCTTCGCGCTCACTCGTGGCCGGAAGACATCGACGTGCGCGCACGGATCGGCGTCCACACGGGCGAGGCGCAGCGTGCCCCCGACGGTTACGTCGGGCTCGAGGTCCACCGGGCCGCGAGAATCGGCGCGGCGGCGAACGGGGGTCAGATCCTCATCTCGAGCAGCACTGCGGGCGTGCTCGAGGAGGAGTCCGTCAACGGCTGGACGCTCGCCGATCTCGGCGCGTTTGCGCTGAAGGGCCTCGACCGGGCGGAGCGGCTCGTGCAGCTCTCGACACCCGACCTCGAGGATGATCTTCCGGCACCGCGCGCCCGCAGAGCCAGCTCGGTGAAGCTGCCCGCGGAGCTCACACCGCTCGTCGGGCGCGCAGCGGAGATCGCGCTGATCGCCTCGCAGCTCGAGGATCACGACGTGCGCCTGGTCACGCTCACGGGGCCGGGTGGGATGGGAAAGACGCGTCTGGCGGTCGCCGCCGCCGCGGCTGCAGCGCCCGCGTACCCGGACGGGGTGTTCTTCGTCCCGCTCGCCGACGCCTTCACCGAGGAGCAGGTCATTGCAATCGCGGCCGACGCCCTCGGCGTCCGCGGCGAGGGCGCACGCCCGCTCCGCGACACGATCCACGAGCAGCTGGCCACCGATCGGGCGTTGCTCGTCCTCGACAACTTCGAGCAGGTGCTCGAGGCGCGAACCGCCGTCGCGTCGGTTCTTGCGCGCTGCCCCGGCATCGATCTGCTCGTCACGAGCCGCACGCCGCTGCGCATCAGGGGAGAGCACGAGTTCTCCGTCCCGCCCCTGCCGGAGTCCGAGGCGGTCCAGCTGTTCATGGATCGAGTGCTCGCTACCCGGCCGACCTGGACGCCATCCGAGGAGGACAAGGTCGCAGTCGCCGAGATCTGCAGGCGCCTCGACGGACTCCCTCTTGCGATCGAGCTCGCCGCCTCGCGTCTCCGCGTCCTCGACCCGCCCTCGCTGCTCGAGCGGCTGAGCGAACGACTCGACGTCGTGGGCGGCAGCATCCCCGACCTGCCCGACCGCCAGCGGACGCTGACGTCCACGATCGACTGGAGCTACGAGCTCCTCGACGAGGCCGAGCGCGCCGTGTTCGCGCGGCTCGCGATCTTCGCCGGCGGGTGGACGGTGGCGGCCGCCGAGGCCGTTTGCGGCGGCGACGAGGTCGACGACGTGCTCGGTGTCCTCGAGCGTCTCGTCGAGCACAGCCTCGTCGTGTCCATGCACAGCGCCGCGGGCCCGCCCCGGATGCGCATGCTCGAGACGATCAGGGAGTACGCGGCGACCCGGCTCGACGAGCGAGGCGAGCTCGAGGAGATGCGGCGGCGACACATCACCTATTACGACCGCTTCGTCCAGGAGCTGCGGCCGCTCTTCTCGGCGGGGCGGGCGGCGGAGTCGATGTTCCTCCTCAACGAGGACTGGGAGAACGTCTACGCGGGAGTCCCCTGGCGCATGGCGGCGCGTGACTACACCGGCGTCGTCGAGGTCGCGTCGGCGACATGGCGCTACGTCTGGCTCTTCGACCGCGTGCGAGAGGCGACGACGTGGATGAGCGAGGTCTACGAGGCGCGATCCGAGCTCGAGCCAACGCTGCGTGGCGAGCTCTGCCGGCTCTGGGGCTCGTCGCTCTACCAGTTCGGGGACTACCCGAGGGCGAAGGTCGCGCTCGAGGAGGGCGTCGAGCTCCTCGCCGAGCACGGGCCGCGCGACCGGGAGGCCTGGGCGCGGACGATCCTCGCCGGCCTGCTGCCGCACTTCGAGCCGGATCTCGAGTACGCCTATCGAGAGGTGGATCGGGCCGTCGAGCTCTTCCGTCCGGAGAAGAACGCGTTCGGGCTCGCGACGGCGCTCGGGATCATGGGCACGATCACGACACTGCTCGGACGCGCCGAGGAGGGTCGCCGCCAGCTGGACGAGGGGATTGCCGTTGCCGAGCAGCTCGGGCTCCCGTCGCTCGTCGGCGCCAACCGGACGCTCCAGGCGCTCGCGTGCCTCACGACCGGTGATCTCGACGAAGCTCGGAGCCACCTGCAGGTTGCCGCGGGCATGCCTCTCTTCCTCGAGGGGACGGCCTACTGCCTCGAGGGACTGGCCGCGGTCGCTCTCGCCGAGGGCCATCCTGTGCGAGCCGCGACCGCGCTCGGCGCGGCAGAAGGGCTCCGCGAGCGCACCGGAATCCAGATGTGGCCCGTCGTCCGCATGGTTTTCGAGCCTGCGCTCCAGGCTCTCGAGGGTCTCGGGCCCGAGACCGAGGCAGCCCGCTACGAGGGGCGGCACATGAGCCCACGGGATGCTCTCGCGCGACTCGCCCGGGCCGTGTGATGCGACGGGCCGTTCCTACTTGCCGGTGATGACGAAGTAGCGCGACCCGAGCAGCTTCCCGTAGCGATTGGCGGAGAGCTTGTCGAATCCCGGCCAGACGAACCAGCGGTAGCGTCCCGGCTTCAGCGTGTACGTACGTCCGTCGTACTTCCACGACTTCTGCAACTGAAGGCGCGGGTCCTTCGGCCAGATCGAGAGGATCTTCCGATCCTCGTAGAAGAGCTGCACGTTGTAGTAGGTCGCCTGCCGGACGACCGTCCACGCGAGCAACGGCGGCGTCGAGAGTCGTGCTCCGAGCGCCGGCGACGCGAGAGCCGGTGTGGCGCGTTCGGTGGTCGTCTGGGTGGGCGTCGTCAGCGAATGGCTGGCCCGCGCGGTGAATACCTTCGCGGCGCCGTTCCCTGCCTGGTCGTACGCCGTGACCGTATAGCGGTACTTTTCGCCGCGCGCGAGCCGTTTATCGGTGAACGCGCGGGCAGCTCCAAGATAGATGGTCGACGGCTTCGGTCCCTTGAGCCCGGGACGGCGCACGACGGCGAACGTGAGCGAGTCCTTTGACGCTGCCCACTTGAGGGCGATGCCACGGTTGTCGATCGCGAACTTCACGCGCGCGAGGCTCGGCGGCTTCGTGTCGTACTTCAGCTCGAGAATCGACGGCTGGCTCGTGTTGGACGCCTTGTCGCGGCAGGTGCCCGTGAGCGATGTCTTTTCCGTGTCGGGGCCTTTGTAGACGATCGGCGCAGCACATGAGTCCACGCCGGACACGGGGTCGGTTCCGACGAAGGCGACCTCGATCGCGTGGTTGTACCACCCGTTTGCATCTGGCTTTCGAACCGGCTTCGCCTGCACCGTTGGCGCGGTCGCGTCGTACTTGAGCGAGTAGGACGAGCGTCCGGTGAGGCCAGCGCCGTTGGTACACGTGCCGCTCACCGAGGCGTCGGCCTTGTCCGGCCCGGCATAGGTGGTGTCGGACGAGCAGGAGGAGACTCCAGACGTCCCGTCGGACCCGGAGAACCGGACCGTGACCCCGTGGTTGTACCAGCCGTTCGCGTCCGGCCCGCGGTCGGACGCTGCCGACACCGAAGGCGGTGATGCGTCTCGCATGATGGTTACGGTCGTCGTTACCGAGGTGGGGCCGCCATCCGACGCGGTGCAGGAGACTGGCGTGCCAGATGTATCGCTCGAGATGGTGACCGCCTTGCAGCCGGGCGTGCTCCACGTCACGGTTACGTTCGAGGTGTGCCAGCCCGAGCAGTCCGCGGGGCCGGGCGAGCACGTGGGCACGGGCTGCGGCGGGATCGCCATCGCTGCGGAGCCCGTCAACGTCAACGCCAGAAGCGCTGCTGTGGTGAGCACGATCAGAGCCGAACGGGCGTTCATGCCCTCCTCCAGAGTCCCTGGCTGCGGGCCAGGAGGTGCACGAGGCTCCCGCTCGCGAGGACGAGAGCGAGGAGCGCGAGCGCCGCGATCACAAGCGGCTCGCGGTTGTCCCTGGTTGCCGGGGGAGCGGCCGCGGCGACTCCGGTCCGTACGTCGAGCCGCTTGAACAGCGACCACCAGGGCGCAACGGGCTGGGTATCGGTATGCGTCACTGGTGTGCGCGGCGTAGTCGGCTCATGGGGCCGTTGCGAAGGCACCGATGAGGTGTGCGCCGGAGATGCGGGCACCGGAGATTGGGGTGGCGGCGAGACGGGCTCCGGCGAGACGGGCGTCGAGGTCTGGGACGTGCTGCTCGGTACAGAGCCCTGACCCCGAGCCGACGTTGGTGCGGCGTCTGGCGCGGGCTCCGGTTTCGGGCTGGAGGGTTTCGTAGTCGAAGCGTGCGACGGCGCCTTGTCGGGCGCGTACGGATCCGGTCCCGGAGCCGCGCCCATCGCGACCGGCGTTGTCATGAAGGCCGTGACGGCAGAGAGCAGAGCAGCACATACGACCCTCCGCGGACCGGACGAGGGCATGAGTCGCCCACCCGGCCCCCACCGCCAGTAGTCCCCGTTCCGCAGATGCCCAACGATCTCGGCTTTCACGAGCGGCCCCCCAGCTCGTCACTTCTGCTTGTGGAAAACGCTACTCGTCCTTGTCGAACCCGTCAATCACGAGTGGGAACCGCCGGCCGCGCATGGGACGGCCGGCGGTTCCTGGTCTCAACGTCCTATCCGATCGGGCGCATCACCTACCTTCTCGCCTGGGTCTGCGACTGGTCGGTACCTGTCCGGCTTCCGGACAGGTCTCCCTCGGCGGTTCGACCGCTCTGGGTGAGGCCGCCCCAGCTACCGGGGCTCGCCTTTCGGTCCGGCGTCCATGCGTTCGACGCGCCCAGCTGGAGGGTCGCTGCGAGCGCGGCCGCGTTCTGGCCGCTCAGGCCCTCTTGCCCGATCGCCTGGATGCCCGTGCCGTGCCCGCACCCGCAGTTGGGGCGCGTCTGGACCTGGTTCGCCGCCTGCCTCGTCGCGTTCCAGTTCACGCCCTCGGCGTTCGAGGAGGCGCTATTGGACTGGCGGACGAAGCCGTCGTTGCCGGGGCTCAGTACGCGGCTCGGCGTGCTGCTGTTGCCGATCTGCGAGTCCGGCTGACACTTGCACGGCTGCCTGAGTCCCAGCTGCAGCGTGATACCGAGAGCCCCGGCGCTCTGCCAGTCATGCGACGACTGGCCGATTGCCTGGATCCCGGACCCGCAGCAGCTGTCCCTGCCGCTTCCCTGGGACTGGGCCGCGCTCTGGCCCGTCCAGTTGGCGTTGCCGGCGATCGCGTTCGAGGACGCGTTGTTCGATTGGGACACCGAGCCGCCGTTCCCGGGGCTCAGCACCCGCACGGGTGCGTTCTCGTTCGATGCGCCGAGCTGCGCAGTCAGCGCCGCCGAGATGGCGAGCTGACCGCTCGACGACTCCTGGCCGATGGCCTGGATACCCGAGCCACCTGCCTGAGCCTGATTGGCCGCTTGCGACGTCCCGTTGACGTTCGCAGCGGTCGCGTTCGAGGACGCGACGTTCGACTGCGACACCGAGCCGTCGTCACCGGGGCTCAGCACGCGAACGGGGACGTTGCTGTTCGACGGATTCTCCTGGATCGTCGCGGAGAAAGCCGCCGCGGCCTGCGCGTTGGACGCCGACTGGCCGATGACCTGCGTCCCGGAGCCCCCGCATCCGCAGGAGCGTCCGGCCTGGGTCTGGCCGGCCGACTGCTCGGTCCCGTTCAGGTTGCCGGCCGCCGCGTTCGAGGACGCGACGTTCGACTGCGACACCGAGCCGTTGTTTCCGGGGCTCAGGACGCGCACCGAGATGTTCTCGTTGGACGCGCCCTTCTGCTCCGTCAGCGAGCCCGCGAGGGCTCCCTGGTGGTTGTCCGCGGACTGGCCGATCACTTGCGTGCCGGCGCTTCCGCAGTGGCAGGAGTCCGAGCCGCCGGCCTGGTTCTGGCCAGCCGCCTGCTTCGTTCCGTTCACGTTCGCAGCCGTCGCGTTCGAAGAAGCGACATTGGACTGCGAGACGTCCCCGTCGTCGCCCGGGCTCAAGACCCGAACCGAGATGTTGCTGTTCGACGGGTTCTTCTGGACGGTCCCGGAAAGAGCCGCTGCGCTCTGCTCGTTGTCGGCAGACTGGCCGACGAGCTGGGTTCCGCCACCGCCGGCCTGGTTCTGGTTGGCCGACTGCGCGGTCCCGTTCAGGTTGCCGGCCGCCGCGTTCGAGGACGCGACGTTCGACTGCGAGACCGAGCCGTTGTTGCCGGGGCTCAGGACGCGGACCGAGATGTTCTCGTTCGATGCGCCTTCCTGATCCGTCAACGAGGCTGCATTCGCCTGTTGAGCGTTGTCAGCGGACTGGCCGATCGCCTGCGTGCCTCCGGTCGAGCAGCCGCACGGATCGGGGGTGATCACCCGGGTCGGGGTGCTCCCACATCCGCACGAGCTTGCGCCCGGCGTCTGGCTCTGGCCGGCGGTCTGCGCCGTTCCGTTCACGTTCGCAGAAGTCGCGTTCGACGTGGCCTCGTTCGACTGCGAAGTCGAACCGTCGTTGCCCGGGCTCAGGACCCGGACGGGAGTGTTCGTGTTCGACGGATTCTCCTGGACGGTTGCGGAGAGTGCCGTCGCGTCTTGATCGTTGCTTGCCGATTGACCGACCGCCTGGGTGCCGCTTCCGCCGCAGCAGGATCCGGCCTGGTTCTGACCGGCGGTCTGCTGCGTGCCGTTGGCATTGCCTGCGGTCGCATCGGACGATGCGCTGTTCGACTGCGAGACGGATCCGTCGTCGCCGTCGCTGAGCACGCGAACGGGGCTGTTCACGTTCGACGCGCCCTTCTGGGCCGTTGCGGCGAGTGCGAGCGCGCTTTGCGCGTTCGTCGCCGACTGACCTGTCGCCTGGAGGCCTGCGCCTCCGGCCTGTCCCTGATTGGCCGACTGCGAGCTTCCGTTCCTGTTGCCCGCCGTGCCGTTCGACGAGGCCTGGTTCGACTGGTCACTGCTTGGCATGTCTTGCGCTGTCCAGGTGAGGACTCCTGCGACAGGACTCATTCTCGGGTCCTGTCCGGCAGGTGCCCCCGCCGTGGCCGTCCCCACTCCTGCGAGGAGCAAGAGGAGAACACCCATGGCCAGCGCGAAGAACAGACGTTTCATCATTGTCTCCCTTCGAGCTGTCTCTGCGCCCGTGACCGTCCATTGACACGGGCGCCGGGTTGAGGACGGACAGCTCTCAGCCAGGGCGATCGATCGATGAACCGAACCGGCCGCGCGGACTCGGAATCCGCGCGAACCGGATCCGCCGCCCGAGGCCAGGGGCGGCGAGGACGAAGAATCCGATGAGAGTCGCAAGACCGACGAGCAGCACGCTCGGGGCGGCGCCTCCGCCGGCGGAGCCTGCAGCGCCCGCTGCCTCGAGCGGCGGGAAGCGATGCGGCCGTGAACCGCCGTTCGAGCGTGGCGCGCGGGCGGCGCTCGGCTCGGCGGGGCGGCCGAGCGCTCTGTCTTCGGTTCGCTCGGCGGCGCCTGCACCCAGCCCGCGGTCGCGGCCTGTGACGTCCCAGCGGCGGGTGGCGCGTCGGGCGACTCGGTGCGAGTCGCGGTCGGCTTGTGTGCATCGGGCGCGATCACCGGCTGAGGTCCCGCGAGCCACGTAGGGGCGGGGAACGCCGGGACCGGTATCTCGAGCTCGATCGAAGGCTGCGTGCCGAACGGGGAAATCGAGCGCGGCGGAGGTAGCACCGACGGCACGGACACGACGATCGACGGGAAGGACGGAGTCTTGGGATCGACGAGGACCTCGATCTGCGGTGGTGCCATCGGCAACGCCGGCCAGGATCGGAACACCGCGTCCATCGCCGCCTGCACGCTCGTCGCGACCGGGAGGACGAAGTCGGAATCGACGGCAGGGGGTTCGAGCGCCTTGGTAGCAGTCGCGGCGAAATCGATTGCGGGCAGATCGACGGCCAGGACATCGATGACCAGGGGGGCAAGGGCAAGCGGGTCGACGGCCGGTCCGACGCCGTCGGCGGTGCTCATCGGGGCGGCGCTCGTCGGAATCTGCGCCGTCGGGAGCGGACCCGTCGATGGGCGCGGAGCCGACTGTGGATCTGCCGGCTGTGGATCCGATTGTGGGGCTGTATGGACGGTATCACCCCCGGTATCACCGCTTCCGCTATCCGGCGTCGGGAGCGATGGCTGCTGAGCTCCGCCGTCGCAGTCCCACACCCAGAGCCAGTTCCAGACCCAGTCGAGCCCGGTTCCCTGCCCGGCAGCCGTGGGGAACTCCATCGTGGTACCGCACCACGTGAAGGTCCACATCCAGAGCCACGACGGGTCGTCCGCTGCAGCCGGCGTCTGAGCCGCAGAGGAGCTGGGTGTCGACGCAGCATCCGACATGGTCGGCGATGTGTTCGTCTGGCTGACGGAGCCGTTGTCCCCTGGGCTCAGGACGCGGATCGACACGTTGACATTCGCGGGTCCGGGCTGCAGTGCCCCAGACCCGCGATCCTGGCTGGACGGAGCATCGATCGACGCCGACGTACCGGAATCCGGGGCGTCACACGACCAATTCCAGATCCAGTTCCACGTCCAGTCTCGAGACTCCTTGCTCCCGCTTTCGGTCGAGATCGATGTTGCATCTCCGTCGCACACCGAAAGCTCCCACGTCCAATTCCATGGCTCAATAGATGATGTGGTATCAGAGCTTTGGTCTTGAGTGCTGACCGGTAATATCTCCGGATTGATACTGCGAATTGGGATCGTGATACTGCGACGAATCAGACGGCTGCCCGCCCGTACCTTGTGCCGAGCCGCTCGAAGAGGCGGCGCCGTCCGCCGGCTCGCTCGACGGCACGGTCGCGCTGTTGTTCTGGTTGACCGCCCCGTTGTCGCCTGGGCTCAGGACCCGCACGGACACGTTCGTGTTCGTCGCCGCCACCTGCGTGGGCTCCTGGGCGGGATCCGGTGCGACGACTCCGGCGATCGGCTCAGCGGGCGTGATATCAGGTGTCGTCGGCGGCGATACCATGCTCCCACCGCCGTTTTCCTGGGTCACGGGCCCGTCGTCTCCCGGGCTGTCGATCCGCACGGACACGTTGAGATTCCCTCCGTTGCTGTCCGTGGTCGTCGTGATCTCAGGCGGTGTCGGCGCGACTTCGCCGTCAGCCTCGGGTGCAGGCTCGCTATCCGGCGAGGCGGTCGACTCGGGCGGCGGCTCGATGCCCGGCGTCGTCGACGGCCCAGCCACAGGTCCTGGCCCTGGATTGGGGACGAGACCCGGCACGAACGGGTCGGGGCCCGGTATCGGTGGCGGCTCGGGCTCGGAAGCGCCCGGAATCGCCATCGCCGATGCGGGAGTTCCCGTCGTGGGTGGGTCGAAAGAACCGGATGCGAACGCATGTCCGGCCGTCCCCAATCCGAGAACCGCGGTGGCTGCAGATGCTCCAAGCAGCCTCATGTGGAATGGAATGCGACCACGCCGCTCGCGAGGGTGTGCTGACAAGATCGCTGTCCTGGGTTCCACGCATTGAGAGAAATACCCAAACGTCGAACGCGTCAACCGTCTTTTCTGAAATCGCAATATGCCGAAATAAAGAGTTCCGTTATCATCGAGCAAGGCAACACCGAAAGCGGCGAATGGCTACTACTGCGGATCACGAGCTCATGTCGGCCCGGTTCACCGGTCGTGACGACCCTGGGGCGCTGTTGCGCGCGTACGGCACCACGGGCGATCCGGATGCGCGAGCAAGGTTGGTCGAGATGTACCTACCGCTGGTGCGCTCGCTGGCTCGTAAGTACGCCCACTGTGGCGAAGGACTCGAGGACCTCGTCCAGGTCGGGTCGATCGGGCTGATCGAGGCGATCGACCGCTTCGATCCGGATCGCGGCACCGACCTCGCCGGCTATGCCATTCCGACTATCACGGGTGAGATCAAGCGCCACCTCCGCGACCGCGCGACGATCGTCCGCATGCCGCGGCGACCATCCGAGATCGCGCTGCAACTCATGCCTGCACGCGAAGTGCTGGCAGCTCAGCTGCGCCGGTCGCCGACCGTGTCCGAGCTGGCGGAGGAGCTGGGTCTCGACGAGCGGGACGTGGAGGAGGCGATGGAGACCGAGCGCGCGCGCGTCACCCTGCGGCTCGCGGCCTTCGATGGGGAAAGTCGGGAGCTCGAAGGAGCGATCGGCGTCGAGAGCGCGTACGAGAGGAGCGAGGAGCGCATGCTTCTGGCCGCAGGCTTCCGAACGCTTACGGAGCGCGAGCGGCGGATCCTCCATCTGCGGTTCTTCGGCGGAATGAGCCAGACGGAGATCGCAGGCGAAGTCGGGCTCTCTCAGATCCACGTGTCGAGGCTCATTCGAAGGTCGCTCGATCGGCTTCACGCTGCCCTCGACCAGGGAAGCACCGTGAAAAGGGCCGTTGGAGCAGGCAAATCCCTCGTCAAGCTCTAGTGCGCTCGGGTTCGAGCTTGTACACTCGAGGCATGGCGGGGGCGTCGTCGCTTGCCGAAGATCTGACGCCTTCCTACCGGATCTCGTTGATACGAGCCGGGGAAGGACCTGACGCGTCGTGGGTTGCTGAGGTCGACGATCTTCCGAGCGCCTCTGCGCGGGGCGCATCTCCGGAGGAGGCAGTCCAGCGCGCCTGGAGCGCCGCGGAGGAGTCGCTCGGCCTCGTAGACGCTGGAAAGACTGATGGAGCCCCGTCCAAGCGCGCACCGAGCCACAGCGGGAAGATCCTCGTCCGGATGCCCGCATCCCTCCACGACGAGCTCGCCCGTGCCGCTGCGAGAGAGGGCGTCAGCCTGAACCAGCTCATCACGGGAGTGCTCGCCGGTGCCGTCGAATGGGGGGCGGCGGGCGAAGACGGTGTCCGGCTTTCTACCCAGTCGACGCATGCCGGGCACCCCGGCCGTGTGACCCGTATCGCGCTCATCGCGAACTTCGTCGTCGTTCTGATCGCGGCGATCGCAGCTATCGCACTGCTCGTCGTAGCCTTGTACGGGGGCTGGTAGCGGATTCTCGCGCGACCCGCCGCGTCGGCACTCACGACAGGATGCGTTAGCCACACTCGCCCGAAGTATGAAAAGGTGTTCGAGGAGCCGCCGGGCTGCTGTGGGACATCCACGCGACCGAGGTGGCTCGTCAGGAGGCACATATGCATGCACGAATCGCGAAGTACACGTTCTCCGGCGATGCGCAGGAGCTCGGACGGATTGCGGAAGACGGGCTGATGCCGATCTTCCAGGCCCAGCCGGGCTTCAAGGCCTACTCGGTCGTCGCTTCCGACGACAAGATCATCTCGTTCAGTGCCTGGGAGTCCGCAGAGGCTGCCGAGGCTGCGAATGCCGCGGCCGCGGGCTGGGTCGCCGAGAACATGAGCGACAAGATCGAGCTCGAGAACACGCGCGTAGGCGAGATCCTGTTCAGCAGCACCCTCGGCGTCAGCACGAAGGCCGGCGCGACCGCCTGACCTGTGTGCCGCCGGTCGCCGCTGGACAACGCCGCGTCGACCTGCTGAGAATGAGCAGCCTCCGAGCCAGCTGCGGCGCGGCTCGGGGGCTGTCTCACGTTCGGCGGCGCACATCCTGGACGCCGGAGCGGCTCGACAGCTGACGTGTAGGGCTCGGCGGTCGGAGGCATAGACTGGCCGGCGAATGACCGACGCTCCTGCTCTTCTCACGACCGTCGTCGGGAGCTATCCGCAGCCCGACTGGTTGATCGACCGCGAGCGGCTCGGCGCGCGCCTGCCGCCCCGCGTTCGCGCGCTCGAGCTATGGCGGGTAGCCGAGCCGTTTCTCGAAGCCGCCCAGGACGACGCGACGCGACTTGCGGTTGCGGACATGGAGCGCGCCGGAGTCGACGTGATCACGGACGGGGAGATGCGTCGGGAGAGCTACTCCAACCGCTTCGCGACGGCGCTCGACGGGGTGGATCTGGACAAGCCCGGCGTCGCACTCGACCGCACCGGCCACGAGAACCCCGTCCCGCGAGTCGTCGGTCCGATCCGCCGCACGAGGCCGGTAGAGGTGCGTGACGTGGAGTTCCTGCGCTCGATCACGGACCGCCGGATCAAGATCACCGTTCCCGGGCCTTTCACGATGACGCAGCAGGCGCAGAACGACCATTACCCCGACGGGGGGAGCCTCGCGCTCGCCTATGCGGACGCCGTGAACGAGGAGCTCCGCGACCTGAAGGCGGCCGGGGCGGACGTCGTACAGATCGACGAGCCGTACCTCCAGGCGCGGCCCGAGCCGGCCCGTGAGTACGCGATCGAGGCGATCAACCGCGCGCTCGACGGCATCGAGGGCGACACGGTGCTCCACACGTGCTTCGGCTACGCGCACATCGTCCACGAGCGCCTCGGCGGCTATCCGTTCCTCTCCGAGCTCTCCGCATGTACTGCGACGCACCTCTCGCTCGAGGCTGCGCAGCCGGACCTCGACCCGGAGGTGCTGCGAGAGGTTCCCGACAAGGTCATCCTCCTCGGCGTGCTGGACCTGGGCTCGAGCGAGGCCGAGACGCCGGAGATCGTCGCCGGCCGGATCCGGAGGGCGCTCACCGTCCTGCCGCCCGAGCGGCTCGTCGTCGCGCCGGACTGCGGGATGAAGTACCTCTCGCGCGACCTCGCCTCCCGCAAGCTCGAGGCCATGGTGGCCGGCGCGCGGCTCGTCCGGGAAGATCTCGGCCTCTAGCGGGGAGCTGCATGCAGATCGGCAAGCCGGGGCGTCCGGTCACGCACATGAGCCAGGCCTACCCCGACCGGGTCGAGGTCCGTGGCCGGGACCTCTCCAGCGATCTCATGGGGAGGGTCACGTTCACGGAGTACTTCCATCTGTTGCTCACGGGCGACGAGCCCAGTGGCGACCAGCGGTTCTTCCTCGATCTCTTGCTCGTCTCGATCGCCGAGCACGGGATGATGCCGACGAACGTCGCCGCCCGGATGACGCTGGCCGCGGACCCCGGATCGCTGCAGGGTGCGGTCGCGGCGGGGATCCTCGGAGCCGGCCCGGTCGTCCTCGGCACGTCAGGAGAGTGCGCGCGGCTCCTCGAGGAAGCGCAAAAGCGGGTCGCGTCCGGGGTCGAGCCGGCGGTCGTGGCCGGCGACGTCGTGCGTGCGACTCGCGAGTCCGGCGGAAAGGTCCCCGGGTTCGGCCACCCGGTGCATCGCCCGCTCGACCCCCGCGCCGAGCGGATCCTCGAGCTCGCTGACGCGCGCGGAGTGAGCGGGCCGCACGTCGAGCTCGCGCGCTCCCTGAGTGGTGCGGTTGCCGAGGCTTGGGGCAAGCCGCTCACCATGAACGTGGCCATGCCGATCGCAGCGGTTCTCCTCGATCTCGGGTACTCGACGGCCGTCGTGGAGGCGGTTCCGATTCTCGCCCGCACGGCCGGATTGCTCGCCCACCTCGCCGAGGAGCGGGAGCAGCCCCTGGGCTTTCTCATGGCCGCGGGCGCCGAGGACGCAGTCGAATACGAGCCTTCGCCCGACTGATGCTCGCACCCGAGGTCGAAGCTCGTCCGTGGGAGGAGCAGCTCGCGGTCGACGACGAGAGCTATCGAGCCCAGCTCGTCTACGTCTTCGAGCGCTCGGCCCTGTATCGGGAGAAGCTCGCGGCTGCCGGGGTCGACTCTGCCGCGGCCGCCGGCAGGCTCGCGGACATCTCCCAACTCCCCCTCACCGAGAAACGCGAGCTCAGGGAGTCGTGCACACCGGACAATCCCGTCGGAGCGCACCTCTGTGCCGAGCCGTCGGAGATCGTGCGCATCTACTCGACGAGTGGGACGACGGGTGCGCCGAGCTTCGTCCCGCTGACGGCCGACGACCTCGAGAACTGGGTGACCGGATCTGCGCGCAGCTACGCGGCCTCCGGCGTGACTGCCGGCCAGCGCATCGTCTCGACCTACAACGCGGGGCCGTTCGTGGCCGGCGCCGCGCTGGCGTCCTTCGACCGGATCGGCCTCTGCCACATTCCGGTCGGCACCGGGAACACCGAGCGATTGATGCGGTCGATCGAGCTCCTTCGGCCGGAAGCCGCCGTCTTGACGCCGTCGTATGCGGCCCACCTCGTGGAGTGGGCGTCGGAGCGGAACATCGACCTGCGCGAGTCGAGTGTCGAGCGGGTCCTCGTGGCAGGTGAGCCCGGCGGCGGCGAGCCCGCTTTCCGCTCGCAGCTGGAAGAGGGCTGGGGTGCCAACGTCACGGAAGCGATGGGCATCGGCGACATCGGGGTCTCGCTGTGGGGGGAGTGCGAAGAGCAGGACGGAATGCACCTGGGTGCTCGCGGATTCGTCCACGCGGAGCTGATCGACCCCGAGACGGGCGCGACGCGCGAGCTCGAGGACGGCGCCTCCGGCGAGCTCGTGCTGACTCACCTCCGACATCGTGCTGCGCCGCTCCTGCGGTTCCGCACGCACGATCACGTCCAGATCCGCGCAACACCATGCGCGTGCGGCCGAACTGGCCCGCGCGTGCGGTGTATCGGAAGGACCGACGACATGCTCATCGTCCGTGGCGTCAACGTCTTTCCCTCCGCCGTGCGCGAGGTCGTGAGCGCGTTCGCTCCCGACGTCAGCGGCCAGATCCTCGTCAAGCCGCAAGCCGCAGGGGTGAAGCAGGAGCCGCCGCTCCCGGTGAGCGTCGAGCTCGCGCGCGGCCGAGAGGCGGATGCGACGCTCGCGGAGGCGATCCGTGAGAAACTGCGGAACGTGCTCGTCGTCCAGACGCGGGTAGACCTCGTACCGTGGGGGAGCCTACGGCGCAGCGAGTACAAGTCGAAGCTGGTCGAGCGGTGACGGCTGTGCGAAAGCTGCAAACCCAGGGCGTCCACCACATCACGATCAACGGCGCCAATCGCCAGACGGCGATCGACTTCTGGGAGGGCGTGCTCGGCATGCCCTTCGTCTTCGAGCAACCGAACCTCGACAACGAGTCGGAGAGCCATCTCTACTTCGACCCGGGGGACGGCCGCCTCATCACCGTCTTCACGAACGAGACGCGGGTGCCGGACCCGACTCCGACGCCGCGCGAGCCAGGCTTCGTCCATCACCTCGCATTCGCGCTCTCGCAGGCCACCTTCTGGCAGGCGGTCGAGCGGCTCGACGAGCGCGGAATCAAGCACTCGGGGGTCAAGGACCGTGGCTTCATGGACTCGATTTACTTCGACGACCCGCTCGGCCTCCTGATCGAGCTGGCGTCGTACCGCTTCGAGCCGCCCTTCGGGTACACGCACGGGGACGTGCTGCTCGAGGCCCACAAGATCCGCGAGGCGCGCGGCGACTACAACATCGCCCAGGACCACCTTGCAGACGCGATCGAGATGCTGGTCGGGCGGTCGCGGGCATCGCTCTCGGACGACCGGTCACCGAAGGATCCGTACTCCTAGGAAAGGACGATCAAATGGCCACGAACACGCTGAGCATCCTCAAGCCGAGCGTCAACAATCTCTCGACTCGAATCTTCGTGCGAGCCGCCGGGCTCGACTTCGACGAGGTGGACGTGTGGGGGAAGAAGACGACGACGGAGTTTCTCGCCAAGGACCCCGCCGACCTCACGCCACTCCTCGAAGAGGCCGGACTACCTAAAGGCTCGCTCTGGGAGAGCTGCGCGATCATGCAGTACCTCTCCAACAAGCACGGTCTCGACCAGTTCTACCCCGCTGATCCAGGCGAGCGCGCGATGGTCGACAGCGCGATGTTCTATCTCATCGGGACGCTCTATCCCCTCGTTGCCCGCGCGACCTACCCGGCGCTCGGCTTCCCGCAGTACGCGGGCGAGGTTGGGACGTCGGACGCCGACGACGCCATGAAGGTCAAGGCACAGAAGGACGCCGAGGCCGCGCTCGCTGGCCCGCTCGACGTCTACCGCGCGTGGTTCCTCGACGGCAAGACGTTCATTGGTGGCGAGACGCCATCGATCGCCGACATCCGCTTCGCCGCGACGCTCGAGTTCCTGCGTGCGATCGACTACGACTTCCCGGCCTGGGCCGAGGAGTACATGGGCGCGATCGAAGGCGCCCTCGGCGATGCGTACTCGGAGCCGGCAGCGGACGTGCGCGGCTACATCGACTACGTGAAGTCGCAGAGCGGGTAGGACGAGCGGCGCACGAATCGCCGCTCGCGAGCTGAAACGGTCGAATTTGGGCCTGCCGCTTTCGGCCGGCTCCTGACACGCGTGTTCTGACGCAAAAAAAGCCCTATCAGCAGGGCTTTGTTGACGGACGCGTGCAGGAGTCGGCTCTGGTCGGCGTGCGCCCGGATCCCAATACGGGCTCGGGACCACCTCAATTGTCGACTTGTCAAAGCGGCGAAGCTCACTAGGGTTCGACTTTGAGTCGTTCCGGCCAGTTTCGAGTCGGTTCGGCCAACTGGGGAGGAGGAGGAATGAGCACCAACAAGTGGCTGCTTGCGGTGGGGGCTGCCGCGGCCGCGATCGCTACGGGGATCCTCGTGACGGCGGTGGCAACGGCTGCTCCGAAGACGGTCTACTGTCTCAACGGCAAGTCGACGACGCTGCCCGAGACCAACGAGTTCCTGTCGCCGAGCTCGACGATAACGCTTTCGAGCGACGGCCTCGCCAGCGTCAAAGCCCCATTTCCGGAGTACCAAGCCGCGTACGTGCTTGAGAACAGCGACAAGGGGCTCTTCTACGGCGGATACGACCCGGCGCGGGGGGGTTGGTTCATCTCCGCCGACGATCCAGACGGCTTGGCGTCCGGATACACCACCAACTACGTCGCGCTCGGCGCATGCCGTGCGGCCGCCGCCGCCCACATCCCGAGCCATGTGGGCGTGTGTAAGCGACTCATGCGCGGTGACGGCACGATGGGCATGTTCCAGGACATCACCGTCGCGGATTGGAACAATCCGAGCGGGCCGTACTACGACGCGGTCGCTGCGAACTGGGTCGAGGGCATGGGTCTGACGTGTGACAACCCTGTTGCGCTCGGTTACAAGGCGTCCGGGTACAACGTCGCGTGGGGTGGGAAGGCGGATGAGGCTCACAACCCCGGTGGGGTTCGAGCCTCCGGGTTCAACAACATCTACCCCTACTTCAGCAAGTGACCCCCGCACGGTAAGAGCATCTCGCGACGTGGTGTCGGGTCGACAAGCTCGAGCGCCGACCCGGCACCACGTCATACGCGTCTCGCTAACCGACAAGAGCTGGCCAGCCGGTAGTGAGATGCAGCAGTGAGATGGCATGCAGTAATCCGGGCAAACCGACTGCCTTGACGTCCTCTCTTAGCCCGATGCCGGTTGCGCGGAGATAGACTCGCCGCTCCAGCCGCTCACCGAAGCCCTCTGGGGAGGAACGGCGTGACGGAGACAGCGGACGCGCTCGAGCAGATCGAAACGCACGACCCGGCGGGCGAGGAAGAGCGGACCGAGGAGCCGATCTCGGATCTGGCCGAGCAAGTCGGCCGCAAGGCGTCCACGTTGGCCGTGCGCGAGGTCGAGCTTGCCGCGGCCCAACGCATGCCCGCGATCCGTCGGGCGGGTCGTGATCTTGCGTTCGCGATCGTCGCGGCAGTTGCCTTCGCGGCGGCGTTCGCACTTGCGAACTGGGCGGCGGTGGTCGCACTCGCGAACGTGCTCCCGGACTGGCTGGCTCCGCTCCTGCTCGCTGCGGCGTGGCTGGTTCTGGGAGGAGTCCTCCTCGTCGCGCTACGACACCGCTATCGAGGAATCACCGCGTGGACGGGCGATCACGCCGAGCTGGTCAAACAGCGCGCCCAGGCTCGCGAGGAGGCAGAAGTTGCGCTACGCGACTCGATCTCTCGTCTCGGCGAGGCGATCGCGGCCGAGGCCGAGGCTCAAATCCGCGACGCGCTGGTACCCACGGCGGACGGCGTCGTAGACGCAGGAGAGGACATCTTGGACATCGCAGATGACCTCACCGACTCCATCGAGGACGCGGTTCCCGGCGGCGGCCTCATCAACGGGGTGCTTGACTTCGCGCTCATTCCCGGCCGCCTCACCGTGAAGGTCGCAAGAGCCGCGCTCGGACAGGACGCCGCGAGCACCGAGGCGGACGAGCGCAACGCCGATGCCGACGAGCGATCTTGAGGACCGCGCCTCGGAACTGACGAAGATGGCAGGCAGACAAGTCGCCGGAGGCTGACCGCCTCGTCGTTAGGGTGCCGGCCCACTCGCGTTGGGGGATCCGATCACGGAGCGGCACGAAGCTAGGCTGGCCGCATGGACGAGGAGAGCAAGCCCGACCCGGATGACGAGCGGCCGCCGATTTGCCCGGCCTGCGGCGTCACGATGGGGATCGTCGTCGACGAGGATGGAACTATGCGGTACGTCTGCCTCGAGTGCGGATTCTCCGACGAGATGACTCTCCTGTCGGTCTCTGGCGGCCCACCGAGGGACATCGAGGGCTGATGGGAGCCATCGAGCGTCGAAGAGTCGTGATCACGGGGCTGGGCGCTGTGACGCCGCTGGGCAACGACGTGCGGTCGAGTTGGGAACATCTCGTCGCGGGTAGAGGGTCGGCCGCCCCGATCACGGCGTTCGACACCACCGGCTTTCCGGTCACGTTCGCCTGCGAGGCGAAGGGCTTCGATCCGACGCAGTGGATCGAGCGCAAGCAGGCGAGACGCATGGACCGGTTCGCGCAGTTGATCGTGGCGGCGGCGCGGCAGGCACAGGCGGACGCCGGGCTCGAGATCGAGTCCGAGTGCGATCGGGTCGGCGTCTCCGTTGCGACCGCGATGGGCGGTCTCAAGTCGTTCGAGGACGCGTGCGACACCTTGATCGAGCGGGGCCCGGAGCGGGTCAACCCGTTCTCTATCACGACGATCATTCCGAACATGGGCGCCAGCCGAGTCTCGATCGAACTCGGCACGACAGGCCCGCTCTCCTCCCAAGGCACCGCCTGCGCCGCCTCGACGATGGCGATCGGCGACGGGCTGGACGCGATCCGCCTAGGGCGTGCCGAGGTCATGCTCGCAGGAGGCAGCGAGGCGGCGATTACCAGGGTCGGTATCGCCGGCTTCGCCGCGCTGCGCGCCCTCTCACGACGCAACGGCGACCCAGAGCACGCGAGCCGGCCGTTCGACGCCGGTCGCGATGGCTTCGTCATGGGCGAAGCAGGCGCCGTGCTCGTGCTCGAGGAACTCGGGCACGCAACGCAGCGTGGCGCGAGGATCTACGCCGAGCTGATCGGGTACGGCGCCTCCTCGGACGCGCAGCACGTTACCGAGCCCGACCCGTCGGGCCAGAGCCCGGCGCGTGCCATGCTCATGGCCTTCGCGGACGCCGGCATCGCGCCCCACCAGATCGATTACATCAACGCGCACGGCACCTCGACTCCGCTCGGAGACGCGAGCGAGACGCGAATGATCAAACGTGCCCTCGGAGAGCACGTTGCCGAGAAGGTCCCGGTCTCATCGACCAAGGGTGCGACCGGGCACTGCCTCGGAGCCGCTGGCGCGGTCGAGGCGATCTTCTGCACGCTTGCGATCCACGAAGGCGTGCTACCGCCGACCATCAACTACGAGACGCCCGACCCCGAGTGCGACCTCGACTACGTCCCGAACGAGGCACGCACAGCTGACGTCGGCGTCGCCGTCTCGAACTCGTCCGGCTTCGGCGGGCACAACGCATCGATTGTGCTCCGTCGCTTCGCCGGATAGGCAGCAGCGACCAAAAACCGACCCACGCTGCCCGGCGGCATTACGGCATCCGTGACGACCTGCACACTCCGAGAGTGACGGAGGGGAGACGCTCATTCATCCGCACCCGCACGCAACGCGCCGTTGTTGGTCGGCGAGTCTTCCCGTTCCTCGCCTTCACCACCCTCACTGTCGCGCTCGTCGCTGGCTTCGTCGTCACGATCATCGACAAGGAGGACTTCCCGGACTACGGCACGGCGGTGTGGTGGGCCATCGTCACGCTCGGCACGGTCGGCTACGGCGACGTCGTCCCACATACGGGGTGGGGGCGCGTCGTCGGCAGCGTGGTCATCATCGTGGGTGTCACCTTCATCGCCTTCCTGACGGCGGTCGTTACATCGATGTTCGTCGAGGAGGAACAGAAGGCGCATCGCACGGTCATCGAGGATGCCCAGCGGGCTGACCAAGACGAGACGCGCCGTCTGCTGGAAGACGTCAGCAGTCGCCTTTCGACAGTCGAGACGTTGCTGCGCGACATGCAAGGCCAGCGTCGCTGACGCCGCAACGAATCGCGTTCCCGCGTCATTCTCTCGCATCTCTGTCCGCCGCCAGGCCACAGCATCCGAGCACATCGCGAGGGGGGTACCACCCCGTCCTCTCTATTACGCGTGCGTGCGACCCTGAGTCTGACTCCAGCCCCGATGCGGCCCCAGGCCGGCGAGGCGGCGCAGGAACGATCTCCCAAGCCCGCCTACCGCTCGATCTCTAGCAGCCGCTCCCGTGGTGCGCTGAGTGCAGCGAGAATCGCGGCGGCGAGCAGGAGCTGCAGGCTTGCCGGGAACCGACCCGAGCGGTGCCAGCCGTGGTCGTGGAAGAGTTTCCTTCCGCGCGGGCGCAGGAACGGAAGGACGTGCTCGAGGTCAGGCGCGGAGCACGCTGCAGCGCCGAGTGTCGTCGGATCGAGTGGGCCTCGCCGCGCGGCAAGAAGGAGGATGCCCGCGAGACCGCTGCCGATCTCGAACCGACGCGAGTGGAAGTCTCGGTGCGGAAGGCGGTCGCCCGCGATGTGGAGAACCGGCCCCAGAAGGATTGCTGCGAGGCGAGAGCCGCTCGCGGCGCCAGCCGCAGCGCCTGTCGCCACGTGGAGGGCAACTATCACGCTCCCTACCTAGCAGAATGCCCAAGCCTGTTGGAGGTCGGCGAGCGGGCCCCAGCGGCCTCTTGAGCTAGAGGGGATGGGAGTGAGGACTCCCGGCAGCGGGCTGTCGGATCGCGAGCAACGATGCGACGAACTGGAACTCCATCCGGAACAGGCGTACCCTGGATCACATGATCAGCTGGCTCGCCGCGTTCGGCGCGGTGGTGTTGGCTGCGGCAACGACACTCGCGCCAGCTGCGCCTGGTGCGGGTGTGGGCGTCCGGATTGACGTCATTTCAGCGACACCGCGACCGCCTCAGGCTGCGCGGCCGTTCGACCTCGTTGCCCGTGTGGAGTTCGTCCCAGCGCCTGGGTCACTTCATGCCAGCGTATGGATCGGCGGAAAGCGCTTCCGCAAGATCCGCCTCTCGTGGGAGAACTCGATCGCGCGGTGCTCGTTCGTCGTCCCTGCCGAAGCGCACGGCAAGCGCCTGACGGTCGCGCTGACCGCGACGCTCGGCGGCTCCAGCACACGCACGACGCTCGGATTCCGGGTTTCCTGAACCGAGCGCTCGAACCGATTTGCGTGTCGTGCGTGCGTGCGCGCGTGCGCGAGGAGATCTCACCGCCGAGCGGAGTCCGACCGCCGGTGCTGCGATGCTCGAACAGAGGCGTGCTCCTCCCTGACCTTCTCCCCGTGGACACACCGCAGAGTGTCCCGTCAGGTCAGTTGCCGCAGGGGAGCGCGCCTCACTTCCTGCGCAGGCTGACGGAGGCATGTCGAGGCTCCAGCACTTCGCGCTGGTCTCGCGAACGGCCGCGCCTCTTATGTGTGGTCGGCTATGAGGTCGACAAGCTCATTGGCTTCAGCCGTTACGTCACTCGGATCTCCAAGGACGCGAGAGCGGTAACGGATCTGTGTTCCATCACTCGTCTCGAGTGCCTCTGTGTCGCACTCGCCGGACTCCCACACCGTCATCCGGCCGGTGGCGTGGATGCCGTCGACGTCCACCCACGCAGCCCTCTTATCCGACTCGGCTCCCAGGTGGAACTCCACCCGAATCTGCCCGCGACCACCACTCTCGGAATACGCTTGGTGCCGACGCTCGCGCAGCGGATAGGACTCTTACCAGGGCGCGACCGTAGTTCCGCCCCACTCCTCGGGTTCCACGTCGTGCACCGTCTGGGTCAGCTCCCAGCGATGGCCACCAAGGTCTTCGAGCAGGCACGAACGCTCGCCGTACTCCCAGGTTCTTGGTTCTTCGAGTATGCGGGCGCCGAAGTCGCGTGCACGCCCGAAGGCCGCATCGACGTCCGGCACGCGCACCTTGACGACGTGCGTGACGACGCCCGCACTGGGCGCCACCTGATCGGCGCGCACGTCGGCGACGACTACAGCACCGTCCGATTCGACACGCAGCTGAGCGCGATGTGCGTCGCCGATCCGCACCCGTTCCTGGAAGCCGAAGGCGGACTCCAACCACGCCACCGCTGCTCGCACGTCCGGATAGATCAGCACCGGAGTCACGGTGGCGGGCGGCGCAGAACGATTCGTCAACATGGCTAAGACAGTAGCGAGCGTCTCTTCAGGAGACATTCCCGCTCACTGGCGCAGGCGGTTCTGATGTCCCTAGGCCTGCCTCGGGAAGTTCCGCACACTACTGTCCGGCTCGATGACGGGCGCCGTCGAGATTCGCGAGTTCGCCGAGGATGACCTCGACACGGTCGTCGCCTTCTCCCTACGAGCGTGGGAGCCTGTCTTTTCCTCGGTTCGACAGGTTCTCGGCGATGAGATCTTTCTCCGTCTGCATCCTGACTGGAGGGCGAGCCAAGCCGAGACCGTCAGATCGATCTGCACGAACGATGAGCGGGGCGTCTACGTCGCGATCGCCGATGGCCGCCCGGTTGGCTTCGTCGCCGTTGCCCTAAACGGGTTTCACCAGCGGATGGGCGTCATCGAGATCATCGGCGTGGATCCCGCCTACCAGAGGCGCGGCATCGGCGTTCAACTCACCGAGTTTGCCGTCGACTACATGAGGGAGAAGGGCATGGACATCGCCGTAGTCGAGACAGGCGGCGACCCCGGTCACGCACCTGCCCGGGCGCTGTACGGCGAAGTCGACTTCACGCTCCTGCCAATCGCGCGCTACTTCCGATTGCTCGGCTAGAGCGGTCGACCCACCTCGGCCCAGCCTCGGTCAAGAGACAGTCCCGCACACTCGCCCACTCGGATGACCTCTCGCCGGAGCGAAGAGCCCGCTGCCCGGTCAATCGAGAGTGTCGCCCGGAGCTAGTCCTCGCCTTCCCAGTACTCGACCGTGGGTCCGGGCCTCGCGAACATGATGTCCTCGTCCTCGACGCCCTTGGCGAGAACCTTCCCGGTGTCGAGGTACTCGATGATCTCGCCGCGGACCATCGAGGAGAGCATCAGCACGCGTATCGGCAAGTCCGTGCGGTTGATGATCTGATGCGCACCCTCCTTACCGCGCGGAAAGCAGACGACGTCGCCCTCCTTCAATACCTGCTCACCTTCGGGCGTGCGCAGCGTCGGCTCGCCGCGGAGCACGAGCACCCACTCCTCGTTCAGGTGATGCGTGTGGTAGGGCCAGAGCCTGCTGCCAGGCTCGACCTCGGACATGGTCGCGCCGATCATCTCACCGCCGATGCGCTGGCCGACGAGCGCGCCCTTGACGCGCCAGCCCTCGCGGTCTCTCGTCCCGTCCCACTCGTCGCTGTTGAGGTTGAAAGTCTTCACTCGGTAAACCGTACCCTCGTCTCAAGGGACATTCCACATACTCGCGCAGCGTGGCGTCTCATGGCTGGGATCTCCCAGGCGCCGCCGCCCCCCGGTGAGGGGCTGGCCGACCGGCAACGAACGGCGGCGCAATCGCGAATCGTCGCGGCGCACCGCGGTGTCGTGCGGCTGATGGGTGAAGGAGGACACCTCTGTTTCGCATGCGCGCGCGTGCTCGTGAGGCAGTTTGGGAGCCGCTTACGTGTGGGACCCGCGTCGAGGTCATAGTCTCTGGCCCATGCGAGAAGGTGCAGCGCGCCGAGAGCGCAAGGTCGTGACGGTCGTTTTCTGTGATCTCGTCGGGTTCACGTCGCAGGCGGAGACGATGGACCCGGAGGACGTCGACGCGATGCTCGGCCCCTACCACGAACGCGTGCGGGCCGAGCTCGAGCGCCACGGCGGCACCGTCGAGAAGTTCATCGGGGATGCGGTTATGGCGCTGTTCGGTGCGCCAACCGCGCACGAGGACGACCCGGAGCGCGCGGTCCGAGCCGCCCTTGCGATCCGCGACTTCGCGGTCGAGGAGGCACTCGAGCTGCGTGTGGGGATCACGACCGGAGAGGCGCTCGTCCGGCTCGACGCGCAGCCGGGCGCGGGAGAGGGCATGGCATCCGGCGACGTCGTCAACACGGCCGCTCGCCTGCAGAGCGCCGCCCCCGTGAACGGCATCCTGGCCGACGAGACGACCTATCGCGCGACCCGGGCCGCCGTCGACTACGAGGAGGCGACTCCGGTCGAGGCGAAGGGCAAGGCGGAGCCCGTTCTCGTCTGGACGGCTGTCGCAGCTCATGCCCGCTTCGGTGTCGACGTCGCGCACGAGGCGCGCTCGGAACTCGTGGGTCGCGAGCGCGAGCTCGGCGTCGTCCGTGACGCCTTCGAGCGTGCACGTCACGAGCGCACCCCACAGCTCCTCACTCTCGTGGGCGTGCCAGGGATCGGAAAGAGCCGGCTCGTGTACGAGCTCAACCGCACCGTCGAGGCGGATCCCGAGCTCATCACGTGGCGGCAAGGCCGCTGCCTCGCGTACGGGGACGGGATTACGCTGTGGGCGCTCGGCGAGATCGTCAAGGCGCAGGCTGGCGTCCTCGAGCAGGACACGCCGGCGGACATCGCGGCGAAGGTCCACCAGGCGGTCGAGGACGTACTCGCGGGTACGGGCGACGAGGGGCGCGTCGAGACGCATCTGCTCGCGCTTCTCGGCCTCTCCGGGGAGGAGCAGGTCGGCGGCGACCGCCGCAACGAGGCGTTCTCGGCTTGGCGCCGGTTCCTCGAGGCGCTCGCCGAGCAGCGTCCGCTCGTCCTGGTCGTCGAGGACATCCACTGGGCCGACGAGGCCCTTCTCGACTTCCTCGACGAGCTCGTCGACTGGATGACCGACGTACCGCTGCTCGTCGTTGCGACCGCTCGCCCCGAGCTTCTCGAGCGCAGGCCCAACTGGGGCGGCGGCAAGCTCGACGCCACGACGCTCGCGCTGCAGCCGCTCTCGGACGAGCAGACGGCCGAACTGATCAGGCGCCTGCTCGCCCGGCCGCTACTCGCGGCCGACACGCAGCAGACACTGCTCGAGCGAGCGGGCGGCAATCCGCTGTACGCCGAGCAGTTCGTCGAGCTCTACACGGAGCAGGGCTCGACGGACGAACTGGCGCTTCCAGAGACCCTCCAGGGCATCATCGCCGCCCGTCTCGATGGGCTCCCCGAGTCGGAGAAGGGCCTTTTGCAGGACGCGGCCGTCGTCGGCAAGGTGTTCTGGGCGAGCTCGATCGGTCGGAGCCCCGACGCCGCCACTGCCTCGCTCCACTCTCTCGAGCGCAAGGGCTTCGTGCGCCGCCAGCGGCGCTCGTCGCTCGAAGGCGAGAGCGAGTTCGCATTCGCCCACGCGCTCGTTCGCGATGTTTCCTACGGCCAGATCCCCCGCGCCGACCGCGCGCAGAGACACCAGGCCGTCGCCGAGTGGATCGACGGTCTCGGCCGTCCTGAGGACCACGCCGAGATGCTCGCGTACCATTGGAGCTCGGCGCTCGAGCTCGTCCGTGCTTCGGGTGGTAGCGACGACGAGATCGTGGAGCGCACTCGCCTGGCCTTGCGCGCCGCCGGCGACCGAGCGTCCTCGCTCAACAGCTATGCGGTCGCGGTGGCCCAGTACGACGACGCGCTCGCGCTCTGGCCGGATGACGCCGAGCGCCCCGACCTTCTGTTTCGGCTTGCCGTCGCGCTGCACCGGTCCTACAACGAGGCGCGCCAGCAGGATGCACTCGAGGCCGCGCGAGACGCATTGTTGGCGGTGGGCGACACGGCGCGCGCATCCGAGGTGGAGTCGTTCCTCGCGCGCGTCTTCTGGGAGCGGGGTGAGCACGATCTCGTCCGCGAGCATCTCGCGCGCGCCGAGGAGCTCGCCGGAGACTCGGTTTCGGTCGCGGCGACGAGAGTTTTCGCGTTCTCCGGCCGCATCCGTGAGATCGCCGGCGAGGAGGAGGAAGGGCGACGCCTCGCCGAGGCCGCCTTCGCGATGGCGACCGAGCTTGGACTCGACGAGCTCCGCGCCCACGCGCTCACGACGATCGGCATGGCGAAGAACGACGTCGACTTCGGGTCGGGCACCGCCGACATGGAGCGCGCCCTCGAGATCGCTCTTGCGGCCGACGCCCCGGTCGCCTCGGCGATCGTCAACAACCTCGCCGTCTATGCGATTTTTGCGGGCGACTTTCCACGCACGGACGAGCTCTACGCCGAGGCGACGCGCCTCGGCGAGCGCTACGGAGACGCCGCGAGCGTCCGCTTCGTCCGCGGCAACCGCATCTTTCTCGACTTCGTTCTCGGGCGCTGGGACCGCGCGCTCGAATCAGCGGACCTTTTCATCGCCGAATGCGAGGCGGGATCACCGCACACGCTCGAGTACATGGCGCGCGAAATGCGTTCGGCAATCTGGCTCGCCCGCGGGGATCAGGACGCTGCACTTCGCGACCAGCTCCAGTCGTTCGAGCACGCGCAGACGAGGCACGAGCCATTCCACAGGCTCGGCTCGCTCGCAGTTACCGCGGCGCTCTACGCCGAGCTCGGTCAGGTCGACGAGGCGCACGCACTCGCTGTGCAGGTGCCGCCGATCATTCGCGAGGTCGGGCTGCATGGCGCGCTGACGCGCCTCGGGCCGTTCGCGGACGAGCTCCGCATCGGTGACGAGCTCCGCGATGCCGTCGCCGCTGGAGCCGGCCCGAGATTTCCTTTTTGGCGGAGCGTGATCGAGCACATCCTTTCGGGCGAGCTCGACTCGGCCGCGGACATCATGGCGTCGGCGGGCAACGTCACGAGCGAGGCGAATCTCCGCAAGCACGCCGGCATGCGGATGCTGGACGACGGAGAAGCAGCCGCAGCCGAGGTCGAGCTAGAGCGTGCTCTCGCCTTCTACCGTTCGGTCGACGCGACGGCCTACGTTGCGGAGATCGAGAGCGCACTCGCCGGGGCTCAGAGCGAGTCTGCGTAGACGAGCGCGAAACGGTCGGTCATCCCCGCGATGCAGCCGACGATCTCGTCGACTTAACGGCCACCACCCCGCCACGAGCATCGCGTTCGCGGGGGTGGGGTGGCTATCGACGTCTCTCTTGCTACGCGTGCGCACGTGCGCGCGATGACGATGCCCACTAGTACGTCGCCGTCCCCCCGCAAGCAGCCCCACCGCCCGAGCACCCCGCGAGGGGGTGGGGATGCGCTCTACGTCCTCGGAACGTGCCGGCGCAGCGGACGACTCAGGCCCGAGCGGTTGTCCGGTCGCTCACCACGTAGGCGACGATGAGAGCTGCCGGGAAGAAGATCAAGCTGAAGATGAAGTAGCCGAAGAAGCTATGACCCTTTCGAGCGGCGACCCTGGCAGGCCAGAACGCGATAGCGATCCAGATCGCGAGCGCGAGAATCGTCCACAGCCACCATCCGTTTGCGGCAAGCAACACTTAGACCTCCTTGATTGGGAAGAACGCAGGTGATGCGAGTCTGGTGTGGTGCTCCTAGCTCGGACGCACAACCTATCGAGCGAAGAGGGGGGAGGGGTACGGCCAGGCGTTTGACCTCCTACTTCGAGAGTAGGGGCCAGTCTGAACCGGGCAGTCGGAGAGCGACGGGCGCTCGCCTCGATCAGGAGGACGTCGTCGACCCGGTCACGGTCGGCACTCGCCAGCCACCGACGCGAGGTCGAGACGCTCCGCCGCATCGAGCGCCTTCTCGGTCTTCTTCCGGGTGTTCCGACCGAGCGCGCCACTCACGATCCAGCGGCGGGCGAGCCGGGCGAGCGGTAGGCCGAGATCCGAGACGTCGGGAGCCCGGCGCGGCTTGAGATAGAGCTCGAGCGTCAGCTTTCGAAGGAGTGCGGGATCGGGGGACGACCCCGTCTCCTGCTCGAAACGGTGCGCCAACAGCGCGGCGAGTGCCTGAAGCTCTCGGACGCCGTTTCGGACCGTCACTCCGATCGACACGGCGGAGGACGCGACCAGTACCCAAGGGACGCGCGTGAACCGTGCGCCACGAAGCGCGACCCGAGCCACCGGCGTTGCGATCGCGACGAACCGCTGAATCGTGTCCGTCATCTGTTCTGTGTCCGCGTGGTCCGCAAGCAGGCGCTTGGCCTCGGCAGCGGTCTTGACTTCGACGTCCAATGAGAGCAGGCGCTCGAATGCCTGGTGGACCACGTCTCCCGCAGCGCGTTCCACCGTCCGCGGGATTGCGAGGAGAGTTCCGGGTTTCTCCTCGAGCTGGGTCTCGGGCATGGCTGCAGAATGCCCGTCCGACGATGTCGTCACAAACGCTCCGGTCGCTCGCAAGTGGACCTCCGGCATGCATGAGCGGCGGTCACACCAGAGACCCGCTCTGCGCCTGGGGTTCAAACGCTACCAGCCCGTGGCGGGTTGCCCGACGACGGCCGTCCTCAAGTCAGGAGAAAACGGCCTCGTTGAGCGATGGAGCGTGCCGGGATCGAACCGGCGACCTCCGGCTTGCAAGGAGGTAGGCACGTCTCTGGGCATGATGAGCTGTTCGGCACCCGTCGTCACTGGGGAAGTTGACCAGCGCGTTGACCAGTTCGTCGCCAGGACTGGCGACGAACCGTCTCGTGAGCAAGCCCCAAGTGCCCGAGCACTTCGCTTCTAGGAAACGAATGCCTTTCGAACGGAGGGAGCCGTCCACCGGTTCGTGCCGTGGATCGTCGGAACCTTCTTCACGTTCAGCTCCTCGGCGATCTCCTCCAGCGACATCCGCTTCCCGAGCATCGCGCTGATCTTCACCCGCCATACGTAGTCACGTTGGTTGCAGACTCTATGCCCGAGCCGGACGTTGTCGGGCGTGAGGCGACCTCCGTGCATTTTGAGTCTTGGATAGTGGTCGGCCGTCGGCATCCAATCGGCACCCGGCGATATCGGCTCGAAGTACCTTCGACCGCGGAAGCAGTAGCACTGGGGCATCTCGCAACGCACGTCGATGATCTGGCCATCCCGGGCAAGCTGCCAGAGGATTCCGCGAACTCCCAGGGCCTCAAGCTGCTCAACGACTGGTCCTCCGCCGGGCGCTGGTGCCGCTGGAATTCCCGCTTGCGCTGCCGTCTCGTCGGTGTCGACGGTCCCAGAGGTCTCGCCAGTCTCGCCGAGCAGGATCCGGCGAATGAAGGCGTCGCGCTTCTCGCCCTTGAGCCGCTGCTCGCCCGTCCAGGTGCGGTCGGACAGAGTCGGCGTCGCGAGCAGGTGGGTGGCCATCCCCGCCGGAGAGAGGTCCTTCCACGCCGGCTTCTTCGCCTTCGACTTCGGCTTCGACTCGGCGGGTACGGAGGGCGATACCTGCTCTTCATGATCCATCCTTGGCCTCTCAGTCCTCGAAGGTGCCGACTGGGGCTGACACCGGCAGCAGCCATCAGCACCCCTCCAAGCTTGACGACGGATGCCGACGTCGTTCGTCTGCCCCGCACCGGGCCCCAGGGCCTGAGCACCTCGCGAGGGGGAGGGGAGCGGGTCGGGTTGAGCAAGAGCGCGGTAGCGTCACTTCGCCATGTCGCCCGTCTTCACGATCGCCGCCGCTCTTGTGCTGGCTCTCGTCGCAGCCTTGTTCTTCACTGCCAGGCGACATTCACGACCGAACTGGACAGCCATCTCGATTATCGTCGGCATCGTTGCGATCGTGATCGCGACGGGGCTGTTCCTCGTGATCGTCGTCCTCGCGGTGCGCGAAGGGACGCGCTAGCTGTCGCTAGCAGGCCCCAACGCCCGAACAACTTCGCGAGGGGGAGTGGGGGCGGCGCGTGCTCGACTACGGCAAGCGTTCCTGCTGGAACTTCTCCTTGTCCTCCTCGTGCCATTTCGCCTCGTAGGCCTCCGCCTCGGCGAACTCTTGCTCTGTTCGCGCTCTTGCGGTCGCGTCCCTACTGGCGGGAAGCTCGCTCGCGGTGTTGCGACGAGTGGCGATGAAGCCGACAACGACGAGCGGTACTGCGACCACGGCGATGATGATCCACGGAATCATGCGGGGCAGCGTATCGCCATCCCTGCGACTAGGCCCAACCGCCCGAGCACGTCTCGAGGGGGGAGCGTGGTCGCCTGATCGGGCAGGTGACGCTCACGTACTGCCGCCGAAACGCGTGTCGTTCCACTGATCTCCTTACCCCTGAGCAGGGCCCCCCGAGCCTACCTGGCGTCCCAGGGGGTGGGGCGTGCGCGTGCGCGGGAGGGACGCCTGACCTCAGAGTCCTCGGGACGGGCGTCGTTCACTGCCCCCGTCCCCAACGTCGCTCAAGCGAGAGGACACTCGCGGGACCGCGCATGATCTACCTGCAGTGACCCGATAGTTAGTCAAACTATTGATGTATCCCTCGGTGGCCTGTGTGAGCGGTCTCGAGCGATGCTTGCTCCGCCGGGTCGCGTCCGAGATTGCAACTTGACTCGAGCACGGCAGGGGCGCACACTCGGAAACGCTGCTCCCGGCCGTCGGGGCGCAGTCCGGGGGTCGAAGAGCGCGCTTCCTTCGGTGTGAGGCGATTCCGTCGTCGCGCGCCACAAGTGGCCGTCGACAAACGCAAGAGCACGGTAGGGCAGGAGGTGGTGCGTCTTGGCAGCAGACATTTTCGCAAAGATCGGCGACATCAAGGGTGAATCCCTCGACTCAAAGCACAAGGACGAGGTTGAGGTGCTGAGCTGGTCGTGGGGTGTGACGAACGCCGGTGCGATGAGGGGAGGAAGCGGAGGCGGGGAGGGCAAGGCGAATTTCAATGACTTCAACTTCACGCATCACATAGACAAGGCCTCGCCGGTTCTCTTGAAAGCGTGCGCGACCGGTGAGCACATCAAAGAAGCGACCATCACAGTGCGCAAGGCCGGCAAGGGCCAGCAGGAGTTCCTCATCATCAAGATGAAGGACATCATCATCACCAGCGTCAATCCGAGCGGTGCCGGCGATACGCCCGCGACCGCGGAGCACGTCGCGCTGCAGTTCGCCAAGGTCGATCTGGAATACAAACCGCAGAAGGCAGACGGATCACTGGATGCCGGACTCCATTTCAAGTACGACATCAAGGGCAACAAGGAAGGGTAAGCGGAACGAGCCGAAGCGCGTGCGCGGTTGGCATATGGAGCAGTCGCCGACAACGGACCGCCCCCTCAGTCTGGACGAGGCGCTATCGGTCGCCATACTGCTGCAGCAGAACGAGCAGTGGGCGGCTGCGGCGGACATTTACCACGGCATCCTCGAAGTCGAGCCTGACCATGCCGACGCGTTGCATTTTTCAGGAGTGCTCGCCCATCAGCAGGCGCGGAGCGAGCAGGCGGTCGCGCTGATCAAGAGGAGTCTCGAACTCGAACCCGATCGGGCGGACTGGCATAGCAATCTGGGGATCGTCCTGCAGGATCGACTCAAGCTCGACGAAGCGATCGTTGCGTATCAACGCGCGATTGCACTTGATCCGAATCACGCCAATGCGCACAACAATCTCGGTGTGGTCCTGAGGGCCAAAGGCAAGGCGGTCCAAGCCGAAGCGGCATATCGGGTCGCCATTCGCATAAATCCCGAACACTCGGACGCGTACAACAACCTAGGCGTCCTGCTGAACGGCCAGAAGCGGTCGCATGAGGCGGCTGCCTGCTTCTCGAAAGTCATCACATTGAGGCCGACGGACCCCGAAGCTCGGAGACTGCTGGCGCTGGCGCACTGCACGCTCGGTGAAGTCGGCAAAGCGGTGGGAGTCTTCGAAGAATGGCTGAAAGATGAGCCGGACAATCCCATTGCCCAGCACATGCTGGCGGCCTGCTCGGGCCGCGATGTCCCGCCGCGGGCATCGGACGCGTTTGTCGAGAGAACCTTCGATAGCTTCGCCGCCAGCTTCGACTCCAAGCTCGCCAAGCTGTCATACCGCGCGCCGGCGCTGGTCGCGGAGATGCTGGCGCAATCGGATCTTGAGGTGTCGAAAGGGCTCGATGTGCTCGATGCCGGATGCGGCACCGGGTTGTGCGGACCTCTCATCGCGCGGTACGCGCGGCGACTGGTGGGAGTCGACCTGTCCGCACCAATGATTGCTCAAGCCCGGGCAAGGAATGTCTACGACGAACTGGTCAAATGCGAACTGACCGCCTACCTGGGCGACTCCACTGGGGCGTTCGATGTGATTGTGTCGGCAGACACCCTCGTCTATTTTGGACTACTCGAGGACGTCATTGCTGCTTCCGCGGACGCGTTGCGCCCCGGCGGACGGCTCATTTTCACCGTTGAGGAGTTGATCGGGGTCGGGTCGGATGCGGGGTACTCCATCAGCCTGACCGGGCGCTACCGCCATACGCGTCCATATCTCAAGCGCGTGCTGGAGAATGCGAATCTGCGGTCGGAGATCGTGCCGGCGGAGCTGCGTCTCGAAGCTGGCGATCCGGTCCCGGGGCTCGTGGTGCGAGGGACGAAACCGACCAGTGCAGGAGGCGCAGCGAGTTCGCGACATGATTCGTCCGCGATGCGACCCTAAGAGGCCAGGACCGTATCCGGTAATGATGGGTCGGAGTTCGAGTCCCTCCGCGCGGGGCTCGATACTGGACGTGAGCCGATGGCAACCTCGTCCGCGGCTTCGCGAGGGGGTGGTGGCCCCTTACTTGGCGAGTCGGAAATCCGGCACCCATGGTCGAACGTCGGCGCGGAAGGGGTTGAGAGTCCCCCGGGGTCGAGGCCACGTGGCGCAACTCGACGCCGACCTCACGCGTCATCGGCTGGCGAAGCTGTCGAGAATCTCGACTTCGGACGAAGTCAGCGCGAAGCTGAAGATGTCTGCGTTCTCGGCTATCCGTTCCGCCTTCGACGACCTTGGGATTGCGACGATTTGGTGCTCGATGTGCCAACGCAGCACGATCTGTGCCGGCGTCACACCGTGATCGCCGGCGATTCGTGCGAGCCGCGAGTCGCGCAGGTTGATGTTCAGCAGGGGGCTGTAACCCTCGAGCTGCACACCACGGCGCCGGTGTCCCTCCAGCACGCCGGGATCAAAGAGCGGCGGGCTCCACTCGATCTGGTTGACCGCCGGGAGTTGGCCTGTCGCGCGCTGAAGCTCGTCGATCTGCGAGACGGAGTAGTTGCTGACGCCGACTTCCCACGCCAGTCCTTCCGCTTGCAACTCGAGAAGCCGCTGCCACACGTCCGGTCGCGCGCCTCCGCTCGGTGGCCAGTGGATGACCCACAGATCGACGTATCCGAATCCCAGCGCATGGAGACTTGACTCGAGCGTCTCGCGCTCACGCCCCGCGCGGCTGGGGGGAAGCTTGTCGTGACGAAGATGTCCTCGCGGCGAACGCCACCTTGCGCTATCGCTTGCCCCACCTGTTCCTCGTTGCCATACGCGGTTGCCGTATCGATGTGCCGATAGCCGACCTCGAGTGCCCGGAGCACCGCGTTCACTGCATTCTCGCCCCGCAGCTGCCACGTTCCGAGCCCGAGAATGGGCATCTTCGTGCCTGTAGTGAGTTCGACAGTCTGGCTCGCGATGGTGCGCGATTCGCTCATGTTTGCCGCCCGTCGGTCATAACCGTGCCAGTGTGCCGCATCGACTTCCGCACGGCCGACCTGCCCACCCAAGCGGGCCTCGGGCCGAGTACCAACCGCGCGAACGACGCGGATTTGCGCGGCGCTACCTAGTCGGCGTTCTCCGCGACGTCGCGCTGCATCGCCGCGTCGAATGCCAAACTCGACGCGGGGAAGTCCGTGCGCCGAACGAACGCGAGAGCGTCCTGGGCGCCGTACTCGCGATCCATCCCCGAGTCCTCCCATTCGATGGAGAGTGGGCCGGCGTAGCCGATCCGGTTGAGTGCCCGGAATAGCGCTTCGAAGTCGACGTCGCCGTGGCCGGGCGAGACGAAGTCCCAGCCACGCGCCCCTTCGCCGAAGTTCAGGTGCGAGGCAAGGATCGACCGGCGACCGTCGAGCCGCTTCTTCGAGTCCTTGACGTGCACGTGGTAGATGCGGTCGGCGAAATCCAGCGCGAACTCGGCTGTGTCGAGGTGCTGGTGCGCGAAGTGGGACGGGTCGAGGTTGATGCCGAACGCCGAACGGCGGTCGAGCGCTGCGAGCGTCTTCTCGGTCGTCACGAAGTCGTACGCGATCTCCGTCGGGTGTACTTCGAGGCCGAAGCGGACGCCCTCGGCGTCGAAGACGTCGAGGATCGGTGACCACGCCTCGGCGAACGCCTCGTAGCCGCGCTCGATCTCCGCGAAGTCGTTCGGCGGGAACGAGTACAGGAGGTGCCAGATCGGCGAGCCCGTGAAGCCGTTCACCTGCGTCACCCCGAACCGCGCGGCCGCCCGAGCCGTGTCCTTCATCCGCTCTGCAGCACGTCGCCTCACACCGTCGGGATCTCCATCCTCCCACACGTCCGGCGGCAGGATCGTCTGATGGCGCGCGTCGATGCGATCGCAGACGGCCTGGCCGACGAGGTGCGCACCGAGCGCCCAGCACCCGAGGCCGTGCCGCTCGAGGAGATGCCTCTGCTCGCGGCAGTAGGCGTCTTCCGCGAGCGCACGGTCGACCTCGAAGTGGTCGCCCCAGCAGGCGAGCTCGAGCCCGTCGAACCCCCAGCCGGCGCAGGAGGCCGCGAGATCCGCGACCGGCAGGTCCGCCCACTGGCCGGTGAACAGCGTGACCGGTCGGGTCATCCTCTCGTCTTGCTCATCGGTGGGTGCAGGCTACGCGTCGAGCCGAGCTCGTGAAACATATTCGGCATTTTGCCCCGGCATGACCCCATGCTCCCGGACGGCGGTTCCGACTGCCGAAGTCGTTCGAGGGTCGACAGGGGGCGGCCGGTAGGGCGGTTTGCGGCCGGGTCGCTGATTTCCGCTGGAGTTAGGAGTATCCCTCGGTCACCTCGCCCTTGTGTGCGGCAAATGCAGCGAGAATCTCCTCCTTCTCCGACTCGGGCACCGTAAGGGAGTCAAGCGTTCGCCCAAGTTCTGCCGCGACTTCATCGAACTCGGCCGGAGAGATCTTCAGTTCGCGGTGGGCTTCTTCAAGGCCAAGAGGAGTACTGCCGGGTTTCGTGGCTGCATATTGCTGGGGTCCACCGGCGATGTCGCACACCCACAGGGTGCGCATGAACTTGAGGCCCGGAAGTCTGCCCAGATTGTTGGTGTGCCACTCTCGGAGAGCGGCGTTCTCCGATGTCTGGCCGACAATCGGGTTGTGCACCACCGCTTCGCTGAAGTGGTCAACGACTGCTGCGATGGCGAATGCGCCACCGAGCCGGTCGTACAGACTCAACTCCGTCATCTCTTGCCTCCTAGGTCGCTTACTGGAAGCGTCCCGCCAGGTTTATCGATGGTTCATTCCATCTGTTGGGAGGACATCACATGTCCAGTACTACGCCGAACCGCCTGGGCTCGGATTCCACCCCGTCTGCAGGAACGACCGCCATGCGCATTCACGCAGGTGGAGTACAGCAGGCGCTCGACATGCCACCACGACGCGCCTCTAGCCAGAAACGAGAAAGGGCCCGGCAAAAGCCGAGCCCTCAGTCGCATGCGGTGCGGTCGAGCTACGCGGCGATCAACATGCGGTCGCTGCTAGCAATGACCCGTCCGCTCGTGATCTTGGGCTCGTTGGGAAGGACCGTCTCGAGCTTCTCGTCACGGATCCACGTTGCGACGAGCTTCGTCGACTCCATGCCCTGCTCAGGAGTCTCGAAGAGACCGAGCGAGCTGAAGACGCCGTCGCCGGCCTCGATCAGGTAATAGCCCTTGAACCCCTGGAGCTTGGTGAGCTTCGGGAGGAGGGTCTCATTGACCTTGTTTGTCAACTCGACCGTGCGCTTCTGGTCCACACCGTCATAACGGCGAATGGTCGCAAACATGTGATGCTCCTTCTATCCAATCAGGGCAGGGAATCCGAACGAACTCCCTGCTGCGCTCAGGCCGGGTGTGACAGTCGGAGAGGAAGTGCACCTCGGCGGCTCCAAACGACTAAGCCAACGCGCTGTGCTCAGTGTAGCCGCGATTTCCCGCCGTCGACCGCGTAGGTTCGGTCAGAGCCCGTGGCGTGGATCGCTCCCTCGCTGCCGGGCACTGACGACGCCATCGCGCAGTCGAGGGAGAGTAGTTCACCCAGCCCACAGAGTTCACCGATGACAGAGGAGGAGGCGGCCGGAGCGGCCTCCTCCTCGTCACTCTCGGTGGCTGCCGTCGCCTACCCGGCGAGGGGGACCTGCACGAGCCGGTAGCCCGCGATGCCGCCGAGCGCCGGATCGCCGTTCCGGAACGCCTTGATGAAGAACTGCACGTTGAAGCCGTTTCGCGGCTGCTGGAAGTACTGGTTCGGAACCAGCGTGAGCGTCACGAAGCCGTCGGCCTGCGTTGCCTGGGTCTGACCTGACACGACCCTCGGCGTCCCGCGCATGAACACGAGCGCTCCGCTGACCGGTCGGCCTCCTCTTGCGGTGACCCGGACGCGCACGATGATCGGTGCGGTCCGGCTCGTCACCGGATTCGGCGAAAACTGAACCGACGCGACGACGAGACGATCCCCTGCCGCCTTCAGATCTCCCACTGCCAGCGAGCTGCCCGGCGGCGGGGGCGGTGGCTGATTCGAGCCGACGACGCCGGTCGGGTTCGAGATCGCAGATGTCGAGCCCTTGTCGTTCCTGGCGATGACCCGGACGCGGATCGTACGACCAGTATCGCCGTCGCGGATCTCGTAGTCAGTGTCGTTTGCACCTTGGATTTCGCTGCAGTTAGCGCCCTTGACGTTACAGCGCAGCCACACGAACGAGTAGGTGATTGGATCGTCTCCGGCCCACTGGCCGCGATTCGCCTTGAGGACGCTCCCGACAACCGCCGAGCCTGAGATCGACGGCTCGGTCGTGTTGACGGGCTTGGCGGAAGTAATAACCGCCGTCGGGTTCGACGTTGCCGTGTCCGAGCCTTCGAGATTCGTCCCCTTCACCTGCGAACGGATCCTGAAGCCGGCATCGGCCTCGCGAAGGACGTAGCTGGCGTTTTTGGCGTTCGTGATCCGCGTGCAGTCCGACGCGTCCGCCTTGCCGCGTCCGTCGCATCGAAACCAGCGGTAGACGTATTCGATCGGATCCGTGCCAGTCCAAGTGCCCCTCGTCGTCTTCAGTACCTGGCCGACGCGAGGCGTGCCTGTGATCGACGGCTCCCCCGTGTTCTCCGGGGCGACACTGGTTGCAGCACCGGACGCTCCGGCGAGCAGTGCCAACATAACGGCGCTGACCGCCACGAGCGCAGCCGATCCGGCGAGGCTCGTGCGGCCGATGCGCTGACTGTTTCCATGCCTGGTGCGCACTCTCATTCCAAGTCCCTTCCCTAGGGCTCCCTCGGGTCTACGCCGAGGCGCGCCATGACGTATCTCAGCCGGGAGGGCCTTCTGCAGGGTTTGAGAAGGAGGCCGCAACCGCCTTGCCCGCCGTATCGCTATGGAGGGCCGCGGTCGCTCGCAAGCTGACTTACTCTCCAATCGTACTGGGTAACGAGACAGATTGAGGCATCCAGATCGCACTTGCAGCCTTGGGCCAGGCGCAACGCGACGCCTGTGCGGGGCTCTCTATTGATGGAGCGTGCCGGGATCGAACCGGCGACCTCCGGCTTGCAAAGGAGGTGAGATAGGTCTCTGGGCGCTACGGAGCGTGACAAGACCGCATGAACAGGCGCTCGGACACCACGGCGCAGCACTCGGCGGAACCCACGAAGTTGACCAGTGAGTTGACCAGTTCGTCGCCAGGCGCCTGGCTACTACCCCGAAAGCGGGCCCCCGACCTCCGAGTACGTCGCGAGGGGGAGGGGATGACCCTGATCAGCGAGGCGCTGGGGCTGCGGGCGGCAAGCTCATTGAGGCCTTCTCGGCCAGAAGCGGAGTTGCTGGGATCTGGATCAGACCCCGCGTCGGGCGGTCGAGGTCGAAAGTGACAAGCACGAGAAAGCTGACGATCACTGCAGCCACAACGATGGGGATCAGGCCCTTACCGAGAACCGAGAGGTAGAGAGCGAGGAGGCCGAGCGCGACCGCCGCACCGAGGAGTTCGAGCCAGAGCACCGGGTCGGGCACGCGGTTGTTCAACCCGGAGAGTCGAACGGTCTGGTGGTCGATCATGTCGTTGAGGCTCTCCATGTACAGGCGTGGTGCACTGTCGCGGGGGCGGGCGTTGAGGTTCTGACCTGCGAGACGCCAGAGACGGCGCTGCAACTGCCCTTGCTGCGCGGAGGTTGCGCCGATGGCTGCACTGCCAGGTATCTCGTACGTCACGCGAATCGCGAGGTCGTTGTAGCTCCGAAGGAGGGCGAGCGAGGAGGTGCGTTGCGGCTCGGCGATGGTCTGCGCCCGCAGGTATGCGGTGCCGATGGTGTTCGCGTCGGTAACGACATCAGCACGGCGATCTTGGTAGCGGCCAACAGCGAGCGAGAGGCCGAAGGCGAGGATCAGGCCGACGACTCCGAGCAACGCACCTTGGAGCACACCGATCGGCTCGCGATATCGCTCGGAGTTCGCCCGGAGGTACCGGCCCGCGAGTACACCGAGGGCGGACGCGCCCATGACCACCGCGAAGATGAGGAACCCGAGTTCCCAACTGCTGAGAGAGAAGAACACTGCCCGCGCAAGCTAGGCCAGTTGGCGGACGGCGGGAAGGCCCTCCCCCGACAGCAGGCCCCACCACCCGAGCGCATCGCGAGGGGGTGGGCGGCCGTGGGTAGCCCGCGCATAGACTCGCTTCGTCATCTGAGCCAGAGCCGGTGAACGGAGGGTGCATGAGCGAGTATGCGATCCGGGCGCTTGATGCCACGACTTGGGCCGCGTTCGCCGAGCTCGTCGAACGCAACAACGGGGTTTACGGTGGCTGCTGGTGCATCGGCTATCACCCCGAGTGCGCAGAGCGGGGAATCAACTATCGCGAGGCCAAGGAGGATCGCGTCCGCTCGGGCCGCGCCCATGCCGCGCTTGTCATCGACGAAACCGGCGCCGCCCAGGGCTGGTGCCAGTACGGTAGCCCGGAGGAGCTCCCGGGCATCAGGCACAAGCGCGAGTACGACAAGGACGCTCCACCACGGCCGGATTGGCGGATCACCTGCATCTTCGTCGATAAGAGGCATCGCGGCCAAGGCATCGCCCGGGCAGGCCTGGAGGGGGCACTCGACCAGATCGCCCGTCTGGGCGGCGGCCTCGTCGAGGCCATCCCCGAGGTGACCGTCGGTCGCGAAGCACAGGGCCGCTTCCTCTTCAGCGCGACGGTCGAGCTCTTCGAGCAGTACGGGTTCACGCGGGGTCGCCGCGTCGGCAAGCACGCCTGGATCGTGAGCCGGGCGGTCGAGCCCGTTTGAGCATTTGGGTACCTCGGCCTCGGGCGAGGCCCGCCGCACCGCCGAGACCTCGCGAGGGGGAGGGGTAGGCCGTTCTCCACTACGGCACGGGACGCTGCGCTCCGAGTCGTAGGCGAGTTGTCTAGGTGCCGAGTTCGCCGAAGAAGTACGAGGCCGTCACGCCGCCGTCCATGAGGAAGTCGCTGCCGGTCTTGTCCGATCGACCCCGGCCCGATGACCACGATCACCTGGCTCATGGCTTGATCTGAAACTTGAGGACTTCGCGATCGTTCATCGCCCGGTAGCCGTCGGGCACATCCTCGATCGACCCGGTGCGGTCGAAGACACGGCCGGGTTCGATGCGGCCTTCGAGCACGTCGGGGAGCAACTCGTCGATGTAGGCGCGTACCGGGGCCGGGCCTCCGCCCATGCTCGCGTTCTTCCAGAAGGCGATGCCGGTCGGCGTCGTGTCGTGCTCGGGCACTCCCACGCGGCCGATCGCACCCCCGGGCCGTGCGATCTCCAGCGCGGTGACGACCGCTTGTTCAAGCCCGACGCACTCCAGCACCGAGTGCGCTCCAACGCCGCCCGTCAACTCCTTGACCCGCTCGACGGCCTCGTCACCGCGTTCGCGGACAACATCGGTAGCGCCGAACTCCTCACCAAGCGCGATCCGCTCGGGGTTACTGCCGAGCAGGACGATCCGCTCCGCGCCAAGGCGCTTCGACGCGATCACGCCACAGAGGCCGACCGCGCCGTCGCCGACGACCGCGACCGCCTTCCCTGGCCCGACCTGGGCTGCGACCGCGGCATGGTGGCCGGTTCCCATCACGTCGGACAAGGTCAGCAGCGAGGGCATCAGTGCATCGTCCTCGGCGACCGGCAGCACGACGAGCGTGCCGTCCGCCTGCGGGACGCGCACAGCTTCTCCCTGGCCGCCGTCCACATCGTCCATGCCGTATCTGCCGCCATGCAGGCACTCGCTCTGCAAGCCCTCGCGGCAGAAGACGCAGGTGCCGTCAGACCAGAGGAACGGCGAGATGACGAGTTCGCCTTCGCTGATCGTACGGACATCGTTACCGACGGCCTCCACGACGCCGATGAACTCATGCCCCATGCGCCGTCCGGTCTCAGTAGGTTCCATCGACTTGTAGGGCCAGAGGTCGCTGCCGCAGACTGCAGCCCGAGTGATGCGAACTAGCGCGTCCGTCGGTTCGATCAACCGAGCGTCCGGGACGGTCTCGACCCGCACATCACCTGCGCCGTACATGACGGTCGCCCGCATACGTCAGCCTTCCCGAGAGAACGCTGCCACCGCAGTCAGTGTGGCACGCGGTGGACACCGCCGACCAGCGGTTGGCACGGCGTGCGAAGTCGCTTCCAACGACTGGGCCAAAGACAAGATCGACGACATCAAGGACAAGCTCAACAAGGACGACTGACAACCCAGCCGCGAGAGGCCGCGCGACGTGCTTGGTCAGCGTCGCGCGGCCGGTGACTCGTGCCGATCCGGAGCAGCAGTCGCGTGTGGTGCAACGACGTATGCACCACCCGTGTCCGACATCGGCGACACACGTCACCCGCACAACCGAGCACTCCCTGGCTGAGAGCTCTCCGAGGCTCGAGAACTTCGCGGAGATCACTGCGAGCCTCGCGAAGCAGGAGGACTAGCGGCGTCAGGTAGTTACGTCAGCCTTACCAACCGGAGCATGATTCTTACGATCCTCGGTCGCCGTCGCCCCCTCGAGCGCAAGCAGAGTGTCGAGTTCGGCGTGCGTCGCTCGCGTGCGGCTGGCCCCAGCCAGTGTTGGCGACGGCCTAGGCCCCCCGGAGCCTCAGCGTGCGTCCGTCGGCCTGCAGGAAGTGAGGCGCGCTCCCCTGCGGCTACTGACCTAGCGGGACACCCTGCGGAGTGTCCACGGGGAGATGGTCAGGGAGGAGCACGCCTCTATTTCGAGCATGGCAGCAGCGGCGGTCGGACCTCGCTTCGGTGACCAACCAAGGCCCCCCAGGGCTTTCTTCCGCCAGCCTGGCCTCCTGGAATGGGGCTGCGCGCAGCACGGCAAGGTAGACGACCGCGGCCGAGGTCGAGCGACAACGGCTGCGAGGACTGCCCAGACGGCGTCGCGCTTACGCAGGCCCGACCGGCGGTTCGAGCTGCCGAATGATCCACTGCCCCGCGAGTGCAACCGGGACCACGATCTGCCCGTGGGAGCCCTTGCGCTCGATCGCGAGTCCCAGGGCTGTGGGGGCGACGAAGAAGCCGATGAGGCGGAGGTCATCGACGGCGAGGAGGTAGAAGCCAGGGATCACCTGACCGGACACGTTTGCCCTGGTAACCGTGAAGCTCGGTGCGTGCGTCCTACCGGTGAAATCCGTGACGTGGACGCTCCATGCGCTCTTGGGGAGTGTGCTGAGCGGCTTGCCGAGCGGATCAGTAACGGAGACTTCCGCACGCAGCTTCCAGCGACACTCCATGTCGAAGTCCTCATCTCTGGCGACGCCGATCCTCGGCCCCTCCGGGAGCCAGGCGGCTGCGGTGAGGTTGATCTCGCTCACGGCGCTCCTCTCGTTTGAAGATGGCAACGGGAGGTACCAGGGGCAGGGTAGGCGTTTCCGGCTAGCGGCGAGTCTCGACGCCGTGGTACGGGTCGTACGAGCGACGCATGGGCAAACCATCCGCTCGAGGCCATGAGAACAAGCCTATGCGGGGCTTTCTATTGATGGAGCGTGCCGGGATCGAACCGGCGACCTCCGGCTTGCAAAGGATAGACGCCTGGTAGCGGTTCAAGTCCTGACGGCCCGGCGTTCGTCGCGCCGGGGAGGTGCGGGTCATACGCTGGTCGCTCGCAGCCTCGGCGGTCAATGTCGAGTGTTACTCCGTTCGCTCGGAACACGCTGACCAGCTTGGCAAGTGTGACGGGAGCGCCCCGCGCCCCACAGCGTGCGAGCAAGCTGCGGGCGGTGACCGAAGTCGTCGTCGTGGCCTCGGTCGGCTCGGCTGTCTCGCGGGTGTCGGTACAGCCAGCCGCACTGGTCGCAACAGCGAACGCTGCGAGGCATCCAACAGCGAGCAGTTGCGGAGACATCATCACGAGAGATCGGTTCCGTGCCGCACTCCGTAGATCCTCCTCTCCCTGACCCCCGAGAACATGCCCCGACGCCCGAGCACGTCGCGAGGGGGAGGGGCGTTTCGCTGACCCTGCGATACGTTCCGAGCATGAGGACGCCCGAGGACATCGCCGCGCACATCAACCTCCTCCTGCCTGATGTCCTCAGCGGAAGCCTGTGCTTTTTCGGAGAGTGGTTCGGTGGACGCCCCGACAACTGGCATGTGGTCATGGACGCCAGTGCTCCGTCAGACGAAGCACTGCTAGTTCGGTTCAATGAGGGCGAGGTACTGACCGTCGTGCGTCCCGACGGCGTCAACGTCAGCCCCGACACCTTCCGTATCGAGCATGCCGACAGAGTGCGCTGGGAGTGGTTCTACTACGGGCGTCCCAAGCGACCCGAGAACCTATATGCGATTGAGTACGTTCGGGGGGACAGCGGCGTTGAAGTAACCGACACCACAGACTGGTACCACCCCGAACACAGTCCCGACTCAGCGGCCCCCAGCTGTTGTGATGGGCTAGCTGGCAAACACCGGTCGCGAGGCCCGAACAGACTCCAAAGCCCGAGCTACCTCGCGGGCATCGCGACCATGCCCCGACGGACTGACCGCAAGCGAGCCGGAGGGACTACCCGCCCGAGAGCCGATACAAGGCCCATGCCTCGCATGACGCGGTTGGATCTATGCTCGCGCAACCGTGGAGCGCAGCGGGGTCGCTGATGGTTGAGGTCGGGCCTCGGGATCAGGAACGTCGAGCACGGGCGATGTCCGACCTGGCCGTACTGCTGCTGATCTGGTCGTTCGCCTGTCTGCTTCCTGCGTGGGTGGTGGCAGTCCTTGACGGCAGCAACACCGCCGCAGCACAGGCTGTTCTGGCGCTCGGGGGTGCTCTTCTATCGTTGGGAGCGTTCCTGACGAGCAAGCTCCGGCGTGGACGGCCAGGTCTGTGGCTTCTCGCGACCGGCGTGACCTGGGCGGCGTGGCTCCTGTTGCTCGTGTATCTGGCGTTCGCGTAGGCGACCGGCCCCGCCGCAGGCCCCAACGCCCGAGCGCCTCGCGAGGGGGAGGGCGGCAGACCCCCACCTGCGGATACTTGCGCGGCTCTGGCAGTCGTTCTGGCGGTGGCTAGGCGTACCGCTCGCGACCTTTAGAGTGGCTCAGTCGGGAGCAACGATCCCCTTGACCCTCGCCCGTGTTGCGAAGCGAGCAGCGCACGGAAACCTGGGTGGGAGGACTGCGTAGCGCGTGCCGCCGTAATCTGGATTCTTCCGATCCGCGTAAACGAGTATTGCGTAACACCTGCCATTACTCCCCATCGCCGTCGCTGACCACGCGAAGTGGTCGATCGGGTTCACAGAGACGGTGAGAGGATCCGCCGATCCCTGCGACGACGGCACAAATCGAATCGTGCAGCAGAATCCGCGGTAGTCGTCAGGCCCGCGCCTAGTGAGCGTGACTGAGTCAGCCCACTCGTAGCCGATGAACTGATCCGACGACGAGGCTCCCGCCCCACCACCCTTGAAGGCGTACGGAGCCGACCACTCCAAAGCGTTCGGGAAGTGGCCCGAGTTCCCGCCAAGTCCGAGCGGATCGCTGATGAACGTGTGGAGCGCGATGGCCACGACCGCGAGTCCGACCGCCAGCGCTCCTATCGACCACCACCTCGCGTCAATTGTCCGCCTGTTCGCAGTGCGAGGCACGCCCAAAGAGTAAGAGCCACCGCTGACGCTTCACGATCTGGCCGGATGCCCCAAAGCAGGCCCCACCGCCCGAGCGCCCTCGCGAGGGGGAGGGTGACCAAGCATGGCACTCAGCACACCTCCCTCGTACGCTCCGTCCATGACGAGGGCGGTTATCGTGATCGTGAGTGCCGCCATCTTCATCGTCGCGGTGAGTGTCGCTGCGACAAGAGGCGGAGCGAGCTACACGCTTGACGAAGTGCGTACTGCGTTTGAGCAGCAGCAGTACACGCTCGTCTCCCCGCCCGTCGATGAAAGTAACCCATTCGCTCCGTACGCGGGATCTACGTTCCTGTTCCCCGAGCCTTACCGCAAGGCCCCCTTCTACGTCTTGGTGGCTCGGAACGACCAGCTGGCGCAGGAGTTCTTCGCTCCACTCGCTGCCGCTGGGGGCGGGCAGAGAGTCTTCGACGCACTACACGGCAACGTCGTGGTCAGCTCTGACGCCTCGTTGACCGAAGTCGGGCTGACAGCGGGCGAGCGCCGACGGATACGCGCAGCTCTCGCGCTCCTAGGTGACGGCTGACCCGAGGTTTCGGCAACCCGGCCCACTGCCCGAGCGCATAGCGAGGGGGAGGGGCTGGCCTCCTACTTCCTGAGTAGGGGGTCAGGCGGCGATTCCGCCATGAACACTCGGAGCTGCGGATGCTGGTCAACCGCTGGTCAACCTAGAGTGAGGCGGTGCGCCGCGCTGCAGTCGTCGTCTCCGCGACCCTCGGCTTCGCTGCGGTCTTCATCGCAACGGTGTTCGTGGGCATCTGGCAGAACCAAGACGCCGAGTGCGACGGCGTGTGCGTGAGCAAGTTTCCGACGATCGGGATGCTCGCGTTGTTGCTCGGCTTACTGAGCGCCCTCGTTGCCGGGTTCGCGGCGAACGCGATCCTCGATCGTCGTTCTGCCAACCCGTCCTAACCGACTACAGCGAGCGCCTCGCGCAGCACACGTCGCTGACGGTCATCGAGCGCACCGACCCTCTCGCGCAGCAGCGCGTCTCCACCGTCCTCGGTGACCGCAGCGATCTCGCTCACGAAGCTCGCGGCGAAGATCGTCTGCAGGTCGTCCCAGCCAAGCTTCTCGACCTGTTCGGCGGTTCGTGGGAGCCGAGGACTCGCTGCCTCCTCAGCCTGAGGCGGACGCCCGAGGCCTTCGCGGAGAAGTAGCTCGATCGCCGCAACCCGGCTCCGAACGTCGGGCACTTGAACCTCGACACGCTCCTTCTGGGCGCAGTTGCGGCACACATGAGTGATCCAGACCGGCCGAACGGATCCAAGCGCTGCATCGAGCAAAGCGGACGAGATGTCATCGAGCGCACCGGCTGCGGCCTCCGCGAGTCTCGGGCGAACCTGCGCTGGGTCGGTGTGGCCGTTCCCGCTCACGAGCGTGGTCTCGACCTCTGCGACGAGCGGCTCGGTCATGCTGCTCTTCCGCCGTCGCGGATGGTCTCCGGCTCGGACTCGCTCCTCACCGATCGCCTCGACCAGGGTTGCGTGATGCGAGCAGAACGCGGAGTCAGTAAGGGCTGCGGAGCGGCAGGCCGTTCCTGAGCGGAGGAGTGCCTCGCACGAGGCCATGAGGAGATGGTTGCGCACGGCGCAGCGGCTGTCCAAGCCCTGTCGTGGGTGAACGCTATCGTCGGAACGCATGTTCGTGCTCCAACTGTTCGACCTCCTCAACAGCCGTGAGCAGGCTGCTCTCGTATGGATCGTGGTCGGCGCGGGTCTCGCGTTCTGGAAGGTGCCGGGGATCGGCGCTCAACTCGTCGTGCTCACAAGGAGCTTCCTCGCTCCGAAGCTTCTGCTCGGTATCTGGATCCCAGCCACCGCATTCGCGGTCGGCGTTGTCTATCTCGCCTCTCGGTTCGGTATCTGGCATGAGACTTCGCTGCGGGAGACCCTGTACTGGTACGTCGGGGTCGCACTCGTGCTCGCAGGCTCTGCAACCCAGGCGAGTGACATCGGCCAGTTCAGGAAGCTCTTCGGCCGTGTCTTCAAGGTCACGATCGCGATCGAGTTCCTCGTCAACCTCTACGTCTTCCCGCTCGCGGTCGAGTTGGTCGTCATCCCTCTCGCCATACTGCTCGTGGGCATGCAAGTGGTCGCGGAGCGCGATCCGAAGCTCGCTCCCGCCCGCAACTTGGTGACGTTCGTGCTTGCCTCCCTCGGAGTGGTCACTCTGGCCTTCGCGTTCACGAGTGCAGTTCGTGACCTCGATGGCCTGCTCACCTGGGTGCACTTCGAGCAGTTCGTCGTGCCGCTCGCTCTCACGGTCGCGTTCGTTCCGTTCGTCTACCTCGTCGCTCTCTGGAGCACCTACGAGCAGGTCTTCCTACGCATCGACATCTACGGGCGGGACACGGGTTCCGCGAGACGAGCGAAGTGGGCGGTGTTCCGCGTTTGCAGACTGAGCCTGCGCAAGATCAGTCGTCTCTCGCGTCGTTTCTTCCCGGCCGTCCGATCCGTCTCGCCGGAGGCTGACATCGCCACACTGGCGCGACGGTTCGAGGACGAACTACGGGCGGCGGAGCGCGATGAACAGCAGGAGGCTGCGTAGCTCGACTCGCTCCCGGCGGGGTGCCGCCCGCAGGCCCCATCCCGAGAACTCACTCGACGGGGATGTGGTACCCGGCGGAACGGAGTAAACGTTCCGAGTGCATAAACGATCTCTAGGGGTGATGAGTCGAGACTCTCATGACGTAGGGCAGTTGCTCGATGAGATCGAGACGATCTATCGAGAGGCGTATCCACGCTTCCTGCGCATGGCGGTCGCATCGTTAGGTGACACCGAGCATGCGCGGGACGCAGTTCACGAGGCCTTCGTGCGAGCGATCAGGTCGGGCCATACCTATCGCGGCGAAGGAAGTTTGGAGGCGTGGCTCTGGCGGACACTCGTCAACGTCTGCCTGGCCGAGCAGCGACATCGACCAGTGCTCTTCGCGGACATCCCGGCGACGGCTTCGCGTGGAGGGTTGCCCCGGCCTCTGGTGGCGGAGTCGGGCAGACGGCTCGATCGTTTACGAGATCAAGCTCCGCCAAAACGGCGTTCTCGGATCGGACACGCTCCCCGAGGATACGAGCGAACGTCAGGCAAGGACGGCCTGGAAGAAGGCGAGCGCGAAGCGAGACGAGGGCGGCAGGCCGCTCTCGCTGAACGTCACGCTCGCGGCAGTTGCCGCCGAAGCGTTCGCTGACTTGGAAGCACGGGTCGTTGCGGGAACGCGCTCGCAACGAACGCTCGATGGCTACCGGGGTGACTGGACGCGCTACATCGAGCCTTCGCTTGGGCGGAAGAGGATCGCCAAGATCGAGTCGAGGGACGTGCTCACGCTGATCGCGAAGCTGCGGAGCCTTCGTCGCGAAGGAGGCAGGGAAGGACTAGCCGAGTGGACGGTGTCTGGTGTCATCACGTGTCTCCGCATGATTCTTCGGTTCGCGAGACACTCCGGCTACACGAGGAACGACCCCTTCTCGACGCTCTCGTCCGACGACCTCCCGCAGCAGCGAGTGCGAGATGCTTTCGACGCTCGGGTTCTGCGGCCAGCCGAGATCGAGCGGCTGATAGGGGCGGCAACACCGACCTATCGCAACGCCGTCGTCGTCATGGCCTATTCGGGCCTAAGAGTCTCGGAGCTTGCCGGGTTGACCTGGGCGGATATCGACCTCGTTGACCGTGTGGTTCGCGTGGATCGTCAGTTGGCTCCGCTCCGACGCGGGGAAGAGCCACGGCGAGTGAGGCCGAAGTCGCGGGCGTCGGTGCGCGAGGTGCCGCTCCTTGATCGCGTCTACGAGGCGCTTGTCGCCCAGCTGCGGGAAGAGCAGGCGAAGGGTCTGGGGACTGAGTCGGACTACGTCTTCACGTCGCTCACCGGACGACCGCTCGGACGCGACCGTCTTTCCAAGCGCGGAGTGCTCGGAGCGGCGAAAAGAGCAGGCCTCGGGCATGTGACCGCCCAGACGCTCCGCCGTTCTGTGGCGACGGCGACCGCGCACGCTCAGGTTCCAGTGGTCGTGGCAGCGGCCATGACCGGGCATAGCCCGGCCGTCTACTCCGCGCACTACGCACGGCCGTTCCGCGATGCCGAAGAGCGCGAGAAGGTGCGGAACTCGCTCGCTGCGATCGGGTTCGGTAACACCGCCGTTGACCAACCAGTTGACCAGAGGCCGATCTGAGTGGGTTGCGGTGCCTGGCGAGAGAACGAAAAGCCCCGCTTAGCAGGGCCTTTCTCGATGGAGCGTGCCGGGATCGAACCGGCGACCTCCGGCTTGCAAAGCCGGCGCTCTCCCAGCTGAGCTAACGCCCCGTAGAGATCGAGCTACGTCGCAGAAGTGTAGAGCGGCTACCGGTTCGGCGGCTGGCCGCGAAGACCTCTCCGTTCGAGCGTCCGCCAACCCGTCGCCGAACGTGCGCTCGATGGTCGCGTCGCGCGTCTCCTGCTCGAGGCGCCGGAGTCGGTCCTCGAGCTCGGAGAGCTCGGCGCGGCTCAAACCCATCGCGGCCGAGCCGGGCGTCGCACCAGCCTCGACCGACCGCTCGCGGTCGGCAAGTGTGGCCTCGCGTCGTGCGAGGTCGTCACTGGCGGTCGCGAGCTCGGCCTGGGTTCGCGCGAACGCCTTCTCTGCTTCCTGAAGCACCTTCAGCCGCGTCTCGATCTGTGCGAGCCGCTCCTCGGGATCCACGCCCTCGCCGGCGGCACGGCGTGCGACGTCCGTCTCGAGCTTGATGATCGCCCGCTCACGTGCGGCAAGCTCGGCCTCGCGCTTGCCGAGCTCCTGAGCACGGGCAGCAAGCCCGACCTGTGCATGCGAGAGGGCTTCCTCGCTTCCCGCGGGGAGTTGCGCCGGCTTTCCCTTGCCGAGCTTCGCAAGCGCATCCGCCAGCTCGCGCTCGCGGCGCTCTACGGCAGCGACGCGCTCGCCGAGCTCGGTGCGAAGCCGCATGAGCTCCTGCTCTGCGGCCAAGCGGATCGCGTGGAGTCGCTGTTGATCCGTCTGGACCGACGCGGGCTCCTCCTCTCGCCGGCCGATTCGGACCATGCGCCGATGATACGGGTGCATCGGACGTCGGGATCCGGGTGCGGGCCGCCGCTACGCGGCGCGCTCGAGGCGCTCCTCCGCACGTGCCCGGCGAACGATCTCCTCGCGCTCGCCGAACCGGAGGCGTGCCTTCTCGACCCGGAGGGTCTCCCACAGGTCGACGAGCTTCGCGTCGAGCTCCTTGATTTCCGCCTGAGTGCCTAGATCGAGCCCGTCGGAAAGACGATGCCAGAGCTCCTGCCGCTGTTCCGACAGCTGCTCGATCTGCGTATGAATCTCTGTGGTAGTCACGGTCCCGTACAACGACCTCGGCGCGCATGACATTCCCGCCTTGCGCACCCCCCGGAGCCTCTACTCGTAGCCGAGCTCCGAGATCCGATCCTCGTCGATCCCGAAGTAGTGCGCGAGCTCGTGGAGGACGGTGATCCGGATCTCCTCGCGGAGCTCTGCGGGGTCGTGAAAGCTCTCCTCGAGCGGAATCCGGTAGATGGAGATCTTGTCGGGAAGGAGACCGGCTCCGTCCCCCCGTTCGGGCAGAGGCACGCCGTGGTAGAGGCCGAAGAGATCCGGGTCGTCGAGGTTCTCGTCCTCGACGACGACCGCGACATTCCGGAGTCCCGCAGCGATGTTCGGCGGGAGCGAGTCGAGCGCTTTCCTGACCTCGTCGTCGAACGTCACCGGATGACGAGTGCCATGAGCGCCTTCTGCGTGTGCAACCGATTCTCTGCCTGCTCCCAGGCGAGGCAGCGCGGGCCGTAGAGCACGTCGGCGCTGATCTCCTCGCCGACGTGCGCCGGCAGGCAGTGGAGGGCGACGGCTTCGCGATCCGCGAGCTCGAGGAGCTTCGTGTCGACCCGGTACGGCTCGAGATCCCGGCGACGGCGAACAACCTCTTCCTCCTTGCCCATGCTCGTCCAGACATCGGTGTACACGGCATGTGCGCCGCGCGCAGCCTCGTGGGGATCCGTCGTCACGAGCACGCTCCCGCCGTTCGAGCTCGCATCCACGGCTGCGGCCGCGACGAACAAAGGGTTCGGCTCGTAGCCTGGAGGAGTCGCGGCGACGAAGTCCATTCCCAGCCTCCCGGCGATTCGCATGAGCGAGGCGCAGACGTTGTTGCCGTCGCCCACGTAGGCGAGCCGAATCCCGTCGAGCGTCCCGAACCGCTCTCGGAGCGTCATCGCGTCCGCCAGCGCCTGCAGCGGGTGCGTTTCGTCCGTCAGGCCGTTGATGACGGGGATCGACGCATGCTCGGCGAACTCCTCTACCTCCGCCTGGTCGAACGTGCGGATCATGAGGGCGGAGAGAAAGCGTGAGAGCACGATCGCGGTGTCGCGGTAGGACTCGCCGCGCGCGAGCTGAAGCTCGGCCGCAGGCAGGAAGAGCGCCATTCCGCCGAGCTCGGCGATGCCGACCTCGAACGCCACGCGCGTGCGTGTCGAGGGCTTGTGGAAGATCAGGCCGATCGTGCGTCCCGGGAGGACGCGGAGCTCGCGGCGGCGTGACCGCTCCGTCTTCAGCTCGTCCGCGAGGTCGAGGAGCGTCAACAGCTCATTGCGCGACCACGACGCGACGCGCGTGAAGCTCCGGCCCTTCAGGGTTTCCGGTACGCCGGCCATCGGGCGATGCTACGTGTCGTCGCCCATCGGGTGGGCCTCGATAGAGTCGCGGCATGGCCACCTTCGCTGAAGCACTCAACGAGCAGATCGGATACGAGTTCGGCGCTTCGCAGCAGTACATCGCCATCGCCGTCTACTACGACGACCAGGCGCTGTCCCAGCTCGCCGGGCACTTCTACCGGCAGGCGGTCGAGGAGCGGAACCACGCGATGATCATGGTTCAGTACCTCCTCGATTCCGGTGCGGCCGTCGTCATCCCGGGAGTTTCGGCGCCACAGACGGCGTTCGCCGACCCGGTCGCCCCGGTCGCCCTCGCCCTCGAGCAGGAGAAGCGCGTGACGAATCAGATCGTCGAGCTCGTCAAGCTCGCGCGAGAAGAGGGCGAGCTCGTCGGCGAGCAGTTCCTCCACTGGTTCCTCCAGGAGCAGCGTGAGGAGGTCTCGTCCATGACGGATCTTCTCCAGGTGATCGAGCGCGGCAAGGACGACCTGCTCCTGGTCGAGGAGTACCTCAGTCGGGAAAGCGGCGGCGAGAACCCGCTCGAGGCCGGAGCTCCGCCTGCGGCCGGCGGGGCACTGTAGAGCGGGCGACTAGCTCAGCCCGGCTAGCTCAGCCGAGCGCGGATCGCCTCGGCGACGGACTCGAACTCGATCCCGGCGCCGGTCACGTCCTGCAGGAGCTCGTCCGCTGTCGGTCGCTGGCCGAGCTCCCAGAGCTCGTGTAGGAGCGATCCCGCCTGCCGTTGCATGAACCAGTCGTTGCCCCACCGCTCTCGTAGATAGGCAGAGATCTGGGCCTCGAACGCCCACGAGCGCAGGTACGCAGTGCAGTAGAAGTGGTCGTCGACGTCGCCGAGGTAGTCGGTCGGGCTCGGCTCGATCTTCAGCGCGTTGCCGAGGAGCTCGACGTAGCGGCTTGCCATCGCAGTCGGATCGGTGGCCTCGTACAGCTCCCGCTCGTAAAGCAGCTTCGCCGCGTAGCGGCGGGCGAAGAAGAGATCCTGCAGGGCGCCACGCTGCGCGAACTCCGACGGTTTCGGAAACGACAAGAGCCGCACGAGCCAACTCGGGTCGACGACGAAGCGCTCGAAAAGCGCTGCCCAGCCCTCGGTGACCGCGTTGTCCCCGGCGAGGCGCTCCTCCGCGAGCAGGTCTCCGCTCGTGTTGGCGAAGTGCTCCGTGTGACCGGCCTCGTGGAAGAGGGCGAGCCAGTCGTCGACGCCTCCCATCGGCTGGATGACCAGTACGACACGGCCCGGCACTTCGATGCCGACGCAGAACGCGCGTGGGTCTTTCGTGGGCCGCTCCTCGATGTCGAGCTCGACGTTCTCCTGTGCGGCGAGCCGGATCCCGAGGCCGGCCAGAGTTCCCTCGAGCGCAGGAAGCATGCGATCGGCCGGGAAGCCGGTATCCCACTCGGTCGAGCGCATCCAACGGCGGACGTCCCAGCGCTCCGCCTCGGTGAGACCTACGCCCACCGACTCCCGGAGGCTCCGGTCCATCCACGTCTCGTAGAGCTTCTCGGTGGATTCGAGTAACGCTTCACACTGGCCGGCGAGACCATCGAGATCGAACCCGAAGCGGTCGCGGTAGAGCTCGACGACCGAGGTTGCGCCGAGCTCCTGGGTGGCATCCCGGACACGGTGCAGCGCGTCGAGATGGAGCGGGACGAGGTGCTCCTCGGTGAGCCGGTTGCGCGCCGCTTCGAGCGCTCGCCGCCTCGCTCGGTCGGGGCTGTTCGCGATCGTCGGCGGCAGCATCCGGTACCCGATTGCCTCACCCGGAGTCCCGTTGTCTGCGCCTGTCACCAACGTCGCCTCGAGCTCGGCAATGCGCCCGTCGACCTCACGCTTTCGTTCGCCCACGATCCCCTCGCAGCCGAAGCGGTACAGCTCACGGTTTCGCCCGCCGGACACCGTGTTGCCGATGCGCTGAACGGCGCCGAGGTCGGTGAGGGACGGATGTCGCTCGTAGACGGAGGCGAGATCGAGCGTCGGCTTGTGGCCCGCGAAGTGGAGGTAGAACTCCTCCTCTCGCTCGGCGACGAAGCGCTCGAGCTCGAGTCGGTAGGCATCGAGCTCGACCTCGGTTGCAGCCTGGTTCGACACCGCTGCCTAGCATACGGCCCCGTGCACGAGATTCGACTCCGGACGGAGCGGCGGAGCCAGCTCCTAGACATCACCCAACGGGTGCGCGATGCGGTCGCGGGCGAGCCTGGTGCGGCGGTCGTCGTCTACGTGCCGCACACAACCGCCGGGGTCACGATCAACGAGCACGCCGATCCCGCCGTTGCGCGCGACTTCGAGGCAGCGCTCGAGCGCATGGTCGAGGACGGCTGGCCGTGGGAGCACATCGAGCCTGGCGAAGAGAACGCGCCGACGCACATCCGTGCCAGCCTCATGGGCCCCAGTGTCGTCATCCCGCTTCGAGACGACGGCACTCTCGCACTCGGAACGTGGCAAGGCGTCTTCTTTTGCGAGTTCGACGGCCCGCGGGAGAGGTCGGTCTTCGTAGCGGTGCTGAGCTAGCGCGAGTCCCGTGACTTCGTAGAGTGAGCTACGGATGATCGAGGTCGAGCGGCTCACGAAGCGATTCGGATCGACGCTCGCCGTCGACGACCTGTCCTTCACGGTTCACCCCGGCAAGGTCACTGGTTTCCTTGGACCGAACGGCGCAGGGAAGTCGACGACGCTCCGTGCGATCCTCGGGCTCGTCCGCCCGAACAGCGGTCGGACGACCGTTCTGGGGCGGCCGTACGCAGATCTCGATCGACCCGGGAAGCAGGTGGGTGCCGTGCTCGAGGCGTTCGATGCCCACCCGGGACGCTCCGGGAGGAACCACCTCCGCGTGCTTGCGACGGCAGCTCGCCTCCCGCGATCACGAGTCGACGAGGTACTCGGGCTCGTCGAGCTCACGGACGCGGCCAAGCGCCGGACGAAGGGGTACTCGCTGGGCATGCGCCAGCGACTCGGCCTCGCGGCAGCGCTCCTCGGCGATCCCGAGGTCTTCGTCCTCGACGAGCCGGCGAACGGCCTCGATCCCCAGGGGATCCGTTGGCTTCGCGACTTCCTCCGATCGCTCGCGAGCGAGGGCCGAACGATTCTGATCTCGAGTCACGTGCTTGCGGAGGTCGCCCAGACGGTCGACGAGGTCGTGATCATCCATCGAGGCAAGCTCATCCGACACGCGGCGATGGGAGAGGTGGAGGCGATGGCAGCGGGAGCGACGACCGTGCGGTCGCCGGAGTCCGATCGCCTGGCGTCGCTGCTGATCCAGGCCGAGCTGGACGTGCGCCCGCTCGGTGACGGCCGGCTCGCAGTTACAGCGCCGCCCGAGCGTGTCGGCGAGATCGCCGCGGCGAACGGCGTCGTGCTGCACGAGCTCTCGACGGAGCGCGCGACTCTCGAGGACATCTTCCTTCAGCTCACCGCGAGCGAGGAGCCGGCTTCGTGAGCGCGCTCGTGAGCGCCGAGCTCCTCAAGCTGCGCACGACGCGCGCGTGGATCGGGTTCGTGTTGGCCGTCCTCGCCGTGTCGGCCATAGGCGCGGCGGCGACAGTGGGAACCGCGACGGAGCTCGATCTCGGGAGCACGAACCTCTCGCACGACGTGATTCACAGCTCGCTGCTCGCGGGGTTCATCGCATTCCTCATCGGAATCACACTCGTGACCACTGAATGGCGGCACGGGACGATCACGCGCACGTTCCTCGTCACTCCGCGCCGCGAGCGCGTGCTGATCGCGAAGGAGCTCGCCGCGCTGGTCGTCGGCGTCGCGCTCGCGGTCGTCGCACTTGCGCTCGTTCTTGCGATAGCGGTCGTCTGGCTGGCGATCGACGGCACCTCGTTCGGATTCGACGCGGGGGTTGCCGGGTCTCTCGGCCGAGTGCTGCTTTCCGCCGCCCTCTGGGGTGCGTTGGGCGTCGGCGTCGGAGCCGTGATCCAGAGTCAGACTCCGGCGCTCGTCATCGCGATCCTTTGGATCCTCGTCGTCGAGCCTCTCGTTCGTGCTCTGCTCGATCTCGTCGATCTAGCACGTGTGGGTGACTACCTGCCCGGCGCGGCCCTGGCGTCGTTCGAAGGTGGAGCGGACGAGGTCCTCACCCCGTGGGTCGGCGGAGCAGTCGGGCTCTGCTGGGTCATCGCATTCGGCTTGGCGGGTTACCTCCGTATCTCTCGGCGCGACGTGACCTGACGTACGCTGGCCGCGTGGCAGCACCGGTTCGCAACGGTCAGGAGGTCGAGCTCAGCGTCGACTCGCTCGCATACGGCGGGAACGGCGTCGCTCGCCTCGACGGTTTCGTCGTCTTCGTGCGCGGTGGGCTTCCCGGAGACCGTGTGCGCGCGAGGGTCACGAAGACGAAGCGAGGCTTCGCCGAAGCGATCGCCGAGGAGGTGCTCGACCGGAGCTCGGCGCGGGTCGAAGCGCCGTGCCGGCACTTCGGCATCTGCGGAGGCTGCCGCTTCCAGGACTTCGAGTACGAGTCACAGGTCGCAGCGAAGGAGCAGCAGGTCAGGGATGCCCTTACCCGCATCGGGCGAATCGCCGAGCCGCCGCTCGAGCCCATCGTCCCGGCTCTGTCCCAGTACGGCTACCGCAACAAGCTCGAATACTCGTTCACCGCGGGCGACGACGGGATCGATCTCGGCTTCCATCGTGCCGGGCGCTGGGACGAGGTGATCGGAATCGAGGAGTGCCTGCTCACGACCGACCTCGGGAACGCAGTCCGGCTGGCTGTGCGGGCATGGGCGCGCGAGGAGCAGCTCGAGCCGTACAACCAGGAGACGGGAGCGGGGTACCTCCGGCACCTCGTCTTTCGGGAGGGACGGAACACGGGTCAGGCTCTGGTCCTGCTCGTGACGGCTCCCGGCGAGCGGTTCGAGACCGGCTATCTCGTCGACGTCCTCCGACGCTTCCCGGAGGTGCGGTCCGTGCACTGGGCGATCAACGACACGCCCGCCGAACGGACGAACCTGCCGACGCGGCTCCTCTGGGGCGACGACGCCATCGAGGAGGAGATTCTCGGGCTTCGATTCCGCGTTCGTCCCGGCGCGTTCCTCCAGACCAATACCGAGATGGCGGAGCGGCTCTACGCGCTCGCGCTCGAGTACGCGGGGCTCACCGGTGCGGAGAACGTGTTCGACCTCTATTGCGGCACCGGCACGATCGGCCTCGCGCTTGCCCCTGCTGCCGCGGCGGTGTGGGGCGTCGAGATCTCCGAGGAGTCCGTCGCCTGCGCGATCGAGAACGCCGAGCTGAACGAGATCGGGAACGCGAAGTTCTTCGCAGGCAACGTTGGCCAGTCGCTGGAGGAGCTCGTCGAGCAAGCCGGCCGACCGGACGTCGTGGTGGTCGATCCGCCGCGCGCCGGGCTCGCGGGGAAGGCTCTACGTCGCACCGGAGAGCTCCAGGCGGGGCGCATCGTCTACGTCTCCTGCAACCCGACCACGCTCGCCTCCGACGTGCAGGTGCTGCGCGACGAGTACGGCTACGAGCTCGTTCGCACGCGGCCCGTCGACATGTTCCCGCACACGCCGCACGTCGAGAGCGTGTCGCTGCTCGTCACGCGCTAGCTAGGCGCTGTCGCTCTGGCCGGAGTGGCGCCGGGAGCGCAGCTGGTCACGACCGTGGCGCCAGAGAAGATCGGCGTTCGGCGCGAGGAACCCCGCGCAGACTGCGGGGAGGGCCGGTAGTCCGGCCACGTCCCACTCCCAGACGAGGACGAGCGTGAGGGCGAGGAATCCCGTCATGCCGAGCCACGTCCAAGCCGGGCGGAGCCCGAAGCGCGCCGCGGCCGCCAGGAACAGCGCGAAGAAGATGACGTCCGGCGGCCCGAGGTTCAGCGTGCTCGCTTCGCCTGGAATCGCGAACGCGACCGAGATGCTCCCGAAGAAGCCGGGCTGCTCCTCGATGACGTAGTGGGTGGGGCCGACGATGACCGACCAGACGTCGACCCACGGCACGAGCAGTGCGATGAGGGCGACCCACCAGAGCTCCTCGAAGAACGAGAGGAGCCAGAAGCCCACGAGGACGAAGCACGCGAACCTGGAGACGTTCGCAGCGGACCCCGCGCCGGCGAGCTCGAGCACTACCCAGCCGAGCCCCGCGAGCGCCGCCCCGAGGAACACCAGGTACGCCGGCTCGACCCGTGCCAGTGGGAGCGCGAGCCAGATCGCAGCCAGAAATGCCGGCACGACGAGGAGCGAGATGACGGCGAGGTCGGCGTGCGAAGGGAGCTCCGGCAGCTCCTCGGCTGTGGCGCCGTATGCCACGAGAACGGCGAGCAGGCAGGCGAGCGCGAAGGCCCGCCTGCGCGTCAGTACGGGGGCTGCTCCGCCCACCAGGGGCCGAGCGCCTTGAACGCGTTCCAGAAGCGTGTCTTCTCCGACTGGTCGTCGAGCGACTCGTCGATGTCCGGGGTGACGAGGACGTCGACGGTTGGGGTGAATCGCTGGAGCGTGCCGACGGTTTCCGTCGAGACGGGCTCGGAGAGCGGGAAGCGCAGCTCGTCGAGGAACCCGACCACTCGCTCGCCCATCGCGACCACGAGCTTCGGCTGGACGATGTGCAGCTCTCGCGTGAGCCAGGCCGCTGCTTCCGCCGGATCCTCCGTCCCGAACTTGAGGCAGTTCGTCCCGTAGACGGCGAGCGGATCGACGCGGAGGCGCTGGAGCGACTTCAAGACCGCCTGACCGGCCCGGCCGAAGAACGCGACACCTTCCTGGATCTCCGAGGGCTGGGGAGTGAACTTCAGCAGGAAGACGTCCGCGAGCGGATGGCCCGAGCCGAGGACTGGAACCCGCAGCTCGTCTCCGGCGCGTGCGAGCTCGTCCCCGAGCTCGTTGATCTCGGCGATGGCCTTCTTGAGGTAGCGCTCGTAGATCTCGTCGGTGGGCACGGCGGCGGACACGAGGTCCGAATCATGTTCCCTGTCAGCGGACCTTTTCCTTGACCTGAGCGACCCACTTCAACGACTGGAGGTACGCCAGCGACTTCGGCCGTCGCAGGATCTCGGCCGAGCGCAATGAGAGGAGGAACTCCTCCGGCCCCTCGAAGCGGCGCATGCGTACTGCTCCGGTGCCGACGCCCTGGAGGACGTGCGCATCGGATCCTGCACCCTGCAGGAGCCGGTACTTACGTGCAAAGCGCAGTGCCTCGTCGTTGAACGTCTCCCGGAGAAGCCGCGCGTTGAAGACCTCGAGCACGTCGATCTCGGCGACATGGCGGTGGAGTGTCGCCGGGTCGGGGATGGCATGCATCCGGTCGAACGGATGCGGAAGGTAGACGAGCCCGCCCTGGTCGTGGATTGCCGCGATCGTGTCGCCGAACGACAGCCCGCGCGGGACTTCCTCTTCCAGGAAGAGGCCGATGATCTCGCCCTGGCCATCGGTCTTGATTTCTTCTCCCGGAATCACGATCAGGTCGCGCTCGCGGGCGAGCTCCACCGCCTCGAGCGCCCCGCCGAACGCGTTGTGGTCCGTCACGGCGATTCCGCCGAGCCCGATCTCCTCGGCGTGGTCGATCAGGTCTTCAGGTTCGATCGAGCAGTCGTGCGACCAGCTCGTGTGCATGTGCAGGTCGATCGCGATCCAGTCGCGTTCGCTCAACGGATCCGCCCCCGCTTTGCTGCGTCCTTGCCGTCGCTTGTGCGTGAGGTCCGCGTACATCGCATCGAGTTGCGCCGCGACGACGGCGAAGTCCTGGTCCTCGGCACGAGCGCGACCCTCGACGCCGAGCTGTGTGCGGTGCGTCTCGTCTGTCACGAGCGCGCCGACGTCGTCGACGCCGGCGATCGCGGCCCCACACGCAGCGGCCTCGAGCTCGAGTCGCTCTTCGCCGCCCGGTGCCGGCACGAAGATCGATGCCTCGCCGAGGACGGACGCGCGCTGGTCAGGTCGCCGAACGGAGCGCACGTGCGCTCGGTCCCGCAGCGAGCGAGAGATGGCGGGCCGGTAGGCGAGGGGCTTCGTGTGGAGGAGGTGCAGCTCCCACCCGTCGTAGTCGTGGAGCGACCGGATGAGCTGGCGTGTGATCGGCCGCCCCGCGATCTCGAGCTCGAGCGCGATCACATGACGCTTTCTCCGAGGTTGGAAGAAGTCGGCGTCGACTCCGATCGGCACGAGCCGATAGTCGCCGTGGAAGCGATCGGCGGCTGCAGCCATGGTCTCTTCCGAGGTGGCGAGGAGCGCGTCGACACGGATCCGCAGACGATCTCTTCGTGATCTCCGCGCCGGGTAGCCGAGCCTCTCCGGCGAGAAGAACGTCGCGGCAGTGAGCGTGTCGGCCGATGTGAGAGCGAGGTACGAGAGGCTCGGGAGGCCCGGCTCGAAGCCATGGACGACGTCGAAGCCGCCTCTGCGAAGCGCGAGCGAGAGGTTGGCGCGAACGCCCACCGGGACTCCGATGTGCGTCCGGCGCGAGATCGGGATCGACGGCCCGATCGCGATCACGTCCTGGTCGATACCGCGGTGCAGGGCTCGACGTCCGGCGAGGAGGTCGCGCGCTCGCGAGGACGGTGCGAGCACGGTCACTCCGTGGCCGAGCTTTCGAAGCGCATTCGCCACGCCGTCGACGTGAGCATTCACCTCGTGCGGCTGCGACCACGCAAATGGCGTGACGAAGCAGATGCGGAGGCTCACCGGCGACTCACGATCGCTCACCTCGGCAACGGTACAACCTTGTACCTTCCTCGAATGGCGGAGGTCACCATCAAGGCGCGTGCGAACGGTCCCTACAAGGTCGAAGGCCCCGTCCGGATCGTCGATGCCGAAGGCAACGAGTTCGTTCTCCCGGAGGGAAGCGCGATCGCCCTCTGTCGCTGCGGGCACTCGCAGACCAAGCCGTTCTGCGACAAGTCCCACAGGCGTATTGGGTTCGTCGCCGAGGATCTGTCGCCGCGCGTCCGCGGCTAGCCGCCGATCGACGCAGGAGCTAGCCGCTCGCCCCGCATGGCGTCTCGACGTCGTGTCCTTCGCCCGACCCGCGAGTCGCGACGAGCTCCACTCCGTCGAGCGTCGCCGAGCACCCGAATCGTCGCCGCTGGGCGCCGCAGCGACAGTGAAGCGCTGGAGCACCGGCGACAGGAAGTCAGCAGAGCGTCGTCAGGATCCAGCAGACACGGCGAGCACCTTGCCGAGTCCGTCGCCCGAGGGCTCGTCCAGATCCCGACGATCGAGAGCGAACGCGATGCCTGCGAGAGCGCCAGCGGCCGTTGATCAGGACGACGAGTGTGCGCGCGCACGGAGGAGCACGTAGCTGCGTCGTCCGGCAAGGAGACGACGAGCCGAGGCCGACTCATGCGAGCTTCCCGGCGTCTCGTTGCCGCAGCCGTCGCAAGTCGACGACCACGAGGCCCCAAGAACGAACGCTCACGACGAGATGGCGACTGCGCGGCCACGAGCCAGCCAAGGCCCATCGTAGGCCCTCGCTCGACGAGTGCGAGCCCTGCGAGCGCCGCGCCTCCCGTGTAGAGAAGGCAGCGCAGCGTGACAAGGATGCGGCCCGTCGGTATCCGTGAAGTCGCCTCGCACGACCGCCGAGATGGCGACCAGCGCGGCGAGCGACGAGAATCGCCGCCGCGCCGATCCAGAAGATCCGCGCGAGGCGGAACCGTCGATCACGCCTTCGCGGCCGCCTTCGTCTTGGCTCGAGACCGCGTTCTTCACGATGAAGCGCTCGATCTGCTCGTGCGCCTCGTCGTCGCGGATCTGCTTCGGCGGCGACTTCATGAGGTAGGCGCTCGGCGCCTCGAGCGCGCCCGAGATCCCGTTGTTGAGCGCGAGCTTCGCCAGCCGCACTGCGTCGATGACGATCCCGGCCGAGTTGGGGGAGTCCCACACCTCGAGCTTGAGCTCGACGTTGAGCGGCACATCGCCGAAGGACGAGCCCTCCATGCGGATGTACGCCCACTTGCGGTCGGTCAGCCAGGGCACGTAGTCCGAAGGCCCGACGTGAACGTTCTTGTCACCGATGTCGTAGTCGAGCATCGAGGTGACGGCGTTCGTCTTCGAGATCTTCTTCGACTCGAGCCGCTCGCGCTCGAGCATGTTCAGGAAGTCGGAGTTGCCGCCGACGTTGAGCTGCATCGTCTTGTCGAGGTGCACGCCGCGGTCGCCGAAGAGCGTCGTCAGCACGCGATGCGTGATCGTCGCCCCGACCTGCGACTTGATGTCGTCGCCGATGATCGGGACGCCCGCGTCCTCGAAGCGCTTCTGCCAGTAGTCCTCGCGGGCGATGAAGACGGGCATGCAGTTCACCATCGCGACGCCGGCCTCGAGAATCTGCTCGGCGTACCACTTGGTGGCCATCTCCGAGCCGACCGGGAGGTAGTTGACGACGACGTCCGTGCCGGTCTCCTTGAGGATCCCCACGACGTCGTCGGTCTTCCCGGGCTCCTTCTCGACGACCTGCGAGAGGTACTTGCCGATCCCGTCATGGGTCATGCCGCGGGCGACCTTGACGCCGGTCTTCGGCACGTCCGAGAACTTGATCGTGTCGTTCGGGTGCGCCCAGATGGCGTCGGCGAGGTCGACTCCGACCTTGCCCTTCACGACGTCGAACGCGGCCGTGAACTCGATGTCCGAGATGTGGTAGCCGCCGAGGTCGACGTGCATGAGCCCGGGCACGGAGTCCTCCGCCTTCGCATCCTTGTAGTACTCGACTCCCTGCAGGAGCGAGTTGGCGCAGTTCCCCACGCCGATGAGTGCGACGCGCACCTTGTCCGTCGAGCGCGCGCCGTTCTTCGAGCCGTTCGTTGTAGCCATGACTTCCTTTCGTCTGCGCTCTGCTGTTCTTGGCTGGGATGGGATGCCGAGCCCATCAGCGAGCGCGGCGAGGATGACGTCGTTCGCGTTGGTGTCGCGCCGCGACGCCTCTGCGTGGATCTCGTCCTTCAGCTCCTGCGGTACCCGGAGGAGAAGGACGGGGCTGGAACCTGCTAGCACTTTGCGGCGTCGACCGCTCGGGGCGTAGTCGACGCCGAACTCGTCGGCGAGGATGCCGGCGGCGACGTCGTTGACGTTGGAGCCCCGGCGCGCAGTCTCGCGGACGAGTGCCTCTTTCAGTGGAGCGGGCATCCTGACCAGGATGCCCGCTCTCTTCTCAGAATTGCTAGCAGTCAAAGTGCTAGCAGCTTACCTGCTTCGCACTGTTGACACAACCGCGTACACCGTGGTCTTCAACGTGAACGTGCTCTGGTTGCCGCGATCTGCGCACGACTATCCGCAAGGTGCGCACCTGAGCAGGGTCGCGAGCTCGGCTTCGCGACCCTGCTCTGCGCATCGGTTCAGCCGATGCAGACCGTGGCCGAGCCGGTGAGGATCGAGCCGGTCGTGAGGTTGACCGAGTCGCCTCTCCGTGCGGCTGCTGGGCAGGTCGTGCCGCCGTTCACGTTCACGATGCCTCCGTGCACCATGAAGTCGGCGGCGACCCCCACCGTCGCGTCCCTGGAGATCTGCACCGCCAGGTCGCGGGCGATCGTTGCGATCGCGTCCCGACCGATCGAGGTCACGAGATTGCTCCCGATCGTCGCCTGCAGGTTGCTCGCGATCGTCGCCTCCAGGTTGCCCGCGATCGACGCCGTCATGTCTCCCCCGCTCGTCACGTCGAAGCCGGAGCCGCTTGCGAGCGACAGGCTGGAGCCGGCAACCGTCGAGTAGGCACCTGCGCTCTGCGCGAGAATGTCGTTGCCCGAGAGCTGGATCACGCTGCCGCCCGCCCGCGCGAGCGTGATGCCCGCATCCGTCACGCTGATCGAGTACTGGCCGTTCGGGCTCGTGAACGTCCCTGCGAACGGCTCACCGTCCGCTCCGTCCTCGCCGTTCTGTCCGCTGCAGACGTACGCCGTGGAGCCAGCTGCGTCGGTTATCGCCGCGCCGCCCGCAGGGCAGGTCGCATCACCCGTAGCCAGTTGCGCCACCGTAGGGCCCGTCCCGTCTTCCCCGTCCTCCCCGTCCGAGCCGTCGACCCCGTTCGTGCCCGGTATGCCCTGCGGTCCCTGAATCCCCTGCGGGCCCTGGATCCCCTGCGGGCCCTGGGCGTTCCAGGAGAAGGGCGTGTAGCCCCTCGGGCAGGGAAGGGCAGCCACGACTTTCACGTTTCCGCCGTTGTCGTAGCAACCCTGGATCAGTCCGTCGGGGCCTGGAATCGCAGCCCACGCGACGCCGCCCAGCACGACGGTGCAGGCCGCGGCAGTTACCAGCGCTACGACGAGATCTCTCCTTCTCATGTCTCCTCCTTCGGTGAGTCGGCGGCTCCCTCGACCGCCTCCACGATTCGCTCGAACGGAAGTTCCACACGCCGTCCCGCCTCGTCGAGCACTGCAGCGGACGGCGCCTCGAAGAGGTGGAGGATCGTCTCGTCGTCCGGGAGGAAGGTCGTCCTCACGTAGCGGACGCCCACTCCGAGCTCGGCTGCGCGCCGGGCGCGCTCACGCGCATCGTCCACGGCGCTCGGCGACGCAGCGTACGACTCGACGAGGTAGCTCGGCACTCACCGAGAGTTGCAGGACGCGAACGCACCCGAAACCTGGAAATCCCTAGTGTTTGGACGAATTTCTGACCGAAGCGCGGCGTGCGACGCGTCCTCTGCGAGCGTGCAGACGCCTCGACTGCAGACACCCGACTCGCATACGTTCCCGCAACGTCCGCAGTTCCTCGGGTCGGATTGCAAATCCGCGCAGATGCGGCCCGAGCTGGACTGACAAACCAGGCCGCGCGGGTAGCAGTCCGGAGTACCATCGGGCGGCGGGATGCGGAAGCTCCGCGTGTTGCGTGCCACCGTCCCGGCGGGGCAACAGAGATCCGGACTGCTGTTGACCCGTTCGGGCGGACAGCAGATCGGTCGCGCTCCCGGCAATGTGCCGATGTTTCCGGCCAGGATCGGGGTCCTGCAAAATTGTGACGGAGCGGGCAGCGCAGCACTCGGGGAAGACGTATGCCGGCACGCTCGTCAGCAGCCGGGATGCGTCGCGCAGTTGATCGCGCGATAACTCAGCCGCTGCAGCGTCACCTTCAGATCCCACTCGATCGACTCGATACCGGGGTCGGTGAACCTCTCCTCGTGATGCCCCGTGATCGTCGCTCGCGGCCTGGACAGGAGCCGTGCGGGCGCGTACGCGATCTCGTCCTGGTACCAGCCGCCCATGGCCGGCTCCCCGCACTTCGGGAGTGGTGTGGTGCTGTAGCTGGGCTGGCTACCGTCCTGGCCCGGGTGTGGCTCGGCGAGCGGGATCCGACCGACGCCTGCCGAGACCTGGCGCAGCTCCCCGCGCGGTGGCTTGAGGCTCACGAACACCTGCACGATCTTGTTCCCGGCCGGCTTGTACTGGATCTTCTTGCCGGTGCAGCTGGGGTCGGGGCTCGTATAGGTCGCCTCGCCGACGACATCGACGACGGGGCCGGCAAACGTCCCTTTCCACGCGGCCTGAGGGTTCGTCGGATGCGGCCCGAGGTAGTAGAGCGACTTTGCAACCGACGGCTTCAGGAGTCGGTACCGGATCGTCGCGGACGTCTTCGCGTAGGTCAGAGTTGCCGTCATCGAGAAGCCGACGACTCGAAACTGGTAGGTGAAGGGCGCGATCCCGGTGGGCTCGGCCGTCGCGGGCTGACCGGCTACACCGGCCAGGAGGACGACGACTGCGGCCAGTGCCACGGCCAGAGCGACTCGCGTGCGGCAGATCGGCCACGCACGACTACGCATGGCCGTTTGCGAGGGACAGCACGTCCTCGGCGCCGGCTGCGACCTCCGACGCGACTCGACCGTCGGCGTCGAGAAGCACCGCCATGGGGGTGCCGTTCGCATGGAACGCCGGACCCGCCTCGAAGTCCTCGTCGAGGAGGACGCGTGACGCGAACCCTTCTGCGCGTGTGCTCTCGACGTCTCCCGACGACACGATCACGAGCTGCGGCGTGACGCCGTTGGCCGACTTCTCCCACTCGATGACGCTGTCGTGCATCTCTCGACAGAACCCGCACTCGGGATTCCAGAAGAGGAGGAGCGCGTCGCGCCCGCGCAGATCTGTGAGTGACACGCGTTCGCCGTCGAGCGAAGGCAGTTCGAGGGCAGGAGCTTCCGTCCCGAGTGGAAGCCCCTGCTCTTCTCCGCTTCCTCCCGCAGTGGCGTCGCGGACGAGCCGCTCGATCCAGTTCCCTCCCGATGCGACCCAGCTCGCGATCGTCCCGTCCGGTGCGACGAGCACGGCCGCCGGCGTCCCGCTCGCCCGGTAGGCGTCGGAGACGAGCCGGTCGTCGTCCAGCAGGACGCGATCGAGCTCGAACTCCTCGGCCTCCGCGCGGACCTCTTCGAGCGAGCCGTCGCTCACGAAGGCGATCGTCAGGTCGTCGGCGTACGTGTGTTGCCATTCGGCCGCGGTCGGCAGCAATGCCGAGCAGGGCTTGCAATGTGGGCTCGTGAAGAGCAGGAGAGCCGGGACGCCGGTAGCCGTCAGTGAGTCCAGCGTGACCTTCCCCCCAGTGATCCCCGCAGAGATCGAGGTCACGCTGAACTGTGGTGCCGGCGTGCCCGGTTCGAGGCCGACCTCGGGCATCTGCTCCTCTTCGAGCTCGATGCCGGCCTCGGCCAACGCCGCTTCGACGCGGTCGAGTCGCACCAGGACGCTCCCGTACGAGCGTATGAGCGACAGGAACGCGAATCCGCCCGCGGCGAGCAGCGCGACTGCGGCGACGGCGACGACGAACGCGATGAGCTCGCTGCCGTCGAGCCTGGCGGTCCACGCGATCGCGCTCGCGTCTGGTTCCGCGATCACGCCGAAGAGCGCGAAGACTGCGATCCCCGCCAGGACGCCGTTGCGAGCGAGCGTCCTCCAGCCCGCGGGGGCGGAGTGCAACTGACCGAAGCAGTGGCAGTCGGGCGTGCGGCCCCGTGCGAGGTTCCACGCGATAGCTGCGCTGAAGATCCCGAGCAGGACGAAGGCACCGACCGCTCCGTACGCTGCGGTCTGCGCCGGGAGGAGGAGGCACGCGACCGCGAGCTCTGCGAGTGGAAGCGCAGTCGCCACTGCGCCCGCGAGCCTCCTGGGCACCCCGAAGTCGACGACGGCCGTACGGGTTCCCTCTCGATCGCGGAGCTTTGCGATGGCGGCCACCGCGAAGACCACTCCAAGGACGATACGGGCGGCAATTGCGAGGGCGGTGACCACTACCCGTCCTCGCAGCGACCGTTGATGCAGATGTCACCCTTGCGACAGCCGAGCGGGCAGCAGTTGGGGTCGTTGGCGGGGCAGCACCCTCTGGTGTTGTGCGTCCCGGTCCTCGTGAGGACGTTCCCCGGCGGGCAGCAGTAGTTTTTCGCGAGCAACCGAGACTTCGAGCAACAGGTGGGCGGGCCGATCACGCTTCGAGAGGAGTTCGAGGAGACGGAGCGGGATACGGGCTTCATGCAGATCTCGTTCGTCCCGCAGCACGATGCCCCACACTTCTGCGCTTTCTTGCATATGCACCGTCCCTTCGAGCAGGTCTCACCTGATCGACAGCAACCGGCACCACATGGCTTCTTGCACTTGCAGGTCGCCGTGTCATTGATTCCCGGCGGACCGCACGTGTGCGTGTCCGAGTTGCAGCAAACGGTGGTCGACTTCGTCTTGCAGCAGAGGTGGTACGGCGTGTAGCCATCGCCCCCGGTCGGGCAGCAGCCGTGGCCCTTGCAGCGCGTCTTGCCGTCGTTTCCCCTGATCGGGATGCAGCAGTGGTACGTGCTGCCGCCGCAGGGCGGGCAGGGTGCGCCGCACGCCGCAGTGCCGAGCTGTATTGCACCCTTCGCCGAGCGCGGGTGGAGCGCCGGCACGGCCGCCACGGCGAGCGCGCCCCCGAGCAACTGGACGGCGCGCCGTCGCGGGAGTGGCTGCTGCGCCATCGAGCGCGCGAGCTCATCGAAGAACTCGCCTATCTCGAGGCCTCCTGCACGCTGCGATCGTCGCAGCGTCGCTCCCCAACGGAAACCTGGAAATCCCTAGTGTTTGCGAGGCGAGTACCCAGCGTCGGGCCGAACTCGAGCTTCCTCAGACATTCCTGAGCTCGCCGTTGACGCAGAGTTGCCCTTCGGGTGGGCGGCGGAACGGAAACGGGACTCCCTAGCTTTGACTCTGCACCCGACCTAGAGCGCGCAGATGCCTCCGCTGCAGATGCCCGAGTCGCAGACGTTTCCGCACGACCCGCAGTTCGCCGGGTCGGATTGCAGATTCGCACAGAACGCGCGTCCACCGGACCGGCAGATCTGGCTGCGCGGACAGCAGTCCGGAGGGACGCCCGGCGGCGGGGTGCGGAAGCCCGGGCTGTTGAGCGCGACCATTCCAGGCGGGCAGCAGAGCTTCGGATTGTTGTTCAGGCGCTCCTGCGGGCAGCAGATCGCGGCGGTCCCGCGCTTGACCCCGATGTTCCCGGCGAGGATCGGGACCGCGCATTTCGTGCGCGGAGGACAGCACACCTGTGCCTTCTCCGTGACGCAGCAGGAGCGGTTCTTCGGGCAGCAGCCGGCCTTGCCGCAACAGCGGGTCGTCCGCTTGTCGCAGCACTTGCGGTCGCACTCCTCCTCGTTCGGCCCGCAGCGCTCGCACAGCCCCGTCGACGGGTTCACGCAGCGCCAGTTCTTCGGACAGCACTTGTCCTTGCCGCAGCGCGCGCGGCCCTGCGGGCAACGGGGGACGCAGACCGCGATCGCCGGTCTGATCGACCGGACACACTCCTCGTTGGGCGCGCAGCACAGGTCGGCGCATCTCTCCTCGCCCTGTTTGCAGCAGAGCCCCGTGGGTGGGTGGGCGCAGAACTCACCACGCTTGCAACACTCGCTTCCGCAGGGCCTCGCGCACGGCTTGGGCACACAGACGGCCGCGCCGGGCGGACAGGTGCACTTGTAGAGCTCGAAATCACAGCAGACGAAGTTGCAGATCGTCGTCTCGGGGGGCTGGAGGTTGGCGCTCCGCTCGTGGCACTTGCAGAGGTCCAATTTCTGGCGGTCGCATACCCCCTTCGCCCGGTGACAGGATGTCGAGAGCTTGCTCGAGGACAGGGCGGCCGCCGGTCTCGGTCGCAGGAGAGGTATTGCGGTCGCAGCCACCGCCACGCCGAGCACGCGAATTGCGCGAGAGCGTGGCATCGGCTTCGCCATCGCGCGCGCCAGCTCGTCGAGGAACTCGCTCAGACCGGCTCCTCCTCCACTCCTCGATCGTGACAGCTCGCGTCTCGGCCGGAACCCCGGAAATCCCTAGTCTTTGCCGCCGCCCGGCTCATGACGGGTGAACGAACGCGCCCGCCCACGTCTGACCCACACGCGCAAGTCGCGGCCACAGGGCGGGCAAGGCAGCTGACACGAGCGTGCAGCCGACACCCGAATCGCACGCGACCGCGGCATCGAGCTCGTCCAGGAGCTCGCTCATGCCACAGTCCGCGGAACCTCAGCTGCACGAGGTGTCGTCTTGGACCACAGGCGGCGCCTAACCGGCGATAGGAAGAACGCCTACGAGGACACGGGTCTTCGTGCCGCCCGGGTAGTAGAACGCGAAGTACACGAGGCCGCCGGGCGCGAAGGTCGCGTAGGCGTTCAGATACAGGTCAGAGGACGGGCCAACGGCGTCGGGGAGAGCGACCGCGCTCGTGCGGCGAGCGTGCGCACCGCGGGCGTCGCCGACGACAACCGCGATCTCGTGCAACGGGGCCTTGGTGGGGTCAGGGCTGCGAGAGAAGGCCGCGGCGAGGTGACCGGAGCGGTCCGAGGCGGCGAGCAGCGCCGCCGGCCGGTCGCGCGTTCCCTTGGCCATCGTGATCGGCGAGCGTTCACCGGGTGACCATGTGAGGATCTGCCCTTCGAGCTGGCTTGCGACGAGCCGGCAGAGGGTCCCGCAGGTGAGCACGAACCCCGTCGACGTGCCACCGTCAGGGAACGAGAGCGGCTTGGCGGTGCGTGGGGCGAGCGTGGCCGGGTCGAGCTCGACGATCTTCACCGAGCCGAGGACCGCGGTACGGCCCCTCTCGAGCCACGCGAGCCAGAGCCGCCCTTTGGCGTCCAGGCCGAGCTGCCAAGCCATCGTACGTCCCCCTTGGGGGATCAACTGCGTGAGGCTTGAAAGCTCGCCCGTGGTCGAGCAGCAGGCCCACAGGTAGGACCTGGTCGTCGACCTATTGCCCGTCAGCGCCCAGACGCTCCGACCACCCACCGGAATGCCTGCGACGACGACCGGGCTGAGCTCCTGCGGCGGGATCTTCTCCGGATCATCTTGGAGGGCGCTCGGCGTCCCGACCTTGCCGTTCGCGAGCAGCGGCACGGCCCGGAGCTCGCCCGGCGTTCCAGACACGTCCGGCAAGTGGTACGCGAGCTGCGAGCCGACGACGAACATCGGCGCCCACGCGGCCAACGACGTCCTGGCGAAGGACAACCTGCCTCGGGCCCGACCGACGCTGCCGAACGTGGATCGCGGTTGGCTGATGAACCCCATCCAGCCGCGACCGGATGCCGAGTCGACCACCTCCGGCCCCGTGACGCCGTCCCAGAACCCCGAGACGGTCAGCCACCTCGGCTTCGCCGTGGCGGACGTCGCGGCTCCCGTTGTGCCACCTGCGACCCCGGCCCCGATCGTGGCAGCCACGGCGATCAATGCCGCGACCATCATCTGCCTTCGCTGCCGTAGAGAGCGCCGTGGGGTGTCGATCGGGTTCATGGGCTGAGCGGAATGAAGGAGCCGACGACCGGCGAGGGGACGAGCGGCCCGGGCGTGTACTGGAAGCTGGTCGCGACGAAGAGTCCGCTCGGCGCGAACGCCCCGTAGATCGGGAAAGGACTGGCGAAGCGTTGACGGGGATCACCGGGCGGCCATCGGTCCAGGACAGGGATGGCTCCCACCACCCGCGCTCGGGCACCGCGGGCATTGCCGCGCGCGACTCGGATCTCGTCCTGAGACCCTTTTTGCGAGAACGTGCTCACGTGGTAGGCGACGACGAGGTCGCCGGACCGATACGACGCGGCGATGAGCCACGCTGGCGCCGTCGCGAGCTTGACGTAGGGGTGCTTGGCATGGCTTGCGACGCGAGTCGGTGACCTTTCTCCCGGGGCCCACGAGACGATGTCCCCGCTGCCGGTCTGCGCGACGACTCGGCACGATGCGGCGCAAGCAAGCTCGACCTTGACCGCGTTGACGCCGGGAGCCGCGACCGCCTTCGAGCGGGGCGCGAGCGTGGACGGGTCGAGTTCGAGGATGCGGGGGACTCCTCGGACCGCTCTCGGGTAATCGCGGGTGTCGAGCCAGGAGAGCCAGAGCCGTCCGCGCGCGTCCCTGCCGCTTCGAGGAAAGAGCAGATAGGTCCGGAGATCCTTGAAGCGCGTGAGGTCAGTGGCCGCACCGCTCTCGCTGCAGCACGCCAGGAAGAAGTTCCTGGAATCGCCGGTGCCACGCGCCGGAGGAAAGCCTGCGAGCGCCCAGACGATCCGGCCTCCGACGCGCAGGCCGTCGTAGATCGCAACTTCCTCGACCTGGGGCACGGCCTCCTTCGCCCGCGCTGCCAGGTCGTCCGGGACGACTTCGGAGGCCCCGAGCCGCCCGTCAGCGAGGAGTGGGGCGGTGGCCACGGCGTCATCCGGCCTGCCCTCGCCCTTCCTCACGACGAGCCGACCGTCGACGAACGGATCGCCCGTGGAGAGGACTCCGCTCACATCCCCTGCCGACAGTCGTCCCGCTGTGAAGCTGGCAAGCGTTCTCCCCGAGATGCGGGCGCTCGCGAGCGTCCCGCCGTCCCCCCACGATGCGAGGACCCAGACCCGGTTCGCGGCCCACGTGGGGACGAGGACGGCATTGCCCGCAGGCACCTTCGTTCTCGGGAAGAGCTGCCACGGCGATTTCGACGTCGCTGCCGGTGCGCTCCCGACGACGGCGCCGATGAGCACCATCACCGCGATGTAGCCAGCCCGGCGGCTCCTCATGTCAGCACCCCGACTCCGTGGCGCAGTTGATGAGGTGATAGCGCAGCCGCTTCACCGTCAGTTTCATCGTCCAGTCGATCGCCTCGCCGTCGTCCTCGAACGTTTCGTGACGGCTGGCGACGACGGCGAACTGCGCGTTCGTCAGTACGGACGCGGGGACGATCGCGTGCGCCGTGTCGAACCAGCGGACTTCCGCCTTGCCACAGCGATCCCCGGTACTGGAGAACGCGCCTCCGCTGTCCTGTCCCGGCAGCGCTCGCGCGATCGGGAACTTCTCGACGTCCACGCGGATGCGCAGATCCTTGAACGTGAAGGTGTCGAGCACGAATACGGCCCTCACTGGATGCGAGCGCGAGGACTTGTACGTGAACTTCGAGGCGCAACTCTGGTCGGGGCTCGAATACGAGGCCTGACCAGTGAGATAGAGGGCGGCCGTCGAGATTAGCGTTCCCGGCCCCAGCGTCGGCTTCGGCCCGAACCAGCTGATCCACTTCTTCTTCGATGACCCGTCGAGGTGCAGGTGCGAACTCGCCGTCGAGCCGTGCGCCGTGTAGGTCCCGTCCACGTCGAGGGCCGTAACCTTGAAGACGTACTTGAACGGCGGACCTTTTACGTTGCCGGCGGCCGCCGGCAGCACAAGGGCGCTCGCGACGATTACGACGATCGCTGTGATGCCGAGGCGCAAGGGTGTCCGTCTGGGGTGGGGGTTCACGGCATCTCCTTTCCGTGCTCCCCAGGGTGGCAGCGATGGCTTCGCCCGGAAACCGTAGTACCACCTGTGTTTGGCCGAAACCCGGAAACCCCTAGTGTTTGCTCAGACGTGCTGGGCGAGCTTCGCGGCCATCTCGGTGCGGGAGCGGACGTCGATCTTGCGGTAGATCGACGTGAGCGCGGCTTCGACGGTGTGCACCGACACGACGAGCTCGGCGGCGACCTCCTTGTTGCTCTTGCCCTCCGCGACGAGCTCCGCTACCCGCTCCTCGTTCGGCGTCAGCTCTCCCGTTGACCTCGACCGCCCACCAATCCTGCTGAGCTCGGCACGCGTCTTCTCGGCCCAGAGCCCGGCGCCCAGCTCCTCGAAGATTGCGAGCGCGGAGGTCAGCGTCTCCCTCGACGCACTGCGATGGCGCGCGCGACGCTGTGCGGACCCAAGGACGAGAAGCGCACGGCCCCGCTCCAGCGGAAGCGGGAGAAGCGCCTCGTCCGCGACGGCGGCCTCGAGCCGAGCGAGAGCGGGGTCGATCTCTCCACGAGCCAGCAGTACCTCCCCCTCGGCGCGCGCCACCAGCGGGCGTGCCCAGTCGCGCTGTAGTTCGTCCGCCTGCTCCGAGAAGACGGCCGCCGCGCGCTCCGCGTCGTCCGCCCGCCCCTCGGCAGCCAGCGCCTCGGCCAGGTCGACCAGGAAGCGCGTCACGCCCGGCTCGCGGATGCCGAGCTCGGTCTGGATCGTCCACGCCTCGGTCAGCGACTCGACGGCAGCGGCGTGGGCGCCGAGCGAGAGCTGCAGGAACCCGTCGATCGCAAGCGTGCCGAGCAGGTTCATCCTGTCGCCCATCTTGCGGGCGGTCGTGTCGCATGCCTCGAGGAGGTCGCGGCAGTGGTCCACGTCGGCCTTACACGCTGCGACCAGCGCGGCAAGGCGGACCGCCGGGAGGCCGAGGAGGCTCACCTGCTCGGAGAGCTCGGTCGCTCTCGCCGCGAGCTCCGACGCGCGGTGCCAGTTCCCGGCGAGGGCCTCCACCATGCCGAGCCCGTAGACGCACCAGGTCTCCATTCGGGCATCTCCGACCTCTTCTGCACGATGGAGCACGGCCTCGTATCCGCGCCTGGACGCCTGCAGGTCGAGCGATAGGCGCCCGAGATCGGCGGCCACCGCGCTCGGACTGTGGAGCTCCTCGAGAACGCTGTCGTCCTCGAGGGCGAGACCGCGTACGAGCGGCGCTCGATAACCGGCGTCACCGAGCACGCCACGGACATATGCCTCCATCGCGAGTGCCAGCGCGAGCATCCTCGGGTCGTCGAGTCGCTCCGCGGCCTCCACTCCGGCGAGGGCGTCACCGAGGGCGATGTCGCCGTCGACGAAGAGCGCGGCGAGTGCCATCGAGCGCCTGACATTGACGACGAGGGCGAGATCGTCCGTTGCCAGGGCCTCCTCCCACTGCGCGCGCGAGCGCACGAAGCCCTCGGTCTCGTCGAGGATTCGGCCGAGTCTCCACAGCGCCTCGGGTCGTGACGGGCCGTCGAGCGTCGCCGCCTCGTCGAGAAGCAGATGTGCCTGCTGGGCGCCGCCCGCCTCGAAGTAGGTGTCTGCCGCGACCACGAGCCGCCGGCCGCGACTCCTGCCGTCCTCGTCGGGCGTCAGCTCCGCCGCGCGTTTGAAGAGCTCCGCGGCCTCCGCCCGAGCGCCTCTCGCGCGCGCGGACTCTGCGGCATGTTCCACCGCGGCCGCCACGTCGGCATCCGGTTCGACCGTGGCGAGCGCGAGGTGGTGGCCGCGCTCCTCGATCGACGTAGTGGCTACGGCCAGGCGGGCGTGAGCGTGCCGACGGACATGCGCCGGGGCCTCGGCGTGTATCGCGGAGGCCAGCACGGGGTGCGAGAACCGGATCTGTCGGCCGTCGAGCTCGACCAGTCCCACCTCGAACGCGGGGACGAGGGTCTCGAGCGCGTCGCTGCCGAGTGCGGCCGACAGCACGGCCACGCTCGGTTGTGGCTCGGCGGCGACGAGCAGAAGTGCATCGCGAGTCGACTCGGGCACGGAATTCAGCCGGTGCTGCGCGAGCTCGACCAGCGTCGGAGTGCGTCCCTGCGCCGTGCGGCGATCCTCCGTGAGTTCCGTTCGCGCGAGCTCGACGGCGTAGAGCGGATTGCCGCCCGAGGCGGCATGCACGCGCACGAGCCACGGACGCGGCAAGGCGGAGCCGAGCTGCTGCGTGACGATCCGATGGATCGCGCCGACGCTCAACGAGCTGACCTCGAGGCGTTCCGCTTCGGGTTGCGGCACAAGACCGCCGGACATGCCGGTGCGGCGCGTGAGGATCATACGAATGCCTTCTTCAAGAACCAGTCGGCGAAACGCGAACGCGAGCGCACCAGACGTCGATCGATCGAGCCAGTGCGCATCGTCGATCGCGACGACCGTCACGCCGCGGGTTGCTCTGAGCGTGGCGAGGGTCGCGACGGCGACGGCTCGCTCGTCCGGCGGCTTTCCGCCCGGCTGGCGAAGCAGGAGTGCGACCTCGACCGCGCGTCGCTGCGGTCCGGGCAGCTGGTCGAGTACATCCTCCGCGATCGGGCCCAGGATGTCCGCGAGACCCGCGTAGGAGAGGCGCGACTCGGACTCGCTGGCCACGGTCGCGAGGACGTGGAGGCCCAGCTCGGATGCGTGCTCCACCGCGGCGCGCCAGAGCGTTGTCTTTCCGATCCCCGCCTCCCCTTCCAGCACCAGGACAGACGTCGACGGCGCATCGAGCCACGCCTCGAGTGCGGTGAGCTCGGTGTCGCGGCCGACGATCTCAGGTCTCATCGGCAACGGGGCTCTGCCTTCTGTGCGCGCGCAGTCGGGAGGTCGCCCGGCCACGAAGTGGGAACGCGCGCAGCGTCCCAGATGAGCAGAACGGTGGCTGCGCGTGCTCTCGTCATGCGACGTCCCTCCCTGGCGTGCCATGAATCCTCGCACCGAGGACAGCTGACCGCAACGCTCCGCACAACGCGGAGATCCCCTGAGATCGGTGGCCTCGGACCCGCGTCCCGGCGAGCCACGCGAGGTACGTCAGGCTTCGGCGAGCTCCCGGAGCTGCCTGCGCACGAAGAGCATGCGCTGGACGACTGTCAGCCAGGCCATTGCGGCCAGGAGGTAGATCGGCCATTGCAGCCAGCCCCACGGCGCGAGGAAGAGCCCGGCCGAGATGATGACGACGCGCTCGACGCGTGAGCCGAAGCCGACATCACCGCGCAGTCCGAGCGCCTCCGCCTTCGCACGTGTGTAGCTGACGAGGAAGGAGCCGATAACGGCCGCGAACGCGGCGACGAGCGCAACCTCGTTGCTCTCGCGCATGAAGACGAGCCCGATGGCGGCGAGCATCGCTGCCTCGCCCAGGCGGTCGAAGGTCGAGTCGAGGAACGCCCCGAAGACCGTCCCCTTGCTGGCCGCGCGGGCGAGGGCCCCGTCGAGGATGTCCGCGATCGAGCCGACGATGAAGAGCACTGCGCCCAGCCAGAAGAAGAGCTTCTCGTTCCGGTCCTCGAAGCCGACGAGGACGGCTCCCGCGAGGCACAGCGAGACGCCGGCGAGGGTCAGCATGTCCGGCGTGAGCTTCGTCCGTGCCACGCCGCGCATGGAGCGGGCGAGGATCTCCCGCGCCGCCTGCGTGTACTCCTGCTTGACCCGGTCCAGCTGACTGACGCGGGCTGCAGGCTGCTCGCTCGCGGGCGGCCGCTCCTCTTCGCTCATGCGCGCTTCGGAGCGCGCAGCGTGCGAACGTGCCGCAAGGCAAGACCCGTGAGAACCGCGATGGCGAGCCCGGCGGCGACGTCGAGCCAGTAGTGGTTGCCGGTCGACATCACCGCGAACGCGACCCAGGCGGGCCAGGCGGCCCAGATCGCCTTGGCGGCGCGACTACGGCAGACGCTGAACATGACGACGCCCACGATGAACGCGTCCATCGCGTGCAGGCTTGGCATCGCCGCGTACGGATTGGCGAGGACGGGCAGCGGGCCGCTCTCGTGATTCACCGAGGAGTACTGTGCGAGCGTGTCGGTGAAGCCCCACTCGGGGAACATCCGAGGTGGCGCCGTCGGGACGAGCACGTAGCAGACCAGGCCCACGAGATTTGCGCCGATCAGCCAGTTGCGGAAGCCCGCGAACCGATCGTGGTGCCTGAAGTAGACCCACAGGAGCGCGATCCCGACGATTGCGAACTGCGAGAGCCAGTACGTGTACGACGTCAGCCAGACGAGAAGGGACGACGTGTCGACCACGCGCTGGAGGGCGGGCTCGAAGAGGGCCCCCGCGCCTTTCTCGTTTCGCACGATCCATTCGCCGTTCTGAAATGCGGTCGCTACGTTCCTGTCCGCGAATCCCCGCGTGATGTTGTAGGCGACGTAGAAGCCGATCCAGATGGCGAACTGGAGACAGAGGTGCGCGACCCCGCGTGGTAGGCGACTCGGTCTTTCGGCAACGACGGTCGACACGGCGAGCTCGATTCTAACGCCCCCGGCCGTCGCTGCCAGAAAGCTGTGAGCTCATGGGCGTTCGGGCGACAACCGCCATCACACGGACTGATCGAGCCCCGCCTGAAGTGGACTTGAGGTGACGGCCTCGAAGCCGCCATGCTGGGCGGATGGTTGCGCGACACGGCGCGCGAGTCTGGCTTGCCCTCGGAACGCTCTACCTCGTCTGGGGCTCGACGTTCATCGCGCTCGCGATCGTCGTCCGGGATCAGCCACCGCTCCTTGCGATGTCGGTCCGTCATCTGATTGCGGGAACCATCCTGCTCGCGTTCGCGTTGCCTCGAGGTGACCGCAACGGGGATCGCATCGGCGGGAGGCAGGTCGGCGCCGCCCTGGTCTTCGGCGGGTTGTTGTTCGTGACCGGGCATGGCGTCCTGGCGTGGGCTCAGCAGACCGTCCCGGCCGGGGTCGCCGCGCTGCTCGTCGGGAGCATCCCGATCTGGATGGCGCTCATCGACCGGATTGCCTTCGGTCGCCGACTCCCGCGGTCGGCGTACGTCGGGTTCGCAGTGGGCTTCATTGGGCTGGCGTTCCTCTTCGATCCGTTTGGAGAAGGGTCCATCGATCGTCTCGCTGCACTCGCGATCGTCCTCTCCGCGATGTGCTGGGCCGCCGGCTCTCTCTACTCGCGCGGCGCCCCGCTCCCGAGGCGTCCGCTCGTCTCCGCCGGGCTCGCGTCGGTCTGCGGCGGCGCGCTTCTGCTCGTGACGTCCACGGTCGCGGGAGAGCTCGGAGAGACCGACTGGTCGCGTGACTCGCTCCTTGCGCTCGCGTACCTCGTCGTCGTCGGAAGTCTCGTCGGCTTCACGACGTACGTCTGGCTGCTGCGCTCGGCGCCGACGTCGCTGGTCGCGACGTATGCGTACGTCAACCCCGTCGTAGCGGTCATCCTCGCGTGGGCGCTCCTCGGCGAGGAGATCACTCTCCAGATGGCGATCGCGGGCGCCGCGGTCGTCGCGTCGGTGGCCCTGATCGTCCGCTCGACTGCCTCGACGCTCGAGCCGGGCCGAGGACTGCTTCGGCGTAGGACGGTCGCGATGCCGGCGGCCTCCGAGCCGACCGCATAGCCGACTCAGCGGCGACGGGTCTCGTGGCTTGTGCTTTGCGGAACGAGGGTGTAGGAACGCACCGAATGCGCCGTGTGCTGTCGCTCGTGGTTGTTGTCGCCGTCGCGGGCGCGGCGGTCGGCTGCGGCGATGACACGTCGGCGGTCCAACGGGACACCTCACGGCTGACTGCAGCCGAGCTCGGCTGGATCCGCGCGTACGGGGACTGGACGCTCGAGTTCTACGACGACGACGCCGGATCGAAGTCGGGGGCTCAAGCCGTCAAGTCGTGCCGGGACCACCTCGAGACAGTCGGGTCTGCGCCAACGGAGCGCCTCGAGGCGGCCGCTGATGTCGCGCACACGATCTGCCCGCTCCTCGCTCGCCGAGGGATGCTGCGGCGAGCACGCGATCTGGTCTGGGAGGCGGACGACCTCCTACTGCCGTACTTCCGCGACGAGCAGCCGCTCGGGTTCGGAACAGAGGTCACCGAGGAGAGCCGGGCCGATATCCGGCTCTCCGAGCGTGCAAGCGAGTCGATCGACGATCCGGTGGAAGTCCGCTGCTGGAGTGACGACGATTGGCGCCGTGTCGTCGCCGAGGACGACGCCTGGAACGGCGAGAGCACAGATGCGGATGACCTCGTGGGCTTCTCTGACAACACCGACGAACGCATCCACATCGTTCTCGACTTCTGCAACACGATGTCGCGAGTCGAGGCCGGTGACGTGGACCGATGGAGTCGGGACGATCGAATCCAGGCGGCGGATGCGCTCGAGACGCTTGCGCACGAGATCCAACACTTCCTCGATACCGAAGCCGACGAGGCAACGGTCGAGTGTCGTGCGATACATGCGCTCCCTACCTTCGCGCGGCGCTTCGGTGTCAGCGGTTCCACGGCGATCGAACTTGCGGCGCTCTATCGGACCGAGATCTATCCGGATCTGGACGACAAGTACCACAAGCAGGGCGGCTGCCCGTCGTAGCGCCGGGACCCCCCGACCGGCGCTATCCGCCGATGTAGGACATCTCGACCTTGCGGAGGCTCGAGGTCGCCTCGGTGCGCAGATCGGAATAGCGGTCGGCTCGGCGCTCCCAGACGGCGCGGATCGTTTCGTCGACCTCGGCGTCGGTCGCTCCAGAACGGAGCACGGTGCGCAGATCGTGCCCGCGCACCGCGAACAGGCAGGTGTAGAGCTTCCCGTCCGCGGAGAGCCGCGCGCGTGTGCAGTCGCCGCAGAACGGCTGCGTCACGGACGCGATCACGCCGATCTCGCCGCCCCCGTCTCGATACCGGTAGCGCTGTGCGACCTCGCCCCGATACGCGGCGTCCACCGGCTCGAGCGGAAACTCGGCGCCGATGGTCGCGACGATCTCGTTCGCCGGGACGACGTCGTCGAGGCGCCAGCCGTTCGTTGCGCCGACATCCATGAACTCGATGAATCGCACCGCGTGCCCCGTCCCCTTGAACCGCCGGGCGATATCGACGACGGAACCATCGTTCACGCCACGCTTCACGACGACGTTGATCTTCACCGGAAGCCCGGCATCGGCTGCCGCGTCGATCCCGCTCAGCACTCGTGCTACAGGGAAGTCGACGTCGTTCATCGTCCGGAAGACCTCGTCGTCGAGCGAGTCGAGGCTGACCGTGATGCGGCTGAGCCCGGCTGCGGCGAGCGCCTCGGCCTTCTGCGCGAGGAGCGCGCCGTTGGTCGTCAGGGTGACGTCGAGCTCGCCCGCCTGCGAGGCCGGCCGCGAGGAGAGCGCGGCGAGGCGCTCCACGAGCGATTCGAGATCGCGGCGGAGCAACGGCTCGCCTCCCGTGATCCGCAGCTTGTGTACGCCGAGACCGACGAGGACACGGGACACGCGCTCGATCTCCTCGAAGCTCAGGAGCTCGCGTCGAGGCATGAAGCGGTAGTCGCGCCCGAAGACCTCCTTCGGCATGCAGTAGACGCAGCGGAAGTTGCAGCGATCGGTCACCGAAATCCGGAGATCTCGAAGCGGTCGACCGAGTGTGTCGAGGACTGCCACGAGCCCAAGCGTAGAGAAAGGGTGGTCGCGTAGCCTGCCCGCGTGCGTGCGTCGGCCCCGATTCTGCTCCTGGTCGGTGTCACGGCAATCTGGGGAGTCACGTTCGTCCAGGTGCAGAACGCGTTGGCGCTCTATCCGCTGTTTGCGTTCCTCGCAATCCGGTTCGCGATCTCCGCGCTCGTGCTCGCGCCGTTCGCCTGGTCGTCCATGCGCGAGTTGCCGCGCGAGGGTGTGGTCGCAGGGCTTGGGGTCGGGGTGCTCCTCGCCCTCGCGTACGGCTTGCAGACGGCCGGCCTCGAGCTCACGACCGTCACGAGCACCGGCTTCATCACCGGCCTCTACGTCGTCTTCACGCCGCTCATCGCGTTCCGGCTCTTCGGCACCCGCGTGCCGACCGCCGCTTGGGTGGGAGTCGGCTTCGCGGTCGTCGGCCTGTTGCTGCTGAACGGCGTGCCAGGCGGTTCGACACTCGGTAACGCCCTGGTCCTCGGAAACGCGATCGCTCAGTCGTTCCAGATCGCCTCGATGGAGCGCTTTGCGCCACGGTACGACCCGCGCGCCCTGACGTTCCTGCAGATGTCGACGTGTTTCGTCGGCTTCACCGTGATCGCCGTCGCCGCCGGCCAGCTCGAGGTTCCGCATGGCTCGACCGTCTGGGGAGCCCTGCTCGTCACGGGGATATTCGCCGGCGCGCTCGGCTACCTGATCGCGACGTGGGTGCAGGCGACGACGACCGCGGCTCGGGCCGCGCTCGTGTTCACGCTCGAGGCGCCGTTTGCCGCGCTCTTCGGGGTTCTCCTCGCAGATGAGGTGCTCGGCTGGGTTGGCGTTCTCGGGTGCCTGGTGATGCTCGCCGGAATCGTGCTCGCCGAGCCCGCGGCAGCCGATGCGTTGCGCCGGCTCACGGGCAAGGCAGCGCGGGTCTAGGCGGCGTATGGACGCCGTCGCTCTTGCGCTCGCCGCGGCGTTCTTCTTCGGGGCCACTACGGTCGCCATACGCGTCGCGTTCCAACGCGGGGGGCTCGCCGAGGGCGGCTCCCTCTTCACCGTTCTCATCGCGCTCGCCGTGACGCTTCCCTTCTCCGTCGTTCAGGGCGGGTTCGGCGCGGCAGCCTGGCCGTTTCTCGTCGCGGGCCTCATGAGCCCCGGCATCTCGCAGTTCCTCTTCACCCTCGGGGTCCGCGAGGCCGGCGCCTCGCGCACGTCGGTCGTCATCGGCTCCGCTCCGCTCTTTTCCGTCACGATCGCCGTCGTCGTCTTCGACGAGCCGCTCGAGGCGGCGCTCGTCCTCGGGGCGCTGCTGATCGTCTCCGGCGGGTTCTTCCTCGTCAGCGAGCGAGACCGGCCCTCACACTTCCGCCGTGTCGGGCTCGTGCTCGCGCTCGCAGCGACGATCGTCTTCGCTGTCCGGGACAACTTCGTCCGCTGGCTCGCGGTCGACTCCGATATCTCTCCCGGGGTCGCCGCGAGCACGACTCTCGCTGCGGGCGCTCTCGTGATGACCGTCTTCCTGTTAGCGACACGCGCGCCGCTGCGAGCCCGCGATGCACGCGCTTTTGCTCCGGCCGGGGTCGTGTTCGGTCTCTCGTACGTCTGTCTGTTCGACGCCTACTACCGCGGTCTCGTCACTGTCGTGTCCCCACTCGTCGCGACCGAGTCGCTGTGGGGGGTGCTCTTGTCCGCGATCGTCCTGGGACGATCCGAGCGCGTCGGTACGCGACTGGTCGCCGGGGCTCTCCTCGTCGTCTCGGGCGGGATCCTGATCGGCGCGTTCCGCTAGCCGAGCTTCTGCTCGATCGCCTCGAGGCGCGCCTCGATCCTCGCGAGCGACTCGTGCACCGGAGGATGCTGGGAGTCCTCCAAGTTCTGGCGCCGACGCTGTTCCCCCGCCACGAGCCCCGAAGTCACGAGCGCAGTGACGAGAGAGAGGAAGGTGACGCCGAGGATCATGACAATGCTGCCGACGAGCTTGCCCCAGCTGTTGCCGGGCACGACGTCTCCGTAGCCGACGGTGGTGACGGTCTGGAGCGCCCACCAGACACCGACCCCCTCCGACGAGAACGACTCCGGGTTCAGGAGGCGCATGACGCTCCCGCCGAGGAGGCTGAGCGCGAGGGTCATCCCACCGAGATAGAGGACGATGCGGTTCGATCCGGACGCGCGCTGCATGAAGCGAAGGCGGCCGCCGAACAGAGAACGTGGCGAGTCCGTCACAGCGTTCTCGATTCGCTCGTACCGAGGCGGTTCCTTCTCTCGTTCTTATCTGCTACGGTGCGACTCAGGTTTATCTAAGCGTAAGAGACTCAAGGACGGAAGGAGCACTCAGAAGATGGCAAAAACGATCGGTATCGACCTGGGCACGACCAACTCGTGCATGGCCGTGTTGGAAGGGTCCGAGCCCACGGTCATCCCGAACGCCGAGGGCGGACGCACGACTCCGTCCGTCGTCGCCTTCGGGCGTGACGGGCAGCGGCTCGTCGGCGCACCGGCGAAGCGGCAGCAGGTCACGAACCCGCAGAACACGATCTTCTCGATCAAGCGGTTCATGGGCCGCAAGTTCGAGGAGGTCTCGGAAGAGATGAAGATCGTCCCCTACGAGGTCGCCCACGACCCGAACGGGGACGTCCGCGTGAAGGCGGAGGGCAAGGAGTACGCGCCGCCGGAGATCTCCGCGATGATCCTGCAGAAGCTCAAGGCGGATGCCGAGGCGTACCTCGGCGAGACGGTCACCGACGCGGTCGTGACCGTTCCCGCCTACTTCAACAACGCGCAGCGCGAGGCGACGAAGGACGCCGGCAAGATTGCGGGCCTCAACGTCCTCCGCATCATCAACGAGCCGACCGCGGCCGCTCTGGCGTACGGCCTCGACAAGGAAGGCGCGGAGCAGACGATCCTCGTCTTCGACCTCGGCGGCGGCACGTTCGACGTGTCCGTGCTCGAGCTCGGCGAGGGCGTCTTCGAGGTGAAGGCCACGAACGGCGACAACCACCTCGGCGGCGACAACTTCGACAAGGCGATCGTCGACTGGATGACCGCCGAGTTCAAGCGGGACCAGGGCATCGACCTCGGCCAGGACCCGATGGCGCTCCAGCGTCTGTACGAGGCGGGCGAGAAGGCGAAGATCGAGCTGTCGTCCACGATGACGACGCAGGTCAACCTGCCGTTCATCACCGCGACGCCCGAGGGGCCGAAGCACCTCGACCTCCAGCTGACACGAGCGAAGCTGAACGAGCTCGCGCACGGTCTGCTCGAGCGCACTGTCGGGCCGACGAAGCAGGCGATCACGGATGCCGGGCTGTCCGCGTCGGACATCGACCACGTCGTTCTCGTCGGAGGCATGACCCGGATGCCGGCGGTGCAGGACAAGGTCAAGGAGCTGATCGGCAAGGATCCGCACAAGGGCGTGAACCCGGACGAGGTCGTCGCCGTCGGCGCAGCGATCCAGGCGGGTGTCCTCAAGGGTGAGGTCAAGGACGTCCTGCTCCTCGACGTGACTCCGCTCTCGCTCGGGATCGAGACCAAGGGCGGGGTCTTCACGAAGCTGATCGAGCGCAACACCACCATCCCGACTCGCAAGTCCGAGGTGTTCACGACTGCGGAGGACAACCAGCCGTCGGTCGAGATCCACGTCGGCCAGGGCGAGTCCGAGATGATCTCGTTCAACAAGACCCTCGGGAAGTTCCAGCTCGTCGGCATCCCGCCGGCACCGCGGGGGATGCCCCAGGTCGAGGTCTCGTTCGACATCGACGCGAACGGGATCATCAACGTCTCCGCGAAGGACCTCGGGCACGGGCAACGAGCAGCAGATCCGCATCGAGGGCGGTTCCGGGCTCAGCTCGGACGACGTGGACCGGATGATCAAGGCCGCCGAGTCGCATGCCGAGGAAGCCCATTCACTCCACGAGCTCGCGGACGCGAGAAACCTCGGCGAGCAGCTCGCGTACCAGACCGAGCGTGCGCTGGCGGAGCACCGGGACAAGCTCCTAGAGGCAGATGCAGCGACCATCGAAGGCCGTGTCATGGAGCTCCGCCAGGCGGTGGAGGGCGCGGACATCGCCGACATCAGGGCGAAGACGGATGCGCTCCAGGAGTCCTCTCGAACGCTCGCTGACGCCGTCTACGCGCAGGCGACCGCGGCGGCACAGTCCCAGCCGTCCGGGAACGGCGGCACGTCTTCCTCCGACGAGGAGGAAGTCGTCGAGGATGCCGACTACGAGGTCATCGACGAAGAGGAAGAGGCCAAGCGCTCGTGACCTCGCCACGTCACGAAGAGTTCGTCGAGAGCGACGCCGAAGCGGAGTCGGGCTCAACACGCCCGGCTCCGAGTCCCGAGGACCTGGCGCTCGCAACGGCCGAGCGCGACGAGTACCTCGCACTCGCTCAGCGCGTCCAGGCCGACTTCGAGAACTACCGCAAGCGAGCCGCGCGCGATCAGGAGCGGCTCGTTGCACACGCGCACGAGCGGCTCGTGCAAGAGCTCCTGCCGATCCTCGACGACCTCGAGCGGACGCTCGAGGCCGCGGCCAAGCACGAGGAGGCTGCTCTCGTCGACGGGGTGAAGCTCGTCGAGCAGTCGTTGCGCAAGGCGCTTCGGAAGGAGGGCCTGGTCGAGATCGATGCCGACGGGCCGTTCGACCCGCATGTCCACGAGGCCCTGCTCACCCAGGCGCAGGACGGCGCCGAGCCCGGCACGGTGCTCCAGGTCGTCCAGCGCGGGTACCGGATCGGCGACCGTGTCCTCCGTCCGGCGAAGGTGATCGTCGCCGCGGACTCCGCGGAGACCTGATGGACGCCGCGACGGCGACCTTTCCCGCGGCACCACTCGATCGAATGGCGCGGATCGTGACGGCGTCCGTGTGGGGGCTTGCTGCCGTCTTCGGGATAGCGGGCCTCGTCATGATCGGAGCCGGATCGACGTGGGCGGTCGGCCTGGTGATGCTGGTCGCGGGGGTTCTCCTCGCCGTGATGCTGTGGTCGTACCGTCGTCGCGAGCCGCTGACGTATGCATTCGAGGACCGAGCCGTGTCGATCGGCCGCCGCTCCGCGGCGCCGCGTAGCTTCGAAGGCCCTGTGACGCGCGTCCGGCGCGGCGCGCTCGGCTGGCGCGTCGCCGGTGACGGCGGCGTGTATGGCTACCTGGGCCGCTTTCGGGCCGAGGGGAAGACGGTGCACGCGTTCGTGACCGACCGCAAGCGCGTCGTCCTGCTCGACATCGGCGATACCGGGCTGGCGATCTCGCCCCCGGACCCCGACTCGTTCGTCGCGGAGGTGCGGGGTGGCGCGTAACCCGTACGAGGTGCTCGGCGTCTCGAAGTCGGCCTCCGACGACGAGATCAAGAAGGCGTATCGGAAGCTGGCGCGCGAGTACCACCCCGACCGGAATCCCGGCGACGACGGCGCCGAGGAGCGGTTCAAGGAGGTGCAGTCGGCGTATGACCTTCTCTCGGACGAGGAAAAGCGCCGCGCGTACGACACGTTCGGCACCGCGGGAGCACGTGGAGCGGGAGCCGGGCCCGGCGGATTCGGCGGCATGCGATTCGAGGAGTTCAGCTTCGGTGACCTCGGCGATCTCTTCGGCGGGATGTTCGGCGGTGGAGCGTCGCGGCAACGGCCCCGGCGGGCGACGCGAGGCGAAGACCTCGAGGCGCGCGTGAAGATCTCGTTCGAGGACTCGCTCAAGGGCGTGCAGGTCCGCGTTCCGGTCGAGAGCGACGCGGTGTGCTCCGCATGCCACGGCACCGGAGCGGAGCCTGGCACGTCGCCCATCGTCTGTCCCGAGTGCAGTGGACGGGGTGTCGTATCCGACGCGCAGGGGCTCTTCGCGTTCTCGCAGCCTTGCCCCCGCTGCCACGGCAACGGCGCGATCGTCGAGTCTCCCTGTAAGCGCTGCCGCGGTACCGGGCGCGAGCGAGCGGTGCACCGGTACAGCGTGAAGATCCCCGCCGGCGCCAAGACGGGGACGCGCGTCCGGCTCAAGGGAAAGGGCGAGCCCGGGCACGACGGCGGACCGCCAGGCGACGTCTTCGTCGCGGTCGAGGTCGAGCCGTCCGCCCTCTTCGAACGCCGCGGCACGGACCTCGTGCTCGACGTCCCCGTCACCTATGCCGAGGCGGCGCTCGGCGCGAGCGTCCAGATTCCGACCCCCGACGGGGCCGTGGCGCTGAAGATCCCGTCGGGCACGGAGAGCGGGAAGCTCCTCCGGGTCAAGGGGCGCGGCGCGCCGCACCTCAAGGGAAACGGGCGAGGCGATCTGCTCGCGCGGGTGAAGGTCACGGTTCCGAAGAAGCTCTCGAAGGCCGAGAAGGAAGCGCTCGAGAGCTACCAGAAGGCGTCGCGGGAGAACCCCCGGGAGCGCTTCGCGGCGGACGGGACCGCGACGAGGTCCGGATGAGCTCCGACCGTCCTCGCTACATGATCGGCGTTGCTGCCGAGCTCGTCGGTATGCATCCGCAGACGCTTCGCATGTACGAGACGAAGGGTCTCGTCCGTCCGGCGCGGACGCCGGGCGGGACGCGGCTCTACTCGGACAGCGACGTCGGTCGGCTGCGGCTCGTCCAGCGCCTGACCACCGAGCTCGGCCTGAACCTGGCCGGAGTCGAGCAGGTCCTTCGGCTCGAGGACGAGATCAACCGCCTCCGCTCGCGGATGGAGCGACTCGAGCGGGAGCTCAAGGCCGAGATCGCGTCCGTGCACCGCTCGTATCGGCGCGAGGTCGTCGTCTATCGGCCACCCCAGTCACCGGCAGCGAGGAACTGACATGGACTTCAACAAGCTGACCTTGAAATCACAGGAGGCAGTCGCGGGGGCGCAGGAGCTGGCGAGGCGCATGCGCAATCCTGAGCTCAGCCCGGATCACCTCACGATCGCACTTCTCGACCAGGAGCTTCCGCGAACGCTCGTCGAACGGGCCGGCGCCGCACCATCCGAGCTTCGTGCCGAGGCCGAGGCCCGCCTGTCGCAGCAGCCGTCGATCTCCGGCGGAAATGCGCAGCCGCAGGCGTCGGCCCGCTTCAGCCGCGTGCTCGACCGTGCTTTCGACGAGATGCGTGCCCTCGGAGACGAGTACGTCTCGGTCGAGCACCTGCTCCTCGCACTGGAGATCGTCCCGCGCGACTCGTTGCTCGAGGCGCTGCAGGACGTCCGGGGCGGGCAGAAGGTCACCTCCCAAGATCCCGAAGGTTCGTATCAGGCACTGGAGAAGTACGGGCGCGACCTCACCGCACTCGCGGAGGACGGCAAGCTCGATCCGGTCATCGGCCGCGACGACGAGATCCGTCGCGTGATCCAGGTCCTCTCGCGACGGACGAAGAACAACCCGGTGTTGATCGGGGAGCCCGGCGTGGGCAAGACCGCGATCGTCGAGGGACTCGCTCAGCGCATCGTTGCCGGCGACGTGCCCGAGGGCCTGAAGGGCAAGCGGGTCTGGGCGCTCGACATCGGCGCGCTGCTCGCGGGCTCGAAGTACCGAGGTGAGTTCGAGGAACGGCTCAAGGCCGTCCTCGGCGAGATCCAGAACGCGGCCGGTGAGATCGTCCTCTTCATCGACGAGCTGCACACGATCGTCGGCGCAGGGGCCGCGGAAGGCGCGGTCGACGCGGCAAATCTCCTCAAGCCGATGCTGGCCCGTGGCGAGCTGCGTGCGGTCGGCGCCACGACGCTGGACGAGTACCGCAAGCACATAGAGAAGGACGCAGCGCTGGAGCGCCGCTTCCAGCCCGTGTACGTCGGCGAGCCGACCGTGGTCGACACGATCGCGATCCTGCGCGGCCTCAAGGAGCGTTACGAAGCGCACCACGGGGTCGAGATCCGCGACTCCGCGCTCGTCGCCGCGGCAGTGCTCTCCGACCGCTACGTCAGCGACCGTTTTCTCCCCGACAAGGCGATCGATCTCGTCGACGAGGCGGGGTCACGTTTGCGGATGCAGATCGACTCCTCTCCCGTCGAGCTGGACGAGGCGGAGCGCCGCGCGCGCCAGCTCGAGATCGAGCTCGCCGCGCTCGCGAACGAGCCCGAGAGCATCCGGGAGCCCGTCGAGCGTGAGCTCGCCGAGGCGAAGTCCGTACGTGACGAGCTGGGTGGTCGCTGGTCGCGCGAGAAGGACTCGCTCCAGCGCGTCGCGGAGATCAAGCGGCAGATCGACGAGCTGCGCATGGAGGCAGAGCGCGAGGAGCGCCTCGGCAACCTCGCGCGCGTCGCGGAGATTCGCTACGGGGTCCTCCCCGACCTCGAGAAGGAGCTCGTCGAGCGCGAGTCGCCGACCGAGGCGCCGATGGTGAAGGAGGAGGTCGACGAGGACGACATCGCTGCCGTCGTCGCGACCTGGACCGGGATTCCCGTCTCGCGACTGCTCGAGGGGGAGGTCGAGAAGCTCATCCACATGGAGGACAGGCTCCATCTTCGCGTGGTCGGTCAGGACGTTGCCGTAGAGGCCGTGTCCAATGCGCTACGACGAGCACGCTCCGGGCTACAGGATCCGAACCGGCCGATCGGCTCGTTCGTCTTTCTCGGCCCGACCGGCGTCGGCAAGACGGAGCTCGCCCGCGCTCTCGCCGAGTTCATGTTCGACGACGAACGAGCCCTCGTGCGGCTCGACATGTCCGAGTACCAGGAGCGTCACACCGTCGCGCGGCTCGTCGGCGCGCCGCCCGGGTACGTGGGCTACGAGGAGGGCGGCCAGCTGACGGAAGCCGTTCGCCGTCGTCCGTATGCCGTCGTCCTCCTCGACGAGATCGAGAAGGCGCATCCCGAGGTGTTCAACGTGCTCCTCCAGCTGCTCGACGACGGTCGGCTGACGGACGGTCAGGGACGAACGGTCGACTTCCGCAACACCGTGGTGATCATGACGTCGAACGTCCGCTCGCCCGAGGACCTGCGCGAGCAGTTCCGCCCCGAGTTCCTGAACCGGATCGACGAGATCGTCGTGTTCGCGCCGCTCGAGCGCGAGCAGCTCACCGAGATCGTCGAGCTGCAGCTCACGAGGCTGCGCGAACGCCTCGCGGAGCGCCGAATCGAGCTCGAGGTCACCGACGCCGCAAAGGAGCTCGTCGTCGAAGAAGGATGGGATCCCGTGTACGGAGCGCGACCGCTCAAGCGCGCGATCCAGCGTCTGCTCGAGAATCCGCTCGCCCGCGAGCTGCTCGAAGGGCGTTTCTCCGAGGGCGACACGATTCGAGTCGACGTGCACGACGACGAGCTCGCGTTCGAGCGTGCCGTCACGGTGACGACCGCGGTCTGACCTCTACGGCACGTCGTCGAAGAACTCACCCTTGCCTGTCACAGGGGGTGCGCCGTAGATGAAGAGCACGAGCTCCTCGTCGCCTGCGTTGCGCAGCTGCAGGATCGTGCCCTGCTGGACGACGAGGACGCTGCCACGAACGAGCTCGTGTCGCTCGGGCGGCTCGCCGAGGTCGACGGTCAGCGCTCCTTCGAGCACGACGAAGACCTCCTCCTGGCCGTGGTCGGCGTGGCGCTTGCCGCGCGCGCCGGGCGGGTAGCGCCAGATGTTCGCGCGCGACTGCGTCATCGAGTCCGACAGCCGGGCAACCGTGCGACCGGTGTCGTCCCCTCGCGGCTCCCACTCGACCTCGGACTGCCGGAAGATCGCGTAGCCCATCGCCCGAGTATCTCCCACGCGCGGGGCGACGTGCTGGTCGCGGCGCAAAGGTAGGCGTACGATCCCGACGCATGACCGACGTCGTCGTCGGCCGGGACTCCGAGCTCGCCTCCGTCAATGACTTCGTCGCCGGCATCTCAGACGGAGCGGTGGCGCTCGTCCTCGAAGGCGAGGCCGGCGTCGGGAAGACCACACTCTGGACGGCAGCGGTCGTCGAGGCCGAGGAGCGAGGTCTCCGAGTGCTGCGGGCACTGCCGGCCGAGAGCGAGACCACGCTCAGCTTCGCTGGCGTAGGCGACCTGCTCGAGCCCGTGCTCGAGGACGCGCTCGCGGCTCTCCCCGTTGGGCAGAGACGTGCGCTCTCGCGCGCCCTCGTGCTCGAAGAAGCCGAAGGGCCGTCGCCGGATGCGCATGCGGTCGGGGTCGGCCTCCTGAACGCGCTGCGTGCGATCGCCGCCGCGCGGCCGCTCGTCGTCGCGGTCGACGATGTTCAGTGGCTCGACATCGCCTCCGCGGGAGCGCTCGGCTACGCGGCTCGGCGGCTACGGGACGAGCACATCGGTGTCCTGCTCTCCCGCCGAGCGCCGCTGGAGAGCCCGCTGCTTGCAGAGCTGCGGCGATCGCTTCCTTCCGGTCGCTATCAGGAGATCGAGGTCGGTCCGCTCGGTGTGCCCGCGCTCCACCGGGTCGTGCAAGCACATCTGGGGGTCGTGCTTCCGCGTCCGCTGCTGGCCGAGGTACACGACGCCTCCGGCGGAAATCCCTTCTACGCACTCGAGATCGTTCGGATGCTGCGGCGCTCCGGGATCTCGGTCGAAGCCGGCCAGCCGCTTCCCGTGCCGGAGTCGCTGCACGACCTCGTGCACGGGCGCCTGTTGGCTCTATCCCCGGAGAGTCGCGACTTCATGCTTGCCGCGGCGGCGCACGCGCACCCGACTGTCTCCATCACCGAGGCGGCAACCGGAGTCGGGCGTGACGTCGGCCTGACGCCGGCTCTGGAGGCCCGCATGATCGAGCTCGACGGCGATCGGATCAGGTTCACGCACCCGCTGCACGCCGCGGGCGCCTACGAGACTGCCGACCCACTACGCCGGATTCAGATCCATGCCCGGCTGGCCGAGCTGCTCGAGGATCCGGAGGCACGCGCGTGGCAGCTGGCTGCCTCTGTCGAGCAGCCCGACGAGTCAGTGGCGGCGGCGCTTGAAGACGCAGCACAACACGCGCGGGCGCGAGGGGCTCCACGGCCGGCGGCGCTCCTCCTCGATCGCGCTCAGGAGCTGACACCAGGCAACCAGTCCGAGGAAGCGCTGCGAAGAGCGGTGGACGCGGCATTCCTGCACTTCGAGTCTGGGGACTCACCTCGCGCCGAGTCGCAGCTCCGAACTGTGATCGCAGCGCTCGCCCCGGGCCAGAGCCGTGCGAGGGCGCTGATGCGGTTGGCCCGTGTCCGGGCGTACGACGCGCTCGGTGAAGCCGCCGATCTGTTTCTGCAAGCCGTGGACGAGGCAGGCGATGACGGCGAGATTCTGGCCGTGGCGCATGAAGGTGTCGCCACCTGTTTCTGGCGGCTCTACGAGCGGCTGGACGAGGCGGTCGAGCACGCGGGGCTTGCCGCGGAGCTCGCGCTCGAGCTCGGCGACGAGGCCCTCGCCGGCGAGGCTCTAGGGACGCGCCTCGTTGCGGAGTCGCTCCTCGGGTGGGAGGGCGCGGCAGCGACGGCCGAGCGCGCGCTCGCGCTACAGCCGGCCGCCGAGGGCCGCCGCGTGCTCGCGCAGCCGCGATTCGCAGTTGCAGCCGACTATCTCGGGTGGACGGGCGAGCTCGAACGGGCCCGTGACGAGCTCCAGGAGCTGCTGCGCCGCTCGAGCGAGCTGGGCGAGGAGAGCTCGCCTCCGCTTCTTCTCGTCCTCCTAGGTCACGTGGAGCTGGAGCTCGGCGAGTTCCAGAGCGCGCTGTCGCGGGCGCTCGCTGGTCAAGAGGCGTCCGAGCAAGCCGGCCAACACACCGTCTTCGTCCACAACCTGGCGCTCGAAAGCCTCGTCGAGGCACAGCGGGGCAGGGTGGAGCAGGCGAGAGCAGCGGCTCAGCGCGCCCTCGGTCTCGTCCCGGAGACCGGCGGCCGCGGCGCGGAGCTCGTCGCCACGGCGGCGCTCGGTCATCTGGATCTCACGCTCGGGGATCCGGGCGCGGCCCAGGCTCGGCTCGAGCCGATCGTCGCCCTCGTTCGACGGGAAGCCATCGCCGAGCCGGGGGCGATCCCGTTCGTGGTGGACTTCGTCGAGGCTCTCATCGAGCTCGGGCATCGAGAGCAGGCCGTGGAGCTCCTGGATTGGTACGAAGGGAACGCCCAGCGGCTCGAGCGCGCGTCTGCGCTCGCGAATTGCTCCCGCTGCCGCGGGCTGCTCGCCGCGGCAGACGGAAGGCTCGACGACGCCCTTGCGGAGTTCGATGAGGCGCTTCGATGGCACGGGCAGGTCGAGCTTCCGCTGGATCGTGGCCGCACGTTGCTCGCGCTCGGCGCTGCGCAGCGCCGAGCCAAGCGGCGGCGCGAGGCGCGAGAGACGCTCGAGGAGTGCGCTTGCCTTGTTCGAGCGGATCGGCGCAGCGCTGTGGGCCGAGCGCGCCCGCGCCGAGCTGAAACGGATCAGCGGCCGGGCTACGACTCCTGGTGCGCTCACGCCCGCCGAGGAACGGGTTGCGGCGCTCGTCGCCGAAGGTAAGACGAACCGCGAGGTCGCGGCCGCTCTCTTCCTCTCCGACCGGACGGTCGAAGGCCACCTCTCCCGCATCTTCGGCAAGCTCGGCGTCAAGCACCGCGCCGAGGTCGCGCGGGCCCTGAGCGCGCGTCAAACCCAGGGCTCTCAAACCCAGGGCTCTCAAACACAGGGGATCGCGACCTCAAACACGGGGGACTCGCCCGTTTCAGCGGATCCTGTCGCTCCCTAGCCTCCATGCAGGTGGTCAGAAGGGCCACCAGAAGCAAGAAGGAGAGGGAGTTATGAACCGCAAGTCCCGCAAGAGTCGCAAGATTCACAAGATCTCACTCGTCCTCGGCATCGCAGTCGCCGCGCTTTCCGTAGGCGTTCCAACGGCGCTCGCGGAGGGCCGTATGGTCGGGACACAGGAGCCGCAGCAGAACGTCTCGCCGATCACGAACGGACCCGGCAACGTGCCGCAGGAGATCAAGGCGCTCCGGGCCCGGAGCGAGGCGCTCAACCGCCAGTACGGGCTTGGCGCGTACGCGACTACCGCCGGCTCGAACACGTACCCCGACGCCTCCGAGCGCGGACTCAGCAAGGTGTACGGCTCCTTCCTGTATGGCACCGGACAGGGGACCGCGCTGAGCTCCTACAAGGACGGTGCCGAGCGGGCCGTGCCGCAGCCGCAGTCGCCGAACGTCACGCCCATCTCGTCCGACAATGAGTTCCAGTGGCCGCAGATCGGAGTGGGGATTCTGATCGCGCTCGTCCTCGTCTTGGGCATCGGGCTGGCCGTCCGGACGAACCGCATGCGGCCCGCACACTGAACTCCCAGAAACGGGTCACCTCGGACCCGCACACGCGACGACCGCCCACCAAGGCGGTCTTCGCGTGTGCGGCTGTTTACTTCGGAAGATGCCGTCGAGCATCCGTCCGTATCGGCTGAGCCCCGTCCGGCGTGCGATCAACGCGGTCGTGCGGCCGCTCGCACGCATCGGGTTGACCGGCCCGAGGACGTACCTCCTCACGGTGCCGGGGCGGACGACCGGTCGGCTCTGGTCGACCCCGATCTCCATCGTGAGGATCGGCCAGGAACGCTGGCTGGTCGCGCCGTACGGCGACCGCAACTGGGTGAGGAACGCCAGGGCGGCGGGTTGGGTCGAACTGCGGCGCGGAAGACGGCGCGAGCGGCTCGATGTCGAGGAGCTCCCGGCCGAGGAGGCCGTGCCCGTGCTGCGCGAGTACTACCGAGTGGGCCGTGTGACGCGGCCGTTCTTCGACGTCTCGCTCTCTTCTCCCGAGGAGGCCTGGCTCGCCGAGGCGCCGAGCCATCCGGTCTTCCGGCTCAGGGCGTCACCGTAGGATCGACTGATGACGTCCCCTGCCGGGAGCGAAGCGAAGCGGATCCTCGTCGTGGCCGCGACCGAGCCCGAGCTCTGTGGACGCTCGGGCCTTGCGTGCGGAGTGGGGCCGGTGGAAGCGGCATCCGCAACCGCGCGAGCACTCGCGCTCGATCGGCCTGACGCAGTCCTCCACGTCGGCCTCGCGGGAGGCCGAGGGCTCCCCGCCGGGTCGATCGTCGTCGGCACGGAAGCCGTGTACGCCGACATCTCCGCGGCGATCCCGGTCCTCTCTCGCGTCGAGCCGGACCCCAGCCTGCTCTCGTCGGTCAGCAGGCTGCTTCCAGACGCGCTTGCGTTGCCGATCGCCACGAGCGCGGCCGTCGGAGCGCTTCGTGATGCGGGCACCGAAGGAGCGACGGTCGAGGCGATGGAGGGGTTCGCGGTCCTGCGCGCCTGTGAGCTCGCGGGCGTTCCGGCGGTGGAGATCAGGGTGATCTCCAACGAGATCGGCGAGTCGGATCGCCGACGGTGGCATGTGGACGTTGCGCTCGACGCCCTGGCCCGGGTGTTGCCGATCCTGTCCGCCGATCTCACATCGACCATCTAGCGTTCAGAGCGCATGGCGACGGGTCGTTCGAAGGCGCGGGAGCGTGAGCTTCCGCCGCCACTTCCACCCGAGACCCGCACCGTTGGCCAGCTCGTCGCCGAGGCGATCAGGCTCTACGGCTCAGTCTTCTTCCGGGCCCTTCCGCTCGGGTTGGTGGTCGCGTGCGCGAACCAGGTCGCCCACGGGCTTTCGAGGGAGGCGAATGCCCTCGTGCTCCTGGCGGCGGCGCCGCTGTTCTCGGCGGCATACGCGTATGCCTCGCAACTCGCGACCCGGACGAAGGCGCCGTTCGGCTCGTGGCTCGTCGCCCTCGTCGTGGGAACGCTCGTGTTCGTGCCCGCCGCGGTTCTCCTTCCCTGGTTCGCGCTCGCCGGCGTCCTGTGGCTGGCGCTCTTCGGGCTGGCGGTGCCGGCTGCGATGGCCGAGGGGACGTCGTTCGGCGCGTCGCTCCGGCGCGGGCTCGACCTCGGCCGTGCTGACGTCGTGCATGCGGCCGGGGCGCTTGCCACCCTCGTCATTCTCTTCGCCCTTACCCGCATCGGGCTCGCGCTGCTGCTCGACTCCCAGGCGGAGAACACGGTTCGAACGGCGGTCTTCCTCGCCGATCTCGTCCTCGTCACCGCTGCTCTTCCTCGGCGGCGCGCTCCTGTACGTCGACCAGGAGGCTCGGCTAGGCTCGCGTCACGACCGAGGAAAGGAGCGCGATGCCGACGTACCTGATGCTGACGCGACTGACGGAGAAGGGGGTGCAGACCCTGCACGCGAACCCCGACCGCCTGCGTGAGGTGAACCGAGACGTCGAGGAGATGGGCGGGAAAGTGCTGCACCAGTGGGCCTCGCTCGGCGAGTACGACTTCGTGAACGTCGTCGAGGCGCCCGACGACCTGACCGTCGTCCGCATCTCGCTCGCGCTCGGCGCCCGCGGCAGCGCGCAGCTCGAGTCCCTGCCGCTCATCCCGGTCGAGGACTTGCTGACCGCGATCCAGTAGGGCGTCTACAAGGCGAGCAGGCCCGTGGCGCGCGGCTCGACGTGCAGCGGGCTCTCGGGCAATCCCGGCTGAGGATCGAGATTGAACGCGCGCGGAGCGACGTCGTTCGGCGTGTCCGGGTGGTTGAGCGCCGCGAGCAGCTGGATCTGACCGCGGCCGGGGCCGAGCTCCCATTGCCCGCCGCCGTAGGCGCCGATGCCATGTTCCTCGCAGTAGTCGTACGCTGCGAAGAGCCGCTCCACGGAGCCGAAGCGCGAGGGCTTGACGTTCACCGTCCGCGGAGCCCATGGCAGTGACTCGATGTCCTCGACCGCGTGGATGATCGCGTCCCAGGTCACTCGGTCACGGTGCGACTCGAGCACCGGCAGCGTCTCCTCGGTCAGCGCCGGATCCTCGAGCCACGCGGAGGGCAGCCCTTCGGCAACACGCCGATAGAGCGCTGCGTCCGGCGGGGTGTCGACCACGGTGCCGCGGTACTGGCCCTTGAAGTCGATCGAGTCCATCGCGCCTGTGGCGGCCAGCTCGCTCACGAGCTCGTCCGTCCAGGACGAATTCGCGTCGAGCTTGAACCGAAGGCCCGGGTAGAGCTCGAGCCAGGCATGCACCCGCTCGGTCGACGGGGGATCGCCGAGCGCCATCGACACGACGAACTCCACCGGTCGTGCACGCCGGCCGATTGCGTCGCCGAGTGAGAGCCCGGCCTGCCGGAGCGCGAGGTCGAGAGCGGCGCTCTCGAACGCCCACCGGCGATAGTCGTGGTACGCGTGCTGCGCGGGCTCCTGGTCGAAGAGCGGAAGACTGGCGAGATGCTCCGAGAACGTGTGGAGCGTCCACGTCCCGGCGAGCGGCAGGTCGGACCCGCGCGCCTGCAGTCGCTCGTGCTCCTCGCCGTCATACGTGACGTCCTCGCCGATCCCCTCCTCGCCGATGCCCTGGAGGTGGACGACCGTCGTCTTGCGCAGGAACTCGGGCCGTGCCTGGAGCTCGAGCCCTTCGAGCTCGTAGCCCTCGATCTCGAGCGGCAGGTCGCGGACGGCGTCGTACAGGCTCATCTGGCGGCGAACGCTACAGCTACCGCTCCTGCGAGCCGCGCGTTGGAGATCGCGAGCTCGCGGTTCACCTCGCGCGTGCGACCGCCCGAGCGCTCGTGCAGGTAAGCGAGCACGAACGGTGTGACCGCCTGGCCGGACACATGCTGCTCGGTTGCGGCAGCGAGCGCCTCGTCGATGAGGTCGTCGACGTCGATGCTCTCGGGCGGCGGGTTCGCGAGCAGCAATCCACAGCCGCCGAGGCCCCAATGAGTCGCCGCGATCTCGGCTGCCGTGTCGGCGTCCTCGACGCGCTGAGGCACCGCGGGCCCGCCGGTAGCCGAATAGAAGAGAGGCATCGCATCCGTGCGGTACCCGAGGACCGGGACCCCGAGCGTCTCGAGGAGCTCCATCGTCGCCGGGATGTCGAGGAGCGACTTCGCTCCGGAGCAGGTGACGAGGAGCGGTGAGAGCGCGAGCGTCGGGATGTCCGCGGACACGTCCAAGGGTGTCGGGTATCCGCGGTGGACGCCGCCGATCCCGCCCGTCGCGAAGAAGCGGATGCCGACTTTCCTTGCGACGGTCAGGACTCCACCGACCGTCGTCGCGCCGACCTCTCCTGCGGCCGCGCACGCCGCGAGATCCCGCGGGCCGACCTTTCGCGCGTCCCTCGTGAAGCGCTCGAGCTCCGCGCGCGTGAGCCCGACGCGGATCGTGCCGTCGAGGACGCCGATCGTCGCGGGGACTGCACCCGCCTCCCGGAGTGCGCCATCGCACGCGAGCCCGACCTCGAGGCCGTCGGGCGCGGGGAAGCCGTGCGCCACGATGGTCGTCTCGAGCGCGACGACCGGCCGCGCGTCGTCGATTGCCGCCTGCACTTCCTCCGAGACCAGGACGGCACCTGTCATGCCTCTCGTTCCATCTCCACGAACGGGAACACGCCGCCGTTCGTCTCGTGCTCGTATGAGCGCGTCACGAGGAATCCGGCGCGCTCGTACACGCTGATCGCTCGGGAGTTGAACGAGGCGACGCTCAATCTGAAGCGGCGAGGCTCGTAGCGATCTCGTGCGTACGCGAGGCCGCTTTCCAGGTAGCCGAGCCCGAGGCCGCGGCCGGTCAGGTCCGGCCTCAGCCCGAGGCCGACGACGAGGACCTCGCCCGCGAGCTGGAAGCTGAAGAACCCGACCAGCTCGCCGTTCTCGTCGTGAGCCGAGAAGTAGCGGTCGCCACGTAGCTCGGGGGCGAGCAGCTCCGCGAGGTCGTTCGCATCCGCTCTCCAGTCGTAGAAGGCATATGGCCCCTGGTATCTCCAGTCGGCGATCACGGCAGCGTCGGGCTGGCTCATCGAAGCGATGCGCAGTGCGCCGATCGTCGCGCTCACGGCATCGACCCTAGTCGGGCCACGCAGCGGGCCGCGGCTTCGAGCGCCAGCTCGGGGCCGCCGACGATGTACCCAGCTGAGAGCGCGTCGCCGGCTCCGGTCGAGTCGACGACGGCGACGACCGGCGCTGCGGCCCGCTCGTCACCGGCGAACGAGCACCCTCGTGCACCCCGCTTCAGGATCCATGTGACACCGGGCAGAGGCCCTCCCACGGCTCGGGTCTCGTCCTCGTTCCCGAAGACGACGTCGGGCGCGAGTGCCTCGAGTTGCGCACGGAACGCCTCGGCGCCGAACTCCTGCATCGCGCTCCAGGACGAGAGATCGATGCTCACGCGCGCGCCGGCGGCTCGTGCGACTGCGACCGCTCGCGTCGCCGTCTGGCGAACGGGGTCGCGCATGAGCGCGTAGCCCGAGACGAAGAGGTGGTCGCAGCCTTCGAGCCACGACGGATCCAGCTCGTCCGGGCGAAAGTCGGGAGCGTCGCCTCTGTCCGAGAGCATCGAACGCTCGCCCGCTGCGTCGACGAGCGAGCAGATGATCCCGCCGCGCGGCCCGATCGGGCCGACGAGCTCGACACCCCGTCGCTCGAGCCCCTCGGCGGCGAGGGCGCCTGCCTCGTCGGCGCCCCGCTTGCCGATGAAGCGCGCACGTGCACCGAGCTCGGCGATCCAGGCGGCGACGTTCGCGGCCTGGCCACCCGGCCCGACATGTGTTCGGGCAGGCGTGTCCGCTCCACGTGAGATCGGCCCGTCGATCCTGACGACGACGTCGAGCGTGAGATCCCCGAGGGCGCAGACGAGCACGAGGTGGATCGTAAGATCTGCCCATGGACGGTGAAGGTCGGCGTGGAAGCCTCCGCTCTTTCCTGCTCGGCGGGTTGCTCGGTGTGTCGGCCACCGTTGCCGCTCTCGACCGTCGCCGACGGTTGCAACGGCGGCGAGGTCGCCCCCGGGGTCTCGCGGCGTTCGAGAGTGCGCCCTGCTATCAGGAGCTCCTCGACCGGGAGCGTGACGAGGGCACGAGGACGCTGTAGATGCGCCGGGGCGCGCGCTAGCCTTCGCCGGTGCCGATCTACGAGTACCGTTGTCCGAACGGGCACACGTTCGAGCTCTTCCAGAAGATGAGCGACGCTCCGGTCGAGACCTGCAACGTCTGCGGCGCAGGTCCTGTGGAGAAGGTCCTGTTCCCCGTCGCCGTGCACTTCAAGGGATCGGGCTTCTACTCGACCGACTACGGCAAGGGACGGAAGAAGGCCGCACGAGACGGCGGCGAGGCGGCGAGCACCGACACGCCCAAGGCGGACAAGGCCGAGAAGAGCACAACCGATAAGGGATCCGCGGACAAGAAGCCGACGGGCGACTCCTAGCCGCGGCGGGTGCAGCCGGGCGCGTAGAGGTTCCCCTTGGCCGGCGCGACGGGCGCCGAGCGGCCGAGGAACATCGACACGACGGAGGCGTTGTCGTCTCCGCCGATGATCACCGACTCCCCGCCGATCGTGGCGGGCTCGCCGCCGAGCCGGCAGTGGAGCGTGTGGCTCGAGTCGGCGCGGAATCGAACCCAGCCGAGCTTGGCGAGCTCCCACGCACTGAGATCGGTGGCAAGCGGCGACGCGAGCGAGTCTCCTCTGAACGGAAGGTGCAGGAACGTCCCGAAGCTCGCGATCTTGTTCCCGACGGCGTCGGCGACCGCCTGCTGTCGAGCTGTTCGGGTGAGGTCCGACTCGGATGGGTCGAGGAGGTTCTTCCGGATACGCGAGTAGGCGAGGGCGTGACGACCGTCCATGTGCCACATCCCCTTGCCGAAGCGCCATCCCTTCCACGTCAGGCACCGCTTGGGCGAGTGCGGACAATCGAAGGGGTTCGAGAGGATCGGCTTGGGGACGTTGATGTCGACTCCACCGAGGGCGTCGATCAGGTCTCTGAAGCCGACGAAGTTGACGGCGACGACGTGGTTGATCGGTATGCCCGTGAGGTTGCGCACGGTCGCCAGCGTCAACGCCGGCCCTCCGAACTGGTTGGCGGAGTTGATCTTCCCCGAGCCGTAGCCGGGGATGTCGACCCGAAGGTCCCGCGGGATCGAGAGGTAGGTGATCCGATGCTTGCCCGGGTCGGTGCGCACGAGGAGGAGCGAGTCCGCTCTTCGGGCGTTCGTGCGACCGGGAGTCGTGCTCCCGTCCGTTCCGATGACGAGAGTCGTTGCGGGCGTGGTCAGAAGCGAGCCGTCGAGCGTCGCGAGGCGGTTGTACGCGCGACGAGGGAGTCGCTCGTTCGCCTTGTCGACACCGTTCGAGAACGACAGGAAGCCGAGGATGCCCCAGAGGAGCCCGAGAACGACCAGGCCGGCGAATCCGAGCAGTGCCCAGACCCACCAACGGCGGCGTCGTTTCGACGCGGGCGGGGCCTTGGGCGGCGAGGTGGCTCGTGGTGGCCGCTCGAGCGGGACCTTGCCCTTGGCGCGGCCGCCCCGATACACCCGGTAGGGCTTGTCTCCGACGGCCATCCGGGACGCTATGGTAGCCCGCGCCCGTGAGCGCCCCTTCTGAGCTCGTGATCGGCGTCGACCTCGGCGGGACGAAGACGCTCGCGGGAGTCGTCGATCGCCAAGGCCGAATCCATGCGCGTCACGAGCTCCAGACACCGGAAGGTTCCGAGAGCGACGTCATTGCCGCGCTCGACGGAGCCGTCGAGCGCCTCGTCGACGAGCGCGTTCGCGCTCTGGGCTACGGCGTCCCTTCGAACCTCGAACGCTCGACGCGCCGGCTACTGCGCTCGATCAATCTCCCTCTCGGCGACTTCGATCTCCTCGGCCATGCCCGGTCCCGCTTCGGATTGCCGGTGGGCGTCGAGAACGACGGGAACGCTGCGGCGCTGGCGGAGTGGCGGCTCGGGGCGGGTCGCGGTACTTCGAACATCTTGATGCTGACCCTCGGAACGGGCGTGGGGGGCGGCATCGTCCTAGATGGCCGGCTCTACCGCGGTTGGGCGGAGCTCGGACATGTGGTTCTCCAGGCCGGCGGCCCACCCTGTCAGGGGAACTGCCATGGACACGGCCACGTCGAGGCACTGGTATCGGGAACGGCTGCCGATCGGGCCGCGGTCGAGCTGTGGGGACCGGGATCCGACGCGAGGGCTCTCGTGGACAACGCTCGCGCGGGAGATGCTGACGCGCAGGTGGCACTGGCGGAGATCGGCCGACTCCTGGGGGCGGCGATCGCCTCGCTCACGAATATCTTCGACCCGGAGCTCGTCGTCGTCGGCGGAGGCTTCGGCGAGGCAGCAGGCGACCTGTTGCTGGAGCCGGCTCGGGAGGCGGCGCGCCGCGAGGCGCTCTCGCCGGCGGACGCAACGCTTCGTATCGTTGCCGCAGAGCTCGGAGCCGAGGCGGGCCTCGTGGGCGCAGCTCTCGTCGCGTTCGAGGCGCTCGACGGGTCGTCGTAGCCGGGTCCGGTATGCCGCTCGCCATCTGCGCCACGCCGATCGGGAACCTGGGCGACGTGACGCTCCGTGTGCTCGAGGAACTTGCCGAGGCCGACCTCGTCCTCTGCGAGGACACGAGGCGCACACGGATCCTCCTCGGTCGCCACGGTGTGAAGGCGAGGCTCGAGAGCTATCACCGGCACAACGAAGCGACCCGCTTGCCGGCGGTGCTCTCGAAGTTGGAGCAGGGAACGCGAATCGCGCTCGTTTCGGACGCCGGTCTTCCTGGGGTCAACGACCCAGGCGCACGCCTGATCGCGGGAGCGCTCGACTCCGGTGTGCCCATCACCGTCCTGCCGGGACCCTCGGCCGTCGAGACGGCGCTCGTCGCAAGTGGCCTCGTCTCCGACCGGTACCAGTTCGTCGGGTACGTCCCGCGCCGAGGCGGGGAACGACGTGCCCTGGCGGAGGAGCTCGCCCGGTGGCCGCATGCGGTCGTCGCCTTCGAGTCTCCGCGCCGTACCCCGGAGACGCTGTCGGCGCTGGCCGAGGTCATGCCGGAGCGCCAGGGGGCCGTCTGCCGCGAGTTGACGAAGCGTTTCGAGGAGATCTCGCGCGGAACCCTCGTGGATCTCGCAGAGCGGTTCGTCGACCCGCCGCGCGGCGAGATCACCCTCGTTCTCGGGACGTATGACGTCGTGGGGGGTGCGGTGGACGAGAGCTCGGCGCTCGGCGCGGTCGCCGAGCTCGTCTCCGCGGGCGTCTCACGACGGCAGGCCGCGGGCGTCGTCGCTCGCCTGAGCGGCGTGCCTCGGAACGCGCTGTACCGAGACTCTCTGTAACAACTCAGCGCCGTGCGTTGACGCCGGTCGGAGTCACCCGCTACGGTCGAGAAATGTTCGCTCTACGGACAACGCGTGCGCTCCGCTTCGCCGTCGTGGCCGCAACTGCCTCGCTCGTGTGGGCGCCGGGAGCTGCGGCCTGGGTCTGGCCGGCCGACGGGCCGGTCCTGCGCCCGTTCTCCCTCGGCGACGACCCCTACGCGGGAGGCCAACATCGCGGAGTCGACATCGGGGTCGTCACTGCGACCGGGATCAGGGCGCCGGCTTCCGGGCAGGTCACATTCGCAGGTCACGTGCCGACGCACGGCTTGACCGTCACCATCACGACGGCCGACGGCCACAAGGCGTCGCTCACACACGTCGGCCCGGTGCTCGTACGGCGTGGTGTGCATGTCGAGGAGGGCGACGTCGTGGCGGAGAGCGGCGTGTCCGGTGAAGCCGAGCACAACGTTCCGTACGTCCATCTCGGTGTCCGTGTGGGCGCGAGCGAGACCTACGTCGATCCGCTGACGTTGCTCCCCACGCGCGGCACGCCTTCGTCTCCCGCCGCCCCTCCGTCGACACCGCCGCCAGCGCCGGCCCCCGTGCCGAGCCCTCCACCAGCGCCGCCGACAGCCTCACCTGGCCCGCCCCCGGCGGCGAGCCCACCCGCGCCTACTCCCAACCCCGCTCCGGCTCCCGCTCCAAGCCCTGCACCGGTTCCCGCCCCCAGCCCGGTACCGAGTCCGGTCGCGAGTACGTCGCCCGCACCGGCCGCGGACCCAGTTCCTTCCCCGGTGGCAGGCCCGCCTGTTTCCGAGTCGGCCGGATCGGACGCCGCCACGGATCCCGATCCCGCGAGACCTGTGTCGAGTGACACGCCGCCCGGCGTTGCTCACGTGCCGCGACCTGCACAAGCCATGCGTCAAGAACGTGCTGCCGGGAGCTCCAACGGAGGCACTTCTGGAGGTCCCGAGATGGAGGTCGTGCCCGCACCTGCGCGTGGCACCGCCAGCCGGGCGCCCGCGATGAGACCGGCGGAGGGAGCGACGACGGCCGGGCTGCACCCGAATCCGCGTCCACAGATCGCTCTCCTCATGGCTGGCGGCCGGACCCGGCACACCGCAGCGGAGCTCGCTGTGAGTACGGCGACGTCTCACGAGGCACGTCACGCCGCCCCGGGGGGACCATGGAGCGGCCATCACGCGTGGTCACGGTCCTCATGGCTTCTCGTGCTCGGCGCGAGCGCTCTCGTGATTCTCGGTCTTCTCGCTGCGATCGGCATCGCTGGGCCGAGAAAGCGACTCCTTATGATTCGCGGCCGTGAATGCACCGCATCCTCCGAGGAAGATCCTCGTGGCAGTCGCCTGGCCGTATGCGAGCGGCCTGCGCCACATCGGCCACGTGGCGGGATTCGGTGTCCCCTCGGACACGTTCGCCCGGTACCACCGGCTGCGGGGCGACGACGTGCTGATGGTCAGCGGGACGGACGAGCACGGCACCCCGGTCATGGTCGCGGCGGACGCCGCGGGAGAGTCGCCGCGCGAGACCGCCGATCGCTTCAACACGCTGATCCGTGAAGACCTCCGCGATCTCGGGCTGTCGTACGACCTCTTCACGCGCACGACGACGATCAACCACTACCGCATCACCCGAGATCTCTTCCGCACTCTGTACGAGAAGGGGTACGTCATCGAGCAGGAAACCCTCGGGGCGTTCTCCGCCACGACGGGGCACACGCTCCCGGATCGGTACATCGAAGGAACCTGTCCCATCTGCGGGTTCGAGAGCGCTCGGGGCGATCAGTGCGACAACTGCGGAAACCAGCTCGATCCGACCGACCTGATCGAGCCTCGGTCGAAGATCGACGGCACGCCGCCGGTGTTTCGGACGACCAAGCACCTCTTCCTCGACCTTCCGGCGTTCAAGGAGCAGCTGACCGCCTGGATCGAGTCGCAGGACCACTGGCGACCGAACGTGAGGCGCTTCTCGCTCAACTTCATCGAGAAGCTCAAGCCGCGTCCGATCACACGTGATCTCGACTGGGGAGTTCCGATCCCGGTCGCGGGTTACGACGAGCTGGAAGACAAGAAGATCTATGTGTGGTTCGACGCCGTCATCGGGTACCTCTCCGCCTCCGTCGAATGGGCCAGCAACCGCGGTGATCCTGAGGCGTGGCGCGAGTGGTGGCAGAACCCCGCCGCCGAGCACACCTACTTCATGGGGAAGGACAACATCGTGTTCCACACGGTGATCTGGCCGAGCATGCTGCTCGGCTACGGCGCGGGCGGTGAGCTCGGAGGCGGCGGAGCGAATCTCGAGCTGCCCGACAACGTCGCTTCGAGCGAGTTCCTGACGATGGAGGGCAAGAAGTTCAGCTCGAGCCGAAACGTCGCGATCCTCGTCCGCGACTTCCTGAGCCGATACGACCCCGATGCGCTGCGGTACTTCATCTCGATCGCCGGCCCCGAAACGCAGGACACGGACTTCACGTGGTCGGAGTTCGTCCGTCGCAACAACGATGAGCTCGTGGCGACGTGGGGCAACCTGGTTAACCGGACGCTTCAGAGCGCGTTCAAGAACTTCGGTCACGTTCCCGAGCCCGGACCGTTGGTGCCCGCGGACTCCGAGCTCCTCGTCGAGATCGAACGAGGATTCGAGTCCGTAGGCACGCTGATCGAAGCTGCACGGTTCAAGGCAGCCCTCCAAGAGGCAATGCGGCTCGCCGGTCTCGGCAATCAGTACGTTGCCGCCCAGGCTCCGTGGTCGCTCCTCGAGTCGGACCCGGAAAGGGCGGCCACTGTCCTCTTCGTCGCGCTTCGAGCGATCGACAACCTCAAGATCCTGTTTACGCCGTTCATTCCGTTCTCGTCGCAACGGCTCCACGAGCTCCTCGGTTACGAGGGCTTGATTGCCGGTCCGCTCGAACTTCGCACCGTTACGGAGGACGAAGGTCACGAGCACGTCGTTCTCACCGGTGATTACGAGAGCTGGGTCGGCCGCTGGACGCCGAGCGCGCTTCCCGCCGGGCAAACGCTGCGCGAGCCCGCGCCGCTCTTCACCAAGCTCGATGCGGAGCAGGTCGTGGCCGACGAGCTTGCGCGGATGGAGGCCGCTGCCACCACGTGACGGACACGCACGCGCACTTGGACGCGTGCGAGGCGCCCGACGAGCTCGTACAGCGAGCCCAGGCCGCGGGAGTGGCGCGGATCGTGTCGATCGGAACGGGGATCGAGTCGTCGCGAGCGACGCTTGCGCTCGCCGATCGGCACGGGAGCGTATTCGCCGCGCTCGGCGTCGACCCACATCAGTCTCGAGGGCCTGATGCACGACGACTCGACGAGCTCACGGAGCTGCTCGCTCATCCAAAGGTCGTTGCGGTCGGGGAGACAGGACTCGACGGCTTTCGCGATCCCTCGTCCTTGGGCGATCAGCGCCCACTCTTCGAGGCGCAGCTCGACCTCGCGGACGCGCTCGGTCTTCCGGTGGTGGTTCACAGTCGCGACGCCGCCGAGGAGACAGCCGCGGCTCTCGAGGGATTCGAGGGCACCGTCGTCCTCCACTGCTTTTCCTCCCCCGCGCTCCTGCCGGCGGCGCTCGAGCGCGGGTACTACGTCTCCTTTGCCGGAAACGTCACCTTTCCCAACGCTGCCGACCTTCGCGATGCCGCAGCGCTCGTGCCACTGGACCGTCTGCTCGTGGAGACGGACAGCCCGTATCTCGCGCCACAGCCCGTCCGCGGACGCCCCAACGAGCCGTCGTACGTTTCGCACACCGCCGCGACACTCGCTGCCGTCCGCGGTCTGGAGCAGTCGGTGCTCGAGGCGCGGCTCGATGCCAACGCATCCGCGGCGTTCTCGTTGCCGTGACCCCGAGACCGAAGAAGCGTCTCGGCCAGCACTTCCTCGTCGACGAGAACATGCTGGGCGTGATCGGGCGCCACGCGCAGCTGCAGCCGAGCGACGTCGTGCTCGAGATCGGGCCCGGAACGGGGATCCTGACCGCCTACCTCGCGACACGAGTCCGCCGAGTTCACGCCGTCGAGCTCGACCGCTCGCTCGAAGAGCCGCTTCGAGAGACCCTGGCCGGAGTCGACAACGTCAGCGTCGTGTTCGGCGATGCGGTGAGGTTCGAGTACGAAACGCTCGAACCCCCGCCCGCGAAGCTCGTCGCGAACCTGCCGTACAACGTCGCGACGCCGATCGTGCTCGAGAGCCTCGACGGCATCCCTTCGCTCGAGCGGTGGGTCGTGATGGTGCAGCGCGAGGTCGCGGACAGGTTCTTCGCGGTGCCCCGGACGAAGGCATACGGCGCAGTTTCAGTCCTGCTCCAGCTGAACGCGCGGCGCGTCGGCTTCCATCGAGTGCCGCCGACGGCATTTCGCCCGAGACCGCGCGTGGAGTCGGCGATCGTCGCTTTCGAGCGCATCGCCGATGCGCCTCGTCTCGAGCTCGTGCGTCCCGTCGTCGAGGCGTCGTTCGCTCATCGAAGGAAGACGCTCGCCAACTCCGTCGCTCTCGCAGGACTTGCGACGCGCGCCGACGCCGAGCGTGCGCTCGCGGCCATCGGAAGGTCGGTCGACAGCCGTGCGGAAGAGCTCGTGCCGGACGAGTTCGTCGCGCTGGCGAGGTTGCTCACGTGAGCTCTGGCCGCGCGTGCGCGAAGATCAATCTGGGACTCGTCGTGGGACCGCTTCGGGGCGATGGGAAGCACGAGGTCGCCACGGCTCTCGTGCGAGTCGACCTGTACGACACGATCGACGTCGAGACCACCCGCTCGGACGCGATCGTCGTCGATGGCTTCGAGGACACCATCGTGCGGCGCGCGCTCGAGGAGCTCACGCGGCGTGCCGGCGAGTCCCGAGGGTGGCAGGTAACGATCGAGAAACGCATCCCGGTCGCCGCTGGCCTAGGAGGCGGTAGTGCGGATGCCGGAACCGTGCTCCGCCTCGCGAACGAGCTTCTGCACACGCCTCTTTCCGGACATCAGTTGCACGACGTTGCCGCAGATATCGGCGCGGATGTCCCGTTCTTCCTCGAGGCCGGGCCGAAGCTCGCAACGGGCGACGGCACTGAGCTCGCACCGATCTCGATACCGCTCGACTTCTGGGTCGTGCTCGTCATGCCGTCCGGGGTCGCGAAGACCTCGACCGCCGACGTCTACCAAGCGTTCGACGATCGAGCGCGAAGTGCGGGGTTCGAGGAGCGTCGCACTGAGCTGATGCGTGTGCTCGATGGCGCCCGAGTCACCTCTGACCTCGCAGCACTGCCGCACAACGACCTGGTGACATCGCCCGTGACCGACGATCTCGTGAGACTCGGCGCGCTGCATGCGGATGTCACCGGCGCCGGCCCCGCGGTCTACGGCCTCTTCGAGGATCGACGTGCGGGCGGAGCGCGCGTCGCGCGAGCTCGAAGGTCGCGGCCAGCGGTGGGTCGTTCGACCGGCGCCGGTCTCGTGATCCGTATCGTTGCCCGCGCCGAATGGCACACTGAGCCTCCTGGCATCTCACTGGGGCGTGGCCAAGTGGTAAGGCAACGGGTTTTGGTCCCGTGATCCCAGGTTCGAATCCTGGCGCCCCAGCCACCGACTACACGATGGACGAACCCAAGCTCGCAGCAGTCGTCATGGCCGCCGGCCTCGGCACGCGCATGCGCTCGAGCGTGCCGAAGCACCTTCATCCCTTGCTCGGCCGCCGCATGGTGGACTGGGTGATCGCCGCAGCCCGCGACGCGGGCGTCGACCCTCTCGTCATCGTCTCGTCCCCGTCACACGCTGAGGCGTTCGACGGCGAGACGACCGCGATCCAGGAGCAGCCGCTCGGTACGGGAGACGCCGTGCGAAGCGCTCGGGCCATGCTCGACGGTCAAGCCGACGACGTGCTCGTCCTCTCGGGCGACACACCGCTCATCACCGCCGAGCTGCTCGGCGCGCTCGTCACGAGTCATCGCGAGAGCGGCGCGGAGGCGACCGTCCTCTCGTTCGAGCTCGACGATCCAGGGAGCTACGGGCGGGTTCTGCGGAACGGCAACGGCCGGCTCGAGGCGATCGTGGAGGCTGCCGATGCGACTCCTGCACAGCTCGAAGTTCGCGAGGTCAACTCGTCGATCTACGTCTTCCGTTCCGAACGGCTCTGGCCCGTGCTCGATCGACTCGAGCCGCACAACGCCCAGGGGGAGTTCTACCTCACGGACTCCGTCGCGCTCCTCGTGGCCGACGGTGGCACTGTTACCGTCCATGCTGCGCCCGACCCGGAGGAGGCGATTGGTGTGAACACGAGGTCGGAGCTCGCGGATGCTGCAGCGCGACTGCGTGACCGCGTCAACGGCGCGCACATGGCGGCCGGCGTCACCATCGTCGATCCACAGAGCACGTGGATCGATGCCGAGGTCGAGATCGAGCCCGATGCGGTGATCCAGCCGTTCACGGTCATCCGGGGTGCGAGTCGGATCGGCGCGGGGTCGGAAGTCGGCCCGCACGCCGTGGTCCGCGACGCGACCGTCGGCGAGCGTGCTCTGGTCGGCCCGTTTTGTTACCTTCGCCCCGGCACCGTGCTCCACGCCGACGCGAAGGCAGGCACGTTCGTCGAGATCAAGAACTCCGTGATTGGAGAGCGCACCAAGGTCCCGCATCTGACCTACCTCGGCGACGCCGACGTCGGCGCGGACGCGAACATCGCTGCCGGCAACATCACCGCGAACCAGGAGCACACGGGAGTGAAGGAGCGCACGGTCATAGGCCGCAACGTCAGGACGGGTGTCGACAATACGTTCGTCGCCCCAGTGTCGATCGGCGAGGACGCATGGATTGCAGCCGGTTCAGTGATCACCGAGGATGTGCCTGCTGGGGCGCTCGCGATCGCGCGCGCGAAGCAGGTCAACAAGGAAGGGCGCGGTGGACACCGGGACGATTGAGCAAGCACTCCCTGGGCTCGAGACGGTGACTCCGCAACCCGAGCTCGAGGTGGGGCGCGCGATAGCGCTGTCGCCGCAGAAGCGGCTGATGCTCTTCACAGGCCGCTCGAATCCCGAGCTTGCGCGACGAATCGCAGAGCAGCTCGACATCGCGCTCGGTCAGGTGAACCTGAAGAACTTCGCCAACGGCGAGACGTACTGCCGGTACGAGGAGTCGATCCGGGGCGCGGACGTGTTCATCGTCCAGACAGCGTGCGACCCTGTCGACCGCAACCTGGTCGAGCTCCTGATCATGATCAACGCCGCTCGGCTTGCCTCGGCGAAGCGGATCACGGCAGTCGTTCCCTGGTACTTCTACGCGCGCCAGGACAAGAAGTCCCGACCACGCGAGCCGATCTCGGCGCGGCTCGTCGCCGACATGATCCAGGGTGCTGGCGCCGACCGGGTCCTCACCATGGACCTGCACGCCGGCCAGGTGCAGGGTTTCTTTCACATCCCGGTCGACCATATGACTGCCGTGCCGATGTTCGCCCAGTACTTCCGGGACTTGAGCCTGATCGAACCCGTCTCCGCTGTCTCCCCCGACACCGGCCGAACGAAGCTTGCAAGCTGGTTCGCCGAAATGATCGGAGGCGACCTCGTCGTCCTGAACAAAGAGCGTCCCGCTCACAACGTCGCCCGTGTGACGACGGTCATCGGTGACGTCGAGGGCAAGGTCATGGTGATGGCCGACGACATCGTCGACACTGCCGGAACCCTTGTCGCCGGAGCGGCCGCACTCAAAGACGCTGGGGCGGTCAAGATCTACGCGTGCGCGACACACGGCCTCTTCAACGGGCCGGCGCTGGAGCGCATCGCCGACAGCGCCATCGACAAGCTGGTGGTCACGGACACCGTGCCGGTCGATCCTCGGACGAAACCCGACAACGTCGAGGTGCTGTCCGTCGCCGGCATCCTCGCCGAGACGATCAGGAACGTCTTCGCTGACGACTCGGTCTCGGCCATCTTTGCCGGCGAGAACCAGCTCTTCTAGCCTCTGCATCGATCTTCGTCGTTCCATCGCCGGCAGAGGCCCGGGGCCCGATCGCGCCCTTAGCTACAATCCGCCGCCGGTGTCCGGGGACAGGTTCAGGCTCGAGGTGCAGGAGAGGGACGTGCGCGGATCGCGGCGCGTTCGGCGCCTGCGTGCGCAAGGCCTCATCCCCGGCGTTCTCTACGGAGACGGGTTCTCTCGCGCGATCGTCGTTCCCGAGCGCACGTTGCGCACGGCGGTCACCGGCGCTTCGGGGCTCCACGCGATCCTCGACGTGGTCGTCGATGGCGAGAGCGCCGTCCATCCCTCTGTTCTCGCCGACTACCAGCAGGATCCCATTCGCGGGTTCGTCTCGCACATCGATCTCCGCGAGGTGCGCCTCGACCAGCCGATTCAGGCGACCGTCACGGTCCATCTCGTCGGCGAGGCCGAGGGCGTGAAGGTGGGCGGTGTTCTCGCAATCATCACGCGCGAGCTCCACGTCGAGGCGCTTCCGATGTTGATTCCCGAGCACATCGACGCCGACATCTCGTCGCTCCAGATCGGCGACGCGCTCCGGCTCGAGGATCTTCCGGCGATAGACGACGTCACGATTCTCGACGATCCGCACGACACGGTGATCGCAACCGTTTCCGCTCCGAGGGCCCTGGAGGTGGAGGAGGAGCCTGTCGCAGAGGAGGGCGAGGAGGCGGCCGAGGGCGCGGAGGATGATGCTCAGCCCGAGGAGTCGCCCGCCGGCGAGTCGTCCGGCGAGGGGTAATGCGGCTCTTCGGTCGGGGCCGCGGCGCCCCGACCCTCGATCTCCTCGTTGCTGGTCTTGGGAACCCGGGTCGCAAGTACGAGCGCGATCGACACAACGTGGGGTGGATGGTCCTCGACGAGCTCGTACGTCGCCATGGCGGTACCTGGCGCTCGAAGTTCAGCGGCCAGCTGGCTGAGACCCGTATCGGTGGCTCACGCGTGGCGTTGCTCAAGCCGGAGACGTACATGAACGAGTCCGGGCGCTCGATCGGCGCTGCGGTCCGGTACTTCAAGGTCGATCCCGGTGACTTGCTCGTTGTTCACGATGACGTCGATATCGAGGTCGGGCGGCTTCAGGCGAAGCTCGGAGGCGGCCTCGCCGGCCATAACGGACTTCGATCTATCGCGGGCGCGCTCGGCACGCAGGACTTCCTTCGGCTTCGGACCGGAGTAGGCCGGCCCGGTCGCGGGGATCCGCGAAGCATCGCCGACTACGTTCTGGCGCCGTTCGAGTCGGGTGACGACCGTGACGCTCTCGTCGAGCGTGCCGCCGGCGCCGTCGAGGTGCTTCTGAGCGAAGGGCTAATCGAGGCGCAGCAGCAGTTCAACTGAACTGTTGGCGGCAATGACGCTTTTGGCGCAGATCGACAACCATCTGCGCGAGATTAGAGGCTAGGGTTTCTGTAGGGGTACGGGAGTACCCCTGGGGGTGTTTGGGGGTTTTGGGGTTGTGTGCGGTGCCCGTGGTGCGGGCGCGCACTCGTCGCCCGCCATCCGGCCCACCTCGTCGCGCGCGAGGTCCAACGCCCGCTCCGGTCAGACGCTCGGTCGAGGTTACGATGGCCGCGCGGGACGACGTCCCGCCGCCCGTATGGACCCGTCGCCGCTCCGCCCATTCGTCGTCGAGCTCGCCGCTAGCGAGCGGTTTCGCGAGTTCGTCGACGCGCTCCCCGCCAATGCTCGCGTCTCCGAGCCCGCGCTGCCGCTCGTCCTCGCAACGCTCTTCGAGACCCTCGGCCGGCCGCTGCTGGTCTTGCTCCCGGAAGACGAGCACGCGAGGGACGCCGCGGAAGCGGTGGGCTGGTATGTGGATCCGGCGCGCGTCGCGCTCCTTCCGAGCCGCGGCGTGCGGCCGGACTCCGGTCTCGAGCCGCCAGCGCACCTCGTCGGCGAGCGATCACGCGCACTCACGACTCTCAGCCAGGGCGGGCTGGTGCTCGCGTCGGCACGTGCAGTTGCCGAGGGGATGCCGCCGCCTGACGCCCGCCCGACGCCGATCCGGCTCGCGCAGGGCGACGAGCTGGATCTCGAGGAGCTCGGAGAGACTCTCGTTCTCGCGGGTTACGAGCGCGTCGAGCGCGTCGAGGAGCGCGGGCAGATCGCGATCAGAGGTGGCCTCGTCGACGTCTTTCCGAGCACAGGACGGGAGCCGCTCCGCCTCGAGCTCTTCGGCGATGTGATCGAACAGCTCCGCGTGTTTTCACCATTCACGCAGCGTACGCTGCATCCGGTCTCCGAGACGGTGATCTATCCGGCGACCGAGAGGCGTCGGGATCTCGTCGACCCCGAGTCCACTGCCGCGGAGATCTCTGTGCGTGCGCTCGATCTCGTCCCTCCACTCGAGCGAGGCCCGGACTTCGTCTGGCAGCCGGCCGACGTCGCCGACGTCTGGGCCGACGAATCGGTCGAGGGCGTGGGGCTCGGCGGCGTCTCCGAGCTCGACCCGTTCCCGCACGGACAGGCTCATTCGTTCGAGGCCCAGCGCCCGGCCATCGCGGCACGAGGGCTTGCGGAGGCCGAGAACGAGCTCGGCGCGATGCTGCGACAGGGTCGCCGGGTCGTCGTCGCGTTCCCGCACCGTGGAGAGGCGCAGCGCACTCAGGGCCTGTTGCGGCGCGTTCAGGCCGAGCTCGTGGAAGACGACCGGGCGCTCGGAGAGGAGCCCGCGCTGCGATTCGTCGTCAATCCGGCCCGACGCGGATTCGTCTGGCGTGAGCTCGGCCTGGCCTTGTTGCCGGACGTCCAGGTATTCAGAAAGCGTCCCCCGCGTTCGGACGCACGGCTCGGTCGCGCGCTCCAGTCCTTCGCGGACCTTCGTTCCGGGGACTACGTCGTTCACGAGGATCACGGCATCGGGCGCCTGCTCGGGTTCGAGACGAAAGAGGTGGCTGGGGTCACACGCGACTACCTCTTCGTCGCCTTTCGCGGTGACGACCGCCTGTACGTCCCGCACGAGCAGCTGCCGAAGGTCAGTCGCTACATCGGGGCGGACGCAAAGGCGCCAGCTCTGTCGAAGCTTGGCGGCAAGGCCTGGCAGAACCTCAAGAGCAGAGCGCGGGAGTCGGTCCGAGAGCTGGCCGGCGAGCTGATCGCGCTGTACGCGCGGCGTCAGCAGGCGCCCGGGTTCGCGTTCGAGGTGGGAGGCGATTGGCTCGAGCGACTCGAGGCGTCGTTTCCGTACCGCGAGACGGACGATCAGCTTCAGGCAATCGAGGCCGTGAAGGAGGACCTCGAGTCGGGCAGGCCGATGGATCGGCTCGTCTGCGGAGACGTCGGCTATGGCAAGACAGAGGTCGCCGTTAGGGCGGCGTTCGTCTCGGCCCTCAACGGCAAGCAGGCGCTGGTGCTCGCCCCCACGACGATTCTCGCGGAGCAGCATTGGAATACCTTCCGCGAGCGCTACCAGGACTTCCCGGTCACGGTCGACATGGTCTCCCGATTCCGTTCCCGGTCCGATCAGTCGCAGACTCTCGACGCGTTTCGCGAGGGAAAGGTCGACGTGTTGATCGGCACGCATCGCATCCTGTCCCGTGATGTCGTTCCGAAGAACCTGGGACTCGTAGTCCTCGACGAGGAGCAGCGGTTCGGCGTCGCTCAGAAGGAGCTGCTCCGGTCGCTTCGCCTGGAGGTGGACGTCCTCGCGCTCTCCGCGACGCCGATCCCGCGGACGCTGCACATGTCGCTCTCGGGGCTGCGGGACATCTCGATCATCGAGACTGCGCCTCACGGCCGGTTGCCGGTGCGCACGACCGTCGGCGAGTACGACGAGGAGCTGATCAGGATCGCGCTCGAGCGCGAGCATGCGCGCGGCGGTCAGTCGTTCTACCTGCACAACCGCGTCGAGACGATCGAGGAAGCGGCGCTCAAGCTCCAGGAGGCCTGCCCCGAGCTGCGCTTCCTCGTTGCGCACGGCCAGATGTCCGAACGCGATCTCGAGGAGCGAATGCACTCATTCCTCGCCGGCGACGCCGACGTCCTCGTCTCAACGACGATCATCGAGTCCGGTATCGACATCCCGCAGGCGAACACGCTCGTCATCGAGCGGGCAGACGCCCTCGGCCTTGCCCAGCTCTACCAGATCCGGGGACGAGTCGGCCGCTCCGACGTGCTGGCGCACGCATACCTCTTCTACCCGGATGCATCGGAGCTGACGCCCGAGGCCCGGGCACGGCTCGCGACGATCGCCGACCACACCGAGCTCGGCGCCGGCTTCCAGATCGCGATGCGCGATCTGGAGATTCGCGGCGCGGGAGACCTGCTCGGCCCGGAGCAGTCGGGACACGTCGCCGCGCTCGGTTTCGAGCTCTACGTCGAGATGCTCCAGGAGGCGGTGGCGGAGCTCTCTGGCGAACGGCGGGTGGTCGCTCGGCCGGTTCGCGTCGATGCCCGCGTCGACGCATATGTCCCGGCTGCGTACATCGCGGGCGAGGCGCTCAAGATCGATCTCCACCGCCGGATCGCTCTTGCCGAGGACGAGGACGAGCTACACGAGCTGCGGACCGCGACCGAAGACCGATTCGGTCCGCTTCCGGAGCCCGTCGAGAACCTCTTCTCCATCCAGTCGGCGAAGCTCAAGCTCGCGCGGCTCGGCGCGGACTACCTCGTCTATCGCGGAGGTCGGGCGACGATCGGGCCGCTCGAGATCGGATCGGAGGAGCTCCAGGCCTTGCGCACCGCGGTTCCGACGGCGATCTACAGCACACAACGCCGGGAGGTATCGCTTCGAGTCGAGGATCTCGAGACGGCGCTCGAACTGCCCGATGCTATAGTCCGCGCCCGCCAGGCCGCTTGAACCGCGGCCTTTTTCGTGCCCGAAACCGATCGCAACTTCCGCCTAACACCGCCTCGGCTATAAGACACAGGCCCATGCAGCGCGCGCCCTATTTTCTCGCACTCCTCGCCGTCGCCCTCGGTCTCTTCGTGGCCGGCTGCGGCGGTGGGACACAGGACGTGTCGGCGACCGACGTGGCCGTGGTCGACGGAACCGAGATCGCGCGCTCGGAGCTCGACGAGCTCTTCGGGCTCGCGAAGGCGACGTACGGCAGCAGCTTCCCCAAGGCTGGAACGCCGGAGTATCAGAGCCTCCAACAGCAGCTCGTGGCGTTCCTCGTCCAGCGAGAGGAGCTCGAGCACGAGGCAGAGAAGCTCGGCGTCAAGATCTCCGACAAGGCCGTCGCCAAGGAGCGCGAGGACCTCGTCGCCACCCGCTTCAGCGGCAACGAGAAGGCGCTCGCCGCCGCGCTCAAGGAGCAAGGCCTCACCGATGCCGTCCTTCTGAAGACGCTGCGTGTCTCGGTTCTCTCGAAGGCGATCTTCGACTCCGTGACGAAGGACGTGAAGGTCGACGACACCGAGGCGCTCACCTACTACACGCAGAATCAGGAGCAGTACAAGACCACGGCTCCGTCCCGCGACGTGAGGCACATCCTCATCGGAGAGCAGGTTGATCCGAGCTGCGTCCCGAGTCCTCCGACCAAGACGTGCGCGATCGATTTCGACAAGAGCAAGGCCGAGGCGGACCGGATCTACGCCGAGCTCAAGGGCGGTGCGAACTTCGCGGCTTTGGCGAAGAAGTTCTCAGACGATCCCGGCAGCAAGGACGACGGCGGCAAGTATCAGGCCATCAAGGGCCAGAGCGTGCCCGAGTTCGACAAGGTCGCTTTCGAGCTCAAGACGAACGCGATCTCGGAGCCCGTCCGGACGCAGTTCGGCTACCACGTCATCCAGGCGCTAACCGACGCACGGCCCGCCGGCGTCACTCCCTTCGAGAGCGTCAAGGCTGCGATCAAGCTGCAGTTGCTCCAGACGAAGCGCAACGAGACGATGACGACCTGGCTCGAGGATCTCCAGAAGCAGTACGAGGGCAAGGTGGACTACGCGGCAGGTCTCGCTCCGCCGCAGATCCCCGACCAGCCCACCGAGACTCAGTAACGTCCACTCCATGTCCCTCGCGGAGGCGCTCCTCGACCTCCAGGAGCTGACCCGGCGGCTTCGCCAGGATTGCCCCTGGGACCGCGAGCAGACGGCGGGCACAATCGTCCCGCACACGATCGAGGAGGCGTACGAGGTTGCGGACGCCGCGCACTCGGGCGATGACGGGAAGCTTCGCGACGAGCTCGGCGACTTGCTCTTCCAGGTCTACTTCCTCTCGTTGCTCCTCGAGGAGCGAGCCGCCGGCGATCTCGAGCAGGTCGCCCGCGGAGCCCACGAGAAGCTCGTGCGCCGGCATCCGCACGTCTTCGGCGACGCCGACGCGCAGACCGCCGGCCGGGTTCGCGAACGGTGGGAGCAGATCAAGCGTGACGAGGAAGGTCGCGAGGGGACGTTTCTCGATCTTCCGGAGGCGCTCCCGGCGCTGACCTACGCACGCAAGGCGGGCCGGCGGGCAGCGACAGTCGGCTTCGACTATCCGAGCGCCGGGGACGCGTTCGGCGACCTCGGTGACGAGATCGGAGAGCTTCGGCACGCATTCGATGCGGCGGGGAGTCGCGCTCCCGAGACCGAGCCCGACCCGCGCGTGTTCGACGAGCTGGGAGACGTCCTCTTCGCGACCGTCAACCTCGCTCGACATCTGAACGTCGATGCAGAGGTGGCTCTCAGGGCCGCCGTTCGCCGCTTTGTCGCACGAGTGGAGGAGGCCGAGAGAATGGCCGGTGCCGACGGGCGGGCCTTCTCGGAGCTTCCGCTTCCCGAGCAGGATCGGTACTTCGACAGGGCCAAGGAGGCGACTCGATGAGCGCGACGTCCATTGCTCGGACCCATGCACGCGAGATCCTCGACTCGCGCGGGAACCCGACCGTCGAGGTCGACGTCTCGCTCGAGTCCGGCGCGTTCGGCCGCGCGGCTGTTCCGTCCGGCGCCTCGACCGGCGAGCACGAGGCGGTGGAGCTTCGGGACGGGGACCGGGCGAGGTATCTGGGCAAGGGTGTCCTACAGGCGGTTGCGAACGTGAACGACGAGATCGCGCAGGTACTCGTCGGGCTCGATGCGGAGAACCAACGCATGGTCGATGATCAGCTCGTCGCGCTCGACGGGACGCCGACCAAGAGCCGGTTGGGAGCAAATGCGATCCTCGGCTGCTCGCTCGCGGTGAGCAAGGCGGCAGCTGCGCACAACGGTGTCTCGCTCTTTCGCTGGATCGGCGGACCCGAGGCGCGAACGCTGCCCGTGCCGATGATGAACGTGATCAACGGCGGTGCGCACGCGCAGAACCGTCTCGACCTCCAGGAGTTCATGGTCGTTCCGGCGGGGGCGGAGAGCTTCTCGGAGGGGCTCCGGATCGGGACCGAGGTCTTCCACCATCTCCGCGGGGTTCTTCACGAGCGCGGGCTTGCAACTGGCGTCGGCGACGAGGGGGGCTTCGCACCCGACCTCGCGTCGAGCGCGGAAGTCATCGAGGCGATCCTCGAAGCCGCGGAGCGAGCCGGTCATCGTGATCGCGTCGGAGTCGCGCTCGACCCTGCCGCCAGCGAGTTTCAGCGGAACGGGGCGTACGAGCTCTCGGGAGAGGGACTGACGCTCTCGCCCGACGAGCTGGTCGGACTCTACGAGACGCTCGCGGAGCGGTTTCCCGTCCTGTCGATCGAGGACGGGCTGGACGAGGACGCATGGGACGACTGGAAGAAGCTCACCGACATCCTCGGTGGACGCATCCAGCTCGTCGGAGACGATCTGTTCGTCACGAACACGACGTTCCTCGAGCGTGGCATCGACGCGGGTGTGGCGAATGCCATCCTCGTCAAGGTCAACCAGATCGGCACGTTGACCGAGACCCTCGACACGATCGACGTGGCGCGCCGAGCGGGCTATGCGACGGTCATCTCGCACCGCTCCGGGGAGACAGAGGACACGACGATCGCCGACATCGCGGTAGCCACGAACGCCGGGCAGATCAAGACCGGAGCGCCTTCTCGCACGGATCGAGTCGCGAAGTACAACCAGTTGGTGAGGATCGAGGAAGAGCTCGGTTCGGATGCCGTCTATCCGGGCTGGGCGGCGTTCCCAAGAGTCGTGCGCTAGCGGCTCATGGATTAGCCTGGACAGATGCCGGCCTCCCGCCGTACGAAGATCGTCGCCACCATCGGCCCCGCATCGTCGAGCGACGACGCGCTTGCGCGTTTGATCGACGCCGGAATGGACGGTGCGCGGCTCAACTTCTCGCACGGAGCCCAGGCCGACCACGGAGAGAGCGCGCGCCGTATCCGCGCGGCGCAGGTAGCCGCAGGGCGACCGCTCGCGCTCATCGCCGACCTCCAGGGGCCGAAGATCCGGATCGGCGATCTCGCTCAGCCGGTCGTCGTGCACGCAGGCGACAAGATCGTCGTCGCGGGGGAGGAGGCGGCACGTCCAGACGATCTCCCCGTGGCGCCGGCGGTGCTCGGCTCGGTGCTCGGGGTGGGCCAGGAGGTTCTCATCGACGACGGGCGCGTCCGTCTCCGTGTGGACAAGGTGGAAGGCGGGCGGGCTCTGTGCGAGGTCGTGACGGGCGGCTCGATCGAGGAGCACAAGGGGGTCAACGTCCCCGGGGTGCAGCTGCCCGTGCCATCGCTCACCGAGAAGGACCTCTCGGACCTCGACTTCGCGCTCGGGCTCGGGGTCGACTACGTCGCGCAGTCGTTCGTTCGCTCGAGAGCCGATGTCGCGGCACTGCGCGCGCGGCTCGAGATTGCCGGCTCGGAGGCGTGGGTGATCGCGAAGATCGAGCTCAAGGAGGCCGTCGCCGCGCTCGACGACATCCTCGACGAGGCCGACGCGGTGATGATTGCCCGCGGCGATCTCGGCGTGGAGATCGGCGTTGCCGAGGTTCCCTTGCTCCAGAAGCGGATCATCCTTGCGGCGCTCGATCGCGGGAAGCCTGCGATCACGGCCACGCAGATGCTCGAGACGATGATCGAGCAGCCCGAGCCGACGCGCGCCGAGGCATCGGACGTCGCGAACGCGATCCTGGACGGAACGTCAGCAGTGATGCTTTCCGCCGAAACTGCGGTCGGCTCGTATCCGATCGAGGCGGTCGCGACGATGGACCGCATCGCACGAGCGGTCGAGCCCGCGCTCGGGTATCGCCATCAGCTGCCAAGCGCCGCCGAAGAGCCGACGGTGGGCCGTGCCATGTCGAACGCCGCCTGCGACCTGGCCGAAGCGCTCGGCGCGACCGCGATCCTCGTGCCGACGTTCACGGGGAGGACCGCGTCCGCGGTCGCACGTCTGCGTCCACGGCGACCGATCGTCGCGCTGACGCACGTCGGGGTCTCGCTTCAGCACATGGCGATCGAGTGGGGCGTCACGCCGCTCGACATCCCGGAGTCGACCGACGTCGAGGATCTCTGGCGGACATCCATCGACGCAGCGCGCGATGCGGGGATCGTCGCAGCCGGAGACCGCGTCGTCATCACGGCCGGCACGGCAGTGAACATCCCCGGCTCCACCAACGTGATCAAAGTGGAGATTGCGTAAACCTCCACGAGACGGAACCAGCCGAGACGGAAGGGGATCGCGCGCGCGGCGGGAACCTAGCGCTGTGCCGGCGGCCATCGCGAAGAAGGGACGACAACGCAGCTTGCGCTCGCTGACCAGAGCCCGGCGATTTCGGGTTCTCTGGCTGGTCGGGCTCGTGGCCATCTCCGTCTACCTCTACTACCGTCCGCTGGCGTCGTACTTCGAGACGAAGCACGAGCTCGCCGCGTCACGGACCGAGGTCGCGGTGCTGCGGGTCACGAAAGAGCACCTCGAGCAACGCCTCGCGTTCTCTGCGAGCGTCGAAGCGACCCGCCGCGAGGCCAGGCGGCTGGGCTTCGTGAGGCCCGGCGAGCAGCTCTTCATCGTGAAGGGCATTCCGGCCTGGCGTCACGCTCATGCACGTAGTGTGCGAGGGAATGGATGACGTCGCGGTCGTCGCGCGTCAGCTGGGCCGCGCGCCACGGGCGTTCCGGCGCGTTGTCGTCCGCTGCCCGTACGGCGCACCCGCGGTAACCGAGCAGCATCCGTACGACGTCGACGGCGAACCCTTCCCGACCACGTACTACCTGACGTGCCCACAGCTCGTCGCCGCTCTCGCGCGGCTCGAGGCGGCCGGAGGTGTCGGTCGGTGGAGCGACGAGGTCGCTCGAAACGAGACGCTCGCCGCGTCCCTCAGGCAAGCGACGGAGGAGCAGGCGCTCGTTCGGCGAGAGCTGGCGGCCGGTCGCGAGGGACGCGACGACGGCGCCTCGCTCGATCTCGGCATCGCAGGCTCGGGATCGCCCGGCCAGTTGAAGTGCCTTCACGCCCATGCGGCCTATGCCCTCGCGCGTCCGGGCTACACGCTCGGTGAGCAGATCGTTGCCGAGGTCGACCCACTGTGGCCGTCGGACGGATGCTGCTCGAGCGCCTACCGCGTCGCGAGCTAACCTCCCGCGTCGTGGCCGCCGACGTCGACAGTGCGAGGCGCGACTGGGAGGACGGGTACCGTCGCCTCGAGGAAGAGTCGCGGGACCCCGCTCGCGCGGAGCGGCTTCGCTTTCAGCTCGAAGTGGTGGCCGCCGAGCTACGGAAGCGCGTCGGATCGCGCTTCACGCTTCAGGAGCTTGCGGATGCGTATGACGACTCGGACGTCTGGGTGCGGGATGTCGTCGGTGATCGGGCCGGTGCCCCGGGCTGGCCACGGACACTGTCGGTCGTCGAAGGCGCCGCTTTCCACATCTACTCCCGTGGAGCGCAGGACTACGCGCCGTGACGACTCTCGAGCGGCCCAGTCGGCAACATCGCGCGTCGAAGCCGCGACGCAGGCGGGCTCTGCGTCTGCTCGGCATCGCCCTCGGGCTCGTCGCCGTCTTCGTCATCGGCATCGCATTCGGGCAGGCGCTCGACGACGGTCCCGACTCAGGCGGTGTGACGACCATCGTGCGGACGCTCACGCCACTCCCGCAGGAACCACCTCCGCGGACCGTTACCGTGACCGTGACCCAGCCGTAAAGCTCCGGCTGCTTTCGCCGGCCGCGAGAGCTACAGGTCTTCGGAGGCCTCGAGCAGCCCGGCGACGATGATCCCGATCGAGCAGACGAGGCTGATCCAGATGCCGATGCCGCGACCTGCGAAGTAGAACGTGTCCGGGATCGCGATCAGGCGGACGAGGACGAGCACCGTCGCCGCAGAGCCGATGCCGATTGCCACGAGGCTCTCGGGGATCGAAGCCGGCAACTGCACGCCGAACTCTCTCAACACGACGAGCAGCACGGCCAGGAGGCCGAGCAGAAAGACCACCTTGCCGACCGTCCCCGTATGCCATCCGAGGACGGAGATGGTCGTGCCTTCGCCCTCTCCCGTGTACCAGCCGGTGAACGCCGATACCGTCAGGAGGAGCCCGAAGAGGAAGATCAAGCGCCCGCTCCATCCGGTCAGGCCCGGGGATCCGAGTGGAAGGCGTGCACGCCCGAGACGTCCCTCGCCGGTGGCCATGACCAGAACACTATTGGCTCGCTGGCGGGTCGGCTGCACGTACCGGTCCGATTCGGTTCGACTTACACTTCTCGCGTGGCCAGGGCCGTCCAGACGACGACACCCGACGAGGCGCCTCCAGTCGATCCCGAGGCCGTCCATCGCGCGTACCGATTCCACCGTGCAAAACGTGCTGCTCGTGCGCGGCGGCACAGAGAGCGACGGTGGGCCGGTCTCCGGTTTTGGCTCGTGTTCATCCTCGTGCTCGCCGTGGCGGTGTTCCTCGCCGCGCGGACGATGGGTGAGATAGAACGGGTCTTCGGCCTGTAGATCACGAGGATCCGATGGAAACGGTGAGCGAGAGGCCGGGGCGCCTGGCTCTCGGCGCGCTCGTCTTCGGTGCGGGAATCGGTGCGCTGGCCACCGAGATCACCGCATCGCGGCTCATCGCCCCGTACTTCGGGTCGTCGACCATCGTCTGGGCCAACCTGATCGGCATCGTGCTCGCGGCGCTCGCGGTCGGCTACTGGCTCGGTGGGCGCGTTGCCGATCGACGTCCCGAGCCGTCGCTCCTCGGCTTCATCGTCCTCGGATCCGCGATCTGTGTGGCAGCGATCCCGTTCGTTGCGAAGCCGTTCCTCGAGGTGACCGTCGATGGGCTCGACAAGGCGTCCGTAGGAGCGGTGATCGGGAGTTTCCTCTCCGTCCTCTTGATCTGTGCGCCGCCCGTCGTTCTGCTCGGGATGGTGTCGCCGTTCGCGATCCGGCTCGCCGTCACGAGCGTCGTGACCGCGGGCGCGGTTGCGGGAAGGCTGTATGCGTTGTCGACCGCGGGCTCGCTGGTCGGCACCTTTCTCCCGGCTCTCGTCCTGATCCCCGCAGTCGGCACGCAACGGACGTTCCTCGTCATTGCCGCTCTGCTCGCGATCTCGTCGTGCTTTCTTCTCGGGCCTCGTTATCTCGTCGTCGCGGCGGCACTCGTCGCCCTCGTCGCAATTCCTCCAGGCGCGGTCAAGAAGCGCGCGGGGCTTCTCCATGAGGAGACGTCGTCCCAGCAGTTCATCCAGGTCGTGGAGCGCGATGACGGCGAACGGCTCCTCTACCTGAACGAAGGGGTCGCAGTGCACTCGGTATGGAGGTCGGACTCGGTGCTCACCGGCGGCGAGTGGGACACCTATCTCGCGCTCCCTCCGCTGCTCGGACACGATCTGCGGCGTGTTGCGATCCTGGGGAACGCCGGGGGAACGACGGCGCGTGCGCTCGGCTTCTTCTACCCGCGCGCCGCCGTCGACGGAGTCGAGATCGACCCCGCGGTCAGTCGGGTCGGCAGGCGCTACTTCGGGATGGGGGACAACCCGCGACTCGTCGTCCACGACGCCGACGCTCGCCCGTTCCTCCGCACGACCGACGCACGGTACGACCTGATCGTCGTGGACGCGTACCACCAGCCGTACGTGCCGTTCTACCTCGCGACCCGCGAGTTCTTCCGCCTCGTACGCGAGCACCTCACGCCGGGCGGAATCGTCGTCTTAAACGTCGCCACGGTCCCGGGCGACAAGAGGCTCGTCGAAGCCGTGGGCACGACGCTCGCGGCGGAGCTCCCCCAGGTGCTCGAGTGGCCCGCGCTTCGCTTCAACACGTTCCTCCTCGGTCTTACGGTGCCGCTCGACGACTCCATGCGTAAGCGCCGGCTCGAGCACGGGCCGAAGGCGCTGGCATCTCTACGCGAGCTCCTCGCCGAGGACGCACGTCCGTTCGTCCCATCGGGGCGTGTGTGGACGGATGATCGTGCGCCGGTCGAATGGGTGACCGACCGGATGATCGTCACGTTCGCCGCAGAGGGAGGTCGGCTCCACGAACGCGATCTCCCGACGGAGCCGACCCTCGACCGGAACCGGCAGACCCGATGATCTCGCTCGAACGCCGTCATGGTCGCCCTCTCTGCGTCGGTCACCGCGGAGCAGCGGCGCTCGCGCCCGAGAACACGCTCGAGTCGTTCCGCGCCGCGGCCGCAGCGGGCGTCGACCTCATCGAGTTCGACGTTCTCGAGCTCGAGTCGGGCGAGCTGGTCGTCGCGCACTCGAACGATCTCGGCGAGGTCAGCCATGGTCGGGCCTACGGACGGGTTCGGGACAAGTCGCTCGCGACTCTGCGCAACGCCGCACCCGACCTGCCCACTCTCGACGACGCGCTCGAGTTCTTCCGTGTGGAAGCGCCCGAGATCGGTGTTCACGTCGATCTCAAGACTGCGAAGTCCGCCGAGAAGGTCCTGTCCGCGCTTCGCCGGTACGCGCTCGTCGACCGCGCGTTCGTGAGCTCTTTTCACCTGCGGGCGCTCCGCCGCCTCGGCGCGCTCGAGCCGGGGCTGCGAACGGGAGCATCGTTTCCGCGCGATCGTCTCCACGTCTCCAGTGTTGGGGGCTCAGGCCCACTCATCCACATGGCTCTTCGGGCTATCCGTCCTCTCGTGCCGACGGTCGCGCGCATGCTGCTCACGCGCTCGCAAGCTTCGGCCCTCGTGTTGCACCATGCGCTCGTGACGGAGCGCGTGGTGAGCCAGGCTCATGCTCGCGGCATTCCAGTCGTCGCGTGGACCGTCGACGACACGCTCGAAGGGGCTCGTCTCGACAAAGCAGGGGTCGACGCGCTCGTAGTGAACAATCCAGCGAAATTCGTCTCTACACTGGAACCGTGAAACGGGGCGTGCTCGTGGTCGGCGCCGGCCTGCTCGCAGCCTTCGCGCTGCTCGGCTTCGCGTCCGGATTTGCCATCGCGTCCTCGAGCGCGCCGGAGGCGGTCGTCCCGGCGCAGACTACGGCTCCGCCTCCGGCGACCGAGCCGCCACCGCCGACGGAGCCCGCGCCGCCTCCGCCTTCTCCTCCGCCTCCCGCGCCGGCACCGAAGCCGCAGCTCATCGCTTCCGGCGTCACGGTCGGAAACGTGTCCGTCGGCTGGCTTCGATCGAAGGAGGCGACCGAGCTCATACAGAAGACCTTCCTCCGACCCTTCGTGCTCGAGGTCGACTCCGAGCACGAGCTCAGGGTCGCCCCGCGGGAGTTGGGCGCACACGCGAAGATCGCGAAGGCGATCCGCCGAGCGCGTAGCGCACGCCCCGGTGTTGCGATCCCCCTCGACGTCGATGTCTACCGGCCGACGCTCCGGCGCTACATCGATCGGCTTGCGACACGTCTCGATCGCGAGCCCGTCGACGCAGGCGTCGTGCTGCGCGGCATCAAGCCTCGGTTGATCGAGGCCGCGGACGGCCGCATGCTCAAGCAGTTGCGCCTCGGGCTGTCTTTCCGGATCGCGCTCGCGAAGCACGTGCGCGACCCGATCCCGCTCCCGTTCGACATCCGCAAGCCGAAGATCCGGACAGCCAAGCTGGGCGCGTCGATCGTCATCCTTCGAGACTCGAACGAGCTCCTCCTGTACGAAAAGGAGAGGCTCGTGCACAGGTTCGGAGTCGCGACCGGTCAGCCGTCGTACCCGACACCGACCGGCGACTTCGAGATTGCGAACATGCAGCGCAACCCGTGGTGGTATCCGCCCCCGTCGCCGTGGGCGGCGGACGCGGACCCGGTTCCTCCGGGTCCGGGCAACCCGCTCGGCACTCGCTGGATGGGCCTGTCGGTCCCGTACGTCGGGATCCACGGGACGCCTGACGCGGCTTCGATCGGATACTCGGCTTCGCACGGATGCATCCGCATGCGCATCCCCGATGCGGAGTGGCTGTTCCAGCGGGTGAAGCTGGGCACGCCCGTGTTCATCGTCTCTCGTTGACCACCCGCCGCCGTCTGCTGCTCGTCGCCCAGGGGGCGGCCGTGGGGCTTGTCGTGCTGCTCTTCGCACTCCTTGTCTGGAAGCTGGTCGAGGACAAGGGCGGCGCGCTCGCCGCGGCGGTCGAGAGAGGTGAGCACCCGCCGGCGCCCACGTTCAACCTGGAGCGCCTCGACGACGACGGCATGCTGGATCTCGCCGGGCTCCGCGGGAAGCCGGTCGTGCTCAACTTCTGGGCTTCGTGGTGCGCCCCGTGCAAGGAGGAGGCTCCGTATCTCGAGCAGGTCTGGCGTGGGAATCGACATCGCGGGCTCACCGTCGTCGGCCTCGACGCGAACGACTTCCGTCGCGACGCACGCGCCTTCATGCGCCGGTTCGACCTCACGTTTCCGATCGTGTACGACGGTCCCGGGAACACCCTCGCCGGCTACGGCGTGACGGGGTTTCCCGAGACGTTCGTCATCGACCGCCAGGGGCGCGTCGTCGAGGCGTTCGTCGGAGCCGTGAACTCCGACGAGGACCGCGCGCGCCTGCGAGCTGCGATTGCGAGCGCGCTCGCGTCGTGAGTCGTCGTCTCGCTGTCGGCGTTGTGGCGGTGCTCGCATTCCTGCTGCTCGGTCTTCCGGTCGCAGCGGGCGCAGAGCCGCCGAATGCGGCGGATCTCGAGGCTGAGTTCGTCTGCCCGGTCTGCAAGACGACTCTCGACCAGTCGAATGCGCCGGTCGCCGAGCGCATGAAGGCGTTCATCCGCGAGCGGATCGCGGCAGGTGACACGGAGCCCGAGATCAGGGGTGCGCTCGTCGCGCAGTTCGGCCCGGGGGTCCTCGCGACCCCACGCAAGGGCGGATTCGGGCTGCTCGCGTGGCTCGTTCCGCTCGTCGCGATCATCGGAGCCGGCATCGTGCTGGCGGTCCTCATCCGAAGCTGGAGCTCCCGTCGCGCAGAGACGCCTCCCGAGGAGCCCCCCGTCGACCCCGACCTCGAGCGTCGCCTCGACGAGGAGCTCGCACGGTTCGACGCCTGACGTGGATCTCGGATCGCTGCCTGTCGCCTTCCTCGCCGGTTTCGTGTCGTTCCTCTCCCCATGCGTCTTGCCGCTCGTTCCCGGGTACCTGTCCGCCGTGTCGGCCGTCGACGCCGACCAGCTCGGCCGGCCGGGAACGAGCCGCCGCATCGTCGCCTCGAGCATTCCGTTCGTCCTCGGATTCACGACCGTCTTCGTCCTGCTCGGAGTCGGGGCTGCGCTCGTCGGGGGGCGGCTTTTCGCGAATCAGTTCCTGCTCGAGAAGATCGCGGGCTTCGTCCTCGTCGTCTTCGGCCTTGCCTTCATGGGTCTCTTGCCGTGGCCCGAGCGGCTCATGGGCGCGCGCCTGCTCGAAGGGGCGAGGAGCCGAGGCTCTCGAGTGCTGCTCGGGGGTGCCTTCGCGGTCTGCGCCGCGCCGTGTATCGGCCCTGTCCTCGCCGGCATCCTCGTGCTCTCGGCCTCCACCGGAACCGTCGGACAAGGAGCGCTGCTCCTCGGTGTCTACTCCCTCGGGGTGGCGGTTCCCTTCGTACTCGCCGGCGCGGTCTTCGCGCGAGCGATGGGTGCGTTCCGCTGGTTGCGCGACCATTACCGGACGATCCAGATCGTGGGCGGCGCGATCATGGTCGCGCTCGGTCTCCTGCTCTTCTTCGAGCGGTTCTACGTGCTGCGCGTCTATCTCAACCGCGCGCTCGAATGGCTCGGCCTCGACTCGTCCTTCTAGCTAGATGTCGATCCCGCTGAAGGCGAGATCACCCTCGGCCGCGCTCGCCGCGGCTTGTGCAACCTGCTCGAGGACACGATCGACGTCGACTTCACGATGCGCTGGGGCATACGGGGCGAGACGGCGCGCCGCTTTCTCGAGCTGACGCTCGCAACCGGGCCGGTTGCCCCGTTCCGCATGGAGCCAGCCGACCGCGACGTGAACGAGGCCTTGCAAGAAGTCACGCTCTCCCGCCGGTGCCTCGCGCCACTCGAGCTCGAGCTCTTCGTGCGCCTCGAAGTACTCGCCTGCACGAATCAGCTCGAGGCCGCGTTCGAGCCCCATCGCTGGATTATCGACGTCCGCGAAGAGTGCTACTGTCGGCCCCGTGGCGACGATCCTGCTGGCCGGGGTCGACCTGTTCTTCCGGGTGAAGCTCGAAGCGCTGCTTCCTGGGCATCGGCTCGTGACGACGGACAGCGTGGACGAGCCCGAGCTCGTGATCGCGGACATCGCGCGGATCGAGCCGGAGGAGGTCGTCGACGCCTGGCCCGACATCCCGATCGTGGGGTTCACGAACCACACGGACCGAGCTGGACTCCAACGTGCGCACACCGCAGGCTTCGATCAGGTGATCGTGAAGTCGGCGCTCGTCGAGCGTGCTCCCGAGCTCGTGGACTCGCTCATCGGAGTCACTTAGCACGCCGCGCGGTACCCGCTTGGAGCCCGAAAGCCTCTCGCTAGACTCGCCCGCGTGACGTACATCATCGCCGAGCCCTGCATCGACATCAAAGACAAGTCGTGCGTCGACGTCTGTCCCGTCGACTGCATCCACGAGTTCGGGCGCATTCTCATCATCGACCCGGAGGAGTGCATCGACTGCGGTGCGTGCGAGCCGGAGTGCCCGGTGGAGGCGATCTTTCCCGAAGACGCGCTGCCCGACAAGTGGAACGCCTTCGTCGAGATCAACTACGCGTTTCCGGACCCGGCGAAGATCGATCAGCTCGTCGACAAGTACGCGGACGAGAACGACGTCCACAACGAACCGCTCGAGTGAGCGCTCAGGACGGGAGCAGGTAGGCGCAACGGCGTGCGTCGCCTGGCAACGGTGAGGGTGCGATCTTCGTGACCCGGTAGCGCCGTTCGCCGTCCTCGATCTCGGCGCCGACCTGTGGCGGCTCGCCCGGCTGCTCGACGAGCTCGTAGCCGGCCACGGACCATACGAAGAGCAGGTACCCGCGTGACCCGTTCCCGTCCACGGCGCCGATCCTAGCGACGGGCGGACGAGGGAGGGAGCTCGATGCGAATCGCCGATCCGCGTGGCCAACGAGCCTCCGACGTGAACCTCGCATTGAGCGTCGCCGCGCGCTCCGCGAGCATCTCGAGGACCGCGCTCCGTCGCTCGGGCGGCCCGTCGTCCGAGATCGAGAGCTCCGCACCTCCCGCATCGACCGCGCGGACGGCGACGTCGATTCGCGTCAGCGCACCGCCGCGGCGCACGGCCTGGTCGATCGCATCGCTGACGATCTGGAAGAGCCCGGTCTGGGCGTGCTCGCCGAGCTCGTCTCCGTGGTCGACGTCGAGCACGACCTCGATCTCACGGCGAGCGGATACGCGACGGCCGAGAGCGGACACGGCTGCCGCGAAGCCGAGCTCTCGCAGCGCGCGTGGCTCGAGATCGTCACAGAGTGACCGCAGGTCCTGGGCAGCCTCTCGAGCGATCGCGAGTCCCCGGGCGAGGATCTCTGCGCCCTGCGCCGACTCTCCGCTCCGAACGGCGTCGAGTGCGGCGTCGACCATCTGCGTGATCGCCGACAGCTGCTGAATGGGGCCGTCGTGAATCAGCTCCGCGAGACGGCGGCGCTCCTCTTGCTCGGCCAGGATCCGCTCGGCGAGGAGCGCTCGCTCGGCGTTCTCGGAGGCGGTCAATCGATCATTGCCTCGCGGAGCGCGATGGCGACCGCCTGCGTACGCGTGTCGGCCTCGAGCTTCGCGAGGATGTGGCGCACGTGGCTCTTCACCGTCTCCTGGCTGATGAACAGCTTCGCCGCCACGTCGACGTTCGACATGCCGTCCGCGAGAAGCTGGAGGATCTCGCGCTCGCGTGGTGTGAGCACGTCCATCTGCCCGCGTCCTGCGACGAACTCGGCCATCAGCCCCGGATCGACGAAGGTGTCGCCGGCCGCGACCTTCTCGATCGCGCGGAGCAGCGTCTCGTGCGGCGTCTCTTTCAGGATGTAGCCTCGCGCGCCCGATTCCATCCCGCGCTGGAGGAGCGATCGCTCGCCGTACGCGGTGAAGATCAGGATGGCCGTCTCTGGCGTCTTCGCGAGAATCTGCTCGGTCGCCTCGAGGCCGTCCATGTCGGGCATGCGGAGGTCCATGATCACCACGTCCGGACGCCGGCGTTCCGTCAACGCGACGGCCGATGCGCCGTCCGCGGCCTCGCCGATCACCCGGATGCGCGGTGAGCGTGACAGCGCGAGCCTCAGACCTTCGCGGACGACCTCGTGGTCATCCGCGATGAGACAGGTGATCTCCTCGGCCACGCGGCGATTCTACGACCCGGTCCGGCGGGTGCGACCTCGAGCGGGCTAGACAGCCAGTGTCAACTGCGCCGATTGCGCCCGAGCGCGACGTTCGATCGGGCGCAGGCCCGCCGCGAGCGGCGCCGTGCGAGCTGCCGCGCGGACGTGCTCGCGGATCGGCTGGGCGACGGCGCTGGGGAGGTACGCGCCGCGCGCATAGAGCTCCTTGTACTGCGCAACCTCCTCCGGCCAGTCGCGCGCAAGGGCCGTGAGGAAGTGCTCCCGGACGCCGGGGCGGAGGTGCAGCGGCGCACTCCAGACGGTGCGAGCGCCTGCCGCCTTGGCGGCGCGTACCACGGCAGCGAGCTGCTCGGGATCGTCGGAAAGCCCGGGGAGGATCGGGGCAAGGCCAACCGAGACATCGATCCCGGCCTCGGCGAGGCGCCGCACCGCCTCGAGCCGGCTCCGTGGCGGAGCGGTGCCAGGCTCGGTCGTTCGCCAGACATGCTCGTCGAGAGTGGGGAGGGACACGGTCACGGTGGCCGAGACGTGGCTCGAAGCCTCCCGGAGCACGTCGATGTCACGGACGACGAGTGGTCCCCGCGTGATGATCGAGAACGGCGTCCATGCTCGCGCGAGCTCGACGATGCACCCGCGCGTAAGCCGGAAGCGGCCCTCCGCCGGCTGGTACGGGTCGGTGGCCGTGCCGAGTGCGACCTCTTCCGGCAGCCACGACCTCCGGGCGAGCTCCCGTCGAAGCACCTCCGCGATGTTCGGCTTGACGCGGATCGAGCGGCCGTAGCCGTCGTCGGCCGGCCGGTCGGCTCGCTGCTCGAAGGCGCGCACGTAACAGAACGTGCAGCGATGAGCGCAGCCCATGTACGGGTTGAGCGACCACTTGAAGGGCATGCCACGAACGGGGTTGAGGGCGCTCCTGCACGGCTCGATGCGGTACTCGACGCGCACTCGGGCACCATAGAACATATGTTCGTACAAGTCGAGGGCGGTAGCGTTCCGCGGCATGCGCGAGCTTCTCGGAGGAATTCGTCAGGTCACGTTGCCGCTGCCGACGAGGCCCGGTCATGTGCACGCGTACCTCCTGCCCGGGGACGACGGCTGGACGCTCGTCGACACGGGTATCGGGCTCCCGGACGCGAAGGAGACCTGGGCGGCCGAGCTCGACGAGGCGGGCGGGCGCGTTGCTCGCATCTTCGTCACCCACTTCCATCCCGACCACGTCGGCGCGGCGGCCGACGTGCACGAGCTCACGGGCGCGCCGGTGTACCAGGGGGCGCTCGACTATGCGCAGTGCGAGCTCGTGTGGGGGAACCCCGCGTGGTCCGAGCGCCTCGTCGACTGGTTCAGGCTCCACGGTGCGCCGGACACGGTCACGGCGGAGCTCGTGGGCCAGAGCTCGGTGTACCGGCCGTTCGTCCGGTACCAGCGAGACCCGATCCTCGTCGAGGCCGGCGAGCAGCTCGACGGCTGGGAGATCGTCGACGCTCCCGGGCACGCCGACGGCCAGCTCTGCCTGCTCAAGAACGGCGTCCTCGTCGCCGCGGACCACGTGCTGGGCCGGATCTCGCCCACCGTCGGGTTGTGGCCCGCGAGCCGGGCAGATCCGCTCGGCGACTACCTGGAGGCGCTCGCGCGGACGGTCGAGCTCGGTCCCAGCGTCGCGCTGCCCGGGCACGGCGACGTGATCGAGGATCCAGCCACGCGCGTGCGCGAGCTCCAGGAGCACCACCGACTCCGGCTGGAAGAGACGGTCGCGGCGCTCGGAGCCGACCCGCAGACGGGGTACGAGGTCTCGTTCCCGCTCTTCGGGGAAGACCTGGCAGCCGGCCCCAGGAGGTTTGCCGTCGCCGAGACGCTCTCCCATCTCGAGCGGCTCGTACGCACCGGAGCCGCGGTGCGGGACGAGGACGGCGGAGTCGTTACCTATACTGCGGCCTGATCGATGGACGACGGGCTATTGCCTAGTACCTGCGCCCCTTCCGGGGCGTGAGCGTTCTCCTCCGAATCCTCGTGGTGCTTCTCCTCGTGGCGGGGAGCGCCCTGTTCGTCGCGGCCGAGTACGCGCTGATCACCGCGCGACGGGCGCGGCTCGAGGAGAGGGCCGGTCAGGGAAGCGCAGGTGCGCGGTCCGCCCTGCGGCTGATGGACGAGCCGGTCCGGTTCATCAGCTCGACGCAGCTCGGCATCACCGTGTTCGCGATCCTCGTCGGTGCGGTCGGCGAGCCTCTCATCTCCGACCTCATGGAGCCACCCCTCTCGACGACGGTGAGCTTCCTCATCTCCTTCGCGATCCTGACGTACATCTCCGTCGTGCTTGGCGAGCTCGTGCCGAAAGCGGTCGCTCTCCAGAAGGCGGAGCGACTTGCGATCGCGCTCGCGGTGCCCCTGGACATCCTCGGGCGCGTGGCCCATCCCATCGTCTGGCTCCTGCAGGTGTCCGCGAACTTCGTGCTCCGTCTCTTCCGGGTCAAACCGGCGCCGGCCGGGATGATCGCCTATACGCGCGAGGACATCCGGCACAGCGTGGCCGCGGCCGAAGACGTCGGTGAGCTGGAGGAAGCCGAGGAGGAGATGCTGTACAAGGTCTTCGACTTCGCCTCCAAGGAGGTGTCGGCGGTGATGGTGCCGCGACCCGAGGTGGTGGCGATCTCGGTGGACATGCCTCCCGAGGATGCGCTCGCGACGGTCGTCGACTCGCCGTTCACGCGCTATCCCGTCTTTCGCGACACGCTCGACGAGATCGTCGGCGTCCTCCACGTGCGGGACCTCTTCGCGGCCATGCACGACCTCGGACTAGCCAGCGTCAGCCTCGAGGCGATCGTGCGACCCGCGTACGTCGTGCCGGAGACGAAGGACCTCGCGGCGCTCCTCGCCGACTTCCGCCGCGGGAAGCAGCACATGGCCGTCGTGGTCGACGAATACGGCGCGATGGAGGGGATCGTGACTCTGGAGGACGTCCTCGAGGAGATCGTGGGGGAGATCGAAGACGAGTTCGATCTCCCGGACACGTCCGTCGAGCGCATCGACGACACCCGGATTCGGATCGAGGGCACGTACACGATCGACGACTTCAACGAGGAGTTCCACACCGAGCTCGAGCAGGAGGACTTCCACACGATGGCCGGCCTCGTCTTCGGCGAGCTCGGTCGTCAGCCGGAGGTCGGCGACGAAGTCGCGGTCGACGGCCTTCAGCTCAAGGTCATCGAGGTCGAGGGCTCTCGAATCCTCAAGATCGAGGTCGAGTTCGGCGTGGAGGAGACACCAGCGGGAGCACCTGAGGCGGCGTAGCCGCCGCTCCAGCCTTTAGGTTCGCGGCATGGAACCCGCGTCGCGTTCGGTGCTTCGACACCGCGACTTCACGCTCCTCCTCGTCGCGGTCGTCACCGAGGCGTTCGCGCTCCAGATGTCGTTCGTCGCGATCGGGTGGCAGGTCTACTCGGTGCGCGAGAACCCGCTCGACCTGGGGCTCGTCGGTCTCGCGGAGTTCCTGCCGTTGCTCCTGTTCGCTTTACCGGCAGGACAGCTCGCCGATCGGTTGCCGCGCCGGAATCTGCTGACGGTGATGATGTCGCTCAACCTCGTCGTCCTCGGCGGGCTCCTCGCTGTGACCGTTTCCGGCGCAGGCACGGTCTGGCCCTTCTTCGCGCTTGCATTCGTCCAGGGAGTCGGCAGCGCGATCGGCGCGCCGGCCGGGCGCGCGCTCACGCCGTCGCTCGTTCCGCAGGAGATTTTGGTGAGTGCGCTCGCGCAGCGGTCGATGGCCATGGGGCTCTCGGCAGTCGTCGCACCGGCCGTTGGCGGGATTCTCTTCGCGATCCAGGCCGAGCTCCTCTACGGCGTCGCAATCGCGCTGTCGGTGGCCGCTCTCGGGTGTGTGCTCGGGCTCCGTAGTGGACGCGAGCCGGTGACGGAAGGCGCCGTCGGGTTCGACGAGGTCATGGCCGGTGTTCGTCTCATCAGGCGCACGAACGTCTTGCTCGGCGCGATCTCGCTCGATCTCTTCGCCGTGCTCTTCGGCGGCGCCGTGGCACTCCTACCGATCTTTGCGAAGGACATCCTGGAGGTTGGCCCGACCGGTCTCGGCTTTCTCCGCGCCGCGCCTGCGGTCGGATCGCTCGTCGCGGCGGCCATCATCGCCCGCTACCCGATCCGACGGCGCGCCGGGCCGAAGCTCTTCTTCGTCGTAGCCGGCTTCGGCATCTGCATGGTCGTCTTCGGGCTCTCGCGCCAGATGTGGCTCTCGATGCTGGCGCTGGCGTTGGGTGCCGGGCTCGACATGGTGAGCGTCGTTCTGCGGCAGACGATCTTGCCGCTGGTGACCCCGGACGAAGTGCGCGGGCGCGTGAACGCCGTCGAGATGGTCTTCATCAGCGCGTCGAACGAGCTCGGAGCGTTCGAGTCCGGTGTCGCGGCCGCTCTGATCGGCGCTGTGCCTGCGGTGGTGTTGGGCGGAGTCGCGACCGTCGTCGTCGCGGGCGTGTGGTGGAAGCTCTTCCCCTCGCTCGCCCGCGTCGATCGGCTCGACGACCTACGCCCCGTCGCCGTCGAGGCCTAGCGCCGAGTGCCGGCGCGGAGGTGCCCGGCAGACAAACCGCGAATCGACGCGTCGACGAGCTCGATGGGGTGCAGTGCCGGCAGGGGCTGCTTCGTCCGCCTGAGCGACGACGAGATCTGGACGAGGCAGCCCGGGTTCGCGCTCGCATAAGCCTGCGCACCCGTGGCGAGAACAGCTTTCGCTTTGCGGTCGCCGAGCTCTCGTGCCGCCTCCGGCTGGACGACGTTGTAGATCCCGGCCGAGCCGCAGCAGATGTCCTGCTCGGACGGCTCGACGACTTCGAGGCCGGGGATGCGGGCGAGCGAGGCGCGCGACGCGAGCGGAAGCCGCTGCGCGTGGCGAAGGTGGCAGGAGTCCTGCAGCGCAACCTTCAGGGCGATCGGGTGCCGAGCTGCCCGCGGCTCCACGTCGGCGAGGAGCTCGCCGATGTCGCGAACCTTCGCCGAGAACAGCTCGCCGCGCTCGTCTCCGAGGAGCCAGCCGAGCTCTTTCAGGTGCGAGCCGCAGCCGGAGGAGTTCACGACGACGAGGTCGACGTCTTCGAACGCGTCGAGCAGCCGTCGCGCAAAGGCCTTGCCCTCCTCGAGGCGGCCGGCGTGGACGGAGAGGGCGCCGCAGCATCCCTGCGGCGGCGCGACGACCTCGAAGCCGTCGGCCGCGAGGACGCGAGCGGTCGCCGCGTTCACGTCGGGGAACACCGCCTGCTGCACGCAGCCGGTCAGCAGCCCGACCCGCGCGCGTCGTGACCCGCTCGCTTCCGTGATCAGCGGCACTTCGGCCTGCCCCCGCCAGCGCGGAGCCACCTGCGCGAGTGGCCGGAAGCGCTTCGGCATCGGCAGCGCACGCCCCAGCGGCGCGAATCGAAGTGCCGCGCGCATGCGGCGGGGATGGGGGAGGAGCTTGAAGAGGAGACCACGGACGAGGCGATCGCCGAGCGGCCGCGCGTATTCGTGCTCGACCGCGTCGCGGGTCGCTTCGATGAGCCGGTCGTAGCGCACGCCCGACGGGCACGACGAGAGACAGGCCATGCAGCCGAGACATCGGTCGAAGTGCTTCGTGACGGTCTCGGTGAGCGCGATGGACCCGTCCAGGCGCGCGTCCATGAGATGGATGCGCCCGCGCGGCGAGTCCATCTCCTCCTGCCAGAGGACGTACGTCGGGCACGACGGGAGGCAGAACCCACAGTGGACGCAATCTGCGGTGAGCTCGGGGATCATCCGCCGAGGGTTCCCGTCGGATCGAAGGCGCGCAGGACGCTCTCCTGGAGTCGGCCCAGCGCTTCGTCGTCCGGTTCGGAGCTCACGGGCACGTCGTCCCGGCTGAATGCGACGCCCGCGCTCGGACGCACCACGGCGTCGGAGAGCCCGTCGAGGATGTCGCCGAGCTCGCCGGGCGAGAACCGCAACCGGCTGCGGGCGGACAGCTGTCTGTCGCGCGACTCATGCCAGACGGCAGATTCGGAATCGGTCCCGCCGAAGCGATCGTGCCCTGCTGCAAGCTGAGTGTCGACCGCTCGCGGCGAGCCCTCGAAGAGCACGGCGACCCGGCCGGGATGAAGGACGTCGAGCGCGCTCGGCTCGAGCTGCGAGCGGAGCAACGCTCCGACCGTGCTCGCGGTCTCGCCGGTCTCGACGACCAGCGTCCTCGCGGCTTGCGGCAGCGGGTGCAGACGGAAGCTGACGCGCGCGATCAGGGCGAGTCGCCCCTTCGAGCCGCAGACCAGGCGACCGAGGTCGTAGCCCGCGACGTTCTTCACGACCTTCCCGCCTGCGCTCGCGATCGTCCCGTCCGCGAGGACGAGAGTCGCACCGAGAACGAGGTCGCGAGGTGCGCCGAAGCGATGCCGGAGCGGGCCCGAGACGTTCGTCGCCAGCAGCGCACCGATCGTCGGGTCGCCGGGCGGGTCGAGCGAGAGTCGCTGACCGTGGCTCTGCGAGCGCCGCGTTCAGGTCCGACAGCCGGACGCCGGCCTCCACGGTGCAGGTCAGGTCTCCCGCCTCGTGCTCGAGGATCCGGTCGAGCGCTGCAGTCGTCAGGTCGTCGCCGATGCGCACCTTGCGGCCTTCGGCGGTCGCCGAGGCCAGGAGCTCCGAGGCCTCCTCGAGGCTAGAGACGCTCGGCAAGGCCGATCCTCTCGAGCGCATGGACGCGATACGGGCCGGGGACCTCGCCGCAGAGCCTCGGCGTTGGGACGACCTTCCCGGGATTGCAGAGGCCCTCCGGGTCGAAGGCCTCGCGGAGCCGCGTGAAGACTGCGAGGTCGCGCTCCGAGAACATCTGAGGCATCGAGCACGCCTTGTCCATGCCGACGCCGTGCTCGCCCGTGAGCGAGCCGCCGGCATCGAGGCACGCATGCAGGATTGCTTCGGCGAGGGTGCGCGCCTTCTCCGTCTCCCCCTGCTCCCCGTCGTAGAGAACGAGAGGGTGGAGGTTCCCGTCTCCTGCGTGGAAGACGTTCGCGACGCGGAGGCCGTGCTCGGTCGAGAGAGCCTCGATCTGCCGCAACACCTCCGGAAGGCGCGTTCGGGGCACCACGCCGTCTTGCACGTAGTAGTCGGTAGCGATCCGGCCCATGGCGGCGAACGCCGACTTGCGGCCCTTCCAGAGAAGAGCGCGAGCGCTGTCGTCGGTCGCGGTTCGGAGCTCGAACGCGCCGTTCGACGTGCAGATCGCCTCAACTGCCGCCGTGTCCTCCTCCACCTGCGCGGCGACGCCGTCGAGCTCGACGAGGAGCACGGCGCCTGCGCCCTCCGGGTAGCCGGGGGACACCGCGTGCTCGGCCGCCTCGATGCTGAGCCGATCCATCATCTCCATCGCAGACGGCAGGACTCCGGCTGCGACGATCCCGGAGACGGCTGCGCCGGCGGCATCCATGGTCTCGAAGCCGGCGAGCAACGTGCGCACGACCTCGGGTGTCCTCACGAGACGCAGGGTGACTCTCGTCACGATCCCGAGCGTCCCTTCCGAGCCGACCACGACCCCGAGGAAGTCCATGCCGTCAGGGTCGAGAGCCTTTCCGCCGAGCTCACATACCTCCCCATCCGGCAGCACGAGCATCAGGCCGGTCACATGGTGCACCGTGAACCCGCGCTTCAGGCAATGAGCGCCGCCGGAGTTCTCGGCGACGTTCCCGCCGATCGTGCACACCTGCTGGCTCGACGGGTCAGGTGCGTAGAAGAACCCGTCGTCTGCGACCGCTCGGGTGATGTCGAGGTTCGCGACGCCGGGCTCGACGACGATTCGCTGGCTCTCGAGGTCGATCTCGAGGATCCGGTTCATGCGCGCGAGCGAGACGACCACGCCGCCGGCCGCCGGGGTCGCACCGCCCGAGAGCCCCGTTCCTGCGCCGCGCGCCACGAAAGGCACCCGCTCTCGATGGCAGGCGCGGACCACCGCCTGGACCTCTTCCGTGGATCTCGGAAGCGCGACGACCTCGGGCACGGCCCGATGTCCGGTCAGCCCGTCGCACTCGTATACGCGGAGCTCCTCGGGCTCCGTGAGGACGTGATCGCGGCCGAGCGCGCTCCTGAGCTCGGCGACGAATGCGGCGTCGATTCCCACCTCGCCGAGTCTAGGGACTCGCTCTACGGAGCCCAGAACTCCTCGAACGCCCCTGGGTCGGCCGGGAGGGCGAGCACCTCCACCACGAGCCCGTCGTCGATTCGGAAAAGGAGAACCTGGTCGAGCTCGATGGTGCGCCCGCGCCGGGTGCCGCGGGCGCGGTAGAGAGCGGCTGCCCGGTCGTCGCTCGCGAGCACGTCGAGGAGCTCCGACCCGTACGTCCCGTCCGTCTCCTTCGGGAGCCGGGTGAGGAAGCGGAAGATCTCGTCGCGGCCGCGAAAGGCTCCGGACATCACACCGCGACCGGGGACGGTCCAGACCGCGTCGTCGGCGAACAGGCCCCGCAGCGCGAATCCCTGTTTCCGAGCGAACGCGTCGAAGATCCGGCGTACGATCGCCGCGTTCTCAGTCGCGGGCACGCGCAGTCTCCTGTTCCCAGCGGTCGATGAGCCCGTCGACGTGCCTGCGCTGCGCGTCCGTGAAGGGGACGAGCGCGACGAGGCGTCGGGCCTCGGCCGGATCGTCGTTCGCGACCGCGGCCTCGAGGTGCTCGCGCTGGGGAGTCGGTTGTCGGAGCTGCCGCCGGAGCCAGCGGAGGAGGCTGACGGCTGCCTGATCGGCCATTCGCTGGAGGCTATACGGGGCGTAGCTCGACGGGCAGCGGGTCGCGATCGTGATAATGCGACTCGTGAAGGAGATCCTTCCCGAGATCGAGGCGTGGAAGAAGGAAGGCGAGAAGGTCGTCGTGGCCACCGTCGTCGCGACGCGCCGTTCCGCCCCGCGGCCGATCGGTACGAGCCTTGCGATCTCCGAGTCCGGGCGAATGTGTGGCTCCGTCTCGGGCGGGTGCGTCGAGAGCGACGTGTTCGAGAACGCCCAGGAGGTCTTCCGCACGGGGGAGCCCAAGCTCTTGAGCTACGGCATCGAGGACGACGTCGCCTGGAGTGTCGGTCTGCCCTGCGGCGGCGAGATCGACGTGTTCGTCGAGCCTCTCGAGTGACCCGTTGAGCCTGTTCGAGCGGCTTTCGGCGCTCGCGGCATCGGGCGATCGCGGCGTGTTGTTCACCGTCGTCGAGGGAGAAGGCGTCGGCTCGAGCGCGCTCGTGCTGGAGGGCGGGGAACGGATTGGCGATGCACCGGGCGACGCGGTCGAGCAGGCGGACGAGATCATTCGCCGCGGCCGCAACACGCTGCTCACCCTCGACGACGGCACGAAGGTGTTCGCCGAGGTGTACGGCCCGCCGCCACGGCTCTTCGTCTACGGGGCGGTCGACACGGCCGAAGCGCTCTGCCGTGGCGCGAAGCTCCTCGGCTGGCACGCGATCGTGGCGGATGCGCGTGCCAAGTTCGCGACTCGCGAGCGGATACCGACCGCGGACGAGCTGATCGTGGCGTGGCCGGACGAGGCGTTCGCGCAGATCAAGCCCGATCACCAGACCGCGATCGTCGTCCTCACCCACGACGACAAGTTCGACGAGCCGGCGCTGATCGGCGCGCTCGCGACCGAGGCCTTCTACGTCGGCGCGCTCGGCTCGCGGCGGAATCAGGAGCGACGCCGGGAACGACTGCTCGAGGCGGGGGTGGAGGAGGCCCAGCTCGGGCGGATCATGGGCCCGTGCGGCCTCGATGTCGGTGCCGACACGCAGGAGGAGACGGCGCTCTCGATCCTCGCGGAGATTCTCGCGGTGCGCGCTCGCCGCGAGGGCGGCTTCCTCAAGGACGCCAAGAAGCGCATCCACGTCGAGGTGGAATGAGCGGGACGGCGATCGTCACGGGCTCCGCACGCGGGCTCGGCGAGGCGATCGCGCGGCGCCTCCACGCAGACGGTTTCAAAGTCGCCCTGGCCGACCTCGATCTCGGCGGTGCGGACCTCGTGGCGAACGAGCTCGGGGAGGGGGCGCTCGCTCTCCGTCACGACATCCGCGAGCTGAATTCGTGGGAACAGCTGCTCGTCGATGTCCGGCGTCACGGGGGCGACCTTCGACGTCAACGGCGGCATGCTCATGCTCTAGCGCGACAGCGCTCGATCATCGATTGTCCGTCGCCGGGTCGACGGCGGCGTATTAGAGTCGGGCCGACATCTCGCTGACTATTTCCTGACTCACTTCCCTGATTCATCCCTGGCGAAAGGGGGCACGATGGCGAGCACCGGAACGGGCCTCGGCATCGAAGCGAAGTCCGACGCGATCTACGAGCTGGTCGACGAGGGTGCGCAGGTCGAGCAGCTCGCGACGGGGTTCACGTTCACGGAGGGGCCGATCTGGCACCCGACCGAGCACCACCTGCTCTTCTCGGACATGCCGGGCGACGTCCGGCGCAAGTACACCCCCGACGGCAAGGTCGTCGAGGTCCTGAACTTCTCGAACAAGTGCAACGGAATGACCTACGACGCCGACCTCAACCTGCTCGTCTGCGAGCACGTGACGAGCGCCGTCATCCGGGAAAGCCCGGACGGATCGCGCGAGATCATCGCCCAGGAGTTCGAAGGTGAGGAGCTGAACAGCCCGAACGACGTCTGCGTCCACTCGAGCGGAGCGATCTACTTCTCGGATCCCTGGTACGGGCGGTTTCCGGGGTTCGGGCACCCGCGCAAGCGGCGGCTCGGGTTCCAGGGCGTGTACCGGATCTCGCCGGGCAGCGGCGATCTCGAGCTCATCGTCTCCAAGGACGAGTTCGACATGCCGAACGGGCTCTGCTTCTCGCCCGACGAGTCGCTCCTCTACGTCAACGACACTCCGAGGGCGCACATCAAGGTCTGGGACGCGGACGGCGACGGGAACATCTCGAACGGGCGGATGTTCTTCGACGGCGTCGGCTCGGGCGTGATCGAGGAGGGGATCCCGGACGGGATGAAGTGCGACGAGCGCGGGAACATCTGGGTGACCGGCCCGGGTGGCATCTGGGTCATCTCTGCAGCCGGCGAGCACATCGGGACGGTCAAGGTTCCCGAGAACACCGGAAACCTCACGTGGGGCGGGGACGACTGGCACACGCTCTACATCCCGAGCTCGACCTCGCTCTACGCGATTCGAACCATCGTCGGCCCGCGCCACGAGCCCTACATGCCCTAGGAGGAGAGGATGAACGAAGAAGGCCTGAGCCTGGATGCCGATCGCTGTGTCCTGATCGTCCAGGATCTCCAGAACGACGTGATGATCGACGGCGGTGCGTTCGCCGAGACCGGGTCGCCGGAGCACGCGAAGGAGCAGAACGTCGTCGAGAACGTGAAGGCCCTCGCGGCCACGTGTCGCAGCAAGGGCATTCCGGTGATCCACGTCCACTACATCGTTGAGCCCGGTGCCCCCGGCTTGAAGCTCAACGCGCCACTGTTCCAGGGCCTAAAGGACACCGATGCTCTCGTCCGCGACACCTGGGGCGCCGCTCCCGCGGAGGGCCTCGAACCGCAGGAGGGCGACTTCATCGTCCAGAAGATGCGGATGAGCGCCTGGCAGGGGACGAGGCTCGAGAACCTGCTCGCCGGCTTCGGCCGAGACACGATCATCGTCACCGGGGCGTGGACGAACATGTCCATCGAGCACACGTCCCGCACGGGTGCGGACAAGGGCTTCTTCATGGTCGTGCCCGAGGACGGCTGCTCGACGATGAACGCCGACTGGCACAACGCGTCGATCAACTACGCGCTTCAGAACGTTTCGACCGTGACGACGTGCGCCGCGGTCACGGAGGCGCTCGCCGGAGTTCCCGCGAGCGTCTGAGGAAGGACGGTGGTGGCCGCCGTAGCGCGCAACTGACGCTCGGCGGTCACCCCTCTGCTGCTCGTGAAGACCCGCGCCGCCGTCTTCTGGGGTCCTGACCGGCCGTTCACGGTCGAGGACATCGACGTCTCGGATCCCGGGCCTACGGACGTGCTCGTGCGGATGGCCGCAGTCGGGATCTGCGGCACCGATCTGCACAGCGTGAAGGGCGAGTTCCAGCGGCCGACCCCGATGGTTCTCGGGCACGAGGGCGCGGGCGTCATCGAGGCGGTCGGGGACCGCGTCCACGGGCTCCAGCCGGGAGACGAGGTCGTGCTCTCCTGGGCGCCGTCCTGCGGCGAGTGCAGCGACTGCCGTCGCGGACGACCTGCTGCCTGCGTCCCGCTGCACCGCGCGATCGGCGGCGGCACGCTCGTAGACGGCTCGACGGGGCTCTCCTTGCGCGGCGAAACCGTCTACCGCGGCACTGCGACCGGGTGCCTCGCCGAGCGCGTTGTGGTGTCCGAGCGCGTTGCTCTACCGATCGCAGGACGTGTTCCGCTGCGCGAAGCCGCTCTCCTCGGCTGCGCTGCTCTCACCGGCGTAGGCGCGGTCGTTTTCGCAGCCGGTGTGAAGGCCGGCTCGTCGGTTCTCGTCGTCGGCGCGGGCGGAGTCGGGCAGTTCGTGGTCCAGGGCGCGCGAATCGCCGGCGCCGTGACGATCGTCGCCGTCGATCCGCTCGAAGGGCGTCGCGAGCAGGCGCTGCGGCTCGGCGCGACGCACGCCTTCGATCCCGACGGCGTTGAAGCGGAGCTCGAGGCCTTGGCGCCGGACGGCGTCGACTACGCGCTCGACGCCGTCGGCGATCCGTCGACCGTCGAGCTAGCACTTCGACTGACTCGAAGCGGCGGGACGACGGTGATCGTCGGCCTGCCTGCGGCGGGCGCGAGGCTCGACCTCGACCCGGGGCAGTTCAACCGCCGCGAGAAGTGGCTCACCGGGACGATGTACGGGTCGGAGGATCCGGCGGTCGCGCTTCCGGTCCTCCTCGATCACGTGCGCGAAGGACGGCTCGAGCTCGCCGGGCTCGTGGGGCCCGAGTTCCCGCTGGAGCGGATCAACGAGGCGATCGAAGCATCTCTCGCCGGCGTCCCCGGACGTGTCATGGTGACCCCGTGACCGTCGAGCACGTCGAGCGGCTCCGTGTCGCCTGGGTCGAGACCGACGCAGGCGGGCGAATTCACTTCTCGAACGCGTTCCGCTGGGCCGAGCTGGCGGAGACCGCGCTCATGCGCGGGGCGGTGTCTCTCGACGAATGGGGGGACTTCCCGCGCAAGCACGTCGAGGCCGAGTTCCATAAGGTTCTGACCTTCGAAGACGAGATCGACGTGCGAATCGAGGTCGAGCGCCTGGGGCGGACGTCGATCACGTACGCGTGGACGATCTCGAAGGACGGCGAGGAATGCATCGTCGGCCGCCACACGGTCGTCCACGTCGACAAGGACGGCCGCCCCGCAGCGTTGCCGGGCCGCGTGCGCGCAGCGCTGTCTCGCTAGCTGCTGTAGGCGACATCGACGGACGGGTCGTTGTCGGGGCCGAGGATTCCAGGCGGGAGTGACGCGAGGAACCAGCGCCCCCGCGTCTCGGCGGGCACGGTCGTCGACCCGACACTTACCGTGGCGGCACCCGCACCGGCGGGCATTACGCCGACCACGAGCGGCGGCTTTCCGTGCGGCTTCGGGATGGCGACGACGTACGAGCCGGTGTCGTCCACTGTCTCGAGGTCGAAGCAGTCGATCCCCGAGCCGTAGAAGAACCCGCCGACGTTCATGCATCCGCGCCCTTGCTCGTCGGGGCCGTAGACGACATCCACCGGGTCGCCCTTGTCGGTCGAGAACACGTCACCCTGAGCGATCTCGGCCGAACTCCCTCCTCCCTCGTCCGTTGCCTGCATCACCACGAGACCGGCTGCAAGAGCGCCGATCAGGAGCCCGACGACGACCAGCCACCGGACCTTGCGGCTCACGCGCTACGGCTCTTCTTCGTGCCAGCGCGCGTGGTAGTCCTCGCGCACCGGCGTGAAGACGTCGAGGACGAGCGCGCCGTCAGGCCCGCAGTACGCGGAGTGCTCCACGCCGCCCGGTAGAACGTAGGCCTCGAGTCGGCCGAGCTCGAAGGGAACGCCGTCGACGACGAGCGCCTGCATCCCCTCGAGCACGATCCCGAGCTGCTCGTGCGGATGGCTGTGGAGGGGAACGATCGCGCCCGGCTCGAAGCGGATGAGGTTCAGCATCGCGGCGTCGCCGAACAGCGGCTGCCCGCTCACGCCGGCTGCGAGCTCGAATGCACGGGTGGCATCGAGTCGAACGAACTGAGCCTTCTGCTGGGGCTCCATCACTCGATTATCGTTGGTCGCCGTCATGATCGTCGAGCAGCGCGACTACCACGTCTACACCGGCAAGCTCCCGGAGCTCGTGCGGCTCTACGAGACCGAGGGCATCCCTCTTCAGCAGGAGATCCTCGGAGGGCTCGTCGGTGTCTTCACGACCGACGTCGGCGCGCTGTCGACGTACACGGCGCTCTGGCGCTACGACTCGTACGCGGAGCGCGAGGAGAAGCGCGCCCGCCTGCAGGCCGACGAGCGCTGGAAAACGTTCCTCGCCAAGGTGCAGCCGCTCATGCACACGCAGCAGAACCGGATCCTCGTGCCGACGTCGTTCTCCCCATTGCAGTGATGGGAGCGCTCGACGGCAAGGTCGCGATCGTCACTGGAGGAGCGCAGGGCATCGGCAAGGCGATCGCGGACGGTCTCTCCGCCGAAGGGGCCCGCATCGTGATTGCCGACCTCCAGGCCGCCGAGGATGCCGCCGCCGCGTATCCGGAAGGCGTCGGTCTGACCGTTGACGTGGCGGACGAGGACGACGTGGCGCGCATGGTCGCGGACACGGTCGAGCGCTGCGGTTCCGTCGACATCCTCGTGAACAACGCTGGGCTCTACGCCTCGCTCGAGATGCGCGCGTTCACCGAGATCCCGCTCGAGGAGTGGAACCGCGTGATGGAGGTCAACGTCGCCTCGATGTTCCTCACGTGCCGCGCGGCCGTGCCGGTGATGCGCGACCAGGGCGGCGGCAAGATCGTGAACATCTCCTCGGGGACACCCTTCCGCGGCGTTCCGTTCCTTCTTCACTACGTGACGAGCAAGGGTGCGATCGTGGCGCTGACGCGCGCACTCGCGAAGGAGCTCGGCAAGGACGGGATCCACGTGAACTGCGTGGCTCCGGGGTTCACGATGTCCGACGGCGTGAAGTCCCATCCCGAGGTGATCGAGAAGCTGCGCGACGTCTCGGTCGCCGGGCGCACGATTCAGCGCGACCAGGTCCCCGAGGATGTCGTCGGCGCCGTGGTCTTCCTGTGCACTTCTGCGGCCGACTTCGTCACCGGTCAGACGATGGTCATCGACGGCGGCCAGTACTTCCATTGAGCCTCGTCCTCTCGGAGCATCCGGAAGGCGTCGAGACCGAACCCGGGAACCGGGTCGTCTACGACCTCGAGCGGAACGAGGCGCTGTTCGGGCAGGCGCAGGTGAACGGGCCGGCGCTCGTCTGGGAGCTGGCCGGAGACCCAGGGCCGGGTGACTGGGTCCTTCGCTGCGATCGTGTCGACTTCCCTCCCGGCGGAGTCGCCTACCGGCACGTCCACCCGGGCCTGGGGATTCGCAGGATCCTGCACGGCGAGCTGACGATCGACCGCGACGGCGTCATGCACACGTACCGGACCGGCGAGTCCTGGCTCGAGGAAGCCGACGATCCCGTGCTCGCGACCGCGTCGGCGACCGAGGACACGGCGTTCGTGCGTGTCCTCCTCCTGCCCGCAGAGTGGGCCGGCAAGCGCACGATCCGGTATCTCGACCCCGCCGACGAGGAGAAGCCGAAGCTTCAACGCGCGACCGTCTTCCTCGAGGAGCCTCTCGAGTCGTGACGCGCTCCGGAGGCCAGGTTCTCGTCGACCAGCTCGAGCTGAACGGCGCCGATCTGGCGTTCTGTCTTCCGGGGGAGAGCTTCCTCTCGGTGCTCGACGCGCTCTACGACTCACCGATCCGTCTCGTCTCCTGCCGCCACGAGCAGGGCGCGGCAAACGCGGCCGAGGCGTACGGCAAGCTGACCGGGCGCCCGGGCATCTGCCTCGTGACCCGGGGGCCGGGAGCGACGCAGGCGGCGGTCGGCGTCCACACGGCGAAGCAGGACTCGACTCCCATGCTTCTCCTCGTGGGCCAGGTGCCGAGGGCGTTCCGCGGGCGCGAGGCATGGCAGGAGCTCGACTACGAGCGAGCATTCGGCGGCATCGCGAAGGCGGCGTGGGAGGTCGACACCGCAGCGCGGATCCCCGAGCACATGGCGCGCGCGTTCTCACTGGCGCTCTCGGGACGGCCCGGGCCGGTCGTGCTGTCGCTCCCCGAGGACGTGCTCATGGAGACGACCGATGCGCCGGATGCGATACCGGTCGCGGTCGAGCATTCAGCGCCCGGGGCTGATGATCTTGAGCGTCTGCGCGCCTTGCTCGCGGCAGCAGAGCGACCCCTCGTCGTCGTCGGCGAAGGCGGGTGGACGGACGCGACCGGCCGGGACGTGCTCGCCTTCTGCGAGGCGAACGAGCTTCCGGTCGCATGCGCCTTTCGCTGCCAGGACTTCGTCGACAACCACTCGCCGTCCTATGCGGGCGTGCTCGGGGTCGCGATGGACGAGGGCCTGGCAGCAAGGCTTCGAGACGCTGATCTCGTTCTCGCGATCGGCGGCCGCCTCGGCGAGGTGCCGACCCGCCGCTACACGCTGCTCGAGGCACCACGCCCCCGCCAGACGCTGATCCGAGTCCATCCCGACCCGGACGAGCTCGGGTTCGTCTATGCGCCCGACCTGGCGATCGCGTCGTCGCTCGCTGCGTTCGCAGCGGCCCTCAACGGGCTCGAAGAGCTTGCGCCCCGGTGGGGCGAGTGGACACGGGCGGCGCGCGCCGACTACGAAGCGAACCTCCGGCACGAGCCGATGGAAGGCCCCGTCGACCTGGGCGAGATCATGGCGTTCCTGCGCCGACGGCTCCCGGCTGACACGATCCAGACGTGCGGCGCCGGCAACTTCACCGTCTGGGCTCATCGCTTCGCGGAGTTCACGCAGTTCGGGACCCAGGCGTGCCCGCGCAGCGGCTCCATGGGCTACGGCGTCCCCGCCGCGATTGCGGCCAAGCTCGTCCACCCGAACCGGATCGCGCTCTGCTTCACCGGCGACGGCGACTTCGTGATGAGCTCGCCGGAGTTCGCGACCGCGGTGCAGTACGACCTGCCCATCGTCGTGCTGCTCGTCAACAACGGCATGTATGCCACGATTCGCATGCATCAGGAGCGCCAGTTCCCGGGTCGCGTGATCGGCACGGGCCTCGAGAACCCGGACTTCCCGGCTCTGGCGCGCGCGTACGGCGGCCATGGCGTGCGCGTCGAGCGGACGGAGGACTTCGAGGCCGCCTTCGAGGGCGCTCTCGCCTCGGGCAAGCCGGCGTTGATCGAGCTGCCCGTCGACCCGGAACGGATCAGCCCCCGCGTCAAGCTCAGCGAGCTACAGGCGGGTTGACGTGAGCCGCGAGGAGTATCGCGTGGAGGGTCTCGCCGAGCCGATCTCGCACTTCACGGACGCCGTGCGGGCGGGCAACCTGCTCTTCGTCTCGGGGATCGTTGCCGTGGACGGTGACGGCAGGCTCGTCGGAGGCGACGATGTCGTCGCGCAGACGCGACAGATCTTCGAGACCATGCGGACCGTTCTGGCCGCTGCGGGCTGCGGCTTCGAGGACGTCGTCAAGGTCACGATCTTCCTCACCGATGTCGAGGACCGGCCGCTCATCAACCCGGTGCGTCAGGAGATCTTCGGCGCTACGCGGCCCGCGAGCACGCTCGTCGAGGTACCACGGCTCGCCGTCGACGGCGCGAAGGTCGAGATCGAGTGCGTCGCGCTCGTCTCCGGGTGAAGACGCGCGAGGAGATCCGCGTGCTCGGGCGACCTGAGCTCGCCCACTCCGCCGACGCGGTGCGAGCGGATGGCCTCGTCTTCGTCGCCGGGATCCTCCCGGTGAATGCCGACGGGGATCTGGTCGGCGGCGCCGACGTCGTCGAGCAGGCACGGTTCGTCTTCGACGAGCTCGGCGGCATCCTCGCTGCTGCCGGTGCCCGGTTCGCGGACGTCGTCAAGGTCACGATCTTCCTCCTCGACGTCGATCACCGCCCGCTGATCAACCCGATTCGCCAGGCCGTTTTCGGAGAGGCGCGGCCAGCCTCCACGCTCGTCGAGGTGAGCGGGCTTGCGGTTCCCGGAGCCCTCGTCGAAGTGGACGCCGTCGCGGTGAGCGCGTCATGACGGACGACTGGAACGCGTTCATCACCCGCGTGGAGTCAGAGCACGAGGAACCGCGCCCCGGCCCGCTGTCGGGACGAAGGCTCGCGGTCAAGGACCTGTTCGACACGGAGGGTGTGCGCACGACCTACGGATCGGCGCTGTATGCCGAGCACGTTCCGGAGCGCTCGGCCGTGGCGGTGCAGCGCCTCGTCGACGCGGGGGCCGTCCTCGTCGGGAAGACCCACCTCCCCGAGTTCGCCTGGAGTGTCCTCGGCCAGAATCAGTGGTACGGAACCTGCCTCAACCCGACACAGCCCGGAAGGACGACGGGGGGCTCGTCGAGCGGCTCGGCTGCGGCACTCGCGGCGGGTCTCTGCGACCTCGCGCTGGGCTCCGACACCGGGTGCTCGATCCGTCTCCCGTCTGCGGCGTGCGGGACGGTCGGACTCAAGTCGCAATGGGGGCTCATCCCGGTCGACGGTGCGTACCCGCTGTGCCCGACGCTCGACACGGTCGGCCCGATGGCGCGCTCCGTCGCGGACGTGGCGCTCATGTGGTCGGTGCTCGCCGAGCGGCCGGTTCCCGAGCCGAGTCTCGACGGTCTCACCGTGGGGCTCCTGCGGCAACCACCCGGGATCGGCGACGGTCGCGAGACGGAGACGAGCGACGCAGCGGAGGAGTGGGTCGGAGACCTCGAGCGGCTCGGCGCCCGGGTCGTCGAAGCGCGAGTCCCCGAGCCCAGCGCGAGCACGTGGCCGCAGTTCCAGCACGAAGCGCTCCAGTCCCATGCGGTCACGTTCCCCAGCCGCAGCGGCGAATACGGCGAGTTGATGCGAGCGAAGCTCGAGGCCGCACAGGCCGCGACAGCGGAGGAGATCGAAGCCGCGTACCGCGCGATCGAGGAGTGGCGTCGGTACGAGCCGGAGGTCGATCTGTACGTGAGCCCGTGCTTCGCGGTCGAGCTGCCGCCCGATGACGCCGACGAGCTCGAGGTGCGGCTCCCGCTGACCTCCTTCCTGCGCTGGGTGAACCTCACCGGCTGGGCGGGGCTCGCGATCGGGAACCTGCAGCTGATCGCGCCGCGGGACGAAGTCGTGCTCGCAGCCGGGCTCGCCTGGGAGCGCGGCTGAGCTAGTCGCCGCGGAACTCGGGCTCTCGCTTCTCCGTGAATGCTTCGACACCCTCGCGGAAGTCGTGCGTCTGCTGGAGGAGGCCGTACGCGAGGCCTTCGAGCTCGAGCCCCAGCGGGAGCGGCCCCGAGTAGGCGTGGTTCAGGACGCGCTTCGCCATTGCCAGGGCGAGCGGCGAGTGTCTTGAGAGCTCCTCGATCAGGCGGGCGACTGCAGTGTCGAGGTGGTCCGCGGAGACGACCTCGGTAACGAGGCCGAGCGCGAGTGCCTCCTGAGCGCCGACGCGGCGCCCGCGCATGACGATCTCCTTCGCGCGACCGAGCCCGACGAGGCGCGCGAGCCTCTGCGTGCCGCCGCTCCCCGGGATCATCCCGATCGTCACCTCCGGGAAGGCGAGCTGCGCGTCGTCGGCGGCGATGCGGAAGTCGCATGCGAGCGCCAGCTCGAGTCCCACGCCGAAGCAGTAGCCGCGAAGTGCGGCGATCACGGGCTTCCTACAGCGCTCCGGCGCCGCGACGTTGTCGGCGAGGCGCGATACGTCCCAGGCTGACCGCTGGAGGAACCCGGGGATGTCACCGCCCGCCGTGAACGCCTCACCGGCGCCGGCGAGCACGACGAAGCGAACGTCGTCGTCGCGGTCGACGTCTTCGAAGACGTCTCGAAGCTCGTCGCGTGCGTTCATGGACACCCGGTTGAACTTCCCCGGGACGTCGAGCGTGATCCTCGCGATGCCGCGCTCGGTGTCGCGCTCCACCCGGAAGCCGTCGTACTCGCTCACTCGTCCCTCAGCATGCGCCGAAGGATCTTCCCAGACGGGCTCTTCGGAAGCTCGGAGACGAACCGGTACTCCCGAGGTCGCTTGAAGCGCGCCAACGTATTCGAGGCGAGACAAAAGCCGTCGAGCTGCTCCTCCGTCACGCCGCCATCGGCGACGACGTACGCGACCACCCGCTGCCCCAGGCGATCGTCGGGTGCGCCGACCACCGCGACCTCGCCGACGCCCGGCGCACGCGCGAGGACGTCCTCGACCTCCACCGGGTGGATGTTCTCGCCGCCCGAGACGACCATGTCGTCGACGCGACCAACGACCCAGAGGTCGCCGTCCTCGTCGATCCGGCCGACGTCGCCCGTGTGGTACCAGCCGTCGCGGATCGCCCGCTCGTCGGCGTCCGGGCGGTTCCAGTAGCCCGAGAACGCCTCGTCGGAGCTCATGTGGCAGAGGATCTCACCTTCGCCTGGCGGGTCGAGCCGCAGCCGGGCATTGAGCGCCGCTCGACCTGCGCATCCCGGCTTCGAGCGCTGGTCGCGGTGCACGGAAAACGTGTAGATCTCGGTCGATCCGTAGTGGTTCACGAAGATCTCCGGGTCGAACGCCTCGGCGACCTTCTCCACGAGCGAGCTCGTCATCGGAGCGCCCGCGTACGCGACTGCGCGAACGGACGACGTGTCGCGCGTCTCGATGCTCGTGTGGTGGACGAGGTCGTAAAAGAGGGTGGGTGCGAGGTACAGGCTGTCGATGCGCTCCTGCTCGATCAGCAGAAGAGCGAGGGCTGCATCCCACGACGGCTGTGCGACGACGCAGCCACCGACGAGGGAGGCGGCGAGCAAGGAGTGGATGCCCATCGTGTGGTAGAGCGGCATGACACCGAGCGTTCGATGGCCCGGGTGGAGCCCGTGCTGGACGACCTGCGAGAGCCCGCCCGCGCGTTCGGCGCGATGCGAGCGCGGGACACCCTTCGGGCGTCCGGTCGTGCCGGATGTGTAGAGCTGGATCGACGGTGTGTCGTCGGCGAGGTCGAGCGAGCCGGGATGCTCGGCCGGCGCGACGAGCTCGTCGACTTCCGATGTCTCGCGCACGACGAGCGTCGCGCCACTGTCGGCGATGCAGTAGTCGAGGTCGGCCTCGGCGAGACGGTGCGAAAGCGGGACGAAGCATGCGCCCAGCCACTGGCAGCCCCAGTAGAGCTCGACCGTCTCGGGCTCGTTCGCAAGCACGCACGCGACTCTGTTCCCCCGCTCCACTCCGCGTGCCTCGAGCCCTGTGGCGATCCGCGCCGCGCGCTCACGGAGATCGCCGTACGTCAGCCGCTCGCGTTCGCCGACGAGCGCCTCCGCCTCCGGCGTCCGCTCGGCGGCGTAGAGGAGGCTGAGCGCGAGGTTCACGCTCCGGCGACCTCCGCGATCGCGTCCACGATCGGTGTGTACCCCGTGCAGCGGCAGAGCTGGCCGGAAAGCATGTCGACGATCTCCTCGCGCGTCGGCGGCTGCGCGCGTGCGAGCAAGTCGTCGGCGGCGATCAGGATGCCCGGTGTACAGAAGCCGCACTGGAGCGCGTGGTGGCGGCGAAACGCCTCCTGGAGTGGTGTGAGCGAGCCGCTGCCGGCGAGACCCTCGACCGTGACGAGCTCCGCCCCGTCGACCTGGGCGGCGAGGAGCAGGCACGAGCGAACGGCGACGCCGTCCAGCTTCACCGTGCACGCCCCGCACACACCGTGCTCGCAGCCGACGTGTGTCCCGGTGAGGCCGAGACGGTGGCGGAGGAAGTCCGAGAGGAGGAGGCGTGGCTCGACGTCCTCGCGGTAGCGGCGACCGTTCACCGTGAGGTCGACGGGGATCACGCAGCTGCTCGCTGGCGCGCTCGTGCGACTGCGCGGTCGACGAGGACCTTCACGAGCTGCTTGAGGTATGGAGGGGAGGCATGGATCGATCCCCACGGCTCGACCTGGGCGGCGGCGGATGCGCCGGGGGCCTCCGGATCGACCTCGAGCACCGTGGGCGTCGGTGTGACCGAGCCGATGACGACGCGGATCGAATCGCCGCTGGCCCTCGCGGCGGCCGTCGCAAGTGCGAAGTCACCCGCGCGCTGGGCGAACTCTTCGAACGCGAAACCGACGCCCTCGCCCGACCGGGGCCAGCGGATCTCGACCACCAGCTCGTCGGGTGTGAGCGCGGTCGTGTACGGACCGAGGAAGAAGTCCCCAGCGGAGATCACACGCTCGCCACGGAGCGACCGTGCAAGGACGGAGCCCTCCAGCAACGCAAGACAGAGTGGAAGCTCGGCCGCCGGGTCGGCGTGCGTCACCGAGCCGACCACCGTGCCGCGGTTGCGCGTGACGAAGTGGCCGACGTAAGGGGAGGGCCTCCGAAAGGAGCGGTTGCTCGAGCAACCGGCTGTCCGACTGGCGTACGAGGGCCTGGACGACGGTCGTGCCGTTCTCGGCGGACACGGTGTCGAGCCTGTCGACGCGATTGAGGTCGACGACGACCGCGGGTCGAACGAGCCGCATGTTCATGGCCGGGACGAGGCTCTGGCCTCCGGCGAGCACCTTCGCGTCGTCTCCGTTCTCGGCGATCAACTCGACGGCCTCTTCGAGCGTGTCGGGACGGAGGTACTCGAATCGCGCTGGCTTCATCGGTGCAGAAGCTCCCACACCCGTCCGGGCGTGAACGGTGGTTCAACGTCTTCGCGACCCAGGGCGTCGGCGACAGCGTTCGCGATCGCGGCGGGGACAGACATCGTCGTTCCTTCGCCGAGTCCCTTCGCGCCGAGCGGCAGGAACGGGGAGGGTGTCTCACGGTGTCCGATCGTCGGTGTGGGCAGATCCGGAGCCGTCGGGCAGAGGTAGTCCAGGAACGACGCTGTGAGAAGGTTTCCGCTCTCGTCGTAGACGATGCGCTCGAGGAGCGCTGCCGCTGCTCCGTGCGCCAGGCCTCCTCGCACCTGTCCTTGCGCCAACAGCGGGTTGAGGAGCCGCCCCGCATCGTGGACGGTGACGTAGTCGAGGACGGTGAGCTTGCCGGTCTCTGGATCGATCTCGACCACGGCGACGTCCGCGACGAACCCGTGGGCCGCAGACGATGCGACGCGATCGCCTTCGTCCGGCGGATGAAGGTTGGGCGCCGCGTAGTACGCGGTCACGGCGAGCCCCGGCTCCATGTGAGCGGGAAGCGCCTCGGGGTTCCAGTGCGCGGTCCCCGCGACCCTCCGCAGAGAGGCCGACTCATCGCCGAGGTGCTCGCGGATGGCCGCGATCTTGTCCCCCAGTCGCTCGGCCGCGAGCGCGATCGCGCCGGCGCCGACTCCGGAGAAACGCGAGGAGTAGTTCCCCGAGGCAATCGTCCAGGGCGATGTCGACGTATCCGACTCGGTCAGGACGTCGACATCGTGCGGCTCGACGCCGAGACGATCGGCGACGATCTGCGCGGCAACCGTCCTGTGGCCCTGCCCCTGCGGTGTCGTCGAGAGCCGGACGGTGATCCCACCGAGCGCGGAGATGGAGATCGCGCACCCCTCGGCGTTGCCGGACTTCGGGAGCCCGCGCGTCTCGGCCGGCTCGGCGAGGGTGATGTATCCCATGTTCGAGACCGACGGCTCGACCACACAGGCGAGGCCGACCCCGACCAGGCGACCTTCCGCACGGGCGATGGCTGCCTCCTCGCGGCGCTCGCTGTACCGGGCGAGCTCGAGCGCATCGTCGAGGCAGGCCGCGTAGTCGCCGGAGTCGTAGAGCCCGCCGGACGGTGTCTCGTACGGGAACTCCGCGGCAGCGATCAGGTTCCGACGCCTGATCTCGGCCGGATCGAGCCCGAGGCGCCCGGCCGCGATGGACATCGTCCGCTCGAGCGCGAGGTAGAGCTGAGGGCCGCCGAAGCCGCGATTGAGCCCGCTCGGCAGGGTGTTCGTCAGGACGATGCGATTCCGGGCGGCGACGTTCCGAACGCGGTATGCGCCCGAGAGCGACCCGTGCATGCGGTAGAGCGTGGCGGGCTCGGGAGCGCGAACGTAGGCACCCACGTCCTCGACGACGTCATAGCGGATCCCGAGGAGCTCGCCCTCTTCCGAGAACGCGGCTTCGACGCCCGTCACGCGGCCACTGGAGGCCGAGCTCGCGGCGAGGTGCTCCATGCGATCCTCGATCCAGCGCACCGGCACGCCGAGCTTGCGCGAGGCGAGTCCCATCAGGACCACGTAAGCGAACACGGCCGACTTGATCCCGAACGAGCCACCGGAGTCCGGCGGCGTGATCAGACGCAGCTTCGAACCGGGCAGGCCGAGCGCTGCCGCCGCGACGGAGTGGAGCGTGAACGGGCCCTGGAAGTTCGCCCAGGCCGTCAGCGAGCCCTCGGCAGCGTTCCAGTCGGCGACGACGCCGTAGCACTCGACAGGCGTGCAGCTCCACCGGTGGAAGCGGAACTGCTCGCGTACCACGAGGTGCGCCGCGGAGAGCGCCTCGTCCACGTCGCCGTAGTGGAAGGCGCGATCGGAGACGCACGCCTCGGTCTCGGCGGCGGCTGCGGGGTCGAGCACCGGCTCGAGAGGCTCGTACTCGACGGCGATCAGCTCGAGCGCATCCTCGGCGAGGTAGCGGTCACGTGCGACGACAACGGCGACAGGCTCGCCGGCATAGCGCACCGTCTCGGCTGCTGCTGCGAAGAGCGGGACCGGCGAATCGATCCCGGCCGGGAAGGGCCGTGACATCGCGACGACGTCGGCCCCGGTCAGGACGCCGGCGACGCCGGGAAGCTCGAGCGCGGCCGTCGCATCGAGCGCAGTGATTCGTGCGTGAGCGAACGGCGACCGGAGGATCGCGGCGTGTTGCGCGTTGGCCACGGTGTCGAGATCGTCGATGAACCGACCCGCACCCCTGAGGAGCGCCTCGTCCTCGAGGCGGGGAAGAGCACGACCGACCCACGCCTCCTCCGCGACCTTGGGGCCCACGCGCCTACCTTACTATCGCCCTGTGGCCGGGCTACGCGACGAGTTGCGCGCACTTCTGGACGCCGTACGAGCGGGGACCACGACACCCGAGGACGCACTCGAGGAACTCTCCTCGCTTCCGTATCGCGATCTCGGCTTCGCGCGCGTCGACGTTCACCGAGAGCTTCGCCAGGGCGCTCCCGAAGCCGTTCTCGCAGAAGGGAAGACGCCCGGGCAGGTGGCGCAGATCTTCATCGCGCTCCTCGAAGGCGGAGCAGGAAGCGTGCTCGCCACGCGCGCCGACGACGCGGCGCGAAAGGCGGTGCGCGAGGTCGTGCCGGACGCCGACGAGGACGCGCTCGCCCGCTGCATCTGGGTCGCACGTGGCGTGCCCGAGGCTCGAGGCCTCGTTGCGATCGTCTCCGCGGGAACGTCCGACGGTCCCGTCGTGCGTGAGGTCCGGATTCGCGCGGAGCTTCTCGGGACGACCGTCGTCGTCCACGAGGACGTAGGCGTCGCCGGGGTCCACCGCCTCGCAACGGCGCTTCCTGATGTCGAGAGGGCCGACTGCGTCGTCGTGGTTGCAGGCATGGACGGCGCGCTCGCGAGCCTCGTCGGCGGGCTGGCACGTGGGCCGGTGATCGGAGTTCCGACGAGCGTCGGCTACGGCTCGGCGCATGGAGGAACGACTGCGCTCAACGCGATGCTTGCGTCCTGTGCGGCAGGTCTCGCCGTCGTGGGGATCGACGACGGGCTCGGCGCCGGCACGATCGCTGCGCGGATCGCACGGGGACGCGAGTGAGCAGGGTCGCCTACCTCGATTGCGTCGGTGGGCTCGCGGGCGACATGCTGCTCGCGGCTCTTCTCGACGCTGGGGCCGATATCGAGTCGCTCCGCCGCGTGCCGGTCGTGCTCGGGATCGAAGGCGTCGAGATAGCCGTGGAGCGCGTCGAGCGCCAGGGGATCGGGGCGCTTCACCTCCGGATCGACGCGAACGACGACCACGCGCATCGCCACTACCGGGACATCCGTGGCCTCGTCGAGACGGCCGATCTCCCCGAGCGGGCGCGTACTCGGTCGCTGCAGGCGTTCAGGCGACTCGCCGAGGTCGAGGGCGCTATCCACGGAGTGCCGCCAGACGACGTCCACTTCCACGAGCTCGGCTCGCTCGACACCCTCGTGGACGTCTGCGGAGCGTTCGTCCTCCTCGAGGATCTCGGCGTCGAACGGGTTGCGTCGTCTCCACTGCCGTTCGCCCGCGGCTTCGTCAACGCCGCGCACGGCGTGCTTCCTCTTCCCGCTCCGGCGACACTCGGGCTGCTCGAAGGAGCTGCGCTCGTCGGCGTCGATACCGAAGCCGAGCTGGTCACGCCTACCGGCGCAGCCATCGCGTCGACGGTCGTCGAGGAGTGGGGGGCCTTGCCGCCACTGACACTCGAGGCCGTCGGGTACGGCGCCGGGACGAAGGATCTCCCCGACCGGCCGAACGTCGTGCGGGTCGTGCTCGGCGCCGAGGCTCCACGTCCTCCCGGCCGGGTCGTCCTGCTCGAGACGAACCTGGACGACTTCTCACCCGAGCTGGTGCCGGACGCGGTGGAGCGCTGCTTCGAGGCAGGCGCACTCGACGTCTGGACCGTGCCCGCACAGATGAAGAAAGCACGTCCGGGATTCGTGCTCTCCGTGCTCGCCCGGCCGGAGGCCCAGGGGGAAATTGCGCGTGCTCTCCTCGAGGAGACGAGCGCACTCGGCGTTCGCGTGTCGCAGCTCGATCGTTACGAGCTCGAACGCGGGGAGCGGGTAGTCGCCGTCACGGGCGGCACCGTTCGCGTGAAGCTGGGCCTACTCGACGGTCGGATCGTCAACCTCGCGCCGGAGCACGACGACTGCGCTGCGCTTGCCAGAGCGACGGGCCGCTCCGTAAAGTCGATCTGGGCCGAGGCGCTTGCCCAGGCCCAGGAGCTATGACGACGATCGAACAGCTCGAGACCAGGATCCGCTCGCTCGGGAGCTGCATCGTCGCGTTCTCGGGCGGCGTGGACTCTTCTCTCGTCGCGGCGCTCGCGGCACGGGTGCTCGGTGAGAGAGCGCTAGCGGTAACGGCCGTGTCACCCGCTCTCGCAACAGGCGAGCTCGATGGCGCCCGTGACGTGGCCTGCGCCGTCGGCATACGGCACGAGACCATCACCACTGCCGAGCTCGAGCGCGAGGGATACCGGGCGAACGGTCGTGACCGTTGCTACCACTGCAAGTCGGAACTCTACGACCAGCTCGCGGCTCTCGCGGCGCGGCGTGGAGTTGCGGCGGTTCTTTCCGGTGCGAATGCCGACGACGTCGGCGACTGGCGTCCGGGATTGACCGCTGCCGCCGAGCACGGAGTGATCCACCCCTTGCTCGAAGCTGGTGTCGGCAAGCAGACAGTTCGGCAGCTCGCGCGCGAGCTCGGCGTGCCAAGCGCCGAGAAGCCCGCGTCGCCCTGCCTCGCCTCGCGCATCCCCTACGGCATCGCGGTCGACCCGACGGTGCTCGCGCAGATCGATCGTGCGGAACTTGCAGTGAAGGCGCTTGGCTACCGAGTGTTGCGCGTCAGGCACTTCGAGGATCTCGGCCGCGTCGAGCTCACGGAGGAGGAGTTGAATCGCATCACCCCGAGTGAGCGGGAGGCGATCATCGCGGCTGTGGGCGCTGCGGGCTACGAGGACGTCGAGATCTCCGACGAACCGTTTCGGTCGGGCTCGCTCAACGCGTCGTTCACGAAGCGGCTCGCGATCGCGACCTAGGCCACCCGCGCGCGCGCCGACTCGATCTGCGCCTCGTCAGGGCCACCGTGCTCGAGTGCGCGAAACGCTTCGAGCACCGCCCGCGGCTCGCGACGATGGCGCTTCGCTGCCATCGTCAGCGGCTCGTGGAAGGCCCCCCCGCAGTGCGCGCACGGCATCTGCAGCTGAGCGAGGAGACGCCCTGCGTCGCCGCCCGGGAACATCCGCATCAGCTCGACGATCGTCGTCGAGCCCTTGATCACCCGCGACTTCGGCGCCTCCGCATTCGTGCCGCGCGCGTCGAGCCCGGGAACAGCTCGCTGTGTCAGTGCGAGAGCACCTCTTCGGGGTAGCGCAGCGGCTCCGCGTCCATCCGCACCATGTTGCGCGGCAGCTGGTAGCGGGCGTACGGGAGCACGATCACCTTGGCGTCGGCTCCGTGCCGCTCCGTCGCCTCGGCGAACGCCTCGTCCAGCGACGTCGTTGCATCGATCCCGATGTCGGCCGCCATCTCCAGGTTCTCCTCGAGCGTGACGAGCTTCAGCTGCTTGCGCGTCATCACCTCGTAGATCGGAACCCAGATGCAACCGGCCCACATCTGGATCGCGCGCGCATGGATGTCCTTGAGCACCCGCTGATAGCTCTCGGGCGTCGCCGGCATGTACGGCTTCATCAGATCCATGAGCGCGAGCCCGGGAAAGTCTCCGATGGCCGTCGAGACTCCCGGCGAAGGGGAGCAGTAGATGATCGTGCCGCCGTCCTTGACCACGAAGTCGGCGGACATGCACCCCCAGCCCGTGTGGAAGAAGAGGTGGTCGGTCGGTGCGAAGACCCCACAGATCGCGATGTCCGCCTGCGTGCCCGGATGGTCGTAGGCGTAGATCTCGTTGAACCGCTCGATCGCCCGGCGATGCGCATCGGGGTGTGAGCCGAAGATGCACTCGACCACGCGCCCGTGCGTATCGAGGACGACGTTCATCGTCGCCGAGAGCCCGCACATCGTCGCGACCTCGTCGATGTCCGAGCGCATCGGTCCCGAGTACGCGCCGTAGTGCGTCTGCGGCGACGGAACGAAGGCGCAGTGGTTCGACTCGATGGTCTCGTCCGAGACGACGCCGGGGAGGATCAGCTTCCCGCCGCCGCCCGCTCCCCAGTGGTTCGACTGCGCCTGGCCGATCGAGATCTTGACGTCGCAGGCGGCGACCTCCTTGTGCAGCCACACGGGCGTGCCGCGCGACGAGACGCCGACGTACTCGTAGTTGTCCGCGTTCCGCGGATCGTTCTGGTGGAACTCGATCCCGAGTCGCTCCATGCGCGCGAGGTTGTCCTTGCCGATCTTCTGCTCGATGTCCGAGTCGGACATCGGGAAGACCTTGCCGTTCGCGCACACGACAACCGCGTCCTTGCCCGCCGTCTCGATTGCATCGAGCACCGGCGGGAGCAGCTTCGACTGCGGGGTGGGGCGAAACTGGTTGTCGATGATCACGCAGACCTTCGACGCGGACTCCACGAGCTCGGCGAAGCGTGGCCCGGAGATCGGAGACTCGAGCGCTGAGCGGGCCGCCGCGGTTGCGTCTGCAACCGGTGGCGGCTCGGCGGGGTAGATCGCGGCGAGCAGGTTCGGCTCAGGGATCTCGATCTCGAGCGTGTCCCTCGTGACCTTGTCCTCGTCCCCTGACGCGCCGATCGTCAGAGGGTCGAGCGACTCGTAGGGAATGACCGCCGTGTAGGTGCTCGCCATCGTCCCTTCTTTCCTCGTGGCTTCCTCGCGCAGGGCTTTCGGGCGAGGCTAAGCGCAGGCCCGTGAGCAGTCAAGCAGACTTGCGTCGGCTCCGGGAGCAATCGATTATCGAGCGGTTGTCGTTGAAAGCGACCGGCCGGATTGGTACGTTCGCACCCTTCGGTGAGGGATCGGCTGCGACACGGGGATGTGACTCGGCTTGCGCCGCGACTAGTGGCATTCGGCCTGATCGCGCTGGCGCTCGTCTGGATCCTCTTTGCAGCCAGGCCGTGCTCCGAGCTTGGCTGCACGGGTGTTCAGACCACCTTCGGCTCCGCCGTCCACAACCCTCACGACTTCATCATCACGCTGCTGAACGGCCTAACGGCTGCGGGGGTGTACTTCGTGGTGGCCAGCGGCTTTACCCTCATCTTCGGACTGATGCGGGTGGTGAACATGGCGCACGGGGCGTTCTTCCTGCTCGGGGGCTACATCGCGCTGAAGCTCGAGCGCAAGCTCGTCGGCCAGGACTCCGCCTTCGGTCTTCTGAGCTCACAGGTGAGCTTCTGGCAATGGGTCGTCCCGGCTCTATTCGCGGCACTGGCGATAGGCGTGGTTGGGCTCGGTGTGCAGCAGGTGTTCCTCCGTTGGAATCAGGGCCAGGAACTCAGACAGGCGCTGATCACGATCGCGATCGCGATCATTCTTGCCGACCAGATGATCGCCCATTTCGGGGCGTTCACCCAGGACATCGCCTGGCCTGGAGTGCTCGACAGGCGCGTACAGATCCATCTCGCACACGTGGAGTACTCCGTCACGCGCCTCTTCATTCTGGGGATCGCGATCGCCGTGGGGCTCACCCTCTACGTCTGGCTGAAGAAGACACGGACGGGCATGGTCATCCGGGCGGGCGTCGATGACCGCCAGATGGTTTCGGCGCTCGGCGTCAACATTCAGCTGACATTCGCGATCGCGTTCTTCGTCGGCGCGGCCCTCGCTGGTCTCGGCGGCGCCATCGGCGGCTCATTCGCGAGCCTCGGGCCCGGCGTCGACGCAAACTGGCTGCTGTACTCGCTCGTCGTCGTGATCATCGGAGGCATGGGCTCGCTTGTCGGCGCCGCCGTGGGGTCTCTGCTGCTCGGCCTCGTCAACACGTTCGCCGCCGTCTATCTCCCGGAGAACTACACCTACTACTCGATCATCCTCACCTTCGTCCTCCTCGCAGTCGTTCTCGCATTCAGACCCCTCGGACTGTTTGGGAGGCCTGCATGAGGTTGACCACCATGGGGCACTCTCTCGAGCGCGGCATCGGTGCGGGCGCCGTCGCGTTCGCCGTTATCGCCCCGGCATTGGTCTCGACGCCCCTCATGTCGACGTATTTCGTCAACGCGATTCTCACCCCGGCGTTCTTCCTTGGCATCGCCGCTGCGAGCCTCATCTACCTCTCTGCCTACGGGGGGATGGTCTCGCTCGCGCAGGTCTCGATCTTCGGCATCGCCGGCTTCGCACTCGGCAACGCCGTGACGAACGGAAGCAGCAAGGGCCTCAACCTCGGGTGGAACCCGTGGTGGGGCGTTCTGCTCGGAATCGTGATCGCGACGGCAATTGCGTTCTTGCTGGGAGCTCTCGCGAGCCGAAGCGTGGGGATCTACTTCCTGATGATCACACTCACCTATGCCGTGATCGCCAACTTCTTCTTCGGCGCGAATCTGAGCCTTTCCGGTTTCGGCGGGATCAGCGGGATCAAGGCGCCCAGCTTCATCGGGGATGTCAACGCCCACCCGAACCGCCTCTACTATGCGGCGCTGGCGGTCGCGGTACTCGTCTACGTCGCCCTGAGGTATCTCGTCCGAACCCCGTTCGGCCTGGCGCTACAGGGCGTACGCGACGACCCGGTGCGGATGGGCTCGCTCGGATACAACGTGGCTCTGCACCGGACGATGGCTTTCGGCGTCGCCGGGTTTATAGCTTCTCTCGGGGGCGTTCTCTTCGTCTGGTGGAACGGACACATCGACCCTGCTTCGATCAACATCGGTGCTGCCATCGATCTACTCGTGATCTGCGTGATCGGAGGTCTCTACCGTCTCGAGGGGGCATGGGTCGGGGCACTCGCGTTCGTCGTGATTCAGAACTACGTGCGGACCAACGACCTCCCGATCGTCGGCGGCACGTTCCACACGCTGATCGGAGCGATCTTCCTCCTGATCATCCTCGTCTCTCCCGGGGGGTTGATGGGAATCTGGGAATCGCTCCTCCGACGAGTAGCGACACCCCGATCGACGGTCGGCATTGCGGCCGCGGTGCAGGGCGCGAATCCCGAAAGTGGACGAATTGGTGGGCCTGACAAGTAGCGAGAGGAGGAATGCCCATATCCCCAACACGCCTACAGCGACGAGAAGTGCTTTAGGCTCCACGTCGTCAAACTGAAATGACGCACCCGAGGAGGGCGCAGATGATCCATTCGAAACTGCCGGGCGGTCGCTTCCGGCTACCAGTCGGGCTTGCGATGGCGGTGGTGGCCATCGCCGCCGCGACGACTGCCACGGCTGCCGTCGGCGAGTCGACGGCTACACCGATCAAGTTCGCCATCATGTCCGACTGCGGCGGCGCGTTCGCGGCGAACTACCAGCAGGACATTGGCGGGGCGATCACTGCCGTCGCGCAGTTCGGCGGCGCGAAGCCGAACAACCCGAACAAGCCGTCCGCAGGATGGCACGGCGGCTCGATCGGAGGCCATCCGCTGAAGCTCGTGGGCATCGGCTGCGCAAACGACACGGCGGACTCGGCTATCAAGGAGACCAAACGGCTCATGGAGCAGCTCGGTGCCGACATGATGATCGGGCCGCTCTCGGGTGACGAGTCCGTTGCGGTCGCCAACTACGCCAAGCAGCACCCGACGAAGACGTTCGTGAACGGCACGGCTGGTGCGTGGGACACCACGGCCGCCGTGAAGGCGCCGAACTTCTTCCGCTTCAACGGCAGCGGCGTCCAGTGGCAGGCGGGTATTGGATCCATCGCCACGAAGAAGAACAAGTGGAAGAACGCCGCGATCATCATGGACGACTACAGCTTCGGCTATGCGTCCGGCGCGGGATTCATCGCCGACTTCTGCGCGGCGGGTGGCACCATCACGAAGCGCGTGTTCCCCCCGCTCAACACGACCGACTACTCGTCGTTCGTGCAACAGCTGCCGGCGCCCGACAAGGTGGACGGCTACTTCTGGGCCATTGGCGGAACGGGCACGGTCCCGTCGATCAAGGCCTTCGAGAACCTGTACGGGACGCTCAAGCCCTCGCAGATCATCGGGAACCTGTTCTTCTTCTCGTCCGGCGCGGACAAGGCGATCGGCCCGCACCTGAGCGGTGCGTACGTGGGCGGCTTCGGTACAGCGCCCGATCTCAAGAGCGCCAACGTCACGAAGTACAAGAGGATCCTGGACAAGTGGTTCAACAAGTACCCGCCGCTTGCCGGCAAGGCGTCGGACCACGCAGCAGACGGGTTCACCTTCAACTACTACGTCAACACCTGGGCGCTGATGAAGGCCCTGAATGCAGTCAAGGGCAACATCTCCGGCGGCCAGAAGGCGCTGCAGAACACTCTCCGCAAGGTGGTGCTGCCTGACGCCGCCTACGGCAAGCTCTTCCTGGGTAAGAACAACCAGGCACTGCAGCAGCAGTTCTCGTACCGCATGGACGTGTCCGCTCCGGGCGCGCTCGCGGTCGTGACGGTGCAGAAGGTCGTGCAGTACGTCGACGAGACCTTCGGCGGAACGGTCATAAAGCCGCCGAGCCGGACGTATCCCACCTGCGCCCACAAGAGGCTCCCGTGGACCGGGAAGGGGCGACCGGTCGTCAACGGAGTCGTCAAGTAGCGAGGTAGTGGCAGAGGCCGCTACTCAACTTCGAAGCGCCGCGCCGGCCCTCCTGCTCAGGGGGGTCGGCCGGCGTTTCGGCGGCCTTGATGCCGTCCGGGAGGTCAACCTCGAGATCGCAGACGGCGAGAGGCGGGCGATACTGGGGTTGAACGGCGCAGGCAAGACGACCTTGTTCAACGTGATATCCGGCGACCTCCCGCCGACATCGGGCGCGGTGGAGCTCTTCGGGCAGGACGTAACGCATGTTCCGGCGAGGAAGCGCGCACAGCTCGGCCTCGCCCGCACGTATCAACAAGCGCGCATGCTCCTAGGGATGAGCGTCGAGGACAGCATCTATCTCTCGATCGTCGGTGTCGAACACGGTCACCTGCGACCGGTGATCTTGCCCAGGAAGGACCGTGCAATCCGCAGTCGCGCTCGCGACGCGGCACGGAGGGTCGCGATCGACCACAAGCTGACCGAGGTGGTCGGCTCGCTCTCGCACGGCGAGCATCGTCAGGTCGCGCTCGCCATGGCGCTTGCGTCAGAGCCCAAGATCCTCATGCTCGATGAGCCTGCCTCGGGGCTCTCGCGAGGAGAGCGGCAGCTTCTGACCGACCTGTTGCTCGTGCTCGACCGGGAGATCACGCTCATCCTGATCGAGCACGATATGGACATCGCGCTCCGTGTCGCGGAGCGGGTGACGATGATGCACGAGGGCAGTGTGATCGTCGAAGGTACTCCCGAAGAGATACGAGCGAACGAGCTCGTCCATGACCTGTATCTCGGGCGCCATCATGGTGCCGATGAGTGAGTCAAGTCCCAACCCGCCGCTGTTAGCAGTCGACTGTCTCAACGCGTTCTACGCGGGCGCGCATGTCCTCCACGACGTCACGTTCGAAATGGGTGCCGAGTCGGTCGCCATCATCGGTCGCAATGGGATGGGCAAGACGACACTCTGCGCAGCCATCATGGGTTTGTCGCCACCACGGGCGGCGGGATCAGTCAGGCTCGACGGCCGCGAGCTCCTTGGTCGACCGTCGTACAGGATCGCCCGTGCAGGGATTGGCTACGTACCCCAAGGGAGGCGCCTCTTCCCGTCATTGACCGTCGAGGAGCATCTCAGGATCTCCGTCGTTCGTGCGTCGAACGGCGGATGGACCGCAGACCGCGTCTACGACCTCTTTCCCCGGCTCGCCGAGCGAAGGCACAACGGCGGCGCACAACTCTCGGGAGGCGAGCAGCAGATGCTCGCCATCGGGCGCGCTCTCCTCGGGAACCCGAAGCTCCTGATCATGGATGAGCCCTCCGAGGGCCTTGCTCCCACGGTCATCGAGGTTCTCATCGAAAACCTCAAGAAGCTGGAGCAGGAAGGTCTGGCGATTCTCCTGATCGAGCAGAACCTCGGCGTCGCAACGGCGGTCTCCGATCGCCAGCTGATCATGGTCGGAGGCGAGATCGCGATCGAGACGACGGCTACCGACCTGTCCTCGGATCCTGAACTCCAGCGTCGGTATCTCGGTGTCGAGCCCCTGGCTGCCAGCTAGCAGCTGTCGTCTACCGCCGACGTGATTCACATCCGCCTTCTCCTCATCTTGTGCGCCTGCGTCGCCCTGTTCGTCTCTGCTTGCGGCGGCGGCGGAGATCCGAGGCCCGACCTCGTCTTCGTGAGTACGCGAGACGGGGACTATGCGATCTATGCGATGAACGCCGACGGCAGCCGCCAGAAGCGCCTCACGAAAGCGGAGAACGACGCATCGACTCCTGCCGGGCTCTTCTTCCAGATCGACCCGGCGTGGTCGCCTGGGGCCGCTTCGATTGCGTTCGCCAGCAAGCGCAAAGGCACCTTCGACATCTACGTCATGCACGCGGACGGGAGCGGGGCGCGTGCCCTCACGTCAACCCGTGCAGACGACACACATCCCACGTGGTCGCCGGATGGCAACCAGATCGCGTTCAAGCGCGACGACGACATCTACGTCATGCAAGCCGACGGCACCGCCGCACACTCGATCTCCCGGAGTCAGGCGGCCGACGGCGACCCCGCTTGGTCGCCCGACGGGAACTGGATCGCCTTCGGTCGACGCCAGCCGGGGACGCCTGTCCGCGAGATCTGGGTCATGCGGCCAGATGGTTCTGGGGCGCGTCGGGTGACCTCGCTGCACGGCGGGAGCATCAACCCGGCGTGGTCGCCCGACGACTCGCAGATCGTGTTCGCGTCGAACATCGTCGGCGGCCTCTACGACCTCTACATTGTCCGAGTCGGCGGCAAGAACGTCCGCCGCTTGACGCGAAGTGGGCCCGATACGTTCGAGCCTGCCTGGTCACCGGACGGCTCGACAATCGCCTTCTCGCAGGATGGATCGATCTGGACAGTCGACTTGAAGGGCGAGACAACTGAGCTGACGGACGCCGGCAACAACGACTCGAGCCCGGCCTGGAATCCCAAGACACCGTCGAAGGGGGACTGATGCTCGCGGTGCGCGTACACGAGGGAGCCCGACTCGTCCACGAGGAGATCGACGATCCCAAGCCGAAGCCGGGAGAGGTCGTCGTCGAGCTGAGGGCAGCCGGTCTCAACCGGCGCGACATTCTGGTCAGGGACGGCACGTATCCGTTTCCGCTGCCGCTGATTCCCGGGAGTGACGGCGCAGGAGTCAGGCGCGACACGGGCGAGGAGGTCGTGCTCCTGCCCGCCGTCGGCTGGGGAGACCGGGAAGACGCTCCCGGCGAGGGGTTCGAGCTCTTCGGCGGCCCGCGCGACGGGACGTACGCGGAGCTGATCGCGGCGCCGGAGGAGGCCCTCTACCCGAAGCCCGCTGGCTTCTCCTGGGCTGAAGCCGCGGCGTTCCCGCTCGCTGCGCTGACCGCCTATCGCGCGCTCTTCCCGCGCGGTGGTCTCGAAGCCGGCGAGACGGTCCTGATCCTCGGCGCGGCGAGCGGCGTCTCGACGTTCGCAGTACAGCTAGCCGCCCAGGCGGGCGCACGCGTTCTCGTCACGTCCTCGTCGGACGAGAAGATCGAGCGGGCGCGAGAGCTCGGTGCATCCGGAGGGGTGAACTATGCGACGACCGCGGACTGGCCTGCCGCTGCGAGGGAGCTCGGCCCGATCGACCTCGTTCTCGACTCCGTCGGTTCGACCTGGCAGCAGTCGCTCGACAGCGTCCGGCGCGGCGGCCGGGTCGTCGTGTTCGGAGGCACCGGCGGAACCGAGGTGACGCTGCAGGTGCGGCCGTTCTACTTCGCCCAGCAGTCGCTCTACGGCACGCAGCTCGGGAGCCCGCGGGACTTCGACGCGCTTCTGAAGATGCTCGAAGGCGCCGACTGGCGGCCGGTGCTCGACTCGGTGCGACCGCTTGCCGAGGCCGAGTCCGCGCTCGCGAGGATGCAAGCGGGCGAGCACTTCGGCAAGCTCGCCCTCTCGATCGGCTGACGCGGCCCCTAGGGTTCGGGAATCCCGAGATCCGGCGGTCGGTCGTCTCCGCGGCCCTCGACGAGCTCCGGCGCCCGCTCGCGGAGCAGGCGGAGGACGAGCTCGGCTCGACGGACGCGCTCGCGGCCGAGCTTCACCGCGAGATCCTCGAGGTGGAGCCCGGACGGGTAGATGTTCGGCGCGTTCCGGAGTCCGAGCTTCACGTACATGGGCGCGGCGGCGCGGATCATGTCGGGCACGTCGTAGTAGCGCACGAACCCACCCTGGTCGTCCGGCACCTCGACGTAGACGTCGAGCGGTGCCGAGCACGCCGATCGCAGCTCGCCCAGCTCGGCCGGCGAGAGGTCGGTCGAGACGTTGATCGTCGTCGCGCCCTGCTCTTCGAGTGCACGGGCGGTCGCTCCGTTCGCGCACGGCATGAGCACGGAGGTCTTGAGGACGAGCGTTGGCGGGAGCTCGTCTTCGCGCTTCATCGTGCCGAGCACCGAGAGCACTCCGACGTCCGCCACGAGGAACGAGCGAATGCCGAGCGCGAGACCGCGCCTCACCTCGGCGACGCACTGCTCCACTCCGGCGTCGCCGCGTGCCACGCCGCCTACGGCCCCGGTCGCGAACGACTGGCCGCCCGCGTCCCAGGCGCCGCGAGGCCCGATGAAGAGCGACACCTCGACGCCGTGCTCCGAACCGAGTGCCGCCATCTCGGAGATCTCGGCGTCTGTGAGCATCATCACGCCCGATCCCTGCGAGATCCGCCGGACGGGGACCTCGCGTGCGCGCGCTTCCTCGAGCACGGCGCGGAAGACCGCCGGTCCTTCCACGGACGGAATCTCGATCCGATAGCGCAGCCCGTCGGCGAATCGTGCGTCGGACATCGACGCCAAGCTTCGCGCAGTCGACCCCTCGTCGCAACTGCGGTCACCGAGACGGTTAGGGTTGACGTCGATGCTTCCGATCGAGCGCCCGGGGAAGATCATCTGCGTCGGTCTCAACTACCGAGACCACGCGGAGGAGCAGGGCGTTGAGCTCCCGAAGGAGCCGCTCCTCTTCGCGAAGTGGGGGAACACCCTGATCGGTCCCGGCGAGCCCATCGTCATTCCGCCGCTCGTCACGAAGGCCGACTACGAAGCGGAGCTCGGAGTCGTCATTGGCACCCGGGTCAAGAACGTGTCGAAGGAGAACGCTTTCGAGGCCGTGCGCGGCTACATCTGCGCGAACGACGTGAGTGCACGCGATCTCCAGTTCTCCGACGGGCAGTGGACGAGGGGCAAGTCGCCCGACACGTTCTGCCCGATCGGCCCGGCGCTGGTGCCGGCAGCCGAGATTCCCGATCCACACAACCTCCGCATCCGGGCGATCGTGAGCGGGGAAGTGCTCCAGGACTCGACCACCGCGAACCTCATCTTCGGCGTGGACGAGATCTTGAGCCACATCACGCAGACGATGACGCTCGAGCCCGGCGACCTCGTCCTCACCGGTACCCCTGCGGGGGTCGGAGTCTTCCGGGACCCGCAGCGACTCCTCCAGCCAGGCGACGAGGTGACGATCGAGATCGAGGGCGTGGGCGAGCTCACGAACCCGGTCGTCGCCGGCTGACGCGATGAGCGTCGAGCGCACGGTTCTCCGCGAGCAGGTGAAGGAGATCCTGCTCGAGCGCATCCTGCGCGGTGACCTCGAGCCGGGCGAGCGCCTGGTCGAGACTCGCCTCGCGAAGGAGCTCGGCACGAGCCAGGCACCCATTCGCGAGGCGCTTCGCGACCTCCAGCTCCTGCGCCTCGTCGAGTCGGAGCCGTTCCGTGGCGCCCACGTCCGCGCGGTCGACGACTCCCAGCTCCTCCCAGTCTTCCCGGTTCGGGCCGTGCTCGAGGAGCTTGCGGCACGGGAGGCCGCACTGATAGCCGAGGGCGATGTCGCGCAACTCGACCTCGAGGTCGAGTGCATGCGCGACGCAGCCCGGCAAGGTGACTGGCGGACGCAGATCGCCCATGACCTGTCCTTCCATCGCGTCGTCGTGGAGATGGCGGGCAACGAGCCGCTGCTGCAGAGCTGGCTCGTGCTCGGTATCGAGGTCTCGACGGCGTTCGCCGTGTACTGGACGGACTGGGATCAGAAGGAGCTCGCCGAGTTCCACGTGCCGATCGTGGAGGCAATCCGTGCAGGCGACTCCGCTCGCGCCGGCGCGGAAGCGCGGAAGCACGTCCGCCGCACCGAACGGGTCGTCCGTCGTAGGACGCGCCGCGCGGCCAGCGAGGTGCCCGTCACATGAATCACACTGCCGCGCTCTCTGACCGTGAACTCCGCTGGCAGGACGTGCTCCGATGGAGGTGACCGCATGAAGCTGGGACTGCTCACCGCTCCGTTTCCTCGACGCTCGCTCGCGCACGTCGCGACATGGGCTGCCTCCGAGGGCTTCGAGACGCTGGAGATCGCGTGCTGGCCCGCGGCAGGGGGCGAGCGCCGGCGCTATGCGGGCACGTCGCACATCGACGTCGCGCGGTTCGACCCGGGCGCCGTGCGTGAGCTGCTCGACAAGCATGGCCTCGGGATCTCGTCGCTCGCGTACTACCCGAACAACCTCCACCCGGATCCTGCGGAGCGCCGCGCCGCGCACACGCACCTGCGAAAGGTGATCGACGCGGCCGCGAGGCTTGGCGTTCAGACCGTCGGAACCTTCGTCGGCCGCGACCAGACGAAGAACGTGCCGGACAACTTCCGGGAGTTCCGCAGAGTCTGGCCGCGGCTCGTCGACTACGCGGATTCGCGCGGTGTGAGGATCGCCATCGAGAACTGCCCGATGATCTTCTCGTACGACGAGTGGCCCGGCGGCACCAACCTCGCGTCCACGCCCGCCGCCTGGGACGAGATGTTCTCGATCGTCGACAGTCCCGCGTTCGGCCTGAACCTCGATCCGTCGCACCTCGTCTGGCTGATGATCGACTACGAGCGCGTAGTGCGCGACTACGCGTCGAAGCTCTTCCACGTGCACGCGAAGGACATGGAGATCGACCGCGACGGCTTGTACCGCAACGGGACGGTCTCGCTGGGAATGGGCTGGCAGGTGCCGCGGCTACCGGGGCTCGGCGAGGTGCGCTGGGGCCGCTTCATCGCCGCGCTCTATCGCGCCGGCTACGACGACGTCATCTCCATCGAGCACGAGGACCGTGCGTTCGAAGCGACCGAGGCGCTCGTCAAGCGTGGCTTCCTCATCGCCCGGGACGCGCTACGGCCTTTGATCCACTGACGCGATCCCGCTGACCTGATCCACTGACGCCGCTAGGCGTCGTCGACCCGGTACACGCCGGCTTCGCCGACGACTCTCGCGCCCGCGGGCTCCATCCGCTCGCAGGTCGCTCCGGCGAGGCCCTCCGAGCGGCAGATGACGAACACGTCGTGCCCGTTCGTGACGGCGTACACGGTGCCGTTGGGCTCGTTGACCGTGCCGTACAGGGTGAGCTGCTTGGCGCGGCAGACATCGATGACGGAGTTCGGGCACTCCATCTTGGAGGGCCAGTCGTGCGTGGGAGGTAGCCCCGTCTGCACGGGGCCGCCGAACCCGCACGCGCTGAGCGCGAACGGCAACGCGAAAAGGAGCGCTCCAACGAGCGCCGGCGGGCTAGGTGTCTTCAGTCGTCGAATCGTCGCGCTTTCCTTTCGTCTGCTCACGAAAGCGCTCCACGGTCCGACTCACCCCCTCCGAAAGGGGGGTCTGCGAGAGCGAACCCACGAGGCGCTCGAGCAGTCCTGACTGGAGCCGCTCGGGAAACGGCAGTCGCTCGTCGGCAAACGTGATCATCCCGCGGATGTCCGGCGCAGCCGCCTCGATCGCCGCCACGACCTCCTCCATCGAGGCAGGTTCACCGGGAAAGTTCGCGACGTGTGCCCCCTCGGTCGCGGAGCCGGCCGCGAGGGCGAACGCCCGCCCGACGTCGGCGGCGTAGTCGTACTGGACCGTTCCGCCGTACCCGATCTCGCACGGCTCGCGCTTCGCCGCGGCGGCCATCGCGAGCGTCGGGCCCGACGTCAACCCCTGGTCGCGGCCCGGGCCGTAGACGACATACGGCCGGATACCGATCGAGGCGACCCCGTCATCGGCCCAGAAGACCCGCGCCGTCCCTTCGTTCGCGAGCTTGTAGGTCCCGTAGAGGGTCGTCGGAGACGTTCCGCCCGACTCGGGGGCGGGGGACGGGTCGGAGGCGTTGTAGACGGCGGTCGAGCTCGCGTACGCCAAACCCGGAATGCGGGCGCGACGGGCCTTCACCGCCTCGAAGACGACGACGGTGCCGAGGACGTTCACGCGTGCGCCCCGCGCGGGGTCGGCCCGGCAGAACGGAACCTGCAGCGCCGCGAGGTGAACCACTCGCGTGATCTCGTGCTCGTCGAGCGTGCGCCCGAGTGCGTTCGGATCGGTGATGTCCCCCTGGACGAGCGTCACCCGGGACCGCTCGCTCTGCGACAGCACGAGCTGCAGCCGAGCGTCGTCCCCTCCGAGGTCGTAGCCGACCGGATCCTCGCCGCTGTCGAGGAGCGCCTTGATCGTCCAGGCGCCGACGCAGCCGAGGGCGCCGGTCACCAGCGTGCGCTCAACCAAGCGGCGCGTCCTGGTAGATCGTGACGGTCTCCGTGTAGAACTCGATCGCGGCTCTGCCCTGCTCGTGTGGCCCCCAGCCGGAGCCCTTGACGCCTCCGAACGGAACGTGGACGTCAGCACCTGCGGTCTGCGAGTTCACATGGATGATTCCGGCCGTAGCCCGGTCCGTGAACTGTTGCACGGCGTGGAGATCTCGCGTGAATATCGCGGTCGAGAGCCCGAACTGCACAGCATTCGCACGCTCGATCGCCTCCTCGAGCGTCGAGAATCGATAGAGGGAGGTGACGGGCCCGAACACCTCTTCGCAGAAGAGCTCGGCGTCGTCGGCGAGCCCTTCGAACACGGTCGGAGGGATGAGGTAGCCGTCGTCGTCGGAGCGCTCGCCTCCTGCGAGGACCGTGCCGTCGACGCGAGCACGCTCGATCGCCGCGAGGATGTCCTCCAGCGCGGCTTCGTTCACGACCGGCCCGACCTCGACGTCAGGATCGGCCGGGTCCCCGACCTTCCCCGCGGCGATGCGAGCCAGGAAGCGCGCGCGAAAGTCGTCGTAGACGTCGTCGTGGACGAGGATCCGTCGCGTCGCGGTGCACTTCTGGCCCGCGGACCAGAACGCACCGGCATAGGAAGCCTCGACCGCGCGGTCGAGCTCCGCGTCGGCCATGACCACCAATGGGTTCTGTCCGCCGAGCTCGAGCTGCACGCGGCAGTCCCGGGCCGTGGCCTCATCTCGCACGGCCTTCCCGACCGAAACCGAGCCGGTGAACGAGAGCGCCCGGACGCCGGGGTTGCGGACGATCTCTGCACCGACCTTCGATCCCGATCCCGTCAGGACGTTGAGGACACCGGGGGGCAGTCCCGCCTCGGCGAAGCACTCGGCGACATGGAGGCCCGTGCGCGGTGCCTCGTACGCGAGCTTCAGCACGAGCGTGTTGCCGTAGATGAGGGCGGGTGCGAGCTTCCAGACGGGAATCGCGATCGGGAAGTTCCACGGCGTGATGAGGCCGACCACGCCGAGGGGTCGCCGGAGCGTGTACAGGCGCTGGTTCGGCACGGACGGCTCGTAGAGCTCTCCGACGGGTCGCCAGGCCTCGCCCGCCGCGTAGCGGAGGATCGTCGCCGCCCGGAGTGTCTCGAGCCGCGCCTCGCGAAGCGGCTTTCCCATCTCGGCAGTCATGTCCTGGGCCACCTGCTCGGCTCGTGCCTCGATGGCGTTCGCTGCCTTGCCGAAGAACGCGGCGCGCTGGGCGGCCGGCAGCCCGGACCACGCCGGGAACGCTGCGCGGGCGGCGTCGACGGCTGCGCGTGCGTCTTCTGCGTCGGATGCCGGGAACACGCCCGTGATCTCGGACGGTCGCCAGGGATTTCGCTTCTCGTAGGTCTCGCCGCTCGCGCTCTCGCGCCACTCGCCGGCGACGTAGTTCTTCGAGGGCGATCCGATGACGGTCTCAGACATGGACGACGCTCCTTTCGACGAGGCTCGATGCGAGGACGACCGGATTCGTGAGGATGCCGATGCCGGGCACGTCGATCTCCACGACGTGCCCTTCCTCGAGGGTGAAGTCGTCCGGGGGGACGAGGCCGGTGCCCGTGAGCAGGACGCTTCCCGCCGGCACGGGGTTGTCACGAACGAGGTACTCGACGAGCTCCTCGAACGAGCGCTTCATGCGCAGCGTCGACGTCTCTCCTTCGAAGAGCAGCGCCCCGGACGCATCGAAAATCCGCATGTGGATCTCGAGCGGCTCGTCGGGGGGTGGAGAGACGACCGCAGGTCCGAGCGAGCACGCGCCGGCGTAGACCTTGGCCTGTGGCAGATACAGCGGATTCGCGCCTTCGATGTCGCGGGACGACACGTCGTTCCCGATCGTGACGCCCGCGATCGTGCCGTCATCGCCCAGCACGAGCCCGATCTCGGGCTCGGGGACGTTCCAGGCCGAATCCGAGCGCACCCCGACCGGCGCGCCCGGGCCGACGGTGCGACGGCAGGCCGCGTCCTTCAAGAAGAGCTCCGGCCGCTCGGCGTCGTAGACGAGCGAGTAGACGTCGCGAACAGCGCTCTCCTCGATGCGTGCGTCGCGCGAGCGTTCGTACGTGACTCCGGCGCACCAGACCTCGGGCGGCTCGAGCGGCAGCAGGAGCTCGTAGGGATGGGGGAGCGTCAGCCGATCGAGGTCGAGCGGCACGATGTGCTCGCCGTTGCGCGTGAGGACGACGCCTTCTTCAACAGCTCCTTCCTCGACCCCGTTGGGGCCGCGGAACCGCAGTCGCCTCATCAGTACACCGCCCGACCGCCGGAGATGTCGTAGGTCGCACCCGTCGAGAACGAGCACTCCTCGCTCGCAAGCCAGCAGACGAGCGCCGCGACCTCCTCGGGGCTCCCCATGCGGCCCATCGGGATGCGCTCGACCATGTAGTCGATATGCGCCTGCGAGACGCCCTCGAGGATCGGAGTCTCGATGACGGCCGGCGCGACGCAGTTCACGAGAACTCCGCTGCGGGCGAGATCCTTGCCGATCGCCTTCGTCATCCCGATGACGGCGGCCTTGGAAGCGGAGTAGGCAGCCGCCATCGGATTGCCCTCCTTGCCGGCGATCGAGGCGACGTTGACGATGCGCCCGTAGCCGCGCTCGACCATTCCCGGCCCGACAGCGCGGTTGCAGAAGAAGACACCGTCCGTGTTGATCGCCAGCACTCGCCGCCACTCCTCGTCGGAGATCTCCATGCTCGGAAGCGAGTCGCCGGGGACGCCGGCCGAGCAGACGAGCACGTCGATCGGGCCGAGCTGCAGCTCGGCTTGCGCGACGGCAGCCTCGATATCCGCCGAGCGCGAGACGTCTCCGGTGAGGGGGAGGATCCCTTCCGCCGGTTGCGCATGCAGGTCGAGTGTTGCGACGGCCGCGCCCTCTGCGACGAGGCGCCTCGCGACGGCCTCTCCGATGCCGCTGGCTCCGCCCGTGACGAGCGCCACGCGGCCCGAGAATCGATAATCGTTCATCTGCTTGCTCACGTTTCTGCGTCAAGCCTAAAGTCTGAGCGCATGAGCCTCGATCCGAAGCCGTTCGATCCAGCCCAGGACTACCCGCTCGGCACCCGCCGTCCCGACCTCGTTTCCACGCCGGGCGGGGTCGCGCTTGCAGATGTGACGCTCGAAAACGTGGTCGCGGGAACGATCGACGCGAGCCAGATGCGGGCGACGTCGGAGACGCTCCGCCTTCAGGCCGAGGTCGCTCGGGCAGCTGACCGGGTTCCACTCGCAGCGAACCTCGAGCGCGCAGCGGAGCTGGCCGCCGTCCCGGACGAGCTGCTGCTCGCCGTCTACACCGCGCTCCGCCCGAGGCGAGCGACCGCGGAGGAGCTCGAGGAGTGGGCGGTGCGCCTCGAGGGCCACGGCGCGACTGCGACCGCTTCATTCGTACGCGAAGCAAGCGTCGCCTACGCGGAGCGGGGGCTCCTCGCGGGTGGGTAACGCCGTTGCGCCGACGCCGATGCGTGGGGAGAGTCGCTTCGTCGAGACCGACCGCGGTCGGCTGCACGTGCTCGAGTACGGAGACTCCGCCCAGCTGCCGCTCATCGTGGTGCCCGGGATCACGAGTGTTGCGATGACCTGGGAGTTCGTCGCGCTCGAGCTGGCGCGCGACTTCCACACGTTCACGGTCGATGTCCGCGGTCGAGGCCTCTCGGATCCCGGCACGGGTCACACGTTCGCGGACTATGCGCGAGACGTCGCAGCGATCGCACAGCAGCTGGGCCTGCATCGCCCGGCGGTGCTCGGCCACTCCGCCGGGGCGCGTATCGTCGCCACGTTCGGCGTCCTCTTCCCCGAAATCCGTGGGCCGCTCATCCTCGCCGATCCCCCGTTGTCGGGACCGGGGCGCGCTCCCTACCCAACCTCGCTCGACGAGTTTCTCGAGCAGATCCGCCTTGGGCGGACGCAACCGACGGCGGACGATCTGCGGCCGTTCTTCCCGTCGATGGCCGAGGACCATCTGGCGTTGCGCGCCGCCTGGCTCTCGACGTGCGACGAGACCGCTGTCGCCGAGACCTACCGCGGGTTCCACGAGGAGGACTTCTTCGACTTCTGGCCGCTGCTGCAACCTCCGGTCCTCTTCCTGTGGGGAGGCATGGGCCCGGTCGTCACCGCGGAGTCCGCGACCGAAGTGGCGACGTCAAACCCGGGAGCCGAGGTCGTCTGCCTGGCCGATGTCGGCCACATGCTGCCCTGGGACGATCTTCCGGGATTCCTCGGAGCCGTGCGCGAGTTCCTCGACCGCGGCGTGCAGGCGCACGCTGCGGCTGTCGGTACGAGAGCCGGTTCGATGCGTAGCCGCCGTTTCGCGTCGCGTGACCGGCGCGATCTCCATCGCGAGCAGCTCGTCTCCCCGTTCCCCGAGCTCGGGCTCGTCGCATCCGGCGGGCCGAACGACCCCGAGCCGGAGCTCGTCGTCGAGGACGGGGTCGTCATCCGGATGGACGGGCGCGCGGCCGCCGACTTCGACGTGATCGACCGGTTCGTCGTCGCGCACGGGCTCGATCTCGAAGTCGCCGCCGAGGCGATGTCGCTGGACGAGGCCGAGCTCGCACGCCGACTCGTGGATGTGGGAGTTCCACGCTCGGAGCTCGTCCGCCTCGCCCGCGGCCTCACGCCGGCGAAGCTCGCCCGCGTCATCGGCCTCCTCGATCCCGGTCGAGCTCATGCTCGCGCTCAAGAAGCTCCGTGCGCGCCGCATGCCGGCGAACCAGGCGCACGTCACGAACCTCAAGGAGAGCCCGGCGCTCCTGGCCGCCGACGCGGCCGAGGCAGCGAGGCGCGGATTCGCCGAGATCGAGACCACGGTCGGCGTCGCTCGCTATGCGCCGCTGAACGCGATCGCGCTCCTCGTGGGCTCACAGACAGGCCGGCCGGGAGTCATGACGCAATGCGCGGTCGAGGAGCGCAGGAACCTCGAGCTCGCGATCCGAGGCCTCGTCACGTACGCCGAGACGCTGTCCGTCTACGGCACGGAGCCGGTGTTCGTCGACGGCGACGACACGCCGTGGTCGAAGGCGTTTCTCGGCGCGGCCTACGCATCGCGGGGAGTGAAGGTGCGATTCACGTCGGGCACGGGCTCCGAGGCGCTGATGGGGTACGCGCAGGGCATGTCCATGCTCTACCTGGAGGCGCGCTGCCTCGCGGCGGTGCGCGCGGCCGGCTCGCAGGGCGTCCAGAACGGGTCGATCTCGTGCGTCGCGCTCGTCCTGTCCGTGCCGGGAGGAACGCGCGCGATCCTCGGCGAGAACGTCCTGGCCGCCTGGCTCGACCTCGAGGTCGCGTCCGGCAACGACGCGATCGCTTCGCACTCCGAGATCCGCAAGACCGCGAAGCTCATGGGCCAGTTCCTCCCGGGCACCGACTTCGTCACGTCGGGCTACTCGGTCATGCCGCGGCACGACAACACGTTCGGCGGCGGAAACTTCGACGCGGACGATCTCGACGAGTGGCTGACGATCCAGCGCGACTGGCAGGTGGACGCGGGGATCGAGCCGGTCGGCGAAGAGGAGTTGCTTCGCGTCCGAGCTCAGGCTGCCCGTGCCGTGCAAGCCGTGTTCGCCGAGCTCGGCCTGCCCGCGGTCTCCGACGACGAGATCGCAGCTGCGACCACGGGCTACGACTCGGCCGAGATGCCCGATCGCGATCGAGCGGCCGATGTCGAGGCTGCGGACGACCTCCTTTCGCGCGGCGTGTCGGGCCTCGACGTGGCGGTCGCGCTCGAGCGGCACGGCTTTTCCGACGTTGCGGAGGCCGTTCTCTCGATGCAGCGCCAGCGCGTCTCGGCGGACTACCTCCAGACCGCCGCCGTGATCGACTCAGACGGCCTCGTTCACTCTGCCGTGAACGATCCGAACGTGTACTCGGGGCCGGGCACCGGCTATCGCCTCGAGGGCGAGCGCTGGGCGCTCCTGCAGTCGCTGCCGAGCGTCGTCGATCCTGCGGATCTGCTCGGAGGAGCGTCGAGCGGCGAGACGTCGGTCGTCGAGCTCGGCGAAGCAGCGCGTGGCGAGGATCCTGCCGAGGTCGTGGTCGCAGTCGGGCCTGCTTTCGCGGACACGATCCGGAGGACGATCAACGACCTCGAGCACGACGACGTGCTGGAAGCGGTCTGTGACGGGATCCGAGACGGCGGCGCCGTTCCGCGAATCGTCCGCGTGCGGCGCAGCGCGGACGTCGCCTTCATCGCCCACGACGGCGCGCGACTCTCCGGCTCTGGCATCGCGCTCGGGATCCAGTCGAAGGGCACGACGGTGATCCACCGTGCGGATCTGGAGCCGCTCGACAACCTCGAGCTGTTCGGGATGGCGCCGCTCTACACGCTCGAGTCGTATCGGGCGATGGGTCGGAACGCTGCCGGGTACGCCCTCGGACAGCGCGTCGGGCCGGTTCCGACCGAGCTCGACAACTTCGCGCGAGCGAAGCTGATCGTGCGGACGACGCTCCTGCATGCGCGCGAGACGCAGGCCGTCCAGCCTGGTGCTGCGCCTGTCGCGCTGGAGCTCGCCGTGCCGATCGCGTCGCCCTAAGTGCGCTGAGTCGGCAGGTGGAGTCCCGAGGTAGGACGAGAAGCTGACAACTTGCTCGACTGACGAGACTCGGGTCCGGTTCGAGTCCGGCGCCTTCCATCACCGAGAGGAGCTCTTCGAGGTGTGCAAGGAGGCCGGGGTGACGCGACTGGCCTCGGTGTCGGGCGACATCGACTTGGCGACGCATGACGGGCAGTTCCTTGCTCGTATCCTCGGGGCCGTAGCGAAGAAGGAGAGCACCGACAAGAGCCGCCGCATCCGGCGCAAGCACGAGGAGCTGGCGCAGGCGGGCAAGGTCGCAGGCGGAGGCACGCGGCCGTTCGGGTACGAGGCCGACCGCCGTAGCGTGCGCGAGTCGGAAGCCCTGATCGTGCGCGAGTGTGCGCGGCGACTGCTCGCAGGCGAGGCGCTGCGGGCGATCTGCGCCGGCTTGAACGAGCGCGGGGTCGCGACGGTGACGGGAGGGCAGTGGAAGACGCAGACGCTGCGGCGGATGCTCATGTCTCCCCGCATCAGCGGCCAGCGCGAGCACCGCGGCGAGATCGTCGCCCAGGCGGAGTGGCCGGCGATCGTCACGCCCGCGGAGACGACCCGCATCCGGGCGCTTCTCTCCGATCCCTCGCGGCGGACGAACAAGGCGGCACGCCGCTACCTGCTCGTCCGCTTGCTGCGCTGCGGGCTCTGCGGTGAGGCGCTCGTTTCCCGTCCGACCGCCTCCGGGAAGCGCCGCTACGTGTGCGCGAGGGGGCCGAACTTCAGCGGCTGTGGGCACGTCTACATCGACGCCGATCCGCTCGAGCTCTTCGTCGTCGAAGCCGTGCTGCACCGTCTTGACTCGCCCGAGCTCGCCGCCGTTCTCAACGGCTTGACGGGCGACCCGGATGCCGAGCGCGCGCAGGCGGAGATAGAGCAGGCGCAGGCACAACTCGACCAGCTTGCAGGCGCCTACGGCAACCAGGCCTTTGGGCTGTCCGAATGGCTTGCGGCCCGGAAGCCGATCGAGCAGCGCTTGACTCAGGCGAAGCGTCAGCTCGCGCGCTTAAGCCGCGTCTCTGTCCTTGAGGGTCACGCGGGCCATGCTCCCGCCTTGCGGGAGCGCTGGCCCGACCTGCCCCTCGCACGACAGCACGCGATCGTCGCCGCCGTCCTCGACCACGTCGTCGTCGGCCCTGGCCGCAGGGGCTACAACCGCTTCGACCCCTCCCGGCTGACCCCCGTCTGGCGGGTCTGAGCCCTCGACGCTCGCGCCGAGGAGCTGCGCCACGTCGTGCAGCGTGCGCAGGTCGCTGACCTTGAGCGCTGCGAGTTTCGTTGCTAATTCAAGGAAAGAAAGCAAGCCAAGCGTGGCGCGGCAGCGCGAACTTAGCCGCTTCTTATCGTTGTCTCAGCGGACTCTCACGTTGCAGTGGTTCCGTTCCGGCCCATGTTCTACGTCACTTACATGTTCGCCGAGCTGCGCAGGCGGCTCGGGCGCACAATCCTTACTGCCCTGGGCCTCGGCATCGGCGTCGGCCTGGTCGTCACGGTCACCGCGCTCTCCAACGGTCTCGACGAAGCGCAGGCGAAGATCCTCGAACCACTTACGGGTGTCGGCACGGACATGTCCGTGTCGCGACCGATCGAGTTTTCAGACTCGGGCAACGGGCCCTTCGGGGGACTGTCGGACAAGGAGCGGGAGCAGCTGCAGCGAGAGAACGGCGGCGGGCGCTTTGGACTCCAGAATCTAGGCAACCCCGGCGACAAGTTCTCGCGCGACACCTTCGTCTCGACGGCGCAGCTCTCGATGCCGGCCACTGATGTCGTGCAGATCTCGAAGATCGACGGGGTCGAGAGCGCTGCCGGCGGTCTGACGCTCAACTCGCTTCACATCGAAGGCACCGTGCCTGAGCAGCAGCAGCAGCCGGGCCAGTTCGGCGGACCGGGCTCCGGCGGCGGTGGTCCTCCGCGAAACATCAACGCCACCTCGCTCAGCGTCTCCGGAGTCGATCAGGCGCAGAAGGCACTCGGCGCTGTCACCCCCGGACAGATCGTCAAGGGGCACTACTTCGGATCCGGTGCGGCGCGCCAGGCGATTCTCAACGAGAGCTACGCCTCGAGTAATGGGCTCTCGGTCGGTGACACAGTCAAGCTCGGCGGCACGTCGTTCACTGTGATCGGGATCGCAGAGACGCCGCTCGGCGGCCAGTCCTCGGATGTGTACGTGAAGCTCTCGCAATTGCAGCAGCTCTCCGATCGCAAAGGTCGGGTGAACACGATCTATGTGCGGGCCGACAGCTCCGAGGACGTGACCGCGGTCTCGTCCCAGATCGAAAACACGGTCGACGGAGCCTCGGTGACGACCGCAGCCGATCTCGCGAAGCGCGTTTCCGGCACGCTCGTCGACGCCAAGAACCTGGCGTCCAACCTCGGGTCCGCGCTTGCGATAGTCGCTCTACTCGCCGCCTTCTTGATTGCGAGCTTGCTCACCCTCTCTTCGGTCACGAAGCGAATCCGCGAATTCGGGACATTGAAGGCGCTCGGCTGGTCGCAATGGCTCGTCGTGCGCCAGGTGACGGGCGAATCCCTGTTCCAGGGCCTGCTCGGGGGCGCGATCGGGGTCTGTCTCGGCATCGCCGGTGCCGCCGCGATTGCCGCGTTCTCTCCGTCTCTCACCGCGACCGTGTCGAACGGTGCCCAGCAGGCCGGTGGTTTCTTCGGCGGCGGCGGGCCCGGACCGTTCGGTCAGGGCCAGGTGGCCGCGCAAGCGACTGAGGTCGCGCTTGGCGCGCCGGTCAGCGTCACGCTCGTCGTGGCCGCGGTTGGACTCGCCGTCCTCGGGGGCCTCATCGCAGGAGCGGTCGGCAGCCTCCGTGCCTCGCGTCTGCGCCCTGCCGATGCCCTCCGACACATCGACTGAGGTGATGACGATCGTGAGCGAGAACGGAAACGACCTCTCTGCCTCGCAAGAGCGGGTGCCCGTCTACGAGTTGCAGGGCGTCTCGAAGAGCTATGCCCTGGGGGGCGGGCAGGTGCATGCGGTCAAGGAACTGGACCTGACGATCGAGTCCGGCGATGCCGTTGCGATCGTCGGTCCGAGCGGTTCCGGTAAGACGACGCTCCTACAGCTACTCGGCGGCCTCGACCGTCCATCGACCGGAAACGTTCGCTTCGAAGGCCGGGACATGGCGGCGATGGGTGATGGCGAGCTCTCGTCTCTTCGCCTGCGCACGATCGGCTTCGTCTTTCAGCAGTTCAACCTGATTCCGACGCTTAGCGCGGCTCAGAATGTCGAGGTCGCACTTGCTCCGGCCGTCCAGAAGGCTGCCGAGCGCCGCGAGATGGTGCGGGGGTTGCTCGAATCAGTCGGCCTCGGCGAACGCGGGGATCACGTGCCGGGCAAACTCTCCGGCGGCGAGCAGCAGCGGGTGGCGATCGCCAGAGCACTCGCCAATGCACCGCACGTTCTGCTCGCCGACGAGCCGACCGGCAATCTGGACACGGCAACTGGCGCGGAGATTCTCGACCTTCTCATGTCGCTGTCGGGAGTGGCGCGCACGGTGATCGTCGTCACGCACGACACGGGTGTCGCCCAGCGCGCGCACCGAATCATCCGTATGCAGGACGGGCGCCTGGCTCCCGATCTCGCGGAGGCAGAGACGACGCCGGCGTGAGTGGATTGGTCCAGAAGGCTCGGCTCGCGGGGTGGGCGAGCGCGCTCGCCGCGCTCATCGCGGCTTTTGCCCTAACAGTCGCGGGGTGCGGCGGCTCAGAGGCGGCCGGCGACAGTCCAAGCAGCTCGTCAGCTCCATCTGCGCCGAACGGACAGCGACCCCAGTTTGATCAGGGTACTTTCACCCAGCTGCGGGAGTGCCTCGAAGAGAACGGTGTCACGCTGCCGACCCCCGGCCAGGGTGGGCCGCCTTCGGGTGGTCAGGGTGGACCGCCCGCTCTGAGCGATGATGCTCAGAAGGCATTTCAAGCCTGCAGCCAGTATCTGCCCTCACCACCTCAGGGCCAGGGAGGCTTTTCCAACGGGTGAAGCGCAGCGGCCGTCGTGGCGCCGGGTTGGTTTCAACTCTGAGACGCGAACTCTCAAGCACTTGACCCCTCGCTAGGCAACGCCTCTAGGGCGGGTGGGGCCGCCGGGGCCGTCAAGGGACATTCCCGCACACTCGGGCATCTGAGGTGCCCGTAGCCTGAGGCTGATGCAGTGGTGGGGGTGGCTCTTGGTCTCACTCGGCGTGCCGTCCTCGCCTGCGCAATCACTCCTTTCGTTCAAGAAGGATTAAGCGTCCTCTGCCCTCGAATCCCGGCCCGGAGCACCTCGCGTACAGAACGTAATCGCACATCGCAAGGAGGCTCCAAATGAAGGGACTGAAGACTGCTGTGTTCGGGATCACTGTCCTCGCGGTTCTCGCCGCGGGGGTCGGTACGGGTGTCGCCTCGGGTGGATCGTCTGCTCACCCGGCGAGGGTGGCGAGCGGTTCGAGTGCCTTGGGTCGGATCATCGTCGACAGCCGCGGCCACACGCTGTATCTCTTCGAGAAGGACAGGCGGGGCAAGAGCGCCTGCTCGGGTGCGTGCTTGGTCTACTGGCCGCCGTTGCTCACGAGCGGAATGCCGACCGCGATCAAGGGAGCCAAGCCCTCTCTGCTCGGCAGCATCCGACGAGCCGACGGCACGCGACAGGTGACCTACGCGGGGCACCCGCTGTACCTCTTCTTTGGGGACGCGAGGCGCGGGCAGACCAACGGCGAAGGCCTGAAGGACTTCGGCGCCGCCTGGTACGCGCTCATGCCCTCTGGCAAGAAAATCGATCGCGACTGAGGGCGGGCTCCTCGTAGCGGTCAGGTCCGGTGCGGATCGCTGCCTCGAGACGCGGCGGTCCGCACCTGGATCAACGGACACTTGCGATCACTGGCACACATATGTGAGCGTGCTGTTCCACGGGTTGTGCTCGCAATGCCTACAAGCCGAGAACCGCGACCTACGGTAGGGTCAAACGCATGAGCGGGCAGCGTGCGCTGCTGGTGGTCGACGTTCAGCGCGGCTTCGAGGATCCAGCGTTCGGATCCCGCGACAATCCCCATGCCGAGGAGAACGTCGCCGAGCTGATTGCAGCGTGGCGCCGGCGCGGCGACCCGATCGTGGTCGTTCAGCACGATTGGCAGGGTGGACCGCTCGAGCGCGGCACGCCCGGCTTCGAGCTGAAAGAGGCCGTCGCGGGCGAGCCCGATCTGCGCATTGTCAAGACGGTGCACTCGTCGTTTCACGGAGATGTCGATCTCGACGCATGGCTGCGCGAGCGCGGGATCGGCGCGATCGCGGTGTGCGGGATTCAGACGAACTTTTGCTGTGAGACGACCGCTCGCATCGGCTCCGATCTTGGGTACGACGTGTGGTTCGTCCTCGACGCGACCCACACGTTCGACATCGCCGCGCCGGATGGCGAGGTGGTGCCGGCTGCCGAGATCGCGCGCATGACCGGCATCAATCTCCAGGACGAGTTCGCGGAAGTCGTGACGACCGCGGCAGCCTGCACGTGACCTTCAGGCGGCGTCGCAGGCGCCGAGCGCAAGTCCATGAGTGAGTCGGTGTGCCAGCGACCTGTGACCGCGCTGCTGGATTGAGGCATAAGCGGTAGCGAGAAGACAGGGGACATTCCCGTACGCTCGCACAGGCGAGGGATTTCCCCGCACCCACGGCCGGTGTCCCACTCGACGACCTCGGCCCTCGCGTCAGTCACCTACCGCAGGTCGGCCTCTAGCTTGTGCTCGAGCTCGCAGCGCCGGCGACCTGGAGCCTGTCGGCGCGCAAGGTGTCGAGCGCGCAGGCAAGGAAGCACGCCGCGCCTAGCGATGTGTTCCAGTTGGCCGCCGCCTGGTCGAGCATCGACCCCGTCGACGGAACGACGTAGCCGGCGATAGCGGAGACTCCGAAGAAGATGCAGCCGAGCAGGTTGACTGTCGGCTGCCACCATCCCGAGCCGCCACGCGCGGGCAGCCATCCGTGACGCGCCGAGGCGCGGTAGGCGATCGCGCCTGATACGAGGAAGCAGATCGACCCACGCCAATCGGGCCGCCAGACGAGCGCGTTGTACTCGGGGCTCGTCAAAGCGGTGTGCATCGCCTGGTACGTGGTGACGTTGAAGAACAGCGTGCCGGCGGATTGGATGATGGCGGCCCACCACGCCGCGGCTCCGCCAGCGGGGGAATGACGTTCGGACCAGGCCAGCCAGCTCTGGAGCGCTCCGCCGGCAGTGAACAGGATCGAGCCGACGAAGAAGGTGATTGCGTCAGTTGAGTCGCCGACGAGCTCCGCGTAGCCGGGGAACGGGGCGATGAGGAAGCACGTCGACCCCAGGGCAAATGAGAGAGCCATCCAGCGCCGGCGGGTCATGTCTTGACCCTAACCCCGGTTTCGCGAACGCTGACGCACCCCGGAGTCCCGTCGCTCCAGCGCCGAGCGGGGACGCCGCTAGCATCGAGCGATGGTTCCCGAGCTCCCGGTCGCCGTTCCAGGCGTCGGTTCGCACATGAAGGTCGAGCTCTTCTTCTGGGAAGGATGCCCCTCACACCCTGAGGCGAAGGCGTTGCTCGAAGAGGTGCTCGACGAGCGCGGGATCGACGACCCCGATCGAGATGCGCGAGGTCCTCACGCACGCCGAGGCCGTCGAGCTCGCCTTTCCCGGATCGCCGACGATCCGGATCGACGGCCACGACATCGACCCGTTAGGCGCCCAGTCGCCGCCCGCGCTGACCTGCCGTGTGTACTTTCTCCCCGACGGTCGTCCCTCGCCCGTCCCCAGTCGCCAGCAACTCGAGGAGGCCATGCCGTGAGCGTCATCGAGACCGCGCCGACCTTCAAGCTGCCCGGCGTCGACGGGCGCGACCACTCGCTCGACGAGTACGCGGCCACGCCCGTCCTCGTCCTCGTCCAGTCGTGCAACCACTGCCCCTACGTGCTGGCATGGGAGGGTCGGATCGAGGCTCTCCAGCGCGAGTACGCCGACCGAGGAGTACAGATCGTCGCGATCAACTCGAACGACGCCACGACTCATCCGGACGACTCCTTCGAGAACATGGTCGAGCACGCACGCGAGGCCGGCTATTCGTTCGACTACCTCCACGACGAGAGCCAGGAGCTGGCACGGGCGCTCGGCTCGGAGCGCACTCCCGAGGCGTTCGTGTTCGACGCCGATCGCAGGCTCGTGTACCACGGCGCCGTCGACGACAACCGCGAGGAGTCAGACGTCTCGACGCACTATCTCCGCGACGGGATCGAGGCGGCGCTCTCCGGGGAGCCCGCGCCGGTCGCCGACACCGCACCCGTCGGCTGCACCGTCAAGTGGCGTAGCTGACTCGACCGGTTCGGCGTCTCCGCCGGAGAGCTACTCGTACTGCCTACTCGCCCGGCTTGCCGCCCTGCCCCCAGTGCTTGGCCGGCACGCCCTGGATGATCACGTGGATGTGCTCCTTGGCGGCGCCGCTCGACTCGTGGAGCGCGTTCGTGAGAGCCTCGATCATCTTCGGAACGGACTCGTCGGTCACGCGGCGGTCGTACAGCTTGACGTCGATGACTGGCATTCGCCTCTCCTCTTCTCGGGGAACGTGATCCTACGACACAGGTCGCTCGAGCTAGTTGGCCGGCGGCATCTGGTCGACCGGCCATGGCTTGCCGCCGAGGCCCCAATTCTTGGGATTGTGGCCCTCGACGATCACCCACGTGTGGTCGCGCAAGCCGGGGTGCGTCGCCTCGCACAGAGCGTCCGTGAGCTTCTCGATGAGCGCAGCGCTCGTCTCGTCGTTCATCCGGTAGTCGAAGAGCTCGACCCTGATCAGCGGCATGTCGCCTCCTCTCTCGTCTCGGCACGGTTACGGTAGGGGCCGTGCCGAAGGGACTCCAGCATCTCGGGCTGATCGTCGCCGATCTCGAGCGCTCACGACGTTTCTACGGTGGGGCGCTCGGCCTCGACGAAGTGCCGCGGCCGACGAACTTCGTCTTCACCGGCGCCTGGTTCGCCGTCGGCGCCGAGGATCAGCTCCACCTGATCGTGGAGACCGATACGACGGGCCATGCCGGCGCCGCGGATCCGGGTGCGAGCGTGAAGGTGGGCCTCGCGACCCACATTGCGATCGAGGTGGAAGACCTCGAGGCCGCGTGCGCACGCCTCGATGACCACGGGGTCGAGCTCGTCGGTGGCCCGATGCCCCGCGGCGACGGTGTGACCCAGGTGTTCATGCGCGACCCCGACGGCTATGTCGTCGAGCTCTTCGAGTGGACAGGCGAGGATCAGAGCGACGCGCCGCTCCGGGAGCCGATCCGAGCCTAGGCCTCCGGCCCTGCGTGCTCGATCGCGTCGGCCGCTCGGTAGAACCGCTCCGTGCGACCGACGATCGTCGCGACCTTGCCCGTCTCAGGGTATTCGGCGACGTCCGGATCAGTGTTCGTCGAGACGATGACGACCCGCGCCGGAGCGTCGCCGTCGTTTCGGATCTGGTGGCCGCCTTCAGGCCCACGTGGGAAAGGCACGACGTCACCCTCGGTCAGGTCGCGGTCACCGTCGTGCATCCGGACGGTCGGGGATCCCCGGAGGACGATCAGAAGCTCCTCGCTCCCGTGGTGGAAGTGGTAGACGAACTGCGAGGAGCCCGGCCCGAACTCCCAAATGGAGGCACCGAGCAACGCCATCAGGAGGGCGAACGAGCTGCCGCGCTCCGACTCCGCCCCAGTCGGGCACATCGTCCCAGACGTTCGCCGCGTCGTCGTCCATGGCGTTTCGCCGTCACTATACGGCGCAGAACTGCGGGGGAACTAGCGCCCGAGCTCGACGACGAGCTCCCGCTCGCCGCCCCGCCAGGTCTCGCTGAGCGACGTTCCGAGGCGCTTCACGAGCGCGATGACCCGCGGGTTGTCGCCGCATACGTTCGCGACGAGCTTCGTGATCCCCGCGGCGCGCGCGTCCGCTGCGAGCTCGTTCGCGAGGATCGACCCGACTCCGCGTCCCTGGTGTGCATCGGCGACCGCGAACGCGACTTCGGCCGACGAGCCTTGCCGTGCGAGACGCGCGATCCCGGCGGGCTCCGCGTCGCCGTCGAGGTAGCCGACGAGCACGTGGTGGTTCTCGTCGACGCGCGCAAGCGCACGGAGCTCGGCCTCGGACAGCCGGGGCTTCGCGCCGCAGAACCTCCGCGACCGCGAGCGCTCCCCGAGCCGCGCAAAGAGCGCGGCTACCGTAGCGGCGTCGCCGTTTCGAAGCCGCCTGATCGTGAGCCCGTCGACGTAGCGCGTTTGCATATGAGGTAGGTAAACGTGCTAGCCCGCCCGTTGCTTCCCGTTCGTTGGACATCTACTGAGCGAGATCGCGTGGGGCCGCCTACTTGTTCCAGCTTGACGTACCCGCCGACCTCGACAGCGGGGTCGCCGCCCAGTCGTCGGGACAGCGAGACCTCGGCGCGCTTCGGAGCGGTCGCGGGAGACGACCCTCTTGCTCAACCGATGCGGATCAGCTTCTTGTTGACGAACTCGTCGGCGCCGTAGCGGCCGAGCTCGCGTCCGAAGCCGGAGCGTTTCGTGCCACCGAAGGGCAGCTCGGCTCCGTCTGCGCCGACGATGTTCACGTAGACCATGCCAGCGTCGATCCGGTCCGCGACGCGCTCGGCCTGCTCCACGTCGTTCGTCATCACGTATGAGCCGAGTCCGAACGGCGTGTCGTTTGCGAGTGCGACCGCCTCCTCCTCCGACCGCACGCGATAGACCTGCGCTACCGGACCGAACAGCTCTTCACGGTAGATGGCGTTGTCCGGCGTGATGTCCGTCAGCACGGTCGGCTCGAAGTAGTTGCCGTTGCGTTTGCCGCCGGCGATGACCGTCGCGCCTTGCTCGACCGCGCGCCGGACCTGATCCTCAAGGCGATCGGCCGCGACCTGAGAGGACAGCGGCCCGCACTCCGTCTCGCGCTCGCGCGGATCGCCCTGCTTCACGGCGGTGAGCGCGGCCGTGAACTTCTCGAGGAACGGCTCGTAGAGCTCGTCGATCACGATCAGCCGTTTCGCGCCGTTGCACGACTGGCCCGCGTTGTCGATTCGCGCGGCGACGGCGTCCTCGACCGTCTTGTCGAGGTTGTCGGTGCCGAGGACGATGAACGGGTCGGAGCCACCGAGCTCGAGAACGACCTTTGTCAGATGCCGGCCGGCGATCTCGGCGACGGCGGCGCCGGCGCGCTCGGAGCCGGTGACGGAGACACCGCGGACGCGCGGATCGGCGATCACCCACTCGATCTGCTCGTTCGTGGCGTAGATGGTCACGTATGCGCCGTTGGGGAAGCCCGCGTCGGCAAAGATCTGCGCCATCGCCTCGGCCGACTGCGGGCACTGGGGCGCGTGCTTCAACAGGACTGTGTTGCCGATGATCAGGTTCGGCGCCGCGAAGCGTGCGACCTGGTAGTAGGGGAAGTTCCACGGCATGATCCCCAGCAGGACGCCGAGCGAGCTGCGGCGGACGACGGCCGACCCCTCGCCTGCGAGTAGCTCGATCGGCTCGTCTGCCATCAGCGCGTCCGCATTGTCGGCGTAGAACTCATAGATCGACGCGCAGAAGTCGACCTCGCCCCGCGCCTGCCGGACCGGCTTGCCCATCTCGGCGACGATGATCTCCGCAAGCTCCTTCCGCCGTTCCGAGTGCAGCTCGCCGACGCGCCGCACGAGCGAGGCGCGATCGGCGACAGTCGCAGCTCGCGACCATTCGCGGTGCGCCCGGTCGGCGCGGGTCATCGCATCCCGCAGCTCGTCGTCGCTGATCGTTTCGTACTCCTTGACCGTTTCGCCGGTCGCCGGGTCGACAACTGCGTACATGCTCGTCACTTCGCTCCTCCGTCGGTCGGACTGAGGCCGACTCTACGCGTTCGAGTCGGCACGATGATCCTCGGCGGGGACTCGACGTCGACACTGCCCGCGGGCTGCGCTTCCGCCGACTCCGGGGTCATTCCCGAACACTGACCCACGGCAGCGCGATGTCGCATGAATGTCAAACTCGCGATGCCGCTGCGAACCGTGTAGCCGCGCCGCTACCCGTCCGACGCAAGGCAGCGCATTTCAGATCCACGGGGCGGCGGACGAATCCAGCCGAACGCAGCGTGCCTCAGGCTCAGGTTTCAGCGTGCAGCGAGTCGCCCTGCGCGCCGAGGACGAGATCGCGCTCCGCATCCGGCACGTGGTCGCGCAGCACCGGGGCGAGCGCCTCGACGAACGTCATGCCGCTCTCGGAGTAGAGCTCGTGCTCGATTCCGGGATTGACGACGACGACGTCTCCGGCGACGAGGTCCTTCGTCTCGTCCCCGATCGTCATCGTCACCGAGCCGTCCACGATCCACATCACCTGCTCGGCAGTCGGATGCGAGTGCCGGCGAACGGTCGTTCCCGGCTCGTAGACGACGTGACAGAGCATGACCTGCTCGCCGCCGATGGCGTGGATTGCCACACCCGGGAACAGGGTATGGCGCTCCACGCCGTTCCAGGATCGAAATGGCGAGCTCAGGCGGGGACCTCGAAGCGCATGCCGCCACTCGAGACGGTATTCACGGAGAGCTCCTCGTCGAACACGACGAGCTTTCCCTCGCGGCGCGGCTCGCCGCCACCGGCAGCCTTCGTCTCCAGCGCTCGGAGCACTCGCTCCGGTGTGATCGGGAGCTCCGTGACCCAGACGCCGACCGCGTCGTAGACCGCAGCGGCGATCGCCGGCGGCTGCGGGTTGTTGGCCATCTCGCCGATCCCCTTCGCTCCGTACGGCCCGTCGGCGGACGGGTTCTCGATCATGATCGTGTCGATCTGCGGCATGTCCTCCATCCCGGGAGCGAGGTAGCTCCCGAAAGCGCCGCCGCGGTGCTCGACGTCCGGGTAGTACGGGTAGCAGTTCTCGAGGACACCGAGCCCGAGGCCCATGATGGCCCCGCCCTCGATCTGGCCCTCGACCAGGGTCGGATTGATCGCACGGCCGACGTCGTAGCACTGCGACAGCCGGAGCACCCGTACCTCGCCGGTCTCGTCGTCCACCTCGACCTCTGCTGCACAGGTCGCGTACGAGATCGCGGAGTGCGGCGGGAGGTCGACCTTCCCCGACTCGGAGTCGATGATCGCCGCGTACGGCTTGAGCTGGGCGCCGGTGCCGGTGATCAGCTCGCCGTGGTTGAAGGTCGCCGCACCGGCGACGTCGGACACCGAGATCTTCGTCTGGGGAGCGCCCTTGGCGATGACCTCGCCGTCGACGATCTCCAGGTCGCCCGGATCGATCTCGAGCTCCTTGCCGGCGATCTCGAGCAGCTTGTGCTTGACCTGTGCAGCCGCCTTGAGAGCCGCCATTCCGGCGACGAACGTGGCTCGAGAGGCGAACGTGCCCGTGCACATCGGCGACGAGTCGGTGTTCGAGTTGTCGTACGTGACCCAGTCGTAGGGGACGCCGATCGTCTCGGCGACGATCTGCGTCTGGATCGTCTTCGAGCCGTTGCCGATGTCGGAGGTGCCGGCGAACACGTCGATGCGCCCGTCCGGCTTGACCTTGATCCACGCCTGCGACGGGTCGCCGTTCTGGTTCATCCCCGTCGGGTACTCGATCGCCGCGATTCCGCGGCCCGTGTGCTTGGCCATGGCTAGTGATCCTCCGGGTTTCCGACTTGCGCGACGAGGTGCTCTGGCAGCCATTCGCCTGCGCGGGGCTCGTTCGTCATGGTCCTGTAGTCGGCGTCGAGCTCGTGCCCGATCGTGTCGGCCATCGTGAGGATGGTCGAGACGGTCGAGGGATCGGTGTAGACGACGCCGTTCGGCGACGTGTCTCCGATCCGGTTCGCGTTCTTGAGGCGGATCTCGATCGGATCGATCCCGAGCACGCCCGCGACGCGGCTCATGTGCGTCTCGGTCGCGAACGACACCGAGGTGACGCCGAAGCCGCGCATCGCCGTCGTCGGCACGCGGTTCGTGAAGACGACGTACCCGTCGAACGAGAGGTTCGGGATCGTGTAGGCCCCGGTGTGGTGGAAGCTGTGCTTCGTCAGGCCGTACGGCGAGAAACGCGCGTACGCGCCGGCGTCGTGGAGGGTGAGCATCTTGCGGCCGAGGATCCAACCGTCCTTCGTCACCGCGTCCGCGATCTCCATGTGCCACGGGGCGCGAGTCGACGAGCAGAGGAACTCCTCCTCGCGCGTCCAGCGCCACTTCACCGGCTTCCCCGACTTCAGCGCCAGGAGCGAGCACATCGTCTCCGTGGCGGTGTCCACCTTCCCACCGAAGCCGCCTCCGGTCGTTCCGCCGACGAACTTCAGCTTGTTGAGCGGAACCTGGAGGTGCGCGGCGACGACGCCCATCGAGAAGTAGAGCGCCTGCGTGCAGGAGTAGATCGTCAGGCGGCCGTTCGGCTCGGGCACGACCTGGCAGACCTGGGTCTCGATCGGAGCGTGCTCGATCGCCGCAGGCCGATAGACACCCTGGACGATCGTGTCGGCGTTCTCGAACGCCCAGTCGATGTCGCCCTTGCGAATCTGGCGACGATCCATCTCGTCCTCGAAGTGCGTGTACCAGTTGCCCCAGTGGTGGATCTTGGGGGCATCGGCGTCGAAGGCCTGCCGCACGTCGGTGAGCGCCGGTCGCTCCGTGAAGTCGATCTCGATCCTCGAGACCGCCTCCGCGGCGAGCTCCTCCGTGTCGGCCGCGACGAGGGCGATTGGCTGGCCCTTGTACCGAACCTCGTCGACAGCGAGAAGCGGCTCGTCCGCCGGTATCCCGAGGCCCGAGAGGTGTCCGTACTCGTTCAGCGGGACGTCCGCGTGCGTGACGACCGCGTGGACGCCGGGCATGTTCTCGGCCGGCCCCGTGTCGATCTTCGTGATCGTTGCCGAGTGATGGGGTGAGCGGAGCGCCTTCACCCAGAGGGTGCCGGGCACGCGTACGTCGTCCACGTAGATCGTGCGGCCGGTGACGTGCGCGATTCCGTCGTAGCGCGGAATGCGTGCGCCGACGACTTTCATTCCGCACCTCCTGTGGTCATGGTCGTGTACTTGCCGACGGCGGTCTCGGTGAGGTCGAAGGAGTCGCCGCGTGCAGTCGCGGCCACGGCCTCGATGATCTTCGAGTACCCGGTGCAGCGGCAGACGTGGCCGCCAAGCGCGGTCTGGATCGCCTCGGCGTCGTCCGTGCCGCCGTGTGCGATGTAGCTGTGGGCGGCGAGCATCATCCCGGACGTGCAGAAGCCGCACTGCGCGGCGTAGTGGTGTACGAACGCCTGCTGGATCGGCTCGAGGCTCTCGGGTGGGCCGAGCCCTTCGACCGTCGTGATCTCACCACCGTCCGCATAGGCGACGGGGAGGAGGCATGCGCGCCGCGGCTCGCCATCGACGAGCACCGTGCAGGCGCCGCAACCGCCCTGGTGGCAGCCTGCCTTCGGCCCGGTGATGCCGAGCTCCTCGCGCAGCACGTCGAGCAGCGGCGTCAGCAGCCCGCTCTCGATCTCGTGCGTCACGCCGTTGACGATGAGGTTCATTGCGCCCCCTGGAGGTCGGTGAGGACTCGTCTGACAAGCACGGGGAGGACCTTCGTCCGATACCAGGCCGAGGCGAGGGCGTCGTCGTGCGGCGTGACGTCCTGCAGGGCCGCCTGACTTGCCGCCTCGGGGTCGGCGGCGGCTGCCTCGGCGGACGGAAGGCGTACGCCGTGGGTACCTGCGCCCGTCGCTGCGAGCCTGATCGACCCGTCGGAGGAACGCGCCCCGGCCACGGCGAGCGCCGTGTAGTCGTGGGTGTGCGGCCGGTCGAGCCCTGCGAAAGCGCCGGCTGCTGTTTCGTCGTAGGAGATCGAGAGCGCGAGTCGGTCACGACGCTTCGTGAGGAAGTCCTCGAGCGGCTCGTCCGTGATGCCTCCCTCTCCCGCCGAGCGCACGGTCGCGCCGAGCGCGAGAAACGGCCCCTGGAGATCGCCGCGTGGCGCCTCGTAGCCTTCGCCGGCGCAGAGGTTGCCGCCGATGGTCGCCGCACCGCGGATCTCGCGGTCGGCGATGTTCGTCGCGCACGGCCCGATCGGCGCAGGTAGCGCCTCGAGGTCGGCGATCGGTGTCATCGCCCCGATCGTCACGCGCGACCCGTCCTTCGAGATCCCGGCCAGGCCGGCGTCCTTGAGGAGGAGCGCCCTCGCCGGGCGCAGTCGTCGGTATGTCATCTCCGGGACCACGATCGTCCCGCCACCCACCACGACGACGTCCTTCCCGTCGCCGAAAGCCTCGATAGCCTCATCCTCGGAACCGGGTCTGAGTACCTCTGTCGCTTCGGTCATAGCCAGACTTGCTGCAGCCATAGCGCTCCCTCTCGCTCGGGGTTGAGCAACGAGCCGAGTCTAATCCGCTCGAAGGCGACCGCGCGAAACGATCGATTCTCGATCAGAACGGTTGCGGAGCTTCGTCAGACCGAAATCGTCCGTGTGGGTGTCTAGCCACGCCTCCGGCCAGTCGATATGTGCTTTCGTGCGTCCGCCAGTGCGCCGCATTGCACCTGTTGCGACCAATCGCCGCTTGCTGCCAGCCCTCCTCGGGCTCGTGCTCGTCTTGCTCTGCGCGACGGGCTTCGTAGGACGCTTGGCCAGTGCAGAGGCGCAGACTGCTGCTTCGTTCCAGGACGTCCGGTTCGTCGGCGGTCTGACCCAGCCCACCGCCATGGCCATGGCACCTGATGGACGGATCTTCGTGGCGGAGCAGGGTGGCGCTCTCAGGGTCGTCAAAAACGGCGGGCTGCTCGCGACGCCGTTCCTGACCGTGCCCGTCGTCTCGAACAACGAGCGAGGCTTGCTGGGGGTCACGTTCGACCCGGCTTTCGCGTCGAACGGCTTCGTGTACGTGTACTACACGGCCAACACGAACCCGATCGTCAACCGCGTGAGCAGGTTCACGGTCTCGGCCACCGATCCGGATCGCGCGAACCCGTCGAGCGAGGCGATCATCGTGAACGACATCCCCTCCGAGAACGGTTACCACAATGGCGGCGCGCTCCACTTCGGCGCCGACGGAAAGCTCTACGTCGCGGTCGGCGAGAGCCACACCGGGAGCAACGCCCAGTCGCTCACGAGCCTCGCGGGGAAGATCCTCCGCTTCAACTCGAATGGCACGGTTCCCACGGACAATCCGTTCTACGCATCGACGACCGGGAACTTCCGGGCCATCTGGGCGCTCGGGCTGCGGAACCCGTTCACGTTCGACATCCAGCCCGGAACCGGGAGGATCTTCGTCAACGACGTCGGCCAGAGCACGTGGGAAGAGATCGACGAGGCCTGGATCGGACCGAACGACGGGTCGAACGCAGGGTTCAACTTCGGGTGGCCTTCCACGGAGGGCCCGACCACGAATCCGAGCTATCACGCCCCGTTCCACGCGTACACGCACTCGGACGGATGCGCGATCACGGGTGGCGCGTTCTACAACCCGCCCGCCGCCAACTTCCCACCGGAGTACCTCGGCGACTACTTCTTCGCCGACTACTGCGGGGGCTGGGTCAAGAGCGTCGATGTCTCGACAAAGGTGGTGTCGACACTCATCGCCCCTGGTGACGCCGGCCAGCCGGTCGACATCAAGGTCGGAGCCGATGGAAGCCTCTACTACCTGGATCGCGCACTCGACCCCACTGCGAGCGTGCACATCGTCACGTTCGATCAGCCGCTCGTCGCGCCCGTGAACACCGTCCGGCCCGCGCTCTCGGGAACCGCGAGGGAAGGTCAGACCGTCACCACCTCGACCGGCACCTGGACCGGGACCGCGCCGATCACCTATGCCTTCTCCTGGCGCCGCTGTGACACGAGTGGATCGAACTGCGTGACGATTCCCGCTGCCAACTCCCAGAGCTACGTGATCGTCCCCGCAGACATCGGTTCCAAGCTGTACGCGCTCGTCACCGCTACGAACGCCGCGGGCTCCGCCTCGCAGCGCAGCTACCTGAGCGGGACGGTACTCGGGGCGCCACCCCTCAACACCGTGCGCCCGGCGCTCTCGGGAACCGCTCGAGACGGTCAGACCCTCACCACCTCGACCGGCACCTGGACCGGGACCGCGCCGATCACCTACGCCTTCTCCTGGCGTCGCTGCGATGCGAGCGGCAACAACTGCGTGACGATCCCCGCTGCCAACTCCCAGAGCTACGTGATCGTCCCCGCAGATATCGGTTCCAAGCTGTACGCGCTCGTCACCGCTACGAACGCCGCGGGCTCCGCCTCGCAGCGCAGCTACCTGAGCGGGACGGTACTCGGGGCGCCGCCCCTCAACACCGTGCGCCCGGCGCTTTCGGGGACGGCGAGGGCGGGTCAGACGCTGACCACCTCGACCGGCACCTGGACCGGGACCGCGCCGATCACCTACGCCTTCTCCTGGCGCCGCTGCGATGCGAGCGGCTCGAACTGCGTGACGATCAGCGAGGAGAACGCACAGAGCTACGTGCTCACCGAGGGAGACGTCGGATTCAAGGTGTACGCGCTCGTCACCGCCACGAACGCCGCCGGTTCCGCCTCGCAGCGCACGTATCTGAGCGCGGTCGTCGCCCCATAGGGGTTCGGCGAGCCCGCAGACGGAGCGGGTCTTCCCGCGCGTCGTCTCTAGACTGCGACGGTGAGCTTCGGCACGATCGACGACCTCGACGGAGCGCTGCGCGCGGCCGACTACCTGCCTGACCGCGGGCTCGCGACCGCGCTCTTCCTGTCGCTTGCGCTCGAGAAGCCGCTGCTGCTCGAAGGCGAGGCGGGAGTGGGGAAGACCGAGGCAGCGAAGGCGCTTGCGCAAGCGCTCCCCGCACGGCTGATCAGGCTCCAGTGCTACGAGGGGCTCGACGTCTCACATGCGGTGTACGAGTGGAACTACCCGCGTCAGCTCCTCCACATCCGGGCGGCGCAGGAGGGAACCGTCTCCGAGGACGAGCTCTTCGGCGCGGAGTTCCTCATCCGCCGGCCGCTCCTGGAAGCGATCGACTCGGACGAACAGGTCGTCCTGCTCATCGACGAGGTGGACCGCGCGGACGAGGAGTTCGAGGCGTTCCTGCTCGAGATCCTTTCCGACTTCCAGATCACGATCCCCGAGCTCGGGACGATCAAGGCGCGGCGCAAGCCGGCGGTCGTGCTCACGTCCAACCGGACGCGTGAGCTCCACGACGCGCTGAAGCGGCGGACGCTGTTCCACTGGATCGGGCACCCGTCCCTCGAACGCGAGGTCGAGATCGTGAGGCTGCGCGTTCCCGGGATCCCGGAGCGCCTCGCCGCCGAGGCGGCGGCGTTCGTCCGCGGCCTGCGAGGACTCGATCTCGCAAAGCCTCCGGGCGTGGCCGAGACCATCGACTGGGCGCAGGCACTTGCGGCCCTCGGTCGTGAGGAGATCGACGCCGAGGTCGTCGAGCAGACGCTGGGCTCGGTGCTCAAGTACCGGGAAGACATCGAAACCGTGCGCGACGAGACGCTCGTCGGCCTCATCGAAGAGGCCCGCGCCACGGCTGATCGTTAGGGCTGCACGTGGCAGGAGCGGCGATCGTGCGTCATGTGGTCACGTTCGGCCGGGTGCTGCGCGAGGTCGGGATCGAGGTCGGCCCTGGACGCGTGGCTGACGCCGTGCGAGGGCTCGGAGCAGTCGAGCTGACACGCCAGGAGGACGTCTACTTCACGCTGCGGCAGACGCTCGTCTCACGCCATGACGAGCTCGAGCTCTTCGACCGCGCGTTCGTGGCGTGGTTCCTGCGCGGGCCGATCGCACCGCTCGTTCGGGAGAAGGACAAGCGACGCCAGGACGAGAACGTCGTGAGCCTCACTATCGCCTCCAGTCGCGATGCGGCCGATCCGGATCCGAACGGCCGGCCACTCGAGCTCGGCGCGTCCGCCCACGAGCTCCTCCGCGAGCAGGACTTCGCGGAGATGACGGCGGCGGAGTTCGAGCGCGCTCGCCGGCTGTTGGCGGCTATCGCACGCTCGAGACCGCGCCGCAGGTCGCGAAGGCGAACTCCCGATCCGCGAGGAGACCAGCTCGACATGCGTCGGTTGATCCGCCGCTCGCTCCGGTGCGGCGGTGACCCGGTCGATCAGTCGTGGAAGGCGCGCAAGGCCGTCCCGCGGAAGCTCGTCGTCCTCTGCGACGTCTCCGGGTCGATGGACTCGTACGCCCGTGCCCTCCTGCTCTTCCTGCACGCCATCGTCGGCAGCGGGAGCGGGGTGGAGGCGTTCGGGTTCGGTACGAGGCTCACGCGGCTCACGAGCGATCTCGAGACCCGTGACCCAGAGGCTGCACTTGCTCGGGCGACACTCGTGGCCGTGGACTGGGGTAGCGGGACGCGCATCGGTGCGTCGCTCAAGGAGTTCAACGACGTCTACGGGCGTCGTGCGCTCTCCCGCGGCGCGGTGATCGTCATCGTCTCCGACGGGTGGGAGCGTGAGGACAACGAGCTCGTCGCACGCGAGATGGCGAAGCTCGCTCGGGCCGCGTATGCGGTCGTCTGGGTGAATCCGCTGAAGGGCGACCCCGAGTACCAGCCGCTTGCGGGAGGGATGCGTGCGGCGCTCCCGTTCGTCGACCGCTTCCTGCCCGGGCACAACGTCGCGAGCCTCGAAGAGCTCGCCTCGGTGCTCGAGGGCATCGAGCGGCGCCACGCCGCCTGAGACCTACTTCAGGTACCTGAGCTCTACTTCAGATAGTCCGGCTTGGGCTCGAGCTCGAACTCCGGGTTTCGGTCGAGGTCGCCGTTCTCTTCCGGAGCCCCGGGCGGGGGTCCCGGGAACGCAATGGGGTCGTCGGGCGAGACGCTGTACGCGCTGAGGCGCGACGACAGGTCCTGCATGAACGTGACGTCCTGCTCTTCCATCCCTGCTTCTGGAGATGACTTCTGGACCCGCGACCGCTTGGACTCGGCGACGGGCTCTGCGGTCTTCTTGCGCTTGCGCCCGAGACGGCCTCGCTTCGCGTCCTCTTCGACAGCGGGTGCCGGAGGCTTCGATGCGGCGACGCGCGCCGGCTTCGGGGCGGCGGGGGTCGGGGCGGGCGGAGGTGTCGGCGTAGCCCGCAGGGGCTTGGGCGGTGGCTTCGGAGCCGCTTTCGGCTTTGGCGGAGCCTTCGGCTTGGGAGCCGGCTTGGCCACCGCCTTCGCCACCGGCCTGGGAGTGGGCGTGGGAGCCGGCTTGGGCGGGGGCTTCGGAGTCGGCTTCGACTTGGCCGCCGGCTTCGGCGCAGGAGGTGGTGGCTCGGTCTTCGCCTCCGGCTTCGGCGGCTCCGGCATCTGGGGCTCTGGCCTTGCAGCAGGCTTCGGTGTCTCCACCTTCACCGCAGCCGGCGGCGGCGGGGCCTTGGGAGGCGGCGGCTTGGGCGCCGCCGGCCTGGCCTTCGCAACCGGCTTCGCCTTTGGTGCGGCCGGCCTGGACTTCGGCGCGGGAGGCGGTGCCGGCGACGGTGCCGGCGCCGGCGACGGTGCCGGTGTGGCGGCTGCCGCCTTTGCAGCGGTGGGGGTTGCTTTGGGTTCCGGCTCGGGCTCGGGTGCGGCTACCTGCTCCGGCTCGGGTGGGCGCAAGGGCTCGGGCTCCGGCGTCGGCGCACGCTCGGGCTCAGGCTTCACCGGAGGCGTCGACGGGGGCGGCTCGTTGACGCGCGTGCTGTACGGGTGGAGCTCGTCGATCGGCCTCGGGATCACCGTGTACGCCGGCTTCTTCGGCGGGGCGAGCGGGTCGTCGCGCTTCGGGAGAGCGTCGTCCGGCTGGGTAAAGACGATCGGCTCCAGGTGCTGCCCGGGAATGGCGTGTGGTCGCGGATCGATGCTCGGCTCGGGCTTCATCTCGAACTTCCCGTCGGGAATCAGCTTCGGCAACCCGGTGCGCGGGGCAGGGATCTGCGGGGGATGCTCGATCGCGGGCAGCGGCTCCGACTTGAGGAAGGAGACGACGTAGTCCGGCAGCAGCTCATCGGGGTCCACGATGTAGTCGGGCAGCTCGGCCTCATCGGACTCGGCCTCTGACTCGGCGTCCACGGGAGGCTCGCTCTCCGGTCGTGCCGCGAGCGTCTGCGAGCGTGGAACCACGTAGTCCGGGAGCAGCTCCTCCTCGTCCTCGGCCGGGATCGCGACGACCACGGGCTCCGGCTCGGGAGCGATCTCCGGCTGGGGTTTCCAGGCGCGCGGGTGGTCCTCCGTCCAGACCGGCTGCACGCGGACGACCGGGCGCTCGCGGAGCTCGAGTCGGCGGAGCTTGCCGTTCGGCGTCCGCGTCAGCACGTCGACGAACTCGACCTCGCGCGGCACCTTGGTCTCGGGAAGGGACTTGCGCAGGTGCTGTCGGATCTCGGCGACGAGTCGGTCAGAGCCCTGGACGTCGGGCTGGAGGACGACGAATGCTCGGACGAACTGGCCTCCTCGCTCGAGATCGCGGCTCCCGACGACGCCGGCGTCGACCACGACGTCGTAGCCGCGCAGGGCGTCCTCGACGTCGGCCGGGCTGAAGCGATCTCCGCCGCTGGTGATCACGTCCTGAGATCGCCCGAGGAGATGGATGTAGCCGTCCTCGTCACGGGTCGCGATATCGCCGGTCACGTACATGTCGCCGCGGTAGGCGGACTTCGTCTCGTCAGGCGCCTGCCAGTAGCCGGAGAAGAGCATCGGCGACTCGCCGCGAACCACCAGATCTCCGTCAGCGCCCGGAGGGAGCTCGTTGCCGTTCATGTCGACGACGACGACATCGTGGCCGGGAAGTGGAAGGCCGATCGATCCGGGCTTCGGGGCCGCGTCGCCGGTGTACCCGACGACAGTGCCGCACTCGACCTGCCCGTAGCCGTCATACACGGCGATGCCCCACGCGCTCTCGAAGGTCGCCGCGACCTCAGGGCTCAGAGAGTCGCCGGTCGAGACCATGCGCCGGAGGACCGGAGGCTGATGGCGGCGAAGCACGTCCTCGCCCAGATCGGCAAGCGCCTGGTACTCGAGGGGTGACTGGCAGAGGACGGTGACGTCGAGCCTCCGAATCAGGTCCAGCCGCTCCTCCGGATCGAACGGACCGTCGTGGCAGACGATCTCGGCGCCTCGTGACCACGGGCCGAGCAGCACGTTCCAGACCGTGAGCGCGGAGCCGGTGTCGGACGTGCACCAGACCACGTCGTGAGAGCCGGCATCGAGCCAGTGCTCTGCCTCCGCGCGGGCAGCGAACACCGCTGCGTGCGTATGGGTGACGCCGTGCGGCCCGTACGCGGCTCCGGACGTCGACAGGACGAAGGCGAGGTCACGTGCCGACGTGTCCGCCGACGGCTCCTCACCGAGATGTCGCATGGGAAGATCGTCCTGGTCCTCGACGTACAGCACCGTGGGGCGGTCGGCGGACTCGACCATTTCGGCCTCCATCGCTCGAGTCGCGACGACCAGCTTCGACCCGGTGCTCGCGACCCGGATGTCGAGCGCCGCAGCCGAGAGAGTCTGCGGGCACGGCACGGTCACGACACCCGCCTTGATCCCTGCGAGCATCACCTCGATCCAGTGGAGCTTGCTCGCGACGAGCACGAGCACGCGATCGCCGTGCCGAACTTCGTGCGCACGGAACTGAGCAGTCCACCGGCTCGCCGACTCGGCCAGCTGATGGAACGAGTGCGGCTCGATGACTCCCTCTGCACCGAGGTGCATGAGTGCCCGCCGCTTGGGATCCTCGGCGAGGACCTCGATCACGTCCCCGGTGAAGTTGAAACGGTCGGGAATGTGCCAACGCCCGTCTTCGAGAGCAGGTCGAAGTGCGGCCTCGATGGGACTCAAGGCCGAGGTCTCGTGGGCAGCGGCGCGACTGCGCCGGCCGAAGGGCGCGAGCTTCACGGCCAAACGTTTATCGACCGGAACGGCCCCTTACGTGAGGGATCGAATGACCCTGTCTGGGGACGTTCGTAACTGGCTAGGCGAGGCCCATCTCTGCTGCGAAAGGCGTGTCGCTTGCGAGGCCGTCGGCCAGCTTGAACCCACCGGCGTCCTCGAGCGCCGCGATTCTCGCATCGAGAGAGGGATGCGTGTTGAAGAGGCTCGAGAGCGCATTGACTCCGGAGCGCTCCGATTCGACGCGATCGGTCGGGCTCTCGACCCAGAGATGTGCGACCGAGACGTCTGCGTAGTGGAGAGTCGTCGGGTCCTGCTTGAGCCGCTGGAGCGCGAGCGCCATGGCCTCGGGGTCGTTGAGGATCTCCGCGGATCCCGCGTCAGCGAGGAACTCGCGTCGGCGCGACAGGCTCATCCGCAGGAGCATCGCGGCGTAGGGGGCGAGCACGAATCCGATCAGGGCGACGATGACGATCAGGGCGCCTCCCTTTCGAGATGACCGGCCACCGAAGGCGATCGAGCGAAAGCCGATGTCGGCGATCAGCGCGATCACCCCGGCGAAGACGGTGGCCATCGTCATGAGATAGGTGTCGCGCTGGCGGATGTGGGACACCTCGTGAGCGAGCACCGCCTCGAGCTCGCGCTTCGGCATCGTGCGCAGGAGACCGGTGGTCACGCCGACGTAGCTCGTCTCCGGTCGTAACCCAGCCGCGAACGCATTGGGAGCCGTATCCTCCACGAGCCTGAGCTCGGGAGTGACGGGGAGCCCTGCGCCGATGGAGACGTTCTCGAGCAACTGCCGCAGGGGGCGGAGGCTCTCGTCCGGGACCTGCTCCGCATGCGTCATGCGCGCCACCATGCTCCTCGAGCGGATGAGCGCGAACACGCCGTAGAGCCCGGCGCCGACGAGCGCGACCACGCCGAGCGAGAGGTCGAAGAGCAACCCGATGAGGCCGCCGAGCACTCCGAGGAGCAGGGCGAAGCCGAAGATGACGATCAGGCTGCGGAGCCGGTTGGAGCGGATCTGCTCCTGGAGGGTCATGCTCCGGTCGCGAGCGACACTTCCGGTACCGCGGTATAGCCCTCGGCAGAGAAGAACTCCCGCTCGCGGAAGCCGAAGGGCTTGGCGATGAGGAGCCACGGGATGCTCTGCACCGCCGTGTTGAAGCGCATCACGGTCGCGTTGTAATACCTGCGCGCGGCGCTGATCTTGTCCTCGGTGTCGGTCAGCTCGTCCTGGAGCCGCAGGAAGTTCTCCGAGGCCTTGAGCTCCGGGTACGCCTCGGCGACGGCGAGAAGTCGGCCGAGCGCGGCGGTGAGGACGTCGTTCGCCTCGGCGGCAGAGGCCGGAGATCCCGCCTGCTGTACCGCCGTTCGGGCACGCGTGACCTCATCGAACACGCCACGCTCGTGCGCCGCGTAGCCCTTCACCGATTCCACGAGGTTCGGGATGAGGTCCCCTCTGCGCTGAAGCTGCACGTCGATGTTGGCCCAGCCCGTGTTCACCTCTTGGCGGAGCCGGACGAGGCGGTTGTAGCCAAGACCGAGGACGACCAGGAGCACGACGAGAACACCGAGGACGATCCAGAGCCAGGTCATCGCTGTCGCAACCTACACGGCGAGTGAAGCAGCGAGGGCCGCCCGCCCGTCCGCAAGCACGGGAGTGCCGTGCGAGAGCAGGACCCGCTCGACCGGAAGGTCGAGCAGCGGCTGCAACGACGCTGCGAGCTCGACATGCGTCCTCCCGGCCGGCAACCAGGACTCCGGGCACATCCGAATTCCTCCCGCCCCGTCGCCGAGCAGTGCGTCGCCGGGCACGAGTGCGCGGTGCTCCGGGATCCAGAAGACGACCTCGGCGGCGCGTGCGGTCTCGAACGCACGTAGGCCGCCCGGGAGCGGATCGTTCGGGCCGAACGCGTCGGTGACTACACCGGCTCGCCGTGCGATTGCCGCCCGTCCTCGTTTCGGCGCCCACACGTGGGCGTCGTAACGCTCGACCATCGCCGCCGCGCTCCTCGTATGCCAGAAGACCGTCACGAGGACGTGCAGGTCGCCGCCGACGCGCGAGACGTCCCGGTCGAGCGCACGCCAGAAGTGCTCGGCTTCGTCATCCGCGTGGGGGACGAGAGGGTCGATCAGCACGACGCCGGCTGCGGTCTCGTAGTAGACGGAGCCGACGTCCTCGCGCCACTCCTCGTGGAAGGTCGTCCAGCGCCAGAGGTCACTCGACAGCTCGAGGACGTCCATCCGGTCAGAGTACGGAAACCGAAGATCGCCTCGTCGCGTATCTTCGGGTCGGAACAAGGAGCGATCGATCGGAGGATCGACATGAGGGGAAGACGTTTGGTGGTGGTCGCCGGCCTTGCCGTCGCAGTGCTCGCGCTGGCGCTTGCAGGGTGCGGTGGCGGAAGCGACAACGCAGCAACCGATACGGATACCGGGACCGAGTCGACCGACACCACGGGCACATCAGCCGAGGCGAGCAATGAGCTCTACGGCACGGTTGGGCCTGGGTTCACGATCTCACTCACGACAGAGGACGGCACGGCGGTCACGAGCCTCCCCGCCGGTGACTACAAGATCGCGGTCGACGACAAGTCGGATGCCCACAACTTCCATCTCACGGGACCTGGCGACGTGGACGTGATGACCGACGTCAGCGAGGTCACGAAGGTGGACTGGGACGTCACGCTCGTGGCAGGGACATACAAGTTCCAGTGCGACCCGCACGCGAGCACGATGAACGGGAGCTTCGAGGTAACGGGCTAGAGGCTGACCGGCCCGCCGGTGACGGACGAGGAGTAGAGCGCTTCGATCGCCCGTGCTTGAGCGACGGCGTCTTCGCGGCCGAGCAGGAGTGGCGCGTCGCCGCGGATCGCGTCGCTCAGGTTCTCGAGCTCGAGGCGGTACGAGTCGATCACGTCGAGCTCGATGCGCTCTACTCCGCCGTCGCGCCGTAGCTCGATCACCGGCGTCTGGCCGTGCCACGGGTCGTCGAGGAAGAGGGATCCCTCCGTGCCGATCGCTTCGAGCTCGTCGCGATTGGGGAGGCACGTTCCGCAATCGAACTGGGCGAAGACGTCTCCGGGAAAGCGCATCGAACCCGAAAACGCCCAGTCGGTCCCGGACGACCCGATGTATGCGTGGCCGAACACGGTCTCGGGCTCACCTGCGAGCAGCCTCGATCCACTGATGCAGTAGCAACCCACGTCCATCAGGCTCCCGCCCTCGACGTCCGTCCGCAGGCGGATGTTCTCCGCGTCGTACAGGGAGTAGCTGAAAGCCGAGCGAACGAGGCGCAGCTCGCCGATCGCACCCTCGCCGACGAGCTCGACGAGCCGCTTGGCCTGCGGGTTGTGGCGGTACATGAACGCCTCGCTGAGCACCCGTCCCGCCTTCTCGGCCGCGTCGAAAGCTCCCTCGACGTCCGCCGGGTGGCGGCTCATCGGCTTCTCGCAGAGCACGTGCTTCCCAGCCTCGACTGCTCTGATCGACCACTCACAGTGCATCGTGTTGGGCAGCGAGATGTAGACCGCGTCGATGTCCGGATCCTCGAGCAGCGCTTCGTAGGAGCCGTAGGCTCGCTCGATCCCCCACTCGCGTGCGTACGTGTCTGCTCTACCCTGCTCGCGACTTGCCACGGCGATCAACTCGACCTTGTCGGAGGCCTGAGCGCCCGGAATCACCTTGCGGTTGATGTCCGCCGTCGAGAGGATCCCGAATCGCGTCATCCCCATGACGGCTCCGTGACTGGCCGTAGGGCGGTCTCGAGAATGCGGTGATTCCGCGGGCGTGTGAGGCAGAAGAGAACGACAGCCGCCACATCCTCGGCCGCCATCATTCCGGCCAGCGCCTCCGGCTTACGTCCGTAGCCCTCAGCGAGCGCGAAGTCGGTCGCAACGCCTCCCGGGCACACGTTCGTGCAGCGAACGCCCTGCTCGCGCAGTTCGTGGTCGAGCGCGCGCGTTAGACCGACCTGGCCGAACTTCGAGGCGCAGTACACGGCCTCGCCGGGCAGGCCGCGCCTGCCTGCCTCGGAGGCGATGGTGATGATGTCGCCCTCCCGATGCTCGACGAGGTGCGGGACCGACGCGCGGATCGCGTAGATCGTGCCCTTCAGGTTGACGTCGATCATCTCCTCGATGTGCTCGACGGGCGTGTCGGCCAGCGTGTAGTACGACCCGACTCCGGCGTTCGCGACACAGATGTCGAGACGTCCGAAGCGCTCGACCGTCTTCGCCACTGCCGTCTCCACCTGGTCGAGTCGGCGAACGTCGCACTCGAGGCCGATCGTGTTCGCGAGCCCGAGGTCGTCACCGCTGCGCGACGCGAGGCCGAGATTGACTCCCTCGTCGGAGAGCGCTCGCGCCACGGCGGCGCCGATGCCGCGACTCGCGCCCGTGATGAACGCGACCTTTCCATCCAAATCGATCACTCGCCCTCCGCTCCTCGTATGGCCGGGTACAGCGCGCGATAGCGAGCGTAACCATCGTCGTATGCGCGCGCCCAGTCGGGATTCGGCTCGACGACGTCACCAACTCGCACGCAGGAATCGACGGCCTCACGTGCGTCTGCGAAGACTCCTTCGGCAATCCCCGCAAGCAGCGCCGCACCGTATGCAGAGCCTTCTTCGACGACGGGGAGCTCGACAGGGAGCCCGAGCGAGGAGGCGACGATCTCGAGCCAGAGCCTGCTCCGCGCGCCCCCGCCCGACACCCGGCTCTGCTCGGGCGTGACCCCGAGCTCGCGCAGAAGCTCGAGCGAGTCGCGGAGGCCATAGGAGACGCCCTCGAGCACGGCGCGGACGAGAGCGCCGCGATCGTGACGAAGCGAGAGCCCCGTGAACGAGCCGCGAGCTTCGGGGTCGGCGTGCGGAGTTCGCTCGCCCTGGAGGTAGGGGAGAAAGGTCACGCCTTCCGCGCCGGGGCTCCAGCGACCCGCTTCCGACACGAGCTCGTCGAAAGGCGTTCCCGGCGCGAGCACGTCGCGGAACCAGCGCAGGGAGCCGGCTGCGTTCAGCATCACGCCCATCGCCTCCCACATGTCGGGGACCGCGTGGCAGAAAGCGTGGACGCGCGCCTCTTTGTCGTGCGCGTAACGGGGGAGCGCCGCGAACACGACGCCCGACGTGCCGAGGACGACGGAGAGGGTGCCCGGCTCGATGACGCCGACCCCGAGCGCCGCCGCCTGCTGGTCGCCGGCGCCCGCGATCTCCGTGGACTCGTGCACCGGCGGGAGCCACTCTCGGGGAATGTCCAACGCGGTCAGGACGTCGTCGCTCCAGCGTCGGTGCGCGACGTCGAACAGCAGCGTGCCCGAGGCGTCAGCCGCGTCTATCGCCCACTCCCCGGTGAGACGGAAGCGAACGTAGTCCTTGGGGAGCACGATCCGCCGGATAGCCTGCATAGACGTCGGGTTCGTGACGACGCAGCCAGAGCAGCTTCGGCGCAGTGAATCCTGGAAGCGCTCTGTTGCCGGTCAACGCGATGAGCCGCTCGAGGCCGACGAGGTCCTCGATCTCGGCGCACTCGGCACCTGTGCGCTGGTCGTTCCAGAGGATGGCGGGGCGGAGAACCTGGTCATGCCCGTCGAGGCACACGAGACCGTGCATCTGACCGGACAGTCCGACCCGAAGCACCTTCACGCCACCGAGGCGGGCAAGCGCCTTCTCGCTCGCACGCACCCAGTCGTCAGGATCCTGTTCCGACCAGCCCGGGTGCGGTGTCATGAGCGGATAGCCCTCCTCGGCCGACGACACGACGTTGCCCTCCGGCGTGATGGCGATGGCCTTGACGCCGGTCGTGCCGACGTCCAGGCCGACGAGGACGCTCATGGGAGCACGAGCCGACGTCGAGCGTTCGTCACTCGCCGCCGAGCGCCGAGTAGACGAGCTCGTACGCGCGCACTGCGTCCTTGCGGGATTGGGCTTCGCGCAACGCAGCGTCGTCGATCTTGCGCGGCGATGGAGTCGATGAAGCGCCACTGCAGCACGCTCCGCTTGACGGCCTCGACTGCGTCCTCCGTGTAGGGATAGAGGTCGAAGCCGAGCCGTTCGCCGTTGTCGCCGTAGCCGGCTCGGCGGAGCTCGATTGCGAGCTCGAGGGTCTCCATGAACGCCGTGGCGCCGACCATGTTGTCGTCGTCGAAGGTGCCCCAGCCCGAGTTCGCGTGCTGGTGCCCGAGCAGGCCCTCGGACGCGAGGAGCGCCGCGTACTCACCGAGACTCTCCCCGTTCATGATCAGGTGCTGCCAGTCCATGTTGACCTTGACGTTGTCGATGCCCTGGGCGCGGAGCTTGTGGATCACGTGCAGCGTCATCCCGATGTTTCGCATCAGGATCTTCATCGCCGGCTCGGAGTTCTTGTGCTCGAGGAAGAGCAGGATCCCGTGCTCACGGCACCGTTCCGCGGCCTGTCCGATCCCGTCGACGAGCCACGCCCACGACTCGCCGTAGGACGTCTGGAACGGGTAGTTGTAGCCCTCGATCCCGGGCCAGATGATGAAGTGCGCGCCGAGCTCGCCCGAGAAGTCGACGGCGTCGAGCGTCCGCTTCACGGCTTCCTTGCGAGTACTCGCATCGGGGGCCACGAGGCCGCCCCTACCGAAACGCGGGTCGAGATGGAGGCCCGTCGCCAGGCAGTAGATGTCGTGTTCGCCGAGCTCGACCCTCACGGCGTCGAGGTTGTCGGGGTTGAGCTCCTGGGGGTAGTGGAACTCGTACCCGTCGATCAGGTCTCCCAGGCCAGCGACCGCCCGCCGCACCCGGTCCGCAGTGGATCTCACCAGCCCACTGTGGCTGGTAGCCGCCCGGAACGAAACGCGTCACCATCGATCCCAGCGCCCAGATTCCGAGCGAGGTCTTCATCTCCAGCCTCCTCCGTCATCACTTCGAACTCGATGTCGACGAACGGCCTAGTATCACGCACGACTTCGGGAGCGAACGGGCATAGGAGGCCGCGTGACATCGGATCACATCGACGAGATCGGTGTTGGGATGCTCGGCCACGCGTTCATGGGGAAGGCGCACTCCAATGCCTTCCGGAAGATCGACTACATGACCTGGCCGCCGCCGCTCAGGCCGAAGCTCGTGGCCATTGCGGGCCGGAACGAGGAGGCGCTCGCCGAGGCTGCCTCGCGTTACGGCTTCGAGCGCTGGACGACGCGGTGGGAGGAGCTCGTCGCTGACCCCGAGATCGGGCTCTTCGACAACCTCGGGCCGAACAACATGCACTCGGCTCCGACGATCGCCGCGGCCGAGGCCGGCAAGCACGTCGTCTGCGAGAAGCCCCTCGGACGGGACGCCGACGAGAGCTACGAGATCTGGCAACGGGTCGAGGCGACGGGCGTCAAGCACCTGTGCGCGTTCAACTACCGCTTCGTCCCGGCCGTGCGCCTCGCTCGTGAGCTGATCCAGGACGGCGAGCTCGGGGAGATCCGGCACTTCCGCGGTCGCTATCTCCAGGACTGGGGGGACACGACCGCAGAGGTGTGGCGCTTCGAGCGCGCGGCGGCCGGCTCGGGCGCGCTCGGCGATCTCGCCGCCCACGTCGTCGATCTCGCGCGTTACCTCGTCGGCGAGATCGACGAGGTCGGCGGCTTCGTGCGGACGTTCATTCCCGAGCGCGAGGTCGACGACGCGGTCGAGTCAACCGTCGTGTTCGCAAACGGCGCCGTCGGCACGCTCGAGGCGACGCGGCTCGCGCTCGGGCGCCGGAACGCTTTCCAGTGGGAGATCAACGGAACCGAGGGCTCGCTGGCGTTCGACATGGAGCGCCTGAACGAGCTGCAGGTCTTCAAGACGGGCGATCGCTCGCACCCGTGGGTTCACGAACGTGCTCGTCTCGGAGGCGAGCCATCCGTTCTGGGAGCACTGGTGGCCCCCTGGCCACATCATCGGTTGGGGTGATACCTTCGTGCACGAGTTGCACCACGTCCTGGCCGCAATCGCTGGCGACACCGACGTCGCCCCCCACGGGGCGACGTTCGAGGACGGCTACCGTGCGGCAGAGGTGTGCGATGCGATCGTCCGCTCCAGCGAGAGCGGAAGGCGAGAGGCGATCACGTACCGGTCGGGGCAGGCCTGATCGTGAGGAGGCGTGCGGCATTGACCTGAAACGTGCGCGGATTCGTAATAGAGTCCGCACGGCACAAGAGCCACGAGAACCACGAGTCTCGAAAACACGAACTGAGGAGGAATGCAGTGAAGCACGTCTTTCGTAGGTCCGCGGCGGTGGGGGTTTCCCTCGCAGTCGCCGCAGTCGCCGTCGCGATCGCCGCGAGCGGTGCAACCGCGCGCACGGCTCAGACGGGCTCGGTATGCGTCCTCCTGCCGGACACGACGTCGTCGGTCCGGTGGGAGCAGTTCGACAAGCCGGCGTTCGCAAGAGCGCCTTCAAGAAGGCGGGCGTCCGGCGACGGTCGTGAACGCGCTGAATCGACCCGCAGAAGCAGCTCGCGCAGGCCGAGCAGTGCATCTCGGCCGGCTGCGAAGGTCGGCATCATCACCGATCCTCGACCGCGGCACGTCGATCGCGATCCAGAAGAAGTTCACGGCCGTGGGTGGCAAGACGATCGACTACGACCGTCAGATCGTCGGCGGCACCGGCTCCGTCTATATCTCGTTCGACGGAACCCAGCGTGGGTCGCCTGCAGGCGCTCGGCGTTGTCGGCGGCCATGAAGGCGAAGCGGCACGTACAACGCGAACGGCATCGTCGCGCAGCTCTGGGGCGGCCCGACCGACGCGAACGCGTTCTGGTTCAAGAGCGGTAACGACGCTGTCCTGAACCCGCTCTTCAAGGCGAAGAAGATCAAGAGGGGCCCGGCGAAGTTCGTGCCCGCTGTGGGATGCCGGACAACGCGCAGACGATCTTCGAGCAGATGCTCGTCCAGACGAGCAACAAGATCGACGGCGTCGTCGCGGCGAACGACAACATCGCCGGCGCCGTGGTCGCGACGCTGAAGGCGAAGGGCCTCAAGCCCATCGCGCTCTCGGGTCAGGACGCGACGGTCCAGGGCGTGCAGAACATCATCTCGGGCTGGCAGACGATGACCGTCTACAAGTACGTGCCCGCCGAGGCGAACGCGGCCATCGCGGCGGCGATCGCCCTGTACAAGGGCAAGAAGCCGCGCGTCCAACTCGACGCGGCCGAACGGCAAGAAGAAGCAGCCGACGATGGTGATCCCGGTGTCGTCGATCACCAAGGCGAACTACACCCGGCTCTTCAAGGACAAGTTCCTGAAGCGGAGCGAGGTCTGCTCCGGGGAGTACAAGCAGTACTGCAAGTAGTCGTGCTGGACAGCGGTGGAGGCGTGCTTCGGGCACGCCTCCACCGTTCTTCTCGTAGGGCCCGCCACTCGTGAGCGACACACCACTCCTCGAGATCCGCGACCTCTCGAAGACGTTCGGCTCGGTGCAGGCGCTGACCGACGTCGACTTCGAGGTGCGCGCCGGGCGAGGTCATGGCGCTCGTCGGCGACAACGGCGCCGGCAAGTCGACGCTCATCAAGTGCATCGCCGGGATCCACGGCTACGACTCCGGTGAGATCATCTTCGACGGCAAGCCCGTCACGATCCACGGGCCGAAGGACGCGGCCAAGCTCGGGATCGAGGTCGTGTACCAGGACCTCGCGCTCTGCGACAACCTCGACGTCGTCCAGAACATGTACCTCGGCCGCGAGATCCGCGACTTCCTCTTCCGGCTCAAGGAGCCGGCGATGGAGCAGCGTTCGGCGGAGACGCTCAAGGGCCTTCGCGTCACGACGATCAAGTCCATCCGTCAGACGGTTGCGACGCTCTCGGGCGGACAACGCCAGTCGGTGGCGGTCGCGCGCGCGGTGATGTGGAACTCGAAGCTCGTCATCCTCGACGAGCCGACGGCCGCGCTCGGCGTCGCGCAGACCGAGCAGGTGCTGGAGCTCGTCAGGCGTCTGGCCGAGCAGGGGCTCGCCGTCGTCCTCATCTCGCACAACCTGCACGACATCTTCGAGACCGCGAACCGGATCACGGTCCTGCGCCTCGGCCGCAACGTCGGGATCTACGAGCGCGCGACGACCACGCAGCAGGAGGTCGTGCAGGCGATCACCGCCGGAATCCCGACCAAGGTCGTCGGGCATCGCGGAGACCGCACCGGAGGTCGTCTCGTGAGCACCGACGCCGAGATCGTCGCGCCGGGCATCGGGTTGCCCGAGGGGGACGATGCCGAGGAGGGCACGGGCCTCTGGCAGCGGGCGTCTCGGCAACATCAAGTCCGGCAACCTCGGCGTCCTGCCGGTCGTCCTCGGCGAGATCCTGATCGTCGTGTTCTTCAGCTTCACCGCGACGAACTTCTTCACGCGCCGTCGAACTTCGTGAACGTCATCCTCCAGATGGCCGGGGTGACGATGATCGCGTTCGGCGTCGTCTTCGTGCTGCTGATCGCGCGAGATCGATCTCTCGATCGGCTACCTGAGCGGCATTGCCGCGGTGACTGCGGCGGAGATGCAGCTCCCGACCGGCCGCAACTATCCGGGCTGGCTCTGCGATCCTGATCGGGCTCGGCGTCGTGGCGGTGATCGGTGCGGCGCAGGGCACGATCGTCGCGAAGGTCGGAGTGCCGTCGTTCGTCGTCACGCTGGCCGGCCTGCTCATCTGGCAGGGCGTGATCCTGAAGATCCTCGAGCTGCGCGGCGTGATCATCATCGAGAGCAACTGGATCAACGACGCCGCGACGTACTACTTCTCCGCGAACGTCGAGCTGGATCATAGCGTTGATCATCACGGGCTTATATGCCCTCGTCGAGCTCGGCGGCGCCATAGGTCAGCGACGTGCGGGGCTGTCGTTCGACCATGCCGATCCCGATCGCGAAGCTCGTCGGCGTTGCCGTCGCCTGCTTCGGCATGGTTGCGATCTGCAACCACGCGACGAGGCCCGCGGCATGTCCCGCCGGGCACGCCGCTCACCGTGAACTGCACGCAGCCGATCGGTCTGCCGCTCGCGGCGCTCCTGATGCTCGATCTTCCTCGTCGGGCTGACGTTTCTCGCGAAGCGCACGACCTTCGGTCGCCACGTCTACGCCGTCGGCGGTAACGCGGAGGCCGCCCGTCGCTCGGGCATCAACGTCCCGCGCATCCGCATCCTCGTCTTCATGATCTCGGGGATCATGGCCGGCGTCGGCGGGATCGTCCTCGCCGCGCGGCTCCAGTCGGTGAACCTGCACGTCGGGGGCGGCACGCTGCTGCTCGACTCGATCTCGGCCGCCGTCATCGGCGGCGTGAGCCTGTTCGGCGGGCGCGGCGAGGTGCGCGGCGCGCTCCTCGGCTCGCTCATCATCGCGACGATTGCGAACGGCCTGAACATCGGCGGCTACTCGACCGGGCGCGATCTACGTCGTCACCGGCGTCATCCTGCTCGCCGCCGTGACGCTGGACTCGGTCGCCCGGCGACTGCAGGAACGCTCGGGCCGCTAGCCGAGCCCGCCCACGTCGACGATCCGGTCGGCGGCGAGGTTCGTGCGACGCCGTCGTCGACCGTCGGGGAATCGGACGTGGAGCTCCCGCGACCCTCGTCGCCGTCGCCGAGGCCGAAGTGCACTCTCGGATCCTCGGACGAGAGGTAGCTCGAGCCCGCCTGCACCTCGCGGACGAGCTTCCGCCCATCGGGGAGCGTCGCCGTCACGACCGCTCCTGGCGCGAACGTGCCCAGCTGAATCTCCAGCCAGTGGCGCTTCGGAGAGTCGTTCCGGAGCAGGATGAGCCTCCCGCCGATCGAGTTGACGGCGACGTCGAGGTCGCCGTCGTTGTCGAAGTCGGCCGCCGCGAGGCCTCGTCCGTTCACTGCCGGGGTTCGAGCGAGCCATGGCGCGTTGACGGACGCGAAGTGCAGCTGCTTACCCGGCTCGGTCATGTTCTCGAGGACCTGCACGCGTCGGGCGTCCTTCGCGAGATTCACGACGGGGATCGCGCCGTTCGCCAGGATCAGATCGAGATCGCCGTCGAGGTCCAGGTCGGCCCATGACACTCCCCACCCCGCCGGGTGCGCGCCGACTGCTGCTGCGAACTCGGGCCGCGCATCGGCGAACGACCTGCCCCTTGTCGTCCTGAGACTCCGGTAGGCGGCGTGCAACTGGTCGCGCGAGTTCGTGACGAAGATGTCGGTCCGTCCGTCGCCGGTGAAGTCCTGTGCCGCGATTCCCATGCCCGCGTTCGGGTCGGCGACGTTCTCGCGTTTCGCGACGTCCTCCAACCGGAAGCCGAGGTGCTCGGGATCGGCGTCGGCGCCACCCTTCAGCACCACGTTCTCGTAGAGCTGATTGGGATCCGTGTCGTTCGCGACGTACAGGTCCAGGCGCCCGTCGCGGTTGAAGTCCGTGAAGGTCGCCCCGAGGCCGTGCCCGACCATCGTCCTCTCGATGCCCGCCGGTCGAGCGACCTCACGGAACGTCGAGTGCCCGTCCTCGTCGGTGCCGTCGTTCAGGTAGAGGAGATCGCGGACGGGTGCGTGGTCGGATGGGAAGCCGGCCGCGGGGTCGACGACGAAGTTCGGATCGGTATAGGACGAGACGAAGAGATCCGGCCGCCCGTCCCCGTTGACATCGCCGACGGCGGCTGCCGAGTGCCAGCCCTTGCCGTTGATTCCCGCCTGGACGGCGCCTTCCGTGAACGTCCCGTCCCCGTTGTTCCAGAGGAGTGCATCCCAGGAGTCCGTCACGACGTTGTACCCGGCGCTGGTCACGTAGAGGTCGGTGTGACCGTCCATGTCGAAGTCGGCCGCGACACAGCCGTCTCCTCGAATGGGCAGGTCCGCGCCGGCGCGCGTCGACACGTCCGCGAAACGGCCCCCGACGTTGTGGTAGAGCGCGGTTCGCGCGAGACCGCCCTTGGCGTCCGAAGGAACGATGTCGACGTCCGCGTGCGAGTTGACGACGAAGAGGTCGAGCCAGCCGTCGTTGTCGTAGTCCAGCCAGCAGAGCCCGCCGCCCATCATCGCCGTCGTGTCAAAGGATTTCCCGTATCGGAACGCACCCTGCCGGAAGTCCAACCCGACCTCGTGCGCGACGTTCACGAACGAGAAATCGCCCGTCGTGCCTCCATTGACCGGAGCGGTAATGCTCGCCGGTGGCAGGCCGCCCTTCGAGCCCACCACGACGTAGCGTCCGCGTTCGAGCACGAGCTCCAACGTCCGCCGGAAGGGCTTGGGATCGTGGCGGCTGACGAGCTGAGCCGTCGCATCTCGACCGTATGTCGACGCGACCATCGTGCCTTCGATGTGGGCAACGACCGTCGGCGGACCTTGATCCGTCCCTCGTTGGAGACTGAGCTGCACGTGCTGGAGCTGGTACGTCGCCACGACGACCGGTCGCCCCGCGGAACTCCGAATCCGCAGCCACAGGGATGCGAGCCACGGCCCGCTGGCACCGGCCGTCGCGCGCTCGAGGTTCCGGGTACGGAGCGCGTCGGACTCGGCGCCGAGATCGACGACGACGTCGCGGGCGATCATCTGCGCGGAGCGGTCGTCGATTCCCGCTACGTCCCCGGAGTCGACGACTGTAACAGCAGGGAGTCCCTGCGCCTCAGCAGGCACGGACGGGAGCCCGGGTCCGGGACGAGCCGGGATCCCCGCGGCGACGACCAGGCCTGCGTACGCGAGCGCCCCGACGAGAGCTGCAGTTCCCACGACGAGGCGTCTCGGGCGGCGACCTCTGAGCGTCAGCCGCCTCGAGCCGACGAGCTCGAGGCCTCCTCGCGCCGCGCAGACGAGCGCGAGCGCCGTCAGCACGGCGACCTTCGTGGCGAACTCGGTCGTCTGCGGGGCGATCAGCAAGGTCGCGAGCAGCCCGACTCCGACGGCGTAGCCGAGGCGAGCGGTGCGTCCGTCGGGAATCGTCTTCGGGTCGGTGATCATGAAGAACAGGAAGATCAGGATCTCCGGCGAGGTCACGAGGAGCCACCAGAAGTCCCAGCCGGTGATCGGCCCGACGTGCCAACGGGCGGTCATCGAGTGTCCGCTCACCGCGAGCAGTGCCATGCCTGCGGCGAACGTGAGCCAGAAGCCCACCGCGATGGCGAGCAAGCGGAGCCGCGTGAGGATGGCGAATCCGCCGACGACGATGACGCAGAGCGCCAATGCCATCCACGGCGACATCGGCCCCCACCAGAAGTCGAGCGGGTCCGCGCGGAACTTTCCGAGAGCCAGGAAGCACAGGACGAGCCCGAAGTTCGAGGGATTGAAGATGTGCCGACCGTGAACCCGGATCACGTGCTTCGAGAGAAGCGCGATGGCGGCCGTGCCGGCGAAGATCCACGCGCCGTGCAGGCTCCACCAGTCGCCGTGCTCGGTCCCGGGCACGCGCAGGATGAAGGCGACGCCGTTGCCCGTGAGCAGCGCGCTTGCGGGCCACATGAGGACCTGATGGCGAAAGAATGCGATTCCGACCTCGAGTACGGCGCACGTCCCGAGGGCAACGAGGATCTGGGCGATCGACAGGTTGAAGCCGAACGCCGTCTGCCCCAGCACCTGCAACGTGATGATTACCGCGGCGAGATGAAGCCGTGGATCGCGGACCGTCGGCAGCAGAACCGGGTACTGCTTTCCCCGGATCGTCAGCGACGGCCGACCGGCTAGGGCGGACGCGCTCATCGGGCGCAAATGGTACTGCCGTCCGTGTCAACGAGAAGGCCGTCAGCCGGAGGCTGAAGACCGCGCGAGGACAGTCATCGCTCGGGCAGTATTGGCTGCGTGGCTGCCTTTCCGACCCCGTACGACCCTCTCATCGCGCAACTGTTGGCTGCCGCGCCCAACCGGGAGGCTCCGCCCGACTTCGGCGCATACCTCGAGAAGGTCCGTCACCGTGCCTACTCGATAACGGACGGGGATGTCCAAGCGTTGAAGGACGCCGGCTACTCGGAGGACGAGATCTTCGAGCACACGGTGTCTGCTGCGGTCGCAGCGGGCATCGAGCGGCTGAATGCGGGCCTCGAGACGCTTCGATGAGGCTCGACTGCGTCGACAGCGGTCATGAACCGGCCGAGGCTCGAGTTCTCGAGTACATCCGGACGCAGCGCGGTATGGAGCCGCCCGATGTCCTGAAGACCCTCCACTATCGCCCTGAGCTCTTCGGGCGCCCGTTTTCCGAAGCGCTCGACCTCGCCATGCGTGGCCCGTCGGACTGGACTCCCGGCGAGCGAGAGCTCTTCGCGGGCTTCGTCTCCTCGCTCAACCAGTGCCTGTTCTGAACGGGGTCCCACGGCGCGGTCGCGTCGTACGCGCTCGGCGAGGAAGTCTGGGATGCAGTCCAGCGGGACTGGCACACCGCCCCTGTCGACGATCGGCTACGTGCGACGCTCGGTTTCCTCGAGACGCTCACGCTGCGTCCGGACGAGCTGACACGGGCCGATGCCGAGGCCGTTCTTGCGACCGGAGTGAGCGAGCAGGCGCTCGTCGACGCGATCCACGTCGCGGCGCTCTTCAACATGATCGACCGGCTCGCGGACTCGTTCGGCTGGCATGTGCCTCCTGACGAGGCGTTCCACGCGCGATCGCAAGCCATGCTCGAGTCCGGCTACACGCTCATGACGCCGCCCTGAGCAATGCGGGAGGCCTGACGTGCTCACACGAGACGAGCTCGATGCAGCGAGAGAGCGGGCGGCGGCGGCGCTCGCCGACGCGGGCATCGTCCTAACGCCGGAGGAACGCAGCGCGATCGAGGTGGCCGACTTCGGCCTCTCGCAGCTCGACGAGATCGGCCTCGAAGTCGTCGTCTACGTGAACACGGAGCGCGTCTGCGCCAAGGAGCTCGTGCTCTTCCCGCGCCAGACGTGTCCCGAGCACCTGCATCCGCCCGTCGGCGACTCACCCGGCAAGGAGGAGACGTTCCGGTGCCGCGCCGGGACCGTCTACCTCTACACGGAGGGCGAGCCCACGCCGAGTCCGGCCTGCCGTCCACCTGCGAGCGGCGGTGACGCGTTCACGGTCTGGCACGAGGTCGAGCTCCATCCGGGTGACCAACACACGATCCCGCCGAACACGCTCCACTGGTTCCAGGCAGGGCCGGAGGGCGCAGTCGTCTCGGAGTTCTCGACCACGAGCACCGACGAGCTCGACGTCTTCACCGACCCGCGGATCGGGCGGGCGACGGTAGTTCACGAGGCGTAGCGCGGCGCTCCGGCGGTTCCCGTCAGGCGGGGAGCTCGGCGAAGAACGGCTCACCGGGACGTGCGTAGCGCCGAGCAACCTCGACATCGAGCTCCGCACCGATACCGGGGCCGTCGGGCAACGTGACGTAGCCGCCCTCGATGACCGGCCGGTCGAGCGTGACGAGCTCGTCGAAGAACGGCACCGACGCCGCGTGCCACTCGAGGGCGAGGAAGTTCGGGATCGACGCACAGACGTGGGCCGAGGCGAGGGTGCCGATCGGCCCTGCGATGTTGTGCGGCGCGAGCGGCCGCGACTTGATGTCGGCGTACGCGGCGATTCGGCGCGTATCGCTCAACCCCCCGACCTTCTGGATGTCGGGCGCAAGGATGTCGACGCCACCGTGGTCCATCAACGCGGCGAAGCCTTCGAGCCGGTAGAGGTTCTCACCGGTGCAGATCGGGGTCGTGGTGCGTGCCGAGATCTCCGCAATCGATTCGAGGTCTTGCGGTGGGGTCGGGTCCTCGAGCCAGAGCAGAGGCAGGTGCTCGAGCGCGCAAGCGAGCCGAAGCGCATCGGCAGGCGCGTAGCGCCAGTGGAGGTCGAACGCGACGTCGGCTCGACCTGCAACCGCCGTGACCGTGGCTTCCGCGAGTGCAATCTGCCTCTCCATCTGTGCCGCCGAGATGGTTCGCGCATACAGATCCTCACCGGGTAAGAGCGGCAAGTCGAGGTCGAACTTGAGCGCAGTGAAGCCACGGTCGGCCATCTCGACAGCACGCGACGCGTACGCCTCGGGCGTGTACACGTCAGCTGTCTCCGCCGGCGCCCAGTGCACCTCCTGCTCGGCGCCACCGAGCTCGCCGGAGTGAGACTCCATCCACGGAAGCTCCCGCGACACGAGAACCGCGCTGTAGCTCGTCAGGGCCTCGCCGGCGTGGCAGTCGGCGTAGATGCGGACGCGGTCCCGAAAGCACCCGCCGAGGAGCTGCCAGAGCGGCACCTCGAGCGAGCGCGCCGCCAGATCCCAGAGTGCGGCCTCGATGCCCGAGATCGCATGGAGGACGGTGCTACCGCCTGATGCGTGGGCTGTGGCGAGATGGAGCGTCCGCACGAGCGGCTCGACGTGTCGGGCATCGCGACCCTCGACCAGCGGGGCGAGCTCGCGGATCGTCTGCGAGAGGCCCGGCGCGCAGAAGGCCTCGCCCCAGCCGACGACGCCTTCGTCACTCTCGACGCGGACGATCGTCCAGTCGTAGTTCGCCTCCAGGACGGCGGTCGTGACGCTTGCGATCTGCATCAGCGCGCGTGCTCGAGCACGATCCTCGCGACCACCCCGCGGCGGTCGTCCATCAGCGCGAATGCGTCTTCGAACCGTTCGAGCGGGAACCGGTGCGTGACGATGGGATTCAGATCGACGAGGTCTTCACGGAGCAGCGCGACCATGTGAGCCCACGCCGCGGCCGTGTAGCTGACGCTTCCGAAGAGCGACAGGTCGCGCAGCGCGATCCGGTCGGCGGGGAGGAGCAACTCGTGGCCCTGACCGGCGATCCCGAGGAGGACGACGCGTCCGCCCTCGCGTACGAGTCGAGTCGAGAGCTCGACGGCTGCGACGGCCCCGGCCGTCTCCACGACGACATCGAGACCGCCGCCGACGAGTCGCCGCGTCTCGTCCTCTGCGTCGCCCTGTCCGACGTTCACCACGGCATCTGCACCGAGAGCGAGCGCCAGCTCCAGCTCTTCGTCGCGCAGCCCGTACGCGATGATCGCGGCCGGCGAGCGGAGGCGGGCGATACGGATCGCGAGAGCGCCCATTGCGCCGACTCCGACGATCCCGACGGTCTCGGCCGGCTCGATCCGCGCACGCCCGAGCGCCTTGACGACGCACGAGCCCGGCTCGACGAGCGCGGCCGCCTCGAAGGACACGTGGTCGGGCAGCGTGTGCAGGACCCGCGCCGGGACCACGACGAACTCGCCCCACCCGCCGCCGCGCGTGAACCCAACGGCGTCGTAGCGCTCGCACAGGTGCGTGTCGCCGGCGCGACAGCGGGGGCAGCTCATGCAGCCGATGTTCCCCTCGCACACGACGCGCTGGCCCGGCTCCAGGCCGGTCACGCCATCTCCGACCGCATCGACGACTCCGCTCCACTCGTGGCCCGGAATGACCGGGAAGTGAACCCAACGCGGGTCGAGCGCGCCGCTCAGGATGTCGAGATCCGTGCGGCAGACCCCGGCGACCACGCTGCGAACGCGGGCCTCGCCGGCTCCGGGCGTCGGCGTCTCGACGTCCTGCAGGACGACGGCGTTCGGCTCCTCGATGACGATCGCTCGCATGGTGATCAGTGGCCCCGCGCGAGTGAGCCTATCGGTGTCAGGATGGCGTTCGTGAGACTCGAGCACGCGCTGGCGATCGTGAGCTTCGTCATCGAGAACGCGAAGTCACCCGTCTCGGTCTTCGTCTCGGACGACCACGGCGAAGTGGTCGCCTCGGCGACGATGGACGGTGCGGCTCCCGACACGCGCCTCAACGCCCAGCGCAAGGCGTATACCGCTGCGCGGAGTGATGCCCTGTCCACAGCCGAGCTCGCGGCGAAGGCGCGCGAGGATGCGGCAGAGCGTGCGAGCTTCGATCCGTTCTTCACGTTCTTCCAGGGTGGTGTCGCCGCCTTCGAGAGCGGGCAGCGTGTCGGTGCGACTGGCGTGAGCGGCCTTCCCGGACCTGACGACGACGCGCTCGCCCGACGCGCGATCGAGGCGTCGGGTCTCTCGACCGCCGCGTCGTAGTCCCGGGCGATTACTCCGTGTGGGCGGCGCTCTCGAGCAAGAGCGGCTCGATCGAGCCGTCTTCGATCCGCCAGGCTGCGAGCTCGCCCGTACGAACCGTGTAGATGAGGTACGGACGGCCGGCCCAGAGCCCGACGTTCTCGACGTCCGTCCGGGACGGGCGTGGCGGCGCCGAGAGATGCGAGTGGAACACCGCGAGCTCGTACCCCTCGTCCTCGAGGAACCAGGTCTCCGGGTCGACGTCGAGCTCGAACCGATACGGCGACGCGGCGGTGTTGCGGCCCTCCACGTAGCGGTCGGCAACCCCGTCCCGGAGGACGACGAGGCCGCACGCCTCATTCGGCCGCTCGGCCTCGGCGTGTCGTACGAGCGCCTCCCTGACCGCGGCCGGCACTACCACCAGACCGAGCGCTCCATCGCCGTCTCGACGTCGTCGGTCTCCCAGAAGTCCGCCGACAGGTACTTCCAGCCGCCGTCTGCCAGCACGCAGACGACGACGCCCTCGTCGAGCTCCGCGGCGACGCGCTCGGCCGCATGCACGACCGCACCGGACGAGACGCCACCGAAGATCCCTTCGCGCTCGAGGAGCGCGCGGAGCCCGGCGACGGCATCCTCGTTGGAGACGAGGAGCTTCCGGTCGAGCTTGGAGACGTCGAGGATCGGCGGCACGTAGCCGTCCTCCAGCGAGCGGAGGCCCATCACCGGATCGCCGGGGAGTGGCTCGGCGGCAGCGACGACGACGTCCGGGAACGTCTCGCGGAGCCGCTTCCCCACGCCCATCAGCGTCCCTCCGGTCCCGAGACCGGCGACGAGCACGTCGACGCGGTCGAGCTCGGCCGCGATCTCTGCGCCGGTGCCTTCGTAGTGCGCGCGCGGGTTGGCCTCGTTCGCGTACTGGAACGGCATGAAGTACGACCCGTCGCGCTCCGACAGCTCGAGCGCAAGCCTGACCGCCCCGTTCGAGCCTTCCTCGGACGGGGAGTCGACGATCTCGGCGCCGTAGAGGCGGAGCAGGCGACGGCGCTCCTCCGTGACGTTCGCCGGCATGACGCAGGTGAGGTGATACCCACGAATGCGTGCGACGAGCGCGAGCGAGATTCCCGTGTTGCCGCTCGTCGGCTCGAGCAGTCGCCGTCCCGGTTCGAGCTCGCCGGAGGCTTCGGCGGCGTCGATCATCGCCAGCGCGATCCGGTCTTTGATCGAGCCCGTCGGGTTCTGGCCCTCGAGCTTCGCGTACAGGCGAACGGACTCGTGCGGGGCCATTCGCTTCAACTCGACGAGCGGCGTCGAGCCGATGAGATCGAGCAGAGAGCCTGCGACCGGCGTCACGCGCACGAGCGTACCGGCGACGCGCGCGGTTGCCGTCGCGACGAAGCCGACTGCGGCTGACAGTATGAGACGCGGGTGACGATTCGCGATCAGATCGAGCACGAGGCCTCCGAGGCCAACCGAGCCACGCGCTTCTTGCGCGACGACGCCGTCGCGGAGGCGCTCCGCGGCGCGGCGGCTCTCGCGCGCGAGCGCGCGGTGGCGATACTCGCAGCGAACGCAGCCGATGTGGCGGCCGCGACGGGTCGGCTCGACGAGGGAACGCTCGACCGGTTGCGGCTGGACGAGCAGCGAGTCGAGAGCCTTGCGCGGCAGGTCGAGGCGATGGCGGAAGTCGATCCACTCGAGCGAGACGCCGGCTCGTGGACGCTCGAGAACGGTCTCCAGGTCACCGAGCGGCGCATTCCCATCGGGACGGTGGGTGCCAACTTCGAGGCTCGTCCCAACGTGGCACTCGACGTCGCAGGCCAGCTCCTGAAGAGCCTCAATACGGCGGTGCTGCGGACCGGCGCAGCCGCACTCGGAACCGTGACCGTCCTCGTCGACGAGATCCTGCGTCCGGCCCTCGAGGCGGCGGGCCTGCCGCCCGGAGCCGTCGGGCTCGTCCGCTCTGGCGACCGGGAGGGCGCACGGGCTCTGGTTTCGCTGCCGAAACGGATTCCGCTCGTGATTCTCCGCGGGAGCGGCGAGACGACCGCTGCGCTCGCCCGTCTCGCAGCCGAGAGCGGGGTCCGGACACTGGCCCACGCCGAAGGTGGTGGCGTGCTCTATGTCCACTCCGCCGCCTCCGGCGAGCGTGCCGTCGCTCTCGCCGAGGACAGCCTCGACCGGCTCGGCGTCTGCAACCGGCTCAACCTCGCCCTCGTCGACCGCGAGGCGGAGGAGCTCGTGCCTCGGCTCCTCGAGCTCTTTGCGGCGCGAGGTCTCGAGGTGCGCGGCGACGTCGAGGGAGCGCTCCCGCTCGATCGGCCGCTCGGCCATGAGTGGGCCAGCGATCCGGACCGAGTCGCGACGGTGACGATCGCGCTCGTCGACGGAATCGACGATGCGCTCCGAGTCGCCAACGAGGAGACGTCCGGGCTGGCGGCCGGGATCGTCACCGACGATGCCGTCGCAGCCGAGGCCTTCCTCGACGGCTACCGGGGCACGGCCGCGTACTGGCACGCGTCGACGCGGTTCACGGACGGCTTCGAGCTCACAGGCGCTCCGGAGACGGGCATCAACGTCGACTGGACGCCGGGGCCGCGCGGCCCTGTCACCTACAGAGATCTCTGGCTGCGCCAGTACCGGGTCGTCGGCGACGGCACGCAGCGCCGGTGAGCGACCCAGTCGTCGTCAAGTTCGGCTCGAGCCTCATCGTGGGGACGGGCGGCCGTGCTCGTCGCGGAGTACTCCGGGCACGGGCGGCCGAGATCGCCGAGCTCGTTCGCGCGGGGACGCCCGTCTGCGTCGTCTCGTCGGGCGCAATCGCCCTGGGATTGCACCGAATCGGCCTCGATCGCCGCCCGCGGAGCCTTCCGAAGCTGCAGGCTGCATCCGCGCTCGGGCAGGCGCGTCTCCAACGGACCTGGGAGCAGGCGCTCGGAGCCGAGGGCCTCGAGGCCGCCCAGGTCCTCCTCACCTCTACGGACGTCGCCGACCGGGCCACGTACGTGAACGCGCGGAATGCCTTCCGGGCGCTGTTCGCGCTCGGCGCGGTTCCGATCGTCAACGAGAACGACGCAACGGCGACCGACGAGATCACCTTCGGTGACAACGACGCGCTGGCCGCCCAGGTTGCGGTGCTTCTCCGCGCCCGGCTGCTGGTGCTCCTGACGGAGGTCGACGGCGTCTACACGCGGGCACCCGGCACGCCAGGCGCCGAGCTCGTGGGCGACGGCGCGCAGGCGCGCGACGCCGTCCTCACGAAGGCGTCTGCACTCGGCCGCGGCGGGATGCAGAGCAAGGTGCTGGCCGCAGAGATGGCGGCGGCGGCAGGGATTCCGAGCGTCATCGCCGCCGGAGCCGGGAGCTCCGTGCTCGGCCCGATACTCGCCGGGGAGCCGCGCGGGACGCGGTTCTCGGCAGCCGAACAGGCGGTGCCCGCCTACAAGCTCTGGCTCCGCTTCGGAAAGCCGGTGGCTGGGAGGCTCCATGTCGACGAGGGTGCCCGGCGAGCGGTCGCAGAGGACGGTAAGAGCCTGCTCGCCGTGGGCGTCGTCTCGTGCGACGGCAGCTTCGAGGCAGGGGACGCGGTCGAGCTCGTCGCTCCGGGCGGCGTCGTGTTCGCAAAGGGCATCGCGGGTGCCGCGCGCGACGAGATCTCCCGTCGCTCCCGTGGTCTCGAGGCGGTCCACCGGGACCGGCTCGTCGTCTACTGAGGCGCGCCTCCCGCCATGGCGGGGAGGAGGATGACGGTCGAGCTTCCGTCGACGGGCGTCTCGAGACCTTCGAGCGTCCGGACGTCCTCGCCGCCGAGGTAGACGTTGACGAAGGTGCCGATGTCCCCGTTGCGGAAGAGCTGTGAGCGCAGCGACGGGTAGCGCTCGACGAGGTCCTCGATGACGTCGCCGACGGTGTCGCCGGTCGCCTCGAGCTCTCTGGCGCCGCCGACCTCGGCCCGGAGCGTCGGCGGGATGCGAACGCGAGTCACGCGTCGTATACCGCAGGCGCGTTGCAGAACTCGACGTAGTCGATGTACTCGGTGATCGTGGGGCTCTCGCCGCAGACCGGGCAGTCCGGGTCCCTGCGCACGGTCACCTCGTCGAGAGTGGTTCCCAGCGCGTCGAAGAGGAGCAGCCGCCCCGCGAGCGTGTCTCCGCGCTCCAGGATGAGCTTCAGCACCTCGTTCGCCTGGATCGACCCGATGATTCCCGGGAGGACGCCGAGGACGCCGCCCTCCGCGCAGCTCGGGGCGAGCTCAGGAGGCGGGGGCTGCGGGAAGAGGCACCGATAGCAGGGCCCGTGGTTCGGAGCGAACAGGGTGACCTGACCCTCGAAGCGGTAGATCGAGCCGTGGACGACCGGGATGCCGTGCCATACGGACGCGTCGTTCACGAGATAGCGCGTGGGGAAGTTGTCCGCGCCGTCGACGATCACGTCCCAGCCTTCGGCCAGGATCCGCTCGACGTTCTCGGACGTGAGCCGCTCCTCGAACGTCTTCACGCGGACGTCGGGGTTGAGCCCCTCGAGCGTGCGCTTCGCCGAGAGCACCTTCGGCTCGCCGAGCCGATCGGTCGAGTGGACGATCTGGCGCTGGAGGTTCGACTCGTCCACGATGTCCGCGTCGACGATTCCGAGCGTTCCCACTCCCGCGGCGGCGAGGTACAGCGACGCCGGCGAGCCGAGCCCACCGGCACCGACCAGGAGGACGCGCGCGTCGAGCAGGCGCTGCTGTCCTTCCTCGCCGACCTCGGGGATGAGGAGGTGACGGCTGTACCGGGAGCGCTGCTCGGGCGTGAGCGCGCGCGGAATCGTGATCTCGTAGCCGTTTCGCTTCCAGTCGGAGAAGCCGCCGGCGAGATTGACGACGTCCTCGTATCCCATCTCCTCGAGCACCTTGACGGCGAATGCCGAGCGCGACCCGGCCGAGCAGTAGACGACGAGCTGACGTGTCTTGTCGGGGACGAGGCCCTCGATTCGCTGCTCGAGCCGTCCGCGGCCCGTGTACACCGCTCCGGGGATGTGACCCTCGTCCCACTCGTCCGACTCGCGAACGTCGACGAAGAGCGGAGCGGCCGGAGAATGGAGCCGTTCGTGCGCCTCGACAGAGGAGATCTCCTCGATCTCCTCCTTGACGCGCGCGAGCAACTCTCGGTAGCCGGCCATTACTTTCCGAACTATAGCTTCGTGCTCCCGCCCTTCCGCAAGGGCAATCGAATCCTCCCGTCGCGGCTATCTTCGTCCGGTGTCCGCGCGCCGACGCATCGTCGCCTTCGTTGCGCTCGCTTCGACGGCGGCCGTTGCCGTCGTTGCCGTTGCGGTGGTCTCGGCCGGGGACGGATCAGGGAACGCACCGACGACCGTGGTGAAGCCACGTCCTGGGCGGCCACCCCTGTCGTTCGTGCTCGGGTTCCGGTCCGACCCCGAGGCGCGTGATCTTGCGCGCGGCCAGTCTCTGTACGCCAAGGGGGAGATCGAGGCGGCCCGAGCGCTCTTCGCGCGCCACGACTCGCTCGAAGCGAAGGTGGGGCTCGCGTTCGCGTCCTGGCCGGAAGGGAGCCTCGACCGGCTCGAACAGCTCGCGAAGCTCTATCCCCAGAGCGCGGTCGTGCAGTTCCACCTCGGTCTTGCTCGGTTCTGGGCCGGTAGGGGCGATCCGCTGACTGCCTGGCGTGCCGTGGCCGACGGAGAGCCGGACTCCCCGTACGCGATCCTTGCGGGAAACCTCCTGTTCTCGAATCTTCCGCGTGGGCTGCCTGCATTCGTGCCGTCGTTCTCGGCGCCTGCGGCGGTGACACGTCTTCCGGCAGCCCGGCAGCTCGGCGCGCTGCGTCGGCGCGCCGAGAGCGGCGGCGCCCGGGAGTGGCTCCTCTACGGCGTCGGCCTCCAGCGCGTCGGGCGGCCCGTCTCGGCCGCGCAGGCGTTCAAGCGAGCTGCCAAGCTCGCGCCGAACGACGTCGAGGCGCTCGTCGCGGCCGCCGTCGGAGCGTTCGACAAGGAGCACCCGGAGCTCGCATTCGGCCAGCTCGGGCCCCTCACCAGGACGTTTCCGCGGGAGCCGACCGTGCGGTTCCATCTCGGAGTCCTGCTGCTCTGGACGGGGCGTGTCGACATGGCGACACGCCAGTTCCGGCTTGCCTCGCGAACAGAGCCCGGCTCACCGCTCGCGCGCGAGGCGGCCCGCTACCTGGAGACCATCAAGCGCGCGCGTTCGTGACGCTCGCGCGAGGAACGTTCGAGGCCGGACGTTGCCCCCGGTGTCGCCTCGAGGACGCGACGCGGCTCACCCATGGTGCGTGAGGCGCCTCGCTCCGTGCGAACGATGGAGTCAGGCACCTCTTGGGGGTTTCTTTGACGTTGGCCGCTGTCGTGACTACCGTGTGACCGCCGAGCGACGAAGGGGGGCGGTTGGCCGCGACCGAACCAGAGAGCAGGGCACGTCGAGCGCCGATCGAAGAGGTGCTACAGACGGACGAAGCGCAGCGCCTGCTCGAGAGCGGTCAGCAGTCCGGACGGCTTGATGCCGACGAGATCGCGGTCGCGCTCGATGAGCTCGGCCTCGATGCCGGTCAGCTGGACGAGTTCTACGCGGCTCTCGACGAAGCGCAGATCGAGGTCGTGCGGGCCGACGAGGCGGATGGCGAGCCCGAGGTCGAAGCCGCCCAGGGCGAGATCACGACCGACGCGCTCCAGCTCTTCCTCAAGGACATCGGCAAGGTGCCGCTCCTCACGGCGGCGCAGGAAGTCGAGCTCGCGAAACGCATCGAGCGCGGCGACCACGACGCGAAGCAGGCGATGGTCGAGGCCAATCTCCGGCTCGTCGTGTCGATCGCCAAGCGCTACCGGAACCAGGGCCTGCCCTTCCTCGACCTGATCCAGGAAGGCACGATCGGGCTCGTCCGCGCCGCCGAGAAGTTCGACTATCGCAAGGGCTTCAAGTTCTCGACGTATGCGACCTGGTGGATCCGGCAGGCCGTCGCCCGCGCGATCGCGGACAAGGGCCGGACGATCCGTATGCCAGTTCACGTCGTCGAGAAGCTGAATCGCATCCTCCGCTCGGAGCGCAAGCTGCGTGCCGAACGCGGGCGCGAGCCGACGACCGACGAGATCGCGCTCGAGCTCGACATGTCGTGCGACGAGGTCGAGCAAATCCGGCGAAGCGCACAGACTCCGGTCTCGCTCGAGAAGCCGGTCGGCGACGACGACGAGTCCGAGTTCGGGCACTTCCTCGCCGACGAGAGCGCTCCGCTACCCGACGAGCTCGCGGAGACGGCGATGCAGCGCGAGGCGCTGCGCTCGATCCTCGGGGCTCTCTCGGAGCGAGAGCGGCGCGTGCTCGAGCTGCGCTACGGACTCGACGGCCAACAGCCTCGAACGCTCGACGAGGTCGGGCGGGCGTTCAACGTGACGCGCGAGCGCATCCGCCAGATCGAGCACCAGGGCCTGAAGAAGCTGCGGGCGCTCGCTGACGCCCAGCGCGTCCGCGACGTCGCCTGACGCCGCAGGGACGCCGCTCGCGGCGCGATCCCGCGGGCGCGCCGCTTGTCCGTACCAGACGTACTGTCCTGCGCGCCGCGCCCTTGGCTCCCTTGCGAGCGCCGCCCCTGCGACGCCAGGAACACGCTGGCTCCGGCTCGGGTTCGGACTCGGCACTCGTCGTGCTCTGACTAGACTCGCGGCCGTGCCGCCGTCGTCCGACGAGCTCCGCTCGCAACTCGCCGAGCTGATCGCCATACCGTCCGTGAGCGCCGACGCGGCGCACGCGGGCGACATCGTCACTGCCGCCGACTGGGTCGCGGCCCGCATCCGAGCAGCCGGTGGAGAAGCCGAAGCAGCTCCCTGGAACGGCGGGAGGCCGCTCGTGATCGGCGAGATCCGTGCCTCTGCGGACCCCGAATCCGCGCCCACGGTGCTCTGCTACGCGCACTTCGACGTCCAGCCACCTGACCCGCTGGACCTGTGGGAGTCCCCGCCGTTCGAGCTGACCGCTCGCGACGGACGGCTCTACGCACGTGGGGTCGCGGACGACAAGGGGAACCTCTTCGTACTCGTCGAAGCGGCACGACAGCTGGCCGAGGCCGGCGAGCTGCCGGTGAACGTTCGCCTCGCGTTCGACGGCGAGGAGGAAGTCGGCGGCGACTCGATCGTGGAGTGGGTCGCGCAGGACGAGCGGGGCGCGGACGCCGCCCTCATCCTCGACGGCGCCATGGCCCGTCGCGGCCAGCCCACCTTCTACGTCGGTGTTCGCGGGATGCTGTACTTCCACCTACGGGTCCGGACCGGGACGACGGACATGCACTCGGGGATGTTCGGGGCCGCGGCGCTCAACGCCTCGCACGCGCTCATGACAGCGCTGGCCGCCGTTCTCCCGCGTGCCGACGGATATCTCCCAGGGCCACTCCGCGCCGGCATCACTCCGCCCACGGAGGAAGAGCTGAACGCGTGGGCCGGTCTCCCGCAGGGCGCGGAGCAGCTCGAGCACTACGGTGCCGTACCCATCGCGCCGGGCGCGGCTGACGCGTTCTACGTCCGCACGTTCGCGGATACCGCGCTCGACGTGAATGGCTTTGCCAGCGGCTCGCCGGACCTCGTCAAGACGGTGCTTCCGGTCGAGGCGCGCGCCAATGTCTCGATCCGGCTTGCGCCCGGGCAGGAACCGGACGAGATCCGTGCCGTGTTCGAGCAGCTCGTTCGTGATGCACTGCCCTCCGGGGCGGAGCTCGAGATCGAGCTTCGGAACTCCGCGCGGCCCGCCGTCACGCGAACCGATGCACCGGCTGTCCAACTGGCAGCGAGCGCGTTCGAGCGCGTCGTCGGAGCACCGCCGCTGTTCGTGCGCTCCGGAGGCACGCTCCCGATCTACGCGGGCCTCGTCGCGCGGGGGTACCCGACCTTCGCCACCGGGTTCGGCGTCGAGTCGGAGTGCAACGTGCACGCACCGAACGAGAACGTCCCGGAGGAGGCACTCGCGATGGGGGTCGAGACCATGCGTGAGGTCTTCCGCGGGCTCGGGCAGCTTGGCTAGCCCGCAGGTCGCGGGCGAGCTCGCGGTGGAGCTCGCGGAGGAGGTCCTCGATCGCTTCCTCCGCTACGTCCGGGTCGACACCCAGGGCGCGTACCGGGTAAGCGAGCGGCCGAGCACTCCGAAGCAACTCGATCTCTCCCGGATCCTCGTCGAGGAGCTCCGCGAGCTCGGGCTCGCAAACGCGCACCTGGACGCCGGCTCGACGGTCTTCGCGAGCCTCCCTGGAGACGAGCGCGCACCCGCCGTCGGCCTCATCGCTCACGTCGATACGACGCCGGACGTGAACGGAGCGAACGTCCAGCCGATCGTGCATCGCGCCTGGGGTGGTCAGGCGATCGCGCTTCCGGGAGACGCGCGGCAGGTACTCGACCCGGCCGAGCTTCCGGCGCTCGCAGAACGCGTCGGCCACGACATCGTCACGAGTGACGGCACGACACTCCTCGGTGCTGACGACAAGGCCGGAATCGCCGAGATCATGACTGCGGTCGCCTACCTGGTACGACACCCCGAGCGGCCGCGTGCACCCGTGCGCGTGGCATTCACGGTGGACGAGGAGGTCGGGCGCGGCGCCGAGGACTTCGATCTCGAGGCGTTCGATGCCGACGTCGCGTACACGCTCGACGGCTCCGGGGTCGGCGAGCTCGAGGTCGAGACCTTCTCGGCGAAGTCGATGCGCGTGACGATCCGGGGGCTCTCGGTGCATCCCGGGACGGCGAAGGGGAAGCTCGTGAACGCAGTCAAGCTCGCGTCCGAGCTCGTGATGTCGTTGCCTGCCGGCGAGCTCTCGCCCGAGACGACGGAGGGGCGGCAGGGGTACGTCCACCCGCACCGCATATCGGGGAACGCGGAGGAGGCGATCGTCGACTTCATCGCCCGCGACCACGACGATGCGTTGCTCGAAGAGCACATCGAGCTCCTGCGCAAGCTGGCCGACGACGTGGTGGTGCGCCACCCACGCGCGCGGGTCGACGTCGAGGTCCGCGACTCGTACCGGAACATGAAGCCCTTCATCGAGGAGAACCCCCGCGTCGTCGAGGCGGCGCTCGAGGCGATCCGCCGCGCAGGCGTCGAGCCGAGTCTCGCGATCACCCGCGGGGGAACGGACGGGGCGGTGCTCTCCTCGCGCGGCCTGCCGACTCCGAATCTCTTCACGGGCGGGCAGGAGTACCACTCGGTGCGGGAGTGGGCGAGCGTTCAGGACATGGCGGCAGCGACCGCGACCGTCATCGAGCTCGCCACCGTCTGGGCCGAGCCTGTCGTAGGTCCGTAGCACCGACCAGCCCCGTGCGTAGCGCGCTTGCGCGCGGCTAATGTGGCCCGCGTGCCTCGGCTCGTCGGGATCAACCACATTGCCGTCGAGGTCGGCGACATCGACGAGATGCTCGAGTTCCTCGAGCGGATCTTCGACGACGTCCAGCTTCGAGGGCGCGGGGGGCGCATGGCGTTCGTCGATCTGGGCGATCAGTTCGTCGCCCTCGAGTCGGTCGGCGGCGAGCCCGTGACCGCCGGCCACATAGGGCTCGTGGTCGACGACGCGGGGGAGGCTCTCGAGCGTGCCCGCGAGGCGGGCGCTCGCATGGTCGGCCCGAACGACTTTCTGGACCCCTCCGGCAACCACTGGCAGGTCGTCGACTATCGGGACATCCAGTTCACCAAGACTCCGAGGGTTCTCGAAGGAATGGGGCTCGCGCAGCTCGAGAAGTCAGAGGATGCGGTCGCCGAGCTACGCGCGAAGGGCCTTGCCGACTGACGGCGTGAAGCGCACGGTGCTCATCACCGGCGCCTCGTCCGGGATCGGCGAGGCGTGCGCCGTTCGGCTCGCTCGGACGGGGTGGCGTGTGTACGGCGGTGTACGAACGGCCGAGGCCGCGGACTCGTTGCGCGAGCGCGGCATCGAGCCGTTGACTCTCGACGTCACCAGCCCGGCGGACGTCAGCTCAGCGGCCGAGCGTGTCGGTGGAACGCTCGACGGGCTCGTCGACAACGCCGGAATCGCGATTGCGGCCCCGCTCGAGCTCGTTCCGCTCGACGAGCTTCGCAGGCAGCTCGAGGTGAACGTCGTCGGCCAAGTGGCCGTGACGCAGGCGTTTCTTCCGGCGCTCCGGCGATCGCGGGGGCGGATCGTGCTCATGGGATCCATCGGCGGTCGGAGTGCGCTTCCGTTTCTCGGGCCGTATGCCGCATCGAAGCACGCCCTCGAGGCCGTAGCGGACTCGCTGCGAGTCGAGCTTCGTCCTTGGGGAGTCGCGGTGTCGATCATCGAGCCGGCCAGCATCGCGACGGCGATCTGGCAGAAGGGAGCCACGCGAGCCGAGGAGCTGCGAGCGGGCTTCGCTCCGGACGTTGACGAGCTCTACGCGCCCGCGGTGGCGAGCTTCCGCAAGGTCGCGCTCTCGCGCGGCCCCGGCGCTGATCCCGACGACGTCGCGAAGGTCGTCGAGCACGCACTCAGCGCCGGGCGCCCCAAGGCGCGCTATGTCGTCGGGCGCGATGCGCGGATACGCGCGGCGATCGAGCGCCTGCCCACACGACTTCGCGATCGGGTTCTGGCGAAGGCGCTGACCGGCTAGCCGGGTCAAGGGGCCGAGGTGTCGTGGACACCGCAGCCGAGCCAGTCGTGGCCGAAGCGACGCATCTCGTGCACGATCGGAAGGAGGGCCCTGCCCTTCTCCGTCAACGCGTACTCCACGCGTGGGGGCGATTCCGGGTAGCTCTGGCGCGCGACGATCTCCTCGGTCTCGAGCCAGCGAAGCCGTTCCGCGAGCGTCCGCGGGCTGATCCCCTCGCACGAGCGCTCGAGCTCGGTGAAGCGACGCGGCCCCTCCGAGAGATCGTGGACGATGAGCACCGTCCACTTCGAGCCGACGATCTCCGCTGCGCCGGCGACGGAGCAGGTCGGCGCCGCGTGGATGGGGAGCATCGTGCGCGAAGCCACGACCTGATTGTACGACTCGGTGCTCACCCAGGCGTTCTGGCGCCGTAAAGAGCCGTCAGCGGCGGTCGTATCGACGTGCCGCGGTCAGTCCCACGGCGGCGCTTTGTGCACCCAGCGCCCGCCGACCATCGTCGCCACCACTTCGACCGACTCGAGCTCGTCGGGTGGGCACTCGAGCGGGTCTCGGTTGAGCACGACGAGGTCGGCCAGGTACCCGGGCAGGAGCTTCCCGCGCACGTGCTCGTCCCCGCTCAGCCGTGCGGGGTTGACGATCGTCGCCTGCAGTACCTGCTCGATGCTCAGTGTCTGCTCCGGATGCCAGGCCGGACGCTCGTCGATGGTGCGGAGAACGCCCGCTCGTATCCCGGCCAGCGGGTCGAGCTCCTCGACGGGTGCATCCGAGCCGTTCGCGACGAGTGCTCCGGAGTCCCAGAGGGAACGGAATGCGTATGCGCTCTCCGTGCGGTCGCCCCAGAACCGGTCGGCAAGGTCACGGTCCGAGGGCGCGTGGGTGAACTGGACGGAGCACGCGACGCCGATCTCGGCGAACCGAGCGACGTCCTCCGGTGCGAGGCACTGGGCATGCTCGATTCGCTGGCGGAGCCCTCTCGGGGCCCACTCGTCACGCGTCGCCTCGAAGGCGTCGAGCGCCTCGCGATTGGCGCGGTCCCCGATCGCGTGGACGCCAACCGGCCAGCCGGCCCGAGCTCCGCGGCGGATGATCTCCGCGAGCTCCTCGCCGCTCGTGATCCGGACGCCCGAGCCGTCGAGCATCCAGGCCGTCTGCGAGCCGAGCGTCCCATCCATGAACGCCTTCAGGTAGCCGAGGCGAAGGAAGTCGTCGCCGATCCCCGAGTGCAGACCGAGCGCCTTCACCTCGGAAAGTCGCTCGTGAGGGATCGACTGCCAGACTCTGAGTGTGAGCCCGTCGCTGTCCGCGATGCGCTGGAAGATCCCCGGCGCGCCGAGCCACCCGTCCTTGTCGTGGATCGCGACCACGCCGCGGCTCGCCGCGATGCGCAGGCCCTCTCTCGTCGCCGCGACCCACTCGTCTTCGGGCACCGGCGCGAAATGGGCTCGGAACTGCCAAGCGGACTCCTCTCGGAGAACTCCGGTCGGGTCTCCGTCCTCGTCCCGCTCGACGACGCCGCCGTCGACCTGGAGCTCGCCATTCGCAAGGGCGAGGGCCGTCGAGTTGAGCCAGAGCGAGTGGTAGTCCTTCGACCAGAGCGCGGCAGGAGTCGACCCGGTCACCTCGTCGAGCGATTCCTTCGTCGGCTGATGCTCCCACGACGCCGACCGCCAGCCGGTGCCGCGAATCCAGCTCCCTTCGTGCGGGTGAGATCGGACGCGCTGGAGCGCTTCCTCGAGCGACGCGACCCCTTCGAGCCGGACGTCGCGCTGGGCCAGCGACCAGGTCGGGAAGTGGACGTGCGAGTCGGTGAAGCCGGGCAGCACGCAACGACCGCGGAGGTCGACGACGTCCGGGCTCGGCAAGGCTGTCTCGTGGGTGCCGACGCCTCCCGCGACGCGATTGCCCGCGATCGCAAGGGCTCGCACCGTCGGCAGCACCGGGTCCATCGTGCGAATCACGCCGTTCTCGAGAATCATGCGCGGCGACTGTAGCGGCGGCCCCGAGGAGCACTCACTCTTGACTGTCCACTTCAATTGGAATAGTTTCGATACTTCTCGAAGGGAAGTAATGCTCAGTGGAGGGGGTGTGGGGTGTCGGTGACGCAGCAAGCACGCGTTCGGAGTGGGGCAGAGTCGATCATCGGGACAGGCGAGCTTCGCCGGCGACTCACCGACCCGGAGCTCACCATCGTCGACGTGCGCGGTCTCACCGCGTTCAACGGTTGGCGGCTACATCGAGAGGCGCGGGGCGGTCACGTTCCCGGCGCCGTCGTGTTTCCGCAGGCATGGCTCGATCTGCTCGGCGACGACGACATCGAGTCGCTGCTCTTCGCGAAAGGCATCCTCCCCGACCGCGAGATCGTCCTCTACGGCGATGGCGCGGATGACGTGCAGGCGGTCGCGGCTCGGCTCTCCGAGCTCGGCCGCTCGCGCGTCAGGACGTACAGGCACCACTGGACCGGCTGGGCCGGCTCCGAGCGCCTTCCGGTCGAACGTCTGCCGAACTACGACAAGCTCGTTCACCCGGAATGGCTTCAGCAGGTCCTCGAGGGTCGCCGACCGGAGGCGCCTCCCGCTCGGCGATTCCGGCTTTTCCACGTCAACTTCGGGGTTCCGGAGGAGTACGAGGAAGACCACATTCCCGGGGCCTTCTACCTCGACACCAACTGGCTCGAGAACCCGATCGACTGGAACCGCCGCTCGCCCGAGGAGCTGAGCGCGGCCATGGGCATGCTCGGCATCACGAAGGACACGACCGTCGTTCTCTACGGACGTGATACGGAGGGCCGCGCCAACGAGAAGTGGCCGGGCCGGCGCGCGGGCCAGATCGCGGCGGCGCGCGCTGCGCTGATCCTCCATTACTGCGGAGTCGAGGACATCCGCATGCTCGACGGCGGCTACGACCGTTGGGTGCGCACCGGGTACCCGCTCGAGACGATCCAGCGCACACCCTCTCCGGTGTCGTCGTTCGGCGCCCGGATTCCACGACATGCCGAGGTGATCGTCGACCTCAAGGAGGCGAAGCAGATCCTGAGCGATCCGGAAGGCGCCGCTCTCGTCAGCGTACGGACGTGGAACGAGCACATCGGCAAGGTCAGCGGTTACAACTACATCGGCCCGGCGGGCCGGATCGCCGGCGACGTCTGGGGCAACTGCGGCTCCGACGCGTACCACATGCAGCACTACCGCACGGTCGACAACACGATGCGCGCCTACCCGGAGATCGCGGCCAACTGGCGGGAAGCCGGGATCACCCCGGACAAGTGGGTCGCCTTCTACTGCGGGACGGGCTGGCGAGCGAGCGAGACCTGGTTCTACGCGTATCTCATGGGCTGGAAGCGAGTCGCGGTCTACGACGGCGGCTGGTTCGAGTGGAGCAAGAACCCGGTCGACAATCCGATCGAGACCGGGGCAGCAAGCCAAGAGCTCGCCGCGTAGCTCCTCGATCGCCGTAAGCGCGACGCCTGTCATCGACCGTGCCCGCGTGGCGGATACGGACGTCTTCGACCATCATGCACGGCGTCCGTAACGACGCTCGAAGGAGGGGCGATGATCGATCACACCGCAGTGAATGTCAGCGACTTCGAAGCCGCCAAGCAGTTCTACTCAGCCGCGCTCGAGCCACTCGGCTACTCACTCGCGTTCGAGGTGGGTGACTACATGGGGTTCGGCGACGCCAACGGGATGGATCTCGGCGTCGTCCGCCGCGATCCCGTCGGCGCGGCACACGTTGCCTTGAAGTGCCAGGACCACGCGACCGTGGACGCGTTCTATGCGGCGGCGATCGCAGCGGGTGGCACGGACAACGGCCCTCCGGGTCTTCGCCCTCACTACCACGAGAGCTACTACGCGGCGTTCGTGCACGACGCGGACGGCAACAACATCGAGGCCGTCTGCCAGAAGCCTCAGGGGTAGAACCCGTCCGGTTCGCGATGGCCGAGCTCTGGACGTCAGTCAGGGTCAGGTGATCGAGAGAACGGCGAGCGTCGCGACCGCACAGACCACGATGGCTGCCCCGACGAGCTCGAGGAACCACCAGGTTCCACGGCTGACGCCATCGCCCAGGAGCTCTCGGTCCCGAGCGAGCACGAGCATCAGGAGGAGTAGCGGAAGCAGGAGGATCGCGTTGAGCGCCTGCGTCAGGAAGAGGATGTCGACGAGCGGCGCTCCCGGGATCATCACGATCAGTGCGGCAGCGGCCATCACGAGGCAGAACGTGCCGTAGAAGCGCGGATCCTGCCGGGGCCGCTCGTCCAGGTGGGGCTCGCGACCGAACGTCTCGGAAACCGAGTACGAGGTCGAGAGCGGGACGACCGCTGCCGCGAGCAACCCGGCGCCGAGGAGGCCTACGCCGAAGAGCAGTGTCGACGCGCCGCCGACGAGTGGCTCGAGCGCCTTCGCTGCGTCGGTCGCGTCCTCGACGGTAATCCCCTGCGGATGAAGTGTGGCCGCGCACGCGATGACCACGAACGCGCCAATGACTCCGGTCGCGATCGAGCCGACGAGGACGTCAACTCGCTCGCTCGGGAGATCGCGTCTCGAAAGCCGCTTGTCCACGGCATACGACTGGATGAACGCGAGCCCCCACGGCGCCAGCGTCGTCCCCACGGTGGCGGTCGCGACGAGCGCGGCCTGCTTGTCGAGCGGCATGCTCGGGACCACCAGGCCATGCGCGACCTCGCTCCAGTCCGGGTGCGCGAGCAGGCCTGCGCCGATGTACGCGACGAAGACCGAGGAGAGCGCCAGGAGCACGTGCTCGAGACGTTCGAAGGGCTCGAAGATGACCACGGCGGTGACCCCCACTGCAGCGATGGGGACGGACACCCAGGGTGGGACGTCGACGAGCTCGAGGCTCGCGGCGATGCCGGCGAGCTCCGCGCAGGTCGTTCCCACGTTGGCGACGACGAGCGTGACGAGCGCGGCGACCGCGATGCGGCCGCCGAAGCGGTCGCGGATGAGAAGCATGAGACCACGGCCGGTCCGGATCCCCATTCGCGCTCCGAGCTCGTGGAACGCGATCAAGGCGACTGTGGAGAGCGCGAGGACCCAGAGGAGCTGATATCCGTAGTCGGCTCCGAGGATCGAGTAGGTGGTGATCCCCGCCGGATCGTCGTCGGAGAGGCCCGCGATCACGCCCGGGCCGGCGACCACCGCGAAGGCCGCTACGGCACCACCTGCCGCTCCGCGTCGCATCGGAGCAGTCTGCAGCTTCCGTAGGCTGAGAGACGGTTTCCGCGTGCCGACCGCACTACACTCCGGCCGTGGCGTGGGAGCCGCTGACCGATGAGCAGCTCGAGATCCGGGAGCTCGTACGGACGCTCGCCCGTGACCGCATCGCACCGCGCGCAGCGGAGATCGACGCCTCCCACGAGTTTCCCTGGGACGTGGTCGAGCTCTACCGCGAGCACGGGATCTTCGGGCTCTTCTACCCCGAGGAGCACGGCGGGACGGGGACCGGCACGCTGCTCTCGCTCGTCGCGATCGAGGAGGTCTCCAAGGTCTGTGCGACGAGCGGTCTGATCCTCGCTGCGCAGGAGCTCGGCTCGCTCGCGCTCAAGCTCACAGGAACCGACGAGCAGAAGCAGCGGTTCCTGCCGGGCCTCGCCTCGGGTGAGGTGCTCGCCGCGTACGCCCTGACCGAGGCCGGGTCGGGCTCGGACTCCGCCGCGATGCGCACGACGGCGCGCCGAGACGGCGACGAGTACGTCCTCGACGGCTCGAAGCGGTTCATCACCAACGCCTCCGTCGCCGGCTTCTACACGGTCTTCGCCAAGACCGATCCGGAAGCCGGTCACTCCGGGATCTCGGCATTCATGGTCGAGTCGGATGTCCCGGGCTTCGAGGTCGCCCGCCTCGAGCCGAAGATGGGCATCGCCGGCTCGACGACCGGTGAGCTCACCTTCGACGGCGCGAGGATCCCGGCTTCGAACCTTCTGGGCGAGGAGGGCGAGGGGTTCAGGATCGCGATGAGGGTGCTCGATCGATCGCGTCCCGGAGTCGCGGCTCAGGGGCTCGGCATCGCGCAGGGGGCCACGGACTACGCGCTCGAGTATGCGAGGACGCGGGAGACGATGGGGAAGGCAATTGCCGACCATCAGCTGATTGCCGGAAAGCTTGCGGACATGGAGACGAGCTGCGAGGCGGCGAGAGGGCTCCTCTACCGCTTCGGCCGCATGGTCGACGAGGGCGCCGACGACGCCGAGCTGACGAAGGCTTCCGCGATGGCGAAGCTCTACTGCACCGACACGGCGATGGAGGTCACGACCGAGGCGGTACAGGTTCTCGGTGGGTACGGCTACGTCAAGGAGTACCCGGTCGAGCGCATGATGCGCGACGCCAAGATCACCCAGATCTACGAGGGCACGAACGAGATCCAGCGCCTCGTGATCGCGCGAGAGATGCTGAAGGAGTCGCGCGCCTTCCTGCTCGCCGGCGTCCTGTAGACGACACGCGAATCCACGGAGGTCGTGATACTTGGCGCAAGCTCACGTCTCGAGTTGGCGCGAGCTGCGCCGAGGCGCCGGCGGTGCGGCCCGCCGGCGCCTCGTCCTGGGCCTGTGACCGCACCGCCGGTCCGGCCCAAGCCCACTGGTGGTCGCCGTTCTACCTGCCTCGTCCGCAGTGGACGAGCGCGTTCAGGCATTCATCGACGAGCGTCCTGAGGGCCTCCGGCTTCCACGCGTTGAGGAAGTCAGCGTGAGCGCTGAACTGACCGCCGGAAGCAAGCGAGAAGCCCTCGCCCCCGCGTGTCGGGTAGCGGTAGATCTGGGTGATCGCGGGAACCGAGATCGGATACGTCGACGGGCAGCCGCGGCCCGTCGCGTACGCCATGTGACTCTTGTGGTCGGCGCTGTCGAGGTGACGGCCGTCCCAGCAGCTCGGGAACCGGATGTGCAGCCGTAGGAACGAGCCGCGCGTCTGCGGGCACGTGGGCACGGTGCTCGAGGGGAGCACGCCGCTCGCGACCCCACAGCTCCAGAACGTCACGCGCATGCTCTGTGGCGAGGTCGCCTTCGCGTCACCGGCGATCATCCTCAGGTTGTCCGGGAACGGCACCACCCGGGCGATCGTTCCCCGCCGGTAGTAGATCGTCGCACCTCGCGGAGGGATCGCAGTCGTCCCCTGGTAGAGCAGCGGGACCCAGTACGCAGCGGTGTCGTCTGCTCGCTCGCAGGACGTTCCGCCCGCGCGCAACGACCCGTAGGTCGAGAACGCGCTCGTCGTACGGTTGCCGACGAACGTGTGCACGTGCGATGCACCTGGCCTGTCGGGGGAGACGATCGGATCGTCGGGTGCTTGATGGCTGTACAGGCAGTTCTCGACGAAGTTCACGCCGAGGAGGTCGACCCGCGTGATGCCTGCGCCCACGCCTGGCGTCGCAACCTTGCCTGCAAGCGCGACCGTTCCGAACAGAGCGGCGATCAGCGCTCCTCCGGCCGTGATCAGTAGGAATCCCTTCACCGCTTCACCCCCGTTCGTCGAGTACGGGCGAAGTCAGTCATGAAGGCGTTTCCGTTCGTTGAGCAGTCTGTGACGCGGCGGTAAGCATTTCGTTCGGATCGCTCCGCCCGCTGCATCGCGCCCCTTACGTGCGCGTCGTGGTACCGACAGACTGCGGCGGCGTCGCTCTCGGGTATCGCGCGCGGATCTCGTCGATGTAGGCGGCGAGCGTGTCGGCGATGGCAGCGTCTCGGATCTCGAGGACGTTCTCCGCGTTGCGCTCGCCCGAACGAGAGAGATTGAAGCTCCCGACGAACGCGGTGTCGTCCGCGACGACGACCTTCGCGTGCATGTAGTCGTGCACGGCCTCGGGCGACCACGGCGTCGAGGTCTTGCCCGAGAATTCTGCTCGGGTGAGAACGGTCTGGAGAAGCGGGATCTTCCAGGCGCTGACCCCGTTCGTCTCCCACTGGTGGAAGACCTCGTCCACCTGCGTGTCGTCGACGACCCCCGCCACGTCGCAGCGCCCTTCGTTGACCACCTCGACCAGCGTGCCGAGGATAGGCCCTGACGTGAGTACGGGCGACGCGATGCGGACCCGACCTCGGGCTCGTCCGATGTGCTTGGCGATCCGGTGCGAGAGCGCCTCACCGAAGCCCGGGGCGAACCAGGGCCGGACCTCGGCGTCGCCGACGCTCACCGGGCGCGGCTGCACGCGACCCGAGCCCTCGACCTGCGGGCGGCTCCAGAGCGCGTCGAACTCGAGCCCGAACGCGTGCGCGAGGGTCGGCGCTCCGTACACGCGGACGATCACATTCTCCTGCTTGCTCCACGCGTCCTCGGTCCAGTTCGTCGAGCCCGTCCAGAGGTCGGTCTCGTCCCGTACCGCGAACTTGTGATGCATGAGGTCGGGGATTCCCGGGACCGGCTTCGTCTCGACGGGTAATGCCTCGATGACGACCGGAGCGGTCTCGGGCGGTGGCGGCACCGGGATCGGGCCAGGGTGGTCGACGTTGTAGAGAAACCGGATTACAACGCCGCGCTGATGGGCTGCAAGGAGGGAGGCGAGGACGAGCGCGCCCGCATCGGTCTCGAAGCGGACGTCGTACAGCGCGAGGTCGAGGCGCTTCGCGGCACCGGCGATGAACGCTGCGGTCTCGCGGGCGATTGCGAAGGGCGACTGGCCGCCGTCGCTCAGGAGCGTGAGCTCGATCGCGGGGCGACTCGCGGTCTTGCTCAGCTCGTTCGCAGCGATGCCTTGTAGGCCCGCTTCCGGGACTACCGGGTCGCCCGTCATGATGATTTGGAGGCACCGGTAATGACCAAGTCCACAGCCATAGGCTACGTTCGAGTGTCGCGGTTGGGCGGCCGCGTCGTCGGGTGTTGTTAGAAACGGTGGGCGGCGGGCTCCCGTCGCAATCGCCAACGAGCGCTGATCTCTGGCGTGCTTCCGAGAACAGGGCGATCCTTCGTTGGGGATGCCGGCCCGACTGGGTAAAGCGGCGATGACGTACGTCTGCTCCGCGGTCACGTAGAAACCCCGAGTGTTCGTCGTCGAAGTACGGATGCCCTAAGTGTCTGCTGGGGTGATCGTTCATCTGCGATCGGCGATCAACTTCCCAGGGGGTTCGCGATGAACTGCTTCGAATGTGCAAGAGCGAACGACACCGTGCCAGCGGTTGGTCTGTGTCAGCACTGCAGTGTCGGGCTTTGCCTCGATCACTTGATCGAGGCGAGTGAGTACCGGGTCGGAGCCACGACCTTCGGTTGTCCGCACACGATCCCGCACGTGAAGCCGCTGCGCGGCGTCCCGGCCGGTATCGTGGCTGCGCGCCGCCACCACTCCGCGGCTGCCCGATGAACGCCACCGCGGATGCTCTATCGATCGTTGGGCGCGATGAGCACCTGGCTTTGCTCGCCAAGGCGCTCGGCCACCCAGCCCGTGTTCGGATTCTGCGCTTGCTTCTCGCCCGGGATGCCTGCTACTGCGGGCAGCTCGTAGACGAGCTGCCGCTTGCTCAGGCCACCGTCTCCCAGCACCTGAAGGTGCTCAAGGATGCTGGTTTGGTCGTGGGCGAGATCGAAGGGCTGCGCACGTGCTACTGGGCGAGCCGCGAGCGGCTCGCCGAGCTGCACGAGCTCGCCGGCGACCTGCTCGGCGAGGCGGTCGAGATCGACGGCGATGAGTGCGACTGAGACAACGAGTGACCGGCCCCCTGCGGTGGGACCTCCGCCGTCCGAGGCGGCGGTGCTCACCAAGCTCTCCAGGCTCGACCGCTTCCTTCCGCTCTGGATCGGGCTCGCGATGGCGGGCGGGCTCGTCCTCGGCGCGCTCGTTTCCGGGTTGAACGACCAGCTCGACCGGCTGCAGGTCGGGACGGTGTCGCTGCCGATTGCCGCGGGGCTGCTGCTGATGATGTACCCGGTGCTGGCGAAGGTCCGGTACGAGGACATCGGCCGCATGAGCGACGACGGGGTCGGTAACTGGCGCTTCTTCGGCACTGCGCTGCTCCTGTCATGGGTCGTGGGGCCGGCGCTGATGTTCGCGCTCGCCTGGATCTTCCTCGCCGACCAACCGGCCTACCGGACGGGGGTGATCATCGTCGGGCTCGCGCGTTGCATCGCCATGGTGCTCGTGTGGAACGACATCGCGCTCGGCGACCGCGAGCGGGCGGCGGTACTCGTCGTCTTCAACGCGCTCTTCCAGGTGGTCGCGTACGCGCTCCTCGGCTACTTCTACTTGACGACCCTTCCCGGGTGGCTCGGCTTCAACACCCAGGGCTTCGAGGTCGGGATCTGGGAGGTCGCCCGCACGGTGCTGATCTTCCTCGGCATACCGCTCGCGGCGGGATTCCTTACGCGCCGGATCGGCATCCGTCGGCGCGGCCGCGATTGGTACGAGCAGCGCTTCATCCCGCGGATCGCCCCCTTGACGCTCTACGGGCTGCTGTTCACGATCGTGCTGCTGTTTGCGATCCAGGGCGCTGAGATCACCGCCGCGCCCTTCGACGTCGCCTTGATTGCCGTGCCGCTGCTCGTCTACTTCGGTCTCATGTGGGTCGCCGGCTTCGCGTCCGGCCGCGTGCTGGGCTTCCCCTACCCGCAGACGGCCGCCCTCTCGTTCACTGTCGCCTCGAACGACTTCGAGCTCGCAATTGCGGTCGCAGTTGGTGTGTTCGGCGCTACCTCCGGCCAAGCCCTCGCGGGGGTCGTTGGCCCGCTCATCGAGGTCCCGGTCCTCGTGGGCCTCGTCTACGTCGCTCTCTGGCTCCGCCACCGCCTCTACTGGCCGGAAGCGCGCCGACGCGAAGGCATAGCTGCTCCACCGCCCGCGGCTTCGGTCGCCGGTACAGGCGGCTGAGTCGACCGAACCTTCGTCGTGTGGGGTTAGGCGCAAGCGAATGCGCCCGTGGAAAGTCGGTATTGATCCGCAGCCGCTCGGCAGCGCACCCCGATGGCGCCGTATGGGGGACGGCGGATTCTCCAGATAGACGTCTACCTGAAGGACGGTGAGGGCAGTGAGGGTGCTTACCGTGTACGCCCATCCCAATCCGACCTCGTACTGTCATGCGGTGCTCGAGCAGTTCACCCGAGGTCTCGAGGACGCGGGGCACGAGAGCGAGGTCGTCGATCTCTATGCGATCAAGTTCAATCCGGTCTTCGGCCGCGATGACTACTCCTTCTTCGCGCACGAGTCGGTCCCGCGCGAGTTGTTCAACGAGAGTGAGCTGAGGGAGAGCATGATCGCTAGCGGCGGGCCGATCCGAAGGCGGGTCGCCAAGCGCTGGCTACGCGACAAGGGCCTGCCTGAGCTCCTCGAGGTGGTCGCAAAGCAGCGGCCGAAGGACGTGCTCGAGCAGCAGGAGAAGGTGGCTGCAGCAGACGGGCTGGCCTTCATTGCGCCGATCTTCTGGATGAACTTCCCGGCCATGCTGCGAGGCTGGGTCGAGCGGGTATTCACTTACGGCTTCGTCTACACGATGACTGCAGACGGCTGGCTCCACGGAGATCTCAGCGGTCGGATGCCACTGCTGAAGCACAAGAAGGCGCTGATCATGACTCCGACGTTCTTCCAGGAGCGCGACTATCGCGAGTCCGGTTGTGGAGCGGCGATCGAGCGGCTGATCGACGACTTCGGCTTTCGCTATCCCGGAATCGACACCGTCGAGCACGTCTACTTCTACGCGGTCGGAGCCGTTGACGACGCGACTCGACGCGCCTACCTGCAACAGGCCTACCGCCTCGGGCACGAGTTCGAGTCCGGGTTCCTGACCGCAGCGGGTTCAAGAAAAGAGGCGCCCCTCGCGGCCTCGGGTGCAGCGGCGGGGAGCACGGGGGAGCGATGACCGCGCCCACGGAAGTAAGGAGGTGTAAAGGATGAAGAAGCTATTGATCGGTGCCGGGCTCGTCATCGGCGGTGGGCTGCTCGCCAGACGCTGCGCCTCGCGTTGTGGCAGCTTCGACTTCGAGAAGGTGATCGAGCGTATGCCGGAAGACGCCCCACCCAAGTGGATGTTTCGCAACATCAGCGCGATCCGGGAGAGTACGGATCGGATCCTCGAGCTGCTCGAGAGTGAGCGGGCATCCGCTTCCGCCGAACGGACGCGCGCGGCGGCATAGGCAGTCATGGCCGTCTTTCTGGCCTACGTCGATGCGGTGCCGGGCAGGTTGTATCCGCTTGTGCCGACGCTCGCAGAGCTCGCGGGGCGCGGACATCGAGTCGCGGTCCGATGCGGGATCGACGACGTCGAGCGGATGCGTGCGGCCGGACTCGATGCGCGTCCGCTGAGGCGCGAGATCGAGCGCTTCGAGCCCGACGACTGGCGGGCACGAACGCGCTTCGGTGCCCTGAGCTCAGGGCTCGGCCAATTCGGCGAGCGGGCGCCCTTCCAGCTCCGAGACCTACAGCAGGCCATCGAGGCCGAGCGGCCCGACGTCCTGTTCGTTGACGAGGGAGCCTGGGGCGCCGCTGTCGCCGCTGAGGCGTCAGGGCTGCCCTGGGCGTTCTCGATCGTGTCGCCCGTTCCACTGCCGTCGGCCGACGCGCCCCCGTTCGGGCTCGGGCTTGCTCCTCGTCGTGACCTCATCGGCCGCCTGCGCGACCGTGTGGCGAAGCGGCTCACGCTCGGAACGCTCGAGCGAATCATCGCCTCGCACGTGAACCCACTCCGTGCGGAGCTGGGCCTGCGGCCTGTGCGGACAATCGACGACGTGTACCTCGCGGCCACGGTAGTGCTCGCCTACACGGCAGAGCCGTTCGAGTACCCACGCTCGGACTGGCCGACGAAGCTTCGCCTCGTCGGGCCGGGGCTGTGGGAGCCCGAGGCCGTGGCCCCCGCGTGGCTCGAGGAGCTCAGGTACCCGTTGGTCGTGGTCACCTGCTCGACGCTCTTTCAGAACGACCGCCGCCTGATCGAGGTCGTGAACGAGGCGCTTGCGGCCGAGCCATACGAGGTGGTCGTCACGACGGCCGATGTCGACCCTACAGGGCTAATTACGCCGGCCAACGTTCGACTCGAACGCTACCTCCCCCACACGCCGCTGCTCGAACGAGCGGCCTGTGTCGTCTGCCATGCGGGCATGGGTATCACCCAGAAGGCGCTGGCGCACGGCGTCCCGGTGGTCGCAGTGCCGTTCGGGCGGGATCAGCCCGAGGTTGCCCGTCGCGTCGAAGTGGCACGCGCTGGCGTCCGGCTGCCGGCGCGCAAGCTCAGCGCGGATCGACTTCGAGGCGCCGTCCGGCACGCCGTCGAGCTCCGCTCGGGCGCGGAGCGCATCGCTGCCGCGTTCGCTGCTGCGGGCGGCCCGGCAGCCGCTGCGGATGCGATCGAACGCCTCACGGGCGTCGAGCCGCGCGTCGGCACTGCATCGATGGTCTCGCCGTAAGGGGCGGCGGATGTAGTGGCGCGCCGGCGAGGCGCGGGCGAAAGCGTGCCTCCGTGGCGCAATACGGCGCGGTTCCGGACGGAAGCGCGATCAGGCCGCGCGTAGGCGCATCGGTGCGCGGCGAAGCATGCTCGCGCCTAGCGCTCAGATGGCGCCATCTTTCGGCCGGCTCAGCTGCTCGTTCTTGCTCTCGACGGGCGCTCTTGTAGCCTCGCTTCTCCGCCTCTTGGCCCGCGACCAGGTTCATCTCACGGGGCATTGTCGACGGTTCGCTTTGGCGGTGCTGGGCGTCAGTAGTTCCATGCAAGCGGATCGGGGGCCGGCCCGATAACGGCCGGTTCGGCGGATGGGAGGCTGGCAATGTACTCACGAGGGTCGTCGTGCTTCTCGTAGACGATGCCCTCCTCGTCGCCAGGCGAGGCGTGACCAGCCATGTTGAGTCTTGAAGGCGTTTGCAAGCGATTCGGCCCAGTGCAGGCTCTCGATGACTGCACGTTCTCGGTCGGTCGGGGGCGGATGCTCGGCTTCCTGGGGCCGAACGGGGCCGGGAAGACGACGGCGATGCGCACGATCTTCGGACTCGTGGAGCCGGACGCCGGCGAAGCGCTCTGGGACGAGCGGCCGATCGGGCTTTCAGAGCGACTGCGATTCGGCTATATGCCGGAGGAGCGAGGCATGTATCCGCGGATGCGGGTTGGTGAGCAGCTCTCCTACTTTGCGTGTCTGCACGGGCTGAAGGCGGGCGCGGCGTACGAGGCGGCATCGGATTGGCTCGACCGGCTCGGCATCGCCGATCGCGCCGATGCGAAGGTCGAGGCGCTCTCGCACGGCAACCAGCAGCGTGCGCAGCTCGCGGCTGCGCTGCTCCACAAGCCGGAGCTGCTCGTCCTCGACGAGCCGTTTGCTGGACTTGATCCGGTTGCGGTGCAGACGCTTGCCGAGGTGCTGCGGAGCGAAGCCGCGCGTGGCGCCGCCGTGCTCTTCTCGAGCCATCAACTCGAACTCGTCGAGGACATCTGCGAGGAGGTCGCGATCATCGACCGTGGCCGCATCGTTGCTACTGGCGACATAGAGGCTCTGAGACGCGCCTCACAGCAGCGGCGGATCGAGCTGCAGCTCGAGGGCGCGCCGCCAGAGTGGCGGCCTGAGATTGCCGGCGTCGAGCTTGTCGAGCGCCACAACGGCGACCTGCGCCTTCGGGCGCGCAACGATGTCGACCCGGAGCGTGTCCTCGCTGCTGCTGAGCGAACTGCCCACGTCGTCGCGTTCAGCTACGGGCCGCCTTCGCTCGCAGAGCTCTTCCTGGAGCTGGTCGGGAAATGAGCGGGCGGCGTGCGATTGCACTCGTCGCCCAGCGCGAGATCCGCGAGCGCCTGCGCAGCCGCGTCTTCCTGATCTCGACGCTGATCATGCTCGTGCTCGTCGGCGCGTCGACCGCGTTGAATGGGGCGCTCTCGAAGGAGACCACGTACAGCATCGGCGTGATAGCACCGGCGCCGCACGGCCTGGCCACCGCGCTCCAACGGGCGGCGGAACCCTTCGACGCGAACGTGCGGCTGCGCGTGGTTGCATCGCCGGCAGCCGGACGGCAGGCGCTCGAAGCAGACAAGATCGACGCGCTGGTGCTTCTGTCCTCCGACCGTCTCCTCTTCCGATCGAACGTCGGCGTGCAAGCCACGGCGATCGCGGACACCGCGGTGCGCGCGCTCCGTCAGCATCTGCCGGCGGCACCCGAGTTGACGACGGCGACGCTCTATCCCCCTGACGAGAAGGCCGCCGACGCCGCGACCGTGGTCGCCTACGTGGGCTCGCTGCTCCTACTCATGTCCCTCGCCGTCTACGGCCAATGGGTGGTCACGGGCGTCGTCGAGGAGAAGAGCAATCGCGTCGTCGAGTTGATCCTCTCGACGACTCACCCGCGCTACCTGCTCGCCGGCAAGGTGATCGGAATCGGGCTGGTCGGACTCGTGCAGCTCGCGCTGATCGCCGGCTTGGCGGCCGTCTTGCTCGCCGCCGGCGCCTACGATGCGCCGTCCGGGCTCGGCGGCAGCCTGGCGCTCGTCATCCCCTGGTTTGTGCTCGGCTTCGCCCTGTACGCCGTCGCCTACGCAGCCGCGGGCGCGCTCGCCTCGAGACAGCAGAGCGCGGAGACCGCGGGGCAGCCCGTGACGTACACGCTCCTCGCCGCCTACTTCGCCGGCTACATCGCAGTCGCGGCGAACGCGGACGGAGCACTTGCGACCGTCCTCACGGTGTTCCCGCTGAGCGCGCCGCTCGTCCTGCCGGCCCGGAGCGCGCTCGTCGGCGTGCCGCTCTGGGAGCATGCGCTGGCGGTCGTACTCGTCCTCGGCTCGATCTACGCTCTCGTCCACTTCGCCGGCCGCGTCTACGGCCACGGGCTCCTCCACAGTGGCTCCCGGCTCAGCGCTCGAGTGGCCTGGCGCCTCGCCCGAGGGCGTTGAGGAGTGCCGGGTTCATGAGAGGCGCGTAGCCTCGCGCGGCCGGCGGCCGGGCTATCTTCCCGTTTCAGCGGGTGCTTGTTCTTGCGCTCGACGGGCGCTCTTATAGGCGCGCTTCTCCGCCTGATACGTCTCGAGAGCCGCAGCCGAGTCCACGTCGCCGAGCGTGGGATGGTCCGGGACGAGACCCTGGGCGACCGTCGACGCCGAAGCGCTTGGCCAGGACCGAGCCGAGTGCCTTGATCTTCATCTCGCCGAAACCGGGGAGCTCCCCGATCCTGGCGCGAAGGTCCTCGGAGTCCGCAGCTTGCGTCCATACGGCGGCCGCATCTCCACGATATCGCTCGTCGACGAAGGCGCAGAGGTCCTGGACCCGCCTAGCCATCGCACCCGGGAAGCGATGGATCGCCGGCTTCTCCCGGAAGACCTCCTCGAGCCGGGCGGGATCCATCCGTGCGATCTCGGCGGAATCGAGGCGCCCGAGCCGCTGCTCCAGCTTGAGCGGTCCGAGGAACGCCGTCGGCACTGTCACCTGTTGATCGAGAGCGAACCCGATCAGGAGCGCGAGTGGATCGCGGGCGATGAGCGCATCGGCTTCCGCGTTCCCCGTGAAGTGAAGCGCGTCGGGCACGGTCCGAGTCTAGACCGCGCTCGACGTCGTCAAAGAGCGACCTGACTCGGTCAAAGCCTCAACCGAGCTCGGCGGCGAGCTTCTCGGCGATCGCCGCGGTCGTGAGGTTCGTGTTGGCGCGGGGGATCGTGGGCATGACCGACGCATCGGCGACGTAGAGGCCGTCCGTGCCGAACACGCGGCCGTGCGTATCGACCACGGCGCCGAGCGGGCACGTTCCCGCGGGGTGGAAGTAGTTGCGGATCGTGTCTCGTACGTAGCGCTCGGGGTCCGTCGCGCCGGGCGCGAGCTCGGCTGCTACCCAGTCTCGAAGGGGATCGACGTCGGCGATGCGGCGGGCGAGCTCGATGCCTTCGAGCAGCGGCGCGAGGTCCTCTGCCCGCGAGAGGAAGCCACGCTCGACGACCGGAAGGTCGCTCGGGTCGGTCGAACGAAGCCGAACTCGCCCAGAGGAGAGCGGCTTCATGTGGAAGACGATCGCGCTGGCGCTGTACCCGCCGCCCGCGACGGGGGAGATCCAGGGCAGGAGCTGCAGGTCCCAGCTCCCCGGGGCGCAGGATGAGCTTGCTGCCTTGACGACGGCGTGCGCCTCGAAGAGGCCTGTTGCCGCGGCATCCGCAGCCGTCTGCATCTGGCCCGCTTCCGTGAGCTCCCAGGCGACGTCCGTTCCACAGTGGTCGAGCAGGCGCTGTCCCACCGGGAGTGACTGGAGAACCGGTATGCCGAGCTCTCGGAGATCGTCCTCCGGCCCGATTCCGCTGCGGAGGAGGATCGCCGGGGAGAAGTACGCCCCGGCCGCGAGGATCACGATTCCCGCATCGAGGCGCCGGCCGTCGGCGGTCACGACGCCCGTCGCCGTCGACTCGTCGAGGAGAACGCGGTCGACGAGCGTGTCGGCGAGGACGGTGAGGTTCGGGCGTCCTCGTGCCTGCTCCAGGTAGGCGAGGGCGGTGTTCCAGCGCATGCCGTCGACGACGTTGCGCGGCGACGGCGCGACTCCCACCGGGCTCGCCGGGTCGCTCGGATCCGCGAGGAGCGGAAACCCTGCGGCCGCGGCGGCCTCGACGAACGCCGCCTGGAACGGTGTCGGGTGCTCCGAGCTCCACTCCGCCGTGCGGAGTGTCGTCGTGACTCGCTCCAGGTACGGATGAAAGTCCGTCGTAAGACCAGCCGGTGCCCCATTCGTCGTAGTCGCCCGGGGAGCCGGCCAGCACCATGCATCCGTTCACGGCCGATGAGCCGCCGAGGATCCGCCCTCCCAGGGGGCGGCCGTCCTCGCCTCCCGTACCCCAGCCGTGCGTGGTCGGGAGCGATCGCGGGTCGAGGATCTCCGGCGGCCAGCGGCCTTCTGCGAGCGGTCCGTAGTCCGGCCCGGCTTCGACGAGGCACACGTGTCGATCCGACGCCTCGGAGAGGCGGGCTGCGAGCACGCAACCTGCGGTTCCACCTCCGACGACGAGAACGTCGGCGCGCATCGCCGGAGGATACGACTCCAGCTGTACGCTCACCCGGTGGGCGCGCTCGAGGTCTTGTCACCACGGACGAGGGGCTGGTTCGAGCGTGCATTTGCCGAGCCGACGCGTGCGCAGGAGCTCGGCTGGCCGGCAATCGCGCGCGGTGGGAACGTCCTCATCCAGGCCCCGACCGGATCCGGCAAGACTCTCGCCGCGTTCCTTACCGGCATCGATCGGCTGAACGAGACGCCTGGTGCGGGCCTGCGCCTGCTCTACGTCTCCCCGCTCAAGGCGCTCAACTACGACATCGAGCGCAATCTGCGCGGACCCCTCGCCGGACTGGACTCCAAGCTCACTGTCGGCGTGCGCACCGGCGACACGCCTGCCGACGAGCGCCGGCGGATGCTCAAGAGCCCGCCCGACATCCTCATCACGACTCCGGAGTCGCTCTACCTGCTCCTGACCTCGCAGGCACGCGAGACGCTGCACGGGATCGAAACCGTCATCCTCGACGAGGTCCACGCGGTTGCGGGCAGCAAGCGCGGAGCGCACCTCGCACTCTCCCTGGAGCGTTTGGAGCGGCTCCTCGACGGGCCGCTGCAGCGGATCGGTCTATCTGCCACGCAGAGACCGCTCGAGGAGATCGGCCGCTTCGTCGCCGGGACGGGCCGCGACATCGAGCTCGTCGACGCCGGCCGGCGCAAGGAGCTCGATCTCGAGGTCGTCGTCCCCCTCGAGGACATGCGCGAGCTCGACGCGACGATCTCGTCGAACGAGCCGCCCGTGGTCGACGGCAGCTTCATCACGACCGGAACCGGGCCGACGTCGCGGTCGATCTGGCCGTCGATCTACCCGGCGATCCTCGAGCTCGTCCGCGAGCACCGCTCGACCATCGTCTTCGTGAACAATCGCCGACTCGCCGAACGGCTCGCGCTTCGGCTCAACGAGCTTGCCGGGGAAGAGCTCGCCCGTGCACACCACGGCTCGCTCGCGCGCGAGCAGCGGATCCAGATCGAGGAGCTCCTGAAAGCGGGGAGGATCCCGTGTCTCGTCGCTACCTCATCGCTCGAGCTCGGCATCGACATGGGCGCGGTCGACCTCGTCGTGCAGGTCGAGAGCCCGAAGTCCGTCGCGCGCGGCCTGCAGCGCGTAGGCCGGGCCGGGCACACGCTCGAGTCCGTCTCGAAGGGGCGGATCTTCCCGAAGTTCCGCGCGGACCTGCTCGAGTCGGCCGTCGTTGCGCGCGCGATGCGGGCGGGTGAGATCGAGGAGACGCACATCCCGAGGAACCCGCTCGACGTCGTCGCGCAGCAGGTCGTGGCCATCTGCGCGGACGAGGAGATCTCGGTCGAGGACCTGCACCGACTCGTGCGGGGCGCGTACCCGTTCGCGGACCTGTCTCGAGCCGCGCTCGAGAACGTCCTCGACATGCTCGCCGGCCGGTATCCGTCCGACGAGTTCGCCGAGCTCCGACCGCGCATCGTCTGGGACCGGGTTGGCGGGGTCGTCCGTGGTCGGACCGGCGCCCGCAGGCTTGCCGTCACGAACGCCGGGACGATTCCGGACCGAGGTCTCTTCGGCGTGTACCTCGTCGACGGCGGAGGACGCGTGGGGGAACTCGACGAGGAGATGGTCTACGAGGCCCGCGAGGGGCAGATCTTCCTGCTCGGCGCCTCCAGCTGGCGGATCGAGTCGATCACGCGCGACCGCGTGCTCGTGTCCCCGGCGCCCGGCGTGCCAGGCGTCGCACCCTTCTGGAAGGGGGAGGGCGTCGGTCGCCCCGCCGAGCTCGGTGAGCGCATCGGCAAGGCAACGCGCGAGCTCGTCGCGCTCGACGACGAGCAAGCCGAGGAGAGGCTCGCGGTCGAATACCACCTCGAGCGACGAGCTGCCCGAAATCTCGTGACGTATTTGCGCGAGCAGGAGGCGGCCACCGGTGTCGTGCCGTCCGACCGCTCGATCGTCGTCGAGCGCTTCCGCGACGAGATCGGCGACTGGCGCGTCTGCATCCTCACGCCGTTCGGCGGCCGGGTGCACGCGCCGTGGGCTCTCGCGCTCTCGGCGAGGCTGCGCGACGCGCTCGGCATCGACGCGCAGTCGCTGTGGTCGGACGACGGGATCGCTCTCCACTTCCCTGACGCCGATGTCCCGCCGTCAGCCGGCGATCTCTTGCTTCGCCCGGACGAGATCGAGGATCTCTTGATTCCCGAGCTCGCGCAGTCCGCGCTCTTCGGATCGAGGTTCCGGGAGAACGCGGGTCGTGCGCTCCTCATCCCACGCCGCCGTCCCGGGCTGCGGACCCCGCTCTGGCAGCAGCGGCTGAAGTCGCAGAACCTCCTCCAGGTCGCGCGCAGGTTCCCGCAGTTCCCGATCGTCCTCGAGACGTATCGGGAATGCCTTCAGGACGTGTTCGATCTGCCGGCTCTCGAGCGCGTGCTCCGCGGCATCGAGACGCGTTCGCTCGACCTCGTCGAGGTCGAGACCGTGTCAGCCTCGCCCTTCGCGTCGTCGCTCCTCTTCGAGTACGTGGCCACGTACATGTACGAGGACGACACGCCGCCCGCAGAGCGGAGGGCGCAAGCGCTCTCGCTCGACCGCGAGCTGCTCCGTGAGCTCATGGGGATCGAGGAGCTGCGTGAGCTGCTCGATGCCGGCGCGGTCGAGGACGTCGAGCGCTCGCTGCGGCCGGTTCCGCGGAACGCGGACGAGCTCCACGACCTCCTTCGGCGAGCGGGGCACCTTCTTCCGGATGAGGCCGATCCCGGCTTCACGGAGACGCTGCTGCGCGAGAGGCGGGCGATCCGGGCTCGCGTTGGGGGCCAGGAGGCCCTGCTCGCAGTCGAGGACGCGGGCGGGTATCGCGACGCGCTCGGGGTCGTTCCACCGGGCGGGCTCCCCGACGTGTTCCTCGAGGCCGTCCCGGACGCTCTCCGAGGGCTGCTGGTTCGCTTTGCAAAGACACACGGGCCGTTCACGACGGAGGATGCCGCAGCCCGACTAGCTCTCGATCCTGCGCGAGTCGAGAAGGAGCTCCTGCGTCTCGAGGCCGCCGACCGACTCGTTCGCGGCGAGCTGCGGCCCGGGGGCAGCGGGCGCGAGTGGTGTGATCCGGACGTCCTCCGTCGCATTCGCCGAGCGACGCTCGCCGTGCTGCGGCGCGAGGTCGAGCCGGCGGAGCAGGGAGCGCTCGGGCGCTTCTTGCCGTCGTGGCACGGGATCGGTCGGCGCCAGACGCTTCGTGAGGCTCTCGTTCCCCTCCAGGCGCTCGCGCTTCCGGTCGCACTCTGGGAGAGCGACGTGCTGCCGCGCCGCGTGCCGGCGTATCGAGCCGCCGAGCTCGACGCGCTCTGCGCATCGGGCGAGGTCGTCTGGGCTGGCGCCGGTCTCGATCGCGTTGCTCTCTACTTCCGCGAGGATGCCCCCCTTCTCGGGTCGCCTGCGGCCGAAGCGCCGCCCGAAGGACCTGCGCACACGGCCGTTCGGTCGGCGCTCGAGCGGGGAGCGCTCTTCTGGGCGGATCTCCTGGCTGCCACCGACCTCGAGCCGGTCGATGCGCTCGCTGCCGTGTGGGATCTCGTGTGGTCGGGCGAGGTGACGAACGACTCCTGGGCGCCGCTCCGTGCCAGTCGCCGCTATGAGGCTCCGCGACCCGAGCGGAGGACGCGGCGGTTCACGCGTTCGCGTGCAACCGTGGCGTCTCCGACGCAGGGTCGTTGGTCTCTCGCCTCTCCGCTCTTCACACGGACCGGCTCGGAGCCGGAGGCACCCGACCGCCGTGCTCTCGCGGAGCTGCTCCTCGAGAGACAGGGAATCGTCACGCGTGACGGCGTTCGAGCGGAGGGAATCCGGGGCGGATACGCGGCCGTCTACGGTGAGCTCCGGGCGCTCGAGACACTCGGGGTCGCTCGTCGCGGGTACTTCGTGGAAGGACTCGGAGGAGCGCAGTTCGCGTCTCCGGGGGCAGTGGAGCGCCTCCGCGAGTTGCGCGAGGCCGCTCGGCGTCGAAACTCCCTCGAGGCTCTCGTCCTCGCCGCCGCCGACCCGGCTCAGCCGTACGGGGCGGCGCTTCCCTGGCCTCGGCGCGCGGGTGCTCGCGCCGCGCGCGTCGCGGGCGCGTGGGTCGTGCTGCTCGACGGGGAGGCCGCTCTCTACGTGGAGCGTGGCGGCCGCTCGCTCGTCCCGCTCCGAGAGCCTGACGCCGAGTGGCTGCGGCCGGCGCTCGATGCGCTGGTCGCGCACGTGCGGAGCGGCGGCGCGAAGCGCCTCGCAGTGGAGCGGTTCGACGGCGAACCGGTGGTCGAGTCGGACGCTCTCGAGCTGCTCGTCGAGGCGGGTTTCCTCGCCGGTCCGCGCCGCGCAGTCCTCCGTCCGTAGAGGAGAGGCGGCCCCGGGCGCGTAACGGGACTCGTGCCCGTACGCGCCCCTCATCTCTACCCGCTCCTCCGCGGCTTCGCCCTCGGCGCCTTCGTCGTGCTCGGCCGCGAGCTCGAGGAGGGTGCAGAGCTTCCGTTCTCCTTCGAGGAGCATGTGCAGCGCAAGGGACCGGCGCTGTACGAGCTGCGTCCGCTCGTCCGCGCGTTCATCGAGGACCGTGAGACGCTCTTGCGCGGGCGCGAAGACGCGCGTCTCGCGCTCGAGGAGCTCGCACGCGAGCCGGCGGCCGCGATCTTCGCGCAGGCTCACGCGGGACCCGGAGCGACCGAGGACGACGCGCTCTTCCGGACCGTGCTCCTCGGGCTCCTCGTCTCGACCGCGGAGTCGTGCGGCGGCTTCGACTGGGACGACGACTCCTTCGAGCGTGCGTACGCTCGGCTCGAAGCGTCGCTCTTCGGCGAGCACAGGCGGTACACGGCGATCGCGCCGCTCGTCGGCCTCTCGATCTCAGGTTCGGTCGAGCTCGCCGCGGGTCTGCAAGTACGACATGCGCTTCCGGAGGAGCTCACGACGCATTGGCCCGAGTCGAGAGGGCTCCTTCCCGCCGGCTTCGCCCGCGAACCGGATCGGATGTGCGTCCTCGAGCTCCGTCGGGACCTCGACGCGGGCGAAGGCCCACCCGATGCGTCCTCGGAGATTGCAGACGCAGTCAGCGCGATCAGGCTCACGACCTCGGCGGCGCTAGCCGCCGGCCCAGTGCTCTTCGAGACCCTGGACGGGCGTCCGTTCGGGATCCGGCCGGTGCTGCCGATCGCCGCCACCGAGCCCCCTGGCGAGGCTTCTCGACTCGACGCGTTCCGCTCGCCGATCGCCGCCAGCATCCTGGCCGCACTCGGCGACGCCGACGGCGATCCGGCGTTGGCAGAGGCACTCGACCGCTGGGAGCTCTCCCTGTTCCAGAACGACCCATTCCGCGCAGAGCAGCTGCGCGCAGCGCTCGGGGCTCTCCTCGGTGAGACCTGGCCGCTGCGCTGTGCCGTGCTCCTCGAGAAGGACGGATCCGCACGAGAGCTTCTCCACGGCGAGCTCAGCGCACTGGCTAGGGGCGAGGAGGCAGGACCGTCCGTGACCGACGCGGTGCGTCGCGCGCTCGTCGCGGCGCTCCGCTCGGACGGGCGGGTCGAGCTGGTCGACGACCTCGATCGGGAGCTGCTCGGCCTCGAGCCGCGTCTTCCGCTCCGCGCGGCCGTCTGACGCACACCTCTGAAGAAGACGTTGCGCTCCTGTACGACCCCTGCCGCTACGGTCGAAGGGACGTGGACGAGAGCCAAGCGATCCTCGACCGGCTCGAGCGGATCGACCGGCTCAGGCGTGCCGGCGCGCCGCCCGTACGACAGCTCGACGAGCTTCGCCAACTCCTGGGCGAGGCGGAGGCATGGTCGCGCTCCGAAGGAGGTGATGCCGGATCGCACGCGGTCGCTCGACTGAAGGCGGCTCTCGAGCGCGACGCGGCGACAGACTAGGTCGAGACGGTGATGCCTGACGCGACCCGTTCGTGACGGCCGGCGAGATCCGTCCACGACATTCTCACGCCGAACGACACGGGCGGCGGCGGCAGGGCGGCATCGGAGACCGTCACCTCGAGCATGACGGGATCCTGAGCCGGGCTGAGCGCCGCGATCGTTCCTCCGGCGGGGGCAGACGCAACCCTTCCGGACTCGTCCTCGAGCCAGACGGTCACATCACGTGCGACGGCGGAGCCCACGTTGCGAACGCGGAGGTCGAAGAGAAGCCCGGCGACGTCGCTACTCGCGCCCGGCGACTCGACGATGAGATGAGCACGGCGGCCGTGGGCCTCTGCCTGGCTCGCGCGCCGGTCCGCGCGGAGCGCGAGCGCTACCGAGCCGGAGGCGACGAGGAGCGCGAGGATCGACACGATCAGGCTGCCGTCGATCGTTCGAGGGTACGGCAGCGCGCGGCCGGCGCGCCGCCTGACCCGAGGCGCCGCCAGGCTTTTCGCTGACATGCCTTCGAGGTCGGTCTAGGATCGCCGCATGGCGGACTCGGGAATCGCACCCTCGGCGATCGCGCACTGGGACGACGCACGCAATTGGCGGGGAGAGAAGGGGCACATCGCCGGTACGTGGTACTCGCTCACCGGGACACGCTCGCAGACGGTCGGCGTCAAGCGCATCCAGGTCGACCCCGGCATGTGGTCGACACCGCTCCACCTCGAGGGTGCCGAGGAGGAGATCTTCTACGTGCTCGGCGGCTCCGGGATCTCGGTTCAGTGGGAGGGCGAGGGCGACCCGAGCGCATACGACGTCCGTGAGGGCGACTGCCTCGTCCACCTCGCGCTCGAGAACGCGCACACGCTGCGGGCCGGCCCGGACGGGCTCGACGTCCTCGCCTTCGGACAGCGCGTGTATGCGCCGGGCGTAACGTGGCTGCCGCGAGCGGGGGTCGCGTGGCTCGGCGAGACCTGGGCACCGGTGGGCGCCGAGGACGACCATCCCTGGACGCGCGAAGCGGCGGCCGGGCCGCCCGAGGTCGAAGAGCCCTCGCCGCGGCCCGCGAGCATCGTCAACGTCGCCGACGTGGAGCCGGTGGATCGCGACGGCGCCACCGTAGGGCGTCGCATTCGCGACCTCGCTCGCGCGGCCGGCTCGAGGTGGACCGGGCTTCGCCACTCGGAGGTGCAGGCGGGGAAGCTCGGCTCGCCGCCCCACTGCCACTCGGCGGAAGAGGAGATCTTCGTCGTGCTCGAGGGCGACGGGACGCTCCTGCTCTGGGAGGACGGCGGCGTCGCCGAGCATCCGGTCCGTCGTGGCACGGTGGTCGCCCGGCCGGCGGGCACCGGCGTCGCGCACGCCTTTCGAGGGGGAGACGCGGGGATGTCGCTGCTCATGTACGGCACGAGGGACCAGAGCGACCTTTGCTACTACCCGCGCTCCGGCAAGGTGTTCTTCAGGGGGATCGGTCTGGTCACGCGCCTGGGCGACCAGCTCGACTACTGGGACGGCGAGGACTGACAGCAGGCGCGTGGGCTACCGTGGTCCGCGTTGAAGGAGTTTCGCGGAGAGACGGGAAGGTGACGCAGTCATGGGTCTCTCCCGCATACGGCTGCGGTCCGGGCAGCCGCGAGCTGTCCTCGATCCGCCGGCCGACGTCGAGTCGGAGCCGGTCGCACCTCGGTTGCAGGCCGTCCCCGTGCCGCGGCCCGAGTTGCGGCTCGCCGAAGTTCCGGATGTCGCAGTGACGGCTCGGGTCATCGCCTTCGCGAACCAGAAGGGCGGCGTCGCCAAGACGACGACGACGCTCAACCTCGGAGTCGCGCTGGGTGAGCTCGGAAAGCGAGTGCTCCTCATCGATCTCGACCCGCAGGGCAACCTCACGATGAGCCAGGGGATGAACCCCGACACGATCGAGCGCTCGATGTTCGACGTCCTGGTCCACCGCGTCCCCATCTCGGACGTGATCCAGACCGTGGAGGTCGACATCGCCGTCGCGTCCATCGACCTCGCCGGCGCCGAGCTGGCGCTGTCTGCGCTCATCGGCCGGGAGCGGGCCCTCGACAAGGCGCTCGTCGAGGTGCGCGACAAGTACGACTTCATCCTTCTCGACACGCCGCCCTCGCTCGGCCTGCTGACGATCAACGCGTTCGTCGCCTCGAACGGCGTCATCGTCCCCGTCCAGTGCGAGTACCTGTCGCTGCGAGGGCTCGTCCAGCTCGAGAACACGCTGGCGATGGTGCGTGAGAACCTCAACCCGGACGTGCGCGTCGAAGGGATCGTCCCGACGATGTACGACGGGCGAACGCTCCATGCGCGCGAGGCGATCGAGATCCTCGAAGAGCACTTCGGCGACCTCGTGTTCGAGACCCGAATCCGCAAGACCGTGCGCTACGCGGAGGCACCCGTGAAGGGGAGCTCCGTCCTGCGCTACGAGCCCTCGGGCCCCGCGGCCCAGGCATACCGCGACCTGGCGAAGGAGGTTCTCGATGGCGCGGAAGCGCGCGAGCATGCGTGAGGGCCCGCTGGCCGAGCTCTTCAAGCGGACCGAAGCTGCGCAGAGGGCTCAGGAAGAGGGCCTCGAGGGCACGGACGAACCGGCCGTCCCGGACGAGCTTCCGACGAGCGAGACAGTGCACGTCGACGACCGGCGTCGGCAGGCCGCTCTCGAGGAGACCGTCGAGCACGTCCACGACTTCGTCGAGGAGCCGGAGCGCCCCACCGAGGTCGTACCGCCTCGCGCCCGCCGAGCCACCGTCCGAGGTGGTGGCGTCGAGGGCCGCCGCTCGCTATTTCGAGGCGATGCTCGAGCCGGCGCCGCGCCTGAACCGAGTCCCGACGCCGAAGGGCGCTGCCTACATCGCGAGCATCCGCGTCGTCGGCGTCGGCGGAGCCGGGCTCAACGCCCTTCACCGCATGATGGACGCGGGCATCTCGCAGGTCGACTTCGTCGCCGTCAACACCGACGTCCAGGCACTGGCCATCTCGGACGCACCCGTGAAGATCCACATCGGAGAAGGCGTCACTCACGGGCTCGGCTCGGGCGCAGACCCTGACGTGGGTCGTCGCGCCGCCGAGGAGGCTGCTGACGAGCTCCGGGCGATCCTCCGTGGCTCCGACATGGTCTTCGTGACCGCGGGCGAGGGCGGTGGCACGGGCACCGGCGCTGCTCCCGTGGTCGCTCGTATCGCGCGCGAGCTCGGAGCGCTCACGGTCGGGATCGTGACGACGCCGTTCCGGTTCGAGGGAACGCGTCGCCGCACCGCAGCGGAGCACGGCCTCGAGGAGTTGCGCGTCGCGTGCGACACGGTCATCTCTATCCCGAACGACCGGCTGCTCGAAGTGCTCGACCGCTCCACCTCGATGATCGACGCCTTCAAGATCGCCGACGACGTCCTGCGCCAGGGCGTCCAGGGAATCTGTGACCTGATCACGACTCCGGGGTTGATCAACCTCGACTTCGCCGACGTTCGCACGGTCATGCAGGACGCGGGAACGGCTCTCATGGGCATCGGCTACGCGACCGGCCCGACGCGTGGGCGCGAGGCCGCGGAGCGGGCACTCGGCTCGCCCCTCATCGACACGGAGATCGTGGGTGCGCGCGGGATCCTTCTCTCCATCGCGGGCGGCGACGATCTGTCGCTCGTCGAGGTGCACGACGCGGCAGAGGTCGTTCGGGCGACCGCGACGGACGAGACGAACATCATCTTCGGAGCCACCGTCGACTCGCGGCTCACGGGCCAGGTGTGGGTGACGGTCGTCGCAACGGGCCTCGCGGGGTCTCGCAGGCGAGCTGCTGCACCGTCGTTCACCACCTCGACCGGCGAGGGGCGCGGGGGCGACGTCGACGAGCTGCCGAGCTTCCTCCGCTCGGGTTGACCCGACGGCGCGGCTCGATCTCCGAGCGCGCACGGATTAGCCTCTCTGCCGATGTCTAGGCGAACGTCTGGGCCAATGTCTACGGGAGCGTCCGGCTCGAGGCCGGCGCCGAGATCGAAGAGCGGCGCGATCGCGGCCGGCCATCCCCTGACGGCGGAGGCAGGCGCGGAGGTCCTGCGCCGGGGCGGGAACGCCGTGGACGCGTGCATCGCGGCCGCCTTCGTCGCCGCGGTCTGTGAGGGACCGCTCACGGGCCCGGCCGGTGGTGGGTTCCTGCTCGTGAGCGAGCCTGGAGGCGAAGCCGTCGTCCTCGACTGCTTCTTCGCTTCGCCGTCGCAGCCGTTCGGCGACATCGACGAGGTCGTCGTCGATTTCGAGGGCGGGGACACTCAGACGTTCCGGGTCGGGGAGGGCTCGGTCGCGGTGCCAGGTCTCGTTGCCGGGCTCGAGGAGGCTCACCGGCGGTTCTGCGACTGGGAGTGGGCAGATCTCGTCGAGCCCGCGCTCGCCCTGGCGCGGTCCGGCGGCGTCGAAGTCGACGCCCCGCGAGTGTTCCTCCACGGGATCCTCGAAGAGATCCTGTTGCGAACCCACTCGGGCAAGCGCGTCTACGGCGACCCCGCGAAGGTCGCCACGGAAGACCTGGTTTCCACCCTCGAACGGATTCGCGACGTGGGCTCTCGAGCGGTGGTCGAGCTCGTTCCCGAGCTTGCAGACGATCTTGCCGCCTACCGCGTTCGCGAGCACGCTCCACTCCAACGAGATCTGCTCGGTGTATCGGTGCTCACGACGCCATCGCCGTCGCGGGGCGGTCTCGTCGTGCTCGAGATCCTCGAGGCGCTCGCCTCGCACGACGTGTGGTCACTTCGGCAGGAGGCCGAAGCCGTCGCTGCTGCGTACGAGAGATCGTGGCCCGGTGCGCTCACCGGGACGACGCACATATCCGTCGTCGACGGCGAGGGTCGGTGTGCGGCTCTGTCTTCCACCCTCGGCTCGGGCTCGGGGGTCTTCCGCGGAGGGGCGCAGCTGAACAACATGCTGGGGGAGCTCGACGTGATCGGGGCGGGGGAGCGCACTCCCGGCGAGCGGCTCCCGAGCATGATGACGCCGACCGTGGTGCTCGACTCCGGCAAACCGAGGCTCGTCATCGGGAGCGCCGGGTCGGTCCGGCTTGCCGGTGCGATCGCCCAGGTGGCGTGGCGTGTGCTCGGCGGAACGCCAGTCGCGGACGCGATCGAGGCACCACGACTCCACGTCGAGGGATCGACGCTGCACCTCGAAGGCGGCTGGGGTGACGACGTCGTCGTGGACATTCCCCCGAAGTGGGACCTCGTCCGCTGGGACGGCCTCAACCTCTACTTCGGAGGCGTGCAGGCCGTCGAGCGAGCGGCCGACGGGACCCTCCGTGCCGCAGGTGACCCGCGGCGAGGCGGGGCGGGCCTGGTCGTTTCGTGATCACGTTCCGGCCAGCGGCGCCGGGCGATGCCGCGGCGCTCGTTGCGCTCGCCGAGCAGGTCGCGCAGGAGAAAGAGGGCTGGATCCTCACGACCGACGCGTGGCGATCCGTCGCCGAGGAGCGGCGGTATCTGAAGGCAGCACGCAGGCATCCGGATGCGGCCGTCTTCGTCGCCGAAGACGACGGACGGCTCGTCGCCCGCCTCTCCCTTGCTCGCGACCCGCACCCGGCGAGCCGCCACGTGGCCGACCTCGGGCTCATGGTCGACGCCGCCTACAGGCGGCGTGGCATCGGGAAGCGCCTCCTCGAGGAAGCGGTCGGCTGGGCGCGAATGTCGGGTGTGCTCAAGCTCGAGCTCCACGTCTTTCCCTGGAACGAGCCTGCGATCGCTCTCTATGAGGCGTTCGGCTTCGAGCAGGAGGGATTCCGCAAGGGTCACTACTCGCGAGACGAGGAGTACCTCGACGCGATCCTGATGGCCTACCGCACGTAGCCGGTACCCGAGCTAGCGCGGCGCGTCAGCGCTTCTGGCGCTCGGTGGGGACGAGTGCCCCGGCGAGCATGCGGTAGACGAGGAGGCTCCGTCCGCGCGACCCGAGCCGCCATGTGAAGTAGTCGACGAGCCGCCTCATCCGCAAACGTGTGAAGGCCTAGCCTTCGCTCCTGATCGGGACGACGCGCGCTCGCGACGGCGGGCTCGCCTTCGTCGAGCTCGCTTTCGTCGAGTAGCCGGCGTCCGTGCTCTCGAGCTCGAGCTGTTGAAGTCGCCACTGCAGCCGTGAGGCGAGTCTCTCGAACTGCATGAGGACCGCGTCGCGGTTCTCGCGCGCTGCTGCCTCGAGCTGTTCCATGCGCTGGTCGAGCCCACGCATCTCCACGCGGAAGCGTCCGTCGCCGGGAACAGGAGGGGCGGGTGCGGCTGCGAAGGCGATGCTCGCTCGCTCGAGCGATGCAAGGCGCAGGGAGATGTCGTCGAAGCGCGATGCGATGTCACCCTGGCTCGCCAGCGTTGCAAGCTCCTTCTCGCTCGATGTGAGTCGCATGCGAAGACCGTTCATGAGCACGCGCAGGTCTCGCAGCTCGTCGGCAACAGCTGTCGTGTCCGGCATCGCCTCGCGCTCGTCCTCGACGGCCTCCAGGCGCCGGACGAGCTCGCTGATCTGCTCGACGGAGTCGGCGTTCGGGGCGCCGACGAACTCCGGGGTCGTCGCTGCCACAGTGTCGAGCCGGGCTTCGAGTGCGCCGATCTCGTTTGCCCAAAGCTCCTGCGCCTTGCTGATCTCGGTCGCGACGGCGGTCTTCTCCTGCTCGAGGGAGTCGAGGCGCTGGGCAAGGTCGTTGAAGAGCTCGACGACCGCGGCGTCCTCGCCGTCGGACCTCGCGGCCGGGGCGGGCAGCGCACTCACCTCTCCGGCAAGTGCCTCGAGCTCGATCCTCAGCTCGTCTCTGTCGGCGTCCCAGGCAGCAGCGGCTCGTGCGACCTCGGCGCTGACGGACTCCTGGCCCGCCTCCATCGCCTCGACCCGCGCTGCCAGCTCCTGCGCCTTGCTGATCTCGATTGCGACTGCTGCCTTCTCCTGTTCGATGGAGTCGAGGCGCTGCGTGAGCTCGTGGAGGCGCTCCACGGTTGCGGCGTTCTCGCTCTCAGGTACAGGAGCGGGCAGTGCGCTCAACTCTCCGGCAAGCAGCTCGAGCTCGCCTTTCAGCAAGTCTCTCTCTGCGTCCCAGGCAGCAGCGGCTCGTGCGACCTCGGCGCTGACGGACTCCTGGCCCGCCTCCATGGCCTCGACCCGCGCTGCCAGATCCTGCAGGCGCGGCTCGAGCGTTCCGTCGGCTCGCGCATCGTCGACGGCGCCGGCTAGCTGCTCGAGCTGGCCGCGCACCCAGCTGCGCTCCTCGGCCCAGGTCTCGGACGCGCGATCGAGGGCTGCGAGCGCAGCGTCCCGACCGTGCTCGACGTCTGCGAGTCGCTGTGAGACCTGGCCGAGCTCGTGCTCGATCGCAGCCTCTGACGTCGCGTTCTCGTGCCGCTGGGCGGTCATCGTCGCGTCGAGCTCGGTCAGCTGGCCGGTGACCTCGTCGATGCGCTGGCCGAGCAGCTGCAGCCGATCCTCGACCTCGGGATCGATCGTGCCTGTCGACGGAAGCGCGGAGACCGTTGCCTGGAGCTCGGCGATGAGAGCGTCCACGTCAGCGCTGGCCGCCTCGAAACGCCGACTGACGGCGTCGAGCTCGAGCTCGTTGGCGGCGATGCTCTCCGTCGCCGTCGCCACGCTCTCCGAGACGGCGTCGAGGTTCTCGGTGAGGTGCTCAACGTGTCCCGCCAGGGCGCGGACGTAGTTCTCGTACTGCTCGATGCTCGCGGCGTTGCCGGAGCTGTCTTCCAGACCGGCGACCTGTCTCGAGAGCGCGTCGATCGACTCCCGGAGCTCGATCACGAGGGTGCCGGCTCTCGCGTCCGTCTCCTCGAGCTGCGCGCGCAGGGTCGTGAGCTCGCCCTCCCGCCCGGAGAGTCCGGCGGCCGTGGTCGAGACCGTCTTGGAGAGCGTGTCGAGTCGCTGGGCGAGAACGTCCACTTCCCCGGAGATGGAGTCGACGCGTGAGTCGCTCGCCCCCGACTTCCGCTCGGATGCGAGCTCGGCGACGGTCTTCCGTAGCTCCGTCAGGTCCGACCCGCCCGCCTGGCGGAGGTCTCGGACGACCGACTCGATTCGAGCCGTGCCTTCCTCCAGCTCCCGACGCAGGCTCGCGATCTCTCCGTCCTTGCCCGCGAGCGACGTCGCGGTCACGTTCACCGTTCCCGCGAGCGTGGCGAAACGGTCAGCGAGGACGTCGACGCGGTTCGTCAGGCGCTGCTCGAGCTTCGGGTCGTGCTTGTTCCACGCTTCGAGCGCCTTCGCGAGCTCCTTGAGCGCTTTCGGGTCGCCCACGGTCGAGCTGGCGCGAAGCTGCGCGTCGAGCTCCTTGATCCAGATGGCAAGCGCGTCGACGCGCTCGGCGAGCTCGACGCCCTCGTCGTGCTCGGTCATCTGCTCGCCCTGGGACTACGCCACGCGGACCAGGCTCGTCCAGGGGCGCCGAACCTTGCGGAGGCCGCGGCAGCAGACATCTCTAAGGACGCGTATCGGTGGAAGCGCGATGCCCGTGGTCACTCGTCTCAGGGACTTGGCGTGGCTCAGGTCGCAGATGCCCAGTCGAGAATCGCCAGCCGTTGCTCGACGGTCTGTGGACATCCGGGACCCCGTGTCCGCGCTATCCGGTCGAGTGCCTCGTTTCGCTCCGTTCCGTGACGAACGAGCCAACAGCCGACGACGACACCGGTGCGGCCGCACCCTGCCCAGCAGTGGACGTACGGGATGCCACCTGCCTCGATCTCGGCGTCGATCGCGTCGAGGACGCTCGTCAACGTCGAAGGATCCGGCACGGTGAAGTCGCGTATCGGGAAGCGCAGGTACCGCGCAGAACGAGGCACGAGCTCCTCGTACGGCTCGAGCTCGCCCTCCTCGGTGAGGTCGACGAAGAGCGTCACCCCGGACGTCAGGACATCCTGCATGGCCTCGGCGGCACGCTCGGGGCCGGCCGCGCAAGGATGCCGTCCGGCGATCAATCGTCCGGGTTCGATCCACGTAGGCGGACGCATCGCACGCCGAGTCTGCCCGATGGCCGAGGCGGGTGCGGCTAGGCGGCGTCGCCCTGCCAGAGTGCGTCGGCGAGTCGACGCCAGTCTTCTCGCAGATCGCTGCGGCCCGTAACGCGCTGGAGCTCCCAGTACGCGCGGACCAACACGCCCAGGTCGGTGGGCGCCCCGGTGCCACGCGAGTCGTCGAGAACCCGGAAGTACCACCCGTTGCGATCGAGGCCGAGCTCCTCCGCGAGCACGAGCGCGCGGTCGCGAAGGAAGTCGGTATCGGTCTCGATCTGTGCCATGCGACCGCTATCGGCAGCCCGGCTCGGCCTAGTGAGAGCCCTCCCTGACACGGGGTAACCGACTGGATTTCCGGCCGAGCAGGGAGAAATTCTGCTGTCGGACCTGCGCAGTACGATGGCCCTCCCGTGGCTCACTCCGCGCCGTTCGTCCATCTGCACGTCCACTCCGAGTACTCGATCCTCGACGGGGCGTGCCGGATACCGGCGCTTGTCGAGAAGGCGCAACGGCTCGAGATGCCGGCCGTCGCGCTCACCGACCACGGCTCCCTCGCGGGGATCGTCGAGCTGTATCGGGAGGCTCGCGAGCGCGGAGTCAAGCCCATCGTCGGCTGCGAGGTCTACGTGGCCGACGACCGTCGGGTTCAGACGAAGGGCTACGCGCACCTCACGCTCCTCGCCGAGACGAACGAGGGGTACGCCAACCTGATCAAGCTCTGCTCTCTCGGCTACCTCGAGGGGTACTACTACAAGCCACGGGTCGACTGGGAGCTCCTCGAACGCCACGGGCGGGGCCTCATCGCACTCTCTGGATGCCTTTCCGGTCGCGTCTCGAAAGCGCTCTCCGAGGGCCGGGGCTAGGACGCCCGGGAGGACCTCGACCGACTCGCGCAGATCTACGGGCGCGACTCCACGTACGTCGAGATCCAGAACGGCGGAGTCGACGACCAGCTGCGCATCAATCCCGACCTGGTCGCTCTCGCGGAGGAGTCGGGCCTTCCGCTCGTCGCCACGGGCGACGTCCACTACCTGAACGCAGAGGACGCGTACTCGCACGAAGCGCTCCTCTGCATCCAGTCGGGGGACACGCTCAAGAACCCGAACCACTGGCGATTCGACACGAACGAGTTCTTCTTCAAGTCGCCCGAGGAGATGGCTCTCGACTTCCCGGGCCTCGACCATGCCCTCGCCCGCACGCTCGAGGTCGCGGAGCGGTGCAACGTCGAGATCGAGCTGGGCCGGATCCTGCTCCCGAGCTACCCGGTGCCAGACGGACGGGACGCGTTCGACTACCTCGTCGAGCTCTGCGAGAAAGGTCTCGTCAGGCGCTACGGGACCGTGACCCCGGAGCTGACCGAGCGGCTCCGTTTCGAGCTCAAGACCGTTCAGGAGATGGGCTTCGCGGACTACTTCCTGATCGTGTGGGACTTCATCCACTTCGCGAAGACGAACGGGGTCAGCGTGGGGCCAGGCCGCGGGTCGTCCGCCGGATCGCTGGCTGCGTATTGCCTCGAGATCACCGACGTCGATCCGCTGCGGTACGGGCTGCTCTTCGAGCGGTTCCTCAACCCCGCGCGCAAGGACCTGCCCGACATGGACATCGACTTCTCCGTCGCCGGGCGCGATCGCGTCATCAACTACGTCGCGGACAAGTACGGCCGCGACCGCGTCGCCCAGATCATCACCTTCTCGACGATGGCAGCGCGAGCGGCGATTCGGGACGCCGGGCGCGTGCTCGACATCCCCTACGGCGTCGTCGACCGGATCGCGAAGCTCGTGCCGGAAGGCCCGGGCCAGACTCTCGAGGACGCTCTCAAGCGAGGTGCCGAGCTTCGCCAGGCGGTCGACTCCGATCCGGTGGCAAAGGAGATCGTCGAGCTCGCGCAGCCGCTCGAAGGCCTAACGCGAGCGGACTCGATCCACGCTGCCGGCGTCGTCATCGGAGCGCAGCCGCTGATCGAGGTCGTGCCGCTGCAGCAGAAGGGGGCGGACTCGGAGGTCGTGACGCAGGTCGGCATGCACGACGTCGTCGATCTCGGCCTCCTGAAGATGGACTTCCTCGGCCTGCGCAATCTCGACGTGATCGACAAGGCCGTCGAGCTTGCCGGCGGCCTCGACATCGCCGGGATCGCACTCGACGACTCGGAGACGTACGCCATGCTCGCGCGTGGGGAGTCCTCGGGCGTGTTCCAGTTCGAGTCGTCGGGCATGCGCGAGGCCCTGCGCCAGGTCAAGCCGACCGAGTTCGAGGATCTCATTGCGCTCGTCGCGCTGTACCGGCCCGGACCGATGGGGTACATCCCCACCTACGCCGCCCGCAAGCACGGCCGCGAGCCGGTGACGTTCCTCGACCCGCGACTCGAGGCGATCACCGGCACGACCTACGCGATCTGCGTCTACCAGGAGCAGTACATGCAGATCGCGAAGCAGCTCGCCGGGTTCACTCCTGCAGAAGCCGAGACTCTTCGCAAGGCAATCGGGAAGAAGATCCACACGCTCATGGCGTCGCTCAAGGGGAAGTTCCTCTCCGGGCTGTGCCGAGAACGCAGTCTCCGAGGCAGTCGCGCAGCAGCTGTGGAAGGACATGGAGTCGTCGCAGGACTATTCGTTCAACAAGGCGCACGCAGCCTGCTACGCGCTGATCGCCTATCGCACGGCCTGGCTCAAGGCGCATCACGCGCACGAGTACATGGCCGCCCTCATCTCGTCCGTCATGAACACGAAGGACCGCGTGCCCTTCTACGTCAATGCCTGTCGAGAGATGGAGATCGAGGTGCTCCCCCCGGACGTCAACTCGTCGCAGACGGACTTCGCGATCGTCGAGGGGAAGATCCGCTTCGGCCTGAACGCGGTCAAGAACGTCGGCGAGTCCTCGGCCGAGGCGATCGTGCGCGCACGGCTGGAAGACGGGGAGTTCTCGTCGATCTGGGAGCTCACCGAGCGCGTCGACCCGCAGGCGGTCAACAAGCGGGCGCTCGAGTCGCTCGTGAAGTGTGGCGCTCTCGACTCGACCGGAGCGAGCCGGATGGGGATGCTCGGCGTTCTCGACCAGGCGCTTGCGTTCGGCTCCAAACAGGCCGCGGACCGGCTTGCGGGCCAGGCATCCATCTTCGACGGAGCGTTCGGCCTCGAAGGTGACGAGGAGGAGTCGGTGCAGGAACGACATCACCCCGCGATCCCTGTAGGAGAGTTCGACGAGCGCGAGCTCCTACGCCTCGAGAAGGAGACGCTCGGGCTCTACGTCTCCGAGCACCCGCTCGAGCGCGTCCAGGCGCAGCTCCGCCGGAAGACCGACTGCACGCTCTCCGAGATCGAGCGGCGACGAGACGGCGAGGTGGTGACGGTCGGCGGCATCGTCTCCGGTCTCAAGCAACTGACGACGAAGCGCGGTGAGCCGATGGTCTTCGCGACCATCGACGACCCGACCGGTAGTGCCGAGGTCGTCGTCTTCAACTCCACCTATGCGGCTGCGCGGGAGCACCTCGAGCCGGACCGGATCCTCGTCGTGAAGGGGCGCGTCGACCACAAGCAGGCGGGGGAGACGAAGCTCGTCGCCCTGGAGGTGACTCCCTTCGAGGCCGTCCAGGAGCGCCGCGAGGTGCGACTTCGCATCGACGCGAGGCAGGCGCCGGCCGGGCTCATCCAGGAGCTCGCGTCGCTCGTTCGCGACTTCCCCGGTGATGCGCCCGTCTACGTCGCGCTCGAGACCTCACTCGGCGAGCGGACGCTTGCTCTCGGCCCCGACTACCGCGTGAAGCCGAACGCCGACTTCTTCGCCGAGGTGCGGGCCCTCCTGGGCGAGGCCGCTCTCGTCTGACGGCCGCTGCGCCAGTTGCTGGGGCGGTTGTGACTAGCTCTTCGCGTCGGCCGCGAGCCGGTCGCCGAGGCTCGCGAGCACCTTGATCGCGATGGACGGCATCGTCTCGACGAGCTGGCGGAAGGCGCGGTCGGTCACGACGAGCGCCCGTACCGCGGAGGTCGCGACGACGCTCGCGGTTCGTGGGATCTTCGTCAGGAGCGCTATCTCGCCGAACCAGTCGCCGGCGCCGAGCTCGGAGAGCTTCTTCTCGCCCCGCGTGACCTGCACGCTGCCCTCTATGAGCACGAAGAACTCGCGCCCGGGGCGACCCTCGCGCATCAGCACGTAACCGTCGCGCACGTCGATCTCGTCCGCCGTCGCCGCGAGGCGCCGGAGCTCGGTCTTCGAGCAGCCCGCGAAGAGCGGTACCGACTTGAGCAGTTCGACCTTTGCGTCCCGACCGAGCACGAAGCGATCCTAATACGCTCGAGAGCCTTTCGTACAGGCATTGACGCGACACCGTGACTCTGATGAGATGCCCAGTCGAAGGCGCACGAGGGAGCCTTCCTGCGGTTTGGTCAGCTATGAGGGGAGAGTTGCGGTGAGAACCCGGGGATGGGTACGGCTTGCGGTGGTCGCTGCGGTGGCTGGGCTGACGGCGATCGTGCTGTTCGGGACGGCGGCGCCGGCGCCCGCCACCGGTACGCCGCCAACGATCAGCTTCGACAACCAGCCGGGGCTCAGCTCGGTGACGTACGGCCAGAACGCGGCGTACGTCGCCCGCATCACGAACAACGGAGTCGCGGTCCTCAGGAACGTCACGTTCCACAACCCGATCCCGACGACGGTCGTCAACGGACAGCCGCAGCAGGCCGTGTTCCAGAGCTCGAGCTGCGGTGGTCAGGTCACGGCGACCGAGTTCGTCTGCAATGTCGTGACGAAGCTCGACACGAATCAGACCGCGACCGTCACGATCTCGTGGAAGACGCCCTCGGCCGGCTCCTCTCCGGGTTGCCCGACCGCGGCGAGCTGCATGCTGACCAGCGCCAGCTGGGGCACGAGTCTCCGTTCCTACCCCATGGGGCCGGTCGCGACCGAGCTCCTGTCTGGCAACGACCCGTCGCGGGCGGCGACGTATGCCCTGTCCACGTGCACCGATCCGTCCGTGCCCACGCTCGCGACCGATCAGAACGTGAGCTCGAGCAACCGGCTGGCGACGAGCGTGTGCGTGCCGAGCCTGCCGCCGAACGGCGGTCTCGTCACGTCGATCCAGGAAATCCCGCGGCCGGAGTCCGATCCGGGCACCGCCCCCGAGGCCTCGGTCATCTGCATCCCGTCGCCGCTCACAGCGTGCGACCAGGCGCCGTTCGTCTTCTCGCCGCTCGCGACGTTCACGTTCGTCTTCGACAACGCGTCGCTCCCGAATCCGATCCACAGCATCTACCACAACGGCGTCCTCGTCTCGACGCGCCAGCGTGACGACCCACACGTCGTCTACATCAAGAATCAGCCGTACAAGGGCATCACGACCGTCATCGTCCAGTCGTCGACGAACGGAAGGTGGGACTTCGGCTAGACGGCGCCGGGCGAACCACGGGCCGTTGAGGCGGCCAGCATCCGTTCGGCGTCGCCGACCAGACCGAGCTCCCCTTCTCCTGGGCGAGTCGCAGTACCTCCTCGAAGGTCGATCCGAGCGACGGGTCGCCCGAGAGACGCTGAACCTCGGCGAGGTCCAGCAAGGCTCCGAAGGTGAACAGGGCCGCGTCCGTCGACCCGAGGATCTCGAGCGCCTCCCGCACGAGAAGCTCGGCCTGCTCGAAGTCGCCCTCTCGGGCCAGAAGCTTTGCCTGGACGCACCGCCAGAGCGCCTGCGTGTCGACGTCGTCTTCTGACGCGAGCTCCCTGGCGAGCTGTCCGAGCGGTACGGCCTCGTCGAACCGTTCCAGGCATGTAGAGCGTCTGTGCGAGCAGCCCCGCGACAGTCGAGAGGAGGTACTTCTCGCCGACGCTGACGAGGAGGTCGTGACCGCGCCGCAGCTCCGCTTCGGCTGCAACGACGTCGCCGGCGAGCATTTCGACGCGCCACGCCTCGATGGCCACATACGCGACTCTCACCGGGAGTCGAAGCTCCTCGAGCATCATTCTTGCTCGCGCGACGTGGTCGCGTGCCTGATCGAACGATCCCTGCATCGCGACGAGGCTGCCCAGGAGCGCGAGCAGAATCGCATCGGCCTGTCGATCGCCCTCGATCTGCTCCATGATCGTCTCGAAGCGCTCGATCGCCTCCGACACGGGCGTTGGGCCGAGCGCCGCCGCCGCCGCGTACGCGGTGGCGGCGCAAGGTTCTTCTGCCGCACATCGTTCGCGAGCTTTGCATGCTGCAGCGCCGACTCGGACGCCTCCGCCGCTTTGCCGAAGCGACATGAGGTGCCATGCGTCCATGCAAGCAATCTCCAGGCCTTCGCAAGGCCGGCATGGTCGCCGGCATCCTCGAAGACCGTCAATCGCCTCGTCGATCGCGGCCGTCGCATCGTCCTGCCAGTTCGGGCGTCCCCGGTGCGCAGGCGGACGAGCAGCCGCAGGAGGCCGGCGTGGGCGTGCACGGTCGGGAGCCCGGCCGCTCCACTGCTTCCGATCGCCTCGTCGAGGACGGCCTGGGCCTCGTCGAAGCGTCCGACTTGCAGGAGCGCCTCTCCGTAGTCGGGAAGGAGCTCGAGGCGGGTCCTGTCGTCGACTGGTAGCAAGGCCGACCGCTCGGCCGAGCAGGTTCGCCGCCGCCGGCACGTCACCGCGCTCGAATGCGCGGTGGCCCGCAGAGGCGAGGCGTCTCGAGGCATCGACACCGATCGCGCGTCCGCGCTCGTCGAGAGGCCCGAGCTCGGCGAGGTAGCGGTGGGCCTGCTCGAGGTGGTACCCGAGAATCTCCTCGTACTCGACGGCGCCCTCGCGGTTGACGCCGTCCGCCCACTGCACGAAGCGCTCGTGCAGGGTCGCGCGCCCGCGCTTGAGGATCCCCTCGTAGGTCGTGTCTCGAATGAGGATGTGGTGGAAGCGGAATGCCTCTTCCTCGGGCGGTCGCGACTCGTCCTCGTGGATGAACTGCTTGTCGGTCAGCGCGTGGAGCTGGGCACCGACCGCGGGCTTGACGCTCTCCGCGGTCAGGTACTCGACGGCCCCCCGGACGAAGATGTGGCCGATCACGGCGGCAGGCTCGATGACCGCCCGCTCCTCCGGCTCGAGGTAGTCGAGCCTCGCCGCGAGGAGTGCCTGGATCGTAGGCGGCACGGACACGCGGTCGATCGCGCCGACGGCGCGCCAACAGCCGTCCTCGAAGCGAATGATGCCCTCGTCTATGAGCATGGACAGGAGCTGCTCGACGAAGAGCGGGTTTCCCTGCGCGGCTTCGACGACGCGGGTGCGCACGTCGTCCTCGAGCCCGGCCTGCCCGAGCAAGTGGCTCGCGACCTCCCGCGCATGATCGTCCGAGAGAGGCCGGAGCTCGATCCGCCGAGCGGGCGGCGTCGCCGACCACTCGGGTAGGCGCTCGACGAGCTCCCGGCGCGTCGGGCAGACGAGCAGGAGACGTGCCTCGGCGCTTTCGACCACATGCTCGACGAGCTCGAGGAACGTCGCTTCAGCCCAGTGGATGTCTTCGAAGAGCACGACGAGCGGTCGCGCCGCTGCGAGCTTCTCCAGGAGCTTGCGAGCCCCCCAGTAGAGCTCTTGCACGGGGAACGGCTCCTGCGTGAGACCGATCGCCGACGCGACGCGAGCGATCACGTCCTCGTCGTCGTCGAGAGCGCTCAGCTTCGCGTGTGCCTCCTCCGACGTGTCGCGCTCGGCGATCCCTGCGGCCTCGCGGACCGCCTCGGCAAGCGGCCAGAAGCTGATGCCGTCGCCGTACGCGAGGCAGCGGCCGCGCAGGATCATGGCCTCCCCCTCGAGCGACCGGATGAACTCGTCCATGAGCCGCGACTTCCCGACTCCGGCCTCGCCCATCACGGTCACGAGCCGCGGCCGGGTCTCGGCGACGGCTTCGGCAAAGGCGTCGCGCAGGACGGCGAGCTCGCTGTCCCGGCCGACCATGGGGGAGTCCAGGCGCCGCGGGCGCTCGCCGCCCTCGATCAGCGAGACGAGCCGGTAGGCAGGCACCGGCTCGGCCTTTCCCTTGAGCTCGAGCGGCTCGACGGGCTCGACCGCGACGTAGTCGCGCACGAGACGGTAGGTGAGGTCGCCCAGGAGCACCTCCTGCTCTCCTGCAGCTTGCTCGAGCCTCGCCGCGACATTGACCGCGTCGCCGGTCACGAGCCGCTGTCCTGCCGCCGGGTCGCCGGAAACCACCTCGCCGGTGTTCACACCCGTGCGATTCGCGAGCCGTACCCCGAACACGCGCTCGAGCTCGTCGTTGAGCTTCTCGAGCGCTCCCTGCATGCCGGCGGCCGCGCGTACCGCGCGAAGGGCGTCGTCCTCGTGCAGCCGGGGGAGGCCGAAGACGGCCATGACCGCGTCCCCGATGAACTTCTCGACGACGCCACCGTGTTGCTCGAGCTCCGCGCGCATGGTGTCGAAGTACCGCGTCATCACCTCGCGCAGCGCTTCGGAGTCCAGGCGCTCTCCCATGCTCGTCGAGCCCTTGAGGTCGGAGAAGACGATCGTCACGACCTTCCGCACCTCCTGCGCAGGGGCCGAGACCTCGAGCGCGGAGCCGCAGGCGAGGCAGAACTTTGCGATCTCCGGGTTCTCCGTACCGCACTGGCTGCAGACCGGCATCGAACGAGTTTGCCTCGTCTCGAGCGGCCTCGGAGGGGTAAGGCGCTCATCGAACGTTTACCGACCCTCAACGCAATCCCCCCAGAAAGGGGACGACCGATACGTCTAAGTGGACGAATAGGCGAGTGACACACATCACCCACTGCGGAAGGGCGGCGTCATGTCTGCGGCAGAACTCGAGATCATGAATGTGACCGAGAACGACCGGGTCGAGCACTGGCGGCATACCGAGCTCGCACGGGCCGGCTACGACCCTGAGAGCGCGCTCGTCCTGGCTGCAAGCCACGACGTCGACCTCCACGAAGCCGTGAACCTGCTCGAGCGCGGGTGCACGGTGGATCTCGCACTCCAGATTCTCCTCTAGGCGCAACAGGCACTACCCCAGGACCTCCTCCTCCCTGGGTCTGGGGTAGTGCCTACCGCGTCGTGGGGGATGGGCGGGTGAGACGAAGGTTCCGGTAGCTCGCACGCCGGCACATCGGCACAATGGGCGCCGATGTCGGCTCTTTCCTTCGCGCTCGGCTTCTCTTCGCTGGCGTCCATACCGTCGCCGAGCTCGAGCACGCTCGAGATCGGGCCGCTCTCGATCCACTTCTACGGCCTGACGCTGCTCGTGGCGATCATCGCGGCGGTCGTGATCACCGGGATTCGCTGGACGCACCGTGGCGGCGAGTGGGATCTGATCTTCCGGCTCGCGGTCTGGGGCGTTGCCTTCGGGATCGTCGGAGCCCGGCTCTACCACGTGATCACGAGCTGGAACGAGCTGCCCGACGAGTGGTGGGGACCGTTCGCCATCTGGCGAGGCGGGTTGGGCGTCTGGGGCGGTATCGGGCTCGGCGTCATCGTGGGTGCGATCGTCGCCAAACGGTCGGGCGCGAGCGTGTCGCGTCTTGCGGACTGCGTGGCCCCTGCGCTCCTCGTCGCGCAGGGAATAGGCCGTTTCGGCAACTGGTGGAACCAGGAGCTCTTCGGCAAGCCCACGAACCTCCCCTGGGGCCTCGAGATAAGCCCCGACAACCGGCCGTTCGAGTACGCGGCGAGCGCGACGTTCCACCCCACGTTCCTCTACGAGGCGCTCTGGTGCTTCGCGGCAGCCGGCGTGCTCCTTCTCGTGGAGCGATACGTCCGCCTGAGGCCCGGCAACCTGTTCGCCCTCTACGTATTCGTCTACAGCATCGGGCGCCTGTGGATCGAGACGTTCCGCATCGACCCCTCGCACGAGATCGGGGGCGTGCGGCTGAACGTGTACGTCGCGGGGATCGCGATCGTCGCCTCGGCCGCGTTCTTCGTGTGGTGGCAGCGCGGCTGGAAGCGGGGCGGACCGGCGGCGCCGAAGGTCGAGACGATGGCGATTCCCAAGCAGCGTCCATAGCGCTTGCGCCCGTGGGGTGGCGCGTCCGGCAGCGCGGCTAGCCTCACGCCGTGCCCGCCGCGCTCCACTCCGTCGTCGTGCGCGATCTCGAGCTCGAGCTCGACGCGTTCGAAGGCCCGTTCGATCTTCTTCTGACGTTGCTGCTCAAAGAGGACCTCGAGCCGCGCGAGATCGACATCGCGGCGATCGTCCTCGCCTTTCTCGAACGAATGGCAGAGCGCGACGAGGTCGATCTCGAGGCTTGCGGCGAGTTCCTCGTCCTCATCTCGGCGCTGCTCGAGCTGAAGGCTCGCGGTCTCTTCCCCGAGGAGGCGGCCGAGCTCGAGGGACTCGAGCCAGAGGAGGCCGCCGAGGAGCTCGCTCGCCGGCTGGCCGAGTACCGGCGGATGAAGGAGGCCGCGATCTGGCTCGCGGAGCGACTTGCCGGCGAAGGCGATCGCTGGTTCCGGCTCGGGCCGGCGCCTCTTGCTCCCCGGGTCGAGCGCAGGCTCGCTCCTCAGGACGCCACCGTGCTCGCGGAGGCGCTCCGAGGACTGGCAGCACCTCCGCCGAACATCTCGCTGAGCCACATGGCATTGCGTTTTCCACCTGTCTCGCAGTTCCTCGAGCGCTTCCGGGCAGTGCTTTCCCGGCGCAGCCGGTTCGACTTCGACTCAGAGGTGACGGGCCTCTCGCGGGTCGAGCAGGCGGTCGCGTTCCTGGCACTCCTCGAGCTTCGGAAGTCCGGCGAGATCGCGCTCAGCCAGGCCGCTCCGTTCGCTCCGATTCGCGTCTCCCGCAGCTCATCTGCGGACTCTTCTCCGGCTGACGAAGAAAGGATCTCCACGTGGACAGCCCGCTCCGCCTGATCGCCTCGAGCCCGGTCGACCGGCTCGCACATACGATCGAAGCGCTTCTCGTCGTATCGTCGACGCCCTTGTCCGTTGCGGACCTCGCCGCGGCGACCGACGACGATGCCGAGCGGATCGAGACCGCGCTCGGGCTGCTCGGCGAGCGCTACAGCGAGGGCCGGAGCGGGATCGTGCTCGAGCACGTCGCCGGCGGCTACGCGTTCCGGGCGTCCCGGGACGCCGCGGACGCATGCGCGCGCCTCTTCGACCGGCCGGTGGAGAAAGGCCTCTCGCAGGCTGCGCTCGAGACGCTTGCGATCGTCGCCTACGTCGGCCCGTGCTCCCGTCCCGAGATCGCGCGGATCCGCGGAGTCGCCGCGGATTCAGCGGTCGCGAGCCTCGTCGAGCGCGGCCTCATCGCCGAGGCAGGCCGAGAGCACGGCCCGGGAGGTGCGATCCGCTATCGGACGACGCCGCTCTTCGAGCGGGTATTCGCGCTCGAGAGCCTCGCCGCGCTTCCGCGCCTCGACGACCTCGGTGAGACGCAAGAGGAGCTCCGCTCACGGCTCGTCGAAGTCGCCTCCGCGCGGGCCTCGTAGTCGGCGCGAACGCAGCACGTACGTTGCGCACAGCGAACCTCGTCTAGTCGGCCGGCGCCCAGGGAGCGCAATCGTTCGGGTCAGATCTGCCAGGCGCCTGCGCGCAGTACCGGGACGGCCTCACCGCTCGCCGAGATGCCGTCGACGGCCAGCTCCGGGCTTCCGATCATGAAGTCGACGTGGATGCGGCTCAGGTTGATCCGGGCCTTGTCTGCCGGATCCTCGACGGGATGGTCGTAGGCGTTCCCGAGCGCGATGTGAGTGGCGGCGTTCTCGTCGATCAGGGTGTCGAAGAACACGGTCTCGAGCGGCCCGACGCGCCCCTCGCCGTCGACGAGAGCGATCTCGCCGAGCCGCGAGCCCCCTTCGTCCTTTGCGACGACAGCCCGCAGCGCCTCGGCGCCCTGCTCGGCATCGATTCTGGTTGCCTTCCCGCCCGAGAACTCGACTCGAATGCCCGAGATCAGCGATCCGAAGAGCTCCAGCGGCATCGTCGCGCTGACGTGGCCGTCGACGCGCGCCGGGTCGGGCGTCGTGAAGAGCTCCTCGGTGGGGATGTTCGGCGAGTGCCGCCGCCCGTCGACGGTGACGAGGTCGCCTGCCGCCCAGTGCGCGGAGGGGAGGAGCCCGATCGTGAGATCCGTGCCAGGCCCGTGGAGGCGAATCGCGTCGAATCTCCGCTCGGTGAGCCGTCTGGCGTGCTCCTTCAGGGTCAGGTCTCGGTCCTGCCAGGCTTCGCCGGGGTCGTCCGCGTCGAGCCGGCAGATGTGGGCGACGGACTCCCAGAGCTTCGCGTACGCATCCTCGGGCTCGAGCTCCGGATAGACGATCTCCGCCCACGGCCGGGTCGGCGCGGGGATGATGCACCAGCTCGTCGTCATCCGGTTCACGATCTCGCCGGTCCCCGGCAGGTACGGCAGGAGATCACGCCCGGCTCGAGAAGGGTCGAGGCCTTCGAGCGCACGCGGTGCATGCGGCCCGGAGAGCGTGATGCGGGCAGCGTGCTCGTCGGAGAGGTAGAGGAGGCGCTCCGTCATCCACGGGGGGATGAACTCGAGCGTCTCCGGATCCGCGTGCGCGATGCGCTCGCGCTTGACCCACTGGTCGAAGTAGACGACGTCGACGTAGCGCGCGCCGTGCTCGTACGCGACTCGCGCGATCTTCCGCGTCAGCGGCTCCTTCCCGATATAGCTCGTGACGGCGACGAGCTGCCCGGGCTGGACGTTGGCCCCGAACACCGCGAGACCGGCGAGCTTGTCCTCCCACTCTTCGATCTGACGCACGCGCGCACCCTAACCCAGGGGTGAGAATTGAGGCGAGAATCAAGCCGTGCGTCTGAACGCCTATCTCGCGCGGGCGGGAGTTGCGTCGCGGCGGCGGGCTGACGAGCTCATCGCCGACGGCCGCGTTCTCGTCAACGGCGAGCCAGGCGAGCTTTCGACCCAGGTCGGCTCGTCTGACGTCGTCGAGGTCGACGGTCGTCAGGTCACGGCGCAGCGGCTTGCCTTCGTTCTCCTGCACAAGCCCGCCGGTGTGGTCACGACCGCGCGCGATCCTCACGGTCGGCCGACGGTGGTCGACCTGGTCGAGCACTCCGTGCGGGTGGTGCCCGTGGGACGCCTCGATGCCGACACGACGGGCGTCCTGCTGCTGACGAACGACGGACAGCTGGCGCACCGGCTCGCCCATCCGCGATACGGGGTCGAGAAGGTCTACGAGGCCGAGGTCGAGGGCCGTCCGGACGACGGGGCGTTGCAGGCGCTCCGCGACGGCGTCGACCTCGAGGACGGACGCACCGCTCCTGCCGCGGCGCGGCTCCTCGCCGCCGCGCCGTCCTCGAGCGTGCTCGAGCTGACGCTGCACGAGGGCCGAAAGCACCAGGTGAAGCGCATGTGCGAGGCCGTCGGGCATCCGGTCCGACGTCTCCACCGGAGCCGCTACGCCGGCCTCGGGCTGGGCGATCTCCCTCCGGGTGAGTGGCGCGAGCTCACCCGGGACGAGGTCGAGTCGCTGCGGAGCCCCGCCTAGGGCCTGACGAAGCCCATCCGCTCGAGCATGAGCTCGAGCGTCGGTGCCGATGCCTCGCTGGCCTTTGCGGCGCCTGCGGCGAGAAGGCGCTTCAGCTCCCTCTCGTCTGCACGCAACTCGTGATATCGCTCCTGGATCGGCCCGAACAGCGTGACCACGGCTTCTCCGACATCTTCCTTGAACTGTCCGTAGCCCGTTCCGTCATACCGCGCCTCGATCGTCTCGAGTGGGTCGCCGGTCGCAACGGACATGATCTCGACGAGGTTGGAGATTCCAGGCTTTGCGCTCGGATCGTGGCGTACTTCGCGCCCAGAGTCCGTCACTGCAGTCTTGAACTTCCGCCGGATCGTCTCGGGCTCATCGACGATACGAATGACACCCTGCGGGTTCCCGGCCGAGGTGGACATGAGCCGCTCCGGCTCTTGGAGATTCTTGATGCGCGCCCCCTCCTCCGGGTAGACCCCCTCCGGCACGGTGAGCGTCTCGCCGTACCGACTGTTGAATCGCTCTGCGACGTCGCGCGTCAACTCGAGATGCTGGCGCTGGTCGTCACCGATGGGGACGATGTTCGTCTGGTAGAGGAGGATGTCCCCAGCCATCAGCACGGGGTAGGTGAAGAGTCCTGCGGAGACGAACTCCTGCTCGGCGGACTTGTCCTTGAACTGCGTCATCCGGCGCAGCTCGCCGAAGCTCGTCACAGCCGAGAGCAGCCAGTTCGCCTCCGCGTGTGCGGGCACATGACTCTGCGCGAAGACGACGGACCGATTCGGATCGATACCTGTTGCGAAGAGCATCGCCGCGCCGGCCAGCGTCGCTTCGTGCAGGCCGTCGGGCTCGTAGGAGGTCGTGATCGAGTGCAGGTCGACGATGCAGAAGAACGCCTCTCCCTGCTCTTGCGTCGCCTTGTACTGGCGATAGCCGCCGCTGAAGTTGCCGAGTGTCTTGTCCCCCGACGCTCGGATTCCCGAGAAGATCCGCATCCCGGGATTCTCTCTGGACCGACGAGACGGCGTCGGGCACGCAACTAGACTCATCCGGATGGAGACACCGCGGACCGGCGACAGACTCGCCCGCTGAACGTGCGCGTCGAGCCTGTGCCCGCCCTCAGGGGGCACGTGGCCGTCCCGGGGGACAAGTCGATCTCGCACCGCGCGGTGCTGATCGGAGCACTCTGTGACGGCCCGGTGCGCGTGTCCGGGTTCGGGCGCTCCGCGGACACCGAGGCGACCATCGCAGCAGTTCGCGCACTCGGCGCCGAGGTGGATGAGCTCGACGACGACACGCTCGTCATCCACGGCGTCGGGCTTCGCGGGTTTCGAGCGCCGGCAGAGCCGATCGATTGCGGCAATGCGGGGACGCTCATGCGTCTCCTCTGTGGGATCCTCGCCGGGCAGACGGGCCGCTTCGAGCTCATCGGAGACGAGTCGCTCTCGTCGCGGCCGATGGAGCGCGTGGCCGAGCCCTTGCGTCGGATGGGCGCGGATATCCGCACGACCGACGGACACGCGCCGCTCGTCATCGAGGGCCGCTCGCTCACACCGATCGACTACGCGCTTCCGGTCGCGTCGGCGCAGGTGAAGTCCGCCGTGCTCTTCGCCGGCCTGTTCGCCGAAGGGGGTGAGACGACTGTCGTCGAGCCGCTCCCGACCCGCGATCACACCGAGCGGCTCCTGGAGCATGCAGGTGCGCCGATCAAGCGGCGGCCTGGCAGCACGTCGATCGCCTCACCCGAGCGGCTCTCGCTGGACGAGATCGAGATCTCGGGCGACTTCTCGTCGGCATGCCCTCTGCTCGTCGCCGCGGCCATCGTCCCCGGTTCGGAGGTCACGGTCCATGGGGTCGGCTTGAACCCGCGCCGAACCGGGCTGCTCGATGTCCTCGAACGCATGGGCGCGCGCGTCGCTGTCTACAACCGGCGCTCGATCGGCGGAGAGCCCGCAGGGGACGTCGAGGTGCAGTCCTCCGAGCTGGTCGGGACGACGGTTACTCCGGAGGAGGTTCCCGTTCTCGTCGACGATCTTCCGCTGTTCGCGCTCGCGGCGGGTCATGCGCGAGGCGAGAGCCTCGTCCGAGGTGCGTCGGAGCTGCGCTTCAAGGAGACTGATCGTCTCCAGGCGATCGTCGAGGAGCTCCGCCGCATCGGAGTGCACGTTCGCGCGACCGACGATGGATTCCGGGTGCGGGGAGTGCCCACGCGCGTTCGTGGAGGCGTCGTCGACGCGCGCGGTGACCATCGCATCGCGATGCTCGGCGCGGTCGCCGGAGTTTCCTCCCGTGACGGCGTCGACGTCCATGGCGCCGAGGCCGTCGAGACGAGCTTCCCCGGCTTCTTCGACGTCCTCGACCAGCTGAAGGCCACCGACCATGAATAGGGCTGCGTCGTGATCGTGGCGATCGACGGGCCCGCAGGGTCCGGCAAGAGCACGGTCGCGTGGACGCTCGCGCAGCGGCTCGGCTTCCGCTACCTCGATACGGGCGCCATGTATCGCGCGCTCACATGGCTCGCGCTTCGCGACGGAGTACCGCTCGACGAGGAGGAGAAGCTCGCCGTGCTCGCACGCGCATACCCGGTCTCGTTCACGGACCGTGACACGGTCGAGATCGACGGTGCCGACGTGACCGGCGCCATTCGTGAGCCCGAGATCGACCGCTCCGTACCCGTCGTCGCCCGCCATACGGCGGTTCGCGAGGTGATGCGCGAGCGCCAGCGCGCCCTTGGAATGCTCGGCGACGCCGTGATCGAGGGTCGGGACATCGGGACGGTCGTGGCGCCGGACGCTGAGGTCAAGGTCTTTCTCGTGGCGGACGAGGCTGAGCGAGCACGTCGACGAACCGTCGATCGCCCGGGCGTCGGCGTGGAGACGCTCGCCAGCGATCTGCGCAAGCGGGACGAGCGCGATGCAGTGAACACCCGACCGGCCGTGGACGCGTTGCTGCTCGACACGACGGACCTTACGATCGACGAGGTCGTCGACCGGATCGCCGCGCTCGTCGCGGAGCGACGATCGTGACCGTGCAGAGCACCAGCTCGGCTTCGCACAGGAACGAAGGAGAGGCGTGAATCGAACCGATGCCGCATGGGCGATAGGTCGGAGGACGATCGGGACGGCGACCAAGCTCGCCGCGCCCTTGCGCGTCTACGGCACGGAGCGCGTTCCGCTCGACGGAGGCCTCGTCGTCGCCGCCAACCACTTCAGCTGGATCGACCCGCCGGCTCTCGGCGCGGCGAGCCCGAGGACGCTGTACTTCATGGCCAAGATCGAGGCCCATCGCGCGCCGGGTCTCGGCCAGTTGATGCGCTCGTTCGGCGCCTTCGCGGTGCGCCGCGGGGAGTCCGACCGCGACGCAGTGAGGACGATGCGCGAGATCGTCCGGAATGGGCATGCGCTCGGGATGTTCGCCGAGGGGACGCGTCAGAAGACCGGGGTTCCCGGGCCCGTCCAGCCTGGGGCCGCGATGGTCGCCATCACCGAGAACGCGCCCCTGGTCGTCGCTGCGATCCACGGCAGCGAGACCTGGCGGCTGGGCACCTTTCGCCCTGTCTCCATCGCCTGGAGCGAGCCCATGACGTTCGACGGGCTTCCCCGCGGAGGGCGGGGGTACAAGGAGGCATCGGTCGAGATCGAACGGCGTATCCGGACGCTGTGGGAGTGGCTCATCGAGATCCACGCGCTCGGCCGCCCGAGAGATGCGACCCCGCCTGCCTGACATGGCCGAGGGAGCGGACGAGGGGATCGCGGGAACCGTCGCCATCGTCGGGTTCCCGAACGTCGGCAAGTCGACACTGCTCAACAGACTCACCCAGTCGCGGGCCGCAGTCGTCCACGAGACGCCTGGGGTCACGCGCGATCGCAAGGAGTTCATCGCCGACTGGTCCGGCACGCGCTTCCGGCTCATCGACACGGGCGGCGTCGATCGCGCCGACACGGGGCCGTTCGGCCCGCAGATCGCGTCCCAGGCCAAACAGGCGATCGCCGAAGCCGATCTCGTGCTCTTCGTGGTCGATGCCAGGGCGGGGATCACGCCGGGGGACGAAGAGCTCGCCGAGATCATCCGGCTGGCCCATCGTCCGGTGCTCGTGCTCGCCAACAAGCTCGACGACCCGCGTCGGGACGTGGACGCCCTCGAGTTCCACCGCCTCGGTCTCGGCGACCCGTTTCCGATATCGGCGGTCCACGGCCATGGGACCGGCGACCTCCTGGACGAGATCGTGCGTCTCCTGCCCCGCCGAGGCGAAGCTCCGGTCGGAGAGGAGGCGATCAGGGTCGCGATCCTCGGGCGGCCGAACGTCGGCAAGTCGTCCCTCCTGAATGCGCTCCTCGGTCAGGAGCGCGTGATCGTGTCGGACATCCCCGGAACGACGCGGGACTCGATCGACACGGTGTTGACCCGGGACGACTCGACCTTCGTCCTCGTCGACACGGCCGGGATCAGGCGGAAGCGCAGACAGCGGCAGGGCATCGAGTACTACTCCGAGCTTCGCGCTCGCGAGGCGGCCGATCGCGCGGACGTCGCGCTCGTCCTAGTCGACTCCGCCGACGGGGTCGTCGACCAGGACCTTGCCGTCGCGGACATTGCCCGCAAGGCGGGCTGTGCCACCGTGGTCGTCCTCTCGAAGTGGGACATCTCGGCAGTTCGAATCGAGGACGTGAAGGCGCGCCTCGAGTCGCGGCTCCGCCAGCGGCCGCCCGCGATCGCGGTCTCCGCCGCGTCGGGCCGCGGGCTCGAGCGGTTGCTCACGACAGTGGAGAGCGTCTTCGCCCGCTACATGTGGCGCGTCTCGACCGCGGAGCTCAACCGCGCGCTCCAGGAGTTGCGCGAGGCGCGACAACCGCCCGGGAGGCGCGGCCGTCGACTCAACCTCCTCTACGGAACCCAGGTCTCGGTGCGCCCGCCACGCTTTCGGCTCTTCGTGAACGATCGCGGTCTCGTGACTCGCGACTACGGCTACTGGGTCGAGAACGAGCTCCGCCGGCGCTTCGGGCTCGAGGGCGTGCCCGTCTCCATCGACTTCATCACCTCCGAATGAACATCGTGGTCGTCGGCGCCGGCTCGTGGGGATCGGCGTTCAGCTGCATCCTGCGAGACCATGGGCACGAGGTCATCGCTCGCGGCGCGCGACCCGGAGCAGGTCGCGGTCATGCGCGAGAGCGGGCGCAACCCCCGGTACGCACCCGGAGCAGACCTCCGCGGGATCGCGATCGAAGTCCTGCCCGACGCACCGGTGGCGGACGCCGACCTCGTGGTGGTCGCCGTGCCGAGCGCGGTCTTCGGCGACGTCGTGAGCACGCTCCCCGGCACGTCGCCCGTGCTCAGCCTCACGAAGGGCCTCGATCCCGCGACCGGCGCTCGTCTCTCCACGCTCGTGGGGAACCGTGCGGTCGCTGTGCTCTCCGGGCCGAACATCGCCGAGGAGATCGTCCAGGGCCTTCCCGCCGCCGCGGTCGTCGCGAGCGACAACCTCGAGCTCGCGGTGCTCCTCCAGGTCTCGATCAACTCGGCGATCTTCCGCGTCTACGTGAGCGACGACATCGTCGGCGTCGAGCTCTGCGCGGCCGCGAAGAACGTCATCGCGCTCGCAGCCGGCGGAGCCGACGGCCTGGGGCTCGGCGACAACGCCAAGGCCGCACTCGTGGCGCGTGGTGTGGCGGAGATGCGTCGCCTCGCCGAGGCCGCCGGTGGACGGCCGGACACCTTCGCCGGGACTGGCGGGCATGGGAGACCTGATCGTCACGTGCTGGGCGTCCTCCGGGCGCAACCGGCGAGCGGGCGAGCTGATCGCACAAGGCGCGACCGCAGACGAGGCCGTGGCCGAGATCGGCATGGTCGTGGAGGGGCTCACGGCGGCACCCGTGGTCCGGGATCTCTCGCGTCGGCTCGACATCGAGCTCCCGATCACGGAGGGCGTCTGCGCGGTGCTCGAGGGGACGCCGCTCACAGACCTCGTCTCGCAGTTGATGCGCCGCCAGCCCACGACCGAATAGTCATTCGACGCAGGTACTCTTCGGCGCCATGGCCACACGCTCGTTCTCGTTCACATCGGAGTCCGTGACCGAAGGTCACCCCGACAAGGTCGCCGACCAGATCTCCGATTCCGTTCTCGACGCGATCCTCACGGACGATCCGAACGGCCGGGTCGCCTGCGAGACACTCGTCACGACCGGCCTCGTCGTCGTCGCCGGCGAGATCACCACCGAGACGTGGGTGGACATTCGATCCGTCGTGCGCGAGCGAATCGCCGAGATCGGATACACGCGCGCGAAGTACGGCTTCGACTTCGAGACCTGTGGCGTCGTCGTCGCGATCGACGAGCAGTCGACGGACATCGCGCAGGGCGTGGACGAGTCGTACGAGGCGCAGCACGGCGACACCGATCCGCTGGATCTTCTCGGGGCAGGTGACCAGGGGATGATGTTCGGCTACGCGACGCGTGAGACCGAGGAGCTCATGCCGCTTCCGATCACCCTCGCGCACCGGCTGACGAAGCGGCTCGCCGAGGTTCGCAAGGCAGACGTCTTGCCGTATCTACGCCCTGACGGAAAGTCGCAGGCAACCGTCCGGTACGAGGTCGACGAGCACGGCGTGCAGCGTCCGGTCGAGATCGAGCGCCTCCTCATCTCCACGCAGCACCGTGACGGCCTGGACGTCGAGACGCTCATGAAACCCGACCTTCTCGAGCACGTCGTCGAGCCGATCCTCCACGCGGACTTCCCGGGGCTCTTCGACCCGCGGCGCCTGACGGAGCGTGACTTCCTCTACGTCAATCCCACGGGGAAGTTCGTCATCGGCGGGCCGATGGGCGACACCGGCCTGACCGGTCGCAAGATCGTCGTGGACACCTACGGTGGCGCGGCTCCGCACGGCGGAGGCGCCTTCTCCGGCAAGGATCCGACCAAGGTCGATCGCTCGGCCGCGTACGCCGCGCGCTACGTCGCCAAGAACGTCGTGGCTGCCGGGCTCGCTGACCGCTGCCAGCTCCAGGTGGCGTATGCCATCGGTGTCGCGCATCCGATGAGCGTCAACATCGAATGCTTCGGCACGGAGGCGGTTCCGATCGCGACGATCGAGCGCCTCGTGTCAGAGCACTTCGACCTGCGGCCGGGAGCGATCATCCGCGACCTCGATCTCATGCGACCGATCTACGCGAAGACCGCCGCGTACGGCCACTTCGGGCGGGACGACCGCGACTTCACGTGGGAGCGCACCGACAAAGCGGATGCGCTCCGAGTTGCCGCGGGTCTTGCCGACGTCGCCGCTGTCTGAGCGACCTCAGCTCGCCCGAGAACGCCGAAGGCCCGCTTGCCTGCGGGCCTTCGGATGGAGGGCGTCTCCGAGGAGGTTTCTCGATGCGCACTCCTACCCAAGCGCGCTTTCGTGAAATGTTGCTGAGAGCTTTCTAAGAAGAGGGTAAGAGTGCAGAAGGCCCGCGTCGCGGGCCTTCTGCCAGGGTGGGGAGGGGATCCTGTCTACTTCGCCGGGAAGGTGAACTCGACGATCCACCCGACGATCTGCTCGAGTCGCTCGAGCGCCTGATCGGCACTTGCTTGGCTGAAGCGACCGGACGCGACGGCCTTCGCGAGTCGGGCCTTCGCCGGAGCGAGGATCGCGTTCTCGAGACCCTCGACGCTCTTGCCCTGCTTCTCTGCGAGCGCGGCGAGCGACGTGCCCGGAAGCTGCGCCATGAGCTGGGCGGGACTCAGGTGGAGGTAGTCGGTCACGGCCTTGAGCTCGAGCGCTCCGAGCCCCATCAGGCCGCGCCCCGGCGCTGTGGCGCTCGCGTTCGGCGCCTTGCAGAGCTCGCTCTGGGCGATACGAGCCTTGAGCTTCGTCGCGCGCTCCGGCGAGATCCGTCCGGCCTTGAGCGCCGCATCGACGCGCGCCGTCAGGCGTGCCTTGATGTCGGCCTTGAGCTGCTCGACGGAGACGTGTCGTCTCTCGGCGATCTTTGCGAGTCGCGCCTCGCAGCGGGCGGTGCGGTCTCCTACCTGAGCTCCGCTCCGCGGGGCTCCCTGGCTGGGAGCTCCGTTGCCCGGAGCTCCATTGCTCTGGGCCGCTAGTGCGGTTCCGCCTCCGACGAGGAGCGCAGTTCCGCCGATGAGCGCGGCAATGACGTTGCGATTCAAGTTCATGCTTCCCGTTTCTCCTTTCGATCCTCCCCCATGGGGGATCCTGCCAGCGCTCGTTGAGCGCGGAGAAAACGGACCATGAGCGTTTCGTAAAGGCGTCGTTACGCCGCGCGGACGTAGATGCCGTCGGCCGCCTTCTCCGCGATCGCGCGCACGGAGCCGTCGACGGCCACCTTCAGCTGCCCTGCGGCAGGCTGGGCTTCACGCATCTCGACCTTCGTTCCGGGGACGAGCCCTTCGTCGTAGTACCAGTGGAGGAGATCGCCGTCGTGCTCGGCGAGCCGGACGATCTCTCCGGCCGTGCCCTGCCCGAGCTCGGACAGCGCCACGAGCTCGGTGTTCTCGGTCTGCTCGAACTCCGGGTCCACGGGCCAGCCGTGCGGGCAGCGGTCGGGCTCGCCCAGGCGCTCGTTGATCCGCTCGATCATCTCGTCGGTGAACGTGTCGCCGAGCTCGTCAGCGTGCACGTGCGACTCCGCGGCCGTGTACCCCATGAAGTCCGTGAGGAAGCGCTCGATGATGCGGTGCTTCCGGACAACGCGCTTCGCTCGCTCGGTGCCGAACGGGGTGAGGATGGCCTCCTTGTGCTCGCCGCGTTCGACGAGACCGTCGGCCTCGAGTCGTTTCAGCATCTCGCCGGCAGATGCGCGGGAGACCCCGAGCATCTCGGCAACCCGGGCGGCGATCGCGGTCGATCCGGTCGAGGGCCGGTACTCGCCGATCGGAAAGGCGAGGAAGTAGATCGTCTCGAGGTAGTCGTCGACCGAGTGCCCGTGCGTCTGCGTCATCCGGGTCAGTCTAGGGGTACGTGCTCGCGCCGATCGTGCCCTTCGTTGTAAGGTGCTCCTTACATGAGCTCCGGACAGATCCTCGTCCTCGGCGCGCTCGCGGGCGCGACGATCTTCCTCGGCTTGCCGCTCGGCCGCCTGCGGTCCGTCAGGCCGGGAGTGACGTCGTTCCTCAGCGCGACGGCGACCGGCATCCTGCTCTTCCTGTTCTGGGACGTGCTCGCCGCCGCGGTCGAGGAGATCGAGGGCGCTCTGACGGCGGGCAACGACGGACGCTTTTTCTGGCTGGCCGCCCTGCTCGCAGGAGGATTCGCGCTCGGGCTGCTGTCGCTCGCGATGTACGACGGCTGGCTTCGCCGACGCCGTGATGGTGCGCTGCACAGCGTCGGTGCGGCGTCGATGGCCGAATTCGAAGCCGAACGCCATCTCGTGTCCATGTCGCCGTCGCACTGGCTGGCGGTCTTCATAGCGACCGGGATCGGGCTCCACAACTTCTCCGAAGGCCTTGCGATCGGACAGTCCGCGGCGGCGGGCGAGGTGAGCCTCGCGCTCGCGCTGATCATCGGCTTCGGGCTCCACAACGCCACCGAGGGGTTCGGCATCGTTGCGCCGTTGACAGGCGACAAGGATCGGCCCAGTTGGGGGTTCCTCCTCCTGCTCGGCCTGATCGGAGGTGGCCCGACGTTCGTCGGCACGCTCGTGGGCCAGACGTGGGTGAACACCTCGGTCTCGGTCTTCTTCCTCGCTCTTGCCGCCGGCTCGATCCTCTATGTCATCGTCGAGCTGATCCCGATCTGCGGGCGGTTTGCGACGAAGGAGGTCGTGCTAGCAGGGATCCTCTTCGGTCTCGTGCTCGGGTTCGGCACCGACTTCATCCTCGTTGCCGTCGGCGCCTGACGTCTGACACTCGAGGCTACGCTCGACGGCGTGGCGTGTGCGGAGATCTACCCGCTCGTGACTGCCCGCGCGCTCGCGCGGCCGTTCACGTACGAGGTTGCAGACGCTGTGGGCAGGGGGGACATCGTCTCGATCCGTCTCGGCAACCGCTCGGTTCGCGGGGTTGTGGTCGAGCTGGGTGTGACGCCTCCTCCCGGACTCGCGATCGCGATGTCCGGGCCGGTCGTAGACCGGGTTCCAGCGACCCTCGTCGATCTCGCGCTCTGGCTGGCCGAGTACTACGGCTCGACACCCGCCAGGGCACTCGCCCTCGTGGCTCCGAGGAATCGCAAGCGGCGCGGAGAGCTCCGCGGCCCGCGGACGGGCGACGCGCTTCCCGGCGAGCCTGAGCCGGCCGAGCTCACCTCTGCGCAGCGCGTGGCGATCGAGCGCATCGTCGCCGCGCTCGACGCGGGCACCGGTCATCTTCTTCTGCACGGCCCCACGGGCAGCGGCAAGACCGAGGTGTATCTGCAGGCCTGCGCAGCGGCGATCGGTCGTGGGCGGGGCGCGATCGTCCTCGTACCCGAGATCGCCCTGACGCCTCAGGCCGTCGGCCGCTTCCGCGAGCGCTTCGGCGACACCGTCGCCGTGCTCCACTCGGCTCTCACCGAGGCGGAGCGGCGTGACGAGCGGGAACGGATAGCGGCCGGTGACGCTCGCATCGTCGTGGGGGCGAGGTCTGCGATCTTCGCCCCGGTGTCACGCCTCGGCCTGGTCATCGTGGACGAGGAGCACGACGCGTCGTACAAGCAGGAGTCCGACCCGCGGTATGACGCGCGTACCGTTGCCGCGAAGCGAGCGGCGCTCGAGTCTGCGGTCGCCGTCTACGGAAGCGCTACGCCTCGTCCCGAGAGCTGGGCGCGGCTCGAGCACCTTCGGCTGCCCGAGCGCATCGCTGCGCCAATGCCGACCGTGAGGCTCGTCGATCTCCGTCGAGAGGCTGGATACCCGCTGTCGGCTCCACTTCTCGCAGAGCTCGCGACACTCGAGGAGAGCGGCGGGCGCGCGATCCTCCTCGTCAATCGCCGCGGGGTGTCCGGTGCTCTCCACTGCCGTGCGTGCGGCACGTCCCGGCGATGTCGGAGCTGCGACGTGGCGCTCACGCTTCACTCCGACGGGCGTCTCCACTGCCATCACTGCGGATACACCGAAGTGCTCCCGGAGCGATGTCCGGCCTGCGGATCGGTCGAGCTCGCCAGGATCGGGGCCGGGACGCAACGGCTGGAGGCGGAGCTCGCACGGCAAGTCCCCGCTCTCGAACGTATTCGGCTCGATGCGGATACGACTTCGCGTCCCGCAACTCTTCGGGAAGCGCTCGAACGGTTCTCGACCGCGCGGGCGGCTGTCCTCATCGGGACGCAAATGGTGGCAAAAGGCCATCACTTTCCCGGTGTCGCCATGGCCGCGGTGGTCGATGCGGACACCGGCCTCGCGATTCCCGACTTCCGAGCCGAGGAGCGCACGTTCCAGCTCGTCACGCAGCTCGCGGGACGCAGCGGCCGGGATGCGCCGGGATCGTGCTCGTGCAGACGTTCCAGCCCGACGCGACGCCGCTCGCCTACGCGGCGCGCCACGACGTCAAGGGGTTCCTCGCGCAGGAGCTCGTGCGTCGTGAAGAGCTCGGCTACCCGCCGTACCGGCACCTCGTGTCGCTCGTCGTCTCCGGAGCCGATCCCACCGCTCCGATGCAGGCGCTCTCGGAGCTGCGCGACGCCCTTCGCGGATCCGGCGCTCGCCTTCTAGGGCCGGCGCCGCTGCTTCGGCTGCGAGGGCGTCATCGCGCGCAGCTCGTCGCCAAGACGACGTCCCCACGCCGGCTGGCAACGAAGGCGGCAGCGGTTCTCGCCGCCGCCGCTCCGGCGATGCGACGACGCGGCCTGCAGGCGGTCGTGGACGTCGACCCGCAGTCGCTCTAGCGGACATCGATCCTCGGGGCAGGACACTTGAGACATGTCCATTTGTGTCAATTGACGCAACGTGCATCAGGCGAGTACACCTGAGGCTCGCATTCGACCGCACCCCAGGAAGGAGCCGTCCCCATGAACCGAGCCAGTCTCGTCGTCGCCTGCGCCCTCGCCGCGCTTGTGCTCGTCTCGAGCTCCGCGGCGGCCTACACCGGGTATGCGGGACCGAGGTTCTGGCTTGCGGGAGAGTCGGGAGGCAGCACCTACAGCTCGAGTTGGACTCGCAACGCTTTCAACAAGTCGAGCTCGGGGTTCGACACGACCGTGACGTTCATCGACAACGTCGCGTACGCGTGGCACGCGACGATCCGGAACACGTCGCTCGTCACCTACACGTTCTGGTGGACGTCGCAGGTGAAGAAGGCGCATTGCAAGGCGCACGTCGGCGGCTTCAACGGGGGCTGCTGGGTCCACACGTCGTAGCTCGAAGGAGATGTCATGAGACGAGACGCTCGGCTGGCTGTCGTGGTACTGGTCGTTCTGGCTTCTGCCGTGATCCTCGCCGGCGGAATCGTGGCGGGCCAACTCGCCGGTTTCGGCGATCCCGACGAGCTCACGTCGGCAATCGGCGATGGCGTGGTGGTCCGCGTCGGCGACATCGAAGCATCCGGCGGTCACCCGGGCCGTGGCGTGTTCGTCGAGTCGACGTCGACCGGGCACCTGTGTCTCTGGGATGCGCCGTCCGCGGCCAGTCCACAGCGTGGCGGTGGCTGCAATGCCGCCGACGACCCCCTTGGCGGGCGCGAGCTATCGGCGAGCCTCTCGTACGAGGGCGGCCCCGGGATCGGGAAGATCACCGACGCGAGGATGATCGGGCTCGTCTCGGAGAATGTGGTTTCCGTCGAGTTGCTCATGAGCGACGGCACCCGGCGGTCGATTCCTATGAGACGCGAGGCCGTTGTGGCGGGCGCGGGACGCAGCTTTCGGGTGTTCGGATACAGGGTGAAAGACACCGATCTCAGGCACGGCATCGGCCCTGCTGCGATTCTGGCGCTGGGCGCGCATCGTTCGGAGATCGACCGCCAGGCGACGGGATTCGCAGGGGGTTAGGGCGCGGATACTTCTCCCTTTGCACGCGGGCTAGACTCGCCGCATGCACGACCACGACGACGACCACGGCCACGATCACGATCACGACCACGACCACGATCACGACGTCGATCTCGCGACGGAGGATGCCGAGCTCGAGCGTGAGGCACGGCGCCTGCTCGCACTCTCGCGGATCCGGCAGTACGGTGATCCCGCTCTCCGGCTGAAGGCGCGTGAGGTCGAGACCTTCGACGACGACCTCGTCCGCCTCGTCGAGCGAATGACGGATCTCATGCACGAGGCCCAGGGTGTCGGGCTGGCGGCGACCCAGGTCGGCGTCCTTCGGCGCCTCTTCGTGTTCGTGGATCACGGGGAGGATCGGGTTCTCGTGAACCCTGTCATCACAAAGCGTTCGAAAGAGACGGCGCTGGAAGACGAGGGCTGCCTGTCGCTACGCGACGTCCTCGTCCCGGTCGAGCGCTCCGTCGCGCTCACGATCGAGGGCGTCGACGCGAGCGGAAACGCAGTACAGCTCGAGCTCGAGGAGCACACGGCGAGGGTCGTCCAGCACGAGCTCGACCATCTCGACGGTGTGCTCATCATCGACCACACCGACGACGAGTCCCGGCGGGCGGCGCTCGCCAAGCTGAGGCCACAGCCCGTCCTCGGCGCGAGGTGAGGTCGCGCGCCTTCGGCTTGCTCCCGTGGGGGAAACCAGATTTCCGCCACGAGCCTTCTTTGCAGAAAGCGTGGGGGATCGTCCCGGTTCCCCCACGCCCCCTCCTCGTTCATAGGCCAGCAGAGGGCCTATGAGCCCGCCGATCGCGGTCGCAGCGACGGCGCCGTTCGGCGCCGACGTCCTCGAGCGGCTCGCCGGGAGCCACGAGATCAGCTGCGGTGCTCACGCGACCGGACGCCCCCGCGGGTCGAGGGCGGAAGGTCGACCGCTCCGCCGGCGAAGGAGACAGCAGAACGACTCGGGCTCTCCGTGCTCCAGCCAGAGCGTCTCGAGCCGGGACTCGAGCTCGGTGCCCCGACGGTCGTGATCGCCGCCTACGGGAAGCTGATTCCCGAGGAGCTGCTCGGCGAGCGACGCTGGCTCAACGTCCACCCGTCCCTCCTTCCGCGCTGGCGCGGGGCGGCCCCGGTCGAGCGCTCGCTGATGGCGGGCGACGTCGAGACCGGCGTGACGATCCACGAGACGGTCAAGGCGCTCGACGCCGGCCCGATCCTGGCGCAGCGCGCGTTCCTCGTCCAGCCGGAGGACGATGCAGGCGACGTCTACGCGAGGGCGGCGGCGCTTGCGGTCGAGCTGCTCGACGAGGTGCTCGCCGACCCTGACATCGCGTCCCGGCCGCAAGCCGAGGAGGGCGTCACGTATGCCGACCGGATTGGCCCGGACGATCGCGTGCTCGATCTCTCTCGACCGGCACGCGAGCTCGTGGATCTCGTGCGTGCGCTGTCGCCTCACATCGGTGCGAGGGCAGAGCTCGAGGGCAGGAGCGTCACGATCTGGCGGGCCAGAGTCGGGGAGAACGGCTCGTTCGAGCCGGTGGAGCTCCAGCCGGACGGCGGACGCAGGATGGAGTACGAAGCGTGGCTACGCGGTCTCAGGTGAGCCCGGCCAGGCAGGCGGCGTTCCGCGTCCTCCTGCGCGTATTCGAGAACGATGCGTACGCGGACCGCGCGTTCCGCGCTGCAGCCGAGGGGCTCGACGACCGCGACCGGGCACTCGCGCGGCGCCTCGCATTCGGTGCCGTTCAACGCGTCCGAACGCTCGACTACGCGATAGAGACGCTGGGTCGGCGTCGTGTGCACCGACTCGATCAGCCGGTACGAGCCGCTCTCAGGCTCGGGGCGTATCAGCTCGGGTACGTCGGCGGGGTGCCTCGGCATGCCGCAGTGAACGAATCCGTCGAGCTCGTCCGAGGAGCCGGACTAGAGCGCGCGGTTCCGTTCACGAACGCGGTTCTGCGGCGGCTCGCGGACGGCTTGCGCAAGCTCCTCGACGGGCTCTCCGACGAAACGCCCAAAGCGGCTGCGCTCCAGCACTCGTATCCGGACTGGGTCGCAGAGGTCTGGTGGCGGGACCTCGGACGCGAGGGTGCCACGGCTCTCATGTGGGCGGAGAACGAGCCTCCGGAGCGCGTCGTCCGGCTGCTGCGAGGCGAGCTCGCCGGGGTCCCGGACAAGGACGTTCCTGGCGCGTGGCACGTGGATCGGATCGACGAGACCGCTATTGCCGAAGGGCGCATCTGGCCCCAGAGCCGGGGCTCACAGCTCGCCGGACTCGCCGTCGGAGCGCGCGAGGGAGAGCGAACCCTCGACGTCTGCGCCGCGCCCGGCGGCAAGGCGACGATGCTTCTGGGCGACGTCGTCGCCGTAGACGTGAACGAGGCCCGAGCTCGAGAGCTCGAGGAGGCGGTACGACGCGTCGGCGCGAAGAACGTCCGAGTCGTCGTCGCCGACGGTCGAGCGCTACCTGACGAGCTCGTCGACTTCGATCGCGCGCTCGTCGACGCTCCGTGCTCGGGGCTCGGCGTCCTGAATGCACGGCCTGACCTGCGGTGGCGTGCCGAGCCTCTTCCCGAGCTCCAGCTCGACCTGCTCCGGGCGGCTGCGGCGCGAGTGAAGACAGGCGGAACCATCGTGTACTCGGTCTGCACCATCAACGCGGACGAGTGCGAGGCCGTCATCGACGAGTCCGGGCTCGAGGTCGACCCGAGCCTCGTGCAGGAGTGGCCCCAGTTCCGTCACCCGCAGCGCCCGGAGTTCCTGCAGACGCTCCCGCACGTCCATGGCACGACGGGGTTCTTCATCGCGCGCCTCATCGTGCGTTGAGGACTCGCCGCGCCTCCTCGACCTGCTCGTCCAGCCATCCGCGCTGCTCATCCCATGCCCAGGCGAGGTTGTGAGCGACGCCCCAGCCTCGCGCCCGCTCACGGTCGAATCCCAGATCTGCGAGCACGTCGAGCCAACGTGAGACGGAGTCCGCGTTGCGAAGGAGTCCGCTTGCCTCGAGCTCCGGCTCGCCGACCACCGGCTTCGGGTCGATGACGAGCCACGGCTCGCGCGCAGCGCGCAGAACGTTTCCGCCGTGCAGGTCCTGGTTCACGAGAAGCGTCGCCGAGCGGTCGACCGTTCGGTAGACGTCGAGCGCGACCTCGAGCAGCGCGCGCTCGAACGGCTCACCGCCGGACGCGTACCAGCGCGGCACGTCCTCGGCCCAGCGGTCCGCCTCGTCGGCGAGGAGCACGAAGAGATGCTCGCGACCGACGTCGAGCTGGAGGCGCGGCAGCAGCTCGGCGACCACGACGGCCTCGTCGAGCCCCGCGTCCCAGAGCCGTGTTCCCGGCACACAGCGTTCCAGGAGGAGGGCCCGGCGGCCGTCGTCGCGAGCGACGAGCCGAACAGCGCCTCGGCCGCCCCATGCCTCGAGCGCGTCAGCCTCGTGATCGGCCTCGACGTGCGACGAGGCGTTCAACTTGAGAACGACGTCACCGGCGGGGATCACCAGAGAGTGCGGGGTCGGGATCGGCTCCTCGAGGTCGAGCGACCACTCCTCCGCGCACTCGGCGACCAGGCGAGGCAGCGCTTTGAGCCACTCGGGCTCGTTGCTCCACGTCTCGACGAGGGCGCGCGGGAGACGCATCGGAGGCAGCGTACGGCCGGACGTAGGATCAGCGCCGTGGAGCACCGCTTCCTGGAGCGTGCGCTAGAGCTCGCAGAGCGAGGGCGCGCGACCACGCATCCGAACCCGGTCGTCGGCGCTGTCGTGGTCTCGGGCACCGAGGTCGTGGGGGAGGGCTGGCACGAGCGGAGAGGAGGCGCCCATGCCGAGATCCGCGCTCTCGAGGCTGCCGGTGAGCGCGCGCGCGGTGCGACGGCCTACGTGACCCTCGAGCCGTGCGCGCACCATGGGTCGACCCCGCCGTGCGTTGACGCGCTCGTCGCTGCGGGCGTCATGCACGTCGTCGTCGGTCAGGAGGACCCGAACCCACGCGTGGAGGGTGGCGGCGTTCGCAAGCTCCGAGAGGCCGGCATCGAGGTCGAGGTCGCCGACGGCGAGCTTGCATTTCGCTGCCGTCAGCAGATCGAGTCCTGGCGCACCTGGGTCGCGAGGAGCCGACCGTTCGTGACGTACAAGGTTGCGGTCACGCTCGACGGGCGTGCCACCGTGCCCGGTTCGCGTTGGGTGTCGGGGGAGCAGTCGCGCCGGGTCGTGCACGAGCTGCGAGCCGCATCCGACGCGGTGGCAGTCGGCATGGGCACCGTGCGCTGGGACGACCCGAGGCTCGACGCCCGCGATGTCCCAACTCCGCGCGGTCAGCCGCGTCGCCTCGCGTTCGGACGCGGCCCGCTGCCCGAGGGATCCGAGCTCGAATTGCGGGGGGCGCCTTTGCCCGAGGAGCTCGAGGCGCTCGCCGCGGACGGTGTGCAGTCGCTCCTCCTCGAAGGCGGGCCGACACTCGCGGCGGCATTTCTCGAGCAGGGTCTCGTCGACCGATTGCTCGTGTTCGTCGCGCCGACGCTCTCGGGCGAGGGCGCGGGAATGCTCGCCGGGCTCGTGGAGCCCGTTCAGTTGACGCGGCTGACCGTCGTGCCGATCGGGGACGACGTGCTTCTGAGCGCGTACGTGCACGAGCCGTGACCGATACCGTTTGCGCGTGTTCACGGGGATCGTTCGCGACATCGGCCGTGTCGTCTCGTTCGACGGCGCCCGGCTCGTCGTAGAGACGTCCGTCACGGCGTCCGTGGGTGACTCGGTCGCGATCGACGGCGTGTGTCTCACCGTCGCGTCCGCGAACGCCGACAGCCTGATCTTCGACGTCGTCCCGGAGACCCTCGGGCGTGTCAAGCGATTCGGCGCGGAGGTGAACGTCGAGCCGGCACTTAGGGTTGGAGACCCGCTCGGCGGCCACTACGTCCAGGGGCACGTCGACGCGGTCGGCCGCGTGCAGTCGGTCGAGGCCGAGGGCGACGGGCTCCGGGTCTTTCTCCAGGCTCCGGACGACGTTCTCCGGTATTGCGTCGAGAAGGGCTCGATCGCCGTGGACGGCGTCTCCCTGACGGTCGCGGAGCTCGCGGACGGCGGATTCGGCGTCGCTCTCGTTCCGCACACGCTCGCCGCGACGACGCTCGCGAGCGTCGTACCGGGTCACGCGGTCAACCTCGAGGCCGACGTTCTCGCGAAGTACGCGGAGCGAGCCGTCAGACGGCACGGCGACTGAGGGCTACGATCTCGCGATGACCGTCCATACGCCGACGCGGGAGACGATCTCACCGTTCGCGACCATCGAAGAGGCGATCGAGGACATCCGCTCCGGGAGATTCGTCGTCGTCGTCGACGACGCCGACCGCGAGAACGAGGGCGACTTGACGGTCGCTGCGCAGTTCGTCACCCCGGAAGCGATCAACTTCATGGCGACTCACGCGCGCGGTCTCATCTGCCTCTGTCTCTCGCCGGATCGGTGTGACGAGCTCGCGCTGAGGCCGATGACCGAGCGAAACGAGACACCGCTGGGAACGGCTTTCACCGTCTCCATCGAGGCCCGGGAAGGTGTCTCGACGGGCATCTCGGCCCACGATCGCGCCCGCACGATCCAGGTCGCGATCGATCCGAGATCGACACCGGGCGATCTCGTCCAACCGGGTCATGTCTTTCCTCTTCGCGCGAAGCCGGGCGGCGTGCTTCAGCGAGCCGGCCAGACCGAGGCTGCCGTGGATCTCGCGCGGCTCGCCGGCTTGAACCCTGCCGGAGTCGTCTGCGAGATCATGAACGAGGACGGGACGATGGCTCGCGTCTCGGATCTCACCGGCTTCTGCGAGCTGCATGGCCTCAAGATGGTCACGGTCGCCGACCTCATCGAGTACAGGCGGCGCATCGAGAAGCTCGTCGAGCGTGTCGTCTCCGTGCGGCTTCCGACGGAGCACGGCGAGTTCCAAGCGATCGCGTACCGCGAGCTCCTGACCGGGAAGCAGCACCTCGCGCTCGTCAAGGGGGACGTCGAGGAGGCCGAGAACGTTCTCGTCCGCGTCCACTCGGAGTGCTTGACCGGCGACGTGTTCCACTCCCTCCTCTGTGACTGCGGCGAGCAGCTCGAGCTGGCACTCGCGCGCATCGACCTAGAAGGCTCTGGCGTCGTCCTGTACATGGCGCAGGAGGGCCGCGGGATCGGCCTCCTGAACAAGCTCAAGGCGTACGAGCTCCAGCAGTCGGGCCTCGACACGGTTGAGGCGAACGTCGAGCTCGGCTTCCCCGCAGATGCCCGTGAGTGGGGCATCGGCAACCAGATCCTTGCCGACCTCGGGCTCACCACGATCCGGATCCTGACGAACAACCCCCGGAAGCTGACCGGGCTGGACGGGTACGGTCTCACCGTGGTCGAGCAGGTGCCAATCGAAGTCGAGCCGAATGTGGAGAACGCGAGGTACCTCGCGACCAAGCGCGAGAAGCTCGGGCACACGCTCGGATCCTTCCCGGCCGGGAAGCTCCACCACCAGGGCGCGAAGCTCGATCACCAGGTCGACTCGGAGGGCGACGAGTGAATCGCGACATCGACGAGTCGAGCGAGAACGTCATCGCCGAATGGTCGAAGCGCGCGGAAGGCTCACCCCCCGCGAGCGACGATGCGCCGGTCGCACTCGAGCTCGACGAGCTCGCTCCGGCACCGGCCGACGAGACCGAGGTGGAGGCCACCGACGACCTCGAGGCTGACCGCGATCACGAGCAGTGGGCCGGAGCAGCGGAGCCCGAAGCGCTCGAGATCGCCGTCGAAGAAGCTCCGTCCGAAGAGGCTGTGGAAGAGGCCGACGACGCCGAGGACGCCGACGACGTTGCCCCCATCAACGTCGCACCGTCGCAGGAGCATGCGGTGGGCGAGCTCGACATCCCTGACGGCTACGCCGTCCTCGAAGGCGTGGCGGACGGCTCGCGGCGCGCAGTAGGGCTCGTCGTCGCCCGCTTCAACGGCGGGGTGACTTCGCGACTCCTCGATCGTGCGCTCGAGGAGCTCGAGGAAGCCGGCGTGCGACGAGATGCGATCACCGTCATGGTCGTCCCGGGTGCCTTCGAGCTCCCGCTCGCGGCCACTGCGCTCGCCAAGACACGCCGGTTCGCGTGCATCGTCGCGCTCGGATGCGTGATCCGTGGCGACACGCCGCATTTCGACTACGTCGCGAGCGAGGCTGCGAGCGGCCTCCAGCTCGCGGCGCTGGAGACCGGCGTCCCCGTGTCGTTCGGCGTCCTCACTCTCGATCGGATCGAGCAAGCGGATCCCCGCATCGAGAAGGCTTCCGAAGCCGTACGAACCGCGCTCGAGATGGCGGACGTGTTCTCCCACCTGCGGGCTGCCGCGTCGCGCTGAGCGCGCACACGGGCGTCGCGCTGAGCGCGCACACGGGCCTCGCGCTGAACGCGTACCTGGGCCTCCGGGCGAGGGCGCTCCGCTACACTGCTCGGCCGCATGTCCAAGATCTGTGTGATCTGCGGGAAGAAGCCCGGATTCGGTAACCACCGAAGTCACTCGATGGTTGCCACGAAGCGCCGCTTCAACCCGAACCTGCAGCGCGTCCGCGTGCTTCTCGACGGCCGAGCGACGCGCGCCTATGTCTGCACGCGCTGCCTCAAGGCCGGCAAGGTCCAAAAGGCCCTCTGACGCTCCCTGATCGCCCGGCCGGCCACGTGGCTGACCCGCGCGATCGGATCAGCGTTCGTGCCGGTTAAGCTCGCGCCGTGGATCCCGAGTCAGTAAGGGAGATCGCGCGTGCCGCGCTCCAGAATCTGGAGGCGCACCGTCAGCGGATCGACGACCTCAACGTCTACCCGGTTCCCGACGGCGATACAGGGACGAACCTCGCACTAACGGCGCGGTCGGTAGTGGAGGCGCTCGATGCCTCGTCGTCGACCGACGGCGCAACGCTCGCCCAGGAGGCAAGGCGGGCGGCCCTGCTCGGCGCGCGCGGAAACTCGGGCGTAATTTTCTCGCAGATCGTCCGCGGGTTCGCCGACGCGCTCGGTGGCTCGGAGGCACCCACGCCGACGGACATCGTGACTGCCTTCCGCGCTGCGAGCGATGCTGCGTATCGGGCAGTCCGCCAGCCCGTCGAAGGGACGATGCTCACGGTGATCCGCGAGATGGCAGAGGAGGCGGAAGCCGACGCTGACGCCGCCACCGCGGCTGAGCTCCTCGAGTCGGTTCTCGCTCGCGGGGAGGCTGCGGTTGAACGGACGCCGGAGATGCTCGAGGTCCTTCGCGCGGCGGGGGTCGTCGACGCCGGCGGCGCGGGGCTCGTCGAGATCCTCCGCGGGGTCGTGCTCGCCGTCACGGGCAAGCCGCTGCCGGAGGCCGTGGTCGAGAGCGAGGCGTTCGGGCTCGAGGCGATTCACCAAGAGCTTTCGCGCTACCGCTACTGCACGGGCTTCGTCGTGGAGGGCGACGGCCTGAGCGTCGCGACGCTCGAGTCCTCGCTCGAGACTATGGGCGACTCGCTGCTCGTGGTCGGCGACGAGACGGCGCTCAAGGTGCACGTGCACACCGACGATCCGGGTGCTGCGATCTCGGTGGCGACCGCGATGGGTGTCGTCGGGCGCGTCGAGATCGCGAACATGCATGCGCAGACGTTCGAGCGGGAAGGCCGCCTGCTCTCGGACCCCGCGGTGCACGTGACGACCGTGGAGACCGGTGTCGTCGCCGTGTGCCAGGGGGAAGGGAATCGTCGCCTCTTCCGCGAGCTCGGAGCCACCACCGTCATCGAGGGTGGTCAGACGATGAACCCGTCCGCCGCCGAGCTCGTCGAGGCCATCGACGCCACGCCGGCTGAGGAGGTGCTCGTCCTCCCGAACAACTCCAACGTCATCTCGACCGCGCGGCAAGCGGCGGAGCTGGCGACGCGGCCAGCGCGTGTCGTTCCGTCGAAGTCGGTACAGGCGGGCTTCGCCGCGATCTCACGCTTCGTGTCCACGAACTCCCCGGATGAGAACGAGAGCGTGATGCTCGATGCGCTCTCGTCCGCGGCGACCGGTGAGGTCACGGTCGCTTCGCGCGATGCGACCCTCGACGGCATCGAGATCGTGAAGGGGGCATACCTGGGGCTCGTCGACGGATCGGCGATCGTGTCGGGGGAGAACATCGAAACGGTCGCGCTCGCAGTGGTCGAAAGCGTGCTCGCCGGCGATCGCGGGTGGCTCGGAATGCTCGTCGGGGAGGACGCACCGCCGATCGACGGACTCCTCGCGACCATTCGTAACGCGCATCCCGACGTCGACGTCGAGCTGCACGAAGGCGGCCAGCCGCATTACCCGCTCCTCATCGTCTCGGAGTGACGGGCCCAGTCACCGGGCCAGTGACTGCGCCCATCCGCGTGCTCCTCGTCGAGGACAACGACGTCTACCGCGAGACGCTCGAGTTCCTTCTCCGCCGCTACGCGGACATCGACGTCGTCGGCGCGGTCGCGGACGGCGCCTCGGCCGCGGACGCTTGCGCGGAGCTCGGAGCCGAGGTCGTCGTCATCGACTTTCGCCTGCCCGACATGGACGGACCGGCGGCCGGAGCCGGCGTCCGACGACGATCCCCTGGCGCCGCAGTCGTGATCCTGAGCGCGTCCGCCGGCGCCGAGGAGCGCGAAAGCGCGAGAATCGCGGCGATGGAGTTCGTACGCAAGGACGAGGGTGTGGAGCCGCTGCTCCAGGCGATACGGGCAGCAGCAGGCCGGGAGGGTCGACGTGCAGCTGACGACTGAGAACACCGCGATCGTTCTCGACTCGACCTCCGACTATCCGGACGCGCCGGCGCGGTTCCCGAACATGCGCATCGTCCCTCTGTACGTGCGCTTCGGAGATGACCTGTACCGCGACTACGTCGAGCTCGGGCCCGCGGAGTTCTTCGAGCGGTTGCGCACGTCTCCGGTGCTGCCCGCGACGTCGCAGCCGACGCCGCAGGACTTCCTCGACGTCTACCAGGAGCTCGCGTCGTACGAGCGCGTCTACTCCTTGCAGGTGTCCTCGAAGGTCTCGGGGACGTTCCAGAGCGCCGCGCTCGCCGCCACCGAGCTCGGCGGCGACAAGGTGCGCGTGGTCGACACCCTCACCGCGTCGCTCGCGATCGCGATGCTCGCGCACGGCATTCAGCGGCGTCTCGCCCGCGGGACGACGGACGAGGAGATCGAGGCGTTCGTGGCGCGTTTCCAGCGGGACTGCGACGTCGTCTTCACCGTCGAGACGCTCGACTACCTCCAGCGCGGCGGCAGGATCGGCCGCGCTGCGGCGCTCGCGGGCAATCTCTTGAACGTCCGGCCGATCCTCGGTATCGAAGAAGGCGAGGTGATCGCCGTCGCACGCGTCCGTGGCCGACAGAAGGCGCTCGCAGAGTTCGAACGCCGTTTCGTGGATGCCACGGAGGACAAGGCGGGGCTTCGGATCGCGATCGCCCATGCGGACGCGCCCGAATGGGTCGGCACGCTGAGCGAGCTCGTCTGGCGGGTCCGGCCGAAGGCGGAGATCGAGTTCACGTCGACGCTCGGTGCCGTCGTCAGCGCTCACGCCGGACCCGGCACCGTCGGCTTCTTCTGGTTCCAGGACGACTGATGCGGCCGGCCACCGGCTTTCAGGGTGAAAGGTGGCCGGACCGGGTCCTATAGTGGCCTGAGGTGAAGGGGACTCAGGCTCCAGTGCGGCTCTCGGCTGCCTTCGCAGGCCTGGACCCTCCCGAGGTCTGGCCGCGCCCTTCGAGCTCCCCTCGTGCGGATCGCCTCGACAGCTCCGTCGAAGCGCTGCAAGGGGTCGGGCCGGCACTCGTGCAGCGGCTTGCCCGAGTCGACGTCGAACGAGTCGGCGATCTTCTGTGGCAACGACCTCGGCGGTACGAGGAGCCCGTTCCTTCCAGGAAGATCTGCGACCTCTTCGGCGACGAGGAGGCGGTGATCGAGGCAACGGTGCGCTCGACCACCACACGCCGACGTGGGCGGCTCCACATCCTGACCGCACGCGTCGCGGACGACACCGGGGAGATCAAGGCGACGTGGTTCAACCAGTCGTGGCTCGAGAAGAGGCTTGTCCCCGGAGCCCCGGTTCGCCTCCGCGGTCGCACGAACCGCTACGGGTTCGCGGTGTCGTCGTACGACCTCGAGGGAGAGGCGGAGACGGCCGACTTCGCGCCCGTGTACCCGGCCACCGAGGATCTCACGCAGAAGAAGCTCAGAGATCTCCGCGCGCAGGTCCTCGGGCTCGTCCGTGACGTGGGTGAGCCGATGCCCGCCGAGCTGCTCGCGAGAGAGCAGCTTCCGCTCCGCGCCGATGCGCTGACCGCCCTGCACCGACCGCGTTCGCGATCGGACGCCGAGCTTGCTCGGGCCAGGCTCGCCTTCGACGAGTTGCTCGTCCTCCGCCTTGCGCTCGCCCGGACGACCGCCGCGCGCGAGCAGTCCTCTGCCGAGCCACTCGGGCCGGCCGGTGCGCTGCTCGCCGCGTACCGCGCTGCCCTGCCGTTCACGCTGACTGCTGATCAGGAACGCGCAATCGCGGAGATCGACGCCGACCTCGAGCGGGCGACTCCGATGCACCGCCTCCTCCAGGGAGACGTCGGGGCTGGAAAGACCGTCGTCGCGCTCTATGCCTTGCTCCGTGCCGTCGAAACGGGCAGGCAGGCGGCGCTCATGGCACCGACGGAAACTCTCGCCGAGCAGCATTTCCTCACGATCGACGAGCTGTGCGGAGCGCTAGGAGTGCGCGTGTCCCTGCTCACGAGCTCGCTGCGCGCCCGCGAGCACGCGACCGTCCGGCAGCTCATCGCCTCGGGCGACGCGTCGCTCGTCGTCGGGACGCACGCGCTGATTCAGGAGGCGGTCGAGTTCCGCGATCTCGCGGTCGTCGTCGTCGACGAACAGCACCGATTCGGAGTTGGCCAGCGTAGTGCGCTCGCGGACCGTCGAAGCCCTCACGTCCTGCATATGACCGCCACGCCCATCCCACGCACACTCGCGCTCACCGTGTACGGCGACCTGGACGTCAGCGAGCTCACGACGCTCCCGGCGGGCCGCCGGCCGGTGGTCACGCGCTGGATCGAGGAGGGCCGAGCATCGGAGGCCTACACGCGTATGGCCCGGCTCCTGCGTGACGGGCACCAGGCGTATGTCGTGTGCCCGCTCATCGAGCAGTCGGAGACGACCCGCGCACGCGCCGCGGAGCACGAGGCCGACAGGCTCCGCAAGCATGAGCTCCGGGACTTCAGGGTCGGCTGCGTCCACGGGAAGCTGCGGCCGGCCGAGAGACGCGACCTGATGGCGCGCTTCAAGGCACGTGAGCTCGACGTGTTGGTCGCGACCACCGTCATCGAGGTCGGTGTGGACGTGCCGAACGCGACCGTGATGATCGTCCAGGAAGCCGACCGCTTCGGGCTCGCCCAGCTCCACCAGCTGCGCGGACGCGTCGGCCGTGGAGCGGAGCAGTCGTACTGTCTGCTCGTCTCGAAGGGGCGGGAGGAGCTCACTGAAGGCGCGGTCGAGCGGCTCGAGGCGATGGTGTCCACCACGGACGGCTTCGAGCTCGCCGAGCGGGATCTCGAGATACGTGGAGAAGGCCAGCTCCTGGGATCGCGCCAGTCCGGTTTCTCCGATCTCCGGTTCGTCCGGCTTCGCCACGACCAGGCGCTCCTCGAGCGTGCGCGCTCTGCAGCCGCAACCGTCGCGGACGAAGGCCTGCTCGCCGAGGAGGTCGACCGCCTGCTCGGCGAGTCCGAGCATGTCGGCGAGTCCTGACCGCGGGCGGCTCGTGGAGCGCAGGCGTACGCTCCGCGCGTGCGCATCGTCGCCGGCTCGAGGAAGGGGCACCGGATCGCGGCGCCGCGTGGCGTGGTCACTCGACCGACGGGAGACCGCGTGCGCGAGGCGGCGTTCTCGCTCATCGGCCCCGTCGAGGACGCGACGGTGCTAGACCTCTTCGCGGGATCCGGGGCGATGGGGCTCGAGGCGCTGTCGCGCGGAGCGCGGCGAGCCGTCTTCGTGGAGCGAGATCGCGGGGCCTGCAGAGTCATCTCGGAGAATCTCGAGAAGCTCCGGCTCACGACCGGTGTGGTCGTACGCGGCGATGTAGTGGGCGTCCTGCGCGAAGAGCGCGCACGAGCCCGGTCCTATGACCTCGTGCTCGTCGACGCGCCGTACGACGACTGGCCGCGTTACGCCGAGCCCCTCGGAGAGCTCATCCCGCCGGTCCTCGCAGAAGCCGGTCTCCTCCTCGTCGAGACAACCACTTCCGTCGAGCCGGAGCTTCCGCTCGACCTCGTCACGACGCGCCGCTACGGTTCGGCGCGGGTTACGGTGTTCCGCTCTCGATGATCACTGCGATTTGCCCAGGTAGCTACGACCCCGTCACGAACGGTCACATCGACGTGATTCGCCGAGCCGCGTCGATCTTCGACCGGGTCGTCGTCGGTGTCGTCCAGAACCCGCAGCACAAGGCGCCACTCTTCCCGGTCGAGGAGCGGGTCGCGTTTCTCGAAGAGGCACTGGGCTCGCTCGAGAACGTCGTCGTCGACGTGTTCGCCCAGCTCGTCGTCGAGTTCGCCCGCAGGCACAACGCGAAGACGATGGTGAAGGGGCTGCGCGTGATCTCGGACTTCGAATGGGAGTTCCAGATGAACCATCTCAACCGCCTGCTCGCGCCAGACGTCGAGACCGTGTACGTCATGGCGAGCCCGCAGTACAGCTTCGTGTCGTCGAGTGGCGTCAAGGAGATCGCATCGTTCGGCGGGAAGGTCGATGACCTCGTGCCTGAAGGTGTAGCTCGCCGGTTCACCGAGCTCTATCCCGACGGGCGCCCAGGGGCGCCTGTCTCACCTCAGGAGTAGGACGTGCGCGCTTCGGCAAACGGACGGCCCAACACTCCCGCCTCGGCTCCCGTCTCGCCCCCTGGGTAGACTGTCCCGCCGATGGACGTACTCGTTCTCATCGACAAGCTCGACGACCTCGTGCACAACGCGAAGGCCGTGCCGCTCACCGACCAGGTGCGCCTCGATCGCGAGGAGATCTACGAGATCCTCGATCAGATGCGCGCCACGATCCCCGAGGAGATCAAGCAGGCTCGCTGGATCGTCAAGGAGCGCCAGGAGATGCTGGCGGAGGCCAAGCGCGAGTGCGACAGGATCATCCAGGAGGCGCGCGAGCAGGCGATCCGCGAGGCCTCGCAGACGGAGATCGTGAGGCTCGCGGAGCACCAGGCCGAGGACATCGTCGACGACGCGAAGCGGAAGGCGCGCGAGACGCGGCTCGAGATGGAGGACTGGGCCGACAGCATCCTCTCGACGCTCGAGACCAACCTCGACAAGTTCCTCACCGCGGTCAAGCGCGGTCGGGAGCGACTCCACGAGCGTTCTCAGGAGACCGTCGTCGCCGGGATCGGCCCTGAGCCGTCAATGGGGCCGTCAGCCGGTCCTCTCGACGCCGAACAGCTCGAGCGGATCTAGAGCTTCTTGTTGATCACGCCGCGGCGGGCTCGCTTGCGAGCTCTCTGCAGACGGTTATCGCCGACTCGATGAATGCGTCCGCGGCGGCGCTGCGGTGGCGGTCGCGATGCCAGACGAGGCCGATGATGCGTGCGGGGATGCGCCCTCGGAGGTCGATCGTGACGGTGCTCGGATCGTCCCCGTCGACGGTCAGGAGGGGCGCGATGCTGATGCCGACCCCTGCGCCCACGAGTCCCTGCACGGTGCCGTTGTTGTCCGAGCGAAACACGATGTTCGGGACGCGCCCGGTGGAGGTGAGGTGCGACTCGACCTCGTTCATCGCGCTGCAGCGGTTGAACCCGATCAACGGCTGGAGCGCGATCTCCTTCAGCGTCGGTGCTCGTTTGAGGTCTGCGAGGGGAGAGCCGGCGGGGACGACGAGCACGTAGGGATCCCGGAGGAGCTCGACGGACTCATAGGGCTCCGCTCCCACCGGAAGCGTCCAGAACGTCAGGTCGAGCTCGCCGCGCTCGATCATCTCCAGAAGCTCGCTCTCGTCGGCGGACTCGCGCAGCACGACCTCGACTTTCGGGTGCGCGTCCGAGAAGCGGCGGAGCAGTGTGGGGATGATGCGTGCGCCGACGCTCTGGAACGTTCCGACTCGCAGCTGGCCCGCGTCGCCTGCCTCGAGCGCGAGCATGTCGGCCTTCGCCGCCATGAGCCGTGCCTCGATGGCCTCGGCATGTCGGAGGAGGATGCGCCCGGCTTCCGTGAGCGAGATCGGGCGAGGACCCCCCGGACGCTCGATCAGGCGGAGACCGACGATCCGCTCGAGCGACGCGATCTGCTGGGAGATCGCCGACTGCGTGTAGCCGAGTCGAGTCGCTGCGCGCCCGAACGAACCCTCGTCCGCGATCGCTGTGAGCGCCAGGAGGTGGCGATGGTCGAGCCCGAGCCAGCGATCAGCTTCCATGATCGACGCGGATCGTACCAGTACGTGTGCTTATCTCCTCGACCTCGGAGCACTGGCTCCTTCCACGGTACGCTCCGCCGGTGACGCAGATCGACCTCCGCACGCTGCACCTTCGTCCAGGCGAGCTTCGCCACGAGCACCGCGACGTCGCCGTCGAGCCCTTTCATTTTGGGGGTCAGCGCTACGAGCTCCAGCCGGACTCGGTGGCCGTCGACGTCGACGTGTCGCGTGCGTCGGGAGCGATGGTTTTCGATCTGCGGTTCGAGACACTGCTTGCAGGCCCATGCATGCGCTGCCTCGGCCATGCCGAGATCGCGATACACGTGTCCGCGCGCGAGCTCCACGATCTCGACGCGGAAGGCGGCGACGAGCTCAGGTCGGAGTACGTCCTCGACGACAAGCTCGACCTGGGGGCGTGGGCGCGCGACGCCATCGCTTTGGAGGTGCCCGAGCAGATTCTGTGCAACCCGGATTGCGCCGGACTCTGCCCGGTGTGCGGCAAGGATCTGAACCTCGAGCCGCACGAGCACGTCGAAGAGGGCACGGACCCGCGCTGGGACGCACTTCGCGAGCTCCGCGACGACCTCTGACCCGCCCTCGGGTAGCTCTCCGATGCTCCGGGCGCTACGATGCGGCCCGGCGCTCCGGCGTCGTCGTATGACGGACTAACCGACCTCATCCTCGTTTCTCGCGCGTCCTCGGCGCGTCCTTGGTCAGGAGGTTCGTCCATGCGAGTGCACCTCGCCGACGTCACGAAGCACTTCGGCGCCCAGACAATTCTCGATCACGTCGACATCGCGCTCGGCCCGGGCTCCCGCGTCGGCGTCGTGGGACCGAACGGCGTGGGCAAGTCGACGTTGCTCCGGATCGTGGCCGGAGTCGAGGTACCCGATGCAGGAGACGTCGTGCGGGTGCCTGCTTCTCTCCAGGTCGGGTATCTGGCGCAGGAGCGCCAGCCGGGTGTTGGCGAGACGCTTCTCGAGTCGCTCGCCCGGCAGACCGGGGTTGCGGCCGCGGAGCTCGAGCTGCTCGAGGCGTCAGCGGCGCTGGCTCATGGCAGAGGCGCCGAAGAGCGGTACTCCGCGGCGCTGGAAGCATTCCTGGCGCTCGGCGGGGGCGACTTCGAGGTGCGTGCGCGTTCGACCCTGGCTGACCTGGGGCTAGAGATCGACGTTCACGCGGACGCAGATCGACTCTCGGGCGGCGAGGCCGCGCGGGTGGCTCTCGCCGCCGTGTTGCTCTCGCGGTTCGACGTTCTGCTCCTGGACGAGCCGACGAACGATCTCGACCTCGACGGCCTCGATCGGCTCGAGCGGTTCATCGACTCGTACGCCGGGGCGCTCGTCCTCGTGTCACACGACCGCGAGCTTCTCGACCGCGCCGTGAATCGAATCGTCGAGATCGATCCCTCGTCGCGCCGCGTGAAGGAGTGGGCGGGGTCGTGGACGGAGTACGCGGCGGCACGGGATACGGAACGTCGCGCGGCATATGCGCGATACGAGCAGGCCGAGACCCGCCGTGCAGAGGTGGCGAGGTTGCTCGCAAAGCGGCGGACTGAGGCGCGCGGTCTCGGTGCTTCGCTCGGGAAGGCGACCGGTGGCGCGGACCGCAGAGCCACACACGCGTTGCGGACGAAGGTGCGACAGGCCGAGCGCCTACTGGAACGGAACGACTTGCCAGAGAAGCCGTTCGAGCCCTGGGAGCTCCGTCTCTCGTTGGAGGCGGGCGAGCGCCCTGGCGATGTCGTCGTCTCCCTCGACGGAGCCGTCGCCGAGCGCGGCAGCTTCAGGCTCGGCCCGATCGACGTCGACCTCGTTCCCGGAGAGCGGCTCGCGGTGACTGGGCGGAACGGGAGCGGTAAGACGACGCTCCTCGAGATGCTGCTCGGCGAATGTCCGCTGCTCGAGGGGAGTCGGACCATCGGCCGCCGGACCGTGATCGGGGTGCTCGCGCAGCACCGGACCGCCTATGCGTCCGACGATCTGCTGCTCGAGACCTTCCAGTCGCGCACCGGACTGGCTCACGAACCGGCGCGCACGCTGCTGGCCAAGTTCGGTCTCGGGGCGAGTCACATCAGCCGTGCGTGCTCGACGCTCTCTCCCGGAGAGAGGACTCGAGCCCACCTGGCCGAGCTCCAGTTCCGCAAGGTGAACGTGCTCGTCCTCGACGAGCCCACCAATCACCTCGATCTCGAAGCCGTCGAGCAGCTCGAGAGCGCACTCGAGTCGTACGACGGGACGCTGGTGGTGGTCTCGCACGACCGTCGCTTCCTGGAGCGGATCGCACCCACTCGCGAGCTCGAGCTCCAGGCCGAGCGGGGCGGCCGTCGAGGCGGCGTCAGCGCAACCGGACCGGAACCTGCACGAGCCTCGATCCGTAGACCCCGCCGAGCGGCGGATCGCCGTTTCGATAGACCTTGACGAAGAACTGGACTGCGGTTCGTGCTCGCGTCGGGAAGTCGACCTCCGGGACGAGCTCGTACGTGAGCCAGCCGTCCGTCGCCGTGAGCCTGCGATCGCCGCCCGTGGTCACCTTCGGCGTCGACCGGATGAACACGAACGCGTCGCGCACGACGTAGCCGCGCGTGTCGCGGGCGCGGATGCGCACCGTGATCGTCCGCTTGCGGCTGGTGATCACACTCGGGGAGAACCGGACCTCCGCTGCGACGAGGCGCTGGTTGGCCGGGATGCTCGTGGCCGGAATCGACACCTCGCCCGTCGGTAGTCGAACCGCTCCTTCCGGCAACGGCTGACCGACGACCGGAGACTCGCCCGAGGACACGGTCGTCGAGCCGTTGGCGTTGCGGGCCGTGACGTCGAACTTGAGGCGGTAGCCGGCATCCGCCGACGTGAGCCGATAGGTGCTGCCCGTTCCTCCGATGGAGACGCAGCCGCCGCCCTGCGTCGTCGGGCAGCGGTGCCAGCGGAACGTGAACGTAATGGGCTGTCGCCCAGTCCAGGTCCCCGGATCTGCGGTCACGACGGACCCCGTGAGAAACGTGCCGCGGAACACGGGTGGGCTCACGAGGACAGGCGGGCCGACGACGACGGCCGTCGCGTTCGAAGCGACGGTCTGGGATCCCTCCGGATTCGTTGCGGTCACCCGCACGCGCATCCTGAACCCGACGTCCGCGCCCGTGAGTCTGTAGGTCGAGTTCGTGGCGCCCGAGATCGAAGTGCAGTCACTGCCGTCAGGTCGTCCGCCGTCGGCACCGCAGCGCACCCACCGGTAGAGGTACGAGAGCGGGCTCGTCCCGGTCCACGAGCCTCTGGATGCCGACAGTCGTCTGCCCTGCTCCGCCCGGCCGCTGATCACCGGCTCGCCGGTGTTCTTCGGCACAACCGCCTGGGCAGTCGAGGCAGCAGAAGGGACCAACAGGCCTCCGCTGATCGCGACAGCGATAGCCACGAGCCAGCCGCCGGCGCGGAGGCCGGTGTGCAGGCGTCGGTGGAGGCGTGCGCGCCCACGAGTGGGTCCGGTCGGGGCCATTGCCATCCCTCCTTGGTCGCTCGAGTCTCTCCAGGAGTTATGACGCGCCAACGGCCCCGACGCTCGTAATCCTTTCGGACTCCTTACACGGCTCGCCGGTGCGAATCACGGCCTGGCTCCTGGCCGCGTGTCGCTATACTCCGCGGCCGCGATGGCCGTCCCGAAGCGAAAAACGTCCAGGTCGAGGCGCGACAAGCGCCGCGCGCAGCATGGAATCGCAGCACCCCGGGTGCAGATCTGCCCGACCTGCAGCCAGCCGAAGCTCGCGCACCGCATGTGCCCGACCTGCAAGACGTATCGGGGCCGTGAAGTCGAGCCGCTCCGCATCCAGGCCCCCTAGCGCACACTCGCGGGACTCCCCGGGGCCATGATCCGAGTCGCGATAGATGCGCTCGGAGGGGACCGTGCACCGGACGAGATCGTCGCCGGGGCTGCCGCAGCCGCATCGTCCGAGATCGAGCCCGTCCTGTTCGGGCCGGCAGATCTCGACACTCTGGGGCTCGAGCTCGTTGTTGCGGGCGACAGCATCGAGATGGACGAGCATCCGGTCGAGGCGGTTCGCTCCAAGCCGGACTCCTCCCTCGTTCGTGCGATCGGAGCGGTCGCGGAGGGCAAGGCAGATGTAGCGCTCTCGGCCGGAAGCACGGGGGCAACCCTCGCCGCCGCGCTCTTCGGGCTTCGACGGCTCCCGGGCGTGCTCCGACCGGCGATCGCCGTCGTCATCCCTGCGCGTGCCGGGCCGACCGTGCTGATCGACGCGGGTGCGAACGCCGACGCGCGCCCGGAGCACCTGCTCCAGTTCGGGCACATGGGGGCACTCTTCGCCGAAGAGATCCTCGGTGTCGCGGACCCGGAAGTACGGCTCCTCTCGATCGGCGAGGAGGACGAGAAGGGAAATCAGCTCACTCTCGACGCGCACGAGTTGCTGCGTGCGAGCGAGCTCCGTTTTGGCGGGAACACGGAGAGCCGGCGGCTTCTCGAGGGCGATACCGACGTCATCGTGACGGACGGCTTCACGGGGAACATCGCGCTGAAGGCGCTCGAGGGAACGATCTGGAGCCTCCTCGACGGAATCCAGGCCGAGCTTCGATCCTCGACCCGCGGCAAGCTCGGCGGGCTGCTGATTCGCCCCGCCGCACAGCGCCTGCGACGGCGTCTCGACCCGGAGTCGTACGGAGGTGCGTACCTTCTGGGGCTCCGCGGTCTCGTCGTCATCGCCCACGGCTCGAGCTCACGAGTGGCGATCGCGAACGCGATTCGACTCGCCGCGCGGGGAGTCGAGCATCGAGTCGTGGAACGCCTCGAAGATCGGTTGCCGGATCGCGTGGTAGCATCGGCGCGCTCCACGACCCCGACGGCTGAGAAGTGAGGTTTTCAAGTGGCACACTCGCGTGAAGAGATTCTCGAGCAGGTAAAGGGCGCGTTGAGCGAGAAGCTCGGCATCGACGAGAGCGAGATCACGGAAGACGCATCGTTCGAGGAGGACCTCGGCGCCGACTCGCTCGATCTCGTCGAGGTCGTCATGGATCTCGAGGACCAGTTCGGCCTCAAGATCCCCGACGACGACGCGCGAGGTCTCACGACCGTCGGCAAGGCGATCGACTACGTCATCGCGCACCAGGAGTAGGAGCTCGATCGACCAAGACGGGCCGTCCGAGCTCGGACGGCTGATCGAGGCGCTGCCCCCCGCGCGTCTGGCGCAGGTCTTCACGCACTCTTCCTGGGCGGACGACCGCACCGACTCGTACGAGCGCCTCGAGTTCCTCGGGGACAGCGTGCTCGAGCTCGCGGTCGCGCGCGCCGTGTTCGACCGTTTCCCCGATGCGTCGGAAGGTCGGCTTGCGAAGATCCGTGCGCACGTCGTCTCGCGCGCGAGCTGTGCGCTCATCGCAAAGGAGCTTCGTCTCGGCGATTCGCTCGCAGAGCGTGCCGGCGGTATCTCACCGGATGAGCTTCAGCGCATCTCGCGAAGCCGGAACGTGCTCGCGGCGCTCCTCGAGGCAGCTCTGGCGGCGCTCTATCTCGAGCACGGCTTCGAGAAGATCGAGGCTGCGATCGTCGCGGCGTTCAGCGAGAAGATCGAGTACGCGAGGACGAGCCATGTCGACTACAAGACCGAGCTCCAGGAGGCTCTGGCGCGCACGGGAAACCAGGTCCACTACACCGTGCTCGAGGTCGAGGGGCCCGCGCACGATCGACGGTTCGCGTGTGCCGCGCATGTGGCGGGGACGCAGCTAGGGGTCGGCCGAGGCTCAACGAAGAAGGCGGCCGAGCAGGAGGCCGCGCGCCAGGCGCTCGAGGCGCTGGGCGTCCTTCCCGAGCAGCTCTAGCCGTCGAGTCGGCCGCGCTGAAGTCGTGGCACGAGCGCCCGGACACGAGCGGCGCATAGCCAACCTGGGGATCGAGGTAGGACTGGCGCTAGAGTGGCGTTCGGTCGTCGCGTGGCTCGGGGCGTTGGATGCCAACGCATGAAACGTGTGCGACGACCGGACCTCTCGGAATCTCAGCGACATGCTCGAGAGATCGAACCTGAAGTGTTTTGCACGACGACGAGGAGGTACCTATGACGGACCGGAGATCGTTGTTCGGTTTTAGCGGAGCGGTTGCGGCGGCGTCGCTCGTAGCGGTGGTCGTGACGATCGGGGCGTCCGCGCACACTGCTGCGGCGCCGAACCTCTTGAAGAACGGAGGCGCAGATCTGGGTCCCGGGGTCGACGACGCGAGTGCCATTGTCGAGGCGATTCCGAATTGGACGCGGGTTGGGTCGTTCACAGTCGTGACCTACGGAGCGACCGGCGGGTTCCCGGACGCCTCGATCTCAAAGAAGATCAGTGGGAAGACGAACTTCTTCGCCGGCGGGCCTGCGAACCCGAAGTCGACCGTGACCCAGGTGGTCGACGTCTCCCGGTTCAAGGGCGCGATTGACGCGGGCAAGCGAAAGGCGACCCTCTCGGGCTTTCTCGGTGGCTTCGCAAGCCAAGACGACTCTCTCACCGCGACGGCCACATTCCTCAACGCCGCAGGAAAGCCGCTCGGAGCGCTCAAGATCGGACCGGTGAGCGCAGCCCAGCGGAAGGGCCTAACGGCCTTGATCAAGAAGTCCGCGAGCAAGCTCGTGCCGAAGAAGACGCGGTCCATCCAGGTGAGGCTCAGTGCGGCGCGGACGAGTGGCAGTTACAACGACGGGTACGCGGACAATCTGTCGGTGACACTGGCACCGTCGTAGCGCGTCGAGAGTTCACACGGTCGAAAACGAAGCGTCGAGGGTGGCTCGCAGAGACGCTTCGGCACCGTCCGCAGCGATCGTGAGAATCCCGCCTCGGTGCATCTGAAGTCGATCCGCATCCGCGGCTTCAAGTCGTTTTCGGACGCGCTCGAGATCTCGCTCGAGCCGGGCGTGGCCGTGATCGTCGGCCCGAACGGCTCGGGCAAGTCGAACATCGCCGACGCCGTTGTCTGGGCGGCGGGGTCGCTCACGCCGTCGGAGCTCCGCGCCGAGAAGCCCGACGACGTGCTCTTCGCGGGCGGAGGGGATCGCAAGCCCGCTCAGCACTGCGAGGTCGAGCTCGTCTTCGACAACGAAACCGGTGCGTTCACGGAGCTCGATTTCAGCGAGGTGTCGGTCATGCGTCGACTCGTTCGTGGCTCCGAGGGGCAATACCTGGTGAACCGCGCTCCTGTCCGGCGAACCGATCTCGTCGAGCTGCTCGCGGACGTCGGCCTTGGTTCGGCGATGCACTCGATCGTCGGCCAGGGCAAGGTCGAGCAGGTGCTCGCGTCGAAGCCGGAGGACAGGCGTGCGCTCATCGAGGAGGCCGCCGGCCTCGGCAAGTTCAAGCGCCGGCGCCACCGCGCGGAGCTTCGGCTCGCCCGCGTCGCGGTGCAAGTGGAGCGAGCGCGCGATGTCGAGGAGGAGGTGCGAAAGCGCCTCCGGCCGCTTGCTCTCCAGGCGACGGCCGCCGAACGGGCCGAGAAGCTCACGGGCGAGATCGCTGCACTGCGCGCACGGGTCGCCGAGCTGGACCTCGCGGGAGCCGGTGAACGGCGGATCGATGCCGAGGGGCGTCGCGACAGCGCCGCACTCGTCCGTCGGGGCGTGCAGGGACGGCTCGAGGGACTGCTCGCCGATCGCGGTCGCGCCGAGGAGGAGCTCTCGGATGCGGCGGGCCGCCGCGAGGGAGCGCTCGCTGCGCTCTACCGCCTTCGAGGCGGAACCGAGCGACTCGCGCTCCGGGCTGAGTCCATCGGGTCTCTGCTCGAGCGCTTGCGCAACGAGCGAGAGGCATTGCCTCCCGAGGCGGATGGTGAAGACGACTCGGCCGAGCTCGAGCGCACGGCGTTCGACGCCGTCCGGGTTGCCCGTGAGGCAGCTCGTGAGCGCGACGAGCTCGAAGAGCGAGCGCGACTCACACGCGAGCGGGTGAAGTCGATCGAACGCGTGCTCGCCGAGCAGGAGGGCCTCCCGCCCGCCGCTCGAGCGCTCGCGGAGCAAGGCGAGCGGCTCGCGTTCTCTGATCTCGTCGTCGAACCAGGGTCGGAGCGGGCGGTTGCCGCCGCGTTGGGTGCGCGCGCATCCGCCGTGCTCGCGGCGGATCCTCCGGCGGGTATGCGGCTGCTGCAGCAGGCGCGCGATGCCGGGCTCGGAAGTCTCAACGTCCTCGCCGGCCGTGATCCGAGCGCGCTCGTTCACGAGTTTCCCGTCGTGCCGCTCGAGTCGCTCCTCCAGGCGGGCGTGCCGTCCGTGACGACCGAGGGCTTCGGCTACGACCCTTCGCGTGGCGAGCTGTGGTTCGCCGGTGAGACGGCCGAGGCCGTGCTGCTCGAGCTCCAGGCACGCCGGCGAGCGCTCTCGGCAGAGGCGGACGAGCTCGAGCAGAGCGTGTCCTCCGCGATCGCGCGCGCAACGGAGGCAGAGCGCCGAGCTCGCACTGCGGAGGCGGCGTTCGACGGTGTGAGCGCGCGCCTCCGGCGTCCCCCTGTGGACGCTCGCACGCTCGACCGGCTCGTGTCGTCAGCAGAACGCCTCGCTACCGTCGTTCACGCCGCGCAGACGACTGCCGGCCGTTTCGAGCCCGCGCTTCGTGCGCGGGTCGACGCGGGGGCCGAGAAGGCAGGCACCCTCGGAGAGGAGCTCCGGCGGCTCGGCGCCGCCGAGGTCGAGCTTCGCCGCGAGCTCGAGGAGGCAAGCGCCGCGACCACGCAGGCCGAGATCGAGCTCGCCCGCCTCGAGGCCGAGACCGAGGAGAGCCGCCGGCGCCTGGAGGCGCTCGGTGACGTCGAGCCCGCCGCCGGCGAGGATCGAGGTGAGCTCGCGACCCGGGCCGAGCGGCTCGAGGCGCGTCGCATCGCGCTCGGGATGGTGAACCCTCTTGCTCAGCAGGAGTACGAGGCGGAGAAGGAGCGCCTGGACGACCTGAGGACGCAGCGGGAGGATCTCGAGACGAGCTTGCAGGAGCTCGAGCGCCTGCGCGAGGAGCTCGCCGAGACGGTGGAGCGGCGCTTCGCCGAGACCTTCGCGGCTGTCACCGAGCACTTCCACGAAGTCGCGGGCACGCTGTTCCCCGGAGGCGAAGGCCGCCTGCGCCTCGTTGAGCCCGACGCGGAGGGCGACGGCGGCGAAGCCGGTGTCGAGGTCGAGCTACGCCCCGCGGGAAAGCGCATCACGCGTCTCTCGCTCCTCTCCGGAGGGGAGAAGGCGTTGGGCGCCATCGCATTCCTGTTCTCTCTGTTCCTCGCCCGGCCGTGCGCCTTCTATCTCCTCGACGAGGTCGAAGCCGCGCTCGACGACTCCAACATCGCTCGCTTCGTCGAGCTCCTGCGCCGTTACTCGGATCGCGCCCAGTTCGTCGTCGTGACGCACCAGAAGCGGACGATGGAAGCGGCGGACGTCCTGTACGGCGTCACCATGGGCGGCGAGGGCGTGTCCCAGGTCGTGTCGAGGCGGTTGCCTCGCGAGCAGCACGCCGCCGCACCCGCGGCATAGGCTGGAACGCTATGAGGGCTGGGCGTTCATGAGCCTGACGTGGGCCGAGCTCCTCGGCGACGAGCCCACCGCGGAGGACGAGCCGGAACGAACCGGTGTCTTCGCGCGCATGCGGTCGTCGCTTGCGAAGAGCCGTCGCGCGCTGACCGAGCAGATCGCGTCAGCAGCGTTCGATCCCTCCGACCACGAGGCGTGGGAGCGGCTGGAGGAGGCTCTCCTGCGAGGCGACGTCGGTGTGCCCGCGACCGCCGAGCTCGTCCGGCGACTCGAAGCGCGCGGCGGGATCGACCACGTGGAGCGCGCCCTTCAGGAGGAGGTCGAGGCGTTGTTCGGCGGGCCACCGACACTCGATCTCTCCGCGCGTCCCGCGGTCCTACTCGTCGTCGGCGTGAACGGGACAGGCAAGACGACCACCATCGGCAAGCTGGCGCAGAAGCTCCGCGAGCATGGCCGTTCGGTGCTCGTCGGCGCGGCGGACACGTTCCGCGCTGCGGCGGAGGAGCAGCTCGAGATCTGGGCGGAGCGGGCCGGAGCGGACTTCGTCGGCGCGCCGCGAGGAGGGGATCCTGCCGCGGTCGCGTTCGACGCTGTCGAGGCGGGCCGCGCGCGTGGCCACGATGTCGTGATCGTCGACACCGCCGGACGTCTGCACACGCAGGGGAACCTCATGGCGGAGCTCGAGAAGGTGCGCCGGGTGATCTCGGGACGCAGCGAGGGGGCTCCGCACGAGACTCTCCTCGTCATCGACGCCACGACCGGGCAGAACGGGCTCCAGCAGGCGCGGCTGTTCGGCGAGGCGGTCGGTGTCACCGGCGTCGCGCTGACGAAGCTCGACGGCAGCGCTCGCGGAGGGGTCGCGATCGCGATCGCCTTCGAGCTCGGGCTACCAGTGAAGCTCGTCGGCGTGGGTGAGGGCGTGGACGACCTGCGGCCGTTCGACGCCCACGACTACGCGCTCGCGCTCCTCGGCACCTAACACTCTGGCGTCGGCCGACGCGATCCGTAACGTGTGACTGACGCCCCGCCGCGACTCGGGGGTCGGAGGATGGGAAGGAGGACCTGGGGATGGCTGTCGCGATGTTCATGCACTGGCCCGGCGTCACCGCCGGGGAGTACGACGCGTTGATGGCGAGGCTGGGGCTCGACGCGTCACCGGCCGCCGGCGGCGTTCTACACGTCGCTACGTTCGGCGAGGACGGTCTCGAGATCTGCGACATCTGGCAAACCGAGCAGGCCTTCCACGGCTTCCTCGAGCACCGGCTCCTGCCGGTGGCCCGGGAGCTCGATCTGCCAGGCGAGCCCGAGATCAGGTTCCAGCCGTTGTACAACCTCTATACGGCCGATCCCGACGTGATCGACCGCATCGGCGCGATCTCGGTGCCTGCGGCAGTACCTGCCTGGGCCGTCTGAGGCTCGCTCGGGATTTCCGGTGGCGCGGCCAAGGCCGCGCCACCGCGACCGGTTAGGATCGCTTCGTGGATGACGAGCGCGAGCTGTCCATCGCCTTCGGGCCTGTCGGCCTCGCCGGCTGGGGGCTGCTCCTCCTCGGGATCCTCACCCGCAGGAGGTTCCTCTCGCTCCTCGGGCTCGCAGGGGTCGTCGCGGACGCCACCGTCGCCGAGCTCGGCGGGTTCAAGGCGATGAACGAGCCTCGTTCATCGCCCTCCGAGCCCTAAAGGCTCACGCGCTACGGGTTTGGATCGGTCCGCGTGACCTCGACGCGATACGCCTTCACATTCGGGTTGCCGACCACGATCTGGATCCTGGTCACTTCGATGTCGACGGTCTGGTCGGGCTGCAATGTGAGTCCTGCGGACGCGGCCATCGCAGCCTCCTGAATCGCATCGTGTAGAGACTGCGAGTCGTTCTCATTGCGAAACTCGGAGATGCCTTCAAAAGCGCTGATCGGCCTACCTCCGCGATCTCCCTTGGGGATGGGCACGCTCTCCTCCTTGGTCGGGGTTCGCCTCTCGCGCGACCCTACTGTCCACACGCTCCGGATTCAACGCGTCGCGAACGGCGCCGGCTGTCGGTCGGCGACGCGTTGCATCTAGACCGAGGCTCGTATCAGTCCGACGGCACCTTCGTGATGACGGCGTTGTAGACCTTGACGTTCGGGTTGCCGACGAGTATCCGAACTTCGGAGAGCTGGTACCACTCGGGTTCCGTGTGCCCGCGCTTCTTCGCCTCCGCCGCAGCAGCTTGCGCCGCTGCCTGGACGGCCTTGTGAAAGCTCGCAGCGGTGCTGTTCTCGTTGTAGGCCGAGAACCCCTCGAATGTGCGCTCTGCCTTGCGCCCAATCGGGTTCTTGAAGTACTTCTTGAACTCCGCCTTCGTCACGGTTTCCTCCCTCTGTCGGGTCTCGTTGCTCGGGCAACACTAGTGCGGGCGGCAACTAGGTGACAACCGGCGCGAGTAGAGCCTCGGGTGCCGTCCTGGCGCCCTCTGCCTTGAGTGTCGCGAACACAGTCGCGCCGAGCGCCTCTTCGATCTCGGACCCGTAGCGCTTGAGCACGGGCACCTCGAATCGGTTGAGCGGCGAATCGCCGCGTAGCCGATCGGCTGCCCCGAAGAGTCGTGCCGCGTCGTCGGCGTGTCCGCGCGCGGCTGCGATACCGCCGAGGATGACGAGGCACTCCGCCCGGCTGCGGGCGTTCTGGAGCTCCGTGTAGACGGCCAGACAGCCTCGGATCCTCCGCTCGGCCTCGTCGATGTCGCCTGCAGACAGATCGAGCTCCGCGAGCATGAAGTCGGCGGCTGCCGTGTGGATGACGTCACCGAGTTCGCTCGCGAGCGCGTGCGTCTCCTCGAACGCGTTCCGGGCGCGTTCGACCTCCCCGTTCTCCCACGCTGCGATCCCGAGGTTGTACGTCGAGTTCGTCACGAGCATGGGGTCGTCCAGCGTGCGGCGGAGAGCGAGCGCCTCCTCGTGCGCCGTGAGCGCACGTCGGTGGTCGCCGCGGGCGGAGAATACGTCGGCGAGGAAGTTGAGCTGTCCGGAGATCGTCTCCGCGTCACCCGTCTCCCTGGCGACGACGAGCGCCTCGGCGCAGAGCTTCTCGGCCCGCTCGTCGTCGCCTTGCTGGAGTGCGATCCATCCGAGCTCTCCGAGCGCAAACGCCGTCTCACGTGGCCATTCGAGGTCACGGAAGAGCGCAAGGGCGTCTTCGAGAAGCGGAATCTCGGCCTGGAGGTCGTCTTGCGCTGCTGCCTGCCGTGCGGACCACCAGAGCGCGGTCGCATGGACTTCCGGCGGCACACCGTCCGCATGCTCGAGTGCGCGCCCGAGCCAGCGTCGAGCCTCGGCGACGTGGCCGTGCATCCTCCAGAAGCGACCGAGCGCGGACATAGCGCGGAGGCCCGCCTCGATCTGCCCTGACGATAGGCACCACTCGAGCGCGGCGCGAATGTTGTCCACCTCCCGCTCCAGTCGCTCGAGGCACTCGGCCTGACCCGGTCCGGCGAGCTCGTCCTCGGCGGCACCCGCTCGCTCGAGAAATCTGTCCGCGTGGCGCTGTCGAAGCTCGTCAAGCTCCCCGTTTTCGGCCAAGCGAGAGATGGCGTCCTCACGCACGGTCTCGAGCATCGAGAACCTGACGTCGCCGTCCGCGACATCGCTTCGCACGAGGCTCCATGCGACGAGCGCCTCCAGGTCCCTGTAGAAGCCGGGACCCGCGCGAGCAACCACCCGTGCGTCGTCGAGGGTGCAGCCTCCGGCGAAGACCCCGAGCGCGCCGTGGAGGTCTTGCTCGCTTGGGCTCAGGAGCCCGTAGCTCCACGCGATCGTCGCTCGTAGCGTGCGCTGGCGCTCGGGAAGGTCGATCGGCCCCTCCATCTCGAGCGTGAGACCTTCGTCGAGCGCCTGGAGAACCCGTGCAGGCGGAAGAACCACGAGGCGCGCTGCGACTAGCTCGATAGCCAGCGGCAGCCCGTCGAGTCGGCGGCAGATCTCGTGGACGGACGGGAGGGCGTCGTCCCGGAGCACGACACCGCGGGCGGCAGCGAGCTCGACGAAGAGCGTCGAGGCGTTCTCCATCGAGAGCGGATCGAGTGGAAGGACATGCTCGCCGGAGAGCCGGAGCGGTGCGCGGCTTGTCGTCAGGACGTCGAGATCCGGTACCAGATCGAGAAGAGCCGCAACATCGTGGGCTGCTTCGGTGAGATGCTCCAGGTTGTCCAGGAAGAGCAGGGTGCGCGTGCCGCGAAGAGCGTCTGCGATTCCCTCTGCGAGAGTTCGACCTGCCTGCTCGCGTGCCCCGACTGTCTTTGCGATCTCCACGAGTACGAGCGCGGGGTCGGAGACGGGTGCGAGGCCGACCAGATGGACCGGTCGCTCGAGGGCTGCCGAGGAAGCGGCTTCGAGCGCAAGGCGGCTCTTTCCGGCGCCGCCAGCTCCGGTGATCGTCACGAGCCGAACATCCACGCGCGCGAGGAGTGTCTGGATGCTTGCAAGATCGCTCTGCCGACCGACGAGCCGATGGTGAAGCGCAGGCAGGCTCGCTCCACCCAGCGTCCGGGGGGGCGGAAAGGATTCCGACAATCCTTCTGCGACGAGTTGGTAGAGCCGCTCCTGCTCGGGGATGTCCTTCAGCCGGTGTCGCCCCAGGTCGACGGTCTCGATGCCTGCGTCCGCGAGCAGATCGCGCGTCAATTGTGAGACGAGGATCTGCCCCCCGTGCGCTACGGCGCAGATCCGCGACGCGCGCACGACGTCGATTCCCACGTAGCCCTCCGGGCCGCGCTCTGGCTCACCGGTGTGCAGGCCCATGCGCACGGGGACACGTGCGTCGTCCGGCCACGCTTGCGCGGCAAGCGCACGCTGGGCGTCGACTCCGGCTGATGCAGCCTCGGATGCGCTCTGGAAGGCCACCATGAACGCGTCGCCCTGGGTGTCGACTTCGATGCCCCCGAAACGGGCGAAGGCCGCCCGCAGCAGGTGCCGGTGCGTGTCCTGGACCTCCGCGTAGCGGGCGCCGAGCCGCCGCAGGAGTTGGGTCGAGCCTTCGATGTCCGTGAAGAGCAGTGTGACCGTGCCTTGCGGCAGGTCGGTCCTCGGCTCGCGCGGCGTCGCCACCGCCCGAGTCTAGGAGCCCGTCCTGGACGCGTCCATCTACCGGGGACGCGAATCCGGCTGCGTACACTGCCGCAGCCATGTTCGACACGCTCGGCGACAGGATCCAGTCGGCTCTCGGCGACCTCCGGGGACGCGGTCGGCTGGACGAGGAATCGGTCTCGAAGGCCATGCGCGAGATCCGCCTCGCGCTCCTCGAGGCGGACGTCAACTTCGAGGTCGCGAAGGACTTCACGGCCGCCGTCAAGGAGCGGGCGCTCGGGCAGGACGTCACGAAGAGCCTCACACCGGGGCAGGAGGTCGTGCGGATCGTCCACGAGGAGCTGACCGCGCTCATGGGCTCGGGCGACTCCCGGCTCGCCTTCGGGCGCCCGCCGACGGTCATCCTGCTCGCCGGGCTCCAGGGCTCGGGGAAGACGACCGCGGCGGCCAAGCTCGCCCTCCTGCTCCGCAAGGAAGGGAAACACCCGGCGCTCGTCGCGTGCGACCTCCAGCGCCCCGCTGCCGTCGACCAGCTCACCCAGCTCGGGCGGCAGATCCAGATCCCGGTGCTCTCTCCGAGCAAGGACGATGCCGTGGCGGCGGCCCGCAAGGGCGTCGACAGCGCGCGCCAGGACGGCCGGGACGTCGTGATCCTGGACACCGCCGGCCGGCTCCACGTGGATGAAGAGCTGATGGACGAGCTCCAGCGGGTTCGCGACGCGACGCAGCCGACGAACGTGCTCCTCGTGCTCGACGCGATGACGGGGCAGGAGGCCGTGAACGTCGCGCTCGCGTTCCAGGAGCGCATCGCGTTCGACGGCATCGTGCTCACGAAGCTCGACGGTGACGCCAGAGGCGGCGCGGCTCTCTCGGTGAAAGCGGTGACGGGGAAGCCCGTCAAGCTCGCATCGGTCGGTGAGAAGCTCGATCAGCTCGAGTACTTCCACCCCGACCGCATGGCATCTCGCATTCTGGGGATGGGCGACGTCCTGACGCTGATCGAGAAGGCCGAGGCGGCGGTCGAGGAGGACGAGCAGGCGGAGATGGAGCGCCGCATGCGTGCCGGGGAGTTCACCTTCGACGACTTTCTCGCGAGCTATCGGATGCTGCGGAAGATGGGGCCGCTCCAGGGAGTGCTGAAGCTCGTCCCTGGTCTAGGAAAGCAGCTCCAGGGCCTCGACGTCGACGAGAGTCAGCTCGCGCGCGTCGAGGCGATCGTCCTGTCGATGACGCCGCACGAGCGGAAGATGCCGCACGTGATCTCGATGCAGCGCAGGCGGCGGATCGCGGCCGGGAGTGGGACGTCGATCGACGAGGTGAACAAGCTCATGGCCGCCCGCAAGCAGATGGCGAAGATGATGAAACAGATGGGGAAGGGCAAACTCCCGGCATTCCCGGGCCAACCGGGCAAGCGCTAGCTACCCTTCTCCGTCGAAGCGAACCAGAAAGGCACCGGTATCGAATGGCAGTGAAGATCAGGTTGACGCGCGTCGGGTCGAAGAAGAACCCGATCTACCGCGTCGTCGTGGCCGATTCGCGCTCTCCGCGCGACGGCCGGTTCATCGAGATCGTCGGGCGGTACAACCCGCGGACGGAGCCGTCGACGATCGAGCTCGACCAGGCGAAGATCGCCGACTGGATGTCAAAAGGCGCTCAGCCCACCGCACAGGTGGCGCGCCTGCTCAAGGCCGTCGGAACGGCCGGCTGAGCCGGCGAGCTGGACGTTTCGGAGCGTTCATGGCCGAGCTTCTCGAATGGATCGCACAGCGGCTCGTCGACGAGCCCGACGCCGTGCGGGTCGAGACCGAGGAGCGTGAGGACGCCATCGTCTTCCACCTCTACGTTGCACCGGACGACGTCGGCAAGGTGATCGGGCGAAGAGGAAGGCTCGCGCGCGCCCTCCGCAGCCTCGTCCGCGCCGCGGGCGCCCGCGCGGACCGGCGTTTCCTCCTCGAGATTGCCGACTGACGAGAGTCCTGCACCCGGGCAGGCTGCGGACGATCTCGTCGCAGTCGGCCGTGTGGGTCGCCCGCATGGGCTCGACGGCGCATTCGTGGTCGAGTCGGCTAGTGACGATCCGCGGCGGTTCGAGGTCGGCGCGATGGTGGAAGTGAACGGCGCGCCTGCGGTCGTGGTGCTCTCCCGCCGGGTAGGGGGTGGCCGACGTGCGATCAAGCTCGACCGCGTCGTCGAACGCGGGTCCGAGCTCTCGGTCCGTCGTGAAACGCTGCCTCCGCTCGAGCCGGACTCGTACTACATCGCCGATCTCGAGGGTCTCGCCGTGACCGAAGACGGCGGCCGCGAGCTCGGCGTCGTCGTGACGGTGCACCCGGGACCGGCGAACGACGCGCTCGAGCTCGACTCCGGGATCCTGCTCCCGCTTGTCGAGGACTGCATCCTCTCGGTCGACCTCGCTCGCGGGAGCATCCTCGTTGCCCGCGGCTTCGCGGACGACCGGTAACCTCGCCGCGTGCCTTTGCGCATCGACGTCTTCACCCTGGTTCCCGACGCCTTCGACTGGATGCGCAAGAGGCGTCCACTCGCGGCGATTCTCGAGACCGAGCTCGACCTCCGCGTCTTCAACTACCGCGACACGACGCCGCTCAGCGCCGGCCAGGTGGACGACGAGCCGTATGGCGGCGGGCCCGGGATGGTCCTTCGCGTCGATGTCGTCGCTGCCGCTCTGGATGGCGTCTACGAGGGGGTGCCTGAGCACCGGGTCGTCGCATTGAGCCCACAGGGGCGCCAGCTCGACCAGGAGCTCGTCGAGGAGCTCGCCGACGAGTCGGCGCTCACGCTCCTGTCCGCCCGCTTCGAGGGCTACGACCAGCGCATCCTCGAGCACTTCTGCACCGATGTCGTCTCGATCGGCCCGTATGTCCTCTCCGGGGGCGAGATCCCGGCGATGGCCCTCGTCGACGCCGTCGCACGACGACTCCCCGGCGCGCTCTCGGAAGGATCCGGCGAGGTGGAGAGCTTCTCGGCGGCGCTCGACGGGGGCCTCGAGTACCCGCAGTACACGCGACCCGCCGACTTTCGAGGCTGGCACGTTCCGGAGATCCTCCTCTCCGGAGACCACGGCCGCATCGACGACTGGCGCCGCGAGCGAGTTCGAAGCGTGCGATGAGCGAGCCGGACGCACCGCAGCCCTATCCAGAAGGGTGGCCGATGCCGCCTGAGAAGCCCGACCCTCCGCCGCCGCCGGCGCCGGCAGTCCCGGCGTCCGAGGCACCGGGGGCCGCCGCGCCGAGCGAAGCGCTCGACGGCGGGCAGCCGGTAGCCCCGGCAGAAGCGCCTCGCGAAGGAGGCGACGAGTTGCGCGGGGAGGGTCCCGAGCCAGGCGATGACTACCATCACCCGCTCGATCGCGTCACGGGCCGCCTGCCGCGGAAGGCGCGGATCGTCGTGGACTGGATCGTCACGATCGTCGGAGCCATCGCGATCGTGCTCGCGATCAAGGCGTGGGTGGTCAACCCCTATCGCATCCCATCTTCGTCCATGGAGCCAACGCTCCACTGCGCGCGACCAGCTCCCGGCTGCGAGGCGAGGTTCTCCGATCGCGTCCTCGCGAACCGGTTCATCTTCCACTTCCGAGACCCGAAACGCGGCGAGATCGTCGTCTTCCAGACGACGCCGGCGGTGAAGCGGAAGTGCAACGCCGGAGGGACCTTCGTGAAGCGCATCGTCGGCCTCCCGGGAGAGACGCTCCAGATCCGCCTGATTCGTGGCCGCGAGTACGTCTACATCAACGGGCGCCGACTGGACGAGCCCTACATTCAGGCGAGCCGCAGGGGATTTGGCCCTCCGGAGACGTTCAAGGTGCCGGAGGGGAAGTACTTCATGATGGGGGACAACAGAGCGTCGTCCTGCGATTCGCGGGTGTGGGGGAGCCTGCCGAGGGAGAACATCCTCGGGAAGGTGTTCATGACCTACTGGCCGCCACAGCGGATCTCCTTCCGCTAGCATTCCCCACCCGGTCGAGCCGGGCTCCGGCAGACCGCCTTCTTCTCATGAACACGACGATCGAGAGCCTCGAGCAGCGCAATCTGCGCACGGACCTGCCCCGGTTCAAGGCCGGGGACACCGTGAAGGTGCACTTCAAGGTGATCGAAGGCGCTCGCCAGCGGGTCCAGGTCTTCGAGGGGATCGTCATCAAGCGTCAGGGCTCCGGCTTCCGCGAGACGTTCACGGTGCGGAAGCAGTCGTTCGGGTACGGCGTCGAGCGTACGTTCCCTCTCCACTCGCCGAAGATCGAGAAGCTGGAGGTCGTCGCGATCGGCGACGTCCGGCGCGCGAAGCTCTACTACTTGCGCAAAAGAGTGGGCAAGAAGGCGCGCGTCCGCGAGCTTCGCAAGAGCTAGCGACCACCTCGTCGTCTATCGTCGCTCGCATGGCTCTGTCGAGCGGCCAGCGTCTTCTCGGGCACGACCGGCGGCTCGGTGTGCGCTTCGTCGCGGGTGCGGATGAGGCGGGTCGCGGATCGCTCGCCGGCCCTCTCGTGGTTGCCGGCGTTCTGCTCGACTACGCGGCACTCCGCGGTCACTGCGTTCGGCCTCTGGCCCTGCTGAACGACTCGAAGCAGGTCCCGCCGAACGATCGCGAGGTGCTCTTCGGAGCGGTCCTCTCATGCGCGGCGCAGATCAGCGTTCGTGTCTTCTCTTCCGCTGAGATCGATCGCTCGGGCCTTCATCGCTCCAATCTCGCAGGGCTCCGTGCCGTGCTCGGCGACCTGCATCCTCCCGCCGACGCCTGCCTCGTCGACGGCTTCCGGCTCGGTCCTACTGCCCCGCCGCACACGGCGATCGTCGACGGCGACACCCGTAGCGCGGCCATCGCGGCAGCATCGATCGTGGCCAAGGTGCTGCGGGACCGGGTGATGAGGCGGCTCGATGCGCTCTACCCGCGGTATGGGTTCGGCTCCCACGTGGGCTACATCACTCCAGCGCATTCGGAGGCTGTGCGCACCTTCGGGCCCTCAGAGCTGCATCGTCGCTCGTTCGACGCCGCCTGCTACGGGCGCTCTCGCTCATGGGGTAGCTCCTCCAGGGCGGCGTGAACCGCGGGGAGCGTCGCGCTCTTCGCCACTACCGCCTGCGCGGGTACCGCCTCATCGCGGCGAACGTGCGTGCCGGAGGGTACGAGCTCGATCTCGTCGTGCGCCGTGGACGCCGTCTCGTCGTGGCCGAAGTGAAGGAGAAGAGCGGTGCTGGCTTCGGTGATCCGCTCGAGATGGTCGGGACGGAGAAGGTGCGCCGCGTCCTCGTCGCCGCGCGAGCGTGGCTCGCCACGCGATCGGACCTCGCCGGCCTCGAGCTCGTGTTCGAGGCCGTCGGTGTCTCCGGTCGGCGCGTGGAGCGGGTGCCGCTGATCTAGGACTTCCAGGGAACCCGCTGTCGGGGTCGAACTCGGGCCTCGTGGCGGTGACGCAGACCTCTCTCTATGGCGGTCTCGCCGGCGAAGGGCTGCATCTGTCGTGGTCAGAGGGCGAGCTCCCCGAGCGCGAGCGCACGAAGCACGTCCACCGACTCCATCCCTATCTCGGCAAGTTCATACCGCAGCTCGTCGAGGCGCTCCTCGGACGGTACGTCCGTACGGGCGGCCGCGTCCTCGACCCGTTCGCCGGCTCGGGTACGACGCTCGTTCAGGCGCTCGAGTCCGGGTACGACGCAGTCGGTGTCGACATCGCAGCGTTCAACTGCCTGCTGATGCGCGTCAAGACGGGGGTGTACGACCTGGATTGCCTGGAGGGCGAGTTACGTGACGCGCTCGCTCGCAGAGGGCGCTCGCGAAGCCGCCCCAGTGGCTATGTCCGAGAGTGGTATGCACCGCGCGCAGCGGCCGAGCTTCTGCGCTTTCGTGACATCGCGTCCGACTACGAGCACGCCGACGTCCTCCGCGTGGTCCTCGCCCGCGCTGCCCGCTCGGCGCGGCTGACGAGCCACTTCGACCTCGACTTCCCGCGTTCGCCGCAGCTCGAGCCCTACTGGTGTCACAAGCATCGGCGCACGTGCAAACCCGTCGACGAGGCCGACAAGTTTCTCGGGCGGTATCTCCTCGACACGCTCGACCGGATCGAGGCATTCGCGCGAGTTCGTACGCCGGCTCGGTCGGCCAGGGTCCTGCACGACGATGCGCGACACGTCGAGCTCGACGGCGGCTTCGACGGGATCCTCACCTCGCCGCCGTACCCCGGCCTGATCGACTACCACGAGCAGCATCGCTATGCGTACGAGCTGCTCGGGCTCGACGACCGGCGAGAGCGCGAGCTCGGAGCCGCAGCACGAGGGACGAGCCGCGCCGCGCTCTCCGACTACGTCACGGGAGTTCTGGACGTGCTCCGTAACTGCCTTGCGGCGCTCCCCGACGACGCGCCGGTCATGATCGTGGTCAACGACCGCCGCGACGTCTATCCCGCAGATCCTCGCGGACGCTGGCCTTCGTGTCGTCGAGCGGCTGGAGCGCCACGTCAACCGCAGGACTGGACGGCGGGCAGGCGAGTACTACGAATCGATCTTTGTCGCCAGCCGCTCGGGGTACCTCGGTGCGTAAGGGAACCGTAAGAAACGCCCCGGGAGCAGGGGTTGTCCACCGGTGCCCCGGGTAGCCTCGAAAGCATGCAACCCGCGAAAGGGGTCTGAAATGCGCACTCTCCTCCGCCGGCCGTCGCCGGCTATGGTCGTCGCCTGCTTCGCTCTCCTGATCTCACTCGGAGGGACGAGCGTTGCGGCGGTGAGCCAGCTGGCGAACAACAGCGTCGGCACGCCGCAGATCAAGAACAACGCCGTCACGGCGGCGAAGATCGCGAGCAACGCCGTCGTCGCCGCCAAGATCAAGAACGCCTCGGTGACGAACCCGAAGATCGCGAACAACGCCATCAACTCGGCCAAGGTCGCGAACAAGTCGCTCACCAGTGTCGATTTCGCACCGGGCCAGCTACCGGCCGGGCCGACGGGGCCCCAGGGGCCGGCCGGGCCGGCAGGACCAGCCGGGCCGCGTGGGCCATCCGGTGCTATCTCGGCGATCACCGTGCGGTCACAGAGCGTTGCCATCGCGAGCTCCGGTCCCGATGGCAACTATCAGACTGCAGAAGTTCAAGCGCTCTGTGCCTCGGGTGAGCTCTCCATCTCGGGTGGCACGGGCTGGAGTGACAGCGATGCGAACCTCGAGCTCTGGACGCAGCGGCTGACGCCCGTCTTGAACGCCACGAACCAGGTGATCGGATGGCGAGGCTCTGGCGGAAACGACAGCGGGCAGTCGAGCACGTTCATCGTGTACGCCCTCTGTTACACCCCGGGCACGTAACGACACGCATTCGGCGCGGAGGCGTTCGCCTCGTGTGATGCCTCCGCGCCTACATTCACCCGGGTGCTCGCACGTGCGATCACCCAGGCGCTCGTCGGCCTCGAGCCTCGTCGCGTCGAGGTAGAAGCTCACCTCCAACCCGGCGTCCCCGGGTTTGCGATCGTCGGTCTCGCCGATCGCGCGGGTCAGGAGGCGAAGCACCGCGTTCGGAGCGGCGTAGTCTCGGCCTCGCTCGAGTGGCCGCTCAACCGCCGAATCACCGTCAACCTCGCACCAGCCGCGCTGCGCAAGGAGGGATCCGGGTTCGACCTGCCGATCTCCCTCGCAGTCCTTGCGGCGACGCGCCAGATTCCGCCTGAGCGCCTCGCGGAGCACGTGTCGGTCGGCGAGCTCGCCCTGGACGGGCGTGTTCGACCCGTAGCCGGAACGCTCGCGGTCGCCGAGGGCGCGCGGAGAGCAGGACTCGCACGTGTCGTCTGCGCTGCCGAGTCCGCGCCGGAGGCAGCACTTGCTGGGGTCGAGCCCGTGCCCGTGCGGCACTTGGCCGAAGCCGTCGCATATCTCCGCGGAGAGATCGATGCACCGGACTTCGATCCGGTGTCCGCGGACGCGCTCGTGCCCGCCGACATGCCTGATCTCGCTGACGTCCGCGGGCAGGAGCGTGCGAGGCGCGCTCTCGAGATCGCCGCCGCCGGAGCACACAACCTCCTGCTGCTCGGGCCGCCGGGGACCGGGAAGACGATGCTGGCCAGACGCCTTCCGGGCATCCTGCCGCCGCTCACACGCCAGGCGTCGCTCGAGGTGACCCGAATCCACTCTGTCGCGGGCCTGCTTCCACCCGGTCGTCCGCTGGTGACGGCGCCGCCGTTCCGGGCACCCCACCACGGCGCTTCGGCGCCGGCGATCGTCGGCGGGGGGTCGGCTCCGAGACCGGGCGAAGTCTCACTCGCACATCACGGTGTCTTGCTGCTCGACGAGCTTCCCGAGTTCCCTCGCTCGGTGCTGGAGGCGTTGCGACAGCCGCTCGAGGATGGAGTGGTCGCGGTCGTCCGTGCCGGCGGGCACGCGATCTTCCCGGCCGATTTCCAGCTCGTCGGCACGATGAACATGTGCCCCTGTGGCGCGCGAGGAGATCCGGCGGTCGAATGTGGGTGCACGGCACAACGGCTTGCCGCGTACCGCGAGAAGCTCTCGCGTGCGCTCCTCGACCGATTCGACCTCGCTGTCGCGATGCCGCGACCACGCGGTGTCGAGCTCGCGGCGCCTCCGGCCGAGAGCTCCGGGCTCGTACGCGAGCGCGTCGTTGGTGCCTGCGACCGGCTCGGGACTGCTCTGCCGAGGCGAACCGACGCCGCCTCCGGGCTTCTGACGAGCGCCGTCGAGCGGCTGCCGCTCTCCGGCCGCGGCCGTGTCCGCGTAGCGCGGGTTGCACGCACCATCGCAGCTCTCGCCGCGGCCGATCTCGTCGAGCCCGTCCATCTCGCCGAGGCGCTCTCCTACCGAATGCCGACCGAGCTGCCGGCGTGACCTGCCCACGGCGGATTCGGCTGCGTGACGGGTCGTTTCCGTCGCTCCTCGCGGCCATTCACGACCCACCGCCACAGCTCTACCTCCGGGGCATGGGCGAGGACGAGGTGCTCTCGCGCGCCGCCGTCGCCGTGGTCGGCGCGCGCGCCTGCTCCGCGTACGGTCGTTCGGTAGCGCGTTCCCTTGGTCGCGAGCTTGCCGGAGCCGGGCTTGTCGTCGTCAGCGGCATGGCGCGGGGCATCGACGGCGAAGCGCACCGCGGTGCGCTCGAAGCCGGCGGGCTCACGGTCGCCGTCCTCGGTTGTGGAATCGATCGGGACTACCCGGCCGCACATGCGGAGCTCGCGCGCCGCATCTGCGAGCGAGGGCTTGTCGTCTCCGAGTACGAGCCTGGTGTCGAGCCTGCTCCGTGGCGCTTCCCCGCTCGCAACCGCGTCATTGCCGGTCTGAGCGCCGCGACGATCGTCGTCGAGGCACGAGAGCGCAGCGGTGCTCTCATCACCGCCGACTTTGCGCTCGAGGAAGGTCGCGACGTGCTCGCCGTGCCGGGAGAGATCACCGCCGCGCTGTCCGCCGGGACGAATGCGTTGCTCCGGCTCGGTGCGACTCCGGTGACGTGCGCTGCCGACGTCCTCGAGCTGTTCGACCTCGCCGCTTCGTCCCCGCCGACAACGCCGATGTCTGCCGCCGCACGCACGCTCCTCGAGCAGCTGCGCGACGGGGCGCTGACGGCTGACGAGCTGATGCGTGACTCCGTGGTCGACTCCGGGACGGTCGCCGCAGCACTCGTCGAGCTCGAGCTCTCGCGGTCCGTTTCGCTCGAGGACGGCGTGTATCGCGCATCGGTCTAGGCTCACCCGGTGGACATCGCGATCCGTCGAGCGCGACTTGACGATGCCGAGGCTGTCGTTCGCGTGCACGAGCTTGCGTCGGCGGCGCAGCTCGAGGAGCTGATCGGCAAGAGCCTCGATGAACTCCTCCCGCTCGAGGATCGACTGGAGGCATGCCGACGCGATCGCGAAGAGCAGTCGCGCGAGGCCGAGACGCTCGTCGCGGAGTGGGGCGGAGAGGTCGTCGGAATGGTGCGCTGGCGACTGTTGCACTCCGTTGCCGGCGAGGTCGAGGACCTGCACGTGGTTCCCGATGTGTGGGGCACGGGCGTTGCATCGCGCCTCCTTGACGCTGCCGTCTTGGCGCTGCGCGGCACAAGTGCCGAGACGGTGTTTCTGTGGGTGGGAGAGACAAACGCCCGCGCGCCGCTTCTACGAGCGCGAGGGATGGGTGTACGACGGTACGTCGCAGCCGAGTGCGTTCGGCCCGACGGAGCTTCGTATCGGCTCATGCCGATCTCACCTCGCCCACCTGCGTAGGATCGCGAGCCATGCCGGCGACCTCGTACTGGCTCTCCGAGCCGTATCAACCGCTTCCGACCGTCGAGCTCGACGGTCCGCCAGACGTCGCGGTCGTCGGGGGCGGCATCACGGGCTGCTCGTGTGCGCTCGCGTTGGCCGAAGCCGGCCTGCGAGTCCGTCTGTACGAGGCGCGAGAAGTTGCCGGAGGGGCGAGTGGGAGGAACGGCGGATTTGCGCTCCGGGGCGGCGCGGCCCCGTACCCCGTCATGGTCGAGGCGATCGGGCGCGAGCGCGCACAAGAGCTCTGGCAGTGGACAGAGGGTGCCGTAGCCGACCTCGCTGAGATCGCCGGAGATTCCTTCCGGGCGACTGGCAGCCTCCGACTAGCCGCCGATGAGGAGGAGCGCGAGGAGCTCGTCGCAGAGCACGATGCACTTCAAGCCGACGGGTTTGCATGCGAGTGGCGGGATCAGCTGCCGCCACCGCTTGCGGGCAGCTATCCGGGCGCGATCTTCCATCCACCCGACGGCGTCCTCCAGCCTGCGCGATTCGTCCGCAGGCTCGCCGGGCGCGCCGCCGCCGCAGGCGTCGAGATCCGAGAGCGCACGCGGGTAGGTTCACGCGAAGAGACCGAAGCGGAGACCGTGGTCGTGGCGACAGACGGCTATCCCAGCGGGCTCCTTGGTGCGCTCGAGGGTCTGATCGTCCCGACGCGAGGCCAGGTGATCGCGACGGAGCCGGTGTCACCTCTCTACTTCGAGACTCCGCACTACGGCCGCCACGGCTTCGACTACTGGCACCAACGGTCCGACGGGCGCGTCGTAGCGGGTGGCTTCCGCGATGTCTCCATCGACTCGGAGTTCACGGCGGATGACGTGACGACACCGGTAGTCCAGGACGCGCTCGAGCAGTTCGTCGCATCGCTTTTCGGGCGAGCGCTCCGCATCGACTACCGCTGGGCGGGGATCTTCGGGCTCGTCTTCGACTTCCTCCCCGTGGTCGGCCCGGTCCCGGAGCAGGACAGGACCTGGGTGGCGGGCGGGTATTCGGGTCACGGCAACGTTCTCGGATTCGCGTGCGGCCGGCTCGTTGCGCGAGCGATCCTCGGCGACCGCGATCCACTGCTCGATCTCTTCGAACCCGCGCGGCTTCTTGGTTCCTAGCTGTTCCGGCCTGGTACGACGGAGGTGTAAGACGGCTCTTCTTTCTACACCTCAGGCGGCACCATCCACTCGGAGCCGAGCGTCCAGGTGAATCGCGTCAGCGTCTCGCTCGGGGCGACGCCACCGGGCCGGAGGCCGCGCCGCACGAAGAGCGTCGGCACCTCGGCGCCGACGGCGACGGCCGCTCGCGCGGGGCCGATGCCTTCGATTCGCCAGCGATCGGAGAGGCCGATCACGAGCAGGCGGGCGTCGTGCGACGCTTCGAGGACTCCTGCTTCACCTGCGCGGACGAGAACAGGCTCAGTGGCGATTCCAACAACCTGCTGCACCAGAAGCGAGGCGCGGGCGAGAAGCCGACTGGCATCGCGGCGCCCGAGCGCGGGATTCGCCTCGGTTCCGAGGAGCCGGAGCGTTGTGCCGAGTGCTTGGGCGAGCCAAGCTGCCACCTCGATCGCGGCCCAGTCGTGCTCGACACCTCCGAACGGTGCCACGATCGGCCCCGCGACCATCTCTCCAGCCCCTGAGAGCAGACCCACATCGCAGGGTGCGCGTTCGAGGAGAGCAACGAGATCCCGGTTGGGACCGCTTTCGAGGAGATCTGATGCCGCGTCGAGAAGGATGAGGTCAACGTCGTTTTCTGTGGCAAGTCGCGCGACTTCGACTCCTGGCTCGCTCGTCGTGTAGGTGGCTATGCGAGACGCGACGCCTTGCTGCTCGAGAGCGCCTCGACGTTCGGCAAGTGCGGCGTTCGTAGCCACGAGCTCACCGTCGTCGCGCAAGAGCCGGGTCAGGATGAGCTCGCGCGCAGGCCGTCGAGCGAGCGGCTCGGCAATCCCAAGGAGGTCCTCGAGCCGCTCCGGATCGGTCGCGACCACCAGGATCGCTCGCGACCGCGGCGCCGCAGGCGCCTCCTGCGAGGTCAGGGCCAGATCCTGTCGGAGGATCGCTTGCTCGAGCTCGTGCAGGGCGGGGCTCGGCTCGATGCCGAGCTCGTCGACCAGTAGCCGCCGCGTGTCGCGATAGACCTCGAGCGCCTCGACCTGGCGGCCCGAGCCGTAGAGCGCTCGCATGAGCACGGCACGTAGCCGCTCGCGGAGTGGGTGCTCGCGGACCAGCGCCTCGACCTCGCCGACGAGCTCCGCGTAGCGGCCGAGCGCGAGGTCGGCCTCGAACCGCCGCTCGAGCGCCGCCAGGCGAAGCTCTTCGAGACGTGGGGCCTCGGCTTGCGCGAACGACTCGTGGGCGAGGTCGGCAAGCGCCGGCCCGCGCCAGAGGTCGAGAGCCTCGCGCAGGCGTTGCGCCGCGAGCTCGGGAGCTGCCCTCCGTGCCTCCTCGATGAGCGCTTCGAAGCGAAGCAGGTCGAGCTCTTCGGGACCGACGCGGATCCCGTACCCGGGCTGCTGCGTGACGATCAGCTCGCGCGGACCGAGCGCCTTACGGAGCTGTGAGACGTGGTACTGCAGCGCGTTGGCGGCCGCCCTGGGCGGCTGTGCGCCCCAGAGCTCGTCGATGAGCCGGTCTGCGGAGACGATCTCGTTCGCACGCGTGAGCAGGAGCGCGAGCAGCGTCCGCTGTCTTGCCCCTCCGAGCGCAAGCGCACGGCCCTGCTCGATGACCTCGAGTGGTCCCAGGATGCGGAACTCCACGGCTGCTCCTAGCGCGGCTGGTCGTAACCTGCGGCGACGCTAACAGCCCGTTGTCAACTCAGCCGAGCCTCAGCAGTGCCTCAGGCCCGGAGTCGAGCATTCTTGCCGGCCGTCGACAGCGGCATAGGCTGTACGAGGAGGGACGGCTAATGCCGTGAGCGCTCTGACAGAGATCCGGATCGGCTCCGAGTTCGTCGGCTATCGGATCGACGAGCTGATCGGCCGCGGCGGAATGGGTGTCGTCTACCGGGCGCACGACCTTCGGCTGAAGCGAACAGTCGCGCTGAAGCTGATGGCGCCCGAGCTCGCGCTCGACGAGCGCTTCCGCGAACGCTTCTCGCGCGAGGCGGAACTTGCCATGTCGCTCGAGCACCCGAATGTCGTGCCGATCCACGACGCCGGAGAGATCGACGGTCGCCTCTACCTCGCGATGCGGCATGTCGAGGGAACGGACCTGAGGGCGCTCCTTCGCGAGGAGGGGCCACTCGAGCCGGACCGCACGCTGGCGATATGCCGGCAGGTCGCGAACGCTCTCGATGCGGCACACGCCACAGGTCTCGTCCACCGGGATGTCAAGCCTTCGAACGTGCTGCTCGACGGGAACGAGCACGTCTACCTCGCGGATTTCGGCTTGACCCGACGACTCGACGAACAGGGTGGCCCGGCCGGCGAGAGCCGATCCGTGGGCACGCCCGCGTACCTCGCCCCCGAGCAGATCGAGGGCGAGTCGGTCGACGGCCGCACGGACATCTATTCGCTCGGCTGCCTTCTGTACGAGTGCTTGACGGGGGATGCCCCGTTCGCGGGCGGCTCGCGGCTGGCGGTGGCCTGGGCGCACCTGGAGGAGGAGCCACCCAGCGCGCATGAGCGGCGTCCCGAGCTGACCGAAGCGATCGACGCGGTGATCCGCAAGGCGATGGCCAAGGAGCCGGATGACCGCTACCCGACCTGTGTCGCCTTGATCACTGCAGCAGAGGAGGCGCTAGGGCTCAGGCGCTCGCTGCCGCTGCGTCGACGCACGGCCCTGCTCCTCGTCGCCGCGCTTCTCGTAGCGGCCGCCGCCGCGTTCGCGGCGGTGCTCGCGGCCGGCGATCACGCCAAGGCAGCCGCCCCGCTGTTCGCGCGGGACAACACGATTGCCCGAATCGATCCCGCGACGAACACGGTCAGCGCCGTCATCGACGTGGAGGCGGATCCCGTCGTCAGCGCGGCGGGCGGGCAGAGCGTCTGGGTGTACAACCGAGACAGCGGAACGATCTCCGAGGTCGATGCCGGCACGAACCGCGTCCTGAAGACAACGACGCTCTCCGGCTTCATACCCGTCGAATGCTGCAGCCTGTTCACGGGGCCGGTGCTTGCCGCGGACGCGTCGGGCGCGTGGTTCGTCAACGGAGGCGAATACGACAAGCCTCGGCTCACGCATGTGCTCCCCGGTGGGGGCAGGAAGCGGGAGTACCCGCTCGACCTCACACCGACAGGGGTCACGGTGGGCGCTGGCGCAGTCTGGGTCGTCGGCCAACACGCGCGCGACTACCAGGTGGTGCGGATCGATCCAGCTACCGGCCACGTGACCGCGAAGACGCGGTTCCCCGCCGGTTCGCGGGTCAACTCGATCGCCTTCGGCTACGGCGCCGTGTGGGTCATGAGCTCGCAGACTGCGACGCTCTACCGGATCGATCCTCGCTCGGCCCGCCGCACCGGGAGCGCCGTGGTGGGCAGCTTGCGTGCTACGAGACCCCAGATCATGCATCGCGGTCACGACATCTTGGTCCGTGTCACCGATCACGGCGGGACGGACGTCAGCACCGATCCTTCCACCATGACATCCTCCGTCGTCGGGTCATTCGGCCCACCGGAGTGGGGCGAATACAGAGGCGATCTGGGAGCGCTCTGGTGGTACGACTGGCCGAGCGGCGCCGTGTACCGGCAGGAGGTCGCGAACGGGCCGATTCGCACGATCCATGTCACGGAGTCTCAACCCTCGGGCGGCGGGCCGTGCCTCACGTCGGCGACGATCGGCTCGGGAAGTCTCTGGGTGACGGCAGCCGCAGGCAGACCGAACGGCGGCGTCTGCACTCGGTAGTGCGTATCTCCAGACCTGGCCGCCTCAGCACAACCTCAGTCCAGCCTCAGTCGCTGCGAGCACGCTGCTCTCGGAACGTGGCCAATCGAGGTTAGGAGGAGAGCAATGCGCTGGAAGCTGACAGTTGTCGCGGCTCTCGCGGCGACGGCAGCCATGCTGACCGCTGTCGCCGCAGCCGGACCGGTCGCAGCAAGACAGGCGGAGGTTGCCGCGTCGGCATCGCCCCCGCTTGGCGCGCTCCCGCCGGACGCCGGTTCCCCGCAGGCTTTCGCGTTCGACCCGCGCAGGGCAGACTTCGTATACGTCTTGACGGTCAGCTATCCGCACGACACCACGAGGGGTCATGTCTACAAGACGACCGACGGCGGACAGCACTGGCACGCAACCGCAACGACAGGCACCGGCTGGACGGGAGACGTGCAGTCACTGGCCGCCGATACGCGGCATCCGGGAACGCTCTATGCGGGCACCAACGTCGCCGTCTACAAGACGGTCGACGGCGGCCGCAGCTGGCAGCCCTTCAATCAGGGGCTCTTCCCGCGTCAACGCAAGGTCTGCAATTCCACAGGAGGAGCGGATCCAAGACCGCTATGCGCGAAGGTGCCGTTCGGCACGCCGGGAACTCCGAGCTTTAACCGCGGCAACGGCTGGGTAACCTCAATCGCAGTCGACCCCGCCAACACGAACATCGTCTATTCGGGCGCCGACGCCGTCCGCAAGAGCACCGACGGCGGCCGTAGATGGAAGACCGTGCTCAAGCCGCAGTACATCTGGAGCGCAGTTTCCGCGCTCGCGATCGCCCGGACACGCCCAGAGGCGATATATGCGATCGCCTCCGGCGTACACACCGCAGACAGCTCGATCTATCGGTCGACCGACGCGGGCAAGACCTGGCACGCGACCGGCGGCGCCAACTCGGTTTTCACCAACCCGGACGGCTGGGGCAGCGCACTCGCGGTCGACCCCCAGCATCCGACCACTGTGTACGCGTCGATTGGGCACACTCTCGTCCGGACGACCAACGCCGGCGCGAGCTGGCAGCCGATCACGCAGGGCCTCCCGCAACAGGTCGTTACGGCGCTCACTGTGGACCCGCAGCGGTCCGGAACCGTGTACGCCGGCCTCTACCCCACCTACGAGAAGAACGTCATCTCCGAGAAGGGCGGCATCTACAAGACGACGGACGGGGGAGACACCTGGACTCCGACATTCCCGGGCATCACCGCCGGCGCGCTCGCGGTCGACCCGGCGCGCCCGACGACGATCTACGCGGCAGGGGGCCCCCACGGGATTGTCAGGAGCACCGACGGCGGCAGCACCTGGGCCGTGGCAGGCGCGGGCTAGTGCCCGAACATCCCACTGCACCCGGAAGGGCCCTTTCGAGCCCTCAGCTGCACCTCAGTCGCTCCTCAGCCCCAGCGGCCACGCTGCTCTCGGAACGTGGCCAATCGAGTCTGGAGGAGAGAAATGCGCAGGAAGCTGACAATAGTTGCGGTTCTCGCGGCACTGGCCGTCACGCTGGCGACCGGCGCGGCGGCCGGACCGGCAGCCGCGAAGCAGCGAATTGCTATCCAGGGGACGCGGACAGCGGCGGGGAGTGACGCGGGCGTCCTGATCCCGCTGACGTCCGGAGCCCTGGAGCGCGACTCCGGCACCCTCACCGCCTGTTGCTGGAGCGAGCGCACCGTCATGCGCGACGGCCAGAGCATCGACATCAACGACCCGCTGCTGACCTTCACCCTGAAGCAGGGGAGCCTAGTGACCCGCAGCCGTGTCGAGTGGATCGACGTCGGAAACGGCTACGTGGTCGGCAACCACACATGGAAAGTCGTCCGCGGCACTGGCGACTACGCAAATCTCGTAGGAAACGGCCGCGGCGCCGTCGTCGGGTTGCCAAACGGTGCTCTTAAGTGGCGGTTCGAAGGCTTTCTCAGCTCGAAATAGCGGCCCGGGAGATCGGTGACGACATGACGCGCACGGCCACCTGTGGTGGCCGTGCGTCCCGGCACGCGTTGTGGTCAGAGCTCGATCATCGTCAGGGTCAGATCGTCGCGCTTGGTGTACGCGAGCTTGGCGATCGCCAAGTCCTGGAGCGCTAGCCCTGTGGAGTCGAACAGCGTGACGTCGCCGGCGTCGCGCCGGCCGTCGGCAGCTCCCACGAGCACGGTGCCGAGCTCCGTCACGTCCGAACGTGCGACCGCGTCCGCCTCGACTGCGGCGGCCAGCTCGCCGCCGTGGCTCGCCTGCTCCCAGTCATCGCAGAACAGATGAGCGCGACGCAGCTCCTCGACCGCGACCTCTGCCTTGCCAGGCCCGTCGGCGCCCATGAGCGAGACGTGCTGCCCGGGTTGGAGCGACTCCGGTGTGTAGAGAACCTCGTACCCAGGAGTGACCGTCACAACGACCTCCGCAGAGAGTGCCTCGACAGCACTCGAGGCGACCCGCGCGCCGATGCGGCCCGCGACGAGCTGCCGTCGCCCTTCATCGACGTCCCAGACGAGTGGCGTCACGCCGTGGGCGACGAGCATCCTCGCCGTCTCGGCTCCGTTTACCCCACAGCCCACGACGGCGTACGACGAGGCCCCAGGGCGGCAGAGCGTGTCGGCGGCGAGCACGGCCGCGGCAGCGGTACGCAGTGCCGTGACAGCCGCCGCGTCGAGGACTGCGAGCAGCCGTCCGTCCTCCGCGTCCGAGAGAAGGACGAGCCCGGTAACGGTGGGCAGGCCGCGCGCCGGGTTTCCCGGAAACGAGGTCACCCACTTGAGGAGCGCATGACCGCCTCCGATCGCCGGCATCGCGCGGAAGTCCCCAGCGGGGTAGTTCGTGACGTACACCTTGGGCGGCATCGACCACTCGCCCCGTGCATAGGCGACGAAGGCGTCGCGCACCGCGTCGTACGCCTCGTGCGGTGACACCGCTCGCTCGACGTCGGCCGCGGTGAAGACCGGAACCATGCGGCGAGACTAGCGTTCTGCTTGACTCGTCAACCCGATGAGCGCTGCGATCTCGATTCGCGGTCTCCGTGTCGCGCGTGGCGGCCGCGACGTGCTCCACGGAATCGACCTCGCGGTCGAGACCGGCGCCGTGACGGGGCTCCTCGGACCGAGCGGGAGCGGCAAGACGACGCTCATCAGGTCGATCGTTGGGGTTCAGATCGTCGAGCGCTGGCGACGTGTCGGTCCTCGGCCTGCCCGCCGGGGAGGCAGAGCTGCGGAGTCGCGTCGGCTACATGACGCAGGAGCCCGCCGTCTACGGCGATCTCACCGTGCCGAGAACCTTCGCTACTTCGGCCGCATTCTCGGCGTGGACGCGAGTCGGGTCGAGGAGGTCATCGAGCTCGTCCAGCTCACCCCGGAGCGCGATCAGGTCGTGGCCAGCCTCTCGGGCGGACAGAGAGCGCGGGTCTCTCTCGGCACGGCAGTCCTGAACGAGCCGGATCTCCTCGTCCTCGACGAGCCCACGGTCGGCCTCGACCCGGTGCTCAGACGCGACCTCTGGGACTTCTTCCACGAGCTTGCGGCCGGTGGCACGACGCTGCTCGTCTCGAGCCACGTCATGGACGAGGCATCGCGTTGCGATCACCTCGTCCTGATCCGCGACGGCTCGATCCTCGCATCCGAGACGCCGGACGAGCTGCGATCCCGCACCGGTGCCGCCGATCTGGACGAGGCCTTTCTCCGGCTCATCGACCGAGGAGAGCAATGAGCTGGCGGGTGACGGGTCGCGACGGCGACGCGCGTGCTGCAGCAGCTCCGTCGCGATCCACGAACGATCGCCCTGCTCATCGTCGTGCCCTGCTTCCTGATCTTCATCACCGACCAGCTCTTCGCCGACGAGCCTCAGGTCTTCCAGCAGATCGGCGTACCGCTCCTCGGGCTCTTCCCGCTCATCTCGATGTTCCTCGTCACCTCCATCACGATGCTTCGGGAGCGCACGTCGGGGACGCTCGAGCGACTGCTCGCGATCCCGGTCGCGAAAGCTCGACATCCTCGTTCGGCTACGGCATCGCGTTCGCGGCTGTCGCGGTCGTGCAGGCCACGATCGTCTCCGCTCGTGGGCTTCGGTCTGCTCGATCTCACGGTCGTGAACCCGAAGGCGCTCGTGATCGCGCTCGCCGTCGCGAACGCGATTCTCGGCATGGCGCTCGGTCTCCTCGTCAGCGCATTCGCCCGGACGGAGTTCCAGGCGGTGCAGTTCATGCCGGCGTTCATCCTTCCGCAGATCCTGCTCTGCGGCCTGCTCGTCCCGCGGGACGAGATGGCGGAGTGGCTGCAGGTGCTGTCCGCGCTGCTTCCGATGACGTATGCGTACGACGCGCTCTCGCGCGCCGCCTCGGACGTGCGCCGCTGGGTGCTCGCTTCTGGTTCGACGTCGATCGTCGTCACCGGGTGACGGTGCTCGCGCTCGCGCTCGGCGCGGCGACGCTCAGGCGCCGAACGCCGTGAGGCGGCTCTCCTAGGTCGCCTTGACCGCGGCGATGAGCTTCAGCACCGACTCCTTGGCGTCGCCGAACAGCATCGTCGTCTTCGGATCGAGGTAGAGCTCGTTGTCGATGCCGGCGAAGCCGGGGTTCATGGATCGCTTGAGGACGACGATGCTTGCAGCCTTGTCGACGTCGAGGATCGGCATGCCGTAGATCGGGCTCGCCGGGTCGCTGCGCGCGGCGGGGTTGGTGACGTCGTTCGCGCCGATGACGAGCGCGACGTCGGTCTGCGCGAACTCCGGGTTGATCTCGTCCATCTCCCGGAGCTGCGTGTAGGGGACGTTCGCTTCGGCGAGGAGGACGTTCATGTGCCCGGGCATGCGCCCTGCGACGGGATGGATCGCGTACAGGACTTCGACCCCTCGCTCCTCGAGCACGTCTGCGAGCTGGCGAACATCGTGCTGGGCCTGGGCGACTGCCATGCCGTAGCCGGGGACGACGATGACCTTGCGCGCGTAGGAGAGCTGGACTGCGACGTCCTCCGCCGTCGTCGCGCGAACCGTGCGGCCGTCGTCCGCTCGCGCCGTGCCAACGCCGGTCTGAACCTGGCCGAAGGCGCCGAAGAGCACGTTCGCCACCGAGCGGTTCATGGCCTTTGCCATCAGCAGCGTCAGCAGGGTCCCGGCCGCGCCGACGAGCATTCCGGACACGATCAGGACGGTCGAGTCGAGGACGAATCCGGTCGCGGACGCTGCGAGACCCGTGAATGCGTTCAGCATCGAGATGACGACCGGCATGTCTGCGCCGCCGATGGGCAGCACGAACAGGACGCCGAACACGAGCGCACAGGCGATGAGCGCGACCAGCACCCACTGTTCGTCCGCACCGGCGATCGCCGCGATCCCGAACGCGACGCCGCCGATCAGGACCAGGGCATTGAAGATGTTCTGCCCGGGAAAGACGATCGGCCGTCCGCTGACGAGCTCCTGGAGCTTGGCGAAGGCGACCGCCGATCCCGCGAACGAGATCGATCCGATCAGTGCCGAGAGAACGATCGACACTCTCTCGTCGCTTCCCGGACCGACCGTGTTGTGCCACTCCGCGAGCGCGACGAGCGCCGCTGCACCGCCGCCGACGCCGTTGAAGATCGCGACCATCTGCGGCATCGCCGTCATCCGCACGGTGCGCGCTCCGACGAGGCCGACGACCGTGCCGATGAGCCCACCGACGACGATCCACGCCCAGTTCCCGATTCCTTCGAGCGAGAGCGTGGTCGCGATCGCCACGAGCATTCCCGCTCCTCCGACCCAGTTCCCCTTGCGGGCGTGCTTCGGGGACGAGAGGAAGCGCAGCGCGACGACGAAGCAGACGATCGTGACGAGGTAGAGAAGGCCGACGACGTCGGGATCCGAGATCACTTGCCGGACCCCTTCGGCGGGTCGGGTCGCCGCTTGAACATTCCGAGCATGCGGTCGGTCACGAACCAGCCGCCGACCACGTTCGCCGTGGCGAGCACCATCGCGATGAACCCGATGACCTTGGTGAACGTGTCGTCCGCGCCGCCGAGGACGATGATCGCCCCCACGATGACGATCCCGTGGATGAAGTTCGCGCCGGACATGAGCGGCGTGTGCAACATCGTCGGCACCTTCGAGATCACCTCGAAGCCGAGGAACGCCGCGAGGACGAGGATCGTCAGCTCGATGACGAGCGGCACGCTCACGAAGCTGCCTCGGGCTTCGTCACGCATGCACCCGACGTGATCTCGTCGTCCCAGTCGAGCTCGAGAGCGCCGTTGGGTGCGAGGTGCTGCAGCAGCGCTGCGACGTTTCTGGAATACAGCTGGCTCGCGTGGAATGCCATCAGAGACGGCAGGTTGGTCGTGCCATCGACGGTGACGCCACCGTGATCGACGACCTCGCCCGGGACCGTGAGCTCGCAGTTGCCGCCCGACTCTGCCGCGAGGTCGACGATCACCGAGCCGGAGCTCATCCGCTCGACAGCGCTCGCCGGGATCAGCTTCGGCGCCGGCCGGCCGGGAACGGCCGCGGTCGTGATCACGACGTCGAACTCCGGAATGCGCTCCTCGAGAGCGGCCTGCTGCTGTGCCTGCTCCTCGGGTGAGAGCTCTTTCGCATAGCCCCCTGCTGTCTCCTCGCCGCTGACTCCGAGCTCGAGAAACGCCGCCCCGAGGCTCTCGACCTGCTCTTTCACCGCGGGCCTCACGTCGAACGCGGAGACGACGGCACCCAGCCGGCGAGCCGTAGCGATTGCCTGCAGGCCCGCGACGCCGGCGCCGATGACGAGTGCCCTGACGGGAGCAATGGTGCCGGCGGCGGTCATCAGCATCGGAAAGAGCTTCTGGACGCGATCGGCGGCGAGCAGCACTGCCTTGTAGCCCGCCACGGTCGCCTGGGACGAGAGTGCATCCATCGACTGCGCACGCGTGGTTCGCGGGATGGACTCCATGGCGAAGGCGAGAACGCCCTGCTTCCGCAACAGGTCGATGCCCTCCGTGTCGGTGAGGGGCTGAAGGAAACCGATGAGAACCGTCCCGGCGGACAGCTCGGCGATCTCGTCCGGCGACGGGCGTGCGACGCGGACGACAGCATCTGCACCCGCAGCGAGGTCACTCTGATCTGAGAGCTCGGCTCCGGCGCTGGCGTACTCGTCGTCTCCGAACCCGGCTGCCGCTCCAGCGCCACGCACGACGCGGATCTCGAAGCCGACCGCAGAAAGCTTGGACACGGTCTCGGGGACGAGCGCCACGCGGCGCTCGCCCGCAGCCGTCTCCATCGGCACCGCGACTCGCATGGCGCGCGAACTCTATGCGGCGGACACGCGTGGCGGGCCGGAGAACGTTCTAGAGCGAGGCCCAGACCTCGAGCTTCGTCTTCGTACGCCGTATTACCTCGTCCGTGAAGGCTTGCGTCCCGTGGTGGCCCCCGAGGTCCGGTGTGCGGATGCCGTCTGCGACGGCCTCGAGGCAGGCTTCTCTGACTGCTCGTCCGGCGTCCTGGAGCTCGCGGCGATCGGCATGCGAGAGAAGCGCAGCTCCGGCGAGGATCATCGCCATCGGATTCGCGACGTCCTTCCCCAGCAGGGAGGGAGCGGTCCCGTGGGCGGCCTCTGCCATGAGCGCACTCGGTACGTAGTCGTCCCCGAACGCGACGAGCAAAGACTCGGACCCGGCGATCGAGCCGAAGAGCGGGAGCACGAGATCCGAGAGGATGTCGCCGTCGCGGTTCAAGGCCGGGATAACCATCGGTGCACCGCTCGACGAGATGAGGAGGGCGAACGTCGCGTCGATGAGCTGCGGCTCGTACTTGATCTCCGGATGCCTGAGCGCAGCCTCGTCCATCTCCTCCTTCAACATTCCCTCGTAGATCGGGCTGACCGTGTACTTCGGCCCGCCGAAAACCTTGGCGTCCATGCGCTCCGCCTGGCGGAATGCGAACTCCGCGACCGCGTGGCAGATGCGGCGCTCGATGCGCTCCGTTCTCAGTGCGACCTCGTCCTCGCCCGTGCCCTCGCGCCATTCCTTCGCGCCGTACGCGTCTCCGACGGCCATGCGCACGACCGAGATCGGAGCGTGAACGCCACCGAGCGGGACGACGCCGGGAATGCGCCGTCCGGTCCTGACGATCACCTTTCCTCCGATCTCCTCGCGCAGTATCCGGTTCGGCGAGCCGACGTCTCCGGCGCCTTCCGGAGTGATCGTCGCCGCTTTCAAGCCGAACCCGCGCTCGCGAATCGTGGCGGCTGCTTCGTGGACGACGGCGTTGCCCGTCGCCCGACGGTTCTCGAGCGATAGGTCGAAGCGCGGAAACGCGATCTCGACTCCGATTACGTCTGCCGAAAGGACGCGAAGCGATTCCTCGAGGAGCTCCTGTCCCGTCTGGTCGCCTTCGAGCACAACGATCGTTCGCACGGGCGGAATCCTATGCAAGTGAAAAGACTTTCGTCAGTACCTTGAATTGTGACGCGACATTTCCTAGTGTTTACACGGCTCGAATCGAGACGAGGAGGGGAATAGTGGCAAGGAAAACAATTCTCGTGTGCGACAACTGCGGGACCGAGGTCGAAGAGAGCAGGGGCGCAGTGATGCGGCTCAACTACACGGACGCTCGCCGCGGCTCCAAGCAGGCGGATCTGTGTGACACGTGCGCGGCGAAGATGCCCGGTCAGGCCGCGGCCAGACGGGGCCGGCGGCCGAAGGTCGCCGCGTAGCACACCCGAGCGCGTGATTTAGCGCTCTTTGCACGAGTCCTCAGGCTGCGTAAGAGAGCGCGTCGGAGGGCAGGACTACGATGGGCGAATGCCGCTTTCGCTCGTCCTCGGGCCGGCTCACGCCGGCAAGGTTGCGCTGCTTCTCGAGCGTTATCTCGAAGTGCTCGCGGACGATCCATGGCTCGTCGTGCCGAACCGCGCGGACGTCGATCGGGTCGAGCGCGACCTGCTGGGACGGTGCCCGGCGCTGCTCGGCGGGCGGATCGGCACCTTCGACGACCTCTTCGAGCAGATCGCCGGCAGCCTGCCGGATGAGCGCTCCGTCGCGTCGGATGCGCAGCGCGCACTGGCAATCCGACGGGCGATAGCCCGTACGGAGCTCGATGCGCTCTCGTCCTCGGCGGCGTCGGACGGCTTCGCGGATGGGCTGCTCTCCGCGCTCGGCGAGGTCGAGTCGGCCCTGCTCGATCCGCAGACGCTCGAAGGCGATCTCGGCCGCCTTGCGTCGAGCTACAGGGACGAGCTGGATCGACTGGGTCTCTGGGATCGCGATCGCCTGAGGCGACACGCAGCCGAAAGGCTCGAATCCGACTTCACGGCCTGGCACGGCGAGCCCGTCTTCGCGTACGGCTTCGAGGATCTGACCGGTGCCGAATGGGCCCTTCTGGAGGGACTGTCGGCGCGGGCAGAGGTCGTCGTCTCGATTCCCTACGAACCCGGTCGCGTCGTGTTCTCGGCTCTCGAGCGAACGGTCGGGGACCTCGCCCGCCTTGCAAATGGTGCGATCGAAGAGCTGCCGCGCGCACGAGACCCGGAAGTGCCGCCGGCGTTGGATCACATCGAGAGCCAGCTCTTTCGCGACCAGCCTGTGCCCGGTCCGCCTCTCGAGGGCGCACTCCGCTTCCTGGAGGGCGCGGGTATTCGCGGGACCATCGAGTTGGTGGCGGCTGAGGTGCTCGGGCTCGTCAGGGCCGGGACGCCCCCGCACGAGATCGGGATCGTCTGCGACTCCGTCGACCGCTGGTCGGCTTCGCTCGACACGATCTTCGGCGCACTGGGAATCCCGTACGTCGGCGAGCAAGGCACGCGCTTCGGAGACGGAACCCTCGGCCGCGCGGCGCTCGGGATCATGCGGTTCGCCTGGCTCGGCGGGCGTCGTGGAGATTTGTTCAGGTACCTGCGCTCGCCGTACTCCGGTCTCGAGCGACGATCTGTGGACTTCGTCGAGGGCCGGCTGCGCGGTCGGGCAATCGCCGACCCCGCCAGGGTCGAGGAGGAGAGCGAGAAGCTTCGAGGCGCCCCGCTGCCGGCGCTGACGCAGCTCCGCGCCGCTGCGGAGCCGATCGCGGCGGCCCGCGAGCTGATCAGACAGATGACGCGCAATGCCTGGGGTCTCGAGTCCCCGCCGATCGCTAGCGATGCCCGTGCCGACGCCCGGGCTCTCCAGGGAGCGATCCGGACGCTCGACGATCTCGCGGCCCTCGCAGCGCTGAACGATGCACCGATCGCCCCGGACGAGGTCATCGCTGCACTCGAGCGGACGTCGATTCGCCCGGTCGCCGCAGGAGAGCCGGGGTACGTCGCGGTTCTCGACTTCGCACGGGCGCGTACTCGAACGTTCGACACCGTCATCCTCCTCGGCCTCGAGGAGGGCAGCTTCCCGCGACGCGACCGGCCGTCCCCGTTCCTGGACGACGACCTGCGCGAGGAGCTCGGTGGGCGCCTCGAACGTGTCGACTCGGTTGCGCGCGATCGGTACCTGCTCTACACGGCCTGCACGCGTGCACGCCGGCGGCTGGTGCTCGCGCGTCAGGCGGCGACCGATGACGGCGTGCCCCGCGAGCCGAGCCCGTTCTGGGACGACGTGCGCGTGCTCTTCGACGAGGCGGACGTCGCGCGGGCTACGCAGCGGCGCCCGCTCTCGAGTCTCACCTGGGCGCTCGAGTCGGCTCCGAGCGACCGCGAGCGCCTGCGTGCCGTGGCACGTCTCGCCGTCGACGACGAGGCGGGTGCGGACGCGCTCGCCGCTGCGAATGGCTGGTCGCGGCGGCTCGAGCGTGCGCGAGCGGCGTTCGATCGCCCGACCCAGCTCGTGAGCCCCGGTGTGCGTGAGTGGCTCGGCGGGCGCACGGTGTTCGCTGCGACCGAGCTCGAGCGATTCGCGGACTGCTCGTCTGCGTGGCTCGTCGAACGGGTGATCGACCCGAAGACGATCGACGCGGAGCCGGACCCGATGCTGCGTGGGCAGGTCGTCCACACCACCTTGAATCGCTTCTACTCGGCCTTGCCGAAAGAGCTCGGAACCGATCGCGTCACGCCCTCGAACCTCGATGCCGCGCTCTCGCTGGTCCGTCGCTGCCTCGACGACGCGATCCAGTCGGGAGTTCGGCTCGATCTCACTCCACTCCAGGAGGCCGAGCTTCGCCAGACGCTGCTCGTGGACCTCGAAGCCTTCGTTCGTGACGAGGCCGTGTCGGAGATCGCGTTCGAACCGCGCCGCTTCGAGGTCGCATTCGGCTCCGAGCGGGCGGCGCCGGAGCTCCAGCGCGGGCTCGAGCTCGGAAGTGGCCTGCGGCTCTCGGGGAAGATCGACCGGATCGACATCGACCCGTTCAGCGCGCGCGGCATCGTCCAGGACTACAAGTCGGGTGCCGGAGCGCACTCGGCGCGGGACATCGATCGCGAGCTCCGCCTCCAGATCCCGCTGTACGTTCTCGTGCTGCGCGACCTAGTCGGCCTCGAGCCGATGGGCGGCGTGTACCGCGCGCTCTCCGGCAAGCGGGTTGCCCGCGGCATGCTCCGCTCCTCGGCGAAGGACGACCTTCCGGGGTTCGCCCGGCAGGACTACCTGGACGACGACGACTTCTGGGCGCAGACCGAGACCGCGCGCGAGCGCGCCACGGACTTCGCGCTCAGGATCCGCGACGGCGACGTGCGTCACGATCCCAAGGGCGACGGCTGTCCTTCGTGGTGCGACCTCTGGACCGTCTGCAGGGTGCCTCGGTCGTGACGGTCGTCGAGGAGCGAACGACGCCGCTGAACGACGAGCAGCTCGCCGCAGTCACCACCGAGGGCACGACCTTCGTCTCGGCCGGTGCCGGCACGGGCAAGACGTCGGTGCTCGTCGAGCGCTACGTTCGCGCCGTCTGCGAGCGCGGGCTCGACGTCGACTCGATCCTCGTCATCACCTATACGCGCAAGGCCGCTGGGGAGCTCAGGAGCCGTATTCGGGCGGCGCTCGTCGACCGAGGTCGCTCGGACCTCGCACGCGAGCTAGACGGCGCATGGATCTCGACCATCCACGGTTTCTGCAACCGCATCCTGAGGGCGCATCCGTTCGGAGTAGGGCTGGATCCGCGCTTCCGGGAGCTGGACGAGGCGGGAGCAGCGGTGCTGCGCGGAGAGGCCTTCGAGCGCGCGCTCGAGGGGTTCTGCGCGACCGGCGAGCCCGACCGGCTGCGGCTTCTCGCGACGTACCGAGCGCGCGGTCTTCGGCGCATGCTCACAGGCGTCTACGAGACGCTGCGCTCTGCAGGGCGTGATCTCGTGCTGGAGCTCGGTGAGCGTCCGAGCCTCGACCATGCCGTGGCGGCTTTTCGCGTCGAGGCCGAGTCTCTCGCGGCCGACGAGGCTGCGACGGAGACACAGCGTGGCAACGCGGCGGAGGGAGTGCGGCTCGCGGTTCCAGGCGTCCTGCCCGAGCGAGTGGTCGATCTCTCCGCGCTGCAGTGTCGGGGCACGCGTGCAGCGGCCTACGAACAGGCGCGGAAAGGCCTCGAGCTCGCTGCGCTGGAGGAGCTCGCTGCATCCGACCGGGATCTCCTCCAGGAGCTGCTCGTGCGCTTCGCCGGCGAGTATGCCGCCGCCAAGCGACGAGAGTCCGCCGTCGACTTCGAAGATCTCCAGCTGGCGGCCCGCGATCTGCTCCGCGACAACGAATCGGTCCGAGACGCAGTGCGGCTGCGGTTCCAGCTCGTGATGGTCGACGAGTTCCAGGACACGAACCTCCTCCAGTGCGAGCTGATCGACCTGGTCGCGCATCCCGAGCTGGCGGAGGTCTTCACGGTCGGCGACGAGTTCCAGTCGATCTACGGGTTCCGCCACGCGGACGTCGGAGTGTTTCGAGAACGCCGGGCGAAGGCCGCGAGCCTCCTGACCCTGCGCTCGAACTACCGCTCGCGGCCGCAGGTGCTCGCTGCGGTCAACTACCTCTTCTCGGGGGCGTTCGGCGACGAGTTCCAGCCGCTTGCCGCGTCGGCCGAGTTCGCCGACCCGGTCTTCGGCCACCCCGTCGAGCTCCTCGTCACGGAGAAGGCGAGCTACCGGGACACCGGCGAGCACTGGCGCAGGGGAGAGGCGCGTGCCATAGCGAAGCGAGCGCGGGAGCTCGTCGACTCGGGGGAGGCGGAGCCTGGCGAGATCGTTGTCCTCTTCGCCGCTGGAACTGACGCGGAGCGCTACGAGGAGGAGCTTCGCCGCGTCGGGCTGCCCACGTACCGGGCGACCGGTCGCGGGTACTTCGGGCAGCAGCAGGTGGTCGACCTCCTCGCGTACCTGCGGCTCCTGCACAACAGGTACGACGACGTGGCGCTCGCGACCGTGCTTGCGTCACCCTTCGTCGGAGTCTCGAACGACACGCTGGTGCTACTCCGCCGAGCGGCCACGCGCAGGCCGCTCTACACCGCACTCGAGCGTGGCGTGCCGGAGAGCGTCTCGCACGAGGAGGCACAGCTCCTACGCGCATTCCTCCAGCGCTACGAGCGTCTCTGCCGGGTGGCTGCGCGAGCACGGCTCGAGCGCCTCTGCGAGCAGATCCTCGCCGAGCACGACTACGACCTCGCGGTCCTCGCCCGTTGGGACGGCACACGGCGGTTTGCCAACCTGCGGAAGCTCGGCCGGCTCGCCCGCGAGTACGAGGCGGTTCGAGGAGCAGATCTCGCCGCGTTCGTGCGCTTCGTCCAGGATCAAGAGGCTCTGGGAGCGAAGGAGCTCGAAGCGGTCGCAGAGGAAGAAGGCGCCGGAGCCGTTCGCCTGCTCACCATCCACGGCGCCAAGGGTCTCGAGTTCAAGGTCGTGATCGTCGCGGACGCGGGCCGTGACACCAGTGGGCCGCGCGGGAGCGACGAGATCGTTGCGCTCTCCGATGGACGATTCGGGTTTCGGATGGTCCACCCGACACGTGGGGACCGGCAGCCGGTGTTCGACTACGAGCACGTCCGCGAAGCAGAACGTGTGCAGGAGCGCGAGGAGCGCCTACGCCTCTACTACGTCGCGATGACTCGGGCGATCGACCGGCTGATCGTCTCCGGAGCCGTCGACCTGGATCGAGCCGCCGACCGCGAGACGCCGATTGGCTGGGTGCTCGAGCGCCTGGATGCAGGCGAGATCGTCGCGGCTTCCGAAGGTGAGTCGGAGTCGGAGCCGGTGGAGGTCGAGCGCGGCGAGGCACGTTTCCTCGTGCGCGTCGATCGCTACGCGCCGCTGCCCTCCGTCCCGCCGTCCCGATCCGGGCTCGACGTCGTCGAGGAGGACGGGCAGCTTGCGCTCTTCGGCGACGTGCTTCATGCCTCCATGCCGGTCGGCATCGAGCTCCAGCCACTCGAGCCGATGCCCACGCCTCCGGTGCACGAGGTGCGCAGGCTCTCGTACAGCGCGCTCGCGCTCTTCGGACGCTGCTCGTACCGCTACTTCGCCGAGCGGGTCGCAGGGCTCCCCCCGGTGCCACCGGAGCGCGGGGCGACCGAGTCCGCAGGAGGTCTCGTGGCCACAGAGGTGGGCGACGCCGTCCACCGTCTCCTCGAGGTCGTCCCGCTGGCCGACCCCACCCCGCCTAGCCGAGCCGAGCTGGAAGCCGCGGTCCGCGCGTGGTACCCGCTTGTCACCGAAGCAGAGCTCGATCGGATCGCGGAGCTCGTCGACGCGTACTGCCGGTCCGAGCTTGCAACTCGCCTCGCAGGGCTTCCGGGCGCGCGCCCCGAGCGCCCGTTCACGTTCGAACACGACGGCGTGCTCCTCCACGGCCGGTTGGACGTGCTCTCGCATGACGGGGAGCGAGCGCTCGTCGTCGACTACAAGTCGAACGCGCTTCTCGACGCCGACCCCAGCGAAGTCGTCGAGTCGGACTACAGGATCCAGCGGCTCGTGTACGCGCTCGCGTGCCTCCGCGGCGGCGCTCAGCAAGTGGAGGTCGTCTACCAGTTCCTCGAGCGACCGGACGACCTCGTCGCGGCGGAATTCACGCAGGAGGACGTCGGAGCACTCGAGGCGGAGCTCTCAGAGGCCATCGGGCGAATCCGCGCGGGCGACTTCAAGCCGACGCCGAGCGAGTTTGCGTGCTCGGGGTGTCCCGCGCTCGATCTCGTTTGCGCCGGGCCACGTCTGCTCGTGCACGAGCGCTAACCTCGCCGCGTGCGGGTCGCGGCGCTGAACGACATCCACGGGAACCTGCATGCTCTCGACGCGGTGCTCGCGGATGTCGAGCGAGCCGGTGCCGACGTCGTCGTCTGTGGCGGCGATGTGGTCGGAGGGCCCTTCTCGGCCGAGGTCTACGACCGCCTAGCCGGGCTGCCGGACGTGCGATTCCTCCACGGGAATGCCGATCGGCTGGTCGTCGAGGGTACGAACGAGCACGAGCAGGACTGGAGAGCCGAGCGCGAGCGCCTCGGCGCGGCACGCGTCCGCTCGATCGCCGCGTGGCCGCTGACGGTCGAGCTCCGGATCGAAGCCCTCGGCCGTGTGCTCTTCTGCCACGCGATACCGACTGCGGACGAGCCGATCTTCACGAAGATCACTCCTGACTCCGACGTGCGCGAGCTGATCGGCAACGTCGACGCGGATGTCGTCGTCTGCGGCCACACGCACGTGCAGTTCGACCGGCTGCTGCCGGACGGCCCGCGCATCGTCAACGCGGGCAGCGTCGGGATGCCGTACGAAGGGCGCAGTGGCGCCTTCTGGGCGCTCCTGGGGCCAGACGTTGAGCTGAGGCACACGGAGTACGACGTGGCGGCCGCCGTCGTCGCGATCCGGCAAGCGGGTGGGGAAACCCACGAGCAGCTCTGCGCATACCTCCTCAAGCCGCCGGACCCGGACGAGACGAGCGAGTACTTCGAAGGCTTGCGTGGCGCGTAGCTACGTCGGCGAAGCCCGCCGGCGCGGGCTCGGCCGCCGCAGGGAGCGCATCGAGCCCATCGTCGAGCGGCTCGCGGCTGAGCATTCGGACGCGGAGATCGCGCTCCGCTTTCGCACCGACCTCGAGCTCCTCGTCTCGGTCATGCTTTCGGCCCAGACGACTGACGTCAACGTCAATCGCGTGACGCCCGCGCTCTTCGAGAAGTACCGGAAGCCGGAGGACTACCTGGCGGTGTCGCAGGAAGAGCTCGAGCGCGACATCTACGCGACGGGCTTCTTCCGCCAGAAGGCGAAGGCGATCCAGGGCACGATGCGCGTCCTGCTCGAGTCGTTCGACGGCAAGGTCCCGAGCACGCTCGACGAGCTGGTGACGCTCCCCGGCGTCGCACGCAAGACGGCGAACGTCGTGGCGGCCGAGCTCGGACACGCGCAGGGAGTCGTGGTCGACACCCACGTACGGCGCCTCTCGCAGCGGCTTGGCCTCACGAAGCACGACGATCCGGTGAAGATCGAGCGAGACCTCCAGAAGCTCGTCCCGCGAGCTGACTGGGCCCGCTTCCCACATCTCCTCATCTGGCATGGCCGACGAGTCTGCGTCGCGCGAAGCCCGCGCTGCGAGTCCTGCGTGCTCGAGGATCTATGTCCGGCATCGCGGCTTGCGACGCCGGCGCTCAGATCCAGCGACGCCAGCGGTAGAGCGCCAGCTGGACGACCGTCGTTCCCACGATGAGGCTCGTCGAGACGCCGAGCGTCCAATAGGGGTCGTCGAACGCCGGCCCGAAGTTCTGTCCGTAGAACCCCACGATGAGGGTCGGAACGAGCACGAGCGAAGCGATGACCGTCAGCTTCTTGACGACTTCGTTTTGGCTCTCGGCGATCTGGGCTTGATGGTGATCGCGCAGGTTGGAGAGCAAGTCGCGTGCGACATCGAGCTCCTCCGCTGCGCGGAGGAGCGTCTCGTACGTGTCGGCGAACATCCTCTCGACCGGCTCCGGAAAGAGCGCGTCATCACCCACGTCAAGGCGTTTGTCATTGATGCGCCGCACGGCCGCGCGTGTGGCGCTCACAGTCCGTCGGGCATGCAGTAGGTCGTGGCGCAGGCTGCCAAGCCGTCGCCGGATCTGGTCACTCGACCAGTCGTCTATGTGCTCTTCCAACTCGTCGATCTCGACATCGGAGGCATCGACGACGTCGAGGAACGACTCGGCAACGTCGTCGATGAGACGGAAGACGAGCTCGCCGACCGACGCGCCACGTGCGGCAGGTGCCGCGAGCGGTGCAGGATCCCACGGCTTTCCATCCTCTGGTGTCTTGCGCACCGTCACGACAAGCTCCGGCGTCGCAACGAAGTCCACTTCGCGATACACGATGCGGTCCTCGTTGGGTAGAGGTCGGGCGTCGAGGAAGACTCCCAGTACATACCCGCCGTGAGCCTCGAGTAGCGGTCGGGTACGGACGTCGTCGGGCGCGCTTGAGAGCACATTCAGCGCATCGGGGTCGACTCCGGCCGGAAGGGCCGCGAGCAGCTCCTCGTGCGTGGGATCGACGAGATCCGTCCAGCGCGAGACCATCGTCCGCGAGGCTAGCGCCGCGACCGGTCGGAGCTTTGCTGCCGGTCAGGAGACTTGCGGACGACTCTGGATCGTGCGGTTACGTCCGTGCGTTGAGGTCGAGCAGGAGGCTGCGGAGCTCGTCGAAGCGCTCCGAGCCGAGCTGCTCGGACCAGTCGGCCTCGATCTCGCCGACTGCGTCGCGGATCACTCCGATCGCGGCGGTGCCGCGTTCGGTGAGGGCGACGCGCTTGGAGCGCAGATCGTCGGGATCAGGTCGCCGCTCGAGGTAGCCGAGGCGCTCGAGCCCACCGAGCAGGTAGTTGAGAGCCTGCTTGCTGATCCGAAGCCGCGCCGCCAGCTCCGAGGGCCTCGTACCTTGCGGCCCGGGGTACTGGAAAACGTTCAGGTACGCCGCGTCGAGGTCGTCGAAGCCGCTCTCGTGCAACCGCTCGAGCATGCGTCGCTGCACCGCTTCCCAGGGCAAGCGCAGGAGCGCCCCGATCAGCGGCGGTCCGAACGCCTGCGTCGCTGCAGAAGGATTAGTAAAAGAACTTGACGGATTGCTCGCGCTCATATACAGTCAAGTCACTTTACCACTCAGGCGACAAGGAAGAAGGCACCATGGAAACGATGACGCGCGAAGAGATCAAGGTCGGGCCGCTGGCGATCCGGTTCCTGGTCGAGGGTGAGGAGTCCGGAGGATCGGTCGCCGTGTTCGAGTTCGATGTTCCGGCGGGCTCGAAGATCGCAGCCGGGCATAGCCACGACGGCTACGAGGAGACGGTGTATGGAGTCGAAGGAGTGCTGACCTGGACGATCGACGGCGTCCCGACCGACATTGGCCCGGGCGAGGCGCTCTGCATTCCCCGCGGTGCCGTTCATCAGTTCGACAACACTCAGAGCGTCGACGCAAGGGTGCTCGCGGTCGTAACCCCTGGCATCCTCGGCCCTGACTACTTCCGTGAGGTCGCGGCCGTCCTGGACGCTGCTGCCGGCGGCCCACCCGACTTCGCGGCGTTGGGCGAGGTCATGCGCAGGCACGGACTCACGCCTGCCAACTGAGCTCACCGCCGACGGGACGTGATCTAGACGGAGGAGGCTGCGGCTACTTCGGTGTGGCGCTGGTCTTCCAGATAGCGCTGAGCGTCGAGCGCGGCCATCGTGCCGGAGCCGGCTGCCGTGACTGCCTGCCGGTACGTGTGATCCTGGACATCGCCTGCGGCGAAGACGCCCGGGATGTTCGTTCGCGTCGAGCGCGGGTCGGTGACGAGGTATCCCTGCTCGTCGTGGTCCAGCCAATCCAGGAAGAGCGCCGTGGTGGGATCGTGGCCGATGGCGACGAAGACGCCGTCGGCTTCGATGACGCGCTCCTCGCCCGTGATGGTGTCGCGCATGCGCACGCCGGTCACGTGACCGCTCTCCTCCCCGAGGATCTCCTCGACGACCGCGTTCAGCACGAATTCGATCTTCCCGTTCTCACGAGCCCGGTCGAGCATGATCGGCGATGCGCGGAATTCCTCGCGACGGTGAACGACGATCACCTTGTCCGCGAACCGCGTCAGGAAGTTCGCCTCTTCCATCGCCGAGTCGCCACCCCCGACGACCACGACGGCCTTCTCTCGGAAGAACGCGGCGTCGCAGGTCGCGCAGTAGGACACGCCGCGTCCCTGCAGGAGCTGCTCCGAGGGAAGTCCGAGCTGGCGGGCGCTCGCGCCGGTAGCGACGATCACGGCGTCGGCGCGGTACTCGTCGTCGCCCACGTAGACGCGAAACGGCCGTTCGGAGAAGTCAACGCGCGTGACATCGTCGGTGAGGAACTCTGCTCCGAAGCGCTCAGCCTGACGCCGGAAGTCGGCCATCATGGCCGGCCCCATGACGCCGTCCGCGTAGCCCGGGTAGTTCTCCACGTCGCTCGTGATCATCAGCTGACCGCCCCATGTGAACCCCTCGATCACGAGAGGCTCGAGATTGGCACGCGCCGTGTAGAGCGCAGCCGTATAGCCGGCGGGACCGCCTCCGATGATGATCACGTCACGAACGTCGCTCAACGCAGCTCCTGTCGTACGTTAGCCCTCCGGGGACTCCCCAGAGGGCACAGTTGTGACAACGCTGCGAGCCTGGCGAGTGTTCCTCGATACGGGCGGCGTCTGGCTCACGCTGCGTCTGCGCCGCGCGCTAGAACTTCGATCGTGCCATCGGCATCGGCATCGGCCTCGACCAGCTCGGCTGCCGCGAGCGCCCTCGTCTGGCGTTCGATCGGCTGGAGCTCGGACAGCTCGATCCCCGTGATTCCGTGGCGCTCGAAGCGTCGCGCCTGTGGAAGCACCTGGCGCTCGAGCGAGCCGACGGTCTCGTTGTACGCCTTGACGGCGCCGTCCAGCGACCTGCCCATTCGGGTGAAGTGCGCGCCCATGGTCGCGATCCGCTTGTAGAGCTCGCGTCCCAGCTCGCTCACCTCGCGCGCGCTCTCCGCGATCGTCTCCTGCTGCCAGCCGTAGTGCACGGCTCGCAGGAGGCCGATCAGGTTGGTCGGAGAAGAGGGGATGACGTTGTTCGCGACCGCGAGCTCCACGAGCGACGAGTCCTGCTCGACTGCGGCACGGAGGAACGTCTCGTCGGGAAGGAACATGACAACGAACTCCGGTGTCGCCGGAAACTGGCGCCAGTAGGCCTTCTGCCCGAGTCGAACGATGTGCTCGCGGACATGACGCGCATGATCTCCGAGCCTGGCGAGTCGTTCGTCTTCCGTGACGGACTCGCCGAACGCGTCGAGATACGCGACGAGTGGCACCTTCGAGTCGATCACGATCTGCTTCCCGCCCGGGAGCTGTACGACGACGTCGGGCCTGAAGACGCGGCCCTCCTCGTCGGTCGTGGTCTGCTGCTCCACGAAGTCGCAGTGATCCACCATCCCCGCCATCTCGATGACACGGCGCAGCTGGATCTCGCCCCAACGACCCCGCACGTGGGGTGCGCGCAACGCGGTCACGAGGTTGCCCGTCTCCGCGCGCAGCCGCTCCTGGTCGGAGCGCAGCTGCTGTACGCCCTCCTTGAGGCTGCCGTATGCCTCTTGCCGGACCCGCTCGACGCCCTTGAGTTGGTCGTCCATTCGATCGAGCGAGTCCTTGAGCGGCCGGACGTAGCCCGAGAGACGAGCGTCGGCGAGCTCGAGGAATCGCGCGCTGTTCGCCTCGAGCGCCTCGGTCGAGATCTTCGCGATAGCCGCCGAGACGCGCTCGTCGAGCGTCCGCTCGCCGGCGGCCGCCTCGGCCTGGATTCGGGCAAGCTCGTGTTCGAGCGCGATCACCTGATCCGTGCGGCGCCTGCGCTCGACCAGCGCGGGGCGCACGGCCAGAAGGACGCCGACGGAGCCGACGAGTAGCCCGATTAAGAGCGCGATAACGACCATGGGTCTACAAACGATAAGGAGCGGAGCGGACGGAACACGCTGCTAACGTGCCCCGCTCGATGGCCGACAAGCCACGTGTCAAGGCGCCCAAGAAGCGCGAGGCTCAGAAGGCGGGGGACGGCTCCGACAAAACGCTGCTCATGCTGGTCGGCGTCGTCGTCGTGATCGCTCTCGCCGCAGCAGCCGGTGGTTTCTTCCTTCTCTCCGGGGGCAGCTCGCCAGATGCGGCCGGCGTGCGAGCGAAGCTCGAAGCGGCGGGCTGCTCGCTCCAGGCAGTGAAGGCGGAGAAGGGCGTCCACACGCTGCAGCCGGACGGCAGGGCGAACTGGAACACCGACCCTCCGACCAGCGGGCCGCACTTCGGGTTCAACCCGGACGGAACACCCGGAACGATCATCTGGGGCGCGTACACGGAGCCCGTCCAGCTCGCCCGCGTCATCCACAACCTCGAGCACGGCGGTATCTACGTCCTCTATGGCAGCAAAGTGTCGAAGGAGACGATCGCGCAGCTGCAGACGTTCTACGACAACCACACGACGGGAACCGTCCTTGCCCCGTATCCGAAGCTGAAGGACAGGATCGCGCTCGGCGCCTGGGTGCAGGGCGAGAAGCAGGCCACCGGGTACCTCGCGAAGTGCTCGCAATTCAACGCGGCCGCGTTCAGCGCGTTCTTCGCCGGATTCCAGTTCCAAGGGCCTGAGCGCTTCCCCGCGAGTTCGCTGCTCCCGGGTGGCAACTAGCCCGACACGCGACTGCTCTGACTACGAGTCCGGAAGGTCCGATATCCGGTCGTAGTAGGCCTTGGCGATCTCATTCGCCTTCTCCTGCGTCACCGCTCCGGGCGGCCCCTGGAGCGTGACGCCGTATGTGTACGAGCCGACCGCGAAATCGATGAGGTACGCATCGAAGGGGCGGTCGTCGCTGTTGCCGAGCGCCTCGACGTCTTCCTTGCTCGCGCTGCGCCTTGCGCCCGTCGCGCCCGGAATGCCGTCGACGTCGAACTCCGAGGTCCGAACCGCGCACGTGTGGGGGCATGGCTTGAGCGCGTCGGCATGGAAGAAGTCGCGGGACTGGTCGGCCTGGTCCGAGGAGCCCACGCGGACGACGGTCCCGAAGAAATGCTCTGCGTCGGGCTTGTGCGTCGCGCCGTAGAAGCGTGTCGCCGCGAGCGCCGAGACGAACCCCGCGTCCTTGAAGAAGCTCTTGATCTCCTCGGGATCGGTGATCAGGCGCTCGCTCGCGGCGTCGGTGAACTCCTTCAGGTCGCTGGTCTCGGCCTGGACCTCGACCGGGTCGGGCTTCGATCCGGGGGCATCCGCTTCCGTGAGCGCGCGATCAGCGAGCGACTCGGGCTGGTTGGCGGTGGTAGTGGTCGACGTGGTCGTGCTCGCCTCGTCGGATCCGCCACAACCCGACAGTGCGAGCAGCACGACGACGGTGACGAGGGAGGCGACGACTCTCACGGCGGACGCGAGTCTAGTGATCCGCCAGCGTGGCGCACAAGGGTCATCTTCGAGGCAATCGCTTCGTACACTGCCCGGGCCGGGGTGGCGGAACGGGTGAGACGCGCCCGCCTTAAAAGCGGGTGTCCCCATTGGGGGCGTGCGGGTTCGAGTCCCGCCCCCGGCACCTGGCTCTCAACTGCTCGCGGCCGCTTGCGCCCGCTCCATGATCGCCGTGACGACTTCCGTCTTCGCGTCCGCGTACTGCTGCACGTGCTTCCAGTCGCGTGCGGCGAGCTCCCGCTTGGCCTTCGCGTAGAGCTCGCGATCGGCATCGTTCGTGCGTAGCCAGTCGCGGAACTGCAGCATCTTGTCGACCTCCGCGCATCCGGCCGAGAACGTGTGGAGGTTCACGTTGGTGTCCGGGCCTTTGAAGAGACGGTGCTCGAACCAGTCGGTTTCCCTGATCCGGAGGACGTATCCCGCGGCCTCCAGATCCGGGATGTACGACGGCTCATCGGACGAGTCAGGTACCTCGAGCACGATGTCGATGAGCGGCTTCGCCGGCAGGCCCGGAACCGAGGTCGACCCCGCGTGCTCGAGCCGGACGACCCGGTCTCCGAGCGCGGAGCGGATCCTCGCCGCCTCGCGCGCGTAGAGGCCCGGCCAGCTCGGGTCGTAGTCGCGGATCTCGATCGGCTGCGTCAGCGGCCGGACCTCGCCGATGGTCACTCGTGTGAGCTCCTCGTCGTACGCAGCGACATCGCTCGGGTCGCGTGGTGTCATGCGCTCCTGTCGTCGCGGATGCGCAGCAGACTAGACAGGAGCACTCACGCGCACACGGGTAGACTCGGCGCGCCGTGGCGAGCCCACCGGAAGCGCTTGCCCATGACCCGCTCGAGTGGGATACGCCGCTCTACCGAACCGCGGTCGCTCAGTTCGACCAGGCGGTTCCCTACGCAGAGATCCGCGAGGACACCGCCGAGCGGCTCCGATTCCCCGAGCGGTCAGTCATCGTCAGCATCCCCGTGCGCATGGACGCGGGGAGCCGGGTGGTGTTCCCCGGGTACCGCGTCCAGCACTCGAGCATCATCGGCCCGACGAAGGGCGGCATCCGGTACGACCCGGGAGTCTCTCTCGGCGAGTGCGCCGCGCTGGCCATGTGGATGACGTGGAAGACCGCATTGCTCCGCCTTCCGTACGGCGGCGCCAAGGGTGGCGTGCGCTGCGATCCGCGCGCGCTCTCGAACGGCGAGCTCGAGCGCCTGACTCGTCGGTACACCTCCGACCTCCTGCCGATCATCGGGCCGCAGGAGGACATCCCGGCGCCCGACATGGCCACGAACGAGCAGACGATGGCCTGGATGATGGACACGTACTCGATGCAGCGCGGCTACGCGGTGCCCGAGATCGTGACCGGCAAGCCGATCTCGATCGGAGGTTCGGTGTTCCGCCACGAGGCGACCGGCGCGGGCGTCGTCATGGTGGTCGCGCGCGCCTGCGATCGCCTGGGCTGGAACCTCGCGGACCAGCGCTGCGTCGTCCAGGGCTTCGGCAACGTCGGCGGGATCGCCGCGCTCGAGCTCGGCGAGCGGGGCGCAACGGTAGTGGCGGTCTCAGATGTATCCGGTGGTCTTTACGCCGAGGACGGTCTGGACGTACCAGGGCTCCATGCGTACATGCACGAGCACGGGTCGCTCGAGGGCTGCGAGGCCGGGCGGCGGATAACGAACGACGAGCTGCTCGAGCTCGAATGCGACATTCTCGTGCTCGCCGCACGCGAGGACCAGGTCACGGCCGAGAACGCGCCGCTCGTCCGCGCACGGCTCATTGCGGAGGGCGCGAACGGCCCCACCTCGCTCGAGGCGGACGCGATCCTGGCGGAGCGCGCGATTCCGGTGCTACCGGACATCCTCACGAACGCCGGCGGTGTCACGGTGTCGTACTTCGAGTGGGTTCAGGACATCGGACGGCTGTTCTGGACCCGCGAAGAGATCCGCGCCAAGCTAGCGGAGAAGCTCTCCGACGCGTTCGATCGCGTGTGGGACCTGTCGGAGGACCGCGCGATCTCGCTGCGCACGGCCGCGCTCGTCGCAGGCATTCAGGAGGTCGCGTCAGCGCTCGAGGCGCGAGGCATCTTTCCATGACACTCGTGCGCGAGGGGATGGTCCCGGCGCCAGGCCACCTCCCGGCAGATGCCTCGGCGCAGGCAGCGGGCGAGCTTCTCGGGCGCCCGGAGGTTCGTGCGATCTACGTCACCGAGGACGAGCGTCTCGTCGGCGTGGTGACGCGGAAGACGCTCGTCCGCGAGGTCGTCGCAGCCGGACGCGACCCGCGGTCGACGCCACTCGGGGAGATCGCGGAACCGCCAGACCACACGATCCGGCCGGATCTCCCGCTCGAGGACGCGTTCCGGTTCCTGGAGGAGCGCGACGTCGAACGTGCTCCCGTCGTGGACGACGACGGGAAGCTGATCGGCTCGCTTTCCCGCAGCGTCCTCCAGCGGCGTCTCGCGGAGGACGAGGAGCTCGAGGACGAAGCCGAGCCGCCGGACCTCCCTCCGGCCGCCTAGACGCCCTCCCGCTGCGAAGATCCACGAGGTGGTCGTCTGCCCGCATTGCGCCGAGGAGAATCCCGAGCGAGCTCGCTTCTGCCTGGCTTGCGGAAGGCCGCTTGCGGCGGAGGCGCCGCCCGGCGAGGAGCGCAAGGTCGTCTCCGTGCTGTTCGTCGACCTCGTCGGGTTCACGAGCCGCTCTGACCAGGCCGACCCGGAGGACGTCCGCGCGACGCTGCGGCCGTACCACGAGCGCGTGAAGGTCGACATCGAGCGCTTTGGTGGAACAGTCGAGAAGTTCATCGGCGACGCCGTGATGGCCGTGTTCGGGGCACCGGTCTCGCACGAGGACGACGCCGAGCGGGCGGTGCGCTCGGCGCTCAGGATCCTCGACACGATCGAGGAGTTGCGCGCCGAAGGGCTCGAGATCTCGGTGCGCGCGGCCGTCACCACGGGCGAGGCCGTCGTCGCGTTGGGGGCGCGACCGGAACGGGGCGAGGGCATCGTCACGGGCGACGTCGTCAACACGGCCGCCCGCCTCCAGTCGGCTGCGCCCGTGGGGGCCGTCATCGTCGACGAGCCGACGAGACGTTCGACTGAGAGCACGATCACGTTCGAGCCCCTCGAGTCGGTCGCCGCCAAGGGGAAGGCGGAGCCGATCACAGTGTGGCGCGCAACTCACGCGCGGAGCCGCGTGGGCCAGCCGGAAGCCGCGACGCACGCACCGTTCGTCGGACGCGAGCACGAGCGCGCGCTCCTCAGCGACACGTTCGCTCGTGCGGAGCGCGAGTCCTCGGTCCAGCTCGTCACGATCATCGGCGAGCCGGGGATCGGCAAGAGCCGTCTCGTCACCGAGCTCCGCACCGCTCTCGACGACCGGCCGGACCTCATCACCTGGCGACACGGTCGCTGCTCTGCCCTACGGCGAGGGCATCACGTTCTGGGCGCTGGGAGAGATCGTCAAGGCCGAGGCGGGGATCCTCGAGTCCGACGATCAGCACATCGCCGCGTCCAAGCTCGACGAGAGCGTTAGCGCGCTCTTCGCCGACGAGTCGGAGCAAGCATGGTTCGTCTCACGACTTGCGCCGCTCGTCGGTGCCGGTGGCGACGGCGCCGCGGTCAGCCGGGAGGAAGCGTTTCACCGCCTGGCGCCGCTTCCTCGAAGCGATGGCCGCGCGTCGCCCGTGCGTACTCGTCGTCGAGGATCTGCACTGGGCAGACGCGGCGCTACTCGAGTTCCTCGAGCACCTCCTCGACTGGAGCATGCCCGTGCCGCTACTTCTGCTCTGCACGGCGCGCCCCGAGCTCTTCGAGCGCCAGCCGAGCTGGGGCGGAGGAAAGCGAAATGCGACGACGATCTCGCTCGCACCACTGACCACGGAGGAATCGGGCAGGCTGGTGCACGCTCTCCTCGACCGCACGCTCCTTCCTGCCGAGACGCAGACCGCGCTTCTCGAACGAGCCGGCGGCAACCCCCTCTACGCGGAACAGTTCGCGCGCATGCTCGTCGAACGGGGCGACGTCGAAGGGCTGGCCGTACCCGAGACGGTGCAGGCGCTCATGGCCGCTCGAATCGACACGCTGCGGCCCGAGCTCAAGACGCTCCTGCACGACGCGGCTGTCGTGGGTCGGATCTTCTGGAGCGGCGCCCTCGCGGCGATCGGCGAGCGCGACCGTGACGAGGTGCGTCGCGATCTCAACGAGCTCGTACGTCGCGAATTCGTGCGCCCGGTTCGGCTCTCTTCCGTCGAAGGCGACGACGAGTTCTCGTTCTGGCACGCGCTCGTGCGCGATGTCGCCTACCAACAGATTCCGCGTACACCGCGCGCCGACAAGCACGTCGCGGTCGCCGTCTGGATCGAGACGACGGGGGAGCGGCTCGAGGATCAGGCCGAGACGCTCGTCCACCACTACGGTCAGGCGCTCGAGCTCACGCAGGCGGTGGGCGAGGAGAGGCCGGAGCTCACCGCCAGCCTGCAGCGCTGTCTCCTGCTCGCGGCGGACCGCGCTGACCAGTTGGATACCGAGCGGGCGCTGACGTACCTCCGGCGCGCCCTCGATCTTGCTGGAGACGACGAGCTCGCGAGGGCGTACGTTCTCGCGAAGCTCGCCCCTGTTCTGGGCATCCGCGGTGACGAGGGCGCGCTCGATGCATGTGAATACGCGATCCGCGTGCTCCGCGACCGCGATCCTTCCGCGACCGCCGCCGTTCTGACGACGTTGTCCAGGTTGCAGTGGGCGGGTGGTCAGATGGCGGAGTCGGAGGCGGCTGGCGAGGAGGGGATCGCGATTCTCGAGAACGCACCAGGGCCCCATCTCGTGGAGGCGTACGGGAGCGCCGCGCACCAGCTCGCCATCGCCGGCAAGTCAGAACGCGCGATGGAGTACGTGTCGAAGGGTCTCGCGGTAGCAGACGAGCTCGGGGTGGCCGACATCGTGGCGCTCATCCAGGCGCGTGCCACCGTTCGCGGGTACCAGAGCGACCCGCGCGCTCTCGACGACCTTCGGGAGTCGGTCGAGCTCGGCCGTCGTCTCGGTCTTGGTCGGGCGACCGCGATCGCGATGAACAACCTCGCGGAAGGTCTTCTGATCTTCGAGTCCGTCCCCGCCAGCCGCGCTGCCTACGACGACGCCATCGCGTTCTCTCGCTCCCGGGGGCTGGTCGGCGCCGAAGTGTGGCAGCGCGGCGAGCGGCTCCGCATCCTCTACCACGGAGGAGACTGGGACGAGCTCGAGCAAGAGGCGGACGAGGTCCTCACCTGGGTCGAAGACCGAGGCGGCGGGCAGCTCGCCATCTTCGCTCACGTCGAGCTTGTACAGCTCCTCGTTCATCGGGGAGAGCTTGCGAGGGCCAAGGAGCACGTCGACGCGCTCCTGCCCCGCGCGCGAGAAAGTGGTGATCCGCAGGTGCTCGCACCCGGGCTGACGGTGGCCGCACTCCTCTCCTGGCGTGCCGGTGACGAGCGGAGCGCGATCGGGCTCATCAGCGAAATCGAGCTGAAGACGAGGACGGCGCCCCTCGGGTGGCGATCGTCGATCTGCCTCACGTGGCCCACGCGAATTGCCATCGCGCTGGGGAGGCACGACCTTTCGGACATGTTCCTCGCCGGTGACCCCCAGCCCACGGCGTGGGACGGGTGTGCGCGGCCCGCTGCGCGTGCAGCGACGGCCGAGGCGCATGGGCACCAGGAGGAGGCAGCCCGCCTCTACCGCGAGGCGGCGGATCGTTGGCTGGAATTCGGCAGCGTCGTCGAGCACGCCTACGCGTTGCTCGGTCTCGCCCGCTGCGGCGATGCGAAGGCTCTGCAAGAAGGCAATGCGATCTTCTCCAGGCTCGGCGCGTCACCCGTCGTGGCCCGGGCCGCATAGACGCTGCGCCGCGGTCGCGTCAAGATCCCGGCGTGCTCGTTTGTCCGACGTGCGGCGAGGAGAGCCTCGAGACGGCGCGTTTCTGCGCTTCGTGCGGCGAAGCACTGGCCCAGGCCGTAGCCACAGGCGAGGAACGCAAGATCGTGTCCGTGCTTTTCGTCGACCTCGTCGGATTCACCAGTCAGTCCGACCGGGCGGATCCCGAGGACGTCCGCGCCACCTTGCGCCCGTACCACGAGCGCGTGAAGGCCGACATCGAGCGCTTCGGCGGGACGGTGGAGAAGTTCATCGGCGATGCGGTGATGGCGGTCTTCGGCGCGCCTATCGCACACGAGGACGATGCCGAGCGCGCGGTGCGTTCGGCGCTCCGCATCCTCGACTCGATCGAGGAGCTCCGCTCCGAAGGGCTAGAGATCTCGGTCCGTGCCGCCGTCACGACGGGCGAGGCCGTCGTCGCCCTGGGAGCACGTCCGGAGCGTGGGGAAGGAATCGTCACGGGCGACGTCGTCAACACCGCGGCTCGTCTCCAGTCGGCTGCGCCGGTCGGTGCCGTCATCGTCGACGAGCCCACGAGACGCTCGACCGAGGCCACGATCACCTTCGAGTCGCTCGAGCCGGTCGCAGCGAAGGGGAAAGCCGAGCCGATCCACGTATGGCGGGCGACGCACGCGCGGAGTCGCGTCGGAGAGCCCGAGGCGGCGACCCACACGCTCTTCGTCGGACGCGAGCACGAGCAGACGATGCTGTTCGAGACCTTCCGTCGCGCGGAACGCGAGTCCGCAGTGCAGCTCGTCACGGTCGTCGGAGAGCCCGGGATCGGCAAGAGCCGCCTCGTCACCGAGCTTCGCACAGCCCTCGACAATCGGCCGGACCTCATCACCTGGCGGCACGGGCGCTGTCTGCCCTACGGCGAAGGCATCACGTTCTGGGCGCTGGGGGAGATCGTCAAGGCCGAAGCGGGGATCCTGGAGTCGGACGACCAACACGTCGCAGCGTCCAAGCTCCACGAGACGGTCGCGGGGCTCTTCGCCGACGAGTCTGAGCGCGGCTGGCTAAGCGCGCGGCTGGGAGCACTCGTCGGCGCCGGGAGCGAAGTCGCGGCCGTCGGCAGGGAGGAGGCGTTCACGGCCTGGCGGAGGTTCCTGGAAGCCGTGGCCGCGCGGCGCCCGTGCGTCTTCGTCTTCGAGGACGTCCACTGGGCGGACGGCGCACTTCTCGAGTTCCTCGAGCACGTGCTCGACTGGGGCCCGCCAGTACCCATGCTGATCCTCTGCACGGCTCGCCCTGAGATCTTCGAGCGAAGCCCGAGCTGGGGCGGCGGGAAGCGCAACGCAACGACGATCTCGCTGGCTCCACTCTCAGCGGAGGAAGCGGGGCGGCTCCTGCAGGTTCTCCTGGATCGCACGCTGCTTCCCGCCGAGACGCAGACGGCGCTCCTCGAGCGAGCGGGCGGGAACCCGCTCTACGCCGAGCAGTTCGCACGGATGTTGGTCGAGCGCGGAGACGTCGAGAACCTCGCGGTCCCCGAAACCGTGCAGGCGCTCGTGACGGCGCGGCTCGACACGCTGTCTCCCGAGCTGAAGGCACTGCTCCAAGACGCCTCCGTGGTTGGCCGCGTCTTCTGGGCCGGCGCCGTCGCAAGCATGGCGAGCCGGCGGCCCGAGGACGTCAGGCGCGACCTGAACGAGCTTGCACGCCGCGAGTTCGTCCGACCCGTCCGTGTGTCGTCGATCGACGGCGAAGACGAGTTCTCGTTCTGGCATGCGCTCGTTCGCGACGTCGCGTACCAGCAGATCCCGCGTTCGCCGCGCGCCGAGAAGCATCTCGCGGCTGCGAGCTGGGCGGAGCAGACCGCGGACGACCGGCTCGAGGACCAGGCGGAGATCCTCGTCTACCACTACAACGAAGCGCTCGGGCTGGTCCAGGCGACGGGAGAGGAGCGACCGGAGATCGTGGCCAGTCTCGTGCGCTTCCTGGTCCTCGCCGGAGACCGTGCGATGAGCCTCGACATCCCCGCCGCGGAGGCCGCCTATCGCCGTGCTCTCGAGACGATGGTCGAAGGCGGCCCGCAGCGGGCGAACGTGCTCGTCTCACTCGGCGACGCGCTGCAGCCTCTGGGACGACTCGCAGAGAGCGTTGCCGCGTACGAGGAAGCGATCACTGCGCTGCTCGCCGCCGGAGATGAACGTGCAGCCGGCCTCGCGATGGTGCACTTCAGCCGTGCTCTCTGGCGGCACGGAGACACGTTGCGTTCTCGCGAAGTGAGTGCCGGCGCAGTCGCGCTCCTCGAGAACGTTCGAGACTCGTCGTTGGTACTCGCGTACGGCCGTGCCGCTGCTCTCGATGCGTTGGGCGGAAGGTCCGAGCAGGCGATCGAGTGGGCGAACAAGGGCATCGAGCTCGCGGACGAGATCGGATTCGACAACATCACGCGTTCTCTCGGGATGCGAGGCATTGCCCGAATCGATCTCGGCGACCCGGGTGGGTTGGACGACATGCGCGCGGCGCTCGATCTTGCTCTGGAGCTGGGTCTTCCGGCCGAGGACACCGCAATCGACTACGCCAACGTCGGTGAGATGGAGGGTCTCGAGAATCTCGCTCGGGGTCGCGAGCTGTTGGAGACGGGTCTCGAATTCGCTCGGAGCCGCGGTCACACGCACCACGTGATGGTGTCGCGCGCGTACCTCCTCACGCATCTCTTCCACGAGGGCCGTTGGGACGAGCTTCTCGAGGAGGCGGACGCGCTCATCCAGTGGGACCGCGAAAGGGGTGCGACTCAGATCGAGGCCTGGACAACCACCGACGCCGCCATGGTGCTCGTGCATCGCGGGCAGACCTCGAAGGCAACCACCCTCGTCTCGGCAACGTTGCCTCGAGCGCGGGACATCGCGGACCCGCAGACCACCCTCCCTGTCCTTGCAGTTGCCGCGCTCGTCGCGTACGCGCGAGACGACCCGGGAACGGCAGACACCTTGCTGTCCGAGTACGAGGCCCGAGCCGCCGAGTCTTCCTCGCACTTCGACGATGAGCTTTCTGTCTGGCTGACGATCGTGGCCCTGGGCCTCGGCGACGTGGCACGTGCGGAGAGGCTCTTGAGCGTGCACGAGCCATGGACGGCGTGCGGGCGGTCCTCGCTCGTGCACAGGCGGGCCCTCATCGCTGACGCTGCTGGGCACACCGAAGAGGCCGCGCAACTCTTCGCTGATGCTGCCGGCGGCTGGAGCGCATGGGGCTCCGTCCCGCTTCGGGCGTACGCGCTCATCGGTCTCGGCAACTGCGCTGCCGATCCGAAGGCTCTCGCGGAAGGGCTGGAGATCTTTGCGAAGCTCGGTGCGACGCCCGTCTTTCCTTCAGCTGCGTCGCTGCGTCAGCAGCAGGTGTAGGCGCCGGGAGGTGCGGCGCCCTCTTCGGGCTCGGGGAGCTCCGCCGCGGCGAGCGCGGCGCCGTGGAGGATGTCCTGCTCGGAAGCCTCGATCTCCTCGAGACCGAACACGTCCATGATCTCGCGCAGAACCACGATGCCCGCCACGATCACGGGTGCGCGACCGGGCTCGATGCCGGGAACGCGCAGGCGCTCCTCGAGCGTCATCTCGGCGAGACGGCGGAACTCGCGCTCGATCGAGGTGCGTGCGATGCGATGCCCGTGCGTTCGCTCCGGGTCGTATGAGGCGAGGTCGAGGTCGAGCGCGGCGAGGGTCGTCACCGTCCCGGCGACCCCGATCGCGGCCCGAGCCGCGTAGTCGGGGAGGATCGACCGCACGTAGTTCGCTGCGGCATCGAGCTCGGATCGCGTTGGCGGATCAGTGGCCAGGAAACGCTCCGTGAGGCGTACGCAACCGATGTCGAGGCTCGTCGACGACGTCGGGGCTCCGTCTGCGCAGAGCACGAGCTCCGTCGAGCCGCCGCCGATGTCGACCAGAAGCGTGCCGTTCGCGACCGCCCTGCCGGCCGTCACGCCGCGGACCATCATCGCCGCCTCTTCGGTGCCGTCGAGGAGGCGTGTGACGAAGCCGTAGCTCCACTCGATCTCACCGAGGAACGCCTCACCGTTCTCCGCGTCCCGCACCGCGCTCGTAGCGATCGCGAGCGTGCGCGTGGCTCCAAGCCGTTCGAGCTCCATGCGGTACTCGGCAAGGCAGTTGCGAACGCGTGCGACCGGGACGGGGAGGAGACGTCTTCGCTCGTCGACTCCCTCGCCGAGACGCGTGATGGTCAGTCTTCGCGCGATCTCGTCCAGGCGACCGCCGTCGACGTCGGCTACGAGAAGCCGGGTCGAGTTCGTTCCGAGATCGACCGCGGCGACCCTGGTCACCGCGTCTATCGGGGCAGAAACGCGCGGATCCAGCGCGTGCGGCTCTGTGCCTGCCTGACGGTGTTGATCAGGATCAGGAGCCGCGCTTGCGAGATGCGAAGTTGCTCCCTGGCTCGCTCGAGCTCGCGGCTCGACGCCTCGAACGCGTCGAGGTGCCGGTCGACCTCGGCCGCTTTCGCCTCGAACGTGGACAGCGGCTCTGACAGCGCGCGGCTCGTGCGCTTTGCCTGGCGGTAGCACTGCACGCCGCGCACGACCGCGAACACGGTCGCCGCGAGCACGAGAACGAGTGCGACCAGGAACGCGGCGAGAACCATTCGGGCGCGATCGTACCAGCGGTGCTCGGCCGCTCTCTCATGTGTTCTGGATCCAATTGCGAGGCATCTCGGATCCGAGAGAGGAGCTCAGTCGATTCGCATCCAGGGAAAACCTGGGGTTTACAGCCTACCGTCCGCTCATCTAGGATCCAGTCTTGGGAGAAATTGGACACAATTCGGCGCTTGGAGGGGAGATGGGACAGGAGATGGGGCAGAACGGGAAGGCGAACGGCCACGCGAATGGCAGCGCAAACAGCCGCTGGGACGGCATCGAGCGTCCGTACGGCCAGGCGGAGGTCGATCGCCTGCGCGGCTCCGTCCGGATCGAGCACACGCTCGCGCGTCTCGGAGCGGAGCGGCTCTGGGAGCTCCTCCAGCGGGAGCCGTACGTCGCAGCGCTCGGTGCCCTGACCGGAGCCCAGGCCGTGCAGATGGTCAAAGCCGGGCTTCAGGCCATCTACCTCTCGGGCTGGCAGGTCGCCGCGGACGCCAATCTCTCCGGGCACACGTACCCCGACCAGAGCCTGTACCCCGCGAACAGCGCTCCGGCGCTCGTCCGCCGGCTGAACAGCGCTCTTCTCCGGGCCGACCAGATCGATGTCGCGGAACGCCACAACGGCACGCACTGGCTCGCGCCGATCGTCGCCGATGCGGAAGCGGGCTTCGGCGGGCCGCTCAACGCGTTCGAGCTGATGAAGGCGTTCATCGAGGCCGGCGCTGCAGCCGTCCACTTCGAGGACCAGCTCTCGTCCGAGAAGAAGTGCGGGCATCTCGGCGGCAAGGTGCTCGTCCCGACGAGTCAGTTCATCCGCACGCTGGTGGCGGCGCGCCTCGCCGCCGACGTCCTCGACGTGCCGACGATCCTCGTCGCGCGAACCGACGCACTCTCCGCGACGCTCCTGACGAGCGACGTCGACGAGCGCGACCACGCATTTCTCACGGGAGAGCGCACGTCCGAAGGCTTCTTCCACGTCGAGCCCGGGATCGAGGCGCCGATCGCCCGAGCGCTCGCATATGCGCCGTACGCCGATCTCATCTGGTGCGAGACGTCGACGCCCGACCTCGACGAGGCGGCGCAGTTCGCCGAGGCCGTCCACGCCGAGTACCCGGGCAAGCTGCTCGCGTACAACTGCTCCCCGTCGTTCAACTGGAAGAAGCACCTCGACGACCGCACCATCGCGTCGTTCCAGCAGCAGCTCGCAGCCATGGGCTACCGCTTCCAGTTCGTGACGCTCGCAGGCTTCCACGCCAACTGCGCGTCGATGTTCGAGCTCGCGCAGGGGTATGGTCACGAAGGCATGAGCGCCTACGTGCGGTTGCAGGAGCAGGAGTTCGCTCTCGAGGAGTTCGGCTACACGGCGACGAGGCACCAGCGCGAGGTGGGCGCCGGCTACTTCGACGCCGTGCTCGAGGCGGTCACGAACGGGCAGAGCTCGACGCTCGCGCTCAAGGGCTCCACCGAGGAGGCGCAGTTCGAGACCACCCAGGTCGAGTGAGCAGACCCGGGTGAGCACGGACGCGGTCGCGACAGGAGTCTCTCTCCTGGCGCCGGACGAGGCAGGTGTCCTCACCCGGGAGGCGCTCGAGCTCGTTGCCGCGCTCCAGCGCGAGTTCGGAGACCGGCGCGTAGAGCTGCTTCTGGCGCGAGGCGAGCGCCAGGAGCGAATCGCGGCCGGCGAGCTCCCCGCCTTCCTCGAAGAGACGCGAGCGGTACGGGAGGGCGACTGGCAGGTCGCCCCGGTGCCGGCCGACCTCGCGGACCGACGGGTCGAGATCACCGGGCCGGCCGGCGATCGCAAGATGGTGATCAACGCGTTCAACTCGGGTGCGCGCATCTACATGTCCGACTTCGAGGACGCCAACTCGCCCACCTGGGAGAACGTCGTCGGCGGACAGCAGAACCTGACGGACGCCATCGAGCGGACGATCTCGGTGGACACCGATGACAAGAGCTACCGGCTGAACGACGAGGTTGCCGTGCTGCTGGTGCGTCCGCGCGGATGGCATCTCCTCGAGCGTCACGTCGAGATCGACGGCAGCCCCGTCTCGGCCAGCCTCTTCGACTTCGGCGTCTACTTCCAGCGCAATGCGGAACGGCTGCTCGAGCGCGGCTCGGGGCCGTACTTCTACCTCCCGAAGCTGGAGAGCCACGTGGAGGCGCGCCTCTGGAACGACGTCTTTCGCTTCGCGCAGGACCATGTCGGGCTGCCGCAAGGGACGATCAAGGCGACGGTCCTCATCGAGACGATCCTTGCCGCCTTCGAGATGGAGGAGATCCTGTTCGAGCTCCGTGAGCACTCCGCCGGGCTCAACGCAGGTCGCTGGGACTACATCTTCTCGGTGATCAAGAAGTTTCACGATCGCGACTCCTTCGTCCTCCCCGACCGAGTCCAGGTCACGATGGCCGTGCCGTTCATGCGCGCCTATACGGAGCTACTGGTGCGCACGTGCCACTCGCGGGGGGCGCACGCGATCGGCGGCATGGCGGCGTTCATCCCGAGCCGACGCGACGCCGAGGTGAACGAGATCGCGCTCGCGCGCGTCCGCGAGGACAAGCAGCGCGAGTCGGGCGACGGCTTCGACGGCACGTGGGTCGCCCATCCGGATCTGGTGCCCGTTGCGAAGGAGCAGTTCGACGCGGTGCTCGGCGAGCGCCCGAACCAGCTCGAGCGGCTGCGCGATGACGTGTCGGTCGAGCCGGCCGACCTGCTCGATGTCGCTGCGACTCCGGGAGACATCACGGAGAGCGGCGTGCGCACCAACGTCTCTGTCGGGATCCGGTACATCGCAGCCTGGCTGTCGGGGGTCGGGGCGGCTGCGATCGACAACCTGATGGAGGATGCGGCGACGGCCGAGATCTCACGCTCGCAGGTCTGGCAGTGGGTTCACCACGACCGTGTCTCCAGGGCCGACGTCGAGCGGATCATCGCCGAGGTCGCGGCCGAGCTTCCTTCCGATCCGGTCTACGGCGAGGCACGGGAGCTGTTCGAGCGCCTCGCGCTCAGCGAGCGGTTCGAGGAGTTCCTGACGCTCCCGGCGTACGAGCAGTTGCTGGAGGACGAGTCGCAGTGACCGACCATCTCGGAACGAAGGCCGACGACATCGCCCTCGCGCTCGAGGAGGCGATCGTCTCCGGGGAGATCCCGCCGGGAAGCGTGCTGCGCCAGGAGCACCTTTCCGAGCAGTTTGCCGTCAGTCGGACACCGGTTCGCGAGGCCCTGCGGCGCCTCGCGGCCCTCGGGCTCGTCACGTTCGAGCCGAACCGTGGCGTTCGGGTTCGCATGCTCGCGCGTGATGAGCTCCGGGAGGCGTTCCTCGCCCGGGCGGAGCTCGAGAGTCTTGCCACGGCGATCGCAACCCCGAAGATGACGAACGCCGATCTGGCCGCTCTCGAGGATGCCGAGCGTCGGTTCAGCCGGACTACCGAGGCACTTGTCGAGATGAGCCACGCGGGCCGCCAGGACCTCGAGCTCGCCCGCGAGTGGCTGCACGCGAACCATGCGTTTCACGACGTGATCTACGCGGCCGCCCAGGTGCCGCTGATCGAGCGGATGGCGAAGGCCGCACGTCGCACCTTCCTCGTCAAGCCGGTCTGGGCCACCGGGGCCGACCTCGACGAGCTGTACCACAAGAACGAACGCCAGCACAGAGCGATCCGGGAGGCGATCGCGGCGCGGAGCGCTGAGGGGGCGCGCGTTCTGGCGCGGGAGCATGTCCTCTCCTCCGGCCGGCTGCTCGAGGCGATCCTGGACAAGGTCGCCGCTCAGACCCGCGAGCCGATGCCCGCCAGACTGTAGTCGACCGCTTCTTCAGCGCGGGGTGGTCAGCGAGCGAGCGTGACCTTCGAGAGGCCGCGCGGTTCGTCGGGATCGAGCCCCTTCGTCCTTGCGAGAGCCCAGGCGAACAGCTGGCCGGGGAGGACGGAGAGGAGGGGGCCCAAGAGCGGCGACGACGGACGCGGAACGGCGAGTCGGTTCTCGGCCCCGACGACGCTCTCGGCCGCGCTCCCACTTGCGATTATGGTCGCCCCTGCCTGGCGGGCTCGATCGGCGGCGTCGAGCACTGCGGGAAGCGTCTCGTCGTCCGCGGCGATCACCCACACGGGGAAGAGCGGATCGAGCGCCGCAACCGGTCCGTGCGCGAGATCGGTCGCTGTCAGCGGCTCCGCCGCCACTCGGCATGTCTCGAGCAGCTTGAGGGCGATCTCGCGCGCGGTCGCGAATTCCGCGCCGCGGCCGACGACGAACATTCGACCGGCGAAGGCAAATGGAACGGCAACGTTGGTGATGCGCGCCTCGAGGCTCGGGATCAGCTCCTCGAGTTGCACGATCGTCGCCCCGAGCTCCTCGCCGAATCGTTGCCCGGAACCGGCGGCGTAGCCCGCGAGCAGGCCGAGCGCAGCGAGCTGGTTGAGGTACGTCTTCGTTGCAGCCACGGCGTGCTCGGGTCCTGCTTCCAGGGGGATGACGGCCTCCGCCACCTCCGCGAGCTCGGCGTCGACGTCGTTCGTGACCGCGACCGTGAAGGCACCGCCGTCCCGAGCTCGGCGGACGTACTCGACGACGTCGGGAGTTCGACCGGACTGGGAGAGGGCTACGACCGTCGAGCTCGAGAGATCGAGTTTCGCGCCGTAGTAGACCGTCAGCGAGATGGAGTCGCGGAGCGCCGTCCAGCCTGGAAGGAGCCCGAATGCATAGACACCGTAGGAGGCCGCGTTGTCCGACGAGCCGTGACCCACCATTCGGATCGTCGTCGCGCCCCGCTCGTGGATCGTCGCGGCGATCTGCTCGAAGTCGCCTGCTCGAGCCAGGAGTCGTGACAGGGCTTGTGGCTGTTCGCGGATCTCGGCCAGGAATCGCGTACCTCCGGATCCGCTCGGCACCGCGTGCGTTGCGGGCTCAGAGCGCGACACGCTCGGTCCCGTCGACGAGGACGCGGTCGACCTCGAGCTCGTCGGTGAGGACGACGATGTCGGCGGCGAGACCGGGAGCTATCCGGCCCACAGCAGGTTGACGGAGGATGTGTGCGGGCACGTCGGTTGCCGCCTCGACGGCTCTCTCGAGCGGGGCGCCCAGGGCGACGAGGTTGCGGACCGCGGCGATCATCGTGAGCGTGCTGCCCGCGAGGACGCCTGCGGGCCCGCGCGCGACGCCGTCTCGAATGTCGATGTCCAGGCCACCGAGCCGATAGGAGCCGTCAGACAGCCCTGCACCGGCCATCGCATCCGTGACCAGCGCAACGCGGCCGGCGGCGGCCCGCCAGACGACGGCGGCTGTCTCCGGTGCCAGATGGACACCGTCGATGATGATCTGAACCGCGACGTCGTCCCGCGCGAGCGCTGCTCCGGCGACGCCGGGATCACGCTGTGCGAACGGGCGCATCGTGTTGAAGATGTGCGTCACCGTTCGCACCCCACTGTCGAACGCCGCCTGCGCCTGCTCGGTCGTCGCGTCCGTGTGCCCGCATGAAACGGTGATCTCGCGCCGGAGAAGGAGCTCGATCAGCTCGTCGGCGCCCGGAAGCTCGGGGGCGAGTGTGACCAGGCGAACCGGCCCGGCCGCGAGCAGTCTCTCGAGCAGCAGGACGTCGGGGTCGCGCCGGTGCTCTACGGGATGAATGCCGAGACGAAGCGGGGACAGGAACGGTCCTTCGAGATGCACGCCGAGGATGCGGGGGCCCGGCGTCGCTGTCGACCCGGATCCCGGGACCGAGCCCAGTGCATCGAGAAGGCGGTCTTCGGCAGCCGTGATGAATGTCGGGAGGTACGAGGTGACGCCGGTCTCGAGCAACGCTTCTCCGGCGCGGCGGTATCCCTCCGCGTCCGCGTCGAGAAAGTCGACGCCTGCGAACCCGTTCACCTGGAGGTCGACGAACCCCGGCACCGCAAGACCGCGACCGTTCGGCGACGCGAGACCGACGCCGACGACTCGTCCGTCGGCTATCTCGACGTCACCGCGGACGCGGTGCCCATCGACGACTGCAGCTTCGACGCCGAGCTTCACGAGGTGAGAGCTAGTCGGGTGTTGTCGCCCGCGGCGGAGAGCCGCGCGCGTGCCTCCTGTGCGTCCACCCCGGCGAGGAGCGACACGATGGCGACCTTCGCGTCCCCGTCGGACGCCGCGAGCGCCGCGTCGACCTCGCCATCACTCGCGTCCGTCGCAGCGAGGACGATGCGACGAACCCTGGCATGAAGCTTCTCGTTCGTCGCGTTGACGTCGACCATGAGATTGCCGAACGTCTTCCCGAGCCGGATCATCGAGATCGTGGAGATCATGTTCAAGACGAGCTTCTGTGCGGTTCCCGCGTTCAGGCGAGTCGAGCCGGCGAGGAACTCCGGGCCGACGACGACCGCGATCTCATGGTCGGCCAGCGAAGCAAGCGGCGACCCGTTCACGGAGACGATCGCAACTCGAAGCGCATCCGCTTCTCGAGCTGCGGTCAGCGCTCCGAGAACGTACGGCGTTCGTCCGCTCGCACTCACGCCTACGACCGAGTCGTCGGATGAGAGGGCGAGCTCGAGGATGTCTGCCCTGCCGGCCTCGCGGTCGTCCTCGCCGGCCTCCTGCGCCAAAGGGGGAGCGTCAGCACCACCGGCGACGAGCGCGACGACCTGGTCGGCGCGGGTCGAGAACGTCGATTCGCACTCGGCAGCGTCAATCGCTGCGATGCGACCCGACGAGCCTGCCCCGACATAGATGAGCCGACCACCTCGAGCGAGCCTGCTTGCGATCGCGTCGATTGCCGCCGCGATCTCCGGAGACGCCGCTGTCACTGCGGGCAGGACGGCCTCGCCGCTCCGGCGCATCAACTCGACGAGCTCGCCGGTCTCCAGGAGGTCGTAGTCCGCATGTGGCTCGCCGCCCGCCTCCGTCGGCAGGTCGTCCAGGCTCGCTACGGAGCCGGGGGGATCAGCGGGCGGCGAGCCATGCTGGCCGCTCGGCGTGCTGGCCATGGGCCGAGTCTACGCAGGATCGGGAGCGGTGGTCAATACCAATTTGTGTATGAATGTGGTATTCGGTAGGTCCGATGCCGCAGAGTCCATATGCTGGCGTCCACCCCAGACGGCGAGTGAGGTGAGTCGAAGACATGGCCGAGATCGAGCTCGAGCGGGTAACAAAGGCCTTCTCGGACAACGTGATCGCCGTCGACGACGTGTCGCTCCGCATCGAGGACGGGGAGTTCATCGCACTCGTCGGACCGTCCGGATGCGGCAAGTCGACTCTGCTTCGGGCGATCGCGGGGCTCGAGCAGGTCACGAGCGGACAGATCTCGATCGGCGGCCGCGACGTGACCGACCTCGCGCCGCGGCACCGCGACATCGCGATGGTCTTCCAGAGCTACGCGCTCTACCCGCACATGTCGGTTCGGCACAACCTCGGCTACGGCCTGAAGGTACGGCGAACGCCGAAGGCGGAGACGGCGCGACGGGTCGAGGAGGTCGCCGCAATGCTGGGGCTTTCCGACCTCCTCGATCGCCGGCCGGCCCAGCTCTCCGGCGGACAGCGGCAGCGGGTCGCCATGGGCCGCGCGATCGTCCGGCAGCCGCAGGCGTTCCTGATGGACGAGCCGCTGTCCAACCTCGACGCGAAGCTGCGCGTCGGGATGCGCGCCTCGCTCGCCCAGCTCCACCGAAGGCTCGGCGTCACCACCGTCTATGTCACTCACGATCAGGTCGAGGCCCTGACCCTCGGGCAGCGCGTGGCGGTCATGCGCGACGGGAAGATCCTCCAGATCGATGAGCCGCAAAGCCTGTACCAGGAGCCCCGCGACCTCTTCGTGGCGGCCTTCATCGGATCCCCGTCGATGAACCTCGTCGAGGCGGAACTCGAGGCGGACGCGGTGCTCTTCGGGCAGTTCCGCGTGCCGCTCGATCCGCAGCGTCGCCCGGCTGGGCGTTCGTCGGGACCGGTCGTGCTCGGCATCCGGCCCGAGAGTTTCGAGGACGCGGCCTTCGCTTCCTCCGGCATGCCCGTGCTCGAGGTCGACGTCGACGTGCTCGAGGAGCTCGGCTCGGACTCCCATGCGTTCTTCCATGTCGACGCGAAGCGCATCAGTGCGGAGAGCATCGAGGCTGAGGTGGACGACGAGGCGCCGCTCGTTGTCGAGTCGCAGGCCCTCATGAATGCACGCGTCGATCCTCGGACGCAGGCCAGGGTGGGAGGACGCCTGCTTCTTGCGGTCGACCCCGCCCGCCTCCACTTCTTCGACACGACCACTGGCGCGAGTCTCCTTGCCCACGCATCGGCGCGAGCTTCGGATCCCGTACCTCTCTCCTCGTGAGCGACGTCTCATCCGTTCGACCTGGTATTGACCAGTTCGCTCGTTACTCTAGGATTGTCCGACCGTGACGAAGCAGAGCGAAACGCGGGATCTCGTGCTCGACCTGATCGAGGGCATGAGCGTGGGGGACGCGATCCCGGCCGAGCGGCAGCTGAGCTCGGATCTCGGGGTCTCGAGGCTCACGCTTCGCGCTGCCCTCGAAGACCTCGCGAGAGAGGGATACCTCGTGCGACGACGCGGCGCGGGCACCTTCGTGAGCGAGCCGAAGATCACGCAGGAGCTCTCCATGACGTCCTTCACGGACGACATGCGCCGACGTGGCATGCGTCCGGCGAGCCGGACGCTCGAGTTGCGAATCGCGCCTGCGGGCGCCCGCCTCGGGCGACTCCTGCACGTCTCGCCGTCGGAGCCAGTGGTCTTCGCACGCCGTCTGCGACTTGCCGACGGCGAGAGCATGGCGATCGAAACGTTGCACGTGCGGGCGTCGCATGTGCCGGGGCTCACGGAGCGGGATCTCGAGGAGCTCTCGTTCTACGAGCTTCTCAGCGACCGGTACGGGATCGTGATCGTCGGCGGGCACCAGACGATCGAGCCGACCGTCACCGACGAGGAGGAGTCGGCTGCACTCGGCGTGCCGCTGCACTCGCCGGCGTTTCGGTTCGAGCGGGTGACCCACGCCGAGTCCGGAGAGATCGTCGAGTTCGTGGAGTCGATCTACCGCGGGGACCGGTACAAGCTCGTCACGGCGCTGAGTCGTTCGCATGAGCGACGGCGGCCACGCGCGGCTCCGCGCGACCCGAAGAGCCTCGTCACCTAGACGACGTCTCCACGCCGGCCCGGGTGGTACGTACCACCGGTTTGCGCGGCTGCGGATCGTGTTCAGCTCGAGTTTTGCCTTTGGTTAGCCATTTCTTCGCTTCACGATCACGAATGGAAGCCTTGACACAGGACGGGTCTTGTGGAAGCCTGGGCGGTGGTGGCAGATTGGTATAAACCACTGGTTCGGCCCGGAGGAGCCTGCCACGCATCGTCGAGCGACGAATGCGGGTCGTCCAGATGCCCTGGGAGAGTCGCATGAGACTTCGTTACCTCGCTGCCGTGGGGCTTGTGGCAGCGCTTGCCGTCACGGTGAGTGCGGCGACAGCGTCGCCGAGCAAGACGTCGGCGAACAGCATTACCGTCTGGCTGCAGACGGACGCGCAGAACGGCTGGCCGGATCTCGTGGCCGCCACCAACGCGCAGTTCAAGAAGGACCACCCTGGCGTCGACGTGAACGTCCAGTACCAGCAGTGGACGACACATCTGCAGAAGTTCGACGCCACTCTCGCCGGCGGGAGCGCCCCGGACGTCATCGAGATGGGGAACACCGAGATGACGAAGTACATGGCGGCGGGCGCGTTCCAGGACCTCACGTCCAGCAAGTCGTCGTTCGACAATTCGAGCAACTGGCTGGCTGGCCTGACGAAGTCGGGCACCTTCGGCGGGAAGCTCTACGGCATCCCGTACTACGCAGGCTCGCGCGTCGTCACCTACCGCACGGACCTGTTCAAGAAGGCAGGGATCAAGAGGGTGCCGACGAGCCTCGCAGAGTTCACCCTCGACGCCAAGAAGCTCGCTGCGACGAACAAGCAGCTGAAGGGGTTCTCCCCGGTCTACATCGCCGGGCCCGACTGGTACGTCGCGATGAGCTTCGTCTACGACTACGGCGGTCAGATCGCCGTGACGCGGAAGGGCAAGTGGGTCGGGACGCTCAACTCGCCGAAGTCGGTCGCGGGCCTGACCGCGTACAAGAACTTCTTCAATGTCGCGTCCCGCGCCAGCAAAGTGCAAGACGAGGCGCATCCGTTCCCGTACACGGTCTTCGCTCAGGGAACGGTCGGCGCGATGCCGGGGGCGTCCTGGGTCACGTGCTGCAACCTCCTCGGCAAGTACACGAACGTGTCGAAGCAGTTCGTAATGCCGAGCCACACCCCCGGACAGGCGATGCCGGGCTTCCTCGGCGGCTCCAACCTCGCGGTGCCGATCGGCGCCAACAAGGCACTCGCTGCCGACTGGCTCCAGGACTTCACGAGCACCTCCGCCGAGAAGACCCTCCAGGCCAAGGGGAACGTCCCGAACGCGACCAATCTGCTCGGAGACAGCATCACCGAGAAGGCGGCCGCGCGGAGCTGGTTCGTCCCAACCGCCAAGAACTGGGTCAACATCGAGAACGGGAACGTCCTCCGCAGCATGCTGACCCAGATCCTCACCAACAAGCTCACCGTCAAGCAGGCGGCGACCTTCGCCAGCAACAACATCACGTCGACCCTCAACGGGTAGGCATGAAGCCTGACCGGGACGCGGGTCTCGATGTCGAGTAGCCGGGTCCCAGACGGAACGATCGCCGCCGAAGCTCCCTCCGGGCTTCGGCGGCGTCGCCGTCTCACGCGGGATCGGGTGGTTCGGGCCGTCGCCCCGTACGCCCTCTTCCTTCCCGCTCTCCTGGTCATCGCCGCCGTTCTCCTGTACCCGCTGTACAAGCTCGGCACGCTGTCGTTACAGCAGTACGGGTTGTTCGAGCTCATACAGCGCAAGGGCAAGTGGATCGGCTTCGACAACTACCGCTCGGTCCTCGGCGACAGCGTCTTCTGGCACACGTTGGAGCGAACCCTGATCTTCACGATCGCGAACGTCACCCTCACGATCGTGCTCGGGACGTTGATCGCGCTCCTCCTCGTACGCGTCTCGACGTGGGTCCGGATCATCCTGACGTCGGGTCTCGTGCTCGTCTGGTCGATGCCCGTCGTGGTCGCCGTCCAGGTCTGGTTCTGGATGACCAACTACCAGAACGGCGTGCTGAACTACGTTCTCGACGAGCTCCCCATCGGCGACTTCTTCCAGCACGACTGGTATGCGACGACGTTCTCGAAGCTCGCGATGGTGACCGCGCTGATCGTTTGGGGGGCGATCCCGTTCGTGACGATCAGCGTGTACGCGGGGCTGGCGCAGGTCTCGCGCGAGCTCGTGGAGGCGGCCGAGATCGACGGGGCAGGGCCGTTCCGCGTCTTCCGGGACGTCACCTACCCCGTCCTCAAGCCGATCCTCCTCATCGTGACGAGCCTCTCGATCATCTGGGACTTCGGCGTCTTCGCCCAGCCGTGGCTGCTCGTCACTGCATCGGGTTGGAACGCCTCGAACTACCTGATGGGCGTCTACGTCTACGTCGAGGGCTACTCGCACTCGGACTTCGGCCGCGGCGCGGCGATCTCGCTGCTCATGCTCGTGATCGTCGCGCTCCTCAGCGTCGTCTACGTTCGCAAGATGGTCCGCATGGGGAACACGGCGTGAGCTCGGTAGCGGACTCGGAGGCCGCCGCCGCGGTGGCTCCCGCGGCGGTCGCTCGTCGTGCCGCCGTCACGCGCCGCGACCGGCGCAGGCGAATCCGCCGGGCTGCGTGGAATGTTGTCGGCCTCGCCGTTTCGGTCGTCATCGTCTTCCCCGTCTTCTGGATGATCTCGACCGCATTCAAGCCCAACGACGAGATCTACACGGTCACCCCGACGTGGGTCCCGACCCATCCGACGCTGGATCACTTCCGGGACGCGATCGACCCGAGCCAGCATCCGTACTTCTGGGACGGCGTGAAGAACAGCCTCATCGTCGTGAGCGCGACAGTCGCCATCTCGATGGTGCTCGCATTCCTCGCCGCTGTGGCGCTCGCGAAGTACGGCTTCAGCGGGCGCTCGCTGCTCATCGTCCTGATGATCGGGATCCTCATGCTCCCGCAGGTGGGGCTGATCATTCCGCTCTATGTGGTGCTCGCCCGGTACCACCTGACGAACGCCCTGCTGGGAGTGATCGTCGTCTACCTGACGTTCTTGCTCCCGTTCGCGATCTGGACGCTGCGGGGGTTCATCCTCGGTATCCCGAAGGATCTCGAGGAGGCGGCGATGGTCGACGGCTCGAGCCGTGTGGGTGCGTTCGTGAGAATCCTGCTCCCGCTCGTCGCGCCCGGGCTCGTCGCCACGGCCGTGTTCGCGTTCATCACGGCCTGGAACGAGTTCATCTTCGCCTCGGTGATCCTGCAGGACCAGAGCAAGCAGACGCTGACTGTGTGGCTGGCATCGTTCTACGGCACGAGCCGTGCGACCGACTGGGGCGCGCTCATGGCCGCATCAACGCTGACCGCGGTGCCGGTCGTGTTCTTCTTCCTCGCGCTCCAGAGGAAGATCCGGTTCGGGTTGACCGCGGGCGCGGTCAAGGCATGAGCGCCGATCTCGAGCGCCTCGCGCTCGGCTGCCTCTTTCCAGGGTTTCCGGGGCTGGAGCCGCCCGATTGGATCCGCCGCGGGATCGACGACGGGCTCGGCGGGGTCGTCCTCTACGCCTGGAATGTCGACAGCAGCGCGCAACTCGCTGCTCTCACCAAACAGCTGCGCGCCGAGCGACGCGAGGTTCTCGTCGCGATCGACGAGGAAGGAGGAGACGTCACACGCCTCGAGGCGTTGACGGGAAGCTCGTACCCGGGAAACGCCGCGCTCGGAGCCGTGGATGACGTCGAGCTCACCGAGGAGGTCGCCGCGGCGATGGCCGGCGACCTCTCGGCAGTGGGGATCGACCTCGACTTCGCACCGGTCGCGGACGTGAACACAAACCCTGCAAATCCGATCATCGGAATCAGATCGTTCGGTTCCGACCCGACGCTCGTCGCACAACACGTCGCAGCATTCGTTCGCGGGCTGCAGGGTGGGGGAGTCGTCGCCTGCGCGAAGCACTTCCCCGGGCACGGCGACACGAAAGCCGACTCCCACCTCGAGCTTCCTGTCGTCCAGGCCGACCTCGACTCGTTCGTGGCCGACGCGCTGCCGCCGTTTCGAGCGGCGGTCGAGGCCGGTGTGCGGTCGATCATGACCGCGCACATCGTCGTACCCGCACTCGACGACGTTCCCGCGACGATCAGCCGTCCGATCCTCCAGCGCTTGTTGCGAGAAGAGCTCGGCTTCGACGGCCTGGTGATGACCGATGCGCTCGAGATGCGGGCGATCAGCGCGACCGTCGGCGTCGAGGAGGGTGCGGTGCGCGCGCTCGCGGCAGGCGCCGATGCTCTCTGCCTGGGTCACGATCTTGCTCAAGCGGCCACGTTGAGTATCCGAGACGCCGTCGTGCAGGCCGTGCGCGAGGGACGCCTTCAGGAGGAACGACTCGCGGAGGCGGCGCGGCGCGTCGGCGCGACCGCGCGCTGGGTGGCGGAGCATCCGATCGCAATCGGTCGCAGTAGGGACATCGGAGTGCTCGCGGCCAAGCGCGCTCTGCGCGTGGAAGGACGCGTGGCCCTTTCTCGCGCGCCGCTTGTCGTCGATCTGGAGCCTGCTCCGAGTATCGCGGCCGGTGCCGCTCCGGGTCCCGGCGAGTGGCTCCGGCGGGCGCTGCCGACCGCCGAGGTCGTGAGCGTTGCGGAAGGCGACGCTGCGACGCCCGAGCTCGACGGCCGCCAGCTCGTTCTCGTCACTCGCGACGCTCATCGTCACCCCTGGCAGCGTGACGCCGTCGAGACGCTCCTCGCGGGGGCCGACGACGCCATCGTCCTGGAGGTGGGGCTCCCGCTGTGGCGGCCGGAGCGGGCTGCGGGATACATCGCGTCATATGGAGCTGCCCGCGTCAACGTCGAGGCCGCCGCCGTCCGTCTGGGCGAGTCGTTGGAGCCTCGTCTATAATCCCGCCCGCGACGCGGGGTGGAGCAGTCTGGTAGCTCGCCGGGCTCATAACCCGGAGGTCGCAGGTTCAAATCCTGCCCCCGCTACTCGATGAAAGCCCTGCCGTGCAGGGCTTTCATGTTTCAGGGGCTCAGATCGTCGCGGTTCGACGAGGCGACACGATGTGCGACTGCAGCCGCCTCGCGTCGGTTGGGAACGTCGAGCTTGCCGAGGATGTGCGAGACGTGGACGCTGGCGGTCTTGACGCTGATCACGAGCGTCTCCGCGATCTCCCGATTGGTGTAGCCCCGGGCGATGAGCGTCAGGACTTCCGCTTCGCGCGGAGTCAGACCGAGGATCTCCCCGAGGCCGTCGTCGCTTTCGTGCGACTCCGGCGCCACGAGATCGAGGCGAGCACGCTCGGCGAGCAACTCGAGCTCGCGCAGTAGGGGATTAGCACCGATCCGAGCCGCGACGGCATGAGCTTCCTGGAGCGGCCTGGCGGCGTCCGTCCGGGAGGCGCCCGCGGCGACGAGCGCCTCTGCCTCGCGCCAACGACAGTACGCCGCGAGCGGCGGGCGTTCGAGCCGTTCCCATCTCACCGCGGCTTCCGACCACAGCTCGGGCGGAGCGTCGCCGAGGGCACGCTGATACTCGGCCTCGGCCAGGGCGACCCAGCCGGCGGCGTTCGGTGTAACAGCCGACGCCTCGGCGGCGGCGTCACGGGCGGCGACGATCAACTCGCGCGCCCGATCGAGCCAGCCGTCGAGTGCGTCGCTGTCCCGGCGGGCGCGTGCGAGGGCCGCGAGCTCCGCATGTGCGCGCAGTCCCTTGGCGCAGAACCAGACGCGGAGTTGGGCGGACTGGCGGGAGCGCGCCCTTGTGAGGCCGGCGCGGACGCTCTCGTCGGCCTGAGTCCATCTGCGCTCCCAGAGAGCAAGCTCGGCGACGTAGATGTCGTAGATCCCCTGTCCCCGGTCTTCACGCAGCGTGGCGAGAGCAGCGTCGAGGTCCTCCCGACCGCGCGCGAAGTCGCCGCGGCCGATCTCGATGTCGGCTCGATTCATGAGCAGCATGTAGGGAAAGTTCGCCGTGATCGCGCGAAGGGAGACCGCACACACCCTTTCGGCCTCGTCCCACTCGCCTGTTGCGAGGAGGGCCTCGATGTAGTTCGCCACGAGCACCGTCCGGTCGATTCCGTACGGGCGGATGGCCGCGAGCCCACGCTCTCCCAGCCGGGCGGACTCAGTAGGTCGGCCCAGCATCGTCAACACGTCGGTGAGGGAGACGTACGCCTGGAGCAGTGCCAACGGATCGCCGCTCTCCTCGGCGAGCTCGAGCGCTTGCAGGAGCCGCGCGACGCCGTCGTCGGCGCGACCGAGATACGCGAGATCCCTCCCCAGGTCCTGCAGCGCCCGCAGCTCAGCCGCGCGTGAGCCGACCGCCTGCGCGAGCGCGAGCGCCTGCTCGCTCACGGGGAGCGAGTCGTCGAAGCGCCAGGCCAGCATGAGCCCGGTCGCGAGGCCCGCCAGAGCCTGGGCGCGCTCCGGGGACGGTGGCTCTGCGGGAACGAGCTTGACCACGTGCTCGAAGGCGGAGAGCGCCTCCTCCGTCCTCCCACTCTCGTGCAGATAGCGACCGAGGCTGTCGTAAAGCGGCGCTGCACGGGACGGGTCATTCTCGGCGACCAGTTCGATCGCCAGCTTGACAAGCTCGACTGCTCGGGGAGCCGTCCCCGTCTTGCTGGCGAGCTCGGCCGACCGGGCGCAAAGGTCGGCGAGGTCGAGCCCGACGAGCTCGGCCGCGTCCGGCACGGCGCTCCACAGATCCAGTGCCCGCTCGAGGTGCGCGAGCGCCTCCGCGAGGCCATGAACGGCCTCCGCCTGGCGCGCCGCTTCGATCGAGGCGGCAAGCGCCTCCGGCGCGCGACCCGCTGCCGCCCAATGTGGCGCGAGCTCCGCCGGCTGTGCTGCGTCGCTCCGCGCGAGCTCGGCGGCCAGCCGCGCATGGAGCTCCTCGCGCTCGCCGGGCAGAATGGTCGCGTAGATCGCCTCCGCCAGCAGGGCGTGGCGGAACCGGAACGTGCCGGCCGCCTGCTCGGAGACGAGGACTGACTGCTCCACTGCCTGGCGGAGCGACTCGCGCAGGTCGTCCTCTGAGACGCCTGCCGTCTCGCGGAGCAGCGGGTACTCCACCTCGCGCCCGGCGGCTGCGGCGAGACGCAACACACTCCGTGTCGCTGTGTCGAGCCTTGCGACGCGCTCGAGCAGCAGGTCACGCAGGCTGCGCGGGAGCTCGCCGCGCCCGTCTGCTGCTGAGGCGAGGAGCTCCTCGGCGAAGAAGGGATTGCCTTCCGAGCGTGCGACGATCTCTTGCATGAGCGCTGGCGTCAGGGGACGCTCGGCGTGAGCCGCGAGCAGCTCCGCGAGTTCCAGGGCATCGAGCGGTGCGAGCTCGAGTAGGAGTGCCGAGCCCGAGCGCCGGACGCCTTCCGCGAGTCGGCGCATCCGCTCCGCCGACAGGGGCTCGTCGGCGCGGTAGGTCGCGAGGAGCAGGACCGGCCGGTCCTCGAGGTTGTTCGCGAGGAAGACGACGAGATCGAGCGACGACGTGTCTGCCCAGTGCAGGTCCTCCAGCACGAGCAGGACGGGAGCGGAGCCGGCGCGCTCGGTAAGGAGCGCCAGCGTCTCCTCGAACACCCGTAGCTGCGAGGCGGCCGCCGGGCGGTCGACATGGCCAACTTCGCCGAGCGGGCGCAGGGCCTCGGCGAACGGCTGATACGGGAGCTCGGTACCGACGAGATCGATCGAGCGTCCGAGAAGGACCTCGAATCCTGCGTCGCGCGCGCTCCTCATGAGCTCTTCGGCGAGGCGGCTCTTGCCGATGCCCGCGTCTCCGGCGAGGAGGACGGTGGCGCCGCTCCCCGCACGCGTCGCGTCAAGCGCTCGCCCGAGCTCTCCGAGCTCACGTGTGCGTGCTACGAAGACCTCGCTCGCGCGAGCCTGCATCCCGACCAGTATCGCGCAGCTCGCACTCGGTAGGGACGCGCGCGTGAGCGTCCAGCCGATCGAAGATAGGTAGGTCGAGACCGAAAGATAAGGCTCCTCGCCCGATGTGCCGCTGCCTCTCCGCGACCACGATCCAGCGAACACCATCGAGCCGAGGAGGCGAGAGATGACCGCAGTTGCGCAGGACGCCCGAAGAGGGACTGGGCGGATGAAGGTTCACACTGTGCGAGGCGGCGGGGGCCTGCTCCTGCACGTCCGCGAGTGGGGCAAGGTGGACGGCCCACCGATCCTGTTCATACACGGCTGGTCCCAGAACCACCTCTGCTGGTTCAAGCAGTACGAGAGCGCGCTCGCCGACGAGTTCCGGCTCGTTGCATACGACCTCCGCGGCCATGGCATGTCGGCGGCGCCGCTCGAGCCCGAGCACTACACGGACGGCAAGCTCTGGGCCGACGATGTGGCTGCGATCCTCGACGAACTGCATCTCGACCGGACGGTGCTCGTCGGCTGGTCCTATGGCGCGTTCGTCATCAGCGATTACATCCGAGCGTATGGCCCAGACCGCATCGCTGCCGTCAACTTCGTCGAGGGTGCAGTCCGGCTCGGCGAGGCGGCTTTCGGCACGCTCATCGGCTCCGGCTTCCTCGACCACTTCGTGGGGGCCACCGCCGACGACCTACCAACCAACATCTCCGCCATGCGCTCCTTTCTCAGAGCGTGCTCGGCGAAGTCTCTTCCGGTCGACGAATTCGAGACCGCTCTCAGCTGGAACATCGTCGTGCCCGCGCAGATCCGTGCGAATCTCGCGTCCCGCGACATCGACTGCGACGATGTGCTCGGCGGGTTCGAAGTGCCGTTGCTGGTGACTCAAGGCCGGATGGATGCCGTCGTCCTTCCGGCGATGGCGGAGCACGTCATGGCCACGTGTCCGACCGCCGAGGCGTCCTGGTACGACGGCGTCGGGCACACGCCCCACCTGGAAGAGCCCGAGCGCTTCAACCGCGAGCTGGCCGAGTTGACCCGACGCGTCCGTGCCTGAAGCACGACGGTTGTCACGCCGGTGAGGAAACGGGGACGAGCGAGAATCGTCGCCGCCGAGCGTGGGCGGTCGTCCACGGCATTGGCGCCGACGCCGGTATCTGACTAAAGTCAGGTATGTGAATCCGACCGCGACTCGACGAGTGCGGGACTTCAACCGGGTGGTCACGCAACGCATCGGGGCACTGAGCGAGGAGTACCTCGCGCGCGGACGGCCTCTCGGCGCCTCGCGCGTGCTGTGGGAGATCGGGGAGGACGGCCTCGAAGTGGGGGCGTTGCGAGCACGTCTCGAGCTGGACTCCGGATACCTGAGCCGTCTGCTGCGTCGCCTCGAAGGCGAGGGCCTGGTGACGGTCGAGCCGAGTGGCGGCGACAAGCGCGCGCGGATCGCGCGGCTGAGCGCGGCCGGTCGGGCAGAGCGGGGACTGCTCGATCGTCGCAGTGACGCACTCGCGTGGTCACTCCTGGAACCGCTCGACGACGCGCAGAGAACGCGGCTCGTGGAAGCGATGGGTATTGTCGAGCTGCTCCTCGGAGCCGGGTCGGTCAGGACTGCGGTCGAGGCGCCGACGGGAGTCGCTGCGCGCTTCTGCCTCGGGTCGTACTTCAGGGAGCTCGAGGCCCGCTTCGAGTCCGGCTTCGACCTCGACCTGAGCATCTCCGCCGAAGCCGACGAGCTCGTCGAACCGCGAGGGCTGCTCCTGATCGCATGGCTGCGAGACGAGCCCGTCGGCTGTGGCGCTCTGAAGCTGCACGGTGCGGATCCGGCGGAGATCAAGCGCATGTGGATAGCCCCCGCGGCTCGAGGGCTCGGCCTCGGGCGGCGGCTGCTGCACGATCTCGAGCGGCATGCTCGACGGTGCGGCGCGACCCGTGCGCGCCTCGAGACGAACCGAGCTCTCTCGGAGGCGATCGCCCTGTACCGCTCAGCAGGCTACGTCGAGGTCGAGCCTTTCAACGACGAGCCATACGCCGATCACTGGTTCGAGAAGCCTCTCGATCAGTAGCACTCACGCGATTCCACCCGACGGGAATTCCTTGACGGGATCGTCGCCGTCTCTACACCATCCCGATCGCATCCCGGAAGGCATGCTCAATGTTGCGATCTGGAAGTCGGTCAAGGGGCTTCTTCGCAAATGCCGGCTCCGCGGCATTCGCTACGGATGCCGCCCGGGATTGCGGACCGGAGCGTCCGGATGTTGGTACCGGGAGGCGGGCGGGCGTAGTGAGCAAACTCGCCAGCCCTCGAGAACGGTGTGCGGCGACACGACTTCGGACCGTCCCGCGTGCATGACCTCGTCCACAGCCGCTAGCGTTACGACGCCACCTCGCGCCGAGGGCGTGGCCTGTGGCGGCTTGGTGAAGAGCGTCGCTCGGGGGTGTTGTGAGTCGTCACGCTGACGGGATGCGCCTAGCCCTGATTGCCGGTCGGCCCACGCCGACGAACGAAGCACTTTGTCGCGCTCGGATTGCGGGAACCGGTTGGGAGCTCCTCACGCCGCAAGAGGCATTGGATGCCCTGCGGCCTGGTGACGGCGTGCTCGGGCGGCTCGACGTCCTGCCGACCCTCGACGGTGTTGAAGACGGGCTCTGGGCACTCGGCGCGCTCGCAGCTCGCGAAGTGCGCGTGCTGAACGACCGTGCAGCACTGCTGTCCGCACACGACAAGCTCTTGACGGCGCGGCTCTTGCGCCGATACGCGATTGCACACCCGGTCACGTCTCATGTTCGCGCGGGACGAGTCCCACCACTCTTCACGGGCCCCGTCGTCGTCAAGCCAAGGTTCGGAAGCGGCGGCAGCGGGGTGTGCCTCTGTGATGACGCAGACTCGCTCGCGGATGCAATGGCGTGGGCCGCCGAGCAAGGCTGGTATCGACGCCACGGGGCGCTGGTGCAGGAGCTCGTGCCGCCGCAGGGATACGACCTACGGGTCCTCGTGGCCGCGGGGCGGGTGGTCGGGGCGGTGCACCGGATCGCGGCACAGCGGGAGTGGCGAACGAATGTCGCTCTCGGCGCCGTGCGGCGACCGGTCACCGATGTGCCGCGAGATGCCGCTGCCCTCGCAATCTCCGCCGCAAGAGCGATCGGCGCGTCTCTCGTCGGCGTCGACCTGCTTCCGATCCAAGACGGCGGGTGGACCGTGCTCGAGCTGAACGGAGCGGTCGAGTTCACCTCGGAGTATTCAGCGTGGTCCGATGTGTTCGAACAGACGGCTGACCTTCTCGAGCGGGAGGTGCGCAGGCGATCGAACTGCGAGATGGGCTCTGTGCCCGCCCGCGAAGCGGGGTGAGACGATGAGCGCGCTCGCCCACGCAGAGCGGCCCGCCGCGGGTGAGCCGCAGGGGCTGCTCGTGCTGCATCACGGCCGCGGCGCCGACGAAAACGACCTCCTTCCGCTCGGAGACGTCCTCGACCCGCAGCGGCGTCTCCATGTCGTCACGCCGCGCGCACCCCTCCAGGTCCCGGGCTGGCCCGGATACCACTGGTACATCGTGCCGCGTGTCGGATATCCGGATCCAGCGACGTTCTACGACGCCTACGCGGCGCTCGCTGTGTTCCATGACGAGCTGTGGGAACGCACAGGGATCGCGCCAGAGCGCACGGTGCTCGCCGGCTTCTCGATGGGGTCGGTCATGAGTTACGCACTCGGGCTCGGCGCTGATCGGCCCGCGCCGGCAGGGATCATGGCGTTCTCCGGATTCGTGCCTGTCGTCGACGGTTGGGAGCCGGCCCTGTCTGCGCGATCAGGCGAGGGGGTGTTCATCGCCCACGGCCGGAGCGACCCGATCATCGAGGTCGATTTCGCCCGACGTGCCCGCGCGCTTCTGGAAAGCGCAGGGCTGGATGTCGAGTACCACGAGTCCAATGCGGTTCATCAGATCGACCCCGCGCACATCCCCGATGCGATCCGGTGGATCGACGCAGTGCTTCCGCCTCAGCCCGCCGGATAGTGACCTGGGCCGGGCCAGGGCGCCAGCAGGAGCAGGACGCGAGCGCCCCCCTCACTCCGCAACGTGTGACGCTCGGCCGGCTCGAACTCGAGCAGCGTGCCCGTGGGGGCCGTCAGGGACTCGTCGGTGGCGTTCACCTCGACCGTCCCGTCGACGACCACAACCCACGCACGTTCACGCACCTGGTGCTCGCCGAGCTCCTGCCCCGGCGCCATCCGGATCAGAACGGCACGGCTGTCCTCCGAGTCGAGCACCACCGGAGAGCGTGTGCCGTCAGGCGTCTCGATCTCGTGAAGCTGCCACGCGCGCACGGCCGCCAATCTAACTCACGCGGCCGGCAGGTCCAGCCAGACATCGGCGCGCCGGCTTGGCGAGCTTGACGAAACCCGTGAAAGAGTTCGACGCATGCTCCTCGATGAGATCGCGCGCGTCTCGGTCGAGGTTGCTGCGGCGTCAGCACGTACCGAGAAGACGCGTCTTCTCGCGGAGTGCCTCGGCCGAGCGCGTCCTGGAGAGCGCGGTGTCGCCGTTGCCTACCTCTCGGGAGAGCTGCCGCAGGGTTCCATCGGGGTCGGGTGGGCCGCTCTCAAAGATCCTCCGGTTCCGGCCGAGCGTCCGCCGACGCTCGAGCTCCTGGAGGTACACGACGCTCTGACGCGTGTGGCGGACGCCTCGGGCAAGGGGTCCCAGGCGATCCGTCGAGCTGAGCTCGCGGCACTCTTCGAACGCGCGACGGAGCGCGAGCAGCGATTCCTCTCGGCGCTCTTGCTCGGCGAGCTACGTCAGGGGGCGCTCGAGGGCGTGATGCTCGACGCGGTGGCGAGCGCGGCCGGCGTGGCACCGGCAGCAGTGCGACGCGCAACCATGCTCGCCGGGGGCCTTCAGGACGTTGCGGAAGCCGCACTAGGCGGGGGCGAGCTCGAGCTATCGGGGTTCTCGCTCGAGGTCCTGCGGCCCGTGAAGCCGATGCTCGCGCAGACGGCCGACGACCTCGAGAGCGCTTTCGAGCGACTTCGTCCTGCTGCGGTCGAGTGGAAGCTCGACGGCGCCCGTCTGCAGGTACATCGGCTCGGCGGGGAGGTGCGTGCGTTCACGAGGAGCCTCGCCGACGTCACCGATCGCGTGCCGGAGGTGGTGGAGGTCGCGCTCGCGCTTCCGGTCGACGCGATCGTGCTCGACGGAGAGGCGATCGCGTTGAAAGACGACGGCTCGCCCCACCGGTTCCAGGTGACCATGAGCCGCTTCGGGAGTCGTCCCGATCGCAAGGCGGCCGCGAAGGCTCCGCTCTCCACGTTCTTCTTCGACGTCCTCCATCTCGACGGCGAGGATCTCCTCGACCGGCCGGCGCGCGAGCGTCTCGAGATGCTCGCGGCCAGCGTCCCGGAGCAGAATCTCGTGCCGAGGATCGCCGCCGCGAGCACCGACGAAGCTGAGCAATTCCTTGCCGACGCCATCGCACGCGGCCACGAGGGCGTGATGGTGAAGGCGCTCGACGCTCCGTACGAGGCGGGGCGTCGCGGTGGAAGCTGGCTCAAGTTCAAGCCGACGCACACCTTGGATCTCGTCGTGCTCGCTGCGGAGTGGGGGCACGGCCGACGAAGCGGGAAGCTGTCGAACCTCCATCTCGGAGCCCGCGATCCCGTCTCCGGCGGGTTCGTCATGCTCGGCAAGACCTTCAAGGGCTTAAGTGACCTAATGCTTGCCTGGCAGACCGAGCACCTGCTGGCCCTCAAGGAGCGCGAGGAGGGGCACGTTGTCTATGTGCGTCCGGAGCTTGTGGTCGAGATCGCGTTCGACGGCGTCCAGACGAGCAAGCGCTACCCGGGAGGCGTCGCGTTGCGCTTTGCGCGTGTGAAGGGGTTCCGCCCAGACAAGCGGTCCGAGGAAGCGGACACCATCGACGCCGTCCGAGCCATTCACGAGGGACGGGCGAACCGGCTGTGACCAGCACCCAGCACAGCGTGAGTGGCATGCCTATCGTCCCGTCACGCCAGTGGCGACAACGGCGTGCGCCACGCTAGCCATCGTCGGAGCAGGGTCGTTGCAGGTAGCGCCGGCACTCCTCCTCGGTCAGCGAACGGGTGATGCGGCTCCGAGCGATCTCGAGCAGGAGCTCCGGATCGAGCGCCCACACGCGCACGAACGGCACGGGCTGTCTCTGGCGCACCCCGGCGAGAAGGCGGCCGTCCGGGCTGAGCGCGACGCGCATGCCACTCTCGCGGAGCTTCAGGGTCTCGACACCCGCGGGCCAGTCCCAGATCCGGATCGCGTACCCCCGCTCGTCGACGGTCGTGTTCGCAAGCCGCGATCCGTCGCGGCTGAACACCATGTCCGACGACGCCGCGCTCGTCTCGAGCGTGCGCAGTCGCTTGCCGCTCGACGCGTCCCAGACCACGGGACCGATCCCCGACTCGGTGAGCACCTGCGTGCCATCGGGGCTCCAGGCAGCCGACGCACCGGGGCCTCCGGACGGTGGCAGCGCGAGCAGCTGCCGGCCGGCGTGCGCATCCCAGATGCGCGTTCCGTCTGGCGCTGTCGACAGGAGTCGAGTCCCGTCCGGGCTCCAGGCGACCGGGTACGTCCCGAAGCCGCCCGGCTCATGCCCCCTGAGCACCCGAAGCTGTCGACCGGTGGTCGCGTCGAAGATGCGCACGGTGGCATCCGAGCCCGTCGTCGCGATCCTCGAGCCGTCCGAGCTGAAGACCGCCCGGTTGACGACACACAACCCACCCACAACGCAGTGGCGACCGCGGATAACGACCAGCTGCCGACCAGTCTTGGCGTCGAAGATCCGGGCGCTGCCGTCGGCGCCGGCGGTCGCGATACGCGAGCCGTCCCCGCTGACGTCGATCCCGATGACGGCGCGGACCGGAGCGTCCGTTCGCGCGTGCTGATCGAGGACGAGCAACTCGGCTCCGGTCTCGACGCTCCAGACGCGCACCGTGCCCTCGCGTCCGGAGCTCGCGACGAGGCGACGGCCGTCCGGCATGAACGCGATGTCGGCGTGCCAGTCCGTCTCCGGGCCGGGCAGCGTGAGGACCTCGCCGCGGCCGGCGGGCGAGACGTCCCATACCCTTGCCTCGCCGGAGATCTGCCCCCACGTCACGAGCCGTGTCCCCGTGCGGTCGAACGAGACGCTTCCGACGGGGTTCGTGTGACCGCGGAGCGTCAGTGCCTCCTTGAGCTTTCCGCGTGCCACCTCCCAGGTTTTCGCGATCCCGTCCACGCCTCCGGTGGCGACGAGCCGTCCGTCGCGACTGAGCTCGACATCGAGGACCGCTACGCCATGGGCGTGAACGACGTCCAACTGCTTCCCCGACGGCAACCCGTACAGCTGCAGCAGGCCGCTCTCCGCCTGAACGGCGACGAGCGTTGTCCCGTCCCGGCCGACGTCGAGGTCCACGACACGAGCGACACCGCCGGGATCCTCGACGATGCCGACCTGCTTACCGGACGAGACGTCGAACAGCTTCGCCACGACGGGCGAAGGGGCGCTTCCCCGCGCCCACGGCGAGACCGCGATGCGGTCGCGGCCGACGAACGCGACCCCCTCGCCCCAGGCGACGGTCGCTGCGGTGCGGTCGTGGACATCTGCGAACGCCTGGAGCTCTCGTCCGGTGCGGACGTCCCAGACACGCACGGCGCGATCGGCGCCGAGCGTCGCGAGCCGCGTGCCGTCCGAGCTGAACCGGGTCGCGAACACACCGCCTCGATGCGCGCGCATCACGTGAACCGGGTCGCCGGTGGCGACGCTCCAGAGCCTCGCGGTGCCGTCGGCGCCTCCGGTCGCGACGAGCGTCCCCTCCGGGCTGTATCCCGCCGCGAGGACTTCTCCGGTGTGCCCGGAGAGCCTCACCAGCTTCTCGCCTGTGAGCGCGTCGCGAATGCTCGCGGCCTCGCCCTCGAGGTCGGCTGCGACGAAACGGGATGCGTCCGGCGCGAGGGCGACGACGTGTCCGATGCCGGTCATCCGCCCGATGCCGGGCACGGCCGCCAGCACGCGCGAAGTGGCGAGCGCGTCGTGCAGGGCCTGCTGGGCCTCCGCGAGTACCGTGCCGTCGTGTCGCCGGGTCGTCTCCGCGGCTTCGACGGCGAGCAGGATGCTCCGCTCGGGATCGACGTCGAGGTTCGCCTGTGCGGACGCGGCCAGCTGGCGGGCAGTCGCGAGGCGTGCATCGTCCCGCGCCTCGTCCCGGAGGATGAACGCGACCGCCGCGAGCGCCGAAGCCGCGACCGCGAGCACCGCGAACCCCGCCAGCGTCGCCTGGCGCCTCCGCGCCTGCCGCCGCGCCGTCGCGTCCGCGGCACCCCGCGCCTCGGCCAGGAACTCGCGCTCGCCGGCGGTCAGCGCGAGGTCGGTCGCGCCCGCCCAGGCCTCGAATTGCTGGAGCCGGCCCTCGTGCGGTAGGTAACCGGGATCTCGCGATGCGTCCTGCCACTCTCCGACCGTCTCGATGAACCTCCGGTGGAGGAGAAGGTTCTCGCGGCGCTCCTCGATCCACCCGCGTAGCCGGTCCCACTGGGACAGGATCGCCTCGTGCGCGACCTCGACGGTCGGCGTCCGCGTCAGCGGCTCGCGGTCGAAGGTGAGCAGTCGGTGCTCGCCGTAGCGCGTGAGAATCTCCTCGACCGCGCCGGGCTCGAGTTCGAGCTGGCGGAGTTCGCTGCGCCGTACCCTGCGCCTCGTGTCCTGTGCGGCGGGGTCGGCGCTGACGAGGCGCAGGAGGACGTGGCGGCACGCCGCCCGCGCCGATGGACCGAGGCGCGTGTAGAGATCCTCCGCACGCCGGCCGAGCGCGCCCACGACACCGCCGGTCGCGACGTAGCGCTCGAGCGTCAGCGTGTCCCCGGTGCGGGCGGCGAATAGCTCAGTCAGCGCGTACTGCAAGAGCGGCAGGGCTCCGGGCTGATCGCGGACGTCGGCGACGATCTGGGAGACGAGTCCCGGCTCGAAACGAACACCGACGCGCCGTGTCGGGCGCTCGATCGCCTCTGCAAGCTCGTCCTCGGAAGGCGCTGCGACCGCGACCATTCCCGCCCGAACGAGCTCCCCGAACTCCGGATAGCGGAGTGGGTGGTCGAAGAAGTCGGCGCGCAGCGTGACGAGAACGCGCGCAGGCGAGTGTGGGTCGCCGGCGAGCGCGGTGAGTCCCTCGAGGAAACGGCGGCGCGTCTCCTCGTCGGCTGTGAGCGTGAATAGCTCCTCGAACTGGTCGACGATGAGCAGCAGCTCGCTTCGGGCCGGGAGGATCCGCTTCACGACGCGGCAGATCCCGAGCTCGTCGCGCGCCAACTCCTCGACGAGGTCGTCGGGCAGCTCCACTGCGACCCGGAGGAGCGCGGCGGCAAGTTCCTCGTAGGGGTATGAGCCGGGGAACATGTCGGTGACAATCCACGGTTTCGATTCCGGCAGCGCCCCGCGACGGAGGGCCGCGACGAGGCCGGCCTTGACGACGGACGACTTTCCGATTCCGGACGGGCCTACGACCGCGATCAGGCGTCGGTCGCCGACCGCGTGCACGAGCTCGTCGATGAGCGCCGCACGTCCGTAGAAGTCGGCGGCGTCTGCCTCGCCGAACGCCTGCAGACCCTTGTACGGGTTCTCCGCGGGCGTGTACGTCTCAGCCACCGGGGTTCCGACCGCGGCGGCGAAAGCTGCGACGAATCGGTCGACCGACTCGTAGCGCTCGCTTGGATCCGAAGCGGTGGCGCCGGCGACCACCTCGTCGAGCGCAGCCGGCAGTTCCGGCCTGACCACGCGCAACGACGGTAGCGCCCCGTCCATGGGCGGCCGCTGGCCTGTGAGCAGCTCGAACGTCAGCAAGCCGAGCCCGTAGATGTCCGACCGCGGCGTGAGCGGTTGACCACCTGCCAGCTGCTCTGGCGGAACGTACGCGGGCGACGAGGTGAGCGGGCGCCCTGCGTCGTCCGAATCGGCCAGGCGGGCGGCGATTCCGAAGTCGGAGAGGTAGGCATTCCCGTCCTCGTCGAGCAGGATGTTCGCGGGCTTGACGTCGCGGTGGACGACGCCCTGCCGGTGGGCGTAGGCGAGCGTGCTTGCCACCTGCGACAGCAGGTGCGAGGCGGGCTCGAGCTTCCACGGGCCTCGCTCGAGCGCCTGCCGCAGCGAGCCCCCTCGCAGCCAACGCATCACCAGGTACGCCCCTTCGGGGTCTCGCCAGTAGTCGTACAGCGGAACGAGGTGCGGATGCTCGAGCTGCGCGATGAGCTGCGCCTCCGCCTCGAACCCGCGCACGAAGGCGGGCTGGTTGACCAGCTCGGGTCGGACGATCTTGATCGCGACCTCGCGCCCGACCGAAGGATGGTACGCGCGATAGACGATGCCGAAGTCGCCACCGCCGACCTGCTCGCGGAGCTCGTAGCCCCGCACCGAGCGGCCGAAGGCGCCGGGCAGGATCACGGGGGGCAGGCGGTCGATCCTGAGGGGAGGGAAGTCGGAGGGAAGCCCGTCCAACAGGAGCTGGAAGACGTGTTGCGGGCTGCCGATGCCCTTGAACCGGAACTCGCCGAGCGCCTTCGCCTGCCAGCCACCCCGCAACGCCGACAATGCCGCATGCGCGTCCCCTGAGAGGAGCACCTGCCGGCCGTGCGCGGCGGCGAGCAGCCGGCCGGCGCGATTGAGTACCGGCCCGAAGTAGTCGTCTGCGCGAGCCTCGACCTCGCCGACGTCGATCGCCATCCGCACCCGCAGTGGCTCCAGCTCGCCCCAGTCGGCCGCGGCAAGCTCCCGCTGGATCTCGCTCGCGGCGTCGAACGCCGCCCCCACGTCCGCGAAGGCGAGATCGACGCCATCGCCGACGCGCTTCACGACCCGCCCTCCGGCCGCCTCGGCAGCGCTGAACACGAGGCGGTCGTGCTCGGCGACCGCGGACCGCATGGCGTCCGTGTGCAGCTCCCAGAGGATCGTCGAGTCCTCGACGTCGGTGAGGAGGAAGGCGAGCGTCTGCACCTGCGGTTGCGCCTCGAGCAGGAGCGACGGGTCCTGGTTGAGGATCCTCCGCTCGACGTCCTGCAGCTGCGTCGAGGCCTCGAGGCCGAGTTCCTCGGCCAGGTACGCACGCGTCTTCTGGTACGCGCGAAGCGCCTCCGCCTGCCGGCCCGAGCGATAGAGCGAGAGCATGTGCTGCGCACGGAAGCGCTCGAAATCAGGAAACTCTTCACATAGCACCTCCAGCTCGGCGATCAGCTGCGCGTGGCGCCCGAGGGCGAGCTCTGCCTCGATCCGCGTCTCGACGGCGCGGAGGCGCAGCTCTTCGAGGCGCCGCGCCTCGAGCTCCAGCCGGAACGGGCCGGGCACGTCGGCGTACGGGTGGCCACGCCAGAGCGCGAGCGCAGCGCGGAGCAGTTGCGCCGCTTCGGCAGGGTCGGTCTCCACGAGTCTGGTCGCATTCTCGACCGCCCGCTCGAACTCGAACGCGTCGACGTCCTTCGGCTCGGCTGCGAGCCGGTAGCCGCTGTCGTCGCGGACGATGACGTCCCCGATCGCGGTCCTGAGGTTCGAGACGTACGTCTGCAGCGTCGAGCGTGCCGCGGCGGTCGGATCGTCGCCCCAGACGCCGTCGATCAGCGCGTCCACCGAGACCGGCTTGCCCACCTCAGCGGCCAGCAGCGCCAGAACCGTGCGCTGTTTCGGGCCGCCCAGGCGCACGCGGGCGCCGTTGCTCAGGACCTCGAGCGGACCTAGGACGCGAATGTTCAAGTCGGAGCGACGATACGACGTTTCGCCGGGCGCGCCCAGCCGGCTCGTCGGCTGAAGCTGCGTGTCACTCATGCCCATGGAAGGACGAGACAGCCCGTAGCACCCTGGACGTGCGCGCCGAGGCTTCTCCCCGGTCGTCGCACGTCCAGAGTGGTTTCCAGGAGCCTGCAACCCCTACGAATCCGCTCCGCGAACGAGCTTCAGTCTTCCGGAGAGCGTGCTAGTTCGGCTCGAGAGGACGGTGCGAGCTTCACCGCTGCCGCGCGCACCGGCGAAGATACCGGTGCTCGACGGGCTGTCGACCTCCCAGGGACCGGTTCCGACGAGGCCCGAGGCGGTTTGGCAGATGTGGACCAGCTCTCGGATGACGAGCACGCCTCCATCCAGGCCAACGCGCCGAATGGCGGCGTTCGTCCAGCTTCCCGGTCCGCAGGGCTGCACGCTTCGATCCTGTGTCACCGAGACGGTGACCGTCGCATCTCCGAAGCCGTCGACCATGCCTGTTCCGGTGTTGATCAGCTGGAAGACTCCGAGGTCGGCGACGCGGTTCGTCACCGACACGGTGGTCTCATCGAAGGTCGCCTGGAGTCTGTTGGCGTGGTTCACTGGACCCGCAACGGCCTGCAACGCGAGCGTGCTCGCGAGTACGACGAGCGCCGCCGCCAAGAGTGACAGTCTGCGCGTGTGCTTCATCGCTCCTCCTTCTCCGTCGGTCATGGCTGCGACCGTACGCCCGACTGCTCCAAGGACGCTCCAAGTCAGCCGCCTCCCCAGGCCAGCCACTGCTCGTCGCCGCTCGACGGCGTCGTAACGCGGCCCTCAAGCTGTTCGCGTCGACCGGCTCAGACCGCCGCGACCGGTACAGGCCGCTGCGACCGGCCGCGAGCGGCTAAACCGGGCGAGCCGCGTGGCATGTGTGCGGCGCTGATGGGCGACCGCGCCTTTCGGACAGAAGCAAATGCCGTTGCAGGCACTTCTCAAGCGGGAGCGACGCCACGGGCGAGTCGTACTCAGGTTTCCCTCGGTCATCTCTTCAAAGACCTTCAAGGGCATGACGGACGTCATGCTTGCCTGGCAGACCGAGCGGCTGCTCGAGCTGGAATCCGGCCGCGACTCCCACACCGTGCACGTCCGCCCGGAGCTCGTGGTCGAGGTCGCGTTCGACGGCGTCCAGACGAGCCGTCGCTACCCCGGAGGCGTCGCCCTCCGCTTCGCTCGAGTCAAGGGGTATCGACCCGACAAGCGCCCCGAGGAGGCGGACACGATCGACGCCGTTCGCGCGATCCACGACGGGGTCGCGCCCTGATGAGCCGTCTCCGCTTTGGTGCACCGGCCGTCTGGATTTGAACCCCCGGCACGAACGTGCGACTGTTATCGATGCCGTACAGAGCGAAGGGCAGCATGAGCTCGCTCACGCGTGGCTTCGTGATGTTCCCAACGGGAGGTAAGGATGAACTCTAAGAGCATGGCCGGGTGGATCGGCTTCGCCGGCATCGTGATGGTGATCATCGGCGGAATCGACTTCTTCCAGGGGCTGATCGCCCTGTTCGAGGACGACTACTTCGTCCCCACCGCGTCTGGCTTCCTCGTCTTCGACCTGACGGGCTGGGGCTGGACGATGCTGATCTGGGGCGTGCTGCTCGCTTTCGCAGGTCTCGGCTTGATCGCCGGGCAGGGGTGGGCGCGCTGGTTCGCGATCGTGGTCGTGGCCCTGAACTTCATCGCCCAGCTCGGCTTCCTCGGCAACACCCAGTACCCGCTCTGGTCACTCACGGTGATCGCGTTGAACATCATCGTGCTCTACGCGCTGACCGCGCGCTGGAGCGAGAGCCAGGTCGAGATCGACACCGCCCGCTAACGGGCTCTCCTGGTCGAGGCCGTCGCGCAAGGTACGCGGCGGCCTCACCTGTCGGCGGATGCGCATGACACCCCGCCGGCTGAACCGGAGGGGCCGGCTGAACCGGAGGGCGAATGCTCAGCCGGCGGACGGTGCTTCGACCGGGCCGAAGAGCAGCTCGAGATACGTGCGAAAGTGGCGCAGCTGGCCGCGGAGCAAGTCCGGCTCGCTGAGAGCCCGGGAGAGGACGTAGGCGCCCTCGTAGACGGCGACACCTTCGTCTGCGAGAGCGTCGAGATCCACGGGGAGCCGTGGCGGATATCGCTCCACGACCTCGTCGAGCTTGGCGCGCGTGCGCGTCCGCCAGGCGCGGAGGCCCTCGGCGATCAGCTCGCGGGTCGCATCGTCGACCAGTTCGCGCTCGTAGCAGATAGACGCGTAGAGGCAGCCCGGGTCCGTGCCCGCGAGCTCACCGGCTGCCTCTTCCTGTAGCCCCACGAAGAGCAGAAGCTGCTGCAGAGGATCCCGGCTGAGTCGCTCGGCACGTGCCACGAGGTCGTCGAGAACTTGCAAGTCCTCCGCGACGTACCGCTCGACGAGCGCTCGGGCAAGATCCTGCTTGGACGAGAAGTGGTGGAAGAACCCGCCCTTCGTCGTCCCGGCCGCTGCGATGACCTCGTCGACCGAGGTTCCGGCAAAGCCGCGTTCGAGCACGAGCGCCTGCGCCGCGTCGAGGATTCGACTCCGGAGCTCGGAACCGTCGCGTGGCATGGAGCACACCTTACCAACCGTGCGGTCGCTTTCCCTCCCAATAGACAGAGGTAATCAGTTGTTTCTAAGTCTTGTAACAGACTAAATAGTCTGTTATGAATGCCCACAGTTCAGCTACCACGAGGAAGGAGCGGGCGATGGACGGAAAGATCACAGTGTCGGAGGAGGTCGGACTCGACGACGACGCGCTCTCGCTGCTCCGGGCGAGGATTACTGGCGGTGCGCTCCGCGACGGCGATACCGGGTATGAGGAAGCGCGAAGCGTCTGGAACGGCATGGTCGACGCTCGGCCCGCGCTGATCGTCCGGTGCCTCGACACTGCAGACGTCGTCAACGCTGTGTCGTTCGCGCGTGGAGCTGGCCTCGGTGTCTCGGTCCGAGGCGGAGGCCACAACGTCGCCGGGACAGCGATTCGCGAAGGTGGTGTCGTGGTCGACCTGTCGGGGATGAAGAGCATCGACGTCGATCCGGACGGGCGAACGGCTCGGGCGAGCGGCGGGTGCACGCTCGGCGAGCTCGATGCGGCCACCCAGGAGTTCGGCCTTGCGACACCGCTCGGGGTCGTGAGCGAGACGGGAATCGCCGGTTTGACGCTCGGCGGCGGGATCGGCTGGCTGCGCCGCAAGCACGGCCTCTCCTCCGACAACCTCGTCTCGGTGGATCTCGTGACCGCGGCCGGGGAGGTTCGGACGGCGAGCGAAGACGAAAACGAGGATCTGTTCTGGGCGGTTCGGGGCGGCGGGGGAAGCGTCGGCATCGTGACGTCCTTCGAGTACCGACTCCATCCGGTGGGGCCAGACGTGATGGTCTGCTTCGTGCTGTACGCGGGTGACCGCACCGCCGAGGTCCTGCGCTTCTGTGACGAGTACACGCGCAGGGTGGGGGACGACGTGAGCCCGGTCGGCGTACTCGGTCGCGTTCCTGCAGTGGATCTCTTTCTCGACGACGCCCACGGCCGGCCGTACGTCGCGCTCCTCGCGGTGCATCCCGGCACGTCCGACGAGGGCGAAGTGGCGCTCGCGCCGCTGCGCGAGCTCGACGACCCGATCGCGGATCTCAGCGGGCCGATGCCTTACGTCGATGCTCAGAAGCTTCTGAACGAGGACTATCCGGACGGAGGGCGCTACTACTGGAAGTCCGTCGCCCTCGACGATCTCGGCGACGAGGCGCTGGAGCAGCTCGAGGTACACACCGCGGCAGCACCGTCGAGCCACTCGACGATCGACGTCTGGTACCAGGGAGGCGCGATGGACCGGGTCGCTCCGGACGCCACGGCGTTCGGCCGCCGGCCCGCGTACCTCATCGGGGTGGAGGCGAACTGGGAGGACGCTCGCACGGACTCGGCCAACATCGAGTGGGCACGAGGGGTCGTCGACGATCTTCGGCGGTTCTCGAGTGGAGGTGGCGCGTACCTCAACTTCCCCGGTCTCTTCGAGGAGGGCGAAGATCTGCTCCGGGCGTCCTACGGCGACGGCAACTACGAACGTCTGGCCGCGATTCGGAGCGAGTACGACCCGTCGAACCTCCTCGGCCACCCCGCGTAGACTCGCGAGCACCGACGAGACGAGGAGAGGGGCTTCGAATGACGCACTACGGGACGCTACGGCTATGGGCGGCGCTTCTGACCTTGATCGGTGTCCTCGCGCTGATCTTCGCGGGGATCGGGACGATCGTCTTGGCCTTCGAGGCGGACGGCTTCTGGCAGACGCTCGCCGTCCTGTTCATCGGCGGGCCCGTCGCGATCTTCCTGGCGACGCTTCCGATCGCGCTCTCTCAGGCACTCCGCGCCCTGGCCGACGTGGGTGACACGGTTCGCGCCGGCTAGTTAGCGCCGGCTAGTTAGCCCGGCCTTCCCGGCTACGCCCGTCGACGCGCCTTACTGGTTCGAGACCTTCGCGCACGCGGGGGAGTCCTGGAGCGCCGTCTGGAGCTCCTTTCCCGCGTCGGCGTCGTCGATCGCGGTGAAAGCCGCGCTGAAAGCCGAGCCCATGGCGGAGAGTGACCGCCCGATCGCGCTGACGGCGGCGGCGAGCCCCGTGAGCCCCGAGATGTCGTCGACGGCCGACTCGATGTCGGTCTTCTCGGTCTCGAGCGTGTCCGACAACGTACTCGAGGGAGCTCTTGACCGCGTCACCCGACTCCGTGTCGGGCGCTCCGAGCCCTCGCACGTCTTCGATGAAGGTGTCGGTCGCCGAGCTGACGTCGTCGGCGGCGGTCTTCAGGGAGTCCGAGTTGAGCGACGACGGATCCTTCAGCTCGTCCGCGGTCGTCTGCAACGAGTCGGTCCAGGTCGTGACGGCCGTGCAGAACTCGGTTGCCCATTCGTCGACGCCGGTCGCAGACGTGCTCTCGTCGCTCCCTCCGCAGCCCGCGACGACGAACGCGCACGATGCGACGAAGACGGCGAAGGCGATCGTGGTGCGGCGTCTCACGAGAGCCGACCCTATCAGCGCCGACGAGCGGAGGCGAGGTTCACGAGCGCGACCGTATGAATGCTCGCTGGACCGGAACTGCGAGCCAGCAGACGGCTTCACGCAGTCGTCCGCCGAGCGAGGCGCGTTCGTCGGTGAGCGCGAGCGAGACGTTCGAGCTCGTGCCGGCGAGCGCAGCCCGAAGGAGAGCCGCGGCTCGCGGGCCGTGCCAGCTCGACGTAACGAGGACGACCTCGTGTGCCGAGAGCTTGCGAGCCGCCGCAGCCGCGCCGACGACGTTGCCGAGTGTCGTTCGCGCGGTGCGATCCATGAGCACCTGTGACGCCTGGCCACCCCAGGATCTCGCCATCAGCTCGGCCTCCGAGACACCGCGATTCCGCCGGGCCCAGCCGGACATCAGGACCACGTCTTCCTCACATGCCTCTTGCTCTGCTCGGCGGAGCCTTGCAGCGCAGATCTCATGGAGCTCCTGTGTTCGGCGGTCCGAGTAGCCGAGCACGGTAAGCAGTCTCGACGTACCCATCAGCGCGCTCGGCGATGGCGGCGCCAGACGCCGTAGACGAGGAGCGTGCCGGCGACGGTGACGACGAGCTCGACCGCACGGCGTCCGCGCAGCTTCGACTCGCCGCTCGAACGCTCGCGCATGTGGACCGGCACCTCGGTGACGTGGAGGCCGGCTTCGCGCAGGCGAAGGAGGGACTCGACCTCCGGTGCTCCGCTCTCGTACGGCTTCGCGAGTATGGGCATCGCCCGCGCGTTGACCGCGTACATGCCGCTCGTCGCATCGTGGAACGGCCTGCCGAGTGCGGCGCGCATCGCTCGACGCAGCACGGAGGTCCCGAGGCGGCGACTCGGGCTCGGCTCGTACCGGAACGCCTCGTATCCCTCCCCGGTCGCGAAGCGCGAGCCGATCGCGACGTCGGCGTCGCCCTCGCGGACGATGGCGAGCAACCGCTCGAGCTCCTCGACCGGATGCTGACCGTCGGCATCGACGCGCCCTGCGAACGCGTACCCGTGATCGGCCGCATACGCGTAGCCCGCGGCGATCCCCTCGCGGAGACCGCGGTTCTTTCCGAAGGAGACGACGGTCCGCACCGCCCGCACGCGCGACGGCCGCAGTTCCGTCCGTCGAGCCGTCGTCGACGACGAGGACGTCGGTCTGCGGAAGCCGCTCGGCGAGCTCGTCGAGCACGGCCGGAAGGTTCATCTCCTCGTTCCAAGCGGGGATAAAGACGACTGTGTCGGCCATTACGTCACTCGATCGGGTGATGGATCGCTGGATGGAGGGATTGTCACCTGGCGCTTTCGTCCGTTCACTTCGTCAAGGAGTCCAGAGGTCGACCCATGGAGGAATAAGGTGCGCGCCGAAAGCCGCAGTCGGGCAGCGAATGAATCAGGGCAAGTACTGATCTTGGCGGCCTTGGGCATGGTCATGATGCTCGTCATGGTCGCCCTTGTCGTCGACATCGGCAAGGCGTACCTCGTGCAGCGCCAGCTGCAGGCGGGCGTCGACGCCGCCGCGCTTGCAGGTGCTCAGTTTCTTCCCGATCCCACGGAGGCAACGCAGACCGCCCAGGACTACGGTCCTTCGGCGGGGAGCCCGAACGCGGTCATACAGCGGCGCCCCGGTGACGACGACCGTGACGATGCGCTGCGTCCAGTCGGCTCCCGGTTGCTCGACGTCCTTCAATTCGTACAACGCACTCAGAGTCCGGGCGACGTCGGACGTGCCCACGGTCTTCGCGCGCATCCTCGGGATCGACAAGCTCACCGTGCGTGCGACCGCCACGGCATGCTCGCCGTGCTCCGCCAAGCCGCTCGACATCATGCTGGTCCTCGACCGCACGGGTTCCATGTGCCAGTTCAGCAACGGCTCGAACGACCCGAACTGCACGCGACCTCAAGAACGCAAAGGACGGTATCAAGACCTTCCTCGGGTTCATGGATCCGAATCTGGACTGGGTCGGGCTCTCCGTCTTCCCGCCCGCCCTCGACCGGAGCTTCGTTGCGAGGTGTCCGTACACGCCATGGCAGGGGACCTCGAATCCGAATCGGCCACCGAACTCCCTCGACGGTAGGCGCTACGGGTATGACGCCCGGTGGCCGGAGTGGAGTCCCCCACCGAGACAGCCTCGACCTGGGCTGTGTACACGATCGGCTCCATGGTCCACGACTACCTCGTCCAGAGCGGCGGCTCGTGGATCTTGAACAACCAGTCGTCGCTGGTTCAGCGCCTCGGCTGCGCCAACGGTGGCGGTACGACGCAGTACGCCAACGGGATCGCCGACGCTCAGCACGAGCTCGAGCGCAACGGCCGAGGGAACGTCGCAGGACGTCATCGTCTTCCTTTCGGACGGCGCGGCGAACACGACGCCAAGAGACATGCCGAGCTACATCGACACGCCGAACTACCGGTTGCACCCGTGTCAGGCGGGCGTCCAGGCGGCCGCCTATGCGAAGTCGCGCGGCACGGTCGATCTACTCGATCGGCTACGACCTGAACGGGTCGGGCACGGATCCGGAGAACTGCAAGCTCTATCCGAGCGGGAACAATGACGGGACGATCACGGCCTGGGACGCCATCCGGTCGATCGCCTCCGATCCGGCCAACTTCTACAACAAGCCGAACCCGGGCCAGCTCAACACGATCTTCACCCGGATCGCGGCCGACCTCTCGCGCCCGGCTGCGCGCCTGATCGACGACGACACGCCGTAGAGAACGAGACGAACGCGAAGCCCATGATGACGCCGAGTCGAATACGGAAGGCCCAGGAGGGCCAGGCGATGGTCGAGTTCGCGCTCGTCATCCCGCTCCTCCTGCTCCTGATCTTCGGGATCATCCAGTTCGGAATCCTCTTCAACAACTACCTCACGCTCACCGATGCGGTGCGCGCAGGTGCCCGACAGGCGAGCGTCAGCCGGACGCTTCCGAATCCAGTCACGAAGACGACGGCCCGCGTCCAGGGTTCCGCGGCCGGTCTCGACCACAACAAGCTCGAGATCACGGTCACCGCGTTCAACCCGGCCGACGGGAGCGCGACGTGGGCTCAGGGTGGCGACGTCACCGTCGAGGCGAAGTACCCGTACCACATCAACCTGTTCGGCTTCGTCGTCATGTCGGGAAAGATCCAGAGCAAGACGACCGAACGCCTCGAGTGACCTCGGCGTTCGACCGCGGCTAGCTCGACCTCTCAGATGACGTTCAGCTCGGGGCGCGGCGCGTCCCGAGCGAAGCGCTCGACGGAGAGCGGTCGTACGTCAGCGAAGGGGTCGCGGCCGAGCACGAGGTCGCGGACGATCTCACCGACGGCCGGGCCCTGGAGGAAGCCGTGCCCCGAGAACCCGGTCGCGTACAGGAAGCGCGTGGGGCTCGGTGACTCGCCGATCAGTGCGTTGTGGTCGGGCGTGACTTCGTAGTAACCCTTCCAGCCGCCGGCGATTCCGAGCTCGAGCAAGATCGGCAGGCGGCGCTCGGCGACCGCTGTGACTTGCTCGAGCCACGCCGGGTCGGTCGGTGCGTCGAATCCGGCCGCCTGCTCGCGGTCGGCCATGCCGAAGAGGAGCCCGGGGCCTTCGCGATGGAAGTAGAAGCCCGTCGAGAAGTCGACAGTCAACGGGATTCCATCCGGAAGCGATGCGCCCGCCGCCGTGTACCCGATCTCGCGGAGGACGGGTGTGACCGGGAAGCTCGACGCCGACCATTCGCGCGATGTCCGGCGACCATGCGCCTGCAGCGCACACGACCGTCGTGGTCTCGATCCGGCCGGCTCTCGTTCGGACGCCTCGGATCTCTCCCTCGACGAGGTCGATCCCGTCGAGCGGGCATCCGGTCACGACGGTCGCACCGTGGCGCCTGGCACCCGCGGCGTATCCCTGGACGACTGCCTCCGGGCTCGCGTGTCCGTCGAGCGGGGAGAAGGTTGCCGCCAGCACTCCGTCGAGCCCCGCGATCGGGCACAGGCGCTGCACCTCCTCGAGGTCCACGAATCGACTCGGTACGCCGTGCTCGTTCTGCAGCGCGATGCTCTGCTCGAACGACGCGACGTCCTCGGCGCGGTCGAGAAGGAAGAGGTACCCGACCTGCTTCAGGTCGATCTCCGCGCCCGGCCGCTCCGCGAAGTTCGTGTACGCCTCGATGCTGCGGAGTCCGAGCGAGATGTTCAGCGGGTCCGAGAACTGGGCTCGCACTCCTCCGGCCGCGCGGCTGGTGGAGCCGGACGCGAGCTCTGACCGCTCGAGCAGGCAGACATCAACGCCGGCCTCGGCCAGGTGGAACGCGACGCTCGAGCCGATCACTCCGCCTCCGACCACGACGACCTCGGCCCGCTCGGGAACGGCCGCCGTCATCGGCGCACGAGGTTGCGGAGGAAGAACAGCAGGTTCGCAGGCCGCTCGGCGAGCCGGCGCATGAGGTACGGGTACCAGTCGGGGCCGTACGGAGTCGCCACCAGCACCTTGTGGCCGCGGGCCGCAACCTCGCGCTGGAGCGACGGGCGGACGCCGAAGAGCATCTGGAACTCGTAGCGATCGCGACCGATCCCTTCACGCGCGACGAAGCGCTCCACGTGAGAGATGATCGTCTCGTCGTGGGTGGCGACGGCGATGTACGCACCGCCCTGTAGTCCGCGCTCCACGAGCCGGACGTACGCCGAGTCCACATCGCGCTTCTCGGGGTAGGCGATCTCCGCCGGCTCGAGGTACGCGCCCTTCACGATGCGAAGGTTGGGAGCGGACGGCAGGAGCCGGTCGAGGTCGTCCGGTGTGCGGTAGAGGTAGGACTGCAGGACCGTCCCGACATTGTCGTGACCTGCAGTTCGCAGGCGTTCGTAGATCCGCAGTGTCGCGTCGACGAACTCCGACTGCTCCATGTCGATGCGGACGAAGAGGTCGCGACTCGCAGCGTGCGCCACGAGGCCATCGACGTTGGCGTACGCAGCCTCCTCGTCGAAGGAGAGCCCGAGGTGAGTGAGCTTGACCGCGAGGTTGGCGCGCAGGCGCTCGGAGGCGAGCCGATCGAGGAGTTCCGTGTACTCGCGCACGACGGTGTCTGCTCCGTCCGCATCCGGTATCGCCTCGCCGAGCAGCGTCGTGTTCGCGTACAGCCCTGCGTCGTTGAGCTTGCGTAGCACGGCGACGCACTCGTCGAGCGTCTCTCCTGCGACGAACCGACCTGCCCCGAGGCGCATGCCGTAGCGGCGTACGACGCGCTGCAGGAAGGCGCTGTCGGCGGAGCGCAGGATCACCGCGCGAGGAAGGGCAGAGATCGCCTGGCGGATCATCGCCACCTCAGTCGAGCTCGACCGTGACGGCTGCATCGACCTGGACGAGCGCGTAGTGACCGGATGCGACGGGACCGGGGTTGACGACCGTGGTCGGGCCGATCTCGTCGATCGCGCGAGACTCGTGAATGTGCCCGCAGAGCACGAGGTCCGGCTGCTCGCGGTCGATCAGCGCGCGTAGAGCCTGCGCTACCGACGTGCTCCCCGGTGCCGAGGCGATCGCACTTCGTCCCGTACGGCGGGGCATGCGGACAGAGGACTCGCACGCGGCAGTCCTCGATCGCTGCCAGGCCGGCTGCCGCCGTCCCCGCGAACGTGTCGTCCGAGAGCTCGTACGGAGTGTGGAGCGGCGTGATCGGGGATCCGGAGGCACCCGCGAAGCCGACGTCCTCGACGACGACGCCGCGGCCGTGAATCGAGACGCCGAGCTCGACGAGGCGGTCGTCGATCGCAGGGGAGTCGCAATTACCGGCGACAGCGAGAACGTGGCTCGCCAGGGGGCGCCAGAGCTCGATCGCGCGCTCGGCGTCGTCGGGAGTACCGAACGTCGTGATGTCTCCGCCGACCACGAGCACGTCGAGCGATCCGGCGTGGGCGAGAGCCTGCGAGACGCTCTCGGCGTGGCCATGCACGTCGACGACGTATGCGATCTGCACGATGCGAACCTATCCGCCTCAGTTCAAGGAGGGGTCCGGCGGCATGAGCGCGAGGACACCGAACGGGCCTCCCTTTCGCCGCAGGACGTCGCTCCAGAGCTCCTCGGGGTCGCTCGTGAACACGTCGTCCGCCGCTGCCGGCTCGACGATCCACGAGCCCTCGCGGAGCTCTCCGTCGAGCTGCCCGGGCCCCCAGCCGGCGTACCCGGCGAAGACGCGTGTGCGACGCAGCTCCCCGAGTGCGTCAGGGTCGATCTCCGACAGGGAGGAAGCCGATGTCGTCCAGGACGAGCGTCCCTGCGCGCTCCGGCTCCTCGAACTCGGCGAGGACGACGATCGCGGACGGCTGGACAGGCCCGCCGACGTGAACAGCTTCCGCGCCGTCGACGAGTCCGGCGAGCTCGGGCAGCGCGTCGTCGACCCGCGAATCCGACATGCGGTTGAGGACCACGCCGAGCGCGCCTTCGTCGCCGTGCTCGCCGACGAGGATCACCGTGCGCCGGAAGTTCGGGTCATGGAGCCCCGGCCCCGCCACGAGCAGATGTCCCTTGAGGGATTGCACCGGCATATCATCGCGGGATGGAGGGCGTTTCACGCGAGATCCGGCTCGTCGCACGTCCCACCGGCTTCCCCGACGAGGATCTCTTCGAGGTAGCCGAGGTCGGAATCGCCGAGCCCGCCGACGGGCAGGCTCTCATCCGGAACGCGTACTTCTCGGTCGACCCGTACATGCGCCCGCGAATGAACGACGTGCGCTCGTACGTCGCGCCGTTCACGCTTGGTGAGCCGATGTCGGGCGGCGCGGTCGGGCGTGTCGTCGTCTCGAGGAACCCGTCGCTTGCGGAGGGCGATTGGGTCGTGCACGGGCTCGGCTGGCGCGAGTGGGCGCTGTCGGACGGCTCCGGCGTCCGGCCGGTCGATGCGCGGATCGCGCCCATCTCCACCGCGCTCGGGGTCCTGGGGATGCCCGGCTTCACCGCCTACCACGGGCTTCACGAGATCGGCAAGCCACAACCTGGTGAGACCGTGTTCGTCTCGGGAGCCGCCGGGGCGGTGGGCAGCGCCGCGGGACAGATGGCCCGGATCGCCGGGTGTCGAGTGATCGGCAGCGCAGGATCGCCGGACAAGGTCGCCTGGCTCGAGGAGCTCGGGTTCGACGCAGCTTTCGACTATCGCGAGGAGCCCGTGCGGACAGCGCTCCCACGGCTCGCTCCGGACGGCATCGACGTGTACTTCGACAATGTCGGCGGCGACCACCTCGACGCTGCGATTGGCTCTCTCCGCACCCGTGGCCGTGTGATCGCGTGCGGCTCGATCTCCCGGTACAACGACGTCGAACCGGCGGCCGGGCCGCGGAACATGTTCATGATCGTGACCAAGCGGCTGCTGCTCCAGGGATACATCATCAGCGACCACTACGACCGTTTTCCGGACTTCCTGGCAGCTGCGTCGGAATGGGTCGGAGACGGGCGGCTCCGGTACCGCGAGACGATCATCGACGGAATCGAGAACGCACCCGGCGCGTTCGTCGGCCTGCTACGCGGAGAGAACATCGGGAAGATGCTCGTGAAGGTCGGCCCGGCCGACTGATCCGTCCGACTCGACCGTGCGGTCGCTCGCTTCGGTGGAGTTCGGCCCAAGCATGTGAGAGGATTCCCGGCGGGTTGAAGGTGAAGGAGAGCGGCGGAGTTGGCGTTCGCGTGCGCGCGGCGCGGCTTTCGGTCGGGCTGACACAGAAGCAACTGGCCGAATCGCTCGGCGTCGAGTCGATCACCGTGTCGCGATGGGAGCGCGGTGTGACCATGCCGTCGCTCCCTCGTCTCCGACAGATCGCCGAGCGGACCGAGACCACGGTGAGCGATCTCGTGCGTGCACCGGAGGCGATGACGGGACAGGCCGCCGAGCTGGCCGCGCTCAGGGAGGAGCTTGCCGAGACTCGCGAGCTCGTGGATCGCGTGGCACGCGCGCTCGAGCGGCTGGCGCGTCCCGGTCTTCGAGCGAATCGCATGCGAGTGACCGAGCGGGTCTAGCACAGTCGCTTCGCTACGCTGGCCCGTGTGAGCCGGTCGGTCATCGTCGCCGCGACGCGTACTCCGTTCGGCCGTCTCGGTGGAGGGCTCGCGCACCTGAAGGCGACCGACCTCGGCGGAATCGCGATCCGCGCCGCGCTCGAGCGATCGGGGATCGAGCCGGACGAGGTCGAGTACGCCGTCATGGGGCAGGTGCTCCAGGCGGGTGCCGGTCAGGCGCCTGCGCGGCAGGCTGCGGTTGCGGCTGGGATCCCGAAGGAGATCCCGGCGGACACCGTGAACAAGGTCTGCGCGTCCTCGATCCGTGCGGTCGAGATCGCCGACCTGATGATCCGTGCAGGCGGTCACGACGTCGTCGTCACGGGTGGCATGGAATCGATGTCGAACGCCCCGTACCTCCTGCCGAAGGCGCGCTTCGGCTACCGGCTCGGGAACGGCGAGGTCGTCGACCACATGGTCTTCGACGGCCTCACCTCGTCCTTTGACGGTCTCCACATGGTGCAGCAGGCGTCGCGGGTGTCGCGAGAGCTCGAGATCTCCAGGGAGGAACAGGACGAGTGGGCGTACCGGTCGCACATGCGTGCGGCGGCCGCGCAGGAGTCCGGTCGCTTCGACGACGAGATCGTCGCGGTCGGTGACGTGACCGCGGACGAGGGGATCCGATCGGACACCACGCTCGAGAAGCTCGCGGCGCTCCAGCCCGTATTCGACCCGGAGGGCACGACGACGGCGGGGAACGCGCCCGGAGTCAACGACGGGGCGTCGTGCGTGGTCGTGTGCTCGGAGCAGTACGCCGAACGGCGCGGCATCGAGCCGCTCGCGACGATCCTCGCCCAGGGTTACGTCGCTGACGACTACGCCTACCTTGCGCGTACACCCGCTCGCGCCGGCGAACAGGCGCTCGCGAGCGCGGGGAAGACGATGGACGACGTCGCCAGAGTCGAGATCAACGAGGCGTTCTCCTCCGTCGCGAAGAACTCGACCCGGATGCTCGGCGCAGACGAAGAGATCGTGAACGTGAACGGCGGAGCGGTAGCGCTCGGCCATCCGATCGGCGCGTCCGGCGGGCGCATTCTCGGCACGATGATCCACGAGCTTCGGCGCTCGGGAGGCGGGCTCGGGCTGGCGGCGATCTGCTCGGGCGGCGGCCAGGGCGACGCCATCCTGATCGAGGTCTGACCCACGTCACGACCCGCAGGTTTCGGCACGGCTCTGGCGCTCGTTGTCGTCGTCGCGGTGCTTGCGGGCGTCGCAGCCGCCGACGCGCACGCCTGCATGTGTGCGAACGAGCCGATCGGGGACCGGCTCGACGCTGCAGACGCGGCAGTGGTGGGAGAGGTGCGAAGCCTGACCGATCCCGACTGGGCGGCCTCTCAGCCCGTTCGACTCATGCTGTTTCAGGTCACCCAGCGCGTGAAGGGCGACGTGCACGGCGAGCACGTCGGCACTGCCGATCGCGCCATCTTCGTGCGGGTCCCAAAGGGGACGGACTGCGACCTCCCGGCGACCGTCGTCGGAACCACTACCGGCCTCCTGCTCACGAAGCTGCCCGGAGGCGCCTGGTACGCGACGGCGTGCAGTCTCGTCGACCCCGGGATGCTCCTCGCTGCAGGCGGTGAGCCTCGCGGTGGCGTGATCAAGGTGGGTATCGGAATCGTCATCCTCGGGCTCGTGCTCCTCTGGGCGCTTCGCCGTCTCCGGAAGGGCGCACGCCCCGATCTTCCCGGTGCTCCCCGGCCGTAGACTCCGCCGGTGGCCGGGGACAGAGGGTTCGAGCACGTGCTCGTGGTCGGGGCGGGGCAGATGGGCGGCGGAATCGCGCAGGTCGTCGCCGCGTCCGGCAGGCGGGTCTCGCTCCACGACTCGCTGCCCGGGGCCGTCGAGCACGGCCTCCAGGCGATGCGGAAGAGCCTGGCGAAGCTTGCGGAGAAAGGTGGGGCGGACCCGGACGAGGTGCTTGCGCGGGTGAGCCCGGTGGAGGACCTGGTCCCCGCGGATCTCCTGATCGAGGCGGTCGTCGAGGACGCCGAGGTGAAGCGCGAGATCTTCCGCCAAGCCGATGAGCTGCTCCCCGCCGGCGCGATCCTCGCGTCGAACACGTCGTCCATCCCGATCTCGTCGCTCGCCGCGGTCACGAACAGGCCGGATCGCGTCATCGGCATGCACTTCTTCAATCCCGTGCCGGTGCTGCAGCTCGTCGAGGTGATCCGCACCGATGAGACGTCCGACAAGACGGCGCGGGCGATAGTCGAGCTCGCGGAGGATCTGGGCAAGACGCCGGCCGAGGCCAGGGACTTCCCAGGCTTCGTCTCGAACCGCATTCTCATGCCGTTCATCAACGAGGCAGTGTTCGCGCTTCGCGACGGTGTCGCCGAGCCGGAGGCAATCGACACGATCGCGAAGCTCGGTTTCGCCCATCCGATCGGCCCGCTGGCGCTCGCCGATCTCATCGGGCTCGACACGTGTGTCGCGATCATGGACGTGCTGTACGAGGGGCTCGGCGACGACAAGTACGCGCCGTGCTCGCTGCTTCGAGAGCACGTCGCCGCCGGACGCCTCGGCCGGAAGTCCGGTCGCGGCTTCTACGAATACTGAGAATGGCCGACCCACGGCTCGAAGCCGAGCTTGCTGCCCACGAGGGCTCCGACGACGAGTTCGTCGAGGCGGTGTTCAGGCTCGTCCTCCGCCGCGCTCCCGACGACGAGGCGCGTGCGAGAGCGCTCGAGAAGCTCGCCGAGGGAACCCTGTCTCGCGCCACGCTGGTCCACGAGCTCGCCACGAGCACCGAGTTCGAGCGCGTCCGCGAGCTCGACGATGCGGTGGCGCTCGGCCTCGGAGCCCGCGCAGCACATGAGCGTCTCCGCTGGCTGCAGGCACCCGCAGGAACGGACGAACGCGTCGTCGAGATCCCGTGGGTGCTCTCACGCCTACGCGACGAGGGACGTGTGCTGGAAGTCGGATATGCGTTCGCCGAGACGCCATACCTCGCGGCGCTGCTCCGCTCCGGCGTCGACCTCGTCGGCGCGGACCTGGCGACGAAGGACGTGGATGGAATGGAGACCGCCACCGCTGACGCCCGCGACCTGCCGTTCGAGGACGCGTCGTTCGACCAGGTGCTCCTCGTCTCGACGCTGGAGCACATCGGCGCGGACAACGCGGTGTACGGGCTCGAGGGCGGCTCGGACCCGGGTGCGCGCCTCGACGCATTGCGCGAGCTGTGTCGGGTCCTACGCGGCGACGGGAGCCTCCTCGTGACGGTTCCACTGGGAGAGCCCGACGACTACGGGTGGTTCCGGCAAGAGGACGAGCGTGGCTGGACACGGCTCTACGGGGAAGCCGGCCTCTTCGTCGAGGAGCAGGAGGCGTACGAGCTGACGCCGGAAGGGTGGCGGGCTGCTCCGGACTTCGACGCCGGTGGCGTTCGGTACGGAGCGCGTGGCCCGGCGGCATCGGCGGTTCTCTGCGCGGAGCTTCGGCCGGGGAGGCTGCGCCGACTCGTGACGCCGAGCGGCGCGAAGGTCGTTGCTCGGAGGCGCGCCGGGCGCGCCTATCGCCGCATACGGCGCGACCTATAGTCCGAGCGATGGATTTCGAGCTGACCGCCGACCAGCGGGAGATCCAGGCCCTGACGCGGGAGCTGGCCGAAGCCGAGATCGTCCCGCACGCGGCCGCGTGGGACCGCGAGCACCGTTTCCCGGCCGAGCTCTTTCCGAAGCTTGCCGAGCTCGGGCTCATGGGAGTCTGCGTGCCCGAGGAGTACGGAGGAGCGGGCGCGGACTTCCTCTCGTACGTCCTCGTCCTCGAGGAGCTTTCGCGCGCCGACGCCGGAGTGGGGGTGACCGTCGCCGTCCACACGAGCGCGACCACGCTGCCGATCCTCGCGTTCGGGACCGAGGAGCAACGCGCCCGTTTCGTGCCGCCGCTTGCGCGAGGCGAGCACATCGGTGCGTTCGCGCTGACGGAGTCGAGCTCGGGGTCGGATGCCGGCTCGCTGCAGACTCGAGCAGAGCCTGCTGACGACGGCTTCGTGATCACCGGCGCGAAGCAATGGATCACGAACGGCTCCGTGGCCGAGACGTTCGTCCTCTTTGCGCGCACCGACCCAGGGACGGCGGGCGCACGCGGCGTCTCCTGCTTCGTCCTCGACGCCGAGCACGTCCGCGTGACGCGCGAGGAGGAGAAGCTCGGGCTCAACTCGTCCACGACGTCGGATCTCGTGATCGAAGGTGCGTACGTGGGCCGCGACCGGCTCCTCCACGAGGAGGGGAGAGGGTTCCGCATCGCGATGGCCACTCTGGACGGGGGGCGAATCGGGATCGCCGCGCAGGCGCTCGGAATCGCTCAGGCTGCCTACGACGTCGCCCGCGCATACGCGCTGGAGCGGGAGCAGTTCGGCCGCCGTATAGCGGATTTCCAGGCGATTCAATGGAAGCTCGCGGACATGGCGACGGAGATCGACGCGGCGCGCCTGCTGACGTACCGCGCTGCGTGGCTGAAGCAGGAAGGACGGCCGCACACCGCCGAAGGCGCCAAAGCGAAGCTCTTCACCTCGGAGATGGCCCGGAGGCAGACGGCTGAGGCGATCCAGATCCTCGGCGGCTACGGCTACACGAAGGAGTTTCCCGTGGAGCGCTACTACCGCGACGCGAAGATCACTGAGATCTACGAAGGCACGAGCGAGATCCAGCGGCTCGTCATCGCTCGCTCGATCCTCGGGCGCCAGCTACGCGACGAGCCGGTCTCTCAGGGAAGCCACTCGTAGCGAGCGTCCGGCTCTTTCTCTTCGTTCCCGCTTCCATCGGTCATCTCGGCGAGCGTGCACCCGTGCCGTTCGTAGAACCGGCGCGCGCCCTCGTTGCGCTGGAACACCCATAGATCGAAGCCGTGCGGGCGCTCGCGTTTGACAACGTCGAGCAGCGCAGTTCCGATGCCTCGGCCCTGATGCTCTGGGTGAACGTAGAGAAGCCCGAGCAAGTCGTCGTGGACTGCGCCGAAGCCGACCACACCGGAGCTCGTTTCGGCAACCCACACAGCGTGCGCGGGAAACATGACATCGCGGATCCAGCCGCGGGTCTCGTCGTCCGTGTGGAGCTTCGGCAGGAACGTGAGCGTGCCGAACGAGGCGATGAAGACATCTGCGATCGTGTCGATGTCGCTGATCCGTGCAGACCTGACATGCACGAGACCTAATCTACGTCTCGTGCCTCGCGATCGCGACGAACCCGTTCGACTGACGAAGATCTACACGCGCGGTGGCGACGCAGGGGAGACGTCGCTCGGCGACGGCTCGCGCGTGTCGAAGCTCGATCCGCGCATTCGCGCCTACGGAGCCGTGGACGAGCTGAACTCCTTGATGGGGGTCGCGCTCGCCATTGACCCGCCCGACGACGTGCGGGACGTGCTTGCGCGCATCCAGAACGAGCTCTTCGATCTCGGCGCCGACCTCTCCGTTCCGCTCGAGCACGAGGGTCGCCTGCGCATCACGCAGAGCCAGGTCGACGCGCTCGAAGCCGACTGTGATCGCTTCAATGCCGGCTTGCCCGAGCTCAAGAGCTTCGTGCTCCCAGGTGGAAGCGAGCTCGCGGCGCGTCTTCACGTCGCGCGGACCGCATGCCGGCGGGCGGAGCGTGACGCGCTCGACGCCGCGCAGGCATACACGCTCAACGACGTTGCGCTCGCGTACCTCAACCGGCTCTCCGACCTCTTGTTCATCCTCGCGCGTTTCGCAAACGCAGCGTCTGGCCGGGAAGAGCCGCTCTGGAGGCCTGGCAGCTCCTCCTAGCCCTCGCGGGCTCGTTCGCTGCGGGGTACCTCGGCTCGATGCTGGGCCTCGTGCTCGGAACGCTCCGGCTGCCGCTGATCGTCCTTGCCACGGGCAACCCGGTCACGGCCGCAGGGACGAACATCGCCGTGTCGGCCGCAGCGGCGGGTGCGGGAGGTCTCCGCTACGTGCGCGACGGGCGCGTCGCCTGGCGTGTCGTCGCCTGGACGGCACCGCCTTCGGTCGTCGGTGCTGTCGTCGGCGCGCTCGTCGCGAGCGACGTCTCGGAGTCTCTTCTCTACGGTCTGATCGCGGCGATTCTCGTCTGGAGTGGCATCGATCTGGCGTTTCGCCCGATCACGCCGCGACCGCGTGAGCGGCCGCGCGTGGCCCGCGGCGGTGTGCTCGCGTTCTTCATCGGCGTGCTCGGCGGCGCGGTCGGGGTGATTCTCGGCACCCTCCGGATGCCCGCGCTGATCCGTTCGGTCGGGCTCGACGTGCGCAAGGCGGCCGGGACCAACCTCGTGGTCGGCTTCTTCCTCGGAGTTGCAGGCTTCGCGACCCACGCGATCGGAGAAGGCGTGGACTGGCCGGTGCTCATCGCTGGGCTCGTTGGCGCGATACCCGGAGGCTGGCTCGGGGCTCGAGCGAGCGGTCGCGTCTCCGAGAACGCACTGCGGCTCGCGCTCGGGATCGTTCTCGTGACGGTCGGATGCGCGTTTGCCGTGCGCGTGATCGTCTGAGGGCTGTGGTCAGGCGACGGCAGGCCAGCGTGCGCCGAGCCAGTCGACGAGCTCGGCTGCGGGCCGCGGGCCCGCGGCGTAGAACCCCTGGGCGAAGTCGCAGCCCCAGTCCGCCAGCATGTTCCATGCCTCTCGCGTCTCCACTCCCTCGGCGACGACCGCGAGGCCGAGCTCGTGGCCGATCTCGATCATGCCGCGCACCAGCGCCGCGTCCGTGGCGCTCCGGCCGAGCCCGTGGACGAATCCCGCGTCGATCTTCAGCTCGTCCAGGGGAAGCACGCGGAGGGCTGCGAAGGACGCAGCGCGTCCGCCGTCGTCGAGAGCCAGTCGAACTCCGAGGGCGGTGAGCTGCGCCAGGCCCTCTTCGTCGAGCTCGGAACCGGCGCCCGGACCGGCGGGGACGGCTTCGAGCGTGACCTTCGCAGGCGACACCGCCGAGTTGTTGAGTCGCTCGCCCAGGCCCTCGATGAATTGCGGCTCATCCAGCAGGCGGTAGGGGACGTTGATCGAGACCCCGAGGTTGATGCCTTTCGCGGCCCAGGACTCGGCGGACCGGAGCGCGTCGCTGAGAACGAGGAACGTGAGCTCGCGAGCGAGTGGTGTGCGCTCGACGTGCGGAACGAACTCCGCGGGAAGCTCCAAGGCCTGGTTCGGGAGGACGCGACGCACGAGTGCCTCGGCTCCCCGTGGCTCGGCCGTTCGCAGGTCGATGATCGGCTGATACAGGACGACGAGCTCGTTGCGCTCGAGCGCCGACTCGACGTCACGGACAACGCCTGCATCGACGCCGCGTCGCAGCAGGGTCGTGTCGTCCGTTGAGTCCCGCTTCGTCGCATACATCTGTCCGTCTGCCCGTCCGAGCAGTTCGTCGGCAGTCGCTCCGTCCGCCGGAAAGACCGCCCACCCGATGCTGGCGTCGATCTCGACCGTTGATCCTTCCACCTTGAAGGGGCGCCGCAGCGCCTGCCGAAGCCGTCCCACGAGGGCTGCGGCCTGCTCGTCGTCTCCGGTCGCGAGCGAGAGGACGACGAACTCGTCGCCGCCGACCCGAGCAACCGTGTCGCTGGCACGGACGACTGCCTCGAACCTGCGTGCCAGTGAATCGAGCACGGCGTCTCCGGCTCGGTGCCCGCGCACGTCGTTGACGTCCTTGAAGTTGTCGAGATCGATGACGATCAGCGCGAAGGACTCGTCCGTTCGTCGCGCTCGCTGGAGTGCCTGTTCGACGCGGTCCTCGAGCAGAACGCGGTTCGGCAGCCCGGTGAGCGGATCACGAAGCGCCTGCGATTGCGCTCTGCGAAGTCGCCAGTCGAGCGCGATTCCGCACGCTCCCGCGCACAGGGCGACGACGAACAGGCCTCCCGCAAGCCGATCGGGGTGAGCCTCGAGCAGAATCGTGATCATTCCGCCCAGAATTACGAGCGCGCTGAGCGTAAAAGCCCAAGCGATCGTGCCGCCTGTACTCCGCCTGTCCCGGATCGTCACCTCGAACCCTTCCCCCCTGGCTTCCCCGCAGTACGTTTGACCGTAGTCGACTCGCTGCCGTACGGCGCCCCCGAATCGAGTGACCGGGATCCCTCGAACGAGGGATCCGACGGCGCCGCAAGCCCGCAATTTGCGCGGATCTCGTTGTTCCTCCGCGCCGAAAGGGGGATGGTGTCGTGCGAGGTCGGCAGGCGAGGAGGAACCGTGGCGCTGTGCAGGAATCGGTCCTCGTGGACGCCTCCGCCGGGCTTGCGACGCTTGCCGGCCTCCTGGCCGGGGCTGCGGTCGGTCCGCTCGCCGATCGGGTCGCCACGAATGCGCCGCTCCATCACCCGTTGCTTGCGGCGGTCCCGCGCTCGCCGCGTCTCCCGCTGGTTCTCGGAGGAACGGTCGTGCTGGGTGGTGTGTCCGGTCTTGTCTTCGGCCTGACCTTCGAGGCGGCGATCGCGGCGGTCTTCTGCTGGGTTCTCGTCGTCGTGACGCGGACGGACCTCGAGCACCGGCTCATTCCGAATCACGTCGTTCTCCCCGGGACGGTGGTCGTCCTCGCGAGCCGGACACTCGACGAGCCGTCGGTCGCCTGGGTCTGCGCGGCGCTCGTGGCTGCGACGGTCCTCTTCGTGATCGCGCTGATCTACCCGCGGGGCATGGGAATGGGCGACGTGAAGCTCGCCGGCTTCCTCGGCGCCGGGCTCGGCGCCTCCGTGGCGGTTGCTCTGTTTCTCGGCTTCCTGGCCGCTCTCGTCCCGGCCGCGGTCATGCTGGTTCGGCACGGGCGGGCGGCACGCAAGCGGGCCATACCACTCGGCCCGTTCCTCGCTCTCGGCGGTGTGGTCGCGGTCTTCGCCGGCGACGAGATCCTAAGCTGGTACCTGGATCTCGGTCGCTAGCAGCGACTCAAGCAGACGTCTCCAAAAGCCGATTCCTGACCCATGGAACGCGCATCAGCGCGCGGCGTCCTGCGGCCTCTCGATGCGGGCTTGCTCGCTGCTGCAGTCAAGGAGGCGGTGCGCGCGACCGATGCGGCCGACGACCCGGTAGGGGCGATCAACGCTGCAGTCGATGCATTCCACCAGGCGATCGACGGGGTGCTTCCGTCCGTCTTCGTCCTCGAGCACGGACGTCTGTGGCTCGTCGCCCAGCGCGGGTACGCCGTCGTGCCGGACGGCATCGGAGTGGAGCAGGGAATCATGGGTCGCGCCGTCCGTCTTGGCCGCGGGCAAGTCGTCGTCGACGTTCAGTCTGATCCCGATTACCTGGAGGCGTCGCCGTCGGTGACCTGCGAGGTCGCGCTGCCGCTCCGCCAGGGGAGAGTCACGGTCGGCGTGTTCAACGTCGACTCCGAGCGTCCTGTCCCGGACGGAACTTTGAAGCTCTTGCGTCCCCTGGCCGCTGCGCTCGCGCCTCGGGCCGCGGCATTCCGCGCGTCGGGAGTCCTCGATCTTCCCGGGCTCGCCCGACTCTTCGTCTATCTGGGAAGCCTGCGCGACCCGTCGGAGATCGCTGCGCTCGCCGCGGCTTCGCTCGCCCGGGTCCTGCGCCTCGAGACGAGTCAGGTTTGGATCTGGGACGAGATCGGCCAGCCAACCGAGCTCGCGTCGTGGAGCGCAGACGGAACGCTCAGGTCGGGGCTCTCGGTGGACGAGCTCGAAGCCACCAGGGCGCTCGTCGATCCATCCGTCGTGTGCCAGCTCGTCGACCCTCGCGGGGCCAAGCGTCGAAAGAGCGAGCGTCGACCCGTCGTCTGGCTTCCGCTCCGAGCGAACGGTGAAGAGATCGGAGCGCTCGTCGGAACCGGTGGCGGAGCCGAGCGAGTGGATCCGACCAACCTCGACACGGCCGCAGTCCTCGCCGCGCACTCCGCGGCGTCACTGGACGCAGCGATTGCGCTTCGACGCGCGCGCCAGAGCGCGATGACGGATGCGCTGACCGGGGTCCTGAACAGGCGCGGGCTCGAGGAGCGGCTCGAGCGCGAGCTGGAAGCCGCACAGGAGCGTCGGGTGCCCCTGAGCGTGCTCGTTCTCGACTGCGACGACTTCAAGGAGATCAACGATCGCGCAGGACACGAGTTCGGCGACGCGCTTCTTCGCGAGGTCGCAGACGTGCTCTCGCAGTCACTGCCCGACGACGCCGAGGTCGCGCGCCTGGGAGGAGACGAGTTCGTCGTCATGCTCCGGGAAGCCGGCGCCGAGACCGCAGAGGCGCTCGGCGGGCGCATCCGCAGTGTTCTCGCCGAGGGGCTCACCGACGCGGGCTTTCCGCTCAAGCTCAGCGGTGGCATCGCGACCTATCCCTTCGACGGAGCGACGCCGACGGCCCTCCTCCGAGCCGGTGACCAGGCCCTCTATCTCGCGAAGCAAGCGGGGAAGGATCGCATCTCGTCGTTTCGCCAGGTCGTTGCGCGCGACCTGCCGGCGATGACGACGGAGAGCATGGCGGCCGCGGACGAGCGCAGGCGGGGCCCCCGCGGGGACAGCGCGATTCTCGCTGAGGTCCTCGCCGCGGCGAAGGCCGTCGAGGCCGAGAGCACGGCCGACGACGTGCTGAGCAGGCTCTGCAAGGGCCTCGTCTTCGTCATCGGGGCAACTGCCTGCCAGGCCTCGCGGGTCGTGGGCAGCTATCTGGTCGATGCGGAGAAGCACGCGCTTCGCGAGATCTCGTTGGGAGACGAGGCTGCGTACCGCATCTCAGACTTCCCGCTCACCGCCGAGACGCTGCGCCTCGGCGAGCCGCGCGCGATCTCGTTCCTCGAAGGGGACGTAGACCCTGCGGAGGCATTCATCCTGAGAGAGCTCGGGATGAATGCCATGTTGATGGTGCCTCTGCGGGTCAGGGGCCGATCCTGGGGTCTCGTCGAGCTCTACGAGATGCGCCTTCGGAGATTCAACGACGACGATGTCGCCGTTGCTCAGTTCCTCGCCACGCAGGCAGAGCGGCGTCTGGAGATGATTGCGTCGGTGGAGACGGTCCGGGAGCGTCCGCCGGTCTACGAGCTTCCGCCCGGCGCGGACGAGCCCGGCGGCCCGAACCGCTCCAGGTAGGCGCACGTTCGGGCGTCGCCCGGAAGGGGCGCACGACCGATGCGCGAGACCACATAGAGCTCGCCGTCGATCTCGACGGGCGCCCCGGGGGCCAGAGATCGCCGCGCCACCTCGACGAGCTTGTACGTAGCGCCGGGGACGAAGAGGACGGTCACGGCTCCCTCCATTCGGTCGGAACGGGGCTCGTTCGCCTCGGGGTCGTGAGTGCGTGCGCTTGCAGCCGAGCTGGGCTCACTCGCTGCGGCGGAGCCGAGCTCTTGTTCACGGGCGGCGAGTGCTCGCTCGCGCTGCTCCACTGCCTCGCGCTTGAGCTCGACGGCTCCGAGCTCGCTGCGCCGGCGGTTGAGCTCGGCCTCCTCGGCGGCGAGACGGGCTTCGCGCTCCATGAACTCGCGGCCGAGCTCCTGAAGCTCGACCTCGCGCTCGGTCAGGTCCTTCGTGCCCAGTCGGAGCAGTCTCTCGACCGAGGTCCGCATGTCGCGAAGCAGCGCTTCACGCCGCTCGAGGTCGCCCATGACCTCCTCGAAGCGGCGTGCCTGCTCCTCCAGCTCGCGGCTCCGTGCGGCGAGGAGTTGCTCGAGCTTCTCCTCCGGGCTCGACGCATGGGCAAGCACGCGACGTGCCAGGTCCGAGTCGGGAGGATCCTCGGCCTTCGGCTCATCTTTGTCTCGGCCTCGCCGTGGAATGAGCATGCCCACTCAGTTTCGCACCAGCGGGCGTCCGTGTGGGTGCCGGCGGACCCTTCCTGCTGCCGTCGACGTCGGAACGGTCCGCCGGCATGCGGCGAGTTCGCCGGATCATGCGGCACTCCTGCCCTGGGCGAGAACGAGGGTCAAGAAACGGTGCGCAAGAGCCGATACCGGAGAGATGGACACGCAAGGCGCACGGCAGCTGGCGGCCCGGCTCCGCGCCGGAGTCTGGATGGGCATGCGCGTCGAGCTCGTCGAGGCGGGCGACGACTCGCGTCTATCCGCTGGCGACCGCGGTCTGGTCGAGGCCATCAGCGACACGGGCCTCGTCGTCGTGAGCTGGGACCGGGGATTCACCCTCGAGGTCGACCCGGTGAGAACACCTCTTCGTCGCCTCGCGGCGTAAGTGCCTCGGGCAAGCGGGCCTAAGGCCCGAGCGGTTCCCAGCGCGGGAGCGTGAACGTCAGGCTCGTCGGACCGCCAGGCCTACTCTCCACCTCGAACGTCCCACCGAGCATGCGCACGCGTTCTGCGATCCCGACAAGCCCGAGACGACCGCGTTGCGCAGCTTTCGCCAGCGCACGCTCGACCTCGAAGCCCATGCCGTCGTCGGCTATCTGAACCTCGATCGCGCTGCGCCGCGCTCGCACCCGTACGTCGACCGCTGACGCGCCCGAGTGCTCACGAACGTTCGCGAGCGCCTCCTGTATCGCGCGAAACACCGTGATCCGCTGCGCGGAGGAGAGGGAGTCGGGGTCGCCGCGGATCTCGAGAGCTGCGCGAAGACCGGAGCGCTCGGCGAAGTTGTCGACCTCGCGGTGGAGGATCTCGCCGAGCGGTCGGCTCAGCACGCTCTTCGTCTCGAGCGAGTGCGCGATCTCCCGGAGATGGCGATCGAGATCCACCAGACGGGCTGTGAGGTCCTCGAAACGGCCGTACGCGATCTCCCGCTGTTCATCGAGCACGAACGGATAGACCTGCTGCTGGAGCAGGCGGATGTCGGCAGCGAGGGCGAGCACGTCCTGGATCGGGCCGTCGTGCAGGTCGAAACCGAGTCGCATGAGGCGCCGCTCGGACGCCGCGACGAGCGTTCGCTCACGGGCGCTCGAGTGCTCGAGGAGATGCTCTCGCTCGAGAACCGGGCCCATGTACGCAGCCGCCTCGGCGAGGAATGCGTCCACCACGTCGAGTGCGACCGATCCGGAGCGCCCCACGATTGCGGCATACGGCTCGCCAAATCGCTTCACGACCGTCGAGCGCAGCTGAGAGCCACCGAGGAGCGAGAGGCGCGACCGGCGCCGCAAGACGGCTTTCGCCTCAGCCCGGACTCTTCGGCTCGGCTCGCCGGTCGCTCCGAGGGCCAGGACGCATTCGACCCCGTTCGAGGTCCGACGCCACACGGACGCGTCCGCGAGGATGTCGAGCCCCAGGAGAAGATCCAGCTGGATCTCGAGGGCGAGGAGCGGCGGCAGCTCCAGGAGGCGCGTGTTCCCGGCGGTCTGGCTGAAGAGCACGTAGCGAGCTGCCGGGATCGGGATCGCGCAGGCCTCGGCAACGGCTGCGGCTGCACCTCGGACGTCCGCTGCGTCGAGCTCGAGCGCGGCCGCTAGCTCGACGACCGCCGCGGCTGCGTACCACGCGGACGCCAGGTCGTCTCCGACGTCGCCGCCTCCGCATCCGTCGCCGACCTGTCGTGCGTGGGCGAGGACCTCTTCGAGGGCAGGTCGTACGTCTTCGCCGCAACCCTCGACGAAGTAGGCGTGGAGGCGCGCCAGCCGCTCGGTCGTCTCCGCCGGTCGGCGGGAGCGGCTCGAGGGTGCGCGGGAGCGGAATCGGCAGGCCGTGCTCGACGTGTGCGCCTGCCTCGGACATCAGTCTGTCCCTGTCGGCGCGACCGCAAGTCGCTCGGCGAGCAGGCGCTCGATGTCGAGCAAGAGCTCTTCGGTCTCGTTCCAGCGATCGAAGACGCGGAGCCCCACGGGACTCCTGCCGCCCGCATCAGCGGTGACGACGAGCGGGAGGTCGGGGCGCTGCACTCGAGCGGCGTTCGCGGTCTTGAGGGCTTCGGCAACGGCCGCGCCTCCGTCCAGGACGACGAGGTCGATGCCTGGCTCGGGGACGACCTCAGGCAGTCGTTCCGGAGCAGTCAGCTCCTGCACCTCGAGATCGCGTCCCTCGAGGAGGAACCGCGCGAGCTTGACGAATCGCGGATCGCGGCTCGCGACCAGAACGTGGGCTCGTGGCTCCTCGGTCGCGTCGGCCCACCGGGAACTTCCCCGATCTGCCCTGATCTCGGTAGCCGTTCGAGACGCCCACGCGACACGGTCTCCAACCTCGAGTCCTCGTCGCTCGCACTCTCCGGCGGTGAGCTCGACGACTTCGCGCGCGCCCCGGCAGGACACTGTCCGCCACGGTGCGACGGCCTTCTCGAGGCGGATGACGACCTGATCCGAGTCGAGGAACACGACGTCGATCGGAAAGCGCATGAATGCCGTGTGGACGTTCCACGCGGGGCGGAGGACCATGCCCTCGCCGGGCCTGAGCCCGCGTCTGCCGAGGAGGCCGCGCATCCGGCGGTGTGCCCGGTCGGCGACGACGCATCGCTCGCAGACGACTCGACCGTCTTCCCGACGGAGCGTCAACGAGGCCATCGCGCTACAACACAGAGAAGATCTGGATGAAGGCCGGGACGAGCAGGACGATGAACATCGCCGGGAAGATCAGGAACGCGAGCGGGAACAGCATCTTGATCGGGATCTTCTGGGCCTGCTCCTCGACCATTGCCTTGCGCCGCTTGCGCATCTCGAGTGCGAGGTTCCGCATGGTCGTCCCGATCGAGACACCGAGGCGCTCGCCCTGGGTCAGCGACCGAACGAAGATCCGCATGTTCGCGCAGTCTGCGCGCCGGCCGAGGCTTTCGATCGCCTCATTGACAGAGAGGCCCATCCGCTGCTCCTGGAGCGTGAGGCGCAGCTCCTGGCCGAGCGGATCGGTGAGGCTCTCCGCAGCGACCCGCATGGACGCCAGGATCCCGAGGCCTGCCTCGATGGTGACCACGAGCAGGTCGATCATGTCCGGCATCTGACGGTCCATCGCCTCGAAGCGAAGGCGCTTGCGACGGTTGACGTAGTACATCGGCAGCGTCCATCCGAGAGCGCCCCCGGCGGCCGCCAACAGGATCGTGAGCAAGCCGGAACCGCCCGCGAGCGGCGTGAGCCACAACATCGCGATGACGAGGAAGAGAGCGGTGATGACCTGGTAGCCGAGGAGCTTCCGGGGAGTGGACCCGTACATGCCCGCGGACAGGAGCTTCATCCGGAGCTCGGCCTCGCTGAACCGCTTGAGCCGTCTCGCGGCCATGTCTCCGAGCAACCCGGCAAGGCGGTCGAGAGGGCGTCGTCCCGGAGCCTCTGCGTTCGTGCGTGCAGCCTCCGCGACGTATCCGTACGTCCCGATCTGGTCGAGCATCCCTGGCGAGCTGGGCTCCTTCCGCCAGTTGGCGACGACGAGCATCACGCCCGCTCCGAGCATGAGGACACCGGCGACTGCGATGAGCTCTAGACCCATGCCTATACCTCGATCTCGACGATCTTCTTGATGGTGATCGACCCTGCGATGAGCATGACCGCCCACAGGACGAGGAACCCGCGTCCGATGTTCGTGTCCGTCAGCGGATCGAGCCAGTCCGGGTTGATGAAGAGGAGAAAGCCCACGAGTACGAGCGGGAGCGCGGTGAGCACCCAGCGCGCGAGCCTGCCCTGCGCGGTCAGGACGCGGATGAGTCGCCTGATCTCCATACGGCCGCGGATGTTCTCGACCACCCGGTCGAGCACTTCAGCCGTGTTGCCGCCCGCCTCGCGCTGGAGGCGCGTGACGATCGCAACCTGCTCGATGTCGAGGTTGGCCATGCGGTCCGACGTGACCATGAGCGCCTGGTCGACGGGAATGCCGAGCTGCTCGTCCTGGAGCACACGGCGAAACTCGGACTTGGACGGCTCGTCCGCTCCCTCGACCATGACGTTCATCGCGCCGATCAGGCTGTGCCCGGCGCGGAGCGCGCCGGCCATGACCTCCAGGTTGTCCGGGAGCTGCTCGCCGAACGCGGTGCGCTTCTTCGAGACTCGGTTCGTGACGAAGAACTTCGTGATGAACGGAACCGCGAGCCCCGCGAGGAGCCCGAGGAGGTTCTGGAGCACGAGGGCCGTGACGAGGGACGTGAGGACGCTCCCGATGAGCGTCCATCCGGCAATGGTCACGGCAGACGCTGCGAGCCCGCTGAGCTCGACGTCCTTCTCGAACGCCTGCCACCACTGCTGCCCGGCCATGGTGCGGTGCGCCTTGTTCGCGAGCATCGACGCGACCTCGGCGCGACGGAGGTTGGACTCCTCCTCCGTGGGCACGCTGACGTAGAGCGCCATCCTTCGTCTCACCGACCTCGAGCGGACGTCGAACGCCGTGAGGATCGCGAACGCGAGGAGGGCGACAACGGAAACGACGATGAACACCATCAGGAACGGCGAGACGATCACGCTGTCGATCCACGAGCGCTCGAACGTGCCCTTGTTCGAGAAATCGAGCGTCGGAGTCGTATATGTCGCGGCCGCCGGCGCCATGCCTGCAACCGCCGCTCGCACGGTGGCCTTCGTCTGAGGCGGAAGCAGCGACCGGTACGCGAGCGTGTACTCGCTCGAGAGCCGGGAGCTGATCTGGCCGAAGATCTGCGCGAGCTGGGTCGGTGTGGCGCTCTCGACGTAGGTGCCGCCCGTGCGCTGGGCGATGGCGCGGAGTGACTCCGGGTCGTACTGCTTCGACTTGAGCCCGACCGAGATCACCCGGATGTTGGCGTCGTCGAGGGCCTCGAGCGCGTCCGCACGGCTCGCGTCCGAACCGACGTCCGTCCCGTCGGAAAGCAGCACGACGGTGGCGCGGGGAAGATTGGCGTCCTTGGCAAGTTCCGAGGCCCGCTTGAGCGCGTCGTAGATGTGCGTTCCTTCCGCGAGAGCCGGGTTCTTGGCTACGGCCGCGTCGAGTTCCTGCTTCGACTTCGTGAAGTCGGTGAGCACGTCGTCGTCGGGGCCGAAGACGACGACGGCGACGGGGAGATTCGGGCTCCTCGTGTTGACGAAGTTCCGCGCCGCTTGCATCGCGCCCGCGATCGGGGCGCCCTTCATGCTGTTCGACGCGTCGATGAGGAGGATGGCGCCGCTTGCGGTACCGGGCGTCTCGAGCGTGAAGTTGGCGACGCGGCTGCCGTTCTCCGTGACGACCACCTTGTCCGCGGTGAGCGCCCGTCGCTCCGGGAGCCGATAGTAGAACGTCTTGTCCGGGTAGCTCGAGCCGCGGGCTTCCGTGAGTGTCGGCGACGCGGACTGGGCGACCGCGCCTACAGGTGCGACGAGAGAGACGAGGACCGCCGCGACGATCGAGATAGCCGCGGAGACGATCAGCGCCAGCCGAGGAAGGCCGGCCTGTTGAAAGGCCGTCGGCGGCCCCAACTTCGGAGAGCCCAACTTCGGAGAGCCCACTTCTGAAAGCTCAGTCTCACGCGGTCGCACCTCGCCGGTCGTCGAGAACCGTGACCCGCTCGCCGAACATGCTCTGCGGGAGGTCGATGCCACGCTTGCGGAACTTCTCGTGGAAGACGGGCCTCAAGCCGGTGGGCCGGAGGCGTCCGACGATCGTGCGATCCGGTGCGACGGACTGGATCTCGAACTCGAAGATGTCCTGGAGCTGGATCACGTCCGACTCCATACGAAGCACCTCGACCACCTGGGTCACGCGCCTCGAGCCGTCCTCGAGCCGCTCGATGTGGACGAGCAGGTCGAGAGCCGCCGAGACGTGCTGCCTGATGGCCCTGAGGGGCAGGTCGAACCCGGCCATCATCACCATCGTCTCGATGCGGTGAAGCCCGTCTCGAGGTGAGTTGGCGTGCACCGTGGACATCGAGCCGTCATGGCCCGTGTTCATCGCCTGGAGCATGTCGAGCGCTTCCGCGCCGCGAACCTCGCCGACGATGATCCGGTCGGGGCGCATGCGGAGGGAGTTCCGGAGGAGATCGCGGATCGGCACGGCTCCCTCGCCCTCGATGTTCGGAGGACGTGCCTCGAGCCGGAGGACGTGTCGCTGCACCATCTGGAGCTCCGCGGCGTCCTCGATAGTGACGATGCGCTCGCTGTTCGGGATCGCGGCCGAGAGCGCGTTCAGCAGCGTCGTCTTCCCGGATCCCGTGCCGCCCGAGATGAGCACGTTCAGCTGCGCCTCGATGCAGCGGGACAGAAAGTCGACGGACTCGGTCGAGAGCGACCCGATGTTGATCATGTCCTCGAGGGCCAGCCGACGACGGCTGAACTTCCGGATCGTGAGCAGCGGGCCGGAGAGCGAAAGCGGCGGGATGATCGCGTTGACGCGGCTTCCGTCTGGCAGGCGCGCGTCCACCATCGGCGACGCTTCGTCGATACGACGGCCGATCTGCGAGACGATCTTGTTGATGATCCGGCGCAGATGGGACTCGTCGGTGAAGCGCACGGTCGTCTCGTAGAGCTTGCCGCCGCGCTCGATCCAGACGTCGTCGGCGCCGTTGCACATGATCTCCGTGATCGAGTCGTCGGCGATCAGGCGCTCGAGCGGCCCGTAGCCGAGAATGTCGTCCAGGATCTCGGCGGTCAGCCGCTCGCGGTCTTCACGTGCGAGGCCCGGCTCGTCGTTCAGGTGCCGCCGGATGTCCGCCGTGACGCGGTCGCGAAGCTCGCCTGGATCGATCGCGACGTTGAAGAGCTGTGGCCCGAGCTCGCTGATGACCGCCATGTGCACGCGGTTCTTGAGCTCGGCGAAGGGCTCTTGCTCCGGGGCCGACGGTCGGTTGCCGCCGCTCGAGAGACGCTCGTGGAGTTCCATGTCCTAGGCCTTCCTTCCGAAGATCCGCATGACGCCGCCGCCATTGGCCACGGCCTCGACGGGGAGGCTCTCGTCGCCGGCCGGGCCGCCGAGCAGGTCCGCGAGGCGTCTGAAGGCCTCTGCGGGCTCGGACTGCGGCCGCGCGATGACGATCGGGATCCCCTCGTTGACCGTCCGGGGAATCTCACGGTCCGACGGGATGAAGACGTCGGGCGTGCGCCCGAGAACGGCCTCGACGTCGGACTGGCTGATGCCGACGCGGCTGTGCGCGCGGTTCAACAGCAGGTAGATGCGCTCCGGGTCGTACTTCATGAGATCGAGGGTCTCGAGCCCGAGCTTCGTGTTCTTCAGTGATAGCGAGTCGAGCATTCCCACCATGACGATGTCGGTCGAGCTGTCGATCGACGTGATCACCTCTGCGGTGAAACCTGGTGGCGTGTCAACGACGACCCAGTCGAACTTGCTGCGGAGGATCGCGTAGACCTCGCGAAGCAGCTCTGCGCCAACAGCGCTTGCCTGATCGGGGCGGCGCGGGGCGATGAGGGTCCGCACCCCGGCAGAGTGCGTCGCGAGAAAGGCATCGAGCTTGTCGTAGTCGACCGCGCCGGGAGACTGTGCAAGGTCGTAGACGGTCCGCTCGGGGGGAAGGCCGAGGCAGAGCGCAACGTCGCCGAACTGGAGGTCGAGGTCGATGAGTGCCACGCGCTCGCCACGCTGGGCGAAGGCGACGGCGAGGTTCGTCGCCGTCAGGGTCTTTCCGGTCCCGCCCTTCGGCCCGAGGATGCAGACGAGCCGGGACTGATCCGGAGCCGCGGGTGTCTCGGAACCCTGCTTCCGTGCGAGGAGCTTGTGGATCTCGAAACGCACCTGGTCCCGGGAGGCCGGGAGCATGATGATGTCGTCGGCCCCGGACTCGAACGCCCGTCGCAGGAACCCGTTCGGAGACCCGTGCCCGAGCACGACGATCGACAGCTCGGGGTCGTGCCGTGAGACCGCGTCGAGCAGGAGCAGCGCCCGGTCCGAGTAGCCGGCGCAGGCGACGAGGAGCATGTCGGCTGTGCTGTCACGGAGCCACTGGAGCGCTTCCTCGGCGCCCGTGACCATGCCGACGACGTTGAACTCGGCGTCGGCAGGAAGCGATGCCTGGACCTGCTCGGCGTCAACGCCGGGCTCGATCGCCAGGAGTGCTTTGACCGGGCGGCTCGGCATACGCGTGTCGCCTACCTTCCCTGCGTCAGGTTTCCGACGGTTGCGCAGGCGGGGGCAGTCGGCTTTGCTCCTGCGACCGGACGCAGCACGAACCAGAGCTGCGAGTTGTCGGCGGCGAAGGCCCAGGCCGCCGCGTCCTTCGTCTCGACCCTGAGCGTCATGTTGCCTTCACCGCTCTCGCTGGTCGTCGACGGGACGGCGAGCACCTTGACGTTCGGGCGGAAGAGACAGACCTTGTCCGCGGCTGCCGAGTAGACGTCGACGAAGTCGCCCGTCTGGACCTGCGAGAGGCTCCCGTGGACGTTGTCGATCGCGATCGAGATTCCGCGCTGCGTTCCGACGATCTGCGAGTCGACCGTCGAGTCGGAGGTCGCCGCGAAGTCCGCGTCCGTGAGCTGCTGGCCCGGCAGGATGTCCGCGACGGCGGCCCGGCCGGCCAGGAACTGCGGGTCGGAGACCGCACCCACGTCGACTTCCTTACGCGGGAGCGTCGTTGCCTGGTACATCGCCTGGGATGCGACCAGCACTCCCGGGGTCCCCTTCTGGATGACCTGCTTGGCAACCAGGACGGGGGTGGGGGCATTGGCGCCGCCGACACGTGCTCGATAGCGGTCGAGGTATACGACCAGCAGGACGGCGGCAAGCACGATTGCCCCGACGCCGAGCGCGATAGCCCAGCCGCGGGACGACATTCGACCCGAAACTCTGTTGGAAATCGTCGTATTGGACACGGCGTTAGACCTCTCTCCTCGCTTGGCTCCTATGTCGGCACGATCGGGGGATTACATGAGTGAGTCGGCGCCGCTCGGCGCGTACACGAATCCTGCCCTGGCGTTCGGACGGTCCCGGTCGTCGGGCCGGCACGATTCAGCAGTCGCCTGTGGCGTCGTAGACGGTGCCTGGTGGCTGTTCGATCCGCATCTCAGCGTCGGCTCCCAGGGGGAGAGTGGCTATCCCGATTTTGGGTATGAACGAGAAGTCGGATGACAGGCGGATTTGCACGGGCTCCCCTACCGTCCCCACTCCGGAGGTGCTGTTCGGGAAGCAGATGGAAACCGTTGGATCCAGGCTCCGTGCCTGCGACGCGAGCACGTCCTGGAGCAAGGGAGTGCAAGAGGTACTCGACGAGGTGCATGTCGTGCCGTCGGGAAGCGGATAGCGGGCGACGACAGCCCACCTTGCGCCCTGATTCGCGATGCGCTGCATGTCCATCCAGTAGTTGATGGCGAGCCCGAGCTGGATGATGCCGCCGACGAGAAGGAGGATCAGCGGCGAGATGAGCACGAACTCGACCATCGCCTGGCCGCGCTCCCGTCCTTGCGTTCTGCGTCCCGCCGACACGGACAGCAAGTATGCGCACCGACCCGGTCGACGCCTGCTGCCGGCTCATGCCACAGGCGAGCGCAAAGAAAAGCGCCGACCCGGTCGAGGGGGTACCGGGCCGGCGCTTTCCCGCAACTGCTGGCTCCGCAGGGAGCCTTAGTTGATCGGGTTGCTGACGCTGCTTCCCGTGTCACTGAACAGATCGCCGATGCGACCGCTCAGGAAGAGCAGCGCGACGATCAGCAGAACGGCAACCGCTGCGATGATGATCGCGTACTCGGTCATCGTCTGGCCTTCCTCGCGATCGCGAAGACCCGTAATGGCGCTCTGCGCCCGGATCGCCGCGCGAAGCAGGATGTCGCTCATCTCGAGGGACCTCCGTCCGTCGTGCGAGACGCCGCAGCGCCCCGTGGTTGACATGTACCCGTGATCTGCATTGGGTAACTCTCAAGGTCGGGTCGGATGACGCTCTCCGCAACCGGCCGATGGGTTGGTTCCGACTAGACCATCGGGCTCACCAGGTCCTCCGAACGAGTGACCATCATCTCCAGAAGGGTGACGATCCATCGAAAATGCCGTTGACAGCCTCTTCCGGCGGATCGACTTACGCCCGTCTGCTGGACGCCCGGTGGAACTTCCCGTGACCGAGCGAGCGCACGACTCCAGGGTCTCCGGCGCGTCCGGAACGTTGCTGCTGAGCGCGCTCGTAGCCTGGTGCGCCGCCCGGCGCCATTCGCTCGTCGTATGGGGGGCGATGACGGTGTGGTCGGCGGTGCTGTTCGCGACTGCACGCAGCGACTACCTCGGCTTCCGCCTCGGGCGCTTCGATCTTGGCAACATGGTGCAGGCGGTGTGGAGCACCGCGCACGGGAGGCCGCTCGACTACACGCGCATCGACGGCCAGCAAACCCCCCGGCTCGCGAGCCACGTCGATCCGATCCTGGTGCTCCTCGCGCCGCTGTGGGCCGTTGTGCCGAGCCCGCTCACGCTGGCCGCGGTGCAGATCGTCGCCGTCGCGCTCGGCGCACTGCCCGTCTACTGGCTCGGTCGGCGTCATCTGGGCTCCGAGCGGCTTGCTGCACTGCTCGCGCTCGCCTATCTCGCCTATCCGTGGCTCTCGTGGAATGCGGTCGATGCGATGCACCCGGCGACGCTCGCGGTCCCTCTCTTCCTCTACTGCGTCTACTTCCTGGACGGCGATCGGCTCTGGGCGGCGGCGCCGTTCGCGGTTCTCGCACTGGCCACCGGTGAGCTGATGGGGATCTCGCTAGCGGCGCTCGGGGTCTGGTACGGGCTCGCGCGGCGGCGCCGGTGGCTCGGCCTTGCCATCGTCGTGCTCGGCATGGGATGGACGATCGTCGCGGTCTACGTCGTCGTCCCGGCGTTCGCCGACGGCCCGAGCGCCTACTTCGGGTACTACGCATCGGTCGGAGGCTCGCCGGTCGGAGTGCTGAAGACTGCCGTCACCGATCCGGGGGCAATCGTGTCGACGCTCTTCACCGGAAGGCTCCTTCTCTACGTTGTCGGGCTCGGCGCTCCGCTCGTGGGGCTGTTCGTCCTCGCTCCGGGCCTCGCGGCAGTTGCTCTCCCGCAGGTCCTCGCCAGCGGACTCTCCGACTCGGAAGTCATGACCGAGCCGCGCCATCACTACACGGCCGCGGTGATCCCGTTTCTGGTCGCCGCGACGGTCCTCGGCATCGCGCGGTTGCCGGCGGCTCGACGAGCGTTCGCCGGGACGCTCGTCCTCGCCGCGTCGGTGACGCTGTCGCTCGTCGTGGGTGCGTGGTCGTTCGTGCTCCACGAGAACCACTTCTGGTACGCAACACCGGTGACGTCAGCTCGCGTCGACGCTCTCCAAGCCGCAGTCGCACTCGTGCCCGGCGATGCGGCCGTCAGCTCTACGAATAAGGCCGGTTCCCATCTCTCCGCCCGGCAGCACCTCTTCAGTGCACCGGTTCTCGGTCGTGCGGACTGGATCGTCCTCGACACGCTCGACCCGTTCGTCTCCTCTCCGGGCTCGCCCGTGCTCGAGCGTCGGCCAGACGTCCTGCGCGCGTTCCGCCTGCGCATCGAGCGGAGCTCCGACTGGGAACGTGTATTCGACCGTTCCGGGGTTCTCGTATTCAGACGGGGCGCCACCCGCTGATGCGGGTCGTGGAGCCGGTCCCGGGGCGCCTTCGGACGACCCCATCGGCGGCCCGCCAGGCCCTAGCGTGGTGCGGTGTCCGCAGGTGGGCGCTCGTCGTCTGGGGTGCGATGGCCCTCTGGTCGGTGGCGCTCTTCGCCGTGGTGCGCTCCGACTACCTCGGCTTCCGGCTCTCGCGCTTCGATCTCGGGAACATGGTGCAGGCGGTGTGGAGCACCGCCCATGGGCGCCCACTCGAGATGACATCGCCTGCGACGGGCGAGCAGGTCGCCAGGCTCGCATTTCACGTCGATCCGATCCTCGCACTACTGACGCCGCTCTGGCTTCTCGTCCCGAGCCCGCTCACGCTCGCGGGTGCCCAGATCGTCGTCTGCGCGCTCGGCGCACTCCCAGTCTTCTGGCTCAGCCGGCGTCATCACGGGTCCGAGGTCGTTGCCGGATGTCTTGCGCTCGCCTATCTCGTCAACCCCTGGCTCGCCTGGAGCGCGGTCGACCCGATCCACCCCGTCACCCTGGCGATCCCGCTCTTCCTCTTCGCGATCTGGTTCCTCGACTCGGACCGGCTGTGGGCGTTCGCGATGATCGCGGTCCTCATCGCGGCGACGGGCGAGCTCATGGGCCTGAGCATCGCCGCGCTCGGTGTCTGGTACGCGCTCGCCCGTGGGCAGCGCCGCGCGGGCGCCGTGATAGCGGTCCTCGGAGCGGGGTGGAGCGTCGTGGCGGTCAAGGTGATCGTCCCCGCGTTCCTCGACACCCAGAGCATCTACTACGCCCAGTACGAGTCGGTCGGCGGCTCGCCCGGCGGCATCGTGAAGACGTTCTTCACGGATCCGGCGGCGATCGTCTCGAAGCTCTTCTCGTCAGACAATCTCCACTACTGGATCTGGCTCGCGGTGCCGCTCCTCGGCCTGTTCGTGCTCGCACCCTGGATCTCCGCTGTCGCGCTCCCATGCCTCCTGGTGAACGGTCTCTCCGACCGGCCGACGATGTCGGATCCGCGATTCCATTACGTCGCGGGGTTGCTCCCGTTCCTCGTGGCCGGGGTTGTGCTGGGGCTCGTCCGCCTGTCTCCCTCGCAGCGCACGCGAGCCGCTGTGGCCGTTCTCGGGGTCTCGGCCGTCACGCTGTTCGCGTTCGGACCCATTCCCGGAGGGCCGACGCGAGGGTTGCATGCCGCTGTCATGCCTGCCCGCCACGTGGACGCGCTGCGAGCTGCTGTGGCTCTCGTACCGGATGGTGCCCCGGTCACGACGACGAACGCGGTCGGTGCGAGCCTGTCAGCCCGCCGGTACGTCTACAGCGTCCCGATGCTCGGTCGCTCGGAGTGGGCCGTCATCGATATGTGGAACGCCTGGATGTGGGACGGAAGACGTGGTGGGGCGACCTACCCCGAGCGTCTGTCTGCGTTTCGAGAGAGCCTCGCGCAGCGCCCCGGCTGGAAGAAGATCTTCGAAGAGGACGACGTGCTCGTGTTTCGGCGGATACCAGAGGGCGAGGCCTCAGGGTGATGAGCCGGGTTCGCGAGCGCCGGCCACTGGAGCTCGTCGTCCTCGGGCTCGAAGTGCTCTTGCTGGGGGCCCTGCCGCTCGTCGCCCTCTATTTCATCTTCATGAACGTCGTTCGCGGCGCTCAGGTCACGGACTTCGAGAACGCCTTCTATCCGGCTGCGGAGGCCGTGCTCGCACGGCCGGAGCCCCTTCCCAGGAGCGGATGATCCTTCGCTCGTCGCGGGAACCGGCGTACGTGTATCCGCCCCTGACTGCGATCGCGACCATCCCGCTGACGGCGCTCTCGTCCGAGGCGGCGGGCCTCGTCACCATGGCGCTCCTGGCGGCGATGGTGATCGCGATCCTCCTCGTTCTCGATGTGCGCGACTGGCGCTGTTACGGGATGGCGTTCCTCTGGACACCGGTGATCTCGGCGATTCAAGTGGCGAACGTGACGATCCCGCTCGCGCTCCTGGCGGCGCTCGCATGGCGGTTCCGGGAGCGGGCCGTCGTTGCAGGGTTGAGCGCGGGATTGAGCCTCGCCCTGAAGCCGATTCTCTGGCCGCTCATCGTCTGGCTCGCAGCGACTCGGCGGCTGCGAGCAGCGGTGTGGGCGGTTGTGACTGCCGCCGTGGCACTCGTCCTGCGCATGGGGTGCGATCGGGTTCGCGGGCATGCGCGAGTTCCCCGATCTCCTCCACCGCCTGCAGGTTCTCGAGGAGACAGAGGGATACACGGTGTACGCGCTCGCGACCGATCTCGGAGCCGCCCCAGAAGTCGCGCGTGTCCTGGCGGTCGCCGTTGCCGTGTCGTTGCTTTGCGCCGTCGTCGTGGTCGGCCGGCGCGGCGACGACCGGCGCGCGTTCATCTTCGCGCTTGCGGCTGCGCTCGCGTGCACTCCGATCGTCTGGTTGCACTACTTCGCCTTGCTCCTGGTCGTCGTCGCGGTGGCCGAGCCGAGGCTCGGGCCGGCCTGGTTCGTCCCACTCGTGATGTACGCGTCGACGGGGACGCACAACGGCACGACCGCCCAGACAGCTGTGACCATCGCCGCCGCTGCGCTCACCGTGGTCGTCGCGCTCAGGCCCGAAGGCATTGCGAGTCGACGACGGATCCCCGCTAGGGCGTCGCCGGCCGGAGGACGACCGTGACCTTGTCGTCTCGATAGAGCGCGTGCGCTCCCGGCTCTGCCAGGAACTCGGCCGTGTGAGACATGCCCAGCTCGTCGACGACGACGACCTCGTAGCCGTCGGCAAGGCTCTTCCAGTCCGCACCTTCCTCGCCGTGGAAAGCGACCAGGCGGTCGAAGAACGAGCGCTCGTAGAGCTCGAAGCGCACGTCGTATGCGACGCGCCCGCGTAGGTCCGGGATCTTCCAGAGCAGCCAGTCGGCGTGACGGTCGGTCGCGAAGACGAGCGAGCGCGGGTCCGAGCTCGCGCGCTCGACAGCCGGGATCGCATCGTTCGGCCACTTGCGCTCGTACCACGCAGGATCGCGGAGCAGCGCGGCGGCGATCGTGAAGCCGAGCACGACGAGGGCGCCGAGTGCGAGCGAGCGGTTGAGGCGGCCCCGGATAGGCGCGGCGGCTCCTTCGAGCCTGGTACCGATCGCAACGGGGAGAAGCACCATGCTCGAGAGGGCGAACCAGGGGATTCCGCGAATCGCGAGCACCGCGCCCACGAAGGTGAGCCCGAGCGTCGCGAAGTCGAACGACGTCAGCCGTTTGCGGCCCCAAACGGCAAGACCTAGCGCAGCCGCCGCGAGCACGTAGAAGACGAGCGTGTCCCAGTCCGGGTTGCTCGGCTGCCACTCGGTGACGCGCTCGGCGAACGGCGGGTCGAGAAGCATCAGGCGGTAGTAGCGCGCGGTGTCGAGCGGGCTATACGGAGTCGCGAGCACGGCCAGCGGGGCGAGGACGAGGAGGAGCAGGCTCCGCCTCGCCGAGTGCCCGCGACTCCGGACGAGCTCGATCGTGGCGAGCAACATGGTCAGCAGAGCGCCGAGGACGACGCTGCCATGGAGGTTTGCCCAGACGACGAGCAGCGGGATTGCGAGATAGACCTTTCGCGAGGGTCGCCTGGCTTCGGAGGCGAGGAGCCAGACCAGGGAGGTGAAGAGGGGAAGCACGAAGACCTGGGCGCGGATCGTCCAGGCCCAGGGGGCCGCGAGGATCACGGGGAAGAACACGAGCACGATCCCGCGTGGTCCTGCTCCCAGCCGACGTGCCCCTACGGCGGCGATCACGAACGCGGCGACGACGAGGACGGTCGCGACGAGCGCGAGCGACGCGTGGCCGCCGACCTGGTACGCGCCGTAGGCAAGAAGCTGCGCCGCCCATTGCTGGTCGGTCCAGGTCCGGCCCGCTCCGATGACGGTGAGTGCGTCGTGGTGCGGCAGGCCGTTCTCGGCGACCTCCCGGCCCGCGACGAGCGTGAGGAAGCTGTCGTTGACGAGCAGGCTCGGCGGGAAGACGGAGAGGAAGACGACGGCGAAACCCACGAGGAGGATCACGAGGACGATCTCCTCCTCGGCGATCCGGAGTAGCCTCCTCACGAGCTATTCGTCGGCGTAGATGGGGCTCTCCACGAGCCCGTGCTGGTACGCGATGCGCGTCGCCTCGGTCCGGTTCTTCACCTCGAGCTTGCGGTAGATGTTGGTGAGGTGGAACTTGACCGTCTGCGGGGCGACCCAGAACTCCTTTGCGATCTGGTCGTTCGACAACCCGCGCGCGAGCGCGCCCAGGATCGTTACCTCACGATCGGTCAGGCCCAACGACTTCGCCCCCGAGCGCTGCTCGCTCTCGAGGCCGATGGCCGTGTGCACGTTGCCTTCGAGCGCCTGTCGGAGAGTGGCCGGCAAGTCATCGGGGTCGACCGACTTGACGACATAGGCGGACGCGCCGCGGCGGAGCGCCGCCTCGATGAGATCCTCGCTCGTCGAGGCAGAGAGCATGACGACCTTGATCTCGGGGTGGCGCCGACGGATCTCGTCGAGGCACGCGAGCCCGTCCATGTGCGGCATGCGAACGTCGAGGAGGACGAGGTCGGGTTTCTCGCGGGACACGAGCGGAAGGACCTGCGTGCCGTTCTGCGTCTCGCCGACGATCTCGAACTCGCCGTCCGCTTCGAGCGCCCGACGGATCCCGTCGAGGACGAGTCGATGGTCGTCGGCGATGACCACTCGCACCGCGTGAGTGTCGCACAGGCCCGCGACGACGACGGGTGACGAGACCCACTCGTCCGAGGGATTGCCACCCCCCGCCAGGGGCATACAGTGCGATCGAAGGGAACTGGGCCTCGACTAACCCGATTTCATCTCTTCACGGGCTTAGCGGGGAGGGGGGCGCTACGAAGGAGACCGAGGGGCGGCTGCGGCTCGCCCCTCGGTACTCTGGGCGTTGGCCGGCGGCAGTGCTCACTCGAATTGGGATGACGAGACAGGTGGACAGGAAGAGGTGGGTCATGCCTGCGCGGGCCGTTGGCGCGCTGCTCGTCGTCTCGGTCGCACTCGTCTCGTTCTCGGCGCAGGCCGCGTCGAGCGCGCAGCGCCGCTCCGACGTGAACGTCGTGGGGTCGGGGACGCTCACGTGGCGACAGGTGGTCGTCCGCTCGCGGCCGAGCCCGAGGGCGAGGCGCGTCACGACCCTGGACCAGTTCCGGCCCGACTTCCGCCCCCAGTTCGTCCTGGCGCTCTCGGCTCTCCGCAATCACGAGGGTGAGCCCACCTGGTACCGCGTGGCCGTTCCCGGGCGGCCGAACGGCCGAACGGGGTGGGTGCGTGCGGCCTCGCTCGAGCTCCGGCCCGTCCACAAGAGGCTCGTGATTTATCGCGGCGCGCGGCGATTCGAGTTCTGGGACGGTCGACGCCTCGTCCGCTCGGGCCAGGTCGCGGTAGGCAAGCCGGGCGCAGAGACGCCACTCGGCCTCTTCTACGTGACCGACAGGTTCAATCCCGCGATCGATCCGAGCTGGGCGATCCTCGGCGCGTACGCCTTCGAGACGAGTGCGTACTCGAAGCTCACCGACTGGCCGGGAGGCGGCATCGTCGGCGTGCACGGAACCCCCTGGCCGTGGCTCCTCGGTCAAGCGGTCTCGCACGGGTGCGTGCGCATGCGGAACGAGGACATCCGCTTCCTGCGCTCACGGGTCCCGCTGGGGATGCCCGTCAAGATCGTCCGCTAGACGCGGGCGTCAGCGCGACGCGGCGACGAAGGCGTACGGAGCGGGGCCGTCGTGCGAGAGCTGGCGGGAGGACTGGGCGTCCTTGGGAGCCGCAGCCAGCTGGCGAAGCCTGTAGTTGCCGTCACGGAAGTGAGAGCCTGGCCGGAAGGCGAACCAGGAGCCGCCGCGACCGTGTGACACCGACACTCGCTCGAAGCGGAACGCGAACCGGTTGCATGCGACCTGGCCGCCGTTCCAGCTCTCGGCAGTTGCGATCGGCGCCCAGCGCGAGGACGAGCCGCGGAGGTAGATCGGCTTCGTCGCGGGGCTGCCGTCGACCCAGACGCGCCAGTGCTCGGGCCGCTTCGACATCTCGAGGACTGCGATGCGCCGGGTCGCGCCCACGGGAACATCGTTCTCGATGGGGATGAGCTGCGGGGTTCGGCCCGGCCGCGCAACCTCCGCATACACGAACGTCCCGAGGTCGGGCACCGATGCGAGCCCGGCCTGAATCCACATGTCGGATCCGTTCGGCCCCTGCCCGGGGCCGCCGAGACCGATCCAGCCGGCCACATGGCCACCCGCAACCTCCGGGGCACGCACCGCGCTGATCGTCGCCCGCACTCCATGCCCGGTCGTGTCGGCCTGGTGACCTGCGTAGGTGTAGCCGCCGTTGCCGTCGACGTCTGCACCGCAGGCGCTGCTTCCTGCGCTCGCTTTCTTCGACGCGCCCGTCATGGCGGCGAGAGCGAGCACGGCGACAAGCAACGCGAGGAGTGGCCGCACCATCACGCTTTTCTCGTCGGCGCCCCGTTCGGGGGAGGCCATCCCCCGTAGAGGCGATCAGTCCCCCGACCGGGTGAGCGGAGGCGTCGGCCTACAATGCGCCCGATGGCGAGGCTCGAGGACCGCGAGGTGTCCCGTACGGTCCAGGCCTGGCGAGAGCGACTCTTCGAACGCGCTCCCGAGCGTGGCGACGAGCTCTTCTCCACGATCTCGGGGCTGGCGGTCGATCCGCTCTACACCCCGGAGTCGGTCGAGATCGACTATGCGAGAGACCTCGGGTACCCGGGGGAGGCCCCGTTCACTCGGGGCGTCTATCCGTCGATGTATCGCGGCCGTCTCTGGACGATGCGCCAGTTCGCCGGCTTCGGAACCGCGGAGGACACGAACGCCCGCTTCCGCTACCTGCTCGAGCACGGCCAGACCGGGCTCTCAACGGCGTTCGACATGCCCACCTTGATGGGCTACGACTCCGACCACCCGCGTTCGCTGGGCGAGGTCGGGCGCGAAGGAGTGGCCGTCGACTCGCTTGCGGACGTCCAGGCGCTCTTCCGGGGAATCCCGCTAGGCGAGGTCTCCACGTCGATGACGATCAATTCGCCGGCGGCGATCCTGCTCGCGTACTACGTCTGCGTCGGCGAGGAGCAGGGTGTGCCGCGCGACCGCCTCCGAGGCACTGCGCAGACGGACATCCTCAAGGAGTACATCGCGCAGAAAGAGTGGATCTTCCCGCCCGAGCCGTCGATGCGGCTCGTCGTCGACATGATCGAGTTCTGCGCGCGGGAGATGCCGCTCTTCCACCCGATCTCCATCTCCGGGTACCACATTCGCGAGGCGGGCTCGACGGCGGCACAGGAGCTCGCGTTCACGCTCGCCGACGGCTTTGCGTACGTCGAGGCAGCCATCGAGCGAGGCCTCGAAGCGGACGAGTTCGCGCCGCGACTCTCCTTCTTCTTCAACGCGCACCTCGACTTCTTCGAGGAGATTGCGAAGTACCGCGCGGCTCGTCGGATCTGGGCACGCGAGCTCCGCAACCGCTTCGGCGCGACGAGCGAGCGGTCGCTGCTCATGCGCTTCCACACGCAGACGGCCGGGGTCTCGCTCACGGCCCAGCAGCCGGAGGTGAACATCGTGCGCACGACGCTCGAGGCGCTCGCCGCCGTGCTCGGCGGCACGCAGAGCCTGCACACGAACAGCTTCGACGAGGCGCTCGCGCTCCCCACCGAGGAAGCCGCGCGGCTGGCCCTACGGACGCAGCAGGTCATCGCCCACGAGGCGGGCGTCGTCTCGACGATCGACCCGCTCGGCGGCTCGTACTACGTCGAGCACCTGACGAACGTGCTGGAGGCGCAGGCGTACGAGTACTTCGAACGGATCGACCAGCTGGGCGGCGTGATCCCGGCGATCGAGGACAACTTCTTCCAGCGCGAGATCGCCGAGGCCTCGTTCCGCTACCAGTCGGAGGTGGAGGCGGGCCAGCGCGTCATCGTCGGCGTGAACCGTTACGTGCACGAGGACGAGAACCCGATTCCGATCCTCAAGATCGACGAGGCGCTCGAAGGGAAGCAGGTCGATGCGCTCGCCGCGGTTCGTGCAAGGCGCGACTCGGTGCAGGTCGAGGCGCGCCTCGGCGCGCTCAAGGAGGCCGCTTCGAAGGACGGCGTCAATCTGATGCCTCTGATCATCGAGGCCTCGCGCGACTACGTCACGCTGGGCGAGATGTGCGACGCCCTCCGCGAGGTGTGGGGCGTCTGGCGCGAGACGCCGGTCTTCTGATCCTTGCGCTGTGCAGGAGGCACGTGCGGGCGATCAGTCCCAGACGTTTGGGCGCGAGCCCGTCTTCTGAGATGACCGTCCTAGGCCGAACGCGAGTCGGCTGACCGCGACCCGAGCTGTCTCATCGACTCGAGCGGGCGCCGGCGGAACGACACGGCGTACGCCGTCATGAGGGCGATGGCGATCCCGGCCGCCACGTCGAGCCAGTAGTGGTTGCCCGTCGCCATGACCGCGAACGCGACCCGAGCCGGCCACGCCAACCAGAGCACGCGCAGCAGGGGCCTGCGCACGAGCATGAAGAGCATCAACCCGACGATGAACGCGTCCATCCCGTGCAGGCTCGGCATGGCGGCGAACTGGTTCGCGAGTCGGCTGACGCTCCCCTGGTCGATGGGACCGGACTCGGCGAGCGTGTCCGTGAAACCCCACTCGGGCAGCATCCGGGGCGGCGCGGTGGGAACGACGACGTAGCACACGAGTGCCGCGAGGTTGGCGACGATGAGCCAGTTGCGGAAGAAGGCGAAGTGCTCGTGCCTCCGCACGTAGACCCAAAAGAGCGCCACGCCGACGACGACGAACTGGGAGAGCCAGTACGTGTATGACACGAGTGTCGTCATGAGCGACGCGTCGAATGTGCGCTGGAGCCCCGGCTCGAAAAGCGTCCCGAAGCGCGCCTCCGTCCTGGCGATCCACTCGCCGTTCTCGAACGCGGCGGAGACATTGCGGTCCGCGAGTCCGCGCGTGATGTTGTAGGCGAAGAAGAACGCGATCCAGACGAGCACCTGGACGCCGAGATGCCCGACCCCTCGCGGCAGCCTGCGGTGCGCCGCCTCCACGATCCGTGCCGGCGAGCGAGCGAGCACCCGGAGCGCGAGCTCAGTCACGAGCGTGGAGGTCGGGGGCCATGGTCGGAAGATCGGCGGCGAGCGTCCATGGCGTGAGACGACGCGCAACTGTAGTCGAGGGTGCGGCGGTCGCCCTTCCTAGACGTCGAGCTCGAGGCCGTCGTACGCGAGCTCGAAGCCGTCCGGAACCGCGAGCTCGAACGGGCGGTGCGTCAGTAGCAATCGACGGGCGCCGGACTCCTCGAAGGCTTCGACGGCCTCGTCCAGCGAGAGATGACCGCGAGGCTCGCCGTCGAGATCGCCGCGTAGCAGCGTCGCCTCGCACACGAACAGGTCTGCGTCTCGCGCAGCCGTCACGAGCTCAGGGCACGGGGCGGAGTCTCCGGAGTACGCGAGCACGCGGCTCGAGTTCTCGACCCGGAAGGCGTACGTCTGCAGCGTGTAGTGGGGGACGCGAATCGGCGTCACCGACAGCCCGCCCGTGGTGAACGTCTCGTTCGGCTGGTACTCGGCCAACTTGAACGCACGCTCGAACATGTCCGGGAAGCCCAGCCGCTCGCCGAGGCCCGCGAGGAACTCCGTGCCGCCCGGTTGTACCCACAGCTCCGGTCGTGGCACGGGCCCGTTCGAGGAGAGGTAGAAGCTCCCCCAGACCCAGGGCACGAGGTCTCCCCAGTGGTCGAGGTGGAAGTGCGTGATCGCGATCGCGTCGACGTCCGGCCAGGAGGCGGATTCGCGCAGTCGACCGAGAACGCCGGGGCCACAGTCCAGGAGGAGCCGCTCCGGGCCCTCGAGCAGATACCCCGAGTGAGCGCTTCCAGGATTCGGCCACGCGGGCGACGAGCCGATGACGTTCAGATGCACCGCGGTATTCTGCCGACGTGCCGGACAGGAAGATCCGGGTAGTGGTTGCGAAGCCGGGACTCGACGGTCACGATCGCGGCGCCAAGATCATCGCGAGAGCGCTCCGAGACGCCGGCATGGAGGTCATCTATACGGGCCTTCACCAGACGCCTGCCCAGATCGTCGAGACGGCGATCCAGGAAGACGCCGACGCGGTAGGGGTTTCGATCCTCTCCGGTGCGCACATGACGCTCGTGCCTCGCATTCTCGACGGGCTGCGGGATGCCGGCGCCGACGACGTCCTCGTGGTCGTCGGCGGCACGATTCCTCCCGACGACGCCGAGGAGCTCAAGGGCAAGGGTGTTGCGGCGGTCTTCGGTCCGGGGGCGACGACGGGCGAGATCGTCGACTTTCTCCGGGCCGCGGTCACCGCCTGACCCTGACGCTACGGCACGAGGGACGAGACGCGGCTCGCGGTGAGCGTGCCGGGCGCACCGATGAGCGCAGCTTTCGTCACTCGCGCCTTGGCGGTGAAGACGGCGACTCGCGTCTGGTTCCCGAGCTCCGTGACCAGCAGCGGTTGCTCCTGGGCCGCCCGTGGAAGCCGACTCTGGACCGTGCTGTCCTCCGACACCGCGATGTCGAGCTGCCGCGGATCGACCGCCAGCCAGCGGCCGCCTCCCGGGTACGAGCGCACGCTCGTCACGGTGAGGCGCAGCACACCCCCAGCGACCTCGGCGACTCGACCTCGGAGCCCGAGGCTGAACACCGAGCCCTCGCGCGCGGCGAACAGGAGCCTCGTCGCTCGCTTGAGGTGAGGGAATGGATCCACATCGGCTCCGCCCTTCGGGTGCACCTCGAAGTGGAGATGAGGGTTGCCATCAGCGTCGCCCGAGTCGCCGACGAACGCGATCTGCTGGCCGGCGAGGACCTTCGAGCGATCGGGGACGGTGTACGCGGTGCCTTCCTCGCAGCGTCCGGTGTTGTCGTTCTTCGGCCCGACGTCGTTGTTCAGGTGGATGTAGAGGTACATCGTCCCGCTCTGGCCGTAGAGGTAGAGCATGCAGCCGCCGAGGCCGGAGTCGGCGTATTCGACACGCCCGGCTTCGGCTGCGACGATCGGTGCTCGCCAGGGGTTCTCCATGTCGATGCCGGCATGTCGGCCGTTCGGGCGCGGGTCACCGTAGTTGTCCCAGAGGACCGTCTTCGCGATGAGCGGGAAGACGATTCGTGGCACGGCCTGCCGGCTTGCGCCTGCCGTTTGTGTCGCCAGGGACACCGCTGTCAGGCCGGCGATCAAGCCTGCGAGGAGGAGGGAGGCAAGAGTCCCTCGGGCTGTCGTCCGGTGGCGTCTCATGCGAAGGTCGCTCCGGGTCGCGCTCGAAGCGCCGGACGCTAGCAGACGCTCGTAAGGCGTTCGTCCTCGAAGCCGGCGCGGATAGAGTCCCGGCCGATGAAGATCGCCGTCTGCGTCAAGCAGGTGCCGGACGCCACGGTCCACAAGCGCATCGATCCTGCGACGAACCGCCTCGACCGCTCGGGCGAGGCCGCGCTGAACCCGACCGACCTGAACGCGGTCGAGGAGGCGCTCCGCATCAGGGATGCGAGCGGAGGGGAGGTCGTCCTCGTCTCGCTCGGCCCCGAGAAGGCCGTCGAGTCCCTCAGGAAGGCGCTTGCCATGGGCGCGGACCGTGCGGTCCTCGTCTCCGACCCGGCGGCCGCCGGGTCCGACCTCCTCGGCACGAGCTACGCGCTCGCGAAGGCTCTCGAGCGAGAAGGAGCCGACCTCGTCCTGTTCGGCCAGGCCTCGAACGACGCGGACGGCGCAGTGCTCTGGGCCGCCGTCGCCGAGCGCCTCCAGCTACCCGTCGTCTCCCAGGTGGCGGGGCTGGCGATCGCGGACGGAACGGCGACCGGAAAGCGGCAGACCGAGCACGGGTATGACGTGATCCGGGCTCCGCTTCCGGCGGTCGTCGCCGTATCGGACGCGATCAACGAGCCGCGCTACCCGTCGCTCAAGGGGATCATGGGAGCCAAGTCGAAGCCGCAGGAGACCGTCGGTCTCGCCGAGATCGGCGCCGAGCCGGAGCGCGTCGGCGAGGCCGGCGCGAAGACGACTGTCCGCGCGCTCTCCCCGCCGCCCTCCCGCAGCGACCAGGTGAAGCTCGAAGACGACGGGAGCGCAGCGGAGAAGATCCTCGAGTACCTCACCGAGCGGAGGCTCCTGTGAAGAGCCCAGTGAAAAGCATCGTCTTTCTGGAGCACCACGGCGGAGAGCTCGAGAAGGGCGCGCTCGGCGTCCTCTCGAAGGCCGCGTCTCTCGGCGAGGCGATCGGGGTCGTGCTCGGTCCGGGTGCCCGCGAGGTGGCTGCTGGCGCGGGGGCATTCGGTGCCTCCGCGGTCTACGTGTCCGAAGCCGACGCTCTCGCGTCGCCGCTTCCGCAGCCGCGCGTCGATGCGCTCGCCTCGCTCGTCGAACAGGTGGGGGCCGACGTCGTGCTCTTTGCGTCCTCCGTGCTTGCGAGCGACGTGGCGGCCGGGCTCGCGGCGCGTCTCGACGCGGGCCTCAACTGGGATCTCAGCGACATGGTCATCGAGGATGGCGAGCTCGTGGGGAAGCGGCCGGCGCTCGGCGACGCCGTTCTCGTCGACGTCGGCTGGACGAGCGCACCGCGGTTGGCGATCGTCCGCTCGGGAGCACTCGACCCCGTTGACTCCGGCGGCTCTGCTCCGGTGGAAGACTTCGAGCCGACCTTCTCGGACTTCTCCACGGGGGCGATCCTCGTCGAGCAGACGCACGAAGAGTCGAGCGGACCGTCGATCGAGGAAGCGGACGTGATCGTCGCGGGGGGTCGAGGGCTCGGGTCGCCGGAGGCCTTCTCCCTGCTCGAGGAACTGGCCGCGGCGCTCGGCGGGGCGGTCGGTGCGACGCGTGCCGTTGTCGACGCCGGCTGGTACCCGTATCCGACTCAGGTCGGGCAGACGGGCAAGACGGTCTCCCCGCGGCTCTACATCGCCTGCGGCATCTCCGGCGCAATCCAGCACAAGGTCGGGATGCAGGGCTCGAGCACGATCGTCGCGATCAACAAGGACGCGAATGCTCCGATCTTCGACTTCTGCGACCTCGGCGTCGTCGGCGATCTCCACCAGATCGTCCCCAAGTTGACCGACCTCGTTCGAGCGCGCGGGTAGGCGGAGCGGATGGCACGGCCGATCGACTTCACCCCGGCCTTCGGGTCGAACGACGCCGTCGGCGCGCCGACCGACCCACCGGACGAGAGGATCGAGGTCGGGGTGCTCATCGTCGGCGGAGGCCCCGGCGGCCTGGCGTGTGCGATCAGGCTCGGCCAGCTCCTCGAGGAGCATCCGGACGTCAGGGAGCGTCTGGGCGACGTGCCCGTCGCGGTTCTCGAGAAGGGAAAGCAGCCGGGCTCACACCTTCTCTCTGGCGCCGTCATGGCCCCGCGCGCCCTTCGCAACCTCTTTCGAGGGCGTCTCACGATGGCGGACATCCCGACGTACGGCGAGGTTCCGGGCGAGGCCGTGTACATGCTCACCCGACGCTCGGCAGTGCGGATTCCCGCGCCGCCGACGATGCGAAACCACGGCAACGTCATCGTCTCCGTCTCCGAGCTCGGGCGCTTTCTGGGCGAGCAGGCGGAGGCGCTCGGGGTCACCGTCCTTCCCGAGAGCGCCGCGACGAAGCTCCTCGTCCGCGACGGTCGAGTCGTCGGAGTGCGCACAGGCGACCGGGGACGAGGCCGGCAAGACGAGCAGCTGCCGAACTTCGAGCCGGGCTCGGACCTCGTCGCCGGGATCACCGTGCTCGCCGAAGGAACGCAGGGGTTCTTGACCGGAGCCGCGATCGATCGGTTCGGGCTCAGAGGCGAGAACCCGCAGATCTGGGCGCTCGGCGTCAAGGAGGTCTGGCGGGTACCGCGCCCGCTGCGGCGGATCATCCACACGATGGGCTGGCCGCTCCGGGCGTTTGCCGGCTACGGGGAGTTCGGCGGCTCGTTCATCTACCCGATGGGCGACGACCACGTCTCGGTCGGCTTCGTCGCGGGGCTCGAGGCGCGCGACGTCGAGTTCTCCGTCCACGACGTCCTGCAGGAGTTCAAGACGCACCGGCTCGTCTGGAAGATCCTGCGCGGCGGCGAGCGCGTCGCGTGGGGTGCGAAGACGATCACGGAGGGCGGGTACTACTCGCTGCCCACCCGATTCAACGCCCCGGGACTTCTCCTCGTCGGCGAAGGCCCCGGGCTCGTCAACGTGCCTCGCCTCAAGGGGATCCACTACGCAATCGAGTCGGGCAGGCTCGCCGCGGAGGCCGCGTTCAGGGCTCTCCAGCGCGGGGAGGTTCCGAGCCGGGTCGGAGCTCTCGACTCGTACGACGAGGCGCTACGCGACAGCCCGATGTGGAAGGAGCTGTACGAGGTGCGGAACATGCGCCAGGCCTTCGACAAGGGCTTCTTCGTGGGCGGCGCTCTCGCGAGCATGATGACCGTGTCGAAGGGGCGCGTGCCCGGCAAGCCGCTTCCTACGGAGGCGAACGCCGCAGCGCCGCTGACCCGAACGGGTCGCGCCGGGCGCTATCCCGTTCCAGACGGGAAGTACACGTTCGACAAGCTCTCGTCTGTGTTCGCATCGGGGAACCGCACGCGGGACGACCAGCCGAACCACCTCAAGGTCGCGACACGCGTACGGCGCCCGGTCGCCGAGGCGTGGCAGTGGATGTGCCCGGCTCACGTCTACGAGGTGGGACGGGATCTGGGCGACGGCTTCGTCTCCGTGGAGGTGACGCCGTCGAACTGCGTTCAGTGCGGTGCGATCACCGCCAAGGGCGGTCGCCTCACGCCACCCGAAGGCGGTTCCGGGCCTGAGTACACGCTGACCTAGTCAGGGCTTCTCGCGAGCCGCCCACGCGCGCGCCATCGCGACCCGATCGGCGAGAGTCGGGTGGGTTCCGAGGAAGGCCGCCGCCCATTCGGGCGGCGACGGGTCGACGAGCGACGTGTGCGAGAGGTTGACCATGACCCGCTCGAGAGAGTCGGGGTCGCGCGTCAGGCCGAGCGCAACCCAGTCGGCCTCGGCCTCCATACGGCGTGACAAGTAGCTCTGCGCAGGCGTCGCCGCGAGCTGGATGACGGCTACGACGAGAAGCGCGAGTGGCACCGCCTCGGCCTGCCCCATCCCGCCTCGCTTGCGGGTCGCGCGCATCAGCAGCCACGCGCTCGGAACGGCGAAGATCGCAAACCAGGCGAGGCCCTTCGGCAGGTGGTTGCGCGAGTGGTGTCCGAGCTCGTGCGCGAGGATCACCTTTCGCTCGCCTGGTGTGAACGGCGCCTGGAGCAACGTGTCCCAGAACACGACTCGGCGGGACGGCCCGATGCCGATCGCATATGCGTTCGCCTGTTGTGTGTCCTGGCTGACGTCCTCCACGCGCAGGGGAATGTGCGCCAAGCCGAGCTCGCCTTCATAGCGGTCGGCTGCGGCGAGGAGAGACTGGTCGTGGAGCGGATGCGTGGTGCCGAAGTCGAGATACGGGACGGCGAACGAGAAGAGCGCGGCGATGGCGACGAAGACCGCGGCCCCCGGGAGCCACCAGCGTTCGCCGAGCCAACGCGCCAGGCCCATGACGATGACGAGCGCGAAGCAGATCGAGACGAAGGCCGCCGCGAGCACTGCCCAGTCCTGCACGAGCCACGAGAGGTAGTCCAGGTCGGTCTGGTCGTAACGGCGGTCCCACCAGTGGGCGGCGACGCGGAACGGAATTCGGACGAGCCACACGATTGCTAGACCGAGCATTCCCAGCAGCATTCCCGTGCCGATCGGGCCTGCCGACGACTCGCGCATGAACGCGACTCCGCGCTTGGCGTAGATCGCGAGGACGACGAGCAGCGTGATCTGGGCCAGCACCCAATCCACGTAGAGGAAGCGCTCGTAGCGCGCGGCTCTCGCGACGAGCTCGGCGCCGAATACCGCATTGACGTCGACGGCGGGCAGCACGAGGTCGTCCGGGACGGACGTGGGGTAGAGCAGGACGGCTCCCGCGACGAGCCCGGCGACGACCGCTGCCGCCGCCGCGATTCTCAGAATGTGTCCCCCGGCCCAGGATCGATGGGCCCAGGATCGATGGGCACAGGATCGACGGGCCCAGCCTCGAGGGGAGGCTCGCTGGGCCCAGGCTCCAAGGGCAGCCTCGTGCGCCAAGGGCTTCCCGGCGAGCACCGGCGCCGCATATGGATAGCGGGCGGATACGAGGAACACGTACGCGTACGTCTGCGCGCTGTAGCGCAGGCACATCGCTCCCAGATTGCGCATGCCCTCCGACATGCGTCCGGTGACGAGCGCATACCACCAGCCGAGGAACGCAACCGCGAGGGCGACGCCGCCGAGTGCGCTCGCCAGGATGACGGCGGGGATCGCGAGGAACAACCGGAAGAGGATCGTCCAGCGACTCTGTCGTGTCGGCGGGTCGATCTCGATGTCTATGCCGTAGGTGCCCTGCTTGCCCGTGAAGCCTGGGAACTTCCGGCCGATGACATAGATGTAGGCGACCAGATGCGTCACGTACCGGACGTAGGCGGCCAGGAAGCGGTGGAGGGCATTTGGGACGCGGCCGGTCGCGAGCGCGGCGAACCATGCGGCGATCGCCGCGAAGAACGAAGCGATCGCCCAGAGGAAGAGCCAGACGAAGTGGGGGATCGCGAGCAGGAGCCTGAAGAGCACGGTGATGCGCGAGCGCTCGAGCTCGTCGGTGACGACGATCCGTATCGGGTGCTCGGGTAGCCCGGAGTACGGCTCGGCGAGGCTGGGATCCGACGTCGGATACCGCGGCGTCAGGAGCAGGAGATAGCCACCAGCCTGTGCCCCGTAGCCGATCGCGAATGCGATCAGGTCACGGATCCCTCTGGGAGCCCGGCCGCGAGCGACGATGAAGAACCACGCCAGGAATGCCGCTGCCGACGCGACTCCCCCGATCGAGTACGCGTACGTCGCGGTCCGCTCATCGGTCCCGCTCGAGAACCCCCAGGTCACCTGGTTCGAGCTGCCCGTGGAGAACCCGCCGCCGAGTGCCGAGGCCAGAAGGAGCGCAGGGAGGGCGAGGACGAGCCGGAAGAATCCCGTCCAGCGGCTCTGCCGCTCGGGAGGCGCGATCTCGACGTCGATCACGTACCCCGGGCGACCGCGAAAGCCGGGGTACGGATCTGCTGCGAGCAGGACGTATGCCGCGACGTGGGTCGCATAGCGGACGTAGCCCGCAACGAAGTCGTGGAGGATCTCGGGCGCTCTCCCTTCGATGAGCACCGCCAGCCAGAGGAGGAACGCCACGACGAAGGCGGCGATCCCCCACAGAAACAGCCAGACGAAGTGGGGGATCGCGAGCAGGAGCCGGAAGAACACGGTCAGTCGACTGCGCTGGAGGTCGTCCCGGACGACGAGGCGGATCGGGCGTTCCGCCGGCGCAGTTGCCATGACGGGCATTCTCCCGCAGCGAGCGGTCGGGCTACGGCCTGGCAGTACGATCGCGCGATGACGTCGCTCCCGGTCGGCCGCGAGGACGTGGAGCGTGCCGCGTCGGGGCTCGTCGGCCGTCTTCACCGGACTCCGACGTTGTCGTGCCGAACACTCGGCCCGAACGCATTCCTCAAGGCGGAGCTCCTCCAGCGAACCGGGTCGTTCAAGCCGCGCGGTGTGCTGACGAAGCTCGCGTCGCTCACGCCGGCCGAGAAGGCGCGGGGAGTCATCTCCGCCTCGGCCGGGAACCACGCCGCCGCCCTCGCTTTCGGCGCCGCGCTCGAAGGGATCGACGCGCTCGTCGTCATGTACCAGGGCGCGAGCGAGCTCAAGCTCAGTGCCGCAAAGTCATACGGCGCGACGGTGGATGTCGAGGCGACCGGCCCGGGGGACGTGTTCGAGCGGCTCGCCGAACTCGAGGCCGAGACGGGTCGTGTGCTCGTCCACCCCTTCGACGACGAGCTCGTCGTAGCGGGACAGGGCACGGTCGGGTTGGAGATCCTCGAGGACGTGCCCTCGGTAGAGACGATCGTCGTTCCGTGCGGGGGAGGCGGACTGAGCGCGGGCGTGGCAGCCGCCGTCTCGGAGGCGGGGGTTCGCGTCGTGCCCGTCGAGCCCGAGTCCTCGCGTGCGCTCGCTGCAGCTGTTGCAGCCGGCGAATCGACGAGAGTCGAGGCGCGCTCGATCGCCGACGGATTGAACGCTCCCTTCGCAGGGGCTATAGCCACCAATGTGTTCCGAACGCTCGGGATCGCACCGGTTCTCGTCACCGAGAAGGAGATCGAGGTCGGATTCCGCTTCGTCTACGAGCGGGCCAAGCTCGCCTGCGAGCCTGCCGGAGCCGCCGCCGTGGCCGCAGTGCTTGCCGGCAAGGTCGACGGTGAGCGGATCGTTTGCGTGGTCTCGGGCGGGAACGTCGCCGCGGCGACCGCCGCTGATATCCTGGCGGGCCGATGAAGACTGGAATCCACCCCGATTACGTCCTCGCGCACGTGACGTGCTCCTGCGGCAACGAGTTCTGGACTCGATCCACGAAGGCGGAGCTGCACGTCGAGATCTGCGCTGAGTGTCACCCGTTCTACACGGGGAAGCAGAAGCTCGTGGACACCGGCGGCCGGGTGGAGCGCTTCCAGCGTCGCCTCGAGAAGGCCGGCGGCGCGAGCCGCGACTAGGTCTCGCTCATGAGCGTGTCGTACGGCGGCCAGGCCGTGCTGGAGGGCGTGATGATGCGCAGCCCGTCGAGCTGGGCGGTCGCTGTGCGCACCCCCGAGGGCGACATCGAGGAGGTCGTGCACGACATCGAGTCGCCGATGAAGCGACGCCGGCTGTGGCGCGTACCGGTGATCCGCGGTGTCATCGCACTCGGCGAGTCGCTCGCCATCGGGTTCAGAGCCCTCGCGATCTCGGCGAACGTCGTCTCGCAGGAGCGGGACGAGCACGGTGAGATCAAGACCCAGATCGGTCGTGGTCAGATCATCTTCTCGTTCGTCATTGCGATCGGGTTCGCTCTGATGCTGTTCAAGGTCGGGCCTGCGCTCGTCACGAGCTTCCTCCCGATCGATTCCACCGAGCTCTTCGTCATCGTCGAAGGGCTCATTCGCGTGAGCGTCTTCATCGGCTACATCCTTCTGATCTCGCTGCTGCCCGATCTCCGGCGTGTCTTCATGTACCACGGGGCCGAGCACAAGACGATCAACGCGCTCGAGGCCGGTGCCGAGCTCACTCCCGCGAATGTGCAGAAGTACAGCTTGATTCACCCGCGTTGCGGAACAGCTTTTTTGCTCTGGGTGATGGTGATCGCGATCTTCGTGTTCGCGTTCGTCGGAAGGCCGGTCTGGTACTGGCTCATCCTCAGTCGCATCCTGCTGCTTCCCGTTATCGCAGGGCTCGCCTACGAGCTGATCCGGTTCGCCGGGAAGCACCGTGACAATCGGCTCCTGATGGCCTTGCTCGCACCCGGGCTCTGGCTGCAGCGGCTGACGACGCGCGAGCCGACGGACGACCAGATCGAGGTTTCGATCCGTGCCCTCGTCAGCGTCCGCGACCGTGAGGAAGCCGAGTCGCCCGAGGAGCAGCGCCTCGACACACGCGTCGAGGTCATGGCCTAACCGGTCAGGTAGTACTTTCCCCGCATGCCACGAATCGTTCGGGAGGCCGAGATCGTCTGGGAAGGGTCCGTCGCCCGGGGCTCTGGCATCGTTACCGCGCTGAGCTCGGGCGCATTCGAGCTATCGACCACGATCGCATCCCGTGTCGGGGATCCCGAGGGCAAGACGAGCCCGGAGGAGCTGCTCGCTGCTGCCCACGCGTCGTGCTTTGCAACCTCGCTCGGCGGCGAGCTCGCGCGAGCGGGCACACCGCCCGAGCGGCTCGAGATCCACTGCCGGATCACGATGGACGAGGTCGAGGGACTCGGTCATCGGATCGTGTCGTCCGCGATCTCGGCCAGAGGCTCAGTGCCGGACTGCGACGCAGCAGGTTTCGCCCAGGCGGCTGAGGCCGCAGACGCCGGCTGCCCGTTCTCCGCGCTCATCAAGGCGAGCGCGACCGTAACCGTCGAGGCGACCCTAGGAGGAGACGATGGCGACTGAGCGCACCGCGCACGTGACCTGGAACGGCTCTCTCTTCGAGGGCAAGGGCACGATCGACCACGTCGGGAGCGAGGCGTTCGGCCCGCTCGAGGTGACCTGGCCCGCACGTGCCGACGAGGAGTCGGGAGGTCTGACGAGCCCGGAGGAGCTTCTTGCGGCTGCGCACGCGGCGTGCTTCTCGATGGCGCTCTCGCACGGTCTCGCTCAAGCCGACACGCCGGCCGTCGAGCTACGGACGACAGCGACCGTGACGTTCGTCCCGGGGACGGGCATCACGAAGATCGTGCTGGCGGTCCGGGGTGAGATTCCGGGCGCGGACGAGACGGCGTTCCGTGCCGCAGCGGAGGCTGCAAAGGAGAACTGCCCGATCTCGAAGGCTCTCGCCGGCGTGCACGAGATCGTTCTCGACACGCGTAGCTCCATCAGGAGCGAGTAGCCGGGGGCTTCAGGCGGGCGACGTCTCGCTGATTCTGTTCTCGCTGGCCGCGAGCTCTCGCCGCCAGCTCTTCAGCAGCCCGTGCACCTGAGCGGCGCCGATGATCTTCTCCTCGGGCACGGGGAGGGACGTCGGGTAGAGGATGAACGGGCGCGTCTGGAGCCCGCCGAGGCCGCCGTGGAAGGAGATGAGCTCCTCGAAGGCGCAGCCCTCGTCGAGCTCCGGGTCGTAGAAGCTCCCGACCATGATGTCCGCCACGTGGGCGAACCCGTCGGTGCGCGCGAGATGGAGGTGCGCCGTTGGCGAGAAGTCCGCGAGCGGGTCTTCCCCCTCGACGGTGTTCTCGGCGAGGGAGTGCGAGCCGTTCCCGCCGAGGACGAGTGCGCCCCGTTCCGAGGAGCGGACGAGCAGCCAGCCGACGTGCGGGTGCTCCCGAAGAGCGGGGATGAGGCGCGGGTGCCGTTCCTCGATCTCCTCGAGCGTGAGCCGGCGTTGCTCGTCCATGAGGTAGATCAGTCCCAGATTGCCTGAGCCGAGGACGACCGTCTGCCGGTCCGAGACGTCGTTCTTCGCCCGCTTCTGCTTCTTCCCGGTCGCCTCGGCGACCGCGTGGCCGACCATCGAGCTCTGCTCGTCGCCACCGGCGAATTGCGTGACGTCACCGGAGGCAAGAGAGCGCTCGACGAGATCGTCGAGGCCGTAGCCGTTGCGTTGCTTGAAGGTCGCACCCTGGGTCTGGCCGTGGTCGGAGAGGACCACGATCTCGTAGGGACGGGGCGCGTAGCGGATCGCTCGCTCGATGCGGCCGAACTGCTGGTCGAGCTTTCGCAACGCCTCCAGCGTGTCGGCGCGCTCGAGGCCGGAGTGGTGGGCGACCTCGTCGTAGCTCGAGAACGTCGCGTAGACCGCCGGCCTGCCCTTCATGAGGTCGGAAAGGACGCCGAACACGATGAGGTCGCGGACGATCACGCACATCGCGCCGCGCATGAACGGGTAGATCCCGCCCCGATGTCCCCTGGGATGGACGTCGCGCCTGATCGCGCGCAGCGCGGCGACCCACTCGAGGATCACCTCCCAGAAGAAGAGGACGAGCGCACGCGTGACGTTGTGCCCGTTCGAGAAGAAGGCGCGATAGCCGGGGTTCGTGCCCTTCTCCGCCTCCATTCGGCTCACCGTCAGGATGACGTGATCGGCCTCGCCAGAGAGCAGGTTTCCGCGGCTCGCGCCCCCGTCGCGGAGGAGCCCGTCGCCCGCGTGCCGGCGCTCGATCTCCTCGCAGTCTCCCGGTGCCGAGCACGTCATGAGGACGCCTCGCTCCTTCTCGACCCAGCGGAAGGCGGGGATGTCCTCGTTCGAGCCCAGCAGGATGCCGGCCTGGCTGGCGCCCGTCTGTGACGAAAGGTCGGTCTCCCACTCGAGGAAGCCGTGTGTGTCGTCCGCGAGCCAGCGTGCCATCGTGGGCGCGTTGCCGTCGCGCATCGCTCGCTGGAGGACCGGCTTGGCAAGGCCGTCGATCTCCAGGAACAGGATTCCCGGCGTCTCCGTCACGACTCGCTCGCCGGACTTGCGAGCGATGCGCTGGATAACGCGGATCGTGTAAGCGTCGTCGTCGTTCGATCCGGCGACGACCTCGAGCGCCGTCGCGACAGCGGAGATCACGAGGGCCGCAACGAGCGCCGAGCCAAACCCGTCGATGGTCACCGCGCTCTCGGTGATCGCGTCCGCGAGGAGCAGGAACGCGGCGTCGAGGACGAGCATCATGAGGAATGACGTCGCGACGGTGTACGGGAGCTGTATCGCCCCTACGAGCGGCGCGAGGATCGCGTTCAGGACAGAGATGATGAACGCGAAGAGAAGAGCCACCCAGAATCCCCCGACGTCGAACCCGGGCAGGATCAAGGCGGCGACGAACACGCTTACGGCGTTGACGAGCAGCGCGACGAAGAGCCGTGTCGGGCGTAGGTGCGGGCTCACGTCGCCGCGACGGGGTGTGGCTCCGTGGTCGTGCGGCGTCACGCGGCGACTCTACCGACCTCTGCTTCGCGATCGGCCGCCGAACTACCATCACTGAATGAGCACGATCGAACACCTCGTCGACGAGCTCGACCGGTCGTACGCAGAGGCGCAGGAGCGGATGGCGGATCCCGCCGTGTACAACGACCGAATTCAGGGCGCGGCAGCGGGTCGCCGCCTGAAGGAGCTCGAGAACCCGCATCGGCTCGCCACCGAGTGGCGGCGCGCGCGCGCGGACCTCGACGATGCACGTGGCGATCCCGAGCTCGCGGGCATGGCAGCGGAGCTCGAGGACGAGGTCTCTCGGCTCGAGGAAGAGCTCAAGCTCGCGCTCGTCGAGAAGGACCCTGCTGACGAGAAGGACGTGATCGTCGAGATCCGGCCCGGAGTCGGCGGCGACGAGGCCGCCCTCTGGGCGGGCGACGTGTACCGAATGCTGACCCGCTATGCCGAACGGCGCCGGTTCAAGACGGAGACGCTCTCGACGAACGAGAACGAGGCGGGTGGATTCAAGGAGGTCGTCTTCGCCGTGAAGGGTGACGGCGCGTTCTCGGTCTTCAAGTACGAGGGCGGCACGCATCGTGTGCAGCGCGTTCCCGAGACCGAGTCGCAGGGCCGCATCCACACCTCCACGGCCACCGTTGCCGTCATGCCGGAGGTCGAGGAGGTCGAGGTGCAGATCGAGGACAAGGACCTGAAGATCGACGTCATGCGCTCGACCGGCCCGGGCGGACAGAGCGTCAACACCACGGACTCGGCCGTGAGGATCACCCACCTCCCGACTGGTTTGGTGGTCGCGATGCAGGACGAGAAGTCGCAGCTCCAGAACAAGCAGAAGGCGATGCGCGTGCTGCGTGCGCGGCTCTACGAGCTCGAACGCGGGCGGCAGCAGGCCGAGCTCGCCGAGGCGCGGCGCTCGCAGATCGGCGGCGGGGAGCGCGCAGAGAAGATCCGCACCTACAACTTCCCCGAGAACCGGCTGACCGACCACCGGATCAAGCTCACGGTTCACCGGCTCGACCAGATCCTCGAGGGCGAGCTCGGCGAGTTCACCGAGGCGCTTCAGGCCGAGGACCGGAGGCAGGCGCTCGCAGTTGCCGGCGTCTGAGCCGTGAGCTCGAGTAGGGCCGGGGCGCGGCGCCGCCCCACCGACGCAACGGTGGCACACGCCCTCGATCACGCGACCGAGCAGCTCTCGAATGCCGGCTGCCCGGACCCCCGCGTCGACTCCGAGCTCTTGCTGGCCCATGTCCTGCAGACGACCCGTGCCGGCCTCTATGCGGAGAGCCGCCGCGAGCTCACGGCGGACGAGGAGCGCGAGCTTCGGTCACTTCTCGATCGCCGGGCTCGTCGCGAACCGCTCGCCTACGTGCTCGGGGAGTGGGGGTTTCGGCGGCTCACGCTTCGTGTGGATGCGCGCGTCCTCGTTCCGAGGCCGGAGACGGAGGTCGTCGTCGAGCGCTGCCTCGCGCTGCTGGCCGGAGCCGAGGAGCCGCGCGTCCTCGACGTCGGCACCGGCAGCGGCGCGATCGCTCTCTCGATCGCGGACGAGCATCCGGGCGCGCGCGTGACCGGCATCGACTCGTCCCCGGAAGCGCTCGAGGTCGCCCGGGAGAACGCGCTGCTCACCGGGCTCGACGTCGAGCTCACGGCAGGCGATCTCTTCGGTGGGCTCCCGGGAGCGTCGTGGGATCTCGTCGTCTCGAACCCGCCGTACGTGTCGCCGGCCGAGATCGAGCTTCTGGAGCCCGAGGTCCGAGACTGGGAGCCGCGTGCTGCGCTCGTCGCCGACGGCGCGACCGAGGCCGTCGCGCGCTCCGCGTTCGCGGTCCTGCGCAGTGGTGGTGCGTTGGTGCTCGAGGTATCGGCCGCTGCCGCAGGCAACGTGGCCGATCTTCTGGGCGGGCTCGGTTTCGGCGAGGTCCGGGTCACTCGCGACCTCGCGGGCCGCGAGCGTGTCGTCGAGGGTCTCCGGCCGTGAGTCAAATCGATGCCGCGGTGTCGGCGATTCGTGCCGGAGAGCTTGCGGTGATCCCCACCGACACGGTGTACGGGCTCGTGTGCGACCCGAACCGGCAGGAGTCGGTGCAGCGGTTGTCGGACGTCAAGGGTCGTGCTCCGGACCAACCGATCGCGATCGTGGCGACGTCCGTCGACCAGCTGCTCGAGTGCATTCCGGAGCTCGATGGGCGCTCTGCGGCCGCGGCGAGATCGCTTCTTCCGGGGCCGTACACGCTCGTTCTTCCGAACCCGGCGCGGCGCTACCCGTGGCTCGGTGCGAGCCGTTCGGACACGATCGGAGTGCGGGTTCCGGACTTGGCAGGCGCCGGCAAAGCGGTGCTCGACGCGGTAGGAACGGTCGCCGCGACGAGCGCGAACCTCCACGGAGGGCGGAATCCGAGCAGTGTCGAGGACGTACCCGGGGCGATCCGTTCGCAGGTCGTCTTCGTCGACGGAGGAGCGCTTCCGGGCATCCCGTCGACAGTCGTCGACCTCACGGGCGACGAGCCGCGCGTGCTCCGCGAGGGGGCCGTGTCGGCCTCCGCGGCGCTCCGCGCCGTGCAGGCAGCGCTGACTGCGCAGGCCGCGGAGTAGCATCGAGCCGTGACCGTCGCGCCGCACACGTTCGACGACCTTCGCACCGCGAGCCTCGCCGACGTGGATCCCGAGATCGCCGAGCTGCTCGGCCGCGAGCTCGAGCGACAGCGCGGCGAGATCGAGCTCATCGCGTCCGAGAACTTCACCTGGCCGGCGATGCTCGAAGCGGTCGGCAGCATCCCGACGAACAAGTACTCCGAGGGGTATCCGGGCCGCCGGTACTACGGAGGCTGCGAGGTCGTCGACGAGATCGAGCAGCTGGCGATCGACCGCGCAAGGGCCCTCTTCGATGCCGAGCACGCGAACGTCCAGCCGCATGCCGGAGCGCAGACGAACATGGCCGTGTACTTCGCATGCCTCGAGCCCGGGGACACGATCCTCTCCCTCGCGCTCTCGCACGGCGGCCACCTGACCCACGGGTTGAAGGTCAACTTCTCAGGGCGGCTGTACACGATCGCGCACTACGGCGTATCGCGCGAGACGAACCTCGTCGACTACGACGACGTGCTCCGCCTTGCGAAGGAGCACCGGCCGAGGCTCATCGTGTGCGGAGGCTCGGCATACCCGCGGACGGTCGAGACTGCGCGGTTCCGCGAGATCGCCGACGAGGTGGGCGCGTACCTGCTCTGCGACATGGCCCACTTCGCGGGGCTCGTAGCCGCAGGAATCCATCCGAACCCGGTTCCCGACTGCGACTTCGTCACCTCGACGACGCACAAGACATTGGCGGGGCCGCGCTCCGGCTTCGTCCTCTGCAAAGAGGAGCACGCCACGGCGCTGGACCGTGCGGTGTTCCCCGGGATGCAGGGTGGCCCGTTGAACCACGTGATCGCCGCGAAGGCCGGCTGCTTCAAGATCGCCGCTTCCGAGGCGTTCCGGGAGTACCAGCGCCGGGTGCGGGCGAATGCGGATGCGCTGTCAGAGGCGCTTCAGGAGGGCGGTCTCGAGGTGCTCACCGGAGGGACCGACACCCATCTCATCCTCCTCGACCTCCGCTCGACGCAATGGAGCGGTAAGGACGCCGAGGAGCGACTCGCCGAGGTCGGCATCACCGCGAACCGGAACACGATCCCGTTCGACGAGAGGCCGCCGACTGTCGCGTCAGGGCTCCGCCTGGGCACTCCGGCAGTGACGATGCGAGGGTTCGACGAGGACGACGTCCGCATGGTCGGTCTCGTCATCTGCGAAGCGCTCCGGCCCGACGCAGATTTTGCGGAGCTCGCGGCGCGCAGTGCACGGATCTGCGCAGAACGGCCTCTGTACCCGGGCTTCCGCGGGTACACGGCGTACGAGCGCGACGGCGCGGGATAGGGACGATGCGATGACCAGTCCTGCCGAGACGTCCGCGACGAGCCAGGTCACGGCCGTCGCGCATCCGCTCGTCCAGCACAAGCTCGGGCTGCTGCGGGACGTCACGACGACGACCCAGATGTTTCGTCAGCTGGTCAACGAGCTGACGCTCTTGCTCACCTACGAGGCGACCAAGGATCTCGCCGACGAGGAGGTCGAGATCGAGACGCCGCTCGAGCGCATGGCCGCTCGCAGGATCTCCGGGAAGAAGGTCGCCGTGTGCCCGATCCTGCGCGCGGGTGTGGGCATGCTCGACGCCGTGCTCTCGCTCGTACCGGGCGCGCGTATCGGCTTCATCGGCCTCTTCCGAGACGAGGAGACCCTCGAGCCGGTCGAGTACTACGTGAAGCTTCCGGGCGACATCGCCGATCGCGACGTCATCCTCCTGGACCCGATGCTCGCGACCGGCAACTCGACTGCCGCCGCAATCGAGACCGTGAAGCGAGCCGGTGCGACGTCCATCCGCCTGATCGCCCTCATCGCCGCGCCCGAGGGCATAGCGCGCGTGCATCGCGATCATCCCGAGGTCGCGATTGTCGTCGCCGCGGTCGACCGCGGCCTGAACGAGAAGGGCTACATCCTCCCGGGGCTTGGGGACGCAGGCGACCGGCTCTACGGAACGAAGTAGCGAGTCGTGTTCGACGAGCTGAAAGCGACGCCCGAGGTTCTCTATGGAGCGGCGATCGCGTTCGGGATCGTCGTTCTCCTGACTCCGGCGGTGGGTGGGATGGCGAGGATGCTCGGAGCCGTCGACCGACCCGACTCTCGTCGGCTCAACCGACGTCCCATCCCGCGGCTCGGCGGCCTCGCAATCTTCCTCGGGATCATCGTCCCGTCCCTGGCCTTCCTCGACCTCTCGGATGAGATGCGCGGCGTGCTGCTCGGTGCCGCCGTCGCAACGGTGGTCGGCGCGGTGGACGACTTCCGCGGGCTCGCCCCGCCCACGAAGCTCGTCGGACAGGTCTTCGCAGCCGCGATACCGGTCGCGTTCGGGGTGTGGATCGATCACGTCACGTTCCCGTTCTTCGGCGTCATCGACGTGCCCGCGTGGCTTGGAGTCCCACTGTCGATCTTCTGGATCGTCGCCGTCATGAACATGGTCAACTTCCTCGACGGCATGGACGGGCTCGCGGCTGGTGTTTGCGCGATCGCGGGCTCGACCTACGCGATCCTCGCTCTCTCCCTCGGGAAGGCCGATGCGGCGATCATCTCGGCCATCGTCGCGGGGGCGTGCGTGGGGTTCCTGCGCCACAACTTCTTCCCCGCGCGGATCTTCATGGGCGACTCGGGTGCACTCTGCCTCGGCTTCATCCTCGCGTCGATCTCCATTCAGGGCCTGCTCAAGACGGCGTCGACGGTGGTGCTGCTACTGCCGTTGCTCGTTCTCGCGGTGCCGATCGTCGACACGTCGTTCGTCGTGGCGAGGCGACTCAAGTACCGGCAGCCGATCTACGGCGCGGATCGCAGCCACCTGCACCATCGCTTCCTCAACATCGGTTTCTCGCAGCGCCGCGCGGCGGTGACGATGTGGCTCTGGTGCGCGAGCCTCGCCGGCGCAGCGCTCGCGACGCGGTTCGTCCCCTTCCGGGAGGGCGGAGAATGGCATCTCTGGCAGACGCTCGCGGTCGTCGGGATCGGGCTCTTCGCGCTGGCGTTCTCCGTGTACGTCGTGTACCTGCTCGAGATCGTCAAGCTCGCGAATCCGCGCATCCGTCGCCGTGAGCGTGAGGCCGCAGAGGCGCGCGACCGCATGACCGCGTAGCGACGACCGCCCGGATCTGTGTAACGAACTTGGTCGATTTCGGCTACGTAGAGCGGGAAAATGGTGTTACAAGCATTCGGGCGGTTGGTATGCTCCCCGCGGCGATGAACCCGGCCGCCGCCTCCTCTCCAAACTCGCTCGCAACTGCATCGGGCCTGCTTCTCGGCACGGTCTGCGCTGCGATGCTCGTCGGCGCCCTCCTCGGCTGGGCCGTCGGCTCCTGGAGCATCGGCCTGCTCGTGGGCGCCGTGGTCGGTATCCCGCTCTCGGTCCTCGTCGTCTACCTCGTCTATTCGCGGCAGGAGACGGCATGAGCACGAGGGATCCCGCAAGCACCGGGATGTTCTCGACTCCCCGTCCGGTCCCGAGTCGGATGGCTCCGGTCCTTGCAGGCGGGAGCGTGATCGTCCTGGCTCTTCCCGTCTTCGCCGTCGCAGGCTGGCCACTTGGCGGCTGGGCCCTCGCGGCCGTGCTCTGGACCGCAGCACTCCTCTTTTCGCTTTTACTGACGCGTCTCTCGAATGACCCGGATAACCTCGCCGCCGCAGGGATGCGGGGCATCGGGACAACTTCTCGCGCGCTTCTCGTCGGGGTACCGCTCGTGGCGGTGACCGTCTCCGACGAGTCGGTCGGCCTCGCCGCCGCGCTGCTCTACGCCCTCGCGTTCACCATCGAGCTGGCAGTCGGCCTCACGACGTACTTCGGCTCGGAGACCCGCGCGTGAAGCGACTCATCGTGTTCCTGTTAGGCCTCTCGCTCGTGCTGCCCTCGGTCGCCTTCGCGGCGTCCAACGAGGAAGAGGACAAGGGCGCATTCATCTCCGAGGAGTGGGACCTGCACGCGTGGATCCCGATTCACATCGGGCCGATCGACATGTCGATCAACAAGGCGGTCGCCTACCTCCTGCTCGGAGCGCTCTGCTCGTGTCTCATCGGGATCGTGTTCATGCGGGTCAAGGTCGGACGCGAGCCGAACCGACGCCAGGCGCTCGGAGAGACGATCTACGAGATCGCGCAGGTATCGGTAGCCGAGCAGGGGCTCCCGACACGTGCGATCGCACGCTGGTTTCCGTACTGCGCCACGCTGATGATCTTCATCTGGACCGTCAACATCCTCGGGTTCATCCCCCTGCCGCTCTCGGACGAGAAGGTGACGATCTGGGGGGTCGAGGTGCCGACGCTCGCGATCTTCGCCGCGACCTCGACGCTGTCGGTCACGCTCGCGCTCGCGCTGATGACGTGGACATTCACACATGTCGAGGGGATCCGGGAGAACGGCTCGTGGAACTACTTCAAGAGCTGGATCCCGGAGGTGCCGAAGCCGATGCTCGTGCTCATCGTGCCGCTCGAGATCCTCGGTCAGTTCATGCGGCTCATCAGCCTCTCGGTGCGCCTCTACGCGAACATGCTCGCGGGCCACATGCTGATCCTCACCTTCGTGGGACTGATCATCGTGCTCGAGAACGTGTTCCTGTCGATCGTCGCGGTCCCTGCAGCCGCGGTCTTCTACCTCTTCGAAGTCCTCATCGTCGTCTCGATCCAGGCCTACATCTTCGCCGCCCTGTCAGCCATCTACATCGGCTCGGCCATCGAGCCGGATCACTAAGGAGGGTTCTTCCAGATGTCTTCCTCGTTCTTCTTCCTCGCCGCAGCCGAGGACGGTGCGGACGCCGGCAAGGCGATCGCACTCGCGCTCGGCATCGGCCTCGGCGCGCTCGGCGCCGGCGTCGGCATCGGCAACATCTTCGGCTCGATGATCCAGGCAGTCGCCCGCCAGCCCGAGCTGCGCGGCGAGCTGCAGGGGATCCAGTGGCTGGGCTTCGCGCTGACCGAGGCCGTCGTCTTCTACGGCCTCATCGGCGGCTTGCTCGCGTACGTTCTCGTCTGAGATGCCGAACGTCTTCGCATCCGGCCTGATCGAGGTCGTCCCTGGCCTCATGATCTGGACGCTGATCGCGTTCGGGATCACGTTCTTCGTCCTGCGGCGGTATGCCTTCGGCCCGATCCAGAAGACCATCGACGAGCGCCGGGAGCGCATTCGAAAGTCGGTGGAAGAGGCTGACAACGCGCGCGAGGAGGCCCGCGCCCTGCTCGAGCAGCACCGCGAGCTGATCGCGAGCGCGAAGGGTGATGCCGCGGAGATCCTCGCGGATGCGAGGAAGGTCGGCGATGCGCAGATCGAGCGCGTGAAGCAGGAGGCCGAGTCCGAGCGCGAGCGGCGCCTGGCGGAGACGAAGCGCCAGATCGAGGCGGAGACGGCGCGATCGCTCGACCAGATCCGCTCGGAAGTTGCGGAGCTCACGCTCGCCGCGACCGCGCGTGTCACGGGCAAGGTGCTCGACGCCGAGGATCAGCGGCGACTCATCGACGAGGCCATCGCGGAGCTCGACTTCTCCGCGTTGGAGCAGGAGCCGGCCTAGCGTGGCAGTGGCGCAACGCATGTATGCCCGCGCGCTCTTCGAGGCGGCGCAGGAGGAGGGACGTGTCGATGGCGTCGCGGCGGACCTTGCGGCGCTCGCCGGCGCGCTCGACGAGGTGCCCTCGCTCGGAGCCTTCCTCGGCAACCCGCAGGTGGATCCTGCCGCGAAGGCCGAGGTGCTCGATGAGATCTGCGCGGGCTCGGACCAGCTCGTCCGCAACTTCGTGCGCCTCGCAGCGGAGAAGGGCCGCGCGAGCGAGCTCCGCGTGATGAACGAGGAGTTCGCGGCGCTCGTGTCCCGCGCCCAGAACCGCCTTGCTGTCGAGCTCACCACCGCGCACGAGCTTTCCGAGGCCGAGTCCGAGTCCATCATCAAGACGATCGAGCGCGCGTCGGGCCGAACGGTCGACGCGACACGCTCCGTGGACGAGTCGCTCGTCGGCGGAATCGTTCTCCAGGTCGGCTCGTTCCGCGCCGACGGCAGCATCCGAGGCCGCCTCGAGCGGCTCCGGCGCGAGCTTGCAACCGCGAACTGAGCACCCCGAACCGACCCCGAAGGAGCCGAGAGTGAAGCTACGCCCCGAAGAGATCACCGCAATCCTCAAGGACCGCATCCGCGAGTTCGACGTGGAGACGGACCTGAGCGAGGTCGGCACTGTCCTGCAGCTCGGCGACGGCATCGCACGCGTCCACGGCCTCGAGAACTGCGTCGCCCTCGAACGACTCGAGCTCGAGCACGGCGTCACCGGGATCGCGTTCAACCTCGAGGAGGACAACGTCGGCGTCGCGCTGTTCGGTGAGTGGCAGCTGGTCAAGGAGGGCCAGCCGGTGCGGCGCACCGGCGAGGTCATGAGCGTTCCTGTCGGCGAGGCGCTGCTCGGCCGCGTGATCGACCCGCTGGGTGAGCCGCTCGACGGCCTCGGCCCGATCGAGGCGGCGGAGCGGCGATCGCTCGAGTTCAAGGCGCCCGGGGTCATCCAGCGCCAGCCCGTGAAAGAGCCGCTGCAGACCGGCGTCAAGGCCATCGACGCAATGACGCCGATCGGCCGCGGCCAGCGCCAGCTGATCATCGGCGACCGCTCGACCGGCAAGACGGCCATCGCGGTCGACACGATCATCAATCAGCGTGGCGGAGACATGATCTGCATCTACGTCGCGGTCGGTCAGAAGGGGTCGACCGTTGCCCAGGTGGTGGAGAAGCTGCGAGACGCCGGCGCGATGGACTACACCGTCGTCCTGTCGGCGCCCGCCCACGAGGCCGCTCCGATCAAGTGGATGGCCCCGTTCGCGGCCTGCGCGATCGGCGAGTACTTCATGTACTCGGGCAAGCACGCGCTCGTGATCTACGACGATCTCTCGAAGCACGCGGATGCGTATCGACAGCTCTCGCTGCTTCTCCGCCGGCCTCCGGGCCGCGAAGCCTTTCCCGGCGACGTCTTCTACCTCCACTCGCGGCTGCTCGAACGTGCGAGCAAGCTCTCCGACGCTCTCGGCGCCGGATCACTCACTGCTCTTCCGATCATCGAGACCCAGGCGAACGACGTCTCCGCGTACATCCCGACGAACGTCATCTCGATCACGGACGGTCAGATCTACCTCGAGTCCTCGCTGTTCTTCTCGGGCGTGCGACCGGCGATCAACGTGGGCGTCTCGGTCTCGCGCGTCGGTGGGAACGCGCAAACGAAGGCCATGAAGAAGGTGGCCGGGCGCCTGCGCCTCGACCTCGCCCAGTACAGGGAGCTCGAGGCATTCGCCCAGTTCGGCTCCGAGCTCGACGCCGCAACGCAGAGCGTGCTCGGACGCGGCGAGCGCATGGTCGCCACCCTGAACCAGCCGCAGTACGAGCCGTGGCCCCTCGAGGAGCAGGTGGCCGCTCTGTACGCCGGCGCGCACGGTTGGCTCGACTCGATCCCCGTTCGCCAGGTTCCGCGCTTCCACGACGAGCTTCGCGAGCACCTGCGGACGGAGAAGACGGTCTACGAGTCGATCCGCTCGTCGGGCGACCTCGGGGAAGACGCCGAGGAGAAGCTCAAGGCCGAACTGGAGCGCTTCCTCCACGGGTTCAACGTCGAGGAGGAGAAGGGCCTCGCGGGCTAGCCCCGGCCGAGCAGCATGGCGTCTGTCCAAGATCTCCAACGGCGAATCCGGTCGATCCGGAACACGCGCAAGATCACGCGTGCGATGGAGCTCGTCGCGGCAGCGAAGCTGCGCCGAGCAGAGGCACGGATCAAGGCGCTCCGGCCGTATGCGGAGACGATGAACGAGCTCATCGCGGGAGTGGGGCGTGCATCGTCGTCGCTCCGGCTCCCGCTTCTCGAGCAGCGTGAGGACGTGCAGGCCGTCGCGATCGTCCCGCTCACGGGGGACCGCGGTCTTGCGGGCGCGTTCAACGCGCAGATTCTGCGGCGTGCGTTCGCGCTCGAACGAGCGCTCGAAGCGGACGGAAAGGGAGTGCGGTGGGTCGCGGTCGGCAAGAAGGGCCGGTCGACACTCACGTTCAGGCGACGTGAGCTGGCGGGCGAGTACCAGGGGTTCACGGACCGGCCCGCCTACGAGGACGCCCAGGCGATCGCGCACCGCGTCGCTGAGCTCTTCACCACTGGTGAAGTCGATCGCGTCCTGCTCGTCTACAACACGTACGTCTCGGCGCTGACGCAGAGGGTGACGGAGCAGGACATCCTCCCGATCTCACCCGATGTTCTCGAAACGGACGCAGACGAGCGGGCCGACGACGTCCTCCGAGGCGACTTCATCTTCGAGCCGGAGCCGGAGGAGATCATGGTGCGGCTGCTCCCGGTGTACCTCGAGACGCAGATCTACCGCGCGCTGCTCGAGTCGACCGCGTCCGAGCAGGGCGCGCGCATGACTGCCATGCGGAACGCATCGAAGAACGCCGGCGAGCTCATCGACTCGCTGACGCTGAGCAAGAACCGCGCGCGCCAGGCCGAGATCACCCAGGAGATCCTGGAAGTGGTCGCCGGCGCCGAGGCGCTCACCTAACAGACGACTAACAAGCGCGGCCGGCGCGCGTAGAAGTAGGCGACGCGCGCCAATGACTAACCCGATGCAAAACGTATCGGCGGATACCATCGGCCCGGTGGAGCCGGTAGTCGCCAATGCGTCCGAGCCAGAGCGCTTCGAGATCGCAAGCGCGATCTCCGATCGCCTGGTCGACAACATCGAGACCGTCGTTTACGGGAAGCGCGACGAGATCAAACTCGTCCTGACCGCGCTCGCATGCGAGGGCCATGTCCTCCTCGAGGACGTTCCGGGAACTGCGAAGACCGTGCTCGCGCGGGCGATCGCCGGCAGCATCGAGGATGCGATCCCTCAGCGCATCCAGTGCACCCCCGATCTCCAGCCCACCGACGTCACCGGGCTCTCGGTATTCGACCAGCGGTCGAGGGACTTCGAGTTTCGGCCCGGCCCGATTTTCGCCAACGTCGTGCTCGTGGACGAGATCAACCGGGCGACGCCGAAGACCCAGTCGGCGCTCCTCGAGGCGATGGCCGAGCGTCAGGTGACCGTCGACGGGGTCACGCGCGAGCTTCCGTTTCCGTTCCTGCTCCTCGCGACCGAGAACCCGATCGAGTACGAAGGCACGTTCCCGCTTCCCGAGGCTCAGCTCGACCGGTTCTTCCTGCGCACCGCTCTCGGTTACCCGGGCTTCGACGACGAGCTCCGCATCCTCGTGGAGCAGCGGTTCTCGCACCCTCTCGCGGATCTGCGACCCGTCGCCACCCTCGACGAGGTCCACACGGTCCGAACCGCAGCCCAGGACGTGTACGTCGACGACGTCCTGCACCGCTGGGTGGTCGAGCTCGTGCGAGCGACGCGCGAGCAGGACTCCGTCGTCATCGGGAGCTCCGTGCGCGGGAGCCTGGCGCTCGAGCGGGCCGCCCGCGCGTGGGCGCTCCTCAACGGCCGGAGCTATGTCGTCCCCGAGGACATCGAGCGGCTCTTCGTCCCCGTCCTCGTTCACCGCGTCGTCTTCACACCGGGATTCGTCGCGCGCGCACGTGCGACTGGATGGGCCGAGGGGATCGAGGAGTTCCAGCGGAGCTGTCTCGAGCTCGCACCGCGTCCGGGCTCCGAGGAGGATCCGTTCTTCGAGCAGCCGCGCACCGTATAGAGCGTCTAGCGTGACGAACGCCCGGCTGATCTTCCCGCTCGTGCCGCGGCGGCGGTTCATCGGGCTCTCCTTCGGGACGATGCGGAGCCTTCACCGCGGCTCCGGCACCGACGTCGCCGGATCCAGGCCGTACCGTCCGGGCGACGACATGGACGCGATCGACTGGGCCGCGTCTGCCCGGCTCTCCACCGCGAAAGGGAGCGATGAGTTCGTCGTTCGCGAGCGGTTCGCAGAACAGGCGCCGAAGGTCGTGATCGTGTGCGACCGGCGTCCTCAGATGTCGAGCTTCGCGTCTCCGCTCCCCTGGCTGGACAAGCCTCTCGCGGCGCGCCGCGTCATCGAGCTGATTCTCGCGAGCGCCGGTGCAGCGGGCGGTTTCGTCGGCTACCTGGACTACGCGGACGGCGACCCGCACTGGCGCCAGCCGAAGGGCGACCGAAAGATGATCGAGCTCCAAGACCAGCGGCTCTGGTCGTCCGAGTACGACGGGCCTTCGGACTGGCTCGAGCGCTCGGTCGAGCATCTGGCCGGACACCCCCGTGCGGTCACGCCGGGCACGTTCGTCTTCGTGCTCTCCGACTTCATCCCCGTCGCCTCGCAGGAGCTATGGCTGACTGCTCTCGAGCACGGCTGGGACGTCGTACCGGTGGTCATCCAGGACCCGACGTGGGAGCAGAGCTTCCCCGACATCAGCGGGATCGTCGTCTCGCTCCGAGATCCCCAGACCGGTCGCGTCGTACCCGTTCGCTTGACCCGGAAAGAGGCGGCGGCCCGCAGGTCGGCCAACGAGGCGCGCACGTTCGATCTCCTCGAGACCTTCCGCCTCCTGGACATCGACCACGTGGTCGTCTCCTCGAGTGATCAGGCCGACGTTCTGACGCAGCTCCTTCTCTGGACCAGCCTCCGCCGAACGCGGCGCGTCGTGGGGGCGTGACGTAATGGCCCGGCGGTCGCTCCTGGTCATCGTCGCGCTTGCCGCGGTGGTCGTGGCGAGTGCGCTCGTAGTCGTCCTTATCACGTGGGATCGAGGAGGAACGTCAGCGGACGCGGCGTCGTCCGACGCCCCCTCCGAGATCGAGGCCAGGGGAACCTTCGCTCCCAGGGCGGCGCTGTTCGGCGACACCGTTCGCGCACAGGCGGACGTCACGGTCGACACCGGCCGCGTCGATCCGGGCTCGGTCCGTGTCGCTGCCGACTTCTCGCCCTGGGAGGTCGTCGGCACTCCCGAGCGTGTCGTCCGGAGTGCCGGAGACACCGCCTTCGTCCGGACCACGTTCACGCTCCGGTGCCTGTCCGGCGCCTGCGCACCGACCAGCCGGTTCGAGCTCTTCGACTTCCCGCACGCTCGAGTCACGTTCGCCACTCCGGATGGTCAAGGGCGCCGTGAGAGCTCGATCCGAATGGCGTGGCCACCGATGCCCGTCTACTCGCGCTACTCGACCGTGACGGTCGAGGGAACCAACTCCGCGGCGCCGTGGCGTACCGATCTGCTCTCGCTTCCCGCGCCTTCGTATCGCCTGTCGCCGGGCGTCCTCATCGTGCTCCTCCTCCTCGGGGCCGGGCTTGCCGGGCTCGTGGCGGTCGTCCTCCTATACGCGGTGTGGCCACGGCGCGTTCCTGTTGCGCTGGCCGAGCCGGAGCCCGAGCGTCCCCCGGAGCCCGTGCTGTCCCCGCTCGAGCAAGCCCTCGTCCTCCTCGAGCAGTCCATTCGCGTGGACGGCGCATCCGACCACCGTCGTGCTCTCGAGCTCGTGGCGGAAGAGCTCGAGCAGGCGGAGTGGGGTGACCCCGATCTCGCTCGAACCGCCCGCGTTCTTGCATGGTCGGAGGGCGCTCCACCCATCGACGAGACCACCGGGCTCGCAGCGCGAGTTCGGTCGTCGCTACCCGTAGTCGTCGACGAGGAAGAAGCGTTGGAGGAGCGAGATGTGGCCTAGACGCTCCGGCCCGCCAGCCTCGCCGCCCCCCGAGGGCGTGGACACGGCCGACGCTCACGCGTTTTCCACGGCGACCCGGCGCACCCGTGTCCTTCGACTCGTGCTCGCGGCGGCGGCGGTTTGTCTCGTTGTCGCTGCCGCCGCATCGGCACGCAATCTCGACTCGCACGAGCACGACCTCCTCCCGAGCGGCACGACAGGCGTCATCGTCATCGATCTCTCGCTCTCGATCGACGACGCGGACTACATCGCGCTCGGCAAGGTGTTCCGGAGACTCATCGCCGAGAACGCAAGCATCGGTCTCGTCGTCTTCTCGGACGGTCCCTACGAACTGCTCCCGCCCGGGACCCCTGCGAAGGAGCTTCGGCCGATTCTCAGGCTGCTCGTGCCGCCGGCGCTCGGGCCGCCCGTGAACCCCTGGACGCAGACGTTCCGGGCGGGGACGCGCATCTCGACGGCACTCGACCTCGCACACGGAATGCTCAAACGCGACGGGGTGACCTCCGGGTCCATCCTGCTCGTGAGCGACCTGGAGACGGCTCCCGACGACGTGCCTGCGCTGACCAGGACCGTGCTCGCGCTCCGCGACAGCTCGATCGAGTTGCGCGTCATAGGGTTCGGCCCGTCGAGCGATGCGCGCCGGATCTTCGAGGGATTGCTCGGCGCGAACACGTTCAACGCCCCTCAGGCCACGGGCCAGCAACTCGGCCTCGACAACGTCGCGACCCGCCACGTCCCGACCGCACTCCTGCTACTCGGAGCCGTGTTCTTCCTCGTGCTGGCGGCCCACGAGCGCTTCAGCGGCAAGCTGGCGCTCACCGGAAGGGCGCAGAGGGAACCGTGAACGTCTCCCGACTCCGTCTCGGCCCCATCGACGAGCCCATGAGCCGTCGCGAGCTGGTGAAGCGGATCGCGATCGCGATCGGAGCGGTCGTGTGCCTGACGCTGGCGGTTCTCCTCGTCCTGCTCGCGATCGACGTCGCGCGTGTGCGCGACGCGGTCGATTCCGGAGACGTGCACTACCGGGCGAGCGCGGGAACCGAGACGCTCTGGAACGCACACGAGATCGTGCCGCTCGGCGCCGCGAGAGCCGTGCTCAGCACGAACGACGACGTCGAGTTCAGGTTGGCCGTGCGCGCTTTGCGCGTCTCACGTCTCGACGATCCGACCGTCTCGATCTCCGATCCCGAGTTCGCCCTTCTCCGAAACGCAGCGCAGGCCCGGCTCGAAGCTGTCCTCGCAGCCGATCCGGATCCCTCGCGTCGGTCCCGAGCAGCAGGCCTCCTCGGCGTGCTCGGGCTCGCCCGGCTCATCACGGAGACGGAAGGCCGCGGTGCGCTGCTTTCGAGCACGATCGCCAACCTGCAGCGTGCGATCGCGCTCGACTCGGCGAACGACGATGCGAAGTACAACCTCGAGCTCGCGTACCAGCGAGCGAGTGGCGTCCAGTTGACGGAAGGCGCCGCCGGGCTCAACCCCTCCCCCGGAGGAAGCGGTGCCAAGGGCGCTGGAGCCGGACAGCCGGGCAGCGGGTACTAGGAGATGGCCACGAGCCTCGTCTTCCTCACCCCGCTCGGCGCTCTCCTTGCCCTCGGGGTGCTCGCCCCCGTCGTCGCGCTCTTCCTCGTACGAAGGCGTGCTCGCCGCGTGCGAGGCACTCTTGGTCTCGGCGAGCCTCCGTTCCGCCGGGTCGCGATCGTGCTCGCGTGCGTGCTCGGAGCCGGCTTGCTCCTCGGGACGGCCGCCGCCCAGCCGGTGATCGAGCAGTCGAAGACACTCCGGACACGTACCGACGCTCAGGCGTTCATCGTGCTGGACATCTCCCGCTCCATGCTGGCGCGCGGCGACACGGGGTCGCCCAAGCGCATCGAGCGGGCGAAGGAGGCAGCTCGGGACATCCGCTCGTCGCTCTCGGATGTTCCGGTGGGTATCGCGTCGCTCACGGATCGCGTGCTCCCGCACCTCTTCCCGAGCATCGATGCCGATGTGTTCGAGGCAACGCTCGATCGCTCGGTCGGGATCGAGCAGCCGCCGCCGCGATCGAGCATCGCGACCGGCGTTACGAGGCTCGACGCGCTCGCGACCATTCGAACGCAGCGCTACTTCGCCCCCGGTGCCGGCAAGCGGCTCGTCATCGTGCTGACCGACGGTGAGACACAACCCGTCGCCGGAGCACGTCTGGCGGCGCTCTTTCGGGAGCATCCGGCGATCGACACGATCTTCGTGCAGTTCTGGCACTCGGGCGAGCGCGTATTCTCGCGCGGAGCGCCTGAACCTCAGTACCGCGCCGACCCGTCCGCCCGTGCCGTCCTCAAGGGGATTGCCACATCCATCGGCGGAAGCGTCTACGGAGAGGGAGACGTCGAGGCAGCAAGTGCAAGAGCCAGACAGCTGCTGGGATCAGGTCCCTCGGTCGTGCGTGGTGACCAAACGGCGCGGGTCCCGCTGGCGCCGTACAGCGCCGCCGCAGCGCTCGTGCCGTTGGCGCTCCTCCTGCGGCGCCGCGATCGTTGACGTCTACCCGGCTTACGCCTACTCGACGGGGTCCGGGAACCAGATCTCGACGGCTTCCGGGAATCCGCTCTCGTCCATGTACGAGATCGCCCGACTTGCCAGCCAGACGAGGACCTCGGGGCTGGCATCCGAGAGCACGGCGCGGACGACCTCGTCACCACGCTGCGGGCCTCCGCGTTCCCCAGCGCTCGCACGGCGAATCCTGCAGAGCGTCAGTGCGGCCAGGTCGACGTCGCTTCCGTGCTGCTCGTACCACGCTACGCCAGCCGCTCGCTCGAGGATGGGTCCAACCTCGGCAACCATTCGGGCGGCATCGTCAGTGGCCATGTTGAAGCCGGGGTCCCGGCGCTCATTTCCTCGTGGAGAAAGCACTTTTTCGTCCCTTCTAACGAAATGCGATCCAGAACGTCACAGCATTATGATCCTGCACTTGATCATGGCGCTTGAGGTATCTGGGTCGACTCGTCGACGACTGCGCGGCTCGATGTGTGCCGTCCTGTCCACGCGTTCCCGAGGCACCTCCCGACATGGCAAGCAATCGCAGGAGACCACTCGGATGGAGGGTGTACATGCGTAAGCGATCGATTTTGCTCTTGACGGGCCTTGTCGTGCTCGTCGCGAGCCTCGTGATCGGTCCGTCCGCGACGGCGACGACAGATCGTCCGTCGGCCGGGACAGTCACGATCATTCACGACCAGGAGCCGGGGATCCTCAACAACTACCTTGCTGAGGGCAACGGTTACACCGTCTCACTGGTCATGAACCCGATTCTCGCGGGGGGCTCGATCTACAACAACAAGGTGGAGCTCGTCCCGTACCTCTTTACGGCCAACCCGAAGCTCCTGCAGAAGGAGCCGCTCAAGGCCACCTTTACGTACAAGGACAGCGCGAAGTGGAGTGACGGCAAGCCGGTCACCGGCGCTGACTTCCTTGCGACCTACAAGACGATCATGAATCCGAACTTCGACATCGTCTCCCGTGCAGGTTGGGAGGACATCGCGAAGGTCGCAGTGAAGGGGAAGACCGTCGTCGTCACGTTCAAGAAGGGGCGGGCGTACGCCGCCTGGGACGTCCTGCTGGCCGGAAGCCCGATGCCTGCCCACAAGGTGGTGGGTCAGGATTTCAACAAGCTCTGGTCGGACTCGATCGACATCTCCAGCGGCCCGTTCAAGTTCGGGAGCTGGCAGAAGGGTACGCAGCTCACGATCGTGCGGAACCCGGCCTTCGCGGCGGGACAGAAGGCCAAGGTCGACCGGATCGTCTTCAAGTACATCGCGGGTGCCTCGCAGTTCCAGGCGCTGAAGAGCGGTGAGGGCGACGTCGTCGAGCCGCAGCCGCAGATCCAGATCGTCGACTTCTACAAGGACAAGAGCTTCAAGGTTCAAGCCGGCTCCGGTTATCAGTGGGAGCACATCGACTTCCAGCAGGGTGCGAAGGCGCATCCCGCACTGAAGCTGAAGTACGTCCGGCAGGCGTTCATCCAGGGCATCAACCGTGCCCAGATCCGCAACGTGCTCTACATCAAGACGGGGCTCGTGCAGAACGTCAAGAACCTGCCCGTCCTGCAGAGCAACATCTACAAGCCGTTCGAGCCCGCATACGCATCGCCGTACGCGAGGTGGAAGTTCAGCCAGAAGAACGTGATCGCTCTGCTGAAGAAGAACGGCTGCACCGGAGGGCCGGACAAGCCGACGGCCGGGAACTCGAACATCTTCAGTTGCCCCAACGTCGGTAAGCTCTCCTTCGCGTTCACGACGACGTCGGGTAACCCGCTCCGGGCCTTGACGTTCGAGATCATCCAGAAGCAGCTCAAGAGTGTCGGCATCGAGATAACGCCTCGCTTCATCTCGCCGGCCGTGCTCTTCGGCGGTGGAACGCTCACCTCCGGCGACTGGCAGATCGTGCTGTTCACGTTCCTCAGTGGCCCCACTGGCCCCGCGACCTTCGCCGATATCGGTGGCTGTGGCGGCGACCAGAACTACAACAACTCGTGCGACGCGAAGGCCACGGCGCTGCTCAAGAAGGCGGCGTTCACGGCAGACCCCACGGACAGGAACAACCTCCTGCACAAGAGCGAGGTCATGCTGGCGGACGACGTCTACTCGATCCCGGTGTTCTCGCGACCGGCGTACCTGCTCAACGCGGTCAAGGTGAAGGGACCGATCCTGAACCCGACCCAGCAGGGCTCGACGTGGAACGCCGAGACCTGGTCCACGACCTCGTAGTAGGAAGGCCATTGCTCGAAGTGGGGGCCTAGTGCCCGCATAGTCCAGTCTCGCCCCCGCCACTCGGCGGGGGCGGGACGACGTTCTAAGATCAGGAGCGTAGACCGTGCTCACCTACGTCATCCGCAGATTGCTCTACAGCGTCGTCGTTCTCTTCGCGGCGAGCATCCTCGTCTTCTGGGGCATGAACCTCGTGACGAGCCCACTCGGCTTCCTCAAGATGCAGCCGAACATCTCCAGGCAGACGATCCAGAACATCGAGGAGCGCAAACACCTCGACCGGCCGATCTATGTGCGCTACGGCTACTGGGTCCGGGACGTGACGACGAGAAAGTTCGGCAACGAGACCGTGACCGACCTGCCCATCTGGCCACGCCTCAAGCGCGCGCTGGTCCACACCCTCCAGCTCGTCATCGTGGCCGAGTTGCTCGCGGTCCTCATCGCCGTCTTCATCGGCGTGTACTCGGCGTTACGTCAGTACAGCGTCTTCGACTACACGGCGACCACGTTCAGCTTCGTCGGGCTCGCGATACCCGTCTTCTGGCTCGCGTTGATGCTGCAGGTGCTCTTCGTGAACATCTACTTATGGTTCGACGTCCGGATCTTCTACGTCGCGAGCCTGAACTCCGTCGACCCCGGTCACGGCTTCCACTTCTTCATCGACCGCGTGCAGCACCTCGGACTGCCGATCATCGTCCTCATGGTGGCCAGCATCGCGACGTACTCGCGCTTCATGCGCGCCTCGATGCTCGAAGTGGTCAACGCCGACTACGTTCGCACGGCACGTGCGAAGGGGCTCAACGAGCGGCGCGTCACGATGAAACACGCGTTCCGGAACGCGTTGATCCCGCTCGTCACCCTGGTCGCGCTCAACTTCGGCGCTCTCCTGGGCGGCGCAATCGTCACGGAGACGATCTTCGCCCTCGACGGGATGGGCCTCTTCTTCATCAACAGCCTGAACGGCGGCGACCCGTATCCGGTCATGGCATTTCTCATGGTGACTGCGGTATTCGTCATCCTCTTCAACCTCATCGCCGACGTCGCGTACGGTTGGCTCGATCCCCGCGTTCGCCTTGACTGAGCACATGGGACATAGTCGGCCGCCCGACCAGCCGGAAAACGTCGGTCTCGTGGGGAACACACTCGGGCATACGCCTGCTCCCGGCACGGCGGGGGCGGGTGTCGGCGGCGGCGCGGCGGCCAGTGACAGCCTCGGACCATCCGACCTCGAGCTCAGCTACCAGAGTGGCCTCGAGGTCGAGGCTCGTAGTCAGTGGACGTACGCCCGTATGCGTTTCTTCCGGCACCGGCTCGCGGTCGCGAGCCTCATCTTCCTGATCTTCGCCGGCCTCGTCGCGATCTTCGCGAACCAGATCGCTCCGTACGCGTACGACGAGTTCGACTTCGAGCACATCGTGCAAGGCCCCACGTTCCAGGGTTGGCACTTGTTCGGAACCGACGAGCTCGGGCGCGACTATCTGAGCCGCGTCATCTTCGGGCTCCGAACCTCGCTCTGGGTGGCGCTCTTCGTCGCGACCCTCGCGACGGTGATCGGCACGATCGTCGGGGCGATATCGGGGTACTACGGAGGTGCGGTGGACAACCTGCTGATGCGCCTCGTCGATCTTCTCCTCGTGGTGCCCTTCCTCGCCGTGCTGCTCGTGCTCTCCGCGTACCTCGGTCAGGGCAAGCCCTACCGGATCGGGATCATTCTGGCGCTTCTCCTCTGGGTGACGCTCGCGCGGATCGTGCGCGGGGTGTTCCTCTCCCTTCGCGAGAAGGAGTTCGTGGAAGCGGCGAAGGCGTCCGGTGCGGGAGACCTACGCATCATGTTCCGCCACATGCTTCCAAGCACCGTCGGTCCGATCGTCGTCACGATGACGTTGTTGATTGCAACCGCCATCCTCATCGAGGCCGCGCTCTCGTTCCTCGGGTTCGGCGTCCAGCCGCCGACTCCGGCCCTCGGCAAGCTCATCGCCGACGGTGAGGTGCAGGGGTTCTCGGCCTGGTGGCTCGTGACGTTCCCCGGTCTCGTGATCGTGCTCGTCGCCCTTGCCGTCAACTTCGTCGGCGACGGCCTACGCGACGCGCTCGATCCGCAGCAGAGAATCCGTGGCTGAGCCCGTTCTCTCCGTCAGCAACCTCACTGTCGAGTTCGCGACGGAGGACGGTGTCGTCCACGCAGTGACCGACGTCAGCTGGGATCTCCAGGCCGGCGAGGTGCTCGGCATCGTGGGGGAGTCGGGATCGGGCAAGAGCGTCTCCACGATGTCGATCCTCGGTCTCATCCCGACACCGCCGGGACGCATCGCGAGCGGCGAGGCGATCTTCAAGGGCGACGACATGCTCAAGATGTCGAAGAAGCGGCTGCGCGACATCCGGGGTGGGGAGATGGCGATGATCTTCCAGGACCCGATGACGTCGCTCAATCCCGTGTTCACGATCGGCGATCAGATCTCGGAGGCGATCATGGTGCATCACTCCGAGATCGGCGAAAAGGCCGCCCGCGAGCGGACGATCGAGCTGCTCGAGCTCGTCGGAGTGCCGTTCGCCGAGCGACGTGTCGACCAGTACCCGCACGAGTTCTCGGGCGGAATGCGACAGCGCGCGATGATCGCGATGGCGATCGCCAACAACCCGAGCGTGCTCATCGCCGACGAGCCGACGACCGCGCTCGATGTGACGATCCAGGCGCAGATCGTCGAAGTCCTCAGTACTGCGCAGCGAGAGACCCATGCCGCGATCGTCCTGATCACCCACGATCTCGGGCTCATCGCCGAGCTAGCCGACCGCGTCGTCGTCATGTATGCCGGTCGGGTCGTGGAGAACGGCGACGTGTTCGAGATCTTCAACTCGCCGCGCCACCCCTACACGATCGGACTGATGAAGAGCCTCGCCAAGCTCGATGTGGATCAGCAGAGGCTCGAGCCGATTCCGGGCCAACCGCCGAGCCTGATCACGCCCCCACCTGGATGCGCATTCCACCCCCGGTGCACGGTTTCGCAGGGTCGGGAGATCTGCAGGACAGAGCTACCCGAGCTGCGCGACGCGGGCGGCGAGCAGGGCACGCATCGAACTGCCTGTCACTTCGCCGAAGAGCTCGCCGCCCTCGACCCCGTGGGCGCCGGCGCCGGCGACCGTTCGTGAGCGAGACGCAGGACACAGTCGCCGCAGAAAGCGCGGCGACGAACGGCGACGCGCTCCTCCGGGTCGAAGGTCTCGTCAAGTACTTCCCGATCAAAGCAGGCCTCTTCAAGCACACCGTCGGGCAGGTGAAGGCGGTGGACGGCGTCGACCTGACCGTGCAAGCCGGCGAGACGCTCGGCATCGTCGGAGAGTCGGGTTGCGGCAAGACGACCCTGGGACGGACCATCATCAAGCTGCTCGAGCCGACGGCCGGCAAGATCGTGTTCGAGGGCCAGGACATCACCGGCTTCAAGCGGCGGCAGATGCGGCCGGTCAGGCGAGACATTCAGATCGTCTTCCAGGATCCGTACGCCTCGCTGAACCCTCGAATGACGGTGCGCGAGATCGTCGCCGAGCCGTTGCGCATCCACGACCTCTACCGCCGCAATGAGGGTCGGCGCCGGGTCGAGGAGCTCCTGCGCACGGTCGGGTTGAGCCCGGAGCACGCAAACCGCTTTCCCCACGAGTTCTCCGGCGGGCAACGCCAGCGCATCGGTGTCGCCCGAGCGCTCGCCCTGAACCCGAAGCTGATGGTGCTCGACGAGCCGGTGTCAGCGCTCGACGTCTCGATCCAGGCGCAGGTCGTCAACCTCCTCGAGCAGCTCCAGGACGACTTCGGCCTCACGTATCTCTTCATCGCGCACGACCTCTCGGTCGTCCGCCATGTCTCCGACCGCGTGGCCGTGATGTACCTCGGCAAGATCATGGAGCTCGGCACGCGTCGTGAGATCTACGAGGCGCCGATGCACCCGTACACGCAGGCGCTCCTCTCTGCCGCGCCGATCGAGACACCCAACCTTCGCGGCAAGCGCAAGAGGATCGTGCTCGAGGGCGACGTCCCCAGCCCGGCGAATCCGCCGTCCGGCTGCGTGTTCCGGACGCGCTGCTGGAAGGCTCAGGACATCTGTGCAGAGGAAGTGCCTGAGCTCAAGCCTCGCGGTGGACACAAGCACCCCGTCGCATGTCACTTCGCCGAGGTCGCCGCACCGCGCGCGCCCGTCGACGAGAAGGTCGGTCAGCCTGCAGTCTCGGGCTAACTCTTCCCATCCTCGGTCGTCTCTATGGGTGTGAGCGCGGGATCCACACCGCTTCAGTGCGAGCGCGTTCGCGCTCAGGTTTCGCTGCGCCTCGACGGAGAGCTGTCACAGCTCGAGCAGCGGATGGTTACGGCCCACCTCGGGCGCTGTGCCGACTGCCGAGTGTTCGAGGAGTCGATCGTCTCGTTCACGACCGCGCTGCGCGCGGCACCGCTCGAGCAGCTCTCCCGACCAGTCGTCGTTCGTCGGTCTCGGCGCGTCTCGCTCCTTGGCGCACATGCGGGCATTGCCGCGACGCTCGTGATCGCGCTCGTCGGTCTGGTCACGCAATTGGAAGCGTCCCGGTCGACTCGTCCGAATGCCGAGCCGACCGTAGCTGCGCAGAACCTGTTCGAGGCCACGTGGCGCCCCGAATGGGAGCTCGCTCAGATCACCCCGGATACCGAGGCGAACCATGGCGATCAGGGATATGGCCCGGCTCCGGCGATCTAGGTCGACTATCTAGCTCGGTGGATCGAGGTCGGCCACGCCGGCCGGCGAAACAGCCTCAGGAGAACGTCCGCAGCGCGTCGCCCATATGGCGCGCGCCTGCAACACACGACGCCCGGGCCTCGGGCTTCGTCAGCTTCTTGCATCCTCCGCGTTCGAACCGCCCGTTCGTGACGACTGCCAGTGTCCTACCGAACCAGGCGTAACAACGGGCACGGGTCGAGCTCGGCAGCGCGGAACAGGTCCGGATCAGGCCGAGCTGCTCCCACTGGCTGCCGGCAACCGCGGGCACGTTGATGCCGCGGAGACAGTCGAGCGTGTCGCTCCCGGAGAGAGTTGCGCAGAGTTGTGCGTGCTCGACGGGGCCCCGCCGGCCGGCGACGAGCAGCGATGCCCCGCCGATACACCCCGCTCGCTGGAGCCCTTCGAGACCTCTGCAGAGATCGAGAAAGTCCTTCGAGCTCTCTACGCTCGCGTCCGGCATACGCTCCCAGAAGAACCGATACCAGCACGGCCGTGGGTACGAGTGGCTGCCGCAAACCGAGCGCGGGTCGGTATCCGCCCCATCTTGCTGCTTCGTTCCGTCGCCGCCGCTGAGCGAGATCCAGTAGTCGTGGAAGGCGCCCTGCGCACAGTCGGGCGCGAAGCGCTTGCCCAACGTGTCGCACGCCCGAACGGCGCCCGTCAGCTGGCCGTGGTACCCACGCATGAGCGCGTGCCCCGAGCCATGGATGCAGGTGTACTCGCGGAAGCGCGTGGGCAGTCGGGTGCAGCTCGGGAGCACGCTGCGAGGCTTGAGCACGATCTGCGTCCCGAGGTGGATGACGAGACCCATGCCGAACCCGGCGGAGCATCCGGGATCGTTCGACTTCGGGACGTAGTGGAACACGTTCTCGAGCGTCACTCCGTGACGGGTCGCCCACATGCGACCGACCTGGTGCATCAGCATGTGGCAGTTGGACTCCAGGAACCCGCCGTTCGTGTGGACGCGCCCGTCGATGCGGGGGAGCTCGTGCGCAGGGTCGCCGGACCTCTCGATGACTGCGAGCAGGCCGCGGACGTAGCAGCGGCTCCGCTTGGGGTCGCGCAGGTCGGAGCACTGGGGCAGGAACATGTTCGTCCTTCCCGCTCCCGGAATGCCGAAGTCAGGGACCGGGATGGGGCTCACGGCCTTCGCGGCTCGAGCGCCGGAGAAGGTCGACGCGCCCAGAAGGACGCCCAGGGCGAAAAGGACAAAGGCTGTGCGCCTCACTACGTGCTTCGACGACCGCAGCGCCGGTCGGTTAGCTCCCGGTCCGTCAGCTCCCGGTCCGTCAGCTGGGGGTTGGTGGTGGCGGTTGGGGCTGGTCGGTCGTGTGGCGGCTGAGCGGCTCGACGGTGATTCCCTTCTCGTTGAGCTCGGCGAGCACGGCGTTCACACGGTCCCAGCTGTCGAAGCTGAGACCCTCCGCCCCGGAGAGGAGGTTCTCGAACCCCAGCTGGCGCGCCTGATCGGCGGTCCCCTGGACATCGTTCGAAAGCTGCTTCAACTGCTTTACGAGTCGCACGTTCAGCGCCGTGAACTCGTCAGGAGGCGTCTCCTTGTCGAGCTCACCGGCGGCACCGTTGATCGTGGTGGCGGCTTCGTCCATCCTGGTCAGGAGCTCCTCCAGGGACTTGGCCTGCGAGAGTCGGCCGAGGGCGAAGTCGGCACGGTCGCGTGCATTGACGACGGAGGCCTGGTAATCCGCCTGAGAGGTGGGGCTGTCGCTTCCCCCGAGCGCCCTGCCAACCACCGCGACCGCGACTGCGACCACGAGGACGACGCCGACGATCGCTGCAACTTGCACCCACTTCTTGCCCACGCGGGCCAGGATACCCGTGACTTCCAGGGACTTCGGCCTGCCCGCTGAAAGGGGTTGTTAAGGCCGTACCTCCACTGCGCAGCGAGGGTGCTTCGATAGACTCCCCGGCCGGCCGGCGCTCCGAACGCCGCCGCAATCCTCGCTCTAGGAGACGCATGTCCGAGAACGGAACGACCACCACGAACACCGGTCGGATCATCGAGATCAAGGGCGTTGTCATCGACGCCGTGTTCACCGACCGCCTACCCGGGATCTACAACGCTCTCAGCATCGACATCGCCGATCCCGACGGCTCGACCCGGACGCTGATCGCGGAGGTGCAACAGCATCTCGGCGACGATCGGGTCCGCGCCGTCGCGATGGAGTCGACCGACGGCCTCGCGCGCGGCACCGTCTGTGTCGACACCGGCAATCCCATCTCGGTGCCAGTGGGGGCGCCGACGCTCGGTCGTCTCTGGAACGTGACGGGCGACCCGATCGACGAGGCGGGACCCGTCCCCGACGACGCCGAGCGGTGGTCGATCCATCGCGATCCACCGACCTTCCGGGATCTCTCGCCCAAGGTGGAGATCTTCGAGACTGGCCTCAAGGTCATCGATCTGATCGCGCCGTTCGTCAAGGGCGGAAAGGTCGGTTTCTTCGGAGGAGCCGGCCTCGGCAAGACGGTTCTCATTCAGGAGCTCATCCACAACGTCGCGCAGCAGCACGGCGGTGTCTCCGTCTTCGCCGGTGTCGGCGAGCGCTCGCGCGAAGGCAACGACCTCTGGCGCGAGATGGAGGAGTCCGGCGTCCTCGACAAGGTCGCCCTCGTCTTCGGGCAGATGAACGAGCCGCCGGGAGCGCGACTTCGCGTCGGGCTCTCCGCTCTCACGATGGCCGAGTACTTCCGTGACCAGGGCCAGGACGTGCTGCTGTTCATCGACAACATCTTCCGGTTCGTCCAGGCGGGGTCGGAGGTGTCGGCGCTTCTCGGACGCATGCCGAGCGCGGTCGGCTACCAGCCCACGCTCGCGAGCGAGATGGGCCAGCTGCAGGAGCGGATCACCTCGACGCGCACTGGGTCGGTGACCTCCGTGCAGGCGATCTACGTGCCCGCGGACGACCTCACGGACCCTGCACCGGCGAACACCTTCGCGCACCTGGACGCGTTCATCACGCTGTCGCGGTCGATCGTCGAGAAGGGGATCTACCCGGCCGTCGACCCGCTCGACTCGTTCTCGCGCGCCCTGCAGCCCGGCACCGTGACGGACGAGCACTACGAGACGGCGACCGCGCTCCAGCAGATCCTCCAGCGCTACAAGGACCTCCAGGACATCATCGCGATCCTCGGGATGGACGAGCTGACCGACGAGGACAAGCTCGTCGTCGGGCGTGCACGCCGCATCGAGCGGTTCCTCTCGCAGCCGAACTTCGTCGCGGAGCAGTTCACGGGAACCCCCGGCAAGTACGTGAAGCTCGAGGACACGATCCACGGGTTCCAGGAGATCATCGAGGGCAAGCACGACGAGCTTCCCGAGTCGGCCTTCTACATGGTCGGGACCATCGAGGACGCGATCGAGAAGGCACGCCAGGCCGAGGCAGTCGCCGCCTAGGGGGTCGACTCGATGGCCGATGCTCATCCGAACTTCGACATCTCGCTCGTGACGCCGGACGGCGCGGTGTTCGACGGCGAGGCGCAGATGATCGTCGTGCCCGGAGCTGCCGGTGAGATCGGCGTCCTCGCCCGGCATGCCCCGCTCGTAGCGACCCTCAAGGCAGGCTCGACCCGCATTCATGTCTCCGAGAACGAGGTTCTCGAGTTCGCCACCGGCCCCGGCTTCTTCAAGGTGGAGCTCGATCGAGCGCTGGCGCTCGTCGACGACGCCGTGAGCGTGCAGGAGATCGACGACGAGCGGGCGCGCGGACAGCTCGAGGCGGCGAAGGCCGAGCTCGAGCGAGTCGAGGCCGGTGAGTCGACGGCCGACCGCTGGCAGCTCGAGCAGCGGATCAGGCACGCCGAGAACCAGCTCTCCGTCTCGGGCCGCACGACCGGCTAGCGCCATGCGGCGAGTGGCAGCGCTCGCCGACGTGCACGGGAATGCGCCCGCGCTCGAGGCCGTGCTCGCGGAAGTCGAGCTCGCTGCGCCGGACCTGATCGTCTTCGGTGGCGATCTCACGTGGGGATCGCTTCCGCGCGAAACGCTCGACCTCGTGCGGTCGCTTTCGATCCCGACCCGCTTCGTCCGCGGCAACGGCGACCGAGCGGTCGGGACGCTCCGAGAGGGAAGGGGCGAGTGGATGGCGGCGGCGCACTCGCCGGAGGACATGGCTTTCCTCGCAGGCTTCGAGCAGACCGTCTCGGTCGACGCGTCGAAGGCCTCGGGTCGACGTGCTTCTGCCACGGCTCGCCGAGATCAGACATCGAGTGCGTGACGGAGAAGACGCCCGCCGAACGGGTGCGCGAGCTCACAGCCGAGATCGACGAGCGTGTCGTCGTCACCGCTCACGTCCATGTGCAGTACGACCGGACCGTCGACGGAGTCCGGCTGCTGAGCCCCGGGAGCGTCGGTCTGCCCTACGAGGGACGGCCCGGTGCGTACTGGGCGCTGCTCGGCCCGGATGTCGAGCTTCGCCGCACCGACTACGACGTCGAGGCAGCGGTCGCACTGATGCGCACGACCACCGACCCGAGCGTGGAGGCGATCGTCGAGATGATGCTCGAGCCGCCGCAACGGGACGAGGCAATCGAGCATGCGGAGGCGGTCGTGTTCTCCGAGTGATCCGATTACGCTGCCCCCATGGAAGAGATCGTTCCGGGGATCTGGCACTGGACGGCGCGCCATCCCAACATCCGGATCCGCGTGAGCTCCTACTACCTTCCCGACGAGCGGGTTCTCATCGATCCGATCGAACCTGACGACGGCCTGGACTGGTTCGCCGAGCACGGGCCTCCCACCGACGTACTTCTCACGAACCGGCACCACTTCCGGTCGAGTGCGCTCTTCGCCGAGCGGTTCGGTGTCACGGTGCACTGCGTTCGCGAAGGCATGCACGAGTTCGGCGACGGCGAGCAGGTGGAGCCGTTCGACTTCGGAGCGGAGCTGCCCGGCGGAGTGATCGCCTACGCGGTCGGGGCGATCTGCCCGGACGAGACGGCGCTGCACATCCCGGCTCGGGATGCGCTCGCGCTCGCGGACGGAGCGGTACGTGGGGAGTCCGGAGGCCCGCTCTCTTTCGTCCCCGACGCGTACATGGACGAGCCCGAGCGGACGAAGGAGGCTCTGCGCGAGTCCTACCGCGGCCTCTCGAAGCTCCACTTCCGACATCTCCTGCTCGCCCACGGGGATCCGCTCGTGGACTCCGGGCACGAAGCGCTCGTTGCGTTCGCGGGACCATGAGCTAGTCTGAGAGCCGCTTTACCCCGGAGAGCTTTGAAGGCAGCTTGGCGACCGGGTAACCAAACGCCTAAAGAGCCCGCGGGCCGGGTCCCGGCTTCCGACCTCTTTAGGTGGACGCCGTATTCATGAAGGACATCCGCGAACACCTACGCCAGCTCCTCGCCACGAGGATCCTCGTCCTCGACGGATCCTGGGGCGTGCTCATCCACCGTCGCGGCCTGACGGAGGAGGAGTACCGAGGGGAGCAGCTTCGTGACCACACGCACGACGTTCAGGGTGACCCTGATCTCCTCAACCTGACGCAGCCCGCCCTCGTGGCATCGATCCACGACGACTACTTTGCGGCCGGCGCCGACATCGCGACCACGAATACGTTCACGGCCACCCGCATAGGCCAGGCCGACTACCGGCTCGAGGACGAGGCGCGTGCGATGAGCTTCGAGGGAGCCCGGCTCGCGCGCCGGGCAGCCGACCACTGGACTGCGCAGACGCCGGACAGGCCGCGTTTCGTGGCAGGCTCGGTCGGGCCTCTGAACGTGTCGCTCTCGCTCTCCCCGCGTGTCGACGAGCCCGCGTTCCGTGCTGCCACGTTCGACCAGGTCCGAGAGGCCTACGCCGAGCAGATCGTGGCGCTACGCGATGGGGGCGTCGACCTGCTCATGGTCGAGACCGTCTTCGACACGCTGAATGCCAAGGCCGCGCTCGTTGCTGCGAGCGAAGTCGCTCCCGAGCTTCCTCTCTGGATCTCGTTCACGGCCATCGACCGCTCGGGAAGGAACCTCTCGGGCCAGACCGTCGAGGCGTTCTGGCTGTCGGTCGAGCATGCGGAGCCGTTCATCGTCGGCGTCAACTGCTCGCTCGGCGCGACCGAGATGAGGCCGTTCATCGAAGGCCTCTCGCAGGTCGCGGACACTTACACCTCGTGCCATCCGAACGCCGGGCTCCCGAACGAGCTGGGACTCCATGACGAACAGCCCGGTGACACGAGCCGCTTCCTTCGCGCATTCGCCGAGGAGGGCCTCGTGAACGTCGTCGGTGGCTGTTGCGGGACGACACCGGAGCACACGCACGAGATCGCGCGCGCGGTCTCCGGGCTTCCTCCGCGGCACATCCCGGACGCGTCGCGGCTGCCGCGATTCTCGGGTCTCGAGCCGTTCGCAATCGATCCGGACACGGGGTTCGTGATCGTCGGAGAGCGGACGAACGTCACCGGCTCAGCGCGGTTCCGCAAGCTGATCGAGGCGGACGACTACCAGGGTGCCGTGGCGGTCGCGCTGGAGCAGGTTCGAGGTGGTGCGAACCTCCTCGACGTCAACATGGACGCCGACCTGCTCGACGCCGAGGAGGCCATGACGACGTTCCTCAACCTGATCGCGACGGAGCCCGAGGCGGCGCGGCTCCCGATCATGGTCGACAGCTCGCGCTTCTCGGCACTCCAGGCCGGCCTCAAGTGCCTGCAGGGGAAGGGCATCGTGAACTCGATCTCGCTGAAGGAGGGCGAAGACGTCTTCCTCGAGCAAGCCCGGACCATCCGTCGCTACGGGGCGGGCGTCGTCGTCATGGCATTCGACGAGCGCGGCCAGGCAGAGTCGGTGGAGCGCAAGGTCGAGATCCTCGGCCGGGCCTACGACCTCCTGATCAACGAGGCGCGATTCAGTCCCGAGGACATCGTGCTCGACCCCAACGTTCTGGCAGTTGCCACCGGGATCGAAGAGCACGCGGGCTTCGCGAAGTCGTTCATCGAGGCGGTTCCCCTCCTGAAGGAGCGCTGCCCGGGCGCACTCGTCTCCGGCGGGATCTCGAACCTCTCGTTCGCGTTTCGCGGGAACGACGCCGTTCGCGAGGCGATGCACGCCGCGTTCCTCTACCACGCGATCCGCGCCGGGCTCGACATGGGTATCGTGAACGCGGGGCAGCTCGCCGTGTACGAGAACATCGAGCCGACGCTGCTCGAGCGCGTGGAGGACGTTCTCTTCGACCGCGACCCGGAGGCAACCGAGCGGCTCGTCGAGTACGCGTCCACCGTCACCGGAGGCGCCACGCGGCGCGAGCTCGATGTCGCGTGGCGCGAAGCCCCGGTCGGCGACCGCCTTGCGCACGCTCTGGTGCACGGGATCGTGGACTACATCGAGGAGGACACGGAGGAGGCGCGCCTCGGGACCGACCGGCCGCTCGACGTGATCGAGGGCCCGCTCATGAACGGGATGAAGATCGTCGGCGACCTCTTCGGCGAGGGGAAGATGTTCCTCCCGCAGGTCGTGAAGAGCGCCCGTGCCATGAAGCGGGCGGTCTCCTACCTCGAGCCGTTCATGGAGGCGGAGAAGGAGGAGCGCCAGGCGACGGGCCGGGTGGTGCTCGCGACCGTGAAGGGCGACGTCCACGACATCGGCAAGAACATCGTCGGCGTCGTGCTCGGCTGCAACGGGTACGAGGTTCTCGACCTAGGCGTGATGGTCACGGCGGACACCATCCTCGACACGGCGATCGAGCAGGACTGCGACGTCGTGGGGCTCTCGGGCCTCATCACGCCGTCGCTCGACGAGATGGTCCACGTCGCGAAGGAGATGGAGCGCCGCGGGTTTGCCCTCCCGCTCCTCATCGGCGGCGCGACGACCTCGCGACAGCACACGGCGGTCCGGATCGCCCCGGAGTACACGCAGCCGACCCTGCACGTCCTCGATGCGTCGCGAGTGATCGGCGTCCTCTCGGATCTGCTGGACGAGGGCCGGAAGGCGCAGCTCGACGCCGAGAACAGGACGGATCAGGAGCGGCTGCGGCTGGCTCATGCAGAGAAGGGCCGCAAGCCGCTGCTCGCGCTCGACGAAGCGCGTGGGAACCGGACGCCGATCGACTGGCACCCGGAGGACCTCGCGGTTCCTGCGTTCACGGGCTCGCGGGAGGTGAGCGAGGAGATCTCCGTCCTGCGCGACTACGTCGACTGGACGTTCTTCTTCCACGCTTGGGAGCTCAAGGGACGGTATCCGGCGATCCTCGACGACCCCGTGAAGGGAGCCGCCGCACGTGATCTGTTCGACGCGGCGAACGAGCTCCTGGACGAGATCGTCTCGGGCGACCTGCTCTCCGCGCGCGGCGTCTACGGCTTCTGGCCCGCGCGCGCGGAGGACGACGTGATCGAGCTCGACGGCGGCGTCCGCTTTCCCATGCTCCGGCAGCAAGCCGACCACGGCGACTCCCGCCCGAATCGCTCGCTCGCAGACTTCGTCGCGCCTGCCGAGACAGGCCTGACCGACTTCGTCGGTGCTTTCGCGGTTACCGTCCACGGCAGCGAGGAGCTCGGGGACCGCTTCGCTGCAGACAACGACGACTACCGGTCGATCATGGTGCGGGCGCTGGCCGACCGGCTTGCCGAGGCCTACGCCGAGCGCCTGCACCAGGTCGTGCGCCATGAGTGGTACGCGCCCGACGAGGCGCTGTCGGGAGATGCCCTGATCGCCGAGCGGTTCCGTGGAATTCGGCCTGCGTTCGGCTATCCGGCTTGTCCCGACCACTCCGAGAAGGACACGCTCTTTGCGCTCCTCGGTGCCGGACGTGTCGGGGTCACGCTCACGGAGACGTTCGCGATGATCCCGGCACCGAGCGTCAGCGGCCTCTACTTCGGCCATCCGCAGGCCCGCTACTTCTCCGTCGGCCGCGTCGGGCTAGACCAGATCGAGGACTACGCACGTCGGAAGGGAATGCCGATTGCGGATGTCGAACGCTGGCTGCGACCCAACCTGGCCTATGAACCGAAGGCATAGCCCGAGAACGAGACGCCGACTCCTCGCCACCCTCCTCGCTTTCGCACTCCTCGTCGGGGCGAGCAATGCGCTCGCATCGCGTGGCGATCCCGAGAAGCAGCTCCTGCCCGCCGACCAGGCTCGAGCGAAGGCGATGCTCGTTCGCAAGTCCGACCTCGGGCCTGGCTTCAAGACCTCGAAGTCGACCTCGGAGGACGACCCCTATTGCAAGGCGCTCGACGAGTCCGATCTGACGCTCACCGGAGAGGCGAAATCGCCGAACTTCGCTCAGGGCGTCGTGTTCGTGTCGTCCGGGGCCCAGGTCTACGAGACACGCGGCGATGCGAGCGCGTCGTGGAGACGTGGAACGAGTGCCGCCGGAGAGAGGTGCGTTCGTGGAACCTTTCGCGCGGGGTTCGCGCGTCAGGGCGTACGGCTCGTGTCGTTCCGCAGGCTTTCGTTTCCACACCTGGCGGAACGCTCGATCGCGTATCGGGCGATCGCGACGTCAGGTGGCGTGCGCGTGTACATCGACGTGGTCGTGCTGCTGCGCTCGCGAGCTCAAGCGGCGATCTTCATGGGGGCGGCGCCGAGCCCGGTCCCGAAGAGCGACGAGGTACAGCTCGCGACCGTCGTCGCGGGGCGAATGGCGACCGTCATGGGTGGCTCGTAGGCCGCGGTCGCCCGGCCGGGAAGAGCGTGCGTCCACCATGCCAGCACCCGTCATGTCCTCTCGAGACTTGCCCGGAATGGGCGTAGGCAGCCGCTTCCAAGGCTGGTAGCGTCAACGATGGCCGTGAACAGCCGTCTCGGTCTCCTTCGCCGCTCGCCCTCCTTCGGGCTGCTCTTCCTGGCCACCGCAGGGTCGAGCTTCGGGACGTACATCGCCGCCGTCGCGCTGACGCTCCACATCCAGGAGCTCACCGGGTCGCCGATCTGGGTGGCCGGCCTCCTCATCGCCGACTTCCTGCCGATCGTCCTCATCGGGCTCCTGCTCGGGCCGCTCGTGGACCGGCTCTCGAGGCGCTGGCTCATGATCGGCTCGGATCTCGCGCGCTTCGGGGTCTTCGCGGCCCTTCCGTTCACGGACAGCCCGGAGGTCATCGTCGCGCTCGCGGCAGTCGCCGGTGTGGCGACCGGCTTCTTCCGACCCGCGGCGTTCGCGGGGTTGCCGAACCTCGTACCCGACGACGAGCTGACGAACGCCAACTCGCTGCTCCAGACGGTCGAGACATTGGCGTGGATGACCGGCCCGATCGTGGGTGCGCTCATGTTCATGGTCTGGGGCCCCGATGCGCCGTACGCGGTGAACGCGCTGACGTTCCTGGTGTCCGTCGGCCTCATCGCCGCGATCCCGGAGCGGAAGCTGCGCTCCGAGGAGTCGCTCACTCGCGGTCACTGGCGCGACGTCGCGGACGGCCTGCGCCTCGTGGTGACGAGCGCCCCGCTTCGCACGGTGCTCATCGTCTGGAACGTCGTGATCCTTGCGAGCGCGGCTGTCAACGTCGCAGAGGTCTTCTTCGCCATCGACACGCTCGACGCCGGGGAGGTGGGCTTCGGGGTGATCGTCGCGGCGAGCGGTGTCGGCCTCGCAATCGGGAGCTATCTGGCGGCACCGGCGCTCGGGAGCGTCGGTCTGCGACGCCACTATGCGGGATCGATCGCGCTCATGGGCGCAGGCTGGGGAATTGCGGCTTTCGCGAACTCGATCTGGGTCGCAGTGCCGTTCATCGTCGCCGGCGCCGCGGGTAACGGGGCGGCGATCGTCTGCAACCAGGTGCTCGTCCAGCGAGGAGCACCCGACCGCTTCCGGGGTCGTGCTCTCGCGACGATCATGAGCTCGAACTACGCGGTGCTCGGGCTGGCGATGGCCGCAGCAGGCCTCCTCACGAGCGTGTACGGCGCCCGCTGGGTGTGGGTGATGGCCGGGGTCGTCTACTTCATCGCGGCGGGCGTAGCGCTCGTCATGACGCGGTGGATGCCGGTCGCTGCGGAAGAGCAGGAGGAGGCCGTCGAGATCGCGGCGAGAGCGGCGGCGAGCACTCTCGACTCGGACTCGAACGGACACGAGCCTGAGCCCCAACTCGAGCCCCGGCCGGATCGCGGACTCGAGCTGGTCACCCCCGACGGCGAGGGTCAGGGGGAGGACGCATCGACGAACGGGCTCGAGCGGATCGCGAGCCTGCTCGAGCGCATCGAGCGCAGGCGGGATCTCGAAGCCCGCCGACCTCAGGACTAGCAAGTCGTCCGTGAGACGCGCGAGCGCCGCGTAGAGTGGCGCTTCGTGGCGAGGAGGGAATGGCCGCTCGATGAGCTCGTCGCCGGGCTGAGGGCCGGCGACCGGCGCGCGCTCGCGCGAGCGATCTCGCACGTCGAGAACGGTGACCCGATCTCGTATCCGTTAGTCCACGAGCTGTACGGGGAGACGGGTCGAGCGACCGTGATCGGGGTCACCGGACCGCCGGGTGTCGGAAAGTCCACGCTCGTCGGGGCCCTCGTCGCTCACCTGAGAGCGCAGGAGCGAACCGTGGGCGTCGTGTCCGTCGACCCCTCGAGCCCTTTCTCCCACGGCGCGCTCCTCGGAGATCGCATCCGGCTCGCAGATCACTTCACCGACCCCGGCGTCTACATCCGCTCCATGGGATCGCGTGGGCACCTGGGCGGGGTCGCCGAGAGCACGCTTCAGGCGGTCCTCTTGCTGGACGCCTTCGGGAAGGACGTGATCTTCGTGGAGACCGTTGGCGCAGGGCAGAGCGATGTGGCGGTGATCGGAATCGCGGACAGTGTCCTCCTGGTGCTGATGCCGGGATCGGGAGACTCGGTGCAGGCGCTGAAAGCCGGGATCATGGAGATTCCGGACGTGATCGCGATCAACAAGATGGATCAACCCAACGCGAAGACGATGCTCGACGAGGTGCGTTCGATCGTCCGGCTCGCGCCCCCGGACGGACGGCCGCCGATCCTCCTCACCGAAGCCCTCCGGAGCGAGAACGTCGACGAGCTCTGGGCAAAGCTCGAGGAGCACCGTGCGAAGCTCGTCGGCGACGGCGAGCTCGACAAGCGTCGTCAGCGCAATCTCGCCCGCGAGGTGTTCGCCGTGGCATCGGGACGGGTGACATCCCGGCTCGAGGCGACGGTGCGCAGCGATCCCGAGCTCGAGGGCCTCCTCGATGCGGTGCAACGGCGGGAGCTCGACCCGTTGACCGCCGTGGACGAGATCATCAGAGCCGTGTTCCACACCGAGGTCGACGATGGACGCTCCGGGGCTTCCTGACGTCGAGGCCGCGCGCGAGCGGCTGCACGGCGTCGCGCGGGAGACGCCTCTCTACCCGAGCGAGACGTTCTCGAACCTGTTCGGCCGGCGGGTGTACCTCAAGGCGGAAAACCTCCAGCGCACCGGGTCCTTCAAGATTCGCGGGGCGTACAACACGATCGCCACGCTCGGCCCGGAGGAGCGGGCGGCCGGGGTCGTCGCGGCGAGCGCCGGGAACCACGGCCAGGCCGTTGCCTGGGCCGCACGCGAGGCCGGGACCTCCGCGACGGTCTTCATGCCGCAGGACGCGCCGATGGCGAAGGTCGAGGCGACACGCTCCTACGGCGGCACGACCGAGCTCGTCGGGGAGGGCTTCGAGGAAGCGGTCGCCGCCGCTGAGGCCCACGTCGAACGCACGGGCGCCACCCTTGTGCACGCTTTCGAGGAGCCGCGTGTCATCGCCGGGCAGGGAACCATCGGGTTCGAGCTCGCCGAGCAGGCTCCTGAGGCCGAGACCGTGTTGATCCCGGTTGGCGGAGGTGGGCTCGCTGCGGGAATCTCGATCGCGCTGCGAGCGTTGCGTCCCGGCGTCAAGATCGTGGGGGTCGTCAGCCAGCCCGGGTTCACGATCGCCGACGGAATCGCGGTCAAGCACCGGGGAGAGTTGACGTCGTCGATCCTCGAGCGCACGCTGGACGACACCGTCTCCGTCTCCGACGACGAGATCAGCGAGGCACTCGTCCTCTGTCTCGAGCGCACGAAGCTGCTCGTCGAAGGAGCGGGTGCCGTAGGCCTTGCCGCCATGCTCGCCGGACGCGTCGCGGGGTCCGGGCCCGTCGCAGTCGTCCTTTCCGGGGGAAACATCGACGCGACGACGCTCATCTCCGTCGTCCGCCACGGCCTGACGCAGGCCGGGCGCTTCCTCGCGCTGCGAACGCTGATCCCCGATCGCCCCGGGGAGCTCCGAAACATCCTCGACCGCGTGGCCGAGCTACGCGGGAACCTCGTCTCGGTCGACCACCACCGCGAGGGCATCACGACGACGGCGATCCAAACCGCGGTGGAGCTCGTCGTCTCGACGCGCGACGAGGCGCACTGCGAGGAGCTCCTGGCGGCGCTGCGTGGAGCGGGCTACCCGGTCCAGCGCCTCGGCCCGCCGAGCTAGACCGAGATTCCCTAGGCGCCGCAGCGGCGAAACTCGACCACCGGTCGTCCCTCGGCGGCCCAGCTGTCGATGCCGCCGTCGACGACGGGTCTGGCGTCGAAGCCGTGCGCGGAAAGGATGCTCGCTGCGATTGCGGCTCTCGGGCCTGTCTCGCAGATCGTCACTATCGGCCGGTCGCGCGGGAGATCGTCTTCGCCGAGCGAGAGCATGCGATACGGGATGTTGCGGCTGCCCGCGATGTAGCCGGCGTCGCGCTCGTCCTTCTCGCGCACGTCGATGAGCTCTGCGCCTCGTGCGAGAAGGTCGTCGAGCTCGTCGATCGAGACGAGGGCCAGCGTCGCGGAGCCGCCACCGAGCACGAAGCCTGCGAGATCGAGAAAGGCCACCGAACGCAGGCCTCTGGCAGCGGCCTCCACTTCGGCCTCGTCGCCTGCGGCGACCACGAGTGGAGCCTCCGGGTCGAGGACGAACGCGGCCTTCGTCGAGAAGCTTCCTCCGAAGACCGGGACGCTGAGCGCACCTGGAATGTGCCCTCGGGCGAAGTCCGCGACCGGGCGGACGTCGAGTACCTGCGCGTCTTGCGGCGGGATCGTGAGCTCTTCCGGTCTGTCTGCGGCGGGCACCCAGGGGCCGCGGTTCAGGGCGACGATCCGCCCCATGTTGGGCGGCCTGGGGGCGGAGATACCGGCCGAGTCGTCGATGAAGGCCGCAAGGTCGTCCTGGAGGAGGCTGCGGTTGAAGCGGCGCTCGAAGCCGATCGTGGTCGACGCCTTCGAGCTCATCGCCTTCCCGCAGAGCGAGCCTGCGACATGACCGGGATAGACCTCGACACCATCGCCCAGCTCGACGAGACGGCGGAGGGAGTGGAAGAGACCCTCGGCGCCTTCTCGCGCTTCGACTGCGAGATCCGGTCGGGCGGCGTCGCCGACGAAGAGCGAGTCGCCGGTCAGGACGAGCCACGGATCGGGACCACGCGAGCGGTCGACGACTGCGAGGCAGCAGTGCTCGGGCCGGTGGCCGGGCGTGTGGATGCACCGGAGCACGACGTCGCCGACCGCGATCTCGTCCCCGTCCTCCAACGAGTCGTGCGGGTACTCCGCCTCGGCCGCGGGATGGATGCTCACCGGGACGCCGTCCTCGAGCGCAAGCCGTCCGTGGCCGGATAGGTGGTCGGCGTGCGTGTGAGTCTCGATCGCGCGCACGATGCGAACGCCGCGTCGCTCGGCGTCAGCGAGGTACTGCTCGACCGCGAATGCTGGGTCCACGACGACCGCGGTTCCCGAGCTCTCGTCCCCGACGAGGTAGGACGCGCAGCCGAGATCGTCGTCGACGAACTGCGTGAAGATCACGTCGCAGCCGACGCTAGCAGTGGTTGCCGCTATCCCTCTTGAAGTGCACGTCCTCGGCGGCGCCAGGCGAGGAAGCCGATGGCGGCGAGCGCGAGGAGACCGACAAGCCCGACGACGATCGCGCGTCCGAGCTGCTGCGACGGCTTGTCTGCCGGAAGGACGGTAAGCGGAACGCGCCAGTCCACGACCGCACCGTTCGCGTAGTGCTGCAGTGCCGTGAAGGAGGTTGCACCGGGCGCCGATGGGGCGTCGACCTTGAGCTGGAACGTCGTCTGCGCGCCCGCGCGGAGCACGCCGCCTGCCCAGAAGACGCTCGTCTCGCCCACGGCCGGCAGCCATTTGCCGTTGGGCTCCGCGGAGACGACGTCGAAGCCCGCAGGGACGCTGACGTGGAAGCCCGTCATCGGGGCGTCGCGCTCGTTCGGCACGTCGAGCTCGAGCTCGGAGGACGCCGCCGCGTAGAGATAGGGCGTCCTCGCCGTGACGTGAGCGCCTGCAGGCGCGACGAGCGCGAGCGCGACGACGAGCGAGCTACAGGCCGAGATGGCGAGCGATGACCATCCGCTGCACCTCATTCGTGCCTTCGCCGATCTCGAGGATCTTCTGATCACGGAAGAGCCGCGAGATTGCGGACTCCTCCATGTACCCGTAGCCGCCGTGAATCTGGAGCGCGGCACCTGCGACGCGCGCCGAGAGCTCGCCGGTGTAGAGCTTCGCCTGCGCGGCCTCGAGCGCGAACGGTCGTCCGTGATCTTTGAGCCAGGCCGCGCGGTAGACCAGCGCCCGTCCTGCCTCGATCTCGGTCGCCATGTCCGCGAGCTTGAACTGCACCGCCTGGAACGACGAGATCGGCTTGCCGAACTGCTCGCGCTCCTTCGCATAGGCGAGCGCGAGGTCGTAGGCGCCCTGCGCGAGGCCGACGCCCATCGCAGCAACTGAGATCCGGCCTCCGTCGAGGATCAGGAGGAACTGACGGAAGCCCTGGCCTCGCTCCCCGAGGAGGTTTCCCTCCGGTACCGCGCAACTCTCGAATGCGAGCTCGCGCGTGTCGGATGCGCGCCAGCCGAGCTTCTTCATCGGTGCCGAGATCGCGTACCCGGGAGTCCCGTTCTCGACGACGATGTTCGAGATCTCGTCGTCGCCCGTGCGGGCGGTGAGCGTTACGCCCCACGTGATGTCCGTGCCGGCGTTGGTGATGAAGAGCTTCGAGCCGTTGACGACCCAGGACCCGTCCCTCAGGTCTGCGGTCGTGCGGGTCGCGCCTGCGTCCGATCCGGCACCTGGCTCGGTCAGACCGAACGCCGCGAGCTTCTTCCCGGACGCGAGGTCCGGGAGCCAGTCGCGCTTCTGCTCCTCGCTGCCGAAGAGCAGGATCGGCATCGTCCCGAGCGACGTGTGCGCCGCCACGGTGATGGCAACCGATGAGTCGATGCGCGTGAGCTCCTCGATAGCGATGGCGTACGAGAGGGTGTCGCCGCCTGCACCGCCGTACTCCTGCGGGATCGGCAGCCCCATGAAGCCGAGCTCTGCCAGCTCTGCGATGAGCTCGTAGGGAAAGCGCTCCTCGAGGTCTAGCTCGGCGGCGACGGGTGCGATGCGCTCGCTCGCAAATGCGCGGGCCGTGTCGCGGACGAGCTCCTGCTCCGGGGTGAGGTCGAAGTCCACGCCGCGCAGGATGCTAGCCACGAGTGCGATGACCCGTGTCGCGCGGTAGGCTCCGCGCGGACCGACCGCGACGAGGGGAGATCGAGCCCATGGGCAGTGTGCAGGAGTTCTTCGACGGCCTGGCCGACCGCGTCAGCCCCGACCGGATCGCCGGCGTCAACAACACCTACGTCTTCGACATCGAGGGCGCTGGAGCCTGGACGGTCGCGATCGCCGACGGCGCGCTGACCGTGAGCGAGGGGGCGGGTGACGGCGACGTGACCATCGCGGCGAGCGAAGAGAACTTCGAGAAGATCGTCGCTGGCGAGCAGAATCCGACCACGGCGTACATGACGGGCAAGCTCAAGATCAAGGGCGACATGGGCGCGGCCATGAAGCTCCAGAAGCTCTTCTAGCCACGGGTCGTCGTCAGTAGGATCGAGCCCGTGGGCACGATGAGGATGAGCACGATCAACGTGTGGGTACGGCTTGGCGTCGTCTACGGCACCAACGTCCTCGCGCTCATCGTCGTCGACGGGCTCTTCTCGAGCGTTTCGATCGGACTCTGGGGGTCGCTTCTCTGGGGTGCGCTGATCCTGACCATCGGCAACCTCATCATCAAGCCGATCCTCGCGATCCTGACGCTGCCGCTCATCATCGTGACGTTCGGCCTCACCTACTTCGCGATCAACGTGGCCATGCTCGCGCTGGCGGAGTGGCTCACGCCGGACTTCTCGATCGACGGCTTCTGGACGTACATCGGCGCGACCATCGTGGTCTGGCTCGTCAACGTCACCGTCGGGTGGGCCCTCGACAAGATGGTCGGCGAGCCGAAGTACCGCTAGCGGCGCTCAGCTCTCGAGCTCGACGAGGAGTGCGCCCCCCGGGACGTGGTCGCCCGCCCCGACGTGAACCGCCGTGACCGTTCCTCCGAACGGCGAGTGGATCGGGATCTCCATCTTCATCGCCTCGAGGACGACGAGCGTATGTCGGGACCGCACCTCGTCGCCCTCCGCGACCTCGACGCGGATGACGGTCCCAGGCATCGGTGCGGTGACGGCACTGCTGCCGTGTGCCGGGCCGTGTCGATGCGACTCGTCGTCGACATCGGGCGGTGGGCTCGGACGAGGAGCGGGAAGATTGAGCCGCCAGGGGCGTCGCCAGGGTGACGGTGGCGAGGGCGACGCGGCGTCGAGCGGTCGGTGCTCGGTGAGGAATGCGGTGGTCGCCTCGCCGGCGCGCACCGTGGGATGCGCGACGAGCCAACGCAGGAAAGGCAGATTCGTCGTGACCCCGGTCACCTCGGTTTCGGCGAGGGCAGCAGCGAGTCGGTCGAGCGCGTCGTCCCGTGTTCGGCCGTGCGCGACGAGCTTCGCGATCATGGGGTCATAGGCCAGCCCGACGTCGTCGCCCTCCTCGACCCCGGCATCGACGCGGATGCTCGCCGGAAGGCGAAGGTGCTCGATGCGCCCGGCCTGAGGGAGAAACGACCGCGGATCCTCGGCGTAGAGGCGCACCTCCACCGCGTGTCCCTCGACCTCTCGCTGGTCGGCCTCGAGCACCTCCCCCGACGCAATGCGGAGCTGCTCCGCGACGAGATCTAGGCCCGTTACAGCTTCTGTGACGGGATGCTCGACCTGGATGCGGCCGTTCAGCTCGAGGAAGAAGAAGTCGTCTCCGTCGAGGACGAACTCGACCGTGCCCGCGCTCTCGTAGCCGATGGCGCGGCCGAAGGCGACTGCGGCGTCGAGCAGCGCCTGTCGCGTGGCGACGGCAAGACGTGGAGCGGGTGCCTCTTCGAGCACCTTCTGGTGTCGGCGCTGCACCGAGCAATCGCGTTCGCCGAGCGTCATCACGTTGCCGTGCGAGTCGGCGAGCAGCTGGACCTCGACGTGGCGCGGCCTTTCGAGGTAGCGCTCGCAGTAGAGCGTTCCATCCCCGAAGGCGCGCTCGGCCTCGCGCGCCGCGGCGGCGAGTGCCTCGTCCAGCTCCAGAGGCGAGCGGACGATTCGCATCCCGCGGCCACCGCCGCCCGCGGCCGCCTTGACGACGAGTGGGTACCCGATCTCGTCCGGAGAACCGTCCGGAAGGACCGGGACGCCTGCCTCGCGTGCGACCTTCTTCGCGGCGAGCTTGTCGCCACCTATTGCGAGTGCCCCGTGAGGCGGGCCTACCCAGTTCAGTCCCGCGTCACCTACCGCCTCGGCGAAGGCCGCGTTCTCGGCGAGGAAGCCGTATCCGGGATGGACAGCGTCGGCGCCGGACGACTTCGCGGCGCGGATGTGCTCCTCCGAGTAGAGGTAGCTCGTGATCTCGACGACCTCGTCCGCCAGTCGCGCGTGCAGCGATCCGAGGTCGTCGGCAGCAGCCACCGCGACCGTCGCGATGTCGAGGTCTCGGCACGTGCGGAAGATCCGGGCTGCGATCTCTCCACGGTTGGCCACGAGCAGCTTCTGGACCGGCACGGCGGTGAACTCTATGGCCGTGTTGACGCTTTCGGACCGCCGAGATAGGGTCGGCGCGAAGTGATTCGCTTGATCGTGAGATTGGGTATCGCACTGGCCGGGAACGCGGTCGGCCTGATCGTCGCGTCACTCGTGTTCGATGGATTCGACATCGACGTGACGTCGTTCATCGTCGCGCTGGTCATCTTCACGATCACGCTCGCGCTGATGACCCCGTTCCTCGCAAGTGCGCTCCGGAGGAACAGATCCTCGTCCGCTGCGCTCGGAGGGGTATCGCTGATCGGGACGTTCGTCGCGCTCCTGGTCACCGACCTCCTCTCCGACGGGCTGTCCATCAGCGGGATCGGTACCTGGATCGGTGCAACGGTGATCGTGTGGCTCGGGTCGCTGCTCGCCGTCTTCATCCTGCCCTACCTCGGGCTCAAGAAGTACCTCGAAGACAACCGGGCCTAGCCCCGGCCGCGCTGCCAGCCGGGATCGCGGCCCTCGAGGAACGCTCGCAGGCCGTCCTGGCCCTCGTCGCTCGTACGGCGCGTGGCTGCGATCCTGGCGGTCTCCACTCCCGCGGGCGACTCCCGGACGAGCCGCTTTGCCTCGCGCACGGCCTCGGGCCCGCCCGCGAGGATGGACTCGACGATCGCCTCGGCCGTCTCGCCCGCGTCCTCCGAGACCTCGGACACGAGCCCGATGCGGAGCGCAACGTCTGCGCCGAAGCGCTCGCCGGAGAGGAAGTAGCGACGCGCTGCCTGGCCGATCTTCGGAAGCACGAACGGCGAGATGACCGCGGGGATGATCCCGAGTCGAACCTCGGTGAAGCCGAAGACCGCGTCGGGCCACGCGACGGCGACGTCAGCGCACGCCACGAGGCCCGAGCCGCCGCCGAGCGCGTAACCGTGCACGACGCAGACGACGGGCGCCGGACACGAGTCGATCGCCTCGAGCATCCGGTAGAGGCGCATCGCATCCTCGACGTTCTCGTCGTAGGAGAGGTCGACGGACGCGCGCTGCCACTCGATGTCTGCACCGGCGCAGAAGCTCTTGCCCTCGCCCGAGAGAATGACGGCGCGCGCGTCACCGACGTCCGAGAAGGCCGCGGTCAGCGCGGCGATGAGCTCTGCGTCGAACGCGTTGCGGCGCTCCGGCCGAGCCAGCGTGACCCTGAGGACACCGCCGTCGCGCTCAGTGTGCAGCGTGCTCATCGGTGGGAGCTTAGAGTCACGTCATGTTGAGGGGAGTCCTCGCGGCGTCGGTCACGCCGCTCCGCAACGCGGGTCAAGAGCTCGACGAGGACGCTTTCGAGCCGCTCGTCGACTTCTTCGTGGAAGCCGGGATCGACGGGATCCTCGGCATGGGGACGGCCGGTGAGGGGATCCTGCTCTCCCAGGTCGAACGGCGCCACGCCGCCGACCTCTTTCTCCAGGCATCGGATCGGAGGCTCCAGGTCGCGGTGCAGTGCGGGGCGCAGACCACTGCGGAGACCGTCTCCCTCGCGGTCCACGCGGCCGAAGTCGGAGCCGATGCCGTCGTCGTCATCGGGCCGCCGTACTTCCCGCTCGACGAGAAGGCGCAGTACGCACACTTCCTCGCGGCGGCGACAGCGTGCGCTCCGTTGCCGTTCTACGTGTACGAGTTCGCGACGACGAGCGGGTACGCCGTTGCTCCCGCGGTGCTCGAGCGCCTGCGCGACGATGCGTCGAACCTCGCCGGCCTGAAGGTCTCCGACACGCCCTGGGACGCGTTCAGCCGTTACCTCCTACCCGATCTCGACATCTTCGTCGGGCCCGAGGCGCTGATCCATCAGGGGCTCGAGAACGGCGCCGTCGGCGCGGTCTCGGCGCTTGCCTCGGCGCTTCCGGAGCGCGTCGCCGAGGTCGTGCGGCAACCGACCGCGGACGGGGCGGCGCAGCTCGCGGAGCTTCGCTCTTTCGTCGAGCGCTTCCCGCGCCAGGCGGCCCTCAAGCGACTGCTCGGAGTGCGGGGCGTCGCGGTCCGCGAGGACGTGCGAGCACCGCTCCGGAACTTGACCGTCGAGGAGCGAGGCGAGCTCGACGCCTGGTACGAGTCGCTGCCGCCGTCCTCCTGAAACGAATCGCCCCCGAACGGCGTCGCCGCGTGGCGCACCGTCCGGGGGCGTCTTACACGTGCGACGTGCTCAGTCGTCCTGCGAGCACTTCTCCTCGAGCTTCGTCCCGAGTCGCTCGCTGAGCGCCTCGAGCTTCTCGAGGCGGTTCTGGAGCCTCGCGAGGAATGCGCGTGCTCGTTCCTGCTGCTCGGGCGTGAGATCGCCGCTCGCGATCTTCTCCTCGACGCGATCGATCTTCTTCTGGAGATGCTCCTTCGCCCGGTCGAGCTTCGCGACGATGTTCTCGAGCCGGTCACACTTCCGTCCCTGACGCGCGCCTGCGTCGCGTGTGCCCGGGTCGCGTGTGCCCTCGTCACGTGTCGCCGGATCGCGCCCGGGGTCGGTGCGATCTGCCGCAAGCGCAGTGGCTGTGCCGCTCAACGTGAGCAGCGCCGCAGCCGCTACCACTACCAAGCCTCGACGTGTCTTCATCTGCCGCCGATCTCCTCTCGGTTCAAGGATGTTTCCTCTTCCGACGATCAGCCGCTGATGTGTGCTGCTGATGCGACAGTCGTAAGCGTTCCGTGAGAACCGTGGCCGCGCCTCCCTCAGTCGAGGGTCTCGAACTCCTCGTACACCCCGGGATCGTCTCCGATGAGGTCGCGAGCCCACCCGACCGCCTCGGGGACGTCCTCGCCGATGACGACGATCCCGAACCGCTCGGTGGCCTCGTTCCAGATCCACGTGCTCGGCAACTCGAGGTCCGGGAGCGACTCGCGAAGCTCGTCGATCGTCGTCTTCGAGTCGAACAGGCTCCAGACGAGAAGGCGGACGACCATGTGCGGCCTAGAAGGGGCCGCGGGGCGCGTAGCTTCCGGGCGGCGCGCCGATCGCGACAAAGGTCATTCCCTCCGCGCCCGCGATCGGGACCCGGGTCGTCCCGGGGTCGAAGCGCAGGAACGTTCCCGTGCGGACGGGGATCTCCTCGCCGTCGATCCGGTACGTGCCGGACCCGGCGACGATCACCGTGACCTCTTCCTGGCCGGTCTCGGACTCGTCGTGCTCTCGGCCCTCCGTGTTCGGCGGCAGCTCGAACCAGTTGATCCCGAATGCCTCCACTTCGAGCTCACGGCGGACGAAACGGACGACGCCGCCCGGCCCGCCGGGCTCGATGTCGTCCAGATGAACGAGCGAGTACCCCATGGCTACATGCGAAAGATGCCAAACGTCGTCTCGGGGACGGGCGCGTTCGCCGCGGCCGCGAGCCCGAGCGCGAGGACGTGACGGGTGTCGAGCGGATCGATGATCCCGTCGTCCCAGAGCCGGGCGGTCGAGTAGTACGGGTTCCCCTCGGCCTCGTAGGTCGAGCGAATCTCGTCCGGATCGGCGTCTCCGACCATCGTCAGCACCATTGCGGCTTGCTCGCCCCCCATCACGGAGATCCTCGCGTTGGGCCACATCCAGAGCTGTCGCGGCTCGTACGCGCGACCGCACATCGCGTAGTTCCCGGCGCCGAACGACCCTCCGACGACCACTGTGAACTTCGGCACCTCGGCACACGCCACTGCCATGACGAGCTTCGCTCCGTCGCGGGCGATGCCGCCCTCCTCGTACTCCTTGCCGACCATGAAGCCGGTGATGTTCTGGAGGAAGACGAGGGGGATGCGCCGCTTGCACGCGAGCTCGATGAAGTGGGCGCCCTTCTGGGACGACTCGGCGAAGAGGACGCCCTGATTCGCGAGAATCGCGACCGGATAGCCCTCGATGTGGGCGAAGCCGCAGATGAGCGTCTCGCCGTAGAGCTGCTTGAACTCGTGGAATCTCGAAGCGTCCACGAGCCGCCCGATGATCTCCCGTGCGTCGAGCTCGTGCCGGAAGTCCTCGGGGACGAGCCCGTAGAGCTCGCCAGCGTCGAGCGCAGGTGGTTCCGGGGGTGCGAGGGCCCAGGGAGCGGGGGAGGGGGGCTCCAGGTTGCGCACGATCTCGCGCGCGATCGCGAGCGCGTGCTCGTCGGACGTCGCATAGTGGTCGGCGACTCCCGAGCGCCGTGCGTGGACGTCGGCTCCGCCGAGCTCCTCCGCGGTGACGTCCTGCCCCGTCGCCGCTTTCACGAGCGGCGGCCCACCGATGAAGATCGTGCCGGTGCCGCGCACGATCACGGTCTCGTCGGACATGGCGGGGACGTACGCACCGCCGGCGGTGCACGAGCCCATCACCACTGCGATCTGCGGGATGCCGAGTGCCGACAGTCGCGCCTGGTTGAAGAAGATCCGCCCGAAGTGGTCCCGATCCGGGAACACCTCGGCCTGCAGCGGGAGGAAGGCGCCGCCCGAGTCGACGAGGTAGATGCAGGGAAGCCGGTTCTGGCGGGCGATCTCTTGCGCGCGCAGGTGCTTTTTGACCGTGAGCGGGAAGTACGAGCCGCCCTTGACCGTCGCGTCGTTCGCGACGACGACGCACTGACGACCTTCGACCACGCCGATCCCCGTCACAATGCCCGCCGACGGAGCCTGGCCGTCGTAGAGATCCCACGCCGCGAGAGCGTTCAGCTCGAGGAACGCCGTACTCGGGTCGACGAGGCGGTCGATCCGCTCACGGGCGGTCAGCTTCCCGCGGGAGCGATGTCGCTCGACGGCCTTCTCGCCGCCGCCGCTCGCGACCTGTGCGGACCGTTCGCGTAGCTCCGCGACGAGCTCCTCCATGCGCGCCCGGCGCCGCTCGAACGCGTCGTCCCGGGCGACCTGCGTCGTGAGAACGCCCATCGGCGGCTGAGCCTATACGCCGCGGCGGAGCTTGCCCTCGCCGCTCGGCGGCTGCGAGACTTGAGGCAGGGCCGTTCGGCGAGCGACGGAGAGAGGGGAGAGCGATGAGCGACCAGGTCAAGTACGTCCTCGAGGAGAGTCGCATTCCCGAAGCCTGGTACAACATCGCCGCCGACCTCCCCGAGCCGCCGCCGCCCGTGCTCCACCCGGGTACGGGCCAGCCCGTCGGACCGGACGATCTCGCTCCTCTCTTCCCGATGGAGATCATCCTCCAGGAGGTCTCGACCGAGCAGCGCATCGCGATCCCGGAAGAGGTGCGAGACGTCTATCGGCAGTGGAGGCCGACGCCGCTCTTCCGCGCTCGGCGGCTCGAGCGGGCGCTCGAAACGCCGGCGCGCATCTACTACAAGTACGAGGGCGTCTCGCCGACCGGCTCGCACAAGCCGAACACCGCCATCGCCCAGGCCTACTACAACAAGCAGGAGGGCGTGAAGCGCCTGACGACCGAGACGGGCGCCGGCCAGTGGGGATCGTCGCTCGCGTTCGCAGGGCGGATCTTCGGGCTCGAGGTCGACGTGTTCATGGTGAGGATCTCGTACGAGCAGAAGCCGTACCGGCGGGGGCTCATGGAGGCGTTCGGCGCCCGCTGCGTCCCGAGCCCGTCGGAGGAGACGAACGCGGGGCGTGCCATCCTCGCCGAGCATCCCGACTCGACGGGGAGCCTCGGCATCGCCATCTCGGAGGCGGTCGAGGCGGCCGCTCCACGCGAGGACACCAAGTACTCGCTCGGCTCCGTCCTGAACCACGTGCTGATGCACCAGACCGTCATCGGCGAGGAGGCGCAGGCCCAACTCGAGCTCGCGGACGACTACCCCGACGTCGTCATCGGCTGCACGGGTGGAGGGTCGAACTTCTCCGGGCTCTCGTTCCCGTTCATCGGTCAGGCGCTGCGCGACGGCAAGGAACTGCGCGTCATCGCGGTCGAGCCGGCGGCGTGCCCGAGCCTCACGAAGGGGCGCTATGCCTTCGACTTCGGGGACACCGGCCACCTGACGCCGCTCGTGAAGATGCATACGCTCGGCTCCACGTTCGTGCCGCCGCCGTTCCACGCCGGAGGTCTCCGCTATCACGGGATGGCGCCGATGGTGAGCCATCTGAAAGAGCTTGGGCTCATCGAGGCGCGCTCCTACACCCAGACGGAGGTGTTCGCCGCGGGCGTGGAGTTCGCGCAGATCGAGGGGATCCTCCCCGCGCCGGAGGCGAACCACGCGGTGAAGGCGACGATCGACGAGGCCGTCCGCTGTCGTGAGGAGGGCGTCTCCGAGGCGATCCTCTTCAACCTCTGCGGCCACGGGCACTTCGACATGCAGGCCTACATCGACTACTTCGCCGGCTCACTCGAAGATCACGAGTATTCGGAGGACGAGGTCGCGATGGCGCTCGCCGGGTTGCCGGCGGTGGCCGTTTAGCCGAACGACATGCAGCTCGCGATGATCGGCCTCGGCCGCATGGGCGCCAACATGGTGCGCCGCCTGATGCGGGACGGCCACGAGTGCGTCGTCTTCGACGTCAGCCCGGAGGCAGTCGCCGCGCTCGAGGCCGAGGGCGCGACGGGCGCGAGCTCCTATGAGGACCTCGCCGCGAAGCTCGAGCCGCCTCGTGTGGCGTGGGTCATGGTTCCGGCGGCGCTCGTCGGCTCGGTCGTCGAGGAGCTCGTGTCGCACCTCGCGCCGGGAGACATCGTCGTCGACGGTGGAAACAGCTACTACCGCGACGACATCGAGCGAGCCGGCGCGCTCGGTCCGAGCGGGATCCACTACGTCGACGTCGGGACGTCCGGCGGCGTCCTGGGTCTCGAGCGCGGGTACTGCCTCATGATCGGTGGCGAAGACGAGCCGGTCGCACGGCTCGACCCCGTCTTCCGGACGCTCGCCCCAGGGGTCGAGGCCGCGCCACGAACGAGCGACGAGGGCGATCCCCGTCCCGCCGAGCACGGCTACCTCCACTGTGGCCCGCCGGGCGCGGGTCACTTCGTGAAGATGGTCCACAACGGCATCGAGTACGGGCTCATGGCCGCCTACGCCGAGGGCCTGAACGTGCTGCACCACGCCAACGTGGGCGCCGTGGAGCGCGAGGCGAGCGCCGAGGTCGCGCCGCTTCGGAACGCAGAGGACTACCGCTACGACCTCGACCTCGCCGACGTCGCCGAGGTCTGGCGGCGTGGCTCGGTCGTCTCCTCCTGGCTGCTCGACCTGACTGCCCGCGCTTTCGCGGAGTCGAGCGACCTTTCCGAGTTCGAGGGCCGCGTCTCCGACTCCGGCGAAGGACGCTGGACGGTTCTCGCTGCAATCGAGGAAGGCGTGCCGGTTCCAGTGCTCTCGACCGCGCTCTTCGAGCGGTTCTCCTCGCGCGGCGAGGCGGACTTCGCCAACCGGCTGCTGTCCGCGCTGCGGCATCAATTCGGCGGGCACGTCGAGCGAGCCCCATGAGCGCGACGGACACCGATCGCGCCCTCTTCTGCCATCCGACGTCCGCGCCGAAGCTCGGGCCGGTCACCATCGTCCTCTTCGGCGCCGCGGGAGACCTCGCCAAGCGGAAGCTGCTCCCGGGTCTCTATCACCTCGGCGTCGCGGGGCTGCTCCCGGACGAGTGGCGGCTCATCGCATCGTCGAACCGCGAGCTCTCGGACGACGAGTTCCGCGAGCTCGCGTGTGCGGCCATACGGGAGTTCGGCCGGATGAAGCCGGAGGGCGCGGAGTGGGAGCGGTTCGCAGAGCGTCTCCACTACGTCGGCGGCGGATTCGCGCCCGGTACGACCAGCCGGATCGCCGCCGCGGTCGCGGAGACCGCGCAGGAGCTCGGAACCGACAACAAGCTCGTGTTCTGCGCAGTGCCGCCGAAGATCTTCCCCGACATCGTTCGCGGCCTCGGGGAGTCGGGACTCGCCGAGCGCGCCCGGATCATCGTCGAAAAGCCGTTCGGCACCGATCTTTCGAGCGCCGAGGCGCTCAACGAGCTCATCCACGCCGTGCTCGACGAGGACCAGGTGTTCCGCATCGATCACTACCTCGGCAAGGAGGCCGTCCAGAACATCCTCGCCTTCCGGTTTGCGAACGGCCTGTTCGAGCCGGTCTGGAACCGCTACTTCGTCGACTACGTCCTCTTCGAGGTGCCCGAGACGCTGTCCGTCGACGATCGCGCAGGCTTCTACGAGGCCACGGGAGCGCTGCGCGACGTCGTCGTGACGCACATGTTTCAGGTGCTCGGCTTCGTCGCGATGGAGCCGCCGCTCGCCCTGAGCCCCAAGGCCCTCGGCGACGAGAAGGTGAAGGTCTTCGAGGCCATGCGGCCGCTCGAACCGGGCGATGTGGTGCGCGGCCAGTACGCCGGCTTTCGCGAGCTCGACGGGGTTGCGCCGAACTCGGAGACCGAGACCTACGTGGCGGGTCGCATCCTCATCGACAACTGGCGGTGGAAGGGCGTGCCGTTCTTCTTCCGCACCGGCAAGCGGATGCCGGAGTCGCGGCGAGCGCTGACCATCGTGTTCAAGAAGCCCGCGCTATCCCTCTTCGAGCGCGCAGACGTGGCGGCCGACAGCATCGACGCGAACCATCTCACCTTCGACCTGGGCGATCCGGGCTCGATCTCGGCGTCCTTCCTCGTGAAAGACCCTGGCGCCGAGCTCGACCTGACCGAGGCGCGAATGGACTTCTCCTATGGCGACGGCGACGGTCTACTCGAGGCGTACGAGAGGCTCATCTACGACGCGCTCATCGGCGACAAGACGCTCTTCACGCGCGCCGACGGGATCGAGCGGCTCTGGGAGGTCGTCCAGCCCGTTCTCGATGCTCCGCCAAAGGCGATCCCGTACCAGCCGGGGACCTGGGGGCCGAGCGAGGCGAACGACCTCGTCGCGCCCTGCCGCTGGCATCTCCCCGCGGATCACTGACGGCCCTAGGAGAGGTCGGCGGCCGCGGCGGCGTCGAGAATCGCTGTCGTCCGGCCGCTTGCGGAACGCACGAGGCTCGCCGGAGCGGCCGGCGAGGGCGGCTCGGCAAAGACACGGCGAACCGCTTCTGCCTTTTCTCGCCCGGTCACCAGGAAGACGACGTGGGCCGCGCCACAGAGCACGGGGAGCGTCATGGTGACCCGCTCGACCCACGGCTCGAGCCCCGGAGCCGCGGCGACCGCGCGACGCTCGCGCTCCCCGAGTGCCGGCGCGTTCGGGAAGAGCGAGGCGGTGTGCCCGTCCCCGCCGAGGCCGAGCAAGGCAAGGTCGAGTTGAACGCCGCTCAGCTCGCGGTCGTATGCGGCCGCCGCTTCATCGGCGGGGAGCAGTGTGTCGACGAAGTGGGCACGCGGTGCGACCGCGAGTCCCACGAGGAGCGTCTCTTCGACGAGCCGTGCGTTCGAGAGCGGGTCGTCGGGCGGGACGAGTCGCTCGTCCCCGAGCCAGACCTGGGCGTTACCCCAGTCCGTCTCCAAGGCAGCTGCGAGGGTGTACGCCTCGTGCGCAGTCGTCCCGCCGGCGAGCGCGATCGCCGCCCCCGCCCTGGCCGCATCGACGAGGAGCGACGCTGCGGCTTCCGCGGCCGCGTGCGCATCGTCGACGACCTGAAGCTCGACGTCCGTCACTGCCCGTCGATGGCGAGCGCAACCTCGTCCGCGTAGCACCACGCCCAGTTCTCTCCGGGCTCGGCCGAGCGGATGAGTGGGTGGCCGACCTCTCGGAAGTGCGCGGTCGCGTGGCGATTCGGCGAGTTGTCGCAGCAGCCGACCTTGCCGCAACTGAGGCACATCCGCAGATGCACCCAGCGAGAGCCGATCTTCAGGCACTCCTCGCAGCCGAGAAGAGGCACCGGCAGGGCCGTGACCTGGATGGTGTCGAGATGGGAGCACTCCGTCATCGTCAGGTGCAGGCGCCGTACCGCGTCACTACGTGAAGATCACCTGCGCACCGGCTGCTCGCTCGTAGAACTCGCCGACCGTCAGGATGCCCTCGACCTGCGGGACGAAGTCGTCCATGGTCAGGCCGAACATGTCGACGGTCGCCTGGCATGCGTAGAGGTGGACGCCCGAGTCGGCGGCCAACTCGATGAACTCGGGGATCGACGGGATGTCGATCTTCGCCATCTGCCGCTTCATCATCTTCGTGACGAGCGCTGAGAAGCCGGGGATCACACCGACCAGGCTCGGCATGTGCAGGCCGGGGTTACCCACCGTCGCAACCTTGATCTTCCCGAACCGATCTTTCCGGATCGCGTCGAGCCCGAAGAACGTGAAGAAGAGATCGGCCTCGATCCCCTCCATGCGCGCGCCGTTCGCCATGATCAGGCCGGGGTAGATCTCCTCGAGCGAGCCTTTCGAGATGACGATCGCCACCTTCTGAATCGCCGGTGCCTCGACCGGCTCGTCCGTCTGCTGTTCGAGCATCAACGCCATGGTGTCCTCCCTCCTAGATGCAGCCTCGCGGCTTGGGGATGCCCCCGATCCTCGCCGCGAGCTTGGCCGGGCCCTTCGGGAAGAGCTCGTAGAGCTCCTTGACGGATACGCCGGACTCCTTGCCGAGCAAGCGAATCGAAGGCGCACTCCCCGTCTTCAGGTAGCGGTCGCGCATGAACCGGACGACGAGCCAGTGGCGGTCGGTCAGGACCGGGATCCCGTTGTCGCGGGCAATCTCCGCAGCAATTCGCTCGTTCCACTGCGCCGGATCCGTGAGGAAGCCCTCGGCGTCGAGCTCGACGCTCGTGTCCGCGATCACTGCTGTCGTCATCTCGTCCTCCTCATGGCGTCGTCACGGAAGCGTTCTTCTTGCCCGCGGTCGGCATCGCCGGCCCGAGCCCGGGAATCTCCCGCCCCTGCAGCAGAATGTGCCAGTAGACCCACTGGAACATGAGCTTACCCATGTGATTCAGGCGCGACTCTCGCAGTAGCGGCAGGGGCCCGGCGGTCGTCGGAAAGCGGCCCGGCAGCGGCTCGGTGTCGTAGTTGAAGTCGATGAGCAGGGCCTTCGAGAAGCCCGTCTCGATGAAGCAGTTCGCATGGCCGTCGTAGCCGGAGTCGAGCTCCTTTCCGGCCAGGAAGCGGGCGACGTTGTCGGTCAGCACCTCGCCCTCGAAATGGGTGACCGAGCCCGCCTTCGACGTCGGCACGTCGGTAGCGTCGCCGAGCGCGAACACGTTCGGCGCCGCGGTCGCCTGCAGCGTCCGCTTGTCGGTCGGCACGAAGCCGAGCGCATCGCCGAGACCGGGGGAGCGCTCGACGTAGGCCGCACCGCTGTGGAGGGGTACCGTCACGAGCAGGTCGAAGTCGAGGTCGCGGCCGTCGTAGGAGATGACCTTCCCACCGACTGCGTCCACTTCGCCTGCGTTGAACTCGGTGACCAGCTCGATCTCCTTCTCGGCCAGGAGCCCAGCCAGGTGCTCGGAGGCGACGGGCTTCGTGAACGCCCCGTCCAGCGGCGTGGAATAGACGAGCTCGACGTTGTCGCGCACGCCGCAGTCACGGAGATACCAGTCGGCGAGGAACGCGAACTCGAGCGGTGCCACCGGGCACTTGATCGGCATGTCGACGAGGTTGACCACCAGACGGCCCTTATCGAACGACTCGAGCGCTCGGTGGAGCTGCTCCGCGCCGTCCGGCGTGTAGAACGTGAACGCGCGCTCGTTCCAGCCAGGGCCTGTCAGACCCTCTGTCTCCTCGGGCTGAAGCCTGGCACCGGTTGCCACGACGAGCACGTCGTACGGGAGCACGGTTCCATCGCGGAGGAGCACCTCGTCGCGTTCGATCCAGACGGACTCGACCTCGTTCTCGTGGAAGACGATCCCGCTTCGAAGCTGCCGCGCCCGTGGCCGCACGATCTCGTCGAGCTGCGCCAGCCCGAAGGGAATGAAGAGCAGCCCGGGCTGGTAGACGTGAGAGTCGTCCTTGTCGACGACGTGGATCTCCGCCTCGTCCGGGTCGAAACGGCGCCGGAGCCGGTTCGCGACCATCGTCCCGCCCGTTCCGCCGCCGAGGATGACGATCTGCTTCCTCGTCTTGACCACCTCCTGTCTCAACACGCAGCCTGGTGCAACGCTGGCGTTACGCCAACCGCGCTTTCCCGGAGAGATGTGCGGACAAGTACGCCGCTGAGGATCTGTGTCAGGCGACGCCGAGTTTGAGCCACGAAGTCAGGTCAGTAAGCTCCCGTCATGTTCGGGATCGTTACGCGAGCAGAGAAGGTGAAGGCGCGACTTGCATCGATCGCGCAGCTGAACCTCGAGCTCGCTCAGCTCGAGCTGAAGCGCAAGGCGACCGCGATCGGCATCGCCGCCGCCCTCGGCATCGTCGCGGGGGTGCTGGTGCTCTATGCGATCGGCTTTTTGTTCGCAGCCGCGGCGGCGGGTCTCAGCGAGGTCGTCTCTCTCTGGCTTGCGCTCCTCATCGTCGCGGGCGTGATCCTGCTTGTTGGCGCGATTTGCGCCTTCATGGCGGTGCGGTTCGTCCGAGAAGGTTGGGCCGGCTCTGCCCACCGAAGCGATCGACGAGGCGCAGCAGACAGTGAAGACCATGGGAAGCCATGTCTGAGCGCGGCGCCACGGAGATCCGTCAGGAGCTTGCCGCCGAGAGGCTGTTGCTCGCCGACGATCTGAGTGCGCTCCGCGCGGACGCGCGCGCGCTCGTGCCGGTCGCCGTCGCCGGGCTGGTAGCGATCGGCATCCTCTCGCGGCGCAAGGGTCTGCGAACCGGCGTCAAGTTCCTCTGGAAGCTGCGCTAGCCAGGCGCTCAGGCGCCCGGTTCTGACTGCCTAGCCTGCAGGCAAGGGGACATCCGGGGCTGCGACCCCGGGGTCAGGACTGCCGGTCGATGATGAGGCCGCGTCGGTTCCCTTCCCGGCTCCCGACGCGGCCTCTCTGCACCCGAATGGCAGGCACTCGGTGTGCCGAGGAGTAGCGACCACCGAGCACTCGCGACGCTAGGGCAGATCGAGCCGCGTGCCCAGGGTGGTTATCCAGACCGTGTCCAAGGTTTTGACGCCCAGAGACACACCCATCGGACTCGTCCGCCTAGGTTGGCCACAGTGACCAGTGAGCCGATCTGAGAGGGGCGGTCGTGATCACTGCCGACGCCCCTCTCTCGGCATTACACGGTTCCACGAAGCGAGCATGAGCAACAAAAGCCCCGGTAAGCGGGGGCCTTTGGCTGGCCGCTTTCGGCTGGCTCAGAGAGACAGGGGCGACAGGACTCGAACCTGCAACCCCCGGTTTTGGAGACCGGTGCTCTACCAATTGAGCTACGCCCCTGGGCTGCGACGCCGAGTGTAGCCGCGGCATCAGCGACGACCTGACCGCGGCTCTCGGCTCGATCGAACTCTCAAGAACCTCTTACACGCAGTTCAGGGCGGTCTTAGCCCGTACGGGTTTCCTGGTCTGAGCAATGAGAGCGAGAAGAGAGAACTCCAGAAAGGAGCCCACCATGCTTACCGACCGCTCGAACCCACATACCCGCATCCTCGTGGTCGCCAACGAGACCGCCGCGAGCAGGACCCTCCACGCGGCCATCGGGCCGGAACTGGAGGATGAGGCGCACACGTCCTGCTCCTCGCGCCGGCCCTGAACTCGCGCCTTCGCCACTGGCTCTCGGACGACGACGAAGCGCGCACGGCGGCTCGCCGCCGCGTTCAGTTGTCGCTTCGCCGACTTACGGAGTGCGGCATCCGCGCGGAAGGAGTCATCGGAGACGCGGATCCCATGCAGGCGATCGAAGACTCCCTCGCGATCTTCCCGGCCGACCGGATGATCGTGGCGACGCATCCGGAAGGGCGCTCGAACTGGCTCGCCCGTGACCTCGTCGGACGAGCTTCCGAGCGCTTCGGCCTCCCGATCACGCACATCGTCGTCGACGAAGGCGCCGAAGGTGTCTACACGGTCCGCCCGATTGGAGCGCCACGACCGGCCCACAGCCTGGCGGCGTGAGAACCGACCGGATATGACAATGCCACGCGTTCTCATGCCCGTCGCCGCGAAGATGTCCTGACGTCTCCGATGAGCCCGCGGGCGTCGCGCTCCCGGTTACCCTCCCCATGTGCACCAGCGCGCGCTCGGCGTCCTGTTCGCGGTGCTCGCGACGGGACTCGCGGTCATCGCAGTGCTGTCTGCGACGGAAGGTGGACGAGCGTGGGTGATCGCGCTCGCCGCAGGAGCGCTCGCGTTCTGGATGGGAGGGCTCTCCCATCGCGCATTACGTCGTCCTCGGTGAAGGGAATCCACCGGTCCGCGGCGTATTCTCTCCCCGTGGCGGCGGCTGACGAGACGTATGTCCTGTGGCAGGAGTACTGCAAGTCGCGGGATCCACACCTTCGCGACCGTCTGATCCTGACGTACGCACCTCTCGTCAAGTTCGTGGCGGGCCGCGTCGGAGCGAGCCTGCCGGCGCACGTGGACGAGCAGGATCTCGTCTCGTACGGCCTGCTCGGCCTGATCGGCGCGATCGAGCGCTTCGACCCCGAGCGCGAGATCAAGTTCGAGACCTTCGCCATGGCCAGGATCCGGGGCGCGATCATCGACGAGCTGCGCTCGCTCGACTGGGTGCCGCGTTCCGTGCGAACGCGGGCGAGACAGATCGAGCGCGCGATCGCGCTGCTCGAGCGCGAGCTCATGCGCGCTCCGACCGATGCCGAGATCGCCAAGAAGCTCGGCGTCTCGAAGGACGAGCTCGAGGACAGCTTGCGCGAGATCTCCCGCACGTCGGTCGCCGCGCTCGACGAGCTCTGGTCCCCATCCGGTGGCGGCGACCAGATCGCGCTCATCGACACCATCGAGGACGGCTCCGGACCCGATCCCGAAAGCTCGCTCGAGTTGACGGAGATCAAGGAGGCTCTCGCCGAGGCGATCTCCGTGCTGCCCGAGCGCGAGAAGCTCGTCGTGACGCTCTACTACTACGAGGAGCTGACCCTCCGCGAGATCGGCGAGGTCCTCGGCGTCACCGAATCGAGGGTGTCACAGCTGCACACGAAGGCGATCCTCCGCCTGAAGGCACATCTCTCGGGCGCAAGCGCGCAGCGCGAGACCGCCGAGACGTAGGGAGAAGACCCGCGGGTGGGCGGGCCTTCTCCCTCGCAGAGACGCGCTCAGCTACGACCTCTGGAAGTGGTTGCTGAGCACCTGGTTCGCGACCTGCTTGGCGATCACGATCCCGTCCTCGACCGCCGAGCGGAAGTGGATGCCGCCCCAGATGCGGGCGTTCCCCACGTCGTACTGCAGGTCCTGGACGGTCGCGTAGTGGCGGTCGCCAAGGCCCGTCAGACTCGGGACGGTGAAGTCGATCTGCTCCGTCCCGAGGAAGCGTGCGACGACCCGTCCTCCTGCCGGAGTGATGCACGAGTGTGCGCTCGGATACTCCGGGTGATTCGGCGTGGCCGCAAGGAGCGTCGACCAAGCCGGATCGCCGACTGTCTTCGCGTTTCCGTCCGTGTCGCCCGCGCGGATCGCGGTGATCGGCCGCCAGAACGCGTACTTGTACTTCGCGTCGAAGCACGCGATCAGCCCGTCTGCGTAGACGACCGAGATCATGGCCATGAAGCGCGACGCCTGGCGGACGTCGAGCTTGCGGTCGGTGACGAACTTGCGGAACGAACCGCGGGCCTGCTGCACGGGCGCCTCCGCCCAGAAGCGGGCGGCGATCGTCTGGTCGGGCGTCCGCGTCGTGCTCGTGCTCGACCCGATCTCCTTCACCTCGTTGTAGTCCTTCATCCACCGCTTGCTGTCGAGCGCGGGAGGCCCCGCCGGCCGGAACTCGTCGGCCGAGGGGAGGCTGAAGGGCTTCATGTGCCCGAGGTAGGTGCCGATCGGCGGCGTCGACGCCGTCGGGATCCACTTCCCGGGAACGGGCGGGTTCGGAGTCGTGTACGGATACGCCGACGAGCGGAACCCGTCGCCTGCACGCAGGGCGATGACCTTCGCAGCGACGTCCTGGCCAACCGCGATGCCGTCCGTCTTCGCCTGGCCGTCAGCGATGCTCGCGAGAGACGCCGTGTAGGCCGGGTCGAGAATCGTCAGCTGCTGTGCCGGCAGGTAGTGGACGAGGATGTCGTGAGCTGACGCTGCAACCGCTGCCTGTGCGGAAGCACCATCGGGCGCATCGACGTCGACCGCGAAGGGTCGATATCCGCCTTCGACCGCCATCACGGAGTCGTAGACCGCAATCGCGACGTAGGCGAAGATGACGTGGCCTTCCGCCGGCGACAGGGCGGCCGCGCTGAAGGCCTGGGTGCCAGTGGCATCCCAGCTCGTGATGTAGCTGTCAGGTGGGCCTGCTGGGCGGCGGATTCGCGCTGCTCGTGGCGGCTCCGCCGAGCACGAGCGCCACGACAACGAGCAAAGCAATAGCGATGAACGTGGGTTTCTTCATGTGTGACCCTTTCGAAGAGACGTAGGTGTGGTCACGGGACATGCACTCACCTCCTTTCCGGAATCCCGTCTGGACTCGACGAGGCTAGGAGGCCGCAGTCGTCGGGACTACGGTGGCGGCAGGCGACTTGCCGGGAGGCAGACATCCCGTCGTACGGGGTGCTGGACCTCTTGACGCCGCGCCGTCGATGACGGACAACTCCTGGCAGTCCTCGAAGGGAGGTCGATCACCCTGGAGCCTTCGCACGTCGAGACGCCGCAGGAATCGCTCGATCGACTGCGCCTCGAGGTCGAGGAGCTCCGCGCGTCGAGGGAGCGGCTCGTCCTGGCCGCGGATGCGGACCGTCGCGCGCTCGAGCGGTACCTCCACGACGGCCCGCAGCAGCATCTCGTCGCGCTCGCGGTCAACCTGCAGCTCGTGCGCCGGCTCGCGGACGCCGACCCCGTTGCGGCGAAAGCGCTCCTCGACGAGATGGAGCGCGACGTGCAGGAGGCGCTGGACGAGACGGTGGAGCTTGCGCGCCGGATCTACCCGCCGCTACTCGAGGCGGGCGGCCTGGCCGCGGCCCTGCGCGCGGCGGCGGTGAGCTTCGGCATCCCGACCCGCATCACCGTCGCAGCGGACACGAGCTACCCGCCCGAGGTCGCGGGAGCGGTGTACTTCTGCTGTCTCGAGCTGCTCGAGCGTGCGGGCGACGGAGCACGGGCAGCGATCACGGTACGAAGCGAAGAAGCTGCGCTCGTCTTCGAGGTCGTCGAAGACGGCGCCGGCTCAGCGGTCGCTTCGTCTGACGGGGTTCTCGACCGGCTGCGCGATCGCGTCGAAGCGCTCGGCGGTCAGCTGGCGGTCCAGTCCGAGCCCGGACGCGGCACCCGCGTCTCCGGCTCGCTTCCACTCACACGATGACGCTAGTCGCTCTCTGCCAGGTAGAGGACCACGGCCTTGACCCGTTTGTGGACTGCCGCTTCCCACGTGAGCCCGAGCTTGAGGAAGATGGAGTGGATCACCTTCTCGACCGATCTCTCGGTCAGGAAGAGCGCTTCGGCGATCGCCGCGTTGTTCTTCCCCTCGGCCATCTCGCGGAGGACGTCGTGCTCTCGCGGCGTCAACTGGTTGAGCGGCGACTCCTCGCTGCGGGCGTTCTCGGCAACCAGCGCCTCGACGACCTTTGGATCCAGGACCGAGCCGCCGTCCGCGACGGTGTGGATCGCGGCGACGAGTTGCTCGAGATCCTTCACGCGCTCCTTCAAGAGGTAGGCACGCCGCTCGCTTCCTCCCTCCAGGAGCGCGAGCACGTAGCTCGGGTTCGCGTACTGGCTGAGTACGACGACGCCGATTTCCGGGTTCGTCTCGCGCAGCCGGGCTGCAGCCTGGATCCCCTCGTCGGTGTCGCTCGGCGGCATCCGGATGTCGGTGACGACCACGTCCGGCCGCTCTGCGTCCACCGCGGCGAGCAGCGAGTCGAGATCACCGCAAACGGCTGCAACCACGATGTCGGGGTGCGTCTCGAGCAGGCGTCGGACACCCTCGCGGACGAGGTAGTGATCCTCGGCGAGCACGAGCCGGATCGGCACGGGTAGGAGGATACGACGTGTCGTCCCGATCTCCAGACGCCGATGCCCGCGAAGCGGCCGAAACGAGGCGTCCGCTCGTCCTGATCGTCGACGACAACGAGAAGAACCTGAAGCTCGCGCGGGACGTGCTGCGCGCAGCCGGGTTCGGGACCCTCGAGGCGACGAGCGGAGCCGACGGGATTGCACTCGCGGGTGAGCACGTTCCGGACGTGATCCTGATGGATCTGCGGATGCCGGACATGGGCGGCGCAGACGCGGCGCGGACGCTCGGGGAAAGTGCACGCACGGCGCGGATCCCTGTCGTCGCGCTGAGCTCGCTGCCGCTCGACGGAGGTGGCGACTGGTTCCTCGCTGCGGGGTTCGCTGGCTACCTCGAGAAGCCGATCAGCGTCGTCGAGTTCCCGGACCAGGTGCGCCGCTACTGCGCTGGGGCCGGAGGGTAATCGCTCCCTGTACGGACGGTCACGCCGCGGACGCGCGCAGCAGAGTGGTGTGCCAGCACCCCGTCGAACCGCCAGCGGGCACGGTTGGCAGGCGCGCGTGCTCCTTCTAGCTTGGCCGCATGGCACTGGACGGATTCGCGCTCGGCATGTGAACATCGTCACGTGGATGTGCCGGTTGCCACAGGTGAGCGAACGAAGAGGAGGCTCACGAGCAATGCGGACGCTCTTGATCGGATGGAGCACTAGCGGCGCTCGTCGTCTCGCTTGCGGCCTGCGGAGGCTCGGGCACGAGCTCGGCTTCCGAGCAGGACCTGCAACGGCAGGCGGATCTCTACGCAGATCGACCAGATCGAGAAGAACTTTCACAAAGCGACGTCGAAGCACGACATCGACCTGATGATGAGCCTGTGGGCGCCGAACGCGACCTTCACGGTCGGTCCCGGGCAATACCGCGACGGGGAAGGAGCAGATCCGGCACGTCTGGCTGAAGAAGTCGAAGGCGTTCGAGCCGACGAATCACTGGGTCTCGGACACCCCCGCGTACAAGATCCGCATTACGGTCAACGGCGACAAGGGGACGCTGTACTTCGAGTGCCATTACATCGACCCGAAGACGCAAAAGCTCATGTCGATCACGGGCGCCGATCAGGAAGTTGCACGGATCAACGGAAAGTGGCTGATCACCAACATGGTCGGAGCGTCCGCGACGCTGAGCCCCTGAGCCCTTGTCGGAAGCTCAGGCATCGGAGCAGCGAGGAGCAGCCGCCGAGAAGCGGCCGCTGAGTCGGGGCGACAATCCTCTCGTCCGCGCGGTCGGCCGCGTGCCGGCCAAGGTCCACACCAAGCTCCTCGTCGCGTTCGTGGGCACTGCCGTGCTGGTCGTCGCGGTCGGCCTGCTCGGGCTGCGCGTCCTCGGGGAGTCGAACGACAGGGTGGGGAGGCTCGGGCCACTCCAGGAACGAGCCTTCGCGTACGGCAAGCTCCAGAGCGACACGACGCATGTTCGCGTGCTCCTCGCAGAGAACGTCGGGCAGGAGTTCTACAAGGTCAACCCCGGCGGGTACCCGACTGGTCGCGGAACAACATCCGCTGTCGCCGTAGACCTCGCTGTCGTGAACCTGCTTGCCCGGATCGGCCCCGCGACCCGCGTCGACCGCCTCGGCTTCGTGCCTCCCGCCGAAGACGAGCGCTTCCTTCGCGCAGATCCGCGCGAAGAGTGGTCGGCTCTCCACGCTCGTCGGGGAGATCGTCGAATCCGACAACCGCGGGGACTCGGCCGCGGACCAGATCCCACTTCGTCACAGGGCGGAGCACCTCGCCATCGATCTCAACCAGGACGCCACCGACCTCGCGAACGTCACGACGGCGAAGACCGACGCCTTGATCGCCCAGAACGCGAACGCCTACGTGAGCTCGCGGAACCTCTTCATCGGCGTCGCGGTGGGAGCGATCGTCCTCGCGCTGCTGCTGGGGTTCGTCCTCTCCTGGTCGCTGATCGGGCCGATCCAGCGGATCGACTTCCGACTGGCCGCGATCGCCTCGGGCGACTTCTCGGGGCACGTCGACGTCAGCAACCGCGACGAGCTCGGCGCGCTGGCAGCCAACGTGAACCGGATGAACGACGAGCTCAGCCGTCTCTACAGGGAGCTCGAGGAAACGAGCCAGCACAAGTCGGAGTTCCTGGCGAACATGTCCCACGAGCTGCGGACGCCGCTGAACGCGATCATCGGCTTCTCGCAGGTGTTGCGCGAGGGGATGTTCGGCGAGGTCAACGAGAAGCAGAAGGAGTACCTCGACGACATCCTCTCCTCGGGCAACCACCTGCTCTCGCTGATCAACGACGTCCTCGACCTGGCCAAGGTCGAGGCCGGACAGGTCGAGCTCGAGGTCGCGCCGTTCTCGCTGCGAGATGCGCTCGAGCGCGGTGTCGTGATGGTGCGCGAGCGCGCGACGCAGGACGGCGTCCGCGTCGGGTTCTCGGCAGATCCGGAGGTCGCAGTCGTCGATGGTGACGAGCGCCGGATCAGGCAGGTGATCTTCAACCTGCTCTCGAACGCGGTGAAGTTCACGCCCGCGGGCGGGGCCGTCGACGTGAGCGCCGCGCGGGTCAACGGCGAAGTGTGGGTGTCGGTGGCCGACACGGGTCCGGGCCTCGACCCGGACGATCACGAGCGGATCTTCGAGGAGTTCAAGCAGATGGAGGCGGGGCATCGAGCTACACGAGGGGACCGGCCTCGGTCTCGCGCTCTCCAAGCGACTCGTGGAGCTGCACGGCGGCCGGATCTGGGTCGACAGCGAGTTGGGCAAGGGAAGCACGTTCGTGTTCACGCTGCCCTCGAAGGTCTCGTAGCGATGGCCGGCGAGCAAATCCTCGTGGTCGAGGACAACGAGCTGAACATGAAGCTGTTCCGAGACGTTCTCGTGGCGACGGGCTATCGCACCCTGGAAGCGACGACCGGTGGACAGGCGGTCGAGCTCGCAGGCGAGCACGCGCCCGACCTCGTGCTCATGGACATTCGGCTTCCGGACATCGACGGTGTCGAGGCGCTCAACCGGCTACGGGCGGACGAACGCACCGCCTCGATACCGGTGCTCGCGCTGACCGCACAGGCGATGCGTGGGGACCGGGAGCGGTTCCTGGCTGCCGGCTTCGACGGCTACGTCTCCAAGCCGGTGAACATCATCGAGCTCGTCGGCACCGTGAAGCAACACTGCGCTGGGCAGAGTCGGTGAACGCCCACTGCAACGCAACGATTCTCGTCGTGGACGACGTCCCCGAGAACGCGCGCCTGCTCGAGGCCATTCTCGTACCTCGCGGATACGACGTCGTCACGGCCGCGGACGGCCGAGCCGCACTCGAGCTCGCGGAGTCCGCGCATCCGGACCTCGTGCTGCTCGACGTCGTGATGCCGGAGATGGACGGCTATGCGGTCTGCCGCCGGCTTCGGGAGCACGAGGAGACGGCCGTGCTGCCCGTGATCATGGTCACGTCGAGCACCGGGCCGGAGAAGACGCAGGCGATCGAGGCCGGTGCGGACGACTTCATCCAGAAGCCGCTCAACCACCACGAGCTGCTCACCCGCGTCAAGTCGCTGCTCCGGATCAAGCGGTACCACGACACCATCAAGACGCAGGCCGCAGAGTTGCTCGAGCTCAACCGGACCCTCGAAGAGCGCGTGCACACACAGGTCGAGGAGCTCGAGCGGCTGCAGCGGCTGCGGCGGTTCCTGTCGCCCCAGCTCGCCGACGCGATCGTGTCCTCGGGCGACGAGTCGATCCTGTCGAGCCACCGGTGCCAGGTCGCGATGTTCTTCGCCGACCTGCGCGGTTGGACGAGCTTCGTCGACGCTGTCGAGCCGGAGGAGCTGATGCGCGTGCTCGGCGAGTTCCACGACACGATCGGCGGTCTTGTGAGCCGCTTCGACGCGACGGTCGGCTTTCTCGAGGGAGACGGCGTTCAGCTCTTCTTCAACGACCCGATCGAGGTGCCCGACGCTGCGCTGCGGGCCGTGCGGCTGGGTTGCGCGCTACGCACGGAGATGGCAGAGCTGACACCGCAGTGGCACAAGCGAGGGTACGACCTCGGCTTCGGCGCCGGCATCGCGCTCGGCTATGCGACGTGCGGGGAGATCGGTTTCGAGGGCCGCTCCGACTACGCGGCGATCGGAGCCGTGACGAATCTCGCATCGCGGCTCGCGGACGAGGCGGTCGACGGTCAGATCCTGATCGCTCAGCGTCTCTTCGCGGAGGTCGAAGACGTCGTCGATGTGGAGCCGGTCGGCGAGTTCACGCTCAAGGGCTTCCAGCGGCCGGTAGCCGCGTACAACGTCGTCGCAGTACGCGAGACGGCGACGACGTTGTCTCAGGTCTAGAGCCTCGTCGACGAAGAAGCCGGCGGGACGGCGCCCGAGGTCCGGGAGCAGCTGACTAAGCTTCTCGTCCGGAAACCAGTCGAGGAGGACGAGAAGCCCATGCCCGAGCCCGCGAAGATCCGCAACGTCGCCGTCGTCGGCCACCGCGGGACGGGAAAGACGTCACTCGTGGAGGCGCTCCTCTTCCAGTCGGGCGCGGTGAACCGGCTCGGTACGGTCGAGGCCGGCACGACGGTCTCGGACTCGGACGAGGACGAGCACAAGCGCCAGCTCTCGATCTCGACGTCGCTCACGCACGCGGAGTGGCAGGGGCGGAAGCTGAACCTCGTTGACGTCCCCGGCGATCCGAGCTTCCAGGGCGAGCTCCGGACCGCTGCCCGGATCGTGGAGGGCGCGCTCCTGACCGTGTCGGGAGTGATGGGCGTCGAGGTCGGAACGGCGCGCGCCTGGAAGCTCGCAGCCGACCTCGATCTGGCGCGAGTCGTCTTCGTCAACATGCTCGACCGCGAGCGAGCCGACTTCTTCCGCACGCTGGAGCAGCTGCGCACGCAGCTCTCGACCCAGTGCGTCGCCGTGCACATCCCGATCGGCGTGGAGCACGAGCTCACCGGCATCGTCGACGTCCTGCACATGTGCGCCTACACGAGCCCGGAGGGCGCGAAGGAAGGTGAGCCCGGCCCGATCCCCGACGACATGGCAGACGCTCGCGGCCGAGTACCGGGAGAAGCTCCTCGATGCGGTCGTGGAGACGGACGAGGCGCTCATGGAGCGATACCTCGAGGGCCAGGAGCTCGACGCGCACGAGGTCGCGGCAGCGCTCAAGGCGGCGGTCACGAGCGGAGACGTGTTCCCCGTGGCGTGCGGCGTCATCACGAAGAATCTCGGGACGCACGCCGTCCTCGACCTGCTCGTCGAGGGCGTGCCCTCCCCGGCGAAGAAGGGCTCGCCGATCGACGTCGACGGCGCCCAGACGGCGGCGTTCGTCTTCAAGACCGTCGCCGACCCGTTCGCCGGGAAGATCAACGTCTTCCGCGTCCTCAAGGGCTCGGTGACACCGGACACGACGCTCGTGAACCTCCGTGGGAAGTCGAAGGAGCGCATGGGCTCGCTCCTCGAGCTCCAGGGCAAGGAGCACCACCCAGCGGTCGAATTCGGGGAGGGGGACATCGGAGCCGTCGCCAAGCTCAAGGACGTCCAGACGGGCGACCTGCTCGCAGACAAGGAGGTCGAGGTCGAGCTTCCGGAGTTCGGGTTCCCCGAGCCGGTCATGAGCTTCGCCATCACCCCGAAGGCGAAGGGCGACGAGGAGAAGGTCGCCCAGGCTATTCGCCGCCTCGCCGAGGAGGATCCGACGCTCCGGCTTCGTCGTGACCCGCAGACGGGCGAGGAGATCCTCTCCGGGATGAGCCAGATGCACGTCGAGATCGCGCTCGAGCGGGCCAAGCGGCGGTTCAGCGTCGACATCGAGCTCCACCCACCGCGTGTGCCGTACCGCGAGACGATCCGTCGCGAGGCGCGGGCCCACGGCCGCTACAAGAAGCAGACGGGCGGCCGTGGCCAGTTCGGCGACTGCCACATCGTGATCACGCCGATCGGAGACGGAGGCTACGAGTTCGTCGACAAGATCGTCGGCGGGGTCATCCCGCAGGGCTTCCGGCCCGCCGTGAACAAGGGGATCCAGGAGGCGATGGAGCACGGCGAGCTCGCAGGCGCACCGATCGACGGCGTCCGCGTCGAGCTCGTCGACGGCTCGTACCACACCGTCGACTCCTCGGAGATGGCCTTCAAGGTCGCCGGCTCGATGGCTTTCAAAGACGCGTACATGAACGCCGACCCGGTGCTGCTCGAGCCGATCATGGAGCTCGAGGCGACGGTCCCGGACGACGTGGTCGGCGCCGTGAACGGCGATCTCAACTCGCGCCGGGGACGCCTCCAGGGAATGGAGCCGCTCGGAGGGATGACGACGATCCGAGCCGAGGTCCCGATGTCCGAGCTCCTGACCTACGCCCAGTCGCTCACCTCCATGACGGGCGGCCGCGGTGACTACGCGATGCACTTCCTCCGCTACGAGGAGGTGCCGTCGCACGTTGCCCAGAAGGTGATGGACGAAGTGCGCAAGGGGCGCGAAGCCGCCAAGGCGTAGGCGGCTTGAGAACGAGAAAACCCCTGCTAGGGTCCACCTGATGCGCGTGACGAAGGCGAACGTCCGCCGCGCGTGCGCCGTCTGCGAGCGCACGCTGCTGCAGGGGGAGTACGCGGTGCGGTTCTCACCCGACGGGATCGAGTTCGTGGACGTGTGCCCGCTGTGCCAGGAGATCGCTCTCGACTTCGGCTGGGTGCGCGAAGGCGGGCCGATGTCGCCCGCGCTCTCTCCTCAGGGACGCAGGAGGCGCTCGCGCTGGTCACAGATCCTCGGCACGCGGAACGGCACCAGCGAGCCGATCATTCCCGAGCCCGCCCTGCGGCGGCTCTCCGATGGAGAGGCCGCCCTCGTCGAGGCCGCGGATCTCTTCAACGCTTCCCTGTTCACGCGGACGGTGCAGGGGGTCGCGCGCGCACTCGGAGCGCCGCTCGTCTCGATCCTGCCGCTCTCCGGTGTCAACAGCGAGCTCGTGCTCACCTTCGCCTGGGAGATCACCTGGTACCAGTACCGCGTGCTGCCCGAGGCGCCGCAGCCGATCCGACTCGCCGATCGGGGATCGGACATCACCGAGATCGAAGCCGCGTTCACCGCCTGGAACGCGCAGCTCGACGAGAACGGCCGCGTCATCCCCGACGTCGCCCGCTAACCGCGTCATGGCGACGACAGGCATACGCGAGTACACGAACTACATCGGCGGCGAGTGGGTGGACGCGGCGTCCGGCGAGACGTTCGAGTCGAAGAGCCCGGCCGACGGAGAGCCCATCGGCGTCTTCCCGAAGTCCGGTGCCGAGGACGTCGACCGCGCTGTCGAAGCCGCGAAGGAGGCGTACGCCGACTGGCGGCTCGTACCCGCGCCGAGGCGCGGAGAGATCCTCTTCCGCTTCGCGCAGCTTCTCGCGGAGCACAAGGCCGAGCTGACCGACCTGATGACTCACGAGATGGGGAAGGTCAAGGCCGAGGCCGGGGGTGACGTCCAGGAAGCGATCGACATGAGCTACTACATGGGCGGCGAGGGCCGGCGCCTGTTCGGCCAGACGACCCCGTCCGAGCTCCGCGACAAGTTCCAGATGTCGGTCCGCATGCCGATCGGCGTCATCGGCGTGATCACGCCGTGGAACTTCCCGATCGCGATCCCGTCCTGGAAGATCGCGCCCGCGCTCGTCGCCGGGAACACCGTCGTCTTCAAGCCTGCAACCGACACACCCGCTCTCGGCCAGCGCTTCGTCGAGATCCTCGACGAAGCCGGCGTCCCGAAAGGCGTCGTCAACATCGTGCACGGAGGAGGCGGCGCGGTCGGTGACCGGCTCGTGCGCCATCCGGACGTTCCCGTGATCACGCTCACGGGCTCACGCGAGACCGGCGTCACCGTCCTCGAGGCGGCGGCGGAGCGTCTCAAGCACGTCCACCTCGAGCTCGGTGGCAAGAACGCCATCATCGTCATGGAGGACGCCGACCTCGATCTCGCCGTCGACGGGATCCTCTGGTCCGCGTTCGGCACGTCGGGTCAGCGCTGCACGGCTGCCAGCCGCGTGATCGTCCACGAGAGCCAGTACGACGCGCTCGCCGCTCGCCTCGTGGAGAGAGCCGAGGCGCTCCGCCTTGGTCCCGGCTGGGAAGACGACACGGACGTCGGGCCGGTGATCAACAGCGCGGCGCTCGAGAAGATCCATTCGTACACGCAGATCGGCCTCGACGACGGGGCGACGCTCCTCACCGGCGGCGAGATCGCCGCGGAGGGCGACCTCGCGAAGGGCTTCTACTACCGGCCGACGATCTTCGGTGACGTCGAGCCGGGAATGCGGATCGCGCAGGAGGAGATCTTCGGGCCGACGCTCTCGCTGATCCGGGTCTCCGACGAGGCCGAGGCCGTGCGCGTCTCGAACGGGATCCGCTTCGGGCTCTCGTCGTCGATCTTCACGCGGGACGTCAACCGCGCCTTTCGCGCCATGCGCGACCTCGAGGCCGGGATCACGTACATCAACGCCGGGACGATCGGCGCCGAGGTCCACCTGCCCTTCGGCGGCACGAAGGAGACCGGCAACGGGCACCGCGAGGCGGGGCAGGCGGCGCTCGACGTCTTCACCGAGTGGAAGTCGGTCTACGTCGACTACTCGGGCACGCTCCAGCGCGCGCAGATCGACAACCAGTAGCTGGAGAGGCGGCGCGAGTGAAGCTCGGCCTGCTCCTCCTCTACGTCGAGGACTTTCCCACGATGCTGGCGTTCTACCGCGACGTGCTCGGCCTCGAGGTGACGGACGTCGACCCCGGCCCGGGCCACCGTCCCGGAATCGACTGGGTGCAGCTCGCGGGCGACGGCGGAACGATCGAGCTGTTCGACCACGCCGTGTTCGGCCGTTCGCGTGAGTTCCCGCTTCCCCGGAAGAACGGCGTCACGATCACGTTCCGCGTGGACGACGTCGACGTCGCCATCGAGCGCCTTCGCAAAGCGGGTGTCGACGTACCGGACGCACACCGTGCCGACTGGGGTGCCGCAGCGCACTTCTTCGACCCCGAAGGCAACGAGCTCCAGGTCTTCCACGCCAGCTGAGAGCAGCGAGCTGAGATGATCGCCCGGTGAGCAGTCGGGTCAAGCTCGTGTGGTTCGTCCCCGAGGGCTCGCTCGACGACACCCGTGAGGCCGTGTTCCGGGCAGGCGGTGGCACGATCGGCGAGTACGAGCGCTGCTCCTGGTACGCCTCGGGAACGGGAACGTTCATCGGCGGCGAGGGCACCGACCCCGCGGTCGGCGAGCGTGGGAGGGAGGAGCGCGTCCCTGAGCTCCGGGTGGAGACCGTAGTTCCCCTCAGTCGCCTCGGTGATGTCGTTGCAGCGTTGCGATCCGCGCACCCGTACGAGGAGCCCGCGTACGACGTCTATCCGTTACTCGACACGTGAGAGCCAAGCTCTTCACCGACGGCGGCTCGCGAGGAAATCCGGGACCGGCCGCCTACGGCTTCGTTCTCGAGGCGCCCGACGGAACCGTGCTCGACGCGCGCGGCGAGGTCATCGGCGTCGCAACCAACAACGTCGCCGAGTACCGGGCTCTTCTCGCCGGGCTCGAGCGCGCGCTCGAGCTGGACATCGACGACCTCGAGGTGATCTCCGACTCGGAGCTCCTCGTCAAGCAGATGCGTGGCGAGTACAAGGTCAAGAACGCAGCGCTGCGTGAGCTTTCACTCGAAGCCGCCAGCCTTGCACGCCGGATCGGCACGGTCTCCTACACAGCTGTGCGCCGCGAGCACAACGAGCTCGCGGACAGCCTCGTGAACGAGGCGCTCGACCGAGCCGCTTCTTGAGTCGGGGTCGTTCGTTTCACCGCGTTCCTGTGAGACGATGTGGCGACCCTGTTTCGTCAGGAGGGAGGCATCAATGTCGGGTCCCCGTTCTCGGGATCAGCGGCTGTTCCGTTACCTCGCGCCCGTGCTCGCTGCGGCCGCGCTGATAGCCGTGTCACCCGTCGCGGCGTCGACGAGCACGCGAGCGTCGGCGACCGGAGCTGCGGACGCGAAAGCCTGGTGCGCCGCGGTAATCCGGATCAACACCAAGTACGGCACGATGAAGAACAAGCGCTATGTGCCCACTGAGCAGGTGTCCGCCAAGACCTGGAAAGCGATCGTCGACGCGGCCGTGTCGAACGGGAAGCAGCTCCTGGCGATCACCCCGAAGGAGATCAAGAAGGCGGAGACGCACCAGCTTGCGTGGTTCGCCCGCATTAAGGCGAATCACTACTCGAGGTCGACGCCGCTGGGCTCGTTCACGATCGCCGAGGTGAGTCAGCTCACGAATTTCCAACGCACGAAGTGCGGCATCAAGTTCAGCGGCTGAGCCGTCACTGACGAGGTCGAAAGCCATTCATAGAGCCGCTGCGTTGAGCCTCCTGGCTCTCTCGCTCGCAGGCTGCGGCAGCGGAGGAAGCGAGGAGGGAACGGGCCTCGAACGAGGCCCGACGATCTCGGGCTTCGCTTTCTCCCAGGGGAGCGCCGTCGCCGAGGGACACCCGATCGGCGTGCGCTTCACGTGTGACGGCGACAACCTCAGCCCGGCGCTCGCGTGGGAAGGAGTACCTGAGGGCACGGCCGAGCTCGCGCTCGTGGTCGAGGATCCGGACGCGCCCGGCGGGAAGTTCACGCACTGGCTCGCGTACGGCATCGCTCCGAGCACGACCGGCCTCTTCGCCGGTGGGAGACCCGCGCTCGAGGGCGAGAACGATTCCGGTGGCACGGGCTACACCGGCCCGTGTCCACCTGGCGGGGCGGAGCACCACTACGTCTTCCGGCTACTCGCACTGCATGCGCCCTCCGGCCTGGAGGCAGGCGCCGACCGCGCGACCTTCGACGAGGCCGTCGCCCCGCTCGTCCACGCGGAGGCCCGGGTCACCGGGACCTACGAGCGAAAGTAAGCCGAGCAAGCCCTGGCTATACTCGGATGCGCTCGCGGATGTAGCTCAGTTGGTAGAGCGTCTGCTTGCCATGCAGAAGGTCGACGGTTCGAGCCCGTTCATCCGC
>CAVTIQ010000007.1:0-314966 GCA_963734825.1 uncultured Actinomycetes bacterium | reverse complement strand
AGGTTCGCCATCTCCAGAGCCGCGGCGGCGGCGGACCAGCCTTTGTTGCCTGCTTTGGTCCCGGCGCGCTCGATGGCTTGCTCTATTGTGTCAGTTGTCAGCACGCCGAAGATCACAGGCACACCCGTTGCAAGCATCACGTGGGCTATGCCTTTGGACGCTTCGGCGGCGACATAGTCGAAGTGCGGCGTCGAGCCGCGAATCACTGCGCCGAGGCAGATGACGGCGTCGTACTTGCCGCTCTGGCGAGCTTCTGAGCGACCAGGGGAATCTCGAACGCGCCAAGGAACCCACGCCAGGTCGACTGCGTCTTCCGCCGCGCCGTGCCGCTTTAGCGCGTCCATCGCGCCCTTGGATAAGCTTGCCTGGTGATGAAATCGTTTACAACCTGCTCGCCACTATGCCGAACTTCAGCCCCTTGGCTACGAAGAACCGCCTTCCAAATTGTCTTTGCCAATCGTATACCCCTTACCTGCTTTTCCCCGCAAGGGGGAGAGGGGATTTATTTTGGTTCCGGTTTCAGGTCGCAATCGTCGAATAGGTGCTCGTTCGAGCAAGTGGCCCATTTTCTCCTGCTTGGTGCGCAGGTAGGCACGGTTGAACTCGTTGGGCACGACCACGATCGGCACACGCTCGACGACTTCGAGGCCGTAGCCTTCGAGGGCGACGATCTTCGCCGGGTTGTTCGTCATCAGACGCAGCTTCTTGAGTCCCAGGTCGACCAGAATCTGCGCACCCACGCCATAGTCGCGCAGGTCGGGGCCAAAGCCGAGCTGCTCATTCGCCTGTACCGTGTCGAGCCCGCGTCCTGCAGTGCGTAGGCGCGCAGCTTGTTGTGCAGGCCGATGCCGCGCCCTTCCTGGCGCAGGTAGACAACGACGCCGCGCCCCGCTTCCTCGACCATCTGCAGCGCGCGGGTCAGCTGCTCGCCACAATCGCAGCGCAACGAGCCGAACGCCTCGCCCGTCAGGCACTCCGAGTGCATGCGCACCAGCACCGGCTCGTCGCCGGCGCGTCGCCCTTGACCAGCGCCACGTGGTGCTCGCCGGTGATGCGGCCGGTACTAGCCCGCCGTGAACGTGCCGTAAAGCGACGGCAGGTCGGTCTGCGTCTCACGGTGCACCAGCTTCTCGTGCGTGCGCCGGTACTCGATCAGCTTCGCCACGCTGATGATCTTGATGCCGTGCTGCGCCGCCATCACTTCGAGCTGCGGCAGGCGCGCCATCGTACCGTCGTCGTTCATGATCTCGCAGATGCAGCCGGCGGGATAAATCCCGGCCATGCGCGACAGGTCAACGGCGGCCTCTGTCTGCCCGGCGCGCACCATCACGCCGCCGTCCATGGCGCGCAGCGGGAAAATGTGCCCCGGCATCGCCAGGTCCTCCGGCGTTGATGTGCTATCGATGGCTACCTGCACCGTGTAGGCGCGGTCGTAGGCCGAGATGCCGGTGGTGATGCCGTCGCGCGCGTCGATCGAGACGGTGAACGCCGTGCCAGCGCGCCGTGTTGTTGTTCTGGCGCACCATGAGCGGGAAGTGCGAACTCGTCGAGTCGCTGCCGGGTCATCGCCAGGCAGATCAGCCCACGCCCATACGTCGCCATGAAGTTGATCGCTTGCGGCGTGACCTTATCGGCGGCGATGGTCAGGTCGCCCTCGTTCTCTCTATCCTCGTCGTCGACGACAATGACAAACTTACCGGCACGCAGGTCGTCCAGGGCGTCCTCGATGTCGGCGAACACGTTCCCGCCCGCCGTCGGCCGCTCGGTACGCTCCTCGGTCCGATCCATCAGAACCCCGCTTCCGCTAGCTTCTCCCAGGTGAGCCCGTCCGCCGGCTTGCGGCCGGAGACGAACGCGTTGACATACTTGGCGATGAGGTCCGCCTCGAAGATCGACGCGGACGCCGGGCGCCAGCCGCGACAGCGTCGTGACCGCGGCGGTGTGCGGGATCAGCGAGACCCGCAGCCGCGCCCCGTCGACGGCGACGATCGTGAGGCTCACGCCGTCGATCGCCACGGAGCCCTGCGGCACGCTCACCGACCACACCGCCTCGGGCGCCTCGATATCGACGATCAGCGCATTGCCCTCGGGCACGACGCGCGCCACCTCGCCGACCCCGTCGATGTGGCCCGCCACCAGGTGCCCGCCCAGGCGCGACCGCAGCGTCATGGCGCGCTCCAGATTCAGCGCGTCGCCGGGCCGCCTGTCGCCCAGCGTGGTGCGGCGCACCGTCTCCGGCATCACGTCCGCCGTGAAGCCGGCGCCGCGCAGCGCCGTGACCGTGAGGCACACCGCCGTCGGTGAGGATGCTGTCGCCGACGGCGCACTCCTCCAGCACGGCTCTCGTCGAAGTCGGATGATCCGCCGCCGCGTCGTCGTCCATGGACTCGTGCAGGGCGTGTTCTTCCGCGACACCGTTCGCCGCCGGGCGCAGGCCGCGAGCGTCGCGGGCTGGGTCCGCAACAACCGGGACGGAACGGTCGAAGCGGTATTCGAAGGCGAGCCCAGCGCGGTCGAGCGCCTGGTCGGGTTCTGCGGCGAAGGCCCGCGCGGCGCGCAGGTAGAGCGAGTCGAGACGACGACTGAGGAGCCGGAGTGCCTCCGGGAGTTCTCAGTCCGCTGACGAGTCGGCCGCGAGGCTCGACCCCGCAGGTGCGAAGCGCTCCCAGCGAACGACCTCTTCCGCACCGCGGCGAGGCTGCGTGCGACGGCTCGTCACGGCACTCCAGGCCGGGTCGGGTGCAGCGACCCCCATCGTGACGAGTGCGATCACCGTCACGTCCTCCGGGATCCCGAACGACTTCCCGAGCGCCGCCGCAGCCTCTCGTGGAACGCCCGACACACCCGCGCCAAGCCCCTCGTCGATCGCCGCGAGCAGAAGGAGCATGAGAGCTGCACCTGCGTCCACGAACCAGTAGGGAACAGGCCAGTCGATCTCGTGCCCGTCGTCGAGCTTGTCCGCCATCCGGTAGCGATCGTGGTAGTCATCCTCGCGCGTCAGGACAAGGACGTGGACCGGCGCGCTCTCGAGCCATGGCTCGAAGTCGTCGGTTCTCGCCCAACCGGCATCGCTCAGCACGCGGCTGATCTCGGCACGACCCGCGTCCTCGGTGACGACGAGCAGACGCTGTCCCTGGCTGTACCCGGCGCTCGGCGCGCGCCGTACGGTTTCGACAATCCGCTCGACGACCGCGGTCGGCACCGGTTCGGGTCGGTAGTGGCGCACCATCCGCCGGCGCGGAAGGAGCTCCCGGAACTCCATCGAGAGCGCTACTGCTCGTCGTCCGACGTGTCGTCCGAGGTGTCTTCCGACGTGTCGTCCGAGGTGTCTTCGTTCTCCTCGAGCTCGATCTCCACGATTTCCTCCTCGACATCCGCTTCGACGCTCTCGGCCCCGTAGTCGTTCTCCGTCCCGAAGCCTTCGTCTTCCCATGCTTCGCTCACGCGGTCCTCCTTCGTCGACAGATCAGAGACCACGGCGAGCTTATCGCTCGAACGCACGGATCTTGTCACCGACGATCACCGTTTTCGATCCCCGCCTCGCGGCAGATCACTCGAGGACGAGAAGCAGCTCGCGACACGTGAAGCCTGCGCTCCCCAGGATCAGGACCTCTGCCACACTCGCACCCAGTCCACCTCCGTCACGAGCTCCGCCGGCGTAGACGCATCTGGATCGTGCGTCCAGCCTCCGGTCCACATCTGCAGGAGGAGAAAGAAGTCCTGATCTGTCGAGGAATAGGTGGGCGACCTGTTGACTTCCCGCCCGTCCAGATACCAGACGATCTCGTTCTGCGTCCACAGCGCGGAGTACGTGTGGAAGGCGGCGGTCAGGTCGATATCGACGTTGTTGAAACCGTCGTTCGTCGCATCCGGGATTCCGCATTGGTCGTTGACAGAACGGTGCAAGGTTCCGTAGTGAACGGTGGGCTCGGAGCCCTGCCCTTCGAAGATGTCGATCTCGCCCGCAATCGGCGGACACTGGTGCTTCACCCACAGATTCGAGTTCATCCAGAACGCGGGCCAGGCTCCGTTTCCCTTCGTCCAACGCATCCTCGCCTCGAAGTAGCCCCGGCGAAACGCTCGATGCCCGTAGGTCGTGGCGGTGACGTTCGCATAGCCGTCCGTCCTCCGAGCTTTCAGGAACAGGTTGCCGCCCGAGACTGAGACCGCTCCCGCGGCAGGAGCAGGCTCGTACCAGATGTGATCGGTCCAGCCCGAAAGACTGGCGAACTGCTCGTTGTAGACGAGCGAATACCCAAGCCCAGCTATCGGGGTCGGAACCGTCGCGGTTGCGGGCGCGACCCCGAGGCGGCGCGCGATCCATTTGCCGGGTCGCGGAGTCGTGTCGCCACAGACCTTGTATCGATGGTGGCACTTGAAGCCGGTGAATGCGAACCAGCGATACCGGCGAATGCCGGGAAGGAGGAGAGAGCGGGCAAACGCGACGACGACCGTGCGCGGGCCCGTCTGGCGGGCGTGTCCGGTCCCCACCCGTCTCCCCTTGCGATCGCGCATGACCGCCGACAGGTCTCCGTCCGAGTAGCGAACATCGAGCCGACGCTCGAATTCGGCGTCACCGTTGGTATCAAAAAAGAATGAAATCTCGCCGCCTCTGGCGAGCAGTGCTGGCCTCCAGCGGCGGTACGTCGTCAAGCGATGGACGAGAAGGCCGTTGCTGTCGCCGTCGCCGTGCTCGACCGTGGCGATGTCGAGCACGGTGCGCCCTCGGACGTCGTTCTGCGGGTCGCGAACGACCGAAATGCCTGCTCCTGCCATGTGCGCGCCGGACGTCACGACTGCGACCACGGCGACCAACATCAGCATTCGGATCAGGACGTTCCCGCTCAGATCGACAGTATCTTCAAAGTTCGAGCCGAACCGTCATTTTCGGTGCGTATCGGATACGTTCGGCGGCCTGATCTACGACTCGTCCGCATTGAGTTCGCGCGCCGCGGGCCGCATTGACACCCTCGAGGACCTCGTTTACTTTGCGTTTGGGCGTTGGTGGACGCCGATGTACGTTAGGCGGAACGGGGAGAGAAGGGGATGGGGGCACTGCGGCCTCTTTACCGTGGCTTTGCGCCGCGATCATTTGTCGTCAGCTGGCGGTCGTCGGACCGACCAAGCTACGCGCGGAAAGACCTCGCATGAGCGACAGCGGATCAGGGGTCGGAACTAGCGAGCCGACGCTCGCGACTGCGACGCTTACGCCCCAAGCGGTACTCCCGAGCGACTCGCAGGCGACTGCGCTTCCAGGCACACGGTCGGCGGCGCGCTCTCGGCGACACGCCTGGTCCTGGGCTCGGACGTCGCTGGTAGCAGACGTCCTGATGCTGGCCACGGCGGATTTCATGGCACGCCTTGTGCTGCCGGGCTCGACGCCATCGGTTTTCTGGACGCTCGCCTTCTCGCTGCTGACGCTCCAATTGCTCCACGCGCGCGGCATGTACAGGCCGCCGTTCCATCTGCAGGTGATCGAGGCCGGACGCGTCGTCGTGACGGCGAGCGCACTGGCTCTCACGATCGTTATCTCACTTCGAGTCGCGTTCACCGACGCGTCGCACGTCCCCGCACAGAGCGCTCTCTTCTGGCTCTTCGCGGCCGGCTTCCTCATCGCCGGCCGTATCGTCCTCGTGTCCTCGCCCATGCGGGTCCGTGAAGCAGGCGTTCCAACCCTCGTCGTCGGAGCCGGGAAAGTGGGAAGACTCGTCGCGAAGCGTCTTCGCGAACACCCAGAGCTCGGACTTGCACCGGTGGGATTCCTCGACAAAGAGCCCCTCTACTCGGGCGATGAGACCGTCGATCTCCCGGTTCTCGGAGCCAGCTGGGATCTCGAGCGGATCGTCGACGAGAACGAGGTCGGGCACGTGGTTGTGACCTTCTCGACCGCACCGACCGAAGTGCTGCTCGGCCTGTTGAAGCGCTGCGAGCAACTCGGCATTCAGGCTTCGTTCGTTCCCAGGCTGTTCGAGAGATCGACGGAGCGGTTCACGGTCGCACGCCTCGGGGGCATCCCGCTCATCTCATTTCGGTCTTCAGATCCTCGGAGCTGGCGGTTCACCGTGAAGTACACGCTCGATCGCATCGCAGCCGCCCTTGCTCTCGTGCTTCTCGCACCCATCATGGGCGCGCTGGCCGTCGCGGTCTGGATCTCCTTGGGGCGGCCGATCCTGTTCCGGCAAGAGCGCGTCGGGCGCGACGGCAGCGTCTTCGAGATGTTCAAGTTCCGCTCGATGCGCGCGGCAGCCGCGTCGGACGACGAGGACGTCGTCGCGTCGACTGAGCTAGCGCCGGGGGGCGTGGAGGGCGACGATCGCCGAACGAGGGTCGGGGCCATCATCCGTCGGACTTCGCTCGACGAGCTCCCGCAGCTCTTCAACGTCATCAAGGGCGACATGAGTTTCGTCGGCCCTCGCCCTGAGCGCCCGGCTTTCGTGGAGATCTTCGACGAGAGCGTCCACCGCTACGACGAGCGCCATCGCGTCAAGCCGGGAATCACGGGCTGGGCTCAGGTGAGCGGTCTCCGCGGGAAAACCTCGCTCGTCGACCGAGCCGAGTGGGACTCCTACTACATCGAGAACTGGTCGCTCTGGCTCGACTTCAAGATCTTTCTCTTGACTCTGGTTGCCGTCGCTCACCCCGCTGACGTCGAGTAAGCCCGGAAACATCCGCGCGTGGATCACTTGAGAGTGCGAACTCTAGCGGGGAGCATCAAAGCGTCCCTCTGGGGGTGGCTTGCTATCGGGTTGACGCTCGCTTCCGTGATCGGCTACCTCTTCCAGCTGACTCTCGACCACGTTCCGGAGCCGGCTGCGATCGGTGAGGTCGTCTTCTACGGCCTGTTCGCGGCTAACGGCATTGTCGGGCTCGCGACCGGAATGGTCGCCGTTGCGACGGGGTGGCACAGGAGCGACAGCACGCTCCGCTTCGGTCTGATCGCGGTCACCTGGGTCATCGCCGTCCAGACCCTTCAATCTCTCTGGGACTAGGCGCCGGCAGCCCCCGCGAGCCTTCGGCGGTGCTCGACGGCCAGCGTGCAGCCACGGATGAATCCCTCCGCGCCCTTCTCGATCGAGCACGTCACGAGCGTCTCCTCGGATCGGGCCACGGAACGCTTCCACTCGCCGGCTGTCCACGCGGCGACCGCCCGCATGGCATCTGCAAGTGGCTCCGCTGAGCCGGCTGGGACGATGTAGCCGTTCGTGCCGGAGTCGATGAGATCGTCTGCCGCTCCGACCTGGTGAGTCGTGATCACGGGAAGCCCGTATGCGAGCCCTTCGTGCACGACGAGTCCCCACGGCTCGTAGATCGACGGCACGACGAGTGCATCGGCCTGCCGGTACACATCTGCAAGCTCGTCACCCTCGACGTAGCCGAGGAATCGAATCCGCGAGTTCTGTGCCGCGGCCGACTCGACGAGGGGACGGAGCGGACCGTCGCCGGCAATCCAGAGCTCGCCCGTGTCGAGCCGGTCGAAAGCGTCGAGCAGCACGTCGAGCCCTTTGGACTCGATGAGGCGCCCGACGAAGAGGTAGCGAGTCAGTCCAGGCGCATTCGTCCCACGCCTTTGGACAACCTCCGTCGGCGCAATCGCCGTGAGCGGGGTGATCACCGTACGGTCCGGATCCGCGCCCAGTCTGATCACATCACGAGCATGACGAGTTCCACCAGCGAGCCACGCGTCGCTCGACCGCATGAAGTACCTGACCCACGGTTCGGCGACGCGCCGCGGCAACGTCGGGCGCTCGCGAGCGAAGGTGTTCCACCAGGGCACGAACGCCCAACCTTGCCGCCGACGGGCGGCGAGCGCCGCGATGTTGGCGGGAGACGACCAGACCCCACCACCGACCGCGACGACGACGTCGGGTGAGAAGCGATGCAACGGCGCAAGGGGACGTCTCGGTACGTAGATGTACGTGTCGAACCGCTGCTTGAACCCGGAGCCGACAGCCAGGCGGGCGAGATCGAGAGTCCACGACTCGAGCGCAACGTGCTCGCAAGGAAACTCTTCCTCGACGCCCCAGCGGCGGTCGCGTTCCATCGGCGTTTCGGTGACGAGGAGCAGCTCGTGATCGTCGGACTCCACAAGCCGCTCGAAGAGCGGGCGCGTGTACGGCGTAACGAAGTTGATGACGACGGCGATGCGCATCCGGCCCACCCCCTCCGTGCGGTCCGATCCGGTCATCGAGTTGAGCGAGTCACGGTCGCGCACCGATCCAGCGACGGAGTGCCTGGGGCTCCATCCGCTGCATGGCCTTCGTGGAACGGCGCTTCCTCAACGTGTCCGGGAGAATCTTCAGCGTCATGGGAATCGCGACCAGGCTTCTCGGCGCGAAGACGAGGTTGTGCCCCAGGACCATGGCCTCCCGGGCGAGGATGGACGGAAAGTCACGTGCGAAATTGAACGCGTCCTCGTTCTTCGCCAGCATGAGCCACTGGTTCTTCATCGCATGAACTCGAACGGTGTGCGACTTCTCTCGCTCGTTGCGACGGCGCGCTCGAAACGCCGATAGATATCCGGTCGCGCCGAGACCTCGTGTCGTCCGTCCGTGAAATGCGACGGCGTCAGGGGCGTACCAACACTCCCACCCGGCAAGGCGGACCCGCCACGAGATGTCGTGATCTTCCTTGTGCGTGACGAAGTTCTCGTCGAAGTACTGGTCACCGGTTCGAATCTGCTCCAGGGCCCTCCGCCGAACGACCATCGCCGCCCCGTCGATCGCGAACACTTCGCGGGCCGCGTCGAACTGGCCGGTGTCTCGCTCGCCCTCGCCGCGAGTCATGATTCGCCGCTGGCGCGTCAAGAGGCAGCCCGGCAGTGTCGATGACGTCCGTCGGCTCGTCGCTCGCCAGGTCGTATCGGAGCACCTTCCCGATGGCTGCGCCGGCGCGCGGATGTGCGTCGAAGAAGCCCATGATCTCGTCGAGATACGTCGGAGTGGGAAACAGGTCGGCGTTGCAGAACATGACGAGCCCACCGGAGCTCTCGCGGATGCCTCGGTTGGCCGCCCGCGAGAAGTAGGACTCCCCCATCTCCACGATCTTCACTCTCGGGTCGTCCGCGTCGTCACCGACCGAGGCTCGAATGTCTTGCGACGGGTCGTTGTTGAGGATGACCACCTCGAGCTCGCGAGGAGGGTTCTGGAGGAATACCGGGAGCGATTTCCGCAGGAGATGGGCATCGCGATACGTCGGAATGAGCACTGTCACGCGCGCGTGTGGCACAGGCCCATTCATGCCGCGTCCACCAGGTTCTCAGTCCGCCACGCCCGTGTGCGCTCGAGGAACAGCATCCAAGCCGCCGATGCCGGCATGCCACCGCATGTTCTTCGTCCCGCCGCAACGGAGCGGGCTCCGGCCACGCTAGTCGAGATGAGCGGTCTCTCCCTCAACCTGCTCGTCGACCCGCTCCAGCCAGTTCTCCCTCCACCAGAGAGGAGAGGCGCGTGGGCAGGAGCGGTGATAGGTGCCGGGGCAGACGAATCCTTCGATGAGGATGGAGTCCGAGGTGATCGGCAGCATCCGGCCGGTCTTCTCGTCGATGATCCTCCCGACCCGTCGCTGCACTCGTCCTCGTCGTCCACAGAATTGCAACATCTCCCCGTCGAATCGCAGACCGCGCGTCCGATCGTGCTCGTTCAGGGTCGCAAAGATCGCCTCCTTGCTCTTGACCTCGACGAGCTCACCCGGCTCGAGTGCCAGGCCACCTGAATCGGGCGTCTTGCCTCTCAACTGCCCCTGGACGAACGGATACGTTCTGCCGCCCCGGATCAAGGTCAGCCGCGGTGCCACACGCACATTCGCCTTCTGGAGCTTGTTGAAGAAGCCGACGGCAAGGCCGCGCACAACGGAGCCGACCCCTGCGTTCCCCGATCGGATGTCGCTCACGTACTGCCAGAGGGCCCACCACGGAATTGGCGCGACAGAGGCTCGAACGAGCTCGGTGGCTTGACACGAAAAGATCACGTCGCCGGATTCACCTTCCGTACGAGTAGATGCGATGAGCGCCTCGCGTGTGCAAGTCGAGTCGTCCAGGGCATCGGGCGCGACCTCATCCTGGGACGAAGCACGCGACGAGCCATCGGAAGAATCGGTCACCGGTTTCAGCCAGGCTTCCTTCCAGTAGACGAGGCAGTCGGCATCACACCCGTCATGCGCACCCCCGTCGCAGCGCACGCCTTCGAGATGGACCGCGTTCTCGATCCGGCGCTGCGTTCCCCAGTCAATGGTGTCGCAGGCCTTGTGGGCGCTCTTGTAGACGCGGAAGCGCTTCCCGCAGAACTGGAGCATCTCCGGCATGAACGGAAGCGAGTCGAGCGTGCCTCGAGAGTCGAGCGTGCGCAGGATCTCATCCTCGCTCCGAACCTCGACGAGATCGCCGACGCGGAGATCGAGAGCCCGGCTACTCGACGCCATCACGCTGGAGGCAGTCGAGGCTCGGATTCTGGAGGTCGACGCGTGCACGAAACATGCGGCGCCCTGTTCGAGCCATAGCCAGATCGGCCACCGTCGCCGAACGTGACACAAGGGTGGGCGTCACCCCAATCCGGTTCTCCGCAGTCAAGGATCCTCCTTCGCCGAACGGCCGCTCGTTCCCTCATAACGATAGGGCTCTGACCACAGAAGTAAACGCCGTTCCTCGATGTGCTGTGCCGCCGAGATTGCGACTTCAGGCCGAGCCCAGATGGCGGCCAGCCGCGTCCGAGAGATCGCCGACCGTCGTCATACGATCGAGCTCGTCCACGTCGAAGCGGATGCCCAGCTCCTGCTCGACGGCAAGGACCAGCGTCAGATGCGCTACCGAGTCCCACGTCAGGACCGTCTCCGGCGATGAGTCTCGCGACAATTCGCCGACTGGAACGTTGAGGACGTCGGACGCGACCCCGCAGATCCTCTCATCGAGCGGCGTCATTCGACCCCCTGTTGCTCATCGGCGTCCAGCACGATCCAGGGCGGGCATGCTACCGAACGTCCTGCCAGCGTTAGCTCCCACGTCGAGGAGTCGTCACTCGCGGCAGTCTCCGAGAATCCGTGCCTTGCGTAGAAGTCCTGCGCAGGTGCGTTCTTCTTGGTCGGGATGAACGTCCCCACGAGCGTGTTGGCTCCGGATTCCTCCGCATCCTGCGCGATCGCCGCCAGAATGGCCGTCTCGATCGTCCGCCCGATGACCCGGCAGCTGAGAAGCATCGTGTCGATCTCCCACGCGGTCTCGGACGGCACGGTGATCACGACCCCGACGACTCCGTTGTCCCCGAACCGGTCCCGGACCCGTGCGGTGTAGATGCGCGACCCGGCTGCGCCAAGCTCCGCCAACTGCAGCTCGGTATACCGTCGTGTCGTCAAATTGAACTGATTCGTCTTTTGTGTCAGCTGGGCAGCCCGCGCGAGTGTCGAGGTGGTGGCTTGCCGGAGTTCCACGGTCATCTCCAGCGACCGGTAGAAGTCTTCGAGCGACGTGGCGCTCTGCTGCAGACTCGCCCGCTGCCGCTGCTCGGCGTACAACTTGCCGCGCACCTTGTCCTCATCGGTCAATCCGAGTCGCTCGAAAGCGGGCTCGGCTCGTAGGGCGTCGGCATACGCAAGAGGATCGTCGGGAAGATCGATGACCGTCACCTCGGGTGCCTGAGCCCGCACGAGGCTTCGTTCGACAGGGCTGTCGTCCAGGAACGCGACGCTGTCCAGCCCGACATTCAGCTCGGCCGCAAGGTCGCGCAGGTTCTCGGCCTTGCTCTGCCAGTTGATCCGGAACGCGGCAAAGTGACGCTCACGGAGGAGTAACCCCGGGTGCTGCTCCAGCGCAGCGCGTGCCTCGTCCTCGTTGTTCTTGCTGCAGATGACCAGAAGAACGCCTCGCCGGTAGAGGTCGAGCACGGCTCTCTGAACGGCGCGAAAGGCAGCTCCTTCCGCGCCGTCGACCTTGATTCCGTCAATGCCGTCTTCTCCGATCACGCCACCCCAGAGCGTGCCGTCCAGGTCCACCGCAAGCACCTTGCACGTGACCCCGGTGAGAGGGTGAAGGAAACGCAGCCACTCTGCGGCAAGATGAACGAGCTCGTCGCCGCGAATGGGAAGGCGCGCAGTCTCCCAGGTTCGTTGATTCCGCCACACTTCAGCCCCTCGGCGCCCGGCCAGCGCGTCGTAGTCGAGCACATAGACGTCGCGCGTCTCATTCGCTCGTCGTGCAATCGCCTCGTTCACGGCGCGGACTGCACCGATCTGGCCGAGCGGGGCCTGCGCATCGAGCACTCCCGCCGCCGGCGAAAGCGGCGACTCGAGGGAGTGAACGACGAACGGCGCGTTGCTCTGCTCGCGAAACGCCGCGATCAGGGAGTGGTACGAGGTGGCGAGGCGATCGATCTCCTCGGCCACCCCGGCCTCGTCGAGATCCGCGAACTCATCCCAGAGCAGGGGCGACACGTCACGCGTGAGGACCGCGAGGAAGACGACCTCCGGCTCGAACGAGTACAGGGAGCTTCCTGGGTCGAGAACTTCCTGCACGTAGGCGTTGAAGTCGCTGAGGTAGACCTCGAGATCGATCCCGCGGACGAACGCCATGGCGCGCGCGAGCGGGACCACCGGCTCAACGACGAACGAGCGGAGGATCGCGACGCGGATCGGTTTCAGCGGGATCTGATCGCGCAAGCGCTCGAAGCGCGACACGACGAAGGCCGCAGTGCCCGCCAGCGGTTCTTCGCGCCACAAGTCTGCGAGTAGCGTCTTGGCAGCGCCCGCGTTGCCGGCTCCGATCAGCGCGTCGATGTCCTCGCGCTTCGTCGTCGCTCGCTCGCCTGCGATATCGCTCACGGTCACGATGGGCGCGCCTTCTTATTCACTCTGGCTCGACGAGCTCGACGAGAAACCCGCAGTGGGATGGGTGTACGAAGTTCACGCGAAGCCCCGCTACGCCGGCGACGGCGCCGTCGAGCACGACCGGGACGCCCTCGGTGCGAAGACGCGCACACACCGCGTCGAGATCAGTCACCTCGAACGCAATGTGGTGGATTGAGGTGCCCCGTGAGAGCAACCACCGGTGCAACGGCATTCCCTCCATGCGCGGGCCGTTCGGCACGACGAGCTCGACGCGTCCGATGAGATAGCAGTCGCATTGAAACTCCGGCACGTGGCGAAATGCGATGTCATGAGCCGACTCATCGCCCACCCCGGTGAGAGCTCGAAAGGTGTCGATGAGCGAGGCGTCCGGGCAGACGATTCCTACGTGGTGGAGGTCCAAGTCGAGATTCGGTAGCGCTTCCTGAGCAATCTGCTCGGGTAGCCTCCGGTCGGCGTCGTGGGAGAGATGGTCGGAGCTCATGGACTTCCGCTCTCGCGTCGGATCGCGGAAGGCGCCAGATGACGCAGACGGATATCCACATACTCACGAAGCGCGAACTGGCGACTGATCCGCGCTGGGATCGATGGGACGACCCGGATGCGATCGCGACGATATCGCCCGTAAAGCGAAAGGCGCTTCTCGAGAACCCCTTCGTCGGTAGTGACGACGAGCCGATCCAACTCATCGGGACGCTCGACGAGCGCGTCATCGGCCGACTGGATCTCGTTGGTGGGGAACTGAATGTCCAGGGCGAGGACGTTCGTTGTTGCTGGGGCTCCGGACTCTACGTACCCGAGGAGTTCCGAAAGACGTTGATGGGAGTCAAGCTGATCCTCACCATGCAGCGAATGCATGACACCGTCGGGGCCAGTGGGGTCTCGCGAGTCGCCTATCCGCTCTACCGCAATCTCCGCTGGCTCGACTTCGAGCTGCCGCGACATGTGCTCGTTCGGCACAGCCGCTCGGTCGCCGAACGGTACCTCGGCACCGGACTCGCAGGGGCGAGCGCGCGAGTGATTGCGGATGCAGCGCTCGGAGCGTACGACGTGGCAATCCGTCCCTGGGCGCGCCACCGTGTACGCCGTTTCGACGCTCACGAGATCTCGGAGTTTCCGGAAGGACTCGCTCAAGCACCCCGAGCGTCCGGCCGCGCCGTCAGCGGCGACCGATCGGCCGCATGGATGAACTGGCTGCTGCGCTCGGACTTCGAAGAGCAGCCATCGAGGCGGGGGCTCTTCACGATCGTCGGCTCGAACGACCAGATCTCGGGCTACTTCCTCGTGCGTGCCAGAAGATACGAGGTGGTCACGGAGCGCTCCTTCCGGAATCTCTATCTCGGCTCGCTCCAGGACTGGGCGGCGCTCGATCCAACACTGACGTTCGAGCACATCACGCTCCTCGCCGTGCGAGAGCTTGCCAAGTGGGACGTCGACGCGATCGAAGTCTTCGTACCCGACGACGAGTCGAGCGCCGGGCTCCGACGACTCGGCTTCTTGCGTGCCGGCTCGATGTACGTCCTCACGCACGCCTCGGAGGAGAGCCCGCTCCACGCTCCACAGTTCGCGACGCCGAGTGCCTGGCGTGTTCGACCTGCCGAAGGCGAGAGCTTCTTCTCGTAGCCGGCACGAGGCATGGCACGACGCCGAGGTTCGTCCATGGCCGGTGGCAACAGCACCGAACACGTCCTCAGCCGTACCTCGCACCCGAGAACGACACCGGCGGCTCGTCGTGATCGAGTTGAGCAATGAGATCACGCATCGGGACGCCCGGGGGCGCAAGACCTTCCACCAGTCGGCCGCGCTCGTCGAAGACAGGGTGAGTCATGACCTCGAAGGGAGCAACGCCGGCGGAGTCCACTGTACGTCGGAGATAGACATAGTCAGCTACCTCGCCGAAGTAACGAGTCCTGCCCAACCCGGCATGAATGAGCCGTCTGTTGAGGTACGCCTTGTACCCACGGCGAGGGAGGTTGATGCCGGGACCACAGTTCCGGGCAAGCCTGACGTACGGAACGCCGAACGCAAGAGCAAGCTGGATGACGATACGGCCCAGTGCAGGCTCGTTGTGGACGTGGTGATGAGAGTCGAGATGCGTCACCGGTAGGCCCTCGCTACGGCAACGCTGGATCTGCGCACCGAACTCCGCGGCCACGGCATCCCTCTCGGAGGGACTGAGCCAGAACCCTCGACCGGAAGGGCGAGTCAGGAATCCCGACGGCCCACAGATACGACGACAGCGCTTGACGCGCTCGGTCAAGGGCTGTCCCTCGCTCAAGACGAGATGGGTGCCTACGTGGGCTAGCAGTCCCTTCTCATGAGCAAGCGCGCACGCCGCTTCGAACCCGGGCATGTTCGCCATGAGCGTCGTGCTGGAGATGAGCCCCTGGTCGAACGACTGGGCTATCGCTTCGTTGACCGATTGCGAGTATCCGAAATCGTCAGCGTTGATGATCATTCGCGCCAAGTCTCCGTCGTCGCTTCGGGCTTCCGAACGATTGCGTTCAGGACCCTTGCTCGACGAGGACGAGCCCGGGTTCCCGCTTCGCTCCGGCAGGCGCTCTCACAGGGACGCTCTCCACAGCTCGGCTTTGCACTGCCCGAAGAGCGAGGAGCAGCGCCGCCGAGATCCATCCGAAACGGGAATAGAGCACGGGCTGTCCCATCGCGAACACGATGAATGCGGTCACCGAGCAGACGAGCGCGAGCGCCGCCGCCCGCTCGACGTCAGCCTCTGACCGAACCATGACCCTCCACCCGGTCCTCAGAATCACTATCAGCACCATCAGCATCCCGATGACGCCGAGCAGCCCTGTCTTGTACCAAGTGCCGATGATGACGTTGTGCACGTCATATTCGTCGCTCACGATGCCGAACGGCTTCGTAATGCTGAGTAGGTCGAGGCCGACTCCGAGAAACGGGTCGTCTTCGATGTGCTTTATCGCCGATCGATACGTCACGATGCGCGAATGGAGGGAGCCGGTTCCTCCAGACGCTTGCGGGTTTGAATTCGTAACGCGCTCGAATCGCTCGAGCGGTGTTTGACCGCCCAGAACTGCCTGCCCGACGATGACCGCGCCGACACTAAGAGCTATGACGGCATAGACGCGCATGGTCCGACGAGAGTGCCGTCCGAGAGCAAGCCAGACGAAGGTCGCAATGCTCGCCGCCAGGAGAGCGCTGACCGACCCCGACAGGATCAGACCGGCACCGACCAGGAGCAGGAGCAGGTACGAGAAAAGTCGCTTCCGCGTCGAGAGCCCGTCCCTTGCCGCCAGCATGAGCGCCGGCACCAGCGCGATGGCCGTCACACCGCCCAGCTCGTTCGGATGCGTCGTGAATCCGGTACCTCTTCCCCAGGCAGTCGTGCTGCCCGGAATGACGTCACCGAAGACGAGCTGCACGATCGCACCGCTGCCATCTATCGCGGCCGCCACGACCCAGAGGGTCATCGCAGTCATGATCTGCTGCCGACACGTCAGGACGATGGTTCCCAGCCAGAACCAGAACACCGTGAGAAAGATCAACCTCACGACGACTGCGGTCGAGCTCACGTACGCGTAGGAATCGAACGTCGAGAGAAGTCCTCCGATCGAAAATATCGCCATGCCGACGAGCAGCATGATCGGTAGGCGTATCGGAACGACTCTGCGCAAGAGCACGAGCTCAGCTGATGCGAAAAGGAAGCTGAAGAGAAACAACACATCCGAATAGGCAACTTGCCCGCTGGCTCGATACGTGAGGAAGCCGATGAAAACCAGCCCGCCGTAGTAGAAGAACCGGGCAACGCGGAACTCACGAGCGTCTTGAACCTCGCGCAGAGCTCGGTCTGGGCGAGCGCCGAGCACCGCTTCGCGAACCGCGTCGACGCTATCTCGATGGAGCTTCGGAGCCAGTACGAGTCGGCCGAATGCGAAGAGAATGGCGGCTGACACGACGACGATGAGACCGATTCCGACGGAAGTCGGCGCGATCGCTACGACGACTCCGGCCGCTACAGAGGCCACCAGCACAGCTGCGAGTTGGAGCACGGGGCGCCGCGCAGACGTGATGCCGGTCCTGATTCGTGCGGTGGAGTCCCGGCCGACTCGCGTCAGAGCTCCAACGCCTCGTCCCGCCGCCGCAGCAACCGGGGTCCCGATCGCTATTACGGCGACCAGGAGAAAGACGAGGCTGAAGCCCCAGGCGATCGCCAGTGCCCAGGCGACGCCCTCGGCGCCATAGGTTGGTACGAGTAGTGCGATCGCAGGAAAGAGCACGACCCAGGAGGCGACTTCGGCGAGCGTTCCGAGCCCTGGGTGCCCGATCCCGTTCGTCCCGTCCGTAAGCACTCGACGCGCGGCCATGAACAGCGTCGCGAGGAGAAGAATCTGAGCAATCGGAATGGCATCCTCGAATTCGCTGCCGAAGAAGAGGGTGACAAGCTGGGCGCTGACCAACTCGAGCGCCCCGATGACGATCGCCGTCACGGCGACACCGAAGAAGAAGTACCTCCACAGCGCTCTCCGCGCGAGCGTGGGATCCTGCTGGGCGGCGACTTTCGGATACGCAACGAGTCCGACGCTCGTTCCGATGACGCGCGGAAGAGCAGTGAAGGCTTGCCCGACGACATAGAGGCCGAGAGCCACCGGGCTGAGGAAGAGTCCTACGACACCCTGATCGAGACGAAACGCCTCAACGGGCGATAGCGAGCCTGCAAAGCTCTTCAGCCCGAACCTGGTCATCTGGGACCGCGACGGCGAAGCCTCGTCGGTTGCGGCAGGCGGCAGTCCAGCAAGGGCGATACCGAGCGCCAAGAGCCCGCCGACGAAGTTGGCTCCCGCCCACATCGTCATGATGGGCACCAGGTCAGCCTCACCGCTGAGGAAGACGACGACGACCCCCGCGACGTAGGCCATGGTGGGAAGGATGCGAAGCAGGTTGAACGCGGTGAATCGCTGCTGGCCCTGAAGGAGCGCGAGTCCGTAATAGAGCGCTATGAGCCCGGGCACCAGGAGCAGCGAGATCGCCGCCGCGACCTTGACTCGTCCAGGGTCGTCGATGACCAGTGCGACGAGCATCGCAACCTGCAGGACAAGCGCTGCGACCACCTGCAACACGCCGGGAGCACGAAGGGAGCGTGTGATCCGTCGCGCGTGGCTCGGATCCTGTGCGACGTAGTACGTGACAGCCGACGGAAGGCCGATGCTCCCGACCAGCGAGCATATGCCCGAGACGACGACGAGTAGCGCCAGATACCCACGGTCCTCGGGCCCGAGACTCCGCGCAACGAGCACGCCGCCGACGATCGATGCGACTTGCGTGATACCGGCCGCACCGAGGGTTCCGCCCATGGACCGCCCTGCGACCGATCGCCAGCGAGACACCGGCGGAACCTGCTCCTCGATCATCAGCCTCGCCTACCGTGCCTTCGAGGCAGCGCGCCAGCTTGCGAGTTCCAGAGTTGCGCAGCGTAGACCGGCCGTTGCGGGCCGAATCGGATCGCCGGATCGAGGCGTGGACGCCCGATGATCACGTGTTCGCGCGGATCTCCCATAGCCCACCCTTCGTCTGCACGCAGGAACCCCAGGCGCAGCGTACGTACATAGGGAAGCCACGAACAAATCGCCTGTCAAGGCCTCGTGTAACGCTCCACGCCCCGAAAGTTCGGAGCCCGTGCCTCCTCACCTCGCTCGAGAAGTGATGACTCCTACGTCCGCTCTCTTGGGAGTCGCACTGATCGGAATCATGCGTACATTGTGAGCCGGGACCTCGAACGGGAAGGCGGCATGACACGGGAGAACGACGGTGGGCGAGGGGATCGCTGGTGCCGCTTTTGCGAGGCGCCGCTCGCGGACGCTCTCGTCGACCTCGGGATGTCGCCGCTCTGTGAGAGCTTCGTCACGCCCGAGAAGCTCTACGCAATGGAGCCCTTCTATCCCCTGCATGTCGGGCTCTGTAGTCGCTGCTTCCTTGCCCAGCTCCCCGAGTTCGTGACCCCGGACGAGATATTCACCGAGTACGCCTACTTCTCCGGGTACTCCACGACTTTCGTCGAGCACGCGCGCCAGTACGTCGAGATGATCACGGAGCGTCTCGCGCTCGGTCCCGATGACCTCGTCGTCGAGCTCGCGTCGAACGACGGCTACCTGCTGCAGCACTTCGTCCCGTCCGGTGTGCCCATTCTCGGGATCGATCCGGCGGCGAACGTGGCCGAGAAAGCGGAAGAGCGTGGCGTGCCGACCCTAGTGGCTTTCTTCGGCCGCGAGACCGCCGAGCAGGTTGTCGCAGACGGCAAGCGGGCCAGCCTCATCGTCGGCAACAACGTGCTCGCGCAGGTCCCCGATCTCAACGACTTCGTGTCTGGAGTGAAGACTCTCCTACGCCCCGACGGGACGGCGACGTTCGAGTTCCCACACCTGCTCAGCCTGATCGACGGGCTCCTGTACGACACGATCTACCACGAGCACTTCTCGTATTTCTCGTTCACGACCATCGTCGAGATCCTGCGCCACCACGGGCTCGTCGTGTACGACGTCGAGGAGGTCTGGACGCATGGAGGGTCCCTCCGTGTGTACGCGCAGCATGAGGGCGGGCCGAGGTCCACGACCCAGGCGGTTGGGGACATGGTCCAGTTCGAGGAAGGAAACGGCCTTCGCACGCTCGAGCGCTACGCTCGCTTCGCCGACGAGGTGAAGGAGTCGAAGCGAGCGCTGCTCGATCTCTTGATCGGCCTACGGCGCGAGGGCAAGCAAGTCGTCGGGTACGGGGCCCCCGGGAAGGGGAACACGCTTCTGAACTACTGCGGGATTCGCACCGACCTTCTCGACTACACGGTCGACCGCAACCCCTACAAGCACGGCCTCTATACACCGGGGACGCACATCCCCATCCATCCGCCCGAACGGATCGCCGAGACCAAGCCGGACTACGTCGTCGTGCTGCCGTGGAACCTCATTGACGAGATCGCGACCCAACTCGAATTCGTCGCTGAATGGGGGGGTCGATTGATCACTCCGATCCCATACGCTGAGATACGCGGCGCTTGACAAGCATCTGACACTGCGGCGAAATGCGTCGGGCCACCGGCCGACGCGGGTCCGCTGCTGATAGAGGGAGGTACCTCGGACGTGAATGGTCGTGAAGCGAAGATCACAGCGAAGGGCGCGCCATGAAGGTCGTGATCTTCTGCGGTGGTCTCGGTGTCCGGATGGGAGAAGAGACGCAGCGAATACCGAAGCCGATGGTGGCAGTCGGCGGCCGGCCGATCCTCTGGCACATCATGAAGTGGTACGCCTCGTGGGGCCATCACGACTTCATCCTCTGCCTGGGCTATCGCGGCGACAAGATCAAGGAGTACTTCCTGAACTACAACGAGGCGCTCTCGAATGACTTCGTGCTGTCCAACGGCGGCCGCGACGTCGAGCTTCTCGGTAGCGATCTCTCGAGCTGGCGGATCACGTTCGTCGATACCGGCGCCCGAGCGACGATCGCAGAGCGCCTGTTGTCCGTGGCGCCGCACATCGGAGACGACGAGCTCTTCCTCGCAACGTACGGCGATGGCCTCACCGACGCGCCTTTGGCGGACATGATCGAGCGCATGCGCTCGTCGGACAAGACCGGCCTGTTCCTCTCTGTCCACCCCGTGTTCAATGCCCACGTCGTGGAAACCGACCCGGACGGGACCGTTCGCTCGATCGAGGACCTCGAGCAGGCGAATGTCTGGATCAACGGTGGCTTCTTCGTCTTCAGGCGCGAGATACTCAGCGAGATCAATCCCGGTGAGGAGCTGGTCGTGGAGCCATTCCGACGGCTCATCGAGCGCGAAGCGCTGATCGCGTATCGGTACGAGGGATTCTGGGAGCCGATGGACACCATCAAGGACAAGCAACGCCTCGATGCGCTCGCAGAGGCAGGTACGCCTCCGTGGCTGAGCGCAGATCCCGAGGTTCGGAGTCATACGCCCTGATGCTCGGGCTGCCGCTCCCTGGAGCGAAAGGTGAGATCCAGCGCGTCCTCGTCCTTGGAGCTCACTCGGACGACATCGAGATCGGTTGCGGTGCAACCATGCTCGCTCTCACGCGAGTCCGACCGGAGCTCGAGATCACGTGGGTGGTGCTTGGCGCCGAAGGTGAGCGCGAGCGCGAGGCTCGGGAAAGCGCGAAGACGTTCCTCGCGTCAGCGGTACGTTCCGAGATAACGATCTACGGTTTCCGGAACAGCTACTTCCCCTACGTCGGTGAGAAGGTCAAAGACGTCTTCGAGGAGCTGAAGGCCCAGCCCGATCCCGACGTGATCTTCACTCACACACGACACGACTTGCATCAAGACCACAGGATCGTTTGCGAGTTGACCTGGAACACATGGCGCGACCACCTGATCCTGGAATACGAGGTCCCGAAGTACGACGGCGACCTCGGCGCTCCGAACGTGTTCGTACCCGTGTCGGAGGAGCTCGCCCGAGAGAAAGCCGAGCTGATCTCCAGCCTGTTCGCAAGTCAACGCGACAGGCACTGGTTCGACGAAGACGTGTTCCTCGGGCTGATGCGCATACGCGGCATGGAGGCGCGAGCTCCGAGTGGGTTCGCCGAAGCGTTCACGTGCCGCAAGTTGACGTTGTCGACGGGATGACGTCGCGCGCGACCCGCCGTGGCCGCGCTCGTCGGGCGACCCAGGCACCGTGGTAGCGCAGCCGCTCCGACGTGCGCTCGTCACCGGCGCAGCAGGCTTCATCGGCGCGCCGCTCTGCAGACGACTGCTCGAGGAGCAAGTCGAAGTACACGGGACCTCGCGCGTAGAGCGGGCGGGCGACGCCATTACGTGGTGGCGGGCGGACCTGCGCGACGCAGCGCAATGCGCCGAGGTCATGGCGCAAGTCAGGCCCGATGTCGTCTTTCATCTAGCCGGCTCCGTGAACACGTCACGAGAGCTCGTCGCCGTCCAGGAGACGCTGTCTGCAAACCTCCTTGCCGCGATAGGCGTGATGAGCGCCGCCGTGGAGCACGGCTCACCTCGAGTCGTGTTGGCCGGCTCGATGGAGGAGCCAGGGGCGGACGAGCCGGAGGGGTATCCCGGCCATCCGTACGCAGCCTCGAAGGTCGCGATGACCGCGTACGCAAAGATGTTCCACGCGCTCTATCACCTCGATGTCCTCGAACTGAGGATCTTCATGGTGTACGGCCCTGGTGAGACCCAGCCCGCACACCTCGTCCCGTCCGTGATCCGCGAGCTCCTGTCGGGAGTTGCACCACCTCTTACGAGCGGGCGCAGGAGGATCGACTGGGTGTACGTCGACGATGTCGTCGACGCGCTCATCAAAGCGGCACGAAGCGACATCGCCGGGCGTGTTCTCGACGTCGGCAGCGGGGAGCGCACGTCGGTCAGGGAGATCGTGGAGCACCTCGGTCGACTCATCGATCCGGCGATCGAGCTCGAGTTCGGGCAACTTCCCGACCGGCAGCTCGAACACGAGCGGTATGCACGAGTCGACGAGACCGCGGCGATGCTCGGGTGGCGCGCGACGACACCGCTCGACGAGGGTCTGCGCCGCACCGTCGAGTGGTACCGAGCCGATCTGAACAACGCTGCCGGCGAACAGCGCTAGGGCGAGAACAGCGCCTGCTGCTCTTCGCGGAGTCGGTCCACGAGCCGGCCCGGCGGAACATCCACATCGCCATAGGAGATCGCCGTTCCCGCGGGCACGTCGCGCTTCACGACGCAGCCGCTCGCGACGCCGATTGGCAGCAACCCGTCGTTTAGCGCCGTGTCCGACCGCTCGATCACGCCGTACGCGGTGAACCCGCCGATGCCGTCGAGCTCGTCGCCCGCCTCGAGGTCTCGCTTCGCGATCGAGATGACCTCGCAAACCGGCCCACCGAGTGGCGTCACCGCAGCGTCGTGAAAGAGCGCTGCTCTGCCTACCGTGAGCGCGACATCCGCCTGCGGCAGATGCCACGGTTGATAGAAGACGTACAGAGGCCCGTCGCCCATCTTGAAGCTCCGCAGGTACTCCTGCTTCAACGGGTGGTCGGTGTGGGCGACGACGAACGCGCCGGTGCCGGGCTCGGCTCCCAGCACGAAGTCGACGACACCACCTGCGGCCAGGAGACTCTCCGCGTCGACGTGCTCGAGCACATCGCGAACGTGGCCGACGCGAAATCCGGTCATCCCGCGCTGCAAGATCGTGAAGCCGGTCGCATTCGCGACGAGCGTCGCCTCCATGGCGAGCTTCGTACCGTCGGCATACGACGTGACCATGTGCGGGCGTTGGCCGGTCGCCTCCGCGAACGTCCGCTGCGTCTCGGGTGTCCGACTGTGATCCAGGAGACCCTTGAGGTTGCCTACCAGGAGCGGACGAAGGCCGATGCTCCGGACGTATCGGACGAGGTTGAGGATCACACCAGGCTCGTCACCGTCGGTGTTGGTCAGCACCGTCCCCGCCTCCCGGGCGCGTGACGCGAGGATCGGGCCGAGGGTTGAATCGAGCTCCGCGTTCACGAGGACGACGTGCTTTCGAGACGCGATCGCGTCAAGACAGACCTGCGCCCCGTGCTCGACCTCACCCGTCGCCTCTATGACGACGTCGATCGACGGTGACTCGCAGACTGCCTGAGCATTGGCTGTGACAGCCGTTGTTCCGGCCGCGATCGCCCGCTCGATGTCGGAGACAGATTGCACGTCGACGGTATCGACGTCGAGCGCATGAAGCAGTGCCGCGGCGGCGTCCGGGCGGCGGCTGCTGACGACCGAAAGGCGGATTCCGGGCGGGCCTTCGAGAATGTGGGGCATGATCCCTCGAGCGACATGGCCGGCGCCGACGAGCGCCACGCGGAGAGGCTGGCCGGCGCGCTCCCGCTCCTCGAGCGCGGTGTCGAGAATGATCACGTCACGTCTCGAGGGCCGAGGCCGATGCCCGCGTACCGCTGGATGTCGCTCTTGTCGAGCATTCGGCGGCCGTCGACGACGACGGGCGTCTGCCCGATGCGACGTAGCAACTCCGGGAGCTCCTCGAACTGTTGCCAGCGCGTGACGATGACGACGGCATCTGCACCCGTCACGGCTTCCTCGAGGTCATTCGCGAGGACGACACCAGGAACGTCCGCGAGCTCCAGCGGAAGCTCGTGGACGACAGGGTCGTGCGCCGTAACGCGAGCTCCTGCCTCCTGAAGGCGCCGGATCACCGGGAGCGCCGGAGTCTCACGGACATCGTCGGTATCGGGCTTGAAGGCGAGGCCGAGGACGGTGACAGCGACGTTCTCGAGTGCACCCAGACTCTGTTCGAGCACACGAACGAGCTCGTCGGGCCTGTGTGCATTGACGTCGAGCACCGCCGAGAGAACCGGGGTCGATCGGCCGAGCTCACGGCCGCGTGCGACGAGGGCGCTGACATCCTTTGGAAGACAGCTGCCGCCAAAGCCGCAACCAGCCTCCAGGAACGCCGACAACGGCGCGAGGTCCGCACCGTTTCGGTTCTCCAGGCGACTCAGATAACCCGACAGGTGGACGCCGTGCATGACGTCGACAACGTCGGTGTCGGGCAACGATGCGCAAAGATCGGCGATCTCGTTCGCGAATGAGATCGCCGTCGCAAGCAGGGCGTTGGACGCGTACTTGATCATCTCTGCGGTGGTCGGCGTCGTCAGGAGGCGCGGCACCTCTGACTGGAGACCTGCATAGAGCGCAAGCACTCCCTCCGCGGCTTGAGGGTGATCCGCTCCGACGACGATCCGGTCGGGCTCGAGAAAGTCTCGTACTGCCCGGCCTTCGGTCAGAAACTCGGGATTGACGGCGACCGCAACGCCCTCGGCGACCGAGCGGCCCGACGACTCCGCAACGGTCGGTGCGACCACATCGCGCGTCGTGCCCGGCACCACCGTGCTCTTCACCACGACGATGTGATCCTCTGCCGCGTTTCGCAGTGCGTCACCGATCTCGGCGGCGGCGCGCGTGACGCTCGTGAGGTCGATCGCGCCGTCGGCTCGAGGAGGTGTCCCGACGGCGATGAACGTCACTTCCGCCGCCCGAACGGCGTCTGCCAACTGCGTCGTCGCATGCAGCCTCGTTCCCACATGGCGAGAGATCAGCTCCGGCAGGCCCGGTTCCCAGATCGGGGTCTCGCCCCGAGAGATCGACGCAACGCGATCTGCGTCGACATCGACCACGGTCACGTCATGGCCCAACTCGGCGAAACAGGCGGCCGACACGAGCCCGACGTAGCCGGCGCCGACGATCGCTACACGACTCATGTCCCCGCGGCCGGGTCGCTCGCGTACCAGAGGAGCGAGCGGCGAAGCCCCTCGTCGAGGTCGATCGAGGGGTCGTACTTCAGATCAGACCGTGACTTCGTCAGGTCGGGACAACGCCTCGTCGGGTTGTCGACGAGATACTCGGCGTCCGCCGACGTCTCGCGGCGCACCACGCCGCCGTAACCCGTCAGCTCCGCTCCAATTCGTTGCATGCGCTGGGCGAGCTCCTGCACGCTCACTTCGGGTCCGTCCGAGCCGACGTTGTACGGCTCGCCAGGCTGCCCGCGCACGAGCGCCTTGTAGTAGCCGCACACGGCGTCTGCCACGTAGCAGAACGTCCGCGTCGCACCCCCGTCGGAGTACATGACCATGTCTCGGCCAGCGAGGATGTCGCGAGCGAAGTCGGGGATGACGCGTCCGTCCGTCAGCCGCAGACCCGGCCCGTAGTTGTTGAACGGGCGAACCATCGAAGCGCGCACTCCGTGCTCGCGGACGAACGCCACGCAAAGAGTCTCTCCATAGCGCTTGGACTCGTCGTAGCACGAGCGCGGTCCCGTGGACGAGACGTATCCACGGTACGTCTCGGGAGTCGGGATCCAGTCCTCGTGGGGGTCGCCGTAGATCTCGCTGCTCGAGAAGAACACGAGGCTCCGAAGAGGACGTTCGCTCTGCTCACGCTCGGCGGCGTGGTCGAGCAGGTTGCGAAGTCCGACGATATTCGCATCCATCGTCGCGATCGGATGCTGGCGATACACCATCGGTGAGGCGATTCCGGCTGCGTGAAAGACCCAATCGATGTCTCCGACTTCTGGCGGCAGCGGGTCTCGCGTGTCGTGCCGAACGACGTCGAGGGCGCCGTCCCCGTCACCGAGCTGCTCGAGCCATGGCGGCAGGCCACGGGTGAAGTTGTCGTGGACGGTGACGTGGATGCGCTCGCCCGCCGTGTGCGATCTATTCCAGTGCAGCGGAACCTGGACCAGGTAGTAGCCGAGGAATCCCGCGCCTCCCGTGACCAAGATCCGTGAGCCGGCGAGCTCCGCGAGCTCGTCGCGACAGCTCTCCAGCACGTGCTCGAGGTCCGCGATCCGCACGCTCTCGGCCCGTTCGACATCGTCGTATCTGGCTTCTGCTGGGTTGGTCATACGGGAAGAACCTCCATGGCCCTGGATCGCTTGCACCCTACTCCGGCGTTCGCGCGCGTCGGTGTACGTGCTCAGCTGGTCTGCGAGCCGCTCTGGATGTCGCCGTCGCCACTGGCACGAGTCACTGGATCCGCAGACGTGGCAACGGCGCTTCGAAGTTGCTCTTGCGGTGGAACGGCCGGCGTACCTGGCGTCGATACATGCGGAGTGGTATCGGCGCGTGAAGAGGGATACCTGTAGTACGCGTACGTGTCACCGAGCTCAGCGCCAGCCAGGACGAACCCGAGCTTGACTGCAGGAGAGGACGAAAGGGTTCGGCGCAGGTTGTCGTACGCGGAGCTTCGGAGAGTGTTGAGGCGGACGACGAGAATGAGCGCCTCCACCTGAGCGCTCAACGTGATCGCATCGCCGATGGGTAGGAGCGGCGCGGAGTCGATGAGCACGAGATCGGCGCGGTTCCTCAGGCTCTCGAAGATCCCTGCTGCGGGCTGGTCTCCGAGCAGGTCGGGATCGTGGAGAACATGCCCCGCGGGGAGGACCTCGAGCTTGCCCACCCGGTTGCCGGGTCGACTCCCGTTTCGAACCGTCGGGTCCTGGGCAGTGACCAGGACGGGTCGCAAAGCATCTTCGAGCGCGACGTCGCCGAGCACGACGTCGGTCAGCCCCTGTGGATCACCGAGATCGAAGAGCTTGTGCAAACGCGGACGCCGGAGGTCGAAGTCGACCAGAACGACGTGGTGGCCGACGCGTGCAAGCGCAACGGCGAGATTCGCCACCGTCGTCGACTTCCCCTCGCCGCCGATCGGGCTCGTGACCATGATCGTGCGTGCCTGGTAGTCGCGGTTCGCCAGGTCGAACCCCGCCCGCAGGAAGCGAAACGGCTCCGCCTCGTGGCTGGTAGGCGCGGTCAACATGACGAGGCCGGTTTTTCGCAGCTGCTTCGACGGCGGCGGGATGCTGCCGAGGAGACGGAGCCCGAGTCCCTCGCGGAACTTGTCGACCGAGCGAATCCGAGTGTCCATCGCGTCCCCCAGGAACGCCAGGCCGAGCGCGAGGACAAGACCGAGTGCGATCGCGATCAGCGCGTTGCGGACCGTCCGCGGCCCCACCTTCGTCGCTTCGTCCGCCTCGTGGACGACGCGGGCCGTCTGCGGTTGCAACGCCTCGATGGCGCTCAACTGCTGTTCCTTCTGAACGAGGTTCAGATAGAGGGTTGACCCCTTCTGTCCGCTTGCCTCGAGGTCGTCGATCTGCCTTCGTACGGCATCAGCTGCACGCTCGACCTCCTGCATGTCGAGGTTATGCCGATACGTTGCGAACGCCTGCGCGTACGCCGTGGCCAGACGCATCGCCCGATCCGGGCTTCCGTCGGTCACCGAGAACGTCAGGAAGTCGCTACCGAAGCCCGCCGTTACCGACGAGTTCTTGAGGAACTTCGTCGTCGTGAGGTCGCGCGCATGAACGGCGTCTATCGCTTTCTGCGCCACGTCGGGAACGCGCGCAAGCTGCGCCTGGGTCTGTGCCGCGCGCGCAGGATCGGTGTACGGAGTCGGCGCCCCCGTCAGATCCTGGGTGATGCTCTGGCCGTTCAGAAGCAACTGCGCAGAGGCCGCATAGGTCGGCGCACTCCGCAGAGAGAGCGCGATGGCTACTGCGGGAACGAGGACGAGCACAGACAGGAAGAGCCACTTGCGTCGCCTCAGAAGAAGAAAGTAGTCCGAGAGGGAAGGGCTATCCCTCGGCTCGTAGTCGCCGATCAAGCTGTCCTCTTCTCCATGACGGGCTGCAAGAGCGCTTCAAACGATAACGATCGGATCCGCGGTGTAAAGAACGCTCCCCTGGGTTCGCGGGGTGCGCGGGAGGACCCGATGACGGTCCAAAAACTGCTGCTCATCGAAGCACCCACCTCCCCGTATGCCCGCCGCACCGACTTCCGGCGCAGCAATCCCACCTGCAAACGATAGGCCCTACAATGCGACCGCGCCACAGGGGGTCTACCTGCTGCAGTCGGTGGGGCGTCCCGGTGGGTCCGAGTCGGAGCCGTCACGAAGGGACAGGTAGGGGACGTGAGCATTGCAGTGATCACCGGCTCGAGCGGGCTGATCGGCTCGGAGGCGGCCATCTACTTCGGCGACCTCGGCCTCGACGTGGTCGGCATCGACAACGACATGCGCAAGGTGTTCTTCGGCTCCGATGCGTCGACGAGCTGGAATCAGGCACGCGTGCAAGAGGCGCTCGGGGACCGATATGTCCACCTCGACGTGGACATCCGGGATCGCGACGCGATCCTCGCGCTCTTCCGCGAGTACGGGCAGTCCGTCGACCTCGTGATCCACGCCGCCGCACAGCCGTCGCACGACTGGGCCGCGCGCGAGCCGTTCATCGACTTCGACATCAACGCCGTCGGGACGCCAACCTCCTCGAAGCGGTTCGGCTGCATTCCGACGAGGCGACATTCATCTTCACGTCCACGAACAAGGTGTACGGCGACCGGCCGAACTCCCTCCCGCTCGTCGAGCTCGAGACGCGCTGGGAGATCGAAGCAGGCCATACGTATTGGAACGGCATCCGCGAGGACATGTCGATCGACGCGTGCCTCCATAGCCTCTTCGGTGCCTCGAAGGTGGCGGCGGACGTGCTGGTTCAGGAGTACGGCCGCTACTTCGGGCTTCGGACCGCCTGCTTCCGCGGAGGCACGCTCACCGGCCCGCGCCACTCAGCGGCCGAGCTGCACGGCTTTCTGGCGTACGTCATGAACTGCGTGATGACCGGGACGCACTACACGATCTACGGCTACAAGGGAAAGCAAGTCCGCGACGCAATCCATAGCCTCGATCTGATCTCCGCATTCCACGAGTTCTTTCGTGCGCCGCGCGTCGGAGAGGTCTACAACATCGGCGGTGGACGCTTCAGCAACGCTTCGGTCGTCGAGGCGATAGACCTGGCGCAGGAGATCGGAGGCGACGAGCTCGACTGGACCTATGAGGACACGAACCGGGTCGGCGACCACATCTGGTGGATCGGTGACAACGGCCGGTTCGAAGCCCATTACCCCGAGTGGAAGCTCAAGCACGACGTTCGGGGCATCCTCGAGGAGATGCGGGACGCGAATCGCGACCGTTGGCAGCGTCCTCGTGCACGTCCCGGCGCACGACGAAGCTAGATCGAGCGCCTCGACGGGACGAGCGGTCGACGCGACGCGTTGCGGGCTACGCGCCTCTAGCCAGGATCGCTTCGACGAACTCGTCGTACTCCGCCAGCGCACTCTCTCGAGACAGAACGGACTCCGCGTAGTGCGTCCCGCTAGCGCGAAGCTCTCGAGCACGAGTTGGATTCGTCATCAGGCCCACGATGGCGTCTCGAAGAGCGACCGGATCCGCGGGTGGGACGACGAGCCCGGCGCGCGCCGCTTCGATCTCCCGAGCCGTTTCACTGTCACCTGACACCGCGGCGATCACCGGGCGCCCCGAAGCGAAATACGACGTGAGCTTGGACGGAAGCGACATGTCCCGAACGGTGGCACGTTGGTTCACGAGCAGGACGTCGGAGGCTTGCATCGTCGCCTCCCAGTCACCCGGGCCCTGCAACGGGATGAAGTCGACGTTCGCAAGGCGGCGCTCACGAGCCAGTCGCTCGAGTCGCTCGCGCTCGTTCCCGTCGCCGACGAGGGCGATTCGGGCCCGCGCGCCGTTCATGAGCTGGGCGGCGTCGAGCAGGTTGTCGAGACCTTGCTTGTGGCCCATGTTCCCACCGTGAACGCAGATGAAGTCGTCGGGATCCCACCCGAAGCGCTTTCGTGTCTCTTCTGCCGACTCCGTCGGCTCGACCCGGCGCGTCCAGTTCCTCAGGCGCACGACTTTGCTGGGCTGGACTCCATCCTCGACGAAGTACGGCCTGAATCCCTCGGCGATGATGCCGACGGCGGCCGCACGCTCCGCGAGCCCGAGCTCCGTGCGCTGAACGAACCGCGCTACACGCGCGCCGCCGGTGATACCGCTCTGCTCTGCCGCCAGGCCGACGAGGTCCTGGAACACGAGGCCGTACGGAGCGCGGTAGATGCGCGATGCAGTGGCGGCAAGAACACCCGTAGCGATGGTCGGGCACGTTCCGACGATCACGTCGGCCTTCCAGCGAGGCGGGAAAGCCGTCAGTCCGAACGCGAGCAGAGAGGACTCGTACGCCGCGCGGTGAGCGGCGGTTTGCAGTCGCGGGACGTAGTGCCACCGCCGACGGATCTTGACGCCGTTGTGCGTCTCGGACAGCTGGAGACGACCGCGAGCCCCGGATCGCCACTCGGGATAGTGCGCGAACCCGGTCGCGACGACGACGTCGTGGCCGTTTGCGGCGAGGTGCTCTGCGAGACCGGTGAGGTACGGCGCGCTGCCGGCGCCTTCCGGCCAGTAGTAGGAAGTCGTGATGAGAACTTTCAGGGCCGTCACTTCTTTCGGGGAGGTGCTGACCTGATGCACCACTCGGGGTCGGACAGGAAAGGTCTAGTCGTACCACCGATCCAGGCAGTCGCTGGCACGGTCCCTCACGATAAGAAGATCCGGCGGTTTAGTCGACCCGATACGTCGACCCGAGCTCTGACCTACGGAGCGACAACAGCGCTCAACGCGCTTCGCTGGGAGGTCGAGCCGCCGGCGTTCGTGGCGGTGACGAGCGAATACACCTTGGAGCCGACATCCGCCACGGTCAGGACGAAGGACGGCAGGTTCGCGTTGAGGATGGTGACGCAGTTGTTTCCGCTCGAGTCGCAGCGGCGCCAGGAGTAGGTGTAGGTGATCGGCGGCGTTCCCGTCCAGGTGCCGTTGGTCGTCGTCAGCATCTGGCCGGTGCGGGCGATCCCCGAGAGCAACGGCCAGGCCGTGTTCACGGGCGGAGCGACGGTGACGACCGCGCTCAGGGCGCTTCGCTGCGAAGCCGAGCCGGCGACGTTCGAGGCGGTGACGAGCGAGTAGAGCTTGGAGCCGACGTCGGAAGCGCTCACGAGATAGGAGGAGCTCGTGGCGTTGGGGATCGTCGTGCAGTTGTTTCCGCTCGAGTCGCAGCGGCGCCAGGAGTAGGCGTAGGTGATCGGCGACGTTCCCGACCAGGCGCCGTTCGAGCTCGTGAGCGTCTGGCCGTCGCGGGCGATCCCCGTGAGTGAGGGCCACAACGTGTTCACGGGCGCAGTGGCGACCACGATCGCGCTCAGGGCGCTTCGCTGGGAAGCGGAGCCGGCGGAGTTCGTGGCGGTGACGAGCGAGTAGAGCTTGGAGCCGACGTCAGGCGAGGCCACGACGTAGGAGGAGCTCGTGGCGTTGGCGATCGTCGTGCAGTTGTTTCCGCTCGAGTCGCAGCGGCGCCAGGAGTAGGCGTAGGTGATGGGCGCCGTTCCCGTCCAGGTGCCGGTGGTCGTCGTGAGCGTCTGGCCGTCGCGGGCGATTCCCGAGAGCGCCGGCCAGGCCGTGTTCACGGGAGCGCTGGGTGGGGGCGGAGGTGGCGGGGGTGGCGGGGGTGGCGGGGGTGGCGGGGGTGGCGGGGGTGGCGGGGGTGGCGGAGGCGGAGGTGGCGGAGGCGGAGGTGGCGGAGGCGGTGGCGGGGGTGGCGGAGGCGGCGGGGGTGGCGGCGGGGGTGGCGGCGGGGGTGGCGGAGGCGGAGGCGGGGGCGGAGGCGGCGGAGGAGGAGGCGAGGAGCTCTTCTGCCACACGTGCACCCAGTCCACCTCGGTATGAAGCTCGTTGGGCGTCGAGCTGTTGGTGCCGCCCGACCAGCCGATCCACATCTGCAGGATGATGTAGAGATCCTGGTCAGTGGAGGCGTAGGTGGGTGTGCGCGCCACCTCGACACCGTCGAGATACCAGCGCACCTCGGTCTTCGTCCACAACGCGGCGTAGTCGTGGAAGCCGGTCGTGAGATCGACCGGAACCTGGTTGTAGCCGTCGTTCGTCTCGTCGGACTGACCGCACAGGTTGTTCGTGTTCTTGTGCAGCGTCCCGTAGAACACGTTCGGCTCGTTGCCCTGGCCCTCGAAGATATCGAGCTCGGCGTTGAGCGGCGGGCAATCCTGCCCCTGGGCGTGCGCGTAGCCCGAGAGCCAGAACGCGGGCCATGCTCCCACTCCTTTCGTCCAGCGCATGCGCGCCTCGAAGTAGCCCTGCCTCCAGTGTCCCGTGGCGTTGGACTCGCTCGAGACCGAGATGTCCTGGTAGTTCTGCGAGCGCCGAGAGACGAGATGCAGAACTCCGTTCTGAGCGTAGACCGAGTTCGCAGGCACGGTAGGGGTAGCCCACTTTCCTCCCCAACTCGGCGATATCGAGTCGAACTCGTCGCCCCAGACCTGCTGGTAACCCTGCCCCGCGATGGGCGCCGGCTCTGCAGCTTGCGCGGCGGCCTCAGCCGAGTGACTGCCGGAGTTCGTGACGAGCACGCCGAGCGCGAGCGCAGACCCGAGAGCGAGGAGCGATACGCGGTATCTCATGACCTACGGAGCGACAACAGCGCTCAACGCGCTTCGCTGGGAGGTCGAGCCGCCGGCGTTCGTGGCGGTGACGAGCGAATACACCTTGGAGCCGACATCCGCCACGGTCAGGACGAAGGACGGCAGGTTCGCGTTGAGGATGGTGACGCAGTTGTTTCCGCTCGAGTCGCAGCGGCGCCAGGAGTAGGTGTAGGTGATCGGCGGCGTTCCCGTCCAGGTGCCGTTGGTCGTCGTCAGCATCTGGCCGGTGCGGGCGATCCCCGAGAGCAACGGCCAGGCCGTGTTCACGGGCGGAGCGACGGTGACGACCGCGCTCAGGGCGCTTCGCTGCGAAGCCGAGCCGGCGACGTTCGAGGCGGTGACGAGCGAGTAGAGCTTGGAGCCGACGTCGGAAGCGCTCACGAGATAGGAGGAGCTCGTGGCGTTGGGGATCGTCGTGCAGTTGTTTCCGCTCGAGTCGCAGCGGCGCCAGGAGTAGGCGTAGGTGATCGGCGACGTTCCCGACCAGGCGCCGTTCGAGCTCGTGAGCGTCTGGCCGTCGCGGGCGATCCCCGTGAGTGAGGGCCACAACGTGTTCACGGGCGCAGTGGCGACCACGATCGCGCTCAGGGCGCTTCGCTGGGAAGCGGAGCCGGCGGAGTTCGTGGCGGTGACGAGCGAGTAGAGCTTGGAGCCGACGTCAGGCGAGGCCACGACGTAGGAGGAGCTCGTGGCGTTGGCGATCGTCGTGCAGTTGTTTCCGCTCGAGTCGCAGCGGCGCCAGGAGTAGGCGTAGGTGATGGGCGCCGTTCCCGTCCAGGTGCCGGTGGTCGTCGTGAGCGTCTGGCCGTCGCGGGCGATTCCCGAGAGCGCCGGCCAGGCCGTGTTCACGGGAGCGCTGGGTGGGGGCGGAGGTGGCGGGGGTGGCGGGGGTGGCGGGGGTGGCGGGGGTGGCGGGGGTGGCGGGGGTGGCGGAGGTGGCGGAGGCGGAGGTGGCGGAGGCGGAGGGGGTGGCGGAGGCGGAGGGGGTGGCGGAGGCGGAGGTGGCGGAGGCGGTGGCGGGGGTGGCGGAGGCGGCGGGGGTGGCGGCGGGGGTGGCGGAGGCGGCGGAGGAGGTGGCGAGGAGCTCTTCTGCCACACGTGTACCCAGTCCACCTCGGTATCGAGCACGGCCGGGCTGTTCGGCCCCGTTTGGTTGGTCGAGTCCCACCCGTTCGCCTGCATCTCGAGCGCCAGCCACATCGCTTGGTTCGTGCCCGTGTTCGGCCCGGACGCCGGGAACGTCGGCGCGCAATGGGTCTGCACGTTGTCGAAGTACCAGCAGAGCTGCGAGCTCGTCCAGAGCACCGAGTAGGTGTGGAACGCGTTGGTCATGTTCGGCACCTGCCGCCAGGCCTGCGGGTTCGTCTGGTCGGCGATTCCGCACGGACCGTTCGTGTTCTTGTGAACGGTGCCGTAGAAGGTCGTCGGCTCGTCTCCCTGACCCTCGAAGATGTCGAGCTCGGCGTTGTGGTAGGGGCAGGGCGGCGGTCCGAGCGCCTGCGCGATCGTCCCCATCCAGAACGCGGGCCACGCGCCCGGTGTGACCGTCCAGCGCATCCGCGTCTCGAAGTAGCCGAGGAGGAAGGAGCGATTGGGAGCCTGGTCGTTGGGATCGAGCGTCACGATCCCGACGTCGGGATAGCCCTGGGAACGACGCGAGCGCAGATGGAGAACTCCGTTTTCTGCTGCCACTGCGTCGGCCGGGGAAGACTTCCACCACAGATCCTTGTCCCAGGTCGTGGTGCTGAACGAGTCGAACTCGTCTCCGAAGACCTGCGTGTAGCCCTGACCCTGAATCGGCGTGGGCTCCGCCGCGGCCATAGCGGCATGCGCCGACGAGCCCCCGGAGTTCGTGACGAGAAAGGCGAGCGCGAGCACCGACCCGAGAGCGAGAAGCGACGTGCGGCGTCTCACGGCGGCGCCAGCGAGCGTGTGAGCTGCGGCTCTCACGGGCACCCCATCGGTAGCACGCTGCCGGAGCTTGAGCGCCCGTACGAGGGCACTGCCGCGTGTCTCTCTGGGGGGGTGGTGTTCCGGTGTGTGCTTGTCATGAGCTCTGAAATCACGTCGTGGAAGAAACGGCGGCTCCGCAAAGTCACTCCAAGCGGCAGCCTCTCTCGCAGCAGGAGAACCACAAGTCGAAGACGGAATGCGCCGGTTGGCTCTAGCCGCATGAAGGGGGGAGTGCGGTGGTCGAGCGAGCTAGCTGGGTACGACTACCAGACGCCGACAACGAGGTCGCCGAACGCCGAGGATTCTCACTGAATCCTTACAAGCGGGACCGGACACCCTCCTCGCTACCGCTCCGACTCCGATCGGCTCGGATCGCGAGCACATCGCTGGATCCGCTAGCCGCACGTCATCGGGACCACGGGCGGAACCGTCATACTGCCCGGCAGGTGTCGCGGCCATAGAGACGACGAAGGCAATCGAGACGGTCGAAGGTACGGAGCTTCCGCCCGAGGCGGGCAGCGAGGAACGCGTCTCTCTGCGGCCGCCCGCAGGCGATCCGGCGACTCCGATGGCGAAGCTGGCCGAGGCCGATCGGCATCTGCTCGCGATCGGCGCCGAGGTCGCAACGCTGCGCGAGGAGCTCGCCCGACTTCGCGAGGAGGCCGGCGAGCGCGCGGAGCTGCTCTCCGAGCGAGAGATGGTCATCGCCGAGTTGAGCGGCCTGCTGCCGACCCTCGAAGAGGCACGCGTCAGCGCCGTGCGGCAGGCCGAGGGAGCCTCGGCCGCTCTCAGCCGAAGCGAGGCGCGCCTCGCGGAGCAGGCAGGGCGCTTCACGGAGCTCGAGCGCCAGCTCGCGACGGTCGACGCCACCAACGCGGCACACCAGCAAGTCGTGGTCGAGCTCGAAGCCCGACTCGAAGCCGAGCGTACGAAGCGCGAGGGATCCGAACGAGCCCTCGCCGAGGCGCAGGCGCGGACGCAGTCGGTCGAGCGCTCACTCGCGGAGGCGCGAAGCCGTCTCGAGAGCCTCTCCGGCGACCACGAAACCCTGCTCGCCGAGCGGGCCGAGGAGCGCGCGCTGGCGCAGCGGCAGGCCGAGGAGACGTCGGCGGCTCTCGCTCGCCACGTCGCCAGCCTCTCCGAGCTCGGAGCCAACGTCGCCAGAGTGCGAAGCGAGCATGAGGTGCGATCCGCCGCCGTCGATCGTTCCCACGTCGCGGCAGAGTCCTCGAATCTCACTCAGCTTCGTTTCGTCTTGCGCGTCGGCGGAGTGCGGGACGCGACGAACGCGGTCGTCGACGCGCTGCTCGTGGGATCCAGATCCTCCTCGGGCGTGCGCCTCCTCGGCGACAACCTGCGTCGCTCGCGCGAGAGGCTCGTCATCGAGGCCCAACTCCGTCGCGGGAGGGCTCCTGCGTCGGCGCTTCCTCGCCAGACGGCAGCACTGGAGGCGGGCAAGCGGCTGGCCAAGGTGCTGCGTCCCGGGAACGGCACATCGTGGGGAGTCTCGATTCGACGGAGCACTCGTACAGCACGGCACTCTCGCGCCGCCCTTCCTGTCCGCACTCCAGCGATCTCTGGTGCGCCGGACAACAGGCGCACGTCTTGAGCTGAGGTCGCATGCGTCCTGAAAGGCGGTGACTGCGAGGCTCCCCGGCGCGAAGGAGTCATCCGGTGCGACCTCGAATGAAGGTCGGCACGGATGCAAGCACCTTTAGCGAGCCTGGGTGGGGGTCGATAGTGAAGGCAATGGAGACGGTCGAAGGTACGGAGCTTCCGCCCGAGGCGGGCAGCGAGGAACGCGTCTCTCTGCGGCCGCCCGCAGGCGATCCGGCGACTCCGATGGCGAAGCTGGCCGAGGCCGATCGGCATCTGCTCGCGATCGGCGCCGAGGTCGCAACGCTGCGCGAGGAGCTCGCCCGACTTCGCGAGGAGGCCGGCGAGCGCGCGGAGCTGCTCTCCGAGCGAGAGATGGTCATCGCCGAGTTGAGCGGCCTGCTGCCGACCCTCGAAGAGGCACGCGTCAGCGCCGTGCGGCAGGCCGAGGGAGCCTCGGCCGCTCTCAGCCGAAGCGAGGCGCGCCTCGCGGAGCAGGCAGGGCGCTTCACGGAGCTCGAGCGCCAGCTCGCGACGGTCGACGCCACCAACGCGGCACACCAGCAAGTCGTGGTCGAGCTCGAAGCCCGACTCGAAGCCGAGCGTACGAAGCGCGAGGGATCCGAACGAGCCCTCGCCGAGGCGCAGGCGCGGACGCAGTCGGTCGAGCGCTCACTCGCGGAGGCACGAAGCCGTCTCGAGAGCCTCTCCGGCGACCACGAACGCCTGCTCGCCGAGCGGGCCGAGGAGCGCGCGCAGGCGCAGAGGCAGGCCGACACGCTCGAAGCCGCGCTCTCACGACGGGTAGCCGGTCTCTCGGAGCTCGAGGCCAGCCTTGCACGGGTCCGCAGCGAGCACGAGGAAGTGAAAGCCGTTGCTCCCGAACGTCCGTATCTCGTCAAAGACTCCTCGAGTCTCACCCATCTTCGTTTCGTCTTGCGAGCAGGCGGTTACACCGTCACACAGTCCGAAGGCGAGCCCCCCGAGATCGGACAACTCGTCGAGCTCGACGGTGAGCGCTTCGTCGTCGCGAAGACCGGGCCGTCTCCGTTCCCGTACGACCGGAGGCCGTGCGCCTACCTCCTCGTGGACGTGGGGCCAACGGTCGAGATCGGCCCGCCGGTCGAGGTGGGTCCACCGGTCGACGTGGTCCCAGACCTTCCTGGCTGACAGCTCGCGCTCGACGTCCAGACGCGTTCCGTAACAACGCCGGGGACGGTGCGTTCCCGTCGCGCGGACGGGAGAGCTTGACAGCGCCTCGAAATCGCGGAGACTCCGTTCATTCCTCGAGGGGGCTCGAGGATCGCTGGGGAGAGGGGAATGGCTCTGGGGAAGCGTCCTCTGCGGGTGGTGGCGCTGGTCGTGCTGGTGTTCGCAAACGTCGCGCAGGCGGGGGAGCCGTCGCCGTGGAAGGGCGGGGCTGCGAAGGTGACCCCGTTCGAGGCCGCGGCGACGACGGTTGCCCGCACGGTCGCCGGACGGCCGGTGTCCGTCGAATGCGTGAACGCGAAGTCATGGCGCGCTCTGGGAGACCGTCTCGGATTCGACCCGGACGTGTCGCTGGCGGTGACCACGTTCCACTGGGACTCGAAGCTTGCCCGTCCGGCGGCAGATCGCCTGGGACGCTTCTCGCCGCGCGCGTGCCGGTTCGCCGCGTCGTTCTGGCGGGATCCGTCGGAGGACGCGGCCAGAGACTGCCGGTGGGCGCTGCGGAGAGCGCGCGACACTGGAGCGTTCGGACAGCGGGAGAGCGAGGCCTGCGATCTCTGGGCTTCCCGACTGACGGCTGTCCACGTACTGAGCCACGAGTCGGTACACCTTCACGGCTTCTACGACGAGGCACTCGCGGACTGCGCAGCGGTTCAGATCACGGCCTGGGTCGCGAGGGCACTCGGGGCGGACGAGACGTTCGCCCGCTCGCTTGCCCGCGAGTACTGGACAGACTTCCACCTGCCCAGAACCGGTGCGTATCAGAGCGCCGCATGTCATGACGGGGGGAGCCTCGATCTCTTTCCCGATCGCTCCGGTTGGCCGACGCCGACGCAATATCCGGCCGACCTCGATGCCGCGTTTTCGGCGCTGACGACGGCCCCCCAGGCATCAGCTACGGGCACCCAAGCATCAGCTACGGGCACCCAAGCATCAGCTACGCCGCACGCTGGCGTCGTGCCATAGTCCAGCACCCGTTTGGGGGTTGGCCGCGCATCCGACGGAGTCGATAGCTATCATCCGACCCTTCCGTAGAAGCATGAGGCCGGTTCGTTGACCGTCCAAGCCGCTAAGGAGACAACACATGAAGGCACGTAGGATCCTGCTGCTGGGGATCGTGGTGACACTGGTCCTGGGGATCACGGGCTACGCAACGAGCGGTGTCGCTCCGCTGCGAAGCGCCTCCAAAGCGACCGTCGTGCCTCCTGCGAATTTCGTTGGCACGAACGGCGCCGACACACTCGTCGGTACGGAACGCAACGACAACCTTTCTGGAATGGGCGGACCCGACACCCTCCGCGGGCGCGGCGGAAACGACGTCCTGCGCGGCGGGCCTGCCAGCGACCGCCTGTTCGGCGGACCGGGACGCGATGTCCTCCTCGGTGAGCAAGGAGACGACAAGCTGACGGCACGCGACGGCCAGCGGGACACCGTCAACGGCGGCGCCGGCTTCGACGTAGCGTGGGTCGACGCTACCGACGTCGTCCGAGGCGTTGAGCACGTCTACCGTAGATAGCTCGGCGCGACTGGGCGACTTTGCCCGCGTTCTCCCTCGCCATGACGCGGCAAGGGAGGGCTTCAAGGTTACGGTCGTCATCTCCGCGTTCGACGAAGCCGAGACGATCGGGTCCGTCGTCTCGCGGGTGCCACGTCGTATCCCTCACGGCGAGGTCGAGGTCATCGTCGTCGATGACGGCTCCACCGACGCAACGTCGACCATCGCGCTCGCCGCCGGCGCTGATCGTGTCGAGCGCCACAGGCGCAACCGTGGGCTGGCCGCCGCTTTCCGAAGCGGCATGAACGCAGCCCTGGCCGCGGGCGCAGACATCGTCGTCCATCTCGACGGCGACGGGCAACACGCTCCCGAGCTCATACCGAGTCTCGTTGCACCGATCGTTCGCGGCGAGGCAGACGTCGTCGTCGGAGTCCGGCCCCTCACCGAGTCGAGTGACCAGTCGGCCGTCCGTCGGCGAGGCAATCGGCTCGGCTCGTGGCTCTTCGGACGGATACTCAAGGTCCCGGTCACCGATGTGACGTCCGGTTACCGAGCGTTCTCGCGCGACTCGCTCATGAGGCTCACGGTGATCTCGGACTGCACGTATACGCTCGAGACGCTGATCCGCGCCGCCCGGCTTCACCTCGCCGTCCGTGAGGTCGCTGTGCCCGCGATCGCGCGCGTCAGCGGTGAGTCCCGGATGACTCGCTCCGTGGCCCGCTATGTCGGGGACGCCGGTGGACAGGCATTCCGGATGCTGCTCCACGCGAACCCGCTGTCCGTCTTCGGACGAGCTGCCCTGGTGATGTTCGCGCTGAGCATCGGCCTCACGACCTGGTTCCTGGTCGGCTATCAGTCCGGCGGGATGCACCTGCCCGCACTGCTCGCGGCTCTGTTGACCCTCGCACTGAGTATCGGGCTCTTTCTCTGCGGTCTCATCGCAGACGGAATCAACACGAATCATCGCCTGTTGGAGGAAGTGCTCTTCCACCTGAGACGCGTCGAGTACGAGCCGTCGCAGACGCACCGCGGATCCCAGCTGTACGACGCGTGGGCCTCCTCGGAAGGCCGCGACGGCCCTCGCTCGCGCTAGGAGGCGTGGCCGTTCGTGGCCCTTCCGCGCAAGGTCGTGATCGCCGCGGTACATCCGCATGCGGCCGGTGCTGCGCACTTCAACGCGGCGATGGTCAAGGCGATGTCCGCGAAGAGCGCCGTGGAGCTTCTCGGCTGGCGACGCATGTACCCATCGCTGCTCTACCGAGGCCCGTCCATGGATACCTCCGCCCCGCCGGCCTCGTACTTCACGCCGTCGCTCATGCTCGACTGGTACGACCCCCGCACGTGGCGACGGGCGCTTCGACGCGCCGAGGAGTTCGAGGCAAGCGCGCTCGTCTTGCCGTGGCTGCACCCCGTCATGTCGCTGCCGTACCGCTTCATGCTCAAGCACGCTCCCAAAGCGGCGGAGCGCGTCGTGATCTGTCACAACGTCATGCCGCACGAACGGCAGCCGGGAACGATTCGGCTGACGCGAGCCGTTCTCCGCCATGCCGACCTGCTGGTGATCCATGCACCACACCAGCGTGCCGAGCTCGCGGCGCTCGACCTCGCGGCCATTCCTGTTCTCGAGGCGTTCCATCCGCGGTTCGTCGCAACCGACCTCGCCCCCGAAGCGAGCGAGGCGGAGATCGCCGCCGAGCGCTCTCGGCACGGCGATCCGGACCTCTTGCTCGTCGCCTTCGGTGCGGTTCGCCGGTACAAGGGAATCGACCTCGCGCTCGATGCACTCGCGCTCGTCGACCCCGATATCGACGTCCGGCTGGTCGTGGCAGGCCGTTTCTGGAGCTGCGGGAAAGAGCTTCGGGCGCAGGTCGAGGACCTCGGACTGGGCGATCGGGTCGAGCTTCGCGACCGCTACATCTCGAACGAGGAGGCCGCGCTGCTCTTCGGCGCCGCGGACGCGGCGATACTTCCCTACCGCTCGGCAAGCCAATCCGGAGTCGCTCAGCTCTCCTTCGCCTACGGTCGGCCCGTGATCGCGACGAGCGTCGGCGGCCTACCGGCAGCCGTGAGGCACGGGCAGGATGGGCTGCTCTGCGAGCCCGATGATCCGGCTGCGCTGGCGCGGGCGATCGAGACAATGGCCAGGGACCACGCGCTCCTCGCCGCCGGCGTTCGGGCACGTGCTGACGAGAGCTCGTTCCAGCGCTACTCCGACTTGCTCGATGCGGCGCTCGTAGGCGGTCCAGCATGAAAGTCCGCGGCGTCGGGGCCAACTCGGTGCTCGCCTTCGGAGGTGATGCCGCTTCCAAGGCGGCCGCTCTGCTCGTGGTCATCCTTGCCGCTCGACTGCTCTCGGTGGACGAGTTCGCCGCGTTCGCGACCGCCTTTGCCTGCGCGGGCCTCCTGATGACAGCGCTCGACCTCGGGGCGGGGACGCTCCTGACACGGGACGGCGCCTCGGGTGCCGCGTCGCGAGGAGCGCTTCTCCGCGGGCTGCTCGAAGCTCGAGCTCCGCTTGCCGTTGCGCTGCTCCTGGGCGCGGCACTGGTAGGAGTCTGGCTCGGCGATCCGTGGCTCGCGCTGGCAGCTGCGGGCTTCGCCATAGCCGGTGCTCTTGCGCTCTCCGTCCTCGGCGTCTACCGCTCCTGCCAGGACCTCAAGCCAGAAGCACTCCAGAGACTGGCCGGAGCGACCCTCGCCGTGGTCGCGACTCTCCTGTGTGGCCTCGTCGTGCCCCGTGCCGACGTGCTGCTTGCGGCCCTCGCACTCGTGATGCTCGTGACGCTCGTACCCCTCATCGTGCGGTTGCCCGCCGTCGCGGACCTGAGCGATGCCGTCGGCAGGCGGGCCGCACTTCGCAGCGCGGCACCGATCGGTCTGATCGCGCTGGCGACGGTGGCGTACTACCGGTCCGGCACGATCGCCCTGGCGGCGCTCGGAACCGCCCAGGAGACCGCCGTCTTCAGCGTCGCCGCCACACTCGCGTTCGGGTTGCTGATGCTTCCGAACGCGATCACGACGGCTCTGCTTCCGCGCCTGGCTGTCGAGCCGGGTCGAGAGGGGCTCGTAGCTCGGACGCGACGCGCGCTCCACTGGACGCTGGCGATCACCGTTGTACTCGCGGCGCTGGCCGCCGCACTCGGGCAGTTGGCGATCCCCGTTGTCGTCCCGCAGTACGCGGACGCGCGCTATCCGTTCGCGCTGCTCTGCGCCGGGCTTCCGGTCATCGCGGCGAGCGGAGTGATCGGAACGGCGCTGCTCGCAATCGGCCGGCTCCGCGCTCTCGCCCTCCAGGTGAGCTGCTCCCTGCTCATCAACCTCGGTACGCTGCTCGTGCTCGTGCCGCGTTTCGAGTCCATGGGTGCCGCACTTGCGACCGTGATCTGTGAGCTTGCGGGGTTGGTGCTCCTGGCGGTGGCTGCCCGCCGCCTGCTCCCGGGCCTCTTGTCGATCAGGAACATCTCCCGAGACAGTTCCCGCGACGCTTCACTGGGTGATCGCACGGCGCCGACTGCTGCCCCTGGCGCTAAGCGCGCGCTCGGTGCATGAGATATGGAACCGAGCACGACCCTCCGACACGGCGCTATTCGACCCCCGCTCCGGCTCGCTGGGAGGCCTGGCGACCCACGAGACAGGGTCGAGCAGCTCGTTCACCGACTGCGTGAGCGGGAGGCGGCTCGCGCGACGTCTGGCGGCGAAGAGCGCGACGATGCGTGGTTCGATGCGCTAAGGAGCGCGGAGGAGCGCGCACAGAGGCTCGCCCACGAGGTCGAGCAGGCTCGAGGGGAGCTGGGTGGCGTTCGCGTCGCCCTGGTTGCAGCGCCGGTCGGCGGCGACGTCCCGGCCCTCGCTCGCCCATTCCTCCCGCGTCTCGACCTCGATCTCGCACTCCGCGGCTCGGTCCTCGCGCTCCTCGCCGGCCTTCTCGTCCTGACCGTCTGGGCGGGAGTCAGCGACTACGCGCTGCGGGTGACGTCCGACACGCCGACGTTCATCGCGCTCGTCACGGGCATGGCCGAGCGACCGTTCCAGGAGCAGAGCCCATTCCTCGCGCAGCAGGTGGCGACACAGCACGCCACGCCGTACATCCAGGCCGTCGCATTCCTGTGGAGCTTCCTGGGCGGCGGCGAACGCGACCCGGTCACAGCCGGACGGCTGCTGGCACTCGTCGGCATCCCGGTCTTCGCGCTGCTCCTCTACTCGATCTTCCTGTATGCCCGTCGGCTCGCAGGAAGCCGCGCAGCATGGCTCTCGCTCCCCGTGCTGCTTGGAATATTCGGGCCGCCGCATGTGATCTGGGCCTCGGATCAATCCCTCCACGGAGCGCTCTACGCGAGCTACTTCCCGCAGAACCTGGCTATCGCCATGCTGCTACTGACTCTCCTCGCGCTCGAACGCGACGTCGTACCCCACGCTGGCTCTCGCGTGTCTCGGCGCAGCGACGACGATGCTCGTGCACCCGTTCTCGGGCGTCCTGCTCTGCCTGCTCGCAACGTTCCAGGGCTGCTACACGGCGCTCCGAGGGAAACCCGGCTACTACCGGGCACCAGTTGCGCTGACTGTCGGCTTCGCGCTCGGGTTGCTCTGGCCGGCCTACTCGCTGGACCTTGCGTTCGCAGAGACGGGGATGCGCGGCGTGTTCTTCGTCTCCCTCTGCGCGATCTCGGTCTTCTCCGTCTACGGACTGGCACGCATCAAGCGACCGACTCAGGCTCCACCTGCTCTCACCAGACTGACCGACCGACTATCGACGGACAGTGCCGCGCTCAGACTCGCGGTCGTCGGCGCCGTCGGCACCGCGGTCGTCGCCGTTTGGGAGATTGCGCTCGTCCACTCGCCACCGGGAGAGTCGGCGCGCCTCGCGATCTACTGGGTGGACGACCGTTGGCGCTGGCCGCTTCTCCTCATCGCGGGGACAGTCGGCATATCGGGGCTCGCACGACTCCTGCGCGGCGGCCACGTCGTTCCGGCCGCCTGGTTCGCCGGCTGCTTCGGACTCGGATTGCTCGGTGTTGTGGGCCTCCCGATTCCCGTCTGGTACCGGTTCCTCCTCTTGTGCCAGATCCCCCTCGCCATCGGCGTTGCGGCCGTTCTCGCCCGCGCCGGGGGGACACGGATCCTCGCCCTCGTGCTCGCGACGTTCTCCCTTGCCATCGGCGTCAAGGTTGCGACGCTCCTCGAGGCTCCGCCGAGCGTCAGCTACTTCGGTTCGACGCTTCAGCCGGTCTGGAAGCTCGGCGATCACCTCCCGCCGGGTCCCGGCCTGGTTGCCACGGATCCCGACACCGCGTACTTCATCCCGGCCGCTACGGGCAGGCACGTTCTCACCGTCGGGAAAGGGCACGTGAGCTCGAAACGCGAACTCGCTCTCGCCGAGAACGGCTATCGCCTCCTGCACCGCTACTACGCGGGCGGCAGCGACTGGTGGCAGGCAGGCCAGGAGATGTGGCGCCGGGGGGTGCGCTACGTCGTCGTCGAGAAGCACACGACACTCGAACCCAAGACCCTCGGTGACTTCATCTGGCAGACGGCGTCGCTCCGAACGCCGGCACAGCGACGCGCCCTCGGGAACTACTACTACGAGAACGGCCGCGTTGGAACGGTCGTCTACGACTCGCCCGACCACGTGATCTATCGCCTCGACCGCAAGACGCTCTTCGGACTACAAAGCCGGAAGCCCGGCCGCCCCTGATGACGCGCGCGACCGGTGTTACGGTGGTCGTCCCAGTCTGGGATCGTTATTGCAACTTCCTTTGCGAGTGCCTCGAGAGCGTGCATTCGCAGGAAGGCGAGCGACCGCGCGTCATCGTTGTCGACAACGCGTCCGAGGAGCCGCTCCCGCCGCTACCCGCCGACGTCAAGGTTCTCCGCACACGCGCGCGCCTCAGCGTCGGCGGAGCTCGCAACTTCGCACTCTCCGGAGTCGAGACGTCCGAGCTCATCTTCTGCGATGCGGACGACCGGCTGCTGCCGGGGTCGGTGTCGTTCCTTCGGCGGAGGATGGCCGATAACCCCGAGCTCGTCGCGTGCCTCGGTCGGAACGTGAGCTGGGACCCGCGGACAGACGAGCAAGTCGTGCTCGAGCGCTCGCCGAGGCCGATTGCCTTCCGCGTCGCCCGACATCGCCGTCTCTTCGCGCTCGCAAACCTCCGCTTCAATTGCTTCCCCGTCGTCGGCACGATCGTGCGGACAGACGCTGTCGAGGATGCGGGCGGCTTCGGTGACTCAAACGTCGGCGAGGACTGGATCCTGGGTACCCAGCTTGCGTTTCGGGGCCCACTCGAGTTTCACGAGCAGCCGACCTTCATTAGACGCGTGCATTCCGGGTCCCTCTGGTATAGGCCGCATACGGAGACGGACTACTTGCGGCGCTGCGAGCTCCTTCGCGCCAGAGTACGAAGCGACCCCGCGATTCCCGCGTGGGTGAAGGCGTCGTTGCCGATCCTCGCGCTTGTGCATCAGCTCGACGTACGGCGCACCACAAGGGGCGGGACGATCCAGCCCGAGCATCCGCTCCTCGAACCCCGCCAGGTCGTCGAGTGACACTTTCGCTCAGCGTCGTCATCTGCACGCACAACAGGCCGCTCGATCTCGAGCGGTGCCTCGAGGCGATCGCGGCCCTCGCGGATCCGGTCGAGGTCGTCGTTGTCGACTCCGCCTCACAGCCTCCGTGCCAGGAGCTCGTCGCCCGGTATGCAGCCCGAGTCGAGAACCTTTCGTACGTACGGGAGGACCGACCCGGGCACTCTCGCGCACGCAACCGAGGCATCGCCATGGCAAGCGGCGACCTCATCGCGTTCCTCGACGACGACGCGTCGCCCCATCCCGACTGGGGCCGTCGAATCGCGGCGCCGTTCGAGGCGGATCCGGCGATCGGCTGCGTCGGCGGCGCGTGTTATCCCGTGTTCCCCGATGAGACCAGGCCGGACTGGCTCTCTGAGCGGCTCCTCCAGTTCGCTTCGATCACGCGCTTTGGTTCCGAGTCCCGGGAGGCTACGTCGAGCGTCGAGTGGCCCTTCGGGGCCAACATGGCGTTTCGACGCAAGGCACTCGCCGAGGCGGGGCCCTTCTCGGAGACGCTGGGACGCGAAGGCACGAACCTGCTGTCTGGCGACGACTCGGCGGCGATCGTGACAGTGCGGCGCGCAGGTTGGAAGATCTGGCTCGAGCCCTCCGCGGTCGTCGACCACGCGGTCCATGCCGAACGCTGCCGCTCCCGCTACTACTGGCGCCGCCTCTGGTGGCAGGGCATCACCCGCGCGCGCACCAAGGATGCACGCGTGGCGGTGGGACTGCGTCTGCTCGCTGCGGCTCCGGTGCGCCTGTGCCTCTACGCGGCAACGCGTGATCGCTTCTACTTGTACCGGATAGCCGAGACGGGCGGGTACCTCGCGGAGCGGCTCCGCCCGCGACGGGAGCCGGCGTGACGAGGACGTGGGCTCCGAAGGCGATCGCCACGATCGGCCTCTTCGGCCTGGCGCTCGCGATTCGTCTCGAACAGCACCATTCGGCCCTGCTCTACCCGGACGGCTACCAGTACTTGCTGATGGCACGCGGGATCAGCGAGCACTTCGAGCCCACGACCGTGCTCGGGCACGGCGGCGAGCAGTTCGTGCCGAACGCCGACGCAGCGATCAAGCCGGTGTTTCCCCTCACCGTCGCCATCGTGCACTTCTTCGGGATCGGGTGGCTGACAGCTGCCGAGATCGTCACCGCGCTCGCGTCGGCCGCCGTCGTCGCCCTCACCTTCCTCCTCGCCACCCGCCTCGGTGGCACCTGGCTCGCCGGTGCGGTGGCAGCTGTCGTGCTGCTCGCAAGCCCGAGTCTCGCCTTCTGGTCCGGCTTCTCCGGTCCCGACTCTCTTGCCCAGGCCCTGGGCCTCGGAGCAGCCCTCGCGTTCGTGCACCATCGCCCGCGCGTAGGAGGCGTCCTCCTCGCCCTGGCGGCCGCCACGCGACCGGAGATCTTCCTCGTCGCCCTCGGCGCGTATGCCGTCTGCCTCGCCACCCCTCCTCGACGCCGCGATGCGACGCAAGGTGCGATTGCGTTCGCGCTGACAATCGCGCTCGTGTTTCTCGCTCTCCGACCGCCGATTGCGGTCCCGGATCGCGAGCTTCTGTGGATACCTGTCGCGCTCGTACTCCTCTGTCTCGCCGCGGCCATCCTGCCCGTCAACCGGCTTGCCATCGGTGCTGCGGCGGCCGTGCTTGTCGCCGCGGCGGTCGTAGGCTCCGTTTCGGCTTCGGGCCTCGCCGAGGTCTGGCATCGGGACTGGCCGCTCATCGGAGTCGGACTGGTCGGTCTCGGGATCGCGACGTTCGATCCAGATCGACGCCGCGCCGGGTTCGGGATCTTCGCCGTCGCCGTCGCTCTCGGCGCGGTGTACTGGGTGAAGAACCCCGGACTCGAGAGGTACTTCGCGATCTTGCTGCCGCTTGCTGCGCTGCTCGCTGGAATCGGCGCAGCGGCGCTGTTCCAGCGTTGGCGCTGGTCGCTGGTCCCGGTCGGCGCGGTAGTCGTCGCTGTCGTGGCGATCGGCTTCGCTCGCACGTCCATCGGCAACTACGACGAGGACGTCTTCTCGCGTACCGCACAGAAGCTCGAACCGCTGCTTGCGCCCAACGACCCGCTGGTCACCGCAGCGCCGGACGCCTACGGCTTCTGGCTCCCGACACAGCCGGTACGCACGATGCGCCCTGGCACGCGCGGGCTCGTCCTCCTCGATTCGGCCCAGCGCTCCTATGCACCTGAGCTCGCGGCGAGCGGGAAAGTCATTGCACGAGTCGATAGCGAGCTCGCCTTCTCGCGGCCGGACGGGGAGATCGATGCGGGCCGGGCAATCCTGGTTGCCGGAAAGGTGACGCGAGACGGCGGCCGGGCGCTGCAATGGGCGACCTCGGCCACGCGCAAACCCGCTCTCGACGCGCACGAGAGCCTGCCTTGATCGCCGGTTGAAGCAGGCCTCCGACCGACCGGTTCACGGCATGACGCCCTGAGAAGGCTCGCGCTTAGCGCTCGGGCGCGCAGATCTTGTCGCCGGTCATCACCCGGTCGAACGCCGCGTTGAACTCCGCGTCACGAGCGCGGTCCGCATTCGAGAGGCCAGGGACCTCGACCTGGAGGACCGGGGTCACGCCCGGGCCGCTCACGGTGACCCGGTAGCGCTCTCCGGGCGCGGCTGGCCGCATCTCCTGGTTCGGGTACCAGGCGAACGGCTTCTGCGGAACGAACGAATGGCAGAACGTCCCGGTGCCCTTGTGCAGGAGGATGCCCGACTCGCGCTTCCACCCCGCCCCGTACACGGAGTTGAGCGTGTCGATGTGGAGGTTGCGTCCGTAGAAGTCCTTCGGGACTCCCCTGTCGGTTGCGCTGAATCCGTGCACAGGCATCCCGAGGTAGGTGAGTCGGCCGAAGATGCCCTGCCACGCCCCGCCGTACGTCCAGTTCGGAAAGACCTCGAGCACGGGTAGCTCGCCGGACCAGTGCGCGAGATGGAGCTCGATGTTCGTCTGGTAGGGCAGCCATGGGTCGAAGCCGAGGTTCGGAAGCCGGCGCTGCCACGACTGGATCGTCCAGAACGTCCCGTCCGGCGCCTTGCAGCCGGCGACGTAGAGAGGCAGCTTCGGGCCGTCGTACGCCCGGCACTTGTTCTTGAACGACTTCCAGTACGTCCCCTTCCGATACTTCCCCCAGCCGCCCGCGTAGTCGAACTTGAACTGCACCTGGGCAACGCCCTCGGTTGGAGGACGTGCGTTCAGCGCGCCCCACACCAGAACGTGTCGAACACGTCCGTCGCTTCTCCGGTACGTGACGAGCGCCTCTCCCTTGTCGTTCACCTTCAGCGAGAGCAGCTTGAGGTTCGCGTCGTACAGAGGCCGGCTGGCACTCGTCGACGAGCTGCCGACGAGAGCAGTGGCGAGCGCCCCGAGCACGAGGAGCAGGCGAACGCCCGACCCGCCTGCTCGCAAGAACCTGCTAAGCAGCGGCCGAAGGGGCATCGGCACCGAGGACGTTGGCTAGCGCGCCGGCCGCGACGAGTGCCTCGAGCGCGGCGACGCACGTCGGGCAGAACTGCTGCCCGCTTCCCCGTCGCAGCTCGTCGAGCGCCTCGTCGAGCGATTTCGCAGCTCGGTAGACACGAGTCGTGATCATGGAGTCGAACGCATCGGCGACGTGCAGGATGCGCGCCCCGATAGGGATTGCCTGGCCCTCGAGGCCGTCCGGATACCCCGTGCCGTCGAAGTGCTCGTGATGGTGTCTGATCGCCGGTGTCGCGTCGGCGAGGAAGCCCAGGTGGCCGATGATTCGCTCCCCCTCCTCCGCGTGCCGGCGCACGATCCACCACTCCTTGTCGTCGAGCGGTCCGGACTTGAGCAGCAGCGCATCGGGGACTGCGAGCTTGCCCACGTCGTGGAAGAGCGCCGCGAAGGAGAGCGACTCGAGCTCGGGCTCGTCGAACTCGAGCTCGCGTCCGATCGCGACCGCGATCTCCTGGACGCGCCGAGAGTGGCCGGCCGTATAGGTGTCGCGAGCGTCGACCGCTGCCGCCAACGACTCCATCGCCTCGGTCGCCCGGTCGCGCAGGAGGACGTTCGCCTCGGTGAGCGACTCGTTCTGCCGCTCGATCGTCTCTGCGGCCTCGCGCAGACGACGGACGCTCTCCTCGGTGTGGTCGATGTAGTCGAGCTGCGTCTTGCGAACGAGGAGCAGCGGCAGCGCGAAGACGAACAGCGAGAGCACCCCCACGACGTCGTAGGCAAGCGCCACCATCGCACCGACGACGCCGTAGACCAGGTAGTGAGGGAAGAGCCACGCAAAGCGAGTGCGGAGCACACGAGTCCAGCGCTCTCTCGTCTCGAGCGAGATCACCGTCGCGAGGAGACCGATGTTGACCAGGTAGTACGCGGCTCCCGCAAGAGCGCCGCCGGCAACGAACATCCAACGATCGTCCGGAAGCACTGCGAAGACAGCAGCCCCCGCGATGCTGCTCAGGACGATCACGCCGACGTTGAACACGCTCCGGTAGGGCTTCCCACGGCGTGCACTCCAGTCCACCGCACAGATCGCGACCGCTATGGGTAGGGCGACGCGTGGTCCGAACATGGCCACTCCGGCCAACGAGCCGACTGCGCTCAGAGAGATCGTCCCCTGATCGAGCACTTCCACAGCCAGTGCCTGCCCGACGGCAACGAGTGCGATCAGCGCGACGAGACCGACCATCTCCCCGCTCCCGCCCAGCAACAGGGCGACGGTGCCGGCAATCGTCCCGATGATGCCGACGGCGCCGACCACGACGCGTAGCCCTCGCGAGAGCGAGAGGTAGTTCGCGGCCGGGAGCGGCGGTGCCTTGGTCACCGGCGGCGCAACCCGATCGGGAAGAGCCGGCGCGATAGCCGGCGCCGAGGCGCGCGCTCCCTCGACGGCCAGCTCGTCCAGTACCGCCTCGTCGCTCGCGACGACCACCCTGTTCCTCCCCTGGGCCTTTGCGCGATACGCAGCGACGTCGGCGCGATAGATCAGCTCCCTCGAGGTCGTGGCATGTGCCGGGAAGGTGGCGACTCCGATCGACACCGTCGCCGAGATCGGCTCGCTGGAGGTATCGACGTCGAAGCTCGACTCGCTCACGGCTTTGCGGATGCTCTCGGCAGCCACCTTGGCCCCGGCCTCGTCGAGATCCGGGAGGAGGAGCGCGAACTCCTCGCCGCCGAACCGTGCGGCGAAGTCCTCGTCGCCGATGTGCTCGCGGAGAATGCGCGCGACGCCGACGAGCACGACGTCACCCGCGAGGTGGCCGTAGCGGTTGTTGATCTCCCGCAGAAGGTCCAGATCCGCGACGAGGAGCGACACCGGTCGACCGCTCCGCTCCGCGCGCTCGAGGGTCTGCTCGAGTACGTCCGAGAAGTGGCGTGCGTTGTAGAGCTCGGTCTTCGGATCTTGCCTCGCCTCTGCCTCGAGCTTCGGAAGCGCCAGCGTGCGCTGAACGAGCACGAGCGGCGCGAGGGCGAGTGCGACGAGCCACGGATTGTCGATCCAGACCGCCGCGACGACGACGCCGATCAGCGCGATCACGAGATCGGTGGAGACGCTCTGGACCGTGAAGAGGCCGCTCTGGCGGAAGGAGTGACCGCGGGCGAGCCTGAGCACGACCGCCAGCAAGACATGGTTGACGGCGACGAAGCTCACCGACGCGGCGAGGCCCGCTAGGAAGAAGACCAGGTCAGGGCTCGATACATAGTCGCCGCCCGCGGTCGAGACGTACGAGAACGCCTCCTGGGCGGCGAGCGCGCTCAGCCCGTAGTTGGCGATGTTGAACGTCTGGATGTACCAGGGGTACCGCTCCTTGAGCCACTCGGGGATGTGCTGGACGATGACGACGAGCGCCAACAGCGGAGGCGGAAGGACTATTGCCGCCGCGACGACGAGAACCGGGGCGGTCTGGTACGACTGGTTGCGCGGCGTGACGACGACGAAGAGCTGGGCAACGGCCGCCCCCGCTGCAAGCAGTATCGCCAGCCGCCAGTCCGCCCGGTCGATGGGTGGCGAATCCGCCACCGCGAGGGCGTACGCACCGGCTGTGATGACGTACACCGTGAGCAGGTAGAACTGCGCCGGAAGGAGCAGGCCGGTGCGGTGTCGATTGGGTGTCGCTGTGACGCTCACATCGCAGGAGTGGTCATGGCTGGGCCGCCACACTGAGCATCGGTGGCGAAACTCGCGCATACGCCCCTCGAACGGGGGAGCGACCTCCCCGATTGGCACCGGTCCAGGGTCGCGGCTCACCCCGTGCGTCAAGAGCACTCGATCGAGGGAGACCCGTCCCCCTGCCGGGGCACGTTAGGCGGCGTGTGCTCCGTACGGTTGGAGGTGATCTGTTGCGGCGCCCGTCACACCGGCGGGCAGAAGGGTGGGCGAAAACATATGCGGCACGAAGACGTTGGCCGCCGCCGACAAAGCGCACCGGGCGCCCCTGGTGGGCTCCGCGGTAACGCGCTCTGGGGCGGTAAGAGGGAGAAGCTCCCGATGCTGCTGGCCGTGCTGCTCATCCTGGCTGCGCTGGTCGGAGCAGGACGAGCAGGACACGCCGAGGCCGCGAAGAGCACGGCGTACGTTCCCGAGTCGCTCCTCTCGGCCGCGACGAGCAACCCGAACGCGGTCTTCGACGTCATCGTGCAGGGCAGAGGCCGTTCGACTCGCGATGTCGCGAACGACGTAGGCAACGCGCGCAACGAGGCTCCGGGCAACGGCCTCGGCGTCCGCCGTAGGTTCGCCTCCATCGCCGGAACCTCGGCGCAGCTGACGGGACGTCAGATACTGCGCCTCGCAGACCGGCGCGGCATCCTCTCGATCACGCTCGACGCGCAGACCGCCGCTGAGGCGTACTCGAACACCCAGTCCTGGCCCACCACGGCCGGAGCCAACAACTGGAGCACGCCCCCGGCCGGCACGACTTACCCCACGATCGCGATCCTCGACTCCGGAGTTCAAAGCCGCAGCGAGTTCGGCTCGCGGCTCCTCACCCAGGTCAACTTCGTCTCCGCCGGCACGAACTCGAACGGCGACGGCCGCGGCCATGGCACCCTCGTCGCGAGCATCGCGGCAAACGGTGGCGGGTCGTACACCGGCGCGGAGCCGCGAGCAAATCTCGTGTCGCTCGACGTGCTCGACGACGACGGCAACGGACGTGTCAGCGACGTCATTGCAGCCTGCGACTGGATCCTGGCGCACAAGGACGAGTACAACATCCGCGTCGCGAACCTCTCGCTGAACGCCGGTGGCTCGGCGTTCTACGCCGATCCGCTCGATCACGCAGTCGAGTCGCTCTGGCTGAACGGAGTGGTCGTGGTCGTTGCGTCCGGCAACTACGGAACGGACGCGGGGCCGAGCGGTGTCGTCTACTCGCCCGCGAACGACCCATTCGTCATCACCGTCGGCGCAGACACCACGAACGGTACGACCTCAGCGAGCGACGACTACGCAGCGCCGTGGTCGGCGTGGGGCTCGACGTACGAGGGCTTCTCGAAGCCTGAGGTGGCAGCGCCCGGCAGGTGGATGAGAGGCGCTGTCCCGTCCTCGTCGTCGCTCAAGAGCGACTTCCCCGATCGGGCCATCTCGTACAACTACATGTGGATGTCCGGGACGTCGTTCGCCGCTCCGGTCGTCTCGGGAATCGCCGCGACGATCCTCTCGCGACATCCGTCGTGGACGCCGGACCAGGTCAAGGGCGCACTGATGCTCACGACCTCGCTCCCGAACGGGTACACGGTCGGCGGCGCGCTCGGAGTCGGCATCGTCAACGGGACGGCAGCCATGGCGAGCGCGGGCATGGTCAACCCGAACTCAGGTCTGAACCAGTTCGTCTCGACGGATTCGGCGACCGGGCTGCGCACCTTCGACGGCTACCAGTGGCAGTCCACGGCGTCCGCGACCGCGTCGTGGAACAGCGCATCCTGGAGCTCCGCCTCCTGGTCGAGCGCTTCCTGGTCGAGCGCGTCCTGGAGCTCCGCCTCCTGGTCGAGCGCGTCCTGGAGCTCCGCATCGTGGTCGAGCGCGTCGTGGTCGAGCAGCACCGGTGCGCAGGCTTCGTGGGCGAACAACGCGAACTCCGAAGAGCCCGAGCCACCTTCGAACTAGCGCGGAGGGCTCACTCCCACTCGATCGTCGCGGGGGGCTTGGACGAGACGTCGTAGACGACGCGGTTCACTCCAGGGATCTCGTTGATGACCCGGCTCGAGATCGCCTCGAGCAGCTCGTAGGGCAGGCGAGCCCAGTCCGCGGTCATGGCGTCCTCCGAGGTCACGGCCCGAATCACGATGGGGTAGGCGTACGTCCGCTCGTCTCCCTGGACGCCGACGGAGCGGATCGCCGGGAGCACGGCAAAGCTCTGCCAGAGCTCGCGGTAGAGATCCGCACGGCGGACCTCCTCGAGGAGGATCGCATCGGCTCTCCGCAGGATCGCCAGGCGCTCCTCGGTGACGTCGCCGATGATGCGGATCGCCAGGCCGGGGCCGGGAAACGGCTGCCGCCAGACCATCCGCTCGGGTAGCCCCAGCTCCTCCCCGACGCGACGCACCTCGTCCTTGAACAGCAGCCGGAGCGGCTCGACGAGCTCCATCCGCATGTCGGCCGGTAGTCCGCCGACGTTGTGATGGGACTTGATCTTCGCAGCGACGCCGTCCTCCCCACCCCCGGACTCGATGACGTCCGAGTAGAGCGTGCCCTGAACGAGGAAGCGGACATTCCCGAGCTTCCGGGCTTCCTCCTCGAACACGCGGATGAACTCCTCGCCGACGATCTTGCGCTTGTCCTCGGGATCCGAGACGCCCGCCAACCGGTCGAGAAACCGCCGCTCGGCCTTGACATGGACGAGCGGCACGCGGAAGTGGCCCGAAAACGTCTCGACGACCTGCTCCGCCTCGTTCTCGCGGAGCAGCCCGTGGTCGACGAAAACGCACGTGAGCTGATCGCCGACCGCCTTGTGCACGAGGAGTGCTGCGACGGCCGAGTCGACGCCGCCCGAGAGAGCGCACAGGACCCGCTCGGTGCCGACGGCGGCGCGGATCCGCTCCACCTGCTCCTCGATGACCGCCGCCGGAGTCCAGGTCGGGGGCACACCCGCTACCTCGTAGAGAAAGTTCTTGAGGATCTCCTGGCCGTGCGGTGTGTGAGCGACCTCCGGGTGGAACTGGACGCCGTAGAGATGGCGCTCGCGGTCCTCGAATGCCGCGATCGGCGTGTTCGGGGACGAAGCCGTCACCGTCGGCGCCGGTCGGAGGCGCCGTCACGGAGTCGCCATGGCTCATCCAGACGGTCTGCTCCTGCGGAAGGTCGTGGAAGAGCTCCGACTCCGTCGCCTCGAGCTCCGTCTTGCCGAACTCCGAGGCGCCCGTGCGCTCGACTGCACCACCGAGATCTCGGGCCATGAGCTGCATGCCGTAACAGATCCCGAGAGTCGGGACGCCCAGGGAGAAGATCGCCTCGTCGATCAGAGGCGCACCTTCGGCATACACGGACGCCGGCCCACCGGAGAGCACGAGCGCAGCGGGGTTCCGAGCGGCGATCTCGGCGGCAGACAGGCGATGGCTCACGAGCTCCGAGTAGACGCGCGCCTCGCGAACGCGCCGCGCGATCAGCTGGCTGTACTGGCCTCCGAGATCAACCACGAGGACCGGCCGCTCCTCCGGAGCGGGCTCGGAGACCGGAAGCGGGACCGCCTGTGCCGCTTTGGACTGGGCCATCAGCTACGGCGGTAGTTCGGGGCGTCCTTCGTGATCGTGACGCCGTGCGGGTGGCTCTCCTGGAGGCCGGCCGGCGTGATGCGCGTGAATCGGGTCCGGAGCTTCATCTCCTCGATGGTCGCTGCGCCGCAGTAGCCCATCGACTGCCGGAGCCCGCCCACCACCTGGTGGACGATCGGGGAGAGCGGGCCCTTGTACGGGACGCGCCCTTCGATTCCCTCGGGGATGAGCTTCTCGACGTCCTCGACGTCACCCTGGAAGTAGCGGTCCTTCGAGAACGAGCGAGCCTTCATCGCGCCGAGAGAGCCCATGCCCCGGTACTCCTTGAACCGCTCGCCCTGCGCGACCATGACCTCGCCGGGCGCCTCGTCCGTGCCCGCGAGCATGGAGCCGAGCATGACGACGTCGGCACCGGCGGCGATCGCCTTGGCGATGTCGCCCGAGTTGCGGATGCCCCCGTCGGCGATCACCGGAACGCCATGGCCTGAGAGCGCCTGCGCGGCGTCGTAGACCGCAGTGACCTGCGGCGCGCCGACGCCCGCGACAATGCGGGTCGTACAGATCGAGCCCGGCCCCTGACCCACCTTCACCGCATCCGCGCCCGCGTCGACGAGGGCGAGCGCGCCGTCTCCCGTGGAGATGTTCCCCGCGACGAGCTCGATCTCGTGCTGGGCCTTGATCCGGCGCACAACATCGAGAACCCCGTGCGAGTGGCCGTGGGCAGTGTCCACGACGAGAACGTCCACCTCGGCCTCGACGAGTGCGGCCGCACGTTCGAGAGCGTCCGTCCCGACACCAACCGCCGCGCCGACGCGTAGTCGCCCCTGTTCGTCTTTCGTCGCGTCCGGGTACTTGATCTTCTTCGAGATGTCCTTGACCGTGATGAGGCCCTTGAGCCGTCCGTCGGCGTCGACGACCGGGAGCTTCTCGATCTTGTGGCGGTGAAGGATCGCCTCGGCCTCCCCGAGCGTCGTGCCGACCGGAGCAGTGACGAGGTTCCGGCTCGTCATCAGGGCCGAGACGGGCTGCGACGTGTCGTTCTCGAAGCGAAGGTCGCGGTTCGTGAGGATCCCGACGAGCACACCCTGGTCGTCCGTGATCGGGACGCCCGAGATGCGATACCGCTCCATGAGCTCGAGCGCTTCTGCGACCGAGTTCTCCGACTGGAGCGTGACGGGCTCGACGATCATCCCCGACTCCGAGCGCTTCACCTTGTCGACCTCGGCGACCTGATCTGCGATCGAGAGGTTGCGGTGGACGATCCCCATGCCGCCGGTCCGGGCGAGCGCGATCGCGAGTCGCGCCTCCGTGACCGTGTCCATCGCAGCCGAGACCAGCGGGATGTTCAGCGAGATCGTCGGAGTCAGCCGCGTGACCGTCGACACGTCGTTCGGGAGCACGTGCGACTCGGCCGGGACGAGGAGCACGTCGTCGAACGTGAGCCCCTCCTTGCCGAACTTTCGCTCGAATGCAACGAGCCGCTCGATCTCGTGGGCGCGATACTCGGTCTCCATAGAGCGACGTTAGCAGCGCCCGGCGACGGCGATCGCCGACCTCGATGCTGAGGCGCGCGAAGAGCTCACGCATCTGCGCAGCGCCGGTTATGTCGCCCTTCTGGTCGAGGATCGCAAGGACCTCCGCCGCAAACGATCTCGGCACCCGACGTCCTTCCTGCGAGAGCGAGGACGCGGAGTCTACGAGGGGCGCGCAGCGCGAAGATCGTCGAGCACGGCGCGAGAGCGGGCCGCGGAGACGACATTGCCCTTCTGCTCGTGGAGTCCCACCGCCGCCTTGACCGCGGCTACCGCCTCGTCGATCCGCCCCGCACTGGCGAGCACCTCGCCGAGCGTGTCGAAAGCGGACCCCTTCAACGGCAGGAAATCGGTCGGCTCGAGCATTGCGACCGCCTCGCGCGCGAAGGCTTCCGCAGGCGCAAGCTCACCCCGAACCGCGAGAACACGCGCCATCGTCGCGCGCCAACGGGGTTGGGCGTCGAGATCGTCGACTGCGGCGATGGCGCGGCTTTCCTCCGCAAGCTGCTCCGCTTCATCGACGCGGCCCTGCCTGAACAGAACCTCGCTGAGAATCCCACCGACAGTCGTTCGAACGCCCGTGTCTCCGATCTCCGTGAGCAGACCGTAGCCACGTCGAAGCACGCTCTCGGCGTCATCGAGATCACCGCTCACAAGATGGGCGTAGCCGGCATCGGCGGCGTGAATGCCTCCGAGCAGGATCAGTCCGAACTCGTCGATGATCGACCGTGCATCCGCGATCGACCGGCGAGCGCCGTCAACGTCACCCTGCATTGCGGCAAACATGCTCAGGACGCCGAGTGCACTCGCCCGGTCCGCGACGTTTGCGATCTCGCTCTCGAGAACGCTCGTGCAGAACGCCACTCCTTCCGGTGCCGGCGCGGGCCCCCACGCAATCGGCCTGAGCCTCGCGACGAGGGCTTGCCTTTCCGCTCTCTGGTCGCCCGCGCGTCGAGCAATGTCCAGAGCTCGCCTGATATCTGCCTCGCCGGCTCGGGCATTGCCGATCATGAAACGGCACATCCCGATCTCGATGCGCGCCCGAGCGAGGGTCGAGAGATCGCCCATCCGCTCGAGAGACGCTGCTATCTCCAGACACTCTTCGAGTTCTGCCTGCATCTTCACGTCGGGGTCGACGCGTGTTCGCACGAAGATGAGCATCAGTCGGGCGCGCGCCTCGATGCCCTCGTCACGCGCTTCGCGCGCGGCATCGACCGCGGCGAGCAGGGTCTCGGCTGCCCGATCGAGCTCGCCGCGTCGCACCAGGACATCGCCGAGATCGGGCAGTGCTGCGAGGCGGCTCGGATCGCCGCCTGGAAGAAGCTCGATGCCTCGTTCCAGGAGTCCCTCCGCCGCGTGCAGATCCGCCCGAGCGGATGCGCCACGCCCTGCGTCCAGCAGTTTCGCGGCGGCCAGTCTGGCCAGCTCACGGTCACCCGTGCCGAGCTCCGAGCGAAGCCGACATGCCTGCTCGAGGTGATATCCGAGCACTTCGTCGAGCTCGAAGCTCGACCGATCGACCGTTCGCTCGAGCCAGCCGGCGAACCCCTCGTGAAGCCGGGCGCGCAACTCCTTCGGCATGGCACCGTAGGCAGCCTCGCGGATCAGGACGTGCCGGAAACGGTAGGCGTCCTCTCCCGGGACGAGCGAGCTGGTCGGGCGGATCAGCTCGTTTCGGATCAGGCTCGTGAGATGCGTGTCGAGATCCGCATGCACCTCGTTGGAGACGAGCTCGGCGACGGCGCCGTAGTGAAACACTTCCCCCTCGATCGCGGCTCGCTCGAGGACGACGCGCACCCCGTCGTCCAGGGAGTCGATGCGCGCCTGCAGGAGCGCATGGATCGTCGGAGGCACCGTTACCTCCCCGCCGCCACGCTCTCGCACCATCGCCAGCATCTCCTCGACGAAGAGCGGGTTGCCCGCGGACGCTGCGGTGATCCGCTCCCGCAGCTCCGGTTCGAGTTCGACGCCCGGCGCGAGTTGCTCCATCAGCCGCGCGCACTCGTCCAAGTCGAGCGGCTCGAGCAAAAGAGACGTCGCGTTGAGCTTTCCGCCAGCCCACCCGGGTCGTGTGTCGAGGAACTCCGTACGCGCCACGCACAAGAGGAAGACCGGCGCGTCGCGTGAGAGGTCGGCGACATGCTCGACGAGGTCGACGAAAACAGGCTCTGCCCATTGCAGGTCGTCGATGACGACAACCTGTGGCAGCAGAGTCGCGCGCTCCTCGAGCAACCTCCGGAATGCCACGCGAGTCTCCTCCGGTGTCGAGGCGACGACGTCCCCGGGCTCGATACCCAACGGAACGAGCATCTCGACGAGCGGCCAGTACGTGATGCCCTCGCCATAGGAGAGGCACCGTCCGCGGTGGACGTCTGCAGAGTCACCCACCCGCTCGAGGAAGTCGGCGACGAGCCGCGACTTGCCGATCCCCGCAGGGCCGAGCAGCGTGAAGAGTCGGCACGTGCGATCGGTGACCGCGTCCTCGTAGTCGCGCCAGAGCCGCTGGCGCTCTCGCTCACGTCCCACCAGAGGCGTTTCCAGATGGCGAGCGACCGCCTCCGCGTCCGGGATCACGTCGAGAAGTCGGAACGCCTCTACGGGCTCAGCCTTTCCCTTGAGCGCGAGCGGCTCGACCGCCTCGACACGGACGGCATCTCTGACGAGAATGCGCGTCTCGGCGCCGATGAGGATTTCACCCGAGCCGGCGATCTGCTCGAGACGTGCGGCCACATTGACCGCATCGCCGGTGATGAGCGTCTCGCCCTCGCCGCCGACGACGACCTCGCCCGTGTTGATCCCGATTCGGGCCTCCAGGTCGTGCTCGGCGATCGCAGCGCGCATCTCCGACGCGGCGCGAACCGCGCGGAGCGCGTCGTCCTCGTGCGCAGCCGGAACGCCGAAGACCGCCATCACGGCGTCGCCGATGAACTTCTCGACTGAACCGCCGTGGCGTTCGATGATCCCCCTGAGGTCTTCGAAGTAGCGGCGCATGCGTGCGCGCAATGCCTCCGGGTCGGTCGACTCCCCGAGGGCAGTCGAGCCCACGAGGTCACAGAAGAGAATCGTGACGACCTTTCGCTGCTCGGCCTCGACCGCGGTCAGCGAGGTGCCGCATGCGCTGCAGAAGCGGGCGTCGTCGGCGTTCTCGCGCCCACAGCTCGGGCAGGTCGCCATGTGGCGGAGTCTACGAGCGAGCGGGCTGGAGCTCGGCGACCTCGACATCGGCGACGAGCGCGGCGGCCACCTGGTGGTCGAAGCGGCCGGCGCCTAGCTCGAGGACCGAAGCCGAGCCCGCCGCAACCGCGACCTTGAGCGCATAGTCCGGGGACCGTTCCTCGACGATCGCGGCGAGAAACTGGGCGAGGAACACGTCTCCGGCTCCGGCCGCCGAAACCGGCTCGACACGCGGGGCGAAGGCTCGGTACCGGAGGGTGCGGCGCCCATGTCGAAGAAGCGCGAAGCAGCCGTTCTCGAGCGTGATGAGGACGTTCCGGGGGCCCATCTCGGCGATCACGTCGAGTGCCATGAGGAAGTCGTCGTCGTCTTCGAGCTCCTGGCCCACGAGCTGCTCGGCCTCGCTCTGGTTCGGGGAGACCAGATAAGGGCCTGCCTCCACCCCATTGCGCTGTGGATCGCCCTCGCTGTCGAGGACGACCCGGACGTCCCGTCGCGTGAGCTCGCGGATCATGTCGCCGTAGAACGACGTCGACACCTTGCGCGGAAGCGAGCCCGCGAGAATCACGAAGTCCGCCCCACGCGAGAGGTAGTGCAGCTTCTCCTGCAGGGTCTCGAGCTCTGCCACCGTGACCTCCGGCCCCCACTCGTTGATCTCCGTGTACGTCCCGGCGGTCGGGTCTGCGACGGCAGTCGAGGTCCGCGACTCGCCGGCGATCCGCACGAAGTCGTTGAGAATCGCTTCGGAAGTGAGCTCTTCGACGATGCGCGTCCCCGTTCGGCCGCCCGCGAGCCCCGTCGCGACGACCGGGACCTCGAGGATCTTGAGCGCACGGGCGACGTTGATCCCCTTACCGCCCGCGAGCGTCAGCACCTCGCTCGAGCGATGCCGGTAGCCGATCTGGAAGACCGGAACGGTCAGCGTGCGGTCGAGCGCTGCATTGACGGTGACGGTGACGATCACGTGACCAGTCCCCACACGTTGTGGGCGGTCCGCTGCGCGTACCAGGCCAGCTTCCCGACGAGCCCGGGCTCGGAGACCGAGGTAGCTGCTACGAGGTTCGAGGAAGCCACGAGGCGCTTTCCGTCATACACCTCGACCCGGCCGATGCGCTGACCGCGCCGGACGGGGAGCTCGACGACTCCGGGCGCGATGACGTGCTCGACGAGCGCCTTCCGCTCGTACACCGGCAGCACCCGCATCCGTGGGGCGACGAGCTCGACAGCCGGCCTGCCGTAGCCCGTGTCGGCGTCGGCATACACGCGCGTAGCATCGATCACGGCGACTGGACGGTACCGGTCGAGCCCGAACGAGAGCAGCTCCTGGAGTGCCGCGTTCCGTTCGTCGGGACCGCGGGTCCCGAGCACCGAGCCGTAAACCGTCACACCCCGCGCGCGAGCTGCAGCTGCTTCCGACCAGCCCGCATCCGCCGTGTGCCCCGTCTTGCCTCCGACCAGAGGCGGCCAGGCGCCGAGAAGCTCGTCCGTCGTCTCGAGAATTCGGCCGTCGGGCAGCTCCACGGACGTTCGGCCGAGGGCGTCGCGGATAAAGGGGATCCCGAGCGCATACCGGACGAGCAGCGCCGCGTCCCTCGCGCTCGAGAGGTGGCCGGACTCGTCGAGACCGTGCGGATTCCTGAAGGTCGTCGTCCCGAGGCCAAGCGCGCGTGCCTTGGCGTTCATCAGGGCGACGAAGCGATCCGTCGAGCCCTCGCCGACATGAAGCGCGAGCGCTTCAGCCGCGTCGTTCGCGCTTGCGACGAGCATCGCCCGCAGGAGCTCTGAGACCGTGAGCTGCTCACCGGGTCGGAGGTTCGCCGTCGACTCGCCGATCGTCGAGGAACGGGTACCGACGGTGACGACATCGGAGAGCTGGGCATGCTCGAGCGTCACGATCGCCGTCATCAGCTTCGTGATGCTCGCGATCGCACGCGGGCTCTCGGCGTCGTGTTGCGCGAGGCGTGTTCCGTCCTCGCCGACCAGGTACCAGGCGGCCGCCGGCAGCTCGATTGCCGCCACCTCAGGCGCCGTCTCCACGTTCGCTGCGCGCACGGGGACCGCGAATACCGCGAGCACACATACCGCGGCGAGCAAGGCCCTGCCCATCACTCTGCCGATCGCCGGGCTCATCCGGCGGGCCACTCTACTCCACCCATTGCACGTCGCCGGTTCTCGGAGCTACTTCCAGCCCGCCGCGGCCCAGACCTGAGTCGCGAGATGCTGAGCCGCAGCGCCTGCCGCGGCTCGCCAATCCTCCTCCGTCCCCCGGTGAGCGAAGATCACGGACCGCGAGGCAGTGACGAGCGCACTCGCCGGGCCGCTCGTGAAAGCGCGTGCGACATCGGCCGGCGTCGCGCCCTGCGCGCCGACACCGGGCAGGAGCAACAGCGCTTGAGGCATGAGCTTCCTCGCCTGCGAGACCGCCCGGGGATGGGTGGCACCGACCACCGCGCCGACGCTCGAGAGGCCGTGCTCGCCCACGAGCGGCAGTCCCCATTCGTGGACTAGCTCCGCCACGTACTGCCAGAGCGGTCGTCCGTCCGAAAGCGGCGCATCCTGGATGTCGGCCGCGCCGGCATTGGAGGTCCGAACGAGGAAGAACACGCCCGCGCCGTGGCGGCGACAGGCAGCGATGAACGGCTCGCACGAGTCGTGGCCGAGGAACGGGTTCGCGGTGAGCGCGTCAGCGAGCGGGCGGGCGGGCGGATCGGAGCCCTCCCTCGGCTCGAGGAACGCCTCGGCGTACGCGCGGGCCGTCGAGCCGATGTCACCGCGTTTCGCATCGACGATGACGAGGAGCCCCGTCGACCTCGCGTAGTCGCAGACCTCCTCGAGCGCGCGGATGCCGTCAGACCCGAGCACTTCGAAGAACGCGGACTGAGGCTTGACCGCGACGACGTAGGGACCGACCGCATCGACGATTCCCTTGCAGAAGCGGGCAACGGCTGCCGCGGCCGAAGCCCGACCGAGCACAGCCTCGCCACGAAGCTCCACCGGGAGGAGGTCCAGCAGCGGGTCGAGGCCGACGACGAGCTGGCTCCGCTTGCGCTCGACGGCATCCGCGACCCGGTCCGCGAAGTTTGTTTCCGACACGACGTCATCGTAGGTGCGGGTCTCCCGGGTCAGGCGGCAAGGATGCCCTCGACGTCGAGCGAGACGATCCGGAGCTCGGGCCCTGGTCGACGGAGGAAGCCGGCGAGCACGAGGAGCTCATCCGCATCCTCGGGGGCGAAGGAGGGCTCTGCGAGGGCGGCCTCAGCGATTCCTGCGCGCGCTTCCACGATCCCCGCCGGGCCCTCGGCGAGCGTGCGGACGGCAGCAACGCGGCCGCGTGCGACGAAGAATGCGCGACGGAAGCCGGGCTCTCGCGCGGGCGCGAGGACACACAGGCGCTCCGCTCGGAGTCGTGCGAGCTCGTCGATACGAGCCACCGCCTCTTCGAGGGCGCGGACGCGGTCGCGCAGTCGAGCAGCGTCCTCGAAGCGGAGATCGCGGGCGAGCCGGGCGAGCTTGGCTCGGAGCGCGGGGAGCGCTTCCGCGAGCTCGTCCCCGTCGAACTCGCCGAGTGCGCGAGCGGCAAGTTCCGCTCGGCGCTTGCTCGCGATCGGGCCGTACGGACCGACGTCGGCGATCGCCCTCCATCCCTTCTCGCGACGCTCGAGGTACGAGTAGCGACCGGGACGAGCTCCGCGCGCGTTCGCGGGAGGACGCAGCTCGCGTATCAAGCGCAGCTCCTCGAGCGCGGCCTCGAGCTCCGAGCCGAGCACTCGCCACTCGACGCGGTCGAGAGCCCCGAGTGCGGCTTCCACGGCGGGCCGCTGCCGCGCGCCCGAGAAGTACGAGCGCAGCCGTGCCCGAAGCTCGCGTGCCTTGCCCACGTAGAGCACCGTTCCGTGCCGGTCGTAGAACAGGTAGACGCCCGGAAGGGTCGGCGCACCCGCGACGAGCGATCGTTTGGAATGCAACCTGCGAGCCCGTGGAGCTCCGAGCTCGACGAGATCGCCGACGGTCCTGGCACCCCGCTCCTGCGCGAGGCCGATCAACGCGATGAGGATCTCTCCGGTAGCGATTGCGTCGGGGAGCGCGCGATGACACGGCTCCACCGACACGCCGAAGAAGTGCGACAGCCGCGCGAGCGAATAGCGCTCGCTCCGGTGGGAGAGCAGGCGCCGCGCCAGCCAGACGGTGTCGAGCACCGGGGCAGCGCAGCGGCGGCCGGTCAGCCGCTCCACCTCCTTATCGAGAAACGCCATGTCGAAGCGAGCGTTGTGAGCCACGAGGGGGACGTCGCCGGCGAAGGCGAGGAAGCGACGAAGAGCAACCTCGGAACGCGGAGCACGAGAGAGGTCGGCCTGCCGGATGCCGGTGAGCGCCGCGACGAAGGACGGCAGCGTCGAGCCGGGGTTGACGAGCGTCTCGAAGGTCTCGACGACCTCGAGCTGCCGAACGCGAACGGCGCCGATCTCGCACACTCGACACGAGCTCGCGGACAGTCCGGTCGTCTCGAGGTCGAAGACCACGAGCTCGGCCTCCTCGAGCGGGATGTCTACATGCGGTTCACCGGCCCGCCCGATGCGAGTCCCGAGCCAGCCGAGCCGGGCATCTCCATCGACGACGTCCGCGAGTAGCGAACGAGCGATCGCCGTCGGAGCACGGTCCAGCGCAAACAGAACGCGCGCGGCCTCCTCGGCGTCGACGGGGCCGTGCCGCGCCTCGACGAGCTCGACCAGCCGATCCGCCGCGTCGAAAGCAAGCTGCACCCGTCGAGCCTATACGAACACATGTTCGTGTTCAAGGCAGACGAGAAAGACGAAGGGGCCGCCCTACTGCCGCAGTGGCGACCCCTTCGGAGAGCCTCAGACCGGGCCTAGCCGCCCTTGACCGCTGACTTGAGCGAGCTTCCGGCCGAGAACTTCGGGACCGTCGTCGCCGGAATCATGACCTTCGCGCCCGTGCGCGGATTGACTCCCATGCGCGCGGCGCGCGCCGAGGTCGAGAACTTCCCGAAACCTGTAAAGGTGACGGCGTCACGTCTCCTCAGCGTGTCGGTGATTGTGTCGAGCATCGCGTCGACCGCCTTGGCGGCGTCGCTCTTGCTCATGCCAGCCCTGCCGGCGACTGCGTCCACGAAATCCTGCTTCGTCACTGTCCCTCCTCCTACGTCGGGTTCGGTTCCATCGGGACCGAAGGACCCTAACAGCCCTTCGGATTTGGCTCAACCATGCTGTTTTCCGGCGGTTTTTCGCATTTCCAGAAGCTCGGAGGCCCGAAAGAGGGCCACAAGTCGCACTCCGAGGCGCGCGAGCGCGTCCGATCCGCCCTCCTCCCGGTCGACCACACAGACGGCATGCCGGACGACGAGCCCCTCGTCGCGGAGTGCAGACACCGCCTCTGCAAGAGCCCCACCGGATGTGACGACGTCCTCCAGAAGGCACACGAGCTCGCCTGACTCGAAAGGCCCCTCGATCCTGTTCGCCGTGCCGTATTCCTTGGCTTCATCGCGGACGATCATGAACGGCAGCCCGGACGCCATCGCCGTCGAAGCAGCCAACGCAACCCCGCCGAGGGCAGGGCCGGCGAGGCGAACGGCGTCCGGCTCGTAGGCAGCGACGGCCTCGGCCAGGCGCTCGCCGAGCGGTCGCAGGAGCTCGGGATCGGTCTCGAACCGGTACTTGTCGAGGTACCACGTCGAGCGCCGCCCCGACCGCAGCACGAAGTCGCCCTCCAGGAGCGCCCGTTCGACGATCAGGCTGCCGAGCTCGTCTTCGTTCACGACGGCTCGGTCGCACGGCTCGCGGTCGGCGTCACGAGCGCCGAACGCGCCGCATCCGCCAGGCGATCGAATCCCGGAGAGCCAGGCTCGAGGACGAGCGACGAGCCGTCGGAATACGACACTCCGGCGCGCTCGTGCGGCGCACGGCGCCCGGAGAAGTAGCGCCAGGCCCAGACCGTCAAGCCGATCAGCAGCGCGAGGCGTACGAGCTTCCTCATGCGTCGGGCTCCTTCGCCTTGCGCGAGCGCTTCGTCTTCGTGTCGTCGATCGAGCCGAGGCAGGTCCGCAGGTCGTACACGACGAGACCCGCTGTCGCACCCGATGCGGTGACGGCGGCGATCGTACGGCCGCCCTCACAGAGCACGAACACGCCGGCGTCCTCCAGCTCCACCTCTACCCGTGTCACCTCCGACGGCGCCGAGCGAAGCTCGAACGCGGCAGCTACGAGGTCGAGTGCGCCGCGCGCGAGCGTCTCTCCCGCCGCGTCGTCGCCGGTCGACGCGAGCACCGACCCGTCCGCGCGGAGTACGACAGCACGCTCGATCTGGGACGAGAGCTCCGTGAGCTCTGCGAGTGCCTGCGCTGCCTCCACGGCGCCGACGCTAGCACTCTAGGCGTCCCGATGACGTCGGAGTGCCGCGGCCAGCTCGCGCGCAGCTTGCGCGCGATGCGAGTGCTCGGCCTTCCAGTCGTTCCCGAGCTCGGCCACGGTGGATGTCTCGCCGCCCGGGACGAAGATCGGGTCGTAGCCGAAGCCCTCGGTTCCGCGCGGCGCCGACGCGATCGTGCCGTCGAGCGTTCCGCTCGCCCGCAGCTCCGAGTAATCCGGGGAGAGAACGACGAGCTCGCAGACGTAACGGGCTCTCCGGTCCTGCACGCCGTCGAGCTCGGCGAGCAGACGCTCGACGGGATCGCTCGCCCAGCGTGCCGACTCGATCCCCGGCCGCCCGTCGAGTGCCGCGACCTCGATGCCCGAGTCCTCGCCGGCCACCCACTCGCCGGACTCCGCGTGGCGCCGGCCGTGAGTCGCCTTGATGCGAGCGTTCTCGACGAACGTCTGTCCGTCCTCCACGGGCTCGTCCGCGGCCTCCAGCAGCTCGATCTCCCACTCCGGGAGCGCGCGGCGAAGCTCCCGGAGCTTGTTCGGGTTGCGCGACGCGAGAAGCAGCCTCACGACGGCTGGGGCAGGGCTGCGGCCTCGAGCTGCGCCGCAGTCAGCACCTCGACCCCGCCTGCGGCAAGATCGAGAAGCTCGTCCAGAAGCTCCCGCGAGAACGGGTCGCGCTCCGCCGTTGCCTGCACCTCGACGAGCTGGCGGTCGCCGGTCATCACGACATTCATGTCCGTCTCCGCGGACGAGTCCTCCGAGTAGTCCAGGTCGAGCACTGCCTCGCCTCCGACGATCCCGACGGACACTGCGGCGATGGAGCCCGAGAGCGCCTTCGACAGGCCAAACCGGTCGAGCGCACGCGCCGCCGCAACCCACGCACCCGTGATCGACGCACAACGCGTCCCGCCGTCGGCCTGGAGGACGTCGCAGTCGAGCCACAGCGTCCGCTCCCCGAGCGCTTCGAAGTCGCAGACTGCGCGAAGCGCGCGTCCGATCAGCCGCTGGATCTCCACCGTCCTGCCGTCCTGCCGTCCTCGAGTTGCCGCGCGCTGGGTCCGCTCGCCCGTGGACGCCGGCAGCATCGAGTACTCGGCCGTCATCCAGCCGCGCCCGCTGCCGTAGAGCCACCTCGGCACTCCCTCTTCCACCGTCGCGGTGCAGAGCACGAGCGTCTTTCCCTGACCGTAGAGCACCGAGCCGTGAGGCTGCTCGAGGAAGTCCGTCCTCACGTCGAGCGGACGGAGCTCGTCAGGCCTGCGGCCGTCGCCTCTCATGCCCGCTCACGGGCCGGCAGAGCCGGCCCTCCGCTCGCTGTTTTTGCTCCGGCACCGGCAAAGCCGGCACCTCCGCTCTTGGGCGGCTCCGTCGAGCCTACGCCGCTCATGCCGCTGCCACTGCCTCGAGCCGCGCGACGTCGACGTGCTCGGCCTCGGCGATCGGGAGCTGGAGAAAGCGCTGCCCCATCTCGCGGAACTGGGCGGGGTCGCCGGTCGTGAGAAAGCGGTAGGCCCCTTCGCGCGTCTCGGCGTTCTCGACGCCCTTGCGCGCAAGCATCTCGGCGACCTCGCGCGCCGTCTCTTCCGCAGAGAAGACGAGCGTGATGCCACGCCCGAAGACCCTCTGGAAGATCGGCCGGATGAGCGGGTAGTGCGTACAGCCGAGAATCACCGTGTCGACCGCTTCCTCTCTCAGGGTCGCCGCGTACTCGCGCACCGCAGCGAGTGTCTCCTCGCCGAACGGGTCGTCGCCCTCGATGAGCGGAACGAGGCGGGGGCAGGCGACGGACACGACCTGCGCACCCGCGTCGAGCGCGTGCACGAGCTCCGCATACCGCCCACTGGCCACTGTGGCTTCCGTGGCAAGGAGCCCGATGCGCCGGTTTCGCGTCGCGAGCACGGCCGCGTGCGCCTCCGGAGCCAGGACGCCGACGATGGGAACACCGAGGCTGCGCTGGAGGTCCGGAAGCGCGGCCGCCGTCGCCGAGTTGCACGCCGCGACGATCAGCTTCACGCCGAGACCCTCGAGGTAACCGGCGATCTCCGCGGCGAAGCGGCGGATCTCGTCGAGTGGGCGCGGGCCGTACGGCAGCCGCGCACCGTCGCCGAGGTAGACGAAGTCCTCGTGCGGAAGCGTCACGAGACATTCGTGGAGGACCGTGAGGCCGCCCATTCCCGAGTCGAAGACACCGATGGGGCGCGCGTCCATCACGGGAGTCTAGGTCGGCCCCCGTATTCTCGCCCCGTGCCCGCCACGGTACGGATCGGAACGTGCAGCTTTGCGGACGAAGGGCTCGTCAAGACGTGGTATCCGCGCGGCGTCTCGACCCCGACCGCTCGGCTGCGCTACTACGGGGAGCGCTTCGACACCGTCGAGGTGGACTCGCCCTTCTACCACCTCCCCGATCCAGCCGTCACGGGTCGCTGGGCGCAGCGAACGCCGGACGAGTTCGTCTTCCATGTGAAGGCGCACGCGACGATGACGCACCACGAGGAGGCTGACCAGGCTCAGGCGTTCGCAGCCTTCCGGGCGTCGATCGAACCGCTCGAGCTCTCCGGGAAGCTGCGCGGGATCCTGGTGCAGTACCACCCCCGCTTCGTCAAGTCGGACGAGGCGAAGGAGGAGCTCTCGAAGGTGCAGTCGCTCCTCGACCCCCTCGTTCCGCTCGTCGAGTTCCGGCACCGCTCGTGGCTCACTGACGACGAGCGCGACGACACACTCTCCTTCCTCGAGCGCAACGGTCTCGCGGTGGTCTCCGTCGACGCACCGCCGACCAAGGCGACGAACGTGCTTCCGACGTTCGCGGCTGCCACGCATCGCGTCGCCTACGTCCGCTTCCACGGCCGCAACGCGAAGACGTGGAACATCAAGTCGGAGAAGTCCTGGCAGCGCTTCGACTGGATGTACTCCGCGGAGGAGCTCGAGGAATGGGTGGAGCCGCTCGGGCGGCTTTCACACGAGGCCGACGAGGTCTACGCCCTCTTCAACAACAACCGCGACGACTTCGCCCCTCGTAGCGCCATGATCCTCAGGGGTCTGCTCGACGAAGCGGGGATCCCTGCAGCCGGAGGAGTCGAGCCTCCGCCCGGGCGGCCGACGCTCTTCTGACGTTGCGCTCCGATCATCGGGCACGGAGCCGCACGCTCTGCGCACCGTAGACAGCTCGCCGGCATGAGCGAGTGATAAGGAATGCCGCCCAACGATGACGCTTCAGTAGATCACTGCACGAGGATCAGGGCGTGTCCCGATGTCGACTGTGCGCTCGTCGATCACGCTTGACGTAGCCCCAGGGAGAGTCGTTGTCGAGTGTGCTGTCCTCATCCGATCCCGCGTCCCCCGTGACCCACAGGGCAGGCGGGGGTCGGCGTGCCTGGGCGGTCGTCGTTGCCGTGGTCGTTGTGGTCGCTTTGGCGGCAGGTGTCGCCGGCGTCTTCATCGGACGGGCGACGAAGTCCGGCGAAGAGGCACGCCCTGGAGCGTCCTGGCAGACGCTGCCTGCGGCCCCCATCGTGGGACGCCTCGGGCCGAGTGCGGTATGGACCGGAACCGAGATGCTCGTGTGGGGCGGGTACGCGCGGAGCGAGAACGTCGGACAGAAGTCCGACGGGGCAGCGTACAACCCGACGACGCGTGCCTGGCGGACGATCGCGCGGTCTCCTCCCGGTGTGCAAGGTGGCGCGACGGTCGTATGGACCGGCGACGAGATGGTCGTGTGGGCCTCCAACTCTCCCGACGGCCCCGTGGGCACAGCGGCTTACAACCCAGAGACCGACAGCTGGCGCCGTCTGCCCGCCGGCCCGCTCAGCAGGCGAGAAGGCTTCTCGTCGGCCTGGACCGGTAAGGAACTGATCGTCGTCGGCGGGTCTCTCGGGGACACTCTCGCCACGCCCGTCGCTGCAGCCCTGGATCCCCGGCCCGGCTCCTGGCGCCTACTGCCTGCGCTCAACCGGGTCACCGGCCTCATGCCTTCGCCGGGTGTGGTCTGGGACGGGCACGAGGTCTTCGTCATGGGTACCGTCTGCAAGAACCCCTCGTCGTGCTCGCCGAGGCTCCTCGCGTACGACCCGGCGACCGATGTGCTGCGCAAGATCGACATCTCGAACGCCCCGATCGCCGCACAGCAGCAGCTGAAGCTGATCGGCGTGAGCGGCAGCGACCTCGTGTTCTCGACGGAAGGGTTGGCGAACATGAGGATCTTCATCGTCCGCTACGACCCGACCACGGACAGCTGGAGCAAGAAGGGCGCCTTTGCTCCATTTCCCGTCCCGGTCGGGGCCTACACGCAGACAGCCTGGCTCGGGGATCGTTACGCGGCTGCCGACGGATCGAGCGGCCTCCAGATCTACAGCCTCAAGAGCGACGCCTGGGAGACGATCACGCCAGGACCATCGCCGCTCAACTCTCGGGAGGGCAGCGCCATCGTGTGGACGGGAGCCGACCTCATCGCGTGGAGCGGCACCGTGTACGAGCGCTTCAACCCCACCCCGCCGGACGGCGCCTCACTCGCACTGCAGGCTGACCGCCGTACCGTCCCTGCACGATCCGGGCATCGCCGTGAGCTGACGAACCCACGTCGTGGCGCAGCAACGTCCCACGCGCGACAGTGCTCTCGCCAGATGACTAGAGAACACGTTGTCGCTGTTCAACAACAACCGCGACGACTTCGCGCCGCGGAGCGCAGCGATCCTGCGCGGCCTTCTCGACGAGGCGGGGGTTCCCGCTAGCGGAGGCCTCGAGCCGCCACCGGCTGCGCCGACGCTCTTTTAACTTCTCGGGCGTGCGAGCCGACAGCGACCGAATAGAGCGGGAGCCGCAGGAGCGATTCCGCGGCCTGCGGCGACGGGCGGCCTCGCGGGTATTCCCGCGTCACTGGCTGGTCGTGCTCGATGCAGAGCGGCCCGATTGTCAGCGTCTTGCACCCGAGTACGGTGCACTGCGTCACGATCGACATGAGCGATCCATACCCCCTCTTCACCTGTTCCTCACCAGACGGCTTCTCAAAGCCTAGTCTCGAAACGATGCGATTGCTATCCGTCACCCACGGCCCGAGTGTCCCCGGAGGCGTCTTCGACGAGACCGTCGTGGCCGCCGGGCACACGCTCGACCGCTGGATCGTCCCACTCGGACGTTCACCGCAGGCGCCGTCGAGCTACGACGCCGTGATGGTTTTCGGCGGTTCGATGCACCCCGACCAGGACGATCACTTCTCATGGCTCGGGCGAGAGGAGGAGTTCCTGCAGCAGGTGCTGGCCGAGGAGATCCCGGCCTTCGGCGTCTGCCTCGGTGCACAGATGCTGGCGCGCGCCGCGGGCGCGAAGGTCGGCCCGGCGAGCGCGCCCGAGATCGGGTGGCTCGAGGTCGAGCTCACGCCGGACGGCCTCGCCGACCCGGTTCTCGGTGGCCTGCCGCGCCGGACGAAGGTCTTCCAGTGGCATCACTACACCTTCGAGCTCCCGCGCGAGGGTGTCGAGCTCGCGCGGAGCGACGTCTGCACACAGGCGTTCCGTCTCGGCCGCACGTGGGGAATCCAGTTCCATGCCGAGGTGACGCTCGCCATGGCTCGCTCCTGGGCCGAGGAGGATCCCGCAGATCTGCCGATGCCGGCGGCGAGCCTCGTCACCGAAACGGAAACGCGGATCGCGCTCTCGAACGAGCACGGCCGCCGGCTCTGCGCAGCGTTCCTCGACGTCGCTGCGCAGCCCTGAGGCTCTAGGGCTCGCTCGGAAGGTCAGGGTCGCGAGACCACTCGTGCCACGAGCCCACGTAGTTCCTCGCGTTGTAGCCCGCAGCGCTCAGCACCTCCACGGCAAAGCCCGACCGGTTCCCGACGTGGCAGTACGCCACGATCTCCACTCCCTCGGGGAGTCCCACGAGCGCGCGGACGTCGGCTGCCGACACACACTCGAGAAGCTCCTCGAGCGGAAGGTTGCGTGCTCCCTGGATGTGCCCGTGCCGCGGGTCGCAGGGCGCTGCGAAGTCGCCCTCGAACTCGGTCGCCGAGCGCACGTCGAGCAGCGTCAGCCCGTCCTCCCCCAGTCGGAGCCGGAGCTCCTCGACGGAGACGTCTTCGCTCACGCGAGGAAGTCCAGCAGAACCTCGATGAACTGCTCCGGCTGCTCGACGGTGAGGAAGTGGCCAGCGCCGGGGAACACCGCGAGGTAGCCGTCCAACGCGCTCTCGGCCAGCTCGTGAGCCTCGTCCACCGACACGATGTCGTCCGCATCACCCACGCACGCGAGGAAAGGGCCGCCGAACGAGGCGACGACTGCGGTCAAGTCCATGCGGTCGCGAATCGCCTCCTGCGCCACGGCAAGGTCCTCCGCCTCGACGGTCGTCTCGAGCTCTTCGGGAACACCGTGTGCACGCAGTTGGGCGATCTGAACGTCACGAGCGCCGCGCCGCTCGAAGGGATCGGAGGCAGCTCGGGAGCCCACGAGCACCAGCTTGACCACTCGCTCGGGCGCACGGCGGGCGAGCGCGAGAGCGCAATAGCCGCCCATCGACGCTCCGACAGCCACGAACTGATCGTCGAAGTCGAGGAGTATCCGCGCTGCCCAGTCGTCGATGGACGCGCCCCGACCGTAGAGGCGCGGGGTCATGACGTCGTACCCGGCCCGCGAGAGCACGTCGGCGTGCAGGTCCCACATGGTCTCGTCGAGCGGCCACGCGTGGAGGAGGACGACTTTCATGCGCGATCCAGCCTGACGGCTCCCTCGAGATCGGCCGCCCCCGCCCATCCGTGCTCCGCGCCTTCGATCCCGAGCACCACTGCCAGCGCCCCGAGCAGCTCGCGAGCAGGCTCGAGGTCCGCCGGAGCCGGGGCGGTCCTGGCAACCCGGCGCACCTCGGCCGGAATCGCGCCGGTGAGCCTCGCGACCACCGTGGGGTTCGCCGCCAACCCGACGACGTCACCGGGCGGCAGAGGGCCGTAGAACTCGGGCACCGAGAGATACTCGTCGACGATCGAGCCGCGCTCGAACAGGATCATCCGGACGAGCTCGTCTCGCTCGAGCCCGAGCAGGCACGTGACTGCGCCTATCCGGTCACAGAGCTCGCGCGCGAGGCGGCGCAGCATGTCGGGGTCCCTGTCGCAGACGTCGTCGTAGACGGCGATCCATCCATTCCGAGGAGGCGCGACGACGGAGCCGCGTGAGTTGCCGGGGAGACGCGGCACGAACTGGCCAACGGCCTGCTCGACGGCACTCAGGTCGTCGGATTGCACGTGAATCGAGCCGAAGGACGACGCATCCTGGCTCCCGAGCTTCGCCTCGAGCTCGGGAACCGAGCCCGTCATGATCAACACCTCGTCCCGCAGGCCCCACCGTCCGTAGAGCGATCGGGCGACCGCGTTCGACGCCTGCACCTCGAGGTCCATGCGCTCGACGCCCTGCGCGCGAAACGCGGCGAGGACCTGTCGCATGAGCTCGGTCCCGATCCCCGATCGGCGCGCGTCCCCGTGGACGTACAGATCCGTGAGCGACCCGAATCCGTTCGCACGCTTGCGCGCGAGCGCGAAGCCGACAACGGCCCCGGCGTCGTCCTCGGCGACGAACGCGATCTCGGAGGCGATGATCTCCCGGATCTCCGTGAGCTCCTTCTCCTCGTCGGCGGGGCCTTCGTGAGTGGGCGGCGGGACCTCGTGGTCGAACTGACGCCACAGATCCGCGATCGCGTCGAAGTCCTGTGGAAGTGCTCCACGAACCGTCATCCGACCATCCTCGCTCCCATGAGCAAGAACTGGGCGGACAGATTCTGGAACGGCGCGAAGCGGTCTCCCATGGAGCGGACCTCCCCGATCGACGGTGAACGGCCGTCAGAGTAGAACGCTGCGACCGCCTTGCGCAGGCCAAGGTCGCCGGCAGGCCACGCCCGGGGTCGTGCGAGATGACGCGCGAGGTACCAGTCGGCCGTCCAGCGACCGAGCCCCGGCAGTGCTGTGAGGCTCGCGACGACCTCGTCATCTGGAAGATTCTCGAGCTCGTCGAAGTCGAGCTCCGAGCGCGCCAGGCCGACGACGTACTCGGCCTTCCGCGTCGAGAAACCGATCGCAGTGATGTCGCTCGGAAGCGCACGAGCGATGCGCTCGCGCGTCGGGAAGGCCCACGCGAGCTCGTGTCTCGTCCCGAAGCGCTGAACGAAGCGCCCGCGGATCGCAGCGGCCGCGCGGAGCGAGATCTGCTGCGTCGTGATCGCCACGACGAGCGCCTCGAAGGGCTGCGGGTTCAAGGTCGGCCGAAAGCCGCGTAGCGAGCGCGTCAGCGGGCCCAGTACGGGATCCCTATCCGCCCAGGCGAGAAACGGGTCGAGGTCGAAAGAGAGCCCGAGCAGACGGCCGACCTCGCGCTTCGCCGCTCCGCCACCGCGATCGATGCTGACGCCTCCGGGCGCGGCCTCAATCCGCACCTCGCGGCCATCGACCACGCGGTGCAACCCGCCCTCGTGCCAGACCGTCGCCCCGTCGGACCCGAACAGGCGGTACCTCGCGATCGAGAGCTCGAAGTCGTAGGGAGTCGGAACCCGGAGCAGCACGTCGCGCAAACCTAGCGCTGACGCCAGGTCTCTCGGACAAGTTGGTCGCCACTACGAGCCGCCGCGGATCAGCGCGAGCTCGGGGCGTGCCGCGAGGATGAGCATCGCGTGACTCCAGCCGAGCGGGACCACCCAGGCCGGGTCTCCGTCACGTGTGATCTGCTCGGGCAGCAGGCCGAGCGGCGTCTGATGCTCGAGCGCGTACGCGAGCGTGCGGAGCAGCCCCGCCTCGTCACCGATCTGTCGCCGCGCGAGCCCGAGCCAGAGGGTGGAGATGATCCACGGGTTCCCGCCCGCGTAGTCGTCTCCCTCGTGACGGAGGACGCCTCCATCGGCGAGCTGCAGCTCCTCCTCGACGGCGGCGATCGTCGCACGCATCCGGGGTGAATCGGCATCGACTGCGCGAAACGGCCAGCAGAGTCCGAGAAGAGAGCTGTCCACCCGCGGATCCTCCCGATCAACGCTGCGCACGGCTCGAGTCGGATACCGCAGGCGTCGCCCGTAGATCGCAGGCGGTGGCTCGCCGAGCTCGTCCGAGCGCGCGACCCAGCGGGAGCGGAGATAGCGGTTGTGTTGCTCGCTCCAGAGGTGGCTCTCGATGCCGGCCCGAACGAGCTCCGCACCCTCGTGGTAGCGCCGGGCGAGCCCCGGCTCGTGACGCGCCGCCATGGCCGCGCACGCCGCGAGCCCTCCGTAGGTCGCTGCGGCCGTGTACGAGTGCTGGCCGTCCGTTTGCTCCCAGAGATCCATGCTCGGAAGCGGCAGGCCCGTCTCAAGATCGATGAAGTCGCACAGGAAGTCCCCGGCGGCGCGCGCCGACGGCCACAGCTCACGGTCGAGCGCCGGGTCGCCGAGCTCACGCCAGGCGGCCTCGTATGCAAAAACGACGACGCCCGTCTCGTCGAGCTGGTGGAGGCCCCAGCTCGGTGCGAGCGAACCGTCCGTCCAGTACCGCTGAAGCCAGAGTCCTTCGGGCGCCTGCTCACGCGCCAGCCAGCGGAGCGCCGGAATGGCGAGGTCACCTCTTCCCGCGGCGAGGTAGCTGAGAACGACGTATGCGAGATCCCGCGGCCAGACAAAGCCATACCCGCCCGACTGCTCGAAGCCGGGATCGAACTCGGGAGCCGCGATGGCGGCGCCGCTCTGTCGGTCGTTCAGATGCTCGAGAACGAGCAGCGACCGCCCGTAGAGATCGACGAGTCCGGACGCCTCGACGGTCACCGGCCGTGCAAGTGCAATCGCCTCCCGGTCGTAGCTCGCCCGCTCGGATGCGAGCAGGTCGAAGCCGACGTTCGTCGGCCTCGCCAGCCGCACGATCGCCTCGTCCGGGGTCGCGCCAAAGGCAACGACCACGAGCGCTCCGTCGGAGCCGACGGTGCCGACAAACGCGCCCTCGACCGGCGGCTTGTGCACGACGACGTCCGCCGCGACGTCGCCGTCTCCGCCCTCGCGAAGGGTCACCGTCGAGTCGCCGGCAACGAGAGCCAGCGCGAGCGCCACGCCGCGCTCATAGAAGACGAGCGCTCCGCTCGCCGGATCGACGTAGCCGGCGACGCTGCGTGGGTCACCGTCGAGATTCGGCCGACAGTGGACGACCAGTCGCGCCTCCTGCGAGCAGCGGACGCCGCGAACGAGCACGGGCTCGCCGGGCGAGACGAGGTCGCCCACTTCGACGTGGAGCCCGTCCGACCGAGCGCTCGTTCGAAGCAAGGAGGAACCGTCCACGTAGTTCTGCTCCCACTCGAACGGCTCTTCGTCGAGCCAGCGGGTCGACCCGTCGATCTCGAGACCCAGACGCAATTCACCGAGATGCTGTCCGTGATCGACGCTCGGCCAGAAGATCCGCTCGACTTCACCGCGTGCGCTGAACGTGACGAGCAACGCGCCGTTGCCGAGGATCGCCGCGGGGCGGAAAGCGAAGCGACGCCCCGTGAGGTCGAGCGCCGATCCCAGACCCTCGCGGACGGCCATCAGCGGCGCACCTGGACCGAGACGACGGGCGAGGTCGAGACCGCGCCGTCGCTCGAGCGCGCGACGGCGACGAGCGCGAGCTTCTCGCCACGCCTGTAGCTCCGCGGATTCAGGAACGCACGGTACGGCGCACCGTCGTCTGTCGCGAGACGGCGCCACTCCTTGTCGCCGAGGCGGCGCACTGCAAACGTCACGCTCAGGGGGTCCGGGTTACCCGCCGTCGCCGTGAGACGCAGGTAGTTCGTGTAGAGATCCGTCGCCGTCCGGAGCGTCACACGCGCAGCCCCGCGGCGTGGCAGCTCGGAATCCGCTCGAAGGAGAACCGCGTCGAGCCCTTCGATCCCGACCGAAATCCGTCCGCTCGAAGTGCTCTGGACGACCTTGGCGTCGGCGCCACTCTGCTGCGCCCACTCTGACGAAGGGGTCGACGTCGCGAACGAAAACGACTGCTGCTGCCTCGTCGCATTGAAGACGACGACATACTCACGCCGCTCACTCAGGTCGAAGCGGCTGAGAGCGAGCAGGCCTTCACGGGCGTAGCGCACCACCGTGGGCCCAGTTGCAAGCGCCGGGTACCGGGCACGAAGCCCGGCGAACGCGCGGATGCTCGCCGCGACGTTGTTCTGCACGGTGTCGACGTCGAAGGAGGAGCCGGTTCCGATCGGCGGGCCGCCGACTCGCTCCTCGCTCTGCCATTCGGCGACCTTCGTCGGGAACATGTCCTGGCGTGCGGCCTTGTCGCCTCCGCGCCCGATCATCCCAACCTCGTCGCCGTAGTAGACGACCGGAGCACCACGCAGGAAGAAGAGGAGAGCGTTTCCGAGAACGACGCGGCGCTCGAGCTCGGCGCCGCTCGCTCCCGTTTGTTGCTTGATCAGGAGAGCGGCCCGGCCCAGGTCGTGGTTGCCCAGGAACGTCGCAGGCGTCGGCGCAACGCCGTTCGGGCCTCGGAAGTAGTCGTCGTCCACGAGCCGCGAGGCGACGCCACGGGCGCCGGCGGACCCGCCCGCGTAGCGAACCAGCGAATCCTGGAGCGGGAAGTCGATGACATTCGGGAGCGCGCGATCCCGGGCGAACGTCGCCAGGTCCGCCGCATCCGAGAGGGTCACCTCCCCGAAGATCTCGAAGTCGGAGACGCCGGCGGCCCGCGCGATCGACCGGATCCTCGGTGCCCAGACGCGGAAGAACGCGCGGTCCACGTGCTTGGCCGTGTCGATGCGGAAGCCGTCGATCTTGTACCGGCGGATCCAGTTGCCATACACCTGCGCGAGGCCGCGAGCCACGAATGGCTGCTCGGTGAACAGGTCGTCGAGCCCGAAGAAGTCCCCCTGCTCGAAGCACGCGGGCGAGCAGCTCGCGAAGTCGATGTCTCCGCGGTTGTGGTACCGCCTCACGTCGTTGAGCCACGACGGACGCTTCAGAGCCCGGTTCTGTGGGAGGACCAGCGCCTGACGCGGCTGGTACTTCGCCGACAGGCACGGGAAGCGCGTACCGCCCGCGAGGCGCTGAGCAGAGAACGGCCGGCCCTTGCAGTCCCGATATGGGATCTCGTCGGGGCCGCGAAAGGTCGTGCCTCCGGCGAGGAGGATCACGTCCGCCGTGTGGTTTACGACCACGTCGAGGTAGATCTTCAGCCCGAGGCCGTGCGCGCAATCGGCGAACGCCGCGAAGTCCGCGTCGGTGCCAAGGTGCGGGTCGACCTTCGTGAAGTCGAGGCCCCAGTAGCCGTGGTAGGAGGCGCTGTCGCCCTGGACCCATTGCTGGACGACGACCGGCGCGATCCAGATCGCCGTGAAGCCGAGATCCTTGATGCGCGCCAGGCCCGTCTTCGGATTCGTGCACGTGCCAGTGAGCCCCTTCAGGTCTCCACCGTGGTACCAGCCCGAATCCGCGGGGTCGAAGCCGGTGACGGATCGACCTCCGGACGCGCCTCCGCGATCGTTCGTGGAGTCGCCGTTCGCGTAGCGGTCCGGAATCACGAAGTAGATCCGCTGCGAGGCGAACGGCGTGTACGTCGGCAGCTTCGCGAGCGCTTGGAGCTCGCCACCGGTCGGCGGTCGCGGACCATCCGGCGACGCGACTGCGGCACCGCCTGTAGCCGCGAGTGCGATCGCCGCCGCAGCGGCGAACGCGCAGCTAGCGAAGCGCGGCACCCGTCTCCTTGTCGAAGAAGTGCAGGCCGGCGGCGTCCACCGCGATCGGAATCGTTTCGCCGATCCGCAGGTCGAGCCGCGGCGGGAAGTGCGCGATGAGGTTCGGGCGGATCCCGACGACCGCCTCGTCGTCCTCCGGGCCTTCCTCCTCCCCCTCGTCCGCGCCGGCCGGCCGGACCCGGGTTGCGTCGATCTTCAGGTAGACCATGAGGCCGGAGCCGAGCGCCTCGACGAGCTCGACGCTCGCGTCGAGCGTCGGGAGATCGGGCCGCGCCTGGGCGGGATGAACGTCCTCGGCTCTGATGCCCACGACGACCGACTGCCCGTCCAGGCTACGCACCCGCCCGTAGCGCTGCACGCAAGCCGCTCCTACGGGCAGCGTCGTGGAGCCGATGGTCACCTTCACCTCGCCGGCGGTCGCATGGACCGTGCCCTCGAAGAGGTTCATCGGAGGTGTTCCGATGAAGCCCGGCGACGAACAGGTTGGCGGGCTCGTCGTACAGCCGCTGTGGGCTGTCGATCTGCTGCAGAACCCCCATGCTCATGACCGCGACGCGATCTCCCATGGTCATCGCCTCGACCTGGTCGTGTGTCACGTAGATCGTGGTCGTGCCGAGGTCGTGCTGGAGCTTTGCGATCTCCGCGCGCATCTGAACCCTGAGCTTCGCGTCGAGGTTCGAGAGCGGCTCGTCCATGAGGAAGACATGCGGCTCGCGGACGATCGCGCGACCCATCGCAACCCGCTGCCGCTGGCCGCCGGAGAGCTCGCGCGGCTTCCGTGCGAGGTACGGCGTCAGGTCGAGGAGCTTCGCCGCCCAGGCGATCCGCTCGTTGACGACGTCCTTGGAGATCTTGCGGAGGCGGAGGCCGAACGCGATGTTGTCCGCGACGGAGAGGTGCGGGTACAGGGCGTAGTTCTGGAACACCATCGCGATGTCGCGATCCTTCGGCGACAACGTGTTCACGATCCGCTCGCCGATCCTGATCGTCCCGTCCGTGATCTCCTCGAGCCCGGCCACCATCCGCAGCGCTGTTGTCTTGCCACAACCGGATGGACCGACGAGGACGAGGAACTCACCGTCCCCGACGAAGAGCGACAGGTCCTGGACTGCATGGACTCCGCCCTCGTAGATCTTGTCGACGTCCTTCAGCTGCACCTCAGCCATCTCGGGTCTCCTCGCTCGTCATGCGACTCTCCAGGCATGGAACGCCGGCCCGCCGCCCGGCAGGAGCACGTCGTCGCCCACGACCTCTGCCTCCTCGCCGACGAGCGTCTGGAGCTCCGTGCCGCCGAGCGCCGCGAGCGACAGCCGGACAGGCTCCTTCTCCGCGCGCGTCGCGAGGCAGAGGACGGCCTCCTCCGGCGACTCGCGCAGATAGGCGATCGCATCGTCGGACACGTGCGCGTAGCGGATGCCACCGCGCGAAAGAGCAACGCTGCTGCGGCGGAGCGAAACGAGCCGCCGATACCCGTCGAGCAGCTCGGCATCCCACTCGCCGGGCCGGTCCCAGGGCATCGTCCGGCGCGCGTCCTCCCCCCACTCGCCCTCGAGCCCGATCTCGTCGCCCGCGAACACCATCGGAACGCCCGGTGACGTCATCTGGAGACCGACGCCGACGAGCTGGCGCTCGCGAGAGCCCGCGATCGAGCGGAACCTCGCCGTGTCGTGGCTGTCGAGGATCGCCCACGAATGGATGACGGACGACCAAGAGACACCCGCACGGAACCGCATCATCGTCGCGACCACCGGGCCACCGGAGAGACGCGGGACGCCGACCGGGAGACCGAGGAAGCTGCTCTCCGCGTCCGCGGGAAGCGCGTCGCCACGCAACCACGCCCAGGCGGGGCGGGTGAAGCCTGCGTAGTTCATGGTTCCGTGCCAGCCACCCGACCGCAGGTCAGCCCGCGCGTCGTATGCGTGCTCGGCGACCACGAGGGCATCGGGGCGGGCCGCGACCGCAGCCGTTCGGACGCCGCGGGACACCTCGGGCAGGACGTCGACGTCCTTCAGGCGACCGGTCATGTTCGCGACGTCGATCCGCCAGCCGTCGAGAGCCGAACGGCGACTCGAGCCAGCGTCGGGTCACCGAGGACTCGCCCTCGTACATTCGGCGGCGCAGCTCCGGAGAGCGGTAGTCGAGCTTGGGAAGAGACGGCACGCCGTACCAGCTCTCGTAACCGTTCGCGAGCGAGTCGTCGAAGAAGAAGAACTCTCGCTCGGGCTCGTGTCCCTCGTGCGCGGCGACGAACCACGGTGCCCGTCGCCGACGTGATTCGTCGTCAGGTCGCCGAGCACGCGGATGCCACGATCGTGAGCCGACCGTACGAGGGAGACGAGCGCCTCGTCGCCGCCCAGCAGCGGGTCGACCACGTCGAAGCTCGTCGCGTCGTAGCGATGCGTGGACCCTGCGGGGAAGATCGGGGTCAGGTAGAGCACGTTTGCGCCGAGCGCAGAGATGTGGTCGAGCCGGCGCTCGAGACCGACCAGATCGCCTCGGAACCACTCGGCCGGAGTCTCGGGCCCCCGTCCCGTGGGCCGCTGGCTCCACGCACGCGGAATCGCCCAGTCAGGTGGATCGACCTCGAGACCAGCCGAGGCGAACCGGTCGGGGAACACCTCGTAGACGACCGACTCGAGGTGCCAGTCCGGCCCGCCGGCGTGCGTGGTCGCGACGAAATCGTCGGCGTCGGGCACGTCGAAGGGCTGGAGCCCGCACCCGTTCAGCCACGCGTAGCCGAAGTCACCGCCTGCGAGGAGCCAGCGGTACGGCGTCACGGGATTGCGCACGGGGAAGGTCGCACGCCACCAGACGTCGCCGCGAGTCTCGTGGTCGACGGCCGCGACCGCGATCCGCGGCTCGCCGTCGCACACGTAGCGCACCGCCACGTCCTCCACGGCGGTTCCGCTCGGAACGCGGAGGAGCACGGTCGTCTCGTCACCGAGATCGGTCGCGCGCTCGGGCACGTACAGGTCCGACCCGTCGTGGTGCGGGAGCCCCAGGAGCCGCGTCACGCCGTTACCCCTTCACCGCGCCGCGGGTGAGCCCCTCGACGATGAACCGCTGGAGGAAGAAGAAGATGATCACGACCGGGATCGCGGCCAGCACGACGCCCGCGCAGAACGGCCCCCACTGCTGTGCGTACTTGTCGTTGATGAATCCGTACAGGCCCACGGGGAGCGTGAACTTGTCCGTGGTCTGCAGGAGGCGGCTCGCGATGATGAACTCGTTGATCGAGAAGATGTACGAGAGCAGCCCGACGACGGCGAGCACCGGCGTGGCGAGCGGGAGGATGATCCCCCAGAACACCTGGCCCGGCGTCGCGCCGTCGACCCGGGCCGACTCGTCGAGCGAGTCCGGGATCGAGTCGAGGAACCCCTTCATGAGCCAGGTGTTGACGCCGAGCGCGCCACCGAGCCCGACGAGGATCACGCTCGTGCGCGTGTCGAGACCGAACGCCGGGAAGACGTCGCCGATCCGAAGAACGATGAGGTAGATGGCGACGACCGCGAGAAACGTCGGAAACATCTGGATGAGAAGCAGCGACAGCATTCCCATGCGGCGCCCCTTGAACCGGAAGCGCGCGAACGCATACGCCGCGAGAGCTCCGAAGAACACCGAGAAGAGGGCAGTCGCTCCGGAGATCAGGATCGTGTTCAGGTACCAGCTGGTGTACGGGACGTCGAGCGCCTCCTGCTCGGTCCCGGCCTCGCCGGGGTTCCCGCTGAGGATGCGGCGGAAGTTCTCGAGCGTCAGGTCGTCCGGGACGAGCTGCGCGCTCGTGAGCGACGGAATCGGGTTGAACGCGGCCGAGAGGACGTAGACGATCGGGAACAGCGCGAACAGGATGGCGGCGATGCTCACGAGGTAGCGCCACCAGTTGTACGAGAAGATCGGGCGTCTTCCGGGGGACGCCTCGGCAACTCCGGCGCCCGCGACTGCCTCGGCCTGGTCGAGCGTCGTCATCGAATCTCCTCCAGCGCCTTGGTACGCCAGAACGAGATCGCCGAGATCCCCGCGACGATGAAGAAGATGAAGATCGAGACCGCGGCGGCAAGCCCGTACTGCGCTCCGCTGCCTGCCTGGAACGCGATCTTGTACGTGTAGCTGATGAGGATGTCCGTCGAGCCGGCGACCGTCTGCGAGACCTCGTACGGGCCGCCGCCGGTCAGGAAGTAGATGTTGTTGAAGTTGTTGAAGTTGAACGCGAACGACGCGATCAGGAGTGGCGCCGTGGCGACGAGCAACAAGGGGAGCGTCACCTTGCGGAACACCTGCAGCCCACCGGCGCCGTCCACACGGGCCGCTTCCGTCAGCTCCTCGGGCACCGCCTGCAACGCGCCGGTGCAGACGAGGAACCAGTACGGAAACCCCAGCCAGACATTGACGAGGATGCACGACACCTTGGCCCAGGTCGGGTCGAAGAGCCAGGGAATGTCGGTTCGCAGCGTCTGGTTGACGATCCCGAACTCGTCGTTCAGGAGCCCCTGCCAGACGAGAACCGAGAGGAAGGCAGGGATTGCGAAGGGGAGCACGAGCAGCGCGCGCTGTGTCCGGCGCAGCTTGAGGTCGGGCTTGTTGAGGGTGATCGCGAGGAAGAGGCCGACCGCGAACTGGATGAGGACGGAGAGGAACGCGAACGCGAACGTCCAGATGAAGACGCGGAAGAAGGGATCGCGCACGAGCGGGTCGGTGAGGATGGTCTTGAAGTTCTGGAAGCCGACGTGCGTCTTCCAGCCAGGCTCGAGCTCGACACCCGACGGAGCCTCGTACGAGCCCTCGCCGTTGTCCGAGTACACGACCCCCGTCTCGACGTTCGTGAACGTGTCGTTCGCCGGGTCGTACTTGAGGGTCGGCTGCACCTCGTTCGCGATGCTGAGCCCCTCGGGCTTGATGAACGACGACTCGCCCGTCGGAATCACGAGCGCGGCCAGCTCGTCGTCGATCGTGAAGAGCTCGTTGCCCTTGACGACCTCGTAACCCTGCGCCGCCGTGACCACCGCGTTCTCGACCTGCGCAGATCCGGGCGGCAGGGGCTCGAGGCCGTCCTTCGAGCCGACGAAGAGATCGCCCGTCGCGTCGTCTCGGAGAAGCAGCACGAGCTGGCCGTCCTTCTTGGCCGGCGTCGACGTGTACGTCGCCGCGTCTGCGGGTGCGACGAGAGACCGCTCCTCGATCGCGACGATCGCCTCGTCCTTCGTCAGGTTGTGCAGCGTCGACCAGTTGGTGAAGGCGATGTTGACGTTCGAGAGGATCGGGATCGCGACGAACGCGACGAGGAAGACCGTTCCGGGGACGAGGTACTTGAGCGGTACGAGGCGCCGGTCGGGGAGCAGGTAGACGAGGTCGATGAGCAGCGTCGCCGCCCCGATGACGAGCGCCGCCAGCCACTTCCCGTCGGAGAGGAGGATCCCGATCGCCCACATCGCGAGGGCGTTCAGGACGCCGAGCAGGATCAGCTTGATGGCGAAGCCGACAGTGCCCGAGAAGAAGCCGACCGCCCGAACGAGCATCGAGGGCCGCGGGACGAGCGGCTCGGACGACGAGGGCATGGGCGCGCTGGTCACCGGTGGTCGAGGCCTCCCGTTGAGAGAGGGCGCGGCTCCTCGCCGCGCCCTCTCGTTCCGATTCGATCAGCCGATCTTCTGCGCGATGCTCTTCTTGGCGCCGATGAACGACTTCCGGGCGGGGATCGATCCCGCGCCCTTCGTCGAGCGCACCCACGCAGCGCCGAGGTCCTGCCACACGCTCGCCATCTGCGGGATGTTGGGCATCGGCACGCCGCCGGCCGAGGCTGCGGCGAACGCCCTCAGGTCCTTGTCCTTGACCTGGGCGAGCGCCTTCAGGTTCGCCGGCGACCGGTCGTTCGCGAGTGCGAGCGTCGTCTGCGCCGCGGGCTGCATCAAGTAGTTCGCGACGAGATCCTTGGCGAGGCTCTCGACCCCGTGGGCCGACGCGTACTTCGTCACCATGTAGCCCGGACACCGAGGAACGGCACGGACTTGATCCCGGGAACGATCTGTCGGGAACGCCGAGACCGCGTACGGGACACCGGACTTGCGGATGTCGGCGAGGAACCAGGGGCCGGTGATGCAGTAGGCGACCTTGCCCTTGAAGAACAGGTCCTTGGCGATGCTCTCGTTGACCTGCGAGCGGATGAGGGATTCCTTGTTCCACTTGTCGATCAGCGGAGCGTTCTTCAGGAACTTCGGGTTCGCGACGCCGATATCCGACGGGTCGAGATTGCCGGCCTTGTTCGTGCCGAACACGTAGCCGCCGAGGCCGGAGAAGAACGGGTACATGTGGTACGCGTCGCCCTGCCCCTGCTGCACGGCGAGGCCGACCTGCGACTTCGTCTTCTTCTTCGCTGCGAGGGCCTGCCTCTCGAGGTCGGCGAACGTCTTCGGGACCTTCGCGAGCTTCGTGTTCGTGATCAGCGCGATGTTCTCGAGCGCGACGGGTGCGCCGTAGAGCTTCTTGATGGCCGTGCCGTACGAGAACGCGTTGAGGGCGTAGGCCGGGAACTGCTTCCTCGTCGCCGCCGACGGCGACAGCGGGACGATCGAGCCGTTGCCCGAGAGCTCGCCGACCCAGTCGTGCGCGCCGACGATCACGTCCGGGGCGTTCTCGACCGCAACCGTGGAGACTTCCTGGCGAATCGGGCCGGACTGCTTCTGGACGACCTGGACGGTGACGCCCTTCGAGCTGGCCCAGGCGTTGGCGACCTGCGTGACTGCGGGGACGCGGTCGGCGTCCGCCCAGATGACGATCTTGGGGGTCTGGCTGGTCGCCGAGGTGCCCGCGGATGCGGCCACGACGGCTACGAGCACGCCGAGAACCAGACCGGCGAGCGCTCGCAATGAGCGGCTACTCAACATAGAAGATGCCCTCCTTGAGGAACGGGACGGATGCGCCGAGAATGAAAACTGTTTCATTTTCATGAAACGGACGCAGGGAGCTTAACCGCATCAAAACGACCGGTCAAGGTGTGAAGACTCCTGACTCATGGCAGTAACATCACACGGATGCACATGACGATCGTTTCCTACTCCTGAAAATAGTGCGACTGCCCCCACCAACGGCGGCCGGTCGCAGGAGCGATGGCCAGCCTTAGAGACGTCGCCGACCGGGCTGGAGTTAGTCTCGCCACGGCGTCCCGCGTCGCGAGCGGCTCCGCGGTCGTGCGGCCGGAGACGCGTGAGCGCGTGGAGCGCGCCATGCGTGACCTGCTCTACGTCTCCCCCGCCCAGGTCGAGCCGTCAGGTGCCATCGGGCTGTTCGTCCCCGAGTTCGGCAACCCCGTCTTCGCGGCGCTCGCTGAAGCCATGGAGATGCAAGCGGCGCGCGCCGGCCTCGCGACGATCCTCTGCAACACCCACGGGTCCGCGGGACGAGAGCTCGACTACGTTCGCATGCTTCTCGAACGCCGGGTCGAGGGGATGATCTTCATCTCGGCAGAGATCACCGACGTGCGCGGCGAGCACTCGCACTACGTCCAGCTCATCGAGCGGGGCGCGCGACTGGTCTTCGTCAACGGGGGCTCGGAAGAACTGGACGTGACCTCCGTCGGAGTCGACGAGCGCGCCGCGGGCCGCATCGCGACCGAGCACCTGCTCGGCCTCGGTCACGAGCGGATCGGGTTCGTGGCCGGAAGCGCCTTCGCGCTCCCGACGCGGGAGAAGCTGCGCGGTTGCACCGACGCCCTACGTGCGGCCGGCCTCCGCGAAGCCCTGGTGGCGTCACGCAGAGTTCAACGTTCCCGGCGGGCGAACGGCACTGCGTGAGCTGCTGGCGCGTCCGGCGGACGAGCGCCCGACCGGCGTCATCTGCTCGTCGGACCTGATGGCGATAGGAGCGATGCAGGAGGCGAGCTCTCAAGGGCAACGCGTTCCGGACGACCTCTCGGTCGTGGGCTTCGACGGCATCGATGCGGCGACCTGGACGCAGCCGATGCTGACCACGATCGAGCAGCCGATCGAGGAGATCGCCCGAACGGCGGTTGCCGCGCTCCGCGCCCAGGTGGAGCACCCTGCGCGGCGCCAGCCGAGCTACGTCTTCCGTCCGCGCCTACGGCTCGGCGGCACGAGCGCCGCACCGTCCACCAGCTTCGCGACGTCGTAGAAGTCCTCGAACCGGTCGAACTCGACACCACGCTCGGCGAGGTACTCGGCAAGACCGTCGCGAGCGATGACGCGCGTCGCCGCGAGCGCGACGCACCGGTCCGAGAACCCGTCGCCGACGTACGTGAAGCCGTCGAGGTGAGCCACATCGGCGCGCTTGCAGGGCTCTCCACATACGGGGCAGGGCTCGTCGTTGCGGAACCGAACGCGCCAGCCGTCCGCCCGCGGATCGAGCCGGTTCGCGACCACGTCCAGCGCGAGCCTCTCTCGCTCGAGCACCGGCTCGATCAGCTCGTGGAATCCGCTCGAGACGACCAGCGGACTCGTGCTTCTGCGCAAAATCGACGAACCCGGGGCGCAGCACGCGCATGCTCCCGGACCCACTCCGCGACATCCCGAAGCGGCGTGCTTACGGTGCGGAACTCGCCGGCGATGACCTCATGGAGCGTGAACTCACGGCCGAGCCGGGCCTCGTGCTCGTCGTAGACCGACTCGTCCCCGAACTCGAGCAGCACCATGTGGAGGCCGTCGACCTCGGTCGCGGTTCCGTCCCAGTCAACGACCACCGGCGGATTCACCAGGCTCTCTTACCATCCGGAAGGTCACGGCCGACGGCTGGCCCGCGACGTAAGCTGGGCTTGAGCAGGCCTTGAGTTGTTCGCCGAGGGCGAATGCGTCGAGGGTGGAGGAACGTCGTGCAACGCAGTGTCATTGCCGGCTCGATCATCGCGTTCGTCGTAGCGGCCCTCGCCGCGGCGTGGATCCTGTCGGCCGTCCTCCCTGCCCACGGTCAGGCAGCGACCCCGCACGGCGATCCTGCGGCCTTCGTGTCGCAGGTCGTCCGGCTGATCGTCGCGGACGACTACGACTCGGCGTGGACCTCGCTCTACCCCCCTCACCAGCAGGTCGCGACGAAGAGTGAGTACGTCTCCTGCGAGCAGAAGACTCCCGTCGGCTCGACGCTTCGTTCGATAGACGTCGTCCGCGTCGCCGATCGTCTCTTGCGTATTCCCGGCGAGCCGCAGCGCGTGCGCGTCAAGGCCGTCACGCTTCGCATCACGCTCGCGGACAAGCTCGGAACCAGGAACGCGTTCTCGCACACGTTCAACGCCGTCCCCGCCGGCTCACAGTGGGCCTGGATCCTGACCCCGAGCCGCTACGAGCTCTATCGCACTGACGGCTGCGGGGAGTGATCCGAGCCCTCGATCCGCGCTGAGAGCACGCCGATCCCGTCGATCACGAGCTCGACCGCGACCCCGGCCCCGAGCTCCGAGACCTTCGCGGGTGCGGGGCCAGCGAGGAGGTCTCCCGGGAGCAAGGTCGTCCCGTCGGCAGCAAGCGCGCGGGCATCGAACCAGTCGAAGCCGTCGAGCTCCACGCATAGCCTTTCTTCCGCATCGACGCGGACGACGACCTCGAGCCCGGCTGGATCCAGCTCATCCGGAGTCACGACCGCCGGGCCAACTCCGAGAGCGAAATCCCGGTCTTTCGGCGGCGTGCGCCCGGTCCGGCGCCAGTCCGCGAAAGCTGTGAAGCCGCCGATCGCGCCGTCCGCACCGATCACCGCTGCGAGCCTGGGCAAGAGCTCGTCGGCGATCATCTCGGCGGCGTCTGCGCAAATCGCCGCGGGATTCGCGAACGCGAACGAGTCCTGGTCGTCGAAGACGCGAACGGAGGGCGGATGGAGCACGGGTGCGAGCAGCGTCACCTCGGCGAGTGGATAGACGGCATGCTCTCGGGCCGAGGCGCCGCCGCTGAAGAACGACTGCAGCGTCTGCGCAGCGAGGTGAATCACCTGGTCGCCCTCGATCCGGCCCACCCACCCCCGCTCCATCGGGTGCCCCGCCGGATGGAACATGCAGAGGCGCACGATCAGGGCTCCGTGTGCACGACGACGTCGCGGATCCCAGGGAACCGCGGTGCGCACGCGCTCCTCGACCGCGCTCGCCCGATCGTGGGCGGCCGCGAGAGAGGCGCCTCCCTCGAGTGCGACGGTGAGGAAGACGACGATGCCCTCGTCTGTCCTCACGAACCGCAGCTCGCGAGGGGCCGATCCGGTCTCCTCGCGCACGACCCGCTCGACCACGTCCGCGTCCGCTGCCACCTCGCGTGCCTCCGCGGCCTCGGTGAGGGGCTCGAGGTGCGTGCGCACGGACTCGACCTCGGGAACCGCCGAGAGGATTGCGTGCTCGACATCCTCGGCAATCTCGTGTGCGTGCTCCAGGGACAGATCGCCGGGAAGCTTCAGGTGGAGCGACACCTCCACGCGCCCGTCGACCTCGAGCACGACCAGGTTGTGGATCTCGCGTACCTGCGTCACCGCGAGCGCGGCGGCCAGGACTCGCTCGCGCGTCTCTCCTTCGGCACCCCGAGGCTCGACGTGGACGACGACGTCGGCATCGGGAAGCCGCGCGCGCAACGCTTCTTCGACGCGGTCAGCGGCCGCGTGCCCCTGACCGACGGCTGCCCCGGGCGCAATGCCGATCACCACGTCGGCGAAGTGCACGCCTCCTGCCTCACGCACGCGCAGCCGTCGCAGCTCGACCGGAGGATCCAGCTCGGCGATCGCCCGCCGTGCGCCCTCCTCGGCGTCAGCAGGCGCCCGGTCCATGAGGACGTTGACGTTTCGACGCAGAAGCCGGCTCGCCGCGACGATCACGAGAGCCGCGACGAAGAGCGCCGCGATCGAGTCTCCGTCAGGTACGCCGAGAGCGGCAAGGGTCAGGCCGGCGAGAACCGCGAGCGTGCCGACGAGATCGCTGCCGAAGTGAAGCGCGTTCGCAATGAGTGCGTCGCTGCGCTGCTGCCGGCCGGTCCGCCAGGAGACGGTGAGTCGTGACGAGTCGATCGCGATCACGCATGCAATGGCCGCGAACGTCCACCAGCTCGCGTTCGCCTCGACGTCGACGACCCCGAGGAGCCGCGCGACGGCAGCGCCCGGCGATGAAGAGGCTGATGAGGATGAGAAAGCCGGCCTCGGCGAGCGCCGCGAGGTTCTGCGCCTTTCCGTGGCCGAACGGATGCCCCTCGTCGGCAGGCCGGACAGCGACGGACACGGCGAAGAACGTGAGCAGGGCGGCTGCGAGGTCGGTACCCGAGTGCGCCGCCTCCGCGAGCAGACCGAGGCTCGAGCTCGCGAGCCCGGCGACGAGCTTGATCACGATCAGGAGGCACGCGGCCCCGACCGAGACGAGCGCAGTGCGCCGCTGCGGCGACATGCGCGGAAGCGTATGGCTCGCGGCTGTCAGCCGACGGCGGCGTAGAGCGCCCAGCGGTCCGGGACACCCTTCAACTCGTGCTCTCCGCGCTCCTCGAACGCGATCCCCGAGCCGGCGACGAGATCGCGCACCGTGCGTGTCACGAGCACTTCTCCGGGTGCGGCGAGTGCCGACACGCGCGCGGCAATGTGCACCGCGATCCCGGCGATCCCGCTCGTCCGCCGGGTTATCTCGCCCGCATGCAGCCCGGACCGAAGCTCCACGCCTTGCACGCGGACGGCCTCTCGGATCTGGCGCGCGCATCTCACCGCTCGCGCGGGTCCGTCGAACGTCGCCAGGACGCCGTCGCCCGCGACGTCGACGAGTTCTCCGCCGTGCAGCTTGAGGGACTGGCGAACGGCGTCCTCGAAGCGGTCGCGGATCGCGCTCCATCGTCGGTCGCCGAGCTCGATCGCCTGCTCGGTCGAGCCGACGATGTCGACGACGAGGACAGTCGCGAGAACCCGATCGGTGTCCTCGACGTCGCTCCGCGAACCGGTTACGAACTCCTCGATCGCACCGAGAAGCTCCGGGGCCGGGAGCGGCCAGTGATCGGCGCTGTCGAGCTCCACGAGACGCGCGCCGGAGATGTGCTCGGCGAGGTACAGACCGTGGCCCGCGCGCACGTACGTGTTGTCCCGGCTCTGGATCACCAGCGTCGGAGTCGTGACAAGCGGGAGCACGTGACGCAGGTCGAGCTCGTGAATCGTCCGCGCCTTCGCAAGTGCCATCCGAGGTGTCCCCGCAAAGCGTTCGACGCGTCCCCACCACTCGACGACCCCGGGACGGGCTGCCACCGAGGGCGCGAGCGCCGCGGTGAGGGCACCTGTCCCCCATGTCGCCTCGATCATGTCGAGCACGTTCTCCTGTGCGCTGTCGGGCATCCCGGCTGGGTAGTCATCGTCCCGAGCGAGGCGGGCGAAGCCGTTGTAAAGCACGAGCGACTCGACCCGCTCTGGATGCGTCGCCGCCGCCATGAGCGCCATCTGGGCTGCATGCCCTTGTGCAACCAGCGTCGCGCGCTCGAAGCCGGCGGCGTCCATCACCGCGGTCACGTCGTCGACCCAGTCCTCGGGTGCTGCCGCCCCGCCCGGCACCGGATCGGACATCCCGACGCCGCGCATGTCGAACGTGAGAATGCGCGCAAAGCGGGCGAGCGAAGTCAAGAACTCCTCCATGAGCGGCTGCTCCCACAACGCTTCGAGGTGGCTCGCCCAGTCGAGGACAAGGACCACGTCGTGCTCGCCCTCTCCGAAAACCTGATAGGCGAGCTGGATCTCTCCGCTATGCGCGTACTGGGTACGCGGCGTCATCAGGCACATTCTGCGCGTCGGGACTAGGCGTCACCGGCGTTACGCTTCTCAGATGCGGACTTGCCCGAGCTGCGCACGCGAGAACGCAGACGATGCGAGCTACTGCTCCGGCTGCGCGACTCCACTCGAGACCACAGGCTCGGCGCGCGAGGAGCGCAAGGTGGTCACATGCCTCTTCTGCGATCTCGTGGGCTTCACGGCGCGCGCGGAGGCGATGGACCCAGAGGACGTGCGACGGCTGCTCCAGCCCTACCACGCTCGCGTTCGCGGTGAGCTCGAGCGCTTCGGGGGCACGGTGGAGAAGTTCATCGGCGACGCGGTTATGGCGGTCTTCGGCGCGCCGATCGCGCACGAGGACGACCCCGAGCGAGCCGTCCGCGCCGCGCTCGCGATTCGCGACTCACTCGCGGCAGACGGCCAGCTGGAGGTACGCATCGGCATCACGACCGGCGAGGCGCTCGTCGCCCTCGACGGCCGTCCCGAGGCGGGCGAGGGGATGGTGTCGGGTGACGTCGTCAACACCGCCGCACGACTTCAAGCGGCCGCGCGCCCCGGGGGGCTTCTCGTCGACGAGTCCACCATGCGTGCAACCGAGCGCGCGATCGATTACGCGGAAGCCAGCATGATCGACGCGAAGGGCAAGTCGCTGCCGATCGCGGTCTGGCACGCTGCTCGCGCTCGTGCCCGAGTCGGCGTCGAGCGACTCAGCGACACGCCACTCGTCGGGCGCGAGCGCGAGCTCACGCTCCTCCGTAGCACGTGGTCCCGGGTCGCAGAGGAGCGCGAGCCGCAGCTCACGACGCTCGTGGGTGTGCCGGGCATCGGCAAGAGCCGGCTCGTCTCCGAGCTCTTCGAGACGACACGCACCGGAGCGCATGGACTCGTCGACTGGAGAAGCGGGCGATCGCTGCCGTACGGAGAGGGCGTCACCTTCTGGGCGCTCAGCGAGATCGTAAAAGCGCAGGCCGGCATTCTCGAATCCGATCCGCTCGACGCGACGGCTGCGAAACTTCGCCAAGCCGTCGAGTCGGTGCTCTCCGATCCGGCAGAGGCAGGCTGGGTCGAGCGCCACCTTCGGCCACTGGCAGGGCTCGATGCCGACGAGGGCAGCGCGTCGGGGGATGCGAGCGAAGCCTTTGCGGCCTGGCGGCGCTTTCTCGAGGTCATCGCACTCGAACGTCGGCTCGTGCTCGTCTTCGAGGATCTCCACTGGGCGGACGATGCCATGCTCGACTTCATCGACTACCTCGTCGATCGGTCGCGGAGTGTGCCGCTGCTCGCACTCTGCACCGCCCGGCCGGAGCTCCTCACGCGACGTCCCGGTTGGGGGGGCGGCAAGGTGAACTCGTCGACGATCCTCCTCTCACCGCTGTCAGAGGATGAGACGTCGTCCCTGGTGAGTGCTCTGCTCGGCAAGGCGGCGATCGACCCCGACGTGTGGGAGTCGCTCCTCGAGCGCGCGGGTGGGAATCCGCTGTACGCGGAGGAGTTCGCCCGCATGCTCGTCGAACGTCCCACCGAGACGGTCGTTCCGGAGACGGTGCAAGGGATGATTGCCGCCCGGATCGACACGCTCTCACCCGAGGAGAAGGCGCTCCTTCAGAATGCCGCGATCGTTGGGCGTGTCTTCTGGTTGGGTGCTCTCGGGCGCGAGCGGTGGACGATCGAGGAGCGGCTGCACTCCCTCGAGCGGAAGGAGTTCGTACGACGCGAGCTTCGATCGTCCGTCGCCGGAGAAGACGAGTACGTCTTCCGCCACGCACTCGTACGCGACGTCGCCTACGAGCAGATCCCGCGATCCGAGCGCGCAGACATGCATCGCGACGCGGCCGAGTGGATCGAGTCGCTCGGTAGGCTCGACGATCACGCAGAGACGCTTGCACACCATTACGCAGCAGCTCTCGAGTTCGCACGAGTCTCCGGTCAGGATGTGGGCGATCTGCCTGTCCGCGCCCAGTCGGCCGCCCGTGAGGCCGGTGATCGTGCCTCCACGCTGAATGCATACGCGCGCGCCGCGCGCTTCTACGAGCGACGTCAGAGGTTGCCGCGGAGCGCCTGCTCGCGCTCGATCGCCTCGAAGAGCGACTTGAAGTTGCCGATTCCGAAGCCACGCGAGCCATGCCGCTCGATGACCTCGAAGAACAGCGTCGGCCGGTCCTGGACGATCTTCGTGAAGAGCTGGAGCAGGTAGCCGTCCTCGTCGCGGTCGGCGAGGATGCCCATGGAGCGCAGGTCGGCCCAGTCCTGCTCGATCTCGCCTACCCGTTCCTCGACGATGTCGTAGTAGGTGTCCGGCGTCGCTATGAAGAGGACGCCGTGCTCGCGGAGGGCGGCGACGGTCCTCACGATGTCGTCCGTCTGTAGAGCGAGGTGCTGGACGCCAGGGCCGCCGTGGAACTCGAGGTACTCCTCGATCTGGCTCTTCCGCTTCCCCTCGGCGGGCTCGTTGATCGGGAACTTGATCTTCCCCTCGCCGCCTGTCATGACCTTCGACATGAGCGCCGAGTACTCGGTCGAGATGTCGTCGTCGGAGAAGTGCGTGAGCTGCGTCATGCCGAGCACCCGCTCGTAGAACTCGACCCACTCGTCCATACGACCGAGCTCGACGTTCCCCACGACGTGGTCGATCGCGATGAGGCCAACGCCTCGTCCCGGAGCTCCGTTCGGCGCGACGGACTGGTAGCCGGGCAGGTAAGGCCCCGAGTACTCCGAGCGGTTGACGAACGTGTGCACGTTGTCGCCGTACGTCGCGATCGCGGCCAGCTCGATGCGGCCGTCGTCGTCCTCCATCCAGTGCGGCTCCACGACGCCGCGGGCGCCGCGCTGAACCGCCTGCCGGTAGGCGTTCGTCGCGTCCGGTACCCCGAGGGCCACGTCCCTGACGCTGTCGCCCTTCGCGGCCGCCCAGCGGCAGATCTCGCTGTCGCCGCGGAGCCCGCTCGTCAGCACGAGGCGGATGTCGCCCTGCTCGAGCACGTACGACGCGCGGTCCCGGACACCGGTTTCTGGCCCCGCATACGCCGTACGGGTGAACCCGTACGCGTTCTCGTAGAAGTACGCCGCTTGCTTCGCGTTTCCGACCCAGATCTCGATGTGGTCCCAGCCGTCGATCGGCATGAAGTCGTGTTCGCTCATGGCTTCGATTCTAGGCAGCCTGCGGAGTCGGGGCCCGCCGACGGACGACGAGGATCCCGAGAGCGATCAGGACGCCCCCGGCGATCTGAAGCCACGAGAGCGGTTCGGACAGGAGCACGACCGCGAGCACGGCGGCGACGAACGGCTGGAGGTTCGTCGCGAGCGTCGCCCGGTTGGCGCCGATGCGATGGATCGAGCGGAACCAGAGGATGTTCGTGAGCACGAGCGGGCCGAGGATCGCGTAGACCATGAGCAGCCACACCTGCGCTCCGAGATCCCAGTCCTGGTCGGTCGTCTGCGGAAGACCGACGAGCGCGATCCCTACCCAGGCCAGGGGGATCACGATCGCGCTCGTGCGCGACGGCGAGTACGTGTGCATGAGCGGCCCGATGATGACCGAGTACGCGGCCCACGTCGCGGCCATGCAGATCCCGAGCACGATTCCCAGTAACTCGCCCGAGACCTCCGCGCCCGCGCCGATCGCGACCATTCCCACACCGGCGAACGAGATCGAAGCCGCGAGCCAGAACCTCTGCGACGGCCGCTCGGTTCCGCGGATGAGCCCGAAGATGGCGGCGAAGATCGGGGTCGACCCGAGAACGAGGCCGACCGTCGAAGCCGTGGCCAGATCGAGCGAGAAGACGAAGCACAGCTGGTTCAGGAAGAGGATCACCGCCGCGAGCCCGAGCACCGGGACATGCCTGCGCTCGATGCGCAACGTCCGCTCGACCGCGAGGGTGAGCGCGATGAAGATAATCCCCGCGCAGCCGTAGCGCACGGTCGCGTACGAGAGCGGCAGGAAGCCGTTCGTGAGGATGTATTTCGTGACGCTCAGGTTGAGCGCCCACAGCAGGACGACCGCCAGCAGCATCAGCTCCACGGTCGACGGCCGCCGCACGGCCTGACCTTATCCGGGTGAGTTCACCACCGAGCTTGCGCGGGGCAGGTTCGAGTGCTGCCCGGTTGGGTCCAATCCGAGACGACGTGGACGCGACGTCAGCCCAGGGCGAGCATCTTGCGATCTGATGCAGCGCCGTCCATGAGTGATTGAGCAGGCACCGGCAGAAGATCGAGTGCAGCCGCGGCCTCGCGGAAGATGTCCTGCCCGGGCAGCGAGTAGGTGCTGTCGAAGTCGGCGGCGCCGTTGATCTCGACGACGGAATAGCGACCCCCAGTCGGGAGGAGGTCGATGCCGACAAGATCGGCGCCGATCGCGGCCGATGCAGCGATACCGAGCCGACAGACGGCTGCCGAGGGCCTTGCCTCGCTGCGAGTGCCGCCGAGGCTGATATTGGTTCTCCACTCTCCGGGGGCGGCTGTACGGCGGATTGCGCCGATGACCTCGCCGCCCGCGACGATGAGCCGGAGGTCGTGCCCGACCGGCGGAATCAGCTCTTGAGCGAGTGCCCCGTGGCGCCTGAACCAGGGCCGCGTGGAGATCTCGCGCAGCGTCCGGCCAAGCGACTCCTCCGTCTCGCACCGGAACACGTCGATGCCCCAGCTGCCGAGGCGGGGCTTGATGACGAGCGGCAGCTCGAGCTCGGGAACATCGCCGCCCGGCTTGACGTGTTTCGTGCGGGGATGCGGGATCCCCGCCCGGTCGAGCAGGCGGGCGGTGAGAAGCTTGTCGTGCCCCGCCGCCAGCGCCGAGGCGGTATTGAGAACCCGGAAGCCGCGCCGTTCGAGCCACAGGAGCTCGAGGAGACCCGGCTCGACGCCGTCGAGGGTCGGCAGGATGTCGAGCCTCCCGAGCACGGTGTCGCCCGCCCGCAGCCACGCTGCGGCGGCGTTCGGTTCGATGAGCGCCGCGTCGATGCCCAGGTCGCGCCACGCATAGATGAGCTCGATGTTCGTGTCGCTCGCGTCCGTGCCGATGACGGCTACCCTGTCCTCCGCCGCCGGCCCGGGTCGTGCGGTGATGCTGCGTCGCCGCCGGCCGGCGAGCCGCGGGCGGACGACCGGCTCGAGAACGAGCAGGGCCAGAAGCGCCGCGCGCTGAGGCAGGTGCGCGATGTCGACCCGCTCGTCCCTCGCATGCGACCCCTCGCCGATCGGGCCGAGACCGTCGAGCGTGCCGGTGAAGAGACTGGTCGTGTTGGCGTCCGAGCCGCCGCCCACGAGACCGGCGTCCTCGAGCGACAGGCCCAGGTCGTGCCCGAGCCGCTTGGCAGTCGCGAAGAGGATGCGGTTGCGCGGGAGCGGCTCCATGGGCGGCCGACGGAACCCTCCTTCGACCTCGATCGTCGCGCCCTCGAGGATCGGCGTCAGCCCTCTCAGGGATCGCTCCAGCTCGCGTGCCGCGGCCCTGGTGGGAGCGCGCACGTCGACGATCGCGCTCGCCTGTGGAGCAACGACGTTGGGACGGAGACCTCCGTCGATCGTGCCGACGTTCACGGTGATCCCACGGGCCGGGTCGTTGAGGGCGAACAGTCGCTGCACCTGATGGGACAGCTCGAGGATTGCGCTGATCCCGTGCTCGAAGTCGGCACCCGCATGGGACGGTCGACCGTGAACCGTCACGACGAAATGGCCGAGGCCCTTGCGAGCGATCTTCAGCTTGCCGTCGGCCCCCTCGCCGGACTCGAGCACGAACGCACGCTCCGCGCCGCGTGCGAGCGCACGTATGAACCTCGTCGAGTCGCAGCTCCCAACCTCCTCGTCCGTGTTGACGAACACGACGGGCGTCACGGACGGCTGCAACCCGAGCTCGCGCAGTGCGCGCAGAGCGAAGACGATCTCGACGAGGCCGCCCTTCATGTCGGCCACGCCGGGGCCGAACAGCTGCCCATCCTCCTCGTGCAACGGCATCTCGGCGAGCGTCCCCAGCGGCCAGACCGTGTCCATGTGGCCGATCAGAAGCTGGCGCGGACCACCGCGCTGTCGGCTCCTCGGTCGTGCGTACAGATGGTTGCCGGCCTCTCCGCCCCGGACACCCCGCACGACGTAGTCGACGCGCTCGAGCTCCGAGGCGAGGATGCAGAACGGCCCGCGCTGGGCTTCCGGGTCGAGCGAGGGCGACTCGGCTCGAGCCAGGCGCTCGAGCAGCTGGACCATCTCCGGCCTGTGCTCGTCCATCCAGGTCAGCACCGCCTGCGCCGGGCTGCCGGCCATCGTCTACCGCCTGAAGTCGACGGGATACGGGAATGACAGGCTGTCGCGCACGACGGCGAAGCGGCCGGGAGAGAGGTACGTGAGCAGCCCGAGGCTGTGCACGAGATCGGCGTCGTCCACCTCGGCGCCGCGTAGCGCCTCACGGGCAGCTGAGGCGGCGACGACGCGACCGACGATCAAGCTGGCGGGGCCGAATCCGTCGACGATCCGCTCGAGCTCGCACTCGAGGTACAGCGGGCAACCCTCGACGACCCGCCCGTCGACGACCCTCGCCTCGGCGGTCCGCACCGCAGCCAGTGACGGCTTCGCGTCATCCTCGAAACGAGCTCCGGCTGCGAAGCTCGATTCGATGATCTGCTCGGGCCCTGGGAAGCTGACCGTGAACTGGGGATGTGCGCGCAGGTTCCGGTAGGTCGCGTGCCGTGGAGTACAGACGAAGCAGTAGAACCCCTCCCAGCCGAGCGGCATCGCCAGGTGCTTGGGGGCGAAGTCCCAGCCGTTCCCCTCCTTCGTCCCGACCAGCACGAGCGGCGCGACCGTGAACGCGCGCTCCCACAGCTCGGCACCGACGGCTAGCTCGACCAGCCCGTCACGTACCTGGGTCGGCAGCGACAAATCTGCCATGCCCTCAAGCTGGCACGCGTGTACCCCGAAGGCATCCGGTCTCGCCCGGATGCACCTGCGCATAACTACGCGCCCGCCAGATGTCCCCTGGCCTTAGTGGCTCACGGCAGTCGGCATGAACGGTCGGCGTCGTACGCCCGTAGACCTCGCGAGCGTCACGGTGACAGCGGCCTGCCGCACGGCGAGCCGCGACTCGTTCACGGTTAGGCTTCACGCTGGAATGGCCGAGCCCACGCGCGACGACATCGATGCTCTCGTCGGCTCGGCGACGCCGCACTTCGCCTACCAGTTGCGCGCGCGGGTGCGGGAGCTGATCGCCGACCTTCCGCAGGATCATCCGGTGCGCCGCTACGGAGAGGAGAAGGCCGAGTTGCTCGACCGCCTGGGGCACGCGTCGTCCCGAGCCGAAGACGGCCCGCCCGAGCCGCGAACCCGCATCGGCTGGGAGACGATCCCGTCCTCGGCACGAGCGACCGATCCACTGCCTCAGCGCGAATGACGTTCGAAGGAGCCTCCGTCCTCGTCACGGGAGGAGCGCGGGGCATCGGCAAGGCCATCGCCCTCCGCTTCGCGTCGCTCGGCGCGAAGCGGGTCGCGATCGGCTACATGCGCGGCGACCGGGTGGCGGAGCAGACGGCATCCGAGCTGACGGCGCTCGGAGTCGAGCCCGTGCTCGTCCGAGGCAACGTCGCATCGCAGCGCATCGCGGACGAGGTCGGCGCGCTCGGCCCGCTCGACGTGCTCGTGCACGCGGCGGCGACCGGCGTCATCCGCCCTGCCCTCGAGACCGACGACAAGCACTGGGACTGGACGCTCTCGGCCAACGCCAGGGCGCTCCTGTCGCTCACGCGCGCCGCGGCGCCGTCGATGCCCGCCGGCGTCCTCCATCATCGGCCTCTCGAGCCTCGGCTCGACGCGTGTGCTCGACGACTACGCGCTCGTCGGAGTATCGAAGGCGGCGCTCGAAGCTCTCGTCCGCTACCTCGCCGTGGAACTGGCCCCGCGGGGAATCCGAGTGAACGCGGTCTCGGCCGGCGTCGTCGAGACCGGTGCCCTGGAGCACTTTCCGCAGAGGGACGCGATGATCGAGATGGGCAAGCGGAACCCGGTCGGGAGAATCGTGACTCCCGAGGACATCGCGGCCTGCGTGACGTTCCTCTGCTCGCCCGACGCCGAGATGATCCGGGGCCAGACGCTCATCGTCGACGGCGGCTGGAGCCTGCTGGCCGGGATCTCGGCCTAGGAGCGGCCAGGGACGACGCGGAGCACCGTCGCCTTCGCGAGCATCGTCGCGAGCGCCGGGTTCTCCTGCAGACGGCGGAGCGAGTACTCGTACCAGCGATCTCCGTAGGGCACGTACACCCGGAGCCGGTGTCCCTGACTGACGAGCTCGGTCGCACGCGACTCGCGAACGCCCAGGAGCATCTGGAGCTCGTACGCCTCGGGCGACATGTCCGCCGCGCGCTCGAGCGTCCGCTCGAGCAGCCACTCGTCGTGGGTCGCGACACCGACGTAGCAGCCGAGCTCGAAGAGCGCGTCGAGAATGTTGACGAAGCTCTTCCGCACGATGTCGTCCCCCTGAAACGCGACCGCGCGCGGCTCGACATAGATTCCCTTGCAGAGCCGCACGTTCGGGCGCAGGTCAGCGAGATCGGCGAGGTCCGCGAGCGTCCGCCGCAGGCGCGACTGCAGGACGATGCCGACGTTCTCGCGACCCGCCTCGCGCAGCTCGCGGTAGAGACGAAGTGTGTCGTCGACGCACGCGGAGTGCTCCATGTCGATGCGCACGAAGATGCCACGCGCGGTTGCGTCGGCGACCACTGTCGCGAGGAGCGACCGGCAGAGATCGAGGTCGATCTCGAGACCGAGCGCCGTGAGCTTCACCGAGACGTTCGCATCGAGACGGTCTGCGGCGATCGCATCGAGGGCAGCGTGATACGCGGACGCGACCGCTTGGGCCTCGGAAGCGCCGTGCACCTCCTCTCCGAGCACGTCGACCGTAGCGAGCTTCCCGTTGGCGTTGAGGCGGGCGACTGTCTGCCGAGCGTCGTCGAGCGTCGGCCCGGCGATGTACGGCGCCGAGAGCCGCTGCACGACCACCCGGGGCACAGCCGGGAGGAGCCGAACGAGAGCCCTATCCGCGACGCGCACTGCACCTCGATTCTACGAAGACCGCCACCGCGGCCATCAGTAGTTCACCGCCGCACGAATCGGCGTTGGCGCCGATGCTGCGCAGCTCGCGGAGCGGCTGCATTGGGTTATGCAGACGGTGGTGATCATGGGCGCAGGGGGGCGCGACTTCCACGACTTCAACACCGTCTTCCGAGAGGACCCGTCCGTGAGAGTCGCGGCCTTCACAGCGGCGCAGATCCCGGGGATCGACGACCGCGTATACCCCGCTTCACTGGCCGGCCCGCTCTATCCGATGGGTATCCCGATCCGGCCCGAGTCAGAGCTCGCGGAGATCGTGCGCTCCGAGGACGTCGACACGGTCGTGCTCTCGTATTCGGACCTCCGGCACGAAGACGTGATGCACAAGGCGTCGCGCGTCCTCGCCGCGGGCGCCGACTTCATGCTGCTCGGGCCGAACGCGACGATGCTCGAGGCGTCGAAGCCGGTCGTCGCGGTCACCGCAGTCCGGACCGGGTCGGGCAAGAGTCCGACGAGCCGTCGGATCGGCTCCGTGCTCCTCGCCGCCGGCCTGCGCGTGGGGCTTGTCCGTCATCCGATGCCGTACGGCGACCTCGCAGCGATGCGCGTCCAGCGCTTCACGACGCTCGAGGAGATCGATGCCGCGCATCCAACGCTCGAAGAGCGCGAGGAGTACGAGATTCCGGTCTCGATGGGTATCACCGTCTTCGCGGGGGTCGACTACGCGGCTGTCCTCGAGCTTGCGCAGCGCGAGTGCGACGTGCTCGTCTGGGACGGCGGGAACAACGACCTTCCGTTCGTGCGCCCGGACCTGCTCGTTGTCGTGACAGATCCCTTGCGGGCGGGCGACGAGCTGAAGTACCACCCGGGTGAGACCAACCTCCGGCTCGCAGACGTCGTCGTCGTCAACAAGATCGACAGCGCCGACCGCGAGTCCGTGGCCGAGGTGCTCGAGCACGTGGAGTCCGTGAACCCACTGGCCACGATCGTCATGGCCCGTTCACCGGTCTCGCTCGAGCCAGGCCCACCGCTCGCAGGTCGGCGCGTGCTCGTAGTCGAAGACGGGCCGAGCCTCACGCATGGCGGAATGGCGTTCGGAGCAGGCACGGTTGCGGCTCTGAAGGAAGGAGCTGCCGAGCTCGTCGATCCCCGACCGTTCGCACGCGGCTCGATCGCCGACACGTTCGCCCAGTACTCGCACATCGGGAAGGTGCTCCCGGCGATGGGGTACTCCGACGAGATGCTCGGTGAGCTCGAGGAGACGATCGAGGCGGCGGACGCCGACGTCGTCGTGGCCGGCACTCCGATCGACCTCGCCCGCGTCGTCACGACTCGGCATCCGATCAGGCGCGCACGGTATGAGCTGGAAGAGGTGGGGCGGCCAACCCTGGCCGATGTCCTCGCACCGCTGCTTCGTCTCGAACGGCGTTCGGCACGGCTCGCTGCGCAACGAGTGTGACGGACTCGAGCCCACCGATCCCGCGACACCTTCTGCGTGTGTCGGACCTCCAAGCCGAGTCGATCACGGCGCTCCTCGATCTCGCTGCGGTGATGAAGACACGTCCGCACGGGTTCGTCGAGGCCCTGCGCGGAGACACGCTCGTGTGCTTCTTCGAGAAGCCGTCCACGCGCACACGTGTCTCGTTCGCAGCGGCCGCGGAGCGGCTCGGGATGCTCCCGGTCGTGCTTCGCCCGGATGAGCTCCAGCTCGGACGCGGAGAGACGATCGAGGACACGGCACGCACGCTTTCCGGCTACGCCGCAGCAATCGCAGCACGGACGTATTCGCAGGAGACGGTCGAGCGCCTCGCTTCGTCATCCACCGTTCCGGTAATCAACGCGCTGACCGACCGCCACCACCCATGCCAGGCACTCGCCGACCTGCTCACGCTCCGAGAGCGGTTCGGCCGCCTGGCGGGGCTCCGGGTCGCCTTCGTAGGAGCAGGCAACAACGTCGCAACGTCGCTTCTCGAAGCAGGCGCGCTCGTGGGCATGCACGTCACCGTCGCCTGCCCACGGGGACACGAACCGGCAGTCGGGGGAGCGCACGTTGTCCACGACCCCGTGGAGGCCGTGGCCGCCGCGGACGCCGTCTACACCGACGTCTGGGTGTCGATGGGAGAGGAAGAGGAGCGGGAACTGCGGCTCCGGGCCTTCGAGCCGTACCGCGTCGACGCTGCGCTCATGAGCGCAGCGAGGGCGGACGCGATCTTCATGCATTGCCTCCCTGCCCATCGCGGCGAGGAGGTGACCGCAGAGGTCATCGACGGGCCACAGTCCGTCGTCTGGCAGCAGGCCGAGAACCGGCTCCCGACGGAGGAAGCGCTGGTGCTCGCACTCGTCACCCGCCGATTCGAGGTCTGAGCCATGCGAATCGTTGCCGCGCTCGGCGGCAATGCGCTCCTTCGGCGTGGCGAGCCGCTGGAGGCGGAGACCCAGCGGCGTAACGTCATCTCCGCGGTGCGTGCGCTCGCGCCGGTGGCACGGGAGCACGAGCTCGTCGTAACCCACGGGAACGGCCCGCAGGTCGGCCTGCTCGCGCTCCAGGCTGCTGCCGACCGACTCGTTCAGCCGTATCCACTCGACGTTCTCGGCGCGGAAACCGAGGGCATGATCGGCTATCTCCTCGAGCAGGAGCTTCGGAACGCACTCCCGGGCCGCAACGTCGCCACCCTCCTCACGCAGGTCGTCGTCACCGCCGAGGATCCGGCGTTCGCACGGCCGACGAAGCCGATCGGCCCGGTCTACGCGGAGCACGAGGCACGTCGCCTGGCCGACGCGCGCGGGTGGTCGGTCGCCCCCGACGGAGCGGGCTGGCGTCGAGTCGTGCCCTCCCCGGAGCCCGTCGAGATCGTGGAGCTCCAGGCGATTCGCCTGCTCGTCGACGCCGGCGTACTCGTCGTGTGCGCCGGAGGCGGTGGGATCCCGGTCGTGGTGGACGGCGCAGGTGCCCTACGTGGAGTCGAGGCCGTGATCGACAAGGATCTCGCAGCCTCGCTCCTCGCCGAGATGATGGGCGCCGATGTGCTCCTCCTGGCGACCGATGTTTCGGCGGCGATGCGCGGGTTTGGCTCGCTCGAGGCGTCGCCGATCGGAGAGACAACTCCCGCCGACCTCCGCCGTCTCGAGTTCGCGCCGGGATCCATGGCCCCCAAGGTCGAGGCCGCCTGCCGGTTTGCCGAGCGGACGGGTGGCCGGGCGGCGATCGGAGCGCTCGAGGCCGTCGGCGATCTCGCCGAACGGCGCGCGGGCACGCAAGTCGCACTGCCTACTGGCGCATGAAGCCCTGACGGGCTGCGGAGACGAGCGCAACCGCCTCCGGGAAGAGCACCCGCATGGCGTCGCGCAACGCGAGCGCCTGAGCGTCGGACGGGCCCTCGACCTGCAGCTGGCCAAGTGCTGCGGCGGTCAACGCGACCGCGGTGTTCAGAGTCAGGGTCGCGAACTGCTCGCGCTGTGTCTCCTGAACCGTCTCCGCCTGGCGCTCGGCAAAGTCGCGCAACGCCCCGAGGAGCTCCTCGGGGTCACCGCCGCCGAACGGGAAGAAGCCTCCACCGCCGCTCTCCATGACGTCAGGTTAGACGAGCGGCACGCGGTAGCCGGCCTCGATCTCGCGCTGGAGCTCCGAGACCGCGGCCTCGGAGGTCCGCATCGCGGCTGCGAAGGGAGAGGCCGAAGTCGGGTCGAGCTCGCGCTCGAGCCGTCGCGTCGCGACGCCGATGTCGTCGAGACGCTCCGGTGTCGCAAGCTGCGGAGGCTCCCCGAGCACGGCTCGGAGGGCGATGGCAGCCGCCTCCGCGTCCTCGATCCCCGGAGGAGCCTCGCGTTCGCGTAGCTCTTCGAGTTGCGCGATGAGCGCATCGAGGTCGCCTCCTCCCGCCGCGTCGGCTGCCACCTCGCAGAGGACGGCGACGGTGACGGCCTCCCGCAAGTCGCGCCGGTCCGAGATCGTGCTCCCGTCCTCGTTCACACCGAGCCAGCTGCGGAGCCCGTCGGAGCCGTCGAACGCGCAGAGATACACACGCCGGCCGGGCGACGGCTCGGTCGGGATCACCCCCGACACGACGTCTTCGGAGCCCGTCTGCGCCGCCGCCAGCACGGCGATTCGCTCGAGCTCGTCCGCGAGGGTAGCCACATCGCCAGAATACGGTCATGCCGGCGGGGGGCCGCCAGGAGGAGGCCAGGGAGCTCTTTGCTCCACTCGGCCCGACCTACGATCGGGTCGGAGCCGTGCTCTCGCTCGGCCAGGATCCGCTCTGGCGACGCTTCCTCGTCTCCCGTCTTCCCCGGGGTGGCCACGTGCTCGACGTCGCGACCGGGACCGGGCTCGTCGCAGAGGAGCTCCTGAACCGCGGCTTCCGCGTGACCGGGCTCGATCAGAGCCCGGGGATGCTCGCGCTCGCAGAACAGCGGTTCGGCCACCGCGTCGAGCTCCATGAAGCCTCCGCGGACGCGCTTCCGTTCGACGACGAGTCGTTCGACCACCTCACCGTGACGTATCTACTCCGCTACATGAACGACCCTGAAGCGACGCTCGCAGAGCTCGCCCGCGTCGTGCGCCCCGGAGGCCTCGTGGCCTCACTCGAGTTCGGCGTCCCGGGCGGCCCCGCCCGACCGCTGTGGGAGCTCTACGTCGACGTCGGCCTGCCACTCGCCGGCCGCGTGCTTGCAAACGGTTGGAGTGAGGTCGGTGGCTTCCTCGGCGACTCGATCCGTGACTTCTGGGCGAGAAACCCGATCGAGCGCCAGCTCGAGTGGTGGCGAGACGCCGGCTTGAGCGACGTCCAGGTACGGCGCCTGAGCCTCGGCGGCGGAGTCGTCATGTGGGGGACGAGGACATGAGCGTCGAGAGTCCGCCCGAGGCGCCCCCAAGCGTCCGGCCGGCGTTCTATGCGCTGTCGCCGGGAGGGTGGCGCGACTACGTCACCGTCCTCCATCTCCCCTACACCGCCTGGCACCTCTCCTACGTCGTGATCGGCGGCTGTCTCGCGACGACGGTCGCCTGGGGCAGGCTCGGCGCGACCGTCGCCGCATTCGCGCTGGCAGTCGGCGTCGGAGCCCACTCGCTCGACGAGCTCCACGGCAGGCCATTGCGAACACGGATTCCCAACGGAATCCTCGTCGGCCTGGCGGCGATATCGATCGCAGCCGCATGTGCGATCGGAGTCGTGGGAGCCGTGACGTTCGAGCCGTGGCTCGCATTGCTCGTGCCCGTTGGGCTGTTCCTCGTGATCGCATACAACCTCGAGCTCGCCGGCGGCCGCTTCCACTCGGATCTCTGGTTCGCGCTCGCCTGGGGTGGCTTCCCAGCTCTGTGCGGCTACGCAGCCGTGGCCGGAGACATCCGAGTAGTGGCGCTCCTCGGCGCCGCGTTTGCCGTACTGCTGTCGCTCGCTCAGCGGACGCTCTCCAGCCACGTCCGCCATGTCCGGCGTAGCGCACGGTCGGTCCGTGGCGAGCTCGAGCTTCGGGATGGGAGCAGTGAGCCAATCGACGAGCACTTCCTGACGAACGCGCCCGAGCATGGCCTGCGGCTGCTGACCGCTGCGACCGTCCTGCTCGCGATCACTCTCGTGTTCATGCGGCTCTAGGGCCGCATCTAGAGTGGAGCGGTGCCACTCGTCGCCTGGATCCTGCTGGCCGCACTCTGTGCAACGCTGGCGCTGAGCGCGATTCTGTACCTATCGCTTCGCCGCTCGCGGGCCCGCGCAGTCCGCACCGAGGAGCTCGTGAGCACCGCTCGGCGGGCCGTGCGCGCCGCGGCCGACGAGGAGGCGACAGCCCAAACGGAGCAGCTCCGCGTCGCGATCTCCCGGATGCACGCCGACTCGCTCTCTGAGTACACCACCGAGGAGCGTCGGCTCTCCGATGAGCGGCGTGGGGAGCTGACCGTTCGCGAGCGCGAGCTTTCGGATCGCCTCGCCGAGACACTTGCCGTCGTGGAGCGACGCGTCGAAGAGCGCCTGCGCGCATGGGAGTCCGACCTGGAGCGCGCACAGCGAGCGCTCGACGGCCAGGTCTCGGCGCTCGCCCAGCACCAGGAACAGCGCATCGCCCAGGTCGAGGCACGCCTGGAGACAGAGGCCTCCGAGCTCGGCACCGCGGGCGACCAGCAGCGCGCACAGGCGATCAGGCTGCGCGAGGAGCTCGAGTCGAGTGCGAAGGAGGCGCTCGCGGAAGCGCTCGACGAGCTGCAGACCCAGGCGGCACATCGACGCCGGGCGATCGAGGAGATCGCAGATCGCCTCCGTCAGCGCGAGCAGGCGATGAACGAGCAGATCGACCGCGCGGAGAACGAGGCTCGTGTCAGGCTGGAGATCGCGTTCGCCGATCTCGAACGACGCCAGGTCGAGCAGCTCGACCGCGCCGCGACCCGTGAGGTCGATCGCCTGAGCGAGGCGGGGGCGCTCGAGTTCGAGAACCGCATGCGCGCCATCCGCGAGGAGGCGGCCGGTCGCCTTCGGGAGGAGCTCGATCGCATGTCCGAGACCTTCGTGCGTCGCGCGAACGCCATGATCGCGGATCAGTTTCAGCGGGTCGCCGACGACGCCTCGCAGCGCCTGGAAGCGAGGATCGAGGAGGCCGCCAGGCGGTATGAGGCACTGCGCACGACCGGTAGCGACTGACTCGACGCGTCCAAGAAGCGCCAACTTCGGGCGGGCAGGGAACGTCTCAGTCACAGCGAAGAGACGAGCCGCATGGCCGAGACGACCGAGACCACACCACTCTGGAACGAGAACGAGCCGGCAAAGGTGGAGAGCTGGCGCCTCCACATCCTGCTCGAGGCGGGTTACCCGGTTCACCTCGCCGAGCGAATCGCCGTGAGTGAGGTCGACCTCCACGACGCCGTCGAGATCCTGACTCGCGGCTGCGATCCGACCACCGCCGCAGAGATCCTTTTGTAGCTCGACAGCTCGCCTGCGCCGCGATACTGCGTGGTGTGAAGGTCGAGCCGATTCTCTACGGCGACCGCAAGGTCTACCCGGTGTCGGCGTTCGCAATCGGCATCTCGCGCTACCTGCGACGCCTGCCGGTCGTCTGGGTGGAAGGTGAAGTGACCGAGCTCCGCCGAAGCGAGGCATGGGCGAACGTCTTCGTCACGCTGAAGGATCCCCGGACCGCCGCGACCCTGAACGTCACGATTGCCCGGCATGCCTACGACCGCCTCGAGCTCTCACTCGAGGAGGGCGAAACCGTTCACGTACAGGGCCGCGCGGAGCTGTACGAGGCACGCGGTCAGCTCGGTCTGCGAGCGACGACGATCGAGCGAATCGGGTTGGGCGAGCACCTCGTGGCGCTCGAGCAGCTCAAGCGCCGTCTCGCCGGAGAGGGGTTGTTCGCCCGGGACCGGAAGCGCGCCCTGCCCAGGGTTCCGCGAGCCGTCGGCATCCTCACCGGGGCAGACGCGGCGGCACGCGGAGATCTCGTGACCACTATCGGCGCACGCTTCCCGGCGACGAAGGTCGTCGTCTGCGAGACACGCGTCCAGGGCGCACACGCACCGACCGCGATCGTGGCTTCGCTGCGCGCACTCGAAGCGCACGAGGAGATCGACGTCATCGTGGTCACCCGAGGAGGCGGCAACTTCGAGGATCTGCTCCCGTTCAGCGACGAACGGGTGGTCCGTGCGGTCGCGGCCTGCGGCATCCCGGTGGTCTCGGCTGTCGGCCACGAGCAGGACACGCCGCTCTGCGACCTCGCCGCCGACGCCCGCGCTGCGACGCCGACCGCAGCGGCGGCGCTCGTCGTCCCGGATGCTCGCGAGCTGCGTTCGGCTCTCGACGCGTCGCGACGGCGGCTGGAGGTCGCGATCCGGTCCCGGCTCGAGCGGGACACGGAGCGCCTCGGTCACACCGCCGAGCGGCTCCGGCGTGCGCCCCTGCTCCTGTTCGAGCGACGCCGCTCGACGCTCGACCATCTCGGCCTGCGACTGCAGGCGCTGTCACCCGCCGCGACCCTCGCCCGTGGATACGCGATCGTCCGGAGCGGCGGGGGCGCGCTGCGAGAGGCCGCCGCGGTGTCACCCGGCGATCGCCTCGAGATCGAGCTCGCATCGGGTGGGGTCGGCGCACGCGTCGAGGACGTTCGTCCGTGAGCGACGAGCAACCCTTCGAGCAGCTCCAGCGAGAGCTCGAGGAGATCGTGACGAGACTCGAGCGAGGCGACGTGCCGGTCGACGACGCGATCGAGCTCTTTCGACGCGGCGAGGAGCTCTACCGCGCCTGCGTGCAGCGGCTCGAGGTGACCGAGCTCAGGATCGAGGAGCTCGCACGCGGAGACTCCGAGCGCCCCGCGGGAACGTGACGAGGCTCGGACACTTCTTGGCTCGGACGGCGTCAATCGTGTATGAATCGCCCCATGGCAAAGCCGACGCCTGACCTACTCCGTCAGATTCCACTGTTCTCGACTCTCGAGGACAAGGATCTCGAGAGCCTCGCCGAGGAGTTCAACGAGCGACGCTTCCCCGCCGGGCACGCAGTCGCGCTCGAGGGTGAGGGCGGGCTCGTGTTCTTCGTGGTCGAGAGCGGTGAGGCGACCGTGGAGGTGCACGGTGAGGCGGTGGGCACACTCGGCCCCGGAGCCTCCTTCGGCGAGATCGCGCTCATCGACAGACGCCCGCGGACCGCGACGGTGACGGCCGCCAGCGACCTGACGTGTTTCAGTCTTCCGGTGTTCGTCTTCAGGCCGTTCGTCGAGTCCCGGCCGGCGGTCGCGTGGAAGCTCCTCGAGGCGATGGCAGATCGCCTCGAAGCAGCTGAGTCCCGCTAGCCCGGCTCGCTCCGCGCACCGACGCGACGCCCGAGTTCGACGAGATCTACCTCTGCCTGCTCGGGGTCGCCGGAGAGCGCGACCACCTCGGCACCGGGAACGTCCGCCTCAACGCGTCCCCCGAAGACGACGCAGGGGACCCCTGCGGCAGCCGCCCGACGCGCGACCTCTCCCGGAGCCTTGCCCTCCAACGTCGTCGCGTCGACCGTCCCCTCACCGGTCACGACGACATCGCACCGTTCGAGTCGCGCGTCGAAGCCGACGAGGTCGAGAACCGCGGGTGCGCCAGGCTCGAGCGTCGCACCGAGCGCGAGAAGCGCCGCGCCGAGACCGCCTGCGGCTCCCGAGCCCTCCGCCTCGGCGTACGGCCGTAGCTCCTCCATCGCGGCGAGCTTCTTCTCGAGAACACCGACGGCCTCCGGCGAGGCCCCTTTCTGCGGGCCGAAGAGCCGCGCGGCGTCGCGGAGACGCGTCCGCACGTCAACGAGGGCGACGCACGGAACCGGAAGCGAGCTCAGGACCTCCCGCATACCCTCCCCACCGTCGACCGTCGCCGTGCCACCGAGCGTCACGACCAGCGACGACGGTCCTCGCTCGAGTGCAGCGCTGACGAGCTCGCCGAGGCCACGGCTCGACGCCCGTAAAGGGTCACGCTCCTCGGCGGTGAGCAACGGGAGCCCGATGGCCGCCGCGGCCTCGATCACCGCCCTCCCGTCCGGGAGCACGAGCCAGCGTGCCTCGACCGGCCTGCCGAGCGGATCCGCGACCTCGGCCGTGTGCCATTCGCCGCCGAGTGCGAGCCGGAGCACGTCTGTCGTGCCCTCGCCACCGTCCGCGACCGGAAGCTCGTCAGCCTCGGCGCCTTTGCCGCGCAGGCCGACGGCGAGTGCCGCGGCTGCCGTGGTGGCCGGGAGGACGCCCTTGAGGCTAGCGGGTGAGAGAAGCGCTCTCAGGAACAGCTTCTTGCTCGGGCGCTTGCTCAGGCTCGTCCGCGGGCACCGGCTCTTCCGCGATCTCGCGCGTCATCTCCTGAACGCCCTCGACGGCGTTCTCCGCGGAGGCTTCGTCGTCTTGCATCCGCCGCAGCATCGCCAGTGAGATGCCCTCGCGCGCGAGCGCGAGCAGACCGAGACTGACCCCGCATGCCATCTCGAGCGCCTGGAGCGCGAGGCCGTACGCGAACCCGGTCGAGTAGGGCACACCGTAGTTCCGCAGCGGCAGCGCCACTGCGGCCTGGACGAGACCGACGTTTCCGGGCCAGAGCGGGACGATCGTCGCGATGTTCATGAGCACGAGCACGAGCCCCGCTGCGGGTAGGGGCGCGTCGATGGCGAACGCCTGCATCGCCGCCCAGACTGCGAGGAGCTGCATGAGCCAGCCGAGGCACTGGAGGAAGATCGCCCCTGCGAGCGCCACCGGTGCATTGAGCACGGAGAGCCCCTGCCGCGCCATGACGAGCAGCCGGCGGAAGCTGCCCATGCCCTCGTCCACCATCGGGCGATTGTGCCGGCGTGCCCCGAGCCAGGCGATCGTGAAGAGCGCGAACCCCACCCCGGCCGCGATCAGGAACGCGCCGACGGCCCAGTGTGGCACCTCGGCCGTCGCGAGCACCCAGATGACGAGAATCGTCGCGGGAACGAGATCGAAGAGCCGGTGCGCGAACACGGTGCCGACGAGGGTGGCGGTCGTCCCCGGAGGCGCACCCGGGAGGTGCCGCCGAAGCGTCGCCACACGAGCGAGCTCACCGAGCCGCCCCGGGAGCGCGGCGTTCGCGAAGAGGCCGACGCCGAACGCGGACAGCACATGGACGAGGCGTGGCTGATTCTCCGCGGGAAGCGCCTGCCTGATCGTCAACCGCCACGAAAGGGCGCGGAAGATCGTCGAGACGACGTTGAGGAGGAAGGCGAGGACGATCCAGCTCCAGACGACGTAGCGGAAGGCTTCGAGGACGCTGCCCCACTCGGGCCCTCGCCACCAGATCAAGACCATTGCGATCGCGAACATGAGCGCCATCGCCAAGCCCTGCACCCATCCGCTCTTGAAAGAGCGCAATACCGTCATGCCGCCCGGGCTGCTCCCCGCTCGACGTCGGTGACCTGCTCGTAGATCTCGGACAGGCGCTTTGCGATGCGCGACCAGGAGTAGCGCTCGACGGCGAGCGCTCGCGCACCCTCGCCGAGCCGCTCGCGGCGAGCTTCGTCCTCGACGAGTGCGCAGACCGCGTCCGCCAGGGCCTTCGCGTCACCGGGCGGCACCGAGACGGACGCAGCGGGGTCGAGAACCTCCCGATACCCCGGGATGTCCGAGGCGACAGCCGGCAGGGCGCACGCGAATGCCCGCGTGAGCACCATCCCGAAGCTCTCCTGACCGAGCGACGGCGCCACGAGCGCCTTCGACCGGAGCAGCGTCGCGGTCAGCTCGTCCTGGCTCAGGAAGCCGACGATGTCTATGCCGTCGTCGGGGACGCGGAGTCGCGTCAGGAGAAGCCTCACCGCGAGCGGATCCGCGCCCGCGACGGTGAGCCGCAACCCGGAGCGGCGGTGGATGTCGGGCCAGGCCGCGAGAAGCACCTGGAGCCCCTTGCGCGACTCCTGACGGCCGGCGAAGACGACGCGATGCTCCCGTCCTCCGACCGGAGCGGAGTCCGGAACGAGCACGCCGTTCGGCACGACCTCGTACTCGCCCGGCAACCAGCGCTCTTGCGACACACGTGCACGCTCGGAGACGGCGATCCGGTGGTCGAGGCGCTCCGGCAGGAACCCCCAGACGGGCGTCCCGAACCTCATCCAGCCGAGGTCGCCCGACGCGTGGAAGGTCCCCACCATCGGGGTCCTCGCGAGAATGAGCGTTATGACGCAGATCGCGGGCGTCATCGGCTCGTGGAGATGAAGGACATCGAAGCGCTCGCGCTCGAGTGTCCGGCGAATCCGACCGAACGTGCGCGGCGAGAGAACGATGTTCGGCAGGGAGCCGTTTGCGGGAACGATGACCGAGCGGCCGACCGGGATCACGTTCGCAGGCGCCTCTCCGTGCCGTCCGACCCGAGGGTGCAGGACGCGTGTGAACTGCCCTGGCGGATCGTTCCCCATGATCAGGCGCACGTCGTGGCCCATCTCCTCGAGGGCGGCCGCCTGCAACTCGGCATGCTCGACGACGGCCCCCCAGAACGACCAGGAGAACGGGACGACGATCCCGATCTTCACGGGCGGAGCCTATCGCGGGGTACGCTCCGGGCGATGCCTCTCCACGGGATCCACCATGTGACCTGCATCACAGGCGACGCCCCGCGCAACGTCGACTTCTACACCCGCGTGCTCGGATTGCGGATGGTCAAGAAGACCGTGAACCAGGACGACCCGACCGTTTACCACCTGTTCTACGCAGATGAGAGAGGCACGCCCGGGAGCGACATCACGTTCTTCGAGTACCCCGGCGTCCCGCGAGGACGGGCAGGCGACGGGATGATCCATTCGGTCGGCTGGCGCGTCGGCTCCGAGGACTCACTCGACTTCTGGGAGCAGCGTCTCGCGCCGGAGACGGAAACACTCGAGCGGGAGGGCGCCCTGCTCGCGTTCGAGGATCCAGAAGGTTTGCGGCATGAGCTCTTCGTTGCCGACACAACCGACGAGCCGCTCGTCGCCGAGCACCCCGAGATCCCCGCCGAGCTCGCATTGCAGGGATTCGGCTCGGTGCGCGCGTTCGCGAGCCAGCCCGAACGAAGCCGCGCTCTTCTCGAAAGCACGCTCGGCTGCTCGGCGTCCGGGGAGAACGCCTGGGAGGCACGCGGTGCGACCCGCGGCGGGCTGTACGCGTACGACCCGCCTCCCGAAGCACGAGGCCTGGGAGGCGCAGGCACGGTCCACCACGTCGCCTGGTCGTCGACCATGGAGGACCACGGGAGCTGGCACGAGCGAGTCACGGCGGCCGGTATGCGCCCGTCCCCGATCATCGACCGGTTCTGGTTCCGCTCGATCTACTTCCGCGAGCCGAGCGGTGTGCTCTTCGAGATCGCGACCCTCGGCCCGGGCTTCGCCGTCGACGAGGACGCGGAGCACCTTGGCGAGTCACTCGTCCTCCCGCCAGCGTTCGAGCATCTGCGCGATCAGGTCGAGCCGGTCCTGACCCCGCTGCCGGATCCCCGCCCCTGGGCGCGCACGGGCTGAATGAAGACTGTCGCTTAGGCTCAAATACGGATCGACCCAGGCAGCCGCGCACGGGTGGCGCTTCGAGCAGCCGAGGCAGCTCGGGATAGCCTTGTGCGATGCGTGCGCTCCTGACCTGCCGACCGTTGACGGGTCACTATCGGCCGATGCTGCCGCTCGCACGTGCGCTGGTTGAAGCAGGACATGACGTGGCGTTTGCGTCGGGCGAGCCTGTCGTCGGCGAAGCCGAAGCGGAAGGCTTCACGGCGTTTCGCGTCGGGCTGGCCCCGGACTCCGTGGAGCCGCTTGCACGCCGCATTCGAGAACTCGCTGCCTCGCTTCCTCCTGCGCAAGTCCGCCCCTTCATCTTCACGGAGCTCTTCGTCCGGGTCGAGCTGGAGCCGCGTGCGAGTGACCTATTCAAAGTCGTTGAGCAGTGGTCCCCGCACGTTGTCGTACACGACGTCGCGGAGTTCGCCGCACCGCTCGTCGCGACCGTGGTCGGCATCCCGTACGTAGAGCACAGCTACGGACCCGCGATCCAGAACGACGTGATCCGTGCCGCCGGCGAGGCCGCTGCCCCCTTCTGGAGCTCGCACGGCCTCGCGCCGCACCCCCTCGGTGGCTTCTACCGCTACCTGTACCTCGACGTGTGCCCACCAAGCGTTCAGGTACCCGGAGCGATTGCGGGTGCTGTGCAGGGCATCCGCATAGTCGAGACTCAGCCTTCGGCGACACAGCTCCCGTGGCTCGATGCGCTGCGCGACATGCCGATCGTCTACGTCACGCTAGGCACCGTCTACAACCACAACCTCGACGTGTTCCGAGCGCTGCTCGACGGCCTCCGCGACGAAGCGCTGAACGTCGTCGTCACGGTAGGCAAGCAAAACGACCCTGCGATGCTCGGCCGGCAGCCGTCGAACATCCACGTGCACCGGTACATCCCGCAAGAGCTCGTGCTCCCTCACTGCTCTGCTGTCGTGACGCACGGTGGCGCCGGCTCGACCCTTGGTGCGCTCGCGTTCGGCCTGCCGCTCCTCATCGTCCCCCAAGGCGCCGACCACTTCTACAACGCCGACCGCGCCGTCGCGGCAGGCGCCGCAGTCCAGCTCATGCCTGATCGCCTTAGCGCCGACTCGGCTCGCGACGCCGTTCGGATGCTCCTGCACGACGGCACATTCCGAGAGGCAGCACACCGCATCAAGAACGAGTTCGACGCGATGCCCGACCCACAGCAAGCCGTCGAGACGCTCGAACAACTTGCTGCGCGCGAACCCGTACAGAGCGGAAGCTGACCCCTGGCGATTGGCGGAGACGAACGCCGGACCACCGTTCCCAACCCGTCACGCCTCGGACGTTGATCGTCGAACCGAACGACCCTACGCGGAAGCGGCGTGGCGCCCGTGGCCTGCGCCGGTGATCGGGAATGTCGCTTGAAGGCCGCAGCTGGCCGCTCGGACTCCCATCCCGCCGCCTGCTCCGTAGTGTTCTCAGCGGCGGACAACGGTGACGCAGCAGAGTGCGTCAGGCCGACTCGGGGGAAAGGTCTGAGACCTGCGCCAGCGTCCGCGAATGTTCCCTGAGCGCCGCTACGTCGGCTACGAGTTCGGCTCGACCACCTTCGCAACGACCCAGCGGTGCTTGCCGATCTTACGGTCGCGGACGAATCCGAGCCTCTCGTACGTCGACAGAGCACCGTGAAAGAGAAAGCCCGCAGGAACGGAGCCTGCGTCCTCTGGGTAGCCCTCCACCCTCCCGCCGCCGAGATCCGCGATGAGGTCGAGCGCACCCGCGAGTCCCGCGGTGGCGACACCCCCGCGCCGGTGCCCCTTGCCGACGAAGTTGCACGCGATCCGCCAGTCCGGCAATGCCGTCAGGCCCTTCTCGTACGCGGCGCGGTTCTTGATCCTCGGCACCTCGTCGGGCACGCCGAATTGGCACCAGCCCAAGCAGTTGTCCCCATCGAACACGAGGGCTGCATGCGCCGTGCCTGCTCGGACGCGAGCCAGCTTCCGCTCGCGCTTGGGGGGCACCGTGCCTTTACTGTCTTCGTGGAACCCCATGCACCAGCAGCCCCCGAAGATCCCGTTATTGCGTTCCACCAGCGCGGCGAACGCTGGCCAGGTCAACTCGTCAAGGGCTTTGACGGTGTACTCCGGCACGACGGCGAGCGTAACCGATGCGCGCTCGTCCTCCACCCACGAGACGTCACGTTTCCAGGGCATGAGCGGCGGTCATGGCCTAACCTCGGTCCCATGGATACGAGCAGAGCGGCACGGCATTGGGCCAACACCTGGCAACACGCTTGGAGCACGCACGACTCCGCCGCTATCGGGGCTCTCTATGGGGAGAACGCACACTTCCAGTCCCATCCGTTTCGCGATCCTGAGCCCGCTCGCGAATACGTCGCGCGTGTCTTCGCCGACGAAGCGTCAGCAGATCCTGAGTTTGCCGATCCTGTCGTAGACGGAGATCGTGTCGTCGTCGAGTGGCGTTCGCGAGTCCTACTCAAAGACGGCCGCTACGAGAACCTTGTCGGGGTCTCGCTCCTTCGGTTCGATGCCGAGGGGCTGGTGAGCGAACAGCGCGACATCTGGTGCCAGGAGTAGACCGGGCTCCCCGGTGTATTCGCCGTCGCCTGCGCGAGTGTTCCGGAATGACGCCCTCAGGCCTTAGGACTGAGACCTGGGCGAGTGTGCGGGAGTGTCCCTCGAGCGCGTAGGGCGCGCCGAGCCGCGTCCAGCCTATACCGGCCCAACCCCATCCGCCTGGCCACCATTCCGGCGCTTTCGGAGCTTCCGTTGCCGGAGGCCGATCACGAGCAGAGCGACTCCAAGGCAAATGAGAACGATCCGCGCAACGAGAAGTGGCCAAGTGCTCGGAAGACCGAGGGCGAGCAGTGCCGCACCGACGAACGAGACGACCGACAGCAGGAAGGGCCAACGCGTCCCAGCCATATCTCCGAGGATAGACCTGTGCCGTGCCCGAGTGTGCGGGAATGTCCCTTGAAGCGCAGCGGCTCCGCGTGACGACAAGCGCTAGGTGGCTGCGTACAACCGCCAGTGGTCGGGAACGCCCTTGAGTTCGTGCTCGCCTCGGTCCTCAAGCAGGATCCCGGATCCGGCGACCAGGTCTTTCACCGTGCGGGTGACGAGCACCTCGCCCGCGTCGGCAAGCGAAGCGACTCGCGCTCCGATGATGACGTTGATACCGCCGGCCTTGCCGTCAATCAGTTCGCACTCGCCCGTATGCACGCCCGCACGAAGGTCCAGCCCCATACCGGCGGCCGCCCTGCCGATCTCCTGGGCGCAGCGGACAGCGCGGGCTGGGCCGTCGAAGGTCGCGAAGAAGCCGTCACCCGCGGTGTCCACCTCGACACCGCGGTAGCGGGTGAGGTGTCCACGGACGAGCGCGTGATGTCGTTCCACCAAGTCCTTCCATCCCTGATCGCCGAGGTCGGCGGCCCGATCGGTGGAGCCGACGATGTCGGTGAACATGACCGTCGCCAGGACGCGATCGAGGAGCGCGTGCTCGTCGCCGATCCCGGCCAGGAACTTTCCGATCTCCTCGGCGATCTGCTCGGCTGGCCCATACCACCAGAGCTGAAACTCGAAATCAAGCATCGCCAGCCGAGCGCCTGCGATCCGCGAAGCGAGATACTCGGCCGTCTCGCGGAACCCGCCCGAATCGAGCACGTTCACCACGAGCGTCGGAACGTGGATCGAGTCCACGACGGCAACAGTGCTGCTGGCGAGAAAGCGTCGCTCCTCGGCGACCATCGCGCCGGGGGCCATGCAGGAACGCTGGTAGCGCAAGTACCACTCCAGCTCGCGAGGGTCATCACGAACAGGCGCGGTGCCGATGAGGAACCTGACTCCCCAGTCCGTGCGGGTGCGTTCGAAGAACGCTTCCCACTCCTCTGCCGTGATCATCCAAGGTGTTTCGGGTGTCGCGACCCACGACACCCATGAGTCGAGCAGAATGAGGCCGGCCGTACGATCGGGTTGAGCGGCGGCGAAGAACTGGGCGACCAGCCCCGACTCCGCAGTCGCCAGAACGACCGCCCGGCGCGACTCGGCTGCGTCGAGCACGACCGCCAGGTCGTCGGCGAGCGTTTCGAGCGGCGGCACGTCCGTCGGTGAGAAGCGCTCCGAGCATCCCCAACCGCGCCGATCGGTGATGATCAGCCGTGCGTGCTCGGACAAGCGCTGCAAAAAGCGCGTGAGGTAGGGACTCTCCCACTGGACATCGAGGTTGGACATCCAGCCGAAGTAGACGAGCAGGTCAATCGGTCCCTCGCCGACGATCTGGTACGCCAGGGCGTTGTCGCCGTTCCATGCGTACTGGATGGGGCCGGGCTTCACCGGTCGAGTATCCCACCCGGCGTTTTGCGCAGTGCAACGCGCACATTCGGATGGCCGGCGAAAGGACCGCGGCCTGCCCGAGTGTGCAGGAATGTCCCTTGACGGTGACTCAGGCGTCAGAGGCGTTAGCGTCCCGCCTGTGAGCTTCACCGTCGATCCCAGCGCGTATGACCGCTACATGGGCAGGTACTCGCTACTACTTGCGCCTCAGCTGGCCGATCTCGCAACGGTCTCCGCGGGTCAACGAGTGCTCGACGTCGGATGCGGCCCAGGCGCATTGACAGCCGAGTTGGTCAAGCGACTCGGTGCGGCAGCGGTTTCTGCCATCGATCCATCGGAGCCTTTCGTCGCCGCGGTGGAGGAGCGTCATCCTGGCGTCGACGTGCGGCGTGCAGCCGCCGAGCAGTTGCCGTTCCAGGACGCGGAGTTCGACGCGACCCTGGCGCAGCTGGTGGTCCTTCTCATGGAGGACCCCGAGGCGGGAGTGGCCGAGATGGTGCGTGTGACCCGGAAGCGCGGTGTCGTGGCGGCGTCGGTCTGGGACTACGCCGGCGGCCGAGGCCCGGTCAGCATGCTCTGGGATGCAGCGCGCGAGCTCGACCGCGACCTCGTCGACGAGTCCCACCTCGCAGGCGTTCGCGAAGGCCATCTCGCGGAGTTGTTCGACGCTGCCGGACTGGTGGAGATCGAGGAGGCGACTCACTCGATCCGCGTTGAGCATTCGAGCTTCGAAGACTGGTGGGAGCCGCTCACGTTCGGCGTCGGGCCCGCCGGAACCTATGTCGCCGGACTCGACTCCGCACTACAGATTCAGCTCCGGGAACGCTGTCGCGCGAAGCTCCCTACCGCACCGTTCCTGCTGACAGCGCACGCGTGGGTAGCGCGTGGTCTCGCATAGCTCTGCCATACAAAACGACAGCGCGCTACTCCGCGAGATAGGTTGCTGTCGCCTGGGCGAGTGATCAGAAATGGCCCTTGAAGAGCGACTGCGGGAAGGTTCTCCGTCGCGCCTGCGTTACACGAACGTGGCCGCAATCACGGAGCTACGGGTCGCGCTCACCGTGGCGGACTTCGAGGAGGCGCTTCGCTTCTACCGCGATGCGCTCGGGCTTGAGCAGCTCGCAGATTGGAGCTCCGAGACCGGACGGGTTGTTGTCCTCGAGGCAGGGCGCGCCACGCTGGAGCTCCTTGACGAGCCACAGGCTGAGACAGTCGACGCAGTCGAAGCTGGCGGCCGGGTCTCAGGACCGGTGCGCCTCGCGCTCGAAGTGGCCAATAGTGCAGAGACAGCGCGCCGGCTCGTCGACGCCGGCGGCGAGCAGGTCGCGATGCCCGTAACCACGCCCTGGGGCGATCGGAATGCGCGCGTGCGTGCGCCGGACGGGATGCAGCTGACACTTTTCACCGGCGAGTAGCGTCGCCTTCTCACGCGGCCCCGGCGATATGACGCACAGATGGGCGAGTGTGCGGGAATGTCGCTTGAGGCTGAGGTGCAGCGACGCCTGGAGCGAACGTAGCGTGGAGCCTCGCGCTCCGGAGCGGAGGTCTGGTACCGGGATATCCACCCGTTTAGGCTCGTGACCGATGCGTGACTATCACTTCACGCCGGAGAGCTACTTGTCGATGATGCGTGAGGCCGTACCTGGCTACGACCGCTTGCAGGACGAGACCTTGGCCGCGACGGGTGTGGGCGCCAAGTCGGTTCTCGAGCTCGGGACCGGGACAGGCGAGACGGCTCGGCGCGTACTCGACAGACACCCCGATGCGCAGCTAATCGGCATCGACGCGAGCCCCGGAATGGTCAACGTCGCCCCTGACAGCCTGCCTTCCGATCGAGTCAGGGTGCTCGTGGGTCGACTGGAGGATCCTTTGCCGGAGGGGCCTTTCGACCTCGTCGTATCGGCTCTTGCAGTCCATCACCTCGAAGGCACAGGCAAGGCCGGTCTCTTCCAACGCATCGCCAGCACGCTCGACCCGGCCGGCCGTTTCGTCCTCGCCGACGTCGTGGAGCCGGTCGATCCCTCGTATGTCGTGACCGAAATCGACCCTGAGGTCGACCACCCCAGCAAGCTCGACGAGCAGCTCGCCTGGCTGGAAGCCGCGCGCCTGTTCCCGGAGGTCACCTGGGCTCACCGAGATCTCGTGGTGATAGTCGCCAGCCCGGGCTAGGGCTCAGGCGGAATGACGGCAGGCTGCGCCACGGTGCTCTCGCTAGAGCATCGTCTGACTCGGCTCGCCAGTCGTCCTCAGGTTCTCGTCGAGCGACGACGCCCGACCAGCCAAACGACTAGGCGGCTTCGTGGAGCTCCTGGAGCTCGCGCATCCAGGAGAGCCGCTCGAGCGCGTCGTGCTCGAGTCGCCGTAGCCGCTCGCGGGACACACCGAGCTCCTTTCGAACCGACTCGATCGACTGAGGCTCCTGCCCGCCCAGGCCGAAGCGCAGCTCGATGACGCGCCGCTCGAGCTCGGGGAGCGACTCGAGCGCGCGCTCGAGTGCGCCGTCGCCGAGATCCACGGCCAGCTCGCTGGCGAAGTCGCCACTCTCACCCGCCATCAGATCGCCGAACGTGGCGCTGCCGTCCTCGCCGATCGGGCGATCGAGGCTCGTGATCGTGCGCAGCGCCTCGCGCGCCTCGCGTAATCGCTCGAGCGGGATCTTCGCCTCCGCCGCGACTTCGTCTTCCGTTGGATGCCGGCCGAGCTTCCCCGTCAACTCGCGCTCCACACGCGATGCCCTGCGCTCCAGATCCGCGACGTGCACGGGCACCCGGATCGTGCGAGCGCGGTTCTGCACGCCTCTCTGCACCGCCTGCCGGATCCACCACGTCGCATACGTGGAGAACTTGAATCCGCGGCGCCAGTCGAACTTCTCGACGGCGCGGATGAGCCCGATGACGCCCTCCTGGATCAGGTCGAGCAGGGACAGCCCATGGCCCTGGTACCGCTTCGCGATGGAGACGACGAGCCTCAGGTTCGAGTTGATCATCCGCTCCTTCGCTTCGAGGTCGCCTCGCTCGATCAGCTTCGCGAGCTCGACCTCCTCCGCCGCGGTGAGCAGCGGGTACTTCCCGATCTCGTTCAGGAACAGCTGCAAGCTGTCAGCCGTCGAGGTCGCGAGCGACCCGTTCGTGTACTCGGGCTCGCGAGCCTCCTCGCGAACGCAGTCATCAGAGACGTCGATCTCGCGCCGGTCGAGCTCTTCATGGAGGGCAGCTACCGCGTCCTCGTCGAGCTCGAGGCGATCGACGACGTCCTCGACCTCCGAGAGGTTGAGACATCCCTCCCGTTCGCCGTGCTCGAGCAGCTCGGCGACCTCGGGAGAGAAGTCCTGAATGCGGTCGAAGACGTCCACCTGCTCACCATACCGTGGCTCCGACTCCGATCCAGAGCGTCCGCATACGCTCCGGTGGGAATGGGCGGATTCGAGCCGGAACGGGACGAGCCGACGTCGCTCGCGACACAGCTCGCAGAGCTCTCCAACCGACCGTTGGGAGACCGTTGGCTCGATCGTCTACGCGCGCGCTGGATCGCCGCCGCAGAGCGCGCGACATCATGGGGGCCGCTCGGCCCCTGGGCGGAGATCGCCTGGCAGACCTCGCGTCGCGACGCCTCGATCGGCGGAAGCGTGCTCGCGGCGGCTCTCGCGTATCGCTTCTTCATCTGGCTGCTGCCGCTCGTGCTGGTACTCGTGCTGACGCTCGCGACCATCGCGGATCTGGTCGGAGAGTCGAGCTCGGGAGTCCTGTCCGACGCGGGCCTAACCGGCTACTTCGCAAGCTCCGTATCCACAGCGGCCGAGAACACCCGGGGATGGGCACGCGCGCTCGGTCTCGCGGCCGGGCTCCTCATCGTGATGTACCAGACATACGCACTCCTGCGCGCTCTGCGCGCGGTGACCGCGCTCGCATGGCGGCTGCCGGTACGGCCACCGGCCAACCCTCCGCGCGCCACGCTCCTCTTCTTCGCGTGGATAGTCAGCTTCGCGATCGCCGCATCGTCGGCCTCTGTCATCCGCGCACGACTCGGGCTGCCCGTGGACCTCTTAGCGGGAGTCGGCGTCTACGCGTTGCTGCCCGTGTTCTTCGTCGCGCTCTCTTGGTGGTTGCTCCCGCATGCAGCGGAACGCTGGACAGCTCTCGTGCCCGGTTCGCTGCTCATCGGGGTAGCGATGACGGCGATCGGGCTCTTCAACTCGCTCGTGCTGTTCCCCTGGATAACGCGCAAGGAGGAGACCTACGGCGTGCTCGGCGTGGCCGCGGGCCTCCTCTTCAGCTTCTTCCTCATGGGGAGGGCGGTCGAGCTCGCCGCATCGCTCAACGCCGTGCTGAGCGAGCGGCGGCTCGAGCGTAGACTCGCCGGATGATCCTCGCGGACGAGGGCCTCGCGGAGCTCCACACCCACCTCGGCGGCTCCGTGGCGTCGGACATCCTCTGGAGCCTCGCCCACGAGCAGGGGATCGCGCTCCCCGTCAAGGACTACTGGGAGTTCGACGCGCTCGTCACCGTATCCGACCCGCGGGGGGTGCAGGGTCTCGACGAGCTCGACCAGATCTACCACTGGACAGAGCTCATCCAGTCCTCGCCGATCGCGGTCGAGCGATCGGTCCACGGGGCGATCGGTGGCGCATACCGCTCGCAGCAGATCACGACGCTCGAGCTCCGCTTCAACCCGATGAAGCGGAACCGCGGAGGCGAGCGCGACCTCGATCACATCATCCTCGCGGCGATCCGCGGCCTCGATCGGGCGAGCCTCGAGTACCCACAGGTCCGTGCCGGCCTGATCTTGATGATGGATCGCACGTTCGACCGCCGGCTCAACGAGATCATCGTCGAGAAGGCGATCCGGTGGTCGAGCCGAGGCATCGTCGGCGTGGACATCGCCGGCCCTCGCCTCAAAGGGGCTCGCTACGACTATGGGCAGATCGCCCCGATGGTCGAGGCAGCGCGTGAAGCCGGGCTCGGCGTGACGATCCACGTCGGCGAAGAGGGCGGAGAGATGGGTCGCGAGGAACTCGGAGAGGTCATCGAGCGCCTCCGCCCGGAGCGAATCGGCCACGGGATCCTTGCCGCCGAGGACCCTGAGCTCATGCGCGCGTTGAACGAGCTCGGCACGGTGCTCGAGATCTGCCCGACCTCCAACCTGCTCACGAAAGCGCTTCCCGACGAGAGCGCCGTGCGCGACACGATTCGCCGGTTCGTCGAGCACGGAGTGGCCTTCACGATCGCGACGGACGGACCGGAGATGATGCGGACGCATCTCCGCGACGAGTTCGAGCTCCTCCTGCGTATCGGTGCGCTGGACGAAGACGAGCTCCGCGAGGCGAACGCCAGGGGCCATGCGGCGGCGTTCGACCGCGTGACGCCGGTCGCGGCGTAACGACGACCGCGCAGCACTACGTCTGCGAAGCCGCGCCGGTCGGCACCGTGACCGCAGACGCCAGATGACCGAGAAGCGCTCGAACCTCCCCGGGCCCCACGATGTGGATGTCCAGGCGCCGACCGCCACTTGCGCTCGTGCTCGGGAGAAGCCCGCCGACGTGCCCTGCGACCGACCCGGATGGAAGCGCGTCCAGGAGATCGTGATCCGTCCGGTCGTCACCGAGACCCAGCACGAAGTGCGTCGACTCCTTCCCGTTCGGGAAGAGGCTTCGCACGTAGAGACCCTTGTCGACCCCGAGCGCTCGCACCTCGACGACCTGGTGCCCGGCGAGGATCTCGGCGGGTGCTCCTGCAAGATGTTGGTGCAGGTCGTTGAGTAGCTCCCGCGCTCGCCATGAGCCGTACTCCGGCTCCGCCTGGCGATAGTGCCAGGCGACGCTGCACGACTTTCGCTCGACATGCGCGCCCGGGACGTCGGCGGCCACTCGTCGGAGGAGCCGCTCGACCGGTCGAAGCCAGCTGAGGTCGAGCTCGACAAGGGTCCGCCAGGTCCCGCCGGGCGAGCGGGCGAGGTAGCCGTGCTCGGCGGAGAGATAGACCGGTAGCCGCCCGAACCACTGCTCGAGGTTCCTGCTGCGGCGGCCGCTCACGATGTGGACGGTCGTCGCCGGAAGCGCTGCAAGCGATCTCAGGAGCGAGCGGATCTCGGGCGTCGGGATGGCGAGGTCGGGGTGGCGTTCGAACTCGCGTAACGTCCCGTCGTAATCGAGCAGGATCGTCCGTTGGCGGGCTCGCCTGAATCGGCGCTGGAGCCGCGCTTCGAGGTCGGGATCGACGTCAGGTGGACGACGCGTGCGTCGATCGCGACGTGAGTACTGAGTCATGCGCGTGAGGAACTTCTCCGCCCAGAGCGGGACGTCGAGCGCTTCGACGCGGTCGGCCATGGTTTCGAGCCGACGCCGGCGCTCCCGTGCGGGGAGCCCGAGGGCGGTGGCAAGGTGCTCGACGACGCCGTCCACGTCCCACGGGTTGACGAGCAGAGCGCCGGGCAGAACCTGCGCCGAGCCCGCGAGCTCCGAGAGCAGCAACGCACCACGCCAACGGCTCGGAAGCCCCGGCTCCGACTGGCAGAGGACGAACTCCTGGGCCACGAGGTTCATCCCGTCCCTCAACGCGGTGACCATCATCACGTCGGCGCGCCGGTAGAGCGCGACGAGCCCGGGCTTGGAGATGTCGCGGTGCATGTACTCGACCGGCGTGATGCCCGGTCGAGCGAACCGCCCGTTGATACGGGCGATCAGGAGCTCGATCTCGTCGCGCTGCGCCCGATACTCGGGGCTCTCGAGCCTGGACGGCACGACGACCTGGATCATCGTCGTCGTCCGCGCGCGCTCCGGGTCCTGCTCGAGGAAGCGCTCGAACGCATGCAGCTTCTGCGGGATCCCCTTCGTGTAGTCGAGCCGCTCGACCCCGAGAACGAGCCGTCGGCCCTCGTATTGCTTCTCGAGATCGGCGAGGAGCCGTGCCGTCTCGGCCTCGGCGATCACCTGCCGGAAGCCTTCGACGTCGATCCCGATCGGATCGACGCCGATCCCGACGCGCCGCCCGTCGAGCTCGAGCCAGTCGGGGTGCGAGTCGATACCGAGAATGCGCAGGCACGACGAGCGAAAGTGCCGCGCATAGTCGCCTACCTGGAAGCTGACGTAGTCCGCGCCGAGGACGCCCCGGAGCAGTTCGGCTCGCGCCGGGAGCAACCGGTAGATCTCGGACGACGGGAAGGGGATGTGGAGGAAGAACCCGATCGAGAGGCCGGGCGCTCGTCGCCGGAGCATCGCGGGGACGAGCATCAGGTGAAAGTCGTGCACCCACACCCGTGAGTCCGGCTCGCAGTGCTCGAGGATCGCGTCCGCGAATCGCTCGTTGACCTCGACGTAGCGCTGCCAGGCCTCCGGCGTGATGCGCAACCGCCCCTGGAAGTAGTGGAAGAGCGGCCAGAGCGTGTCGTTGCAAACCCGACCGTAGAAGTCCTCCTCCTCGTCGGCGGAGAGGTACACCGGGAAGAGCCGGTCTTTCGCCAGGCGACGGCTGACCCGCTTTTGCAGGGCTTCCGGGATGACGGCGCCCGGCCAACCGATCCACGTCGGGTCGCCCTGCCGCATCGCCGTCAGCGCAGCAGCGAGGCCGCCGACGCTCCGCTGGACGTCGAAGCCGTCGCCCGCGACCGAGAGCCGAACCGGGAGACGATTGCTCGCAATGACGAGAGACTGCTGTTCCGTTTGCCGCGCCAGCTCGTCCTCCTTCCGGCCGGTTAGTAGGTACAACCTACGCGTCCTCGCAATAGCTTCTCACCATGTCCCAGGGTCTCGGCATCATCGGCAACTGCTCCTACAGCGCGCTCCTCCGGAACGGATCGGTGGAGTGGCTCTGCTGGCCGCGTCCCGATTCGAGCTTCGTCTTCGGCCCGCTGCTCGACCGCGAGCGCGCCGGAGCCTTCGTGGTAGAGGGCGTCGGAGCCGAGGAGATCCGCCAGGAGTACATCGAGAACACGAACGTGCTGCGGACGGTGTTTCACGGCCCGAGCGGTGCATTCGAGCTCATCGACTTCGCGCCTCGCTTCCACCTCTACGACCGCTTCTTCAAGCCCTCCATGCTCGTGCGGATCATGCGGCCGCTGTCCGGCGAGCCACAGGCGCGCGTGAGGTGCCGGCCCGCATACCAGTACGGCCTCGCAGAGGTCACATCCTGGCGAGCATCGAACCACATCGAGTACACGGGCTTTCCGACGCCGGTCCGGCTGACGACGAACGTCCCGCTGACGTACGTCGAGGACGAGCGCCCGTTTCTCCTCGAGCAGGACCGACACCTCGTCCTGACGTGGGGGGAGCCGCTCGAAGTCGGCCTCGAGGAGACCGCGGAGCGCTTCCTCGAGCGGACGCTCGACTACTGGCGCGGCTGGGTCAAGGGGACGCGCGTACCGCGCGAGTACCAGCACGAGGTGATCCGCTCGGCGCTCGCGCTCAAGCTCCACCAGTACGAGGACACGGGCGCCCTCCTCGCCGCGACGACGACGAGCATCCCGGAGTACCCCGGCTCCGGACGCACCTGGGACTACCGCTTCTGCTGGCTCCGCGATGCGTACTTCACGCTGCACGCGCTCGAGCGGCTCGGCCACTCCGGGGAGATGGAGCTCTTCCTCGCGTACCTCCGCAACGTGGTCGAGCAGCGAGACGGCGTCCTGCAACCGGCGTACCGGATCAACGGCGACTCGGAGGCGACCGAGCGCGTGCTCGAGCACCTCTCGGGCTTCAACGGCGACGGGCCGGTCCGCATCGGAAACCAGGCGTTCGAGCACGTTCAGAACGATGTCTACGGCGAGATGGTGCTCGGGGTGAGCCGGCTCTTCCTCGACACCAGGTTCGTCGGCGAGATCCCACCCGCGACGGCAGTCGACATCGTGGAAGGCTTGCTCGACCAGATCGAGGCGAGGCTCGAGGAGCCCGACGCGGGCTTGTGGGAGTTCCGTGGCAGGTCGAGGCTCCACAGCTTCTCGGTGCTCATGCACTGGGCAGGCGCTCGCCGTGCGGTCGAGGTGGCGGAAGCCCTCGAAGCGGACGAGCTCGCCTCGAGGGCGCGAGAGATCGAGCGCCGGGCCGCAGAGGTGCTCGAGACACGCTGCTGGAACGAGGACATCGGCGCCCTGACGCAGGTCGCCGGCGAGCCGCAGCTCGACGCATCGCTCCTGCTCGCCGTCCAGCTCGGCTACTTCGCGCCGGACGACCCGCGCGCCGCTACTCACGTCGACGCGATCAGGGCCTCTCTCGCGGTCGACGGCGGCCTGCTCCGCAGGTACAGCGCGACGGATGACTTCGGCGAGACCCACGCCGCATTCACTGTGTGCACGTTCTGGCTCGTCGAGGCACTCGCGATGATCGGCAGGACGGACGAGGCGAGGGAGCTCTTCGAGCGGCTGCTCTCCCTCGACAACGGGCTCGGCCTCTACAGCGAGGACCTGCTTCCGGACACGCTCGAGCAGAGCGGCAACTTCCCCCAGACGTACAGCCACGTCGGGCTCATCAACGCCGCGTTCCGTCTGTCCCGTCGCTGGGATTAGCTACGCCGCTCGAGTCGAGTAGCAACCCGAATCGGAAAACGGGAGTAGGCGCACTCGGCCGACCGTTCTCACAGGAGAACGTGGTCGCACGTTCCCCCTTCACATGACCGCTCCCGTCAAACACGTCTGGGCCGCACTCCTCGTCGTCTACGTGCTGTGGGGCTCGACCTACCTCGGGATCAAGATCGCGGTCGACACGATCCCGCCACTGCTCGCCGCGGGGTCGAGGTTCCTGACGGCCGCGCTTCTGCTCGCGGCCATCCTGGCCTGGCGCGGCACGTCCCTCCGCGTAACGCGCCGCGAGCTCGGCGCTACCTTCGTCGTAGGAGGGCTGCTGCTCGGGCTCGGCGTCGGCCTCGTCCACGTTGCCGAGACGAGGATCGACTCGAGCGTCGCGGCGATGATCGCCGGGACGGTCCCGCTGCAGATCATCGGCCTCCGGCTCCTCTCTGGCGAGAACCCCGCCCGCGCAACCCGCCTGAGCGCGCTCACGGGTCTGATCGGGCTCCTCCTCGTCGTCGCGCCCGGCCTTGGCGCAGGCTCCACCGCGCTCGGCCTCGCCGTGATGATCAGCGCGTCGGCTTCGTGGACACTCGGCTCGTTTCTCTCGAAGCGACTCCCGTTGCCACGGAACCCCTTCGTGACGGCCGTCTACGAGATGGGGATCGGCGGTGTCGCCCTCTTGCTGGCGTCTCTGGCTTTCGGAGAGTGGAGCGAGCTCGGCTCGAGCACCTTCGCGCTCGATTCGGTCCTGGCCTGGGTGTACCTCGTCGTGATGGGCTCACTCGTGGGCTTCACTGCGTACGCCTGGCTCCTGCGCGTCGCCCCGATCTCGCTCGTCGTCACGCACCAGTACGTGAACCCCCTCGTCGCGATCGCACTGGGCATGATCTTCCTCGGCGAGCGCCCGAGCCCGCTGACCCTCGTGGGCGCGCTCGTCGTCGTCGGCGCCGTGTACGTCGCGATTCGAGCCGAGTCGCCCGCTAGAGGTCCACGTGCGAGCGTCGCGCCGCGAGGAACTCCAGCAGATCAGAGCGCGTGAGAATCCCCGAGGGCTTGCCCTTGCTCACGACGACGACGGCGCCCGAGCCACCCGATAGCCCCTCGTAGACCTCGTCCACCGACGAGTCGGCATCGACCGCTGGGAGCGGCGGCTGCATCGCGACCGCAACGTCCTCGCTCAGCGCGTCGGCGTTCCGGAAGACGCGCTCGAGAAGGCCGCGCTCGTGCAGCGACCCCACGACGTCGGCGAGAGAGTCGACGGGCTCGGCTCTGACGACCGGCACCTGCGAGATGCCGTACTGCTGCATCACCTCGATCGCCGCGCCGACCTTCTCGTGCGAGCCGATCGTGACCAGATCCGGAACCTCATGGCCGACCCGGCGGAAACGGAGCACCTCTTCGACCGCAGGGGGCGGCGTCGTCCGCTCGACGAACCCGTACTGGATCATCCAGTTGTCGTCGTAGAACTTCGAGAGGTACGAGCGGCCACTGTCCGGGAACAGCATGAGGACACGCGCGTCGGGCCCGAGCGACTTCGCAACCTGCATGCCCGCCCAGGCCGTCGACCCCGTCGACCCTCCCACGAGCAAGCCCTCTTCGCGCGCCAGCCGCCGTGCAGTGAGGAACGAGTCCCGGTCGGACACCCGCACCCACTCGTCCACTACCTCCGGGTCGAGCGTGTCCGGCCAGCACTCCTTGCCGATTCCCTCGACGAGGTACGGCCCTTCGGGGTGCTCCTCGTCGGCCGTGAAGACCGAGCCCTCGGGATCGACGGCAACGATCCTCGCCTTGGATCCCTGCTCCTTGAAGTACCGCCCGACCCCCGTGATGGTCCCGCCCGTCCCGACGGAGATGACGATGGCGTCGATCACGCCTCCGTCAGTCTGCTCCCAGAGCTCGGGAGCCGTCGTCTCGTAATGAGCCTGTGGATTCGACGGGTTCGAGTACTGGTCGGGCTTGAAGCCGCCGGGGATCTCCTCGGCGAGCCGGTCGGAGACGGAGTAGTAGCTCTCGGGCGAGTGCGGGTCGACTGCCGTGGGCGTGATCACGACCTCGGCGCCGTACGCGCGGAGCATGGAGATCTTCTCCTGGCTCATCTTGTCCGGCATCACGAAGATGGAGCGGTAGCCGCGCAACGCAGCTGCGATGGCGAGGCCGACGCCGGTGTTCCCCGAAGTCGGCTCGACGATCGTCCCGCCCGGTCGAAGCTTCCCTTCCCTCTCGGCAGCTTCGATCATCGCCAGCCCGATCCGGTCCTTCACCGAGCCCCCCGGATTCAGATATTCGAGCTTCGCGAGGAGCTCGCCCGGAACGTCGCGACTGAGACGCTCGAGCCGAACGATCGGGGTGTGGCCGACGAGCTCGAGGACGGTCGGGTACTCGCGTCGCGCCACGGGCGGAAGCGTATAGCGAGCCGGACACGGAGTTCGGTACCGTCCCGGGTAGTGGCAGTCCACGTGGATGTTTCGGAGCTCGAGGCGGGACTTCCCGAGATCGAGCAGTCGCCCACCGCGGAGGGAACGGTCGAGCTCGTTGTGCGACGTCCCGCGGAAGACGAGCGGGAGGTGCTCGACGAGGGTGTGCTCGACGTCAACGAAGGCCTCGTCGGAGACGACTGGCTCGCGCGCGGCACCAGCCGGTCGCCCGACGGCTCTCCTCCTGATCCGGGAACTCAGATAACGCTGATGAACGCACGCGTGATCGCACTGCTCGCCGGCGATCGAGAGCGCTGGCCCCTTGCGGGCGACCAGCTCTACGTCGACCTCGACCTGAGCCTCGAGAACCTGCCTCCCGGCACCCGGCTGACCATCGGATCCGCGCTGGCCGAGGTCACCGACGTGCCACACACCGGCTGCGCGAAGTTCACCGAGCGCTTCGGCCAGGCCGCCATCCGCTTCGTGAACTCGCCTTCGGGTCGCGCGCGTCGCCTGCGCGGGATGCACGTCAGAGTGATCGAGCCCGGAATCGTCCGGCCCGGCGATTCCATCCGCAAGCTCTGATCGAGCTCGACCTCGCCGGTCGGTAGGTTCCCGCAGCCGAATCGGTAGTTGCGGGGATGGCCGCAGCCCGCGCCGCTGGCACGCTCGCACGATGAAGCCTCAGAACGAGCATCGACAGCTGTGCACGATCGAGCTCATCGCTGAGGGCCACGCCGAGCGTTGCCCCGGAGCGGACTGCGCCTTCTGGGAGCAGGGTTGCGCCCTCGCCCGCGTCGAGGCCGAGCTCGACGCTCGCCCGGAGGTCGCGCAACTCCTCCTCGGGCTCCGCCGCGAGCTCGAGGCCGGTCGTGTCGTAGAGCTCGAGGACGCCCGGTCCCGCTTCGCGCACCTCTTGAACGAGGAGGAGCGCATCACCTGAACAGGCGCTGCTAGTGACGGAAGTGGCGGCGGTGGGTGAAGACCATCGCCGCCCGTGCCTTCTCGGCGGCCTGGATCACCTCGTCGTCGCGCTTCGACCCGCCGGGCTGGATGATCGAGGTCACACCGGCCTCGAATGCGAGATTCACGCCGTCCGCGAACGGGAAGAACGCATCAGAGGCGAGGACGGCGCCCTCGAGCTCGTGGCCGAGCTCACGAGCCTTGTCGACCGCGATCCGGACCGCATCGACGCGGCTCATCTGCCCCGCTCCGACCCCGATGGTCCGCAGGTCTTTTGCGAGCACGATCGCATTCGACGTCACGTGCTTCACCACACGCCACGCGAAGAGGAGGTCGCCCCACTGCTGCTCCACGAGGTCTCCGCAGACGGCCTCCATGCCCTCGCGATCGGCCACATCCCAGTCTCGGTCCTGGACGAGGAGTCCGCCGAGCACGCGACGGTAGTCGCGCTCGGTCTCGACGAGCGATCTCCGCTCGGTGTCGTTCAGGACTCGAAGCGACGCCTTGCGCGCGAGCACCTCCATCGCCTGCTCGTCGTATCCGGGCGCGAAGAGCACCTCGATGAACTGCCTGGCCAGGGCAATCCCGAGCGTCGCGGAGATCGGTCGGTTGAGCACGACGACGCCGCCGTAGGCCGAGACCGGATCGGCTGCAAGAGCGTTCGCGTACGCCTCGTCGATCGTGGCGGCGACCGCGACGCCGCATGGGTTCGCGTGTTTCACGATCACGCACGCGGGCAGCTGGAACTCTCGGATGAGGAGCCTTGCCGCCGAGAGGTCGTTCAGGTTGTTGAACGAGAGCGGCTTCCCGTGGAGTTGCTCCACACGCGAGAGAAGCTGCAGGCGTACTCCGCGCTCGGCGTAGTAGGCGGCGCGCTGGTGCGGGTTCTCGCCGTACGAGAGGTCGAGGATCTTGTCGAAGGCGAGCGTGAGCGTCTCGGGAAACGTCTCCCGCTCCGCGAACCAGCGGGCGATCGCAGCCTCGTACGCGGCTGTCTCCGCGAAAGCACGCGCGGCCAGGGCTCGCCGGGTGTCCGCCGAAAGCCCGCCGTTCTCGCGAATCTCGTCGAGGACGAGGTCGTAGTCCTCGGGGCGGCACACCGGAGTGCAGTGGGCGAAGTTCTTCGCCGCGCCGCGCAGCATCGCCGGCCCCCCCACGTCGATCAGCTCGACTGCCTCTTCCTCGGTGACCCCGTGGCCTGACGCTGCATCCTCGAACGGGTAGAGGTTGACGCAGACGAGGTCGAAGGGCTCGATGTCGTGCTCCTTGAGCGCCTTGACGTCCTCCTCGACATCCCGCCGCGCGAGGATCCCGGCGTGCACGCGCGGGTGCAGGGTCTTCACACGCCCTCCGAGCATCTCGGGGAAGGCGGTGAGACTCTCGACCTGGGTGACCTCGAGGCCGACATCGGCGAGGAACCCCGCGGTGCCGCCGCTCGCGACGAGCTCGACGTCGAGCGCCGCCAGGCCGCGTGCGAACGCCGCGAGCCCGGCCTTGTCGTAGACGGAGATCAGCGCGCGCACAGCTCGCGGACCACCTCCGGGAGAAGACGGTGTTCGACCTCGTGCACGCGCTCTCTGAGCGACTCGACGGTGTCGTCGGGCAGCACAGGCACTGGCTCGCTCGCGATCACCACACCAGTGTCCACCCCCTCGTCGACGTAGTGCACCGTCGCGGCTGTTTCGGTTGCTCCGGCCGCGAGAAGATCCTCGAGCGGATGCGCTCCGGGAAACGCCGGAAGCGGCGCGGGATGGACGTTGACCACGCGATCGGGGAAGCGGTCGAGGAAGGCTCGGGTCGAGCAGGTGCATGTATCCGGCGCACACGACGAGGTCGACGCCACGCGCTGCGAGCCAGTCTGCGATGGCTGCATCCCGGGCGGCCCTGTCCGGAAACGCGTCGAGCGGAAAGGCCTTCGCAGCGACACCGGCGTGCTCAGCCCGTTCGAGCGCCCGCGCGCCGACCGTGTTCGAAGCAACGGCGACGACTGGAAGCTCCGCGTCGAGCAACGCCTGCAGGTTCGTGCCCTCACCCGAGACGAGCACCCCGATCACGCTCCCTCGATTCTCCCGATGACGAGGTCGTCGCCGGGATCGGCGACGATCGCGCAGTACCCGATCCCGAGGTTGAAGACGCGCCGGAGCTCATCCTCTTCGACGTGGCGTGCTAGCCAGTCGAAGACGGGTGGCCGCTCCCATCCCGCCCAGTCGAGATGAGCACGGAGCCCCTCGGGGACGACGCGCGAGACGTTGCCCTCGATCCCGCCGCCCGTGACGTGCGCGAACGCGTGGGCGCGGTCACGCAGCCGCCTGACGTCGTTCAGGTAGCAGCGAGTGGGCGCAAGCAAGTCGTCGCCGCGATAGTCCTCGTCTTCGAGCACTCGCCGCACGAGGCTGAACCCGTTCGCATGCACTCCGGCGGAGGGGAAGCCGACGATGAGGTCGCCTTCTGCGACGCGTGAGCCGTCCACGACACGGTCGCGCTCGACGATCCCGACGCAGGTGCCGGCGAAGTCGAGCTCCTCCTCCCGATAGATGCCTGGCAGCTCGGCCGTCTCGCCCCCCACGAGCGCGACGCCCGCCTCGCGGCACACACCGGCCGCTCCCTCGACGAGCTCGGCGACCTGGTCCGGCTCGATGCGGTTCGCGGCGACGTAGTCGAGCAAGATGAGCGGCTCTGCGCCGGTCGTGGCGACGTCGTTGATGCAGTGAGCCGCGAGGTCGGCACCGCACGCCCGCAGTTGCCCCCGCTCGCGAGCGACGACGAGCTTCGTCCCGACCGAGTCCGTCGACGCGGCGAGCAGCCTGTGCTCGTCGAGCGGGTGCAGGCCCGCGAACGCACCGAACCCGGTCGCACCCGTCGATTCGACTGCAGCACGAAGCCGCGCGACGACAGCTTCGCCCGTGGCGAGGGAGACGCCCGCCGCAGCGTACGTCTGCCTTCTGTCGGTCACGACGCCGAGTGTATGCGCTCTACAGTGACCCCCGTGCTCGCTTTGTCGCTGCTCACGAGCTGGACGTTCGATCCGCTCCAGCTCGTGCCGATCTGCGTCATTGCAATCGCTTATGGGACACGCGCGCGGACGCTCGCTCGTCGCGGGCAACCGGTCCCGGGCTGGCGGATCGCTCTCTTCTCGCTCGGGATCGTGCTCCTGCTGTTCGCCGTCACCTCGCCGATCGCTGCGGTCGGCGAGGAGGAGCTGTTCTCCTTCCACATGGTTCAGCACCTGCTCCTCGGCGATCTCGCTCCGCTCTGCCTGCTCGCCGGGCTCACCGGGCCGCTCATCCGCCCGGTGCTCGCGCTCCCGGGCGTCTATCGCCTGAAGGTGCTCGCGAACCCGCTCGTCGCGCTCCCGATCTGGGCAACGAACCTCGTGCTCTGGCACACGCCCACGCTGTTCGAAGGAGCTGTCAACAACGGCGCAGTCCACGCTCTCGAGCACATCTGCTTCTTCGCCGCTGGAATCGTGCTCTGGCTACCCGTGCTCGAGACGCTGCCCGCGCCGGAGTGGTTCGGCACCGGCGCGAAGCTCGGCTACATCGTCGGCGTCCGGCTGATCGCAACCGCGATCGGCAACGTGTTCATCTGGGGTGGCGGCCCGTTCTACGACGTCTACGACCACGGCAATGACTACCTCGGCCTCTCGCCGTCGGGAGACCAGAGCCTTGCGGGCTCGCTGATGATGCTCGAAGGTTCGCTCGTCACCCTCGTAGCGATCGCGTGGCTCTTCCTGCGCATGGCCGAGGAGGGGGACGTGCGCCAGCGCCTCCTCGAAAGCGGCATCGACGAGCGCACCGCCAGACGCACGGTTCGCTATCGCCGCTGGAACGAGCTCGCATAGCTACGTACCATGTACGTATAGATTTCGTCTAAAGTTCAACCGTGTCCACGTTTGCCCGACTCGTCGCAGGCCGCCGCTCGAAGTTCGTCGTTCTCGGGATCTGGCTGGCCACGCTCGCCGCTCTCGGACCGCTCATCGGCCAGTTCGAGTCCAAGCAGAAGAACGAGCCCTCGAGCTTCCTCCCCGCAGCTGCGGAGTCCGTGCGAGCGCTCGCGCTGTCCGACGAGTTCCCGTCCGCCGAAGGCGTCGCCGCGATCGCAGTCTTCTCGCGCCCGGGGGGGCTTACGCCGGCGGACCGGGCCGCGATCGCCGACGTCCAGTCCGAGCTCGCCGCGTCGCCGCCCGAGGGTGCCGTCGCGACGAGCCCGCCCCGGTACTCGGAGGACGGCGAGGCAGCGCTCGTCGTCGTCCAGATCGTCGCGAACGGAGACGAGAAGGTGCTCATCGACGCGGTCGAGTCGATACGAGAGACGGTTGCGGCAGGCGCCCCCGACGGACTCGAGGCGAAGGTCACCGGCCCGGCCGGGTACTCCGCCGACGCAAGCAAGGCGTTCGAGGGCATCAACTCCACGCTCCTCTTCGCCACCGCGACCCTCGTCTTCGTCCTCCTCGTCATCATCTACAGAAGCCCCATCTTCTGGGTGCTCCCGCTGCTGTCCGTCTTCTTCGCCGAGGCGCTCGTGCGCGGACTCGGGACGCTGCTCATAGAGGCAGGCCTCGTCGTGAACGGGCAGACGGGAGGGATCCTGCTCGTGCTCGTCTTCGGAGCGGGGACCGACTACGCGCTGCTTCTCACAGCGCGCTACCGGGAGGAGCTCCACCGGCACGAGGACAAGCACGAGGCCATGCTGATCGCGGTTCGGCAGGCAGGCCCCGGGATCCTGGCGTCGGCAGGCACGGTCGTCGCGGCGCTGCTGTGCCTTTCGTTCGCATCCGTCAATTCGACGGCCGGGCTCGGCCCGGTCGGCGCGATGGGCGTCGCAGTCGCCGCGACGGCGATGCTCACCGTCCTTCCCGCGCTGCTGCTCATCGGCGGGCGCCGCGCGTTCTGGCCCTTCGTGCCGCGCGTCGATCACCCGGACTCGGAGGAGAACGGGACGGCGTGGCGACGTGGCGCCTGGGGTCGGCTCGGAGTCTGGATCGAACGGCGGCATCGGGCGGTCTGGGCCGTCACGACGCTCGCGCTGATCGCAGTCGCCTTCGGGACGCTGACGCTCGACTCGAACTTGACGACCGCGAACGCGTTCCGGGGCGAGGTCGAAGCCGTCCAGGGGCAGAGGCTGCTCGAGCGCTCGTTCCCGGCCGGCGCGAGTGCCCCGACGACGGTGATCGTCACCGATCCCGTCAAGCTCGAGTCCGTGCTCACCGTCGCGGAGAGCGCCCCCGAGGTGGTCGGCGTCGGGCCGGTGCAGACCGGGTCGCCCGGGGCACTCTTCACCGTAACCCTGAGCGAGGATCCATTCAGCGAGAAGGGATTCGCGCTCATCGATCCCCTGCGACGGCAGCTCCGAGTGGCCGGGGGCGACGCGGTCCTCGTCGGCGGCTCGACCGCGGAAGAGCACGACCTGCGCGCGGCGGTGCGATCGGACACGCGTTTCCTCGTGCCGCTCGTGCTCCTCGTCGTCCTGGCGATCCTCGTCCTGCTGCTCCGTGCGCTCCTCGGCCCCCTCATGCTCATGGCCACGGTCGTGCTCTCGTTCTTCGCCGCGCTGGGTCTGAGCCTCGTCGTCCTCCACGTCTTCGCGGACTTCCCGGGCGAGGACCCGAGCTACCCGCTCTTCGCCTTCATCTTCCTCGTGGCGCTGGGGATCGACTACAACATCTTCCTCATGGCGCGCGTCCGCGAGGAGGCGCAGGCCATGCCGACGAAGCAGGCGATGCTGAAGGGTCTCGCGGTGACGGGCGGAGTGATCACCTCGGCCGGAGTCGTCCTCGCGGGGACCTTCTCCGTGCTCGCTGTGCTCCCGCTCGTCGCGCTCACGCAGATCGGGGTCACGGTCGCGCTCGGCGTGCTGCTCGATACGTTCGTCGTGCGCTCGATCCTCGTACCCGCCCTCACCTTCTCGCTCGACAGACGTACGTGGTGGCCCTCCGCGCTCGGCCGGCGATGATCACGTCGGTCATAACGATCGTTTCGGGGGCCTCAGACGGCTACGTCGACGATCTCTACAGCACGCCGTGTCGCACCCGAGTCGGCTTCGACATTCAACCAGCCGTCGATCGCCTCTCGGATGTTCGTCAGAGCTTCCTCACGAGCGTGACCCTGACTCGCACACCCGGGCAGCTCGGGACATTCGGCAATCACATCGCCGTCGTCGCCGGGATACATCAAGACACGCACCGTCACGCCTCGCGATGGTAGTCCTGGGTCGTCGGGCTCGAAGGTCGCTTCCCCGGAGATGTCGGTCAGGCGGGCGTCGTCTCGAAGCGTAGTTTCGCGGCCGTTCCCGGCACGCGGGTCGGGTACTCGCGCGTGAAGCACGCGCGGCACACCGCATCCTCCGGCAACGTCGTCGCCTCCTGCATTCCCTCCGCCGAGAGGTAGTGGAGCGAGGTCGCATCGATGAGCTCGCGCATCTCCTCGACCGATCGGTGCGCCGCCGCGAGCTCGTTCGGGTCCGCCGTGTCGATGCCGTAGAAGCAGGGAGCGACGATCGGCGGCGACGAGATGCGCACGTGCACCTCGGCCGCGCCCGCATCGAAGAGCATCGCCACCAACTGGCGCGTGGTGTTGCCCCGGACGATCGAGTCGTCGACGACGACGAGCCGCTGCCCCTCGACCTCGTCGAGGGAGTTGAACTTCGTGCGGATCCCCTGCTCGCGCATGCCTTGATCGGGCTGGATGAACGTGCGCGCGACGTAGCGGTTCTTGATCAGAGCCTCGCTGAAGGGAATCCCGGATGCCTTCGAGTAGCCGATCGCGGCGGGCGTCCCGGAGTCGGGAATGCCGATCACGAGATCCGCCTCGACGGGCGCCTCGCTTGCCAGCCGCTCGCCCATGCGGACACGCGCGCCGTGCACCTCGACGCCGGAGAGCCTCGAGTCGGGTCGTGCGAAATAGACGTGCTCGAAGATGCAGAGCGCGCTCCTCCCTGCCGGGAGCGCCTGCACCGCATGCGGACCGTCGGCGTCCACGCACACGACCTCGCCCGGACGCACATCACGGACGAGCTCGGCGCCGATGATGTCGAGCGCGCACGTCTCCGACGCGACGACCCAGTCGTCGCCGAGCCGGCCGAGCTCGAGAGGGCGGAAGCCGAGCGGGTCCCGGAAGGCCACGAGGAGCCCGTCCGAGATCGCGGTGACGGAGTAGGCACCCTCGAGACGGGACATGGCGTTCGCGACGGCCTCCTGCAGCGGCGCCGGGTCTCGGGCGATGAGAGCCGCGATGACCTCGGAGTCCGAGCCGGAGCCCAGCCGCACGCCGTCCGCGAGGAGCTCGGCACGCAGCTCCTCGACGTTCACGAGGTTCCCGTTGTGACCGAGCGCGACCGTGCGCGCGCGGCCGTGGTGGATCAGCGGCTGCGCGTTCGCCCACCGGTTCGCACCTGTCGTCGAGTACCGCGTGTGGCCGATCGCGAGCTCACCAGGGAGCGCCTGCAGCTGCTGCTCGTTGAAGACCTGCGCCACGAGGCCCATGTCGCGAACGACGGTCAGCCGCCCCTGATCGGAGACCGCGATCCCCGCCGACTCCTGCCCGCGATGCTGGAGTGCGAAGAGGCCGAAGTAGGACAGCCGCGCGACGTCGCGTTCCTCCGAGCGGATCCCGAAGACGCCGCACACGTCTAGTTACCGCCCGTCCATGCAGCGCGGAGCCGCTCGAGCTCCACGCCGAGGACGCTCGCGCCGCCGACCGAGCCGATCAGCCGCAGCGGCACGTCGAGCTCGACGGCCAGCTCGCGGAGATCCGCCTCGTTCTTCGGCGCACACGAGAGCACGGCACGTCCGCCGACCTCGCCGAAGAGCTCCAGGAGGTCAACGGAGAGCTCGAGCTCGGCGCCGATCCCGGAGAAGAGCGCCGACTCGGCGAGACACACGGCGAGCCCGCCTTCGGCGGCATCGTGGACGAGGGTGCAGAGCGGAGCCGCCCGCCAGAGGAGCGAGACGAGCCGCGCCTCCGCCACGAGATCGAGTCGCGGAGGACTGCCTCCGACCTCGCCGTACCGGGCCTGAAGCTCTGAGCCCGCGAGCGAGATCGCCGACGCTTCGGCCAGAAGAACCACGTCCCCGGCGCGCCAAACCTTGGGAACCCGCCTGACATCGGGAACGAGCCCGACCGCACCCACGACGGGTGTGGGATGGATCGCGCGGCCGTTCGTCTCGTTGTAGAGCGACACATTTCCGGAGACGATCGGCAGCTCGAGCGCACGACATGCGGCAGCCATGCCCTCGATCGCCTGGGCGAGCTCCCACGCGACCTCGGGCTTCTCCGGGTTCCCGAAGTTGAGGCAGTCGGTCAATCCCAGCGGCTCGCCCCCTGCGCAGGCGACGTTGCGGGCAGCCTCGACGACTGCGAGAGCGCCGCCCAGGAACGGGTCGAGCTGCGCGATCCGACCCTGGCCGTCGAGCGACATTGCGAGCCCTCGCAATGAGGGGCGGAGCCGGATGACGGCAGCGTCGAGCCCCGGCCGCCGCACGGTTCGCGAGCCGACGAGCTGGTCGTACCGGCGGAAGACGAAGTCGCGGCTGCGGAGATTCGGCGACGCCAGGAGCTCGAGGAGCGCATCAACGGGAGCAGGAGCATCTTCGAGCTCGCGCTCCGAGCTCTGCGGGCGTGGCTCGAGCGCGAGGTCATAGCGCGGGCATTCGTCGGTGAGCAGGCGCGCCGGGATCTCGCCCACGACGTCGCCCTCCCAGAACGCACGGAACTCGCCGGTCGAGGTCACGTCGCCGATCACGGCGTGGTGGAGCTCCCAGCGGTCGAGCACGGCCTCGACCGCCTCGATCATGGGCGGCCGGACGATGGCGACCATCCGCTCCTGGCTCTCGGAGACCATGATCTCCCACGGCTCCATCTCCGCCTCGCGCAGGGGGACGCGATCGAGGTGAACGTCGATGCCGTAGTCCGCGGCCATCTCGGACAGCGAGGAGGCAAGACCTGCCGCCCCACAGTCCTGGAGCGACTCGACGAGCCCGCCCTGAACGAGCTCAACCGATGCCTCGATCAGCTTCTTGCCCGTGAACGGGTCGCCGATCTGCACGGACGGGCGCTTCTCGGCGGACTCGTCGTCGAGCTCCTGGCTCGCGAGCACGCTTGCTCCCCCGATTCCGTCCCGCCCGGTCGTCGCCCCGTAGAGGAGGAGAGCGTGCCCGGCCGCAGTCGCCTTCGCGCGCGTCAGTCGGTCGGCCGGCAGCAGCCCGACGCACATCGCGTTGACGAGGCAGTTGTCCCTGTACGCCTCGTCGAAGACCGCCTCGCCTCCGACGGTCGGGACGCCGACGCAGTTGCCGTAGTGGCCGATCCCGCCGACGGCCCGCGAGAAGTGCCAGTCGGGCTCGCCGAAGCGCAGCCCGTCGAGCAGGGCAACCGGGCGCGCTCCCATCGCGACGATGTCGCGCAGGATCCCTCCCACGCCTGTCGCCGCACCTTGGAACGGCTCGACCGCGGAGGGGTGGTTGTGGCTCTCGACCTTGAACGCCACCGCAAGCCCGTCGCCGAGATCCAGGACCCCCGCGTTCTCGCCCGGCCCCTGGAGAACACGCTCTCCCTCACTCGGCAGGCGCTTCAGAAGGAGTGCCGAGTGCTTGTAGCCGCAATGCTCCGACCAGAGGAGCGAGAAGACGGCGAGCTCGAAGTCGTTCGGGTCTCGTCCGAGCAGCGTCTGGATGCGATCGTGCTCCTCGTCCGTGAGGCCGAGCGCGCGATGGAGCGGCTGGTTGGCGACGCTGCTCAGATGGTCAGCTTACCGGCGGCACCCGCTGCCACCGGGTCGCACCGGAGGCCGTCGGTAGCCTCCGCGCATGGGGCGCTACTGGCCGACGATCCTGCTCCTCGCGGCGATGTGGGGCGCGTCGTACCTCTTCATCAAGCTCGCCGTGGACGACATTCCTCCGGCGGCGATGACCGAGCTTCGCGTGCTCATCGCCGGCGTGCTCCTCGCGATCTACCTCGCCGTACGCATGGGTACGCGCCGGGCGGCGCTCGAGCTGCGAGCGGCGTGGCTTCCGTGCCTGGTGCTCGGCCTAATCAACGCCGCGCTCCCGATGGGCCTCGTCGCGTGGGGCGAGACGCACATCGACTCCAGCGTCGCCGGTGTCGCGCAGTCGACGGTGCCGATCTTCACCTTCCTACTCGCTGCGCGCTTCCTGCCGCACGAGCCCGTCGGGACGATGCGCGTCGCCGGGGTGGCTCTCGGCTTCTTCGGAGTCGCGGTCCTCGCAGGCTTCCATACGGAAGGCGGTGCGTGGGCGGTCGCCGGAACCCTCGCCGTCGTCCTCTCCTCGCTCTCGTACGCAAGCGGAGGCGTGTACGGCCAGCTCCAGGTGAAGGGGACGCCGGGGGCAGTCCTCGCAACCGGAAACATGCTCGCGGCGGCGATCATCCTGTTGCCGCTCGCGATTGCCGACCCGCCGACCCACGCCCCGGGGACCGCCGCCGTGGCAGGGCTCGTCGGGCTCATCCTCATCCCGACCTTCGCGGGCCAGCTGCTCCTTTTCCGCGTGTTGCACCTGTTCGGAAGCCGGAAGCTCTCGATCGTCACCTATCTCATGCCCGCATTCGCAGTCGTGTACGGAACCGTGCTGCTCTCGGAGCCCCTGACCGCCGCGATGATCGCCGGCTTCGCGCTGATCCTCCTCGGCGCCGCGCTCGCGTCCGGTGAGCGGATTCTCGCCGTTCGGGGCCAGGAAGAGCCCGCATGAATGTGTCGATCCGCCGAGCCGAGCCGGGCGATGTCGACTTCCTCGTCGAGCTCTTCACGCACGGCGAGGTCGAGCCGTACCTCGCCGTCATACGCCCCAAGGACCACGAGTCCGTCCTTGCCGAGGTCGAGCGCTCGGCGGCGGAGCCGGACGCATTCGGCGTTTTCGTGGTCGAGGTCGACGGTGTGCCGGCGGGGACGATGCGGTTCGAGCGAAGCAATCAGCGGAGCCGGATCGCGAGCCTTGGAGCGCTCGCGGTGCACCCCGACTTTCGCGGCGGCAGGGTCGCGGACGACGCCGCGCGGCAATTCCAGCGCCACCTCATGGAGGAGCTCGGCTTCCATCGACTCCAGCTCGAGATCTACGGCTTCAACGGGCGCGCGATGCGACACGCAGAGCGCGCCGGGTTCATCCGCGAGGGTGTCCGGCGAAAGGCCTACTGGCGCAACGACGAGTGGGTCGACAGCGTGATGTACGGCCTCGTCGCCGAGGATCTCGAAGGCGGGTCGGCCACCTCCGACCCGTAGGCGTCACAGGCCCTTCAGAGCGCGGGCGAGGACCGGATCCTGTCGGGCGAAGTACTCGGCCGAGGTCACGTCGACCCGAAGATCCGGCGCGACGGCCAGGCGCCGGTCCTTCGGGCCGCGGCGGCGGTCGTGGAAGCGCGTGGCGACGTTGATCTGCCAACCCGTTGTCGGAAGCAAGACCTGCGTGACGTCGCCGTACGTCTCGACGCCGCCACCCGTCGGCTCGCCGACGATCGTCGCGTGCGTGGCGCGGTCGATCTCGGCCGCGAAGTTGGCCGCCGCGGAGAAGGTCGCGCGCCCGACGAGCAGATAGAGATGGCCGGAACGATTCACCCGAGGTGTCTCGAACAGGGTCATCAGAGCGCCGTACGTCGTGTTGTCGCCGCCACCGTTCCGGCGCACGTCGACGATCACCCGGCGGACGGAGCGACGCGACACCAGACGCGTGATCTTCCGGAGAAAGGCGTCCGGAGGTGAGGCGACCACGTTGTACCCCATGTACACCGCGCGACCCCCGGCGAGCGTCCGCGTCCACATCTCCTTCGCACTCGACGCGAGGTAGAGAGGTCGAGGGGCCGCAGGGAGGATCGACGGATAGTGACCGTAGTGCGGATCGGCGAACGCCGCCCCGTACGCCCGCGCCGAGATCGGATCGAGGTCGACGGTCACGCGCTCTCCGCCCGCGCGCTCGAACGTGAACTCGACCGGGCCTGAGCCGTCGATCACGTGCAGACCTTCGAGCACCTCGGAAACGAGCGCGAAGTGAGGCGCGAGCCCTCGGACGTTCGACGGATTGTCATGGGGCACGAGCGGTCGGACGAGCTCGAGGACACGCCCGAGCGGCGTACCGTCGATCGCAACAAGGCGGCTGCCGACGACACCAAGATCGCCTGCTTCGTCGACGACGAAGACCCCGTCCGCGAAGTCGTAGAGCCGCAGCGGATAGAGATGCAACTCGTTGCGATGGCCGGGATCGAGCGGGAACAGTCCCGTGTGCCCGTTCCGCGGGCCGAGCGATGCGATGACTCGGAGCAGCTCGACGAGCAGCTCGTTCCTCGAAAGCGTCGGGGCGCGTCGCGCAAGATCGTTGACCTCGGACTCGAACTTCTGGCGAGAGACGCTGCGGAACGGATCCGGATGAACGGACTCGATCGTCTCGGCGACGAGGCGAACGTCACTCGCGGCGTCGGAAGGCGCGGATGGTCGGGCGTGCGCCCCGGATGCAAGCACCACCATGGCGAGTGAGACGAGAAGCAGGCCCGACATCCGCATGCTGCGGCATGATGTCCTATCTACTTTGACATGTCAAGATTGACATATTAGATGTCACTTCGCCACGCCCTCCTCGGTGCACTCGCAGATCAACCTCGCAGCGGCTATGCGCTGCTAAAGCACTTCGAGCAGTCCCTCGCATACGCATGGCCCGCGAGCCACAGCCAGATCTACCCCGAACTGGCCCGGCTTCGCGACGACGGGCTGATCGAGGAAACCCATACCGGTCCTCGGCGCTCGCGAACTTACGCGATCACGACGAACGGTCTCGAGGAGATCCGCAGTTGGCTCCGGGAGACGGAACCGGATCGCCGCGTTCGCAGCGATGCCGCACTGCGGACGTTCTTCCTCTGGGTGCTCGAGCCCGAGGAAGCCGCCAGCGGTCTCGAGGACGAGCGCGCGTACTGGCGCGGAGTCCTCGACGAGTTCGAGCGCATCCGGGGAGAGCCGACCGGGACGAACCGGAAGGCACGCACGTTCCGGATCGCGCTCGAGGGAGGTATTCGTACCGTCACGGCGCGGCTCGAGTGGCTCGACTGGGCGATCGCGCAGGTGGAGTCGCCGGCGTGGCGTGCTGCTGACGTCGACTGAACGTTGCGGGGGTGCGGCCCGGTAGGCTCGTGCGCATGGCCACCTTCTTGCACACCATGGTTCGCATCACGGATCCGGAGCGCAGCCGCGGATTCTACGAAGCGCTTGGGTTCCGCTTCAGCCGGGACATGGACATCGTCCGGAACGGCGAGGTCGAGGCGACGAACTACTTCTTCTCGCTCGGCGACGACGAGAACGTCCTCGAGCTGACCTTCAACCACGACGGTCGCACCTACGACAACGGCACCGGCTACGGGCATATCGCGATCAGCGTCGACGACCTCGACGGCACGCTCTCGGCTCTCAAGGAGCGGCACGGGATCGAGGCCGAGCGTCCCCCGTATCAGGTGACCGAAGGCGGCTCGCGGATCTGCTTCGTCCGCGATCCGGACGACTACCGGATCGAGCTCATCGAGCGCTAGGCGGTTCGGGCGCAAGGTACGGCCTCCAGACACACGAGCCGAGGAACGCTTCGATCTCGGCCAGCTCCGGAGCGCCTCTTCGCTTGCGACGATTTCGGCACGAACGCGTTCCCCACGCGTGATCATCCGGCCCATACGCTCGTTTCGTGGCAAGCACTCAGGTAGGCGCAAGCACGAAGAAGCCAGGCGGCAAGAGCGCTCCGCCACCGGTCGCAGCGACCCCATGGGGGCCGTCGGCCGTCGTCGAGGAGGTATCCGTCCCCCAACGTGCAGGGGACAGGCGGTTCACGGTCGTCGTTCAGCTCCTCGAGACACGAGACGGTGAGCGCCTGGTCAGGTTCGCATACACGACGTCGGGCATCCGCACGGCGCGGGCCCGTCACGATGCGGGCGCGCGATCTCGAGCGGCTGCGGGCGGCGCTCGAGCGTGCGCCCGTTCTCGGGGAGGTACTCGGTCTCGGAAGCAGGTGAGAGCCGTGGGAGGAGAGCAGGCCGCCGCTACGCGAGCGCCAACACGTGCGCGGCCGCAGCATCCACGAATGCCGCGAGCAGAAGCCCACCGTCGGCCGACCCCAGAAGCGGATCGACGGCATGCTCCGGATGCGGCATCAACCCCATGACGTTGCCGGCGCCGTCGACGACTCCGGCCACGTTCCCGAGCGAGCCGTTCACGTCATCGCAGTAGCGGAGGACGATCTGTCGGCGCTCGACAAGCTCGGCGAGCGTCTCATCGTCGGCGAACCACGCACCATCGCCGTGCTTCACCGGAAGAACGAGCTCCTGGCCGCTTTCGCAGCGGCTCGTGAACAACGAGTCCGAGTCCTCCACCTGAACGCGAACATCCGCACAGACGAACTCGAGCTGGCGGTTGGGCCGGAGCGTGCCAGGGAGAAGACCTGCCTCGCAGAGGATCTGGAACCCGTTGCAGATCCCGAGGACCGGGCCGCCTGCCGCTGCGAACGAGCGCACGGCGTCCATCGCGGGAGCGAGGCTCGCGATCGCACCGCACCGGAGGTAATCGCCGTACGAGAACCCACCGGGGAGCACGACCGCGCCGGTGCCTGGCGGAAGCTCCGACTCTTCGTGCCAGACGAGAGCCGGCGCTGCGCCGAGCGCGCCCAGTGCCCACGCCGCATCACGGTCGTCGTTCGAGCCCGGGAACTGCACCACTGCGATGACAGGGGGCTCCGTCACCGCTCCTCGAGACTGACCTCGACGCTCTCGATGAGCGGATTCGCGAGGAGCTCGGAGCACATGCGCTCGACCTCCGCATGTGCGTCGCCACCCGCAGTCGCCTCGAACTCGACGTCGATCACCCGCCCGACCCGTACGCGAGCAACGTCGAAGCCGAGCTTTCGCAACGATCCTCCGACGGCCTCGCCTTGGGGGTCGAGGATGCCCTCCTTGGGTCGAACGAGCACCGTCGCCTTCACAGCACGACCGTCGGGTCGTCGACGTAGCGGTCGAACGAGATCGACGTGAGGCGCTCGAACGCCTCCACGTATCGCTCACGCGTCCCCGCCACCAGATCGTCCGGGAGCTCGGGACCGGGTGGTGTCTTGTCCCAGCCGGCCGCATCGCACCAGTCCCGCACGAACTGCTTGTCGAACGAGGGCTGCGGCTTTCCGGGCTCGTACTCGTCGGCCGGCCAGAACCGCGACGAGTCCGGCGTCAGCGCTTCGTCGCCCAGCACGAGCGCTCCCTCGGACGAGACGCCGAACTCGAACTTCGTGTCGGCGAGGATGATCCCGCGGCTCTCCGCGTGCTCCGTTGCAAACCGGTAGAGCGCGAGCGATGCGTCCTTGGCCCGGGTGTAGACGTCCGCGCCACAGAGCTCTGCTGCCCGCTCCTCGTCGATGTTCTCGTCGTGCCCCTCGGCCGCCTTCGTCGCCGGCGTGAAGATCGGTTCGGGCAACCGCTCCGACTCGCTCATCCCGTCGGGCAGTCGGTGACCGCAAACGACGCCGCTCTCCCGGTAGTCGCGCCAGCCGGAGCCCGCGAGGTACCCGCGAACGACACACTCGATCGGGAGCATGTCCAGCCGCTGGCAGACCATCGACCGCCCGTCGGGGCGGAGCTCGAGGAGATGGTTGCCGACGATGTCACGCGTGCGCGCGAACCAGAACGCCGACAGGCCGGTGAGCACGCGCCCCTTGTCCGGAATCGGTGTTCCGAGCACGACGTCGAACGTCGAGATGCGGTCGCTTGCAACCAGCAGGAGCCGCGCGTCGTCGAGTGCATAGATCTCCCGGACCTTCCCGCTCGCGAGATGGACGGCCTCAGGCATTGATCACCTCCCGGTCGGATAGGCGCGCCTCCAGGCGCGTGAAGACGATCGTCCGCGTTCCTTGTGAACGCCTGCTCGTCGAAGATCTCCCCGAGGTCGACACGACCTGCGATCTCGGCGTCGCCGCGCACGAGATCGCAGAAGTCGAGACCTTCGTCCCACCCGCGCATCGCATGCCGCTGGACCAGGTGGTACGCCTCATCGCGCGCGAGGCCGGACTCCACGAGCGCAAGAAGAAGCCGCTGGCTGAAGTACAGCCCCCCGGTCGCGTCGAGATTCACGCGCATGCGTTCAGTGCGAACCACGAGTCCTCTCACGAGCCAGGCGAACCTCTCGAGCATGTAGTCCACGGCCAGAAACGCGTCAGGGAGCACGATGCGCTCAGCCGAGGAGTGCGAGATGTCGCGCTCGTGCCAGAGGGCGACATTCTCGAGACCGACGAGCGAATAGCTCCGCACCACCCGCGCCAGGCCGCAGATCCGCTCGGAGACGATCGGGTTTCGCTTGTGCGGCATCGCGGAGGACCCCTTCTGGCCCACTCCGAAGGGCTCCTCGACCTCGCGCACCTCGGTCCGCGCCAGGTGCCTGACTTCGAGCGCAAAACACTCGAGAGACGACGCGATCGACGCAAGCGCCGAGAGGAGCTCCGCATGGCGATCTCGCTGGATGATCTGCGTGGAGCTCGGCGCCGGCTCGAGCCCGAGCGCTTCGCACGTCAGCCGCTCGATCTCGGGAGGTGCCGATGCGTAGGTTCCGACCGCCCCAGAGAGCTTGCCGACCCGCATCCCGTCGAGCGCTCGCGCGAGTCGAGCGCGATCGCGGTCGAGCTGAAACGCCCAGCCGGCGAGCTTGAGGCCGAACGTCGTCGGCTCCGCGTGCACTCCGTGCGTTCTTCCGATCGTCAGTGCGTCCTTGAACTCGAAGGCACGCTCGGCGACCACCGTGAATGCTTCGTCGAGCGCCCTCATGATCAACGTGCCTGCATCGCCCACCGCGAGCGCGAGCGCCGTATCGAGCACATCCGAGGAGGTGAGGCCGAAGTGAATCCAACGCCCGTCCGGTCCGACCTGTTCGGCGAGCGCGTCCACGAACGCGGCGACATCGTGATTCGTCGCCTTCTCGAGCTCCGCAACGCGCTCGACGCTCGGAACTCGAACCTTCGCCCGAATCGCTTCTACCGCACTCGCTGGCACGGCGCCGAGCTCGCTCCACGCGTCGAGCACCGCGAGCTCCACCAGCAGCCAGCGTTCGAGCTTGGCCTCCTCCGACCAGATGCGCGTCATTTCCGGTCGGGAGTAGCGTGCGATCACTGCTGCGATTCTAGAGGCCGCGCACGGACGCGCCGGTGCACTCTCGGCACGATGCGTTCACCACTCGTGCGCGTTTTCTGGTTAGGCTCGAAGTGGGAGGAGGCCCGGGGTGGCCCCTCACATCGAGGCTCGGATCGGCGTCATCTGCGCAGCGTGAAGTTGTGATTCTCGGCAGCAGCAAGCGCGATGTCGGTCCTCGACCATCCGCCCTCGAACTCGATCCGACCAACCCCCGCATACGCCGCCTCCCGCGCTTCGCCGAGCGTGGCACCGAGCCCCGTGACGGCGAGCACTCGACCGCCGTTCGTGACGAGCCGCTCTCCTCGAAGCGCCGTGCCCGCGTGGAAGACGAGCGCGCCTGCAGCCTCGGCGTCCTCACAGCCAGAGATCGTGAGCCCACGACCGCTTCGTTCCGGGTATCCGCCCGAAGCCATGACGACGGACACGGCAGAGCCAGCTCTCCAGTCGACCTCGACGCCCCGGAGCTCGCCCGCTGCCGCCGCGGCGAGAAGCTCGACGAGATCGCCGTCTAGCAATGGAAGCACGGACTGCGTTTCCGGATCCCCGAAGCGGCAGTTGAACTCGAGGACGCGCGGGCCGTCCGAGGTCAGCATCAGACCCGCGTAGAGGAGACCGACGAACGGTGTCGCTCGGCGTTGGAGCTCGTCGAGAACCGGACGGTGAACGCTATCGAGTATCTCCTCCAATTCAGGCTGGCCGAGCCCGGGAACCGGTGCGTACGAGCCCATCCCTCCCGTGTTCGGGCCCTCGTCGCCGTCGTTGGCGCGCTTGAAGTCCTGGGCCGTTACGAGTGGAATCGCGTGAGCCCCGTCGCAGATCGCGAAGACGGAGACCTCCGGTCCTTCGAGCAGCTCCTCGACCAGGATCTGCCCGCCGAAGGCATTTGCCGCCTGGAGCGCGGCGTCGAGCTCCGGCTGCGACCTGCACACGAACACGCCCTTCCCCGCGGCCAGCCCGTCCGCCTTCACGACGCAGGGCGGGCGCGCGACGGCGAGTCGGCCTGCGGTGGCGACGCCCGCTGCGGCCATGACCTCCTTGGCGAACGACTTGGAGCCTTCGATGCGAGCACCGGCCGCGCCAGGCCCGAACACGCGGATCCCCGTATGGCGCAGTACGTCAGCGACGCCGAGGACGAGCGGCGTCTCCGGGCCGACGACCACGAGGTCGACACCCAGCGAGCCGGCGAGGGCGAGGAGGCCTTCACCGTCCTCCGCCCGAATCGGATGGCACTCGCCGAGCCGAGCGATTCCGGGATTCCCGGGCGCCGCGTGGAGGTCGCTTATCGAGGGCGACTGCGCAAGCTTCCAGGCGAGCGCGTGCTCTCGGCCACCCGATCCGACCACGAGGACACGCACCGGCCGAGTCTATGTCGTCATCGCGACAACCGGCCCCGCCGTGAAGCCGTGTCCGCGCTCAGCGAAGGGCGAGCACGCTCTCGCGTCCTGCACCCGTCCCAACGAGTGCCACAGGAACGCCGAGTGCGTTCTCGACGAACGCGACGTACTCGCGTGCCGCTCTCGGCAGCGCATCCGATCCAATCTCCTCCTGCCAGCCGGGGAGCGTCTCGAAAACGGGCCGGCAGTGGTGGAAATCGCTCTGGTGCGCGGGGAAGTCGGCTGTCTCCCCGCCGTCCGGGAGTGCGTAGCGCACGCACACGGGCAGCTCCTCGAACTCCGAGAGGACGTCGATTTTCGTCAGCGCGAGCGACGTGATCCCGTTCACGCGCACCGCGAAGCGGAGCGCGACCAGATCGAGCCAGCCGCAGCGTCGCTCTCGACCCGTCACGGTCCCGAACTCCTGTCCGAGGTCGCGTACACGGTCATGCGCAGGGCCGTCGATCTCGCTCGGAAACGGCCCCTCGCCGACGCGGGTCACGTACGCCTTTGCGACGCCGACCACCTCGTCGATGCGGTTCGGCCCGATCCCGAAGCTGACCGCCGCCTCGGCCGCAATCGGGTTCGACGACGTGACGAACGGGTAGGTGCCGTGATCGAGGTCGAGGAGGGTGCCCTGCGCGCCTTCGAAGAGAACGCGTTCACCATTCGCCAGCGCCCGATCCACGAGGAGTGAGGTGTCCGCTACGTACGGGGCAAGCCGATCGGCGAGGGCCAAGTGCGTCGAGACCGTCTCTTCGACGTCGATGGGCTCGAGCTCGTACACGCGCTCCAGCCAGACGTTCTTCTCCGTCACGGCGAGCTCGAGCTTCTGCCGCAGGATCTTCGGATCGAGGAGGTCCTGGACCCGAATCCCGATCCGCGTCGCCTTGTCCGCGTAGGCCGGCCCGATACCTCGCCGGGTCGTGCCGATCTGGAGCCGTCCGAGCCGTCGCTCACGCGCGCCGTCGAGTGCGACGTGCCACGGCATGATCAAGTGCGCGTTACCGGAGACGAACAACACTCCGGCGGTCTCGTGGCCGCGGGCCTCGAGGTCGTCGAGCTCCCCGACGAGCACGCTCGGATCGACGACGCAACCAGCCCCGATCGCGCTGCGCTTGCCCGCAATGATCCCGCTCGGGATCTGTCTGATCTTGTACGTCTCGGGGCCGACGACGATCGTGTGCCCCGCGTTGGGACCGCCCTGATAGCGGCATACGAGGTCGGAGTCCTGCGCGAGCAGGTCGACGATCTTTCCCTTTCCCTCGTCGCCCCACTGCGCACCGACGATTACGGTCGCGGGCACGCGCAGGAGTGTTGCACGACCCGACGCGCGTCCACGGCCCGTCAAGCCTGATCGGCGACGAGCGACGGCTCGAGGTCCTCGACCGCCCGAGCGTCGACCATCGCAACGGCAGGCAACCCCTTGCCGGCCGAACCGCACTCCGCACCTGCGCTCTCACCCACGAACCGGTCGGCCGGGCCGCCGAGCCGGCGAACCGCGGCGAACAACGGAAGCGCAGCAGCAGTCGCCATCCCACCGGCGACGAAGGCGGTACCGACGGCCCGCGCTTCGCCGAGCGCGCCGAGCCCGACTTGCCCTGCGACCCCACCGGCGCCGGACACCATCGAGTCGAACGAGATCACCGTCGCGCGCTGCTCCGACGGGATGAGCTGATGGAGGTACGCCTGTCGAACGGGGCCGATGACACCGAGACCCGCGGTCATCACGAGCAAGGCGGCGAGCGCTACCCAGAACGACCCGGCCAACCCGAGAGCGACAGCCGCAATCGTCTGCACGGCTCCGGCGGCGAGCAGGAGCGTCGTACGGCGGCCGCAGTAGCGCGACGCGACGTCGACGATCTGATTGCCGACGATCGTCGAGAGCGCGATGCCCGCGGTGACCGCGCCGGCGATCCAGACGGCGTTCGAGTCCAGGAGGCCGAGGAGATAGGGCTGCGACGCGTAGAACGCCCACATGAAGAAGCCCGTCTCGACGAGCGACGCGAGCATGAGCAGGCGGATCGGGCGCTGTGCCCAGCCGAACTCCACGCCAGCACGCGCGTTACGGACGACCTCGCCAGGAAGCTCATGGCGCGTAACGCGACGTGGCTCGAACCCGATGTCGTGCATGACGAAGTACGCGACGACGAACACAGCCAGGAGGAGCACGGAGCGCACGAGATACGGAAGGCTGAGGTCGATCTGGCCCAGAAGGCCGCCGCCGATCGTCCCGACGAGCATCGCTGCGCCGGTCACCTGCTGCCCGCGCGCGAACACGCGGTCGAGCAAGCCCCGATAGCCCGTCGCATTCAGCGCGTCGACGACCCAGGCCTCCATCGCCCCCGAGTAGAACGTGAACCCGAGCGCCATCACGATGGATGCGAGTGCGAACGCGACCACACCCGCATCGACCTGGGCGAGGCCGACGTAGAGGAGCGTCGAGACCGCGAGGACCGAGACGCTGAGGAGGAAGGAAACGCGACGGCCGAGCGTGTCGGCGACGACGCCGGTCGGGATCTCGAAGAGCACCGTGCCGAGCGAGTACGCGGCATTCGCGAGGAACACCTGGAAGAAGCTGAGGCCGGCGCCGAGGAGGAAGAGCGTGTTGACGCCCCAGATCGCCGCAGCCGAGAGTGTGTACAACCCGGAGAGGACGTAGAACCCTCGGATCGTCCTTCGGCTCGTTTCACCTGGAGCCGCGATCGCGCTCACGCAGGCAGCCTACGGATGCGCCGCCTTCTCGCCGCGCTCGGGAGCGAGAGTCCCGCTATGTCGCCGCGAGGTCCGCGAACTTCGCGTAGCGGCGCAGGAACGAGAGCTTTGCGGTTCCGGTGGGACCGTTTCGGTGCTTCGAGAGGATGATCTCCGCGAGCCCCTGCTGGTCGGACTCCTCACCCGCGTAGTACTCATCGCGGTAGACGAAGAAGACGAGGTCCGAGTCCTGTTCGAGGCTCCCCGACTCGCGGAGGTCGGAGAGGAGCGGTCGCTTGTCCTGACGCTGCTCGACAGCACGGGACAACTGAGACATGGCGAGGATCGGGACGTCGAGGTCCCGGGCGAGCACCTTGAGCGCTCGGGAGATCTGGGAGACCTCCTGGACGCGGTTCTCGGCCGACGTGCCCGAGGTCATGAGTTGGAGGTAGTCGACGATGATCAGACCGAGCTTGGGCTCCCGCGACTTGAGCCGGCGAGCCTTCGAGCGCACTTCCATGATCGTCGTCGAGCCCGTGTCGTCGACGTAGATCGGCGCCTTCATCAGGCGATCGCAGGCGGCCGTGAGCCGAGGCCAGTCCTCCGGTGCCAGCCGGCCGCTGCGCAGCCGCTGCGACTCCACCTTCGCCTCGCTGCACATCATCCGCTGCGTCACCTCGGACTTCGACATCTCGAGTGTGAACAGCGCCACAGGAATGTCCGATCGCACGGCGAGGTTCGCGGCCATGCAGAGCCCGAGGGCCGACTTCCCCATCGACGGCCGAGCCGCGAGGATGATCAGGTTCCCGGGCTGGAAGCCCGAGGTGAGATGGTCGAGCTCCTTGAAGCCGCTCGGAACGCCGGTGACGTCCACGCCCGCTTCGTAGAGCTGCGTGATCCGCTCGAAGCTCTCCTTCAGCAACACCTCGATGTGCGAGAAGTCGCTCGTGACTCGCTGCTGCCCGAGCTCGAAGACGATCTGCTCCGCCCGGTCGACGAGGTCGATCACCTCGCCGGGCCGGTCGTGGCCCAGGCGTGTGATCTCCTGGCCTGCGCGAACGAGCCCGCGGAGCGTCGCCATCTCCTTGACGATCCGGGCGTAGTGCTCGACGTTCGACGTGCTCGGGACGAGAGCCGCGAGCTCGACGACGCGACCCTGGCCACCGATGTCCTCGAGCTCGCCGCGCTCGTCCAGCTCGTTCGCGAGCGTGATCGCATCGACGGGCTCTCCCTTCGCCCAGAGCCCCAGCGCCGCGCGATACACCTTCGCATGGCTCTCGCGGTAGAAGTCGGAGGCGTCGAGGATCTCGCTCACCGTGCCGACCGCGGTCGGCGAGAGCATCATCGCGCCGAGGATGGACTCCTCGGCCTCGAGGTTCTGGGGCGGGACGATCCCGGTCGGAGCGCCGGTCCCGGCGACTCCGGACCCAGCAGAACTGGACCCAGCAGATCCGGTCCTGGTCTGAGGAGCGACGGCCATCGCCGACCAGTCAACTCGCGGAGCGCGGTCGCGTCCAGGGACGACAATGCGCACCGTCGGTGCAGGGAGAACGGAACATATGTTCTGAGGTTATCCCCGGGTTCGGACGGCCTGTCGACAACCGCAAGCGAGTTGTCAAACCGGAAACACGCGCTCCGAGCGGAAAGTTCCGCTGTTCGCTAACAGGGCCTGTGGAGAAGTGTGGAGACTCAGGCGGCCGGCGGCACGCCGGACTCGGGCCCAGCTTCGAGCTGGGCTTCGGCGTGCTCCTCGGCCTGGGCTTCGGCCTGCTCCCCCGCCTCGGCCTGGGGCTGCTCTTCGGCGGCGGCCTCGCCGGCTTCGGCCGCAAGCTCCTCGTCCACCTCAAGGGCTCCGTCGGTCTCGAGCGCTGCCTCGCTCGCCTCGAGCTCCTCGGCCGCGATGACTTCCGCGATCACGGACTCGGCCTCCACGTGCGCCGCTTCGGCTTCGGCTTCGGCAACCGCCTCGGCGTCCTCGAGCGCGTGGAGCTCCTCCTCGGGCGGCAGCTCGCCCCCTTCCGGCACGACCAGGGTCTTCACTTCGACCCGCACGTCCTCGAAGAGGTCGATCGGGACCGAGTAACGGCCGATGCGCTTGATCGGATCGATCGCGACCTTGCGGCGATCGACCCTCACCTTGCGTGTGCGCCAGATCTCGTCTGCGACGTCGGAGGGCGTGACCGAGCCGAAGAGCGCCCCCGTCGGGCCTGCCTTGACCTCGAAGGTCAGCACCGTCTTGGCGAGCACCGCTGCGATCTCCTCCGCCTGATCGGCGCTTCGAGCCTCATGTCTCGCGCGCTGCGCTTCGACGCGCTGGAGCTCGGCGACGCGAGCCGGCGTAGCGGTCTCCGCCAGCCGCCGCGGCAGGAGGTAGTTGCGCGCATATCCGCGCGCCACGTCCACGACGTCGCCGCGCAGGCCGAGCTTTTCCACGTCCTGAAGGAGGATGACGTCCATGCAGATCAGGGAGCGACGTACGGAAGCAGCGCCATCTCGCGCGCGCGCTTGACGGCGCCCGCGACCTGGAGCTGGTGACGCCGGCACGCGCCCGTGATGCGCCGGGAGCGGATCTTGCCCTTCTCCGAGATGTAGCGCCGGAGCTGGGCCGTGTTCTTGTAGTCGATCTCGTCGACTTTGTCCCTGCAGAAGTGGCAGCTCTTGCGCTTGCCGGGCGCGCTCGCCGGGCCGAGTCGCCGCCGTGACGGTGTCGCTGTCTTCTTACTCGCCATTCGAAGCTCCTACCCGCGGCCGCGCAGCGGCCGCACTCTGACTTCGCGCGATCGAAATCCGCGCCAGTGGATTTCGATCTTGCGCACTAAAACGGGATGTCGTCGTCTGCCGGAGAGGCCGGGAAGTCGTCGCCTGCTGCCGCGGCGGTGGCGGAGACGAACTGGCCGCCGCCCTCTTCTGCTCCGCGGCTGTCGAGGAACTGGACGCTCTGGGCGACGACGTCCACCTTCGATCGCTTCGATCCGTCCTGTGCCTCCCAGGACCGCCAGTCCAGGCGGCCGTCGATGCCGATGCGCCGGCCCTTGACGAGGTGCTGCGCGAGAACCTCGGCCTGGTTGCCGTAGACCTTGACGTCGAAGAAGTTCGGTTTGTCGACCCAGTTCCCGCCGTCGTCCTGCTGTCGCCCGTTCACGGCCACTCCCATCTCGAGAACCGGCGCCCCGGAGGGCAGATGGCGAAGCTCGGGATCGCGCGTCAGGCGCCCGACGAGAATCACTCGGTTGATGTCGCCAGCCATGCTCTACTCCTCCTCCTCGACCTCGGTCGAGATCGCAACCTCGATGGGCTCCTCGTCGACTTCTGCGTCCTCTGCTGCTGTCTCCTCGACTTCTACGTCCTCGGCTTCCACGACCTCCGCAGCTGCGTCCTCGGCCGCGACTTCGTCCGTTGACGCAGCAGGTGCCGGTTCATCCTGCACCGGTTGATCCTCCACCGGTTCATCCTGGCGTACCGGCGCGCTCAGCGCTACGGGCCGCGCGGGACTCCCCTCGAGGCGACGTGTCGCCATGTGGCGCATCACGCCGTCGTCGATCCTGAGGACGCGCGAGATCTCGTCGAGGGTCGCCGCGTCCGAGGTGAAGTGCAGGAGGTGGTAGGTCCCGTCGGTCTTGTGCCCGATCTCGTAGGCAAGCCGACGTCGCCCCCAGGGGTCGTGGAGATCCCAGGAACCGCCTCCAGTCTCGACCTGCTCACGCACCCGACTGACGATCTCGGCCTGTCGGCCATCGTCCATCTCCGGGTCGAGCAGCAGCAGAATTTCGTACTTCGTCACGGGTTCCCGATATCTCCTTCCTTCGGTCTGAAGTCGGCCCCGCCTGGACGGCTCCGCCGGGAACAGGCGAGCCGGTGCGGGGCAGGAAGCCGCGGGATTCTACCAGCAGCCCGGAAACTCCCCCGATCTCAGCCGCGGTCCAAAGGCGGTACCATCGACGCATGCGCAAGCTCCTCATGTGGATCGTGGTGACGATCGGAATCGCCGCGCTCGTGCGAAAGCTCAGGGGCCGAGGCGCACCCGAGGTCTCGGAGTTCGAGTCACCGGTCGAGCCACCGGCAGCGCCCGCGGCCGACGACCCGGCCGACGACCTCCGTCGCAAACTGTCGGAGACGCGGACGGCGGCTCCGGCGGCCGACACGGCACTCGAGCCGGAAGCGACCGTCGATGAGCTTCGGGCCGAGGTGCATGGCGAGGGTCGCGCCGCTATCGACGAGATGCAGCGCTCGACCGAGGGCTAGGCCGCGGGAAGCGTGGCGGACCCGTCGGAGACGACGCAGGTCGGAAGCGGACCGGCCCTGGGCCAGCACGCTCCGGACACGCAGGAGGTCCTCGAAGCGATTCAAGAGCTCTCGAGCCAGGTCGGAAGCCTGCAGTCCGAGGTCCGAACGCTTCGCGCGCAGTCGAGAGCACTCCCCGCGAGCAGCAGCGAAGCAACTGGCTGGGACGACTCGCGCAGAGGACCGGACACGCTCGCCTGGGTCAACGCGCTCGATACACCGGCACACCGGGCGCCATCCGTACCGCGACTGCTGCTCGAAGTCGTGTTCCTGATCTGCGTCGCAGTCGCCGCCACGATCGCGGACCTGGATATCGCCGAGATAGTCGGGGTCATGGCGGGAGCCTGGGCGCTCGTCGCACTCGCCGAGTTCGCGGCCGCTCGCTCCGCTCGGCGACGCGCGGAGGCGGTCTACGCACCACTCCCCGGACTCGCCGCCGGATATCCGACCGATCCGTCCTGGTTCGCACCGCCCGTCGAGCGGACCGCGTTGGACGCCACAGGGGTAGAGGACGGCAGTCAGGCCCGACTGCCTCCACCGAGCGACGACTGACCCGCGCTCACGCCGAGGTGCATGCCCTTCTGAGCGTCGCGCTACGCTCTCGCGCGTGCGGCTCGCTGCCGTTGTGCTGGCTTCGGCGCTGACTGCTGCCGCCGCATCCCTCCCCGCGTCGTACGTGCATGCGGCACCACTCGCTGCAACATCGCGAACCCGCGTCCTCGACCTGGGCGACTCGCTCAGTGTCGGTACGGCCCCATACCTGCGCGCACGGCTTCGCGGATACCGCATCGACGGCGTCCACGACGTCGGTCTCCACGCCTACGACGCTGCGGCGATCGTGGAACGCTCCCGAGGAGCGCTCCCGCCCATCCTCGTCGTGAGCGCGGGAACGAACGACGATCCACGCATCGTCTCGACGTTCATCCATGCCGTCGAGCAGGTCCTCGGCACGGCCGGGCCCGAACGCTGTGTGGTGTGGTCGACGATCGCGCGGCCGCCCGCGAACGGAGCGAGCTACCGGGGGTTCAACCGTGTACTCGCACGTGCAGCAGGTCGCCACTCGAACCTCGTACTCGTGGACTGGGTCGGCATGGTTCGGCGCCACCCGCAGTGGCTCGCGTCCGACGGCGTGCACGCGGGCACGGCCGGATACCGGGCGCGCGCCGCGGCGATCGCGTCCGCAGTTGCAACCAGGTGCGCTCGCATGATCGGCTGAACAGCCTCCGTGCTCTTCCCGACCGCAACCTTCGCGATCTTCTTCATGGTCGTGCTGCCGCTCTCATGGCTCCTGATGCCGCACGGCGAGCGCTGGCGCCCGTTCATCATCGCCGCGAGCTTCGTCTTCTACAGCGCGTGGGACTGGCGATTCGTCCTCCTGCTCGCAGGCTCGATCGTCTGGAACTACGTCTTCGCACGCGCGATCCACCGGCAGGACGACAGGCGGAGGAGGCAGTGGCTCCTGACGGCGGCAATCGTCGGCGACGTCGCTCTGCTCGGGTACTTCAAGTACTACGACTTCTTCGTCACGTCCACGAGCAACGTGTTCGCCCTCGCGGGCGTCGACGTGCCGCTCGAGACGCGCTCGATCGTCCTCCCGGTCGGCATCTCCTTCTTCACCTTCATGGGGATCAGCTACGTCGTCGACGTCCATCGCGGCGACTTCGCGCCGACGTCGTTCTCGAAGTTCGCCGCCTACCTCTCGTTCTTCCCGCACCTCGTGGCCGGGCCGATCGTGAGACCCGGAGAGCTCGTTCCGCAGCTCGACTCGCCGAGAGACCCACGGTACGTGGACACCGCGCGAGCGTTCTTCCTGATCGCGACCGGACTCTTCATGAAGGTCGTGATCGCCAACTACCTCGCGTCCAACATCGTCGACGAGGTCTTCGGCGCTCCAAACCAGCACTCGTCGCTCGAGGTGCTGGTCGGCATCTACGCGTACGCAGTCCAGATCTACGCGGACTTCTTCGGGTACACGAACATGGCGATCGGACTCGCGCTCCTGCTCGGGTTCCGCTTCCCGCAGAACTTCGACTCCCCGTACGCCGCCGTCTCGGTCCAGGACTTCTGGAGGCGCTGGCACATGACGCTCTCGCGCTGGCTCCGGGACTACGTCTACATCCCGCTCGGAGGAAACCGCGGCGGGCGGCTGCTCACGTACCGGAACCTGATGCTGACGATGCTGATCGGCGGGCTCTGGCACGGGGCGGGCTGGACGTTCGTGGCCTGGGGCGCGATCCACGGGACCGCCCTCGCGTCCGAACGCTGGTGGCGGGAGCGGCCAGGGTTCGTGGAGCACCCCTCGACGTCGCTCCGGCGCTCCTGGCACCGCTTCGCGACCTTCCAGGTCGTGTGCTTCGCATGGATCTTCTTCCGCTCCGACTCCTTCGCGGATGCGTGGGATCTCATCGTCCGGCTCTTCACGGCCTGGGGAGAGCCCTCACCGCTCGTGACCGCTGGAGTGCTCGCGGCGATCGCGGTCGGCATCGGCTCCCAGTACCTCCCGACGCGCTTCCCGCAGCGCGTGATGGCATGGTTCTCGCGGCTTCCGATTCCCGCCCAGGTAGGCGTCCTCGGGCTCGCCCTCCTCGTGACGCACGCAATGGGGCCTGAGGGCGTGGCACCGTTCATCTACTTCCGGTTCTGAGATGGCAGACGACACTTATCCGACTCGACGGCGACCTCCCGAGCGGCTCGGGGAGGGAGGGCGACGGCTCAACTCGGCGGGATCGGCCATCGTGGTGTCGCTGGCGGCGCTCCTCTTCGGCATGCTCCTGAACGCTCCGGGAATCCGCAAGTCGGCGCACATCCAGCCCGAGGGCTGGAAGCGCGACGTCGCCCTCTCGGTGGCAGACCCGCTCGACGACGTCAGCCATGCGCTGCTCCTCGATCGACCGCGACAGGGTCTGAAAGCGGTGCTCGGCCGCTCCGGCGACGATCGGATCGACACCGCGGTCGCGCTCCCCGCGGAGCCTCCGGCCGCGAGCGAGCCTCCGCCACCACCTCCGCGGCAGCGGTTCAGCCCCTCACGCCCGCTCCGGCTCTGGATCGCAGGCGACTCCCTCGTCGTCGTCCCCGGCGAGTCGCTCCTCCGCGCGACGGCAGCGAACCGGGCGATCGAGCGCACGGGCGACGTCGACGGAAGGATCGCCAGCGGACTCGAACGGCCGGACGTCTTCAACTGGTTCACCCACCTGCGGACGGTGATGGAGAAGGAGCGCCCGCGTGCTGTCGTGCTCATGTTCGGCGGAAACGACGACCACGGGTTCATGACCGGGCTACCCGAGGGAATCCAGATCACGACGTTCGACAGCTCGAGCTGGAGCAGGGAATACCGGCGGAGAGTCGCCGGCGTCATGGACACCGTGACGCGCGGCGGTGCGTACCTCGTCTGGATCGGCCTGCCGATCTCAGGGGACTCGGCGCAGACACAGCGCTTCGACACCATCAACGCGATCGTCGAGTCGGAGGCGGCGAAACGCCCCGGCCGTGTGGCCTATCTCGACACGTACAACTTCTTCGCCGGAGACGACGGCGGCTTCGCCCAGTACGTGGCGGACAAGTCGGGGAAGCTCGTGAAGATGCGCGCCGACGACGGCGTGCACTTCGAGCGCCCGGCGGGCGACCTGATCGCGGACAAGGTGCTCGGCCTGCTCGAGCAGCGCTTCGATCTCACGAGCTGGCGGCAGGATGAGTCCGGCGGGCGGGGCGGATAGCGACCTCCCTCGCGACGGACCCGAGCGCAGCTCCCGCGACGGCGTCGAGCACATAGTGGTTCCCGGTGCCCGCGACCACGAGCGAGACGAGAGGCGGGTAGGCGTAGGCGACAGCTTTTCCGAGTCCGGAGCTCGCCCGGTCTGCGATCGAGCCGGCCGTCACGACGGCGAACGCGACGTGGAGGCTCGGCATCGCCGCCACCGGGTTGTAGAACCGGACGAGAAGCGGATGCTCGAGGTCAAAGCCGCTGACCTCTGCGATCGTGTCCACGAACCCGTCGAGGACGCGAGGCGGAGCGGTCGGAAAGAGCAAGAAGGCAGGCTGGGCAGCGAGGTGGGTGATGAGGCACGCCCGCTTGAGCTCCTCGTAGCCGGCGTCGCGGCGCCGATACAGGAACACGGCCCAGCCAACCGTGAGGCCCACGTTGAAGACGGCGTACCCGAGATTGAGGCCGTGCATCACCCTGGGCAAGCGGAGGAGCGCCCGCTTGCACAGCGGGTTCGAAGTGCAGATGCAGTCGCTCCTCGAGCGCGACGACCCGCTCAGCATTTCGCCTCGCCCGCTCGCGGCCGCCGCGGTCGAGCACTCGCTTCCGCACGAGCAGGTAGACCGCGTACACCAAGAAGCCGAGCGTGAACTCTCGTCTCACCGAGGGCGCCACGACGCGTGAGCCTAACGGGCGGCCCAGCGCCGCACTATGGGCCGCCGATGAGCACGAAGAGCAGCGAAACGAATACGACGTTTCCACCGATCCGATAGCGGGGAGGGTGAGCAGGAAGCACGCGCCGCCGGCCGCTCGCGCGTACCACGGCCGCCGCTCGGGCGTCGGCGAGTCGACACCTGGAAAGACGCCGCCTCGGTCCAAGAGGTACCAGGCTGCAGCCGCCGGAATCATCGGAACGACGAAGACGACCGCGGTCAGCAAGTTAGCGGTGCGGGACTGGCCAACCGAGGACCCTTGCTCGCCCTCGTCCAACCCAAACGCCGGATCGACGACCGCAGGCGCGGACCGCCAGGCCCAGAGCAGCAAGAGAATCGATAGCGCGCCGCAGAGCAGCACGACAAGCGCGTATCGCACCCGCTCGGACCGAACTGGTGGCGCCGGTCACGGGCTGGCTGGGAGCGCCCCGCTCGATTCCAGCGGAACGAGGCGCATACGGCCGACCACATGGCGCTTCGCTTCCGCGACCCTGCTGTGCCACCACCCCAAGAAGACGAGTCGGCCTCCGCTGAAGGCGCTTGCGGCCTCCGACTACACGTCCGTGAAGTGGACGAACATCACCGAAAACGTCGCCTGGGGCATCAACGGCGCCAGCCGCACGTTCCCCTAGGTTGTCCTCGTTGAGACTCGAGCAGCCCCTCTACCGGATCCGGTTCACCTATCCCGAGAGCTGGACGGTGGCTCTCGAGGGTGGGTGGGAACAGCACTTCTTTCTCCCGGCAGGGATCGAGCGGTCCGTTCAGGCCCGACTTCCGCGCGGTCATCGAGACCGACGACGGCGCGACGATCATGCTGGAATGGCACGGGTACGGCCGCGCTTACCCACCGGGGAGGCGGCAGATCGTCGGAGCGATCTTCCACGTGAGCGACGATGAGCGGTATCAGCGCCTCAACGACGTCGTCTGCGTGAGCGCCGGTGAGGTCCGGACGCCACGCGATCCCGACCAGCCCGAACCGGATCTCGTCGTGGACGTTGCGGAGCTCGTCTGGGAGCCGATCGCCGAGTGACGTGACGCGATGCGCGCTTCAGTCGGCCGCGGCAACCTCGTGATGAAACCCTTCGTACTGGCGACCCTCTCATTCGTCGGTGCGACGGTGCTTGCTCTCACGGCCCCGAGCACGTGGCCGCTTCTGGTTCTGAGGATCGTCCTGCTCGGCCTCGGGATCGTTCTCGTTGTGACCGGTCTCCGGCAACGAAGGCGGCGAAGGGTCTAAGTGCGAGAAGCTCGGCCACGCCATCGGTTGCGATCTCCGCGATTCGAGGCCCGCAAGTGCTCTCTCCGAAGCAGAGGCGAGCAGCTACCAACCGGCTAGGGGGTTGAGAAGGGACGGCCGGGAAAATGCCGCTTAGGGTGGACAATTAGGCGTAGCCTCGGGTGTAGCATGAAAACTGGATGTCGCGTCTGCTCTTCCTCTTCGTCGCCGTGGCTTCGTTGGCGGTGCTCGCGGCCGGCTGTGGCTCGAGCGGAGGCGGCTCCACCACCACCACGACGACGACTGCCTCGGCTACGGAGACCTGGGCGAGTGACGTCTGCACGTCGATCACGACCTGGCAGGCGGCGATCAAGTCGGCCGCCGACTCCCTGAAGAACGATCCCACGAAGAACGGGCTGCAGACAGCGGCCGACGACGCGAAGTCCGCCACGCAGACCCTCGATTCCGACCTGAAGGGGCTCGGTAAGCCCGACACCGCGGTGGGTCAGCAGGCGAAGGATTCGGTCGACCAGCTCTCGACCAACCTGCAGAAGGGTGCCGACACGATCGAGAGCTCCGTCAAGGGAGCCTCCGGCGTGAGCGGAGTGCTCAGTGCGGTCACGACGGTGACGGCCACGCTCGCGACGATGGAGACGCAGGTCAAGACGACGTTCACGGACCTGCAGGGACTCGACTCCAATGGCGAACTGAAGGACGCGTTCGCGAGCTCGACCTCCTGCGACTCCCTCACCAGCGGTTCCTGACCCCAGGGCTCGGCGACAAGGCTCCCGCGAGGTCGAAGGCTGATCCAGCTCGTCGCGGCCGCCACGCGCCAACCGCGCAGCGGCCACGACGAATAGTCCGCTACTCCATCGAGGTCAACTCGGCCTTGCTCTCGCTCCAGCGCGCCGTCAACGCGAAGAGCACGACCAGGTTGAGCGCCATCGCCGTCAGCGACCACAGCGGGTACTGGCTGTTGCCGAGGAAGCCGAGCTGGGCGAAGAAGTTCAGGGACACGACCACGATCGTGAACCAGCGTGCCCAACTCTGCATCGCGAGTAGTCCGAGGCCTGCGAGCACCAGCAGCACGCCCCAGATCAGCATCACCCAGCCCCAGGTCGTCAGGTCGACCACGAGGAAACCGGATGCGGTCACCACGTAGTACTTGTCGTCGAACAGGGCGATCAGACCCTGGAAGAAGTCGATGCCACCGAGGATCAGCATCACGATGCCAGCGAAGCCGATCCAGCCTGCCATCGAGGCCTTCGCATTCGCCATTACCTCACTTGTACTCATCACTACCTCCCTCGTTGGACTGCACGCTCTGGGAGCGTCGTGGGGTCGCGGTTCGAGCGCATCGGGGTCGTTCCGCGGGCCACGTGCGGGAAGACACGTATGCCCTCGTTGGCAACGCCGGGGCCCTGTACTTCGCGCTCGCAAGCCTTCCCCCGCCGGAGAACTACCGATGCCCTTCGTCCTTTCTGCGCGTAGCGTGGACGGTGACATCTCGATGAGAGGAGAATCATGGTTACATCGGTAACCGAAACCCCAGTTCTTGACCTGATCAAGACGATGACGAGGGACTCGATCGAGGCATCGACGCTCGATGAGAAGGAGCTCATGCTCGTTCGGATCGCCGCGCTCGTTGCGGTCGACGCTCCTCCGGCCTCGTATCTGGTGAATCTCGGAGCAGCCTCCGAGCTGGGCATCGACCTGGACGACGTCCGCGGAGTCTTTGCCGCCGTCGCCCCGATCGTTGGCACCCCGCGCCTCATCCACGCGGCGGGCAACATCTTCCGCGCGCTGGGAGCTGCGTACGAGCTCGCTGAGTTCGAGGAGTTCGAACTCGACGAGGCGTAAGGGCTAGCCGCGCGCGAAGAAGCGCGCACCCACCTTCGGCTCGCTACGGCGGGCCGTTGGTGTTGGCGCTGCGCGATCTCGCACGGTCAAGCAAGCCCGTTCCGCACCCGAACGTCGCCTACTGCGACGCCTGTCTCTCTCACTTCCACAGTCGGTATGACGTGCATCACTCTCAACCCGAAGGAGACGCGATGGCACGCAAACATCATTAGGATGCAACAGATCTCCCCGTAGACAACGCACCCGGCTTTTTCAGGGAGTGCGGGTACCCCTTCGTTCGTCTCCAAGGGGGTCGCTCGGGCAGCGCCGTAACGTCTCGTGTGCTAAGCGGCGAGGATTGCGTGTGACAGCATCCCTCCGGAGATGACGCGGGCGTCGAACCCGTTCTGGACTAGCATTCGTGTGGCGGTGTAGGCGCGTTGGCCGGAGCGGCAGATGACAAGGATCTCTCGGTCGCGGGGGAGCTCGTCAAGCCGTGAGCGCAGCTCGCCCAGGGGAATGGTGACCGCACCGGGCACGTGCTCCACGGCGAGCTCGATTTTTTCGCGCACGTCGAGGAGGAAGCCGCCGTTCAGGGAGCTCCAGTGGCTGAGCGGCATGTCGCCTCGCAGGACGCCGGCTGCGACCATCCCGGCGAAGTTGACCGGATCTTTCGCGCTCCCGAACGGCGGTGAGTAGCAGAGCTCGACCTGCTCGAGGTCGTAGACGGTCGCGCCCAGCTGGATCGCCAGCGCAAGCTCGCTGATCCGTTTGTCGACGCCGTCCTCGCCGACGGCCTGCGCTCCGAGCAGGCGTCCGTCGGACTTGCGGAAGAGGACCTTCATCGCGATCGGCTTCGCGCCCGGGTAGTAGCCGGCGTGCGAGTTCGGGTAGAGGTAGATCTTCTCGAAGTCTGTGTCGCCGAGGCGCTCGAGCGTCTTCTCGTTCGCGCCCGTCCAGGCAATTGCTGCCCCGAAGAGCTCGACGATCGAGGTGCCCTGCGTGCCGCGGTAGTGGGAGTCTCGGCCTGCGATCACGTCGGCGGCGATGCGGGCCTGCCGGTTCGCCGGCCCCGCGAGCGCGATCAGGCTCCACTCGCCGGTGACGAAGTCCCGCACCTCGACGGCGTCGCCGACGGCGAAGATATTTGGGTCGCTCGTGCGCATCTGGTCGTCGACGCGGATGCCGCCGCGCTCGCCGATCTCGATCCCGGCCAGCGTCGCAAGGGTGGTATCGGGGCGGACGCCGAGGGCGAGGATCACGATGTCCGCCGGAAGACGCTGGCCGGACTGCGTCGACACGGTCAGCGTCTCGTCCTCGGACTGCTCGAAGCCTGCGACGCCGTCGTTCAGCACGACGTGCACGCCGTGGAGCTCGAGGAAGTCCGTCACGAGGCGGCCGTACTCGTGGTCGAGCGGCGCAAGAACCTGGTCGGCCAGCTCGATCACGGTCACCTCGAACCCGCGCTGGACGAGGTTCTCCGCCGTCTCGAGGCCGATGAACCCGCCACCGATCACGACCGCATGCCTCGCCGGCCGCACCGTCTGGAAGCCGGAGTACCGCTCCATCCCCGCAAGGAAGCTCGTCCCTCGCTCGATCCACTCACGAATCTCCCTTGCGTCCGGCACCGTCCGCACCTGGAAGATCCCCGGAAGGTCGATACCCGGCAGCGGCGGCCGGACCGACGGCGCGCCCGGGGACAGCACAAGCTTGTCGTACGACTCGGTGGTCACCTCACTTGTCGCGACGTCCCGCAGCTGCACCGTTCCCTCCGCCGCCGAGATGCCGATCGCCTCACAGCCCGTCCGGCAATCGACCGCGAACTGCTCGCGGAACACGCGCTCGTTGGCGACCAGCAGATCCGACTCGTGCGCGATCACCCCACCCACGTAGTACGGCAGCCCGCAGTTCGCAAACGAGACATACGGCCCCCGCTCCACCATCACGATCTCCGCCTGCTCGTCCAACCGGCGAAGACGCGCCGCACACGACGCACCGCCCGCGACACCTCCGACAATGATCACTTTCATCGTTGATCTCCTACCGCTCGTTTCTTGTGGCCAGTCAGTTGATACACGGATCGCGCCAAGGGCCGTTGCGGCACCGTCAGGCGACGGACGCACCGTCCTCGGCGGCCGCTGGCGGGTCCTCGCCCTTGCCCCGCGAACTCTTCATCTCCTTCGCTTTCACTTTCGCTCCGCCATAGCTCTGCGTGACGAGGAGCTTGCCTCCTGTCCAGCCGAAGACCAGCACCACGAGTAGGAGTGCGTAGCCCATGTTGACCACGGTCGTGACGAGTTGCTGGGAGAGCGAATAGGCCGTAGCGGTGTCGGCGTTCGTGTAGTCCTTGAGGGCGACGACGTTCGCGGCCTGGGTGATCCCGACCGCTCCAGGGGTGACGGAGGTCATGTTTGCTGCCGAGCTGGAGCCGATCACGCCCATCACCGAGTCGAAGGTGACCGGGATCGAGTAGGCGGCCAGGAAGACCATGATCACGCCGACCTTCGCCGCATAGCTGCCGACCTGGGGTAGCAGCACTCGCTTGCCGTAGGCGCCCGGGCTCTCCAGGATCTTGCCGCCCTCCTTCGCCTTTTCCCACATCTTCTTCAGCCAGCGCCAGAAGATCCGCCCAACGATCACGACCAGGAACGCGCCGCCGATCAGCAGCAGCAGCGTCAGTGGCCCGTGGTCGCGGAACCAGCCGAGCTCGACGTTGAAAGCCGCGCCCGCTTGGAGGAAGAGATACAGGTAGACGACTCCGCCGACAATCGTGAAGAAGATCTTGTTGACCAGGTACGCGGCCAGAATCCCCGGGAACGTCGAGCCGGGGATGATCGCGACGAACATCAGGAGCGTCACGAAGGTGCCGATGTTGGCCGGCAGGAAGTTGTTCATCGAGACGCCGACTGCGTAGGCCGTGATGATCGGCCACAGTTGGGCGCGGCCGGGGTACGCGTAGGAGAGGATCCCGTAGTAGGCGAGCCCGTTCAGCGAAGTCTGCAGGATTTGCAGCAGCGAGCCGAGCACGAGGTACCCGAGCGGGACCTCCTTGATCTGCTTCCACACGCTCTGCAGCCAGCCGATCACGTCGACGCCTAACAGCCGCAGTACGACCGCGAGCACGAGCAGTCCCACGAGCCAGGCACAGATCTTGACGATCCGGCGCTTGCGCGACCGGTCCTGGAACGGCGTGACCGCCTCGACTGCGCTAGCCACCGGACATCCCCGACCGCGATCTCGGTGCTGCTGCATGTGGTCTCATCGGGTCAGGCACTCGTGCCCTCCCCGATCGAGGCGTGCCCCGCCTCGACCTTGGCCGCCGCGACCTGCGCCCGATAGGTCTTCGTGACCTCTCCAAGCACGATCTGGATCGTCGCTGCGACCGGGACGGCGATCAGCGCGCCGACCACCCCGAGCAGGGCGCCAAAGAGTGCGACCGCGACGATGATGAAGAACGCCGACAGCTTGACGGCCTTGCGCTGGATCGTCGGTGTGAGGATGCTGTTCTCGACTTGCTGGTAGATCAGCACCACGGTGAGCATGATCAGCGCCGCCGTCAGACCCTCCTCCGCGAGCAGCGTCACGGAGAGAATGAACCCGCCGATCGTCGCGCCGATGTTCGGGATCATGTCGAGGAACCCGGCGATCAGCCCGAGCGCGACCGCGTAGCTCGACCCGAGCAGGTAGGCCGTAAGGCCCTGCGTCGTGCCCGCGATCACCGCGATGATCATCACGCCGATCGCCCAGCGCGAGACCATCGTCGTCACCCGATCCCACAGCGGCAACCACACCTCCTCCTGCCCCTCCGGCAGCACGCTCGCGAGGGACGCCTTCAGGTCAGCGACTTCACAGAGGAAGAAGAGGCAGATGAACGTGATCAGGAAGATGTCGAGTAGCGCGGATGCGGTCGACCCGGCGAACCCGACGAGCGCCCCGAGCGCGTCGGGAACCGAGTTCGAGACGCTCTGGGCGCCCGACGTGACTGTGTCGGCAGCGCCCGTATCGCTGAGGAAGCCGAGCTCGCTCGACTTCTTGAGCTGGTCGACCGTCTGCGGCAGGTCCTGGAGGAAGGACTGCATCCCTTCGAGCAGCGGCTTGAGGAGAACGAGCCCCAGGAGTGTCACGACGACGAGGGCGCCGATCACGGTGACCGTGGCAGACATGCCGCGCCCCAGGCGCGTCTTGCGCTCCATAAGCCTCACCGGACCCTCGAAGACGAGCCCGAGGAAGATCCCCACGAAGACCACCACCAGCGTTTCGCGGACCGAGACGACGGCCCACGTCAGCAGGAAGAGCGCGACCGCAAGCAGCAGCGACTTGAACGTGATCATGATCTGCAGGGGCCGGCCTACCATCGCGCCTGCGATTCGCTTGGGTCGGTAGCCGACGTCGGGACGAGTCGGTGCGGGACGTCCGGCAGGTCAGCGTAGGCGGTTTGGCCGAGGTCGACGAGCCAGCGCACGAACTGGAGGTGGACGTTCTCGGCGCCGACGATCTGCTGCGACGGCGGCGTCCAGTGTGAGGGGCTGAGGATGAACGGATGGTTCTGGGTGCCGCCCATGCCGCCATGTGAGCCGCACAGCTCTTCGAAGGCGGCAACCTCGTCCACGGCCGTCCAGTAAGTGCTGTTGACCATGATGTCCTGGCAATGGGGGAAGGTGTCGGTGCGCTTCACGTGTAGTGCGGCGTTCGGGCCGAACGAGGCAAGCGGGTCATCTCCCTCGATGCGCTTCTCGTCGAGGTAGTTCGTGCCGCTGCCCCCGAGCACGACGGCTCCGCGACTGTCGGAGCGGACGAGCACGAAGCCGATGCCGGGGTGCGTGCGGAGCGCTTCGACGAGGCCGGGGTGGCGGTCGTCGAGTTGCTCGAGTGTGGCCCGCCCCTCGATGTGCGGGAACGAGATCAGGCCGAGGCAGCCCGACGCCATCACGGTCACCTCGGGCGGCCCCTCTATCCCCTTCTTCTCCCGGTGCCTGAGCTTCCGGCCCGACTCGTCCCGCGCACCGCCGATGTCGACGGTGCCATCCTCCGCGGTCGAGTTCTTGGTGGCGAGCCGAGTGAGCGCGCCCGTCACCCCGGACGAGGACGCCCCTTCTGTCGCGGCAGCGTTCAGGTAGCCCCAGCCCTCGTCGACGCCTCCCGGTACGAGCACCTCGTCGGCACCGCACTTCTCGGTGACGAGATCACCGAGCGAGAGTCCGTAGCGCTGCTTGAACGTCGCTCCCTGCGACTGGCCATGATCGGCGAGAACGACGATGCGATAGGGCCGGGGCGCGTCCTCGGCGGCTCGAGCCAGCCGCGCGAACGCCTTGTCGATCTTCGCAAGCTCCCTGAGCGTCTCCGGCCGCTCGATACCCGAGTGATGGGCGACCTCGTCGTAGCCGAGAAACATCGTGTAGATCACCGGTCGCCCGCTGTAGAGATCCTGGATCGTGGACGCCACCTCAAGCTCGCGCTGGAGGACGTTCGTATATGAGCGAAGGAGGGGGTACGGGAACCAGCCACGGTGTACACGCGGCTCGATCTCCAGACGTCGCTGCTGCGTCTGCTGCCAGATCTCCGCCACGATCTCCTTGACGACGAGGATGAACGTGCGGGTCACGTCGTAGGGATTGGCGAAGAACGCGAAGTAGTCCTCACCGACGCGTCCCTCGCGCTTCTCGCGCACGGTGCTCATCGTGATCATCGAGTGAGGTGCGTCACCCGAGACGAGGTTCGCCCTGCTGGCCCCGTCCGCGTACAGGAGGCCCTTTCCGTTCGAGTGGCGCTTCTCGATCTCCCTCGCGTTCTTCGGGCTGTTTGAGACGAACGCTTCCTGCCGATCCTTCTCCCACCAGCGGAAGCCCGGCATGTCCCAGTTCGAGCCCTGCAGGATCCCCGACTGCATCGCTCCGGTCTGCGACGACCAATCACATTCCCACTCGATCATCGAGTGAGAGCCGTTGCGCAGCCAGGCGGCCATCGTCGGCGCGCTTCCGTCCCGCATCGCCCGCACGAGTACGTCGTGCGCGAGCCCGTCGATCTCCAGGAACAAGCACCCCCGGAATGTTGCTCGGCGCCGCCGTTTCCTTCGACCTCCGCGCGTGTCGCTTGATCACCTCGCGGTAATAGAGATCGTCGTCGTCGATCCCCAGGAACAACGTCACCACGTTGTTGATCAGCGTCAGGCCGAGCGCAACGACGATCAGCCGTCCATAACCCGCTGATCTGCACCGAATCTGCGAGAACATCCGAGGCCAGCCAGACGAAAACACCGTTCAGAAGGAGCACGCCGAATCCGAGCGTGATCACAGTCAACGGCAGCGCTACCCGAATCAGCACCGGCCAGACGAGCGCATTCAGCAGCCCGAGCACCGCCGCCAGCGCCAGGCCGCTCGACCAGCTCTCGATCGAGAAGCCCTGCAGGATCCAGGCCAGCAGCATCAACGCCACCGTGTTGATCGCCCAGATCACGATCACGCGGCCGATCCGCAGTGACCTCCGCTTGTGTCCGGGAGCCGGTGGCGTGTTCATCTTTGTCATGTCGCATTCGGCGGATGGGAGGGCCGGGTGTGTGCCGGCCCTCCCATCGCGTCTACGAACTGATTGCGGGCCGACCGACCGGAGTTCACATCCCCCGCCGATCGCGGCGTCGCTCCCGCCTACGCACACCGCACACGGACACGGGCGATAGCGGCTGCCCGAACGGGTCGATAAACAGCGTCACGGGTCCGGTGTGGGCCGGGACCGTTCCTTCGAGCACATCGATGGAGTAGGAGAGATTGCCGTCGCCGGTGAGGTCCGGCGCCTTGAGCACGACCACCGCGTCGACGGGGACATCGGCGCCGGGCTCGAGGAACGACAGGACCGCGTTCGGCGGGTCGGTCTCGAAGCTGTTGTCGCCGACGGCCCACAGGTCGACGAAATCGGTCGTGGCCATGTGCCCGACGACCCGCTGGGGCCGGTCGGAGAAGAAGAGCGTCGAGGGGGTAATCCCCCGCAACGTCAGCTTGGCACCATCGCTCGCGATGCCCTGCGCGGTCTGCACGAACATCGACTCCTCGGTCTCGAGCTGTTCGGCCAATATCTCGGTCATCGTCGTACCTCCTTGTCAGGCCTGCGGCGGGCGGGGTAGGTTTCTCCGCCGCCCGCAAGGGTTTGCCTCAGTCGCTTGCTGCCGGCCGGCCGGAGGTCAGCACTCTCAGCGAGGTCCACAGCCTCGGCTCCGGTTTGTCGCCCCGAGCTTCTTGCAGATGTGCTGGACGTGGGTCTTCACCGTTGGACGACGGATCCCAACGTGGTCGCCGATCGCGGCGAGGGTTAGATTCGTCGGGAGGAGAGTGAGGACAGCCGTCTCGTTCGGCGTCAGATGAACCGTCGTGCGAGATCCTCTCTTGGGGAACGCTCTCGGCTGGCTGGCCATGCGCCGAACGCTACGCCTGCGGCGGCTGGTCTCTCATCGGCCAAAGAGGCTGATATTCGCGCCCGCAAACCGATGTCGAGCTTGGACGTCCGGGAGCGCCTGCCAGTGAACGGCGGACGACCGTTGCCGTGAGTGATGACCGCACCTAGACCAGTGCTTTCGCAAGCTTTCCCTGCTGAGGCGTAGGACGGCGATGGCTAGTTCTAGACCCGCCGGAGACCGGGGCCGCCCCTAGACTCCGGTTTCTGCCGTGATCCTGCCGGCCTCGACTGCGTCGGTGAGTGTCTTGTAGTCGCGCTCGTTCTGGTCAGCGTAGGCCTCGGCGAACAGGGCCAGTGAGCGGTCGAAGGTGTCGGCTCCTCCGAGGTAGCTCGCGATGGCGATGCCGTCGCCCGAGCGCACATGGGCGCGGGCGAGCTCGATGGCACAGAGCCTCGCGTAGCTGGCCATCAGGTTGGGCCCCATCAGCTCGACCTGCGCGGATCCTTTCGCGTCCCACAACTGGCGCACGTAGAAGTCGCGCCCGATCTCGTCGAGCGGGTTCTCGGCCCGAATCCAGCCGAGCATGATGTCGCTCGCGGCCTGGGTCAGCCGTTGACCCTCGACGACGCGCTGACCGTGGTTGGCGAACGCGCTCTTGCCGAGGAATGGCTCCAGCACCGACGCCTCTGCCTCCTTGAACTGCAGGAAGAGCGGGTCGTCGCCGTCGCGACCGAGCAGGAGCATGATGAAGGCGCGAGTGCCGACGCTCCCGACACCGACGACCTTACGAGCGGCGTGCACGTAGCGGTAGCGCTCGAGCAACTTGCGCCGGTCGCCCGGCAACGTCCGACGGTACGAGCGAATCACGCCTCTGAGGAAGTCCTCGAAATCGTGCGCGCGCTCGGCCCAGGCGAGGTCCTCGATCGGCACGACCACGGGCGGGTCGCTGATGATGTGCGGCTCACCATCTACGATCTCGGTCAGCTTCGCGAACGCCTTCAGGCTGTCCTTCGAGCGTGTCTTGGCGATGCCTGCGTCGTAGCGCTTTGCCTGCTTGGCCGTCGCCTGCTTGAGCCACTCTTGCGCGACCTCGTCGACGTCGACGCGCGCATACCAGAGCGCCAGGTTGCCCATCGCGGCAAACCGTCTGATTCCCTCGCGGTACGCCTGTCCCACCGTCCGATTGATCGTCTCCCGCGTCTTCTTGTCGAAGCCACGGTCACGGCCGGCGACCGCGAAGCTCGCCACGAGCCGCTTGACATCCCACTCGAACGGTCCCGGCAGCGTCTCATCGAAGTCGTTGACGCTGAACACGAGCCGCCGGTCGGGTGCGGCGAACGCGCCAAAGTTCGACAGATGCGCGTCTCCGCACAGTTGGACGTGGAGACCCGTCCGCGGCATCCCGGCCAGATCCGACGCCATCAGATAGGCGGCGCCCCGGTAGAACGTGAACGGCGACACCAGCATGCGCCCGTACCGAATCGGCACCAACTCCGGCACCCGCGTCTGCGCTTGTTCCTCCAGCAGCTCGACCGGGTCGCGCCGGGACGATGTCGGCTCCCACTCGGCGTGCACCTTGCGGGGCACCTCCGCCCGTGCCGCCTTCCCTCGCGCCTCACGCTCCGCCACGCTGAAGTGCTCGACCTTGAACGTCGGCGCCTGCACCGCCGAACCGACCTCTCCGTCCTCAACGTTGGTCATCGCCGTCCTCCTCTGCCGCTTGTGTGTGGGTGAAGCTTCGATACAGGTGTTTCGGTCCCGGGCCTAGGCGGGCGCGCCCGCGGTGTCCGGCGTGTGTTTGGAGCGCTTGCCTTCGTTGTCTTCGGTGGGGTCTGCGTGCTCGGGTAATCGTCTGACCCATGCCAGCGCGAGAAGCGCGAACAGGGCGAGGAACCCGAGCGCGGCCCGCAGTGCCTTGAGCTGCGAGTCGGAGTAGACGGCCACGAGCTCCTCCCTCTGCCTTGGGGGCACGCCGGCGTCCTTGGCTGCCTGGTCGACCTGCTCGACAGAGACGAAGTTGGCGCTTGTCTCGGCGGCCGCGGCCGCCTGTTGCTTGACTCGATCGGGCAGCTTCGAGCTCGCCATCACCTCGTTCGAGAAGTTCGTCGCCAGCGAGGCGATCAGGATCGAGCCGACGAGCGCCACACCGAGCGAGGCGCCGAGGTTGAGCGAGGTGCCCTGGAGCCCGCCCGCCTCGCCGCCGCGGGAGGGATCGACCGACGACATGATCACGTTGCCGACCTGCGAGGCAAGGAGTCCGAGGCCCGCTCCGAGCAGCGCCAGCCCGATGCCGAAGCCCCATCCGTTCAATTCGGGCCCGATGAAGTAGAGCAGCACCGCCTCTCCGACGAGCATCGCTGCGACGCCGCGCTGGACGATCAGCTTCGGCGAGTAACGCCCCGTGATCGCCGAGCCGCCGAGCGCGAACACGAACATCGCGACCGACATCGGCAGGATCGTCTTGCCGGTCTTCAGCGCGTCGAAGCCGAGCACCGTTTGCAGGTACAGCGGTATCACGAAGAACGTGCCCTGGATGATGAAGGCCTGGCACCATTGCACCACCAGTCCGGCCCGCATCTTCGGGATCTTCGGAAGTGCGAGATCGAGCAGCGGCTCCTTCCCGCTCTCCTTGACCCGTTCCTCCTGCCGGACGAACAGCCACAGTAAGACGGAGCCGATCGCGATCAGCCACAAGGCTCGGCGACAGGCCTAGCGGGGAAACGGGCGCCGCGGCCTTCGCCGTCACCCATCCCCACTGGCTCGACTTCAAGACGCCAAACACGACCGCGCCAAGGCCGGCAGCCGACAGCACCGCGCCACCGATGTCGAGCTTGCTCTTACGGCCAACCGTCGCCGGGATCACCTTCAGGAACAGCATCAAGATCAGCACCACGACCGTCTCGCCGGCGAACACGTAGCGCCAGGAGAGATTTGCCGTCACCCAGCCCCCGATCAGCGGCCCGGCGGCCATCGACGCTCCACTTACACCGCCGAGGATTCCGTAGGCAATCGCACGCTGCTTGCCCTGATAGGTCGCGGCCGTCAACGCAGCGATCGCGGGAATCACGAGCACCGCACCGAGGCCCTCCACCAGCGACCAGCCCACTAGCAGCACGGCCAGATTGGGCGACAGCGCCGTCGTCAGCGACCCCGCCCCGTAGACGAGCCCCCCGATCCAGAACGCCCGCTTCGCCCCCCAGCGATCGCCGATCTTGCCGCCGATCAGCATGAACGCGGCCATCACCAGCGTGTACATCGTGATCGCGGTCTGTAGACCCACGACCGTCGTATCGAGGTCCGCCACAACCTGCGTGATCGACACGTTCATCACGGTCGTGTCCAGCACCATGATGAACTGGGCCGTCGCCAGAATCCCGGCCACACCCCAGCCGACCTTCACCCCTGCGGGCGCCGACGTGACGCCACTGCTGCCCGCACCCTCGCTCACGACAGTCGACACCGTATACCTGTCTCGAATCGATGAATAGAGCGCCGAAGAACGAGCGGCCGACCTCGGGCAGCCGCCGCGCCGATCATCCGCCGCCGGCTGTGCCATGCCGCCCATCGGATCAGCTCAGGCCATGCCGGCCGAAGTCCGGTCGCTCACCATGTACGCGACGATCAGCGCGGCCGGGAAGAAGATGAGGCTGAACAGGAAATAGCCGAAGAAGCTGTGCCCTTTGCGGGCAGCGACTCGTGCCGGCCAGAACGCGATCGCGATCCAGGCGATGACCGCCAGGGTTGTCCAGATCCAGTAACCGTTCGCAGCGAGGACCATGTCAGCCTCCTTGATCGTTGGCAGCACCGAGGGCACTGCTATTGCATCCAGTCTCCCGGGGCCAACGGTTTGTGTGCCCGTGGAGCCGGGTTATGCGTCTGTGGGTGCGGGGAGGGGGCGACGCGCGGCGCCACCCCCTTCTCGCCTCGGTCGGCTAGGAGTTCGCAGCCTTCGTGACCTCGTCGGACGACTGTGCGATGGCTTTCTGGAGCTCGTCGTAGTCGCCCTTGTCGATCGCCTTGTTGATCCGCTTGTCCGAGTTGACGAGCGCGGCCTCGACCTTGTCGGCATAGGTGTCGTCGACGACCGCAACCACCGCCGAGGATCCCGGCGGCAGGTACTCGTCGACATCGACGCCCAGCTGCTTTTCCTCGTGCTTCTTGTTGAACTTCCCGATGACGGCCCCGATCCCCGCTCCGATCGCGGTCGCGGCAAGCAACGGCGGCGCGAACAGCCCAAGCACCAAGCCGGCACCCCCACCGAGAACGGCGCCGCTCGCGACGTGCGCGTCGCCGTGCTCCTGTACATCGACCTTGCCGCTGGCGTCGCGGTTCAGCACGACCGCGCCGACGACCTGGTAGTCGCCGGCATCCTCGCCGGCCTTGAGCGCCTTGAAGTCGTCGGCTGCCGCCCCGGTAATCGAGTAGGTGCCGACTACGAGCACGAGATTGTCACCGTTCATGACTCCTCCTTCTTTCGGTTGAACGTCTCCTTGTTGGCGGACGGAAAGTGGCGCAAGCCCGGCCCCTCCGGCCTCCTCTGGCTCATGCTTCTGCGTCGACCGCCGCCGCGATCTCCGCGGCCTCGAGCTCGAGATCGAGCGCGCTAGCGATGTTGCTGAGCGCCGAGACGATGCGTGCCGTCCCTACGATCGGAGCGACTGCGGCAAGCACGCCGCGAACCTGATCCGGGTCGATCTCGAGGTCGCTCGCGACCTCGAGGTTGGCGACGTACGACATCGGTGCCGCGTCAACCGCCACGAGCGCGGCGATGCGGACGAGCATCAACGTATCCGGATCGAGGCTCGACGCCTCGATCGAATCGGCAGTCATGCTCGCGAGCAGATCGAGCACTGGTGTATCTGCCATGGGACTCTCCTTTCAGGAGTGTTTGGGCCACGGCGGCCGCCGCCGCCCGGTCATTTCGGGCCGGTGGGAAGAAGGCCGGCACTCTCAGCGGACTCGACGGCCTCGGCTCGGTTTGTCGCCCCGAGCTTCTTGTAGATGTGCTGGACGTGGGTCTTCACCGTCGGACGACTGATGCCTAGCCGGTCGCCGATCGCCGCGAGCGTCCGATGCGTCGGGAGGAGCGTCAGGACGGCCGTCTCGGTCGGCGTCAGATGAACCGTCGTGCGAGATGCTCTTCTTCGGGAACGCTCTCGGCTGGCTGGCCATACGCCGAACGCTACGCCTGCGGCGGCTGGTCTCTCATCGGCCAAAGAGGCTGATATTCTCGCCCGGAAGCCGTCTCGAGTGCAGACGTCGCCGGGCGCCCGCTGGTGAATGATGGCTGACCTGGCCGTGATCGCTGACTCGCATCTAGAAATCCAGAGCCTCCGCAAGCTTTCCCGCCGGGCTGCGATGTGTGCCCGCAGCGGCGCGCGTGTCTCAGGACCGCGCCCGCCGGGGCGTGGGTCGGCGCTGTGACTACTTCTTCTCCTCCTCGCGAGCGTCGGCGTCTGCTGAAGGTAGCGGCGGTACTGACTCCGCCTGTTCGGTCCGATGCGGTACCGCGACCCCGCCTCGCTCCTTTGCAGGAGGTCGTGCAGCGCAGCCGGGTAGTGCTGGTTTCTGCTCCGGCGGGTTATGGGAAATCGACTCTCGTCGCGCAGTGGAGCGACCTGGATCCGAGGGTCAGCTGCTGGGTGCAACTCGCATACGGCGACAACGACCCCGTGGCGCTGCTCGCCCGCGTCGCGGCGGCGCTCGAGCGCACTGGCCCGGTCCGCGGTGACCTTCTCGAGGAGTTGTCGCGAAGGACACCGAGGATCGTCGAGGTCGCCCTTCCGCTCCTGGCTGCCGACCTCGGCGAACGTGACCCGTTCGTGTTGGTGCTGGACGACGTTCACCTCGTCACGGCCAAGAGGAGCCGCTCGATTCTCGGGTTCCTCGCCGACCAGGTGCCATCCGGCTCTCAGCTGATGCTTGGTCACCCGCGGCGATCCGGGACTGCGGCTCGGCCGCCTCCGTGCAAGTGGCGATCTGGTCGAGGTCGGGGCCGCGCTCCTCGCTCTGGACACGGAGGAGACGCGAGCCGTTGCCGCGCCTCGGTGGTCTGGAGCTGTCGGAGGAGGCGGCCGAGGCTTTGCGCGAGCGGACGGAGGGGTGGGCTGCCGCGGTCGTTCTGGCGACGCTCTCGTTGCGAGACCGCGACGATGCCGCCACGAGGGCTGCCGGTCTGACCGGCGCTCAACCGCAGATCGCCGACTACCTCCTGGAAGAGGTGCTCGAGCGCCAGCCGGACAATCTCAAGACGTTCCTCCTCGGTACGTCGATCCTCGACCGGCTGACGCCCCCTTGTGCGATGCGGTGCTCGGCACGGACGACGCGGCCGATTCGCTCGAGGCGCTCGCGCGCTCGAATGCGTTCGTCGTCCCGCTCGACGATCGCGGCGAGTGGTACCGCTACCACCACCTGTTCAGTGACTTCCTTCGAGCGGAGCTCAACCGTCGCCATCCGGAGTTGCTCCCGGTGTACCTGAAGCGGGCAGCGGATTGGTGCGAGCTCCACGGAAGCCCTGACGAGGCGTTCGCCTACGCGCACGAGAGCGGCGATCTTGCGCAGGCCGGCAGGATCGCGCACGGGCACTGGGACGAGCTTGCAGGTCGCGGGCAGATCGAGACGTTGCGGCTCTGGCTCGACCGCTGCACCGACGAGGAGATCGAAGCGGACGCCCAGTTGTCGATCGCGGCAGCCTGGGTGTCCGTGCTCCTCGGCGATCCGGTCCGAGCGAGGCGGTTCGTCGCTGCGGCCGAGCGGAGGCCGCTCGATGTGGCGTCCGCCGACGGGGCGACCTCGCTTCGCTCCGCACTCGCGAATGTCCGAAGTGCCGTCGCTCCCGACGGAATCCACGGGATGCTGCGTGACGCCGAGTTCGTCTACACCGCGGAGAAGACACGACGGCACCCGCCGGCTTCTCAGCGCCTGCCGCGCTCTGGGGACGGCGAACGTTCTCCTGGGCCGACCGCAAGAAGCGATCGAGTGTGTTCGGCGAGGCACTCGCTCTCTCGAGCCACCGGCCAGAGCTCGCCCATGTGCGGGTCTACTGTCTCGGCTATATGGCCTTCGCGGCCGCAGAGAGCGGCGATCGGCGAAACGCGCAGAGATGGGCGGTCGAAGCGCTTGTGCTGGTCGAAGAAGCGCGTCTCGACGACGCAGTCCAGAGCGCCATCGCCTACGCGGCAGGAGCGCTGGCGCACCAGCAGCGCGGTGACCACACGGCGGCCGCGCGCCAGCTCGAGAACGTCCGGCGACTCGGCCCATTGCTCCACGGGGTCCCGTGGCTCGAAGCCGATTGCGCGCTGCACTGCGCCGATATCAGCCTGAGCCTCGGCGACTTCGCCGGCGCCCTCGAGTTCGCGCGGGTTGCGAGCGACGCCCTCCAGGGCTACCCCGACGCCGGAACGCTTCCTGCCCGGCTGCAACGTCTCGAAGAGCGGATCAGGCGAGGGAAGGACTACGAGCTCACTCCGGCCGAGCTCCGGCTCATCTCTTTCCTGCCGACGCATCTCTCGCTCCAGGAGATCGCCGATCAACTTCACCTCTCACGCCCAACCGTCAAGACTCAAGTCGCTTCGATCTACCACAAGCTCGGTCGTCAAGAGCAGGTCCGAAGCAGTCGAGATCGTCGAGCAGACGGGCCTCGGGGCGATCGATAACCGACTCACGATGCCGGATCCGGCCTCCGACTAAGCTCGCGGTCACGCCCAACGAACGTCGTTCGGCCGGCTCGTCGCAACGGTCGTCATGCTCGAAGGGATCGCACTTCTCGCGATCGTGATGCCGCGATCACATCGACCTTCGTCGCCCGCGCGGCGCGTGAATCTGACGTCGGCCAGGCGAACGACGAACGAAGCGACACGGAGCGAATCGAGGCTCGCCTCGACCCTGGAACGACAGCCTCGCCTCGACGCTTCGGGGCTCCAGCTCGACCTGACTGGCAGCTCGAGGGCGCACAGGAGTCGGGAGTCCGAAGACGAAGCGAACCCAACGAATGAACGACTACTGGGGCACCGGCCGCATGGAGGCGTTCAGCGACGGTGTCTTCGCGATTGCGATCACGCTCCTCATCCTCGAGATCAGCGTTCCCGAGTCGGCGTTCAACGACCTTTGGAGCGGCATCGCCCATCAGTGGCCGTCGTATCTCGCGTATGTGACGAGCTTCATCACGATCGGGGGGATCTGGGGTGCACACCACGGGATCTTCCGGCGCTTGCAGTTCGCGAACAGACAGCTGATGCTGATCAACCTCTTGCTGCTGATGGCGGTGTCGTTTCTGCCCTTCCCGACGAAGCTGATGGCCGAGGCGATCCATGACAATGACGCAGAGCGAGCAGCAGTGATCTTCTACGGTGGGACGCTGCTCGTGATCTCAATCCTCCTCGGGGTCATGTGGGGCTCGATTCTCCGCGACCGCCACGTCCTGAGGCCCGAGGTGACCGAGGAGGAGATCACTGCGATCACCCTCGCGACCACGCCCAACATCGGCTTCTACGTCGGCGTGATCGTCCTCGCATTCATCGCTCCCAAGGCCGCGGCCTTCGGTTACCTCGTGATCGCCATCGTCGCCGTGCTACGAACGCGCGGCGACAGCCTGCCAGCACGCACAACAGCGGAGTAGCGGCGAACGCCCGAGCTGGCGACCGCCCGCGGTAGGGGCAGGCAGCGCCTGTCCCGTCGCCAACGTGAGCAACACCAAACCCGGAGCCTTGGCAGCAGCAGAAGCAGTCGGCGCGGCCGTCATGACGACGATCCTGAACAGCACCCGGACGAGCGGCGCCGGACGATTGTGGGCTGCTGATTCGGGTTCACGGAGGGCCTGGGAGAGTAAGGATCAGGACGCCCGCGAAGATGAGCAGCCCGGCGCCGACACCGATCATGGCGAGGCGCACGCCGAGCAGCGGGAACTGGGTGCTGAGCCCGACCAGGAACAAGACGCTCGCGAGTATGACGGTCACCCGCACGTACTCGTCGCCCGTCTCTGCAGCCTTCTGACCCTGCGCGTAGAAGGCGGTAGCACCCGCGTCGAGCAGACGCGCTTGCGCCTCGCCGGTCGGGATGTACTGCGGCATCTCCTGCGGCCCCGCCGGCGCGTCCGGGTTCGTGAACGGGTGGGTGGCGAGCCAGGCGTCGAACGCGACCCGGTATTCGGGTCGGAAGCGCTTCTCGGCGAGGCGCATCCCGTTTGGGTTGTGGGTCAGGTAAGCCGCGAACCAGGTGTTGAACAGGATCCCATCAGCGGTGCGGAAGGTCAGGGACCCCTGGAAGGCGCGGTTCGCCTTCGTCCGGGTCGCGGAGGCCTTCGCGAGCTTGAGCGATGACTCGGTGCCCCACTTCGCAGCCGAGTAGCCCGACCAGGCCGCCACGATCGTGACGACCGAGAGCAGCACGGCCCCCGAGACGGAGATCAGCCGGGCGCCACGTCCATCCCCGCCATGCTCGCGTCCGTGATTTGCGTGCTCGCCGATCTCCTTGCCGACGTCGATTGCAGATAGACCCTCTGGCATCAGGTTCCTCCGGGTGCTTTTTGGGCGTGCCAAGACGCCCGCCTAGAAGCCGCAGAACTCGGTTACACGACCGCTATTGCGGGTCGGACGGGCATGCGATCGGGTGGAAGACTACGCCACCGTGCCCGGCTGGAGGACGACCTGCAACAGCAGAACGATGGTGCTGACCGTGAGACCGCCGAGAACGGACAGCGCGAGTGATCGTCCGCGCAGACCTGCGTACCAGGCCGCCAGGCCTGCCCAGAAGCTGAGCGACAGCGCCTCGAGCTAGATGACCACCTGGACCGCGTCGCTGAGCGTGACGTTCGCGACGCGGAGGACGAGCAGGACGAACAGCGGTGGGACGGCGAGCAGCAGGAACCGCAACTCGAACCGGGCTGTGGCAAGCCACTCCCGCATCGTCGGGCGTCTTCCGAGCTCCACTGTTGAACGAGACTGGCCGAGAAGATGTGCCACGTGAAGATCGCAATGACCGGCCCGACCCACGACCAGGACCACGTCGAACGGCTCCAGGGCCGCCCAGCCGTCGTAGACGATCAGCACACAGACCAATGCGATCGTCGCGGTGACGATGCGGCCGATGACTGGGGGTCTCGACTTCAGGTCGAACGGATCGTTCCGCATTCAGGCGAGCCTACTGCCCTTGCACCGCTTTCCGACGCGCACGCATCGGGCCATGGCCGGCGGTGTCACCGGCTGGGTCAATCGAGCGTGTGCAGCAGGAATGCGGTCGCGAAGCCGAGTGTCGTGACCACCCCGACGAGCTTGCCACCATGTTCGTACGCCTCGGGCATCATCGTGTCCGAGAGCATCGTGAGGATCGCACCCGCTGCGAATGCAAGAACGAACGCGACCGTATTCGGCGACGAGTGCTGGAAGAAGCTGTAGCCCGCGAGCGAGGCGAGCCCTGAGACCAGAGTGATCCCGATCCACATCCAGAGGATCCGAGCCTTCTTCCAGCCCCCTGAGACGAGACCGGTCGTCGAGGAGATCGACTCGGGCAGGTTGGAGATGAAGACGGCGCTCAGGTAGGCGGCGCCGACCTTTCCCCCCTCGTAGATCGTGAGACCGATGACCATCGACTCCGGAATCCCGTCGAGCACGGATCCGAGCACGATGGCAAGCGCGGAACCGTCCTTTTGGGCGCCTGTCGGGTCCTTACGCTGACCCCCGCCCGAGCGGTCGATGAGCCAGTCGCCGCCGAAGAACACCCCGCACCCGGCGAAGATGCCCAGATAGACAGATCGGTTCGCGGTTGCCGTGTTGGCCGCCTCCTCGACGAGATCGAACGCGACCGCGCTGATCAGCACGCCTACGCCGAAGGCCGTGATCAGCCCGATCCAGCGGACGCTGATACGAAAGACGATCGCAAGGACCGCGCCGATCACGAGCGTGGACGCCGCGAGCGTTCCCCAGCCGAACGACGCCCACATCAGCAGCTCACATGGCTTTCACCGCTGGGCGGGCCGCCGTCCGCGTCCTCGCGGTCCGCGGCTGCGAACACGGTCGCGAAGTCGTCTTTCATGCTCACCACCGTCCAGCCGCTCGTATCGGCCTTCTTCAGCGCTCTCTCGGCGCCGCTCGTGTAGGCGAAGTCGCGCTCCGCACGTCCTCGGCGACTGTGGCGATCGCCGTGTTCATCACCGTCATATCCAGAGCCATCACGAACTGCCCCGTCGCCAACGTCAGTAGCACCAAGCCCGTAAGCCTTGGCGGCAAGAGAGGACGCAGTCGGCCCAGTCGTCACGTCGTCGATCCTATTCCGGTCTCAGCCCGTGCGTTCGCCCGGGTACGCTGGCCGCGGAGCGGCATGGGCCCGGTGGCCCAGCGGGTCTTCAAAACTCGTGCGGTCGTGCAACCCACGGCTCGGTCGGTTCGACTCCGGCGCCGCTCCGTGCAGGTCAGAGCTCGAAGCGGATCACGTGCTCGCCATCGTGGATCTCACCGGTTTCGACGAAGCCGTAGCGGATGTAGAACTCACGCGGCCCCGCCTCGCCGGGCACGAAGCTGGACACGAGCTCTCGTGCACCGGGCAAGCCGCGAACCCGCTCGACGACGAGATCGAGTGCACGCCTCCCGTAACCGCTTCGCTGGTGCTCGGCCGCGATCATGAAACGCCAGAGGTAGTAGTCCGCCTTCGCGGGATCCTCCGAGAGCATCACGAAGCCGACCGGTGTCTCGCCGGCGTACACCGCGCGGAACCAGGCCTTGGGCTCGAAATGCGCCTGAGCGATCGAGACCGCGTTCGGGGCGACGAACTCGCGCTGCTCAGGCGAGACCGAGAGTGCGCAGATCGCCCGGACGCTCTCAGAGGTGACCTCACGCAGGCTGACTTCCTGATCGCTCACCGCCGACACGCTACTGCGGACTAGGCTGCCCGATCGTGCTGACGTCGATCGCGATCACGCCGGACGAGCACCGAGCCCGGTGCCACGCACTGCTCGAGCGACTTGCCGAAGAGGGGCTGTCGGGCGTCGTTCTCTTCGACCCGCACTACGTCCTCTACTACTCGGGCTTCGCCTTCGTGCCGACGGAGCGGCCGATCGCTTTCGTCCTCAACGCGGACGGAGAGCGCGCGCTCGTCGTCCCGCGCCTCGAGGTCGAGCACGCGCAGGGCAACGCGACGCTCGACCGCGTCGAGCACTACCTCGAATTTCCGGGCGACCCCAGGGCGGAAGTGGCGATCTCGGCAACGCTCGAGTCGATGGGTGTGCAAGGGAAGGTCGGCGCCGACCAGGACGGGTATCCGTGGATCCTCGGCTACCGCGGCCCGACGCTGAGCGAGCTGTCGGGAGCGACCGTCGTACGCGTCGTCGAGCAGATCGAGGAGCAGATGGCGATCAAGTCCGAGGCCGAGATCGGGCTGATCCGCGAGAGCGTGCGCTGGAGCAATCTCGCGCACACGCTGCTGCAGCGCTACACACGACCCGGTGTCACCGAGACCGAGGTCTCGACGCGCGCTTCGGACGAGGCGACGTTCGCCATGCTCGACGCGATCGGGCCGATCTACCGGGGACAGAGCGTCTTCTCGACCGGTGCGCACGCGGGCTACCGCGGGCAGATCGGCCGCAACTCCGCCATCCCGCACGCGCTCGCGGGCAACATCGTGTTCCAGCAAGGAGACGTCCTCGTCACCGGAGCGAGCGCACCCGTCTGGGGCTACCTCTCCGAGCTCGAGCGGACCATGGTGATCGGCGAGCCCTCCGTCGATCAGGCGCGCATGTTCGGCCACATGAAGGCGGCTCAGGATGTTGCGTTCGACGCCATCCGGCCCGGGCGCCCTCTGCTCGGACGTCGACAAGGCGGTCCGGAGCTACTTCGCGCACCACGACCTCTTCGCGTACTGGCGCCACCACACGGGTCACGCGATCGGCCTCCGCTACCACGAGGGCCCATTCCTCGACTCGGGCGACGACACGGAGATCCGGCCGGGAATGGTCTTCACCGTCGAGCCGGGGCTCTACTCACCGGATCTGGGCGGATTCCGGCATTCCGACACCGTCCTCGTGACGGACGACGGCATCGAGATCCTCACGTACTACCCGCGCGACCTCGCGAGCCTCACGATCGCGGCCTGAGCCGGCGGTCAATCCGAAGACGGATCAGGGTCGTCGCGGATAGCACGGAGCCGATGGTCCGGCAGCCTCAGGAGAGGAGTCGACAAGAAGGAGGCACCCATGAGGACCGTGCAAGGAAAATCGGCCCGTATCGGCGACGAGATCGTGATCACCGGCCACGCGGTCGGCGAGGCCCCGCGCACGGCAGTGATCCTCGAGGTCCTCGGCGACCCCGCGAGCGCGCACTTCCGTGTCCGCTGGGAAGACGGCCACGAGTCGATCTACTTCCCGGGAGGGGACGCGGTCGTCCACCGCGCGCAAACGCGCACCAAGAAGTAGATCGCGGCGGGACCGGACCAGTACGGCGGCGCGGCTACGCCGCGTCGCGCCCGAACTGGGCAGTCAAGCGGTCGATCAACTCGTGAAGCTCGCGCCGCTGCTGCGAGATCTCCTTCTCCTGGCGCTCGAGGTCCTCGAGAAGGTCAGCGTCCTGGCCCGGAAGGCCGCCGCCGCCCGCGCGGAGGAAGTCGATCCGGTTGTGCAGCCGCGTCCTCTTGGCGGAGAGCGAGCGCTCTTCCTTTCGCAGCTGCGAGAGCTGAACGTCCGAATCCGGCGTCTGTTCGTCCATGAGGACGTATATCGGGTGCGAGACGTCACTTCCTTAGCCTCAGGGCCGGGTGATCGAACGCTTCCCGGGCGATACGCTTGGACGAGAAACGGCAGTGGCGCCAGCAAGGATGTACAGGGAAGACGTAGAGGGAGGTTGTGCACATGAATGCAGCGGTGACGACGGAGTTGAAGCTGATCAGCCACTGGATCGCCGGGGAGACCGTCAACGGCAGCTCTGGCCGACGCGGGCCTGTGTACAACCCGGCGACCGGCGAGCAGACCGGCGAGGTCGACTTCGCGAGCCCGGAGGACATCGATCGTGCCGTCGCGACGGCGAAGGCGGCGTTCTCCGACTGGCGGACATGGTCTCTCTCCAAGCGCGCAGACCTCTTCTTCCGGATCTACGACCTCTTCGACGAGCACCGCGAGGATCTCGCGCGCCTGCTCACCGCGGAGCACGGGAAGGTGCTCTCCGACGCACTCGGCGAAGTTCAGCGCGGGCTCGAGGTCATCGAGTTCGTGTGCGGCATCCCGACCCTGCTCAAGGGCAGCTTCTCCGAGCAGGCCGCGACAGGCATCGACGTGTACTCGATCCGGCAGCCGCTCGGCGTCGTCGCCGGCATCACGCCGTTCAACTTCCCGGCGATGGTGCCCATGTGGATGTGGGCGCCTGCGATCGCCTGCGGGAACACGTTCGTGCTGAAGCCCTCGGAGAAAGACCCGTCGGCGTCGGTCCTCACCGCAGAGCTCCTGAAAGAGGCCGGACTCCCGGACGGCGTCTTCAACGTCATCCACGGGGACAAGGTGGCCGTCGACGGCATCCTCGGACACCCGGATATCGCGGCTGTCAGCTTCGTCGGCTCGACTCCGATCGCGCGCTACGTGTACGAGACCGGGACGAAGGCAGGAAAGCGCATGCAGGCGCTCGGCGGCGCGAAGAATCACATGGTCGTCCTGCCAGACGCCGACATCGACATGGCGGCGGATGCCGCCGTGAGCGCCGGGTACGGCTCCGCCGGCGAGCGCTGCATGGCGATCTCCGTCCTCGTGGCGGTCGGCGACGCGGCCGATCCGCTCGTGGAGGCGATCAAGCAGCGGCTCCCCAAGGTGAAGGTCGGAGACGGCCTCGACCCGACGTCGGAGATGGGCCCGCTCGTGACCCGCGAGCACCGCGACAAGGTGGCGTCGTACCTCGACTCGGGACCGGCGCAGGGCGCGACGATCGTTGCCGACGGCCGCGAGACCACCCCGGAGGGAGACGGGTTCTTCCTCGGCGTCTCGCTCCTCGACAACGTCACGCCCGCGATGGACGCATACCGCGACGAGATCTTCGGGCCGGTGCTCTCGGTGGTGCGCGTCGAGAGCTACGCCGAGGCGCTCCAACTCGTCAACGACAACCCGTACGGAAACGGGGTCGCGCTCTTCACTCGTGACGGCGGCGTCGCGCGACAGTTCCAGTTCGACGTGAGCGTCGGAATGGTCGGGATCAACGTGCCGATCCCGGTTCCGGTCGCGTACTACTCGTTCGGCGGGTGGAAGAACTCCCTCTTCGGTGACCGGCACATCTACGGACCGGAGGGAATCGACTTCTACACCCGGACGAAGGCGGTCACGAGCCGCTGGCCGGACCCGAAGACGAGCAAGGTCGACCTCGGCTTCCCGCAGACGCGCTAGCCGTCGTGGCGCACATCCGGCTGATCGACGAGGACGAGACCGACGGTCTCCTGAGGGAGGAGTACGAGCGGCGATCGAGCGTCTTGAACACGATCTGATCAGGCGCTAGGGTCGCCTCTCTGCGTCGGCGACCACGGAGGGGGCCGAGTCGGGATGGCTGAGGACCAGAGGAATGCGCGGATATTCGGACTGCTCTTCCTCATCACGTTCATCACGTCGATCCCCGCGCTGGCTCTGTACCAGCCCGTTCTCGACGACCCGGCGAAGTTCATCGCCGGCGACGCCGACGTCAACCAGATCTACCTGGGCGCCCTCCTGGAGCTGCTCCTGATCATCGCCAACGTCGGAACGGCCGTGGTGGTGTTCCCGATCCTCAGGCGGCAGAACGAGATCCTTTCCGTCGGCTACGTCACGGCGCGTGTCATGGAGTGCGTCTTCATCGCCGCAGGGGTTCTGTTCGTCCTCGGGATCGTGTCGTTGCAGCAAGACGACCCCGGGGCCGCATCACTGGCGGTTTCGCTCGCTGCCCTCAAGGACTGGACGTTCTTGCTCGGTCCCGGCTTCATCGTCGGTTGGGGTAACGGCTTGATCCTGGGTTACCTGATGTACAGCTCAAGGTTGGTGCCCCGCAAGATGGCGATGCTGGGACTCATCGGCGGCCCTCTCATCATCCTCTCGGGGATCGGGGTTCTGTTCGACTGGTGGAACGCCGGGGGAACGGTGCAAAGCCTCGCGACGATCCCTGAGTTCCTTTGGGAGCTTTCGCTTGGTATCTACGCCGCCGTCTGGGGGTTCAGGCGGGATGCTCCGATCCTGTCGCCGGAGGGGCGCGTGTAGTCGAGCGGTGCCCTAGGCCGTGCGGCAACGGGGCGGGATGCCGGCGGCCCTAGGCGCTGCGCGTCCAGGGCCTCGGTGACACCGCGATCTCCGACGCGATCCAGGTCGTCGGCGACTTCAACTACATCACGCGCGTCGCAGACGGTGTCGGCATCGAGGACGGGCCCAAATGGGCTGATGAGTGGGGTAGCGAGTCACCCAAAGTGGGGTAGTCGCTCACTCACGGGCGACCGATAGTGCGCTCGTGGCCAGGCGCGAGGACGGTTTCACCATGATCGAGCTGCTGGTCGTCATGATCATCATGGCGATCCTCGTCTCGGTCGGTCTCGCATTCCACTTCGGCGCGCGCGACCGGGCATCGGACGCGACCGCACGCTCGAACATCCGAACCGCCGTCGCGGCGATCGAGGCCTACCGGGGCGACAATCAGGGCTACAACGGCATGACCCTGGCGGCCCTCCAGAGCTCGTACAGCCCCGGGATCGGCAACATCGTGGTCGTGTGGACCGCCACGGACGACTACTGCGTCTCGAGCACGACGGGCGACAGGACGTGGTGGAAGCAGGGTCCGGCCGGCCAGATCTCGATGACCGCGTGCTGATCGGCTAACTACACGCCGGCAGCTCGGCGGAGCACCCTTGCGTCGCCCACGCGGCGCGTCAGGCCGTCGGCGTCGAACCGCTCGAGGAGCAGCTGCGCGTCGCGTCGACCGGTCCCCACCAGGTCGCGGAAGCGCCCGAGCGTGATCTGGCCGGTCTCGCGACACTCGGCGATCAGCATGTCGCGCACAGCTGCGTACGGCTCGCTGCCGATCCCGTATCCGTCGCCGAGGCGGACGAGGCGACCACTCGACTCCAGGTATCGCGCCAGCTCTCCGTCCTCGAGCTTGGTCGCACGAACTCCTGCCGCAGCGAGCTCCAGCGCGAGCGCGTCCGCGTCTGCTTGTCGTGCGCCGATCGACGGCCCAACGCCCGGAAGGTAGAGCTTCGCGCCGCGACGCTCGAAGGTCAGGAGCGGCACGACGTCGGCCGCCCACGGCTCGGGCGGCAACGGAACTCCGGGATCGATCGGATCCGCCGCCTCGATGCGGCTTGTGAGGTCGCGCTCGAGCTCGTCGAGCCAGCCCGGCGAGAAGACCCACGCGCCTGCACGCTCGAGCCCCGCAGGCTCGGCGTCGAGCGTATGACGAAGCGAGTCCGCAAGCACGGGCGCATGCACGGTCGCCGCGACGTCGCCACGTTCGATGAGCGCCATCCGCCCGGGGTCGTGGTGGCGCGGAGGTGCAGGGTCGATGACCGTTCCCCCGCCGAGCGTGGTCTCGCCCCGGATGACGACCCGGTCGCCGCGGGCCGCAGGCACCGGTGCCGCAAGACGGAGCTGCGCCCCACGCTCCGCCACGCGGACGACGCGAGCCGAGATGTCGGCGGTTCCGAGATAGACATGGACGCGGGCGCCGTCCGCGATCGGCTCGAGCTCGTCGAGCGTCACGTCGAGCCGATACGACGTCGGATAGGCGCCCGGGGCGACGAGAGCTTCTCCGCGCCGCACCTCCTGTCGCTCGACGCCGGGGAGGCTGGCCGCGACGCGTTGTCCGGGTTCAGCCCGCTCGACGTCCCGATCGTGCACCTGGACGCTCCGCACGCGCACCTGCCGGCCGCTGGGCTCGAGCCGGAGCTCGTCTCCGTCTCCGATCGTCCCCGACCAGAGCGTGCCGGTCACGACGGTACCGATGCCGCGGAGGGTGAACGCGCGATCGATCCAGAGACGCGTCGGACGGTCCGTGCGCGATCGCTCCACCTTGTCCGCGGCGCTGGCGAGCGCAGCCCGGAGCTCGTCGAGACCGGCGCCCGTCTTCGCGCTGACCGCGACGACCTCCGCTCCCGGAACGAGCTCGCCCGCTTCCTCGAGCGTCAGCGCGAGCGTGTCTGCATCTACAGCGTCGGCCTTCGTCACCGCAACGACCCCGTTGGCAATACCGAGCAGCCTCAGGATCGCGAGGTGCTCGTGGGTCTGCGGGCGAGCACCCTCTCCCGCATCGACCACGAGGAGAAAGAGGTCGATGCCCGTCGCGCCCGCAACCATCGTGCGCACGAAGCGCTCGTGGCCCGGAACGTCGACCACGGAGAGCTGTCGCCCGTCCGGGAGCTCGAGCGGCGCATACCCGAGATCGATCGAGATCCCGCGCCGCTGCTCCTCTGGCAGCCGGTCGGTGTCCTTCCCTGTCAGTGCCCGCACGAGCCACGTCTTCCCGTGGTCGATGTGACCCGCGGTCCCGACGGTCAGCGGCATGTCAGATTCGCTTGACCAGCAGGAGGCACGGGTTCTGTTCCCAGAGGCCGTGGATCTCCTCGAGCGGGACGAAGCCTCGCGCGAGGTAGAAGCTCCGGGTCTTCGCGTAGCAGGCATCGGGATAGGACGGCCCGAGCGTCTTCACCTGCAGGTACTCGATGCCAAGGGCTCTCGCGTAGTTCTCAGCGGCCCGGAGCAATGTGCTGCCGAGGCCTTGCCTGTGACGCGCTCTGCGCACTCCCATGGCGTAGACCTCGGCCGCCTGGGGTGTGTGCAGCTTGAGCGAGAGGAACGCGTCGTCGCCGATCGCAAAGGTAGGGAGCTCAGCCACGTCCCTGATGTACGCCAGGGTCGCATCCTCGATTCCGAACCAGTCCGGTAGGTCACGGAGGACGTGCTCGCAGAGGCGGGATCGCTCCTCCGGCACCTCGACCTCGACGACGTTCATCGTGCAGCGCGAACGGCCGCGACAACCTCGTCGATCTCGGCATCCGAGAGCGTGCGGCAGTCGAGGAGCGTGCGGCCGTCGCGGACGACCGCGATCACGGGTGGTTCTCCGAGCCGGAGAGGCTCGGCGAGCTCTTCCTCGACCGCGCAGGCAGCGCTCGGCAACTCGGTGAGGGGAAGCGCGCCGCCGCCGACCCGAGCGATGGTGTCCTCGACCTCTCCGCCGACGAGCGCGGCGAGCCGCTCAGCACGTGCCCGAACACGCTCGACCGGCTCATGGAGCATGCGGAGGACGGGAACCTCGGACGTCGAGCCGTCGAGGTCGAGCGCAAGAGTCCCCTCGAGCGCCGCGAGCGTCAGCTTGTCCGCGCGGAACGCGCGTTGCAGCGGATGGCGTCGAAGGCGCTCGACGAGGTCGCTTCGCCCCACGATGATCCCCGCCTGCGGACCGCCGAGCAGCTTGTCACCGGAGAAGGTCACTAGGTCTGCTCCCGCGCGGAGGCTCTCGGCCGGCGTCGGCTCGTCGCCGATCGACACGAGGGCGCCCGAGCCGAGATCGTCGACCAGGGGAAGCTCGTGGGCGTGGGCGACGGCAGCGACCTCGGACAACGCGGGACGCTCCGAGAACCCGATGACGCGGAAGTTCGACTGGTGCACACGGAGCAGAAGCCCGGTGTCCGGCCCGATGGCGCGCTCGTAGTCGGCCGCGCGCGTGCGGTTGGTGGTTCCGACCTCGACGAGACGTGCGCCCGACCTCGCGAGGACGTCGGGCATGCGAAATCCGTCCCCGATCTCGATCAGCTCCCCGCGCGAGACGACGACCTCGCGGCCATCCGCGAGCGCGGCGAGCGCGAGCAGGACCGCGGCGGCGTTGTTGTTCACGACGAGCGCAGCTTCGGCGCCGGTCAGCCGGCAGAGGAGCGGCACGAGGTGGTCCTGCCTCGACCCACGCTCACCTCGTTCCAGGGCGTACTCGAGGTTCGAGTAACCCGAGCCCACCTCGACGACGCGCGCGAGGGCGGCCGGCGCAAGCGGCGCACGTCCCAGGTTCGTGTGCACGATGACGCCGGTCGCGTTGAGCACGCGCCGCAGCTTCGGCTCGCGCTCCCGCTCGAGCATCGTTAGCGCCGCCTCGACCGGATCGCCCGGATCACGGCCGGCCTTCAGGTCCTCGCGTGCCCGGTCCAGCGCCGCACGTGCAGCGGCGACAGCGGGCGCGTGTGGCTCACCGGCGAGACGTTCGTCCCGCAAGAGCTGATCGACCGAAGGGAGGTCCCGAAGCGAGCGCACGCCCAGGAGTCTAGGCCGACTCAGGCAGAGCCTTCGGCGACACGGAGGTCGTAGTGGGAGGCGATCAGGTCGACGGCCTCCTTTGGATCGTCGGTCACCATCAGCAGCTCGATGTCCTCGGGTGAGATGAGCCCGTCCTCGAGCATCTCCGCTCGCATCCAGTCGAGCAGCTCGTCCCAGTAGTCGGAGTCGAAGAGGACGACCGGGAAGTGGCCGATCTTCTTCGTCTGCATGAGCGTGAGCGCCTCCCAGAGCTCGTCCTGCGTACCGAACCCGCCTGGGAAGATGACGAAGCCCTCTGCCGCCTTCACGAACATGACCTTCCGCGCGTAGAAGTGGTCGAAGGTGAGCCCGAGGTCGCAGTACTCGTTCAGGCCCTGCTCTTGCGGCAGCAGGATGTTGAACCCGACCGACAAGCCTCCGGTCTCCTGGCAGCCGCGGTTCGCGCCCTCCATGACGCCGGGGCCACCGCCGGTTACGACGGCGAATCCCCGCTCGGCGCAGACGCGCCCCACCGCCCGGGCGCCCTCGTACGTCTTCGAGCCTGCACGAACGCGGGCGGAGCCGAAGATCGAGACCGCGGGACGATCGATCTGCTCGATCATCTGGAAGCCGGCGAGGAACTCCGAGGCGATGAGCGAGACATCGCTCGCGAGCGTCTCCTCCGTACGCTTCAGGATGCGGCGGTCGAGCTCGTGGCGGTCGGGCATCAGAACGTGCGCTCGACGTGCGTGGCGGATACCGCAAGTGCGAGGACCGCGATCAGGCCCAGATATACGACTGCGACGGTCACGCGCTGCCACACCTCGAGGCGGTAGTACTCCGCCATCTCGCCGCGCTCGCGCCAGCGCCGCCAGAGCTCGAGCGCACCGAGGAGGACGATGATGATCAGGATCGGGTTCGGGCTCACGACCGCCAGGCCGACCATCATCAGCAGGCCGAGCAGCCAGATTGCAGGGTGGAGCGCGCCGACTGCCCGGCCACCGTCGAGCGGCACGATCGGAATCAGGTTGAACAGGTTGAGGAAGAAGCCGACGAACGCGAGCGCCATGAGCAACTCCGAGCCGGTCGCCTCTGCCGCAATCCAGACCACCGCCGCACCGATCGATCCGAGGATAGGGCCTGCAAGTGCGACCTGAGCCTCCTTCCAGGCATCGTCCGGCAGCTGCTTCATCCCGATGACCGCGCCCAGGAACGGGATGAAAAGCGGCGCGCTCGCCGGCACGCCTTGTCGGCGCAGCTCGAGCACATGCCCGATCTCGTGGACGAAGATCAGGATCACGAAGCCGATCGCGAACGGAAGGCCCCATATCCACGTGTAGGCAGCGATCGAGACGAGCATCGACGCCGCCGTCGTGAAGACCTTGAGCTTGAAGAGGAGCGCGCCGTACTTGACGACGAAGAACCCCACGGCGAGGACGGGCGCAATGAGCTTGCGCAGGAGGTCGCGAAGGCCCGAATGCGGCTGTACCGGCTCGTAGCCGCGATCACCCTCGACTGACATGGGATTGGGCAGCGATGCCGGCTCCGGCGCCTCAACCGGCTGATACGCCTGATCCGGCTCCTCGCTCAGCTCCCTCGGCCTATCCATTCCTCACCACCTTCGTACACCTCTTTCTTCCAGAGAGGCACGGACTCCTTGAGCTCGTCGATCGCCTCGCGACAGGCAGCCAGGGCGCCGGCGCGGTGTGGTGCGGAAACGGCGATGACCACGCTCGTCTCGCCGATGTCTACGCGTCCGATGCGATGGTGGATCGCGACGGCGGATAGGTCATGGCGTTGCTTGAGCTCGCCCGCAAGCTGCTCCATGACTTCTTCGGCCATGCCCTCGTACGCCTCGTACTCGAGGTAGAGGACGTCTCGATCACGCGAGCGCTTGCGCGTCGTCCCGACGAAGGTCGCGATCGCGCCCGCATCGTCGGCTCGGACTTCGTCGACAGCAGCCTCGAGGGAGAGCGGCGCATCGGAGAGCGTGAAGCTCCCGCCGGAGACGGGTGGGATGAGCGCGACCTCGTCTCCGTCCTCGAGCGTTTGCGCTCGGTCCGAGTACGCCCTGTTCACGGCGAAGAGGATCCCCGGCGGCTCGTCGCCGAGTGGCAGCGCACCCCATACATCCGCCACGACGGCGCCGTCGGGAAGGGCGAGATCGACGCTGCCCGCTCCCGCTCGCTCGCGCAGCGCGGCGAAGAGTCTCACGCGCACGTTCACTATCGGAGGGTATCCGCCGGTTGCCTCGGCGCCCGTGACATGTTAGGTACGTCACATGGCAACCGCGGTGCAGGGTGCGAACCTGAACGAGCAGGTCTACGACGAGCTCCGGGTCCGCGTTCTCACTCGCCAGCACCCGGCGGGCGCCAAGCTCAGCCTTCACGCCCTCGCGTCCGAGCTCGGCGTCTCCCGGAGCCCCGTCCATCACGCGCTCACCCGGCTCGTGTCCGAAGGGCTCCTGACCGTCAAGCCGAGACGCGGCTACTACGTGACCGCGGTCACTGCTGTCGCGCTGACCGAGGGCTATGACGTCCGGCTCGCTCTCGAGCTGCACGCCGCCGAGCGCACCGTCGGGGGTCTCGGTCCTGGAGAGCTCGCGAGCCTCCGCTCCCTCCTCGATGCGACCGCCGACGCGATCTCGCACTCCGAGTGGGACACGGCGAATGCGGCATTCCACGAGTACCAGATCGATCTCGCCGGCAACGCGCAGCTCTCGCACTTCTATCGGGAGCTGTCCGTGAACCTGATGATGCAGGTCATCCGCGGCGGCCGGCTCGAGGGCCACGAGCACCTCGTCACGGAGCACCGCTGCATCGTCGAGGCGTTCGTCACCGGCAGCGCCGACGGCGCACGGCGCGCGATCCGCGCACATATCGAGACGGGTCGGCGGATCGCGATGGAAGCGCTCGAGCGCTCGGGCGGCGTGCTCTAAGGGCCGCGTACCATCCCGCGCATGGCAACGGCCGAGCCTGATTCTGCGCAAGAGCGGAATCCGCCAGCGCGGAATTCGGCTCGCGCGGAGACAACTGCCCGGCTGAACGACTCTGGAATCGAGGTCAAGCCGGTCTACACGGCCGGCGATCTCCCTCCGGAGCCGCTCGAGCCCCCCGGCGAATACCCCTTCACGCGCGGCCCGTATCCCACGATGTACCGAGGGCGGCCGTGGACGATCCGCCAGTACGCCGGGTACGGCTCGGCGGAGGAGACGAACGAGCGCTTCCGCTACCTGCTCGCGCGAGGGCAGACCGGGCTCTCGGTCGCGTTCGACCTGCCGACGCAGCTCGGCTACGACTCCGACGACCCGCTCGCCGAGGGCGAGGTCGGGCGGACGGGCGTCGCGATCGACTCGATCGCCGACATGGAGATGCTCCTCGAAGGCATCCCGCTCGGGAAGGTCTCGACGTCGATGACCATCAACGCGCCGGCAGCGCTGTTGCTGCTCCTGTACGAGCTCGTGGCCGAGGGTCAGGGCGTTCCCAGCGCGAAGCTGCGCGGCACGGTGCAGAACGACGTGCTCAAGGAGTACGTCGCGCGCGGGAACTACATCTTCCCGCCGCGCCCGTCGATGCGGCTCGCGACCGATCTCTTCGCCTACTGCGCGGAGCGGCTGCCGAGCTTCAACACCATCTCGATCTCCGGGTACCACATCCGCGAAGCGGGATCGAGTGCAGCCCAGGAGCTCGCGTTCACGCTTGCCAACGGCATCGCCTACTGCGAGGCAGCGGTTGCCGCGGGGCTGTCTCCAGACGACTTCGGCGAACGCCTCTCGTTCTTCTTCAACGCCCACAACGACTTCTTCCAGGAGATCGCGAAGTTCCGAGCGGCCCGACGCCTGTGGTCAGGGATCATGCGCGACCGCTTCGGCGCCTCCAACCCAAGGGCCACGGCGCTTCGCTTCCACGCCCAGACAGGCGGCTCGACGCTGACCGCCCAGCAACCGGAGAACAACGTCGTCCGCGTCGCGATCCAGGCGCTGTCGGCCGTCTGTGGCGGCGCCCAGTCCGTGCACACCAACTCGTTCGACGAAGCGCTCGCGCTTCCGTCCGAGGAGGCAGCGCGAATCGCTCTCCGGACGCAACAGATCCTCGCGCACGAAGCCGGGACGACGGACACCGCCGACCCGCTCGGCGGCTCCTTCTATATCGAGGCGCTCACCGTGGAGCTCGAGCGGCGCGCCCAGGAGCTGATCACGCGCATCGACGAGCTGGGCGGCGCCGTCGCAGCGATCGAACAGGGATTCGTCCAGGGCGAGATCGAGGCGTCCGCATTCCGGTATCAGCACGAGATCGAGGCCGGCGAGCGCATCGTCATAGGCGTCAACGAGTTCACGGAGGACGAGGACGAGCGCGTCGAGCTCCTCCACGTCGACCCGGAGAGCGAGCGGCGCCAGTGCGAGCGCACCGCGTCCGTTCGCGCGGAGCGGGACCCCGTCGCGACTGCAGCAGCCATCGCGGACGTCCGTCGCGCGGCCGAGGGTGACGCGAACCTCCTCCCGCCCATGAGGGACGCCCTTCGGGCTCACGCGACAATCGGGGAGATCTGCGGCGCCCTCCGGGAGCTCTGGGGCACCTATGACGCACAGCATGCGTAGGCCGTCGCGCAGCGCTGCGCGGACGGCGCTTGCTGCAGCTGTCGTCCTCGGACTTGCGCTCCCACTCGTCGCGCTCGCCGCTTCACGCACGACGGCGGCTCCCGCGAAACGGCCGAGCTTCACGCGCGACGTCGCGCCTCTGATCCAGCAGAAGTGCGCAGGCTGCCACCGCGTTGGCGGGGTCGCGCCGTTTGCGTTGGACACCGCACGCGGGATCTCGTCACGCGCATCGTTGATCGGCGCCGTCGTCCAGGCACGACTGATGCCACCCTGGCCGCCGGGGCCGAGATCCCCGGCATTCGTCGGCGAGTCCCACCGGACGCTGACGGCCCGCGAGCGGGCAACGATCCTCTCCTGGGTCGATACGGGAGCGCACGTCGACGGTCCGGCACTCGAGCCGTTGCCGCAGCCTCCGCTCGACGTGCGCGAGGGCGAGCGCGTGCTCCAGATCGCGATGCCTGCGCCCTACCGTCCCAGGGCACGCGGCGGAGCAACGGACGACTACCGCTGTTTCGTCCTCGACCCCAAGCTCGCCAACGACGTGTCGGTGACGTCAGCGCGTATCGCGCCGGGGGCTTCGAAGATCGTCCACCACGTGATCCTCTTTCGCATCTCGCGCTCTCAGGTCGCGGAAGCCAGGAGGCTCGACTCCAGTACGGCCGGCCCGGGCTGGACCTGCTTCGGCGGGACCGGGCTCGGTGTCGACGCAGGCGGAGGATCGGTCACGGACTCGCTCGCGGACTCGAACTGGATCGGCGCTTGGGCACCCGGCGGGTCCGGCGGTCGGCTCCCGGACGGCACCGGCATCCCGCTCCCGGCCGGAAGCGAGATCGTGATGCAGGTCCACTACAACCTGCTGAACGGGAACTCTCCCGACCGCTCGCGCGCGGTCCTCACGGTCGCTCCGGCGAGCGCCAGGCTCACTCCGGTGCAGTCAACGCTCCTTCCCGCACCGGTCGAGCTCGCCTGCGCGAAAGGAGAGCGAGGGCGTTTGTGCAACCGGAGCCAGGCACTCAGCGAGCTCGGACGCAAGTACGGGTCGATCGCGGCCTTCTACCCAGCCGGGCTCCTGCTCCTCTGCGGCAGGAGCCCGGCGAACGTGACCCCGAGCGCGGTCAGCCAGTGCGATCGCCGCATCGACACGCGGACCACGATCCTCGGCGCTGCCGGTCACATGCACCTCCTCGGTGCCTCCATCCGGCTGGAGCTCAACCCGGGAACTCCGCGCGCGCGGGTCCTCCTGGACATCCCGCGCTGGGACTTCCACTGGCAGAGCATGTACACGCTCAAGACGCCCATCGAGGCGAAGTCCGGCGACGTCGTCCGTGTGACCTGCCGCTACGACGTCTCGCACCGGCGGCACGGAATACACGGCGTCCCGACGACGCCGCGGTACATCCTCTGGGGGGAGGGGACGACAGACGAGATGTGCCTGGGGCTCCTCCAGGTGACGCGCGGGTAACGACTCTGCGAATCCTTCTCGTATCGCAGATGTATCCAGGCCCGGCGGACCCCGACCTCGGGGTGTTCGTCGCCGGCCTCGAGCAGGAGCTCCGGTCCCGCGGTCACGAGCTCGAGCGCGCTGTCGTCGACCGCCGCGACGGTGGAGCAGGACGACACGTCCGCCTGCTTCGCGACGCAGTGCGGTGTTCTCGTCGATTCCGACCGGACGTCGTCTACGCGCACTTTCTCGTCCCTGCAGGGCTCGTGGCCGCGCTCTCCTCACGCGCTCCGTTGGTCGTCACGGCCCACGGTCAGGACGTCGCGAACATCGGCAGCGTCTCCGGCGTGCGCGCCGCGACGGGGTACGTCGTCCGCAGGGCAGCAACGGTGGTTGCGGTGTCCGAGTGGCTTCGCAAACAGCTCGAAGCGGCAATACCCGACGCTGTCGGAAAGACGGAGGTCGTCGACTGCGGCGTCGACCTCGATCGCTTCGCGCCCAGGGATCAGGCCGAGGCCCGCAAGGACCTCGGATGGACGACCAAAGGCACTGCGTTCCTCTGTCTCGGCACCTTGACGGAGCGAAAGAACGTGCTTCGACTCGCCCGTGCCTTCGAGCGGCGCGGCGAGGGGACGCTGACATTCGTCGGCGACGGGCCGCTCAGGGAGGCGCTCGCAGGTCGCGCTGGGATCGCCCTCGCCGGACGAGTGCCGCACGAGGACGTGCCACGCTGGCTCACTGCGGCCGACGTCGTCTGCCAGCCGAGCCTCGTCGAGCCGTTCGGCCTCGCAGCCCTCGAGGCCATGGCTTCGGGACGATCCGTGGTCTCTACGCAGGTCGGCGGCCCGTCAGAGTTCGTGCCGCCCGAGGGAGGGATCCTCGTCGACCCGCAGGACGAGGACGCGCTCACGGCGGCGCTGGACTCAGTCGCGTCGCTGCCCGTGCCGAACCTCGTCGCACGCAAGGCTGCAGAGGCACACGACGTCAGGCTGCAGGCGGCTCGGGTGGAGGAGATCCTGCTTCGAGCCGCTCGAGGTCCTCGAGCCTGACGTCGACGAGAGGTCTCACCGTCTCCTCGAGACCCGCCTGCATCGCGACGGCAAGAGCCTCTTCGTAGCTCTCGCGCACCTTCCCCAGGTCGACCCCTTGCTTGAGCCGATTGTCTCCGGTGACGAGCAGCTTCTGGATGCGCTTACGCGCCTCGTCCGCAGCCATGCCAGGAGGCTACCGCTATCCTGGCGCGGCGAATGTTCGGCGTACTTGCAGTCTGGCTCCAGGCTTCGGCGGTCTTCCAGGTCCTCCTGTCGGCGTTCCTCGTCGTGCTGGTCCTCATGCACTCGGGGCGTGAAGCGGGGATGGGTGGGCTCGGGTTCACGCCGCACTCCCAGGGTGGTACGCACATCGTCGAGCGGAACCTCACGCGGCTGACCATCGCCGTCGCCTGCGTCTTCACTTTCAACACCATCCTGCTCTTCCACCTCCTCTAGACCGCACCGGGCTAGACTTTCGCGACCACGCGCTGGTGGCGGAATTGGTAGACGCGCTAGGTTGAGGGCCTAGTGGCCATTGCGGCCGTGGAGGTTCAAGTCCTCTCCAGCGCATGAGTGAAGGCGGCCGTTCGAGCCGCCTTCATGCATTCTCGGGGCGTGCGCATGTACTCGGACCTCGCCCCGTGGTTCCACCTTCTCACGCACCCGTCGGACTACGCGGACGAAGCCCAGTTCGTGACGGGCGTGGTCGACGAGGTCGTGGACGGCCCGGCGCGGACGTTGCTCGAGCTCGGCTCGGGCGGAGGGAACAACGCCTCCTATCTCAAGCATCGCTTCGAGTGCACGCTGACGGATCTCGCGCCGGAGATGCTGGCGCTGAGCCAGACGTTGAACCCCGAGTGCGAGCACCTCGAGGGAGACATGCGAACACTGCGCCTCGGTCGCACGTTCGACGTCGTGTTCGCCCATGACGCGGTGTCGTACCTCACGACGGAGCGCGACCTCGCTGCCGCCGTCGAGACGGCCGCCGTACACGTGCGCCCTGGTGGCGTCGTTGTCCTCGTGCCCGATGCAACGCGCGAGACCTTCGCTCCCGGCACCGATCACGGCGGTCATGACGGCGACGACGGGCGGAGCCTGCGCTACCTCGAGTGGACGCATCCGCCAGACTCGCCCGACGCCACGAGCTACGTCGCGGACTACGTCATCGTCGTCCGTGAGCGGGGCCGATCGGTTCGCGTCGTGCACGATCAGCACGTCCTCGGGCTCTTCCCGGCGGAGTCGTGGCATCGCCTCATCGCAGACGCAGGCCTCGAGCTACTGGAGGTCGACGTGCCGGACCCACACGTCGGCGAGCACGCCGTCTTCGTAGCGCGCCTCCGCTCACCTTGACGGCATCCGGAAGGATCTCTACCCTCCTTGGCGAACATACGTTCGTCATCAAACCCGGGAGAGACCGATGCTTACCGAGCGTCAGCAGGAGATCTGGCAGTACCTCGTCGAGTACGTGGACGGCCACGGCTACCCGCCGACGGTTCGTGAGATCGGCGACGCCGTCGGGCTCGCCTCACCTTCGACCGTCCACGCGCACCTCGCCAACCTCGAGCGCCAGGGGTTCCTGCGCCGCGATCCGACCAAGCCCCGGGCGATCGAGCTCGTCGGTCGTCGCCGCGAGGAATCCGGAACGGAAACGGCGACTCCGGTTCTCCCGCTCCTAGGCCGGATCGCTGCAGGCGGACCGCTGCTCGCGGAAGAGACCATCGAGGACCAGATCGCGGTCCCCGAGCCGCTCGGCCGCAACGCGGACTTCCTCCTGCGCGTCACGGGTGACTCGATGATCGAGGCGGGAATCCTCGACGGCGACCTCGTGGTCGTGCGCAAGCAGCAGGACGCTCACGACGGCGACGTCGTCGTCGCACTCGTCGGGGACGACGAAACGGCGAACGAGGCAACCGTCAAGACGTTCCACCGCGAGCCGGGCGGGCGAGTCCGTCTCCAGCCAGAGAACAGCGCACTCGAGCCCCTCTACCCCGAGCACGTCGAGATTCTGGGCCGGGTCACCGGCGTGTTCCGGATGCTGTGAGCGTCGCCCCCCTCAACCGGACGCTCGACCAGGAGCTGACTGCACTCGTTCGCGGCGTCAGCCTCGAATGCCTCGTTTGCGGCGAGTTCGTCCTCCATGTACGCAAAGCGATTGCGTGCCCTGAGTGTCGCGCGATCCTCGCCGAAGGGCGGGAACTGCCCGAGATCGAGCTACCATCCGCCGTGCAGGCCGGGTGACCGCGGGCTGATCCTTGACTGTCGGGGAGCGGCTCGAGGAAAGTCCGGACACCACAGGGCAGGGCGCTGGGTCGGCTGGAAGGTTGACCCAGGCGGCGAAAGCCGACGGAAAGTGGAACAGAAAGGAGACCGCCGGCGGAGGGAAACCGAAGCCGGTAAGGGTGAAACGGTGGGGTAAGAGCCCACCAGCGGTCGTGGCGACACGGCCGGCTAGCCAAACCCCGTCCGGTGCAAGGCGAAGCAGGTTCCGTTGACGCGGCCCGCCGAGGAACCGGGTACGCCGCTCAGACAGATGGCCACCCACGACAGAATCCGGCTTACAGGCCTGCTACGGAAAGCCCCGCGTTCGCGGGGCTTTCTATTGGAATGGCGGACGTGCTTCCCATCGGTGCGGACGATGGGTGGGGCTACCGCGCGAAGGCTGCAGCTACTTCCACGACGGTCGGCCCGCTGCGGTCCGCGAAGCGGTCGAGCACGCCTGAGGCCAGCAGCCTCGCGCGAGCCTGTTCGGCATCCGCGGTTGATGCGAACTCGAGCTGGACGAACACCTCCCCCGGGTTGTCGACACTGCGGAACAGGCGATAGCCGAGCGCGGACTCCCGCGCGCGAGGGACGTCCTGGTCGAACAACGGCTTCCAGGCGTCGAAGTCGCCGACATCGATGCGCGTCATGATGAATGCCATCTGCAATTCCTCCCTCTTCGATTATATTGACTGCATGTCACCTGTAGTCAATTCTCTTGGAGAGTAACGAAGTGTCGGATCCTGTCAAGCCACGTCGCAGATACGACTCTCCGCGCCGCCGCGAACAGGCGGCAGCCACGCGCAGGGACATCCTCGATGCCGCGCAGCGGCTGTTCGAGAAACAGGGGTATCCGGCAACGTCGATGACTGCGATCGCAGCAGAGGCCGGGGTTGCCCTCAAGACCGTGTACGCAGCGTTCGACACCAAGCGAGGCGTCCTCCTGGCGCTCTGGCACCTCCTCCTGCGCGGTGACGACGAGCCCACTCCAGTCGCGGACCGGGCGTGGTTTCGGGAGGTCCTGCACGAGCCTGATCCGGAGCGCCAGCTGCGTCTCAACGCCCGGAACTCACGCGCGGTCAAGGAGCGTGCGGCGGGACTGCTCGAGGTCTTGCGCACTGCGGCGCCGACGGACCAGGAGCTTGCCGAGCTCTGGTCACGGATCCAGGTGGAGTTCTACGACAACCAACGCGCCGTGGTCGAGGTGCTCTACGCGAACAACGAGCTCCGGCCGGGACTCGACGTGGCCCGCGCGACCGACATCGTGTGGACGCTCAACCACCCGAACCTGTACCAGCTTCTCGTGATCGATCGTGGCTGGGCTCCCGCGCACTACGAAGAGTGGCTCGCTGACGCCTTCTGCTCCCAGCTACTGCCGGCACGAAGTCGGCCGTAGGACGCGCGGTACGATCGGACGATGGAGCGTGCGGTACATGACCGCGGGGGTTGGCCTACGGACGCACCGATCGACCGGAGCGAGCACGAGCTGGCCGACTGGGAGGTGCTCATGGACGCAGTCGTCGGCGTCCTCGGCCAGCACGGGGTGATGAACGTCGACGAGCTTCGGCGCGGCATCGAGAGCATGGCGCCCGCCGAGTACGAGCATGCGTCCTACTACGAGCGCTGGCTCTTCTCGGTCGAGACGATCCTGGCCGAGAAGGGCATCCTCGCCCCCGGTGAGCTCGACGCGAGATTGAGCTCATGACGTTCGTCGCCGGTGCGCGTGTTCACGTCGATGCACGGCATCACGAAGGGCATCACCGGACTCCCAGCTACCTGAAGGGCAAGACGGGCAGAGTCGAACGCCTGCATGCGGCGTTCACGAACCCCGAGACGCGCGCATATGGTCACGACGGCCTTCCGCTGCAGCCGCTCTATCTCGTCAGCTTTGCCCAGGGCGACGTCTGGCCCGACCAGGCGGAGAGCAAGGACCGAATCTACGTCGACGTCTTCGAGCACTGGCTGGAGACCGCCGAGTGAGCAACCACGATCATCCGCACGACCACGGGCATGAGCCGGTCACGAACGGCGGAGAGCCGGCGGTCGCAGCGAGAGTCCGCGCGCTCGAAGAGCTGCTGGTCGAGAAGGGAGTCATCACTCGGGAGGACGTGCGCGCGCGGACCGACTGGCTCGTCTCCCGGAACCCTGCGGACGGCGCGCGTCTCGTCGCACGCGCCTGGGTCGACCCCGAGTTCAAGCAGCAGCTGCTCGAGGACGCCCGCGTCGCGGCGCTCGACGTTGGACTCGATCCCGGGCCCTCACCTGTCGTCGTTGCGCTCGAGAACACCCCGGACGTCCACCACATGGTCGTCTGCACCCTCTGCTCCTGCTATCCGAAGGCACTGCTCGGGCCGCCACCGGACTGGTACAAGAGCCTGCCCTACAGGTCGCGAGCGGTGGCTGATCCCAGAGGCGTGCTGCGCGAGTTCGGGCTGGACCTCGATGACCAGATCGAGGTGCGCGTGGTCGACTCGACCGCGGACATCCGATACCTCGTGATCCCTGCTCGTCCGGCCGGGACGGAGACCCTGTCGGAGGACGAGCTCGCCAGTCTCGTCACGCGTGACTCGATGATCGGCGTCGCGCAGCCATTGGCCGCCGACGCTACCCCCGCTTAGACGGGTCTGAGCACGACCTCGATCGCCGTGCCGCGGCCCGGTGCAGAACGCAGGCTCATCTGACCCTCGATCGCCTGCGCGCGAAGCCTCATGTTCGCGAGGCCCTGACCCGCTTCCGAGCCCTCGTCGGCATCGAATCCGACGCCGTCGTCGCTGACGGCGACCACTCGCCTTCCGTTCCGCTGGCCGATGGATACCTCGACCCGGCGGGCGCCGGCGTGCCGACGGGCGTTACCGAGACCCTCCTGGACGATCCTGAAGACCTCGATCTGCTCGTCTGGCGCCAACCGAACCTGGGGATCGACCTCGAGCTCGACGTCGAGCGCGCCGTCGGCGGTGAGGACGTCCACATACCGACGAAGAGCGGAATCGAACGGCGCAGAACCGCCTGCCGAGGAGAGAGCGAGCACCGCAAACCGCGCTTCCTGCTGCGCCGCGGTAGACGCGCGCTTGAGACGCGGGAGGACCTGCTCGAGCGGCGCGCCGGTCTCGAGCATGTTCACCTGGGTCGTGATGGCGAAGAGGTACTGCGCGAGGCCGTCGTGAATCTCGCGCGCGACGCGGCCTCGTTCGTCCGCGACTGCCTTTCCGAACTCGGCCTGCGCGATCGCCCGCCAGACACCGACGAGCAGGATGCCGTAGGCGATGAAACGGAGAAAGTCCCCGATGAGCACGTTGTTGCTCGTGACGACGGGCGTGAGGATCAGGTGCATGTCCGCGAAGAGCGCCAGCGTGGCCGCCAGGCACATCCAGCTGTCGAGGTCACGCCCGTATCTGCGGTACCGAAGCGCGAAACCGATCAGCGCGATGAGCCAGAGCCCGGCGAGGAGAGCCCCCGCGACGACCACGGCGCTACCCTCGGCGACCTCGGGCACGCGTGAGCCGCCGGACCCCGACGGAAGGTTCCCGAGGACGACCGCGGCGGCTCCGAGTGCGAGCGCGACACCGGTGCCGACGTAGAGAAGCGCCTTTCTGCGGTCTCCAACCCGGCGGTCGGTGTACGGCGCAAGAGCGATGAGCGCAGCCCCGAGTAGCCGCGACCCGATCAACGACCAGGCGGCCTCGAGCCCGAGCGAGCCCCCTCCGAGCACGGGAACGAGGCCGAACGCCGCCGTCCCGAGCGCGATGCTCCAGAACCCGGCTGCAAGGAGCAGGTCCAAGACGCGTCCTTCCACCACGAACCGAACGCTCGCGAGAACCGCGACGATCGCCGCGACGACCGCGATCGCGGTGTCGAAGGCAAGCCGTGCCTCTGGAAGCGCATACGTCGACGTGAAGGAGTCGCGCACTGCGAAGAGCGCGGTGGCGGACGCGAGCAGGGAAACGAGCATGAGCTCGCCGACCAGCCACGAGCGATAACTCTGTGTACGAGAGTGATCCACTACTACCCCTTTTCGGCAACGCGAGTCCTGCCGATAAGGGGTGTATGTCCGAACGCATCCTGATCGTCGATGACCACCCGCTGACCCGTGACGCACTCGCCGCGCTGCTCGAGCAGCAGGGATTCGACGTCGTCGGCGAAGCATCCGACGGCGCAGAAGCCGTCACCGCTGTACGAGGCCTCCAGCCCGATCTCGTCCTCCTCGATCTCACGATGCCCGGGATGGACGGGCTGACGGCGCTACCGAGGATTCGGGAAGAGGCACCCACGTGCGAAGTCGTAGTCCTGACCGCTTCGGACGCCGAGGAGAACCTCCTGGGCGCAATCCGTGCAGGCGCGTCCGGCTATCTCCTCAAGACCGAGTCCCCCGAGCAGATCGCCGCCTTCCTTCGGGGAGTCGCTCGCGGAGACGCAGCTCTCTCGGGCGGTGTCGCTCGACGGCTACTCGATCGGGTTAGAGAAGGTGGCCGCCTCGACGGCATCCCGGACTCGATCACGCAAGTGCTCTCCGCTCGCGAGGTCGAGGTTCTTCTCCTTCTCGACGAGCACCTCGGGACCGACGAGATCGCGCAGCGGCTCTTCATCTCCGAGCACACCGTTCGCTCCCACGTGAAGAGCCTGCTCAAGAAGCTCGGTGTCTCGTCGCGGCGCGAAGCGCTCGAATGCCTCGAGACCGCGCGCGCCTAGCCGCCGGTTTCGAAGCCCTCGAGCGCGGCCTCGGCAAGTGCCGGAAGCGTGTCGAGGTTGTAGCCACCCTCCAACACCGCCGCCGTCCGCGGCGCGAGGGCTGCACACCGGCGTGAGAGTTCCCGGATACCTGCCGCGCTGAGCTCCATCTGCCCGAGTGGATCGTCCGCGTGCGCGTCGAACCCCGCGGAGACGATCAGGACGTCGGGCTCGAACCCGAGCACCGCCGGCTCCACGAGCTTCTCGAAGGCGCTCAGGTACTCGTCGTCCCCCGAGCCAGCCGAGAGAGGCACGTTGAGAACGTGCTGGTCGCTCGTTCCCGGGCCACCCGAGCCGGGGTAGAACGGCCACTGGTGAAGAGAGACGAAGAGCACCGATCCGTCGCCCCGGAAGACTGCCTCCGTGCCGTTTCCGTGGTGGACGTCGTAGTCGACGATTGCCACCCGAGCCTCTCCCAGCTCCGACTGTGCGTAACGGGCCGCGATGGCGACGTTCGCAAAGACGCAGAATCCCATGGCGGTTGCGGGCAGCGCGTGGTGACCTGGAGGCCTGACCAACGCAAACCCTCCGCGCTCCACAGCCTCGATCGCGCAGCCCGCCGCCAGTAGCGCCGCGTCCCAGGTCGTCGCGTCGGCATAGGTGTCGGGATCCAGCCACACCTCGTCCTCGATGCTCCTCACCGACTCGACGTACCGGCTCGTATGCACCCGCTCGATCTGCTCGCGCGTCGCAGGATGTCCATGCAGGTACTGCGGGAAGCGTTCGAGAAGGGCCCCGAGCCGCTCCGAGCGCTCCGCATGAGGGTGCTCGCCCGACCGATGCAGCTCGACCATCGCGGCATGGCTGATCACGTCCACGCCGAGGCCTCCTCGAAGTTGCGTACGAGCCCGGCGAGACCGAGCTCCCTGGCGCGCTCCGCGCCGGCCGCCCAGTCCGGAGTCCGATCAGGGAGCGGAGGCAGCGGCGCGCTACGGTCGAGCGTCGCAAGCTTCCTGTAGAGACGAAGCGCGTCCGCCTCCGCGGTAAACCTGCCGTCGGCGAGGATCGCATCCAGCGATCCGTATTGGGCCAGAAGCTCGGCGGCCTTCTTCTCGCCGATGCCCCGCGCACCCGGGATCTTGTCCGACGGATCACCACGGAGGGCGATGAAGTCCACGACCTGATCGGGGTCGACGCCGTATCGCTCGCGCACCTCGGCCGGACCGATTCGAGCCGGCGGATTCCCTCGAACTGGCTGGAGGATGGTCGTCCGAGCGCCCGCCAGCTGAAACGCGTCGCGGTCGGAGGTTGCCACGAGAGTGGTCCCGCTCGTTGCTTCCTCGCCGGCAGCTGCTGCGGCGAGGAAGTCGTCCGCTTCATATCCCGGTGCCTTTGCGTACGCGAGCCCCCAGGATGCGACGAACTCCGGGAAGAGGCTCAGCTGCTCGATCAGCTCGGCGTCGAACTCGCGACCGGACTGATACGAAGCGAACTCGACGTGGCGGTACGTGGGGACCGTCAGCGTGTCCCAGGCGACGAGAACAGCCCGTGGTCGTTCGGCCCGCCAAAGCCTGAGCAGCATGCCCGTGAAGCCGATCAACGCGTTCGCAGGGCCTCCGTCCGCGCGGCGGAACGTCTTCGGAAGCGCGTGGTAGGCGCGATGCGCGAAGGAGTCACCGTCGACAGCGAGGAGCGGGGGTCTCATCTCAAGCGAGTGATCGTTCCAGCGCGAGGATTGCATCACGAAGCCGGTCGGTCGCAGCTGAAGCAGCGTCGGCGGGCGGCGCTGCGGCCAAGTCGCCGAGCTCGATCGGGTGGCCGTACGCCACCCGGAGCGGTGCGAGCCGCGCAAGACGATCGGTACCGGCAATTCCGGCCGGAACAAGCGGGACACGGGCTTCGAGCGCAATCCGAGCCGCGCCGTTGTGCCAGCGCGCGTCGTGCTTCTTGCGCAAGCCCTTTTGCCGCCTCGTGCCCTCGGGGAACATCACGACGACGTGCCCTTCGCGACACAGCTCTACAGCGGTCACGACCGCTTCCTCGTCCCTCTCCCCACGACGCACGGGGAACGCACCCCCTGACGAGACGATCGCTCCGAGCGGAAACCAGAAGAGCTCCGCTTTCGCCATGAACCGCAGGAAGCGGCGCGGGAAGAGCGGGAGGCCAAGCGGCCAAGGATCGAGGTTCGAGCAGTGATTCGCGGCGAGTACGTAGCCACCTTCGCGAGGAAGGTTCTCGGTTCCGACAGCCCGATAGCGGAACACGATCCTGAGCACCGGCCAGCTCAGAACGGCGACGAGCGAATAGAGCCAGCTTGGGCGTGGAGGCCGCACCACACCGGTCAGTATCGCGAGGACCGTCGACTTGTGGCTCGAGCCGCCCCCGCTATGGTGTCCCGCCGTGGGACGAAGCCTCGTCATCGTCGAGTCACCTGCGAAGGCCCGCACGATCGCCGGCTACCTCGGCAGCGACTACACCGTCGAGTCGAGCATCGGCCACGTCCGCGACCTGCCAGACCGCGCGTCGGACATCCCCAAGGAACAACGGAAGCGCTTCGGCTCGCTCGGAGTCGACGTCGAGCACGCGTTCGAGCCGTACTACGTGGTCGACGCGGACAAGAAGAAGGTCGTCGCCGACCTGCGCAAGAAGCTGGCCGGCGCGGACGAGCTCCTGCTCGCGACGGACGAAGACCGTGAGGGCGAGGCAATCGCCTGGCATCTCGTCGAGGTTCTGAAGCCGAAAGTCCCGGTCCGGCGCATGGTCTTCCACGAGATCACGCGCGAGGCGATCGAGCGAGCGCTGGGCGAGACGCGCTTGATCGACGAACGCCTCGTCGACGCCCAGGAGACGCGGCGGATCCTCGACCGTCTCTACGGGTACGAGGTCTCACCGGTCCTCTGGAAGAAGGTGACTCGCGGGCTGTCCGCCGGGCGCGTGCAGTCCGTGGCAACGCGCCTCGTCGTACAGCGGGAGCGGGAGCGCATCGCATTCGTGTCGTCCGAGTACTGGGATCTCGTGGCGACGCTGGATCCAGGTGGCTTCGACGCGCGACTTGTGGCCATCGACGGGCACCGCGTGGCTCAGGGGCGCGACTTTGCTTCCGATGGGACGATTCGAGACGAGGCTCTCATCCAACTGGACGAGGAGGCCGCACGAGGTCTCGCCGGACGGCTCGAGGGCGTGCCGTTCGCCGTCCGCTCAGCGGACGAGAAGCCCTACCGTCGTCGACCGTCCGCCCCGTTCATGACCTCGACGCTCCAACAGGAGGCGAGCCGGAAGCTGCGCTTCTCGGCACAGACGACGATGCGTCTCGCGCAGCGCCTCTACGAGGCGGGGCACATCACCTATATGAGGACCGACTCGACGACGCTCTCGGAGTCGGCGCTCGAAGCCTCCCGCGCGGAAGCACGCAGGTCGTTCGGCGACGAGTTCGTTCCCGCCAAACCTCGCCACTACGAGCGCAAGGTCAAAAACGCACAGGAGGCGCACGAAGCAATCCGGCCCGCGGGTGAGTCCTTTCGGGCACCGGATGCGATCGCAGGCGAGGTGTCACGAGACGAGTTGGCGCTCTACGACCTCATCTGGCGTCGCACTCTCGCATCGCAGATGGAGGATGCCGTGGGACGCACGGTCTCTCTCAGGATCGGCGCGCCGACGGCGAACGAGGACGTCGAGTTCGGCGCGTCCGGCACCGTCATCACGTTCCGTGGCTTCCTCGCCGCCTACGAAGAGGGACGTGACGAGCCGTCCGACGATGCCGAAGAGCGGCGCCTACCGGACGTCTCTCCGGGAGACGCGCTCGAGGCGCGAGCGCTCGAGGTCGAGGGACATGCAACGACTCCGCCGGCGCGATTCACGGAAGCAACCCTTGTGCGCGCACTCGAAGAACGAGGAATCGGGAGACCGTCGACCTATGCAGCGATTCTCTCGACGATCGTCGACCGCGGGTATGTCTTCAAGAAGGGATCTGCGCTCGTGCCGACCTTCGTCGCGTTCGCGGTCGTCACGCTGCTCGAGCAGCACTTCCGACAGCTGGTCGACTTCGACTTCACGGCGCGGATGGAAGACGATCTCGACGAGATCGCCGAGGGCCGAGAGGAACGTGCCGCCTGGTTGCAGCGCTTCTACTTCGGGTCGGACGGGGATCCTGGCCTCCGCCACCTCGTGACCGAGCGCCTGGACGAGATCGATGCGCGGGCCGTGAACTCGATCGCGATTCCGGGGACGGATGCGGTTGTCCGAGTCGGGCGCTACGGGCCTTATCTGGAGCGCGGCGACCAACGCGCAAGCCTCCCCATTGACGTCGCGCCGGACGAGATGACGGCAGCACGAGCCGAGGAGCTCCTCGCGCAGCCCGACAATCGCCCGCTCGGTACAGATCCGGAGACAGGACGCGAGATCGTCGTGAAGACGGGGCGCTACGGGCCCTACGTCACCGACATCCTTCCCGACGGCGTCGAGGAGAAGCCGCGCACCGCCTCGCTCTTCGCCTCGATGTCCCCGGAGACGGTGTCACTGGACGACGCCCTCAAGGTGCTCTCACTTCCCCGCGTGCTCGGCACGTTGGACGGAGAAGAAGTGACGGCGCAGAACGGCCGCTACGGGCCGTACCTCAAGAAGGGATCGGAGTCGCGGTCTCTGGAACACGAGGAGCAGCTCTTCACCGCGACGCTCGAGGAGGCGACCACGCTGTTCGCACAGCCGGCACAACGCCGAGGCCGCCGTGGCGCAAGCCGCGCGCCACTTCGCGAGCTCGGCGACGACCCCACCACCGGGCGTCCGATCCTGCTCCGCGAAGGACGATTCGGGCCGTACGTCACGGACGGGGAGAGCAACGCGAGCCTTCGGCGCGGCGACACCGTGGACGGGATGACGACCGAGCGAGCCGTAGAGCTACTGGCCGAAAAGCGCGCAAAGAGCGCGTAAGCAACCGGTTAACGGGCGCTCCGCGCCGTTCCACAACGTCCGTCGGATGAGGGAGAATCTAACTTGCCTGGGGCCTGACCGTCTCAGGCGATAAGGGCTCGCAGGCCTTGATGGGTCTGCGCTCAGGAGCAGTCCTGGGTCCAGCACGGAGCTCCCGCCGTGAACCGCCGAAGCGTCTTGAACGGAATAAACAACAGAGGGCTCCGCGTTAGGAGCTTTGTGACACCTTCGGGGGTCACTGATCCCTGGAAAGAGAAGGAAAGCCGCCATACACTCCGTAAGTTTGTTCCTTCCGCCGACGCAGCACCCGAAAGGATTGAGACCGCACCTTGACGCAGAACCAACTCATTGACTTGCTCGAATCCGAGCACCTGAAGGCCTTGGTAGAGCGCGCCGAGGAGCGCGGAGGGCATCTCGAAGCCGCCGAGCTCGAGACCTTCGCGGTCGAGCACGACCTGAGCGAAGAAGAGGCCGAGCTTCTCCAGCGCGAGCTCGAGGCACACTCGATCGAGATCGTTCAGCCCGATGCCGAGTCCGAGAAGGAGGTTGCGGAGCAGGCGTACGCCGCCGAAGCCGTCTCCGGTGCCGCAGACAGCCTCCAGCTCTTCCTTGCCGATGTCGGCCGCCACAAGCTGCTCACGGCAGCCGAAGAGGTGGCTCTCGCGAAGCGGATCGAGCGTGGCGACACCGTTGCCAAGCGGATCATGATCGAGTCGAACCTCCGGCTCGTCGTATCGATCGCCAAGGGCTACCGAGGCCTCGGCGTGCCCTTCCTCGACCTGATCCAGGAGGGGACGCTCGGGCTCAACCGCGCAGTCGAGAAGTTCGATTGGCGGCGCGGCTTCAAGTTCTCGACCTACGCCACGTGGTGGATTCGCCAGTCCGTGCAGCGCGCGGTCGCGAACCACGCGCGAACCATCCGCGTTCCGGTACACGTCGTCGAGCGCCAGCAGAAGCTCTCCCGAGCCGCACGCCGGCTCGAGGTTGAGCTCGGTCGCGAAGCGACGAAGGAGGAGCTCGCAGAGGCAACCGGGCTCCCGATCCAGCATGTCGACGAGGCCCTCGGTGCCGCGCACGCGTCGGTCTCGCTGAACCAGACCGTCGGCGCAGACGACGAAGGCGAGCTCGGTGATCTCTTCGCAGATCGCGAGGCTGCAGATCCGTTCGACGAGGCCGAGGAGTCGCTGCGTCGTCAGAGCATCCGGCGAGCTCTGGATGCCCTACCGGAGCGGGAACGACGGATCCTCGAGCTTCGATTCGGGTTCGAGGGCGAGCCCTGGACGCTCGAGGCGATCGGCCACGAGCTCGATCTGACCCGCGAGCGCGTGCGTCAGCTCGAAGGCCAGGCGCTCAAGCGCCTCGAAGCCCTGCGCGATCTCGCAGGCCTCGCGGCCTGACGCAACGCTGAGGCGCGACTAGGTACGAGATCCGAGGCCGTTCCCCTCGCCGGGAGCGGCCTCGGCCGACCTCTCGCGCGTCGCGCGACGAGCTTCCGCCTCCGCGAGAGCTGCCTCGTCGTAGAGGTGACACTCGACCTTGACGGTGCCCACGTCGAGCTGCCGTGGGGTGACGGGATCGAACCACTCGAGCTCGACGCGCTCGTTGACGGCGTCCATCCGACGTACGCCGCGCCAAAACGGCTCGTCCGGGTCATTCGCCTGCGCCGACTCCAGTAGTTGCAGCACATCCTCGCCACGCCGGCTTCGGGCGGCGAGCCGAGCGTCGGCGCGTGGCTCGTCGAGTGTCCCGATATTCTCGATCGACGCACGCTCGGCCTCGTACTGCTCCTCCTCCTGGAGAGCCCAGCGCGCCTCCAGGAGATCTCGGAGATCGCGCGTCTCCCAGCCACAGACCTCGAAGGCCTGCGGGCACCGCGGATGGAAGGAGCAACCCAACGGCGGCCTCGCCGCATCCGGCACCTCACCGCGGGGCAGGTCGCGCGGCACTGTTCGGCGCGGATCGGGCTCGGGTATCGCCCGCAGTAGCGCCTTGGTGTAGGGATGCTTCGGATCCTCGTAGATCGCCTCGGACGGACCTATCTCGACGATTCGCCCGAGATAGAGGATCGCAATGCGGTCGCAGAAGAACTTCGCGGTCGCGAGATCGTGGGTGATGTACAGGTACGTGAGGCCGAACTCTCGCTTGAGCTCCAGCATGAGCTCGAGGATCTTCGCTCGCACGCTCATGTCGAGCATCGACACGGGCTCGTCGGCCACGAGAAGGACGGGGTTGAGGATGATCGCGCGCGCGATCGCAGCGCGCTGCTTCTGACCACCCGAGAGATCCGAGGGGTACTTGTCCATGAACTGCTCCGCGGGCGCAAGACCGACCGTCTCGAGTGCGGCAGCGACCCGCTGTTTGTACATCGTCCCCTTGGCGATCTTGTGGATCTTGAGCGGGTGCCCGACCGACTGCTCGATGGTCATCGCCGGGTTCAGCGAAGCATGCGGGTCCTGGAAGACGATCTGCATCCGACGCCGAAGCGGCCTCAGCTCCCGCTCCGACATTGCGGTGATCTCGTGACCCTCGAAGAAGACGCTCCCGGCGGTTGCCTGAGCGAGCCCGAGAATGGTCCGTCCAAGCGTCGTCTTCCCGCTTCCCGACTCGCCGACGAGACCCAGCACCTCGCCCTTGCGGAGCTCGAGCGAGACGTCGTCGACGGCTCTGACGTACCCGGCCTCCCGCCCGAGAAGTCGCTGGGCGAAACCGCCCCTGATCGAGTAGTACGTCTTCAGGTCGCGGACGGAGACGACGACCTCGCCGTCCGTCGCGTCAGGCCTCATCGGCAACCCCGATCTCCTGACGTTCGAGCGGTATCGAGCCCCCGTCTGGGACGTCCGCTTGCGGACCGTGCAGCCAGCACGAGACGCGTCGTCCGTCATCCGTGCGCTGTTCGATCGGGCTGTTTGTGACGCACACCTGCATCGCGCGTGGACAGCGTGGGTAGAAACGGCAACCATCGGGAGGGTCGATGAGGTTCGGCGGCGACCCGGGGATCGAGTGCAGCTCTTTCGTATCGAGTGAGATGGTCGAGCGCAGAAGCTCGCCGGTGTACGGGTGTGCCGGTTCGCTGAAGACCTCTCGAGCCGCTCCCTCCTCGACGATCTTGCCCGCGTACATCACGGCAACCCGATCACATGCCTCCGCGACGATGCCGAGGTTGTGGGTAATCAGGAGCAGCGCGGTGCCGAAGTCCTCCCGAAGGTCGGCGAGGATGCTCAGGATCTGCGCTTCGACGATGACGTCAAGCGACGTCGTGGGCTCGTCAGCGATGAGGAGCTTCGGGCGCAGAACGAGCGCGAGCGCAATCATGATCCGCTGGCGCATTCCGCCCGAGAACTCGTGCGGATACTGACGGAAGCGGGTCGGCGGGATGCCCATCCTCCCGAGCGTCTCGAGCGACCTCTTCCGGATCATCTGAGCGTTGAGACCCGGCTCGTGCTGCTTTATGGTTTCGGAGAAGTGCTCGTCGATCCGCATCAGCGGATTCAGGCGGGTCATCGGCTCCTGGAAGATGAGACCGAGATCGGGACCGCGGAAGCGCCGCAGCTCCTTGTCGGACATGCCGACGAGGTTCATCCCTCCGTACTGCACGACGCCGTCCGAGACGGCGCCTTCGGGAAGGAGTCCGAGAATGCCACGCCCGAGCGTCGACTTCCCACATCCCGACTCCCCCACGAGCCCGACGACCTCACCCGCCGCGATGTCGAGCGACACCCCGTCGACCGCTCTGACGGGGCCGCGCGTGGTTCCGTAGTACACGCGGAGATCGCGCACCGAGACGACAGGTTGCTCTGTCACGGAATCTCGGCGTCAGCTGTGGATGGCGGAAGGTCGACCTTCACCTTGGGCCGCCTGCGCAACACCGGGTTGATCGTCTCGTTGAGCCCTTCGCCGAGAAGAGTGAGAGCTGTCACGAGTAGCACAATCGCAAGCCCCGGGAAGAGGCCGGTCCACCAGATGCCCGATGCCGTGTCGGAGACGGCGCGCTGGATGTCGTAGCCCCACTCGGCTGCCTCCGTCGGCTGGATGCCGTATCCGAGAAAGCCGAGCGCTGCGAGCGTGAGGATCGCGTCGGCGGCGTTCAACGTCGCGAGCGGGGGCACGTTCTGGATGACGTTGAAGAAGACGTACTTCCGGATGACCGTGAACGGGCGTGCGCCCATGGCACGAGCGGCCTCGACGTACGACTCCTCACGGATGCTGATCACGTGATTCCGAATGACGCGGAAGTAGAGCGGTATATAGGCGATCGTTATCGCGACGGCCGCGGTGAGGATCCCCTTCCCGATGCTCCCGGATAACAAGAACGCGATCACGATCGCGAGCAGGAGGAACGGAAACGCAAGCATCGCGTCCATGACGAGGACGAGGGCACGGTCGAGACGGCCTGCGAAATAGCCTGAGATGAGGCCGAGCGGAACGCCGATCGACAACGACAGGAGCAGCGAGACGAGGACGACCTTGAGCTCGGTACGCGTTCCCCAGATCACACGAGCCATCACATCGGTCGACTGGACCGTCGTTCCCATCGGGTGGTCCCTCGATGGGGCCTCGAGCTGAGCGAACCTGCGTCCACCGGACTTGAACTGGTCGAAGTCGTACGGTGAGATCACAGGAGCCAGGAGCGCCACGAGGATGAAGAAGAGGGTCATCGCTGCTCCGGTCCAGAGCAGAACACGAGTCATGCCGCGTGCATCGCTGATCGGACCCAAAGCGCGACGTACGCCAGGACGACCCAGACGCGTGCGACCCGTGCCGGCTGCGTCGAGCTCGACGGGTGCTGCCATCAGTAGCGAATCCTCGGATCGATGAAGGCGTTCACGAGGTCGATGATCACGCTCACCACGACGACGACGAGCGCGAACACGATGATGATCCCCTGCACTGCGGCATAGTCGCGATTGCTCAGATACGTGACCAGCTCGCGGCCCAACCCAGGCCAGTTGAAGGTCGTTTCGGTCAGGATCGCTCCACCGAGCAGCAACGCCATCGTGAGGCCGACGATCGTGATGACCGGGACGAGCGCATTCCTGAAGGCGTGGTGGTACACGACCGAGCGCTCGTCGATTCCTCGGGCACGTGCAGCCTCGATGTAGTCGTCCTTCATCGTCCTCATGACGTTGACGCGGATCAGGCGAATGAACACCCCCGCCGTGACAAGCCCGAGCGTGACGGCGGGGAGTATCAGGTGCCTGAGGATGTCTTTGAGCGCGCCCCAGTCCCCATCGATGATCGCGTCGATAGTGAAGATGTTCGTGTGCGTCTCCAGGGTTGCCTGTGTGATCGGGCTCGCGCGGTCGGAGACGGGGAGCCAGCCCAGATACGAGCCGAAGAGCAGCTGGGCCATCAGGCCGAGGAAGAACACCGGAGTCGCGTAGATCACGATCCCGAACAGCCGACCCCCGGTGTCCATCGGTGAATCGCGGAAGCGGCCCGCGAGGAGGCCGACAACGACGCCGACGACGATCGCAACGATCATCGCGAAGAACGTGAGCTCGAGGGTCGCGGCGCCGTTTACCCGGACGATGTCCGTGACCGAGCGGCTGTCGGTGATCGACTTGCCAAGGTCACCGCGAGCGATCTGCCCGAGATAGGTGCCGTATTGCTCGTAGATCGGCTTGTCGTAACCCAGCTCGTGCTTGATCCTCTCAACCTCGCTCTGCGGAGCATGTCCGCCCAACGCGGCCGAGATCGGATCGCCCGGCGCGACTCTCATGAGCAGGAAGACGAGCGTCAGGAGGATGAAGACCATGGGAATCACGAGGGCAATACGCGTCACCGCGTACCGCCTGAGTGAGGTTCCTTGCCCGGTCATTGCCGTTCCGCGCTCCTCGGTCTTCGTTGCCGCAGGTCGGAGTGAACGGTAACCCGACGCTCAGGTCGCCTGCAGCTTTCGGGCGTTCCTGAACACGAACGGAATGAAGCCGGAGGGGGCGCCACGAGGACGCCCCCTCCGAGCTACTACGACTTCGACAGATGCCAGAAGCGCATGATGACGGTCGGATCGAGCGTGCCCGGAATTCCGCGCACGTTGTTCCGTCCGACTGCAAGCATCGCCTGCTGCCAGTACGGGACGATTGGCACGTCCCGAGCTGCCAGAAGCTGGATCTGCTTGAGCACTCCGATGCGCTGGGCCAGCGTCTTCGAGGCCAGCTCCTTCTTGATGAGCGCTTCCATCTTCGGGTTCTTGTACCCATTCGCCGTGAACGTGTCCGAGCGGTAGAAGGGCACGACGTAGTTCTCGGCATCCGGGTAGTCCGGGAACCAGCCGAGCTGGAAGACGTTGTACTGCGTCCCGAGGACACTGCTGTACTGGGCCCATTCGCTGGACTTCAGTGTCACATCGAACACGCCGTTCTTCTCGAGCCCGCGCTTGATCTCCGCGTACTCGTCAGCGGTCGCGTCTCCGTAGTGGGTCGGCGTCCACCAGATCTCGATCGGATACGGAGTGTCGAGCCCCGCCTGCTGCAAGACCTGCTTCGCCTTCGCCGGGTTCGGGTTCCTTCCGTAGATGGCGGCAAACGCATCGATGTGACCCGGGTAACCAGCGGGCACCATCGAGTAGAGAGGCGCCACCTGACCGTGGTAGACACGCGTTGCAATCGCTTTCCGCGGCATCAGGTAGGCGACGGCACGCCGCACGGCGAGATCGTTTGCCGGCTCGCGCGTCACGTTCATGACGAGATAGCGAATGCGACCGCCCGCGCCCGAGTAGACCCTCAGGCCCTTCTGCTTCTGGAGCGACGTGATCTCCGTGGGAGTGAACGACTGGTACGACATGTCGATCTCACCACGCTGAATCGCGAGCTTCATCGTCGACGACTTGGCGTAGTAACGGATGATCAGGTTCGGCGTCTTCGCCTTGGCGCCCCAGTAGTCGTCGTATCGGGTGAACACCGCCTGCTGTCCCGCCGTGTACTTCGTCAGCATGTACGGGCCCGTCCCGATTTGCGATTCGCTGTTCGAGCGGAGGCTGTTCCCGGCGTACGTGTCGGACGGCACGATATTGCCGACCTGCGTCGCAAGGATCGAAGGCCATGTCACCTGAGGCGACTTGAGGCGGAACGTGACGGCGTACTTCCCGTTCGTCGTCACGCTCTTCAGGTTTCCGAGCAGCGACGACGGCGAGTTCGCAGCAGCCTGCTTCACGATCGTCTTGTTCGTCACTCGGTCGAACGAGAATTTCACGTCCGTCGAGTCGAACGCCGAGCCATCATGGAAGGTCACGCCCTTGCGGAGGGTGCAGCGCCACACCGCCAGGGTCCCGACCGAGAAGCACTTGGTCGCGAGTGACGGCTCCAACTTCGATCCATTCCTGAAGTCGAGAAGGTGCTCGAACACGTTCGCCTCGAGCGTCGCCGTCCCGTAGTCGTACGCACCTGCAGGATCGATATTCGTAACCGAGTCCGTGGTCCCGTCGACGAGCGTGTCGCTCTGGGAGGCTCTATCGAGCGCGGACTGTCCGACGCTCGCGCCGACGACCACCGTGACGAGCAGTGCGAGCGTGGCCAGGGCACCGAGCCTCCAGCTCATCCCTCGCTTCATTTGATCCCCTTTCTTGGAGTACGGCGGAAAAACGCTACGGAACGGTACCCGCACGACGAAGAGAAGTCGAATCGGTCACAGGCCTCGAAAGTCCCCCGTTTGAGCCAAACAAGGGGTCTGCGCCTAAAGGGGCACAGGGGGAACACCGATACCAGACTCGTGGACGCCGCAGAGCGTAAGGAGATCCTGAACCGTTATCGCGACCACAGCCGGCGCTTCGAGGCCGCGGCTGCGCGCCGCAGCACGCGCCGGCACGGTTCCGTGATCCCGTTTGCGCCACAGATCATGCGGGAGCAAGGCCAGGATCCGACCGCGCGAGAGATCGAAGTGCTTCAGCTCGTGGCGGACGGCCTCGTGAATCGCGAGATCGGCGAGCGCCTCTTCCTCTCGGAAGAGACCGTCAAGTCCCATGTTCGGCACCTGCTCGCGAAGCTTCAGGCGCGAAGCAGAGCCCACGCCGTAGCTGTTGGCTTCCGGCGTGGGCTCATTGCGTAACAACCGCCGTCAGCATCCTCTGCTCCGCTTGATCCTTCCCCCCGGGGCTGCAACCCAAAAGAGGGATGCTCACCCCCGGCGGAGAACCCAGGATGAGACGGCTCTCACCAAATCTTCGAGCCTCGACGCATACGCATGACTCCTCGATTGGGAACTGACGGCAGCCGCATCGTATACCCCAGACGAGGGATAGTTCAAGCCATCCGTCGAGTGCGCCTCTACTCACAGTGGCGTACGCTCGCATACGTCGTTTCCTTGGTCGTCTTAGCGCTCCTGACGGCTCTATCCCTGATCCGCGCCGGATACACAGTCGAGGCTCCTTGGACGCTCCTCGCGCTCGCATCAGCCGGCGCTTTGGCAGAGCGTGGCGGCGTTCGAATGACCAAGGTCTGGGAATACTCAAGTCACCTCCTGCCCACCTTGATCGCTGCAGTTGCGTTCGGACCGCTCGAAGCCGCGCTTGTTGCCGGCGCAACAATGTTGGGGGATCCTGAACTCGTTTCGCGAGATCCCGAGCGTGCTCCTCGGCTGAAATGGGCGACTTACACGAGTACCCGTTTCATCGGTGGCGCGGCGATGGGACTCGCCGCGCAGGCGACGGTGACGCTGGTCGGATCGGAGTTCGGTGGTCTAATTGCAGCAACCCTTGCCGCCGCCTTGGTGGGTGAAACGCTCGATGTCCTCTTCGCGGTCCTGACCGCCAAGGTTCGAGGTCGCCCGATGGGCGATGCGCTTCAGACGGTGACACCAATCGTCGTGCTATCTGCGCCTGTATACGCACCTGTAATCGCAGTCCTGGTCTTCGCGTACATCGAGGTGTCACCTTGGACACTCGCTCTATTCCTCGTCCCCGCGATGGCCGCTCAGCGGCTTTACGCTCTCTATCAGGAGCAACGCCGACTGGCAGATGATCTGTCGCGCGCCAACGAGACTCTCGAGCGCGCGAATCTCCAGTTCGCCGGAGCGCTCATCGCGACCCTGGATGCACGAGATCGTTACACCGCTGGCCACTCGGCCGCTGTCGCGATCTACTCCCGCGACATCTCGAGACGCATGGGACTAACCGAGGAGACTCAGGACCTCGCCTATCTCTGCGGGCTTGTTCATGACATCGGAAAGATCGGACTTCCTCCGGGGCTCCTCGAGAAACCAGGGGCACTAACGCTCGATGAGCGCCGACAGATGCAGGAGCACTCTGCTATCGGAGAGCGCATCCTGGCCCACGTCGACGAATACTCGGAGATCGCAAGAATCGTTCGTCACCATCATGAGCGGATCGACGGCCAGGGCTACCCCGACGGCTTGACTGAAACAGACATCCCGCTCGTATCTCGGATCATCGCCGTCGCCGACGCGTACAACGCTATGACGTCGGATCGACCCTACCGCGACGCAATGCCTAGTCGCGTCGCTCGGCTACGCCTTGCCCAGGCCGTCGACAGCCAGTTTGACACTACTGTGGTCGCATGTTTTGAAGCAATTCTGGCGAGTGGAGACGAGGACTATCGCTTGGCGCAGCGCATCGACTTCAAGGCGTTTGCCCAAAGCACTCAGGACGACGCTGGCTCCATGGAGCCCGAAGTCGCAGTCGCCTGATCGGCTCGGCGAAGCGCTGCCTGAACAACTAGCGCGGTGCGGGATCGGACACCGAGCTTGTCATAGATGTGGTGCACATGAACCTTCACCGTCGCCTCGCTGATGAACAGGAGTTGAGCGATCTGCTTGTTGGGCAAGCCTTCACACAAGAGGCCATAAACATCCTGTTCACGCCGCGAAAGTCGGTCCGCTGGATCATCTGACATGCCAAGTGGTTGACCGACTATCCGAGCTAGATCGTCATCGCCAACTCTTCGTAGCAGGTCAACCACGCGCTCGGGACTCTGAGACGCCCGCAGGAGAACCCCGAGGAGGTCAGGCGTCGCCCGATATGTCGTAACCAATAGATCAACCGCTCCGGTCAGGAATGCGACATCCTCTAGCTCCTGGACACGTTCTATGAGAGAACCGTCGCCGCTCTTCAGAGCTGAGGTCGCCACGACAGCCGGATACAACACGGTGATCTCTACGGCCCGACTGATCCCGATGGCCTGATCGAGAACCTCCTCTGCCTCGACGGTCCGACCAGCGCAAGCCAAGACCAGGGCTCGCGAACCAAGTACCTCGCCTCGGATTGCTGGAAGCGCACCGCGAAGGTCCGGTACCACCAAAGAGAGCGCTGCTTCATGCCTCCCTTGTGCAGCAAGCATGCGTACGTGGACGGCGAACGCAAGCTGCATGGCATAGCTGTTCCGACCTGTTCGAGCGGACGACACAGCGCGCTTGAGGCAGTCCGTCGCGTGTTTGAAGCGACGCAACCCTGCGTGGGCCATCGCCGCCGCAATGCAAGCGTATGGCACCGCGAACTCAAGTCTGTACTTTTCGGCGCACGTGGCCATGGCGTCAGCAGCTGCCAATGCCTCGTCGTATCGAGCCGAGAGGGCGAGCGTGCTCGAGTAGACACTTTGAAATGCAGACTCCGTTAGAGGGTCTTTGACTACGTTGAGCAGCTCCGCAGCGACATCAGCGTCGCCGAGCTCGATTGTGGCCATGCGAATCTGGTACATCAGTGTGTGTGTAGCGGCCCGCACCCGATCTGGGGCATCACTGATTCGAACACCCGCGTTGAGCTGTGCGAGAGTAATCGCTGCCTCAGGACGCTCCAGTTCGATTTCGCACATGACCTGACCCCAAAGGGCATCGCGACGTTCGGGCTCCGAGGTCGCGGCAGCTTCCGCCCGCCTGAAGAGCTCGAGGCCGTCTTCCTCGCGGGAGGCAAGGTGTGCCGCGCGTCCCGCGACGCCAAGGCCACGGAAGATCAACGTGGGCTCACCGGCAGAGGCTGCGGCTTCCGCGAACGACTGCGCTTCGGCATGCCGTCCGTGTCGCAGCGCGACCTCGGCGCGCGCGATCGAGAATATGGGCCGGCTGACATCCGCATCCGCCGCGAGGTCGCACCAGGTTTCGATCGTCGAAAGCCGCGCCGTCTCCAGGAGCTCGTCGAGTGCCTCCTCGAGGAGGGGCGCCAGATCACCGATCGGCCCTCGCCGCGAGATGATCTCGAAAGCAGCGTCCCAGTCACGCCTTGCCTTGAAGCGGCGAAGGCACGTCTCTGCAGCGCTCGTCGTCCGGCCGGACTCACCGGGACGGTGAGCAGCCCATTCCTCGAGGAACGAGCGTGCAAGTGGGTGTAGCTCGAGGCCTTCGTTGCGTTCTTCGAGGATCCCGACGTCCAGAGCGGCGCTGCAGACGCGCGCTGACTCGTCTCCGAGCAGCTCGTCTGCGAGCTCGCGGTCGAGCAGCGGGGCGACAGCGAGCAGAGCAAGGCCCTGTCGGACGTCATCGCCGAGGGAGTCGAAGATCTCCTCGGCGAAGAACCGGTACAGCGACTCCGGTACCTCGATGTCCGCCTCGAGCTCTGCTGAAGACACACCGGCGAGCGCGATCACCGCAGGCCAACCGTTCGCGAGCGCGACCAGACCCGACGCCGATTGAGAGCTGCGGTTCGCCAGGACTGCCGCCGCCTCATGACTATCCATCGCGAGCACCGTTTGGCTGAGCTCGAGCACCTCCCCGTAGAGAATGCTCCGGCTCGAGATCCACGACGGCCGCTGGCGGCTGGCGATGAGGATCTGAAGTGGGCACGCGTCGACGAGCTCTGCGATGAAGCGCTCGGCGTCGGCGGCAGGAGCCAACTCGTGATAGTCGTCGACGACGAGCCAGTGGCTGCGATCCCAGCCTACGAGCTCCTCGCCCAGGATCTCAGCGAGCACGTCGACGCGTCCGCTGGGATTCGGAACGGCGCGAAGATGCTCACGCAGTCGAGCGTCGCAACCCGGGAAGATGCTCGTCGCGGCCCGTGCGACCCCGAGCGCGAGGGCGGCCACGTCCGTGGAGGAGCGCCTGGCCGTAAACCACGCGGCCTGTCGTCCGTCGCGATGAACCCATTGATGCGCGAGCGTGGTCTTCCCGTACCCTGCCGCGGCAACGAGCGTGCGAACCCTCGCGGACGACTCGTCGAGCAGTGCGAACAGACGCGGGCGCTCGATGATCCGGCGCCGCTTGAGTGCGCGGGACTGCCGGATTCTCGACGTTGTAGCCATCGCAAATGGGTGTCGATCCGGGAGTCCCGACCCTACCACTCAATGCCGGAAGACAACCTGCCGGCGCTCGAAGTCGTCCGCGCCGTGCTTGTGCCGATTCAGCGAGGGCTTCGCGGGATTGCGATGCCCCACCCCGCGTCGACGGAAAGCGGGTCCTCGCCCGTGAGCAGTCGAAAAGCGATCGGGATCTGACGCCGGCGCCGAACGCCGAGCTTCTGACGGAGCACGTCGCAGTGCGCCTTGGCGGTCCTGGGAGAGATTCCGAGGCGCGCTCCGACCTCGTCGTTCGAACACCCGGCGGCGATCAGCGCAACGACCTCTCTCTGGCGCGTGGTGATGGTTGCCGGCTTGTTCTCAGTGACCACTTCGATCATGGCCACGAGGCTACTCCCTCGTTCGAGGGACAACCATTGGCCCCGGGGTGTAAGTCCGGGTGTATCCGATCGAGCCCCTACAAGAGAACGACCTGAAACACCATCATCGCCGCGAACGACGCGGCTGCGGTAGCGAAGACAGCCCGTCGCGAAGCCTGCCCTAGCGCTTCCGGTAGCAGCTCGCGAGCAACCATCCAGATCATCGCGCCGCCTGCGAAGCCGAGCGCCGCGGGGAGGATGCCCTGGAACGCATCGACGAAGAGGAACGCGGGAACGGCCAGTAGCGGCTGCGGGAGGCTCGACACGATGCTCCAGCCTGCGGCCGCGGAGATCGATGTCCCACGCGGGACGAGCACGAGGCTGATCGCGAGCCCCTCGGGGATGTTGTGCACGGCAATCGCCACCGCGATGAGGATTCCGAGCCTGTCGCCTCCACCGAACGCGGCGCCGACTCCGACTCCTTCGGCGACCGAATGGACGGTCATCACGCCCACTATCAGGAGCGCCTTGACGGCGTCATCGCCGCGCAGCGCGCCGAGCGCGTGGTCGTGTGGATGCGCGTGGAGGTACCGCGACGCGAGGACGATGAAGAAGACCCCGGCGAGCACTCCGACAGCTGTCGTCCACGCACTCCGATCGATCCCCTGGATTGCCAGGCTGGCGCTCGCACCCAGCATCACGCCGGACGCGGCGGCGTTCGCGACGCCGAGCGCTCGGCGTCCACTGTCCCGGATGACGAGGACTGGGAGCGCCCCGAGACCCGTCGCCAGAGCGGTCACGAGCGCTGCCAGAAAGACGGTGGTGACGCTGACGTCGGACACCGTCGGACCCTAACGCGGTCACTCGAGCTCGACGGATAGACCGAAATGGACTCCGGGAAAGCACGGATGCACCAACGGGCGGCGCCAGACAACGATCGGAGTGACAAGGAGGCACCATGAAGATTCGCGATCTCATGACGACCGAGGTCGTCACCGTTACGCCGAATACATCGTTGAAAGACGTGGCTGTACTGCTCGTCGATCGCCGGATCTCGGGACTTCCCGTCGTCGACGATGAGCAGCACGTGCTCGGAATCGTCTCCGAGGCGGACATTCTCGTGAGAGAGGGCGCCGAGGGTCGCCACGAAGGATTGCTCGGCTGGCTCTTCGAGCCCGATCTCGGCATCGAGCGCAAGCTCACCGCGACTACGGCGGGCGATGCGATGTCAACACCAGCGATCACGGTCGGGCCGGGAGTGCCTGTCCATACCGCCGCGAACAGGATGGTTGCTGCGGGAATCAACCGCCTCCCCGTCGTCGACGACGGCCGGCTGATCGGGATCGTCACGCGGGCAGACCTCGTTCGCGCGTTTGCTCGAAACGACATCGAGATCGCCGAGGAGATCTCCTCCGAGGTGCTCAAGCGGACGCTCTGGCTCGAGCCGGGAAGCGTCACGGTGACCGTCACCGATGGGGCAGTCGAGCTCTCCGGCCACGTCGACACGGAAACGGACGCCGAGCTCCTACCGCTGTTCGTGCAACGCGTCCCCGGAGTCGTCTCGGTACGCGCGACGCTCGATGTTCGCCAGAAGGAACACGCAAGGTGAGAAACGGAGCCCGACCGTAGGTCCGGGTGCGCGGGCACACTTCGAGCTAATGGCGACAAGACCCGTACCAGCCAAGCGTCCATCACGCCTCATGGTGGTGCTCGCCTTCACCGTGGCGATCGTCACGGCCCTGGCACTCGTCGGCGTCGCTCTCGTCTTCCGGGATAACGGATCGGACACGACATCGACGGGCGCTGCCGCGGGAGTCGACCTCACTGGAATCTCACAGAACGGAGCCGTCCTCGGAAAGCCGTCGGCGCACGTCACGCTGATCGAGTACGCGGACGCGCAGTGCCCCGGCTGTCGCTACTACGCGCTCGAGCTCTTCCCGTCGATTACGAAGCAGTACATCCGAACCGGGAAGATCAAGACCGAGTACCACGGGTTCCCGTTCATCGGGCCGGACTCCGTGAAGGCGCTCCGGTTCATCCTCGCGGCCGGTGAGCAGGACCGTCTCTGGCAGCTCCAGCAGGAGCTCTACCGCTACCAGGGTGGCGAGAACAAAGGCTGGGTCACTGACGATCTGGTTCGCGAGCGAGCGTCGGACATCCCCGGCCTCGACGTAGACAAGCTCTTCGCGGACGCGAAGAGCAAGAGGATCACTCGAGAGGCAGAGGCGGCGTACGGCAAGGGGCAAGCGATCGGCCTCCCGGGGACGCCGACGTTCTTCCTGAAGATCGGCGACCAGAAGCCGTACTACATCCAGACCGCGCTCGCGCTCGCGGACATGCGCGCCGCAATCGACGACGCGCTGGCCGGTTGAGCGACCGCGGTCTGCGACTCGCGGCTGCGCTCGTGGCGGTTGCGGGTGTCGGTGTCGCGGGGTACCTGACGTGGGCGCACTACACGGGCACAACCGTCATCTGCGCAACCGGCGGTGGGTGCGAGACCGTTCAGAAGTCCGCGTACGCAACGATCGCCGGCATACCCGTGGCGGTGCTCGGGCTCGTCGGGTACTCGATCATCCTGCTTCTGATCGCATGGGACGCGCCGACGGCGCGCCTCGGCGCAGCGATGGTCGCCTTCGTCGGGCTGCTGTTCAGCGGCTACCTGCTGATCATCCAGATCTTCGTGATCGACGCGCTCTGCACGTGGTGCGTGATCAACGACGTCGTCATCGCGCCCGCGCTCGCCGTGCTGACCGCGATACGGCTCAGGTCATAGGAACTTGGCGAAGAACCTTCGGCGCAACCCGGTCGAGGATCTCCGCCAGGCTCTCGCCTGTGCACGTGATGCCGTGGTTGCGGAGGCCGATCACGGCGTGCGCCGGATCCGGCTCCTGGGCGACGAGATCCGCGACGGCGACAGCCAGCTCCTGCGTTCCGCAGGGGTAGTTGACGTCGGTGGCCGCGATCCCTTCCATCCAGGCGTGCACGTGCAGGATCGCCCCGACCTCGGGGTGCGCCTGGTAGATCATCCAGTGCTCGATCGCGTCCACCGAAACGCGCCGCGGCTCGATGCCGGGTGGGACGCTCAGCACGATGACACCTCGGTCGTCGTCGAAGCCCTTCACCATCAAGATGTCCCGGCCGACCGACTCGAGCTGGGACTTGTCCACACCGCTCGCGCTCATCCAGAAGCGCGACTCGTCCTTGCGCGCAGAGAGGTTCCCGTAGGAGAGCCCGCCCACCGAATAGAGCCGCATGACGTGCCGGAGATCGCGCCCTGACAGGAACTCCTCCACGGGAAACGGAGACGGAAGGAGATCGAGCTCGTCCAGGCGCTTCCCCGCCTCCGCGATGTCAACGGTGATGTCGTCACCGTCCCAGAGCTCTGGCTCGAGGTCCGGAATCCACTCGTTGTCGATCACGAGCCGCGAAGTGGCGAGGGGCGCGAGCCGCTCGTAGATCACCACCGGATCTTCGGGGACGTGGTAGCTGCCCTGTTCCATCGTCGTGAACCAGACACCCTTCTCCGGCACGCGCAGCAGAACGACGTTCGAAAGCGTCCGAACGAGCATCGGGTAGCTCTCCTTGAGGGCGTCCTTCGGTGCCTCGGGGAGCTCGTAGAACGCTGCCGAGTACGTGCCGCGCGCAGCTCGCCTGAACGCCTTGGGGTCGGCCGGATCGAACATGTTCAGGACGAAGTCGGCGTCGGCGATGTCGTCGACGGCGACGAAGTCGTCCGCCTCGAACTGCTTCCCGACGGAGCGCACCCACGCCTCGTGCTCGGGGGACGTTGCGGTGCCCCAAATCGCATACCTACGCACGAGGGCGAGTCTAGCTCAGCACACTCCGGCTAACGGAAAAGGTCCCGGTCGAGAGGCATCAGGAGATCCGTGCCGCGGCCTTCGCCGGAGACCTGCAGACCACGGACGATCACCGCGGGGATGCCGTCCGTCTTGCCCATGACGAGCTCCGCCGCTCCGGCGATCTCGTCGGCGACGGCGATCTGCGTCGCCTGGAGCTCGTATCCCACGGAGTCGCGCTGGCCACGAAGGTCGAGGAGCGGTGCCAGCCCGGCTACCCCCAGGGCGACGTCGGTCGTCCCCTGTCGCCACGCCCGTCCGAACGAGTCGCTGACGACGACGCCGACCTCGACGCCCGTGCCCTTGCGGATGTCATCGCGTAGACGCCGCGCAGAGGCATCCGGGTCGATCGGGAGGAGGATTACCGTTCCAGGCCCCTTCGCATTCGACGAGTCGACTCCGGCCGAGGCGCAGACGAATCCGTGGCGCGTCTCGGTGATGAGGAGCGAGCCGCGGGCTCGGAGCAACTCTCGGCTCTCCCGGAGGATGACCTCGACCCTCCGCGGATCGTCGCCCTGGGCAAGCTCATGGGCTCGCTCCGACGGATCCACGTCCTCGAGAGCGACGACCCTCCCTTCGACCTTGGAGACGGCCTTCTGCGCAACGACGACGACGTCGCCGGCTTCGAGCCCGCCCGCGCGCTGCGAGGCAGCGACGAGGAGTGCCCCGAGGTCGTCGCCCTCCTCGAGCTCGGGGATCCCACCAAGCGCTATTACTCGAACCTCGCGGCTCACGGCAAGCCGGTGATCTCGATCCCCGCGTGCCCCTTGTACCGCTTGTTGAGGTTCACGATGACCGCGGTCATGCCCTCCAGTGCGCGCGCGCTCCGGAGTGGGCCGGCGTCGTACGCGCGGCCGGCGGTGAGACGCGTTGCGAGATCGAGCGCGAGGGCCTTTGCCGCCTCGTCGTCCCCGCAGACGAGCGCATCCTCGTGGGGAGCCTCGGGCGCTCCGAGCGTCGACGCTGCAAGCGAGTGGAGACCCGCGACCACCGGACCGTCGAGCTCGCCCTGGATCCGCTCTGCAAGCGAAGTCGCTTCCGGTGATGGCACGACACCGTCGGATGTGAACGTGAGCTCGGAGGCGACCGACAGGACCGGCGTGTCGCCGACGTCCGGCCGAAGCGCCCGTGCCGTCTCGAGAGCACCATCCGCCTTGGTTGCAAGCACGACCAGGTCGACGCCACGCACCGCGAGTGCGTTCGTCGCTCCCTCGAGACCGAGCTCGGCAGCCAGCGCCTCGGCCCGGTCGGCGTCGCGCGAGCCGATGACGACCTCGACACCCGCTTCGTGAAGCCGCCCGGCGAGGGCTCGGCCGAACGGCCCCGTCCCGCCGACGATCGCTACGCGCACGCAGTCTCCAGGACGACCTGTGCCAGTCGCCCGGCGGCATCGCGGTCGCGCATGAGCGTCTCCGTGACCACCAGCTCGACGGGCGCGGACGCCGAGGCATCAGCGGTGTCGACGACGAGCACGTCCACGAGCCCGTCGTAGATCCCGGCCACATGTCCGGGTGTCGTCCCGCCGGCCATGCGCGAGAGCATACGGTCGGCCGGGCCCTTGACCGCCTTGCCCCCGATCAGCGGGCTCACCGCGACCGAGCGCACGCGCCGGTGCTCGATCTCGGTGCGGATCGCGCGCACTGCAAGGATCGGCGCGATGGACACATAGGGGTTGCTCGGCGCGAACAGCACAACATCTGCGGCCACGAGCGCCTCGATCACGCCGGGCGCCGGTTCCGCTTTCTCAGCGCCCTCGAAGCGCACAGCGTCGACCTCGTCTCGGTGGCCACGCCCGACGAACCACTCCTGGAACGGGAACTCACCTGCTGGGGTCCCGACGTGCGTTCGGAGCCGGTCGTCGGTCGCCGGCAGGATCGTCGTCGCCAGCCCTGCCCGCTCGGCGAGGGACGCCGTCACCGCGGACAGCGGGGCACCATCGCGCAGCGCGCTCGTCCGAACGAGGTGGAGACCCAGATCGAGGTCGCCGAGCGAGAACCAGTCCTCACCTCCCCAGGCACCGGCTGACGTGAGCGCCGCCCAGCTCTCACCTGCTCGACCCCACCCGCGCTCCTCGTCGGCGAGGCCAGAGAGCGTGTAGAGGATCGAGTCGAGATCGGGGGAGATGTGCAAGCCGAGCACCTCGACGTCGTCGCCGACGTTGCCGATGACCGTGAGCTCGCCGGGCGCGAGGACGTCCTGGAGGCCACGGGCGAAGCGCGCACCGCCCACGCCGCCCGAGAGCAGGGTGACTTTCACGCTGGAACTGCTAGAAGAGTGCGCGTGCGAGGGCCGAGGAGCCCCGCGAGCCGCTCGAGATCGTCGAGCGTGTCGACGTCCGCCTCGAGCTCCGGGATCCGTACTGTGGCAAACGGCGCGCTGTCCCGGAACCGCCGCGCGCTTCCCGGCCCGTACAAGGGAGTGAATCCAATGCCGTCCGGCAACGACAACGCGTTGGTCGTTCCGTCGGCGGCTTCGACGAGCGCGAGACCGGCGGAGGCAAGCTCCTCGATCGCCCGAGGCGTGGCGGCTGGGAGATCGGCGTTCACGACAAGTACGTGTCCCCCGACTTCCGCGAGTCCGGCCACGACGGCCGCACCGAGACCCCCTCCCGGGTCCCGGACGTGCTGCGCGCTCGGCGGCACCGCGGCCGCGTCGTCCGTTACCACGAGAACTGGGCCGACCCCGGCTGCAGCTGCAACGACGTCGCCCAGCATCGCGAGCGCTGCGCCAGCCCGGATCTCCGGCGGCAGGCGCCGCTTCGCATCACCTCTGTAGGGAACGACGATCGTCGGCACGCGCCGAAGCGTAGTTACGGAGGGTCGGCCGAACCGTGGTCGAGAGCCTGAAGGCTAGGCGGCCTGCGGTGGCGCGCCGTTGCTCGCGCCAGGACCTTGTGTCGCCCAATCCGCGAGCGCGAACCAGTGCGAGTCGCGCAGCGCTTCAGCGACCTCGGGATCCGTGTGCTCGGGGTTGAAGACGTGGTGGTCGAGGTCGCAGCAGATCTCCACCTCGTCGAGCGAGGCGTGCGAGACGTGGGCGAGGGCGTCCGCCGGCAGCTGTGCCTCGGAAACCGTGTAGTGCTTGAACTGGAGGTCGGGGTCGACCTCCATCAGGCTCGGCCAGTCGGGGCAGGTGCGTGCGCTCATCGGCCGCGCTCCGGCCGATGAGCGTGGAGGGGTGCGGGGAACCGGGAGGTTCCCCGCGTTCTCAAGAGAAGGGGGCTCGTGGGGGAAACAGGTTCCCCACAACGCGAGCCGAAGGTGAGTGTTGCTCATGGGTTGCCGTTTTCTCCTCGATGCTCCAAGTCCCTTCAAAGCGGATGACGCCCCGCTCGTCATCCCCCGGATAGACGATGAACACGAGCGCATCGTCGAGCCAGTGGTAGAGGTGCTCTCCGGACTCGTCGGTCAAGCCGAGCCGGAGGTGGAAGCGTCCGTCCGCGAGCGGGAGCGATCCGATTTCGAACCTCAGCGCCTGCTCGCTCTCCCGCGGAACCCAGCCGAGCTCGCGCAGATCGACCGCCTCGCCCGCGACAAGGGTGCCCGCGTCGTCGCGCAGCTCGAGCTGCAGCTTCGGGGGTGGCACGCCGTCGGTCGACCTGAGCGCCACACGAAGGACGAACGGCTCGCCCGAGAGGAACTGGAGCCTCTCCTCGCCCTCGGCGCCGAGAAGAACGGCCGAACCGATCGCTGCTTCGCCGGAACCCCACTCGCGCAACCCAACGCCCCGTTCCGCAGGATCGACCTCGTCCGCCAGAACGCGCCGGTATCGAGTGACGGCCTCTCGCGTCGGGCCATCGAACGTGGCCCGGCCCGACTCGAGGAAGACTGACCGCTCACAGAGCCGTTCCACCGCAGCGGCGTCGTGGGACACGAACACGATCGTCCCTCCACCGGCCTTGAACTGAAAGATCCGCCCGAAGCACTTGCGCTGGAACGCCTCGTCACCGACGGCGAACACCTCGTCGAGGAGCAGGATGTCCGCGTCGAGGAAGGCCGCGATGGCGAACCCAAGACGCATCGTCATGCCCGACGAGTACGTTCGCACGGGTCGGTCGATCGCATGCTCGAGCTCTGCGAACGCGACGATCTCGTCAAAGCGCGCTCGTATCTCTGCGCGTCGCAGGCCCTGGATCGCGCCGTTCAGGAACACGTTCTCGCGACCCGTGAAGTCCGGGTGGAACCCTGCCCCCAGCTCGAGCAGCGAGCCGATGCGCCCTTCGGTTCGAACCCCGCCCGTCGTCGGCTTGATGATCCCGGCGATCAGGCGGAGCAAGGTGGTCTTCCCTGAGCCGTTGCGCCCGATCAGTCCGACTGCCTCACCCTGAGCGATGGAGAGTGAAACGTCGTTGAGCGCCCAGATGTCCTCCGCACCCGTCTGCGCCCGCTGGACGAAGAGATCCTTCAGGCTTCGGGTCTCCCGGGCATGAACCCGAAAGCGCCGCGAGACGGCGTCCACGCTGATCTCGCCGAGCCTCATCCGACCACCAAGCCTCTAGATTAGCCCCGGACATGGAACGCGTCGGTGAGCACTCCGTGCCGGCAGGCCCACTCGCCGCCCGCTGGCTCGCCTATGAGCTGAGCGATGCGCGCGCAGGCGTACCGCTCCATGCACGCCTTCGCTTCGAGAACGCAGGCTCCGCGCCCTGGCGGTCACACGGCAAGGAGGGCATCCAGCTCTCCTACCACTGGCTCGATCCGCTCGGCAACCCGATCGAGTGGGACGGGATTCGCTCCTCGCTCCCGCGCACCGTCGAGCCGGGCGAAGAGGTCGAGCTCGAGGCAACCGTGCGCACGCCTCGTCCGCCGGGCGGCTACCGCCTCGCCTTCGACCTCGTGGCTGAACACCGCTTCTGGTTCCAGGAGATCGGCTCGACACCTCTCGATCTTCCAGTCGACGTACTCCCGCGGATCGACGACCGGAGACTGCGCGTCGTCGTGCACGGAGACCCGGATCCGGAGACGGTTGCAGCGATCGCGGCACAGGACGAGCAGACCGTCACCGAGGACGCGGTCGCCGCCGCCCATCTCGTTGCCGGTGCCGTGCCTGCGGCGGACTGGTCGCGTTTGCTCCTCGACGCCCACGCAGAGGGGTACGCGGCAGCCGGCGGCTCGGTCGCGATCGAGAGCGGCTTTCGCGCCCGCGGCGATCGCAGAGCGTTTGCCGCGTGGGCGCCGGGCACGGGGCGGAACCCGCGGTTCGACCACCCTCTGCTCTTTCCGTCCTTGCTCGAAGGCCTCGAGCCGGAGACCCACGATGGACTACCGGCCTTCTCTGGTTCCGACGCGCTCTTCGACGGTCGCGCCGTGGTCAGACTTCGACGGCGATCCGGTCGTCGGAGCGACTGAAGACGAAGGCCCCGAGCGCGAGGGCGACCATGGCTGCGATCACCGTGTAGACGCTGTCCGCGACACCCGGACGCTCGCCGAAGAACAGCACCGCGCGCATCGCCTCGATCGGCGGCGTGAGGAAGTTGATCCAGTGGAGCGCGAAGTCGGCGAGCGGATACTGGCTCACGCCGGGAAGCTGATCGAGGCTGTACACGACCGGCGTGAGGAAGAACCACGGCAGGAGCAACGCAGCGAGCAAGTGCTCGACGTCGCGGTAGAGCGCGTTCAGCGACGCAACAGCGAGCGCTACACCGGCGACGATGCACGCGAAGAGCGCTCCGAGCGGGACAGCGAGGAGGACCGTCGAGCGCGCCTCGGGCTGCGTGACGAGGCTCAAGACGATCACGACGACGAGCATGACCGCGAAGCTGACCAGGTTCGTTCCGACGATCGACAGCGGCACGAGCTGCCGCGGGAATCGCACCTTACGGATGAGGTTCGCGTTCTCGAGGAGGCTCCTGGACGACGCCTGCGCGGCTGTCGCGAAGAACACCCACGCGGGGAGGGCACAGAGCAGGAAGAGCCAGTAGTCGCCGCTTCCGACCTCGGCGACGCGCCAGAGGAAGGAGAAGACGAACAGGTACACGGCCATGAGGACGAGCGGGTGCAGGAGCGTCCACAGGAGCCCGAGCACGGAGCCCTTGTACTTCGCGCGCAGATCCCGCCGAAAGAGGCTCGAGAAGAGCTCCCGGTAGCGGATTAGGTCCGCGTAAACGGCCACGTCTTGAGTCTAGGGCGGCAGGAGGCTCGACTACCCTTGTCGGGCTGTGGAGACGATCGTCACGATCGCCGCGATACCGATCACGTTCGCGGTGCTTTGGGCCCTGATCCGCTCTCGGCTCGGCGTCCGCCTCGTCGCGGTTCCGTCGGGAGAGCGCTGGCACGACCAGCCGACGCCGACCTTCGGGGGCGTGGGTATCTATGCAGGCTTCGTAGCGGCCGTGCTTCTCGCCGTCGCAGTCGGGGCGGTCGAGTCGAGCTCCGAGCTTCTGGGGATCCTGGCCGGAGTCACCCTGGTCTTCCTCGCCGGGCTCGTGGACGATCTCCGGCACCTGAGCCCGATCGCAAAGCTTGCGGCGCAGATCGGTGCAGCGGTGATCGTCCTGGCGAGCGGCCTCGAGGTCCAGATCGTGGCGAACCCCGCGCTCGCGTGGGGAATCGGGCTCCTGTGGCTCGTCGGGATCACCAACGCGTTCAACCTGCTCGACAACATGGACGGGCTCGCGGCGACCCTCGCGGCGATCGCATGCGCGTACTTCGCGATCGATGCCGTGACGGAGCACTCGAACGACACGGTGCTCGTGCTCGCGCTCTCCCTCGGCTTCGCGTGCGTCGCCTTCCTGCCGTTCAACCTGAGGCCCGGGCGTGCGGCGTCCGTGTTCATGGGCGACTCCGGGAGCCAGACGCTCGGCTTCGGGCTCGCGTCGCTCGCGCTCGCATCGAGCTGGACCGTCGCGGGGACTACCTTCGCCACGGTCCTCCTCCCCCTGCTGATCCTCGCCGTCCCGATCCTCGACACGATGCTCGTGACGATGGTGCGGCTCGCCCAGCGTCGCCCCGTGACCCAGGGCGGGAAGGACCACAGCTCGCATCGACTCGTCTACTACGGGCTCTCGGAGGCGAAGGCCGTCCTCCTGCTCGCGATCGTGGCCGCGGCTGTCGGTGCGACGGCACTCGCGTACAACGTGCTCGACAACGCGCGGTTGACGGCGATCGGCGTCCTCGTCACGTTCGTCCTGCTCGTCCAGTTCGGGAGCTTCTTGAGCGATCTCGAGGAGCGCTCACGCTCCAGCGCAGAGGTTCGTGAGCGATCGGTCTGGGAGGCGCTCGTCTTCGAGCCGCGACGGCTCGTCGAGGTCCTGGTCGACTTCATGCTCATCTGCGGGTCGTTCCTCGTCGCATATCTGCTCGTCGAGGAGGGAAGGGGCACGGAGTACGAGCGATCCGTGTTCCTGGCCGCTCTCCCGCTGCTTCTCGCCGCGCAGTACTCCCTCTTCGTCGTGACGGGTGTCTACCGGCGCGTGTGGAGGTATGCGACTGCCCGCGACGTGGTTCCGATCGGCGTCTCCTGCCTCGTGGCCGCCGGCGCGACGTACGTGATGCTGCGAGCGCTTCGGCCGATCGGCTCGTTCTCCGCGATCGAGATCCTCGTCGTGTACGCGATCCTCTGCACGCTCCTCGTCGGAGCTTCGCGTCTGGCCCTACGCCTCGTTCCCGAAGCGCGGGCGCTCCGACGACAGGACCGCCGGGTGCTCATCGTCGGCGCGGGCCACGCCGGAAGAGGCCTCGCCCGCGAGCTCCACGACGCGCGCGAAGCCAGGGTGGTCGGGTTCCTGGACGACAATCCGCGGGTCCGGCGGCGGAGGATCCAGGGAATCAGCGTGGTCGGCGGGCTCGACGAAGCGTCCCGGGCGATCGCCAGCACGCACTCCGACGAGGTGCTCGTGACCATTCCGGATGCGGCGTCCGAGCGACTCGACGCAGTCGTGCGGGCGGCGACCGAGGCGGGGGTACCCTGCAAGATCGTGCACCGCCGGACCGAGTTCTCCGCCCCCGAGCCCGCGGAGGCGACCCTGCAGTGACGCAACGTCCCGCCGCACGCGGGCTGTCGGCCCGCCTGCAAAGCGCCATCCCGCTCCTCGTCGTCTACTTCGCCCTCGCCGCCCTGTACGCGTGGCAAGCGTCGCGACGACCCGTCCCCACGATCTTCACCGACGAGCTGGAGCTGCGCCAGCTCTCGCGCGCGATCGCCGAGACCGGCGAGCCGGCGCGGCGCGGTGTCCCGTACGGCCTCGCGAGCCTCGTCGCGTACTTCCTCGCACCGGTCTGGTGGCTCGGCTCGACCACATCCGCATACGCCACGGCGAAGCTCCTCCTGGTCCTCGCGATGACCGCGACCATCTTCCCCGCGTACGGCCTCGCACGGCTCGTGGTGCGGCCGTGGTACGCGCTGGCGGCGGCCGGCGCGGCCGTCGCCGTTCCCGCCCTTGCGTACTCACCGATATTCGTCGACGAGCCACTGGCGTATCCGCTCTCCACGCTCGCGCTCTGGCTGATCGCGCGCACGCTTGTCGCTCCCAGCTGGGGCCGGGCTGCTGCTGCCGCGGCCGCGTCGGCCGCAGCCGCCCTCACCCGTACCCAGCTCGCGGTCCTCTTCGCCGTCTTCGCCCTCGGGCTCCTGTGGCTCGTGTGGGACTCGGAACGTGTACGGCGCTGGCGCACGACGTGGAGGCCCTGGGACTGGGTGGGTGCCGTGGTCCTCGTCCTCGGTGCGGTGATCGTGTTCTCGGCGGCCATGGGACATGCCTCGACGAGCTGGCGGAATACGACCGGCTTCTACAAGGAGCGCATCTTCGACCACGGCGCCCACGCGATCGGTGCGCTGGCGATCGGCATCGGGATCGTTCCGCTCCTCGTCGGGGTTGCCGCGCTTGCGCGGCCCAAGAGCGAACCGCACGACCCCAAGACCCGTGCCTTCGTGATCACGAGCGTCACGGCACTCGCCGCGTTCATCTGGTACGCGGGGATCAAGGGCGCATATATCTCGACGGTCTTCGGGACGTTCGTCGTCGAGCGCAACGTGATCTACCTCTGCCCGATCCTGTTCGCAGCCACGGCGATGGCGATCGCACGCGGTCTCGGTCGCGGCTGGGCGATCGCTGCGGCCGCGGTCTTCACGGTCTACGTCGTTGCAACCACTCCGCTTCACCTCGACTCCTTCCCCTACTACGAGGCGCACGGCCTGTCCATCGCTACCTTCGCCAACCGCGAGCTCGGCTGGCCCGAGGGCCGGATCGAGGTGGCACTCATCGTGGTCTGCGCACTCGCCCTGATCTTCGCGATCGCGATCCGGTCGCTTCGCATGGACTCGCGCGCCTACCGCATAGTCGCTGGCACGGCCGCCGCGCTCGTCGTGGCATGGTCGCTCACTGCGCAGGTGTACGCCGCAGAAGGCGAACGCGACCTGTCGACGCGCAGCGCGACCAACTTCGCAAAGCCGTACGACTGGGTCGACCGCGCGACCGGCGGCAAGTCGGTCGTCGTCATCGGCCAGCAGATCTCAGATCCGACGAACACACAGCTGACGGAGTTCTTCAACACGTCGATCTCGAAGCTGTGGAGCCTCGACGGCAGCGCGATCAACGTCGGGGCGCCCATCCTGACGCCTGACCTCGAGGCGTCCGACGGAACCCTCACACCGTCGCCCGAGACGCAGTACGCGCTCGCCCTGAACGGAGTGGAGCTCCGAGCGCCAGTGGTGGAGCACCGAGGACACGACACGCTCTATCGCCTCGACGGAGGTCCCATGAAGCTCGCCGCTGCGATAACTGGGCGCGAGTCGGACGGTTGGGTGATCGGTTCGAGCGACGACCCGGTCGCCCGTGCCTCGTATACGAGGTACGACGTCTCGCACGATCCGCGGGGATTCGCCGTGGTGAAGCTCTCGCGCCTCGGGTGGTGCCCCAAGCCTCCAGGACAGACGAAAGCGATCGTGCGCATCGGAACCGTTGGGATCGGGCCTGACAAGCAACCTGCGATCGACCGCGTGCTGGACACGCGGAGAGTCGTCGTCAAGGACTGCACCACGAGCGGCGTCGCGCTCGGGACCCCGACCGTTCCATGGCGCGTCGAGGTCGCGATCGCGCCGACCGTCATCCCGAACGAGGTCGATCCGACGAACAGCGAACGGCGGCGACTCGGCGCGACCATGTCGGTCGATCTCCAGCCGTTCAACCCAGGAGGCTAAGCGCGCCGACCACGCCGCTCTCCCGACGTGCTCGTGCGAGTGGTCGCCCGTTCTGCCGTGCCGTTCGCAGAGGTGATCTTGAGAACTCCCTAACAGAGTCCTTGCACTCCGCTCAGGGATAGCGGGCACAAAGAAGTGTGGCCCGATCCTGGAGAGCATGACGACACGCACGAGATCAGGCTGCAGCGCGCTGCTCGCGATCCTCGCGGTCGTTGTTGCTGGGCTTGCCTGCGGTTCCGCCGCCGCAGCGTCGTGCGGAGACCGCGTCGTCGCCGACTGGAGCGACGGGCGAATCGACGGCATCTATCCGCTGCACTGCTACCAGTCGGCGCTGCACGACCTGCCTGAGGACGTCCGCGCGTACTCGAGCGCGGCCGACGACATCACCCGCGCCCTCGAGCAGCGAATACGTACCGTGCCGGCGAGCCCTCGCGTTCTCGACTCGGCCGCACCGGACGACCCGAAGACGGGTGGGACGACGAGCTACGCGTACCTCGTCGCTGCCTTCGGAATCGGAGTCGCGACAACCGCTGTCGCCGTCTGGGGGACGCAGAGAGCACGTCGCCGCCGATGAGGCTCCTGGCCCTCGTGGCGGTACTCGCCGCGCTCACCGTCTGGACGGCGTCGGCTGCCCACGCCGCGTCGTCCGTCCAGTACGGCATCCAGGACGACGCGTGGCTGCTCCACGGTCCCGGGACACTCGACTCGAGGCTCGATGTGCTCGAGCGGCTCGGTGCCGACATCGTCCGTTTCACGGTGCGTTGGGATCAGGTCGCCGCCGACAGGCCGGCCGACCCTCGCAACCACGCCGATCCGGCATATGCGTGGAGGAACGCCGACACCGTACTCAGGGCCTTGCACCGGCGCGGGATCTCCGCGGTGGTGACGCTTCTGGGGACACCAGCGTGGGCGAACGGAGGCCGTTCGTTCAACTGGGCCCCCACCGACGCGCGTTCGTTCGGCAACTTCGCATTTGCGGCAGCCCAGCGATACCCCTGGATCACCGCGTGGACGATCTGGAACGAGCCCAATCAGCCGCGCTGGCTCCAGCCCACCTCGGCATCGGTCTACGTCTCGAAGCTCCTCAACCCCGCATACGCGCAGATTCACGCCGCAAGCCCGCGCGCCGAAGTCGGCGGAGGGATGACAGCTCCACGGTCGACCGGCGGCGGCGTCTCGCCCGTCTCGTGGATTCGGGCGATGGCGCGGAGCAAGGCACGGCTCGATGCGTACGCACATCACCCGTACCCCTCCCAGCCGCAGAGCGAGTCGCCTTGGACCGGAGGGTGTGCGCACTGCTCGACCATCACGATGGCCGAGCTCGAGCGCCTGCTGACCGAGGTGCGCGAGAACTTCGGCGCAGTTCGAATCTGGCTGACCGAGTACGGCTACCAGACAGATCCGCCGGATCTGCTCCTGGGAGTTCCTCCGGCGACGCAGGCCGCGTACGTGGCGAGTAGCGCCCGCCGCGTGTTCGTCGCGCCCCAGGTCGACATGCTCATCTACTACCTCGTGTACGACGATGTGGCTCCGGAGGGGTGGCAGAGCGGCTTCTTCACGGCGAACGGGACGGCAAAGCCCTCGTACACGGCGTTCCGCTTCCCGCTCGTGCAGGTCTCGCGCAGGAGCAATCGCGTCGCGCTGTGGGGCCAGATCCGGCCCCGCTCGGGCAGCCAGCCATATCGGCTCGGCGCCTACCGGGACGGCAAGGTGACCTGGGTCGGCGGCATCCGCTGGACCGACTCGCGCGGGTTCTTCAGCGTGTCCGTCCGCCTCAGGCCCGGTTCGCTCGTGGTCGTTTACTCGCCGAGGGACGATTCGTTCGGCCTAACGCTCCGGATCACTTGACTTCGCGGCTAGGGCGAGACGCCGCAACGAGGTAGGTGAACCGGAAGTGGAGCGCCACGCGCGCAAGCGGGCCTGAGCGCTCGAGGCCCTTCGCCACCGCGACCAGCGGTCGCGGGAGCGCGACGGTCTGCGGGACGAAGAACGGGCGCAGCGCAACCGCGGCGAAGCCGGCCGCACGCAGGTCCTCGATGACGGCCGCCACGCGGTACTGCCGCGGATTGAGGTCGAACACGAGCTTCTTGTCCGTGAATCCCGCGACATGTCGGAAGAAAGCACGCCGGTCGGTCGCGTAGTAGATGGCTCTGAACACGGTCGTTGCGGCCACGCGCTCGGGCGGCACGTAGTCGTCGAGATCGCCAAGGTCGAAAGCCGCGCGCGAGCCGAGGCGCTTGCGCGCTTCCTCCACCATCTCGGGCGTGACGTCGACACCGCGATAGCGGAGCCCCCGCGCGACGAGCAGCTCCCCCAGGCCTCCATCACCGCAGGCGAGATCGAGAACCTCGTCACCGGGCTCGAGCGGAGGACCGAGTGAGCTGACGAGCTCAGCCCGGTGCTCGAGGTACGACCTAGCGTCCGCGTACTGCCGCCCCGTCCAGTCCTCGGCCTTGCCCGCGTACTTGCCCTCGCTCACAAGCTCACAACGCGAGCAGCCGCTCCGGGTGCTTGCGCACGAAACGAGCCATCCCGCGCAGGTGCCAAAGCGTGTGCCTGGAGAGGAACCGCCGGTCGATGACCGCCGCATAGTCGTGTGTGACGAGAGCGTCCGGCACGTACCAGCGCTCCCATCCGGCCTGCATCGCCCGGTAGCACAGGTCGATGTCCTCGCAGTAGTGCCGGAAGCCTGCATCCCAACCCTCGAGCTCGTCGAGCATCGAGCGTCGCATGAGCAGGAACGCGCCGAGCAGCCAGTCCGCCTCCACGGGCTCGGTCGGATGCTCGTCGAGGAGGTAGTGGTCACGCTGCGTTTCGTACGGCGGCCGCAGTCGCCGGAGCGGCGTGCGACGCACGATCGTCCCGCGCACCGTCGGGAAGCGCCTGCGGCTCGGCTGCCACGTTCCGTCGGGCCAGTGGATCTGCGGCCCGGCGATGCCGCACCGAGGGTGCGCGTCCGCGAATGCGACGAGCTTCGCGACCGCGTCCGGCGTGGCAACGGCGTCCGGATTCGCGGTCAGGACGTACTCGCCTCGCGTCGCGGCAATGCCTGCGTTCACGTTCGCCGAGAGCGGGAGGGGGCGCGGGTTCTCGAGCACACGCACGCCGTCCGGCAGCGCACCTGACGAGCCCGGGATGTTCGCGATGACGAGCGTCTCGTCCGCCTGGCCGGCGAGAGCGGGCAGCGACTGCTCGAGCTCCGCGGCATGACCGTGCGAGACGACGACGGCGGAGACCTTCATCGCTCGAGCACCTCTAGATACACGGCGAGCGTCTTCTCGGCGGTCGCGCGCCAGCTGAACCGCCTGGCGCGCTCGAGCCCCGCCCATACGAGTCGGTCGCGATCGGCGAGCGCCTGGCGGATTCCGTCGGCGAGTCGTTCCTCTTCGACGAACAAGGCCGCATCCCCCGCAACCTCCTCGAGAGCGGGCTCGGGCACCGCGACGACCGGAGTTCCGGACGCCATCGCCTCGAGCACGGGGAGCCCGAAGCCCTCGAAGCGAGACGGCTGGACGAGGCAGGCCGCCCCGCGATACAGCTCCGCGAGGCGCTCGGGCTCGACATAGCCTTCGAGCCGCGCCCCGCGGCGGCGAAGCTCGTCGGCGAGGGAGCGATCCTTCACCGGCCCGGCGACGATGACGGGGAGCCCGACCTCGTTCGCAGCATCGACCGCCGCCAGCTGGTTCTTGCGCGCCTGAATCGCGCCGACGACCAGGACGTAGTCGCGTTCGCCCTCGCCCGGGAAGAACGCCGGATCGACGCCGTTGGGGGTGACGACGACGCGCAGCGGCCGCACGCCGTAGATCTCGACGAGATCACGCTTGGTGCGCTCGGAGACCGTGAGCACGCGCGTCGCACCGCGAACGGCGCGGGGTACGACCCTGCGAAAGATGCTGCGGTCGCGTCGGCCCATGAACGCCGTCCCCGTCGCGAACGAGAGGTCGTGGATCGTGACGACTGACGGGCACGGTGCGCGAAGCGGTATCGCGTATTGCGTGTGGGAGAGCGCCGCACCAACGCGTCGAAGAAGCTTGGGGAGGGAGTACGCCATGCGCAGCTCCTGAGAGCGCACGGGAAGCTCGAGCGGCTCGATCCCGCCGGGCACGAGGTCCGGTCTCCGAGTCACGGCCGCGAGCCGGAGCTCCGCTATCTCGGCGAGCGGCCCGAGCTCACGGAGGAGGTTGCGAACGTACGTCTCGTCCCCGGTCCGCTGGCGCCCGAGCACGTCGGCATCGATCACGACCAGCGGATTCATGCGAGCTCCCGCCAGACGGCCTCGACGCCGTCGGCAGCACGGCTCCATGTGAACTCGCGTGCACGCTCGAGCCCACGGCGAACGAGGTCGTCGCGCTTTGCGCTCGCCGCCTCGATGCCTTCCGCGAGCGCCGATGCGTTCCGAGGATCGACGAGCACGGCGGCGTCCCCTGCCACCTCCTCCATCGCAGTTCCTCTCGACGTGACCACCGGCACACCGCATGCCATCGCCTCGAGGACCGGGAGGCCGAACCCCTCGTAGAGCGAGGGGTAGAGGACGCACTGCGCACCGCGATAGAGCGCCGCGAGCTCCGCGTCCGGGACCTCTCCTGCCCACCCGGGCACGTCCACCCCGCCCCAGCCGCGTGCCCCGACCACTCGGAGCTCGACCCCGGCGACTCGCGCGGCCTCGACGGCACGAGCGAGGTTCTTTCGCGGCTCGAGCGTGGCGACGGTCAACACGTAGTCGCCCTCGGACGCGGGTCCGTCGGGGGTGAAGATCGCGTCGACCCCGTTCGGAACGACGTGGATCCGGTCCGCGGAAACGTCCACGAGGTCGATGATCTCCTCCTTCGAGAACTCGGACACGGCCACGAGCGCATCCGCACTTCTGAGCGTCGAGCGAAGCCCGGCGCGTCCGTAGAGGCGATGCCAGCGCGGAAACGCTTCCGGATAGCGCAAGAGAGCGAGGTCGTGCACGGTGAGGACGACCGGTGAGCTCGCCTTCGCCGGGCCGCGGAACGTCGTGCCGTGGAGGACGTCGAAGTCGCGCGCGCGCCGGCGCAGTCCAATCGGATACCAGGCGGCGTCACGGACAACGCTCGAGATCCTTCCCGGACCGCCGAACGACAGCAGCTCGAGCTCCAGGCCTGGGCGTCCTCGCAGTGCCCCCAGGAGACCGCGCACGTGGCGTGCGGTGCCGGCCCGCGTCTGAACGAGAGCGGAGACGTCGACCCCGACTCTCACGTCACTGCCTCGAGCCGGCCCGCAACCTCACGCAGCGCCGCGCGAGGCTCCTCGTAGAACAGCACCTCGAGCGAGCTTTCGGCATCGCACCAGCGGTAGTCGACGTGCTCGTCGTCGAGCGTCGGCTCCCAGCTTGCGGCGGTCTCCGCCGAGAACACGTACAGGACGACCCAGCCGTCGCCGCCCTCGAACCCGAGCGACATCGGGATCTCGTCCCACGACAGCGGCGCAGTCAGCCCGGTCTCTTCCTCGAGCTCCCGGCGCGCCGCGTCGAAGGGGCTCTCCCCATCCTCGACGCCACCCGAAATGAGCGACCAGTAGGACCGGGATCGCGCTCCCGGCGCTCGGAGCGCGACGAGGAACTCCCGGCCGCCGGACGCACTCGCGCGGTGGAGGACGATGAGCACGGCCTCACCTGGCGACGTCACGTCATCGCCTGCTCGTACGCACGGAGGATGGTCTCGCCCGTGGCGCCCCAGGTGAATCCCGCCGCATGCTCGAGCCCGCGCTTAACCAGCTCGTCTCGACGGACAAGCGCATCCTCGATCGCTTCCGCGATCGCAGCGGCAGACTCCGGATCTGCCCGCACCGCCGCGTCGCCGCTCGCCTCGTCCAGCGACGGGTGCGACGAGGAGACGACGGGGCAGCCGCTCGCCATGGCCTCGGCGATCGGTATCCCGAAGCCTTCGAACCTCGAGGGGTAGACGGCGACGGCGGCACCGCGATAGAGCCGCGCCAGCTCGTCATCGGAGACGAAACCGAGCCTGCGCACCCGCGGCCGGTCGAGAAGCGGCTGCTCACCCCACCCCTCCGACCCGACGACCGCCAGGAGGAGCTCTTCGCCGAGGAGGTCGTGCGCTTCGAGAAGGGCACCGAGGTTCTTCCGCGGCTCGAGCGTGGCGACGGTGAGCACGTAGGGCGCACCGAGGTCGGCTGCTTCGCCCGCGGGGCCGAAGCAGCCGCGCACGCCCGGGTACGCGACGCGGATCCGCTCGCCGGGCACCGAGAGTGTCTGCTCGACGTCACGGCCGGTGTATGCCGAGTTGACGAAGACGAGGTCGCAGGTGCGGGCAGCGTTCTCGAACTTGCGCGAGTGCATGGAGATCGTCCGTGGCGTGCACCACTCGGGATGGTGAAGAGGCACGAGGTCGTGGATCGTGGTGGCGCGGACACCCGACTTCTGCGGTGGGTACATCCAGTCCGTGAAGTGGAGCGCATCGAAGTGACCGAGCAGCCGCTCTGCAGGCGGACGCCCCGCTCTGCTCCACACGGTCCTCGCCGCATGCGACCAGGGGAGCGGCCAGAGCCGAAGCTCGACGTCGATGCCTGCGAGCGCGCTCTTGATGCGCCCGGGGCCACCCAGGCTCGTGGGCGCGAACGCGACGATCTCGTGCTTCCCACCTGCAGCGTCGACGAGCCCGGCGAGGGAACCGCGGATGTAGTTGCCAATCCCGAGCGGTGTGTGGCTCAACGGGCTCACGTCGAAGACGACTCTCATCTCGCAACTCTCATCGACCAGGTATGTAGACGAAGCGGTTGAAGTGCGCGCCGAGCTCGCGGTCGTCCGGGTTCTCGCCCGCCGTCACCTCGGCTGGAACCGCCGTCGGAGTAACGGTGAAGACGACCCGACACTCGCCCCGGTCGCCCGGTTCGAGCGGGACGCGCATCGTCCTCGCCCCTCCCGACGGGAGCCGTAGCGTTCCGACCACCCTTCCGCCTGAGCGCGCCACGATCCTCTGCGGATCGGGGAACAGGGTTCCGTCGCTGGAAACGCCGACCGCGAGCCGCCCGGATCGGCATCGTCGCCGCACGTACGTGACGGTCCGGCCGGACCACGTGTCGTTCGGGTAGAGCCCGTCGATGCGTGCGGCGGAGACGAGCGGGGCATTCGTTCGCCAGAGCGTGATTCCCCAGCCGCGGTCCCGGGCGAGCGCGACCCCGTCGGGCTCGAACGACGAGTCCGAGACGACGTACTCGTCCTTGACCGGGGATCCGTCCGGGAGCGTGACGAGCCCGGTGTCCGGGTCGATCGTCACCGGTGTCTCGGGCAGTCCTCCCGGAGTCGGCTTGTCGACGTAGTAGATAGGCCCGACGTCGCGGTTGAAGAACTCGTTCTGGTTCACGGTGAGGCGATCGGTCCGCCCGGTCCACAGAAACGCAGCCGAGCCGCCGTGCGACGCGACCGAAGCGCGTGATCGATCCAGTCCTTGTCCGCGGTTCGGATTCCCTGGAAGAGCGAGCCGCGTGAGAAGCGCTCGAAACCGTGCTTCCCCCACCAGATCGGCTTGAAGGCAAGCACCCAGAGGCCGAGTACGACGAGCGGGAGCGCGATCGCGTAGTGCGTCGGCACGAACAGGAAGAGCGCTGCGAGAGCGATCGCCAGGACCAATGCGGCTGGCGCGACCCAGCCTGATCCGATCCGATCCTGGAGCGACCAGAAGGGCAGCAGCATGAGGGTGTCGGTGATCGCGGACGTGGTCAGGAAACGGTCGAATGGGATCAGCAGGACGAGGAATGCGGATGCGGTCGCCGCGACCGGAGCCAGCACACGTGGCCGCGGCGCTCCCCGCTCGACCCACGCAAGGAGCGCGATGACGAGCAGCGGAGCGATGTAGAAGAGATTCCGCTCCTCGATGCGATCGGAGAAATGGGACGCGAACGTCGCGACGACGGGAACGAGACAGACCGTGATCGCCACGGTCGCCGCGAGGAATGCCTGGAGCGGGGCGTCGAGAGACCGCGCGCGGCCCAGGAGGACGATGGTGGCGGCGACCGGGACCACGAGCACGTACAGCGTCAACTGCGCGACGTGCCAGACGAGGAACTGCAGAACCTCCCCGACGTCGTAGCTCGCATCTCCCACCGGCGCATAGGCGCCGAGCAGGTCGTCGAGTGAGCGTCCCCCGACGACCTGCGCTGCGATTCCCACGAGTGCGAGCACCGCGAAGATCGCGTACAGCACTCGGTAGCGCGAGAACGTCTCGCGAGCTCCTCGACGGACGAAGATCGCGAGCAGGAGCGGCGCGAGCAGGATCGCCGGCGCGAGAGCGACTGCCTGGACACGCGTGGCATACGCAACGCCCAGCAGCACGTAGAGGAGTGCCGTGCGCGGCCCGGTCGGCCGCTCGAGGACGAGCACGAAGACGAGCACGAAGGCGAGAAAGAGCGGGTAGAAGAGGTTCTCGGTCATCACGGTCCCCGTGTAGGCGAGCGACGGGAGCGCCACCGCGAGCAGCGCCGCGAGCAACGACAAGCCGTTGCCGACGACACGCCGGGCGAGGAAGTACGCAGGGACCGCGGCGAGGGACATCACGACCGCGTTCACGATCTTCACCGCCTCGTACGCGCTCGGAAGCCCCTTGAAGAGCACGTACGCCGGACTGATCAGGAGCGGGTAGACGACGCTGTACCCGGGATTCGGCTGGTCGCGCAGGAGCGGCTCACCTGTGTCGGCGATCCCGCGGGCGATCTCGGACCAGATGACCTCGTCGACCATGATGAACGGGGCCACGATCCCGCGACCGACGATCGCCCGAAAGATCGCGGAGCCGACGACGATCGCCGTCAGCCATGCCCAGACCGGAATCCGCGCGACGCGGTTACCCAAGCTCGACCTCGGCGAGACGTGCGGCGATCTCCCCCGCCTCGGCGGTATCGGGAGAGATGCCCACGTCCGCCGCGGCCTCACTGACCTCCCTGAGCACGGCATCAGCGACGGCTCCGCCGCCCGCGGCTTCCTCGAGCGCCGAGACGTAGCGCTCCGCCACTCGATTCACATCGTGTTGGCGTCGGGCGAGATCGGCGGCCGCCGCACCCATCTGGGCGCGAACCTCGGCACGAGTCGCCATGAGCTCGAGCCCGGCCTCGAGCGTCTCGACCTCGCGATCGTCCACCGGCACCTTCAGCGCGACGTCTTCCGGCAGCTCCGAGAACCACCCGACATCGCTCACGACGAGCGGCTTCCCGAGCGAGAGCGACCGGACGACGCTTCCGGAGGTCTCGCCCATGGTCGGATGGCGAAGGTTCACGCAGACGTCGACGCCCGCCATGAGCGCCCAGAGCCGCTTCTCGTCAACCCAGCCTTCGCGAACGATCCCGTCGTCTTCGAGCCCGAGCCGTTGGAGGCGCCGGTCGAGGTCGAAGCCGGGCGACGTCGGACCGACGAGGAGCAGCGTGACGTCCGCGTGTCGCTCGCGGATCCCGCTGAATGCACGCAGGAGCTCCGGTATCCGCTTGCTCGCGTTCACCACGCCGAAGCAGCCGATGGTCGGCCCCGGCGAGACGCGCTCGGGCGCCGCATCGGGCACCGGCCACGCAGGGTGCGGGACCACCCAGATCGGCTTCTCGTACCCGGACGAGCGGGCGAGGTCGTGGACGTAGTCCGAGTGCACGATCAACCCGGTCGAGTGCTCGAGGACGAAGCCGGCCAGCGGGAAGTCTTCCGGCCTCGACTCCCAGAGCGGCGGAATCCGCTTGTCGAGGACACCGTGCGCGAGGAGGCGCCCGACCACGCCGTGCTCTGCCTCCATGGCGTCGAGATAGCCGTGACCGTCGCGACGGCCGACCGTCATCCCGGCGACGAGGTGGTGGAGCACGAAGTCGTGGAGGACGACGACCCCTGGCCGGCGCCGGAGCGCGTCGACGATCCACGCGTGTGCGTCCGGGTTGTTCCCGACGTGGTAGAGCGTCAGATCGACCCCGCGTGGAGCGCGCTTGCGGCCGTGCCGGACGACGGAGATGTCGACGCGCTCCTCGAGCGCCGGCAACAGCAGGGCGCTGTAGTCCGCGACGCCGCTCTTCTCCGGCGGCATCGGGCTGAAGTAGGCGACCTTCACGAGAGGAGCCTCGAGATCGCGCGGTCCCACGTGACCTCGGCCGCAACGGCCTTCCCCGCCCGGCCGAACGACGCCGCCTCGTCCCGATGGTCTCGGAGCCAACCCGCGGCGCGTGCGAGCTCCGAGGCATCGGGCGAGACCACGAGGCCGGTGCGACCGTCGGCGACCACTTCGAGCGGCCCACCGGCATCGGTCGTCGTCAGCACCGGCTTCTCGGAGAGGAAGGCCTCGAACGGCACCATCCCGAAGTCCTCGTCGACGGGCGCGTAGAAGACGGCGAGGCACCGCCCGTAGAGCTCGGCGAGCTCGTCCTCCGCGACGCGTCCGGCGAAGTGCGCGCGCCCGTCGAGGCCGCGTTCCCGCGCGAGGCCCTCGAGCCGCTCGCGGTCCGGCCCGTCCCCGACGATGACGACCTCGAGCGCCGGGTCGAGTGCCGCCGCCTCGAGCAGGAGATCGATTCGCTTCGCGCGGTCGAGCCGGTTGACCGAGAGCACGAAGTCGCCGTACCCGTCGCACCTGTACGGAAGCCCCTGCGGCGGATGCGGGAGCACTTCCGCGGTGAGCCCGGTGGAGCGCTCGAGCCGATCGGCGACATTGCGCGACGTCGCGAAGAGCAGTCTGGCCTCTCCCAGCGCGACGCGATCGAGGTCCTGCACCTTTCGCCGGAGCGCCCTGTCCTCGGTCGACTCGCCGAACTGCCCGAGCTCCGTGCGGTCGAGCTCGTACGCCTGGCGGAACTGGTGCACGAGCCACACGCGCTTGTTCGGGTGGCGAACGAGATAGGACGGGAACTTCGTCGCGACGACGACATCGACGGGGCTGCCGTCGGCTTCGTCGAGGTCGAGCAGGCGCCACATGAACGCCTGCGTCAGCACGCGCGCCCCGGGGTACCACTTGAACGGAAGCGTCACGAGCTCGGTCTCGTAGCCACGCGCTCGGAGCTCGTCGACGAGCCGGTCGGTGAAGATCTCCGCCCCGCCCCGCGAGAAGGGGACCTGGGGCCGGAGGACGGCAATCCTCATGGTTTCTCGTCGCGAAGTGACCGCAGCTCGGCCTCGAGCCGGTCGACCTGCTCCTGGAGATCGTCGACGAGGCGCAGCGCGGCGGCGTTGAACGACCGCTGGTCGTAGGCGAGCGGCTCGACGTACCAACGCATCAGCTTTCGGAGCACGGCCTTCACGGGAGTTCCGAGCCCGCCTCTCACACCGGGTCTCAGCCGGAGCGACCGGTCGGCCGATACGGGCCAGAGCCTCTCGGCTTCCGCGCGCGCTGCGCGGCGCTCGTCGGGGCCGCCGGCAGCTGCTCCCGGATCCGACCCGGAACGCCGCACCTCCTCGCGAAGGTGCCGGAACAGCTCCTCGACGTCGACGGAGGCTCCCGCCGAAAACCCTGCAGATTCGCCGTTTTCGGCTCCGGCAGCGGGCATCGGGGCATTCTAGCCGGGCGACAGGACCGGCCCGGTGCGATCTCAGTAGGATCGGCGCGGTGCACGTCGGGATCTCCCTGCTCACGCTCTCTCCGGGCGAGCAGGGCGGCGCGGAGACGTACGCTCGCCACCTCCTCCGCGGGCTCCGGTCGGTCGGAACGCTCGACGTACTCCGCCTTCGTCCCCGGCGCGCCTCGGCGACGCGGCCGAGGGCCTCCAGGCCGTGGCCGTCCGCGAGCTTCCGTTCGCACGCCGTGGGCCGCCGCGAATCCCCGCGATGTCGATCGCCGGCCACGCCTCGGGCGAGCTGCGCAAGCAGCTTCGCGGAGATCGACGTCGTCCACTATCCGCTCACGGTCGCCGTGCCGCGGACGCGTCGACCGACGGATCCTGACGCTCCACGACCTCCAGCACCACGACTTCCCCGAGCTCTTCTCGCGATCGCGACGCGCGTTCCGCCGCATCGCATACGACCGTGCGGCACGCGACGCACAGGCGCGTGATCGTCGCGAGCGAGTTCGTGCGAACGCGAGCGCTCGAACGCCTCGGGCTCGACCCGACACGCGTCCATGTGATCCCTCACGGCGTCGAGCACGACCTCTTCAAGCCGTCGGACGAGCCGCGCGAGCACTTCCTCGTCTACCCCGCCCGCCCCTGGAAGCACAAGAACCATGCCCGCTTGCTGCAGGCGTTCGTCGACCTCCGGCGCGAGATTCCGGGCCTGAGGCTCGTGCTCACCGGTGACGGTCTCGACGTCCTTCAGAACCTTCCCGACGGTGTCGAATGCCTCGGGTCGGTGTCACACGAAGAGCTCGCCGCGCTCTACCGACGCGCTGCCTGCCTCGTCTTCCCGAGCCTGTACGAGGGCTTCGGCCTGCCCGTGCTCGAGGCGATGGCGTCCGGCTGCCCCGTGGCAGCGTCGGACCGAGGCGCCATCCCCGAGGTGTGCGGAGATGCGGCGGTGCTCTTCGACCCGGACGACGTCCATGCGATCGCGAACGGCGTCCGCGACGCGCTCGCGCGCGCGGACGAGCTACGCGAGCGCGGAATCGCTCACGCCGCGACCTTCACGTGGGAGGCGACCGCCCGCTTGCACGAGGTGGCATACAAACAGGCGGCCGGCAAGGGCGCTAGCGAAGCAGCCGGAGGTAGTTCCACGAAGCGGTGAGGCCGCGCGGCCGGATGAGACCGACGAGGAGCACATAGACGAGAAGTCCGAGCGCCGCCGCGACCGGCGAGTCGAAGAGCAACGCCGAGGGGATGTAGGCGACGAGCGCGAGCCCCACAACGACAACGGCCGCGACGACGAACCCACGCGCGGTCGAGCGGAGCGCGCCGAGCACGCGTAGGAGAGCGGCGAGAACGACGAACGTCGACAAGGCGAGCCCGAGCGCAAGGCCATCGAGCTCGGCAACATCGACGGCGACCCACGCAATCACCACCTGCAATACGAGGACGACGACGGCAATCACGGGCAGTGATCTCGTCCGGTCCGCGACGAACACCAGCGGGAACGCCGTGTTCACCCCCACCGACGCCACGATCCATGGGCTCATGACAAGGACGAGACGGGCAACCTCCGCAGCCACATCTCCACGGTACGCGTCCCCGAGCACCGCCCCGACGAGGTCGGCTCCGACGATTGCGAACACTCCGATCCCGGCCCCGATGAGCACGAGAGCGATCCATGCGACTGCGACGACGTGCCGCGTCGTGAGCTCCGCGTCCAGGCCCGCTCGGGCAAGCGGTACGGCGGTGACGAGCCCCAGAGAGAACGCCGTTACCGTTACGAACGCCGCCGAGGCAAGGTACGCGTAGCTGAAGCTCGTAACGGCCCCCGTGCCGAGCCGCCCGGCGAACGGAAGGCAGATGACGTAGAGCATCTGTAACGCGATCGGAAGAGCGGCGGCCGCCGCGAAGGTAGCGAGCCGGTGCCCGAGCGGTGGGCCGGTGGGCCGCACGGCGCGCCGAGGCATCCGCGTCCGCCGGGCACGCACGGCCAGCCCGATGCACGGCACGGCGAACGCAATCCCGGCGTTGAGCGTCATTCCCCATGCGACCGCGATGATCCCGTCCGGTTCAACTCGCGCAAGGATGAAGACGAGACCGGTGACGCTCCCCGCCGCGTACCCGCACGCGGCCGTCACGTAGTCGTCGAGTCCGGCGAGCCCGCTCGCGGCGAGGCCCGCGTAGAGCTGCACGGCTGCTGCAGGGACCATCCAACGCAACGCAGCAGCCGCAGCATCCTGGCTGACGACCGTTCCATCTCCGGTCAGCACGTCGGCGATCTGCATCGCGAAGACCTCCGTGACGAGCACGAGCGGCACCGCGACAGCCGCGAGCGCCACCGCGTACCCGGCGATCTCGCTCGCAAGACGGTCCGCTTCGCGAGCTCGGGAGAGAGTTGGCATGGCGGCGATACGAATCGCCTGCGCCGCAAGGGCGATCACGATGAAGACGCCGTACGCGACGAAGAAGCCGTCCGTCTCTTCGGTGCGTCCGAATTCCTGGGCGATGATCACACCGACGATCGCCGCGGATCCGGTGACGAACAGCGTGGAGACCGCGGTGAGCGCGCCGCTCGCGAGCGAGCCCAAGCCGGTCGAGTCTGTACGCTTGCGCACCGACGCGGAAGCGTACGCACGATGCCGAACGACAGCCTCTGGACAGGCGGCACCCTCGACGACCTTCGCCGCGAGTTCGGTGATGTCTACGAGGGCCGCACCGCACTCGTGACCGGAGCCGACGGCTTCATGGGCTCGCACCTCACGGACGCCCTCGTCGAGCTCGGAGCGACGGTCCATGCGTTCGTGCGCGCGAACTCGAGCGGCGCGCTGAACAACATCTCCCACCTCCGGGATCGGCTGAAGGTGCACTTCGCGGACCTCACCGACCGCACCTCCGTCGACTACCTCGTGCGAGAGCTCCGGCAGGCGTCCGATCGCCCGTTCGTCTTCCACCTCGGGGCGCAGGCGCATGTCGGGGAGTCATGGCACCGGCCGTACGAGACGGTCTCCGCCAACGTGCTCGGGACCCTGAATCTGCTCCAGTCGATCGTCGACTGGGAGCTTGAGCTCGAGAAGTTCGATACGGCAGGAACATCCGAGGAGTACGGAAACGTCCGCGAGGGAGTCGCCGACCATCACGACTTCGACGAAGCCGGCGGGTTGATTCTGCACGAGCGCTCCCCGATCAACCCGAAGTCGATCTATGCGACGTCGAAGGTGGCCGCCGACTTCCTGACGATGAACTACTTCGACGCCTTCGACGTCCCGGGAGTCGTCACGCGCATGTTCAACAACTACGGGCCACGCCAAAATCCGCGCTACGTCACCGGGACGATCGTCACGCAGGCACTGGTCCGCGACGCCGTCGAGCTCGGCAACCTCGAGCCGTTGCGCGACTTCTGCTTCTGCCTCGACGGGGTGCGCGGCCACCTCACCGTGGCGGCACACGGGACCCCCGGTGACGTCTACGTGTACGGGCAAGGCGAGAACATCTCCATGCGCGATTGGGCGGAGCTCATTCTCCGGATCGGCGAGGAGCACGGGTTCTGGCCGGGCGATCGGCACCTGACGTCGGTTCCGGGTCGGTTCCGGCCAGGCGCCAGCGACGTGCTCGCGCTGCGCGTCGGGCACGACAAGCTTACGCGCGAGACCGGGTGGAAGCCGCTGGTGTCCTGGGAGGACGGGATCCTCGAGACGATCCGCTGGTATGCGTCGAACCGCGAGCGCTGGATCGGCCGGGTGGATTGGCTCCCCACCGGAGCGCCGCTCGCGACGCCGTGAGTCGCGTCCTCGTCACCGGAGGCGGTGGGTTCCTCGGCTCGCACCTCGTCGAGCGACTCGAGCGCGAGGGTCACGACGTCGTCTCCGCGCGGAGCGCCGAGTACGACCTCACTCGCATGGAGGACACAGGGCGCCTGTTCGACGACGCCTCTCCTGAGCTCGTGTTCCACCTTGCGGCAGAGGTGGGGGGGATCGGGGCGAACCTCGCGAACCCGGGCCGCTACTGGTACGCGAACCTCATGATGGGCGCGCACCTGCTCGAGCAGGCGCGCCTCCACAAGACGCCGAAGGTCGTGATCGCGGGAACGGTCTGCTCGTATCCGAAGCTGACCCCGGTGCCCTTCGGCGAGGGGAACCTCTGGGACGGGTACCCGGAAGAGACCAACGCTCCCTACGGCGTCGCGAAGAAGGCGATCCTGGTCGGAGCGCAGTCGTACCGGGACCAGTATGGGCTCTCGAGCATCTTCCTCCTGCCCACGAACCTGTATGGACCGCGAGACAACTTCGACCTCGAGACGTCACACGTGATCCCGGCCCTGATCCGCAAGATGGTCGATTTCGACGACGACGTCGTGCTCTGGGGCGACGGCTCACCGACCCGCGAGTTCCTCTACGTCGACGACTGCGTCGAAGGGTTCCTCCTCGCCGCTGAGCGCTACGACGGTCCCGACCCAGTCAATCTCGGCGCGGGGAAGGAGATCGCCATTCGCGACCTCGCGGAGCTTGTCGCGGACGTCACCGGGTTCACGGGCACCATCGTCTGGGACTCGACGAAGCCGAACGGGCAGCCCCGGAGGAGCGTCGACGGCACTCGAGCCCAGGAGCTTTTCGGGTTCGAGCCGCGGACGTCGCTACGGGACGGGATCGACCGGACGGTCGCGTGGTACCGCTCGTCGCGTGTCGCCGGTGTCGGTAGCAACTAGCTCCCTGGCGGCCGCCCGGAGCGCGGGCCGGACGCTCGATCGACTAGCTGAACGCCCCCGGCACGTGCTCGGCGTGCTGATCGTTGCGCAGATCACGGCGACGTTTGTTCTCGCTCTCTCCGCGACTCACAACGGCTGGGTCTACTTCCAGGGCGGCGACCAGATCGTGAACACCACGACAGGTTGGCTGCTCGGCCAGTTTCAGCTCCCACCGACCGAGGTCGGATACATCTGGCCGTATGTGCAGATCCCGATCACATGGATCGCCGGTCCGACGTTCGTCCAGGCGCTGCCCGCGATCGTCGTCCTGGATGTCCTCGTGCTCGCGCCGATCGCGCTTCTCTGCATCTATGGGATCGCCTCCTTCATCGGTGGGCGTCTGGCCGGCTACTGGGCGGCGACCCTCTGGGTGATCGCCCCTTTCGCCGCAATCCCCCTCTTCGACCAGCGCTACCACGAGAAGTGGATCGACCAGTTTCTTCCTCAGGCGCTCGGGCTCACGGCGATGCCGGACTACCCGTCGATGGTCGTCGCACTGGCCGCTGCCCTCTTCGTCGTCCGCTCGCTTTCGCCTGGGCGGCGCATGTCCGACGCCGTGTTGGCCGGACTCCTCGCCGGAATCGCAGGCGGGCTCAAGCCTCCGAACTACCTGTTCGTGATCGGCGCGGTGCTCGCGTATCTGGCGGCGAGGCGCTTGCGCGAAGGAACGGCCTTCGCGATCATGCTCGCGCCGAGCATTCTCGTGCTCGCGCTCTGGAAGGAGCGTGGACTCGGCTACATCCCCGCGCTGACGCTCCAGCACGTGCAGCTCGCGGCCGGAAGCAGCCCCATCGTGGGTACCGACGTGAATCTCGACCGCTACATCGACCTCGACTTCCAGCACTGGCGCGATCAGATGGACCAGCTTCGGGAGTTCTTCTGGAGCGCGAGGCTTGCGCAGTGGGCCCCCTTTGCCGGGCTGATCGCCGTCATTCGCGTTCAGCGCGGAGCGATCGCTGCGCTCCTCGGCGGCTGGTTGGCCGCCTTTATCGTCGTCAAGGGCTTCTCGCCGCGCGCAAGCATCGAGACGAACACGTTCTGGCGGCTGCTGATGCCCGCGTGGCCTGCGTACCTCCTTCTCTTTGCGGCGATCCCACTGCTCGTGCCGACACTCGCGCGGCGGCTCGGCGAACGGGCACGCCCGCCGACGACGATCGCGATCCGGTGGCGCTGGGCGGCGGTTGCCGCAGTTGCGGCCGTTGTTGTTCCCTTCGGCGTCATCGCGGCGTCCGATCCCGTGACGCCTCCGACACCTGCGATCATCCAGCCGACCGATTCAGGAGCGAACATCCTCACCCCGGTCGACGAAGGTATCGAGACGCACGTCGAGCGAACAGGAACGGGCGCCCGAGTGTCCTGGACCCCGGGCTCGTGGCGGGCGGCTGTCTTCTATCGCGTCTACCGCACGGACGGGCCGGGAGACGACACAGAGTGCGTCCAGTCGGAGAGCTACTCCTGGTCCTGCTACCTCTTGAGCCCATCAATCGCGACGACCCGCGTGCCGGTCTTCATCGATGCCTCGCCCCCGGCCGCCGGCGCGACGTACCGGATCGGCGTAGCCACCAACTGGGTCGACGACCCGAACCAGGGCGACGTGTTCGTGCTCAGCCCGGCGGCCGCACTGCGCCGCTGACCTCCGAGCGGTTCGTCGAGGATCGCGACCGGCGAACGAGGGCGAGGACGAGTACGAGCGTGACGGCGAACAAGAGCGCGTTTCGCGCGGCGAGCAGAAGCGCCGGGGGCAGGTCGCCGGCGAGAAGCTCCTCGTAGTGGAACGGGTACACGAGTTGTGTGAGGACGCAGGCGACCCGAGAAGCAAGCTTGCAACGAGACCGGCCCGTCCGCGAACGACGGCGACCAAGGGAGCAAGCCAGACGAGAAACTGAGGTGACGCGACCTTCGCGGAGACGAGGACGATCGCCACGCACGCGGCATATGCGAGTGCCGGATCTCCGATGCTCGGTCGGTGCCTCCAGACGAAGACCCAGACACCCGCGAGCGCTCCGAGCCCGGCGATCGTCGAGACGATGCCGATCGCCGTCGGTGCGGCTCCGACGAGGTTCCACGAGCCGGAGCCGAGCTCGACCTTCGGATTGCCGGTGACGAGGAGCAGGGACGCGCCGAGGCTCTCGATCTGGAGCGGACGGTCGAACTGGCGTTGCAGGCTGGAGGCGACACCACCAGGAGCCAGTACCGCCAAAGGCATCGTGACCAGGAACACGACCGTCACGAGAACCGCGCTTACTCGCCATACACGATGTCGGTCGCCCTCGCGATCGACGAACGCTAGAAGCGGAGGGACGAGCGCGGCGGCGTAGAGCTTCGTCGCGATCGCGAGCCCGAGCAGGCCCGCCGCGACGGCGTTCCGTCTCCGCTTGAAGAACAGCAGAGAGAGTGACACGAGGAGGGCGGGCCAGAGGTCGAAGCGGAAGAAGACCACTGCGCCGAGCAGAGCGGGCAGCAGGGCGACGAGCCCGACACCGACGACGAGCTCGCTCAACCTCGCGTCGCGTAAGAGAAAGGCGGTGGCAACCACAACGAGCACGCCGAGAACCACCTCGAGGGACCTGAATGCCCGCTCGTACGAGACCCCTGGGACGAGCGCGGGAAGAACGACCGCCGGTAACGACGCAGGCGGATACTCGAAAGGGAAGTCTCGGTACGGCACGTTGCCGTCGACGACAGCCTCGCCGTACCTGTCGAACGGCCAGACCTCGACCTCCGCCGGGACGGGGAGCAGCGCCGTGGCACAGAAAACGAGCACCCCCGAGCACGCTGCGATCTCGCCAGCGCGAGGCCACGCGTTCTTATCCGTCCGCGGCGATCGACGGCTGGTTCTGACGCAGGCGCATCTGCTCCTCGAGCAATGCAACCCGCTGCGCGAGCTGCACGTTCTCGTCGGTGAGCTTGGAGAGCACGGTCGAGTAGTGGAGCAGCACGAGCAGGATGAACAGCACCGCGACCGCGAAGAGCACGGCGGGCGGGTAGCTCGTGACGCCGACCCAGCTCGCGATCGTGTTCAAGCCGTCCCGCCATGCGGAGAGCACGAGCAGGACGATCCCGGTCGCGAGCCAGAGCAGCGCGTACCGCTCCTTGAGGCGCCGGCCCCGGACGAGCTCGAGGATCACGAGGATGAGGAGGATCGACGCGATGACTCCGGCGATGGAGACGCGAACGGGAGTCAATTGCCGGCCCCTTCGAGCCGTGGATAGCGTCGGAGGCTGGCGACGAGGAGCGCGAGCATCACCTTGACGATGTAGTAGAGGGAGCGAACGAAGGTGATGGACGACGTGCCCGTCTCGCGCTCTCGCATGTCGACCTGGACCTGAACGAGGCCCAGTCCACTGCGCAGCGCCACGAGCGTCGCCTCGACCTCCGGGTAGTCGTGCGGGTACTCCTCCGCAAAGAGCCTGATCGCGATCCCGTCGAGCGCGATGAACCCAGACGTCGTGTCCGTGACTCGCTGGCCCCCGAGGAGGGAGACGAGCCGGGCGAAGACGCGAATGCCCATGCGGCGAGCGAAAGGAGGCCGATACGAGCCGCTTCCGTCCGCGAACCGCGACCCGATGACGAGGTTCGCCTCGCCGCGCTCGAGCGGCCCGAGGAGCTTCGGAAGCTCCGACGGGTCGTGTTGGCCGTCGCCGTCGAGCCGCACGGCAACGTCGTAGCCGTTCGCGAGCGCGAACTTGAAGCCCGTCTGGACGGCCCCTCCGATGCCGACGTTGAAGGGGAGCCGCAGCACGATCGCTCCATGCGCCTGCGGCCACGTTCGCCGTCTCGTCGGTCGACGCGTCGTCGACGACAACGACATCGACCCGGGAGTCGAAGGCATGGATCGCATCGACGACCCGACCGATCGCATCACGCTCGTTCCACGCCGGCACCACTGCGACGATGCGCCGACTCACGCCGAGACTGGGACGCTGAGATCGATCAGCTCGAGCAGCCTGCGCGCGCGGTGGGCGTACGTGTGCTCGTCGAGCACCCGCTCGCGCGCGCGACGGCCCATCTCCTCGGCCTGGCGCCGGATCTGCCACGAGGTCGCGATACGCGCCAGCGCCTCATCCGAGCTCTCGACGACGAGCAATTCGATCCCAGGCTCGAACCATCGCTCGATACCGTCGTGCGGATTCGAGACGATCGCCGCGCCGGAGGAGGCGAGCTCGAACGGACGCGCCGTCGACGATCCGGGAACGGTCGCGTGGGGCCGGCGGGTGATGTTCAGGTTGACACGCGCGGCCGAGATCGCGCGGGCGAACGCGTTGAACGGGACGTCACCGCAGAGTCGCGCTCGACCGATGTCTCCCTGGAAATCGAGCCCGCCCAGCATGAAGTCGAGCTCGGGAGCAAGCCTCGACGGCTCGCCGACCATCGTCCGCGTCCACTCCTTCCGGAACTTGTCGCCGTAGCCGTAGAAGAAGACGTCCATCTCCTTCTCGACGCGCTGAGGCGCGAAGAACTCGGGATCGGCTGCCCAGTAGAGCGCCTCCGCGCGACGTGCGCCGAGCTCGATCAACCGTGCGAGCCCGCCCTCGGAGTTCGACACGACGAGGTCGTACTCGGACGGATCCGCTCCGTGGTAGAAGTTGAAGCCGGTATCGAAGCCACCGTACTCCGGGAGGCTCGTCGGGACGTCGCCGTCGTAGAACACGATCGGAACGTCGAATCGCTCTCGGAGCGCGGTCGGAATCCCGGAGAGATGTGACATCGGGATCGTGAAGATCACGACCGCGTCCGGGCGTTCGCGCTCGACCAGCCGCTCGAGATGCCGTTTCCACCGAGGCGTGACGAATCGACGGATCGTCTCTCGAGTCAGACGCTCGAAAGCGTCTTCCTCGGGTCGTTCCTCGGCTCGCCGTAGGTAGCGATCGCCCCTGAGTCGCGCAAGCAGGTCGCGGACCGCCTGGTAGGACTCACCCTCGCGATAGGTGGGGTTCGGAGCCACGCGCCACCACGGTGACTCGATCGGGCGGCCGCGGTACGGCGTGACGAGCAGGTCGGCCCCAGCTTCGTAGACACCTTTCCAGAGTTGCCACCAGGCCGGAGTGCACCCGTAGCGAAAGTCGAGGTCGACGGCAGACGCAACAGCCAGGATCTTGGGTGGTCGCACGAAATCCAGTCTAGGCGGAGGCACGGAAGCCCACCGCCCGCGTCGGTCCGGTGGCGTACGCCGGGACGCTGTGAAGGGGAGAGGCTCCACACGGCTCCCCCGGTGACGGGGATCGTCGGCACGCCCCGCTAGCCTCGTCGTCATGAGTGAGTCAATTCCGCGGTTCTCAGTGGTGATCCCTCTCCGCAACGAGGAAGAGCTCCTCCCACAGCTCGCCGAACGACTCACCGCGACTCTCGATCGCTCGAAGGCGAGTGGGAGGCCATCCTCGTCGACGACGGGAGTGACGACGGAACGTACGGACTGGCCGTCGAGCTCAATACGACGCGATCCGCGATTCAAGGTCGTCCGACTATCACGCGGCTTCGGCCATCAGGTCGCGCTCTCGGCGGGACTCGACCTCGCCCTAGGCGAGGCCGTCATCACCATGGACGGCGATCTCCAGCACCCTCCCGAAGTGATCCCCGAGCTGGTAGCCCGCTGGGAGGAGGGCAACGAGGTCGTCTACGGAGTCATGGCGGAGCGAATGGGCGAGACGGTCTTCAAGGACAGGACTGCACGCTGGTTCTATCGGCTTCTGGGTCGACTGGCCGACATCGACGTTCCCGGCGGCGCCGGCGACTTCCGATTGGTCGATCGCAGGGCCCTGGCCGCCATTCGAGCGATGCGGGAATCGAATCGCTACCTGCGCGGCATGTTCAGCTGGATCGGCTTCACCCAGGCGGGCGTGCCGTATGCGTCTCCCCCTCGACCCGCGGGTCGCAGCAAGTACAGCCGGATACGGATGATGCGATTTGCGACCGACGCCGTCATCGGGTTCTCCAACCGCCCGTTGCGCCTCGGTCTGAATGTGGGGTTCGTCGTATCGTTCGCCGCGATCGTCTTCGGTATCAGCGCCGCGATCGGGAGGCTGTTCGGCGGCTTCACCGTCCCGGGCTGGACATCCATCGTCGTTCTCGTGGGGATCGTCGGGGGTATCCAGCTCATCGTCCTCGGAGTGATCGGCGAGTACATCGCCCGGATATTCGACGAGGTCAAGCGTCGACCGCTGTACCTCGTGTCCCGCACCCACGGGATCTCGGAAGAGAGCGATCGCTAGACACGCGTGCGCATTTGGCGCAGGCGCACAAGCTCTTTGGGTTCCACGACGCCCAGGGCAGGATCGCGTACCGAGGTCTCGCTCAAACGCGTGCATCGATACAAACCTCCGACCTCCCCCGCGTCGAGGACCGTCTCGAGAGCAGCGGGATCGCATGCTCGAAGCAGCGCGGCACCCTCGCCAAATGGCCGGACGACGAAGAAGACATCTCGGCCCGCGCATGTCATCTTCGTACGACGTCGCTCCAAGTCCGCGAGCACCGGGAGCGCGTCGCCCGTTTCCGGATCGAGCCCGGCCGTGGCAACGACACAGCCGGAGCCGTCGAGATCGGCAACGGCCCTGACAAGCGTCGATCCCCGGCGCTCCTCGTCCGTCCATCGGCTGACCTCCGAGCGCGTCTCCGACGGGGGCATGAAGGCGAAGAAGACGACGAGTACGCCACTGACCTGGAAGAAGCGAGGAAGCCGGGCCAGAGAGAGCGACAGAGCTACAGCGAAGAGCGCGTAGACCGGAATGTAGTAGCGGGTGGCTACGACTCCGGACTGCGCTGCGAAGACGAAACTGAGTGCGCCCGACGCCAGCGCGCCGAGGGCGATGACGTCGGGCTTCCGGCGGGCGAGCGCGACCACGACTGTGAGCACGACCGCACCCAGAGCGAGAAGCCGGGCATCGCGCGGCATCGCCTCGTGAGCCCAGTCGTACAGCTGCTGCACATCTCGGATTGCCCCACCGCCCGAGTCCACCTCGGCGCCGTAGACGAGATCACCGCGACCGGCGATCCTCGCAGTCTCGATCGCAACGTGGACGAGCGGCAAGAAGACGATTGCCCCAATCACGCCCAATGTGACCCGCCGCGCGGTGCTCAGCCCTCTCCAACCGGCGAACCAGCTACGGCCCGCGACCAGCACGGCGATGATCAACGGCAACACGCAGAGCGACGTCTCCTTGTGGTACACGCCGAGTAGCCAGAGCGCGGCGCCAGGGACGCCGAGAAGTGTCGCTCTCCACCGCGGCACGGGGTGTTCTCCGTCGAGCACGAGTCGTGCCAGTAGAACGAGAAGGGAACCGCCAAGTGCCATTCCGCCCACGAGCAGAGGCTCTTGCGGTCCGAGCCGCGCAAGGTCCCGGGCGAACTTCGGCACGGTGACGACGAGGAAGGCGGGAAGGCCAGCTATCCCGGCATATACAACGGCGTCCATGCGGTCGGTGGGTCGAGGAAGCGCGAGCGCAGTGAACACGCAGAGACCCGCGACCAGGATCAAGATCCTCAGCAGATTCCATGCGTTGGGGCCGATGAGTCCCTTCGGAGCGTCGAAGGTGTGCCACTGCACGTAGTTCCAGGCGATCATTCCGGGCCTGAACCGCTGCTGTTCCGGATTCGCGAATCGGATGACGTCGGACAGCTGCTCGCGCGAGTAAGCGATCGCGCTCCAATCGTCGACCAGGGACGGAGTGTCAATGGCAAAACGTGGCGACGTCACCCAAACGGCGATGGCGGAGACCGAGACGACCACGACGAGCAACGCCAACCACCGCAGGCTTCCAACCCCAACGCCGGCTTCCGACACCGATCCGCTCCGCGCCCCCGACTGCGACCCGGCCGACCTCACGTCGACCTGGGTCAATACGCCCCTCGCCGCCGGAGGACGGCCGGGATCGTCTTCGCGATGATCGTGATGTCGAGCCAGATCGACCAGTTCTCGAGGTAGGTGAAGTCGAGCCGGACGAGATCGTCGAACGTGAGCCCCGAGCGACCAGAGATCTGCCACAGGCCGGTCATCCCGGGAAGCACGGCGTAACGCGCCCGATGCCAGTCCTCGAGGAGGCGGTAGTCCCGCAGCGGCAGCGGGCGCGGGCCGACGAGGCTCATCTCACCGCGCAGCACGTTCACGATCTGCGGGATCTCGTCGAGCGAAAGCCGCCGGAGGACGCGTCCGACCCGCGTGATGCGCGGGTCGTCGCGGATCTTGAACAGAGCGCCCGAGGCCTCGTTGGAGGGTTCGAGCTGTGCCTGGAGGTTCGCGGCCTCCGAGACCATCGTCCGGAACTTGAGCATGGGGAACTCTCGCTCGCCGACGCCCACGCGGTGATCGACATAGAACACAGAGCCCCGTGACGAGAGCTTGATCGCGAGTGCGATCACGAGCCACAGCGGAAGGCCAATGACGAGGACGAGGATGCTCGTCACGATGTCGAACGTCCGCTTGACCGCCCAGTCGAAGCCCGTCAGGACCGGAGGTCGAAGCTCGAAGAGCGGAGTCCCCTGGCCCGGCACGTACTCACCGCGCTGGACGAGCAACTCGGTCGTCTCCGGTGCGAGCCGCACGCGGATGCCGCGCTTGTGCGCCTGGTCGACGACCTCGAGCACAGCTCTCTCGTCGAAGTCGGCCTCGGCGAGAACGATCTCGTCGGGCCGCACTTCTTCGAGGACACGCGGAAGATCCGCCCGCGACCCGAGCAGGCGCAACCCCGGGGTCGCATCGCTGGCCACCGCCCCGACGAACTCGTACCCGAGGCCGCCGCGCGCCGCAGCGAGCGACCGCTTGAGCCGGGCGAGGTTCTCCCCTTCGCCGACGAGCACGACGCGTCTGCGGATGCCCATCACCCGCATGAGCTCGAGCGAGACGGACTCGTAGGCGGCGCGGAGGATGCTGATGGTCAGCGCCGACACGACCACCGCTGTCGGGATCAGCCCCGAGGTGCTGAAGTCGTAGCCGGTGCCGATGCCGAACGCGAGCACGATGAGCGCGACCACGATGAGCGAGGCGATGATGCGTCCTGCGCCGGGACGGCGCTCCCGCACCCGATAGAGCCCGGCCTGGGCGAACACGAGGATCGTGATCGGTGCGATGAACTTGAGCCACTCACCAGGCCCCTCGCGCCACAGCAGGCTCCAGAGGACATCACCGTCTCCGCGCACGAGTTGGCGCAGGACGAGAGAGAGATAGATCCCGAGGGCCAGCCCGATGACGTCCAGCACGACGAGTGCGACGATCGACAGCACTCGTCGCAGCACCGACAGCACCGGCCCACGCGACAGGATGTACACACGCGATGCCCGCACGTCCGCGCGAGCGGGCTGAGGCTCGATGGGGCGTGCGGACTCCGCCGGCGGAGCAGTCTTGCTGCCGGACATCCTGGGGATGTTAGAGCCGGGCCACGTCGTCCCAGGCAACCTCGGGGCGCCTCCTCGGCGACTGTGGCAGCGAGAACATCGAGGTCGGTGACGCGAGCGCGCCGCGCTAGCCGGCCGAAGAGGACGCGAAGCGCGATCGAACGGCGGCGGCTGAGCAGGTCGGTGTCGTGGAAGTACACGTGAACGACTTCGGGCAGCGAGCGCCGCGCCAGCGCACGGCCGAGGTCGCCTAGCGAGTGCGTCGTGGGCAACGCCGCGAGGGTTCGCCCGGACGAAAGCCGTACGCGTGCAGGACCTTGGAGGGTGGCCCAGCGCTCGCCCGCAGCGAGGTACGGCGGACGTGTCGCCCTGGGCGTGCAGTCGACGTAGCCGAGCTCGGCGCACGCCTCCGCCACGTCCTCGTCCGTGTACCAGCCTCCGCCGCAGAACAACGTGGGCGAGACACCGAGACTGCGGAGCTGCTCTCCCTCCTCCCGCACACGCGCTCCAGCGCCGTCACCGGTGGGCCGCGCGTGGTCCGGGGCGGTCCAGTGCGTGTGGTGGCCGAGCGGCGCGAGCTCCGACGCCTGGCGGACACGCTCGAGCCAGACGCCGGCGTCCTCACCGGCCGCCGGGTCCGCAGGGCGGACGAGCGCGGCGATCGGAAAGCCGCCGGGCGGATGCTGCTGCAGTGCGGAGAATCGCGCCCACACCTCGTCGTCGAGCGGTCGTTCGACGTGGCAGGAGACGACCGCGTACCGTTCCCCCGCTGTGCCGCCCATCGCCCGAGAAGTATCGTCGGATGCCGTGTGATGCGCCGCTCCGTCGCGGTTCTCGTCGTCTGCCTCGCCGCGGCGCTCCCGCGACTTGCCGTGCTCCTCCACGAGCGCAAGACGATTCTCGAGGAGTTCGTCGACAAGAGCGACCGCTTCGCCACGACGCTCGTCGACCACGGGACGTTCGGCTTCCTGCCCGGGGTCCCGTCCGCGTATACGCAACCGCTCTACGGCTGGTTCCTCGCAGCGATCTACTTGCCGTTCGGCCGGTCCTGGCTCGCGGTCGGCCTCGCGCAGATCGTCGTGGCGGTTGCTCACTGCGCTGCTCGTCCTGGAGATCGGGACTCGCCTGCGCTCGACGGGGATCGGGGTCGTCGCCGCGCTGCTCGCCACACTGCATCCGTACGTCATCTGGCACGACGTGCACCTGAACCGCGAGGGGCTGGACGGACTGCTGCTCGCCTTCGTCGTGCTCCTTGCGATTCTCGCCTTCGAGGATCGCTCCTTCGCCGCGGCGGCGGCGACCGGAGTCGCCACGGGCATCGCGATCCTCGGCAATGCGCGCCTTGCCCTGCTTCCGCTCGCGCTGGCCCCGTACGTCGCGTGGCAGGTCCGCCCGGGTGGTCGCGCCATCGCGGTCGGGGCGGTGGTCGTCCTCGGTGCGGCGGTCGCGGTCGCGCCCTGGGTCGTGCGGAACCGTGTCGAGGTCGGCTGCTACGCGCTGACCACCGATTCGCGCGCCCTCTGGAAGGCGAACAACCCCAACACCTACCGCGTCCTCGCTCGCGGTGGGTGGATCGACGACGTCCCTGAGCTCCCGGGCGCGCCTCCGTGGCCCGAACTCGCGGCCGACCTCACGCTCGCGGGCAAGCCCACGACCGTCGACGAATGCGCCCAGATGCGCCTCTATCGCCGCGAGGTGCTCGACTTCTGGCGCGAGCATCCGGGTGAGAAGGTGCGGCTGTCGGCGCAGGCCGTGCGAATGCTCTGGAACCCGGTTCCCGCCGAGTCGGACTCGAGCGGCAGCGGCATCGCGCGGGACGCGCGACGGACGGTCGAGCCGGCGTACGTGGTCGTCCTGTACGCGCTGGCGCTCGTGGGCCTCTTCATCGCACCGCGGTACTTCGTCGCACTCGCCCTGCTCCTACTTGCGTACAACACACTCGCAGCGATGGTCTTCGCCGGGACGGCGCGTTACCGGGTGCCGTGGGACTTCCTGCTTGCGCTTCTCGCAGCGTTCGCACTCTCGGCGCTCTGGGATCGGATACGCGCGCGGCGTCGTGGCTACGCGTCCGACCCGAGCGTCGCGCGGTAGAGCTCCTCGATCCGCTCGACGCTGCGCTCGGGGGTGAAGACGGCGAGTGCGCGGTCGCGACCCGCGCGGCCCATCTCCGCTGCGCGCCCGAGGTCGCCCGCGAGAGACACGATCGCGTCTGCGAGCCCCTCGGCGTCGGCCGGCGCCACGACGAGGCCGGTCTCGCCGTCCGCCACGATCTCCGGCAGTCCTCCGACACCACTCGCGATAACGGGCCGCCCCCGCTCCATCGCCTCCAGCGCCACCATCCCGAAGCCCTCGCCGAGCGACGGGACGACGACGATCGCCGCCTGCTCGACTGCGGACTGCACGGGCGACACGAAGCCGAGGAAGCGCACCGCGTCGTCGAGGCCGAGCTCGCGGGCGAACTCCTTGAGCGCCGGCTCGAGCGGTCCGCGACCGGCGATGTCGAGCGTGAGCCCCGGCACGCGCGACCTGGCCTGGGCCAGCGCGCGCAGGAGCACGAGATGGCCCTTGATCGGAATCAGGCGGCCCACGCACAGAAGCCGTGGATCCGAGCCTTCGTAGGGACGGACGGAATCGCGCGACGAGATTCCGTAGTGGACGATCTCGAAGCTCGCCTCGTCGAAGCCCTCGGTCTCCGCGAGGTAGTGCGCGAGACCCTGGGAGATCGCGATGTGGACGTGTGCGAGCGAGCCGACCGACCGGTCGGCGAGCCCGAAGAAGCGCCCCTCGCGGAACTCGTTGAAGCCGTGCTTCGTCGAGAGGCGCAGCGGAACGCGGGTCATGGCTCCCGCCAGCTGCCCGTAGACGTCCGCGTGGACGAGATGCGTGTGCAGAATCGCCGGTCTGCGTGTGGAGAGGTGCTTCATCACCTCCGCGAACGCGAGCGGGTCGACGTCGGCCCGGAGCCTGATCGTCTCGATCGGTACGTCACGCGCTTCGAGCTCACCGGCGAACTCCCAGGCGCCGGGCTCGTCCTCGTGCAGCATCAGGAAGCGCACGTCCCACCCACGCTCGCGCAGATCGGGAAGCAGCTGCAGCAGGTGCGCCTCGGAGCCGGAGATCCCCGCAACTTTCTGGGCGTGCAGGACGACGCCGTTCACGAGATCCCTGCCGCCTGGAGGACGCCGCGTGCCCACGAATCGACCGAGTGGCCTTCCTCGACCCGCTCGCGCAGCCGGCGTCCGAGAGCGTCGCGGTCGGCTCGAGAGAGTGCCTCGAGCTCGCGAATCCGAGCCGCGAGGTCGTCGGGATCCTCGCGGTCGAACCGCTGAGCGGAGTCGAGCAGCGAGTCGAATACCGGGTTCGAGGCCAGCACCGGTACGCATGCTGCCGCAGCTTCGTAGACCACCTTGTCGGGAGCACCGGCGCGCATGTTGTTCACGAGCGCGTCGTGATCGGCGAGGAGCGACGGCACCTCGGACCGAGGCACGGCGCCCCGAAGCTCGACACGCCCGTCGAGCGAGAGCCCGTCGACCAGGCGCTCGAGGCTCGCCCGATGCGCCTGTTCCTCCGTGGACAGCGCAGGCCCGTGAACGTCGAGCCGGACATCGGAGCCCACCGAAGCGAGCGCACGCAGAACGACGTCGAGGCCCTTGGCGGGCGAGTACCGGCCGAGAGCAAGGAGCCGCAGCTCGCCGCCGTCACGCTCGTGCGACGTGCACGAGAACTCCGTCAGGTCGATGCCGTGCCCGATCGCCCTCACCTTGTTCGAGTCCAGCGGGAACGAGCGCCGGTCGACGGAGACGACCGCGGTCGAGACGCGCTCCGCCGCCTGCAGCAGTCGACTCGCGCGCCAGTGCGTGAACCACAGGACGAGCGGTATCCGGAGCGGCCTCACGAGCGGCGCGGCGAGTACCGCGTAGATCGGGCACATGTGAGCCACGACCGCTCCACCGCGAAGGCCGCGGAGCTCGGGCGCGAGCGCGGCCTCGAACCGGAGGCCGCGTCCGACCTTGTGCGCAGCGCGAAAGCGCCGCACGCGGCAGTTCGCCGGGAGGACTCCCTCGACGGCGCCGTCCGCGAGCACGACGACCTCGTCGACGAGAGCCGCGAGCGCCCGGATCTTCGGCACCGTCGCTGCGAGCGCGGGATGCCGTGGATCGACCTGCTGCGTGATGAAGACGAGCTTGCTCAAAAGAAGTCGAAGTCGCCGAGGGTGAAGTGCCAGGACGACGACGCTCGCGTCGAGGCGGGCGCCGTCGCGAAGCACCTTCCCGATGAACCGGAGCTTCTTGTTCGTCGGCGCGAAGCCGGAGGCAACGAGCGCCCGGCGCTCGCTGCGGCCAGGCGGAGGGAGCAGGACGAGTGCGTCCGCGCCCCCTCGTACTTCCTCGACCGCACGTGCGAGCAACGCCCGTATCGCGGTCGAGCCCGCAGGCTCGACGACCAGATCCGCGAGGAAGCCTGCCGAGACACCGTGCTTGAACGTGTGCCCGACGACGACCACACCGACGAGCTCCCCTTCGCGGAAGGCAGCGAACGGGCGGTAGTCGCGCGGCGAGTCGAGATAGCGCCAGTTGAAGTACTCGGCGTCACGGACGAAGTGGTTCCCGTACGACGAGCCCGCCCGACGCCCGAGGTCGTCCATGTCCGGGCCGAACCGCTCGACCGGCCTGACCTCGAGACCGCGGATCGTGCGAGCCGTCGACTCGGGAGGACCGAGCCCGCCGACGTCGCCGGGTCGACCGAGCGCGTAGCGCACGACGGCTGCGGCCCGTAGCGGCTTTGCCCAGAGCCGAAGTCGTGGCAGGTCTACCCAGCCGAGACGCTTGACGAAGATCGGGTACGACGCGGCGTTCGGAAACGTGACCGTGAGCGGCGAGCCGGAATCCGCGGCGGCAGTCTCGTTCTCACGCTCGAGGGTCGAGAAGACGCCTTGGCCCTGATAGCGGGGATCCGTAGCGACGTTCACCGGGATCGCGAGCCGCGTCACCGAGCCGTTCAGGGACGTGCGAAAGAAGCTCATGGCGGCGACCCCCACGACGCCGTCATCGGAGACGGCGAGCGAGACGATGCCCTCTCCTGCCGGATTGCGGTCGAACCACCACGCGAACTCCTCGTCCGAGAGCTGCGTCGTCCCGACCCGGGCGAGGAGAGCGACCAGGTCGGCACGGTTCGCCGGTGTGTAGCGGACGGTCTGAAAGCTCAACGGGTCGCCGTCCCGAGGGCGGCGTTGAACGCACGCCGGGCGTACGTCCCGACCACGGTGTCCTTGACGGAGATGAGATCGCACGCGCCGGCGAGGACGAGCTCGAACGTCCGCGCCGGGTACGGCTCGATGTTGTAGCGGCGTAGGCGGAACCGGTCGGTGGCCGGCCCGTTGGCGCCGGAGACGGACGTGAAGGCCAGCTTGTAGCCCGCCTGCTGGACGAGGCTCGCATGCTCCGGCCGGTAGTCGGCCAGCGAGCCCTTCACGAAGGCATACGCCTCCACCTCTCGCCCGAGTCGCTCCTCCAGTCGCAGCTTCGAGAGCGCGATCTCACGGGTCGCCTCCATGGGCTCGAGCTCGGAGAGCGGTCGGTGGCCGATCCCATGCGACTCGATCCGCACACCTCCCGCTTCGAGCTCGGCGAGCCCGTCCCAGTCGAGTGTCTCGTTACAGACCCCGAGCATCCGCAGGGACACTTCGTGCGGTAGCGGCCGGCCGTCGCCGACGAACCCGATCGGCGCAAAGAGGACGCCCGGGTACCCGTGGCGACGCAACACGGGCAGGGCGTTCTCGAGGTTGTCGCGGTAGCCGTCGTCGAACGTGATGAGCACCGCGCCGACGGGAAGGGACGTGCCGTCGACGTAGTGGTCCCGCACGGCCTCGAACGACACGGGCGTGTAGCCGAGCTCGCCGAGGAGCGCCCATCTGCTCCTCGAACACCCACGTGGGGACCGTCGTCGGGTTGGGCCAAAGGTCGTTGACCTTGTGGTACATGAGGATGCGGAGCGTCCGGTCTCCTGCACCGTCGAGGGCGCCGATCCCGCTCACGGTCTCGCCCAACGCCCGGTACACGCCGTTCTTCAATAGCTGCTTCGTCCGGTCGGCCCGCATGGGAGGAGTCTAGGAAACGGTCATTTCGACGAGCTCGCGGATCTGGCGCGCGTACCCGTCCGGCGTCGCGAGCCATGGTTCGACAGCCACACGACCTGCCGCGCCGAGTCGCTCCGCTAGCTCCCGGTCGGAAAGCACGCGCACGAGGGCGTCCGCGAGCGCCGCGGCGTCTTCCGGTGGGACGAGCAGTCCGTTCTCCCCGTCCTCGACAAGGTCCGGGATGCCGCCGATGCGACTCCCGACGACACCGCGTCCGCGGCAAAACCCCTCGACGATCACGCGCCCGAGGCCCTCCGAGCGGGACGGCAGGACAAGCACGGTCGAGTCGTCAAGAGCCTGCGAGACCCCCGACGTTTGCAGCGCCTCGGTCCAGCGCGTCTGCTCGGGGAGCTCGGCGACGAGGCGCGCAGGTACGTCGGCGAGCGTCCCGCGACCGACGATGTGCAGCAGTGCGTCCGGAACACGCGGCGCGGCGAGTCGCCATGCCTCCGCGAGCACGTCGACCGCCTTGTAACGCTCGAGCACGCCGACGAAGAGCGCAGTGGGCCGTTCGGGGAGCTGCACAGGCGGCTCGGCGAGGAAGGGCTCGAGGTCCATGAACGCTGCGAAGGTCGCGCTCGGCTCGACGCCTGCCGAGCGAACCACGCGCGAGGTGTAGTCGGAGATGGTTCGGACCGCGTCCGCCCCGCGCAGCCCGCGCCTGGCCAGCGCATCCGCGAGCGGTGCGAGCAGCTTGCGAAACGGCGAGCCGTAGAGACGCGTCGGCGAGCCCGGGTCTCCGTGGATGTCGGCGATGACCTTCGTCTGCACGCGGGCGAGCCGTCTCCCGAGAAGGACGAGCTCCGTCTCCTGGGCGCCCTGAACGAGCACCGCGTCGGGCCGGAACGCACGGAGCTCCTGCGCCACCCGGAACGGCAGGAGCGCGTAGAAGGAGGCGCCGTCGAGTGCGCGCGGACGAACGGTCCGAACGAGCTGGAAGCGGGGATCGGTGCCGTTCCCACCGCCCGAGGTTCCGAGCACCCGTACGTCGAGCTCGGCCTCGAGCGCGTCGAACTTCTGGGCGAGCGAGGGCGAGAGCGGAAGCGAGTACCGCATCCGCCCGACCATCAGAAGCTTGGGCTTCATCGCACCGCCGTCCGCTCGAGCTCCGCCTCGATGCGTGCGAAGACCGACTCCTCGGTGAATGCGGCAACCGAACCGGGCGCTGCCTCCGCCAGGCGCCGGCGCAAGTCGCCGTCGTCGAAGTAGCGTCGAATGGCGTCGCCCAGAGCCGCCGGGTCGTTCGGTGCGACGAGGAGCCCGTTCTCGCCGTCACGGACGACCTCGGGCACTCCCCCGACGGCGGTCGCGATCACCGGCGTTCCGACGGCGAGGGCTTCCAGCACCGTGTGCGGCAAGTTCTCCCAGGCGGAGCTGAGCACCGCGGCGTCCGCGGCGCGAAAGAGCCGCAGCACTCCGTCCCGGGGGACCGACCCGAGGAACCGAGCGCGCCCGTCGACTCCGAGCTCGTGCGCGCGCCGCTCCAGCTGTATCCGCTCGGGCCCGTCTCCGACGATGAGGAGATCCACGTCGGGGACCATGGCGAGCGCTTCGAGCGCGATCCCGAGCGCCTTCTGCGGTCCGAGGCGCCCGGCGAAGGCGAGCGTCGGCCGGCTCAGATCCAGCTCGACACGCAACTCGTCGCGCGTGGGCAGCGTCGGCACGTTCGGCGCAGGATTCGGAAGCACGGACAGCCGCGCCGGGTCGAGACCCCATCCGAGCGCGACGTCACGCAGGTACGCGCTCGGACAGAAGATGTGCTGCGCGCGGCGTAGCGCTGCGTTCCGAGCCGAACGGAGAACGCGAATACGCGCGCTCCGAACGCCCTGGAACTGGTCGAGCGTCCCCGAGAACCTCCCCTCGCGTTGCTGCCGCTCGAAGACCTCGTCGGAGACGAGCTTGACGACGAGCGGCCTCCGCGCGAGCGCCGCACCGGTCGAGGCGCGGCGGATCATGCTCGTCGCATAGACGACATCCGAACGGCGGCCGTGCTTCCGGACGAGCTTCACGCAGCGTGCGTAGCGCATCTCGGTCGAAAGCCCTCGCGACACCCAGTGGACCTCGTACTCGCGCGCGGGCGGCTGGGCATCCGCGGTGGTCACGACCTCGACCGTGTGGCCACGGCTGCGGAGGAACTCCGCGAGCGCAGGCGCATGGCTCGCCGGGCCGCCTGGATCCGGCGGCCAGATGCCGCTGACGAGGAGCACTCTCACGACGCGACGTCACCGGCGAGACGCGTCGGATCCGTGCCCACGTCGGAGCGAATGCGTGCGAGGGCGATGGCCCAGGTAGCCGCGAACACGACGGTCGACGCGAGCACAGCTGCGGCTGCACCGGTCGCCCCCCATTCGTTTCCGAGCACGACGACGAGCGGAATCGCCACGAGTGCCTCGATCCCGTGCGTGACGATCCGGAGTCGCGGGCGGCCGATGGTGACCGGCAACGACTTCGTCCAGCCGATCGCAAACTGGATTGCCGCCGCGAGCAGGACGATTCGCGCGGCCGTGACAGCGCCCGTGTACTCGTCCCCGAATACGACCTGGACGAGCCAGGGCATCGCGATGAAGAACACGGGAACTGCGACCGCCATCACCGCCGCAGCGCCGATCGTGTACTTCTTGACGCCTTCGAGCACGCTCGTACGTTGCCCGCCCTCCCAGTCCCGCGTCTGCTCGGTCAGGAGCACGAGCCGCGCCGGCGAGCTCGCGGCGGCAAGACCGGTCTGCGGAGTCTGTGCGATGCGAAAGAGTCCAACCTGTGTCGGCCCGGCCACGATGCCGAGCAGCACGGGGACGAGGGTCGTCCGCAGTGAGATGACCCCGGTCGCGATGCTCGACTGGAAGACGAACGAGCGAATGCCGCGAGCGTCCTCGCCCAGAGGACGGGGCGACGCATGTGGGAATTTGCCCATCGCGATGTGCCCGACAACCGCGATGAACGCCGTGGACAGGCACTGCGCGACAACCATCGCGGCGAGCGCTTCCGTCGCGCCGTACTGCGAGCCGATGGCGATCGCGATCAGGCGCAGCGCGCCGGACCCGGCCTGGTACGCCCCGCGCAGGTCGTAGCGGCTGTGCAGGAGGAGGGCAGTGGCACCGACGTTCTCGGGTGATTGGACGAGAGGGATCAGTGCAGCCGCGAGCAGAGCAGCTCCGACGCCGTCCTCGCCGAAGAGCTCGTCCGCGAACGGCGCCAGGACGAGGAGGATGCCGGTCGCGAGCGCTCCGCCGATCAGCTTGTACACGAGCATCTGCCGGAAGAGCCGGCGCAGCCGGCCCCAGTCGGAGGCCGCGACGTAGCGGAACCCGTACTTCGTCAGCGACTCCTCGACGGTGAGGTCGAGCAACACCTGGAAGAACCCCACGGCAGCGAGCGCGGTCGCGTAGATGCCGAACTCCTCGCGGCCGAGCACTCGAGCCGCGACGACCATGCCGACGATCCCGAATGCGACCGCGGCGTAAACCCAGGCGGCCGTCGCCGACCTGCGCCGGAAGACGCGAGAGGACATCGGTCGATCAGTCTAGGGAAGGGCGTCGCTGGGCCTGTCGTGCCGGCCCGACGGCCGCACCTATAGTCCCGCCGGTGCCGAACCGCCGCTCGAGATCGAGCCGATGACCGCCGGCAGGAGTCTCCGGGAGCTCGTGACGGATCCCGAGAGTCGTGGTGCGATCGTTCTTGCGGCGGCCGTGCCGTTCCTGTTCATCCACGAGCGCTTCCAGCCCGACCTCTCGTTCGCGGCCGGTTCGACGACGGTCGACATTCGTCTCTCGGACGTGGCGGTGCTCGTGGTCGTCGTCGCCGCTGTCCTGGCCGCGATCCGGCTCGGGGTCGACCGCCTTCGCCCTGCCGGCTACCTCTGGCTCGCGGGGACAGCACTCCTCGCGTGGCTGGGATTCGAGGCGCTCCGCCCGGTGTCGCTCGACGACGACCAGTTCGCCGCTCACCTCGTCAGCCTCCTGAAGCTCGTGGAGTATGCGCTGCTGGCCGTCGCCGTGCCCCTGCTCGTCCGCCGCAGGCAGGACCTGACGATCCTTCTCGGCGCACTCGTGCTCTGGTCCGCGGTCGCCTCGGCGGTCGCGGTACTCCAGTTCTTCGGACTCGACGTGTTCGACGCCTGGAACGCCGGCTGGCGGCAGCCATCCTTCCTCGGGCACCACGACCTCGCTGCCCTCTCGGCGATCGCGATCGGCGTCGCCGCAGTAGGAATCGTCGCGGGCAGGCAGCGCCTGCCCGTGTCCGGGCTCTTCGCAACAGCACTCGCGGCCGGCATGCTCGGCATCGTCATCGCCGGCTCGATCGCCGCCGCCGGCGGGATGGCGATCGGAGCGATCGCCGTGACGCTCGCGGCACGCGCACGATTCGCGCCGTCGGCAAGGCAGTTCCTCGCGTTGGCGGCCGTCGTCCTCGCGGTCGGTGGCGGCGTGACCGCCGTGAGGGGAGACGCGCTGGCGGACTTCCTCCGCTTCCTCGGCGTCCGCGGAGATGAGCCTCCGGTCGGCGTCGAGACGTACTCACAGCGCACAGTGCTCGCCTACATCGGCGTGCGCATCTTCCGGGACCACCCGATTGCCGGAGTCGGCTGGCAGCGCTCGGCACGACCCGATGTATTCGAGCCTTACGTCGACGACGCACGCAGACGGTTCCCCGACGTCGTCGACCTGGCGTTCCCCGCACCGGGCCGGGAATGGGGTGTGCAGAACTTCTACGTGCAGATGCTCGCCGACGCCGGGGTCGTCGGCCTGGCGCTTCTCCTCGCGGTCGGCGCGGTCGGCCTCGCGCTCGCGTGGCGCACTGCGCGCCACGCGGCGACTCCGTGGGCCGTCGGGGCCGGGCTTGACTGCGCTCTGCACCCTGCTCACCCTCTCCGGCGAGTGGGCGTCGCTCGGCATCGTCCCGGGAATCCCGCTCCAGGCTGCGACGAGCCTGATGCTCGGTCTCGCGGCAGCAGGAGCCGCGACCGTCGAAGATGACGCCGGTGTCTGATCGCCATGTCTGATCCCCGGCTCGACCCGCCCCGCTCGATGCCGACCTACGCGGTCCGCGGTCCGCTCGTCCGCTGGCTGGCGGACGAGGCACGCCGGGCGCACGGCGAGATCGGCGCGTATCGCGTGCTCGACGTCGGATGCGGCGAGAAGCCGTACGAGCCGCTGTTCGCCGCGTACGCCTCCTCGTATATCGGCGTCGACCCGGTCGAGAACCCCCGTGCCGAGCTCCGGGGCTCGGTCGAAGCGCTACCGGTCGAGGACGGGAGCTTCGACGTCGTCCTCTGCAACCAGGTTCTCGAGCATTGCGACGACCCGGCCCAGGCAGTTCGCGAGCTTCGCCGGGTGACCGCGCCGCGCGGGCGCGTGCTCGCCTCGACGCACGGCGTGATGCCGTATCACCCGTCGCCTACCGACTACTGGCGCTGGACGTACGCCGGTCTCGAGAAGCTCTTCGTCGAGAGCGCCTCGTGGGCGTCCGTTAGGGTGACGCCCGCCTCGGGCACCACCGCCTGTGTCGGAATGATCGTTGCGATGAACCTCGATCTCGCGCTCCGCCGCCTCCACGGAGGCTGGCTCTCGCCGCCGCTCGTGGCGACGATCAACCGAGCCGCCGAGGCGATCGACCGCCGCTCGAGCAAGATGCGCGAGCCCACCCAGCCGGGGACGATGTTCGCCAACTTCCACGTCGTCGCCGAGGTGGCCGCTTGAAAGTCCTGGTCACGGGCGGCGCGGGCTTCATCGGCTCGAACCTTGTTCGCGCCCTGCTCGCACGTGGAGACGACGTACGCGTGCTCGACAACTTCTCGACCGGCAGCCGCCGAAACCTCGCCGGGCTCGCGCAGGACGTTGAGGTCGTCGAGGGCGAGCTCCGCAGCTACGAGCGCGTGCACAACGCCGTGCGCGGGACCGAGATCGTGTATCACCTCGGCGCGCTCGGGTCGGTTCCCCGCTCGGTCCAGGATCCGCTGACGTCGAATGCGGTGAACGTCGAGGGGACGCTCAACGTCCAGCTCGCGGCTCGCGACGAGGGCGTCCGACGTGTGATCTACGCGTCCTCGTCCTCGATCTACGGCAACCAGTCCGAGTTGCCGCTGCGAGAGTCGATGGCACCGGATCCGATTTCGCCGTACGGCGTCGCGAAGCTGGCCGCCGAGCGCTACTGCGTCAGCTTCAGCCGCGTGTACGAGTCGTTCGAGACCGTGGTGCTCCGCTACTTCAACGTCTTCGGCCCGCGGCAGGACCCGACGTCCCAGTACGCGGCGGTCGTGCCGCTCTTCGTCACCGCGATCGCCGCCGGCCGGCCGGTGACGATCTTCGACGACGGCGAGCAGTCCCGCGATTTCACGTACATCGACAACGTCGTGGCCGCGAACCTCCTCGCAGCTGATGCGGAGGGTGCAAGCGGGCACATCGTCAACATCTCCGGCGGCGCACCGACGACCGTCAACGCCCTCGCGGAGGCAATCGGCCGACTGCTCGGAAAACCGGTGGAACGCCGCTACCTGCCTGCTCGCCCCGGCGACCTGCGGAACTCGTGGGCTGACGTGAGCGAAGCAGGACGCCTACTCGGGTTCGAGCCGCAGATCGGGCTCGAAGAGGGATTGAGGCGGACGGCTGACTTCCTGCTCGACGAAAAGGAGAACTGATGGCACCGCACACGTTCAGCTCGATCGACGAGCTCGGCGAGAGCTACGGATTCCGCAAGGTACGCAAGCCGCTCGGCATCACGGCGTTCGGCGTCAACGCGATCGTCTATCCGCCGAGTTACGAGGGCTTCCACCACTACCACGACACCCAGGACGAGCTCTATTTCGTCCACTGCGGGCACTGCGCGGGTCGAGGTCGAGGGCGATGAGCGAATCCTCGGGCCGGGCGGGCTGCTCCACGTCGAGTCGACGACACCGCGGAAGGTCTCGAACGCGAGCGACGAGGACGACCTCGTGCTGCTCGTCATCGGCGGGAAAGACGGCTACGTCGAGCGGGACGGGCACATGGTCGACGAAGCGGACGTCGAGCGGCGAGCCGCATTCGGCCGCTCGGAGACCACGTAGAACCGCCCGCGCCGCTGGACATACGAGCATCGGAGCGCGGGCCCGGACGTCATGGGCACGCCACCGAACCGAATGCGCCCAGTGCGAGGCCGCCCGGAGCTCTTTTTACTGAATCTATCCTGAATGCTCTGTGAAGAGATGGACACCCACGTCATTCCCCTGGAAACATGCGCTGTAACACATGCCTAACGAAGCAAACCTGTAGAATTCGCGCCCGTTGCGCTCCTGTGGCGAAGCAGCACTTGTACTTCGGGGATCGCGGGCGTCGGGGAGGTCCTGCCCGTGTGACGGAAAGGAAGAGGGGATGAAGCAGATACGCGAGTACCTGGATGCAATGTCCGAGGCTAGATCGCTCGCCGACATCAATATCGCCGCCGGCGTGGCACTGCCGGTGGTCTCGAAGATCGCACGCCGGGCCGTGATCATCCTTGCACTCACCCTCCTGGTGACCACTGCTGCGTTCGCGCGCGGGTATACGCGTCTCGACCATCGGCTGGAGCAGTCCGACCGGCAGCACCGGATAGTGCTCGCGAGCATCACGAAGACGAACGAGAAGCAGCATCGCGTCGTGGTGGCGAAGATCGTGAAGGTCAACAAGGAGCGCGAGCGGCTGGCGACCGAGGTCAGCTACCTCCGTTCCGCGCTCGATGCGCCGCCCGTGGCGACCGCGCAGCCGAAGCCGGTTGTCAGCGAGCCGGAGAACGCCGCTGCGCAGGCGGCATCCGCTCCCGTCCCGGCCTCGAACCCGGCTGCGACCTTCGTCGAGGAAGCGCCTCCGGCGCCACCGGTCGAGGAGCCGCCGGCCCAGCAGCCTCCTGTCCAGGAGCAGCCTCCTCCCGTCGCTCCTCCCAGGGTGCCACCGCCGGCGCCAGCTCCACCGCCCGGCCCAACGCCCGGCGCGGCGCCAACGCCTGGACCGGCGCAGGATCCGCCGGCTCCGGACCCTGCTCCCGATCCCGCCCCCGAGCTTCCGGTCGCGGGACTAGGAGCTGTCAGCCCGTAGGGGGGGCCATTGCCGCCCCTCGTGCTGCGGGGCGGCCGCTCCGTCAACCAGCAAGCGAAGAATCTCGTCGAGCTTGCTGTTGATCTCGTCAAGCTGCCGGTCCCGGACGTCCGTCGACTCCGTTCCGTGAAGTAGCCAGGCTGCGTCAGCGCCGGTCGCCTTCTCGAGCTCCTTCAAGTGTCGGTAGGGGATCACGTCCCCGAGCTCCCAGGCGGCGATCGAACGCACGGTCACCCCGACGAGCTCACCGAGCTCCTCCTGGGTCATACCACCAGCTTCCCTGCGGGCCTCGGCAATGCGCTTGCCGATCTCGATCGCCTTCTCGCTTCTTTGGTGTCCCTTCATTTCGCCTTCCGCTCGTCCTGGTCTCAGGGCCTCACTCTACGAGGTCACGATTCCTTGTCAACGACAACTTCATAACCGCTTCATCTCACGATCATCGGATAGCTCGACGACGTAGCCTGCTCGGCTCGGAGTCTAGCTCGTGGGCCCAGACGGAGCCGAAGCGAGATCTGTGGGGCCGAAGTGTCAGGGCTTGGGTTTCGACCTCGTAACGATCGTTCCAAGTTTGCGCCATCTGCCCAAACATGTACTATACCTGCTGTTGATATGAAGTCAGAAAGAATAAGAAGAAAGGAAGACGCATGAAACGAGCCATCACCACCCTCGGAGGTCACGAGATGTCAGCGGTGATCGTCGCGGTGGCGTTCCTCTCGACCCTTACGAGGGGCTTCTGATGGCGCCGCTCGATCCGCGACTGGATCCCTGGCGAGACGAGGATTTCTTTCCACGCGAGCCCCTCCCCGAGCTCGTGAGCTACGAGCTTCAGGTCGTGTACCCGCTTCGCATCGTCGCGGAGTCGCTCGAGTACGCCGCGGCCCTCGCCGTGTCGCTCTCCGAGCAACTCGGACGGCCAACCGCGCCGAGCGAGGTCGCCGCCCGACATCTCGCCCAGATCGGCGCACCGAAGGTCACGCTGGCCTTCGCAGGACCGGCAGCTGCCTAGTAGCTGCCGCTGGGGGGACGGAGTGAGGAGGGGACGACCTCTCTGCGGCGAGGGGCCCCCTCCTCTCCTCCGTGCCTGGTGGAGCTCGAGCTACGAGGCATTCGGCGCGTCCATGAGACGCAACGCCTACGGCCGCCGACGCGTGCCGCGGAAGACGAGATCGCGCGCAAGCAGGCGCGGGCTGATGCGCCGGTAGCGGCCCCCGACGAACCCGATGCTCACGTCGTCGAACGTTGCGAGCAACCCTCGCATCGCGTCCGCCGAGAACATGCGCAGGTGCGTGGGATCGTCCTCGGGCGAGCGGCCGCGGAGAAAGCGAAGCCGACTCTGCAGCCGAAACGCATTCGGCACGGAGCCGACGAACACGCCACCGGGCCGCAGGATCCGGCGTGCTTCCACGACGACCGCGTCCGGGAACTGGAGATGTTCGAGGAGCTCACCGGCGACGACAGCGTCGAAGCTCGCGTCGGGGAACGGGAGCGGCTCGTCGACGTTGGCGACCACGGTCTCGATACCGAGCTGGGCCGCCTTCTCGAGCGCAGCCCGGTCGACGTCGAGCCCGACCACGTCGTTGCCCTCGACGAAATGTTGCGTCAGCGCACCGGACCGACAGCCCAGATCGAGCACGCGCTTTCCGCGGCCGATAGCCGCCTGGAACACGGGAATGCGCTCGGGGACGAAGACGAAGTCACCTTCATCCCGGCGTTCCCGGTGATGCTCTTCGTAGCGCTCGCCGACAGAGCTCACGAAGAGCTGACGGCGGCCTCGTGACCGAGCGAGGCGATGGTCCGCCGCAACCCGTCGTCGAGCTCGACTTCGGGCTCCCAGCCGAGGATCTGCTGCGCGCGCGTGATGTCGGGTTGCCGCACCTGAGGATCGTCGACGGGGAGCGCCTCGTACACGATCGGGCTCGAGGAGCCGGTGATGCGGAGCACGGCCTCGGCCAGCTCGAGCAGCGATTTCTCGTCGGGGTTCCCGATGTTGACGGGCAGATGCTCCCCGGACTCCGCGAGCAGCACGAGGCCGCGGATGAGATCGTCCACGAAGCAGAAGCTCCGGGTCTGCGAGCCGTCCCCGAAGACGGTGAGCGGACGTGCCTCGAGCGCCTGGCGCAGGAAGGTCGGGATCGCGCGCCCGTCGTTCGGTCGCATGCGAGACCCGTAGGTGTTGAAGATCCGCACGATCGCGGTGTCCACGCCTTGCTGGGAGTGGTACGCCATGGTCAGCGCCTCCGCATAGCGCTTCGCCTCGTCGTAGACGCCGCGCGGCCCGACGGGATTGACGTGGCCCCAGTAGGTCTCGCGCTGCGGGTGCACCTCCGGATCCCCGTACACCTCGCTCGTCGACGCGAGGAGATACCGGGCACGCTTCACCTTGGCGAGCCCGAGCGTGTGGTGCGTCCCGTAGGAGCCGGCCTTGAGCGAGTGCAGCGGAAGCCGCATGTAGTCGATCGGGCTGGCAAGCGCGGCGAGATGGAAGACGAAGTCGAGCGGCTCGCTCACCGCGATGTGCTCGATTACGTCGTGGTTCATGAAGACGAACGCGTCGTCTCGCAGGTGCTCGATGTTCGCGAGGGATCCTGTCTCGAGGTTGTCGAGGCAGATGACGCGATGCCCGCGCTCCAGGAGCGACTCGCACAGATGCGAGCCGAGGAAGCCTGCGCCGCCGGTGACGAGAGAGGTTGGCATATCGGTCCGATGCTATCCGCGGGGTGTCGCGAACGCGTCCGTCCAGATACGACGCAGCGCGCGCACGTCCTCTCGAAGTCGGAGCTCTAGCTCGTGGCCTTCGTCAGCGTCTTGTGCAGCCGCTTGAAGGTCACGTCCGTCTTCTTGACGGGCTTCGAGCCGATCCACCAGAGGACGACGTTCGCACCGTACTGGCGCTTCGCCATCCAGTACGGATCGCCGTACAGCGTCTTCCCGTACTCCCAGTAGATCTTGCCCGCACTCGGCGTGCCGAGCACTCCGGTATGGCCGTCGGCGAGCAGGTCGTTGATGTCGGTTGCGACGTCGGCACCGGTCACGAGGTAGACGGTGAACGTCCCGTACTTCGCCTTCTTCGCGATCGACGCCGGACCGGCGTCGAAGGCGACGTAATGACCGGGATACGAGATCTTCCGGTTGATCACGAGCTTGTCGCCCGTCGACTTCTTGAACTGCTTCTGAAGCTGGGAGGCGGTGACAGCGGGCGCCGAGGGGTGGGCGACGGCGGCCGTGGCCGAGACGGCGAAGAGGACGAGGAAGGCAGCGGCAAGACGCCTCATCAGGATCATCGTCGGCGCTCTCCTCACTTCGGCAATCGCTCGATCGGGTAGGAGGGAGTCATCGCCGTGTGGGCCAAGGGTAGAACGCGAGGTGGAGCAGGAGAATCACGAGCAGGGCCGCCACGAAGGCGGCCACGAACTGCAGGCGCCGCCCGAGAGCGCGAACCGTGAAGACGAGCGTCGTGAACGGGAAGTCCTTCCCGACGAAGTACGCGGCCAGGTTCGGGATCACGACCCAGAACAGCGCGATCAGCGAGTACAGGACGTAGCCGACGAGAAAGCGACTGTCGCTCGGCGCTGCGATCACCCCTCCCGCGACGACCACCGCCGTGGCGAACACGAAGTACGGAAACACATGCTCGAACTGCCCGCGTCTCGGCGCCGTCGATGGGATGCCCCCCGTTGCGAGCTGCTCGAGCGTGACGTCCTGCTTGATGAGGCGACCCTGAGGACTGCGCCCGATCGCCTGCTGGTCGGCCTGGAGCGCCGTGTCCCCGAGCTTGATGCGCAGCACCGAGGTCCCGGCCATGACGATCAGCGCGACCGGGATGAGCGTGAGGACGGGCCAGCGGCCCTGGAGGTGCCCGACGGTCGTCGAGATCGTGGGCCAGAGGAAGTTGTTCCCACCCGCCGCCGCGAGCAGCTCGGGAACGGCGATGACGACGCCCATCGCGCTCCAGACGAGGTAACCCCAAGCCTCGCTCTTCGATGCGTCACCGAAGCGGTCCGTGAAGTAGCGCCGGATCCGGGCGGGCACGAGCTTCGCGAGCGAGTGCAGGAGCCTTCGCCAGAACGACGGCGGGTGCGGAGTGTCGGCAGCCTCCGAGATGCAACAGACGGTACAACCGCCGCCTGACGTGGCCCGTCGGCCGTTCTATGGTTCCCGCCGTGCACGAGACTGCGGTCGGCCAGCTTCCGGGGCGGGTTGCGCGCCACCTCAGGTGGCGGGTCGAGCGAGCGTTCGAGCCGGCGGCTCCGGCATTTCGCCACTCGACCTCACGCCTTCGGCTAAGGCCGACGTTTCTCGTCATCGGAGCGCAGAAGGCCGGAACGACGTCCCTCTACACCTACCTCTCCCACCATCCCGCGATCGCCTGCGCGCGTCCCAAGGAAGTCCACTACTTCAACGTCTCCCATGATCTCGGCGACCACTGGTACCGATCCCACTTCCCCCTCGTCACCCGTGGTGCCCAGATTCGGCGACGTACAGGAGCAAGGGCTGCAGTGGGCGAGGTCACGCCCGGGTACATCTTCCATCCGCACGCTCCCGCGCGGGTGCACGCGTTCGCAGCCGACATGAAGCTCGTCGCCGTCCTCCGTGATCCGGTCGACCGGGCCTACTCGCAGTACCGGATGCAGGTACGAGGTCTTGGCATCGAGGAGACGGGCTCGTTCGAGGAAGCGCTCGAGCGGGAGCGCGTCGAGTTGCCATCCGAGCTCGAGCGGGTCGGTCGAGATCCGTCCTACGTCTCCCCTACGGGCTTTCGGCGCTCTTACGTCGCGCGCGGCCTCTATGCACAGCAGCTCGAACGCTGGCTCGAGTGGTTTCCGAGAGAGCAGATTCTCGTCCTCACGAGCGAGGAGCTCCGGGCGACGCCGAGCGCCGCGATGGAGACGATCGCCGACTTCCTCGACATCCCTCGCTGGCGGGACGAGAGCTACCGGATGCGCTCGGCAAACGAGTACGAACCGGTACCGGACGCGCTGCGGGAACGCCTCGCAAGGCTCTTCGAGCCACACAACAGGAAGCTCGAGGGGTTGCTCGGCCGAGAGCTCGCGTGGACGCGCCCCGCGGCAACGGCAGCGCTAGCGGGCGAGGGCTCGCGGTAGACCTGCCTCGACCGGGAGGCGAGTACCTCAGAGCAGCGTCAGAGACGGTGCGGCATACGGCTCACCACCCACCCGCCCCGACGCTTCAGGCTCGCAGCTACCACTTGCGGCCGGGGCTGGTGCTGATTCCCGCGTTGAAGAGTGCGAGCAGCACGGGCGTCACTACGACGATGAGCGTTGTCAGTCGGGCCTTCATTGCGAACCCCCTTCACGTCTTGGATTCGATGCGAAAGGTGCGGTCTCCGCATCGCGTTCTCGTCCTCGAGACGCTAGAGCGATGTGGGCGGAAGAGCTATCCGGCAGGCAGGCAAGTCGCCGGAGGCTGCCACCCTGTCGCGGTGGGGTGCTGGGCACGCGCTCAATCCCGCTTCCAGAGCGAGCTCAGCGCAACTCCTTCTTTGCCCGTTACGGACCCGACACCTCGAAGATTCATCCCGCTGTAGCGAGAGGAAGCGCTCTGGGCTTACGCCATCCCGTTACTGCACATGAGTCCTGGACGTTCCAAGGTGGCTTACTCCACGACTCGATACAAGTGCCAACGGTCGGGGACGCCCTTGAGCTCGTGCTCGCCGGCGTTTTCGAAGATCAGGCCCGAGCCAACGACGAGATCCTGCACAGTCCGCGAGACGAGGATCTCTCGTGGCCCGGCCAGCGCTCCGACGCGTGCCCCTATGACGACCCCGAGACCACGCACGTTGTCGGCCACCCGTTCGCACTCTCCGGTATGGATGCCGGTCCGGATCTGGAGCCCTAGCCTCCCGACAGCCTCCGTGAGTGCTGTCGCGCATCGGATGGCGCGCACCGGTCCGTCGAAGGTTGCGAAGAACCCGTCTCCGGCCGTATCAACCTCTCGTCCTCGGAATCGCTCGAGCTCCCGACGGACGACTGCGTAGAAGCTCTCGAGGAGGTCCGCCCATCGCCGGTCCCCGATCTCTGCAGCACGCTTCGTCGAGTCGACGATATCGACGAACATCACCGTCACCACCGCGCGGTCCGGCTCGGGGCTGTCACGCATGCCGGTGAGAAACTCCTGGATCTCCTCGACGGCCTCCTCGTGACCGATCCAGGGCCAATGGTCGGAGCCTGGGAGCTCGACGAACCTCGCACCTGGCACGTGCTCGGCGAGGTCCCTCCCTTCTTCGATCGGCACCACCTTGTCGTCTCGCTTGTGCAGGACGAGCGTCGGGACACCGATGGCGGGCAGGATGTCGCGCACGTCCATCTCGAGCAGCATCCGGACCATCGCCACGGCGGCACCCGGGCTGACAGCGAGTCGCTCGAGCTTGGCGAACCAATCCTCGTAGCGCTCGTCGCCTACGAGAGACGGGGCGAACATCTCGAGGATACATGGTGCCACGGCCCCAATTCCGCTCCAGATGCTCGAGCCACGCTGCCTCAGCGGGATCGGGCGCCCACGGGTAGATCGGACCCGTGTTACCCGTACCTGCGATACGAGCCATAGACAACCACCGCTCTCGTTCTCTCCGGGTACGTAGCAGCGAACAGGAGAGCAACTGCGCCGGTCTCCGAGAGGCCCATCATCGCGGCCCGTTCCGACCCCACCGTATCCATCAAGCTGGCGATGTCGTTGACTCTGTCCTCGAGCAACCCAGGGCGGTCGTCGGGCGGCCGATCCGACATCCCTGTCCCTCGTTTGTCGAATACGATCAAGCGGGAGAACGAAGCAAGACGTCGAAGGAACCGTGCCATCGATGGGTCTTCCCACGAGTGCTCCAGGTGCGACACGAAACCGGCGAGAGCACGAGGTCGAGATCAGCATCACCGAGCACCTGATACGCGATATGGACGCCGTCTGCACTCCTCGAGTAGCGTGTCTCTGGCGTCTCCATGCTCGAATCCTTCCCCGGATGGGACCGCGCCGCAACCGGTCCCTCTGAAGCACAGAAGGGGCCGTAACAACTACCTAGGTCAACGTAGCTCCCTAGACACGACGGTCGCCGCTCTCCTGACCTAGCGGCGCGCCCGTGGGCTTGCGGGCGCCTGCAGGAGGGGTGGAGCGCCCGCCCCGCTTCCCGAGCGGGCTCAGCGCAGTTCCTTGTTCGCCTCCATGTCGAACCACATGGCGAAGAGCGTCAACTGGATGCCTGCGATGAGGAGCACGGCGACGAGCACGATGGTCGGGGTCGTGATCTGGTTCCCGAGGATGCGAAGCACCGCCTCCACGAAGCCCAGCGTGAGGCCGGCGACGCTCATGAGCACGCCGAAGACGTAGAAGAAAACGAGCGGGTGGAAGTCCCGGATCACGTACTTGTGGCCGAGGCGCCACCAGAACGCCTTGAAGATCAGCCAGGAGATCCGCGGGACGACCGAGCGCAGGCGAATCCCCGACTGCTCGCCGACGTTGTAGATCGGACGTGAGGGGACGTCGCGCACGCGCGCGTTCTCCACGTTCAGATGCACGAGCAGGTCGTTGGGGAAGCCGTAGCGCGGGTAGAGGCGGTCGAGATCGAGCCGCTCGAGCGCGCCGCGCGAGATCGCCGTGTAGCCGGCCTGCGAGTCCGCGACGTGCCAGTAGCCCGACGCGATCTTCGTCAGGAGCGAGAGGACCGCATTGCCGAGATAGCGCGTGTGCGGAATGACCTTCCACGCCTCGCCGGACACGAGCCGGTTCGCCTTCGCGTACTCGACTTCGCCCCGCGCGACCGGCTCGACCAGGCCCTGGAGCTCCTGGGGATCCATCTGGTTGTCGCCCGCCATGACACAGGCCACGTCGATGCCGTCTTCGAGCGCCCGCTCGTACCCGGTCACGATCGCGGCTCCGACGCCCTTGTTGCGCTCGTGGCGGATCACCTCCACACGTGGATCGCCCAGCTCCTTTGCGCGATCCCCCGTCGCGTCGCTCGAGGCGTCGTCGACGACGTAGACCTTGTCGACGAACTCGGGGATGCCACGGAGCGTCTCCACGACGAGCGCCTCCTCGTCGTAGGCGGGCACCACGACGGCGACCCGCTTCCCGTCGAACATCAGTCCGAGCTGGGCGCAGTACCGCGCCGGCGCGCGAGGATCGGCTCCGCCGCGATCGCGGCGATCAACCCGACGATGAGGCCGATGAAGGCCCCGACGATGAGCGAGGTCCGACTCGAACGAGCCGTCGTCTTCGCCGCAGCGGCCGGTTCGACCACACGGCTCGACTCGACGCTCTCCGCGAGGTTCAGGAGCTGGCGCGCCTCGGAGAGGTCGTCCTGGAGGGACGTGCGGCGGGCATCGGCCGTGGTGATGACGGAGTTCAGGTTCGCCGACAGGAGTAGGCGCTGGTCGAGCGGGATCGAACGGTCGTTGACCAGCGCGTCCTGCTGTGTCTGCGCAGCCTGGATCCGCGCGGTCACGGCGGCGAGCTGCGCCTCGCTGGTCGTCACTTGCTGCTCGAGGATGTCGATCTTCTGCTTGACGTACACCGACACGTTGTCGGTCACGCGGCTGGCGAGCACGTCGGCTGCGAGCTCGGTCTTGTGCCGCCCGGAGCCCTTCACCGCGATCTCCATGAGTGGGTTGATGCCACGAGCCTGGCCGACGGCCACGAGCTCCTTCGTGGAGATGGAGGAGCGGAGCCGCGACACCGGAATCCCGCTCGCCTTCGATGCGGCCTCGAGCGTCGCCTGGGATCTGATGATCTCGCCGACCGTCCGCGGATTCGTCGCAAGGCTCTGGATCTGCCCACCGCCGAGCGGCGCGAAGGGCTGGCCGAGGTAGACGATCGTCTGCGCGCGCCACACCGAGCCGCCCGAGACGGCCAGCAGGAGCCCGATGAACGCCCCCACGAGAGCGCCCACGAGCGGCAGCCACCAGCGCATCTTGATGCGCTGCCAGACAGAGGCGAAGTCGATCTCCCGCTCGCCCTCGAGGCCTGCAGAGGTTTGAGGGGCGCTCATGCGGCCGCGACCCTATCAGCGGCCCATCGCCATTGAGCCTCGAGGCCTGTCTCGAACGGTGTCACCGGTTCCCAGCCGAGATCGGCCTGGATCCGGGACGTGTCGGCGGCCGTCCTCGTCACGTCGCCCTCGATCCTCGGCGCACGCACGACCTCGAGCCTACGGCCGGCAATGCGCGCGAGAACCTCGATCGCCTGGAGCATCGACACCTCGACTCCGCCGCCGACGTTGTAGACCGCACCTGCCGGCGCGCGCTCCATCGCCGCGATCGTCGCCTCGACGACATCGGACACGTACGTGAAGCTGCGCGACTGGGTGCCGTCGCCGAACAGCTCGAACGGACGCCCTTCCGCGAGGCTCGAGACCATCTTCGCGAACGCCATGTCCGGTCGCTGCCGCGGCCCGTAGGCGTTGAAGTACCGGAGGACGACGCACCCGAGCCCGAACTCGCTTGCGTACGCGTACGCGAGGTGCTCCGATGCGAGCTTGGTGAGCCCGTACGGGGAGATCGGCCTGGGCACGGTGTCCTCGGGAGTCGGATAAGCGGCCGCATCGCCGTACACGGACGACGAGGAGGCGACCACGGTGCGCGCGCCTCCCGCGACCGCTGCCTCGAAGAGCCGCTGGCTCGCGAGGACGTTCTGGCGAACGTACAGCGGGAAGATCCCGCCGAAGCTCCTGACCCCCGGCTGCGCAGCGAGGTGGAAGACGCCGTCGACCCCGGTGAGCTCGAGCGCGTCCTCGACCAGATCGACTCTTTCGACCGGGATCCCGTCGGCGTTTTCCTCCTTCAACGCCGGGTCGTAGTAGTCCGTGAACGCGTCCCAGCCGACAGCGTCGTGGCCGCGCTCGAGCAGAGCGCGGAGGAGGTGTGAGCCGATGAAGCCGGCGGCGCCTGTGACGACGTAGCGCATGGGCACGGAATTGTATGGCCGTGCCGCCGAACGGCCTGGGTACACCGGCGCCGGCAAGGAAGCGGGCTGCCCGCGGCTAACGTTTCGCGGCTGTGGCCGAAGAGCCCATCCGCATCCTGCGCGTCATCGCCCGTCTCAACATGGGCGGCCCGGCGATCCACGTGGCGAACCTCGCCGCCGGGCTCGAGACCCGTGGGTACCACACGACGCTCGTCGCCGGGAGCCTCGCGCGCGGAGAGGACTCCATGGCTTTCCTCGCCGAGCGCCTCGGAGTCGCGGTCATCGACGTGCCCGAGATCCAGCGCGAGATATCGGCGCTCCCCGACGCACGCTCCATCCTGCGGGTTGCCGAGCTCATCAGGGAGATCCGGCCGCAGATCCTCCACACCCACACGGCGAAGGCCGGCGCTATCGCGCGGGCCGCCGCACTGCTCGCCGGAGACGCGCGGCCGCCCGTCGTCGTCCACACGTTCCACGGCCACGTGCTCAAGGGCTACTTCGGCCGCGCGCGTACCGGGTTCTTCCAGCAGGTCGAGCGTTCGCTCGCGCGATCCTCCGACGCGCTCATCGCCGTGAGCCCGGAGGTACGCGACGACCTGGTCGCCTTGGGGGTCGCCCGTCCCGAGAAGTTCGTCGTCGTGAGGCTGGGCATTCCACTCGACGAGCGGCTCGACGACGAGACGGCGGATCTCGACTACCGACACCAGTACGGCATCGGGCGCGAGGCCTTCGTCGTCGGCTGGGTCGGCCGCATGACGGCCGTGAAGGACGCAGCTGCGGTCATTCACACCGTTGCTGCGCTCCGAGCTCGCGGTGTCGACGCCGTCGCGTGCCTCGTCGGCGACGGTCCCGACCACGAGTCGCTCGAGCAGCTCGCCCACGACCTCGAGATCTCGCGCGCTTGCTACTTCGTCGGGTATCAGGCAGAGGTCGCGGGCCTCTACCGGCTGTTCGACGCCTTCTACCTTCCGTCCGTCAACGAGGGGACGCCGGTGAGCGCGATCGAGGCGCTCGCAGCTGCAACCCCGGTCGTGGCGAACCGGGTGGGTGGCGTTCCCGACGTCGTGCGCGACGGCGTCGACGGGTTCCTCGTCGAGCCGGGCGACACCGAAGCCGCAGCTGAGAGGCTCGCCGCCCTCGCCGCTGACCCGAACCTACGGCGCGAGCTCGGAGAGAACGGGCGAGCTCGGGTACACGAGCGCTACAGCGTGGCGCGGCTCGTGGATGACGTCGACCGCCTCTACCGCGCGCTGCTCGAGACGAAGCGCGTCTAGGCGGCGAGGAGCTCCGCGACGAGCTTGCGATACCGCTCCATCGCCACCGAACGGTCCGCCTCGCGCTCGACGTACTCGCGCCCTCGGCGTCCCATTGCCTCGAGGTCGTAGGCACCTTCCCGAGCGGCGCGAATCGTGCGCGCGAGGAGCTCGGGGCGTCCGGGCTCGATGACGAGGCCGCAGCCGACCTCCGACACGAGCCTCGCCGTCTCGCTGTCGTCCTCGGCGGCTGCGATGACCGGCCGGCCCGCAGCGAGGATCCCGTAGAGCCGGCTCGGGACGACGTAGCCGGCCAGGCCCTTCGCGAGGCCGACGACGTGGAGATCTGCGCTCGACAGCGACAACGGAAGCCGCTCGCGCTTCTGGTACGGCAGGAATCGAAGTGCGTCCTCGACGTCGAGCCGCTTCGCGAGCTCGACCATCTCGGCGATGACGAGCGCCGAAGCCCGCGATGACGACGAGCAGGTCATCGAGGTCGCGGAGGAACGTCGCAGCGCGCACGAGGCTGTCGAGATCCTGCGCATGACCGACGTTCCCCGAGTGCATGACGACGAACTTCGCCGCGAGGTCGTGGCTCTGCGGCCCAGGCGTTGTCCCGCGGTTGCGGGGTGATCTCGGTCGTATCGACCCAGTTCGGAATGACGCGGAGCCGTTCGGGCGGGGCCCCCTTCAGCCTCGAGCCGCTGACGCATCGTCTCGCCGATTGCGACGATTCGGTCCGCCCGCCGCAAGTACGCACGGACGAGCACTCTGAGCACTCCGACAACCGCCGGGTTGCGCAGTCGACCGAGCTCCGTCGCTATTTCGGGAAAGACGTCCTGGCTGATGACGACCACCGGTGCGCCGAACTTGCGGCCGATCAGGACGCCGGCGTCGCCGACGATCGGCGGGTCCGTCATGCAGAGGACGAGATCGGGCGGAGGGCCCTGGAGCACGTGCAAGAGCGCGGAGCTCGAGATACGAGAGGTAGTTCGCTGCCCGCCGGCTCAGCTCCGCGCGCTCATACGCGGTCGACACGACTCGGACGATCCGCACGCCGTTGCGCTCGAGCTCGTGCGGCTCGCTCTTCGTGCCCGTGCAGCACTCCCGTGACGACCTCCACCTCGTAGTCGGTCGCGAGCGCCTCGCAGAGCTCGGTCAGAAGGTGCGCGGTCGCCTCGACGCCGGGCCAGTAGTACTGGTTGAGGACGAGGATGCGCGGTCGGGACGTGCCCTCGGGCATCGCGGCAAGGCTAGCGGCGAGTGCCGGTGTCGGCCTCGCGGACGACGGCGAGGAAACCCGCGACGCTCGGCTCGTAGCCCCAGCTCTGGACGAGCTCTCGCGAGCGACTCCCCATGCTGCGCTCGCCTCTCCGGGTCGGCCGCAAGACGACGAAGAGCGCTCGCGGCTGCGGCGACGTCGCCGGCCGGCACGAGGACGCCGTTCTCACCGTCGACGAGCAAGTCGTGCGCAGCGCCCACGCGATCCGAGAGGACGAGTGGAAGCCCACAGGCGGCGGCCTCGTTGACGACGACTCGCCCACGTCTCGCGCTCGGACAGGAGGGCGAAGATGTCGGCAGCCACATAGCACTCGCACGATGTCCTCCCACCGCCTGTCTCCGAGAAAGACGACGCGCGCTGCCACTTCAGCTGCGAGCCGCACGAGCGGCTCCCGCTCCGGCCCCTCGCCGACGAGCACGAGGACCAGGCGCGGATCTCTCGTGTCCGCCACCGCCCGGATGAGCACGTCGTGTGCCTTCTCGGCACCGAGGCGTGCCACAGAGAGGACGATCACATCGTCCAGCTCGACGCCCAGCTCGGCACGTAGCTCCGCCCGCCGGCGCGCGAGGCTGTCCGCCCGCTCGGCCGAACGCCTCGACGTCGATCGTGTTCGCGAAGACTCGCACCCGCTCGGCCTGCGCCCCGCGCGCGACCATCGAACGGCGCGCGAGCGTGCCGGCGACGAGCACGCCGGACGCTCCACGCACGACCGACGGCACGACCGCCCCCTTCACCGTGCGACGCCAGCCCGGACGAGGTCCTTCGTCGTGGCTCTCGACGACGAAGTACGTACGGGACCCGCCGGAAGCGGCACCACGCGATCGCGACCTGCGCCGCGAACGTGCTCCAGCCCGAGACGACGACGACGTCGGGGCGCGCGCTCTCGAGTGCGCGGACGACTCCCGGCGTGACCGGATAGTCGTGGCGGAAGCAGACGATCGGCCTCGGGGAACGCGGAGCCCTCGAAGGAACACCGCCTCGTGCTCGCTCTCGACCGCCCAGCTCCGGCCCGAGACAACGCTGGGCGCCGCGTAGATCACCGTGAGATCGATCTCGTTCAGTGCAGCGACGCGGTCCAGGAGCGGCGCGCGATACGGCGTCGGCTCAGGGAATACCGCAGCCACGCGAATCGCGTCGGTCGAGGAGGAGTGCGGCCGAAGCACCATCGCCGCGTCCTCGCGAATACGGCGTCGCTCCCCTACACGGCGCGCACGCCTGGCACCGACATGCGCGACGAGACCCGCGTCGAGAGCGAATGCACGTCGCAGGAGCGATACGCGAGCAGCGTCGGGCGCCGACAGCGCACGGCGCGCGACGACCCTCGCAGCGATCCGGCGCACGCGTCCGAGCTCGGTTCGCGAGTAGCGCCCAGTGCCTGCGAACCGGTCGAGGAGCTCGACGTAGAGGTTCGCGGCCTCCTCCACCTCGACCGCCTCAAGACTCTGGTGGTAACCGAACCTCCATGCGAGCTCGACCTGTCGGTCCGACAGCGACGGTGCGATTTTCGCGATCTGGGTAAAGGCAACACGACGTCCCAGTTCGCGCTGCAGCTCCGATCGACGCTGCGACGCCTGGCTCGGGTGCAGCCGATAGAGGACGAGGGCCTCCTCCAGGCAATCCGCCTCGGCGTGCGCGAGCACGCGGGTCCAGAGCTCGTAGTCCTCGCTCTCGCCGAACGTCTCGTCGTAGCGGAGGTGGTGTCTCTCGAAGAGCGCTCTGTCGAAGGCGACGGTGTTGTGAAAGAACGGCGAGCTACTGAACAGCGAGTACCAGCGCGTCGCCGCCCGCCCCGCATCCGGAAGGTGAATCTTCCCCAGTCCTCCATCTGAGACGAACTCGAGGACACCGGCGCCTACGAGCGAGACGTCGGGCTTCGACTCGAGCCTCGTGAGCACGCGCTCCAGCCAGTACGGAAGCGCGATGTCGTCCGCGTCCATCCTCGCGACGTACCGTCCTTGCACGACGTCGAGACCGCGGTTGAGGGCCCCTGCGAGCCCGCGACGCCCGTCGTTCCGCACGACGCGAACGCGGGGATCGTCGAACCTGGCAAGGACCGCCGGGGTCGAATCGGTCGATCCGTCATCGACGACGACGAGCTCGAGGTCGGACACCGTTTGGCGAAGCACGCTCTCGAGCGCGGGTCGCAGGTAGTCGCCGCCGTCGTGGACGGCGACGAGGACGGAAACGAGGGGAGCGGTGGGCACGGCATCCCTTAGCCTACGGCGCGTGCCGCCCGGCCTTCCTTCGTTCGACCTGGTCCTGGCGACGCTCGGTCGCGTCGCCGAGCTCGACCGCTTCCTCGACTCCCTCGACGCCCAGACCTACCGCGGGTTCCGGCTGATCGTCGTCGACCAGAACGCCGACGATCGCCTCTCGGCGATGCTCGAGACGCACCATCCCGACGCGCTGCACCTCACAGCCCCACCGGGGCTGGCAGGCGCGCGCAACATTGCGCTGGCCAGCCTCACGGCCGACGTCGTCGCGTTCCCCGACGACGACTGCGTCTACCCCTCGCTGCTGCTCGAGCGCGTCGCGCGTCGGTTCGCCGACGACGCGACCCTCGACGGCCTGTCGGTGAGAACTGCGGACGACGACGGCCAGTCCGACGCCGGCTGGATTCACGATCCGACGCGCCTCGTGAAGCGGAACGTCTGGAACCTCGTCGCCTCGGCCGGGGTCTTTCTCAAGCGACCGCTGATCGAGCGAGTTGGCCCATTCGACGAGCGGCTCGGGCTGGGCGCGGGCGAGCACTGGTCCTCGGGCGAGGAGACCGACTACGTCATTCGCGCACTGCGAGTCGGGCGCGCACATCGAATACGAGCCCTCGCTCGTCGTCCAGCACCGGCTTGCGGTCAGCCGCGGGTTGGCACTCCGAAGACGCGGGCTGCGCGAAGGCGCGAGCGTCGGGTATCTGCTCCGCAAGCACTCGTACCCGCCGAGAACACTCGCCCGCATGGCGATCCGGCCCATGGGGGGCATCGTCGTCTCGCTCGCCCGGCGCAACACGGACTGGGCCTGGTTCCACGCTGAGACGCTGCGCGGACGGGTGCGCGGCTACCTCGGGGCGAGGAACGCGAAGATCTCCGCGTGACGCGCGAGCCACGGCTCGAGAGCGAACCGCTCCACGACACGCGACCGGGCGGCCTGCGCATACCGTGGAAGGTCGGAGAGGACGCGGTCGACCGCGTCGGCGAGCGCCTCGGCACTCGGAGGCTCGTCGCGCTCCCACGTGTCCGGGTGTGAGACGCCGATCCCGGCCTCGTCTCCGACGAGCTCCACCGTCCCTCCGCTCGCTGGATACACGACCGGAAGGCCGGACGCCATCGCCTCGAGCACCAGCGTCGGGCACGGGTCCTTGACCTTCGTGTGAAGCAGGATGTGCGCTCGCCGGAAGATGCTCGGCGCATCGCGCTGGGCGTACTCGCCGAGCAGGAACACGTGGTCCTGCAGCTCGAGGTCGTGGATGAGCGGCTCCGGCGGCGACTCGAGCCGCCCGGTGACGAGAAGCCGTGCGTCTGCGTGCGTTCGGCGCAGCACGGCGAGCGTGTCGAGCGCCAGCTCGAGGCGGTAGCGCTGCGTCTGGTCACCGCCCAGGAGCAGCACGGGACCGTCCGCCGGCTGGGACGCCGCGGGCGAGAACATGGTCACGTCGACGGCGTTCATCAGGATCTCCCACGAGCCGTTCGGCGGCCCCAGGTAGAGGTCCGCCGAGAGCTTCGAGAACTCGCTCTGGTAGATGACGTGGTCGGCGGCGAGCACTGCCCGGCGTAATGGACGGTTGATCTGCTCCGAGCGATCCCCGGCCCACCCCGGATAGCCGACGCCATCCTGGTTGACCACGATGGGCGCGGCACGACGACGCGCGATCGTGAGCAGAGGGCCGAGATCCCGCGGTAGCCACGTTGTTCCGAGATAGAGCACGGAGAAGTCCGTCGGATGGTTCGGGAAGCGCTCCGCGAGCTTTTGCATCTTCACCGAGCCGCCGGCCGCTCGCTCTCCGGGAGCCGGCACTCTGTCGTGGCCGTAGAACACCCGGACGCCCGGGCGCGCCTTTCGCGAGACCACGAGCCTGCCCCACCGAGTCGCCGCCCGTGCATAGCGGCCTGCCCTGGCCGGACTCAGATCCATGCGGTCATGCCTGCGTCGCTCGTCAGGGGCATCGCCACGAACCCCTCGAGCAGGGCACGCCAGCGCGGCCGAAGCGCCTGGTAGGAGCTCTCTCGTGCGGTTTCGAGGCCGGCATCGCGCATCTGCGCGAGCGCTTCCTCGGACGCGGCGACGACGTGAGCCGACCACTCGACGATCCCATCGACGTCTCCGACGTCCACCAGGAGGCCGTTCTCACCATGGCGGACGAGGTCGGTCGCTTGCCCCACGCGCGTCGTGACGAGTGGGACGCCCGTGGCCATCGACTCGAGCACAGCCTTGGGCCCGCCTTCCTCGCGCGACGCGACGATGCAAAGGTCGATCGCCGAGTACGCGGTCGCGACGGCCTCGGTGCTCGGAAGGAAGTGATGGCGGTAGGGAATGCCCAGCCGCTCGAGTCCTCGACGGACGTAGCCGCGCGAGGGCCCGGTCAGCAGGAACCAGAGCTCGGGCACGCGATCGCGCAGACGCTCGGCCGCGGCGAGCAACGTGTCCGGCCCCTTGATCAGCTTGGGCTCGAACCCGTCGCCCCACCCGACGCCGTCCTTCTGAAAGGACCCGACGACGAAGGCGGAGTCCGGCACGTCGAACTGGCGTCGAGCGGCGCGCCGCTCCTGCCCGCGTACCGGGCCGGAAGGCATCCACGTCGATGCCGATCGGGATCCGGTGCAGCTTCCAGGCCTCGATCCCGGTCTCGAGCGCGACCTCCTCCATCGCGACGTTCGTGACCTGCACCCGCTCGATCTCCGCATGCCGTCGTCGAAGCGTCTCGAAGCACGCGTCGAACTCGGGAAAGCCGGGTGTCCCGGGACGCCCATGGAAGTAGGCCACGCCGAGTCGGTTTCCGCGGCGCTCGAAGTCGTGCAGAAGGAGGGTGAACTGGCTCTCGTGGAAGATCGACTGGTTGCCGACGCTGCGAGCCCATGCCTCAGGTCCCTGGAGGATGCCCAGGCCGGCCGCGAGCTCCCGCAGCTTGCGGGCCTCGTATGCGAGCACCCACTCGGCACCTTCCTGATCGACGATCAGCCGCGAGTGCGGAGGCCACCTGCGCGTGCGTGCGCCGATCGCGGCACGCCGGAGCGGGCGTCCTATCGGCGCGCCCGCGCGGCGCACCTGCGTGCGCAGACTCAACGCTAGACCTCGGCGGTCTCGAGCCGTGCGCGCAGCCGTTCGAGGTCGGCGTCGACGAGCAGGTGGACCAGCCCCTCGAAGTCGACCGATGGAGCCCAGCCGAGAAGATCGCGAGCCTTCGTCGAGTCTCCGACGAGGTCGTACAGCTCCGCCTTCCCGCGCTTCAACGACTCGTCGACGCGCACGTAATCCTGCCAGGGCAGACCGACGCGGTCGAAGGCGCACTGCACGAGTTCCTGCACGCTGTGCGTGACTCCCGTTGCGACCACGAAGTCGCCTGGCTCGTCGTGCTGGAGCATCAGCCACATCGCGCGCACGTAGTCGGCGGCGTAGCCCCAATCACGACGAGCGTCGAGGTCACCGAGCTCGAGCTCGTGCTGGAGCCCGAGGCTGATGCTCGCCGCGCCGTGCGAGATCTTGCGAGTGACGAAGTCCAGAGGACGACGGGGAGACTCGTGGTTGAAGAGGATCCCGGACGACGCGTGCAGGCCGTACCGGTGCCGATAGCTGCGCGTGATGAAGTGCCCATACGCCTTCGCGACCCCGTACGGCGTGACGGGAGCAAGCGGCGTTTCCTCCGTCTGCGGCACCTCTCGTGGCTCTCCGAAGATCTCGCTCGACGATGCCTGGTAGAAGCGGATCGAGTCGTCGACGCGGCGAAGAGCTTCGAGCATCGCCGTCACCCCGACCGCCGCGAACTCCGCGGTGAGCACGGGCTGACGCCAGGACATCGGAACGAACGACGGGGCCGCGAGGTTGTAGACCTCGTGCGGCCGACAGGCGGTGAGGAGGTCGACGAGCGACAGCTCGTCGAGAACGTCCGCCTGGTGCAGCTCGAGAGCGCCGCGTATCCGTTCGAGGTTGTCGAAGCCGGTGGAGACCGGCTGCCGAACCGCACCGTGAACCTCGTAGCCCTCGGACAAGAGCAACTCGGCCAGGAGTGAGCCGTCCTGACCGGCTATCCCGATGATGAGCGCTCGTCTATCAGCCATCCGGCGGAGCCCGCCGGGCACCTTACCGGGCGCATCGCACGACGCGTCCCGGCCCACGACTAGCATCCTCCTCCCGCATGGGTACCGAGCCCCAGCTGCCCGCGGTGGCAGCGCGACGCACTCGCGGCCCGACGATCGCGCTCGCCGCGATCGTGATCGTCGCCGCTTGCGTGTACGCAGGGGCCGCGCAGCTCGTCTCGACGCCGAGAGTCCACCCCGACGAGCACATCTACTGGCTCGCCGGGGCGGCGCTCGCGGCCGGCGACGGCTTGACGCTTCGCGGCGAGGACTACGGCCTCGGCCCGGTCTATCCAGCCGTTCTCGCCGGGGTGCTGACGCTCGCACCCGACCGGGAGACCGCCTACCACCTCGCCAAGGTCGCGAATGCACTCCTCTTCGCCCTCGCCGCGATCCCCATCTTCCTCGTGGCGCGACGACTCCTGACGCGGTGGTGGAGCGTCGGCGTCGCTGCGATGTCGCTGGCGGTCCCGTCGTCGCTCTACGTGTCTCTCGTCATGACGGAGAGCGTCTCCTACTTCGTGTTCTCGCTCGCGATCTACGCGATCGTGCTCGCACTCGAGCGCTCGACAGTAGCGCGCCAGCTCTTCGCGATCGCAGCGATCGTTGTCGCGTACGAGACCCGCGCGCAGTTCGCCGTGCTCTTCGCGGCATATCTCGCGGCGCTCGTCGTCGTCTGGGTACAGGCGCGCGACCGGCACCCGCTGCGCTCTGCGCTCGCCGAGCTCTGGCCGTCACTCGCCGCGCTGGTCCTCGGCATCGGAGGATTCGTCGTCCGACCGCTGGTGCGAGGGGACTCTCCCGCCGACGCCGTCGGCGCCTACTCGGTCCTCTTCCGTGGATACGACCCGCTCGACATCGTCAAGTGGATCGCGTACCTCCTCACGGATCTCGAGGTCTACCTCGCGATCGTCCCGATAGCGGTCGCCCCGATCGTGATCTCACGACTCTGGCGGCGCGGGCGCGAAGGGTCCCGGCAGGCCGCTGCGTTCGTGGCGGCGTTCGCGATGGTCAACGGCGGGATGCTGTTCGTCACCGCCGCCTTCTCGAGCACGGTGTTCGGATTCGACCGCTTGCACGACCGCAACCTCTTCTACCTCGCTCCGCTTTGGCTCGTGGTACTCGGGGTCTGGCTCGCGGACGGTCTGCCCAAGGCCACGAGTCGCTCTGGCTGTCGGAATCGCGGCAGCCGTCGCGCTTCCTCTCGTTCTCCCCTTCCGCTACATCGCGGGCGACGTCGGCGTCGACGTCGTTCCGAGCGCACTCTGGGCACGACTCAACGAGCAGCTTGCCGGAGAGGTCGTGACGGCGCGCAAGCTCCTGGTCCTGCTGTTGGTCGTACTCGCGGTGGCGATCGCAGTTCTCCCGCGACGCTACGGCTGGGTCTTCCCAGCGGTGATGCTCGCAAGCTTCGCGGTAACGGGAGTTCTCGCGTGGGACCGCATCGTCGATGCCCAGGAGAACGCGGTGTTCGAAGGCGAAGGATCCGGCAACCGTTCGTGGGTCGACGATCGCGTCCCGTCGGACGCGCACGTAACGAAGGTCTACATCGACAGCAACCGCTGCCCGAGCTCAGCCGCTGACGCGCCATGCGCTCTACCTCACCGAGTTCTTCAACGCGACCGTCGACCGCGCCGCCTACATCGACGACTCGATCCCGGACGGCCTTCCGATCTCGCGAGTGGACGTCGGTCCTGGAGGGCGCCTTCAGCTCGAGTCCGGCCAGCCGCTCGTCGCGGACTACGTCTACACACAGCCGGGCATCGACATCGCCGGACAGCGACTGGGGATTGGGACGGCGGCACACCTTGTCCTCTGGAAGGTAGGAGGGCCAGTCAGGGTCGTCGGGCCCACGAGCGACCAGGACGTAACGACCGCAGACTGCGCCTAGCGAACTCGGCGGAGGTATCCGCCGGGGTTGAACGTGATCAGAAACTTCTCGCGCTCGTGATCGACCTCGAACTCGTCCGTCTGGGAGAGGAAGGTCTCCACGGCCTGCAGAGGACCTGGCATGAGGTCACGGCGGATCTGGCCGATGTTCGAATCCTCCGCGACGATGTAGCACCCAACGGGCACGAACGGGGCGTAGGCGGCGAGCTCCGCCTCCACATGCGCTTGGGAGTGGTCTGAGTCGAGCACGACGAACGTCCGGCGGCCCGCAGCGCGCTCCCGCACCTCGGCGACGACGTCCGGGTCGGTCGACGAGCGTCCGGCGAGGTAGGTGATCCGTGGGTGCTGCGGATAGTCGTCCCGCATCGCCTCGATGTCGATCGACAGGACTTCGCCTCGACCGACGAGGTCGCAAACGGTAGCGAGGTAATACGCGCTGCCTCCACGGTAGGTGCCCGTCTCGACGATGAGCGCCGGCTCCGTCTCGACGACGATCTCCTGATAGACCCAGAGGTCGAGCGGATTCTTCAACGTCTGGACACCGAGCCACGAGGTTCGAGTCCATGCATCGGACAGGTAGAGGACGTCGTGGGCGCGAGATACGGCTTTGCCGTCGTAGAACCGTCCCATCCGGAACGCGGCCGCGTTCTTTGCTCGCCGAAGGTAGTTCTCCACCGTCGGCGATTCTAGGTGGGGGTCAGCCCGAGAACTTCGAGGTACTGGTCAGCGACTGACGCAATCGGCGGTACCGAGATCGCATCTCGAAACCTCGCCAGCTCCGACACGACGCGCTCGAGCACGTCCGGGAGCTCCTCGTCGGCAGTGAACGGCAGCCCGCCCTTTCCGACGAGTTCTGGATGCCCTCCGCTCGCGAGGTAGGCGGCAGGCAGGCCGCACGCGAGCGCTTCGAGCAACGCATTCGAACATGGGTCGTCACGGCTGGCGGCGATGTACACGTCGTGGCCCTGGAGCAACTGGGCTACCTCCGTGGATACAACTGGGCCCACGGTTCGGACGTGCTCCAACGGCAGGGCCGATCGCCCCACGAACGTGAGCTCGAACCGGTCCCAATCCAGGTTGGCATCGAGCCAAGCCAGCGTGTCGGCGCCCTTGCGCGGATTGTCCGACCAGCTCGTGGCGATCAGGCGGACCTTCCGTCCCGCGAGCGGCTCCCGCTCCGGAGGCTCGTGGAAGACCGAGGGATCCACCGCGTTCGGGATCACCACCGGGTCGCAGAGCGTGTAGCCGAGCGCGACGTGCTTGTCGAAGCTGTACCGGGACTGGAACACGGTCGCGTTCGCAAGCTCGCGGTTGACCTCCGAAATCCGATCGTCCGTGCCGTCGTCGAAGCCTCGGTAGACGCCGATCGGACCGTCGACGCGATGAACCATCCGGCAGCCGTCCCGTGCAAACCGGCGCAACCGGCCGAAGTCGAAGTTGAAGGAGTTGAAGAGACAGGCTGGCGTGCCCGCGGACACTCGGTTCTGCTCGATCTCGACGCCCCTCGCCTCGAACTCCCGGCAGAGCGCTCTGAGAAACTGGTGTCCTCCGCCCGCCGGCGGGGGATCGAACTCGTGGAAGAGCGACAGGTCTGCATGCCCGCGGCGCGAGGCGAGCCATTCCGCCTCGATGCCGACACGCCGGGCGACATCCCGGCCGGCGCGTCGTGCGGCCCGCGGAACGGTACGAAGGTCCACGGGGCCACAAGGTAGCCTCGCGCGAGGACCGATGCCCTCCGCACGCCGTCTCGCCACCGTCCTGCTCGACCGGCGCATGCCACTCCGGACGCGCGCAGATCTCCTGCGCGCCGACGCTCGTCGGAGAGTCCGAACGAAACCGGTCCATCCCGTGCGCTACGGGCAGGGAACGGTCTTCCTCTCCGACGCCGACTACGGCGTCGACTGGGAGTCGCTCAAGTTCGTTGTCGCGGACGAGGCGTATTCGACCGACTACTCGGACGCCGTCGTTCTCGACATCGGGGCGCACAAGGGGTACTCGGCGCCTACGCACTTGCGCGCGGAGCGCGGACGGTGATCTCGTTCGAGCCCGAGGCGGCCAACTGCGAGCTTCTCGAGCGCTCAGCCGCCGTGTACCGCAAGCAGGGGGCCGACTGGCGCGTTCGGCAGGTCGCCGTTGCAGCCGAGCGAGGTTCCGCCGAGCTCCATGTGATGCGCGCTTCCTGGGGCCACGCGCTACACCCCCCTGCGAGGTTCACGGAGCACGAGGTGGGGATCGAGCAAGTCCGCGTCGAGGCGATGGCCGACGTGCTCGAGGAAGCCCTCCGCCTGTGCGGGGCAGACTCGAGACTCGTCGTGAAGGTGACACCGAGGGGGAGGAGTGCCGGATCGTGCTGGGAACGCCCGCTGCGGTCTGGAGCCGTGCGAGTGAGGTCTTCGTCGAGGTCCACCCATGGGCCGATTGCTCTGCCGGCGAGCTCATCGAGCACCTCAGCGCTGCGGGTCTTCTGGAGTCACCGAGTGCAATGGAGCCGGTCGTTCGGCTGCGGCGAGTAGAATCGCCTCGATCCGGTCGGCGTACCGGTCCCAGCTGAGCTCGCGCTCGACGGTCTCGCGTGCTCGTGCTCCGAGCTCACGAGCTCGTGTCTCGTCCTGCAACACCTCGCCGAGAGCTCGTGCGAAGGCAGTTGCGTCGCCCGGGGAAACGAGCCTGCAGTTCTCGTGGTCGCGGAGGTGGTAGCCGGCTGCGATCGCCCGGGTCTGCGTCACCACGGCGGGCTTGCCCGTGGCCATCGACTGGAGGAGGACCGTCGTTGCTCCTGAGTAGCTGTTTTCGCGAACGGGGAGAGCGACGACGCGCGCGCCGGACAACCGTCGCTGCATCTCTGCGAACGGGAGGTCGGCCTCGACGCTCACGTTGGCCGGAGGCGAGAGGGTACGGACGCGATCTGCGGTAGTCACGAGGAGAAACGACGTCTCCGGCATCGTCGACGCGACCTGCAGAAGGAGCTCGTAGTCACGATGCGGATCCGCACCGACCGACACGACGTCCCAGACGGGAGCACCTTTGGACGGCCTGAACGCCTTCGTGTTCACGCCGAACGGGACGAACCCCACCGGCGTCGACCGACCACGATCCTCGAGCCACCCGCGGAGGGTCTCTGCCTCGTACTCGCTGTAGGCGACGATGGTCGCAGCGGTCCCGAGCGCCGAGGCATAGAGCCGTCGCATGCGTTCGCCGCGCAGGCGTGCGAGCCGCTCCGGCAAGCCGATCGCTGCGTACACGAGCGGCGGACGCACACGGCCCGCTCGCCGAAGGAGGATCAGCGGGATACCCACCGTGTCGACGGTCGAGAAGACCACATCGGCGCGGTTCGCCTCCCCCAGCGACGCGAGCACCGTCGCGAAGTCGCCTCCGTAGCCCCCCGCCCATTCGAGCGCCCGCTTGGAAGCGCCGCCCGCGACCCTCGCCCACGAAGGGGGCGGTGCTGTCCGCTCGAGGTTGTGGCGGACACGAAGCCCACCGGCAACGAGCTCGTCGAGGCCATACAGGAGGTACCGCTCGGCGTCCCCCACGTGGGACTCGAGCGCGCTTCGCCGCGGTGGCGAATCGCGGTACGCATAGAAGACAGTCGTCTGCGTCACGGCCGGTAACCTAGTTCTCCGGTCGCCGAGGAAAGCGGACAGCGCATGCACAGACAGACGACGAAGTTCTCACACCGGTTCAGCAGAGTCTTCACGTCGCGATCGAACGGCATCGCGAAGTCGCTCGAACGACGGGGCATCGCGGCCACCTACCGACTCCACGACCACGTCCTCTCGAACCGCAGGAGCCGGCAGCTCTTCTCGGAACAGAGCCCGGCGCTGGACGACCTGCAGCGGCAGGTCGTGGCCGACGTCGACGCGCAGGGTTACTCGGTCGTCCCGTTCGGAAATCTCTTTCCGGACGACTCGTGGAACGAGATCGAGGTACAGCGTGACCGCTTCGTCGCCGGGACGGAGGCCGACCTCGCGGCAGGGGGTGAGCACCTGCGTGTGCGCGAAGGCAAGGAGTTCGTCGTTCGCCTGCACAGCTACGGCGTGGACGTCGGGTACGACGACCCGTGGTTCAGCGTGTGCGCATCGAGACGCATGCTCGACATCGCCAACGTCTACCTCCGGATGTGGGCAAAGCTCGAATACCTCGACGTCTGGTACTCGGTGCCGCAGCCGGCGGCAGCAACTCGCATCTCCTCGCAGCGGTGGCACCGTGACTACAACGACAAGCACCTCCTCAAGGCGTTCTTGTATCTCGTGGACGTCGACGAAGACATGGGTCCGTTCCAGTACGTGCCCGGGAGCCAGCCCGGCGGGCAGTACGCGGACGCCTGGCCGTGGCAACCCTTGGGCCAGAACTATCCGAGCGAGGAGGAGCTGGAACAGCGCATACCTGCCTCGGACGTTCGCGTGTTCACGGCGCCGAAGGGAACACTGATCTTCTGCAACACCGCCGGTTTCCACCGGGGCGGCTTCTCGACGACCGAGCCGCGCGTGCTGGCGACCGTGACCTATTCCTCACCTGCTTCGCTCGCGTCGTTGACGCAGCGCAGCTACCGGTTCACCGGCTCGCTCGACGCGCTCGACGCGCCGACGCGGTTCGCGCTCACCTGAGGAGCCGCCTCGCGCGACATTGCCTGCGCCGGAGGACCGGTCAGGCGCGTTCGCAGGTCCACTCGAGCAGCGGCCGCACGACTCCGCGCCACTGACCGGTGAATGTGCCTCGAGACGAATCGCCCTCGAGCGGGTCCTGCACGTGGAACGACACGGCCTCCCAGACGCTGAGGTGGTGATGGAGCTTCGGCGAGTCGATCGAGCACACGGAGGGATCGACCGTGATCAATCCCTCGTTGAGGAGGTTGCCCGGAATCCACGCGGTGGCGACGTACTCGCCCGGCGGAGACTGCTCGCTCCACCTGGGATCGGCGTCCATGGCGTTGAACGCGATCTGACCGCCCGCGACCACCTTGATCTTCGGGATCACCGGAGGCCCCTCGCGCAGGACGCGGAAGCCGAGCTCGATCCCGACCGGCTCGCGGACGTCCACGTAGTCACTCGTCGATCCGTCGCTGCGCACGATCCGGACCGACCGCAACCGCACGAGATCGTCGCCAGGCGCTGTCTCGTCGTCCGGCCACGTGTGGCTCGCCCCGGCGCCGGCGGTCGTCTGGAGGTAGTGCGCGACGACTTCCCCGCTCGGGCCGTCGCGAGAAATGCGGCCCCCTTCGAGGAGCAACGCTCTGTCGCAGAGCTGCGAGACCGTCTGCATGTTGTGCGAGACGAAGAGCACGGTTCGACCGGTGGCCCCGATCTCTTCCATACGGCCGAGGCATCGGGCCTGGAACTCCGCGTCGCCCACGGCGAGGACCTCGTCCACCAGGAGGATCTCGGGCTCGAAGTGCGCGGCGACCGAGAATGCGAGCCGCACGTGCATTCCGCTCGAGTACCGCTTGACCGGCGTGTCGATGAACCGTTCGACACCCGAGAACTCGATGATCTCGCCAAGCTTCTTCTGGATCTCGCGCCGCTTCATGCCGAGGATCGCGCCGTTCAGGTAGATGTTCTCGCGCCCGGTCAGCTCGGGGTGGAAGCCGGTTCCGACCTCGAGCAGGCTCCCGACGCGGCCCCGGATCTCGGCGCGACCCTCCGTCGGTGTCGTGATCCTCGTGAGGATCTTGAGAAGTGTCGACTTCCCCGCACCGTTGCGGCCCACGACGCCCAGCACCTCGCCTTCCTGCACCTCGAAGGAGACATCGCGAAGCGCCCAGATGTCCTCACGCTGGGAGTGGTGTTCGCGTCCGATCGCACGGCGCACTGCGTGCGACATCGACTCGCGAAGCGTCCCGTACGCGGCCTGAAGCTCACCGATTCGGTAGCTCTTCGAGAGCCCCTGGGCGTCGATGGCGACCGGCATCAGATCGTGTCCGCGAATTTGGGCTCGGAGGAACGAAAGATCGTGAGACCCCCGATGAGAAGCACGACGGCCACTGCCACGCCGACGGCGGTCTGCGCGGTATCCGGTTGATTCGCGTCGAGCACTGCCCAGCGCCAGCCGGCGATCACGGCCGTCATGGGATTGAATGCCAGGATCCATTGCCACTTCGTGGGAATGGCCTCCACCGTGTACATGACACCGGAGAGCAGCGGGAGCACCTGCAGAAAGACCGGGATCATGTACCGGACGTCCCGATAACGCACGTTGAGCGCTGCGAGCAGGAATCCGGATCCGAGCGCAGTCACGACTGCGAGCCCGATGAAGACGGGAGCGAGCAGGACCTCCGCTCCCCCGGGCCAGGTGTCGTAGTACCACATGAGCGCGAGGAGCACGGGAAGCCCCACGACGAGATCGACGATCGGCACGAGAACGGCCGAAAGCGGCAACAACGTACGCGGGAAGTACACCTTCGTCACGAGCGGTAGGTTCATCGCCAAGCTCATGCTCGAGCCCGTCAGCGCAGACGCGAAGTACTGCATCGGCAAGACTCCCGCGAGAACGAGGCTCGGGTACGCGACGCCCCCGGACGGGAAGTTCGCGAACTTCCCGAACACGATCACGTAGATGAGCGCCGTGAAGGTGGGCACGAGGAGCGCCCAGGCGATCCCGAGGAACGTCTGCTTGTACCGGACCACGACGTCGCGCCATGCGAGCGTCCAGAGGAGCTCGCGGAAGTGCCAGAGCTCGGGCAGATCGAGGTGGGGGAAGCGAGATGCGGGGCGGATAACCGAGACGCGTCCGACCGCCCCAGCTTCGCTGCCACGCTCAGGCGGACGAGCATCGCGGTCAGCCGGCGTTCCGCTGTCAGTCGACGTGGCGGTTCGCTCGTCGAGCGCGCTCTGTCCCGGGCTCACGGAGCGATGCTAGCGGCCGGTGCCGCGGGCGCCTCGATCTCCCGCCACCGCCCCGAGCGCCGTCACGATGAAGACCGGATACACGGGGAGTGCGAACTCCGGCGTCACACCTTGCGAGGCGGCGTGAATGAGGAGCACCAGCCCGGCGCTGAGCCAGAGAAGGAGTATCGTCCGCCAGCTCCGTGGCCTGAAGCCGACCAGACCGATGATGCCGACCGCGAGCCAGAGCGGCGGTCTCGGGTATCTGGGCGTGATGCGGTTCAGGATCTCGGGAATCCACGAGACGCCCGTGCGCGACGGCAGCTCTGCATCCCACGCCCGCACCTGGGAGACGATCTCGCGGTACCGCTGCTGCTTCCGGGGATCGGACCAGACGAGCGACGGATCCCGGAGCGTGCACGAGTCGATGTAGTCGGACGCGCACCACACGAAGCCGTATGGGACAGCGACGACGAGGACCGTAGCCTGCGGATTGGGAAGGACGACACCGTCGTGCTCGAAGGTCGGCGGCGGGTTCTCGCGAGCTATCTGCGTTCGGGGAGCGACGTCCTCTCGCAGAGGACGTTGAAGCAGGAACTGCCAGAACGTGTCGGCAACGCCCCGCGCGTAGACGCCGGGGTGTTCGCGGATCGCCTCGAGGGCGGAGTCGAACAGCACGTCGTAGTTGGCGTCCCACCCGAACTCGCGGTCCGACAGGGCGATCAGGCGAACGACCTCGTAGTTCGAGCCGTTCTTCAGATACGCGGCGAGCGGAACGTGCAGCCCCTTGTACGGCTCCTTTGCGAGAACCTGCTCCTCGATCAGCGACGCGAGCCTCGTGGAGGCTGAGCCGTTCTCCGGTGAGATCGTCTGGTCGTCGAGAAACACCTTGAGAAAGGGCACCCATGCACGGCCGCCCCGCGCGACCGTCGTGTCGTCGTAGCGAACCCCGTTGTGAACTGCCCAGATCCCGAGCGGGACGATTGCCGCCGCAACGGACGCAACCGTCCACGTGAGCCGCCGCGACCAGCGTGCACGCACGATGAGCGGAGCGAGCACGAGCGGAAGGAGGAGGACCTGGTTCGCAGGACGCGTTAGGACCAGAAGAGCGAACGCGGCGCCGAGTGCGACGAACCTCCACGTCGACGGCGTCGCCATCGTCCGCGCGAGGAGCAGCACCCAGAACGCCAGCCCGGTCGCAAACACCGCGTCGCTCGACGCCTGGTGATACAGCGTCGCGTAGGCCGGGTACACGAGCAGGAGCGGGGCCGCGAAGAGGGCAGGGATTCGACCGAAGGTCAACGCCGTGGCGCTCCAGGCGACGATCGAACCGGCGTAGAGGATCGCGAACACGACCTCGAGGAGCACGACTCCACCGACATCGAGCGGAAGCCCGACGACAAGGGGCGTGATGGGGGTACGGAAGACCTGGAGCGGCTCGAGCGGCGGCCGCGAGTCGAAGAGCTGAAGGTAGTAGGCGAGGTAGTCCCATGTGTCCCTTCCCTTCGCCATCGGCCAGCCACGCGCCTCGATCGCGTAGACACCGAGCGCAAGGACGAACACGAGAGCTGCGGCGGCGGGCGTCTTCGTGAACGCGAGGAGCCGCGACCATCCGCTCGTCACGATCGCAGACCCCTGGTAGCGACCGCCCGCAGCCGAGACAACGTGCTGCGCTCGAGCTCGCCGATCCTGGCTTCGATGTCGTCGACGCGGCCACCGACCGCGAGACCCAGGTCGGACTCCTGCAGAGCGCCCGACTCGCTGGCGTACGAAGCGGACTCCTCCAGGCTCGGGCGGCGAAACGGGAGAGCTCCCGACGCTTCCTGATCGCCGTTCGCAACCTTGCCGTACCCCAGCCCGCGGAGCACATCGCGGAGCCGGTTGTCGAGCGCGAGATCCCCTGTTGCCAGCCCGCGGCCGAGGCGCTCGTCGTCCACGACGAGCGGTGCGTAGAACTCATCCAGGCGTCCCGCGCGATACGCGTCGTGAGCCTCCGCCATGTGGCCCGGGATGCCCTTCTCGGCGTTCTTCTCGAGGGCGAGGAACTGGGTGACGTACTTCTGCAGACAGTGATCGAGCGAACGGACGGGGAAATGCAGGATCTCGATCGGGTACCACCCACGTACGGGGAGGAGTCCGGTGCCGAACGCCTCGTGGTTCCCTCTGCCGACACGCACGTCCGGGACCGCGCGGTGAGCCGACTTCGAGTGCGTGCTGAGCGGGTGCGGGTGGAACGACGGCGTGCAGAGCCGAACCGTCATTCGCTCGGCGAAGAATGGCTCGTTGTCGGGGCGCGGGACGAAGTTGCGCCAGGCGCCGCGAACGACGCCGTAGCGCGCCGGAACGACCGCGAGAATCTCCTTGAGGCTCCGGGCCTGTGGCCACCAGAACTCGTCGGCATCGGCGTTGAGCACCCAGTCCGCACCGAACTCGGTCACTGCGAGCCGCGCCATCCGCGTGACCCACTCGCTCTGGCGAAGGTCGTCACCCGACTCGCGGATCAGGTGCAGGACACCGTCTGCGGAATAACGCTCGAGGATCGCCGTCGTCCCGTCGCTCGAGAGGTTGTCTGTGGCGATCACGAAGTCGACCCCCGCCACGAGATGAAAGGCGATCTGGGCGTCGACGACGTCCGCCTCGTCACGGACGAGGAGTGTCATTACGAGCCTCATCGATCGGTGAGCCTAGTCTCGGCCCCGGCCACGCACCTCGGACCATGCAACGGCCTCCGGGGCCCGCGCGAGAGAGCTCGGCCCTCGCCGGACACTGCGCCGCATTCCGAGCAGCGGGAGCTGCGATCGGTACTCCCTGATCGCTCGCCACTTCGCAAGGCAGGCGTGGGGAGACACGTGCAGCCGCTCGAAGGTCGGCACCTCGCCGAGTTCGTCCACGAGCCACTCCGGCGCACTCGGCGCCGTCCCGGCACGACGCGTGTACGGCTGCTCCGCGTACCAGGCAACGCGCGCGTGGCGCGTAAGGATCCGCTCGCCCACCAGCACCCGCGCGAGCCACAGATGATCCGGATGAGTGAGCGGCGAGCCTGGCAGGAGAACCGCGTCCGCGCCCTCGACGGCATCCAAGACAGATCCGGCGACGTCCGCTTCGTCCCCGTGACGTTCGTAGTCGACGCTGCCGAACGAGAGCCAGACCGGCCGCACGCCGAGGATCGCGCACGCCCGCCGATCCTCCTCGCGCCGCGCGCGCGCCGACTCGCCCTCGGTGCAATGGCCGCCCCGGCGGTCCCAGCCGCCCGCCGCCGACTCGGACTCGGGATCGCAACCGAAGACGGTGAGCAGCTCGATCCGGGCTCCACGACGGGTGGCGGTCCACATCGTCGCGCCGAGCGACAGGACCCCGTCGTCGAGATGGGGCGAGACGACCACGATGTGCCCGGCAAGGCGGTGGACAGGGGTGAGCACCACGACGCCACTATGATCGCGGCCTTGGCCGGCCGCGAACAGGAGTCGCGTCTCTGAGCTGGCGCGCGTTCGTGCCGGCTGCGGCGCGGCGTCGGCTCAGCCCGCTCCGACGCAGGCTCTTCGAGTGGAGGAGCCGCCGGCCGCCCGATCTCGGCGACCTGCGTCGCGTCACGCCCATCGATTCGAACTGGGGATTCGAGCGCGGAACCCCGATCGATCGCGTGTACGTCGAACGCTTCATCGGCGCACATGCGCGCGACATTCACGGGCGCGTTCTCGAGATCGCCGCGCCCGACTACACGAACCAGTTCGGCACCGGTGTCGAGCGCTCGGACGTCCTCATGGCGAAGGCGGGCAATCCCGAAGCGACGATCGTCGGCGATCTCGCGGATGCACCGCACATCGAGAGCGACACCTTCGACTGCGCGATCGTGACGCAGACGCTCCAGTTCGTCTACGACGTGCGCGGCGCCCTCGCAACGCTCGAACGCATCCTCGTGCCGGGCGGGGTGCTGCTCGCCACCGCTCCGGGAATCACCAAGATCTCACCCTATGAGGACGAGGAGTACGGGGAGTGGTGGCACTTCACCGGACGGTCGCTCCGCCGGCTCGCCGAGGAGGCGTTCGGGCCGGATCGCGTCGAGGTCGCGACGTACGGAAACGTCCTCGCGGCCACGGGCTTCCTCTACGGCCTGGGGGCCTCCGACCTCGGCTCCCACGAGCTCGACGCCCACGACCGCCTCTTCGAGGTCGTCGTGGGGCTGCGCGCCGTGAAGGGTTCCGAACGCTGAGCGCCCCTAGCCGCGGCGGAGAACTCGTTTGGCCGTGCTCGACAGCTTGCGGTAGGCGCGCGCCGGCAGGCGAAGCTCGAGAGCATGAAGCCGGTCCTCCAACGTGTCCAGGCGCCGCTGGAGCCTGACGACGTCCGCCTCGCCCAGCACCGCGGCCTCGACGGCGTACTCCGCGTCCTCGACGAGCGTCGGGAGCGGAAACAAGAGCGGACTCCCCTCGCCGGGCAGCACGAACGCTCGCGGAGATCCCTCGGGTGCCCTGAGGTCTCGCAACGCATCTCGCAACCGCACGTCGACGACGATCCGCCCCGAGACCTCGCCCTCTTCGAGCACGTCGTCCGGAAGCAGCTCGGCCGCGTAGTACTCGTCGATCCGGCCCTCGCGGTAGGCCTCGTACATCCGTGCGTGATACGCCGTAGGAGCTCGTGCGATGCGCTCGAAAGCCCGCCCTTGGAGCAGCGCCTTGTGCGCGCACTGCTCGGGAGTACGCAGCGGGAAGTGCAGAACCTCGATCGGGAACCAGCCACGCAGCGGGTGGAACGAGCTGCCGACGAGCGCGTGGTTTCCGCGCGACACGCGAACGTTCGGATCGCCACGGTGGACGACCTTCCGGATGGGCTTGAAGAGCGACGCCGGATCGTTGATCGGCGCAAGGGCCGAGAAGCGGGCCGTCATCCGCTCGTAGAACGGATCCTCGTCTCCGGGCCGGGGTGGGAAGGCCCGTAGGAAGGCGCCCACGGTTCCGTATCTCGGCGGAACGGCATCGAGCATCTCACGAAGCGAGGCGCCACGCGGCCACCAGAACTCGTCCGCGTCGGAGTTGATCACCCAATCGGCTCCGAAGTCGGTCGCGGCCAGGCGGGCCATCCGCGTGACCCACTCGTCCTGCCGCAGGTCCTCGCCGGGCTCGCGAATCAGATGGACGTGGCCGTCACGAGCGTACGACTCGAGGATCTCGGTCGTTCCGTCCTCGGATCGGTTGTCCGTCGCAATTACGTAGTCGGCGCCCGCGTTCAGATGAAACGCGAGCCAGGACTCGACGATGTCGACCTCGTCCCTCGCGAGCAGGGTCATGACGAGCTTCATGCGGCGGCTCAGTCTACGGCAGCGCCTCGGAGGATTCGCGCCCCCGCCCGCACGCGCGACCGCCAGCTGCGCTCCAGCTCGGCGAGCCGGGCTTCCAGGGCGTCCGTTCGCGCTTGAGACCTGACGATGCCGTCGATGTCTTCGAGCACGGACGCCTCGGCAGCATACGCCGCGTCCTCGGCTGCATCGGGATGCCGGAAGGCAAGCCGTCCGGCACCGTCGCTGGTGCGCAGAGTGCGGAGCGCGTCGCGCAGTCGAGTGTCGATCACGAGCGTGCCGTCCGCGAGGCCACGGGCGAGCGCGTCGTCGTCCACTTGCAGCGAGGCGAAGTAGTCATCGACTCGCCCCGCTCGACTGGCCTCGTCGGCAAGAACTTGATGCAGTGGCGCTTCGTATGACTCGCTCCGCAGCCATCCTCCGCCGAGCTTCCGCTCCGCCTGTTGTGCGGTGCGGAACGAGAAGTGGAGGACCTCGATCGGATGCCAGGCTCGCAAAGGATCAAGACCCCGCGCGAACGCGTCGTGGTTGCCTCTCTCGACCCACACGTCGGCTCGCGCACGGTGCGCGACCTTCTGATGCGCGTGGAAGATCGTCCGCTTGTCGCCGGGGTGAGCAGGTGTAGCCAGCCGGACCGTCATGCGCTCGGCGAAGAAGCCACCGTCGTCCGGGCGTGGCACGAAGTGCCTCCAGCAGCCGCGGACGACACCGTAGCGCTGGGGCACCGTGGCGAGAACGTCTTTCAGCGACCCCTCGCGTGGCCACCAGAACTCGTCGGCATCTGAGTTGATAACCCAGTCGGCTCCGAAGTCGGTCGCCGCACGACGCGCCATACGCGTCACCCACTCGTCCTGGAGCATGTCATCTCCGTCCTCGCGGATGAGGTGCAGACGGCCTGCGCGTTCGTGGCGCTCGAGGATGTCGGTCGTACCGTCCTCGGACCTGTTGTCGGTCGCGATGACGAAGTCGACTCCCGCGGCGAGGTGAAACGCAATCTGGGCGTCGACGATGTCCGCCTCGTTGCGCACCAGGAGCGTCATGACAATCGTCACAGCGACCCAAGACGCCCGTACGGGACAGCCTCAACATCCATGTCCCGCACCAGGACGAGGTCGGCGCGCTCAGACGGGATCACAGCCACCCGGACCGGGGGTTGGGGCTTGCTCGGAAAGCATCCTCGAGGCGAGTACTCGTTAACGACGCGCCATGGCGCGAGTCGGTGTCTCGCGCATAGCTCCTCCAAGAATCCCGTCGGATCTTCGGCGCTCCAGTCCGGGCTGATCTCAACGACAATCGCTATTGGCGCACCGACGGAGAGGATCCCTTCGAGGCCTCGGAGTGCTTCCACTTCGTACCCTTCGACATCGACCTTGACCAGACGAATCCGGCTGAAGAGCTCCGGCGGCACTCTCGACTCCACCGCAGCTACGCGCACCGTCCTCGGTTTGTAGTCGCGGGCATTGCCGGCCACTGGGGAGACGAGTGCGCCAGGACTCATGGTCGAGGCGCTCGTATTCTCGCGCGGCGCCTCGTACAAGACGGCTTCCCCGTCACCGGTACCAGCTGCGATGTTGAAAGCAGTGACGTTTGTCGATCCGTTCCGCGCGAGGTTCGATGTGAGCTCGAAAAAGCGCGCTGGCGACGGCTCGAATGCAAATACATGTCCGTGCTCTTCTACGAGCCTGGACATCAAGAGCGTGTGGTAACCGACGTGAGCACCCACATCGATGCACACGTCTCCCGGAGACACGAGCTGCCGCACGGTGGCAGTGATGTTCGGCTCCCAGATGCCAGAGGCCGCGACGACGCTGCCAACGGCATCACCGGTATCCACCTCCATTCTCCCCCCGGCCGTCGCAACCTCGAGCCGCATCGCAAGATCGACGGCGAGCGGCCACGAGAAGGTGCGGAACAGCCGGCACCGCAGCGAGCGAAATGGCACAAGCCGTATGACCGCCAATAGACGGGACGCCAGCCCCGGGCGCGATTGGAGTCTGGGCGCGAGGGCGTGACGGACAGGGTTCAAGACACCTCGTGCGAGCCGGTGTGGAGCCGACCCCAGATTCATAGAAGGCATCATCTCTCCGAAGCCTGACCCCGCCCGGCACCACTCTCGCCCGACGACGTCGTCGAAGCTTGCTCTTCGCGGCTCACGTGTCGCCGAGAGTCGCCCGTTGCAACACGATCCTGAGGATCTGCGACATTGGATCTGTCACGCGCGAGCGGTATCAATGCGCGGTCATGGGCCGGTCGGATCAGCCTCGACCGTCAGGTCGAGCCTCGAGTCACGGGTAGCCGCGATGAGCGTGGCTGCCGCGGCGGCCGACGCAACCTCGTCCACCGATACCCGAAGGCGCCCGCAACCGTCTTGGGCGACCTGGGTTGCACCGAGACCGGCAGCGCGAGCCTGCCGTTGCAACGCAGTTGCCTCCGCATACGAGTCCGCGTAGCCGACCACCACTCGATACGTCGCGTCCTTCGGCATCTGCAGTCGCGCCTCCTCGAGCACGGCGCTCTTTCCCGCGACCCACGACAGCTCGGGGTAGGTCCGCTCGGTGTACGAACGCTGCGCGTTCGCGTCGGCCCCGAAGTCGAAGACGGCGATCGTGTCGTCGAGCCTGCCGGCGGCAGTCAGTGCAGCGACAACCACACAAATGACGACGCCGAGCCGCAGTACCACGGTTCGCCAGTCGGACAGCACGCGCATGGCACTGCTCAGGGTCGCACGGCGTCCACGATCGCGTCCACGACGCGCTCCGCCGCATGGCCGTCCACCTCGCCGACGACCTGCCCCGCCACTCGCCGGCGCTCGCCTCGGAGCTCGTCGGGATGCTCGAGCGCGCGCTCGATACCGGCCACGACCTCGGCGAAGCGTCTCGGCGCGGTAGAAGGCACCCGAGCTCGCGAGCTCCTCGTAGTGCTTTCCGACCACGTTCATCGCTGCCCAGGACGTCGCCCTCGGGCGCTCCCTCGTCGTACAGGACGCACACGGCCGGGCGGTCGTTGACGACGGCGTCGAGCAGGATCGTGCCCGCGTTCGCGACGACGACGTCGCCGTGCTGGAGCAGCGTCGCGAGCACGTCGATGTCCGTGTAGCTCGGCTCCTGGACATGGACGCCCGCTCCCTCGCGCGCTCGCGCCGCCGCGAACCGCTCGCTCCACTCGCGATCGCGCGGATGCGGACGGAAGAGGAGCTGGAGGTCATCGGCTCGCGCGCTCCACCACTCGACCAGTCGCTCGACGAGCCGGTGCTCGTACGGCGTGTTCGTCGGCGTGTTTCCCATCACGAGCACGAGTGGCCGCGCCGGGTCGAGCCCGAGCCGCCGTAGCAGCGCGTCGTACTCGGATCTCGGACGCTCGCGCTGGAAGACGTCCGTCTGCGGCCAGCCCGTGACCATGACCCGGTCCGGTCGGGATTCCGTGGTAGCGGCGGAGGTCGTCGCGCATGACCTCGTTCTGGACGAGATACCGCCGGCAGTAGGGCGAGATCACGCCCTTCCCGACCGTGTGGTCCCAGCTCGCGACATACCCGACGACGGGGAGGCGCGAGCCGCCGCGCAGCGACGAGGTACGGAACCGCGGAATGCGGCTGGACGTTCGCGAGCACGAGCGCGGAGCACTCCCTCGCCATGGTCTCGGCAAGCCGATGTGGCACGTAGCGATACGTGCTCAGGTGCCAGCGAGCCATGCCGTGCTCGACCGTGTCCCAGCGGGGGAGAACTCCTTCGCGAGCCGAGTCGAGCATCCAGTTCGGGTGACCGCGATCCATGCGGTCGAGATGGAAGCCGTGCCGGTGGTTGAGCCGGATCGCGAGCGGGTAGTAGCCGGCCTGCCGGTCGAGCCAGCCGTCGGCGCGACGCATGAGCCGCTCCCGCACGCTGCCGTCCACGGCAGCGAGGTCCGCACCCTGATGCGCGATCGCGTCTGGCGGCACTCGGGGCATCCACTCCTCCGCCTCGTCCGGCCGTACGAGGAAGACCACCGTGAGCTCCTCGTCGAGCCTGTCTGCCAGCCCCTCGACGATGCCAGTGTCGAAGAACACGCGGATCGAGAGCTGGTCGGGGAGAACCGTCCAGACCCGCTTCCCTGTCCCCTGAGGCATCAGGCTACTCGCGCGCGCACGCGGGTTGCGACCCGCTCCGCGAGCGACGCGCCGTCGAGCCCGTGAGCGCGCAGGGCTTCGATCGGCGTCCCGCAGGCGGGCCATCCCTCGACGCCGAACGCGACGGGGCGCGGCGTGTCCAGACGGCGCCTGAGACCGTCCGCAAGCCCTCCTACCGGCGAGTGGTCCTCGACGACGAACAGGTGCTCGTACGTCGCGAGCTCGTCGAGCCACTCCGGGTCGAAGCGATTGAGCCACGGCATGCTCGCGACGGCTACCCCGAGCCCGCGCTCCGCGAGCAGCTCCGATGCGAGCAGGGCCTCGTGCAGCAGCACCGGGCCGTACGCAACCACCATCGCATCGACCCCGTCGCGGAGCACCGTGCCGCAGCCGACGCGGAGTCCTCCGTCCGGAAGCTCGATACGGCGCGGCGAGGGTCCGATGGCGAGCCTGATCGCGACGCTCTCATCTGCGTCTCCGACCGCCCAGCGAAGGAGCCTCGCCGTCTCGTCCGCGTTCGCGGGCTGGACGATCGTCGAGGCCGGGGAGCGCCCCGAGGAGGGAGATGTCCCGCAGCGACTGGTGGGACTTGCCGGGACCGGCCGGGATCAGCCCAGCGTAGTGGAGCGCGTACACGACCTTCGTCCGCTCGCTCAGCTGGTTGTAGATCTGCTCGTTCGCACGCGATGCGAGGAAGGCCGCGAAGGAGTTCACGACCGGCAGCAGCCCGTGGCGCGCGAGCCCCGCCGCCGCGGAGACCATGTCCTGCTCGGCGATCCCGCTCTCGACGAAGCGCGTCGGATACGCGAGCTCGAACGCTCGAATCCGACAGTCGGAGGCGAGGTCGGCATCGAGCACGACGAGCCGCTCGTCCTCCCGCGCGAGCTCGACGAGCGACTCTCCGTAAGCCGCGACGACGTACTCGTCCGTCACCTTCGCAGGCGCAGTTCCCGCGCCGCTCTCGGGCTCTCCCTCGAGGCTTGCGGGTGTCTCGTCCTCGGGCGCCGACACGGACCCGAGCCGAAGTGCGCCGAGATCGTGTTCGGCCAGACGCGCGTCGATTCGACCGACGAGCTCGGCGGAGGCTCTCGCGAACGCGTCGTCGTCAGGCGCTCCCGCATGCCACCGATAGGTGCCGTCGCCCTCAGCGAGCGCCGCCGGGTGCTCCATGAAGGAGACTCCCCGGCCCTTGATCGTCCTTGCGACGAGCGCCTTCGGCCGTTCGTCGCCCGAGCGGAAGCGCTCGAACGCGTCTGTCAGCGCAGCGTGCTCGTGACCATCGCACGTCCGGACATCCCAACCGAACGCCTCGAGCTTCGCTTCGATCTCGCCGAGCGCGAGGACGTCGTCCGTCCGCTTGTCCGACTGCAGCTCGTTTCGATCGACGATCACCCAGAGCTTCCCGAGCCGGTCGTGCGCAGCGGATTGCAGCGCCTCCCAGTTCTGGCCCTCCTGCAACTCGCCGTCTCCCGTCATCACCACGACGCGACCTCCGCGCCCAAGCATGCGCTTCGCGAGCGCGATCCCTCGACCCTTCGAGATGCCCATGCCGAGCGAGCCGGAATTCGCCTCGATCCCCGGGATGCCCACATCGGGATGACCGTCGAGACCGCCCAGGCGCCGGAGCCGGAGCAGGCGCCCCTCCGAGATCACGCCAAGCGCAAAGAGGGCGTC
>CAVTIQ010000006.1:0-941871 GCA_963734825.1 uncultured Actinomycetes bacterium | reverse complement strand
CTCCGCATAGGCGGCTGCCTCGCGCGGGAAGCACGGCATCCCGAACACGCGGTCTCCGACGGTGAAGCGCGTCACGCCGCCGCCGACCTCCTCTACGACGCCGGCCACGTCCCAGCCGACGGTGAACGGCGGGTCGCCCAGGAACCCTCCGCGCATGCGCACCTTCCAGTCGACCGGGTTGACCCCCGCCGCGGCAACGCGGACGAGCACCTCCGTCGGGAACGGCGCCGGTCGAGGAGCGTCGGCGACCTCGAGCACCTCCGGGCCGCCGAGCGCCCTCTGGGTGATGCTGCGCATTGTCTTCACGTCCGTCACTTCGCGGTCCTTCCTGGGTGGTGGCGACTGGTTGATGTATACAAGCCTGAGCCCCGATGGAGGGAGAGCACATGGCGGCGCCGACGAAGACGACATCCGCGTTCCCGAGTCCGTACGACATCTCGACCCCGGCCGGATGCGAGGGCTGGCGGGAGATGTACCCGTACTACGCGGTATTCGACGAGTCGCGGCGCGAGGTCGACGAGCAGCGCTTCTGGTTCTGGAACTCGATGCACTTCCCGGTGCCGATGCCCTCGTTCGACGTCGCGTGCATCGACTCGCCGTACCAGGCGGTCGGGGAGTGGCAGAACCGGTTCTTCGCCGTGCCTCCGGCGATGGGCATCGACTACCGCATCCTGAACGGCTACGTCTACATCTCGGGTAACCCCGTCACGGATCCCGCGAAGATCGCGGAGCGCGTCGAGTACTTCCAGCGCCGCGCCGGGTACTACTTCGAGAACTGGGACGAGATCTACGGCAAGTGGAAGCAGAAGATGCAGGCGCTTATCGCGGAGATCACCGATCTGCCGGTGCCGGGCCTTCCCGAGTACGAGCCCGACGAGCTCATGCTCGAGGACGAGAGGAACACCGCGTTCTACGAGATCCTCGAGGCCTACAGCCGCACGCTGCACTGCGGCGACCTGATGTGGCAGCACCACTTCGAGCTCCTGCTTCTGGGCTACGGGGCCTACGTCACCTTCCACGAGTTCTGCAAGAACGCTCTGCCGGACATCCCCGACCAGTACATCGCGCAGATGGTCGCGGGCATCGACGTGTTGCTCTTCAAGCCGAGCGCCGAGCTCCGCCGGCTGGCGAGGCTTGCACTCGACAGCGGGGTCGACGGAGCGTTCGTCGAAGGTCGTACCCCGGCGGAGATGGATGCCGAGCTCGAGCAGAGCGAGGCCGGCAGGAGCTGGCTCGAGGAGCTCGAGCGGACCAAGCATCCGTGGTTCAACATGGCCACGGGCGACGGCCTGTACCACTACTACCGAAACTGGTACGACGATCCGACCATCCCGTACGCGTCGATCGCCGGGTACGTGCGTGCGCTTCGCGAAGGAGAGGAAACCGAGCGGCCGAGCGAAGAGATCGCGCGCGAGCGCGACCGGCTCGCGGAGGAGTACGGGGCGCTCCTCGACGAGGAGACGCGTGCGACGTTCAACGAGCTGCTCGGGCTCTCGCGCATGGTTTTCCCGTACGTCGAGGAGCACAAGTTCTACTGCGACTACTGGTTCCTGACGCGCTGGTGGAACAAGCTGCGGGAGTTCGGGGCCCTCCTCGCCGAGCATGACTTTCTCGAGGACTCCGAGGACATCTTCCAGCTGGGGCGTCACGAAGTCGCGATGGCGATCGACGAGCTGCTCCTTACCTGGGCGACGGGCGGTGCTCCGCTCGGACCGAAGCACTGGCCGCCGATCGTCGCGCAGCGCAAGGAGCTGCTCGAGCGACTCGCCGATTGGACGCCTCCACCGGCGATCGGAGCGACACCCGATGCGATCACCGACCCGATGTCGATCATGCTCTGGGGAGTCACGACGCAGCGTGTCGAGGAGTGGGCACGTGCAGAGGAGGGTGGCGGGCGCCTGACGGGCGCTGCCGCCTCACCCGGAGTCGTCGAAGGTGTCGCGCGGGTCGTGATCGACGTCCGGCAGATCGCAGCGGTTCGCGATGGCGACGTCCTCGTCTGTCCCATCACGTCGCCTGCGTGGGCGCCGATCTTCGCGAACGTCAGAGCCGTGGTGACGGATATCGGAGGAGTCATGTCTCATGCAGCGATCGTCTGTCGCGAGTACGGCCTGCCGGCGGTCGTCGGGACCGGCCGCGCGACGGCCGAGATCCGGACCGGACAGCTGATCCGGGTCGACGGCTCGAACGGCGTCGTGACGATCCTCGACGCCTGACTGCGTTGGGCACGGTCTACACCCGCCCGCTCGCGGAGCTCAGGGGAGCGGACGCCGCCGAGTTCGGCGGCAAGAGCGCGAACCTCGGAGAGCTGCTCGCGGGTGGAATTCCCGTGCCCGCGGGGTTCGCCGTCAGTGCGGAGGCATTCCGCGCGTTCGTTGCGGAGACCGGCCTCGAAGGGATGATCGCGGCCGCGCTCGAACGTGCCTCTGGAGGAGACGTCGAGGCGGTCGGCGCCGCCTCGAAGACCATCGGCGAAGCGATGCGCTTCGCGCCGCTCCCGGATGGCGTGCGCGACGAGATCCACCGTGCGTACGGAGGCGAGCCGGTGGCGGTGCGTTCGAGCGCCCTCGGCGAGGACAGCCAGGAGGCGAGCCACGCGGGCCAGCAGGAGAGCTTCCTCTGGGTACGCGGCGTCGAGCACGTGTGCGACGCGGTTCGCGACTGCTGGGTCAGCCTCTACACCCCGCAGGCGATCAGCTATCGAGCCACGCTCGCCTCGGCCGGCCCCGAGCCCGCGATGGGCGTGACCGTTCAGCTGATGGTCGACGCCGAGGTCTCCGGCGTGCTGTTCACATGCAACCCGGTCAGCGGCGACCCGAGCGTCGTCGCCCTCAACGCGAGCTGGGGGCTCGGGATCGCAGTCGTCGGCGGCGAGGTCACGCCGGACGACTACCTCGTCAGCAAGGTGACCGGGGAGGTCGTGCGCCAGACCGTGAGCTCGAAGAACATCGAGTACGTACCCGACACTCGTGGTCGCGGCACCGTTCGGCTCGAGGTTCCTGCGGAGCGACGCGATGAGCCCTGTCTCGGCGAGGCGCAGCTCGGAGCGCTCGTCGAGACCGCAAAGCTCGTCGAACGCCACTTCGGGAGCCATCAGGACGTCGAGTGGGCGTTCGCGCGTGGCGCACCCCTGCCGGACGCGTTGCTCGTACTCCAGGCCCGTCCGGTCACGACGCTTCCGGACCCGGCGCCGAAGATCTCCGGCTCGGCGATGTCGCTCGTGATGCAGACATTCGGAGCTGCCGGTACGAAGAAGCGATCCTGATCTCACCATGCCCCTGACCGAGGACGACATTCGCGAGATCCTCCGGCTGATCGACGAGTCGGACGCCGAGGAGCTTCGAGTCGAGACCGAGGCGTTCTCCCTGCACGTTCTGCGACGAACCGAGCGAGTGGAGTCCGTGGCGGTCGACGGCGGCGCGATCGAAGCTCCGGCCGAGCTTGCCCCGAAGGGCGGCCTCGTCACCGTGTCGGCGCCGATGCTCGGGACCTTCTACCGCGCCGAGGCGCCGGGGGCGCCTCCATTCGTCGACGTGGGGACGCGCACCGAGCCGGACACGATCGTCTGCCTGATAGAGGTCATGAAGATGATGAACGCGATCCCCGCGGGCGTGGTCGGGACGATCGTCGAGGTGTGCGCGGTCAATGCAGAGCTCGTCGAGCACGGAGCTGCGCTCTTCCAGGTGAGGCCGGACTGATGCCAGCGGATGGATCGGGAGACGGCACGAGCCGGCTCGTCGACATCGTCGACACGACGACGCGCGACGGCAACCAGAGCCTGTGGAGCGCGACCGGGTTGACGACTCCGGACGTCCTCGCGATCGCGCCGACGATGGATCGGGTCGGGTTCCACGCCGTCGACTTCACGTCGAGCACGCACATGGCGGTCTCCGTGAGATTCCAGCAAGAGGATCCGTGGGAGCGGATCAGGCTCGTCAGCGCCGCGATGCCGGACACGCCGCTCTCCTTCATCACGACCGGGATGCGCTTCATCTCCTGGGTCCCCTGCGACGAGGACGTGATGCGGCTCGTGTACCGCTGCGTGGTGCGCAACGGGATCCGTCGCTTCCAGGTCGCCGACCCCTCGAACGATCCAGGGCGCCTGCGCAGCGTGGCGAGGATGCTGCGGGAGGAGGGCGCCGAGGAGATCGTGATCGGGCTCACCTACTCGGTCAGCGAAGTCCACACGCACGCGTACTACGCCGAGCGTGCTGCGGCGCTTGCCGACTGCCCTGACATGGACCGGCTCTACCTCAAGGATCCGGGTGGCCTGCTGACCCCTGCGGGCGTGCGCGAGCTCGCGCCGCACTTCTTGCAAGCGGCCGGGGAGCGCGCGATCGAGCTCCACAGCCACTGCACGATCGGGCTCGCGCCGTTCGTGTACATGGAAGGCCTGCGAGCGGGCTTCCAGGTCCTGCACACCGCGGTCTCTCCGCTGGCCCGTGGAACATCCAACCCGGCGGCCGAGACGACACTTCGAGATCTCGAAGCCGAGGGCTTCTCCCACCGACTCGATGTCGACGCGCTCGCGGCAATGACGGAGCACTTCTCGGAGCTCGGCCGCGAGAAAGGCCTACCCGTCGGAGAGCCCCAGGAGTTCGACGCGACGTACTACCACCACCAGCTGGCCGGTGGAATGGTCTCGACGACGCAGCGGATGCTCGTCGAGCTTCGGCGCCCCGAGCTCTTCGACGCCGTGCTCGAGGAGGTCGGCCGGGTACGTGCCGAGATGGGCTACCCGATCATCGTCACGCCCGTCTCGCAGCTCGTCGCCACCCAGGCAGTGCGGAACGTCATCGACGACGAGCGCTGGTCGAACGTCTCCGACGAGACCGTCCGCTACTTCCTGGGCCACTACGGAGAGCCCGCCGCGCCCGTCGACGGGGACGTGGCCGAGCGAGTGCTGTCGCGGCCCCGCGCCGAGGAGCTGCGCGACCTCGAGCCCGTGCGTCTCGAGGGCGCACGCGAGCGCTTCGGCAGAGGGATCTCGGACGAGGAGCTGCTGCTACGGCTGACGATGCCGGAGGAGCAGGTCGACGCGATGGGCGCGTCGCCGTCCGCTGCTGCGCCTGGGCCGAAACCGTCGGTTCCTCGGACCGGCCGCCATCCGGTCGTCACGCTCCTCGAGGAGGTCGCGAAGCGCACCTCCGTCGTGCAGCTTCGAGTGCAGACGGGCGACGAGCTCGTGGAGTGGCGTCGTGGGGCTTGAGGCACTCGACCTCGGTGCCGTTCGCGGCTTCGTGTTCGACGTCGACGGAACACTCGTGCACCGCGCCGGCGAGGAGGTCCACGTCCAGCCCGGAGCTCGCGAGGTGCTCGCGAAGATCCGCGAGTCGGGACGCCCGCTGGCGATCTTCACCAACGGCAGCCACGCACCGCCGGAGACGTTCGCGGCCGGCCTGCGTGCGGTCGGCCTCGACGTGGCCGACGACGAGCTGCTCACGCCGCTCGTGAGCGTCCAGGCGCACCTGCGGGTGAACCATCCGGGTGGCTCGATGCTCCCGTTCGTCACCGACTCGGCGCGCGACTTCCTGCTGCACGCCGGCGTTCGGATCCTCGCTGCGGACGATCCGACGCATGCGGACGTCGTCTTCGTCGCGCACGCCGACGTCGTCGACTTCGCCGAGCTCGAGCGGGCTGCCTGGGCGCTGCGCGCCGGCGGCCACCTGCTGACGGGGAGCTACGCAGCGGCGTACGCGGGGGCGAACGGACCGATCCTGAGCCGTGGTGCGATGCTCACGGCCGCGCTCGCGAAGGCGAGCGGCGTGGAGCCGGTCATCGTCGGCAAGCCCTCGGAGGCCGCGCTCGAGACCGTCAGCGAACGGCTCGGCGTGCCGACCGAGGACGTGGCCGTGATCGGTGACGACGTCACCATGGACATCGCGCTGGGCCGCATGGGCGGCTCGCGCACGATCCTCGTTCGCAGCGGGATAAGCGGCAGCTTGGACCCGGACGGGTTCGACGAACAGCATCGTCCCGACGCGGTCGTCGACGGAGTGGCCGAACTTCTCGACTGGCTCTGATCGAGCCCGAAGTCCTTAGCTCCGCGCTCCCTCGCAGCCCTCGCCGTCGAGCAACAGACCGCGCTGAGAGCTAGACGAACACGCTCAGCGGCAACACCATGCCGACGTTCCATACCTCGGCATCGACGATCTCGTGGATACGAAGGTCACCCGCGAGGCTGCAGAGGACGTACGCATCCTCGGGGCTCAGCCCCTTCTCGGTGCCGAGCCACGAGATCATGTTGCGCACCGCCGTGCGCGCGCCCTGCATGAGGTCCGCATCGATTCCCATCGTGCCGTAATGCGGCCCGGGGTCTCCGACCGCGCGAGGAACCCGAAACGCAGGCCCGGGGATCGATCGCTTGTGGAGCCCGAATCGAAGTGTCGCCCCCATCGCGCACTCGATCGCGCTTACGCACACCTCGCCGTCCCCTTGCGCCCCGTGCGCATCGCCGCATGAGAAGAGCGCTCCCTCGCACCAGATCGGCAACAGGAGAGTCGAACCGACGACGAGGTGACGGCAATCGACGTTGCCTCCGCCTCGATGCGGCGGGAACGGGGAGTGCGACCCGGGCTCCTCGGTCGGAACGCCCATCGTGCCGAGGAAGGGATCGAGCGGTACCTCAACCCCGGGTGCGACGGTCGCCGTCGCCCGGTTGCGCAGGTCGTAGACCTTGAGGAACGGCTCCGGGAAGTCATCTGGAAGGAGGCCGAGCTCGGCGATGAAAGCCGTCCACCCCCACGGGCCGACCACGAGCTCCAGGATCTCGACCTCGAGTGTGTCACCTGGCTCTGCGCCCTCCACGAATACGGGCCCGGCGAGGTTGTAGATCGTGTCGAAATCCCACTCCACCTCGTCGATCGTCGAGGTCTCGGTCACCTGCCCCTCGCCCGTTATCGGAAGGTCGAAATGGACGATGTCGCCAGAGGTCACCGACACGACAGGCTCCCGGTCGCGTGCCCAATCGTGGTGGATGTGCGGCGGCCCGACCCGGTGCTCGTTCGCCATTGCTTCACTCCTCGTCTCGTGGCGTTCACGCGATGATCCAGCGACCGAGTGTAAGCCGTAGCCACGTGTGCTGACCCCGGCTCGTCTCCTGTTGTCGAGCGACCGGCAGGGCGTTACGATCGGCCGACGCTCACCGACATGTCTCCGCGCCCTCCGTGTGGAGCATCGGGTCGAGCGGAACCGAGGCTAGGAGAGGACATGAAGCGTGTACCGAAGGTCCTGCTCGTGCTCACGGTCGTCGCGCTCGCAGCGGTGGCCGCCGCCTATGCAAGCACCGGTTCCCCGCAGCGTGCGGCGAGCGTGAATCGCGCCGCGCTGACGCAGGATCGCGCCGCGCTGATGCAGGCACACCGTGGCGGAACCATGAAACTCATCGCGAAGACCGCCGGGGGGACGCTCGACCCGCAGGTGAACTACACGCTCCAGTACTGGAACCTGTACATGGCTACATACGACGGCCTGCTCGCGTTCACGAAGGCCGGGGGACCTGCGGCGTTCAACGTCGTGCCGGACATCGCCGAGAAGATGCCCACCCTCACGAACGGCGGGAAGACCTGGACGTTCAAGATCCGCAAGGGAGTCAAGTTCTCGAACGGCAAGGAGGTCACGACCGACGACGTCGTCGCCTCCCTCCGCCGGATCTTCAAGGTCAAGAGCCCGACATCGGGCGGTTTCTACGCCGGAATCATCGGCGCGGACGCCTGTCTGAAGAAGTGCGGCCACGTGCACGCTCAAGGGCGGCGTCAGCTCGAACCCGTCGGCGCGTACGGTCACCATCAACCTCAAGGCGCCCGACCCCGAGTTCAAGTACAAGCTCGCCGTGCCCCACGCATCGATCGTGCCGGCGGACAGCCCTGCGAAGGATGCGGGGACGAAGCCCGTTCCAGGCACCGGGGCGTACTACTTCGCCTCGTACAACCCCAACAAGCAACTGGTCCTGAAGCGCAACCCGCACTTCAAGGAGTGGTCGCGTCTCGCGCAGCCCGACGGCTATCCGGATCAGATCACGATGTCGTTCGGCCTCACGGCCGAGGCGCAGGTTACGGCGGTCGAGAACGGCCAGGCCGACTGGATGTTCGACTTCCCGCCCGCCGACCGTCTCTCGGAGATCGGGACGAAGTACACGGATCAGGTGCATCTCAACCAGCTCACCGCGTTCTGGTACCTGCCGATGAACACGAACATCCCGCCGTTCAACAACGTGAAGGCGCGCCGGGCCGTGAGCTACGCGATCGACCGCAACGCCACGATCAAGATCTTCGGCGGGCCAAAGCTGGCCTCGCCTTCGTGCCAGGTGCTTCCTCCGGGATTCCCGGGTTACAAGGCGTACTGCCCGTACACGAAGAACCCCGGGGCGAAATGGTCTGCGCCTGACGTCGCCAAGGCCAAGCGGCTCGTCCAGGAGTCGGGGACCGCGGGCCAGACGGTGTCCGTCTACACGGCAGACGACGAGGTGAACAAGGACACGGCCATCTACGTCCAGAGCGTCCTCAACCAGATCGGCTACAAGGCGAAGGTGAAGCCGATCGCCGGGAACATCTTCTTCACGTACGTGCAGAACACGAAGCACAAGGTCCAGATCAACGTGCAGCAGTGGTACCAGGACTACCCCGCTGCGTCGGACTTCCTGTACATCCTGTTCGGGTGCGAGAGCTTCCACCCAGGTAGCGACTCGAGCATCAACATCGCGGGCTTCTGCGACAAGAAGATCAACGCGCAGATGCACAAGGCGCTGAAGCTCGGCATCGAGAACGAGACAGCAGCCAACGCTCTCTGGGCGAAGATCGACCGCATGGTGACGGACCAAGCGCCCATGGCGACGCTCTTCAACCCGAAGCACCTCGACTTCGTGTCGAAGCGCGTCGGCAACTTCACCTTCAGCAAGCAGTACTACTGGGTCGTCGACCAGTCATGGGTCCAGTAGGCGCTTCAGCGAGGGCCGGGCTTCTGCCCGGCCCTCGCCCGCTCGCGCCCCGATGAGCGAAGCGTTTGTGGGCGGGTCCACCGCCCCGCCGGCGGCGCTCGAGACCGCCGGTGCGAGCCCGTGGAGGCTCGCCTGGCGACGGCTTCGCCGCAACAAGGTCGGCCTGGCGATGCTCGGCCTGTTCGTCGTGATCGTGCTCGCCTGTCTCGCGGCGCCCCTGTACGCGGAGCACATCGCCCACACGGCCCCGTTCCGGTCGAACATCGACGGCAAGACGATCGTGAACGGGAAGGTCGTGCCCGTCATGCAGGAGTCGTCCACCGGGCTCGGGCTGGGCGTGACGCCGATCGGCCCCACCTGGGACCCGCACCACTACTTCCTCGGCGCGGACAACCAGGGACGAGACGTCGCGGCACGGCTGCTGTACGGCGGGCGGAACTCCCTGCTCATCGCAATCGCCGCAGCGCTCGCTCACGTGCATCTTCGGAACGATCATCGGCCTGGCCGCAGGGTTCTTCGGCGGAGCGGTGGACGGCGTGCTGTCTCGCCTGCTCGACGTCGTCTGGGCGTTCCCCGTCTTCCTGCTCGCGATCTGCCTCTCCACGGTTCTGGCGACGAGCAGCTACGCGATCGGCCCGATCAGGATCGAGGCGGGAAGCCTCGCGCTGCCGATCGTGATCATCGGCATCGTGTACGTGCCGTACGTCGGCCGATCGGTGCGCGGCGAGGCGCTCTCGCTCCGGGAGCGGGAGTTCGTGGAGGCGGCGATCGGCATGGGCTCGTCCTCCTGGCGCCTGCTCCGGAGCGACATCTTCCCGAACGTCGTGACGACGGTGATCGTCCTCTTCCCGCTCATGATCGCGATCGCGATGGTCACCGAGGCGGCGCTCTCATTCCTCTCGATCGGCGTGCAGCCGCCAGATGCGAGCTGGGGAACGATCATCCTCGACGGCCAGAGCCTGCTCTACACGCGCCCCGCTGTTGCCCTCGCGCCGGGCATCGCGATCGTGCTCACCGTTCTCGCGCTCAACGTCCTCGGTGACGCCGTTCGGGACGCGCTCGACCCACGGGCGAAGCACAAGGCAGGACGCTGATGCTGCGCTTCGTCCTGCGACGCATGGTCTCGATGGTGCTCGTGCTGTTCGCGATCAGCGTGCTCGTGTTCCTCATCTTCTTCGCGACCCCGGGCGTCGATCCGGCCGCGCGGATCGCAGGGCGGAACGCCGATCAGCAGACGCTGAAAGCCGTCCGTCACGACTTCGGCCTCGACCGTCCGATGCCCGTCCAGTACGCACTGCTCATGAAGAAGCTGTTCATCACCCAGGATCTCGAGTCGTACGTGAACCGCGGGGCGAAGGTCATCCCGCAGGTCGCAGAAGCGGCTCCGGTGACGCTCTCGCTCGTCATCGGAGCCGCTCTGATCTGGGTCCTCACGAGCATCGTCATCGGCGTCATGGCCGCGGTCTTTCGCGGGTCGGTGCTCGACACGATCCTCATGATCGTCGTGCTGATCGGCATCTCGATGCCCGTCTTCTGGCTCGGCGAGGTCGTGAACCTCGTGTCCCAGAGCCGCCTCCACGACACGTTCCTCTTCTCGTGGGTGCCGCCCCTCGGATACACGCCGCTGACGTCGTCGCCTTTCGGCTGGTTCAAGTCGCTGCTGCTCCCGTGGCTGACCCTCGCGGTCCTGTATGCCGGCATCTACGCCCGGGTCGTTCGATCGTCGATGATCGAGGCCCAGGAGCAGGACTACGTGCGCACCGCCTATGCCAAGGGGTTGACCGAGCGAAGGGTCCTGATCCGGCATTCGCTCCGGACCTCACTCATCGCCTACTTCAGCCTCTTCGGCCTCGACTTCGGCGCGCTCGTCGGCGGCGCCGCGCTACTGACCGAAGTCGTGTTCGGCCTTCATGGGGTCGGGAAGCTGACCTACGACTCCCTCCAGAACTTCGACCTGCCCGTGATCATGGCCACCGTCATGTACGCGGCTTTCTTCGTGATCGTGGCCAATGCGGTGATCGACCTCTTGTACGCATGGCTCGATCCACGGGTGCGAATTGCCTGACGCAGCGGTCGCACCCCTGCTCGACGTGCGCAACCTGCACGTCGCGTTCCGGACCGAGGACGGCGTCGCGGAGGCGGTCGACGACCTCTCGTTGACCGTCGCGCCCGGCGAGATCCTCGGCATCGTGGGCGAGTCCGGCTCCGGCAAGACCGTGTCGATGCTGGCGATCATGCGTCTGATCCGGGATCCGAACGCCATGATCGGCGGCGAGGCGTTCTTTCGCGGGCGCGACCTCTTGACGCTGTCGAAGGACCAGATCCGGTCGGTTCGCGGACGGGAGATCGCGATGATCTTCCAGGATCCGATGACGGCTCTGACGCCCGTGTACACCGTCGGCTGGCAGATCGTCGAGCAGATCCAGGCCCACACGCACCTGTCCGACGCCGAAGCGCGAGCACGCGCGATCGAACTCCTCGCCGAGGTCGGCATCGCCAACGCCGACCGACGCGTCGACGACTACCCGCATCAGTTCTCGGGCGGGATGCGTCAGCGCGTGATGATCGCGATGGCGCTCTCCTGCAACCCCGCGCTCCTGATCGCCGACGAGCCGACCACAGCACTCGATGTCACGATCCAGGCCCAGATCCTGGATCTGCTCAAGCGCCTACGCGACGATCACGGATCGGCGATCGTGCTCATCACCCACGACATGGGAGTCGTCGCGAACGTCGCCGAGCGAGTCGCGGTCATGTACGCGGGGCGGGTCGTCGAAGAAGCGCCGAAGTCACGCCTGTTCCGGAACCCGCAGCATCCGTACACCTGGGGGCTCCTCGGTTCGGTGCCGCGCCTCGACCGGCCGCGGCTTCGACGACTGGTGGCGATCCCCGGTGCGCCGCCGTCGCCGTTTGCGCCGCCGGAGGGATGCCGTTTTGCGCCACGCTGCGTGCACCGTTTCGACCTCTGCTCGACGCGGCCGGAACTGCTCGAGCGTGCCGAGCCAGGCCACCTGGACGCGTGCCACCTGGACGTCGGGTCACGATCGGCGTTGCGGCAACGCGATCTCGAAGCGGAGGCAGCTCGGGAGACCGCCTGACCAAGCTCCGAGCCGCGCGTTGGCCGCGAAGGGTCAACACCAAGAACGACGCGTCGCCACCATGGCCGATCACCCACGCTCTCGTCGACTCCGAGCCCGCTGCGCACCCACAACGAAGCCCTTCTGCTCGCACAGGCGGATCGCCTCGGCGAGCGCCGCGTCGGCTTCCTCGGTGAACCCGGCGACCTGAAGGACCTCGCCGAGGCCGTCCAGCACGAAGGCTCGGAGAAAGAGAAAGTCCGTCGGCTCTGCTATCGCAACGGCCTCGCGGGCGAGCCTGACGGCTTCCTCCGCGCGGCCCTCGCGCGCAAGGACCTTCGCCCTGACACATCGCAGCAAGCCTTGCGAGTATGCGTCGTCGCTGCCGGCGGTCTCCTCCCCCAGTTGGACGAACGCTTCGGCTTCCTCGTACCTGCCCTGGACGTAGACGACCTCCGCGAGGATGCCGGCGATCGTCGGCAGCCAGGCCAACTCGCCCATCCGCTGCAGCGTCTCCACGCCCCAGCGCAGCTCGCGCTCGGCGGACGTCGCGTCACCCGCCCAGAACTCGGCCAGCGCGCTCATTTCGGTGAGTGGTCCTGCAATCCACACGGTCAGCGCGACCTCCTCCAGCGCCGATCTCGCCTGAGCGATCAGCTGCCGCGACTCGTCAAAGCGGCCGCGCATCGCCTCGAGGTTCCCCCAGCTGAAGAGGGCGGCCGACATCGCCTTGCGGTCACCGTCGGCCCTGCCGAGCACGTCGTTGCACCGTTGAATTCCCGCCTCGACCGGCATGCAGCCGGCCCACACGACCAGCGGCACCCAGGAGAGCGACTCCAGCCACTCTCGGAGATCGCCGGCGGCGTACGCGTGCGCGGCCGCGTTCTCCCACGCCTCCTCGGCGGCGCCGAAGTCGCACTTCGTCAGGTGGAGCAGGCCCAGCAGGGACCACCCTTTCGCCAGCCCACGCTCGTCGTGGTGCTCTTCGAAGATCGCCATCGCCCGCCCTGCCTCGCGCTGCGCCTCGTCCGCCCAACCCTCCGGCTCGGCCAAGGCGCGCACCCACAGATCGAGGATCAGAGCGTGCGCCTGCAGGCGGCGATCCGCGGACGCCGTCGCGGCTTCGTGCATCTCGGCAATCACTTCGCGAGTCCGCCGCAGGTCGCCGGTCTCGAGCAACGCAAAGGCGAGCTCGGGCAGGAGCCCGAGTCGACCGGGGTCGTCGCGAGGGCCGAGCGAGACGGCGCGGGACAACACGTTGACGGCGGCGGGCATGTCGCCGCGGGCGAACGCTCGCCGCCCCGCCGAGGCCAGGGGAGCGGCCGCCCGGCGGGCAAGCGACTCGACGCTTTCGTCCGACAGGCCGAGCTCCGCGAGCGACCGATACGCCTGCTCCAGGTGATAGCCGACGATCTCTTCGATCTCTCCGGCGCGGTCGCGCCGCTTTGCCTCGATCCACGAGGCGAACCCCTCGTGGAGCTGCGCTCGGACGCTCTTCGGAATGCCGTTGTAGGCAGCGTCCCCGACCAGGATGTGGGTGAACCGAAAGGCGTCCTCGTCCTGCAGATCCGAGCGATCCGGGCGGATCAGCTCCTTCCTCACGAGCGACTGGAGATGGCTGCCGACGCGGGGCCGCTGCTCGTCCGGCGACATCTCCGCGATCGCACCCCACCAGAAGACACGACCGATCACGGACGCGCGCTCGATCACAGCGCGCTCCTCCTCGTCGAGCCGATCCAGCCGCGCGGTGAGCAGGGCGTTGATCGTGGGCGGAATGGTGAGGTTCGACAGGTCGTCGCTCGCCGTCCAGGTCCCGGCGACAGCGCTGAGCAGGCCGTCGTCGATCAGCATCCGCAGCGTCTCCTCGACGAACATCGGGTTTCCTTCCGCCGCGTCGGCGATCCGTACACGAGCCTCGTCCGCCAACTCCGCGCCACCGAGCAGGTTCCTGATCAGGCCGGCCATCTCGGCATCGCTCAGGGGCTGGAGCGTGATGAGCGACGCGTTCGCCTTCGACGTCATCCAGTCGCCGCGCACCTCGAGCAGTTCCGGAGCGAGCCAGACAGACCAGCAGAGCGGGGACGCCGTCCAGCGAGTCGGCGAGATACTCGAGCAGATCGAGGAACGTCGGCTCGGCCCAGTGAATGTCGTCGAAGACAACAACCAAGGGGGCACGCGAAGCGAGTTGGTCGAGAAGCTTCCGTACGGCCCAGAACGTCTCCTGCACGCCCGGCGTGACGTCCGCCAGTCCCATCAGTCCTGCCAGACGAGCGGCGACGAGCGGAGCGTCGGCGCCCTCCAGCAACCCGGCGATCCTCGTACGAGCCTCGTCGGGCGAGTGAACGTCGCTCAGTCCTGCGGCAGCCCTAAGCACCTCGACGATCGGCCAGAACGTGATCCCTTCGCCGTACGGTAGGCAGCGTCCGACCACGACCATCGTCTGATCGCCGAGTTTCGGGAGAAACTCGCGAGTGAGCCGGGACTTACCGACTCCGGCCGGGCCCATCACCGTGACCAGCCCACAGGACCGGGACTCGACGGTCCGCCGGAACACGTCCTCGAGCGCGGCAAACTCCCGATCGCGCCCGATCAGAGGCGACTCGAGACCACGCGCTTCAAGCGGCGTGGGTGCGACGTCGACGAGGCTCCACGCGGCAATGGATTCCGACTTCCCTTTCACCCGGAGATGCTGGATGGGCGCTGTCACCGCGATGTCCCGAACCAGCCGGTAGGTCGTCTCGCCGATGAAGATCTCGCCCGGGCCGGCTGCCTGCTCGAGCCGGGCCGCGACGTTGACTGCGTCTCCGATTACGAACGACTCGCCCTTGCTCGAGTCCCCCGCGATCACCTCGCCCGCGTTCACGCCCGTCCGGATGTGGATCCTGACTCCCCACTGACGTTCGAACTCCTCGTTCAGCCCCTCGAGCGCATGACGCATTGCCACGGCCGCCCGGACCGCTCGGAGGGCGTCGTCCTCGTGCAGGCGCGGGACGCCGAACACCGCCATGATCGCGTCGCCGATGAACTTCTCGGTCGTTCCCCCATGTCGCCGGACCACCGCTCCCATCTCCTGGAAGTATCGAGTCATGAGCTGGCGAAGCGATTCCGGGTCGAGCCCGCTGCCCAACGCGGTCGAGCCCGCAAGGTCGGAGAAGAGGACGGTCACGACCCTCCGCGTCTCCGCGGCACCGCCAGCCGCTCCGGTCAGCAGCGATCCGCACGATGCGCAGAAACGCGATTCGGCCGCGTTCTCGCCTCCGCACGTGGAACAGACCAGTGTCCCCGCAGCGCGTGCCATCTGAGGCCATGGATTGTCCGTGCACGCCCCGCGCGGGGCAAGCCCACACCTTGACAACGCGAGGCCGGGCCTGGATATTCGTGAACGCCCACTGAAAGGGGAGAACGATGACCAACGGACCCGGGGCGCAATTGCCCACTCATGTCAAGAAGTATCTCGAGCGAAACGATGTCGCTCCAGGCGACCTGACTCCCGAAGCGCTCGAGACGTTTGCCGCCCTCTCGGTCAGCGAGGTCGGCCTTCTGAAGCTCGTGGGGAAGAGCTTGGAAGGTGTTGAAGACAAGCAAGCGGTCCTTCGGATCCACTAGTTCGGGCGTCCTCAGTCCTAAGATGCCGGAGTGACCGACGTCGAGGCTCCGGCGCAAGCCGCCACGACACCGAGCGTTCGCCTTCGGCGGAAGATCGACCTCGTGAGCGAGCCGTTCGCGGCATCGTGTCGCGCGCTCGTGACTGATCCGCGGCTGACCGAGCTCTGGCCCACGTTCCTGATCACCCAGCACCAGATCATTCGTGCCACCGTTCCGCTGACGCTGGCGGCCGCCGCGCGCGCAACGGAGATGGAAGCTGCCGACCCTGTGGCGCCCGGTCTCGCGCGGTACCTGGAGGAGCACGTCGACGAGGAGTTGGGGCACGACGAGACCCTGCTCGACGACCTCGAGCGCCTCGGCGTCGACCGTGCGACCGTGCTGGAGCGCATGCCGACTCCGGCGGTCGCGAGCCTCGTCGGGTGCCAGTACTACTGGATCCACCACCATCACCCGATCGCGTTTCTCGGCTTCATCGCGCTGATGGAGGGCGATCCTCCGACGCGGGAGCTCATCGAGACGCTGATCTCCGCGACGGGCTACCCGCCGGCTGCGTTCCAGACACTCATCGAGCACGGTGAGCTCGATCCGGGACATCGCGACAGGCTCGATCAGACGATCGACTCCCTGCCGTTGACATCCGAGCACGAAACGATCATGGGCATCTCCGCGATGTACAGCGCCGTACTCCTGCCCCGCACGATCGAGGAGATCCTCGAACAGGAGTAGCGGAGCATGCACCTCCGAACAGCCTGGCTCTCATCGATTTCGACTGGCTCCGTTCGACGCGCCGCCGGCACAGACTCGAGCGCCTCGCGGTGACACGCGTCCTCGTGGCACCGGAGCGCGCGTGATCACGGCCGCTGCGGGGGAGCAACCGCTCGTTGCTGCAGACGAGCTCACGAAGTACTTCCCGGTACGCGCGAGCACGTTCGGGCGTGGAGGACGAGGAGGAAGAACGGGAGGAGGAGGAGGTCACGAGCGCGTGCATGCGGTCGACGGGGTCTCCATCGCGGTGCAGCGAGGCGAGACCATGGGTGTCGTCGGCGAGTCCGGGTGCGGTAAGTCGACACTTGCCCGGCTCCTCGTCCGGCTGCACGACCCGACGAGCGGCACCGTGACGTTCGACGGCGTTGACATCACGAGGCTCTCGCGCAGCGAGCTCCGGCCGTTCCGTCGGGAGATGCAGATGATCTTCCAGGACCCATACGCCTCCCTGAACCCACGCAAGCGAGTCGTTCAGCTCGTCGGCGATCCCCTCCGCATCCATCGTCAGGGCTCGTCCGCGGAGGTTCGGGAGCGCGTTCGCGAGCTGCTCGAGGTCGTCGGCCTCTCCCCCGATCACATCAACCGCTACCCACACGAGTTCTCGGGCGGGCAGCGGCAGCGCATCGGCGTCGCCCGGGCGCTGGCCTTGAATCCGCGTCTGATCGTCGCGGACGAGCCGGTCTCGGCACTCGACGTGTCGATTCAGGCACAGGTCGTGAACCTGCTCCACGATCTCCAGGACGAGTTCGGGCTCACCTATGTCTTCATCGCGCACGACCTCGGCGTGGTACGGCACGTGTCCAACAGGATCGCCGTCATGTACCTGGGCGTCATCGTCGAGCAAGCGCCCGTCGACGTGCTCTACGAGAGCCCGATTCACCCGTACACGGAGGCGCTCCTTTCCGCGATGCCCATGATCGACACCGACGACGGCCCGACATCACCTCGCGAGCGGATCGTCCTCGAGGGCGAAGTCCCGAGCCCGATAGACCCACCTTCCGGGTGCCGCTTTCACCCGCGCTGCCGCTACGCGACGGAGATCTGCAGCGTCACGCGTCCCCCGCTTGCCGACTTCGGTGGTGGACGCTCCGCCGCATGTCACCATCCGCTCGGAGGCGCGGTCCCTGTCGTAGGACGAGCTCCCGGCAACGACGAAGAAGGAGATTGAGGTGGTGGACGAGGCTCGGATGGCATGGAACGGCCACGAGACGTGGTACTGCGTTCTCGGCGAGCTCGATCCCGCTTCCGCTCAGATGCCGGTCGTGATCTGTCACGGTGGCCCAGGCGCTGGCCATGACTACTGCGAGCCGATCGCTGACCTCGCGCGCTTCGGCCGGGCCTGCGTTCTCTACGACCAGATCGGCTGCGGAAAGAGCCAGCACCTCCCCGAGGCGCCGCCCGACTTCTGGACACCTCAGCTCTTCAAGGACGAGCTCGTGGAGCTCACGCGACATCTCGGTATCGACGGGCGCTACGCAGTCGTCGGGCAGTCCTGGGGCGGAATGCTGGCGATGGAGCACGCCCTCGACTACCCACCGGGGTTGCGTGGGCTGGTCGTCGCGGATTCCCCGGCCAGCATGCCGCTCTGGGTCGCCGAGGCGAATCGTCTGCGGGCAAACCTACCGCCGGAGGTTCAACAGACACTGCTCACGCACGAAGAGGCCGGGACGACGGACGACCCCGAGTACGAGACGGCGGTGCGGGTCTTCTACGATCGCCACCTCTGCCGCGTCCCGTGGCCGGACTGCCTCCAGCGCAGCTTCGATCAGATGGCGACCGATCCGACCGTCTACCACACGATGAACGGCCCGAGCGAGTTCCACGTGATCGGATCCCTCAAGACCTGGGACATCACCGATCGTCTCCACGAGATCACGACTCCGACACTCCTGGTCTCAGGCCGTTACGACGAGGCAACCCCGCACATCGTCGAGCAGATCCACGAGCGCATCCGCGGCTCGGAATGGACGATCTTCGAGGAGTCGAGCCATCTGCCCCACATCGAGGAGGCGGAAGCGTTTCTCGCGCGAGTCGACCTGTTCCTGGGCTCGATCGACTGAAGCCCTCGCAGCGCCGGACTACCCCCTCGCTCGGGCCGTGCGTAGCGACTTCGGCCAGATCCCCTGCTTGCCGGGCGAGAGGATCCCCTTCGGGTCGACCGCATCCTGATCCTGCCGGGGAGAGGATGCCGTTCGGGTCGACGGCGTCCTTGATCGTCTCGACGAAGCGGAGGTACGCGTGGTCGTTGAAGCTGTACTGGTCGGCCGCGACGTCCATGAAGTCGAGGTGGGCCCGGTACTCCCCGTACCCCTCCTTGGCGGCTTCGCGGACGAGCAGCTTGGACGCGTCGTAGGCCCGCCGCGCCTCGGTCTCGCTCTTCGTGTCGAAGATGACCATCGTCACGTGGATGAAGCTGCGAGCGTTGGTCGGGATCAGGACGGCGGCGTAGTCGAGCCGCGCCTCGCGTTCGACCAGCCCGCGGATCAGGTCTTTGAGCGCGACGGCGTCAGGGCCCGTTAGCCGAGCGACGGGGGAGAAGCCGATGTGCCCGCCCTCCTCGCCGCCGTACCACCCGGTCATCTGGTTGAGGTCGAGGTTGGGAACGCCTCCCTGGACGCGCTCGTGAGGGTTCTCGAGCTCGGCCACGTCGTCTGGCGAGTACTTCTGGCCCCACACCTCCGCACCGGAGATCCGGCCGAATGCCTCCTGGACCTTCCGGAACTTGTGGTCGACGACCGCCTCGTCGCCGTAGAGCGCGAAGCGCATCATCCAGCGTCCGACCTCGAGCTCGCGCGCCATCTTGTCGATGATCGAGTCCGGCATCGGCTCGTCCCCGTCGTACCAGAGCGACCTCGAGGACATCACCGAGCCAGACGCGACTGTGTTCCAGATCTGCGGCACGTTCTCGATGGTGCGGTCGAGCATGAGCGCCCTCAGCGTCTCGACGAGCGCGGGCAGGTCGTCCTCGTTCCAGACCCGGAGCCAGAGCGGCATGTAGCACTCCGGGTAGGGCAGGAGCCAGACGCCCATCTTCGTGACGATCCCGAAGTTCGACTGCATGAACAGCGTGTCGAGCGACGGGCCGAGGCTGCGCTTGTACACGTGCCAGGCTTGGTTCCCCGGCATCGCGCCCATGCCGGTCCTCATCAGCTCGCCGTTCGCGAGCACGACCTCCATCCCGCAGGCTGCCGCCATGTCGTGTCCGATCGGAAGGTACGTGGCTCCGTTCTCGAGCGCGTTCCCCATGACGCTGCCCCAGCCGAGATCAGGGACCGACACCATGAGCCGGTGCCCACCGGCCCGGAGCGCGTCGTAGAGATCGAACCAGCGGACGCCGGGCTCGACCACTGCATACGCGCTCCCCTCGTTGATCTCGAGCACGCGGTTCATCTTCCGCAGGCTCACGATCACCGAGCCCTTGAGGCGCGGCGCCGGCCCGCCGTACCCGTTGTTCATGCCCGCCGCATGGGTCCAGAGCGGCACCTCGTGCTCGTTCGCGAGCCGGACGATCGCCTGGATCTCCTCAACCGTCTGAGGCATGAGCACGGCAGAGGCCGTGTAGTCGTCCCAGGTCGTGAACGCGAACGGGTCCCTGAACTCGCGGAGTTCGTCCTCGCCCGTGAGCACTGCGTCGGCGCCGAGTGCGGCAGTGAACGACTCGAGGGCCTTTTCCGACAGGTCCGGCGTGAGCATGCTCGTCATCTGGCACCTCCGGTCGAGATCGCTCTACTCGGCGCGCTGGCCGCCCACCGATCATAGGAGCTTCCCGCTCCGAGCCTCAGCTGTCGAGGCGCTCGTCTTCGAGATCGAGGTCGCGGCCGACTCGAAGCCAGACCTCGTTGCTGATCATGCCGCTGCGCCGAAGGTCGACGAGCGCTTGCCGTTCGGCGTCGAGGAGCTGGCGCCGTAGCCGCTGGTAGTCCTGCGAGCGGCTCTCGATGGCGCCGTCGTCGCCGTCGTCGAGCCGAGCTCGAAAGCGACTCGTCCGGAATCGGTAGGCGCCTCGTACGCGCTCCACCGTGTCCTCGCGCACCCACTCCTCGTCGACCAGCTCCTCGAGTCGGGTCAGCGCGGCCTCTGCCGCGTGGATCCGGGCCTTCGCGTCCTCGCGGTCCTCGATGCCGTCGTCCTCGAGACCGAGCACCCGGATCACATACGGCAGCGTCAGCCCCTGGCCGACGAGGGTCGCGAGGATGACCGAGAACGTGAGGAAGACGATCAGCTCGCGCCCGGGGAACGGAGCGCCGGTGTCCGTCTCGAGTGGCAATGCCAGCGCTGCTGCGAGCGAGACGGCCCCTCGCATTCCGGCCCACGACAGGAACACCGCTCCTCGCCAGTTCGACATCCGTCTCGCGATCCACTTCGGAGCGTGGAGGACCGCGAAGACCCACGCGAACCGCAGCGCGATCACCGTTGCGCTCACGACGACGGCGTAGCCCAGGAGTCGAACGCCCGGGACGTCGCCGAGCGCATCGATCACGACGGGCAGCTGGAGGCCGACGAGCACGAAGAGAAGGGCATTCAGCATGTACTGGACGACCTCCCAGACGGCGAGTCCCTGCAGCCGGACCTGTGCGGTCGTCAGCTCGGGCGTGTGCCAGCCGAGGTAGATCCCGGCCGTCACGGCGGCGAGCACCGCCGAGACGCCGATCAGCTCTGCTGGGAGAAAGGCGAGGTACCCGGTCAGCAGCGAGATCGTGATCTCCGCGGGCGGGTTGTCGAGCCGGCGGCGAACCTGACGCACGATCCAGCCGACGGCGAGGCCGACGCCGATCCCGCCGCCGACGCTGACGATGAAGAGCCCGCCCGTGTAGATGGCCGAGAACGAGCCCGCGACGACTGCGGCGACTGCCACCCGGTACAGGACGAGGCCCGTCCCGTCGTTCACGAGGCTTTCGCCTTCGACGATCGTCACGAGCTTGCGCGGAACTCCGAGGCGACGGGCGATCGAGGTTGCCGCGAGCGGGTCCGTGGGGGAGACGATCGCGCCGAGCACGAAGGCGCTCGTCCAGGGAAGCCCGTCGATCAGCGCGTGCGCGACGACCGCCACGCCGACCGTGGTGACGATGACGAGGCCGATCGCGAGCAGCCCGATTGGACGCACGTTGGCCCGGAGGTCCCGCAGCGAAGTGAAGAAGGCTGCGCTGTACAGAAGCGGGGGTAGAACGCCGAAGAAGACGAGCTCCGGCGGGAGCTCGAACTCCGGCATTCCGGGCATGAGGCCGATCGCGAGGCCCCCGAGAACCAGCAGGATCGGGTACGGAATGCGCAGGCGGGGTGCGATTGCGAGCATCGCCGCGACGGCCACGATGAGCGCCAGTGCGACCAGTCCGTCCTGAGCGTCCAGATGCACGCGCCCATCGTGCCGAAGCGAGGTCGTGCCCGGTCTGTCGATACTCGTTCACTACGATGGCGAGAGCCGATGAGCGCATCTCTCGGAACCTCGCCACGGCTCCCCGCGCTCCCACTCGAGGAGTGGGAGGCAACCAAGGACACGCTGCACCTCTGGGTGCAGATCGTCGGCAAGATACGGCTCGCCTCGACCGCTCCTCGCAATCACTGGTGGCACGTCCCGCTCTACGTCGACGTGCGGGGGCTGACGACGAGGCGGATGCGCTCACCTCACGGGGTGACCTTCCAGATCGACTTCGACTTCGTCGATCACCGCCTCCTCGTGAAGACGAGTCACGGCGCGGTCGACTCGTTTGCGTTGGTCGACGGGCTCTCGGTCGCCGCGTTCGACGAGAGCATGCATGCGACGCTTCGTCGACTCGGGATCGACGTCGCCATCCGCGAAGAGCCGTTCGGAGTGCCGATGACGACACCGTTCGCGGCGGACGACGCGCATGCCGCCTACGACCGCGATGCAGTCGAACGTTACTGGCGGATTCTCGACTGGACCGACGAGGTGCTCGACGAGTTCGCCGGTTGGTTCTGCGGGAAGCAGAGCCCGGTGCACCTCTTCTGGCACTCGTTCGATCTCGCTCTCGCCCGCTACGGCGGCCGGCGTGCGCCCGCTCTGCCGGATGCGGACTCCGTCAACCGCGAGGCGTACTCGCACGAGGTCATCGCCTTCGGGTTCTGGGCCGGCGACGGCAACATGCGCGAACCGACCTACTACTCCTATACGGCGCCCGAGCCGACGGGCTTACGCGACTCAACGCTTCGCCCCGACGAGGCTCGCTGGGCCGAGCAGGGCGGAGGGTCACTCGCGCTGCTTCCCTACGAGGCCGTCAGGACCGCGGGCGATCCGAGGGCCGTGCTGCTCGGGTTCTTCGAGAGCGCGTACGAGGCGGGTGCGACGCTTGCCGAATGGGATAAGAGCGGGCTCGACTCGTCCTGGTGTCCCACCCCGCCCGAGCTTGGTGAGCTGCTCACGCACAAGTCATGATCGCGGTCTGCGAGGAGGTAGTCGACGGTGGATGATCCACAGATTCACGGGACGATCGAACAGCTAGTGGCAGAAGAGCACGAGCTTTGGGATCGGGAATCGAACGGGAGCGCGACCGAGGCCGACCGGCGGCGCCTGCAAGAGCTCCGGGTATCGCTCGACCAGTGCTGGGACCTGCTTCGCCGGCGGCGCGCGCTACGCAACGCGGGCAGCGACCCGGACGCGGCGGACCTCAGGGATCCCGAAGTCGTCGAGCGTTACGAGCAGTAGCGGTTCAGGCCGAGTTTGCTGACGCAGCCGAGCGTCGCTGCAGTCGCTAGCGAGGGGCGATCGCGATCGCTTCGATCTCGACCAGCTGATCGGGATAGCCGAGGAACGAGACGCCGAGCAGCGTGCTCGGTACTCGGCCGAGGTGCTCGGCGACGACGTTCCACACTCGCACCAGCTCGGAGCGGTCCGTGCCGACGGCATAGACCGTCGTCTTGAGCACATCGCTCGGTCCCGCGCCGTCCGCGGCGAGTGCCTCCAGCAAGTTCTCTACCGTCCGCCGTGCCTGCGCCTCGAGATCGCCTGGCGCGACGACCCGGCCTTCGGCGTCGAGCGGGCAGGCGCCTGCGGTGAACAGGAGCCCGCTCGCGGTCGACGTGTAGTCGTAGGGAACGCCCGGGTAGAGAGTCATTTCGCCGCGAGAACGTACCAACGCGATCGCGCGGCTACGCGCTCTAGGCGGCGTCGGCGAGCTCGTCCGCCGTCGCTTCGACGACACCCTCGAGCTCTCTCGCGAGCTGAGCCAGTGCCTCACGCTCGAGCCGTCGAACCCGCTCGCGTGAGATACCCAGCTCGCGCGCGATCGCCTCGAGGGGTTGCTGCTCGCCGTCGAAGCCGAAGCGGAGCTCTACGATCCGCCGCTCGAGCTCGGGGAGCGTCTCGATCTGGGCTCGCACGGCGTCCCGACGCAGAGCGTCGCCTGCCTCTTCGATGGGATCCACTCCTTCGGGGTCTGCAAAGAGGTCGCCGAGCTCGCCGTCACCGTCCGAGCCGACCGTCTGGTTGAGCGAGACGGAAGCCTCGACGGCCCCGAGCGCCTCTTCGACGTGCTGCTCCTCGAATCCAGCGGCCTCGGCGAGCTCTGCGATCGTGGGCTCACGCCCGTGCTCTGCCTCGAGGCGCGCACCGACGCGCGCGAGCTTGACCCGACGCTCGTGCACGTGAGCCGGGACACGAATGGTCCGCGACTGATTCGAGATCGCTCGTTGACATGCCTGTCGGATCCACCAGGTTGCGTACGTCGAGAACTTGAAGCCTCGACGCCAGTCGAACTTCTCGACTGCCCGGTTGAGCCCGATCACTCCCTCTTGGATCAGGTCGCCGAGCGGCAAGCCGTGTCCCTGGTAGCGCCGCGCGATCGAGACGACCAGGCGTAGGTTCGAGTTGATCATCCGCTCCTTCGCGCGCGGGTCGCCGCGCTCGACGCGCTTCGACAGCTCGACTTCCTCGGCCGCGGTGAGCAGGTCGTGCTTCCCGACCTCGTTCATGAACAGCGTGAGCGAGTCGGTGGTTCCGACCGCGGTTTCGAGGTTCAGCTCCGGCTCGGTGCTCTCGGAGGCACCGGCAGGCTCGTCTCCATCGCCCGGGTCGGTCGCGCGTGCGACTTCGACCCCACGCGCTTCGAGCTCGTTCCGAAGCCTGGCGATCTCGTCGTCTTCGAGATCGAGCTCGGCAGCAAGCGCTTCGAGGGCGAGCACGTCCAGGACGCCTCGGTCCTCGGCGTCCTCCAGGAAGGTGGTCAGGTCACGGTTCTCAGTCATTTCGGCGATCGCAAGTCCTCCTTTTTGTCTCGTCAAGCCGTGGTCGCCTGCGCACGACGTCGCTCGAAGCGCTCGATGCGGCTTCCCCGAACGGCAACGCGCTCGACTCCCGTGTATGCGGGATGGCAGCTCGAGCAGACGTCGAGCGCGGTCTCGGCGGCGGTAGTCCTCGTCGTGAACTCGTTTCCACAGCTGGCACAGCGCACGTCAGCGATGACCAGCACAGGGTGTGTGCCCTTCACTCGTTGTCTCCTTTCAAGATCGGCGGTCGCGAGGAGCTGCGGATCCCGACTCCAGATGGGCGGAACTCGCTCCTCTGCCGCGACATGTATGTAAACGAGGGACGGGGGGTTCGAATTCCTGGTCGCCTGCGCCCACCTCTCTCCCTGTTTCGCGTGCCTGCCACGGTCTCGAAACGGACCGGTCGCCCGACTTTCGTGACGAAGTGGTGAACGGCACTCCGGTGGCTGCACGCACAAGCAGTACGCCAAGTGCGAGAAGTCAGACGCACAGACCGACTACGTCGAGTTCGCGGGCCGACCCCACCTGATGATGGTCGGCGAGGGCTGGGAGGAGGTCGCAGCCGGGATCGAGAGCTGGGTCGGCGGTGTTCTCGACCAGGCGCCTGCAACGTCGGAGAACGTCTCGGTCAAGCGCCTCGTCGTCAGACCGATCGCCGCTCGAGAGCGGTGCGGAAGATCGGGTTCGAGAGCAGGAAGCCGATCGCTTCGGCGCGCTCGTCGTTTCGCGGCTCGTCAGGGAAGGACGCGAGCATCGCGCGGAAACGCTCGTCCGCGCCTTCGCGGAACTCCCGGTGCGTGAAGATGTACAGATCGTCGTTGCGGATGCCCGCGAGGATCCGTTCGCCGCACTCCAGTGGATCCATCCACAGCGGCGAATTCGGCCGCTCCTCGAGCTCCCGTTCCAGCTCGGTGTAGCCCGAGTCGCCGTAGCGCTCGGGCCGTGTCCGGCCGCCCTCGCGGATGTTCGTCTGCACCGGCCCGGGACAGAACGCCGAGACGCCGATTCCCTCTCCGGCGAGCTCGCTCCGGAGGGCTTCCGAGAGCCCGATCACCGCAGCCTTGGCCGTGATGTAGATCGCGGCGCCGGGGATCGGGAGGACGCCGGCCATCGATGAGGTGTTGACGATGTGGCCGCCCTCACCGTGGGCGAGCATTCGCGGGACGAACGTCTGGACTCCGTTGACCGTGCCGCCGAGCAGCACGCCGAGGCCCCAATCCCAGTCGTCGTACCGAGCGAGCGTGACCGGCCCGAGGATGCCCATGCCGGCGTTGTTGCAGAGGACGTGGACGTTGCCGAAGACGCGCTCCGCCTCGTCGGCCGCACTCGCGAACCCGTCCCGGTCGGTGACGTCGAGCTCGATCGCGTGCACGCGGTCGCGTGCGCCGCTGTCCTCGAAGCTCTCGAGGGCAGTCTCGATGTGGTCCTGGCGGAGGTCCGCGATCACGACGTTCATCCCTGCGGCTACGAACGCCGTCGCCATGCCGAGCCCGATCCCGCTCGCCCCACCCGTGACGAACGCGGTCTTGCCCTCGACCTCTTCCATGCGAGTTCCTCCCCTCAGTCGCTCGGCCAGGAGGCGAGGGCGCGGGCCTTCGCCGCACGCCGTCCCTCTTCGACCGCGAGCCGGTCCGCTGGCACCGGCTCGTCGGGGAACGCAGCGAGCGTCTCGTCGAAGATCTCGCGCAGCTCCTCTCGATGGTCGGGGTGCGTGAAGACGTAGAAGTCGTTCTGCCTGATCGCGCGCAAGACCGTCTCGCCGATCTCATCCGGGTCCATTCCGGCCTCGTGCAGGCCCGGCAGGATGCGCATGAACTCCTCGTCGGCCGGCGTGACGTCGGTCGAGAGCTCCGGCGGCCTGATCAAGTCGCTCTCGTAGATCTTGCTCTTGACGAGACCCGGGCAGACCATCGAGACGCCGATGCCATGCGGCAGCAGGCTCCAGCGAAGGGAATCCGACAACCCGTGTACCGCGAATTTCGCAGTCGTGTAGATGCCCGCGCCCGGGCCTGCTACGAACGCGGCCATCGAGGCCGTGTTGACGACGTGCCCGCCCTCGCCGTGCGCCTTGATCCGGGGCACGAACGTGACGACGCCGTTGACGACACCACCGAGGTTGACGCCGAGCACCCAGTCCCAATCCTGGTACGTCGCGTCCGCGAGGTCGTTGAAGAGATTGATCCCGGCGTTCAAGCAGAGGACATGAACCTTCCCGAGGACGCGCTCGGTCTCGTCTGCGGCCCGTGTGAACTCTTCGCGATCGGTCACGTCCAGGTGGATGGCATGCACGGCGCCGTCGAGCTCCGCCGTCGCCTCCTCCAGGTGGTCGTCGCGAATGTCGGCAATCGCGACGCGCATGCCCGCCGCGACGAACGCCTTGGCCATGCCGAGGCCGACTCCGCTCCCGCCTCCCGTGATGAAGGCGACCTTGCCTTCGACATCCCGCATGCGTCACGGGACCCTATAGGCTCGACCGTGGCAGGTCCCCAGCGTTTGGAGGAGGCCTAGATGGCGACCAGGACGGCTACGACGGTGGTTCGAGCAGATGTCGTCGGCAGCTTGCTGCGGCCCGAGTACCTGCGCGAGGCGAGGGACGCGGCGCGCGCTGGCACCTTCGACGCCGGCGAGCTGAGCGCGCTCGAGGACCGGGCAGTCCTCGAGGCGATCGCCCTTCAGGAGAACGCGGGGATCGGGGCAATCACGGACGGCGAGTACCGGCGGAACGGATGGATCGCGCTGATTCCGATCTTCCACGACCCGATCTTCCAGCCGCCCGTGAGCGGCTTCGAGTTCCTCGACGCGGAGTCCGGCTGGCGCGACCTCTGGAAGACAGGTGCGGGCGAGCCGGCCGACACGTCGGGGCTGCCGCCTCAGGAGCCGTTCGTCACGCGTCGTCTCGAGGTCGACCGCGACATCGTCACGGACGAGTACGCGTTCCTGAAGGCGAACGCCACCGTGCGGGCGAAGTACACGATCCCCGCGCCGAGCTGGCACCGGATCTACTGGCACCCCGACTACTCGAGCGACGCGTATCCGACGTCGGACGAGTTCATCCGCGACGTCGCCCGCATCCTGCGCGAGCACGTCGTCGACCGGCTCGTCGAGCTCGGCTGCGACTACATCCAGATCGACGCGCCCAACTACGCGCAGTGGCACATCGATCCGGGCAACCGTGCGGCCTTCGAGGAGCACGGGCACGACATGGCGCACGAGCTCGTCGCGGACGCCGAGTTCGACAGCATGGTCTTCGAGGGGCTGACCGGCGTCACACGCGCGATGCACATGTGCCGTGGGAACGCACCCGGTGGCATGTGGGCGGCGACGGGCGGCTACGAGGCGATCTCGACGGCTGTCTTCCCTCGCCTGAAGAACCTCGACCGACTCCTGCTCGAGTACGACTCGGACCGCGCGGGTACCTTCTCCCCGCTAGCGGACGTGTTGCCCCACCACCAGGTCGTGCTCGGGCTCGTCACGACGAAGAACGGGACGCTCGAGGATCCCGAGGACCTCGTGGCCCGGGTCGAGGAGGCGAGCGGGTACGTGCCGCTCGAGCGCCTCGCCATCAGCCCGCAGTGCGGCTTCGCGTCGGGCGAGATCGCGCGCACGATGAGTCTCGATGAGCAGGAGGCGAAGCTGCGCCTGGTCGGCGACGTCGCGCGACGAATCTGGAAGTAGCGAGCTCTGCGCTCATTCACAGTTTCGTTGACAGTTTCGTCGCGAGCGGGTTACTCTCGCTGGACTTGTACATCGCGCCAGTCAGCGGGCAGGTAGAGCGAAGCCGCGAGCCAGATGAGAGTCCTGCGCGCCTGGGAAGGCTTGCGAGGGGTACGGGCACTTCGGTAAGCATGTCGAAGCAGGCAGAAGGAGTCAGCTATGCGTGCCACTAACATCGTCGCGTTCGCCCGACGGCGACGTGCGACCATCGTTCTCGCTGTGGCAGCCGCACTTACAGCGGCGATCACAGCCGTCGCCGCGACGGGTGCGCTTCCGCCGCCACAGGTCCTCAACTACCAGCTCTACGTCGGGGGGAAGGGCAAGGCGAAGGCGAACCTGGCTCCCGTCACCCTCGGATTCATCAACGTCCAAGGCGGTCCGCCGAACCTGAACTTTCCACAGGCGAAGAGCGTCATCGAGGCCGGAGTGAACATGGTGAACGCCGAGCTCGGCGGCGTCCATGGGCACCCGCTCAAGCTGAACGAGTGCTTGATCGCCCAGGCAGAGGAAGAAGGCGTGCGCTGCGGCCAGCAGATGGTCAACGACAAGGCAACGAAGGCCATCCTCTTCGGGTTCGTCACGATCGGTAACCAGTCGATCTACGCGACGGTCAAGGGCACGAAGCCGATCATCGGCCTGGTGACCGCCAATGCCGCAGATCCGACGGCCAAGAACACCTACTTCCTGAACGGCAGTCAGACGAGCGTGCTGGGTCCCTTCGGCACCTACACAAAGCAGAGGCTCCCGAAGGTGAAGACGGTGGCAATCGTGTATCCGACCGACCCAGGTGCGATCACCGCGGCGCAGGCGCTTCAGAAGGCCATGCGGCAGATCGGGAGGAAGGTCACCATGATCGGCGTCCCGCCGCTCGCGACCGACCTGATCGGGCCGGCCACGCAGGCGAGCTCCTCGGATATGATCATCGCCGCCCTCGGCTTCACCACGTGCGTGCCGTTCGCCAGGGCGCTCGACCAGATCAACTACACGAAGCCGGTGCTGTCGACTCCGATCTGCACGTTCATCCCCCGTGCCGCGTACGCGGCCGGCGACATCCCGACGTGGACCTACGGCATCGCCCAGACGCTCGTGAACCAGCCGGGGCCACAGTCGAAGCTGTACCTCAAGAAGGGCCTCCAGTACGGAACCACGGTGCCGAACATGCTCTGGGTCTTCTCGGAAGCCGCCTGGGAGGAGCTGCTCGCGACCGTGAAGATCATGAACGCGATCCCGTACGCGAAGCTCAGCCCCGCGACGATCAGCGCCGGGTTCAAGGCCTTCAGGGGCCCGACCATCCTCGGGCCGCCGGACATCGCCTGCGGCAAGGTGTCGGCTGGAGAGCCGGCCGCGTGCGGTAATCAGACCCAGTTCTACAACTACGTCGGCAAGGGCAAGTGGAAGACCGTCACGGGCTGGCTGAAGCCGCCCGGAGCGAAGTAGACGCACGAGACGGAAGCAACGGCGGGCTCGGTAACAACCGGGCCCGCCACATTCGTGAGTCGGTGACCCATGCGTGACGACCTCCTCTACGCGGCTCTCGGGCTCGGCGCGGGCGCGCTGATCGCGAGTATCGCGCTCGGCGTCGTCCTCATCTACCGGGGATCCGGCGTGATCAATGTCGCCGCAGGCGCGATCGCGATGGTCGCCGCGTACATCTTCTGGGCGCTCAGGACCGGCTTCTTCGGCTTCGAGCTCTCGACCGCGCCTGCCTTCGTTCTCACGGTTGCCTCCATGGCCGTGTTCGGCGTCCTCATCGAGCTCGCGATCTTTCGTCCGCTCCGAAACACTGCGCCGCTTGCCAAGCTGGCCGCGTCACTCGGGCTCCTGCTCGTCCTCGAGTCCGCGATGGTCCTGATCTTCGGCAACAGCCTGAAGTCGGCGCCGTCGGTCCTGCCAACCGACACCGTGACGATCTTCGACCGCGTGGTGCCGAAGGACCGGTTCCTGCTGGCGGGGATCGTGATCCTCGTCGCCGCGCTGCTGACGGCGCTCTACCGCTGGACTCCGTTCGGTTTGGCGACGAGAGCGGCGTCCGAGAACGAGGTCTCGGCGATGCTCGTCGGCCTGTCTCCGAGCCGTCTCGCGATCATGAACACCGTCCTTGCCTGCGTCGTCGCCGGCGGGCTGGGTGTGCTGGTGGCGCCTCTCATCGCGCTCGACTCGCAGACCTTGGCGTTCCAGGTCGTGCCGGCTCTGGCGGCTGCCCTTCTCGCCGGGTTCACGTCGTTCTTCATCGCCTGCTTTGCCGGGCTCGCGATCGGCGCGATCCAGTCGCTTCTCCTCTACTGGTCGACGCAAACCTGGTTCCCGACCGACTCCTCGGGAACCCCGATCCACGGACTACCGGAGCTGTTCGTCTTCCTCGTCGTCGTCCTCGCTCTCTTCGTGCGAGGAGCAAACCTCCCCGGGCGCGGAGAGCTCGTCGAGAGGCGTCTTCCCACCGTGCCCCGGCCCGAGCGCTTGCTGAGGTGGAGCGTGATTGCGGCGATCGCGGGAGTAGTCGCCCTGGTCGTGTTCCCGTACGACTTCCGCCAAGCCACGATCAACTCGCTGCTGGGGGTCCTCATCTGCCTGTCGCTCGTCGTCATCGTCGGCTTCGTCGGCCAGATCTCCGTCGTGCAGCTCGCGCTCGCTGGTGTCGCGGGCTTCACGATGTCCCACCTGACGACCGACCTCGGCGGCGTGTGGGCGTCGTTTCCGATCTCGCTTCTGATCGGAGCCACGACGGCGACGATCGTTGGTCTGATCATCGCCGTCTCGGCACTCCGGGTTCGGGGGGTCAGTCTCGTCGTCGTGACGCTCGCGGCCGCAGTGGCGCTCGAGCAGTTCGGCTTCCTGAACGAGCGCTGGGGCGGCCAGGCAACAGGGTCGCCCGTCAAGCAGCCGGAGCTCGGGGGGCTCGACCTGTCTCCGGACGCGTCCTTCAGGGGCCTGGACGACAAGATTCCGAGTCCTGTCTTCGGCTTCCTCGTCCTCGCCGCCGTCATTCTTCTCGGCCTGCTCGTCGCCAACGTGCGGCGCGCGAGCCTCGGGCAGCGGATGCTGGCCGTGCGCTCGAACGAGCGCGCCGCAGCAGCGGCCGGCATCAACGTTCGCAACACGAAGCTCACGGGCTTCGGCATCGCCGCGTTCGTTGCCGGAATGGCCGGCGCGCTCTACGCGTACAACTTCGGATCGGTCAGTTACAGCCGCTTCGGGGCACTCGCGGCGCTCGCGTTGATCGCGTTCACGTACTTCGGCGGCATCACCATGGTTTCCGGCGCGATCATCGCCGGGATCGGCGCGACGGAGGGCCTCCTCCCGCACACGTTCGACAGAGCGTTCGGGCTCTCAGGGAACTGGGCGTTCCTCATCGGCGGAATCGCGCTCGTGGTCACGCTGCTCGTCAACCCTGAGGGCATCGCAGGAACGGGGTACAAGAAGAAGCAGCAGAAGAAGCGGCTCGCAGCCGAGGCGGCCGCAGAGACGGCGGCCGCCGATCGCGCATCGGCACCTTCCCCGATGCCCACGGCTGCCGTACTCCGCCGGAAGCCGGCGTCGCAGGACCACGCCACGACCGTCCTCTCTGCAACCGGCATCTCCGTCTCGTTCGGCGGCCTGCGGGCACTCGACGAGGTCGACCTGAAGGTCGAGGAGGGACAGCTCGTCGGGCTGATCGGGCCGAACGGGGCAGGCAAGACGACGTTCATCGACGCCATCTCGGGGTTCGTTCCCTGTGAGGGGCAAGTCGAGCTCGACGGGCACGCCCTGGACCGAATGGCGGCGCACGCTCGCGCCCGGCGAGGCCTCGCCAGGACGTGGCAGTCGATCGAGCTCTTCGACGACCTCAGCGTGAAGGAGAACATGGCGGTCGCGTCCTACCGGCCCTCGGCCTGGGCGACGATCAAGGAGTCGGTCTCCAGGCCGGTCACGACCACGAAGGCGGCGGATGCAGCTCTCGAGCTGCTCGGTCTCGAGTCGACGATGGACGAGATGCCCGAGGACCTCTCGCAGGGACAACGCAAGCTGGTCGGGATCGCACGCGCGCTCGCCGCGGAGCCGCGGCTGCTGTGCCTCGATGAGCCGGCGGCGGGTCTGGACGCACGCGAAGGCGAGGAGCTCGCGCGCCATCTGCGCGGAGTCGTCGACGCGGGCACGTCGATGCTCCTCGTCGACCACGACATGGGCCTCGTGCTCGGCATCTCCGACTACGTGGTCGTGCTCGAGTTCGGACGTGTGATCGCTCATGGCTCGCCCGACGTCGTTCGCAGCGATCCGCAGGTGATCAAGGCCTATCTCGGGAGCGCGGCGGGCGAACTGGCGCCCGTGGTCGACGCACCGTGACCGACGCGCGTCTGACGATCGAGGGGCTGACGGCCGGGTACGAGCGGGCGGCGGTGATACGTGGCCTCGACATCACCGTCGGTGAGGGCGAGGTGGTCGCGTTGCTCGGCGCCAACGGCGCCGGCAAGACGACGACGCTGAGAGTCATCTCGGGGCTCGTGCCTCCGATGAGCGGGAGTGTCACGTTCGACGGTCGTGACCTCGCGCGTGTCTCACCCACGCAGCGGGCGCGGCTCGGGATCGCGCACGTTCCCGAGGGGCGCGGCATCTTCTACGGCCTGACCGTCACCGAGCACTTCCGGCTCGGCTTCGAGGGCAAGCGGCCGGACGAGCAAGCGGCCTACGAGTACTTCCCGAAGCTCGAGGAGCTGCGCACCCGCCGCGCCGGGCTGCTCTCGGGCGGCGAGCAGCAGATGCTCGCGATCGCCCGCGGGCTCGCGTCCCGGCCCCGGCTGCTCCTGCTCGACGAGCTCTCGCTGGGGCTCGCGCCGGTCATCGTCGAGGGCCTGCTGCCGGTGGTGCACAAGTACGCGACCGAGTCTGGCTGCGGCGTGCTTCTCGTGGAGCAGCACATCCAGCTCGCCCTCGAGATCGCAAACCGCGGGTACGTGCTCTCCCACGGAGAGATCGTCCTCTCGGACCGAGCTGGGGTCCTGCAGGCAGACCGCGAGCTCCTGATCTCCAGCTACCTCGGCGAACAGCAGGTCTCGGTCGCAGAAGCGAGCCCGCCGCCTCGCCACAGCTCTGCGAGCTGAAGTGGGGAAGTGCTTGCTTGGTAGCATCGTCGACCCCGGTTCGAGGAGGTTCTAGGTGGCCAGATTCAAGGTCCTGAATCCTGAGGGGTACCCGCCCGAGGTTGATGCGCGGGGGATGGCACCGGGCCTCGACACGCTGGACGGGAAAAAGCTCTACCTCGTCGACGTCGGGTTCGCGAACTCGGACAACTTCATGGCGCAGCTGCACGGTTGGTTCGAGGAGCACAGGCCGACGATCGACACCGAAGTCGTGCGCTGGCGGAACCAACACATCCCCGACCCGGAGTTGTGCGAGCGCATCCAGGCCGACGGCGACGCGGCCATCATCGGCGTCGGCACCTGACCGGGCTGCGCGCCGGAGGTCTCCGGCCACGTCGTCGATCTGGAGTCGAAGTACGGCGTCCCGACCGTGGGCGTGCACGTGCATGTGTTCGCGCGCCTCGTGCAAAACGCCGTGAAGTCGAGCGGGATGCCGAGCGCGCGGCAGGTATTCGTGCCGACGCCGTTGATGAACACGTCGCCAGCCGGGCTGCGCGAGTACGTCGAGGGCAACGACCCGATCCACGAGCAACCGTTCATGGCGGAGGTCTTCGAGCAGCTCACGCGTCCGATTCCCGCCGACGAGTTGCGCGGTGAGGGCTGGGACCGGTCGACGCCGCGCTACGTCGAAGCGGACGGCGAAGCGGAGATGCATGCGCTCTTCCAGGAGCGGCGCTACACGGACTTCCTGCCGATCATTCTCCCCACCGAAGAGCGCGTCGAACAGATGTTGACGGGAACGAGTCATGCGCGGGACGAGATCGTCGGCAAGCTCCGCCCGACGATCGGCATGGAGTACTGGCACTTCGACGTCGAGAAGGTCGCGATCAACGCCGTGATGGCGGGCGCCGCGCCTGAGCACCTCCCCGTCCTTCTCGCACTCGCTTCGAGCGGCGACACCGGCCGCCAGAGCAGCATGTCGTCGATGGGGAACATGGTCGTCGTCAACGGGCCGATCCGAAACGAGATCGGGATGAACAGCGGGGTCGGAGCACTGGGGCCGTACAACTACGCGAACTCCGTGATCGGCAGGGCGTTCGGCCTCCTCTCGCAGAATCTCCAGGGAGGCTCGGTGCCGGGTGTCTCCTACGGCGGCTCGCAGGGCTCCAACTTCTCCTACAACTGCATCACCTTCGCCGAGAACGAGGAGGCGAGCCCGTGGGAGCCGTACCACGTGCAGTGGGGCTACGACAAGGACGACAGCACCGTCACGGTCTCGTACATCTGGGGAAACGTCTGGGCCGAGTACCTGCGCGCCTACTGGCAGGAGAAGCTCGTGGCGATGATCTCGGGTCTCGAGCCGGGGATGGGATGCACGCTCGTGCTCGACCCGATCGTGGCCCGCGAGTTCTGCGAGCGTGGCCTCGACTCGAAGGAGAAGATCGCCCAGTGGATCCACGAGAACGCACGAATCCCGCAGCGCCGCTACTGGGACCACGTGATGCTGAACCTGATCCACGAGGAGGTCGAGGCTGGAGTAGAGCCGTTCGCGAGCTACTGGCACGCTCCGCCTGACGAGCTCATCCCGGTCTTCGAGCCGAACCGGATCAACATCGTCGTCGTCGGCGGCGAGACGAACGGGCACTTCAGCGTCTTCATGGGCTCGCCCATGCGCGCGAAGTTCCGAACCAACAAGGGGAAGAACGCGACGGTCTCGATCGACGACTGGCGCTAGAGAGCTAGATCGAGATCACGACCTTGCCCACGTGGCGGGCGCTCTCGAGATGGCGAAACGCATCGCGCGCCTTCGCGAAGGGGAACACGCGGTCGATCACGGGTCTCGTGCCGCTGACGGAGATGGCCTGGTTCATGTCCTCGAACATCGCGCGCGACCCGACGACGATCCCCTGGACGCGGAGGCCCTTGAAGCTCATCGGGTGCGGGTCGACCCGCACGTCGTGGCCCGTGAGCACGCCGATCAGCGAGACCGTTCCTCCCGGCCGGGTCGCCTTGACCGACTGATCCGTGGTCGCCGAGCCTCCCACCTCGACGACGTGGTCGACGCCCGTGCCTCCGGTGAGCTCGAGCACCCTGTCCGCCCATTCGGGCGTCGTGACGTAGTTGATCGTCTCCCACGCGCCGAGCGCCCGCACGCGCTCGAGCTTCTCGTCGCTCGACGAGGTGGCGACCACGCGTGCTCCACCCATGAGCCCGAGTTGCAGCGCAAAGATCGAGACTCCGCCTGTTCCCTGTACGAGGATCGTGTCCCCCGGCTTCGTCCTGCTCTTCACGAAGAGCGCGTGCCAGGCGGTCACGGCCGCGCACGAGAGGGTCGAGGCCTCCTCGTCGGTGAGGTGGCCGGGCGGGTAGACGAGGCCGTCCTCGTGGAGGACCACCAAGTCGGCGAGCACACCGTCGAGCGCACCTCCGAGCGCCGCGGCGCCGGGCGGCGGCGAGTCGCCCGAGAGCCAGCCCTGAAAGAACGTGCTCGCGACACGGTCTCCCACCTTCACGCGGGAGACGCCGGTGCCGATCTCGACGACCTCTCCGGCGGCGTCCGAGCAGGGAAGCAACGGAAGCTGTACTCCGCGTGGAGAGACACCGTGCTCGACCATTGCGATGTCGCGATAGTTGAGCGAGACAGCGCGTACCTGGATGCGTACGTCGCGGTTCCCGAGCGCCGGGTCCGGCCGCTCCTCGAGCTCGAGTCGGTCGATCCCGAACGCGTCGGCGAGCCGCCAGGCCCTCACTGCGTGCGATCGGCGAGGTAGCGGTGTGCGGCGATGGCGGCGGTGGCGCCGTCGCCTGCGGCCGAGACCGCCTGACCCGCGGCGTTCGCTCGGATGTCGCCGACGGCGAAGAGACCGGGCAGCTCGGTGCGCATCCAGATGTCGGTGGGCACGCGCCCGTGCTCGTCGAGCGCCAGGACTCCGTCGAGCATCGCCGTGTTCGGTAGGCGACCGACGTGGACAAAGATCCCGTCGACCGGCACGGTCGAGGACTCGCCGGTCGCGAGGTCGCGTACACGGACGCCCTCCAAGTTTCCGTCGCCGAGGATCTCGTCGATCACGGTGCGGTGCCTCACATCGACGTATGCGCTCTCGAGCACGCGCCGGCGATATGTCTCCTGGCCGCCGAGGCTCTCGTCCGCGTCGATGAGCACCACTCGAATGTCATGCGGCGCGAGCTCGAGCGCCTCGAGCAGGGCCGAGTCCCCGCCTCCGACCATCGCGACGGTCTTACCTCGGTACAGGGGGCCGTCGCAGCTCGCGCAATGGCTGATGCCCTTGCCGTCGAACTCGTCCTCGCGAGCGACGCCGAGCTTGCGCGGCCTCGTTCCGGTGGCGACGACGACGGCGGCAGCGAAGATCTCGCCGGAGTCGGTCACCAGGCGCCAGTCGCCGTCGCGCGGCTCGATGCGCATCACCTCGCTCATCTCGAACGCGCCGCCGGCGTCCGCGACCTGCTCCTGGATACGAGGGCCGAGCTCGAAGCCCGACACGCCCTCCGGGAAGCCCGGAAAGTCCTCGACTCGCTCGGTGTTCAGTATCGCGCCGCCGGACCCGAGCGGATCGACCAGAACCGTGCTGCGTCCGTGACGCGCTGCGACCAGGGCGGCAGTGAGCCCGGCGGGCCCTCCACCGGCGACCGCGATCTCGTAGTCGACCTGCATGCTCCACGGCAGGGTAGACGTCTGCAGCGGCGAACCCGAGCGCCATGTGGAGCCACGATGAGAAGTCCTCCACACGCTGCGCAGGATCGAGGCTGATGTCGCCGAGTGGAAGACTCGACTTCCGTTGACCTAGCGCTCTGTGGTAACGCCCGCGTACGGGTCGTACTTCGTCCGCGGGCACGCACCCCACAAGCCAAGATGCTTCGCTCGAGCACGCTTCGTTAGAGCCTCGAGGCGGTTCGCGTACATGCCCCTGCGCCCTTTGTAGAAGTAGGGCTGGGCTGCGCCGAGAGCGACGAGACGGATGTTGATGTCGACGTTGTCCTCCGCTCGCACGACATAGCGCAGGAGCCGCCCGTAGCCGTCGATGCGATCGGTCGCCGGCTCGGACAGCAGCCGCACGCGCGTGCCCTCGGGTAGCAGCCGCTTCGTCGTAGCCGAGGCCCGCGGGCCATAGCACTCGATGCCGAAGAAGACCTCAGGCGTGTCGATCTGGACGAGCCGTATCTTCTCGCCGTTCTGGAGCACCACCGTGTCTCCGTCGGTCACGTGGTCGATGCGGTAGGTCGCTCCACCGCCTGATCTCGTGTTCGGTGCCGTGAAGAGGACGGCAACGATCGCCAGGACGAGGCATGCGACGCGCATGGACGACTCTGATCATCGTGCATCTGGCGGTCCGTGTCAGACATGTCCGTTTGTTGGGGTTGGGTCCGGCCGTAGGCTGGAATGAACCGAGCTACGGCTCTCGTGGCCGCCGCTGCGGTGCTGCTCGCCACCCAGCGGGCGCTGCGCTAGCTGTGTTCGATGCCGCACCGCCGCTCTCCAGAACTGCACGAGCCTGAACGAAAAGTACCCGCACGGTCCAGACCAGATGGCCCGCCCCAACGCGGGCCTTCTCCTGTCTCGGCCCAAGTCCTCGGTAGATCACGGCAGCGCGGCCCTTGCTCAGGGAACGTTCGTGAACACTGGCCCAGGCAAGAAGCATCTCCTCTGGTGGTGCGCTGCACCACCTGGCATCAGATCCGCACTTGCGTAGAGTATTCTGAACACTCGCGCAGGCACGGCTCCCTAACCGGAGCTTCACCTCACTCTCAGGCGTCTCTTAGCCTTCCCCCCTACGTTCAAGTGCCGTGCTCCGCCGGACGACACAGATCGCTGTGCTCGCATCGCTGGCTCTCCTTGCGGTAGGAGCCGCGAGCAGCGCCTCTTCATCCACGAAGTCATCCGCCACCATGCGGTTCGGCTCGCGACGCGTGATGGACACTGCGGTTAGCTCGAACTGGGCCGGCTACGTTGCCACCGGCGCAGGCGACGCGCAGCGACCGACCGCGAATGGTGGTCTGTCGTTCACCGACGTCGCAGGATCGTGGGTGCAGCCGCAGGTGACGTGCTCCGCGGGCGAGGTCGGTGCGGCGGCGTTCTGGGTGGGACTCGGCGGCTCGCAGGACTCCTCGCTCGCGCTCGAGCAGACAGGCACCGAGGGTGACTGCAACCGAAGCGGGAAAGCGACCTACTCGGCCTGGTACGAGTTCGTCCCGGCCGGACCCGTCATGGTCAAGCTCAAGGTTCGTCCGGGAGACCGGATGACCGGCGCGGTGCTCGTCTCGGGCACGAAGGTCACCGTAACCCTGAAGAACCTGAGCACGCACAAGCGCTTCTCGAAGACCTTCAACTCGGTCTCGCCCCTCGACACGAGCTCTGCTGAGTGGATCGCGGAGGCCCCCTCGCTCTGCTCGTCGAACAGTCGGTGCGCTGTGGTGTCGCTGCCGAACTTCGGCACGACCTCGTTCACCAATGCGACGGCCGTTGCAAATGGACATCCGGGCACGCTCTCCGATCCGATCTGGTCTTCGGCTCCCATCGTGCTCGCCCCCGATCAGGCAGCACAGACGAACTTCGGGCTTCCGGCGAACACGCATGGCGCAGTCCCCTCGTCCGTCTCGGCGGACGGTCGCTCGTTCGCCGTCTCCTGGCAACAGACGCTCCGCGGCAGCAGTTGAGCGCTGAGCCGGCTCAAGGGACGCGCACACTGGCCCACGCCACGGCGATGTCTCCAGCGAACTCCTAGGCCGGGCGCGAGCCGAATCAGACGTTCCCGACGGCGTCGTCGATGGCCTTGATCGCGCTCCAGGCCGCGTTCTCGCCGACTGCCAGCACGGGGATGGTGATGTCCTTGCTCGGATAGTGGCGAAGCATGCCGCTGACTCCGACGTTCACCCCTTCCTTCCAGTAGCAGCCCACGATGTCATCCGCATCGGTCTCGAACTCGAAGCCGAAGCCCATCAGATGACTCCCCGCACACTCGTGCGCTATGCCTTGCCTTGGTGAGAGCAGCTCGGCAGTCAGAGCGGGACCGAGGAGACGTTCCTCGGTCGCGGCTCGGTGCGCGATCTCGTCTTCCCGCGTCACTCGGCAAGCCTACGACGCTTCGCGGGGCGCGTCCTGATTTCGCGGCGCCTGACCGTCCAACCGACGAGTCTCATACAGCCGTCGCACCATCCCCCGCCACTCACGGAACTCCGGCTTCCCAGATCAAGTCGTACCTCGGCTCTGAAGGCTTCCGCTCGTTGCTCGGCTGATATCCAGCGTTGCGGACGCGGCAGCCGGAGGTTCTGGGTGACGTTGCGCGCCTTCAGCCCTCGCCCGCCGAGATCGAGGCCGCCTAGCCTGCCGGCGGGCTGCGCTGCAGCCACTCGTAGAAGGCCTGCGTGCTCCCGCCGAACGAGTAGACCGCCCGCCGCACCGTGGCGAACTGCAGCGCAGTCCGGTCGAGTTGGGCGAGCAGAAGGGCGCTCCCGCACGACGACGAGGCGCTTGGCATCAGCCGGGAGAAGTCCTCGAAATCGATTCGCGCGATGCCCCGGTCGACACTCACGTTCCGGAGCCGGCCCGCCGTTCTGGACGAGAACCATCCGCCGTACCCCTTCGCTCGCTCGGCCGCGGTCGGGCCGCGGAGCAGCGCTCGGATCGCTCCCGTGAGGATCCGCGGCGCACGCACGGCGCGCGCCCGAGCGAATACACGGTCACAGCGCACCGAGGTCGCGCTCCGTGGGAAGTACACCTTCACCCGCACCGAGTCGTCGACCGCCGCACGCGAGCCGGTCGCGCCGACCGTCGCGGCGACGAGTACGAATACGAGGAGCACGGCGACTCTCACACCCCGAGCGTGACTCCGCCGTCCAACTGCGCAATCCGCGGCCGCGCGGATCCTCATTCGGAGAACTACCGCTGTCCTCGGAGCGCCCGGGTGTCACTCGGGCACACGCTTCGCAAGCCTCGTCGTGATCTCCGCGAAGTGTCGAAGTCTCGGCGAGCGCTCGGTCAGGTAGCGCTCGACCCACCGCAGCGCCGCCCTCTCGTACTTGGGCGACTCTCGCTCTGCGTACAGATGAACTAGCTGGAGCGCATCCTCGAGCGAGAGCGCCGGGAGCTCGCGGGCAGCGTCCTCGGCCGCCCAGAGTGCTCGGCGCTCGATCGCTCGGCGGAAGCGGACGTGCGCGTGGGCCTCCGCTGTCACGAACGTATGTTCTCACGGGATGCTCAGCCCTAGCGCTTGATGATGTTGTGGACCTCGATGATCTCTGGTGCGCCTGCGAGCTCTACGCCGCCCTCGGTGAGGATCGGCATCAGCCGTTGACCGAAAGCCTCAAACTGCTCTAACGAGTCCCAGATCTCGCTGACTCGAAAGCTGCCGCCGGAGCTGAAAGCGACGTGGTACTCCATCCCGTCAGGCGGGAATTCACCCGATGCCTCGATGCGTGGCAGCGTCTCGTCGTATTTCTCGGCCGTCATGTTTGATGCCCCGGTGAAGCGGACAAGAATGCTCATCCTTCCAACCTCCATGCTTAGGAACGACCGACCCTATACGCGCATGCGTGCGCGCAATAGAAGGTGCGAGGGTACCCACCCCCGGCGAACGCGTTAGTCGGGCTGGGGCCTGTTAGCGGAGCGGCGCGCCCATCTCCGCGAACTTGTTCGACCGGCTGGAGCCTGGCGGAGGGCGCAGTTTCGAGTTCGCACCGGGCATTGGCTCACCCGTCATCCCGATGGTGGAGTGCGGCCCAGTCGGCCCAGTTGTGGGCCGCTGGCAGTCCGGCGATCGCGATGATCAGCCCGGCGACGATCGCCCCAGCAACCAGGAAGTGACGCATCGACGCGCCGGGCAGATCACGGTCGAGGTCGGCGCGCGCGAGCCCCGGCACCTTCAGTATGTGGCCGAGTACGTGCGCGCACATCGCCGCGAACCAGACGAGAAAGCTCGCCTTGTGCAGGCCGAGGATGATCCCGCGCTGAGGGTGCAGAAGGAGGAGCAGCACACCCGTACCGAAGACGCCCATCGTCGAAACTACGACGAGCGGCGCGACCAGTAGCCGCATCACAGCCGGGGGCGGACCCTTCGCCACATAGTCGACCGCGCCCAGGTAATACCGGGCGACCCGCCATGTGGTGCTCGCCAGCTTGAGCAGTACCGGCGGAATCAGGAGCAGCCCGAGGAAGATGTGCGCCGTCAGCTGTTGCCGCACGAACGGGATCGTGGCGCCCTCTGCGGCGAGCAGCACGAGCAGCACGGCCGCGGTGGTCGCGGTCAATCGAGAGTTGCCTACGATGCCGCCACGGAACAGTCGTACGAGCCTCGGCCTGCCGTTATCGCGATCACGCTCGAGCTGTAAGGCCACGGGGCGTAGCTCAGCAGGCGGAGATGAGAGCGCAATGAGAGCGGCCCTTCAGCCTAGGAAGAGGTTTCGGCCAACGTCTTCGTATGGCCTCCAGTCGCCTCGTGTGACTCGGATGTAGGCCCTTCGCGCAGCCACGGACCGGCCCCGCGACAATGTCGAGCGTGCGTGTGCTGGTCGTCGAGGACGAGGTGAAGCTGGCGGAGCTGCTAAAGCGCGGGCTCGGCGAGGAGGGCCATGTCGTCGATCTCGCCGGGACCGGAACGGATGCGTCCTGGATGGCCCGAGCGGTCGAATACGACGTGATCGTGCTCGACGTCATGCTTCCCGAGCGCGACGGCTTTGCGGTGTGCGCCGAGCTGCGGGAGGCGGGGGTCTGGTCGCCGGTTCTCATGCTCACTGCGCGGGACGCCGTCGAGGATCGAGTGGCCGGACTCGACAGCGGCGCAGATGACTACCTGACGAAGCCCTTCTCGTTCCACGAGCTGAACGCTCGGCTCAGGGCGCTCGTGAGGCGCGCGCCGATAGCCCGGCCGACCGCGCTCGAGGTCGGCGACCTCCGCCTGGATCCCGCGACGAGACGTGCATGGCACGGAGAGGTCGAGCTCGACCTCTCCGCCAAGGAGTTCGCTCTCTTCGAGGCGTTCATGCGTCGCCCCGGGGAGGCGCTCTCGCGCCTCCAGCTGATCGAGCGCGCCTGGGACGTGGCCTACGAACCGCGTTCGAACGTGGTCGACGTCTACGTCCGCTATCTGCGCGAGAAGATCGATCGTCCGTTCGGTACCCACCTGCTGGAGACCGTGCGTGGCGTGGGCTACCGCCTGCGCGCGGACGAGCCGTGAGCCGGCTTCCGATTCGGCTGCGCCTCGCGCTCGCCTTTGCGCTCGTGATGGGCGTGGTGCTCGCAGCGATGGGCGCGTTCGTCTTCGTCCGCGTCGAGGGCTCGCTCACCGCGGCCGTGAACAGAGATCTGCAGGCGCAGCTCGAGGAACTCCGGACGCGCGCGGAGCGCGGAGCCGGCCCGTCGGAGCCCACCGTCGATCCGGAGACCCACGTGCTCTCGCAGTTCCTGGATGCAAACGGCCGACTCCTGACGGGCGCCGGCCTGACCTTGCGCCCCCTGCTCTCCGCGGCCGAGGCGCAGCGTGTGATCTCCGGTGCGCAGGTGACACGCGACGGAGATGTCCCAGGGCTCGAAGGCGACTGGCGACTCGTCGCGGAGCCGCTGACGCTCGGAGAGCGCACCGTCGCGGTGGTCGTCGCTTCGTCGCTGCGGGAGCGAAACGACACGCTGGCTCACCTCTTCGTTCAGCTTGTGATCGCGGGGCTGGCGGGGGTGGCGCTAGCGGTCGTCATCGGGTATTGGCTCGCAGCGCGGGCGCTTCGACCCGTGGAGGCGATGCGCGGGGAGGCCGAAGCGATCTCGTCCGCGACGGCGACAACCCGTCTTCCCGTCCCCGCACCACACGACGAGATCCGCCGTCTTGGGGAGACCCTGAATGCCATGCTCGACCGCATCGGCGCTGCCGCCGAACATGAGCGTCGGTTCGTCGCGGACGTGAGCCATGAGCTGCGGACGCCGCTTTCTCTGCTCAAGGCAGAGCTCGACCTGGCGCTGAGCCGTCCACGCTCCCGCGACGACCTCCAGGCGGCGGTTCGCTCGGCCTCGGACGAGACCGACCGTCTCGTCCGCATCACCGAGGATCTGCTGCTCATCGCCCGCTCCGATCAGGGGGAGCTTCCGCTCCGCCTCGAGTCTGTGGACCCTGCGGAGCTGGCCGAAGGCGTCGCCGGGCGCTTCGGTCCCCGCGCGAAGACCGAGAGAAGAGAGATACGGGTGGACGTCACGCCGGGAACCACGCTCGAGGCCGATCGGTTGCGGCTCGAGCAGGCGCTCGGGAACCTCGTCGACAACGCTCTCGTCCACGGGCGAGGCGAGGTCGTCGTGGGGGTGGTGCGGGCGAGCGATTGGTTCGAGTTCCATGTCACGGACGAGGGCGTCGGCTTCGAGCGCGAATTCGCTGAGCGCGCCTTCGATCGGTTCAGCCGAGCCGACGAGTCGCGCACGGGTGGTGGAACCGGCCTCGGACTCGCGATCGTGGAGCTCGTCGCCCGTGCGCACGGTGGGACCGCGGGCGCATCGGCCGTCGATCGGGGCGCGGACGTGTGGATCCGCCTACCGATGACGCCATAGCCCCGAGCGCGCCGCCGCTTAGCGCCCTCTTAGCGTGGTCTCATCACCCTCTCATCTCGTCCTCCTACGCTCGGGTGAGTGGCAGATTCGGGTCAGAATTACGATCTCGTCCGGCGACGGCAGTTCGCGCGCGTGTCGCTGCTCAAACGCCGCTCCGCGATCGCCTCCGTCCTCGGATTCGCGGCACTGTTCGGTCTTGCGGCACAGCACACGGTGAAAGGCTCCTCGAGTCAGAGTGCGCTGCCGTCGCCCTCCGCGCAGACGCGCACGACGCCGACGACGTTCTTCGACCAGCGAGGAGACGGCTTCGCGTTTGACGATCAAGGCGCCGGTTTCGTCGGGAGCGCGGTCCCGCCGCCGCCGGTCACCCAGACGAGTGTCTCCTGAGCTGGCGCAGCCCGGGGGGATGCGGTCGTATCGCTTCCCGGCGATGGGAACGGAAGTGCAGGTTCTCCTGCCCGAAGAGCACGGCGAGGCGATCACGCCCGTGCGCGAGCTCTTCGCGGACTGGGAGGCGACGCTCAGCAGGTTCCTCGCAGACAGCGATCTGTCACGGCTGAACGCCCGCGCAGGCGAGCCCGTTGCCGTCAGCCCGCTGCTGTTCGAGGTCGTCGGCGCGAGCGTGGAGGGGGCCCGCGCCACAGATGGCGCATTCGATCCGACGCTTCTCCGCCAGCTCGTTCGGATCGGATACTCGAGACCGTTCGAGCGGATGTCTCATGAGGCCGAGCCCGTCGCGGGATTCTCCGTGCGCGGCGGCGGCTGGCAGTGGATCGAGCTCGATCCCCGATCGAGCACGATCACGCTTCCGGTCGGCTGCGCGCTCGACTTCGGCGGGATCGCAAAGGGCATGGCCGTCGACGCTGCGCTCGAGCTCCTGGACGAGGGTGGCGTAGCACCGGCGCTCGTCAGCGCGGGAGGCGACCTCTCGGTTCGGGGCCTGCCCGCTGGGCTGCGTTCTTGGTCCGTCCTCGTCGGAGAGGATCCGGCGGGACAGGTCGTACCGCTCGTTCGCGGCGCGCTCGCGACGTCGGGAGTCGCGCGGCGCTCCTGGCTCCAGGGAGGTATGCGACGCCACCACCTCGTCGATCCGGCGACCGGCGAGTCGGCGGAGAACGACCTGCAGGAGGTGACCGTCGCCGCCGAGAGCTGCAAGACCGCGGAAGTCGCCGCCACCGCGAGCTTCGTGCTCGGATCACGCCTCGGTTCGGATCTCCTCTCGAGGTACCGCATCGCGGGGCGCTTCACCTACCGTGACGGGACGCAGAGAACCGTCGGCGCCTGGCCCTCGCTCCTCCCGGACGCGGCATGACGACCTGGAGCGCGATCACGTGGGACACGGCGAGGGCGGGCGGCTTCGCCGCGTACATCCTGCTGAGCGTCGCGGTCAGCGTCGGGCTGGTGCTGCGGAACCGATGGCAGAAGCCGAAGTGGCCGCGGCTCATCACGAACGAGCTGCACGGCTACCTGAGCCTGCTCGCCCTCGTCTTCATCGTCGTCCACGTGGTCGCTGTGCTGGTCGACCCGTTCACGCGTTTCGGCCTGGCCGAGGTGCTCGTCCCCTTCATCTCGCACTACCGGCCGGTGTGGATGGGGCTCGGGATCGTTGCCCTCTACCTCCTCCTCGCGGTCTGGCTGAGCTCGCGACTCCGCACGCGCATCGGATACGACACATGGCGGCGCATCCATGTGCTCGCGTACGGCGTGTACGTCGCTGCAACGATCCACGGCCTCGGGACCGGCAGCGACACGCGGTCGCTCTGGGCCCCGATCGTCTACGCCTCGAGCGTGGTCCTCGTGGGAGCGCTGGCGGGGCGCCGGCTTCTCGTTCCCGCGGCACGCGGGCAGCGGAGACGCCCTGCCCTCGCCGCCGTCGGAGGTGTCTTCGTCCTCCTCACGGCGACCTGGGCTGTCGCCGGACCGCTCGCGGCGCACTGGGGCGCGAGGGCGGGCGGGATCTCCGGCGACCGCGCCGTGGCTTCTGCGCGGGCCGGTCGGAGGCTGCCGGCGAGTGTCACCCGAGCGGGCTTCGGCGCGGTCCGGACTCCGTTCCGCGCAAGGTTCAACGGCACGTTGGACGTCCAGCCCGTCGACCCGACGGGCCGCGTCACGATCCGGATCGACGGGGCGCTCCGCGGAGGCACTCGCGATCACCTCGAGATCTACATCCAGGGCGCTCCGCTGATGGACGGTGGGGTCGCAATGGAGCGAAGCCGCGTGCGGATGGGTGCCGAGAGGGCGCTGTACCAGGGAGAGATCGTCGGACTGCGCGGCTCGCAACTCGTCGCCTCGGTGCACTCAAAGAAGCAGGACCTGCGTCTTGCGATCGACCTCGATCTCTCACGCCCCGACGGCCTCGTCAGCGGAAGCGTTCGCGCGACAAGGACCCTGGGCCGGGAACGCCCGATCGGAGAAGGGTGATCCTCCGGGTCGAGCGGAACCCGCGCGGGCCACGGCTCTTCGTACTCGGCCGGCGCGTTCACGAGTATCACGCTGGGCTGGCGCTCCTGCTTGCTCTGCTCGTAGGGCAGCTGGTCCACCTGTCGCCGGACTCCGCCTGGCTCGGCCTCGCAGCCCTTGTAGGGATCTGGATGGTGGTCAAGGACTGGCGAGACCTCGTGCCGTCGCTCCGTGACACCGGCGCATGGCGACTCGGCGTCCACGGCCGCTTCGCTCCGCTCCGGGCGCTCAGGTACGCCGACGGACTACCGATGCTCGCCGGGGCGGTCGCTTTCGCGATCGGGGTCGTCAACCTCGTCTCGGCCCTGACGCCGAACGTGACGTGGCGGCATCACGTGCTCCTGCAACTGGAGCCGGTTCGCGCCGTCCCTCTGTTCCACACGCTCGCCGTCCCGGTGAGCATCGCGCTGATCGTGACAGCGTTCCACCTGCGCGGCCGTCGCCGGCGAGCGTGGCAGGTGGCGACCCTGCTGCTCGTCGCGCTCGGCGTGCTCAACGTGCTCAAGGGCCTCGACGTCGAGGAGGCGGTGCTCAGCTGGGCCGGAGCGGCGTTTCTCTGGTGGGGCCGCGACTCCTTCGTGGTTCGACACGAGCGGCTTGGCTGGCGCTCACCACTGCTCTTCGCCAACACCTTCCTCGGCGTCCTGCTTGCGACTGCGGGTCTCGTGTGGATCGGGTCGGGTGGAAGCGCGAGCCGCACGCAGGTCGTGCTCGACACGCTCGATCTCGTCGGCTGGACGCATGCCTCGGTTGCATTCCACGACGAGTTGACGTGGGTACCGATCGCGGTCGGCATTGCGGGCCTCGCAGCGATCGTCGCTGCCGGGTACCTCTTCTTCAGACCGCTTCGCGCGCCGCGACGTCTGCCCGACAGCACAGCGCACGACGCCGCCTGCGATCTCGTCCGGGCTCACGGTCGCGACACGCTCGACTTCTTCAAGCTGCGGCGTGATCTGCACTACCTCTTCGGAAGCGACGGGCGTGCCTTTCTCGGCTATCGGGTCGAAGGACGGACACTGCTCATCGCGGGCGATCCTGTCGGACCGCCGGATGCACTCGCGGGACTCGTCTCCGAGACCCTCGCCTTCGCGGAGGTGCGAGGGCTCGAGGTCGCAGCGGTCGGTGCGAGCGCTGCGCTGCTGCCCGTCTGGCGGGACGCCGGTCTTCAGTCCCTCTACCTCGGCGACGAGGCGGTACTCGAGACCGCCGACTTCTCGCTCGAAGGCCGTGGCATCCGCAAGATACGACAGTCCGTCACCCGACTCGAGAGGGCCGGTTACACCGCACATGCGGTCGAGCTGGCGACACTCGAAGACACTGCGCTCGCGGAGCTCGAGCACGTCTCAAGCTTGTGGCTCGAGGGTCGCGCCGAGCGGGGATTCTCGATGGCGATGGACTCCCTGGCAGGCGAGCACCAGGACGAAAGCGTCGTGGTCTACACGTGCGACGATGCGGGAACGATGAAGGGCTTTCTCCACTTCGTCCCGGTCTTCGGGCGGCCGGCGATGTCGCTCTCGTTCATGCGCCGCGACCGTGACGCGACGAACGGCCTGACCGAGTTCCTCGTCGTGCGGGCGGTCGAGTTGCTCCGCGAGCGTGGAGTCGAGGAGCTCTCGCTCAACTTCGCCGCGTTCGGCCGGGTTCTCGCCCGGCCGAACGGGCGCGTCGACCGCGTCCTCGCAAAGCTGGTGTCGCTCGGCGATCGCTACTTCCAGATCGAGAGCCTCTATCGCTTCAATGCGAAGTTCTCGCCTCGCTGGGAGCCGCGGTACCTCGCATACGAACGCATTCTCGGGCTGCCGAGGGTGGGGCTGGCGGCGATGGTGGCCGAGGGTCAGCTCACCCGCCTCGGCGCCCGCAGATGACGGACTTTCGGGTTCGGGTCACGGGCGACCTCTCCCGCCCGGGAGCACCGTTTTGCTGGGCCGGATGGGCTCTGCTGGGCGCTGCGGCCGTGCTCCTCCCGTGGATGGTCGTGCTCGGCGTCTCTCTCCCGGCGACAGAGTCCGCCCGGCACTGGGCGATTGCGTGGATCGGGCTCGACGTCATGGAGACGGCGGCACTCGCCGTCACGGGGTGGCTCGTGCTCCGTCGGGACGTGCGAGTGAGAATGGCTGCGAGCGCGGCGGGAGCGTTCCTGCTCGCGGATGCGTGGTTCGACATCACGACCGCGCAGCCGACCCGGGACGTGCTGCAGGCGACGACGCTGGCGCTGTTCGTCGAGTTGCCTCTCGTCGTGCTCTGTGCCGCCCTCGCAGTTACCGCACCGCGCTGGTGCGACGTCCCCGATCGTCCCGGCTGAGGGCAGGCGTGCCGGACCCGCGTGGGAACGTGACCCCGTGAAGCGTGCGCTTCTCCTCGGTCTGTGCGTCGTCGTCTTGGCCGGGTGTGGCGATCATGCTCGCCAGTCGTCGCCCCCGACACCTCCGACGCGAACGGACACCGCCGCCCGCTCCTCGACGACCCACCTGGTCTCGGCCCTTCGTCTCCCGGTCGTTCGCTCGTGGATCCTACCGGGGTACCTCCTCGTGGCGGACCGGAACAACGACCGTGTGCTCCTGCTCTCCCCCAGCGGACGAATCGTCTGGCGCAGGGCGGGGCTCCGCGAGCCCGACGACGCCTTCTTCACACCGGGCTACAGCGGAGTCATCACGAACGAGGAGTTCAACGACACCCTCAGGGAGATCTCGCTGCGGACGCGCCGCATCGTCTGGTCATACGGCCATGCGGGTGTCCCGGGGCGTGGGAGCGGATACCTGAACGCGCCGGACGACGCCTACCGCCTGGCCAACGGGGTCACGACGGTAGCTGACATCAGGAACTGTAGGATCGTCCAGCTCCGGCGCGACGGATCGGTTCTTCGCGTGCTCGGCGGGAGCTGCGTCCACGATCCGCCTCGCGGATTCGCGAGCCCGAACGGCGACACGCCGCTTTCGGACGGCGGCATCCTGGTGACCGAGATCGGCGGCTGGGTCGATCGGCTCGACCGCTCCGGACGGCTCGTCTGGTCTGTTCGGACGCCCGTCACCTACCCCTCCGATGCGCAGCTCCTTCCGAACGGCCACATCCTTGTCTGCGCGTTCACGACTCCGGGCCGCGTCGTCGAGATGACGCGGGCGGGCCGCATCGTCTGGTCCTTCGGTGCAACGAGTGGCACGAACCGGCTCGATCGTCCGTCGCTCGCGATCCGACTCCCCAATGGGCTCGTTGCCGTGAACGACGACTGGCGCCACCGGGTCGTGCTGGTCGACCCACGGACGAGCCGCATCGTGTGGCAGTACGGACATACCGACGTCGCTTCCGCCGCGCCGGGCTACCTCGACAAGCCCGACGGGATGGACTTCCTGCCCGCGAGCGCTGCCGTGCATGCCGCCTTCGTCGGTCGGGCGGTGCGGCGGCCTCCGGCCAGCCCGCGAGCACAGGCTCCGGGGTCGACGGTCACGCGCATCGGATCGCTTCCGTCCCCGACTTCCCGACTGGCTGCGGTCGCGCTTCCGGACGGGCGCGTTCTCGTGCTCGGAGGGTTGGTCGCCGGGGTCTCGTCGTCGCAGATCCTCGCCGGCACGCCCGGGCACCTCGTACGCATCGGGTCGCTTCCGTCCCCGACGCACGACGCGGCCGCGGTCCTGCCGGAGCGCGGCGCGGTGACGCTGTTCGGCGGAGGCGAGTCGGTCTCCTCGCCTGCCGTCGTCCGTATCGATCCTTCGACGCGCCGGGTTCGACGACTCCCGCCGCTCGACGAGCCACTCTCGGACCTCGGCGCCGCAGTTGTTCGTGGACGGACGTATCTCGTGGGTGGCTACACGGGAGCCCGGTACGCGAGCGCGGTCCTTCGTGTCGACGCCAAGGACCGAACGCACGTCGTTGCGCGTCTTCCGGTCGGGACACGGTACGCGGGGGTGGCGGCGCTCGGAGGTCAGATCTACGTTGCGGGCGGCGTCACGGAGTCCGGAGCCTCCGACGCCGTGTACCGAGTCGATGTGCGCTCGGGACGAGTGTCGCGAGTGGCGACACTCCATCGGCCGACAGCCCACGCGCCGCTGGTCGCGGCGTCGGGTGCGCTCTGGCTCATCGGCGGTGACGGCTCGCGCTCCGTCCTTCGCATCGAGCTGCCGAGCGGGCGAGTGTCGGTCGCTGCGCGTCTTCCGAGGGTGCTCGCGAACGCGGCTGCCGTGGCGTTGGCTGACGGCCGTATCGCCGTGCTCGGCGGAGACGGCGGCAACGCGGTCTGGGCCTTCGAACCGGCCCGCTGACCACACGCACCTGGGTCTGTGCCCGCTACATCGGGCTCCCGCTCTCAGCCGCGTACCTCGTCTTCGTGCGCCGCGACGTCGCGGGCGACTAGCGACCGCGCCGCAACGTCTCCCTAGCGCCAGATCCCTGTGATCGGCCTCGCGCCCCGCGAGCGTCCGAGCAAGGGCAGATGCCATGTGCTCTCGATCGTCCGGAGCAGCCCGTAGTGGTCGAGCAGCGTCGAGGTCTGCGAGCCGGGACGAACACGTGGCCCGAGGACAAGAGCCGGTACGTGGCCACCACCCCCTTGGCTCGAGGTGCCCTCGTCGAAGACGACGAAGACGGCCCCGTTCCCGAGCGCGGAACTCCGGAGAAGCGGCCGCAGAAACGTTCCCAGCCAAGCGTCTCCGGTAGCGATGGAGCAGTCGTGCATGTCGTGGCAGAGGTCGGGAACGACGAGACTGAAGTCCGGAAGCCGACCCGCCGCGAGATCTCGGTCAAACGTGCCAAGCGGAACGATCCTGCGCAGCCGATCGGGGCTCGAGGCGACGTCCGTGAAGTAGAGAAGTGGGTTGTGCTTCTTCGCGTAGCGCCCCGCCCAGGCACCCGTGAAGCCCGCTCGGGGCAGCCCCTCCGCGTACGTCTTCCAGCTCTTGCCGGCACGCTCGACGGTGTCGGCAAGGTTGGGGGCGCTCACCTGGCAGCTCGTGCAGTCGCTCGTGATTCCCTGCGTCGAGCCAGAGACCAGGGCGAGGTAGTTCGGCAGGCTGGGGTGGGCAACCCCTCGGTAGTTCGTGAGGCGTGCGTAGCGTTGGGCGAGGCTGGCCAAGGTCGGGGCGTCCGCGTTGCCGACGACCTGCCCGAACTCCTTGTTCTCGAACACGACGACCACGACCCGGTCGACGCGCGGGAGCGCGGTTGCGGTGTTCGCACCGTCGGTTCCCGATGCCGCGTTCGCGACAACCAAGGCTGCGACGACGAGTGTCGCGAGAGCACTTGCCGCTGCCGTACGGGGACGCACAGCTAGAACCTAGGCACCAGTGTGCGTGTCGAGTTCACGGCGACGAGCGGCAGCGTGATCCGAACGTCTACGCCGCCGGGTTCGGTATTCACTTTTCGATCGATGCCTTTGAATGTTTCTCTGAGACCGATTAGAGAAGACCGCTCAGACCGCGCACGCACAGCAGAGTCCCGACGGCGAGCAGTAGGGCTGTGATCACGGCGCGGCTGTGGATCGTGAGCCAGAGACGGAGACGCGCGAGGAGCTCGTCCGAGCGATTCGAGAACGTGCCGATAGCGGCGACGGCGACGACGGTCGAGGAGCCAACGACGATGAAGAGCACGCACAACGCCACCGTCTGGAAGCTGCTGACGCCCGCTCTTACGATCTCTCCTGCGGCTGCAATCACGGTCGGCCACGTTGCCGAGTAGACACCGAGGAGGAACGCTGGGATATACGAAATGTTCTCGATCGCGCGCATCCAGCTCGGCGTTGCCAGCTCGCCCTGCTCGGCGGTCTCTTCGATGCGAGGCGCTCGGCGGCTCTCGACGATGCGCTGCACACCCCACGCGGCCAGCGCGATGCCGAGCACGAGCTCGACCATCGCAGTCGCGGTCGATGCGCTCTTGGACCCCGACTCGACGAGTGCGCCGAAGCCGGCTACGAGGACGGCGAGACCCACGCTGAGCGAACCGACCCAGGCGAGGACGTAGGCCCATACGACGCCTGGTCGTCGCGCTTCGAGGAGGAGGGCGGCGATCATGATCCCCCATGGATTCGCGGCGCAGGCGATCGCGAGGAGGAGGACGGATGGCAGCGCGCTGCTCAGGCGTTCGCTCGACTTCGCATTTTGCGGCATCGTACGGCGCCGGCGCCGCCTATCCTGAGCCGTCGTGGACGAATCCTCGGAGGGCGCCGAGACGCGCACGCGATCGAATCAAGTCCGCGTGCTCGTTCTCACCGCCCCGGTCGGCGAAGGTCATGTGGCGGCCGCACGCGCGCTGTCCGAGGGAATTCTCCGTCGGAACCCACAGGCGGAGATACGGATCGTCGACGCGCTCTCTGCACTCCCGGCGCTGCTTCGCTGGGTCGTGAGCGATGCATACCGCTGGCAGCTCCGCACCGCGCCGTGGTTGTTCGGGGTGCTGTTCGGCGCACTTCGGCGAAGCGCTCTGCTGCGTCGGCTGACCCGCGCCGGGCTCTCGCTCACGGGCTCACGCAGGCTGCTACAGATCCTACGGCTGCATCCGAGCGACGTCGTGGTGTCAACGTGGCCCGTCGCCACGACGATCCTCGGTTGTCTTCGCCTCCGCGGCAAGGTACCCGCGCCCGTCTGCGCCACGATCACCGACTTCGCGGGCCTCGAGCTGTGGGCGGACAAGGGAGTCGACCTCCATCTCGTGATGCACGAGAGTCTCGTGCCCAAGGTCGAGCGCCTCGCGGGACGCGACAGCGCTCGCCAGGTGGCCCTGCTCGTGGCCGGCGAGTTCCTGGCGCCGCGATCGAACGCCGAGGCCCGACGTGCACTCGACTTGCCGGAGACAGGGGTCGTCGTGGTCGTGTCGGGTGGAGGCTGGGCGGTCGGTGATCTGTCAGGAGCCGTCGCGACCGGGCTGCGCCTCGCCGACAGCACGGTGCTCTGCCTTGCGGGACGGGACGAAGAGACGCGCGCGCGACTCTTGCGTGCCTTCGCCGGAGAGCCGCGCGTCAGGGTGCTCGGGTTCACCGATCGAATGAACGACCTGCTCGCCGCCGCGGACGTCCTCGTCCACTCGACGGGCGGAGTGACCTCACTAGAGGCCCTCGCAAGGGGATGTCCAGTCGTGGCGTACGGCGCGCCGTACGGGCACTCACCGCTGCTCGCTCGAGAGATGGCCTCGCTCGGGCTCGTCTCGCATGCGCACTCGACAAACGAGCTCGAGTCCGCTCTTCGTGCTCCTGCGAGGTCGAGACCGAACATCGACCTCACTGTAGGCGTCGACGCAGCGAGCCTCGTCCTCTCAGTGAGGCCGCGCGTCGTGGCTCCGCTCCGATCGAGGCTCGCACGACCGGCCGCCATGGCCGCCTCGGCTGCGGCCCTCATGTTTGCATTCTTTGCGAGTGACCTGACCTATCCGGTGGTAGCCGAAGCGCTAGCGCTGCCCGACACCACGTCGATCTCCACCGACACGCAGTCGGTGGCACTCGTGATTCGCGGTCGGCCGCGCAATCTGCTCGCGCTGACCGGAGTCGCACGTCGCCTTCACCTCCGGGCGTCGGTTGCCCTGACGGGGGCGGTGAGCACCCGGGACGTGCAGAGTCTGCGCCGGTCCGGGTTCGACCCGATCCCCGAGCTCCGCGCGCAGGGAGTCTCCTCGTGGCTCGAGGCATCGCCGCAGCTCGCCGAGCAGCGCGGCCGCTACGGTCTCGACCGATCGTTTTACTACCTCGCGCCGCACGAGGGATTCACCCTCGCGGATTACCTGCTCGCGCGTCGCCTCGGCGGGAAGCCGGTCCAAGGTCATGAGATCGACCTGACAGACCTGAGCGAGGCCGTGCTCCGTCCAGGCACGATCGTGATCGCCACGGTTGCACCGGATAGGACCCCTATCCGAGCTGCGCTCATCGCGACGATCAGGCGGATTGAAAGAAGCGGGCTTGCCGTCACGTCCGTGCAGCGCCTGGCCGCACACTCAGCAGGTCCGTGAGGTCGCGGAGCGCGGTCGCGCTCGGAGTTGGAGGCCTCCTAGCAGCACACTGGGCTCCGGCGCCGGCGGCAGTCTCTCCCGCAGCCGCGCGCCTGCTCCGACTTCGCACGACCTTCCCGAGCGAGCGCGGCGTGCTCCTCACGTTCGACGACGGCCCACATCCGCGGGGCACGCCTGCGGTGCTGTCCGCGCTCGACGACGCACACGCTCCTGCGATGTTCTTCGTCAGCGGCGAGCAGGCCGCTCGGTACGCCGGGCTAACCGCGGAGATCGTCGCTGCCGGACATGAGATCGGGGTGCACGGCTTCCGTCACCAGACGCGGCGGCAATGGACTCGCCGGCTCCTCGTCGACGACACGAAGAGGGCGCTCGACGCCGTTTCGGCGGCAGCGGGCGCGGTGCCACGCCTCTACCGCCCACCGCACGGCGTCTTCAGCCTGACCGGGTTGCAACTGATCCGCGCTCTCGGGCTCGAGCCGCTGCTCTGGTCGAAATGGGGTCGCGACTGGGAACGAGGCGCCACGGCCGCCAGGATCGCCTTGCACGGGACCGCTGGGCTTCGCGCGGGCGATGTCGTGCTGCTTCACGACGCTGACCACTACGGCGCGCGGGGAAATTGGCGGGCGACCGCCGCCGCGCTGCCGCTGATCGTCGAGCGGATCGCCGCCGCGGGACTCGCGGCCGCCTCCGTATGCAGAAAGCCCGCTCGCCGCGGACTAGCGCTCACGATCTGAGGTGGCAGGCACCTGTTCGTGCAGAAGCGCCCCGCACGAGGTGCTTAGGCTCTCTCTCAATGCGGGCTGGCGATCCTCCGCGCACGCGTCTTGTCCTCCGCCTGATCGCAATCGAACGATCTGTGCGCGGCCTGCTCCTGATTGTGGCAGGCACTTATCTGCTCTTCCATCTCTCCACGGACTTCGGCCGTCTGGCCGAGCGGATCATGCGAAGCGTCGACATCGATCCTCGCCAGCACTTCTTCCATCCGATCGTCGCGCGTTTGCATCGCTTACGTGCGCATGAGCTGCGGATCGCGGGCATCGCCGCGCTCGGTTTCGGCGCCATCGAGCTGATCGAGGGGATCGGTCTCTGGCTCGATCAGCTCTGGGCCGAATATCTGACTCTGATCGTCACCTCGTTGCTGATCCCGTTCGAACTCTATGAGCTCGCGATCGGACCGAGCCTTTGGAAAGCGGGTGGGTTGCTCGTCAACGTGGTGATCGTCGTCTACCTGGCTTTGGCGCTGCGGCGACGGATTGCCCCCGTCCCACGCTGACCACCCAACCAGCATTGACCGGAGCGCTCATCCGACTCGTTGCTGCAGGGAGTGACCGAACTCGTTCCAATCTCGACTTTCGGTCCACTGCGAGCGATGGAATGGCCCGCTCCACGTGGTCTTTGTTCTCGTACTCGTGGCCTTACTCGCGGTCGCTGTCGTCTGGTTCGTTCGACGGTTCCTTTCCAGTCCTGCGGGGCAGGCTTCCGTACCGGTTGTGACGCCACAGACTGGGGCGTTGGACACGGACCCCGCAGTAGCCACCCTTCGGATGCGCTATGCGCGCGGCGAAGTCTCTCGTGAGGAGTTCCGGAATGGAATGGAGGACCTGACCGGAGGCGCTGCGCCGTGGCCCGGCGCTGAGAGCTCGGAAGACGACGCGACACCGACGGCTGCCAGCTGACGAGCCACAGAGATCGCTCCCCGTGCAGAGGTTGCGCGGGGTTGGCCTCGGTGGCTCACTCAGTCTTCCAGCTTCGAGCTCTCGCTTCTCGAACCGCGGTAGCTGGCAAGCTTGCGAGTGTCGCGGCCCAAGAACACGAGGTGTAGTACGGTCGGCTCGTCCAGACGGCCCAAACCTGCTGTAGGAAGGAGCTGGCATGCCAAGGATGGTCCTCACCCATGCCGTGGAAGACATCGAGCGTTGGCTTCAGGGCACGGCGGAGCGTGCAGCAGCCATTGAGTCGGGCTCCGGCTCGAATGTGACCGACTACGTTGCCCAGGACGGGAGCAACAGGATCGCCGTCACTGCCGACGTCAGCGATCCCGACGCCATCAAGGCGATGCTGGCCTCTCCGCCTCCCGAGGTCCTGGAGAAGATGGAGGCGCACGGTGTCGTCCCTCCCTTTACCGCCTACATCGAGGCGTAGTCGACATCGAGGCGGGCAGGGTTCGAGCCTAGTTCCGCCCGCCCGCTTCAAGCTCCCGCTCCGGCTAGCGCGCTAGCACCGGGCCGAGGGGCGCCGCGGCAAGCGAAGAGACGGTCGTCGCTCCGCCCTTGCGCAATGCAGCCTCGCTTTCATGCAGAAGCGCGGCTGGGACCTGTTGAGAGCGCGGAGATCCACGGCTCTCCCAACTACTTCGGTTCTTCCCGGTCGCCGTCGCTGTCAGGTGCTTATGGCTGCTGGCGCCTACGCCTACCCGGCACTTTGGGCGGCCGGCCCCGTTGAACCGGAGAGCCTCGCGCCCATTCGAGCACATCGTCTTCGAGCCAGATGGGTCCGGAGCGGAGGCGGGAGACAGGTGGTGGAAAGTCGGACCGCGTTGTGTAGCGACTTGCAGTGCGTCTGCTGACACCGAGTAGTTCCGCCACCTCGGCAAGGCCGGCGAGTTTCAGTTCCACGGCAGAACCGTAGGAGCACAGTCGGACCGAATGGGCTCACGCTGACAAAAGTGGCTATGATGAGGACTGTATATGGCATAAGTAAGGCCACTTTCCGATGCCTAGCCTGCAGGCTAATCACACACGACGCTGCGCTCTTGGGCGGATTTGGACGCCATTCCATCAGGCCTTGGACGGCTGTACCTGCCCGGGAGGGCCGTTTCTACTACGCGGTCGTACGTGTCGGAGAGCACACATACAGAGAAGCCGTTGGACGGGACCGCCAACAAGCTGAGATCGCCCTGCATCGCCTGGTGGCCGCCGTCGAGGACGGCGTCTATCGGCCACGTCCGACGATCGGATTCGTCGAGTGGGCCGACCGATGGCTCGCCTCCCTCGAGCGCAAGCCGTCGACCGTCGGTTCGTATCGCTCGACGATCGCACATGCAAAGAAGACCTTCGGAAACCAGCGCGTCCGCCGGATAGGCGCCGAGGATACTGCGCGTTTCAACATGGTCCTCCGTGAGCGGGGATGCTCACCATCCACACGGGCGAAACACCCGCGCGTGCTCGGTGCCTGTCTGCAGGCAGCTGTGTTCTTCCGGTACGCGGACTCGAACGCAGTGCGCGAGCTACCGCCGGCACAGAGGCCCCGACCCGAGCGGAAGGAGGCAGCGTGCTTCGAGAACGACGAGCTGTCACGACTCTTCGCACACGTACGTTATGAGCCGTACCGAACGCTGTGCCTGGTTGCGCTCAAGACGGGATGCGCCAGGGGGAACTGCTCGCGCTCCGCTGGGATGACGTCGATCTTGAGCAGGCGGTTGTTCGCGTCCGGTCGAGCTACACCGGCGGCACGCTCGGGACGCCCAAGAACCGCGAGCGACGAGACGTCGACCTGATCTCCGACGTGGTAGGCCTGCTCTCAGGTTGGCGCGAAGAGCGCGACGGCTCGATCGGTGACTTGGTCTTTCCTGGCGAGAACGGTTCTAGGTTCCTCTCGCCGACGGTCGTGCTGCGTCGCCACCTGTACCCGGCGATGGCAGCCGCAGAGATCTGTCGCGTGGGGCCTACGCATGAGAAGCGTACGTTTCACAGCTTCAGGCACACGTTCGCGAAGCGGGCGCTCGAGAGCGGTGCTCAGATCACGTGGCTATCCCGGCACCTCGGCCACTCCTCGCTCAAGGTGACGACTGACATCTACGGGCACTGGGAACGCGCGGAGCGGAAGATTCAGGCCGCCAAGATGGAAGGCGTCTTCCCAGTCTGATCATGGATTGCGTGCTGAACCCGTACTGCCATGCATACGAGAGTCGTTGGAGTTGGGCGACAGAACGTGTGCGTTTGCAGGGCTTTCTTCGATGGGCCGGGTTGGAATCGAACCAACGACCTTGGGATTAAAAGTCCCCTGCTCTACCGACTGAGCTACCGGCCCGCGGATCGAGGCAGTGTAGGCGCCGAGGCGTCGGCCACAACCGCTGCGTCAGCCCGGTCCGCCCGCCGTACGAGCTCGTCTTCGACCGCAGCCGGATCGAGCCCGCGCGCCGCGAGAAGGACGTAGGTGTGGAACCACACGTCCGCGATCTCGGCGACGAGGCGCTCGTCGTTCTCGGCGACACCGGCGAGCGCTGCTTCGAGGCCCTCCTCGCCGACCTTTCGGGCGACCGCCGAAGTTCCTTCATCGAGCAGAACGGAGACGTAAGAGCCCTCGGGGCGCGTTGCCGCACGCTCGGCGATGCGTCGCCAGAGCCACGGCGCGAAGCAGGACACGGATCCCGTGTGGCACGCGGGGCCCGCGGGCGACACTCGCAGGAGGATCGCGTCGCCGTCGCAGTCTTCCCGGAGCTCCTCGACAGCGAGGGTGTTCCCCGATGTCTCGCCCTTGTGCCAGAGACGCTCGCGAGAGCGGCTGAAGAAGTGCGCCTCGCCCGTCTCGCGCGTGAGCCGGAGCGCTTCGTCGTCCATCCACGCGAGCATGAGGACACGGTTCGTGACGGCGTCCTGGACGATCGCGGCGCGAAGATCAGGCGCCATTGCGCACCGGCACGCCGAGCTCGCGGAGCTCGTCTCGAAGGACGGCGAGCCGCGCAGGGTTCTCGTGGACGATCGAGGCGAGGAGAGCTGCTTGTGCGACTTCGAGGACGTCGGCGACGTGGCGGGCCGAGCCTGCTCCTCCTGAGGCGATGACGGGGATGGACACCGCGTTCGCCACCTCTCCGGTGACAACGAGGTCGTAGCCGTCGCGCGTTCCGTCAGCGTCGATCGAGGTGAGGAGGACCTCGCCCGCGCCACGAGCTTCGACCTCGACTGCCCAGGCGACGACATCGCGGCCGGTCAACTCGGTTCCAGCACGGGATCGAACCTCACCGCCTGCGGTGTCGATCGCGAGGACGACGGCCTGCGATCCGAGTCTCCCGGCGAGCTCGCCGATCAGCGCGGGTCGCTCGAGAGCCGCGGTGTTCACGGAGACCTTGTCAGCACCGCGGTCGAGTAGCGCGGCTGCGTCGTCAACCGTCCGCACGCCTCCGCCGACGGTGAACGGGATGGCCAGCCGCTCCGCGATCTGCTGCACGAGTGCATGCAGCGCCGATCGCTCCTCCAGTGTCGCCTTCACGTCGAGGTAGACGAGCTCGTCCGCTCCTGCGGCGGAGTACGCGGCACCGAGCTCGACCGGGTCGCCGACATCGGTGAGTCCCTGAAAGCGAATGCCCTTCACGACGCGCCCACCGGCGACGTCGAGGCACGGGATCAGGCGCGGGAGAGGCATCGAGCGAGAAAGCGCGAGCCTGCCGCGCCGCTCTTCTCCGGGTGGAACTGGACGCCGAGGAAGCTCCCTCGCTCGGCTGCAGCGACGACGCCCTCCGACCGGGCGACTGCCGCGGGCGTTTCCGCCGAGTACGAGTGAGCGAAGTAGAACGCCTCTGCCCCTGGCTCCACCGCAGCCCAGCCGATTCGCGGTACGCGGTCGACCTGCAGGCGGGTCGCTCGCCCGGGCAGGATGCCGAGGCAGGTGACGCCCCCGTCTTCTTCGGACTCCTCGAGCGCGAGCTGGAGGCCGAGGCAGATCCCGAGCGTCGGGCCTCCGTCCGCGACCCGCTCGAGGAGCGCGGAGTCGAGGCCACGGTCGCGGAGCCCTGTCATCGCACTCGCCGCGGACCCGACACCCGGAAGCACGGCGAGGTCCGCTGCAACGACCTCCGCGGGATCGGAAGTGACGCGCGCGTCGGCACCGAGGCGCTCGAACGCGATCACGACGGAGCGCGTGTTGCCGGCGCCGTACTCGCAGATCGCGACGTTCACATCTGGCCCTTGGTCGAAGGGATGCCCGTGCTCTCGAGCCGAACTGCGGCACGGAGCGCCCGGCCGACGGCCTTGAACGCCGCCTCCGCCACGTGGTGGTCGTCGGCTCCGGTGGCCTGAACGTGAATCGCGAGCCTTCCTGCCTGCGCCAGGCTCTGGAGCACGTGCCTCGCGAGGCCAGGGTCGCGCTCGAGCTCGAGCACCGACGCCGGTCGGCCGCCGAGATCCACCGCGGCTCGGGCGAGCGCATCGTCCATCGGGACGGTCGAGTCGCCGAAACGGGCGATGCCGCGCCGGTCGCCAAGAGCTCGGTCGAGCGTCTCTCCCAGAGCGAGCGCCGCATCTTCGGCCGTGTGGTGAGGGCCGGTCTCGAGGTCTCCTACGCCTTCGAGGACGAGGTCGAATCCCGCATGGAACGCAAGCTGCTCCAGGAAGTGGTCGTAGAGGCCCGCGCCCGTGTCGACCCGCACTCGTCCGGTTCCGTCGAGCCCGAGACGAACGCGAATGCGCGTCTCGGCCGTCGCGCGCACGTGGCGAGCGCTGCGGCCCGCTGAAGCAGCCACCGGAGACGGCCGCTCGAGCGCGCTCGCGAGCGCGGTCAGCAGGAGATCGTCGTCCTCGGTGTCGCGGATCGAGAAGCGGAACCCGTCGGGAAGGACCCGGACCACGATCCCGGAGCGGAGGAGAGCAGCAGCGACTGGTTCAGGCTCAGGCAGTGGGACGAAGAGGAAGTTCGTCCACGACGGAAGTGGCTCGAGGCCGAGCGCCCGAAGCGCGCGGGCACACCGATCGCGCTCCTCGACCTGCCACGCGACGTCAGGAGGCCCGCCGCGGAGGGCAGCGAGCGCGAGCGCGGCGGAGAGGGTCGAGACCGCCAGGGGTGCCTGCCTGCGGTTCAGCTCCGCCGCCGTGTCGGCGTCGGCGAGCGCGTAGCCGACCCGCGCACCTGCGAGCCCGAATGCTTTCGAGAACGTCCTGAGGACGACAACGCCGTCGTCGATGAGCCCTACTGCCGTGTCGTCCGCGTACTCAAAGTACGCCTCGTCGACGACCAGCGGTCGCGCGTTGGGGAGCTCGCCGAGGTCGCCCGTCGGGTTGTTCGGTCGACAGGAGTAGGTGACCGACGGAGTGCCCGCGTCGACCTCTGCGCCGGCGAGATGCGCGGCGATCGCATAGAGCGGATACGTCGGGCTTTCGGCGATTGCGACCGAGTCTCCTGGCCCGGCGAAGGCTCGCGCGCAGAGCAGGATCAGATCGTCGGCGCCTGCGCCGAGAACGATGTTGGCACGGCTCGACTCCCGCGTACTCGGCGATCGCGTCGAGCAGTGCCGGGTAGCCGCCGTGCGCGTACGCGTTCACCTCCGCGAGCGCGCCGGCGATCGCCCCCGGACGCGCGGTCGGCGAGGGCTGCGCAGGGACGTTGCCGTCGAAACGAACGATCTGGATCGGATCCAGCTCGACCCGGGCTGCGAGCTCCTCGGTCGAGGGCGCCCAGCGGTAGTCGGCGAACTCGAGCGGAAGCGCTCTCATCTCTGCACCGCCGCTGCGTGGGCAGGCATTCCCTCGACCGCGGCGAGCGCTTCGATCGTCGGGCGCAACGATGCGAGCCCATCCTCGGTCAGGCGCTGCACCGTCACCGGCTTCAGGAACGTCTCGAGGCCGAGGCCCCCGACGGCGCGCGCCCAGCCGCCGGTCGGCAGGACATGGTTCGCGCCCGTTGCGTAGTCGCCCGCGGCGACGGGCGAGAACGGTCCGACGAAGATCGCGCCCGCGTTGCGGACGCGCTCCGCCGCCGCCTCGACCTCGGGCCCGAGAAGGACGAGATGCTCGGGTGCCATCGCCTCGACCTCTGCGAGCGCCTTGTCGAGATCGCCGTTCACCGCGACGACGCGGCAGATCGAGTCCGGCCCGTGCTCGGCCTGCGCGGCGAGCTCGAGCTCGGTGATCCTCGGATCGGCCTCGTCCGCGGCGAGCACGACGATCTCCGAGGGCCCCGCCGGGACGTCGATCGCGACCTCGCGTGACACGAGGAGCTTCGCCTCGCTGACGTACTTGCCGCCCGGCCCGCAGATCTTGTCCACTCGGGGAATCGACTCCGTGCCGTACGCGAGCGCGGCGATCGCCGGAGGGCCACCGAGCGCCCAGACCTCGTCGACGCCGAGGAGCTCCGCGGCCGCGGCCACGTTCCCGGCTCCGTCGGGCGGTGTCATGACGACGATGCGCTCGACGCCGGCGACCTGCGCCGGGACGACACACATGACGAGCGTGGAGACGAGGCCTCGCGGGACGTAGATCCCTACCGACCGGAGTGCGACCCAGCGCCGCTCGAGCTCGACGCCGGGGCGGATCTCGAAGCGGACGTCCACAGGTCGTTGCAATGCATGCCAGCGCCGTACGGAGTCGGCCAACGATCTCACGGCATCGGCGGGCACGTCCCCCTCCGGCTCCGCCCGCTGCGGCTCGACCCCGTCGAGGCGCAGTGCCCACTCCCGGACGGCTTCGTCGCCGCGTGCCCGCACGTCTTCGAGGATCCGCTCGACGCTCATCATGCGAGCATTCGCTCGACGGGGACGAGAAGGATCGAGGACCCTCCGGCCGCCTCGAGCCGCGGAAGGAGCCGCCAGACGTCCGCGGCCGGCACCAGCGCCTGGACGGCGACCATCCCCGGCTCGGCGAGGGGCAGGATGCTCGGCGATCGCGAGCCCGGGACGATCGCGCAGATCTCGTCGAGCGCGCTTTCTGGCGCATTCAGCATCAGGTAGCGCGTCTCGCGTGCCTCGACGACGCTTCGCAGGATCGTCGCGAGCTCGTGAGCCCGGCCGTCGCCGTCGTGCTTCCCGACGAGGATCGCCTCCGAGGAGAAGAGCTCGCCGACCGAGCGCAGGCCGTTCATGCGCAAGGTGCTTCCGCTGGATACGAGATCGACGATCGCGTCGGCGAGACCGAGGCGCGGTGCGACCTCCACCGATCCCGTGACGCGAACGAGCTCGGCTTCGAGCCCGTGCTCGCCAAGGAGCTGGCCCGCGAGGCGCGGGTAGACGGTCGCGATTCGGAGGCCGGCGAGGTCGTCGAGCGACTGCATCCACGACTCGCTCGGGACCGCCGCCTCGAGCGTGCAGGCGCCGAAGCCCAGGGCAATGAGCTCGTCGACGTCCGCACCGCTCTCGCGCACGAGATCGGCGCCCGTGATGCCGCAGTCGACGACGCCGTCCTGGACGTACTCGGGCACGTCCGCGGCCCGCACGAGGAGGACGTCGACCGGCGCGTTACGGCACGGGAAGGCGAGTGCGCGCTCGCCTGGCTGCTCGGGGCCAAGCCCGGCTTCGGAGAGCAACGCGACTGCAGGCTCGCGCAGCCGCCCCTTCGCCGGGATGGCGATGGTCAGGCGGGCAGATCGGTCCTCGCGCGTGCTGTCTTGCGACGGTCGAGGACCAGCCGATAGCCGTCGGCCCCGTGCTTCAGCCACTGCGCCACCCGTGTCACCGTCGTCGTCGACGCACCCGTTCGAGCCGCGACCTCGTGGTACGGCCTCCCCTCGTCCAGCAACATCGCCGCCTGCCAGCGATGCGCCAGCGCCTGCAGCTCCGACAGCGTGCAGAGATCCCGGAAGAACCGCTCCGCCTCGTCCACCGTCTGGAGGCTGAGAATCGCCTCGAACAGGTCGCGGGTCTCGCTCGATCGCCATTCGTGTGGATGCCCTTCGCTCATAGGTGGCACGGGTTCTGTCGTTCTTGCTGCCGTGATGGCATACTACCATAGTAACATGGCAACGGACGCGAACATGGACCCGCCAGGCGCAAACCTGAGCACGACCGGTCGCCTTCAAGTGATCCCCGCCGTGGACGTCCTCGGAGACGAGGCGGTTCGTCTACGGCAGGGCGACTACGCCCAGGTCGCCGTTCGGGAGCCGAGCGCGCTCGAGCTCGTCGCGCGTTTCGCGGCGGAAGGCGCTGCGCTCATCCACCTCGTCGACCTGAGCGCGGCGCGCAGCGGCCGGATCCGGCCCGATCTCGTCCGCGGAGCCGTCGAGGCCGCGGGTCCGGCGCGCATCCAGGCCGCAGGCGGCATCCGGTCGGTCGCGGACGCCGAGCGTCTGCTCCGGGCCGGCGCCGAGCGAGTCGTCGTCGGCACGGCGGCATTCGCGGAGCTGCACGCGTCGGCGCGTTACGCGGCGGCGCTCGGAGACAGGCTCGTAGTTGCGATCGACGTACGCGAGGGCTGGATCGCCGTGAACGGATGGGAACGGACGACGGCGCTGACGACCGAAGAGGCAGTCGATCTCTGCGTCGCGGCCGGTGTCGCGCGCCTCCTCTGCACCGCAATCGCACGCGACGGCATGCTCGAGGGCGTCGACGTCGATCTTCTCGCACTCGTGTGCGAGCGCTCGGGGCTTCCCGTGCTCGCCGCTGGCGGTGTCAGCTCGACCTCCGACCTCGACGCGGTCGGCGCGGCCGGCTGCGAAGGCGCGATCATCGGGCGTGCGTTGCTCGAGGGCCGGCTCTCGTTCTCTGCTCTCGCGGCCCGTGCGTAGACCGCTTGTCGCCGCCGACGAGGGCAGCTTTACCCTGGAGTCAAGCCGTCTCTACACTCAGCCAGCAGTGATCGCAACCGAATCGAAGTGGACGCCGTCCTCATGGCGGGAGCTTCCTGCGGGGCAGCAGCCCGAGTGGCCGGACCCCGCCGCACTGGCGGCCGCCCGCGAGCGCCTGAGCACGCTCCCTCCGCTCGTTTTCGCCGGAGAGGCTCGCGCACTGCTCGCGTCGCTCGGCGAGGTGTGCGAGGGCCGGGCGTTCGTGCTCCAGGCGGGAGACTGCGTCGAGTCGTTCCGGGACGTAACCGCACCGATGATCCGCGAGAAGCTGAAGATCCTGCTGCAGATGTCGGCGGTGCTGACGTTCGGCGCCACTCTCCCCGTGATCAAGGTCGGGCGTATCGCCGGGCAGTTCGCGAAGCCGCGAACCGAGCCGACAGAGGTCGTCGACGGCGTCGAGATGCTCTCGTTCCGCGGCCACATCGTCCACTCCGACGAGCCGACCGTCGACGCTCGGATCCCCGATCCCGAGCGACTCGTGCACGCCTACTACCAGGCGGCTTCGACCCTCAACCTCCTCCGGGCGTTCACGAAGGGTGGGTTCGCCGATCTCACGCACGTGCACACGTGGAACCGCGAGTTCGTCGCGAGCTCGCCCGCTGGTCAGCGGTACGAAGCGCTCGCGGGGGAGATCGAGCGTGCGCTCCGCTTCATGCAGGCGATCGGCATCGACCTGACGCGCACGCCGTCGCTCCACGAGGTCGACGTGTGGACGAGCCACGAGGGGCTCTTGCTCGAGTACGAAGAAGCACTCACGCGAACGGACTCGCTCACCGGGCGGCCGTACGACTGCTCCGCGCACATGCTCTGGATCGGCCAGCGCACGCGCGAGCTCAGCGGCGCCCACGTCGAGTTCTTCTCCGGGGTCGACAACCCGATCGGAGTCAAGCTCGGGCCGGATGCGACAGCGGATGACGTCCTCGCGTTGGCAGAACGGCTGAACCCGGACGGCATTCCCGGGCGGCTGACCCTGATCACTCGCATGGGCGCCGAGCGCGTGAGCGAGACTCTGCCTCCGCTCCTGCGAGCGGTGCGTGAGGCGGACGTGCCGGTCGTGTGGGTCTGCGATCCGATGCACGCGAACCTGTTCCGCACGCCATCTGGCACGAAGACGAGGCACTTCGACGCGATCATGGCCGAGGTCCAGGGCTTCTTCGCGGCTCACCGTGCCGCCGGAACCTGGCCGGGAGGCGTTCATCTCGAGTTCACGGGCGACGACGTGACCGAGTGCCTAGGTGGTTCGGAGGCCGTGCTCGAAGATCAGCTCGACCACCGGTACGAGACGCTCTGCGACCCCCGGCTGAACGGCCGTCAGTCGCTGGACCTGGCGTTTCGCATCGCCGAGCTCATGCGGTCCGCCTGACGGTTGCAGGCGATGCGGCTCGCCGTCGTCGGAACGGGGCTCATCGGAGCGTCGGCAGGCCTCGCCGCCCGGCGCGCGGGACTTCCCGCTGCGATCGGCTGGGACGAGGATCGCGCGACTCTCGACGTTGCGGTCGAGCGTGGGGCCGTCGAGCCTGCGGACTCGCTCGAGCACGCCGTGAACTCGTCGGACGTCGTGCTCCTCGCGGTTCCCGTGATCGCACTGCCTGGTCTCCTCCAGGACGTCCTCGCCTCCGCGCCGAGCACGAGCACGGTCATGGACGTCGGATCGACGAAAGGGTCCGTCTGCGCAGCGGCGGGGAACGACGCGCGCTTCGTCGGCGGCCATCCGATCTGCGGTGCGGAGACGCGTGGGCCTGATCGAGCGACCGCCGACCTCTTCGAAGGAGCAACGTGGTTCCTGACGCCGCTCGCGGCGACCGAGCCGGAGCGGTATCGGGCGGCTCACTCACTCGTCGCGGCTCTGGGCGCACGCCCGGTGGCCATCGACCCGGATGCGCACGACCGCCTCGTGGCGGTGACGAGCCACCTGCCGCACGCGGTCGCCAACATCCTTCTGAACCAGGCCGGCGCATCCCGTGTCGAGGGCCACGATCCGCTTGCGACGGCCGGTGGATCTCTCAGGGACATGACGCGGATCGCAGGCGCCAACCCGCGCATCTGGGTCGACATCTTTCTCGAGAATCGCGACGCGCTCTCGGCCTCTCTCGTCGAGCTCCGACGCCGGGCGGAGCAGCTCGAGGCCGCCCTTGCCTCGGGCGACGCCGGCTATCTGGCTCGCTGGATCGGTGAGGCCGCCGGCAACCGCCGCCGGATGCTGGAGACCGCGTACGACGACGCAGGAGCGCTCCATCGCCTGCGCGTCCACGTCCCGGATCGACCCGGTGTTCTCGCGGGGATCTTCCAGGCGCTCGGGGCAGAGCGGATCAACGTCGAGGACTTCGAGATGGAGCACCTCTCTTCCGAGCGTGGCGGCACGCTGACGATCCTCGTCACCGGTGAGGCGAACGCGGCGCTCGCGGCTGGGGTGCTCGAGGCGCAGGGCTACGGGGTCGTCGCTGCGCCGGTGATGGACGAATGAGCCCGACCGCGTCGATCAGGAGACGTGATCGAGCCAGTCGGCCCAGCGCTCGTCGTGCCCCGTGACCGTGTCCAGGTAGACGCGCTGCAGCTCCTTCGTGATCGGCCCGACGCCGATCTCGATCCCGTCGACCGCTCGGACCGGCGTTACCTCCGCTGCCGTGCCCGTCATGAAGACCTCGTCCGCGTGGTAGAGGTCGGTGCGGATCATCGTCGTCTCCTCGACGGAGTACCCCAGGGCACGGGCGATCGTGATCACCGAGTCGCGCGTGATTCCCGGAAGAATCGAGGTCGACAACGGCGGGGTGCGAATAACGCTGCCCTTGACGACGAAGACGTTCTCGCCCGGTCCGTCGGCAACGACGCCGTCGTGGCCCAGCATGATCGCCTCGTCGTATCCGCCGCGGCGCGCCTCCATCGTCGCGAGCATCGAGTTGAGGTAGACGCCCGTCGCCTTCGCCACATGCGGAACGACGTTCGGCCCGATGCGCGTCCAGGACGAGATTGCCGCCGTGATCCCGTTCTCGAGAGCGTCCTCACCCAGGTACGAGCCCCACGGCCAGCACATGATCGCCGCGTCCATGGAGTCGCCGTGCGGGGCGACGCCGAGCTCGCCGTACCCGTGAAAGGCGATCGGCCGGACGTAACAGGCTGCGAGCTCGTTGGCCGCGATCAGCTCGCGCGTGGCTGCGCACAGCTCGTCGACGTCGTACGGGATCCGCAGGGAGAGGATGCGGGCGGACTCGTGCAGACGGCGCATGTGGTCCGAGAGCCGAAAGACGGCCGGCCCGCGTGGCGTCTCGTAGCAGCGGATCCCCTCGAACACGCCGCTCCCGTAGTGGAGCGCATGCACGCCGACGTGGACCTTCGCGTCGTGCCAGTCCACGAGCTCGCCGTTCATCCAGATCTTGGACGTCTCGTTCACGGCGCGTCGCCTCTCCGATGTGCGTGCGTCGCCAGCTCTGGTCGCGCCACGCGCTCGCGCTCCGCGTACCAGAGGTCGAACTGCCCCCGCGGTGACTCGAGGTAGGCGCCGAGCTCGCACTCGAAGCCCAGTAACTCGTCCCGCCGGAGCTCGACCTGGTGGTCGAGCCATCGCCACCAGTCGCAGACGTGGAGCCGGAGGTCGCGCGCCGGCAGCTCCTCGGCGCATCCGGAGCACGTCCCGCGCGAGTCGCGTGGCTGCATCACGCGCTCAGGGCGTCGGTCTGGAGGTCCTCCGCGTCGGCAGCCGGGGCGAGTGCCTCGCTCCTCGGGGCGATGCGCCGGATGAGCGTGCTCCACTCGTCCCAGTGCTCGAGGAGAGCCGACGCGCGCGTGGACTCGGTGTGGCGGAGGTGTCGTTCCACGAGCGATCGCACCATCGCGAGCTGCTCGGAGTCGGGGATGTCCGCGTGCACGAGCTCCTCGTTGAGCCCGACGTCGAGGGTCTCTTCGAGGTCGAGCACGTACGCCTCGCCTCCGGTCATGCCGGCGCCGAAGTTCAGCCCGACTGGACCGAGGATCACGACCGTGCCTGCGGTCATGTACTCGCAGCCGTGGTCACCGACGCCCTCCACGACGGCGACGGCGCCTGAGTTGCGAACCGCGAAACGTTCCCCTGCGGAACCTGCACAGAAGAGGCGACCGCCCGTCGCGCCGTAGAGCGCGGTGTTGCCGAGGAGACACGGATCGCCGGCGTCACCGGGTGGCGGCGAGATCACGATCCGGCCGCCGCTCATGGACTTGCCGACGTAGTCGTTCGCCTCGCCGACGAGATCGAAGTCGACGCCCGTGGTGAGAAACGCACCGAAGCTCTGGCCGGCGGAGCCCTGGAAGCGCACCCGGACCCGACCGGCGGGCGCTCCTGAGCCCACATGCTTCGCGATCGCGCCGGCGAGCCGTGCGCCAACAGCCCGATCGCCGTTCGTGATCAGGTGCCGTGGCTCGATGAGTGCAGGCTCCTCGATGGCGGCCCTTCCTTGCGCGTGGACGATCAGCCCCAGGCGGTCGCCCTTGCCCTTGGGCGCCGGTTCGACGTGGCGTGACGCGCCTCCGGCGCCACGCTCGAGAAGCGGCGTGAGGTCGAGCGCGTCGATCGCCGTGTCGCCCGTGCGCTTCTGGCGCAGGCACTCCACGCGCCCGACTGCCTCGTCCACCGAGCGCAGACCGAGCGAGGCGAGGAGCCGTCGTACCTCCTCGGCGACGAAGAGCAGGTACGCGCGCACCATCTCGGGTGTCCCGGCGAACTTCTCCCGCAGCTCGGGTCGTTGGGTCGCGATGCCGACAGGGCACGTGTCCAGGTGGCACGACCGCACCATGAGGCATCCCTCCGCGAGCAGGAGCGACGTCCCGAACGCATACTCGTCGGCTCCGAGCAGGGCTGCGACGACGACGTCGCGGCCGGTCTTGAAGCCGCCGTCGGCTCGAACGCGCACGCGGCTCCGCAGGTGGTTCGACACGAGCGCTTGCTGCGTCTCCGCGAGCCCGAGCTCCCAGGGCGCACCTGCGTGCTTGATGGAGGGGAGAGGGCTCGCTCCGGTGCCACCGTCGGCGCCTGCGATATGAACGACGTCCGCATGAGCCTTGACCACGCCGGCGGCGACGATTCCGACGCCCCGCTCTGCGACGAGCTTCACGGAGATCGCGGCATCGGGGTTGACCTCGCGCAGATCGAAGACGAGCTGGGCGAGGTCTTCGATCGAGTAGATGTCGTGGTGCGGTGGGGGCGAGATGAGTGAGACGCCCGGCTGCGTCTTGCGGAGGCCCGCGATCTCCTCGGTGACCTTGTGCGCCGGTATCTGCCCGCCCTCACCGGGCTTCGACCCCTGCGCGATCTTGATCTGGAGCTCCTCGGCGGAGACCGCGTACTCGGCGCTGACCCCGAAGCGTCCGGAAGCGATCTGCTTGATCTTCGAGTTCCGCTCGTCCCGGTAGCGCTCGGGGCTCTCCCCGCCCTCGCCGGAGTTCGCCTTCGCTCCCAGGCCGTTCAGCGCGATCGCGATCGTCTCGTGTGCCTCGGCAGAGAGTGCTCCGTGCGACATCGCTCCGCTCGAGAACCTGCGCACGATGACCTCGGCCGGCTCCACTTCCTCGAGTGGCACGGGAGGACCGGCCGGGACGAGCTCGAGCAGGTCGCGCGGCTCGAGTGGAGCACGGCCGTTGACGAGAGTCGAGAAACGGTCGTACAGATCCGAGCGGCCGTCTCGCGTCGCCGTGCGCAAGGCGTGGGCACCGGTGACGGCCTCCTGGAGAGCGGCGACGACGTCCGGATCCGTCGCATGGGGCTCGCCACCCTTCCGGAACTTGTAGTAGCCCGGGTTCTCGAGCTGCGGCCGGGGTGCGCACGCCGCGGCGAGTCGACCGAGTGCCTCGCGCTCGAAACGGTCGAGTCGGGCTCCTCCGATCGCGGAGGGCGTGCCTCCGAGGTAGTCGCGGCAGAGACTTCGGTCCAGGCCGACCGCCTCGAAGAGGCGCGCGCCGCGGTAGCTCGCGACATCGGAGATGCCCATCTTGGACATCACCTTGAGAACGCCCTCCTCCAGTGCGCCCATGAGCCGCCGCTGGGCCTCGTCGGGCGAGGGTCGGTCGCCTCCGATCCGATCCGCGGCCGCCATCGCGGCCACCGTCTCGAGCGCGAGACGTGGGCAGATCGCATCGGCCCCGTAGCCGACGAGGCAGGCGATCCCGTGGGTGTCGCGCGGCTCGTCCGACTCCACGACGAGCGAGCAACGCGTGCGCAAGCCCACATCCGCAAGGCGCGTGTGGACAGCGGACAGTGCGAGCAAGGCAGGAATGGGCGCACGCTCGTCACCCGCCTCGCGGTCGGACAGGCAGACGACCGTGCTTCCTTCACCGACGGTCGACTCGGCGAGCGCGAGGAGCCGGTCGATCGCGTGCGCGAGGCCTTCGTCCTCGCTGAAGGTCGCGTCGAGCCGCATCGGTGCGAGCGCCTCGAGCCCGGACGGGTACAGCAGGAAGGAGGGAAGCACTGTCAGCTTCGGCAGCGGGCCTTCCTGGTCGAGCGCGTCGACACGCGGACCGAGAAACGTCGTCAGGGACATCACGAGTCGCTCGCGCAGGTGGTCGATCGCAGGGTTCGTGACCTGTGCGAAGCGCTGCCGAAGGTACGACGTCAGCGGGCGGGCACGTCCGGCGAGGGGTGCGATCGGGGAGTCGTCACCCATCGAGTACGTGGGGTCGTGACCTGTCTGGGCGAGCGGACGGAGCATCGTGCTCAGGTCGTCGCGCGCATAGCCGTGCAGGACGTGGCGAGCATCGAGCTTGCTCTCGGGTGCGGCGACCGGTTCGCCGATGTCGCCGCGCACGATGCTCGAGTCAACCCACTCCCCGTACGGCTGCCGACGCGCAAGCTCGCGTCTGAGCTCGGTGTTCATCAACAGCCCATGGCCAGGATCGACAGTGAGCATTCCTCCCGGGCCGAGACGCGCACGTCGCACCGCGACGCCCTCGGGAAGCGGCACGGCGCCCGCCTCCGACGCGACCGCGACCAGGCCGTCGTCGGTCACGGCCACACGGAGCGGTCTCAACCCGTTGCGGTCGAGAGCGGCACCGCAGACGAGGCCGTCGGTGAAGCAGAGCCCGGCCGGACCGTCCCACGGCTCGCTCAGGAGCGCTCCGTAGCGGTGGAACGAACGGACGTCCGGATCGAGGCGCGGGTCGTTCTGCCACGCGGGCGGCACGAGCAGGGACGCAGCTTCCGCGAGGTCCTTCTCATGCCCGCGAACGAGCAGCTCGAGGGCGTTGTCGAGGAGTGCCGAGTCCGAGCCTTCGCGATCGAGCGCGGGAGCAAGGTCCGGCTCGAGGCCGCGAGCGCGCTCGCGTGCCTCGGTCGCGGCCACGTTGCCGTCGATGGTGTTGATCTCGCCGTTGTGGCACAGGAGCCGGAACGGCTGGGCTCGCTCCCAGCTCGGCTCCGTGTTCGTCGAGAAGCGCTGGTGGAAGATCGCGAAGGGCACCGCGAGAGCGGGATCCTCGAGGTCGGGATAGAAGCGAGCGAGCTGCGGTGCGGCGCAGAGCGCCTTGTAGGTCACTGTCCGGAAGGAGAGCGAGGCGAGGTAGACGCCGGCGACGCGCTCGGCCCTGCGACGTGCACGGTAAGCGCGCCGCTCGGCGTCCGTGTGCTCGGATGGAGCGAGCACGAGCTGTTCGATTCGCGGTAGTGATGCGAGGGCAGTGACTCCGAGTGCCGCGGTGCGAGTCGGCACCGCCCGCCAGCCCGTGGGCTCGAGGCCCTCGGCGCGGCAGGCGTCCTCGACCGCCCCGCGCAGCCAGCTCTCGCGGAGGAAGCACATGGCGAGCCCGGTCCCTCGAGTTCCGGTGAGCGTCTCCGAGACGGTGTCGGTCAGGGGAAGAAGGACACCTGCGCCGTCTCCCGTGACGCCGTCCGCGGCCCAGGCGCCGCGATGACCGACGGCTGCGAGCCCCGCGAGCGTGCGATCGAGCAGCTCGCGGGACGGTCGCCCACGCGCGTCCGCGACGAGGCCGATGCCGCATGCGTCGCGGTCGTATCGCCGATCGTAGAGAAGGCGGTGCTCGTCGCCCACTGCGCCCGTTGCCTTTCGCTGGAAGGAACTGGAGGATCTCCCGCCGGTGCTTATGAGCTAGTCCGGCGGCGACGGGAGGAAGGAGCGCCGGCTAGCTGCTTGGGCGCAGCACAAAGATGGCGATTCCGATAATCGCGCTGGAAACCGACTTGCTGCTCGTTCCAGTGACCGCCATCGAGCCCGGAACCATAAACGCTCCACGGGCGGCGGGCAAGGGGTGAACCGAATGTTCACCGTTTTGAGCCTTGACAGCGGCAGTCACCGTCCTCACACTGTGACGCTCGATGCCGACCCAGGCCCATACGACCGTACCTGTCGAGGCCACAGCCGTGGGCGTACCCGGCTGTGATGCCCTTGGCCTGGATGCTTCTGGCCTGTCGCTTGGCATCGAGCTTCTCCTGATTCTCCCCCGCTAGGGGGAGATGTCGCCTACGCGCTTCCGAGCGCACACGCCGACCTAAGAACACCACCGGTACGCCTTCGGGCGGCCCGCAGGAGGAGTAGAGAAAAGTGGCCAATCGCCGCAGGATCACGGTTTTCGACACGACGCTCAGGGACGGCGAGCAATCGCCGGGCATCGCGCTGTCACCTGACGAGAAGGCAGAGATCGCGTGCGCGCTCGAACGCCTCGGCGTGGACGTGATCGAGGCGGGGTTCGCCGCCTCCTCGCCCGGCGACTTCGAGGGCATTCGAGCGGTCGGCGAGGCCGTGAGCCGGCCGACGATCGCTTCCCTCGCCAGGACGCGCGCAGAAGACCTCGACGCCGCGGTCGAGGCGCTCGCCAACGCACGTGGGCGCACGCGCCTCCACATCTTCCTCGCAACGAGCCCGATCCACATGGAGCGCAAGCTCGGCCTCGAGCCACCCGAGGTCGTCGAGATGGCGCGCTGGTCCGTGGGCTACGTCGCGGGGCGGGTCGACGAGGTCGAGTTCTCCTGCGAGGACGCGACGCGGTCCGATCCGGCTTTCGTCGCAGAGGTCTGCAGGGCCGCAATCGAGGCCGGCGCGACGACGATCAACCTCCCGGACACCGTCGGCTACTCGCTGCCCGCAGAGCACGCCGAGTTTCTCACCGAGGTACGCCGGCTCTGCCCCGAGGTGGAGCAGGTGACGCTGTCGGTGCACTGCCACGACGATCTCGGTCTCGCCGTCGCGAACACGCTCGCGGGCGTCGCGGCCGGAGCCAGCCAGGTGGAGTGCACGATCAACGGCATCGGTGAACGGGCCGGCAACGCCGCCCTCGAAGAGGTTGCGATGGCTCTTCGGGTACGGGCTGACGCGTTTGGCTTCGAGACGGGGATCAACGTGCGCGAGATCGGACGTATCTCGCAGATGGTGGCGCAGCTGACGGGCTACGCCGTCCAGCGGAACAAGGCGATCGTAGGCGCCAGCGCGTTCGCGCACGAGGCGGGCATCCATCAGGACGGGATGCTCAAGGACGTGTCGACCTACCAGATCATGGATCCGCAGGAGCTGGGCCTCACGATGACGCTGCCTCTCGGAAAGCACTCCGGGCGTCACGCATTCCGACGTGCGTGTGAGGAGGCTGGGCTGCGGCTCGACGACAACGAGCTCGCGGGTGCATTCCGGCGCTTCAAGGAGCTCGCTGACACGCGCAAGGCGGTAACGCTCTACGACGTCTTCGAGGGGGCGGCGGCATGACCCGCCGCACGACGTACAGGGTCGCGTGCCTCTCGGGACACGGGATCGGGCCCGAGATGATGGCGGAAGCGTGTCGCGCGCTCACGCAGGTCTCGCGCCTGCACGGGTTCCGCGTCGACCAGAGCCATCCGCCGTTCGGAGCAGAGGCGGTCATGCAGTCCGGGCACGCCCTTCCCCCTGCGACCCGCGAGGCGACGCTCGCAGCCCAGGCCGTCCTCGTCGCGGCCGAGGGTGAGCCGGCGCTCGCGGGGGTCGAGTCCGAGCTCGATCTTCACTCGCGCGTCGATCGGGTCGTCTACTCGCTACGTGGGTCGGTGACGATCCTGAGCCCGCTCGCAGACGCCGATCCGGCGGCGACGTTCGAGCGGGCATTCGCCGTCGCTCGCGCAAGCCTTGCCAGGGTGACCTCGGTCGGCGGCGACTCCGCGTGGAGAACCGCGTTCGAGGCCGAGTCGGCGCGGCATCCCGGAGTGTTCGTCGAGGAGATGCCGGTCAGCACTGCCTTCCAGGCGCTCTGGTTCGATCCTCAGCGCTTCGACGTCGTCGTTTCCCCTCAGCCGTACGTCGAGCCGCTCGCCGGCGTGGCCGCCCACGGTCACTACCCGCGGATCGCGGCCTCGGGGCGGCTGGCGCGGACCGGGCCGGGAGTGTTCGCTCCGTCGCACGGGGCCGCAGAGGACATCGCAGGCCAGGGTGTCGCCAACCCCGCGTCCATGCTCGTGGCGACCGCGCTCATGCTGGGCGAAGGGCTCGGTGAGCGCCGCGCAGCGGAGACGCTTGCCGGCGCAGTACTCGAGGCCGCTTCGAACAGTACGGTGACGCCGGACATGGTCGAGACCGGGGTGGGAGCGACGACGCGGGAGTTCGCCGACATCGTCCTCTCCGAGCTTCCGTATGCGCTGACGACCACGGAGTTCTACCGGGAGTCGGTGGCTTGAAGATCACCGGCGCCGACGCCATCCTGCGCTCCCTCGAGGCCGAGGGTGTCGAGATCGCCTTCGGTCTTCCGGGCGGCGCGATCCTGCCGACCTATGACGCCTTCGCGCGTGGATCGACCGTTCGCCATGTCCTCGCCCGGCACGAGCAGGGCGCCGGGCACATGGCCGAGGGCTACGCACGCGCAACGGGGCGCGTCGGGGTCGCGATCGCGACCTCCGGCCCAGGCGCGACGAACCTGGTCACGCCGATCGCCGACGCCTGGATGGACTCGACGCCGCTCGTCTGCATCACGGGCCAGGTCCGATCGCACTTGATCGGGACGGATGCGTTCCAGGAGTGCGACATCACCGGCATCACGATCCCGATCGTCAAGCACTCGTGGCTCGTCCAGGACGTCGAACAAGTGCCACATGCGCTGAAGGCGGCGTTCCACGTCGCACGCACGGGACGCTGTGGGCCCGTGCTCGTCGACATCCCTCGTGACATCCAGGAGGCGTTGTTCGACTTCGAGTACCCGGACGAGGTGGATCTGCCCGGCTGGAAGCCGCCGCGGCGCGGCCATCCGCGCCAGATCAAGCACGCGGCCAAGGCGATCGCCGCTGCCGAGAAGCCGATGCTCTACGTCGGCGGGGGAACGCTCAACGCCGACGCGTGTGCCGAGCTGCTCGAGCTCGCCGAGGTCGGCCGTCTTCCTGTGGTGACGACGCTGATGGGCAAGAGCGCCTTCCCGGAGACACACGAGCTCCACTTCGGCTGGCCCGGGATGCACGGGCCGAAGTGGTCGAACTGGGGAATGAACAAGTGCGATCTGCTGGTTGCCGTCGGGTCGCGGTTCGACGATCGGGTGACCGGGAAGCTCTCGGCATTTGCGGCCGGAGCGACGGTGATCCACCTCGACATCGACTCCGCGGAGATCGGGAAGCTCCGCCGTGCGGACATTCCCGTCGTCGGGCCGCTGAAGCAGGTGCTCCACGATCTCACCGATGAGCTGCGCGTGCTGCAGGCCGACGGGCTGGCGCCGCGAACCGGCCCCTGGCTGCGCGAGCTCGAGGGCTGGCGCGAGGAGTTTCCGCTCCGCTATGGCTCGAACGGCGACATGCTGAAGCCACAACCGGTTCTCGAGACGTTGCAGGCGCTCACGGTGGACCGTGACGTCATCTGGACGACCGGTGTCGGCCAGCACCAGATGTGGGCGATGCAGTACCTGCTCTGCGACCGTCCTCGCTCCTTCATCACGTCGGGAGGTCTCGGGACGATGGGCTATGGCGTGCCGGCCGCGATCGGCGCGAAGGCCGCACGGCCCGAGGCGACGGTCGTGTGTGTCGACGGGGACGGCTGCTTCCAGATGACCGGGCAGGAGCTCGCCACCTCCGTGCTGGAGAATCTCCCGATCGTGGTCGTGATCGTCAACAACGGGTACCTCGGGATGGTCCGGCAGTGGCAGGACATGTTCTTCGAGGAGCGGTTCTCCGAGATCCATCTCACGCAGCACATCCCGGACTACGCGCGCCTCGCGGAGGCCTACGGAGCCGTCGGGTTCACGGTCGAGACCGAGGACGAGCTCTCGAGCACGCTCGAGGAAGCGCTCACGTGCGGGCGAACCGCTGTCGTCGATGCGCGGGTCGACCCGCGCGAGCACTGCTACCCGATGATTCCCGCGGGAGCCGCCGCGCTCGATCTCGTCGAGTTCCCGGACGAGGAAGCCGTGGTCCCGGTCACGTGAGACACACGCTCTCGGTTCTCGTCGAGAACAAGCCGGGTGCGCTCATGCGCATCTCGAGCATGTTCGCCCGCCGCGGTTTCAACATCGAGAGCCTCACGGTCGGTCCGACCGAGCGCCAGGACGTCTCGCGCATCACGCTCCGCGTCGACTGCGAGCAGCATCCGCTCGAGCAGATCGAGAAGCAGATGCACAAGCTCGTCAACGTCCTGCGGGTGAGCGAGCTCGGGCCGGACGAGGCGATCGAGCGTGAGCTCGCTCTCATGAAGGTTGCCACGACACCATCACGGCGCGGTGAGCTGATCGCGCTCGCGCAGGCCTTCACCGCCCGGGTTGCCGATCTCGGGCCGAACGCAATCCTCTTCGAGATCGTCGGCCACCCCGAGGAGATCGATGCGTTCGAGGAGCTCGTGCGTCCGCATGGGCTCCAGGAGCTCGTCCGCACTGGTCGAGTCGGGCTCGGCCGTGCCTCGACCCCGAGGCAGAACTCTCGTCCACAACACATCCTCAGCTAGCGACCGACAAGGAGAGCTCATGGCAACCATTCACCGCGAAGGCAACGTCGAACTCCTCTCTGGCAAGGTCGCCGTCATCGGCTACGGGAGCCAGGGCCACGCCCATGCGCTGAACCTCCACGACTCCGGCGTCGACGTCGAGGTCGGCCTCCGCGAGAACAGCGCATCGCGCGGGGCCGCGGAGGAGGCGGGGCTGTCCGTCGGCACGGTTGCCGAGGCCGTCAAGGACGCCCAGGTCGTCTCGATCCTCCTACCCGACCAGGTACAGCCGCAGGTCTACGAGGAGCACGTGGCGCCGAACCTCGCTCCGGGAGCCGCGCTGCTCTTCGCGCACGGCTTCAACGTCCACTTCGGGCGCATTCAGCCGCCCGCCGGGCACGACGTGATCATGGTGGCGCCGAAGGGACCCGGCCACATCGTGCGGCGTCTCTTCGAGGAGGGCTTCGGCACTCCCGCCGTCGTGGCCGTCGCTCAGGACGCGAGCGGGAGCGCTCGCGAGATCGCGTTCGCGTACGGGGCGGCGATCGGCGCTGCTCGCGCGGGGATGATCGAGACGACGTTCGCGGAGGAGACGGAGACGGATCTCTTCGGTGAGCAGGCCGTCCTCTGCGGCGGCGTGACGGAGCTGATCCGGGCGGGGTTCGAGACACTCGTCGAGGCCGGCTACCAGCCCGAGGTCGCGTACTACGAGTGCCTGCACGAGCTCAAGCTCATCGTCGACCTGATCTACGAGGGTGGGCTGTCCGGAATGCGCTATTCGGTGTCGGACACCGCCGAGTTCGGCGACCTCACGCGAGGCCCACGTGTGATCGACGAGCACGTTCGCTCTCAGATGCGGGCGCTCCTCGAGGACATCCGCTCCGGAGTCTTCGCGCGCGAGTGGATCGCGGAGATGGACGCCGGCGAGCCTCGCTTGGCGGAGCTCCGCGAACAGGCGGCGGGACTACAGCTCGAGAACGTCGGGCGAGAGCTTCGGGCGCTCATGCGTCGCGAGGAGTCGGAGGTGCGGGCTGGGTAGGTTCGGCGCCGAGGTAGGGGTCGCCCTCCTCGGCTACGGGACGGTCGGCTCGGCCGTCAATCGGCTGCTCGTCGAGAACGCCGACGACATCGAGCGAGCAACGGGCCATCGACTTCGCGTCGTGCACGCGCTCGTTCGCGATCCCGAGCGAGAGCGCGACTTCGCCGCGTCGCCGGGTGTTCTGACGACCGATGTAGCGGCTGTCAGGGATGACCCCTCGATCGGCGTCGTGGCCGAGGTGATGGGCGGGATCGAGCCGGCCGGTACCTACGTGCTGGACCTCCTCCGCGCCGGCAAGTCGGTCGTCACGGCGAACAAGCAGCTCCTGGCGCAACGCGGCGAGGAGCTCTTCACCGCGGCGACGGCGGCCGGTGTGCAGATTCGCTTCGAGGCGAGCGTGTGCGCGGCGATTCCGGTGATCAAGGTGCTGCGCGAGTCGCTCGTCGTGACGAACGTGCATCGCGTCCTCGGGATCGTGAACGGGACGACCAACTTCATCCTCACGGAGATGGAGCGGGGAGCGACGTTCGCCGAGGCCCTCGCCGAGGCGCAGAGTCGCGGCTTCGCCGAGGCCGATCCGACGGACGACGTCTCCGGTGCGGATGCGGCCGCCAAGATGGCCATCCTCGCCACTGTCGCGTTCGGCTCACGGGTGACGCTCGACGACGTGGACTTCAGGGGGCTCGAGGCGGTGACCGAGGGGAACGTCGCCGCGGCCCGTGAGCTCGAGATGGTCGTGCGGCTGGTAGGCGCCGCCACGCTCGTCGACGGCAAGCTGGACGTCCGCGTTCGCCCGGCGCTCGTCGATCGCCACCATCCGCTGGCCGGGGTGGAGGGTGCGTTCAACGCCGTCATGCTGCAGGGAGACGCGATTCGCGAGATCACCCTCGAAGGGCCGGGCGCCGGCGGCATCGAGACCGCGTCCGCGGTCGTCGCGGACATGGTCAGCATCATCGGCACGGCCGAGACCGGCTTCCTCCAGAACGACCCCTCCTGGCGGTCGCTCGAGCGGCTTCCTCCGGGGGAGCTTCGCTCGCCCTTCTACGTCCACCTCGAGGTGAACGACAGGCCCGGAGTGCTCGAGCACGTCGCGCACAGCCTCGCCGCGCACGAGGTCTCGGTTGCACGGTTGATCCAGGTACCTGCGGAGGGCGGCGCGGCGCTCCACATCGTTCTCCACGAGGCGACGCAGCGCGCCGTAGAGGACGCGCTCGCCGAGATCGCCGAGCTGCCCGAGGTGCGCTCGTCGCCCTCGGTGCTCCCTGTCATCTCCGATCGCGGCGTCGTGGAGCTCGGCTGGGCGTGAACTCGCCTTCGGCGGCGCGAAAAGCGGTAGAAGGAGGGGCATGCGATCGTTGATCGATCGATATCGCGACCGCCTCCCCGTGAGCGAGCACACGCCTGTCGTGTCGCTCGGAGAAGGAGGGACGCCGCTCATCCACGCTCCGCGCATCTCGAAGCGACTGGGTGCCGACGTGTTCTTGAAGCTCGAGAGCGCGAACCCGACCGGCAGCTTCAAGGACCGCGGGATGACCGTCGCGATCTCGAAGGCGCTCGAGCAGGGCGCTCAGGCGGTCGTCTGTGCATCGACCGGCAACACGGCCGCCTCTGCTGCGGCGTACGCAGCCCGTGGAGGCCTGGAGGCGGTCGTGCTCCAGCCTGCCGGCGCGGTCGCGTCCGCGAAGCTGGCCCAGGCAAAGGCGCTCGGAGCACGCGTCGTCGAGGTGCACGGACCCTTCGACGAGGCGCTCGACGAGGCACGTGCGCTTGCCGAGCGAGGGACCCACGTCCTCGTCAACTCGCTCAACCCAGACCGGCTGGAAGGTCAGAAGACGGCTGCGTTCGAGATCGTCGAGGAGCTCGGCGCTCCTCCTGGCGTGCTGGCCCTCCCGTACGGCGGAGGCGGCAACCTCTGCGCCTACGCGCGGGGGTTCGGCGAGCTCGGAGCCGGCATGCCGCGGATCGTCGCCGGCGAGGCGGTCGAGCGGGCGACGACCGTCGCTTCCGCGATCAGGATCGGCGACCCCGCGCACGCACGCGAGGTCGAGCAGGCGGTGAGCTCCTCGGGCGGGACCGTCGTCTCGCTCGCGGACGACGCGATTCTCGATGCCTGGCGCGAGCTCGCGCGTAGCGAAGGCGTGTTCTGCGAGCCCGCGTCGGCGTCCGGGCTGGCGGCACTCGACTCGCTCGGCGTCGAGCCGGGCGCCCGCGTTGTCTGCGTGGTGACAGGGCACGGGTTGAAGGATCCGGAGACCGCAGCTCGACTGAGCGCTCCGGTGTCCGTTGCCGACCCGGACCTCGAAGCGGAGGTCGCCTGATGGCCGTGCTGGCGCGCGTGCGCGCGCCTGCGAGCACGGCCAATCTCGGCCCCGGGTTCGACTGCGTCGCCGTTGCGCTCGATCTCTGGAACGAGCTCGAGGTGAGCGAAGGGGACGGGGAGGTCGACCGCGACCACCTCGGCGTCCGTGCGTTCGCGCGGATCGCACCGGTGGAGTCCAGGCAGTTCAGGTTCGTCGATCGGATTCCGCGCGAGCGGGGTCTCGGCGCGAGCGCGGCGGTGATCGCGCTCGGCCTCGTCGCCGGGTCAATCGTCGCGGGGCGGCAAGCGGGTCACGAGGAGCTCCTCGAGGAAGGCTTCGAGCTCGAAGGACACGGCGACAACCTCGCGGCCGCGCTCGCCGGCGGCGTCTGCCTGACCTGGGACCGCCGGATCGTGCGCGTCGCCGATCGCCCGCCGGCGGTCCCGATCGCCCTCGTGCCCGACGCAACCGTCTCCACTGCCGCGGCACGCGACGCCCTTCCGTCGGAGATTCCACACGCGGACGCCGCGTTCACGGCGTCCCGGGCAGCGCTGCTCGGTGCAGCGCTCGTCGCCGGATCGGAGGAGCTGTTCGCAGCGGCGCTCGACGACCGTCTCCACGAGCCGTATCGGGCTCCCTCGGCGCCGTTGCTTCAAGCAGTGCGCGACGAGCTGCCCGAGGGCGCACTCGGCGCAACCATCTCCGGGTCGGGCCCGACCGTCGTCGTGTGGGCCCGCTCCGAGGGTGCCGAAGGTTGTGCCGCCGAGCTTTCCAACCGTTACCCCGACGTCAGCGTGTTGACGCTGGCCGCCACGCCCGAAGGAGCGAGCTCGCTATGACAGACGACCCGTACGGCAACGGCTCAGATCCCGCCAAGCGGCGCAGCGCGGCGCTGACGGACGGCCCCGATCGCGCCCCCGCCCGAGCGATGCTGAAAGGCGTCGGCCTCACCGACGAGGACCTCGCGAAACCGATCGTCGGTATCTCCACGACCTGGATCGAGACGATGCCGTGCAATCTCAACCAGCGGGAGCTGGCGCAGCACGTGAAGCGCGGAATCCGCGCGGCCGGGGGAACGCCGCTCGAGTTCAACACGATCTCCGTCTCGGACGGCGTGTCGATGGGAACGGAGGGGATGCGTGCGTCGCTCGTCTCGCGCGAGGTGATCGCCGACTCGATCGAGCTCGTCGCCCGTGGCCATCTCTTCGACGGCCTCGTCTGCATCGTCGGTTGCGACAAGACGATCCCCGCCGCGGTCATGGCGCTCTGCCGCGTCGACATCCCGGGGCTCGTGCTCTACAACGGCTCGATCGCCCCGGGACGCTTCCGCGGTCGCGACGTGACGATCCAGGATGTGTTCGAAGCGGTCGGTGCCCACGCAGCCGGAACGATGAGCGCGGGTGATCTGCACGAGCTCGAGGGCCTAGCGTGTCCCGCTGCGGGTGCGTGCGGCGGTCAGTTCACGGCAAACACGATGTCGACGGCGCTCGAGTTCCTCGGGATCAGCCCCGGGGGGCTCAACGGGATCCCTGCCCTCGATCCTGCGAAGAACGACGCTGCCGCCGAGGCCGGTCGCATAGTCATGGAGCTCGTGCGGTCGGACGTGCGGCCTTCCCAGGTCGTGACCCGCGAGGCGCTCGAGAACGCCGCCGCCTCCGTCGCCGCGACGGGCGGCTCGACGAACGGCGTCCTGCACCTGCTCGCGATCGCTCGGGAGCTCGACATCCCGTTCGAGCTCGAGGACTTCGACCGCATCGCCAGTCGCACGCCGGTCGTCGCGAGCCTGAAGCCCGGTGGACGATTTGTTGCGACCGACGTGCACGAGGCGGGAGGCGTTGCGCTCGTGGCGCGCGAGCTTCTCAAGGCGAACCTCATCCACGCGGACGCACCGAACGTGGACGGCCGCACTCTCGGAGAGATCGCCACGGCGGTCGTCGAACGCCCCGGGCAGGAGGTCGTCGTCCCTCTCGAGACACCGCTCAAGCCGACCGGAGGGCTCGCGGTGCTGCGCGGGAACCTGGCCCCCGAGGGCTCCGTGGTCAAGCTGGCCGGCCACGAACGGCTCCTGCACCGCGGCCCGGCGCGCGTCTTCGAATCGGAAGAGGAGTGCTTCGCAGCCGTCAAGGCGCGCACGCTCGCCTCGGGAGACGTCGTGGTCATCCGCTACGAGGGCCCTGCCGGGGGTCCCGGGATGCGCGAGATGCTGCACGTAACGGCCGCGATCGTCGGAGAGGGGCTCGGCGACGAGGTCGCGCTTGTCACGGACGGCCGCTTCTCCGGCGCGACGCATGGACTGATGGTCGGGCACGTCTCGCCGGAGGCGGTCCGAGGCGGTCCGCTGGCTGCGCTCCGGGATGGAGACATCGTCGTCGTGGACGTCGCGGCGCGGGAGCTTCGTGTCGAGCTCTCCGACGACGAGATCGCCGCGCGTCTGAGCGACTGGGCACCCCCTCCTCCTCGCTACTCGACGGGGGTCTTCGCGACGTATGCGGCGCTCGTCTCGTCCGCGTCGGACGGCGCGATCATTCGCCCTCCCGGCACCAATCCGCGTTAGCCGTATACTGGCCGTCGGACGCAAGGCACGCCTTGCTCCGCATCAAGAGAGGCTGAGGGACCGGCCCGATGAAGCCTCGGCAACCTACCCGGGTGAACTTCTCGCCCGCGCAAGGTGCCAAGCCCGGACGGATGTGTCGAGCGAGGACGAGGAGGTGTTTCGTGTCAGTTCATTCTGTTGATCCGCCGGCATTCCATTGCCTGGCGTTGCGTTGCCGTGCCTGTGGGCAGGAGCATCCGCTCGAGGCCGTCGGCGTGTGCTCGCGCTGCTTCGGGCCTCTCGAGCCGATCTACGACAAGGACGCGGTCAGGCGCACGCTGACCCGCGAGGCGATAGCGGCCGGGCCTGCGTCGCTCTGGCGCTATGCGTCGCTTCTTCCGGTCGCTCCGCCGGCCGACCCGGGGCTCGCGCCCGGCCTCACACCGCTCCAGCCGGTCCCACGGCTGGCGGAGGCACTTGGGGTGGGGGAGCTGTACCTCAAGCTCGACACCGCCAACCCGACTCACTCGTTCAAGGACCGGGTGGTCGCCGTCGCGTCGGCCAAGGCGCTCGAGCTCGGGTACGAGACCATCGCCTGCTCCTCGACCGGCAACCTGGCGAACGCCGTCGCGGCGCGCGCGGCTGCCGAAGGGATCCAGGCTGTCGTCCTCTGTCCCGCCGACCTCGAGCCGGAGAAGCTGACGGCTACCGCCGTGTACGGGGCGACGATCTACGCGGTCGACGGGAGCTACGACGACTGCAGCCGCCTCTCGGTGGAGCTCTCCTTCGAGGTCGACTGGGCGTTCGTCAACGTCGGTTTTCGCTCGTACTACGCGGAAGGGTCGAAGACGATCGCCTTCGAGATCGCCGAGCAGCTCGGCTGGCGCCTGCCGGACGCCGTCATCTGCCCGATCGCCTCGGGAGCGCTCTTCTCGAAGGTGCACCAGGGATTCGGCGAGTTGCTCGAGATCGGGCTCGTCGACGGTGAGCCCCCGCGGCTCCATGGTGGTCAAGCGGGGGGTTGCGCTCCCGTCGCGCAGGCGTTCGCCGAGGGTCGGCAGGTCACGCCGTTGAAGCCCCGCACGCTCGCCCGCTCGCTCGCGATCGGCAACCCCGCCGACGGCGACCTCGCAGTCGCGGCCGCGAGAGCGTCGGGCGGTGCGATCCACGCCGTGCCGGAGTCGGAGGTAGGCGAGAACATGGGGCTCCTCGCGGAGACGACCGGCATCTTCGGGGAGACCGCGGCCGGGGTGACGCTCGGGGCGCTCCGCGAAGCGGTCCGCAGCGGCGGGGTCGGGCAAGACGACTCCGTCGTGCTTCTCGTGACCGGAGACGGCCTCAAGACGCCGCAGCCGGTGGCCGAGCGCGTGCGGCCGGTCGAGATCGGGACGGACGCGGATGCCCTGCTCGACCGTCTCGGCGTGGCCGTGTAGTCGGCGGCGCCCCGCTAGGCTCGGAAGCCGATGAGCTCGACTCGACCCGACCGGTCTGACTCCCCGCGTGTTGTCTGCCTGCCCGGAGACTGCATCGGGCCTGAGGTGATGGCCGTGGCGCAGCGAGTGCTCGGCGAGCTCGCCCCCGATCTGGAGCTCGAGGATCACCTCTTCGGCGGGGCCGCGATCAGGGAGACGGGCGACTCGCTGCCTGCGGCGACGCTCGAGGCGTGCAGGTCCGCCGATGCGGTGCTCAAGGCGCCAGTCGGCGATCCCGAGTTCGACGCGGCCGAGGTTCGCCCGGAGCAGGGGATGCTTCGGCTTCGGGCCGAGCTCGACGTCTACGCGAACCTTCGTCCGTCACGTCAGGGCGCCGTCGATCTCCTGATCGTGCGCGAGCTCGTCGGCGGTCTCTACTTCGGCGCGAGCGGCGTCCGGGAGGACGGCACGGCGTTCGACACGTGCGAGTACCACCCGAGCCAGGTCGAGCGGATCGCGCGGAGGGGGTTCGAGCTCGCTCAAGCTCGCCGGCGCAAGCTCACTTCCGTCGACAAGGCCAATGTCCTCGAGACGTCTCGCCTCTGGCGCCGGGTCGTCCACGCGCTCGCGGCGGACTACCCCGATGTCGAGGTCGAGGACATGCTGGTCGACAACGCCGCCATGCAGCTCGCGAGCACGCCGGAGCAGTTCGACGTGATCGTGACCGAGAACATGTTCGGGGACATCCTCTCCGACCTGGCCGCGGCCGTCACCGGCGGGCTCGGGCTCGCGCCGTCGGCGAGTTTGGGCGATCACCGCCCGGGCCTCTTCGAGCCGGTGCACGGCTCGGCTCCGGACATCGCGGGGCGCGGGATCGCGAACCCGGCCGGCATGCTCCGCTCCACCGCGCTCATGCTGGATCACGGCCTTGGACGCCCGGACGAGGCAAGAGCGCTCGAGCGAGCTGTGGACGAGGCGCTCGAGAAGGCGCCGACGCCCGATCTCGGCGGCAGCTCGACCACCGCGGAGCTGGCGGACGCCGTCCTCGCGGCGCTCTGAGCAAAGCCCGATCCGGCTAGCGGAGCTTCACCGCACAGACGCCCACCGTCTCCAACGTGACGACGACGCGCGACTCGCCTGGTAGATCCCGCGTCCGCAGGTCGACGCCGCCGTACTTGCGGCCGAGCGCATCGGCGAACGCGTAGTCGTCGTCGGGCTCGATGTCTGCGTGTGCGCGGATCTCGAGGTATCGGTACGGGTTCTCGAGGTCGAGGATGAGGAACCCGCACTGCGGGCGCTTGCGCAAGTTCTGCGTTTTCACTCTGGCGGTGTTCAGCGACAGCCTGAGCTCGCCGTCGTGGTGCATGAACCAGACCATCGTGACCTGGGGGAAGCCGTCGTCGCTGATCGTGGACAGAGACGCTACGTCCGCCTCGAGGAGGTCGCGGTGAGTGTCCGGGATGTCGTGCATGGGGAGTCCTTTCCGGCAGGGGCTGCCGTTCGCTAGACGAGCTCGTCGTCCGCTGCGAGCCATCCTGCCCGAGCACGGTCGTTGCGGTGCAGTTGACGTGGCCCGCGCGCATCCCCTAGCCTGTCGGCTCGATGACGCGCTTCGAGCAGCCGATCTTCTTCATCTTCGGCTTTGCCACGCGCATCGCTGCGCGCTAGTCGGCATCTCGCGCCCCGCCTCCGCCGGCTAGCTGCTTCTCAGAGGCGGGACGTCCTTCGACCACGGAAACGAGCAATGCCCAATCCTGGAACCGCAACTCTGATACCCGAGATCTCGAGCGTCACGACCGTCGGCTACCCCGGCCGTGACGGAGCACACAGCGCCGCAGCGTGCGACCGGCTCTTCCCCGACGCCGAGCTCGTCCCGCTCCCGACCTTCACCGCCGTCATCGAGGCGACGGCCGACGGCGCCATCGAGGCAGGCGTCCTCCCGATCGAGAGCTCGCTCTCCGGCCCGGTCGCGGAGACGCACGACCTCCTCTACGGCTCGCCGCTCGCGATCACGGGCGAGACGGTTCTGCGCATCCGGCACTGCCTCGTCGGGCCTGCTCGAACCCCGCGCGAGGAGATCTCCGTCGTCCACTCTCATCCGGCTGCGCTCGATCAGTGTCGACGTCTGCTCAGCGCGATGCCCTGGGCAACGGCGATCGCGGCGCCGACGACCGCCGACGCGGCGGCCCAGGTCGCAGCGCATGGAAACCCCTCCGAGGTTGCGATCGCCAGCGAGCGAGCGGCCGACCTGCACGGGCTCACGGTGATCGAGACCGACGTCGGCGATCATCCGGAGGCGTACACGCGGTTCGTGTCCCTCGGGACCAGCACGCGCATCGACATGAACGGCAAGCCGTGGCGAACGGCATTCTCGTTCGTCACCGATCACCAGCCTGGAGCGCTCTATCGCGCAATCGAGCCGTTCTCACGGCTCGGGATCGATCTCGTCCAGCTCGTCTCGCGTCCGATTCCGCAGTCTCCGTGGCGCTATCGCTTCGATGCGGTGCTCGGCGGGCACCCGCTCGACCCCGTCGTCGGTGAGGCGCTCGTGGAGATACGTGCGCGTACTCGACAGCTTCGAGTCTTCGGCTCGTACCCTGCGAACGGACAGGCATGAGCACACAGAGCTCCGATCCAACCGTCCGGCGGCTTCGGCGAGAGATCTCCCGCGTCGACCGGACCATCCTCGCGGTCATCAACACGAGAATCGAGCTCGTCGCACGTCTCAAGGACCACAAGGCACGCACGGGTCTCCCGTTCGTCGATCCGGACCGGGAGCGCGAGCTCATCGAAGAGCTCGACAGGATGAACCACGGGCCGTTGTCGCCGGAGGGGCTGCGGGAGCTCTATCTCACGCTTCTCGACCTCACCAAGCGAGAGGTCGCAAAGGACGGGAACGCGCCGCCCGCGTCTTGACGTACGAACTCAGGCGGAGGTCGTGACGATGGGCGAAGGCGATCTCGACTCGAACGCCGCGATGTCGTCCTCGCGCTGCAGCGTGCGGCCGATGCTGTCGAGGCCTTCGAGGAGCGACATGCGGACGAATGGGTTCATCTCGAACGGCACGACCCGGCCCGCAGGATCGACGATCGTCTCGGCCTCGAGGTCGACGGTCAGCTCGCCGCCGTCCGCGACCGACTGGATGAGCTCCTTCACCTCCGCGGCGTCGAGCGTCACCGGGACGAGCCCGATCTGGACCGAGTTCGAGAAGAAGATGTCCCCGTAGGACGGCGCGATCACCACTTCGAAGCCGTAGTCCAGGAGGGCCCAGGCCGCATGCTCGCGTGACGAGCCGCACCCGAAGTTCGCCCCGGTCAGGAGGATCCTCGCGCCGTCGTACCCGGGCCGATTGAGCTCGAAGTCAGGGTCTTTCCGCCAGTCGTAGAACAGGAACTGCCCGTAGCCCGTCCGCTCGATGCGCTTCAGAAACTGCTTCGGCACGATCTGGTCCGTGTCGATGTCGGGCCGGTCGATCACGGCCGTGCGGGCGGTCAGCGAGTGGAAGGCCTTCACGCCGCGGCTCCCCACTCGCGGACGTCGACGAAGTGGCCGGCGATCGCCGCAGCGGCAGCCATCGCCGGGCTGACGAGATGCGTTCGCCCGCCGCGTCCCTGGCGCCCCTCGAAGTTGCGGTTCGAGGTGGATGCGCAGCGTTCGCCCGGAGCGAGGATGTCGGGATTCATCCCGAGGCACATCGAGCATCCCGCGTGGCGCCACTCGAAGCCTGCACGCTCGAACACCCTGTCGAGCCCCTCTTCCTCGGCTTGCTGCTTCACCTTCGCCGATCCCGGCACCACCATCGCGCGGACGGACTCGTCGACGTGCCGTCCGTCCACGACCGCAGCTGCGGCGCGCAGGTCCTCGATCCGCGCGTTCGTGCACGAGCCGATGAAGACTCGATCGATCCGGATGTCGCGGAGCAGTGTCCCGGGCTGGAGCGCCATGTACGTGAGTGCTCGTTCGATCGCCGCCTGCTCGTCCGGGTCGTCGACGTCGGCCGGGTCGGGAACTGCGCCGCCGACGGGCAGAACCATCCCGGGGTTCGTCCCCCAAGTGACCTGAGGCTCGAGCTCCGAGACCTCGACCGCCAACTCGGAATCGAAGGTCGCGTCGTCGTCGCTCCGAAACTGTCCCCAGCGGTCGAGTGCCCGCTCCCAATCCGCTCCCTGCGGCGCGCCGGGCCGACCCTCGAGGTACGCGTAGGTCGTGTCGTCGGGCGCGATCATCCCTGCGCGGGCTCCGGCCTCGATCGACATGTTGCAGATCGTCATGCGCCCTTCCATCGAGAGCGCCTCGATCGCGGGCCCCGCGTACTCGAGCACGTGTCCGACTCCGCCGTCGACCCCCAGGCGGCCGATCGTCCCGAGGATGATGTCCTTCGGTGTGACACCGAAAGGAAGCTCCCCCGAGTAGCTGACGCGCATCGTCTTCGGCCGCAACCGCGGCAGGCATTGCGTCGCGAGAACGTGCTCGACCTCGGTCGTGCCGATGCCGAAGGCGAGTGTCCCGAACGCGCCGTGGGTGGAGGTGTGGCTGTCCCCGCACACGATCGTCATGCCGGGCTGCGTGAGCCCTAGCTCCGGGCCGATGACGTGCACGATCCCCTCGCTCCCGCTTCCGGTTGCATGGAGCGGGACGCCGAACTCGGCGCAGTTCGCACGCAGCGTCTCGAGCTGCGCGCGCGCGAGCGGGTCCCGGACCGGCCCGGCCTCGGTCGGCACGTTGTGGTCCATCGTCGCGATCGAGAGGTCCGTTCGGCGGACGCTTCGCCCGGCGAGGCGCAGACCCTCGAATGCCTGCGGCGACGTCACCTCGTGGATCAGGTGGAGGTCGATGTAGAGCAGCGCCGGCTCGCCCGCGTCCTCGCGAACGATGTGGCTCTCCCAGATGCGGTCGAAGAGCGTCTGCGGCATGGATGGCAACGGTAGCGGTTGGGCTCTCGTTTGCGTCCGTCGGACTCGTCCGCTAGGGTGCCACCTTCTCGCCGCCGAGGAAGGTGCGAGAGACAGGCATCGAGGCCTCAGGGGTTTTCCCCTGGGGTCTTTTTTGTTGGTCCCGGAAGGAGCCAGGAACATGGTCAAGGTCGAGGCAGTGGTGATCCGCGAGCGCGTCGAGACGGTGATCGACGCAGTCGAGGACCAGACCGGCCACGTCGGAGTGACGGTCACCGAGGCGATCGGTCATGGACGTCAGCGCGGGATCACCCACGAGTACCGAGGGCGGGTCTTCGAGTCGCGCTTTCTCCCGAAGGCCGTGCTCACGTTCATCGTGACGGAGGAGATCGCCGAGGACGTCGTGGCCGCCATCGTCGACTCGGCGCGAAGCGGGAACGAGTCGGGCGACGGGATCGTCTGGACGACCCGGGTCGACGACGTCACACACAACCGCACCGGCAGAGCACTGGAGGAGGTGGAGATCGGATGACGACCAAGGATCTAGCGATCGCTACGAGCACCGTCTGGGTGATCCTCGCGGCGATTCTCGTGATGTTCATGCAGGCGGGCTTCGCGTTTCTCGAGGCCGGGCTGACGCGCATGAAGAACGTCGGCCACATCGCCGCGAAGAACGTCCTGATCTTCGCGCTTGCCTCCATCGTCTACTTCGCGGTCGGCTATGGCATCGCGTTCGGAGACGGCGGCAACGGCCTCGTCGGGGGCTCGGGCTTCATGCCGTCGATCGACGAGCTGCTGACCGTCGGGGTAGCGCCGTTCTCGTGGTTCAGCTCGATCCCGGCGGCCGCCGGCTACATGTTCGAGGTCGTGTTCTGCGCGGTCTCACTCGCGATCGTGTGGGGTGCGATGGCCGAGCGCACGAGGCTCTGGGTCTACTTCGCTTTCGGCGCCGTCTTCACGCTCATCTACTCGGTCGTCTCGCACTGGATCTGGTCGCCGGACGGCTGGCTCTTCAACCAGGGCATGCAGGACTTCGCCGGCTCGACCGTCGTCCATTACCAGGGCGCCCTCGCCGCCCTCGCGGGTGCGCTCCTTCTCGGGCCGCGCATCGGGAAGTTCAGCGCCGACGGGAAGCCGAACGCGATCCCGGGCCACAACATGGCGTTCGTCACGCTCGGCGTCATCATCCTGTGGTTCGGCTGGTTCGGCTTCAATCCGGGCTCGACGTTGAGCGTCGACTTCGGCGGAGTCGGGTTCTTCGCATACGTCGCGCTCAACACGAATCTCGCGGCTGCCGCCGGCGTCCTCGGCGCTGTCCTGACCTCGTGGATCGTGATCAAGAAGCCCGATCTGTCGATGATGTTGAACGGCGCCGTCGCCGCGCTCGTCGCGATCACGGCCGCCTGTGCGTTCGTCGCGCCGTGGGCAGCGATGCTCATCGGGTTCGTGGCCGGAGCGATCGTCGTCCTCGGCGTCCTCCTCGTCGAGCGCGTCCGGATCGACGATCCGATCGGCGCGATCTCGGCGCACGGCATGGCCGGAATCTGGGGCACGCTCTCGCTGGGCTTTCTGGCTCTACCGTCACAGGCCAAGAGCCTCGACACCGGGAGCGCGGGACTCTTCTACGGCGGCGGCCTCCATCAGCTCGGCGTGCAGGTCCTCGGCCTTGCGGCCGTCGGCGCATTCACGTTCACCGCGTGCTTCGCGGTCCTCTGGCTGATGAAGGTGACCGTCGGCATCCGCACCGACGCCGAGGCCGAGACGGCCGGGCTCGACGTCTCCGAGCACGGTATGTGGGGATATCCCGAGTTCTACATTCCGGTCCCGGGTGGTTACGGAACCGAGTCGCACGGCCACCTCGGCATCTCTCACGCGGCGCGCCCCGCCGCGGCCACCGCCCACGCGGCGGTTGTCGTTTCGGAGCCGCTGCAGTAGCTCCTCCCCTCATCCTCCGACGCCCGGCCGCCGAGGGCCTCCCGGCGGCCGGGCACTACTTCGCGTCGATCGCGTTCCGCAGGGAGCGGACGAGATCGCGAAGTGCGTCGGCGCCCTCCTCGGCGGCGAGTAGTGCTCGCGAGCCGACCACCACGCCGTCCGTGAGGTCCGCCGCGGCCCGGGCCTGCTCAGGTGTCGAGATCCCGAACCCGGCGTACAGGGGGACGCCGGGACCGGCTCGGCGTGCGCGCTCGGCCAGGCCGGCGAGGTCGTGGGAGAGCTCGTCCCGGACGCCGGTCGTCCCGGCGACCGTGACGAGGTAGAGCCAGCCGTCCGTCTGCTGCGCCGCCAGCTCGATCCGCTCGTCCGTGGACGTTGGCGCGACCAGCTGCACTCGACGCAGCTCCGGCAGGTCTCCTGCGGGCAGGTCGGCGATGATGAGGCTCGTGGCTCCGGCGTCGCGGGCGTCGGTCGCAAACCGCTCCCAGCCGTACGCCTCGAGCAGCGACGAGTAGGTCATCGGGACGAGAGCTGTGTCGCCGACGCGCTCGCGCACTTTCGCCAGGCACTCGAGGCAGGCATGCGTCCGCATGCCACGCGCGAGCGCTCGCTCGGCGGCCCGTCGGATCACGGGACCGTCGGCGAGAGGATCCGAGAACGGGAACCCGAGCTCGACGACGTCCGCGCCTCCTTCGACGGCCGCCTCTGCGAGCTCCGGCGTCTCCGGCTCCGACATCAAGTAGATGACCAGGGCCTTTCGCATTTCGTCAGCGAGCCTGGAGCACTTCGGCGAGGTCCTTGTCGCCTCGTCCTGAAAGGCAGACGACGACGAGCTCGGCCTCGAGCTCGTCGACCCGCGCGAGCGCGTGGGCGGGCTCGAGCGCGGGGATGATCCCCTCCGTCGCCGCCAGGCGGCGGAACGCTTCGAGCGCCTCGTCGTCGGTCGTCGGCACGTAGCGCGCTCGGCCCGTGTCGCGGAGCCAAGCGTGCTCTGGGCCTACGCCCGGGTAGTCGAGACCGGCCGAGATCGAGTGCGCGTCGACGACCTGCCCGTCCTCATCCGCCAGCACGGAGGATCGTGCTCCATGGAGAACGGCCGTCCGCCCCGTGCCGAGCGAGGCCGCACCCGCCGCCTCGACGCCCACGAGCTCCACCGACGCGTCGTCGACGAAGCCGGCGAACATGCCGATTGCATTGGAGCCGCCGCCGACGCACGCGACGACGACCTCCGGCAGACGACCTTCGGCCGCCAGGACTTGCTCACGTGCCTCGCGGCCGATCACGGCTTGCAGCTCGCGCACGAGCTCGGGGTACGGGGCAGGCCCGACGCACGAGCCGATGAGGTAGTGGGTCGTCTCGACGTTCGCGATCCAGTCCCTGATCGCCTCGCTCGTCGCCTCCTTGAGCGTCTTCGTCCCGAACTCGACGGGGCGCACCTCGGCGCCGAGCAGGCCCATTCGCTCGACGTTCGGTCGTTGCCGCCGCATGTCCTCGGATCCCATGTAGACGACGCACTCGAGCCCGAAGCGTGCGCAGACCGTGGCCGCCGCGACGCCGTGCTGGCCGGCGCCGGTCTCGGCGATGATCCGCCGCTTTCCCAGGCGACCCGCGAGTACGGCCTGCCCGAGCGCGTTGTTCAGCTTGTGCGCGCCGGTGTGCAGCAGGTCTTCTCTCTTCAGGTAGAGGCGCTTCCCGGGAGCGAACCGCTCGGCGAGGGTCAGCGGGGTGGGGCGTCCCGCATAGGTGCGACCGAGCTCGTCGAGCTCACTCCAGAAGGACGGGTCCGCCTTGGCCGCGTCCCAGGCAGCGGTCAGCTCGTCGAGTGCCGGGATCAGCGTCTCGGGGACGTAGCGCCCGCCGTACGAGCCGAACGTGGACGTCACGATCGTGCCGCCTCGACGAAGGCACGCACCTTGTCGTGATCCTTCACGCCCGGCGAGGCCTCGAGCCGCGAGCTCGCGTCGACAGCCCACGGGTGGACACGCTCGATCGCGGCGCGGACGTTCTCAGCCCCGAGCTTGCCGGCGAGCATCACTCTCCCCTCGGTGGCCGCGGCCCGCTCCCAGTGCGATGGGTCGTCCTCGTCCCAGGGGAGATCGAGGTGCGATGCGACCACCTCGCCGCGCCTGAGGATGACGGCGTCCCGGCCGCGAACCTTGCCCACCTCGTGCCGATGCACTTGGTCGAGATCGGCGGCGGTCTCGCCGGCCTCGCCGACCCAGACCGCCACGGAGAGCGCCCCCTCGGGGACATCCAGGACACCGAGGGCAGCGCGCGGGCTCTCGGGGGCGAGGACGAACCCCAGCAGATCTGCGCCGGCGTCGGCCGCGACGGCTACGTCTTGCTCGCGGGTCAGGCCACACACCTTCACGAGCGGCCTCGAGACGAGCTCCATGAGCTTGCCTGCCGGGTCGGGTGCCCGCATGAGCGACGAGCCCACGAGGATCGCGTCCGCTCCGGCGAGCTCGGCTTCAGCGCCCTGGGCGCGCGTCTGCACTCCCGACTCTGCGATGACGACCCGGTCGCGCGGCGCGCGGGCGACGAGATCGAGCTGTGCGCGGCGATCGATCCGGAATGTCGCGAGGTCGCGCGCATTGACTCCGATCACCTGTGCTCCGAGGGCGACGGCGCGGTCGAGCTCTTCGCCGTCGTGTGCCTCGACGAGGGTCTCGAGCCCCAGTGCGTCTGCCGCCCGGAGCAGCTGCACGCAGGTCGCGTCGTCGAGATCGCGCAGGATGAGCAACGCTGCGTCCCCGCCCGCGTCGCGCGCCGTCCGCAGATCCTCCTCGGTCGAGAAGAAGCCCTTTGCGAGGAGCGGAACCTGGGACGCGGCGCGGGCTGCGCGAAGGTCGTCCCAGCTTCCCCCGAACCGCTCGTCGACGAGGACCGAGACCGCCGCCGCGCCTGCGCGCTCATAGGCCGCTGCGAGTGCGGCGGGGTCCGCATCGGGGCGAAGGTCGCCCGCGGACGGCGAGCGTCGCTTGATTTCGGCGATCGCCGACAGACCCGGCTGCTGCAAGGCGTCCCGAAAGCGACCCATCAGACGGCTACCTCGACGGTGAAGGCCACGAGCTCGTCCAGCCGCTCTCGCGCGCCGCCGCTGTCGATCGCCTCGGCGGCTTGCGCGAGCCCTTCGTGGAGATCGGCCGCATGCCCCGAGGCAGCGATCGCTCCCGCAGCGTTGAGCAGGACGGCATCGCGCTTCGCGCCCGAGGCACCGTCGAGGATCTCCCGCGCAGTTCGGGCGTTCTCTTCCGGCGTGCCACCCGTGAGCTCTTCGGGGCTCGACGGTCCGAGCCCGAGCTCCGAAGGGTCGATCACTCGCTCGTTGACTTTCCCGTCCCGGACTTCGCACGCCAGGTTGGGGCCTGCGGGGGAGAGCTCGTCGATCCCGTAGGCACCGTGGACGACGTACGCGTGCCCGGAGCCGAGCGCCGCGAGCACGTCGGCGATCCTGGGGACGAGCCCGGGCGCATAGACGCCGAAAATGCCTGCTCGCACGCCGGCCGGGTTCGTGAGCGGCCCGAGGAGGTTGAAGATCGTTCGCGTTCCGAGCTCGCGCCGCACGGGAGCCGCGTGGCGCATGGCCGGATGGTGCGCCGGCGCGAACATGAATCCGAAGCCGAGCCGGTCGATCGACTCGGCGATGCGCTCGGGCGGCTGCTCGAGCCGGAATCCGAGCGCCTCGAGCACGTCGGCCGACCCGGAGGCAGAGCTCACCGCACGGTTCCCGTGCTTGGCCACTGCGGCGCCGGCTGCAGCCGCGACGATCGCAGCGACGGTCGAGATGTTGAACGTTCGCGCTCCGTCGCCGCCCGTTCCGACCACGTCGACGACATCGTCACGGGTGGGGTGGACGGGCAGGACGTGCTCGCGCATTGCCTCGGCGCAGCCTGCGATCTCGTCCGTGGTCTCGCCCTTGGCGCGCAGCGCTACGAGGAACCCCGCGATCTGCGCCTGCGTCGCGTCGCCGCGCATGATCTCGTCCATTACGGCGTACGCCTGCGACCTGTCGAGGGACTCTCCGTCGAGGATCTGTGCGATTGCCTCCTGGATCATCGAAGGAAGTTTCCTGCGATCTCCGGCCCGAGCGGGGTGAGCACGCTCTCGGGGTGGAACTGGACGCCCTCGATCGGGAGCTCGCGATGCCGGACGCCCATGACCTCGCCGTCCTCCGTCCGGGCCGTGATCTCGAGGTCGTCGGGAACGCGGATCGCGGCGAGCGAGTGGTAGCGACCCGCTTCGATCTCTTCCGGAAGCCCGGCGTAGACCCCACGCCCGTCGTGCCGAACGCGGCTTGCCTTGCCGTGGAGGAGCGCCTTGGCCTGCCCGACCTCGCCACCGAACGCCTCGACGATCGCCTGGTGGCCGAGGCAGACGCCGAGCGTCGGGACGTGCGGGCCAAGCCTCTGGATCACCTCGACGGAGACTCCGGCATCGGCCGGGCGCCCCGGGCCCGGGGAGACCACGAGGCGGTCCGCTCCGAGGGCCTCGGCCTCGTCGACGGTGATCGCGTCGTTGCGGAAGACCTCGACATCGGCTCCCAGCTCCTCGAACAGGTGGACGAGGTTCCAGGTGAAGGAGTCGTAGTTGTCGATCATCAGAACCTTCACGCGTACTCCCTCTCCGCGAGCTCGATCGCGGTCTCGAGCGCAGCGAGCTTCGCGAGGCACTCGCGATGCTCGGCAGCAGGCTCCGAGTCTGCCACGACGCCCGCTCCCGCCTGGAGTCGCGCCACTCCGTCGGACACCACGATCGTCCTGAGCGCGATGCAGGTGTCCATCGTCCCGTCAGGCAGGACGTAGCCGACGGCGCCCGCGTACGGCCCGCGGCGGTAGCCCTCGAGCTCGGAGATGATCTGCATCGCGCGAACCTTCGGCGCGCCGGTGACCGTCCCGGCGGGGAAGCACGCTCGCAGCACGTCGAAGGGCGTGACCCCGTCGTGCAGCTCGCCCACGACTTCCGAAACGAGATGCGACACGTGGGAGAAGCGCTCGACGTCCATCGAGCGCGTTACCCGGACGGTGCCCGCGCGACACACGCGCGAGAGGTCGTTGCGGCCCAGATCGACGAGCATCACGTGTTCCGCGCAGTCCTTCTCCGACGAGAGCAGGCGTTCGGCGTCCCCTTCTCCCGGGCTCGTGGTACCTGCGATCGGACAGACGCTGGCGCGGCCGTCCTCACAGGCGACGAGCCGCTCGGGAGAAGAGCCGACGAGAGCGAGATCGCCCAGTTCGAGGAGAAACAGGTACGGGGACGGGTTGACCCGCCTCAATGCCCGATACAGGGCGAGCGGAGATGCCGAGGTCGATCGCTCTGCCCGTTGGGACGGGACGATCTGGTACGCGTCGCCCGCTCGAATGTGCTCCTGGCAGCGGGTGACCATCTCCTCGTAGCGCTCCTGTGACGGTGAGCGAACCAGGGCTCCGGGCACACCTGTGGTCGGCTCGTCGCCCAGATCGAGCGGCCGATCGAGGCGCGCGGCGACCTCGTCGGGATCCCCTGCGAGGACCTCCGCGACCCCGGCTCCGTGGTCGAAGCGCACGAACGTATCGGCGACGACGAAGACGCTCTCGGGAAACGGCGGCCCGTCAAGGGGAAGCGGCACCTTGGGCTCGAGCTTCGAAGCGTGGTCGTACGCGAGGTAGCCGACGACGGGCGCGTCGCAGTGCTGGGCTTCTTCGAAGTCGACGACGCGTGAGCCGGTGCCGACGAGCGAGTTGCGCCCGAGGTGGCCGCGCTCGACGGACTCGAGCAAGAAGCTCCCGCCGTCGCCACCGCGGAGGCGCAGATACGCCCCGAGCGGGGTCAGCAGGTCGGACGGGATCGAGCGTGTCGGTGTCATGTCATCGAATGAAAAAGGCCTCTCGCGAGGCCGGGTGCGAAGCGGGGTTGTCTCGGCGCGTCAGCGCAGGCTCCCGCCTCGCATCCGCGGCCACCACGGGCTCCGGAACGACGCGGGGGTCATGCGTCGGAGGGTACCGCCCTCGATGACGGCGACGCAAGGCGACTCGGCTCGGCGCATGCGGAGGAGCCAAGGGCGATGGCCTCTACACTCCCGGCCGGGCCCCCATCGACTAGCGGCCCAGGTCACGGCCCTTTCAAGGCCGTAGCGCGGGTTCGAATCCCGCTGGGGGCATCAGGCGAAAGCCCTGCTAGACGTCACAAACGCGCGTTTTCGGGCAACAGGGCGTCGGGTTCAGTCGGGTCTAGATCAGCGAAGGCGCTTGGAGCCGACGTAGACCGCGAACGATGCCGACATGCCTCGCAAGACGCTGACGCTCATCGCTCAGCGTCCTGAGCTCCCTCATCTCCATCCTGCTCAGCGACGCCCAACGGCGGAAGAGGATCGACATGCGTGCGTCGCGACAATCCCTGGCAGCCCGAAGTTGCTCGCGGTCGAGCGCCGACAGGTGCTTCGGGAGTTTCTCGATCACGACGCGCCGCTAAGCGGCGCCATGCGGCTCTGTGACCCGACTCTTGTCGAGCTGCCCCTCTTTGGCCTGACTCTTCTCGAGCCCCAACCACTTCCGGATCTTCCTCGCCAGGCTGCGTGTGACCTGCATCGAAGTCTCACTTTCCCCCGCCTGGCGCGATGGCCAGAGCGGTCACAGCGGAAAGAGAGGACTAGGTGGCCCCATGCTAGCTGCCATGGGGACTGCACCGGCTAGAGTCAACGACCCGAGTCCCCGCCGCACCACGTAGCGGCGAAGGGGCCGTTCGCCCCGCCCGCTCAGGCGATCCACCGGCTACCGTGCTCGAGGTGATCGACGACTTTCACGCGATGTGGCGCACCATCGGCCTTCAGTACCAGCTGATGAGGGAGCAGGCTCCCTACGGCCACGAGCCCGTCGTGCACGTCCAGCTGCTCGGCGCCGCCGCCGCCATCCCGGTGAGTCGTATCGAGACGCATCGCGGCCAGGGCCTCGTGCTGTTGCACGTGATCACTGCGGGTACCAACACCTCGGAGCCCCACCCGAGCGATCGCCTCATCTATGTGGCTCACGATCGCATCGGCCATGCCGAGATCAGCTTCCAGCGCATAGGCCCGAGGCCCAGTGAGTTCAGCGTCGGCGAGGCGAAGGACGAGGCACCGGTCGGGGTGTAGCGAGCGAGCTACTCCCCCTGCCGGCGAACACGACATCGGGCTCGACACAGAACGCTAAGGGCCGCGGCCCCCGGTTCCTCGGAAGGCTCAACGCCGAGCGTGCCATCTACGCTGCTCGTGCGTTGGGCAAGGCGATGGGAGCTGTCGCGATCGTCTTCGGGGCGGTCGTCATCGGGTTCAACCCGAACCGGTGGGACCCCGTCATCATGAACCTGCCGCGAGGCAGCCACGGCATCCACGTCACGGACGTCGTCGGGATGGCGCTCGTCGCGCTCGGAATCGTGGTGCTCTGGCGGGCACCGAGTCAATCCTGATCACTGTCGCTGACTCGAGTCCGTCAAGGTCCGTGACAGTGAGCGTTTCTAGCGCCATGCAATGACGGACCGGCGCGGACGGCGAGCTCCGATGGCGTTTGTGTGATCCTGTCGGAGCTTCGGGCGGTTAGCTCAGCTGGTAGAGCACCTGCTTTACACGCAGGGCAGTGCTCGATCACGCGCCTCCAGGGGCGCGACTCGTGTTCTCCTGCGGCTGGCACATCACCCGCGACGGCAAGGACGTGTATTCGCGGAAGCTCAAGGCCATCGTGAAGATCGGCGGACCGCTGGCGCGACTCGGTGGCCAACCGGGCCGTCCGCGCTCGTAGTCTTCCGGCCAACGATCGCCGCTGCCCGTCGGCATGGCCCAGGTCTCCGCCATCCGCACGAGAGCATGACAACGACCCACGCGATCGTCGAGCCGGTGACTCGACTCCACTGACACACCCTGAGGCCGAAGCGACGAAGGAGCAGCGACCGACCCGGAGACAGTTGACCGTGGGGTCTTCGACCCTGTCCCGCCTGCAGGCCCCGGTCGCCTCACATCGGCATCGAGTACTCGTCTCGGCGGTAGAGCATGACTCCGAGCATGGCCAGGATCGTGGCGAGGCAGTACAGGCTGCACACCGCACCTTTGGTTACGTCGAACACAACCAGACACATGAACGGAATCACCGGAAGGGCCATCGCCGCCCCATCGGGGGTCGCAGGTTCAAGTCCTGCACCGCCCATTGAAGGCACGCGATTAGCGGGCGAGGGGCAACCTGAGCGCGAAGTGGCCGCCGGTAGTGGCCGGGGTGACCGCGATCTCGCCTCCGGCACTGCGGGCGAGTCGCCGGGCGAGTGCGAGGCCGAGACCGGCGCCATCCAGGCGCCCCTCGCCACCACCCCCTCGAACGCCCGGCTCGAAGATGCTTGCCTGCTCGTCTTCTGCGACACCCGGACCGTCGTCGACCACGTGGACGAGGGCGAACGAGCCGTTGCGGACGAGCGACACGTCGACGGCGGATCGGCCGTAGCGGACGGCGTTGTCGATGAGCGGCTGGATCATGCGCTCGACGAGTTCCTCGTCGACTGCGACGCGGGCGGGACTCGACGGAACGGAGACGCGGATGTCGAGGGTCGTACCTGTCGCACGGACGTTGCTCGCGGCGGCCAGGACGGCATCGCGAGCATCGCTCGTCGTCCTCGTGAGTCCCGCCTCCTGCCGAGCGGCGGCTACGAGCGTCTCAACCGTGCGCTTCATCTGGTCGGCGCTTCGTTGAATGGCGGCGAGCGCGTTCTTGTATTCGTCCGGTGATCGATCGCGTCGAAGCATCAAGTCGACCTCTCCGCTGATGCGGGCAAGTGGCGTCCTGAGCTCATGAGAGAGCTCTGCTGCGAACCGCTGCTCGTGGCGGAGGCTCGCAGCAATGCGCTCGAGGAGACCATCGAGAGTGGAGGCGAGTCTCGTCAGCTCGTCGTAAGGCACACCCAGGTCGAAGCGCCGGTCGATGTCGTGTTCGCTCCAGGTCGCGGCGTCCTCGGTCATGCGCGAAACGGGAAGAAGTGCCCGACCGAGCATCCACCGAGACAGCACCATCACCGCGCCGAGCAGGAGGACCGCGAGGATGATCGCACCGAACAACGCGGTGCGGCTGGTCTCCTCGTACGGTCCGAGTGAAACAGCAGAGACCACCGTGCCGTACCGGACGCCGTGCTGGACGATGGGGAGCGCATAGAGGCGCGTCTCCTCCCGGATGTCGAGCGAGCGCTCGGGGCCGTTTGCCAGTGACCGTGCAGCGTCAGCGATCTCCTGCGACACGTGTGCGGCCTCGAGCACGCGGGAGCCGGCAAACACCCAGACCTGACTGCCCGGCGACCTCTCGCCCTGGCCCTCTGGCGCGATGAGAACACCGTCTCGGATTTCGAGCGAAGCGACTTCCGCCTCTGCTTCGGCTCTTGCGAGAGACGTCGCGCTTGAGTCGAGCCGTTGTCCGAGCAGCAACGAGAAGGCGGCAACGGCGATCGTGAGTGCGAGTAGGACCGCGCCGACGATCGCTCCGAGCAGCCGTGTGCGCACGCCGACGCGCGGACTCTTCATCGCAGCGAGTAGCCGATGCCGTGCGCTGTCGCGATCGCGGGCGAGCCGGGCAACGTTGCGAGCTTCCGTCGGAGCCGCGCGATGTAGACGTCGAGGGTGTTGTCATGGACGATCGCCCCGTGCGGCCATGCCGCCTGGACGAGCTCGCGGCGTCGAACGGCGTCGCCCGACGCCCTGCCGAGGCGCGCGAGGATGCGGAACTCGGTCGGCGTCAGGTCGACGGATCGATCGCCGTACAAGGCTGCGTGAGTTCCGGGATCGAGGCGCAACCCGCCGGCCTCGACGGCGAGGTCGGTTCCACCCCGTCTGATCAGGGCTCGCAGACGTGCGACGAGCTCCGCGAAGTCGAACGGCTTGGTCAGGTAGTCGTCGCCACCGGCCGCGAAGCCCGCCAACCGATCAGGGAGCGCGTCACGTGCCGTGAGGAAGATGACAGGCGCACCGATGCCTTCGGCGCGAAGGGCCTGAACGACGTCGCGACCGTCCGCGTCGGGGAGGCCGATATCGATGATCAGAGCGTCCGGGTCGGAGTCGTCGATCTGACTCAGTAGCTCGGCGGCGCTTGCCGCGGCGGTCACCTCGAACCCCTCCTCGTGCAAACCGCGAACGACCAGAGAACGGAGCTCCGGGTCGTCCTCGAGGACGATGACGTGCGGGTCGATCACTGCTTTCTCAGTATCTCGCCCAACAACGGCCGGCGGGCATCCCATGCCGCTAAGCCACTCGCCAGTTCATCGCCGAGGCGAGCGAGCAGTTGGGGAAGATCGACGTCCAGTCGATGCTGTCGCTGAATCCGGCGTGCTAGGGCGAGGCTTACCGGGTTGGGGGAGTCGACGGCAACGAGCCGTACTGCACCAGCCTCTGAGGGGCGGGCGGAGTGCCCTCAGCAGCCGATTCCCGCGATCCCTCGAGCCACGGCGAGAGGTCGAGATCGAGGTCGCGTGCCAGTCGTTCGTTGTGCGGCACGAACGCATGCCTGAGTTCGCGTAGAACGAGCGCATCGTCTGGCGTCCGAGGAGGCGGCGGAGTCAGGTTGATCCGAGCGTACGTCGTCGCCACTGACTTCCGGACGATGCGTCGCGCCCTCCGAGGAAGGTGGCCGCCGACGCGCATCCAGTTGGCGTGCGCCAATCGACTTCGAACCGCGACGGCCTGGTTCTTTGGTGGAAAGTCGTAGCTCTCGTAGAACGAAGGATCGATTCCGATCTGGCTCGCAATGTCTTGCATCAAGGCGCGACTGTCGTGCGCCAGGTGCTCGAAGAGGCAGATGTGCATGTGCGACTGCGGGAATCGACTCGTCCACTCGTCCAGGTATTCGACGTAGCGGCTGTGAGCAATGATCTTCCGTGCATGTCCCGCGGCGGGAATGCTCGAGCTCTCGCGCTCGACAAGACGGACGAACTCGTAAAACGACAACTTCGGATCAAGACCCAGGAGACTGTCTCGAAGAAAGACGAAGTGAGAGTACGAACGCTCGGCGGGCTCTCGGAGAATGAAGATGATCTGCGGAAGCGGGTCGAGGCTCGACAGCACACGCGGAGCCGTCTCCTGATAGAGGTAGTCCGGAGTAGCCTCCACGACGATCCGCGATGCCTCGCGGCACTGGCTGAAGTACTTCGCGTACCCGTCCAGCCCGTGATCGCGATAGTTCGAGTCCGGCTTGAAGTCCGGATCGTCTCCATCGAGGAAGAACCTCGCCTCCTTGTCAGGGGTACCGCAGACATCGGGATGCGCGGTCAGCCAGGCAAAGAGCGAGGTGGTACCGCATCTCGGTGCGCCGGCGATGATCAGGTTCGGAAGCACGTTCGCCTCCGCGGCCGCCGCACCGTCAGACAGTCCCAGTGCTGGGAGTTCTCGGCGCACCCGTCAGATGAACGACGGGTGCGACCATCAGCGCCCCAACCATGGAGACGACGCCCTTCGGCATTGCTGGAATGAGCAGGCCGAACGTGGCGAACCCGGCGACGTGCCGGCACAGTGCGCGGGAGTCTTACGGCGCTCCTTCCTCGCGGTCTCAATCGTCAGCTTCCGCGCAAATCGTCGCCTCAGAAACCTGAACGCAACCTGACTACGTGAGATTTGGCGTGTTCAGCGCGGCGGCGGCGGATCCGCGCGGCATGTCCCGGCTAGACGTCGTATCGCTCGAGCATGTAGCCCGCCTGACGCACGGTTCGGATCAGCGGCGGCCCGGCCGCGTGGAGCTTGCGTCGGAGGTAGCTGACGTAGGTCTCGACGACATTGGCGTTGCCGCCGAAGTCGTATCGCCAGACATGCTGGAGGATCTGTCTCTTCGACAGGACCCGGCGCGGATTCAGCATGAAGTACCGGAGGAGGTTGAACTCCGTGGCGGTGAGAGGCACTCGCGTATCGCCGCGGAAGACCTCGTGCCGCGACTCGTCGAGGACGACGTCTGCGTAGCGGAGCACCTCATCCGGGACCTCGCCCGCCGTGCGACGGAGGATCGCCCGGGCTCGAGCCACGAGCTCCTCGACCGAGGCCTTCCCCGCCGATCCGGAGATCGATCGTGCGAAGCCGCTCGCCGATCCGGACATTCTCGACTTCGTCGAGCTCCGACGCGGTGACCGGCGTTCGCAGGACGACCCTCGCCGCACGTCTGAAGGCGATCTACGGCGACGTCGGGAAGCTCGATTCGTTCGTCGGAATGGTTTCCGAGCGGCACGTGCCCGGAACGGAGTTCGGCGAGCTGCAGCTCGCCATCTGGAAGCGGCAGTTCGAAGTGCTCCGCGATGGCGACCGCTTCTTCTACCGAGCGGATCCGGTGCTCGCCGAGCTCGAACGGCGCTTCGGGATCACGTACCGGCACACGTTGGCCGAGATCATCACGCTGAACACAGGTGTGAACACTCAGGCAAACGTGTTCAAGGACGCCGGCTAGCAGGCTTCTCCCCGACAACCTCGGGCTCGGCCGGACTCGGTCGAGCCCGAGGCCCCGACGCTCGAACGCGCTGCCTCGCTCTCAGACGTCGGGTGCACCAACCGGAGGCGCTGGGGTGGAGATGCGCGCAGGCTGATCGCCGCAAAAGCCCTGGTAGACAGTGATTCCCGCCGATTGCGAGGCACGCTCGCCGCCGAATCCCGCTTCGCGCCGGTGCCCCGATCGAAGGTTTCTGGCCTATAGCCCGAACGAGGGATTGCCGATGAAAGGGCACGTGAGCGCGACGAACGCTGTTTCCGCGAGGCTGATCGGGGCGATCTTCCTCGAACGAGGGCTCGTTACCCAGGAGCAGCTGCAGGCTGCTCTCGCGATCCAGGTCGAGTCCAAGGAGCACCTGGGCGAGATCCTCGTGCAGCACTTCGGAGTCTCGCGGATCGAGCTTGCGAGCGTCCTCGCCGAGCAATGGGCCGACCTCGAGCGAGCGAATGCCGGCTCGGCCGGACCGGGTGGCGACGCCTCGACGGGCACGACCTCGCCCCAGCTCCGCGTCGTGGACGAGGCGTCCGGACAACAGCCGGAGCCGCAACACGATGAAGCCGTTGGTGACGAAGCCGATGGCGCCCATCCCCGACGCCCGCTCGGAGAGATCCTCGCCGAGCAAGGCCTTGTCACCGATGCCGAGCTCGACCGTGCGCTCGAGACGCAGCGCCAGGGCGGCGAGAAGCTCGGGGAGATCCTCGTAGGTCAGGGGAGCATCACCCGCTTGCAGCTTGCGAGCGCGCTCGCGGATCAGTGGACGGCACTTCGCAAGATCCGGCCGCCGAGCACGTCCGAGATCCAGCCCTCGGTTCCGGCACCTCCGTCGGTCGTCAAGGAAACGTCTTCAGTCGACGTCGAGCGACTGCACGAAGCGATCTCGGCGCTGGAACAGCGTCTGCGCGCCGCCGAAAGCGTCGCCGCGCGTGAGCCGTGGCGTGAGGAGATCAAGACTGCGACCGACGGGATCCAGGCGTCCGTCACCGAAATCGAATCGAAGGTCGCGGCCGCGGCGACGCGCGAGGAGCTCGACGCAGTCGAGGGCATTCGCGCTGCGCTCGACGAGCTGACGAGTCGGGTGGACGAGATCTCGTCTCCAGAGAGGGACGATGATCCGGAGCTCGTCCGCCGTGTCGAGGCCGCCGCCGAGGCGGCGACCGCCGCGAGGTCGAGTCTCGACGGGGCGTTCGAGTCGCTCTCTCTGCGACTGGCCGACGTCGAGTCTCGAGTGCACGATCGCTCGGACGTCACACGGCTCCAGCAGCAGCTCGCTGATCTGGGGCAGCGCGTCTCCGAGCTCGGCGGCGACCAGGGCGACTCCGAGCTGGAGGAGCTTCGCAACGAAGTTCAGAGACTGATGGACGAGGTCAGTCGCCGCACCACGGCGAGCTCTGAGCCCGATCCGGCGCTTGCGAACCGGGTCGAGAAGCTCACGCTTCGCGTGGAGGAGATCGGCACCGCGCTCAAGGGAGTCGACGGCGGGAAGAAGTCGAAGGTCGACGACGCGCTTCGCGAGGCGATGGCGGCGATCGCCGCACGGGTCGAGAAGCTCGAGGCGGGCGATACCACAAGCCTTCAGGACATTCGCAACTCCCTCGCAGAGCTTCAGGCGCGGCCGATCGACTCGCCGTTGGCCGACCGGCTCTCTCGCTACGGGTCAGGCCCCGACGAGATCAATGCCCTTACCGAGCGGCTCGACGAGATCGAACGTCAGGCGACGGAGCTCGCTGAACGGTCTCCCGTCGTGGACGAGCACATGGGGGCGCTGACCGAACGCATCGGCGCGCTGGAAGCGAGCACGGTCGGAGACGAGCTGGTCGCCCTCAAGGGTTCCGTCGAGCAACTCGCGGCACGCCCCGTACCGGACCCCGAGCTTTCCGGACGGGTCGACGAGCTCGCCCGCAAGCTCGCCGAGACGACGGTCGCAACGACCCAGATCGGTGAGCTACGCGCGAGTGTCGAGGCGCTTGCATCTGAATCCGGGGCTGTCGGCGCGATCTCGGCCGAGGTCGACGCCGTGCGCTCGCAGCTCGTTCGCTTCGACGAGCTCGCCGGACGGTTGAGCACGCTCGAGAGCGACAGCGGAGCGATCGTGGATCTTCGTACTTCGATCGCTGCGCTTGCGGCACGACCGGCCGCCGATCCCGACCTCGTCGCGCAGCTCCACGCTCGTGTCGAGGAGGTGGCGGCAGCCGTCCGCGAGCTCGACGACTTTCGCGGAGGGCTCTCGGCGCTCGGCAGTCGGCTCGATGCCGTTGCCGAACGAGCTGAGGCAGCGGTTCCCGTCGATGAGCTGAGAGCCCTTGCAGGCAGGCTCGAAGGGCTCGAGAGCACGAGTCACGCAGACGAGATCGCCGCGTTGCAGCGAACCGTTGCCGAGCTTGCATCCCGTCCGGCCGGTGACCCTTCCGTCGCGGCCCGTGTCGAGCAGCTTGCCCGTGACCTCGAGGTGAGCGTCGGCGCGAACCCGCAGCTCGAAGCACTCGGCGCCCGCGTCGGAGAGCTCGCGCGCCAGGCCGGAGCGGCCGGGCGTGTCGCCGAACAGGTCGAAGACGTTCGGTCACGCCTCGACTCCCTCTCCCAGCTCGACGTACGAGTCGATGCACTCGAGGGGACCAGCGCCGCGATCGAGGGGATGCGAGCTCGAATCGACGAGCTGGCGGATCGGCCCGTTGCCGACTCGGCGCAAGTCGATCAGATCGCTCGGAGGGTCGAGGAGCTTTCAGGTCTGTCCGGCCAGATGGACGGACTTCGATCTCGGCTCGACACGGTTGTGGCCCAGATCTCTACTCCGAGCGAGGACGTCGTCGAGCTCCGTCGCGAGGTGGACTCGCTCGCGCAGCGCATCGAGTCGTTCGGGTTGCGAGGGCCGGAGACGGCCCCGACTGCTGCCGTCGAAGCTCTGATTGCACGAGTCGAGGAGCTGGAACGCGGCGCGCAGGAGCAAGGTGAGGGACCGGAGCTTGCTGCTCTCCGGGAGCAGGTCGAGCAGCTTGCCTCCCGCCCCGCAGGCGATCCCGCGCTCGCCGGTCGCGTGGAGCAGCTCGCGGGTGCCTTCGAGGAGATCGCCAGCACCAAGTCTCAGCTCGAGGAGCTGCGCGGCCGGCTCGACGCCGCCAGCGACAACCCGGAGATCGCGACCCTACGCGAGAAGGTCGAGCAGCTCGCCTCGCGTCCTGCAGATGATCCTGCCCTCGCCGATCGCGTGGAAGAGCTTGCCACCGCCCTCGAGGAGATCGCATCCACCAAGTCCCAGCTCAAGAAGCTGCGTGGCAGGCTAGACGCGGCCACCGACGACCGAGAGCTGGCCAGCCTTGCGCAAGAAGGTCGAGCAGCTCGCCTCGCGCCCGACAGAGGATCCGGCGCTCGCAGCCGCGCTCGAGGAGATCACCTCCACCAAGTCCCAGCTCGAAGAGCTGCGTGACCGGCTGGACGCCGCCACCGACAACCCGGAGATCGCAACCCTGCGCCAGAAGGTCGAGCAGCTTGCCTCCCGCCCCGCAGACGATCCCGCACTCGCCGGTCGCGTGGAGCAGCTCGCGGGTGCCGTTCGAGGAGATCGCCAGCACCAAGTCTCAGCTCGCGGAGCTGCGCTCCCGGCTGGACGCTGCCACCGACAACCCGGAGATCGCAACCCTGCGCGAGCAGGTCGAGCAGCTTGCCTCCCGCCCCGCAAACGATCCCGCACTCGCCGGTCGCGTGGAGCAGCTCGCGGGTGCGTTCGAGGAGATCGCCAGCACCAAGTCTCAGCTCGCGGAGCTGCGCTCCCGGCTCGATGCAGTGCAGGAGGCGAAGCCTGCCGACCCGATCGCCGAGCTCGGGCCGCGTCTCGACGCTCTCGAGCATCGGCTCGCCGACGGCGAGTCCCGCGACTCGGGAGTGGAGGCACGTGTCGATGAGCTTTCTTCGCGCCTGAGTGCCGTCGACGAGCTTCCCGCTCGACTCGATGCGATCGGCGAGCAACTCGCGGCCCAGGCGACAGCACAGGCGAACGCGCAGGCGGAGTACGTCAATGCGACCGAGCTCACGGGCCTCCGCGACGAGGTCGCGGAACAGCTCGCGAGCGTCGGGCGCAGGCTCACAGAGTTCGGAGAGGACCGGCGGAAGGGTCTCAAATCCATGGAGGCGCGCATCGACGAGATCGTCGCGGCACTCGGCGCCGAGGCACGCGAGCAGCGCGGAGAGATCGTCGAGCGTGTCGCTCGAGTCGAGGTCGAGGCCGAGAAGCGGCGCTCGGAGATCGCAGAGCTTCGCTCGTCTGCCGATCTCGACCAGGTTCGCTCCGAGTTGAACGCCCTTGCAGCGAGGGTCGACGGCGGTGACGTTGCCTTGAACGCGGCCCGCGATGCTCTGGCGGCCGAGCTCGAAGCTCGGTTCGATGCGGAGGCGACGCGGAACGCCGACAAGATCCGCGCGACGGAAGAGGCGCTTCAGGCCGGGCTGTCCTCGCTCGGCGAGCGACTGACGGAGACCGAGGCGACGTACGCCGAGGCCGGCGACTCGCTCCGGCAGTCGATCGAGCGACTGGGTGAGGCGATCGCGGATGAGGCCGAGGAGGCACCTGCCGACGTCGTCCCAGCCGCGCCCGATTCGTCGAACGGATCCGTCGAGCTCTACGTGGAGGGTCCGCTCCTGGCATTCGTCCCGAACGGCGACGGCTACAGCCTCCATGAGCTGAACGGTGTTGCTCCCGTCGTGGGGGAGCCGGTGCTCTTCCCGGATCGCGATGGCGAGTTCGTCGTCACCCGAATCGGGCGTTCCCCACTCCCGCGCGATGGGCGACGGTGCGCGTACCTCGAGCTGCGGCCAGCGCCTCTCGCCGCTCCTGACCGTGTCCCTTGATGGAGTGACGGAGCGGCCGTACGGCGGCTCCGATAAACGTCTCGTGGGCAACCTCGCTGCCTCTGCGTTGCCTCGAGCGAGAGCGCCGGGGCGAGTCTGATGAGCGCCGTGCCGGACACGTCTCTCGGGCGCCGCACGATCGGAGAGATCCTTCTCGAGCACGGATTCGTGACGAAGGAGCAGGTCGACGAGGCGACTGCGCTGCAGGCGCAGTCCGGTCGTCCGTTGGGTCAGATTCTCGTCGAGTCGGGGACGATCACACGCCTGGAGCTCGCGAGCGCGCTCGCCGAGCAGTGGTCCGACTCCGGCGCACCGATCGCACCACCGGCCGGGATCGAGCTGTCGGGTACGGCACCGGACGGGGACGAAGCGCCGGCGCCGAGCGCAAGGCCGCCTCTTCCGGTCACTCAGTCGCCCGAGTTGCTGTCCCGGGTGGAAGCAGTCGAGACGGAGCTCGACAAGCTCAGAGAGGTCGAAGCCGAACTGGCGAGGCTCAGCGCTGCCGAGGAGATCGACCGCGTGGCTCCGCTTCGATCCGCCGTCGAGGAGCTCGCCGACCGGTTGTCGGCCACCGAGCCTGCTCTGGAAGAGATGGGTCGACGCCTCGAGTTTCTCGTCGTCGAGCGCCCCGACGGCGACCGCTTCGACGAGATTGCGACGACCGTTGCCGAGCTGCAGGAAAGGCTTGCGGCCCTGTCACAGCGGGTCGAGACCGCGGCGGAGCGCTCTCAGGACGCGGCGGCGAAGGCCACGACCGCGTTCGAGAGTCTCAGCGACCAGGTCGCAGCACTTTCGGCGAGGCTCTCCGACGCACCGGACGGCGCGGATGTCGAGGAGCTACGTGCTCTCGTCGACGCCCTGAGCCAGCGCCCAGCCCGGGACCCGGATCTCGTCGCCCAGATCGAAGACCTCCAGGCAGTCGTCGAGTCACTCGGTGAGCGCTCGGCTCGCGATCCCGACCTCGTCGCCCAGATCGAAGACCTCCAGGCAGTCGTCGAGTCGCTCGGTGAGCGTCCGAGTCGAGATCAGGAGCTGATCGCGCAAGTCGACACGCTTGCGATGCGATTCGTCGAGCTCGGAGATCGCGTGGATGTGCTGGCCGCGGGAGTGCAGAGTTTCTCCGGAGACGCCGACGCGCTGCACGAGCTCGAGGGCGCGCTCGCCGAGCTGACACAGCGTCCGCTGGCCGACCCCTCCGTCGAGAGACGAGTGGATGAGCTTGCGGCGGCACTCGAAGCGCTGTCGAACAAGGAGCCGGATTCCGATCCGGCGGCCCGAGAGCGCATCGATGCGCTGGCGGCGGCGGTGGACGAGCTCTCGCAGCGACCGGTCGTCGATCCCGAGGTAGAGACCCGAGCCGACGAGCTCGCGCGAGCGCTCGAGGAGTTGCGTGCGGGAGTGGAGGCAATCGCCGAGAGACCGGTGGGCGACCCCGCGCTCGACGAGAAGCTGTGGGATATCGCCGCGAGGCTCGAGGCGCTGGAGCGAGGCGACGTCCTCGAAGAGCTCCGTGCGCGTGTGGTGGAGCTCGGCGAGCAGCCGCCCGTCGATCCCGCACTGATTCAGCGCTTCACGGAGATCGAGCACAGGCTGGACGATGTGCCGGGCGACGACGTTCTCGAGCGACTCGACAGCGACGGACGTTCGCTTGGCTTCCGGATCGACGGCGTGATCGCCCGGCTCGACGAGATGGCCACGGCTGCCGAGGAGGCATCCGCGGGTCAGGTCTCGCGTGAGGCGTGGGACGAAGCGCGCGCGCTCATCACATCGCGGTTCGAGGTCGAAGCCGAGTTGAACGCTCGCCTGGAAGAGCTCGAGGAGCGCATTGCGACGCTCTCGGCCGGCGACAATGGCGCGGCTCCGGCAGCAGCACCGGATCCCGAACTGGAGGCGAAGCTTGCCTCGCTGGCCCAGCGCATGGATCAACTCTCAGCTGCTGTTGCGAGCGCAGGACAGGCCCGTGTCGCCCAGGACGGCGACGACGAGGGCGGCCCCGCCGCGGTCGGAACGGGCTCCCCCGCGACGCTCGAGCGCGACGTCGAGCACGTGCTCATGGCGATCGAGCGGCTCTCCGTTCATCTCGGCGCTCATGAGCGTGCGCTCACCGAGCTCATGGGAGCGGGAGGCGTCGTGGCTCAGGTCCGCGAGCTTTCCGCTCGCGTCGGAGATCTCGAGACGTACGGCGGTGGCGGTGGAGGGGGTGGCGGCGGAGATGGAGGCGGCGTGGAGATGCGCTCCGAGCTCCGAGCTCTCATGCGACGCCTCGAGGACGCCGAAGCTGCCCAGAAGAGCGACCGCGAGCGCGTCATCGACCAGCTGGAAAGGGCTGCTGGCGCGATCGACTGGCGTCTGCAGCGGCTCGAGGCGCCCAAGAGCGACGAGCCTCCGGACGCCTAGCTCTAGCTGAGCGAGCGTCCGGGCGTACTCGGCGAGGGCGACTCAGCGGGCTGGTGTTTACCAGCCGGGGGGAGACGCGATGTAGACCGCGACCCCGAGCCCCGGGAGCTTGTCGACCACGAGGTTACCCATCGGCGTCACGGTGCGTCCGTCCGCGAACACGCGAAGCTTCCTTCCGGCGAGTCCGGCGACCGAGAACGACGCGCTCGTGGGTGCTGTCGACGTGTTGGCCGCGATGATGTAAAGCGCGCCGTTGTACTTGCGCGCGCTGACCCGAACCGGGCTCTGAGGCGAGAAGGTCGCGTTGACGATCGGTGAGAGGAGCGCGGGTGCGAGGGCCACGATGTCCCGGTTGTCCTGACGAACCTGGTTCCGGATGTCCTCGGCCCAGTAGTCGGGGAAGTAACCGACTCCACGCGCTCCGCCGGCGATCGAGAGCCATGTCTCCGCGTGCACCGTGGTTGGGTTCGGATCCTGGTTCTGGGTGCAGTGCTCCATCGGCCCGGCTTCGATCCACTGGAACGTGGGCTTGCCCTGGGCCTGCTGCACGATCTCGCGCTGCATCCAGTAGACGTTGTCGATCTGGGCGAGCGAGCAGCGGACCTCGATCGGATAGGTGTCGAACCCGACCACGTCGGCGGCCGCGAAGAGCCCCGGGTAGATGTCCCTGCCCCATGGGCCGGGTGCCGTGTGGGGCGAGAACTTGTCCGTCAGAGTGAGGAACGTCACGCGACCACTGGCTTTCGGCTTCGGGAGCTTGTCGGCGCTGCCGATCGCGACATCTGCCTCGTCGGGGAGATGCCATCCAAGGTGGGCCGGTCCGTCGAGCCCGGGCATCCCCGCGTCGGTCGTGGATGGTGCGCGCCCGGCCAGACTCTTGAACTGCTGGTCCGGCCCGACGCAGCTCACGCCAAGGAACACGTTGATGCCGGCAGCGATACTCGTCGGCACGTAGCTCGGGCACTGCCGCCAGACCATCCGTGGGAAGAAAGCGACTCCGTTGACGCGGAGCGGGGCGGACGAGCCGGCCGAGGGCGCGGGCGTCGACGGGAGCGGGGCTGGTCCGGGCCCCGTGCCCGGCAACACCTTCGGCGGTAGCGCGGGATCGAGGATGAACGGTGCGAGCGAGCCCGAGTTCGAGGCAACGCTCTCGGCCGTGTTCACGGTCGCCGAGATCGCCGATGGCCATGGGTCGGTGCGGAACGTGCCGCGGTCCTCACCGCGCGCACCGGTGCGCCAGCGCGCGACGACGCGGAAGCGGTAAGTCGTGGCCGGCTCGAGGCCCGTGATCGTCGTGCGATCGACGACGGCGTCGCGAGCGTAACTCGTCGGTGACCACGTCCCGAAGCGGTCGTCAGTGCCCACCTCGACGATCACGCGCGCCGACGCCTCGACGCGCCACTTCACGACCGCGGAGAACGCGCCGGTCTGAACGGAGACGACGGCCGGTGTGGGTGCTCGGGCTGCCTGGACTCCCCCGGATGCGAGCACGCCAACAGCGCCGGCTGCGAGCAGGAGAAGGGCCGCTGATCGTCGCAGCATGTAATGAGTTTCGGCAGTGCCTGCCTCCCAGGGCGTCCCTCGTTCGAGGGAAGCCCGACTTCTAGGTTCGGGAGGTCTCGTGCACGGCTCGACGGGCTTCGAGCTCGTACGGATTGCGCGTGTAGCGAGTCGTCGCCCACGACCAGATGACGTGCCACGCGCGGTGCTGTCCTTGCCAGATGTGGCAGAGCTCGTGAGTCACGAGATCGTCCGACGCGTCGGCGTGCTTCAGGACGATCGTCCGCCAGAAGGCGTACCCCGAATAGCGCCGGTACCCCGGTATTCGGAAGAACCACGGTGCGACGACGATGCGGACGTGCCGTATGTCAACCGGGCTCGGGTAGTACTCGAGCCGGTCGAGCCTCGCCTTCGCTCGCTCGAGAGCCGCTGCGTCCGGCACGCCGCTGGATCAGGAGCTGACTGCGGGATCGAGCACCATGACCGGGCTGCCGTCCTGCGCCTGGAGGTAGTCGTACGTGTAGAGGCGCTGTCGCGTGATCCCCTCTGTCGTCTGCAGCTCGTCCGGTGAGATCTCTCCCACGCCCGGTGTGAGCGGAGCGGTGAGCGTCTCCTCGAGTGGCATCGTGAGCTGCGTCTTGACGTCGGCGCGCTCGAGGAAGACCGCGGCTCTCGCTTGGCCATCGGGCCTGGGCGGCAGCAGGACGACGACCGAGTCGATGCCGTCCACGTACTCGAGGGTGTAGAGGCTGATCTCGAGCGCTTCCCGTCGCAACAGGGCGCCACGCTCGGTCGACGCCTTGCCCTCCGCGATCGAGCAGCGGACGCCGAGCCCACAGAGCGTGTACATGACCGTGCTGGAGGCGCTGAACGCGTCGACGTCGTCCGCTTCCGCGGCACCTCCGGAGGTGTCGGGCCGGACGGCGATCGCACGCACCTGGAAGGTCGTTCCGTCGGGGCCTGTGACCGTGGGCGGCCCCGCGTATGTCACCGTCGTGAGCTGGTGTCCGCTCGGTAGTCGGTACGTGCCCGCAACTCGATCCGCGATCTGAGCCGCGCGCCGCCCCCCACTGCCGACCGGTTGCCACTCGGACCATGGCGGAGCCGGCGCCGGGCTTCCCCGGCCGATGAGGACGACCGCGGCGCCCATCGCGACGCCGGCGACGACTGCCAGGAGGAAGTAGAAGGTCGCGAAGCGGCCACGGTATGCCGAGCGCCGGGCGCGCTCCGCGCGCGACGGTGTTGCTGCGGGCAGCGCCGCAGGACCGGGCGAGGGTGCCGTGCGGGCGTCCGTCGCGCTCCGTTTCAGGCCGTCGGCCATGCGCTCTCCTCCGCGAGATCGACCTCGGGGATCTCGATCTTTGCCTCCTGGAGGAGGCTCAGCAGCTCGTCCCCGAAGAGCTCTCTGCGCGCCTGGAGCACGTCGGCGATGTGCTCGACGGACTCGCGGTTCGCGAGCACGAGGTTGTGCGCCGCCACATATGCCTGGCCGAGGAGCTGGGCAACGATCGGCCGCTTGTTCCCGTCGCTGAGCACGCTCGAGATCGGGTTCTCGCTGAACGGGCCGCCGCCGCTCGTCCGGTTCATGATCTGGTACCCGATGCCTTCGAAGCGCCGGAGGATTCGCTCCCGGGCCTCTTCCGGAGTCTCTCCCTCGGACGGCGTCACCTGGAAGGGCTGCGGGCCCATGGCCGACGCGCCGACCATGAATGCGGCCTGAGCGGTCGCACTGGCGACGTCACCGCCGACGCCGTTCGAGTTCTCGCCGTAGAACACCCGCTCGGCTGCCATCGCTCCGAGCGCCCACACGAGACGCGCGAACTCCTCGCTGCGGAACCGACTGAAGCGCTCCTCCGTCTCGAGTGCCTGATGGTGGCCGAGAGAGCCCCCGCGCATGCGGATCGAGAGCCGCGTCGACTCGGCGCCCTTCAGGTAGACGTGGCCCGCCGCTGCGTGGCCCGCCTCGTGGATCGCAACCGCACGGCTCTCCGACTCGACGTACTCGACTCCGACTGCCGTACCCGCCTCGAGAGTCGTCATCGCGTCCACCAGGTCGTCCCAGTCGAACGCCTCGTGCCCCGCATGGTGCGCGATCGTCAGCGCCATCGACGTCACCTGTTCGATCATCGCGGGCGAGTAGCCGTTCGTGACGCGCGCGATCTCCTCGCGACGGTGCTCGGTGTCGAGCTCGGGGGAGTGCGCGACCTTCCCGATGTACAGCTCGAGGATGTCCAGCCGGTCCTGCTTGGTCGGGGTGCGGAACCAGACATGGCGTCCCATCCGGCCGGGCCGCGTGAGTGCCGGGTCGAGACGGTCGACGGGAACGTTCGTGGCGCCGATGAAGTAGATCTGCTCCTTCCGCGGGCGCGCTGCGGCGATCCGGAGCGACTTTCCGCCGATCCGACGGGGGACGATGTAGATCCCGTCGAGCAGCGTGTTCATCTTGTTCGTGAAGAACTTCTTGAAGAAAGGCGGGTTGTCGATCCCGTCCATCACCACGAGGAGCTGGTTCAACGCGAGCCCTCCACCGCCGCCGCCCATCCCGCCCGGGAAGACGAAGTTGAAGTACCCGTTCAGCCGGGACTGCAGCCCCGACGGGGCAGGACGCTGGGGCGCGCGCTTGGCGAAAAGGCGCTCCCGCCACTGGCGGTTCTCGAGGATGAGGTCACCGGTCGGGTTCAGGGCGCCGGACGGCCCGTACCAGAGGAGCTCGTGGACATTCATGGGCTCAGCGGCTCCGAATCCGCCCATGCCGGGGTTCAGCGCGTTCCTGCGCATGCCGACGGCGTCGATCTCGTCGATGAAGACGATGCACTGCCCGCCCCACTTCTTCGCGAGCCTCTTGGCGCGGCGGGCGAGGATGCGCACGACGATCGCGTCGATTCCGATGAAGGTCGCGGCGAAGCCGGATCCCGGGATCGAGACGAACGGCGAGTTGAACCCCGTCGCGAGCGCCTTGGCCAGCATGGTCTTCCCGGTTCCGGGTGCCCCGAGGAAGAGGAGGCCGCGCTCGCGCTTGCCACCGGCCCGCTCGAAGGCCTCGCCCGACTGCCAGATCGCGACGACGCGCCGGACCTCCTCTTTCGCCTCGGCCTGGCCCCTGACGTCCGCGAGCTTGACGCCCCATTCCGCATCTCCGGGCTCGAACGCCTGGATCTGGGAGACGTTCATCGCCAGGAGCGGCCCGAAGAGAATTGCGAAGTTCATGATGAGGTAGAAGGGGAAGATCACAAGCAGCGGCAGGACCTGGATCAGCATCCCCGAGCTCACGAGGAGCGAGAGCGGTATCACGATGATCGCGACGACGATCGCGGCCTTGACCCAGAACCGCCAGAACCAGACGCGGCGGCGTGCGACGACGTCCTCTTCGCGGAGCTGCTGGCTCTCGAGCCCGAAGAGGCTCGGCCGCGGGATCATCCGATGGAAGACGAGGTCGACCAGGCCGCGGAAGACGACCACCAGCGCGAGCGCCGCGAGGATCGACCAGTACCAGGCCCAGCCCTGGGTCTGGTTCAGCCAGATGACGACCACCGGCGCGGTGAGGAGTGCGACGGCGGTCGCAGCCCGCGTCAGGCGCCGCCACTGGCTTGCGAGCTCTGTCGAGATCTCGCCCTGCCGGAGCCCGGTGAGGTCAGGTGCCTCGGACGCCATTAGGTGGTCCGACGCCGTTTTTCCGTTCGAGTTGGCGGCATCGCTCTCGGACCTGGTACCGGAAGCACGTTACGCAGGCCGGCTGGTAGCGTCGGGACCGTGAGCCGCGCAGTCCTGAACACGAGCGAAGGTCCCGTCGAGATCGAGCTCTTCCCCGAAGACGCTCCCAAGACCGTCGACAATTTCACGCGGCTTGCCGGCGACGGCTACTACGACGGCCTCGCCTTTCACCGCGTCATCCCCGACTTCATGATCCAGGGCGGCTGCCCGCGCGGGGACGGAACCGGTGGGCCGGGCTACGAGTTCGAGGACGAGTTCAACGAGCACCGCGTCGTCCGCGGTGCGCTCGCGATGGCGAACTCGGGCCCGAACACGAACGGCTCGCAGTTCTTCATCGTCACCGCGGTCGATGCCTCGTGGCTCGACGGGAAGCACACGGTGTTCGGTCAGGTCGTATCGGGGCAGGACGTCGTCGACCGCATCTCGCAGGTTCCGCGCGACGCAGGCGATCGCCCGCTCGAGCCGGTCCTGATCGAGTCGGTCGAGCTCGGCTAGTCGAGCTCGGCTAGTCCAGCTCCGTCCCACACCCGACCATCTAGGCTCCGACCGTGGACCTGAACGGCAAGACGGCGATCGTCACCGGGGCCTCGAGCGGGATCGGGGCGGCCACGGTGCGGAAGCTCCGGGACGCCGGCGTTCGCGTCGCGGGCGGCGCACGTCGCGTGGAGCGGGTCGACGCCGACGTCTCGCTTGCGGTCGACGTCACGGACGAGGCGAGCTCCAGGGACTTCGTCGAGCAGGCCGTCGCGGAGCTCGGCGGCGTCGACATCCTCTTCAACAACGCCGGCCTCGCCCTCGGCCGCTACCCGTTCACCGACTCGAACGAGTACGACGAGGCGACGGTTCTGCACACGAACGTCGACGGCGTGCTGCGCGTGACACGCCTCTGCCTGCCGCACATCCGAGACGAGGGCCACATCCTCTTCATGGGCTCGGTGGCAGGGCGGCAGGCGTACCAGAACGCCGCGTCGTACGTCACGTCGAAGTTCGCCGTGCGCGGCTTCGTCTACGCCCTGCGCGAGGACCTGCTCGGGCGCCCGATTCGGATCACGACCGTGGACGCGGGCCTGGTGGAGAGCGAGTTCTCGCTCGTGAGATTCCGCGGCGACGAGGCGGCCGCGAAAGCGGTCTACCAGGGAGTCGACCCGGTCACTCCCGACGAGATCGCCGACTGCATCCTCTTCGCGCTCACGCGCCCGCTCCATCTCAACATCGACGAGGTCGTCATCAAGGCCCTCGCGCAGTCGAGCGGCGCCAGGGTCGTCCGCCGCGAGGACTGAATCCGGATGCTGACGATTCTCGAGGGCTCGACCTTCTGCGTGAGCGACGACCTCGGCGACGTGGACGGTGAGACCTCCGGATTCTTCGCGTGGGACACGCGCTTCCTCTCCCGGCTCGTCCTCCGGATCGACGGCGCGCGGCCGCTCCCGCTCTCCTCGGGGAGGCTCCAGCACTTCTCTGCTGCCTTCTACCTCCGCAACCCGCGGGTGAACGGGCTCCCCGGCGACTCGCTCTCGATCGCCCGGCAGCGCTTCGTCGGCACCGGTCTCCAGGAGCGGATCGCCGTCCGCAACGAGAGCATGGAGCGACTCGCGTTCGAGCTCTCCCTCGAGATCGGCACGGACTTCGCGGACATCATCTCCGTGAAGCTCCACGACTTCGCGCTCGGCGACCCGGAGCACGCGCCGGCACTCCCGGCACCCGCACCGGCGAGGCACGAGGGCGCGAACGGCGGAATCGTTCTCGAGGAGCAGGACGGCGACGCGAGCACGCGAATCGTCCTGTCGCTACCCGGGCGGCTCGTCGACGGGAAGCTCGTCTTTCCGCTCGAGCTGGAGCCGCACGAGGGCTGGGAGCTGCGGCTCGACGTCCTTCCCTCGCTCGGCGGCGCACCGGCCGAAACCGTCTCGGCCGTCGATCGACTCGACGACGAGCTCGAGGTCCTGGGCGACGTCGTCGAGGCCTGGACGCTCCGTGTTCCCAAGCTGCGAGGCGGCTGGGAGTCGTTGCGCCGCGCGTTCGACCAGTCCATCGCCGACCTCGCGGCGCTTCGTATCCGGTCTGGCGCGGAGCGCAAGCCGCTCTTCGCGGCCGGAATGCCGTGGTTCATGACCGTCTTCGGGCGGGACACCGCGATCACGTCGCTGCAGACGCTTCTCCTCGGCCCGGATCTCGCCTCGGGCGCGCTCGACGTGCTCGCCCAGCTGCAGGCGACGGTCGACGACCCAACGATCGACGCCGAGCCGGGGAAGATCGTCCACGAGGTTCGGAACGGCCGCGCGGCAGAGACGTGGTTCGCCCGTTACTACGGCTCCGTCGACTCCACGCCGCTCTTCCTCGTCCTCCTCGCCGAGACGTTTCGCTGGACGGACGACACCGCGCTGGTCACGAGGCTTCGCGAGCCCGCGTTGAAGGCGCTCGAGTGGATCGACCGGTACGGGGATCTCGACGGAGATGGGTTCGTCGAGTACGGCCGCCGCACGGAGCGGGGGCTCGCGAACCAGTCGTGGAAGGACTCGGGCGACTCGCAGCGTTTCCACGACGGCCGGATGGCCGAGCCGCCGATCGCGCCGGTCGAGGTCCAGGGCTACGTGTACGACGCCAAGCGCGGGCTAGCGGAGATCGCCCGCAAGGCATGGCGCGACGCGGGCCTGGCCGACCGGCTCGAGCAGGAGGCCGACGAGCTGCGCAGCCGGTTCGACGAGGCGTTCTGGGTTCCCGAGCGCGGCGGGTTCTACGCCCTCGCGCTCGACAGCGAGAAGCAGCAAGTCGACTCGCGCTGCTCGAACATGGGGCACCTGCTGTGGAGCGGCATCGTTCCGGCGGAGCGCGTCCGGGCAGTCGCCGACCAGCTGCTCTCCGAAGGCCTCTGGTCCGGCTGGGGGGTTCGGACGATGGCGAACGACGAGGCGGCGTTCAACCCGCTCAGCTACCACAACGGCACGGTGTGGCCGCACGACTCCGCGCTCGCCGCCTGGGGCCTGGCGCGCCACGGTCACGTCGAGGCGTCGCGACGCATCGCCCGCGCCTTGATCGAAGCTGCGGGCCACTTCCAGTGGTCGCTTCCGGAGGTGTTCGCAGGCTTCGCGCGGGCCGACACCCCGTTCCCGATCGCCTATCCGACCGCGGCGCGTCCGCAGGCGTGGGCGGCGGGCACGCCGATCCTCCTCGTGCGCGTGCTTCTCGGCCTGGAGCCCGACCGTGCCCATCAGCGACTCGTGACGACCGTCGACGACGAGCTTCCGAGCTGGCTCGACGGGCTCCGCCTCGAGGGCGTGCGTGCGTTCGGCCGCTCCTGGACTGTTGCGGTCGACCGTGGCAGTGTCTCGGTGTCCGAAGGGCCCTGATGAACGTCGGCATCGTCTGCCCGGTCTGGTTCCCCGTCCCGCCTTCAGCGTACGGGGGGACTGAGCGCGTCGTCGCGCTGCTGGCAGACGGCCTGGTCGATGCGGGCCACGACGTGACGCTCTTCGCGTCAGGTGACTCGCAGACCCGCGCCCGACTCGAGTCCGTGTTCCACACCGCGCCGAGCGAGTGGATCGGGCACACGTACTGGGAGATGCAGCACGCGCTCCACGCGTTTCTCAGGGCCGACGAGTTCGACGTCGTGAACGACCACACCGGGATGCTCGGACTCGCGTTCGGCGGGCTGATCGACGTGCCGTTCTGTCACACCGTGCACGGGCCGCTCGACGGGCAGCCGGGACGCCTCTACGAGCAGGTCCTCGAGCTCGCGCCGAACTCGCGGCTCATCTCGATCTCGATGAACCAGCGGAAGCCGAAGCCGACGTTCCCGTGGATCGCGAACTGCCCGAATGCTCTCGATCTCTCTCTCTACCCGTTCCGGCGCAAGCCGGGCGGTGACTATCTCCTGTTCCTCGGCCGCATGAGCCCGGACAAGGGCGCGCACCGGGCACTCGCCGTCGCCCTCGAGACCGGGTTGCCTCTGAAGATCGCGGCCAAGTGCCGTGAACCCCTCGAGATGAGGTACTTCGACGAGTTCATCCGACCGCATCTCGGCGGCTCGATCGAGTACGTCGGCGAGGTCGGTCACGCGGACAAGGTCGAGCTCTTGATGGGAGCCCGCGCCCTCATCTCGCCGATCGACTGGGAGGAGCCGTTCGGGCTGATGATGATCGAGGCGATGGCATGCGGGACGCCCGTGATCACCACTCGGCGAGGGGCGGTGCCCGAGATCGTCGAGCACGGGAGGACGGGGGTCATCGTCGACAAGTACCGCGAGATGGAGGACCCCGCGGTCCTCGAGCTCGTGGACGGGCTCGATCCGGTCGTGATTCGCGGCGAGGTCGAGAGTCGCTTTTCGCCGGAGAACATGGTCGAGAGCTACGTCACGGCGTTCGAGGCGACGATCCAAGCACACGGCGCGTGAGACTGCGGTCGCCGTACGACCGCGAGATCGTCGGTCTCGCGCTTCCAGCCCTGGGCGCACTCGCCGCCGAGCCGCTCTATCTCCTCGTCGACACGGCCATCGTCGGGCACCTGGGGCGCGAGCAGCTGGCGGCGCTCGGCATCGCGTTCGCCGTGCTCGGCGGCGTCTTCGCGATCTTCAACTTCCTCCAGTACGGGACAACTGCGCAGGTCGCGCGTGCCGGCGGCGCGGGCGCGCAGGAGATCGCGCACAGGCTCGGAGCGCAGGCCGTGTGGCTCTCCCTCGCCTTCGGCGTCCTCGTGGCAGCGCTCGTCGCCCTTTTCGCCGAGCAACTCGTCTCGCTCATGGGCGGTGAGGGACAGACCGCGGACTACGCCGTGACGTACCTGCGGATCGCCGCGATCGGGCTGCCGGCCGCATTCCTCGCGCTCGGCGGCCAGGGGTACCTGCGTGGGATCTCCGACCTCAGGACGCCTCTTGTCGTCCTCGTCGTCGCGAATGCGGTCAACCTCGTGCTGGAAGTCGTCTTCGTCTACGGGCGCGGGTGGGGAATCGAGGGCTCGGCCTGGGGAACGGCGCTCGCGCAGCTCGGGATGGGCGTCGCGTTTCTCGTGCTGATCTTGCGCGGGATGACCCGCACGGAGTTCGTGTTCCGACCTGCACTTGCGCGCCGCGTCCTCTCGCTCGGGAAGTGGATCTTCATCAGGACGACCGCACTCATGTGCTCGTTCGTCCTGGCCGGCGCCGTCGCGACCCGGTTCGGCGACGCCTCGATCGGCGCTCACCAGGTGGCGTTCCAGCTCTGGGTCTTCCTCGCGCTCGTCCTCGACGCGATTGCCATCGCGGGTCAGATCATCGTGGGGCGGGAGCTCGGTGCGGGGAACAGGGAGGACGCGTATTCGGCAAGCGAGCGAATGATCTGGCTCTCGGTGGCTCTGGGCGGCGCGTTCGCGGTCGTGATGCTCGCGCTCGCAGGCCTCTTGCCGCGGATCTTCACGGGGGACGCAGCCGTGCTCGACGAGACCGCGCTCCTGTGGCCGCTCTTCGCGCTCATGCAACCGCTGAACGGCGCGGTCTTCGCGCTCGACGGGATCCTCATCGGCGCCGGCGACGGTCCCTTCCTTGCGGGCTCGATGGTGGCTGCGTTCCTCGCCTGCGCCACCGTGCTCGTCGCCTCGCTCGCGGGGGACTGGGGGATCCGCGGCGTCTGGGCCGCGCTCGTGGTTCTCATCGTGGTCAGGCTCGCGCTGATGGCCGCCCGCTTCCGCCGCGGTCGCTGGCTCGTCACAGGCTGGGCTTGAGCCGGTTCCCCGTCAGCGTGGCCCGCTGACGTTGACCTTCTGACCCGGGAAGTGGCACCCGTTCTCGGCGAGCTCGAGCGTTCCGCCGCTCCGGGCCGGGTAGGGCTGCTTCGTCCTGAACGTGACGAGTGTCTTGCGCTTGGGCCTCGGTCCAATCGCCTCGATCGTGTTGAAAGCGAGTCGACCGGTGGCCGAGGACGTGATCTTGACCCCGAAGGTCGGGCGGAAGCGGAAGCAGGGAATCGCCTTGCGGCCCATGTTCGTGACGGTCAAGAGATAGCCCTTTCCCGAGGGCGTGATGACGCCGGTCGCCTTCACGACGGCCGGGCGGCTCAGCGCAGGCGAAACGGCCGTCAGGCAGACGACTGCGAGCACTGCAGGTACGAGACGCTTCATCACCATTCTCTCCGGCCGGCGATCCTCTCAGGACCGAGATTCAGGCGTCAAGTGCGGGAGCCGGCCGTAGGACGAGGACCTCACCCGGGCTGTGCGCGAGCATCCAGACGAGATCCTTCGCGCTGAACCCGGCGTGACCCGGCGCGGGCGCGGGCACGACGATCCGGTCGAACGTCTCCGCGTCCCAGAGGCGCTGCAGGGCGTCGATCGGCGAACGTCCGCGTTCGACGCGCGCGTCGACCGGCACGCCATTGCGCCTTGCCGCGAGCTCGACGGCCTCGAGAATCGGCATGGCTCGGTGAAGCTCGTCCTGCTGGACCGGCGCGTCCAGGCTGAGCTCGAGTGGAACGACGAGTAGGTATGCGGGTACCAACACGGCCTCCTCCGCCTGCGCGATCCGCAGCGCTGCGTCGAGGACCACGGGATCGAGCTGGCGATCGGTGAAGGGCACGAGCAGCCGCGGCTGGTCGGTGCGGCGGCCGGGGAGCTTGCGTGTGGGCCAGAGTCGCACGGTGCGCCCTACGGCTTCAGCTCGTCGCGAAGAGCACGGTGAGCGACGACCCTGATGTCGATGCCGGGAAGCTCGCGGATCATGCGCGAGACGAGCGAGCCCCGGACGATCTCGACCCAGCGGCGCTCGTCCGGAGTTCCGACGAAGACGTATGTCGAGCCGCGCTCCGCGGCCACCCGGCGAACCGTTGCCACGAGATCGTCGCCCTCCTCTTCGAGGAAGTGGACGCCGAGGATCGACGCGAGGCGGCGTAGCGCTGCAAGCTGTGTGGCCTCTTCGGCGGACAGTTGCTGGCCGGGCCGGCGCATCCAGAGAGCGTCGATCTCGCCGCTGAGACGCTGAGCGGAGCGCCAGGCACGGCGCAACACGCGCTGCGAACGCGGTTGAGGCTCGACGAGGACGAGGACGCGCTCGCCGACGGCCTGCTTGCTGAGCGGGTCGAGCACGGTTGTGCCTCGCCGCGCCTCGACGTCCTCGGCGACCTCACGCAGTGCGAGCTCCCGCAGGGCCGAGAGGTTGTCCTGCCGGAAGAAGTTGAGGAGCGCTCTCTCTGCCTGTCCGGTCGGATACACCTTGCCGCTACGGAGGCGATCCTGGAGCGCCTCGGGCGAGATGTCGACGAGGACCACCTCGTCGGCGGCGTCGAGCATCCGGTCGGGGAACGTCTCGCGCACCCTGACGCCGGTCAGCTCGAAGACGGCGTCGTTGAGGCTCTCGAGGTGCTGGATGTTGACGGTGGAGATGACGTCGATTCCGGCCGCGAGGATCTCGTCGATGTCCTCGTAGCGCTTCTCGTTGCGCGATCCCACAGCGTTCGTGTGCGCGAGCTCGTCGACGAGCGCGATCTCCGGCGTGCGCCTGATCACGGCGTCGACGTCCATCTCCTCGAGCTCGAGGGCGCCGTGCTCGACGCGCAGCCTCGGAACGGTCTCGAGCCCGTCGGCAAGCGCGGCGGTCTGGGGCCGGTCATGCGGCTCGAGGTAGCCGATCACGACGTCGCGGCCTTCCGCCTGAGCCTGCCTGCCTTCCTGGAGCATCCGGTACGTCTTGCCGACGCCGGCCGCCATCCCGAGAAGAATTCGGTACCGGCCGCGCATGCCGCGGAGGTTATGCCCCGAAGACGTTGTGGATGAGGAGGTCGATCAGCTTGATGCCGACGAACGGCAGGATCACGCCGCCGAGCCCGTAGATGAGCAGGTTGCGGCGGAGGAGCGCGGTTGCGCCGATCGCCCGGTACTTGACGCCGCGGAGCGCCAGGGGGACGAGAGCGGGGATCACGAGCGCGTTGAAGATGATCGCCGAGATGATCGCGCTGTACGGCGAGCCCAGGTTCATCACGTTCAAGGACCCGAGTGGGCCCTCCTCGCCTGGGGTCGTCGAGTAGGTGAAGGCGAAGATCGCCGGGAGGATCGCGAAGTACTTGGCGACGTCGTTCGCGATGGAGAACGTCGTCAGCGAGCCGCGCGTGATCAACAGCTGCTTGCCCACCTCGACGATCTCGATGAGCTTCGTCGGGTTCGAGTCGAGGTCGACCATGTTGCCGGCCTCTTTCGCGGCGGTGGTGCCGGTGTTCATCGCGACGCCGACGTCGGACTGTGCGAGGGCGGGCGCGTCGTTGGTCCCGTCGCCGGTCATCGCGACCATGCGTCCGCGTGCCTGCTCCTCGCGGATCAGCTCGAGCTTGCGCTCGGGAGTCGCCTCGGCGAGGAAGTCGTCGACGCCCGACTCCTGCGCGATCACCGCGGCGGTGACCGGGTTGTCGCCGGTGATCATCACCGTTCGGATCCCCATCTTGCGGAGCTCGTCGAACCGCTCGCTCATACCGCCCTTGACGATGTCCTTCAGGTGCACCACGCCGAGGACCCAGTTGTCCTGAGCGACGACGAGCGGCGTGCCGCCGGACTGGGCGACGTTGTGCACGAGCACGTCGAGATCGTCCGGTGCGCTTCCCCCGTTCTCCGCGACGAAGCGCTTCACCGCATCAGCCGCTCCCTTCCGCAGGCTTCGCCCGTCGAGATCGAGGCCGCTCATGCGAGTCGAGGCCGAGAAGGGGATGAACTGATGGTCGCCGAGCTCTTGCTCGCGGAGACCGAACTGCTCCTTGGCGAGCACGACGATCGAGCGTCCTTCCGGAGTCTCGTCGGCGAGTGACGCCAGTTGCGCGGCCTGAGCGAGGTCGAGCTCGTCGACCCCGCTCACCGGCAGGAACTCGGCGGCCTGGCGGTTTCCGAGCGTGATCGTGCCCGTCTTGTCGAGGAGGAGGACGTCGACGTCACCCGAGGCCTCGACAGCGCGGCCCGACATCGCCAGGACGTTTCGCTGAACGAGCCGGTCCATCCCTGCGATGCCGATCGCCGAGAGAAGAGCGCCGATCGTCGTCGGGATGAGCGCGACGAGAAGAGCGATGAGAACGGTCTGGGAGAGCGCGGTGCCGGCGTAGATGGCGAACGGCCGCAACGTCACGGTTGCGGCGAGGAAGGTGATGGTGAGGCCCGCGAGGAGGATGTTGAGCGCTATCTCGTTCGGGGTCTTCCGGCGCTCTGCGCCCTCGACGAGCGCGATCATGCGGTCGAGGAACGACCTCCCCGGCTCCTGGGTCACCTCGATGACGAGCTGGTCCGAGAGCAGCCGCGTGCCCCCGGTGACGGCGGAGCGGTCCCCGCCCGCCTCCCGGATGACCGGGGCGGACTCGCCCGTGATGGCGGACTCGTCGACGGAGCCGACGCCCTCGATGATCTCGCCGTCGGCGGGAATGATCTGGCCGGCTTCCACGACGACGATGTCACCGCGTTGCAGCTCCGGGGCCGGCACCTCCTCGAGGCCGCCGGTGCTCGAGCGCCGGTACGCGACCGTGGTGGTGCGGGTCGCTCGCAGGGCGTTCGCCTGCGCCTTGCCGCGGCCCTCCGCGATCGCCTCTGCGAAGTTCGCGAAGAGCACGGTCAGCCAGAGCCAGACCGCGATGGTGCCCGTGAACCAGAGCGGCTCGTGGTCGCCGCCGCCGATGAGATCGCGGAAGAAGATCGCGGTCGTGATCACGCTGCCGATCTCGACGATGAAGATGACCGGGTTGCGGAAGAGCGTCCGCGGGTCCAGCTTGACGAACGAATCACCGATCGCGGCGACGACGAGGTCGCGCGAGAAGATGCCCTGCTTCTGCCTGGTCATGGGGTTCTCCTCGTCGAGAGCAAGGTTCAACTCGAGCACGTTCACGCCGGGCTCGCCGAAGATTCCGAGCCAGCGCCCGTCCGTGTTCTCGTCGATCAATTCGGCGACCCGATCCTCGGAGAGCCCGCGCACCTTCGCCACGCGCGCGGCCTGGAGTTGCGCGTTCGCGGGCGAGATGTGCGGGTCGATCCCGGAGGCCGAGGTCGTGACCGCGTCGACGGGGATGTCACCGATCCTTAGGCGCGGGTTGTAGGGGCGCTCGAGCTTCAGGATTGCCAGCGTCCGCTCCCTGACAGCCTTCGCGAGGTCGGGGTTCGTCGGGCCGAGGTTGGCAAACGTCGTCGCGCCGGCGTTGTACTCGGGCGCGGTCGCAGAGGGCCGCGGGTGGAAGTACTCGGGCTTCGTGAAGGCCTGCGCGGCCAGCTTCGAGCCGACCACCTTGCCGTCGCGCTCGATCAGGCTGCCGTTCGCCTTGTCGGAGAAAGCGAGCTGAGCGAAGCCCGTGAAGACCAGGGGGTAGACGAGCCCGAAGACGATCGTCAGGACGACGACTGCGATCACGGAGCGGCCGAGGGCGCGCGTCATCATGGTGAGAGCGCCTCCACGATCGGCCCGAGCGTCAGCGCGGGGAAGAGCATGAGGCCGGCAGTCAGGATCACGACGCCGACGAGGAGGACCGCGAACGTCGCGCCGTCCGTGCGGAAGGTTCCGGCCGACGGCGGAGTCGTCTTCTTCGCTGCCAGCGCTCCGCCGAGCGCGAGCGCGGCGACGAGCGGCGCGAAGCGGCCGAGCCAGAGCGCGATGGAGCCGACAAGAGTCGAGAACTCGGTGGCGCCGTAGCCGGCGAACGCGCTGCCGTTGTTGTTCGACTGCGAGTCGTAGGCGTACAGCGCCTCCGAGAAGCCGTGCGCTCCGGGGTTGTACATGGACGCGAGCCCGCGGCTCGTGACGACCGCGATCGCCGTCAGCACGAGCACCATCGTCGGCACGAAGAGCGCGCCGACGGCGGCGAGCTTGATCTCCCTCGCCTCGATCTTCTTCCCCAGGTACTCGGGCGTACGGCCCACCATCAAGCCCGCGATGAAGACGGCGATGACGATGTAGAAGAACATTCCGTACAGGCCCGAGCCGACACCGCCCCAGATGACCTCGCCGGTGAACATGTTCGTGATGGGAACGGCGCCGCCGGCCGCGGTGAGCGCGTCGTGGCCGCCGTTGACGGACCCGTTGGAGGCGTTCGTCGTCACTACCGCCCAGTTGACGGTTGACGCGATGCCGTAGCGGACCTCCTTGTCGGACATGTTCCCGCCGCTGGAACCGTCGCCGGCGGTGATGTTCACACCGGAATCCCGCAGGACCTGGGAGCCGTGCTGCTCCGCCGGGAGCGCGACCGCGATCCCGATGATCGTCATCGTCAGCATCGCGGCGTAGACCGGATATGCCTGGCGTCGTGAGCCGACCATGCGGCCGAACATGAAGACCTGAGCGACGGGGATCAGCAGGATGGCGAGCATCTCGAGCAGATTCGTGAAGGGGTTCGAGCTCTCGAACGGGACAGCGGAGTTCGAGTTGTAGAAGCCGCCGCCGTTCGTCCCCAGCTGCTTGATCGCGATCTGACTGGCCGCCGGGCCGCGCGCGATCGTCTGCTGCGCCCCCTCGAGCGTCGTCGCGGTCGCTGCGCCGTCGAAGGTCTGCACCACACCCTGCGAGATGAGCAGTACCGCGAGGATGGTCGCGAGCGGCAGGAGGATGTAGACGAGAGACCGGTAGAGGTCGACCCAGAAGTTCCCGACGGTGCTCGCCGAGCGCCGCGCGAAGCCGCGGATGACGGCCGCGAGCACGGCCATGCCGAGCGCGGCCGAGACGAAGTTCTGCACGGCGAGCCCGGCCATCTGGCTCAGGTACGACATCGTGTACTCGCCGCCGTAGTACTGCCAGTTCGTGTTCGTGATGAAGCTCGCGGTCGTGTTCATCGAGACCCACGAGTTCACGCCCGGCAGCCCGTCCGGGTTGAAGGGCAGGCTGCCCTGGAGGCGGAGCAGGAGGTAGAGGAGGACTGCGAAGACGCCCATGAAGACGAGGGCCGTGACTGCGTACGGCTTCCAGCCCTGCTCTTCCTCGGCTCGCGTTCCGACGAGCCGGTAGAACCCGCGCTCGGGCGCGGCGAGCCAGCGCGGGATGCGCAGCGTCCCGGAGTAGACGCGCGACATGTACCAGCCGAGCGGGTACGCGAGCACCGTCAGGATCACGAGGTAGAGGACGATCTGGGTGATGCCGTTGCCTGTCACAGCTTCTCCCCTCTGAACAGCACGTAGAGGAGGTAGGCGAAGACGAGCAGCGCCACCACGAGGCCGAAGACGTCGCCGGCCGCCATCAGACGCGCTCGAACAGGACGATCAGGGCGAAGGCACCAACGAAGCAGAGAACCGCGATCACGATGCCGAGGACCTCCACCATCAGCGTGGCTCCAGTGCGACCAACGCGGCGTCGAGGTAGTCCGGCAGCTCGTCCGACCTTTCGCGGTCGTAGAGCGGGCTGAAGCCGTCGACGAGCAAGCGATCGACCAAAAGGACTCCGCGTGCTGCGACAGGCCTCTCGAGATCGGCAAGCCGTGCTGCCACGGCGAGGAACGTCTCGGCCTCGGCTCGGACGGCGATGCGGTTGACGGGGGACGCGCTCGGGAGGTACCGCGCATCGGCTTCGCGGACGAGTGAGCGGAGGGTGTGCGCCAGGTCCAGCCTGTTCTTCGGCGTGACGAGCTCCTCCACGCGCCACGCAAGTCGAAGCGGCGGGCCTGTCCTTCGCAGCAGCTCGGCGTCCGCGGCCCGCCGTGTCGCATACAGGTTACGCCGGGCTTTGATCCGGTCGACTGTGTGCCAGAGCGCACCGAGCCACATGTGCCCGCTGCCCGCCGTCGCGTCCGTCTGAAGAGACTCTGCCATGCCCCGAAGGTAGAACCCCCGGCCTGAAGGCGAGCTAAGGCTTCTCGTCGCCTCTCTAAGGGTCGTCTAAGGGTGTGCCGCCGGATCCACGAGCCGGTAGCCCGCTCCGGGCTCGGTCAGGATGTAACGAGGGCGAGCAGGGTCGGGCTCGAGCTTCCGACGCAGCTGCGAGACGAATACGTGCAGGTAGCTCGACTCCTGCTGGTAGGCCGGACCCCAGACCTCCCGGAGGATCGTCTTGTGCGTCAGGAGCTTTCCCTCGTTCTGCGCGAGTACCCGCAGGAGCTCGAATTCGTGCGGGGTGAGATGGACGGGCTCTCCGGCCATGCTGACCGCATGCTTCTCGAGATCGATCCTGAGCGCGTCGATCTCGAGCGTCGGCTCCGTCGCCGGCCCCGCGCGACGGAGGGCCGCTCGCAGACGCGCGAGAAGCTCGCCGATCGCGAACGGCTTGGTCACGTAGTCGTCGGCGCCCGCGTCGAGGGCGGAGATCTTCTCGACCTCGTCGCCGACGGCGGAGACGAGAATGATGGGCACGTCGGTCCAGCGGCGGAGCTCCCGGCACACGTCGGTGCCACGGCCGTCTGGGAGGAGCAGGTCGAGGATGACGGCGTCCGGGGGCCGAAGAGCTGCCGCGCTGAGTGCCTCTTCGGCCGTCGTCGCAGCGGCGACGTCATAGCCGGCCCCTCGAAGGTTCGTCTGCAGCGCGCGGAGGAACTGGGGCTCGTCGTCGACGACGAGCACCCGCTTTCCGGTCACGTCTGGACCGCGACGGGCAGCTCTGCCAGCGGCAGCGCCAGGACGAACGAGGCTCCCTGGCCCTCTCGAGTCTCGAGCCACAGCCTGCCTCCGTTGGCCTCGGTGAACCCGCGCGCGATGGCCAACCCGAGACCGGCGCCAGGTTCTTCCGGGTCGACCGGCGACGCGGTAGAAGGGTTGGAAGATGTGCTCTCGGTCTGCCTCGGGGACTCCAGGGCCGCGATCGGTCACCCGGATGAGCAGTTCCTTCCGTGTCGCGGTGACCCGTACGTGGACCTGCTCGCCCGGCGGCGAGACACGAAGCGCGTTCTCGATCAGGTTGACGAGGGCGCGTTGTATCTGGACGGCGTCGATGCGTACCGGCGGTGCGTCGGCAGGCGCAGTCACGTTGACGCGCGCGTCGTCCCCGAGCTCGTCGAGGGCTCCCGAGACCAGCTCGTCGGCCGTCCAGAGCTCCGGTCTTGCGTCCGCGGCCTGCACCTGGAGCCGAGAGAGGTCGAGGAGGTTCTCCACGAGGCGCTTGAGCCGCGAGTGCTCGACGCGAATCGTCTCGAGCAACGCAGCCCGGTCCTCGTCCGTGAGCGCCAGCTCGCCACTCTCGAGGCCGTCGAGTGCCTGCTCGATGGTCGCCAGCGGTGTCCGCAGGTCGTGCGAGACGGCCTGGATCACGGCGGTCTTGACGGTGTCGCTGCGTCGCAGCGTGTCGGCCTCGAGCGCCTCGCGAGCGAGTGTCTCCCGTTCCGTGGCGACTGCAAGCAGCGACGCGAGCGCCGGCAGGAGGCGGCGGCAGGTCGCCAGTGCCGGCTCCTCGCTCTCCGGCGTGAACAGGGTGCCGATCGGCCGCCCGTCGACCACGAGTTGGTGTGGTGAGTCGTGGGAGCCGCTGCGCGCCCGGTCACCGAGGGCGATCCTCACCGACGACACACCGAGGACAGCCGCCGTCCGCTCTGCAATGCGCTCGAGCTCCTGGTCGAGATGCGTTCCCCGAAGCAGCTCGACGGCGATGTCGGCGAGCAACGCGGCCTCTCGCTCCCGCTGTTCGGCCTCGAAGCCGCGCGTCCGATACCGGGAGGCGAGGCCCCCGACAACGACGGCGGTCACGACGTATACCGCCAGAGCGGACCAGTTCTGCCGGTCGGCGAGCGTGAACGTGTAAAGCGGCGGGAGGAAGAAGAAGTTGAAGGCGAGCATGCTCGCCACTGCCACGGGAACCGCGGCCAAGGTTCCCCAGAAGAGCGCGATCGGGACGACCGCGAAGAGATAGAGGACGCCGAGGCTGAGAACGGGAATGTGGTCATCGAGGAGCTCGATCGCGACGGTGACGCCGGCGACCGCGAGGGCGCCTGCGACGACGCCCACGGCCCAGTGCCTCGATGCTGTCTCGGCTCACGGTGGGGAAGCGTACGCCTGCCGACGGCCCACGCGTACGTCCTCTGCGGCGGAATCTAGGCTCCCGGTGTGAACGTCCTCGGCGGTGAGCTCGCGCCGTGCTCCTTCGATCCGGTCACGGGCTTCTTTCGCGACGGCTCGTGCCGCACCGAGGGCGTGGACCCGGGCTTCCACGCGGTCTGTGCGGTGATGACCGACGAGTTCCTGGAGTTCACCCGCGAACGCGGGAACGACCTCATCACGCCGCAGCCGGAGTGGTCGTTCCCGGGGCTTCGGCCGGGAGACCGCTGGTGCGTGGTCGCTGCTCGCTGGCAGGAAGCGCTCGAGGCCGGCGTCGCACCACCCGTCGTGCTCGAGGCTACCCATGCATCCGCGCTCGAGTTCGTCTCGCTCGCGGATCTCGAGGCGCACGCGGCCGCGGGCGCTGACTGACGAATCAGCTTCGCGCCGGGAGAGCCTCGCGCTCCCCGCGGGTCACGCCGCCTCGCGCCGCTTTCGCCAGTAGCGCTCGATTCCGGCGTAGTGATGCCAGTACGGGGCCGCGCGGTCGTACTCGTCCTCGAGCCCCGGATCCATCCGAGACACGTCGTAGCGGGCAGCGGCGACGAACGTCGGCTCGTCCATCCCGTTCTCGACCCGGCCCGACCAGCTCGCGAGGGTCTCACGCAGTGCTGCCAGATGGCTCTCGACGTCGTCGAAGACCCCGAAGTGGATGAGTGCCAGGCGCCCCGGCGCACGGCTCTCGATCTCGACGAGCGTCCGCTCCCACGCCTCGAGGTCGAACTCGGGCGGAGGACAGGGCGGAGCGACGAAGCGCCCCGGCCCGATGCGCACACCCGCGGCGTCCCCCGCGTAGAGCGTGCCGTCGTCGGCGAGATACGAGACGTGGTGCGACGCGTGCCCCGGTGTCCTGAAGCACGCAAGCCCAGCCGCGGTGTCGCCGACGACGTGGACGTTCTCTTCCGGGACCGGGGCCAGCTCTCCCCAGAGTGCGTCGAACGCGTCTCCGTACAGACGTCGCGCGCTTGCTTCGAGCTTCGTCGGGTCGACGAGGTGCGGCGCGCCGATTCCCGACACGTGGACCTGGAGAGCGGGGTGCTCGCGGACGAGCACTCCCGCAGCCCCCGCGTGGTCGAGGTGGATGTGAGAGAGGAGAAGGTGCCGGATGTCGGAGAGGTCGAGCCCCCGCTCCGCGAGACCCGCCTTCAGGTGCGGAACGCACGTCGTCGGCCCACAGTCGAAGAGCGCAGGCCCGCTTTCGGTCTCGAGCAGGTAGCAGCCGACGATCCTCGGGTGCTGGTGGTGGAGGTCGATCGGCTCCCGGTTCACTCCACGATCTTAGGAGCCCGGATCTTCGGAGCGGAGTGTCAGGGAGGTTGACGGGATCGAGGGCGAGCCCGGGGCTCGCTCAGGCTGCGGCCAGCGCGTCGTCGAGATCGGTGATCAGGTCGTCCGCCGACTCGATGCCCACCGAGAGCCGGATCAGCCCGCCCGGAACGGCGAACGGCGCGTCCGCAGTCGACGCGTGGGTCATCCTCGCGGGCTGCTCGATGAGGCTCTCGACGCCACCGAGGCTCTCCGCGAGCTTCCAGATCCGCGTTCGTCCGACGATTGCGACGGCTTCCTCCTCGCTGCCGACCAGGAACGAGACCATGCCGCCGAAGTTGCGCATCTGGCGCGCCGCGACCGTATGGCCGGGGTGCGTCGGCAGGCCGGGGTAGAGAACGCGCTCCACGCGAGGATGGCGCTCGAGCACCGCCGCGATCGACGCCGCGTTCTCGCAGTGACGGTTCATGCGCACCGCAAGTGTCTTGACTCCACGGAGGACGAGCCAGCAGTCGAACGGCCCGGGAACCGCGCCGAGTGACTTCTGGAGAAACGCAAGCTGCTCCGAGACGGCGTCGTCGTTCGTGGCGACGAACCCGCCGAGGACGTCCGAGTGGCCGCCGAGGTACTTCGTCGTCGAGTGGAGCACGAGATCCGCGCCGAGGGCGAGCGGCTGCTGGAGATACGGCGTGGCGAAGGTGTTGTCGACGACGACGAGCGCGCCGACTGCGTGCGCCGCGGCCGCGGCGGCCTCGATGTCGACGATGTTGAGCAGCGGATTCGTCGGCGACTCGAGCCAGATCAGCTTCGTCCGCTCATCGACATGGTCGGCGAGACCGGTCGACATCTGCTCGGGCGTGAGGTACGTGAAGCGGTAGCCCTTCGGCTCGTAGACCTGCGAGAACATCCGGTAGATCCCGCCGTACACGTCGTTCACCGAGACCACGTGATCGCCGGGCGAGAGCAGGTGCATCAGCGTCGTCGCGGCTCCGAGGCCGGCGGAGAATGCGTGCCCGTGGGCGGCGTCCTCGAGCGCTGCGATGCACTCCTGAAGCGCAGTTCGCGTCGGGTTCCCGACCCGTGCGTAGTCGTAGCCCTTGTTGACGCCTACGGCGTCCTGCACGTACGTCGAGGTCTGGTAGATCGGCGTGGTTATCGCCCCGGTCGCCGGGTCGGGCTCCTGTCCGGCGTGGATCGCCTTCGTCTCGAACTGCACGGCGCGGATGCTACTGGCGCGAGCCGGGACGTCCGGGTCGCGGCACGGCTAGACGTCGCGTTCGAGCCGAAGTCGTAGCTCCGGCCCGGTGGCGCGCTCGACTCGAGTCGGAGCCGTCGGGGGGTTCGCCTCGATCCAGTCCGCGTAGCGGTTCGCGAGCGGGGCGGCCGAGATGCCGTGAGCGAGAACCGAGAGCCCGACCGTCACGAACGTCACGGTCAGGAGCAGGTCGTCCTGAGGCAAGCCGCCCTCTTCCACGACGAGTAACGCGAAGACGATCGACGCCAACCCGCGGGGTCCGAACCAGCCGAGGAAGCCGACCGTCGGGCGCCGGGCGCCGCTCCCGGCCATGGCGATCGCGACCGGAAGCATTCGAATGACCGTGAGGCTCAGGACGGCATAGACGGCGATCTGCCAGGTCATGTCCCCGAGCGCAGGCCCGAGGAGCACCGCTCCGAAGATGACGAAGGTCAATGCCCCGAGCACGGCGCCCGCTTCCTCCAGCAGGTACGAGACCTCGCCTCCGCGCTGGTTGCGAAGGCCACCGAACACGGCACCGCCGACGAAGGCGGCGATGAAACCGGATCCTCCGATCGCCTCCGCGACCTCGAACGCGAGCGCGGCTCCGGCGAGCGGTACGACCTGTAGCCAGGCGGGGGCGATGAACTGTCTGCCTCCAGCGACGACGACGATCGCCGCAGCAGCGGCTCCGGCAGCCGCACCGACGAGCGTTCCGTAGCCGATCTTCTCGACCACGAGCCGGAAGGCATGGCCGTTGCCGATGGCGTCCTCCTCCGCCTGCGCGACTGCGAGCGCGACCAGGAAGAGCGGCACGCAGATACCGTCGTTGAGGCCGCTCTCGACGTTCAGTCCCTGCCGCACCCGGGATGGCAGTCGCTTGAGACTGACGACGGCCTGCCCGAGGGCCGCATCGGTCGGGGCGAGGATGACTGCGAGAACCAGAGCCTCAGGCCAGGCAAGTGCGTCGAAGAGCACGAGGGCGGTCACGAAGCCGAGCACGATGGTGAGCGGCAGGCCGATGCCGAGCAGGCGTACGGGAACGCCGAGCTCGCCGCGCAGGACGCGGAGGTCGATTCGCGACGCGTCCGAGAAGAGAACGACTGCGAGCGTCGCCTCGGCGAGGAGCTTCACCTCGGCCCCGGTCGCGGCCGGGTCGACGATGCCCAACGCCTCGACGCCGACGAGCAAGCCCGCCGCCGTGAACACCATCGCGGGCGTTATCGGCGTGCCGTCGAGCCGGCCGGAGATCGCGGCGAACCCGAGCAGGATGAGCGCGATGGTCGCGAGTTGCCAGTGCACGCGGCGACTCTAGAGGCTAGATCTCGGCGCCGAGAAACGCAGCAAGGCTCGTGAGCGCCTCGTCGGCCCGCGAGGTGTCGCCCCAGGCGCCGAGCACGTCGAGAGTCCGGGTCTTGCGATCGAAGCGCGGCTCGATCCGGCCCACGAGGCCGTCGCCGACGAGGATCGGAAGCACGTAGTACCCGTACTCGCGCTTCGCCTTCGGGACGTACATCTCCAGGCGGTAGTGGAAGTCGAAGAGCGCCTCCGCGCGGTCGCGATCGTGGACGAGGCGGTCGAACGGGGAGAGGAACGTGACTCGGTCGGGAACAGGGCCGTCGCTCGCGTCCGGATGCGCCTCCCAGCCCGTCGCCGTGAGCCTGACGCCGAGCGCTCGAAACCGCTGCTCGGCGAGGGCGCGATCGGCCTCGCGCAGCGGGACGGTCTCCGTCTCCGGATACCACCGCTCGGCCAGGTCCCAGCGCCGCTGCCCACCTTGGCGGCCGACGACTGCGACGCGACCGCGGTTTTGAAGGATCTCCAACAGGAGCGAGACGTTGCGGTCTCCGAACCAGCCGTGCGAGGCCCACGTGCGCACCGCGTCGCCTTCGATCTCTCGGGAGAGCATGGGGCCGTTGCGCTCGAGCTCGGTCAGGACGAAGCGCACGAAGCGCGCGTTCGTCTCGAGCAGCTCAGCTGCACGCCGTTCGTGTGCGTACTCCCCGCGCCGCCGCCGTCGCATCCGAGCCCGGAGCAGTGGCAGCACCTCGACTGGCCAGATGTACGCGTTCCACTCGATGAGCTTCTTCTCGTCCCACAGCAGTCGATCGAGCTCCGTTCTGTCGTACGCGCCGAGCCGGCTCCAGAGGACGAGCTGCTGGGGCGGCGCGACAGTCGAGATCGGGTCGATCTGGAGGTAGCCAAGCCGGCGGACGGTGTCGAGGACGCCGGTCGCCGAGCCGTCGAGAGCCTGCGCGCGTATTGCGATCCGACGCGCTTCCTCCAGCGAGACGATCGTCATCGCACGACGACGGTCTCCAGCCCGATCGTGCGGCGGAGCCGGTCGAGCGCACGTTCGAAGGCATCGTCGAGAGCTCCCGAGCGGCGGACGCCGCGCTCGAGGTGGAGCGACTTCACCACGAGCGTTCCCTCTTTCCGCTCGGACTTGAGATCGGCCCGGCCCACGATGCGGTCGCGCCAGAGGAACGGCAGCACGTAGTAACCGAATTGCCGCTCGGGTGCCGGCTTGTAGACCTCGATCACGTGGTCGAACCCGAGTATCCGTCGTGCGAACGGGCGGTCCCAGAGCAGGTTGTCGAAGGGGGAGAGGAGGACGGCCGCGGCAGGGCGCGGTGGGTCGAGATCGGTACCGGCCGGGAGGAGCATGTCGGCGTCGCCGTCGTCGACGCGAACACGCTCGAGGACGCCCTCGTGCACGAGGGCGTCGACCGCCGGGCGAATGCGCGCCGTACCCCCGCGAAGCCGCCAGTGCTCCACGATGCCGCCTTCGGTGAGCGCGCCGCGCGCTCGGACGGCGCGCACTGTGAGCTCGCGCAACCTCGTGTGCTCGTCGGGCTCGGGCGCATCGAGCACCTCCCGCGGGATCACGCGCTCGGCGAGGTCGTAGAGCCGCTGGAACCCGCTGACCCGGCCCGCGATGACGATCTCGCCCGAGTGCCAGAGCGCCTCGAGCACGACCTTCGCAGGCTTCCAGTTCCACATCCCGCCGCCACCCTGCCCGTCGAAGTCGCGTGACGCGATCGGTCCCCGCTCCCGCACTGCGGCGCGCACCTCGTCGGCGAGCTCGGGATGCTCGCCGAGCACGTCGCCGCGCCAGGGGTGGTGGCTCGCCATCGTCGCCCGGAAGAGCGGCCACTCCTCGACGGGGATGAGACATGCCTCGTGCGCCCAGTACTCGAAGATCCGCCCGGCGCCGAGGAGGCGCGAGACCGTCTCGCGCGGGTAGTCGCCTACGCGCGACCCGAGGGTGATCCTGTGACTGCGCTCGACCGCCGTGATGGAGTCGAGTTGCACGCACGAAAGCGCGCGAATCGTCTCCTCGACCTCCCGTCGGGTTCCGCGTCGCGCACGTGGTGCGTATCCCTGAGCCGCGATCGCAACGCGACGGAGAGCGGTCAGCGAGATCGTTCGCATTCCGGAATTCCTACCGGCAGCGCGTCGGGCTACGGTGGCATCGTGGCCGAGTGGGATCCCGACGTCGAGATCGATGCACCGCTCGTGCGTGGGCTCCTCGCCGAGCAATTCCCGGATCTCGATGCGGGCTCCGCACGACTTCTCGGAGAGGGCTTCGACAACTCGGTCTGGGCCGTCGAGGAGACGTGGGCGTTCCGGTTCCCGCGGCGAGCCGTTGCAGTGCGGCTCGTCGACCGCGAGCTCAGCGTGCTGCCGAAGGTTGGTCAGCTCCTCCCGATCCCCGTCCCGACTCCCACCTTCAGAGGTAGGGAGAGCGACCTGTTTCCCTGGCCGTTCTTCGGCCACCGGATCCTGCTCGGCGTCGAGCCGGCAGATGCGCGGTTGACCGACATCGATCGGGTCCGACTCGGCGCCGCCATAGCGAGGTTCCTCCAGGTGCTCCATTCGCCGGAGACCAGAGACGTGGTCGACGCCGAACGCTCCTTGCCGCTCGATCCGAACCGGCGTGCGGATATGCCCTTTCGTATCGCGAAGACCCGGGAGTGGCTCGACCGCCTCGCGGATCTCCCGTCTGAGAGTCGAGCTGAGGCGGAGCGGATTATCGGTGACGCGGAGCAGCTCGCACCGAGCTCCGCCGAAGCGCTGGTTCACGGCGATCTCCATACCCGCCATGTCCTCGTCGATCAGGGCGAGTTGAGCGGGGTCATCGACTGGGGCGACGTCTGCGTCGGAGACCCGGCCATAGACCTCCCGTTCTTCTGGAGCTTCGTGCCGCCGGAGGCGAGAGACGGGGTCCTCGAGCACTACGGCCCGATCGACGACGCGGCTCGGATGCGAGCACGCGTGCTCGCGATCATGCTCTGTGCCGTGCTCACCCTCTACGCACGCCATGAGGGGCGCCCACTGCTCGAGCGCGAAAGCCTCGCCGGCCTCGAGCGCACGCTCGTCGACTAGTCGGGGACGCGGCCCTCGAGGATCTCGGCGATGCGGTGTGGGTCGATGTTCCCTCCCGAGACGATGCAGACCACGCGTCCTTCTCCGCCATGGCCGGCAACCGCGGCGGCGATCGGGAGACCTGCCGCGCCCTCGCCCACGATGCGTCCGCGCTCGAGGAGCAGCCGGACGCCTGCCGCCGCATCCGCCAGGAGATCGAGAACGCGTCGGTGACGAGCGGCTCCGCGTGCGCCCACATCTCGGGCAGGAGCGCGCCCGACCCGGCCCCGTCGATGAACGACGTCGTGTACTCGATCTTCGTCGGGGTGCGGCCGTTCGCGATAGCGGCCGTGACCGGGGCGCCGGTCTCGGGCTCGCAGACGTAGATCTCCGTTTCCGGGCGGAGCGCCTTGACGGCGCTGGCGATGCCCGGTCGTCAGGCCGCCACCGCCCCACGGGATCAGGACAGCGTCGAACTCCCCGAGATCCTCGACGAGCTCGAGCCCGATCGTCCCGTTACCGGCGATGACCGGGTCGTCTCGAACGGGATGGACGAAGTAGCCGTCGACGCCGTCCACCTCGCCCGCCTCCATCGCGGCCCACCATTCGTCCCAGGTACGTCGCTCGATCCGGCCGCCGAGTCGCTCGACTGCGGCGAGCTTCGACATCGACGCGTTGTGCGGGACGACGATCGTTGCCGGAATGCCCAGCTCGCGCGCCATCCACGCGACGCCCTGCGCCATGTTCCCGGTGCTCGTGGTCACGACGCCGTTCGCGAGATCGGCCGGGTCCGCGCTCAGGATTGCGTTCGCGGCACCGCGGAGCTTGAACGAGCCGATCGGTTGGAGATTCTCGAGCTTGAGCCAGATCTCGGCGGGCGCGTCGACCTGGAGCCGGATGGTCGGCGTCCGGGTCACGGTGCCGGCGATTCGGTCGCGGGCGCGCTCGATCTCCTCGAGTGGGATCAGAAGTCGACCTCGGTCCCGACGCCCTGCTCTCGCGCTCGTCGCACGACGAGCTCTGCGGCGGCGAGGTCCTCGACCGCGATCCCGAGCGACTTGAAGACGGTGAGCTCGTCCTCGTGCTCGCGGCCCGGGTGCATCCCGGCGAGCACCTCGCCGAGCTCGGCCTTGACGTGCTCCGGACCGATCGCTCCCTCGGCTAGAGGGATGAGGTAGTCCCCCGCCTCGTTGAACGCCGACTCGCGGCGGTCGACGAAGAGCGACGAGTGGGCGATCGTCTCGGTGTCGAGCTCGCGCGTCGTCGGGAAGCACGCTCCCACCGCGTTGATGTGCGTTCCTGGAGCGACCCAGCGCTTCTCGACGACGGGCTCGCGCGACGATGTCGCCGTACAGACCACGTCGGCTCCGAAGAGAGCCGCGTCCGCGGACGGCGCGACGACCGCGCCGGTCTCTGACGCGAGCCGCTCTGCCGCCTCGGTCGAGCGCGTCCAGATCCTGATCTCGGGATCCTCGACGACCGCTTTCATCGCAGCGACGTGTGCGCGAGCCTGCACTCCGGCTCCCAGGATCGCGACGCGCCGCGCACCTTCACGGGCGAGCGCTCGGGTCGCCACAGCCGAGACGGCCGCCGTTCGGATCGCGGTGATCGGGGACGCGTTCAGGAGCGCGACGAGCTCGCCCGGTCGTGCCGTCGTGCAGCAGCACACCACCCTGATGCGTATCGAGCCCACGGGCGGGGTTGTCGGGGCTGATCACGATCTCCTTCAACGACCACAAGGGCGCGGGCGTATCCCTGTAGGCCGGCATGAGACCCATGAGGCTCGGTGCACCCTCGGGCCTCGCGACGGAACGAAGCGGCAGGAAGAGCTCGTCGCGCGCGAGCGCTGCGAGCACCTCGGCCATGGCTTCGACGCACGACTCCATGTCGAGCAAGCGCTCGACCTCGTGCTCGGACAGGACGAGAACAGTCACGAGAACAAGCCTCGCAGATGCGCGTGCTCCTCCGGTGTCAGCTCGAGCGCGAGCGCTTCCTCCACCGGCACGAGATGCTCGCGCCCGCGTCGGCCCGACGACGACCGCGGTCACCTCGGGGACACCGAGCAGCCAGCCGAGCGCGAGCCCTGCCATCGACACGCTGCGGGCGAGCGCCTCCTGCTCGAACGCCTCGAGCGCGTCGAAGACCGTGTCACGTCTCGAAATCCCTGTAGCCCTCGGGGCGCTGCGTCATGCGCGAGCCCTCGGGATACGGCTCCCCGCGCCGGTACTTGCCGGAGAGCCAGCCTCCTGCGAGCGGGCCGAAGGCCTCGTAGCCCAGCCCGTGCTCGTGGCAGACCGGGAAGACCGTCTCCGCGTCGTCGTACTCGAGCAGCGAGAACGAGTTCTGCACCCACTCGTAGCGGACGAGACCCTCCAGCTCCGAGATCTCGACCGCCTCCGCCAGCTGCTCGGCGCCGAAGTTCGACGCGCCGACCGCACCGACCTTGCCCGAGCGAACGAGCTCGTCGAACGCTCTCAGGGACTCCTCCTGCGGCGTGTCGTCGTCGAACGCGTGCGCGAGATAGAGGGGGACCCGCTCGAGGCCCAGGCGTTCGAGGCTCGCGTCGATCTGCCGGAGGATGCGACTGCTCGACAGGCCATGGTCGGCACCCGATTCCATCGGGTTGAACGTCTTCGTCTCGACGACGATCCGGTCTCGGACGCTCGCGTCCTTCGCCGCCAGCCACTCGCCGATCCAGGTCTCGCTCCGGCCGCCGCCGTACGCGTCCGCCGTATCGAACGTCGTGATCCCGAGCTCCCACGCAGCGTCCATGATCCGAAGTGCCTCGTCGTGGGCGATGCCTTGTCCGAAGAAGGCGGGTGAAGAGCCGACGCCTCCGAAGTTGCCGCAGCCGAGGACGATCCGCGTGACCGAGATCCCGCTCCGCCCGAGCTCGCGCGTTTCCACGACGCGATCCTAGGTCGAATGAGCCTTCGTCGGTCCGAGCTCAGGCGAGACGAAGGAGGAGGTGACCTCGACGGCCCGACCCTCGGCTGCGGACGTCGCGACCGCATCGAGGATCTCGACGATGTGTGCTGCCTGTGCGCCGGTAGCGCGGTGCGGCCGGCCGGACACGATCGCGTCGCTGAGGTCGTCGAGTGCGCGCGCCCAGTCGGTGCCGGGGAACGCGTTCTCCACCGGAACGGCCTCGTACGCCTCGCCGAAGCGGGCCAGCTCGACGGTGGCGTCGAAGTCCTGCCAGCTCGAGAGGAAGATCGAGCCCGTATCGCCGTGCAGCTCGATTCCTTTCTGCTTGCCGTGGTGGCCGACGTAGAAGTTCGCGGTGAGTCGCACGACGGTGCCGTTCTCGAGCTCGACGACGGCGACGCCGAAGTCGGGAGAGGCGGGGGAGAACGGTTCGTCGGAGATCGTTTTGCGATCGGGAAACACGAGCGTCCCGAACGCCGTGACGCGCCGTGCCGGGCCGAACATGGCCGTGAGGATCGTCAGCGGATACACGCCGATGTCCGCGAACGGACCGATGCGGTAGAACGGCTCCGGGTGCGGGTGCCAGCTCTCGATCCGGCCCCCGTTCACTTCGGCATACGCGACCCGCACTCGGCCGATCGCCCCTGCTTCGACGAGTCGCCACATCGTCTCCTGCGCCTCGCCCATGAATGTGGTGGGCGCGCACGACAGTCGCAGACCTCGGTCGGCGGCCAGGTCGACGAGCGACCGGGCGACCGGGTAGCTCCCGGCGAGCGGCTTCTCGCTGTGCACGTGCTTGCCCGCTCTCAGGGCCGCTGTCGTCACATCCGCGTGGACGGCCGGGACCGTGAGATTGAGGATCGCGTCGACCTCAGGGTCGCCGAGCAACTCGTCGAGCGACGGATAGTCCACTCCTCCGAACCGCTCGACGAAGGCGGCGCTGAGCGAGCGATCGACGTCCGTGGCGCCGGCGATTCGCACCGACGGATACGCGCCGATCGTCTCGCCATAGGCTCCCGAGATGTTCCCGCAGCCGACGACGGCGACGCGGAGCGCGTTGTCAGACACCGCTCTCCGTCTCCGCCGTCGCGAGACGCTCGCGGACGAGCGCGAGCCCGCGAGCGCACTCGGCGGTCGGGTCGCGGTCGAACGGCTCGTGCTCGATGCTCACCGGGCCGGAGTAGTCGAGGGCGAGCAGCGCGTCGACGCAGTCGAGAATCTTCGCGCAGCCTTCCCCGTGCATGCACGAGATGTGCGTGCCGAGCTCCTCGACGTCCTTCAGGTGAACGTGGAAGAGGCGATGCGGAGAGCTCGTGGATCGCGTCGACCGGGTCGTACCCCTGCGTCGCCCACCAGCCCGTGTCGACCGCAGCGCCGAGCACGTCGCCCGCGTCGCCGATCGCGGCGAGCACCTCCTCGCGCGTGTCGCTCGGGGTGGTTCTCGAGCCCGAATCGCACGCCGTGGGCCCGTAGCACCGCCACCGCCCCGTCGCGATCGCGTGTGGACGACCTCGCCGACGCCGGCGATCAGATCGACATCGAGGTCGTTCGCGAGGCGGCACGCGGCGGCGATGTCGTCGACCGTCGCGCCGACGCTTCCGGCGAGACTGGAGACACCGACGGCGTGACGTTCGAGGGCTTCGCGCGCGCATCGCGACGTGCTCCGGGGTCGCCCAGCGCCAGTTGAGATGGCCGAACCAGAGATCGATCGTGTCGAACCCGATCCCGGTGATCCTCGCGAGGAGAGCGTCGAAGCGCGGCGCGAAGGTCTCGAGTGGCTCGAACGCCGCGTTCGTCGCGACGTCGAACGGTCCCCATTCGGTCGCCGCACCGTATCCGAGCTCCTCGGCCACGTAGTTCGCGCTCATGAACGAAAGCGCCAACGGGGCCGATGTCGTCGTCATGAGGGCTTGCGCTACCGCTTCGGCGGGGGCGCCGTCGTCTCACGGACGACGAGCCTCGTCGCGAGCTCGACCCGAAGGGCCTCGACGCGTTGTCTCTCGAGCATGCGCGTCAGGAGGCTCACGGCGGTTCGTCCGAGCTCCGCGAGGGGCTGTCGAACCGTGGTCAGCTCTGGGCTCACGATGGTGGCGAGCTCTGCGTCGTCGAAACCGACCACTGACAGATCGCCCGGCACCGTCAACTCGCGCTCCCGCGCCGCGCGGAGGACGCCCGCGGCCATGTTGTCGTTCGCCGCGAAGATCGCGGTCGGTGGATCCGGCAGGTCGAGGAGGACGTTCGCGGCGGCGAAGCCGCTGGCCGCCTCGTAGTTGCCCTCGGCAACGAGGTCGGAGGTCGGGAGCACGCCTGCCGCGGCGAGCGCGGTGTGGTAGCCCTCGATCCGATCCTCGGTGGCAGCCCAGCCGGCGCGGCCGCTGATGTGGCCGATGCGGCGATGCCCGAGAGCGAGGAGGTGGTCGGTCGCAGCCTTCGCGCCCGCCCGGTGTGCAGCCGAGACGGCGGGGATGCCCTCGTCCAGGGGAATTCGCGGGTCGACGACGACGAACGGGAAGCCGCTCTCCTGAAGGGCCATGAGCTCGTTGCTCGACTCCTCCGGAAGCAGGATGATGCCGCCGTCCGTCGTGCCGTCCGCCAGCTGCTCGAGGAGGGACACCTCGCGGTCGTGCTCGTGGAGCGTCGTGCAGAGCACCATGCGGAGCTCCTGCTCGTACACGGCCTCGAGAGCCCCCGAGAGGATCGCGGCGAAGTAGTCGGCGCGCACCAACGGCATCGCCCACCCGACCAGGCCGGTTCGCCCTCCTGAGAGGGCGCGTGCGCTGCGGTTCGTCGTGAAGTTGTGCTCACGCACGTGGCGAAGGACGACGTCGCGGGTCTCGGGCGCGACATCCGGTCGGTCGTTGATGACGCGTGAGACGGTTGCGACCGAGACGCCGGCGAGCCGGGCGATGTCTCGGATGGTTGCCTTTCCGGATAGTTGCTCTTGTCCCGTTGCCATCTCGGTTGCCTGCCTCGTGGTCGCGGATTACCGGAAACGCTTACGGTAGCACTTGCGCCTGTTCAAGCGCCATACGACGATACAGCGAACGTGAAAACTTGCAAATCGGACGCGGATATGGTAACCGTTACCGGGAATTTACATGTCGGCACACGAGCCGGCGCTGAAACGAGCCAGGAGGGGCCGCAACGATCGACATCGACTAACCCGAATAGGCAAATCGACGTCTTGCTGACCTGAGGCGGGCAGTCGCAGACGTCAGACGAAGGGAGAAAAAGCGAGCATGAAGGTCCTACGACGAAGCATCCTGGTCGGCGCGGCAACGGCGTGTGCCGTCGTTGCTGTGCTTGCGGCCACTGCTGCCTCGGGCGGATCGACAGCCCAGGCTGCCCATTCGTGTGTCGTCGCGACGGGATCGGGCGACGCCGCGTTCATCCGCAACTTCAACCCGTTCCAGGCCGCGGCACAGGTGTCCCGGGACTTCTCGGCCGGAGCCATCTACGAGAACCTCGTCATCTCCACCGCGTTCGGCGGCGGGCACATCTACAACGTCCTCGCGAAGACGCTCACGATGAGCAAGGACGGCAAGACGCTCACGATTGCGATCCAGCCGAACGTCAAGTGGTCGGACGGCTCGCGACTGACGGCCGCCGACGTGGCTTACAGCCTCAACATCGGCAAGCAGAGCAAGTTCGCCGACCGCATCGGGCTGACCTCGCCGACGAGCAACATCGCCTCGATCAAGGTCTCCGGGAAGGATCGGGTGACGATCCGCTTCAAGGCCCCGGACTCGACGTTCGTCGGGTCGCAGCTCTCGAACGTCTGGATCGTCCCGAAGAAGATCTGGTCGAAGGTCGACGTCGAGAAGTTCACCAACCCCAACCCCGTCGGCTCGGGCCCGTTCACGAAGGTGAGCTCGTTCAATCCGCAGTCGTACACGCTGTCGAAGAACCCGAACTACTGGAAGAAGGGGTATCCGAAGGTCCAGTGCATCCAGCGGATAGCGGCGGCTTCGAACGACGCGGCGCTCCTCCAGCACATCAACGGCGAGGCCGACTGGTCGCACAACTTCTATCCGAACGTCGAGTCGTCGTTCCAGGCGAAAGATCCTGAGCACTACCACAACTCGTACCTGACGACCAACCTGCAGGTCGCGCTCTTCTTCGACACGACCGAGTACCCGTACAGCCTGCCGGCGTTCCGGAAGGCCGTCAGCCTCGCGATCGACCGCAAGACCGTGTCGAAGCTCGGGGAGTACGGCTACGCGCCGCCGACGAGTGCACTCGGGATCGAGTTCATGTACCCGAAGTGGGTCGACCCGGCTCTCAAGGCTCGTGCGAAGGCGATGGCCGCCTTTGCGCCAGACGCGGCGAAGAAGGCGTTCACGGACGCCGGCTTTACGTACAAGAGCGGTGATCTCTACGACCCGAAGGGTGACCGCGTCAAGTTCCAGATCCACGTGATCGGCGGCTGGTCCGACTGGGTAGCGTCGCTGCAGATCATCTCGCGGAACCTGCAGAACGTCGGCATCGATGCGTCGGTCAAGCTCCAGCCCGACTGGGGCGCCTGGCAGCCGAATGCGATGAGCACGAAGGTCGTGTCGCTGCTCTGGACCTATGGCGCAAACGACATCACGCCGTGGGCGTACTTCTACTCGCACTTCGACCCGTCACAGAACGTCGGCAAGGGTGTCGACGCGTCGGCGACGGGGAACTGGGAGCACTACCAGAGCGCCCAGGGAGCGGCGCTCCTGAAGCAGTTCAAGAGCACGTTCGACCCTGCGAAGCAGAAGAAGCTCGTCTACCAGATGGAGAAGATCTTCCTCGACGACATGCCCTACATCTCGCTCTTCGTCGGCCCGCGCTGGTCGGCGTACAGCACGAAGTACTTCGTAGGGTTCCCGTCCTGGACGAACCAGTACGTGGATCCGATCTTCTCGACGTGGACGCAGGTCGAAAAGATCCTCTGGTCGCTCCGACCTGCCAGCTCCAAGTAGCAGGCTGAGACTGCGTGCTGTGCCCGGCTGGCCGAGATACCGGTCAGCCGGGCACACGCCGCGGCGAAATTGACATGAGAGACTTCCTGCGAGCGCCACACAGGCTGAGCACCGAAGGAGCGAGCAGATGCGATTCCTGCTGAGGAGACTGGTGTTCTACGTCATCGCGTTGTGGGTGGCGATCACGCTGGACTTCCTGCTCCCGCGGCTCATGCCTGGCTCACCGCTCGATGGCCTCATCGCCAACTACGGCGAGCAGATCCGGTCGAACCCCCAGATCCTCCAGCAGTTGAAGGCTTCCCTCGGCTCCGCCGACGAGCCGATCTGGCAGGCCTATCCGCACTTCCTGGCAAACATCGCCACGGGCGACTTCGGCATGTCGTTCGCCAAGCAGGCGCCCGTCGGAGTGATCATCGGCAACACCCTTCCGTGGTCGATCTTCCTCGTCGGCCTCGGGTTCCTGCTCTCGTTCGTCATCGGGACGACGCTCGGCATGCTCGCGGCCTGGCGTCGGGGCGGTGTTACTGACAACGTCGCGACTCCGCTGATGATGACCCTCCAGTCGTTCCCGGCGTTCTTCCTCAGCCTCGTCGCCGTGTACTTCCTCGGTCTCAAGGCAGGCTGGTTCCCGATCCAGCACGCTTACTCGAACGACGCCACGATCGGGGCGAACTGGAGCTTCGCCAGCGACGCCTTCCGTCATGCCCAGCTTCCGATTCTCGTGATCATCGCGATCAGCGCGGGCGGATGGCTGCTCGGGATGCGGAACGTGATGATCACGACGCTCTCCGAGGACTACGTCGCGCTCGCGCATGCGAAGGGCCTTCCCGACCGTCAGGTGATGAGGAGGTATGCGGCGCGCAATGCGATCCTGCCGCCGCTCACGGGCTTCGCGTCCTTCTTCGCGAGCGCCGTCGGTGGCCTCATCCTCGTCGAGTACGTCTTCAGCTACCCCGGTGTCGGGCTCACGCTCCAGCAGGCCGCGCTCGGGCACGACTACGCCGTGGTGCAAGCCCTTCTGCTCGTGCTCTCCGTCTGCGTGCTCGCCGCCAACTTCATCATGGATTGCATCTACGTCGTGCTCGATCCTCGGGTTCGCTCGTCGTGAACGCCGAGCTCTCCCACGAAGGCACGACACAGGTCGCGATCGACGCCCTTCCCCCTGGGCGTCGATCGCGGCTCCATATCCCGCAGTCGCTGCGCTTGCTCCTCGGCAGCCCCAAGGCGGCATTCGGAATCGTGCTGCTCTCGGTCATCGTGCTCGTGTCGCTCGCCGCTCCGTTGCTCTCCAGCCAGGGCCCGAACGAGCCGGGCGCGCTGCCAGCGCAAGCCCCGTCGTGGACGTACCCGTTCGGGACGACCGACCAGGGGTACAACGTCTTCTCCCAGGTCATCCACGGAGGACGAATCTCACTCGGTGTTGCCGCCTTCGCGTCGATCGTGGCGATGCTGATCGCCGTCACGCTGGGGCTCCTCTCCGCCTACTCCGGTGGTTGGGTCGACGATTTCATCGTGCTCATCACGAACATCTTTCTCGTGATCCCGATCCTGCCGCTCCTGATCGTCATCTCGTCGTTCCTTTCGTCGACCGGCCCTGGGACGATGGCGGTGATTATCGGCCTGACGAGCTGGGCCATCGAGACGCGCATCCTGCGCGGGCAGGCCCTGTCGCTCCGCAACCGCGACTTCATCCTCGCCGCCAAGGCGGCGGGCGAGTCGACCCGGCGCATCGTCTTCGGCGAGCTGATGCCGAACATGCTCAGCCGGATCGCCGCCGGTTTCGCGTTCGTCTTCGTGCAGGCCGTCTTCTACGAGGCTGCGCTCGAATTTCTCGGGTTCGGTGACGCCAACCAGGTGAGCTGGGGGACGACTCTCTTCTGGGCGACGAACAACTCGACTCTGCTCACCGGAGAGTGGTGGCACTTCCTGTTCCCCGGTTTGGCCATCTCCCTGACGATCCTCGCGATCGTGTTCATCAACTACGGGATCGACGAGCTCAGCGACCCGCGGCTCCGCCAGCCGGCGGGTCGACGCAGGTTCCGATCACTCTTCTGGCCGAGGGGATCGGCATGAGCGTGGCCGGCGTCGGGAGCGGCGTCGTCACTCGTGCTGCGCCGACCGTGAGCCCTCTCCTCGAAATCGAGGATCTGGTCGTCGACTACGTCGTGCCCGGGGGACGTGCCCGCGCGGTCGACGGCGTATCCCTCGCGATCCGGCCTGGAGAGATCGTGGGGCTCGCCGGTGAATCCGGCTGCGGAAAGAGCACCGCTGCGCAGGCGATCCTCCGCCTGATCCGGCCGCCTGGCGGGATCACGTCGGGCAGCATCCGGTTCCAGGGCGAGGACGTTTGTGCGATGAGCCCGGCCGAGCTACGGCGCTTTCGCTGGCGGAACGTCTCGATCGTGTTCCAGAGCGCGATGAACTCGTTGAACCCGGTGCTCCGAGTCGGCGATCAGTTCGTGGACATGTTCCAGGCGCACGAGCGCATCCGGAAGAGCGAGGCGCTCGCCCGGACGGACTCGCTTCTCGAGCTCGTCGGCATCGACCCCGGGAGGTCGCGCGCATACCCGCATGAGCTCTCGGGCGGCATGCGACAGCGCGTCATCATCGCAATGGCGCTCGCCCTGAACCCGGAGCTGCTCGTCATGGACGAGCCGACGACCGCGCTCGACGTGGTCGTCCAGCGGGAGATCCTCGAGGAGATCCAGGAGCTCCAGCGCGAGCTCGGGTTCGCCGTACTGTTCATCACGCACGATCTCTCGCTGCTCGTCGAGTTCAGCCATCGGATCGCGATCATGTACGCGGGCAAGATCGTCGAGCTGGCAGCTGCTCAGGATCTCTTCGAGCGGCCGCAGCACCCGTACACGGTCGGGCTCATGCACTCGTTCCCGCCGCTCGGCGGCGAGAAGGTCCGGCTGCTCGGCATCCCGGGAACGCCTCCCGACCTCCGGGATCCACCTCCCGGCTGTCGTTTCCATCCGCGCTGCCCGCGTGCGCAGGCGACGCCGTGCGCGGTCGACGAGCCGCTCCTGCGCACCGTCGCAGCGGGTCGCCACTCGGCTGCCTGCCACTTCCCCGGCGAGACTGCGTGACGGCCATGGTCGAGCAGGAAGCGGCACCCCTCCTCGAAGCTCGGGGCCTCACACGCCACTTCGAGGTGGGTTCGACCTTCGGCACGCGATCACAGACCCTGCGCGCGGTCGAGGACGTCAGCTTTGCGCTGCGGCCGGGGGTGGTGACCGGCCTCGTCGGCCAGAGCGGAAGTGGCAAGAGCACGATCGCGCGGCTGCTGTTGCGGCTGTACGACCCCACGGCCGGCTCCATCCTCCTCGCCGGCGACGACGTCTCCCGCATGCGCGGGCGCCGGAAGCTTTTGCGTTACCGGTCGAGGGTGCAGATGATCTTCCAGGACCCGTTCGCGTCGCTGAACCCCGTCAAGCGGGTCGAGCATCACATCGCCCGGCCGCTTCGCATCCACGGTGTTGTCCCCGAGAACCAGGTGCACGATCGCGTGCTCGAGCTCCTGACCTCGGTCGGTCTGGTCCCAGCCGAGATCATCGCCGGGAAGTACCCACACGAGCTCTCGGGCGGCCAGCGCCAGCGGGTCGCGATCGCGCGCGCTCTCGCCGTCGAACCCGAGGTCATCATCGCCGACGAGCCGGTCTCGATGCTCGACGTCTCGATCCGGCTCGGCGTGCTGAACCTGATTCTCGAGCTCAAGGACCGGCACAACCTCGCCTTCCTCTACATCACGCACGATCTTGCGAGCGCGCGCTACGTGGCGGACGAGGTGCTCGTCCTGTACGCCGGTCAGATCGTCGAGCGCGGCCCGACCGACGAGGTGCTGCAGAGCCCGATGCACCCGTACACGAAGCTCCTGCTCTCGGCCGTCCCGAATCCAGCTGCAGGGCTGCACGGGACGCGGCTCCCCGAGCGGAAGGAGACGGTGGGCGCGGCGAGCGGAGCAGACGGCTGTCGCTTCGTCGACCGCTGCCCCGTGGCGTTCGAGCCCTGCGCCACCGTCTCACCTCAACTGTTCGACGCCGAGCCCACCCACGGTGTGCGGTGTCACCTCTTCGACCCGTCAGGCGACCGAGCGAAAGGAAACGAGAGATGAACCAGGTGCGCAGTCAGTTCCCCGAGGACTTCAACTGGGGCGCGGCAACTGCGGCGTACCAGATCGAAGGCGCGGCCACCGAGGACGGTCGCGGCGAGAGCATCTGGGACCGGTTCAGCGCGACGCCGGGCAACGTCCCGAACGGTGACACGGGCGACGTCGCCTGTGACTCGTACCACCGCTACCCCGACGACGTGCGACTCATGCGGGAGCTCGGCCTCGATGCCTATCGCTTCTCGATCTCGTGGCCGCGTGTTCTCCCGGACGGTCGCGGCCGCCCGAACCGCGACGGGCTCGACTTCTACGACCGGCTCGTCGACGAGCTCCTCGGGAACGGCATCGATCCCTTTGTCACGCTCTACCACTGGGATCTCCCGCAGGTCCTGGAGGACCGGGGCGGTTGGCCCGTCCGCGACACCGTCGAGGCCTACACGGAGTACGTCGAGGTCGTCGTCGGACGTCTCGGCGATCGCGTGCGCAACTGGATCACGCAGAACGAGCCGTGGGTGATCTCCTGGCTCGGGTACGGGCTCGGCGTGCACGCCCCTGGGCGGACGAGCGAGGCCGATGCGCTGGCTGCTGCTCATCACATTCTTCTCGGCCACGCGCGGGCAGCCGAAGTGGTGCGTCGAGACGCACCCGGCGCCGAGGTCGGGATCTCCATCGACCTCGTCCCGATGTATGCGTTCTCCGAGTCCGAGGCAGACGTCCGGGCGACGCGTCACTCGGACGGGTTCAGGAATCGCTGGTTCCTCGATCCGCTCCTTGCCGGCGGCTATCCCGCTGACATGCTCGAGCGGTACGCGGACTCCGGTCTCGCTCCCCCCGTCGTCGAGGGCGACATGGAGGCGATCGCAGCGCCCCTCGATTTCCTCGGCATCAACTACTACACGCGGAACGTCGTTCGATCCGGTTCGAACGGGACGGTCCCGGACACTGTCGCCGCCGAGGGCGCCGAGCACACCGAGATGGGGTGGGAGGTCTATCCCGACGGGCTCACCGACCTCCTCGTCCGGCTCCACGAGGAGTACGAGCTTCCGCCCCTGTACATCACGGAGAACGGCGCTTCGTTCCCTGACGACCGGGCCAACGGAAGCGTCCCGGACGCACAGCGCGTCTCGTACCTCGAGCGCCACCTCGGTGCGCTCGCGGATGCGGTCGAGCGCGGGGTCCCCGTGCGCGGCTACTTCGTCTGGTCGCTGCTCGACAACTTCGAGTGGGCGTTCGGCTACACGCGCAGGTTCGGCATCGTCTACGTCGACTTCCAGACGCTCGAACGGGTGCCCAAGGCGAGCTACGACTGGTACCGCGACTTCATCGCCGCGCAGCGAGGCGCGCCGCCCTCCGTGCGCGTCTGAGAGGATCCGACAGCACCGTTCGCGAATACGGCTCTCATGGCGATGAGCGAGGCGGACGCGCGAGCCGAAGGACGACGGGAGGCGACCCCGGCGGCGGTCGTCGTGCTCATCGTCTACGTGTTGCTCGCTGTCGTGAGCTGGATGAAGGACTGGGAGATCGTCGGGTTGCCGTGGTGGCTCTGGCTCGTCGTCGGCCTCCCTGCTGTGCTGCTCGCGATCGACCTCGTGCTCGCCCGCACAGGGAGGGGAATCGTGCGATCGCGCCATGCGGCGCTCGTGCTCCTCTCACTCCTCGTTGCAGGCAACTTCATCGGGCTCCGGTGCTCGTCGCAGGGCTCGTAACCCAGAGCACGTCGAGCCTCTCGGGCGGCGAGCTCTTGCTCACGGGGTTCGCGATCTACACGGCGGACGTCATCGTGTTCGGCCTCATCTACTGGGAGCTCGAAGCCGGCGGCCCCGTCGCGCGGCGGGTAGCAGAGGTACGCAGGTCGTTCGACTTCCAGTTTCCACAGGACGAGAATCCCGAGCTTGCGCCGTCCGGCTGGCGCCCGCAGGTCTGGGACTACATGTACGTCTCGCTCACGAACTCGATCGCCTTCAGCCCGACCGACACGATGCCGCTCTCGTTTCGAGCCAAGGCTGCGATGGGCCTCGAGTCGGCGATCTCGGCCGTGACGGTGCTCCTCGTCGCCGCGCGCGCGGTGAACGTCCTCGGCTCGTAGAGAGTCGAGAGGGCATCATCCGCTCGTGAGCGAGCCGCTCGTGTTCGAAAGCTCCGGCGCCAGCGCAGTGTTCGTGATCACGATCGTGGGATCTGCGGTGGTCGAGTGGATCGTCACCTACCGCGAGAGGCGTGTGACGGACGTCGAGCGAGCAGGGTCGCTCGGAGGGCGCGCACGGGTCGCGGCCGAGACGCTGGTCGAGTCGACGACCACGGCGACCCGAGCTGACAAGAGCGAGGATCGCGGGACGAAGCGGATCCTCGTCGGGTCGATGCTCGTCGCGCTCCTGGTCGGCGTCCTGATCGCCCAGCACGTTCCCGCGCTCGCGTTGCCGGGAAACGCATGGGTGTGGCTCCTCCTCGGCGCGGCTGTCGCCTGGCTCGGGATCGGTGTTCGCGCCTGGGCGATCACGACCCTCGGGCGCTTCTTCCGGCGCGACGTGACGATCTCTCCGGAGCAGCAGGTGATCGCGACCGGGCCGTACCGCTTCGTACGGCATCCGGCGTACTTCGGGAACCTGGTGGTCGTGGCCGGAGTCGGGTTGATGCTCGGGAACGCGCTGGCGTTGGTCGTCATGGTCGTCGTCGTGTTCCTCGGACACATTCCACGGATTCGGGTGGAGGAAGCAGCGCTCGAGCGCGAGCTCGGTGATCCGTATCGACGTTTCGAAGCCGGACGAGCCCGGCTCGTTCCGGGCGTGTGGTAGACCTCGGCTCGCTGCCATGCCCGACGGGATCAGCCTCGAAGAGCTCCAGCTCGCAGCCCGAAACCACGGCATGCCGCTCGAAGCGCTGCGCTTCGACGTCACGCCGGTCGGCCTCCACTACCTGCTGACCCACTACGACATTCCGGCCGTCGACCCGGAAGCATGGCGACTCGAGATCGACGGTCTCGTCGACCGTCCCGTGACGCTCTCGCTCGACGAGGTGCGAGCCAGACCTGCGATCGAGGTGGCGGTGACAATGGAGTGCGCCGGAAACGGGCGGGCGTTCGTCGAGCCGCACGTCGTGAGTCAGCCGTGGCTGCTCGAGGCGGTGGGGACCGCGCGCTGGCGTGGCACGCCGGTCGCGGGACTGCTCGAGGAGATCGGGCTGCGCGACGGCGCGGTCGACGTGCTCTTCACCGGCCTCGATCGGGGAGTGGAGGGTGACGAGGAGCAGGACTACGCGCGGAGCCTTCCGCTCGAGGACGTGCTCGCCGGCGACGCGATCCTCGCGTACGAGGTGAACGGCATGCCTCTGCCTCCGCAACATGGCTTCCCGCTCCGGCTCGTGGTTCCGGGGTGGTACGGGATGACGAGCGTGAAGTGGCTCGGGCGCATCACCGTGCTCGACGCGCCGTTCGGTGGGTATCAACAGAGCCACAGCTACCGGCTGCGCCAGCACGAGGATGACGAGGGCGTCCCGCTCTCGCGGATCCAGCCGCGTTCCCTGATGATCCCGCCGGGTATACCCGAGTTCCTCACGAGATCCCGTGTCGTTCGGGCCGGCACGTGTCGCCTGGAAGGGCGCGCCTGGTCGGGCGGAGCGGAGGTCACCTCCGTCGAGGTCTCGACGGACGGAGGAGCGACGTGGGCATCGGCCGAGCTCGGCGGCGATGCTCTCGGTCGCTGGGCCTGGCGATCCTGGAGCTTCGAGTGGGAGGCAACGCCCGGCGAGCATCGACTCTGCTCGCGCGCGACCGCACTCGACGGCTCGACGCAGCCGCTCGACGCGCCGTGGAACCTCGGCGGATACGCGAACAACGCCGTCCAGCGCATCCCGGTCACGGTGAACGGGTAATGCGTCCGGCGGTGGGCGATTGCCTATCGTCTGTCTCATGAGAGCTCGGGCAATGGTGGTCGGCCTCGTGCTCCTCGGCGCTTTCGCAGTCGCGACGGCGTGTGCGGTGGCGAGAGCCGACGCGGGTGCTGCATCGGCGGCCCGATTGACCCTCGACGGCGCGACCTTCACGCCCGAGCTGGCATCGACTACGAGTGCGCGCGGGAAGGGGCTCATGAACCGCTCGACCGCTCCGAAGGACGGGATGCTGTTCGTCTTCCCCCGGCCGACGGCAAGCGCGTTCTGGATGAAGAACACCCTGGTTCCGCTCGCGATCACGTTCTTCGACGCCGCCGGGAAGCGCGTGAGCAGGCTCCTGATGAAGCCGTGCCGCCGTGATCCCTGCAAGATCTACGACCCCGGCCACCTCTACCGATTCGCGCTCGAGATGCCTGTCTCGGATCGCCGTCCGGCGAAGCGCCTCGGCCCGGCGAGCGAGCTCCGGCGGCTCGTGCAGAGCTCGAGCTAGACATGGAGCACAGGCCGCTGGGCGCGTCGGGCATCGACGTCTCGGCACTCTCGCTCGGCTCCTGGCGTACGTTCGAGCGGATCCCGCGTGAGACCGGCGTCGCGGTGATGGTCGCCGCGCGCGAGGCAGGAATCGACTTCCTCGACGACGCGCGTTACGACGACGAGACAGGCGAGGCGCCGCTTCGCACCGGCTACTCGGAGGTCGTGTTCGGCGAGCTCTTCCGGGCTGCAGGCTGGAATCGGAGCGACGTCGTCATCGCGAACAAGCTCTGGTGGGAGTTCTGGCCCGGCCAGACCGCCGCCGAGGAGCTCGACGGCTCGCTCGAGCGCATGGGCCTCGACTACCTCGACCTCGTCTACTCGGAGGAGCCGCCCGAGGGGCTGACCGTCGCGGATGTCGTCATCGCGGTGAGCGAGCTCATCGCAGCCGGCAAGGTGCGCGCGTGGGGGTTGCTCAACTGGCGACCCGAGCTCGTCGCAGCGGCGATCCGTTTCGCAGCGGTGGAGGGCCTGCCGCCGCCGTGCGCAGCGCAGCTTCCGTACAGCCTTGCGTACACGCAGTTCGTCGAGGACGACGCTATGGCGGCCGCGCTCGATCCGGTTGGTGCGCGCGTCGTGGCCTCGGCGGTGCTCGCGGGGGGAGCGCTCAGCGGCAAGTACTCGGCCGGCGCGGTCGAGGGGAGGCTGTCCGGCTCGCTCGACGAGCTGCGGCGACGCACCGCCCTCGAGATCGGCTCTCGTCTGCTCGAGATGGCGGACGAGTGGAGAACGACACCGTGTCAGCTAGCGATCGCCTTCGCGCTCGTCAACCCTCGCGTGTCGAGCGTCCTGTTCGGCGCCACGAGCGCGGACCAGGTGGCCGAGAACGTCGGCGCGCTCGAGCTCGTCCAGCGGCTGAGCGATGCGGACCTCGCGACGCTGCGAGCCACGGCCGAGCTGGCGTAGCACCGCATCGCTCAACCGGAGACGCGCCCCGGCCGATACGCAGAGGGCGGTGCAGACCGAGGGCGGAGACTGGCAGCACGACGAGGAGAGCGGGACGCAGACGGCGACGAGCACTCATGGCCGGCTGATCATCAGCCTGCTCATCGGGATCGGGCTCGTGCTCCTGCTCACCCGCCCGCTTGCAGACAGGATCATTCTCGGCGAGGGACCGTCGACCGGGCTTCGGCTCGAGCTCCCTGGGTTGCCCGGAATCACGCTCGGGGAGAAGTCCCTGTACCCGACCAACGACCACTGGAGCGCATGGCTCGCCGACGAGGACACCTGTCCGCGGGGAGAGGACACCGAGGCGCCTCCCGAGCTCCAGGATCTCGTCCTCCTCTGCCTCGTGAACTACGCACGCGAGCACCAGGGGCTGGCACCGGTCACGCTCTCGCCGTTTCTGACTACGACGGCCGAGTCGAAGGCCAGGGACATCGTCCTCTGTCACGACTTCAGCCACGAGGCGTGCGGCAAGGAGGCGTTCTACGCCGCAGACGAGCGTGGCTACAAAGGCCCGATCGGCGAGAACCTGTACGTCGGCGAGGGACCGCTCGAGGCACCCAGACTGGCCGTCGACACGTGGCTGAACTCGCCGGATCACCGCGAGAACATGTTCCAACCCGAGTGGCAGGTGATGGGAATCGGGCGACTTCCCGGCGCGAACTTCGACGACATCGAGGACGGCGTCGTCTGGGTCAACCACTTCGCGCCCTGATCAGCGCCTAGAGAGGCCCTGGTGCAGTCCGGCGGCGCCGATAAGCTTCCGCGCCGTTTGGGGGCAATGCAGGTGCTTTAGGAGGAATCGAGTGCGGAAGACGTGTGGGGCAATAGCGTTGACCACAGCCTTGGTCGGCATGTCACTTGCACTGCTCGCTGTGGCTGCCAGCGGTGCGTCGTCAACCACCGCAAAGCGAACCACCATCTCCACCCGGGGTCGAGTCGCACGCACCGTGCAACCTTCAACGACGTCGCCTTCACCGACGCAGTCGACCCTCACACCAACCGTCTTGGCACGGAATGTGGCTCCAACCGGGCTGACCGTTCAGGCGCAAGCTGCGTTCGACGATGTGACGGGCGACGCGCAAGGCGGAGGTGCTGACATTCGGCGGGTTGCCATTGTCAACGACGCGAGTGGCAACGTCGCGATCGGTGTCGCCTATGCGAATCGAGCCTGCGCAACAAGCACTGACATGGTCTACGTCGAGCTCGATGTGGACCAGAACACGGCCACAGGAGCTCAGCCCGAAGGCACCGACTACATCGTCTATGTGGACGGCTTCAACAGCGAGCGGGGCGTTGGCCAGTGGAATGGAACAGACTTCACAGTCCTCTCGCTCGCCTCGTTCCAAGCTTCGTGCGACCCGCAAGGGTTCGATCTCTGGGCGTTCAACCGCACCAGCCTTGGGATCGGATCTGGGTTCAACATAGGCGTGACGACGTTCCCCGATCCGAACGCGGCACAAGTCGCCGACTTTGCTCCGGACGCGCTGCCGCTCTGGAACTACCAGCTCTCGACTACGCCGACTCCTCCACCTCCGTCCCCGCCTCCGTCCCCGCCTCCGCCTCCTTCACCACCTCCGCCGCCACCTGCGCCTGAGCCGAAGACATGGCAGGACGCACCGAAGCTTCCCTCGCGGATTGCATACACGGGCAAGTCGATCAAAGACGTGCGCATAGGCGAGAAGCTCTATCGGACGATGAAGAGACTCGGTGCTCCCCGCGTTGTTTCGGTGGCCTGCTGGTCGAACTACGACTGGCCGTCAGTCGTTTCAAGTGCGGGCATCAAGGGCAACCCCACGTACCTATCTGGTTTCTGGCTCCGCATTCAGCCGCGATGGATTCACGTAGCGCCGAAGCAGTGCGCCGACGTACAGGCGTTGATCACTACGCGCGCGTCGAATGGGCAGCGCGCATATGCCCTGACCACAGTCCTACACGAGCGCGTGCATGCGGACGGATTCGGGAACGAGGCTCAGACCGAGTGCTTCGCCGTTCAGCTCGTCTATGACTTCGCCCGCGAGTTGAACTTCGTTCACACGAAGGCTCTGCGCCTGGAGCAGTTGGCCGTTCGCAAGTCTCGAGCAGTCGCTCCTCGCGGCTATTGGGACGCCCGCCGATGTCGAGACGGTGGTGCGTGGGACTTGTTCGACGAGTTCCGCAATCTGGACTACTAGGCGCCGCACGAGCCTGCAAGTCGATAGCGCCGTTTCGAACGTCTCCGAAGAGCCGCCAGCTTCGCGTTTCGGATAGGCGTTCCCGTCCGCTTCGCGGTCACATCGCGTCGTCGTGTCGCGCGAAGGGCAGACTGGACGAGTGCGCTCCGTTGCCGTCGCGCTCTTCGTGCTCCTGCTCGCGCTCCCCGCTGCTGCGATCGGCCGGTCCAGTCCCCCGGTCGTCGTTCTCGACCCCGGCCATGATCAGTACGCCAACCCGGCGACGGAGCCGATCGGCCCGGGGTCGGCCACGCAGAAGATCAAGGACGGAGGCGGCACCCACGGCGTCGTGTCGGGGCTCAGCGAGGCCGAGCTGAACTTGCGCGTCGCTCTCCGGCTCCGGCGGCTGCTCGAGCACACCGGCGTTCGCGTCGTCATGACCAGATCGAGGACAGCCGGGACGAGCATCGGCAACATCGCGCGCGCTCGAGTCGCCAACCGCGCCGGCGCCGCGCTCTTCCTTCGCATTCATGCGGACGGCTCGACCGACCGCAGCGCCCGGGGGACGCACACGCTGTACCCCGCCCTCCGAGCGGGGTGGACCGACGACATCTACGCGGCGAGCAGGCGCGCAGCGAGGATCGTGCAGTCGGAGCTCGTTCGCTCGCTCGGCTTTCCCGACCGCGGGCTCCAAGAGCGCCCCGACTTCACCGGCTTCAACTGGGCCGACGTTCCGGCGATCCTCGTCGAGATGGGATTCATGACGAATCCGACCGAGGATCGACTGCTGGCGACTTCCGCGTACGAGCAGCGGGCTGCCGTCGGCCTGTGCCGCGGCGCGATGCGGTTTCTCGGGCGTCCCCGGGCGGCCTGCGGCTAGCGGGCACGGCCGCGGCGCGCGCCCGCCGTGATCGCGAGTGCCGCGCCCGCGGCGAACAGCGCGCCGGCGATCAGCATTCCGATGCCGATCCAGAGCACCGAGTCGAGCTCGGCGCCGATGCTCATGTCTGCGGACACGCCACGCGTCGCGTCTGCGTTCATCACGACCGCGCGCCAGTCGCCGTCTTCGGGCTCCCACTCGAGCGTCTGCTCGCCGGCTCCCGAGGCCGACGCTGCCCAGAACGTCTGCGACTCCGGTGGTCCAGACGGTGCACCGCCGGGTCGTCGTGAGTACGACGGGTGCCTGCCGTTCGAGGTCTGTCACGAGGTCGCGATCGACCCTGCTCAGGTACGCGTCGACCTCCGCAGCCGAGCCGATTCCCACGAACACCGGGCGGTCGCTCTCGGCACGGACGCGAACGGTTCCGAGGAACGTGTCCAGCGCCCACTCGGCGCCGGTCGTGTCGAGCTCGGCGCTCTCGGACACCACCGCGTACGTCGGCGTCGAGAACTCGACGCTCGGCGACATGAGGAAGCCATCGTCGTCGCGCTGCGTCTGGTCGACGGCGACCAGTGCGCAGCCGCCTACGAGGAGAGCGAACGCCAGGATCCCGGCGACGGTGCCGACGACGAAGAGCACGACCTTGCCCGCAGTTCCGCCGCCTCGGCGCTCTTCCGCCGTGGCGGTATCGGTGACGGCGCTCGCCGTTGCGACTGCGTGGTCTTCGACAACTCCGCCCTCCGCACCGGCCTCCGCGCCTCCCTGGTCGAGCCTGAACGGCGGGTACTCGTCGCGCATGAGGAGCACATACGCGGCGACGCGCGCGACCCAGCGGTCGAGCCCCAGCACGAAGTCGAAGATCCCCGGCGGATACCGCGACATGAAGAGCAGCGCGAAGCCCGCGAAGAGCACGAGCACCCCGACGAGCCCGGTCTGGTAGACGAAGCCCCACGCGTGGTCGTATGCACGTGACGCGGCATAGCTACCGCCTCCGAGAATGATCCCGACGACGATGTAGTGCGGAATCGCGAGGAGCCACCACTTGACGAGCACGAGGCCTCGTGAGAGCTGCTCCGGGTACTCGACGTGGAACCGGGCCGGATAGTCGGGCACGTCGTCGAGCGTGAAGGGCGGGTAGCGATCCGTGGCGAGGGCGCCGTACGAGTAGAACAGCACGCGCCACGTCCACCGGAGGACGCCGAGGTTGAAGTCGAAGATCCCCCGCGGATAGCGCCCGGTGAACAGGATCGCGAAGAATGCGACGACCGTCAGCACGAGGAGCGTCAGCCAGAGGAACGCGAGCACGATGTAGTGCGGGATCGCGAGCGCCCACTTCACGAGCCACAGCCAGCGGCTCAGCTTGGGCTCGAGCTCGCCCTCGATGCGGACGGGATATGCCTGCCTGGCGTCCACGCTTCCTCCTCGGTCGGCCGGTGATGAGCTTAAGTGAAGTCGGCTCCGCGAACTTCACCTACCTGTTTTCGCGCGGTGTCGACGAACGACGCGCCCGCGGAGCACACACGCTCAGATGGGCCGTCACGATGAGCGCGACGACGAGGACGCGAGCCCAGTGCTGCCAGTCGGTTTCGTAGGCCAGGTACGCGACGGTCCACGGCAAGGTGGCGATCCACATGAGGATCTCCCACACGACCGGGAGGCTCCGCAACCAGTCGTAAGCGTCGTCGAGCGTAGTCGGCGACACCGCGAGCAGCGTGACGAACGCGCCCCAGAGAGCAGCCATGGCGCCGAAGAACGTCGACCCCTGAGCCGGCTTCGTCACCGCGACCCGCTTCGTGTCGCAGTTCTCGACCGCGATCTGGGTCATCGCTCACCTCCTTGTGCTTCGAGTCCAGTCTCGCGACACGCCCGGAAGCAGGCATCCGGGGATTGCCCCGGGCTCGATGCGGCGAACCACCGATCCGCGAGCGGGTAGCCTGCGCGCCCATGAGCGACGACACGAAGAACGAAACGAACGAGAAGAAGCCCGATTACGAGCCCCCCGCCGGCGCCGAGGTCGAAGCGACCTGGACCGCCGGTCCGGCGCCCGTCGACTACACCGCGACCGCGAAGTGGCTGGTGTTGCGCAAGAAGGAGAAGCCCGCAGCGGAGATCTTTTCCATCTCCTACGTCGCCAAAGGCGGCGACGAGAAACGGCCCGTCACGTTCGTGTTCAACGGCGGACCGGGCGCGTCCTCCGCCTATCTCCACATGGGAGCCGTCGGGCCGCAGCGAGTCGATTTCCCGCCGGACGGCTCGCTACCCGAGATGCCGCCGCGACTCGTCCAGAACGAGTCGTCGTGGCTCGCTTTCACGGACCTCGTCTTCGTGGACCCGGTCGGGACCGGATTCAGCCGGATCATCGAGAAAGAGAAGAAGGACGACGCCAAGGACGCCAAGAAGGACGACGCGGCCGATCCGAAGGAGTACTTCGGGTACAAGCGCGATCTCGAGTCGCTCTGCGAGTTCATCGGGAGATGGCTCTCCGACCACGGCCGCTGGGGATCGCCGATCTTCATCGCCGGAGAGAGCTACGGCGGCTACCGCGTCGGTCGGCTCGTGCGGACGCTCCAGGAGACCGCGGGCATCGGATTGAACGGCGCCATCCTCATCTCACCCGCGCTGGAGATCACGACGTTGAGCCCCACCGACTACGACGTCCTCGGCTGGATCGACACGCTGCCGACGATGGCGCTCTCCGCCGTCCACCACGGGCGCTCGCGTGCATTTGCGAGCGGGACGGCGCTCGATCAGGTTCTGGCCGAGGTCGAGGAGTTCGCCACCGGCGACTACGCCTCGTTCCTCGCCCGTGGCGCTTCAATGCCGACAGACGAGCGCGAACGGATCCTCGCGAGGCTGGCCGATCTCATTGGCCTCCCGCTCGAGCTGGTCGTCCGCGCCGAAGGACGGATCACGATCCGGGCGTTCTCCCGTGAGCTCCTGCGTGACGAGCGCAAGGTGCTCGGTCTCTACGACACGACGATCACCGTCACGGATCCGTTTCCGGACCGCGAACCGTTCTCCGGCCCGGATCCCACCCTGTCGGGATCGACGGCCGCGTACACGATGGCCGTGAACCGGCTCCTCCGATCGGAGATAGGGGTCGAGACAGACCGCGAGTACGCGCTCCTCTCCTACGAGGTGTTCCTGGCCTGGCGGGGCGACGCGGAGCAGCACGCCTTCACGTCCCCTCCGGGCGCGACCGACGACTTCCGCTACGGGATGTCGCTCAACCCGCACATGAAGGCGTTCGTCACGCACGGCCGCTATGACCTCGTGACCCCGTACTTCTCGAGCGACCGGCTACGGAACCTGATGCGTCTCGACCCGCAGATGACCGAGCGTCTGACCGTCCGGCACTTCGGCGGAGGTCACATGTTCTACGCCTGGGAAACGAGCCGGCGGGAGTTCACGGAAGCGATCGCCGAGTTCGTCGCCGACGCGACCGGCCGCTAGCTTCCGAGATACGCCGCCACGAGCCGCTTCGGGGCACGGAGAAGCCATGCGTCTTCGATGCGCTCACGAAGCTCTTCGTGGTCGATCCGCCCGAGTCGGACGAGCACCGAGGGGTACCCGTCGTAGTGCGGCACGGTGAAGTACACGTCTGGATTGGACTCGAGGATGAGATCCTTCTCGTCCGGATCGACCCGGAGCGCGAGTGCTCCTCGCGCGTCACGGTTCGGGCTCATCCAGACGAAGAGCTTCCCCTTCACGCTGAATGCGGGCTCCCCATAGGAAGTCCGCTCCTCGACTTCCGGGAGCGCACCGACAAGCTCGCGGACGGTCTCCCAGTCTGCCACGGCGCCGACGCTACCGGCCAGCGACCACCTCGCGCCTATCGGTGCTCGAGCACGTGCTGTGAAATGCTCGCGCCGTGAACGCGCTCCGCTCGTTGCTCAGCGCCCAGGACCTCGCCGCTAGCCCCGCGACGGGCTGGACGCGCACCGGCCGGTGGGCGGCGGCAGCCACACTCGTACTCGCCGCATCGTTCCAGCTTGCCGCGTTCGTCACCGAGGTGCAGCACGACGAGACGATCGACCGGCTCCGCTGGATCGCAGCGAACCCCGACCGCGCGAATCTCGCGAAGACATTCGACACCCTGGCCATGCCGTTTCTGTTCGGGGTCGTGATCGTCTACGTGCTCCTCTCGAGAGCACGCTCGCCACGGCTCGCGTACGCCGGCGGGATCCTGCTCGGCTGCGGGATGGTCGGCCTATCGGCGTCGCAGGGGTTCGAGACCCTCGAGTTCGCGCTCGTGGAGGACGGCCGGTTCGATCTCACGGCGCTGGCCGATGCCGTCGACAACATCTCCATCGCGCCCGCGATCGCGATGCTCCTGCTGTTCATTCCGGGCGCGTTCTTCGGGCTCCTGACCCTCGCGACCGCCCTCTGGCGCTCGCGGGCCGTTCCACGCGGCGCGGTCCTGCTGATACCGCTCTTCATCATCACCGACTTCTTCCTGCAGCAGGGCGTTCTCGGGCACGCGATCGCGCTCATCGGGGCCTGCTGGATCGCCTCGGCAGTGCTCCTCGCCGGCCGGGTCGCGCAGGCTGCCTGAGATCAGGTCGTCTCGTTCGCGAGAAACTCGGCCGCGAGTCGCTTGGGAGCCTGGATCAGCCACGCATCCTCGAGCCGCTCCCGCAGCTCGTCGCTCGAGATCTGCTCGAGCCGGATCTGGATGCCCGGGTAGCCGGTGTAGTGCGGGCTCGTGAAGTAGACCTCGGGGTTGGCATCCAGGAACAGCTGCTTCTCGTCGCGATCCACCCGCACGGCGAGCCCTCCTCCGTCGCGCTCGCGGGCTTGCCAGGCGAATCCCTTTCCGCGAACGCTGTACGCGACGCGGTCTCCTGCGCTCTCCTCCACTTCGGGAAGCGAGAGCGCGAGCTCGCGGACGGTCTCCCAGCCGGCCATGAGCGGGACGATAGTGTCGGAGCGGCGGCATGAGGACATGGATCGGCATCGGGTGCTCGTTTGCGGCGGCCGCACTTCTCGGCGTGCTCCACTACACCGACGCGGACGCGACGGTCCAGTTCGGAGTCGGAATCGTCGCGCTCGCGTTCCTCGCCTGGACGGTCGGCGTGGGCACGGAGTCCGTCGGGGCTCGGTTCGGGCCGGCGACGACGGGCGTCCTTCAGTCGACGCTCGGGAACCTGCCGGAGCTCTTCATCGTCATCTTCGCCTTGAGAGCGGGCGAGATCGTCGTCGCGCAGACGTCGATTCTCGGGTCGCTGCTCGCGAACGCGCTCCTGGTCCTCGGTCTCGCGATCATTGCGGGCGCGTGGCGCGCGGAGGACGGTGTGATGCGCTTCGGCCGCCGGCTTCCGAACGACACGACGACGCTGCTGCTGCTCGTCGTCTTCATGATCACGATCCTCAGTGTGTCGCTCTCCGCGAACGACCGGGCGAGCGAACATGAGGTGGCGATCTCGTCCATCGGAGCCGTGCTGATTCTCGTCGTGTACGGCGCCTGGCTCGCGAACTACCTGCGCGCGGGTGTCGGCGAGGGGCCTGCGCTCGGTGAGGGGCACTCGCCGCCGCTGGGCTTCCGGACCGGTCTCGCCGTGCTCGCTCTCGCTGGAGTCGCAGCTGCGTTCACGTCGGACTGGTTCGTGGCGGCGATCGACCCGGCGGTTACGGAGCTTGGCATTTCGAAGGCTTTCACCGGCCTCGTCATCGTCGCTATCGCCGGTAATGCGGTCGAGAACGTCGTCGGAGTCCAGCTCGCCTGGAAGCGGAGGTACGACCTGTCGATCTCGGTGATCAAGAACTCCGTCGCCCAGATAGCCGCCTTCCTCTATCCGGCGCTCGTCCTCATCTCGCTGCTCTTCAACCAGCGGCTGACCTTCGGGGTTCCGCCGGGCGGGATCGTCCTCGTCGTCGCGCTCGTCTTCGCAGCTCTCGCGATCTGGCAGATCACCGGCGACGGCGAGGCGCCAGGGTACGAGGGCCTCGCGCTGCTCGCGACCTACGCCGTGCTCGCGACCGTGGTCTGGTTCGAGTAGCGCAGCTCGGTCGATCGCCGGAGCCTCAGAGAGCGACCGGCTTGTCCATTGCGACGCAGGCGAGCGGCACTCCGTCGGGCATGGTGATCTCCAGCTCCTCGAGCGATCTGAACCCGTACGTGGTGTACAGCGGTACGCCTGGCAACGTCGCCATCAACGCGAGCTGCCGAAAACCGTCGCGATGAGCCGCCGCCTCGCACTCCTCGAGAATGCGCCGTCCGAGGCCGCGGCGCGTCCAGTCGGCGCGGACGAACATGGCTCGCACTCGCGCAGGTTCCGTCGCCGGGTCGAGAAGGCGGGAGTCGGTGGCCGAGTGCCCGCTTCCGGTGTAGAGCAGGTTCCGCTTGCTCCAGCCGCCGCAGCCAACGATCTCGTCCGAGGTCTCGAGGACGAAGTACGTTCCGTCGGCAATCAGGGTCTCGTCCACCTCGGCGACGTAGCGGACTGCGCTCTCCGTCTGGCGCTCGTCGTAGTAGCGCGGGAAGATCGCCGCGATGGACGCCTTCATCAGCTGCTCTGCGGCGACACGATCGTTCGTCGTGGCGACGCGGAGGGCGGGTTCGGCTCGATCCATGCGAGCGGACACTACGTCGCTCGAACTCGTCAAGTCCACGTCACCCCAGGAGCCGTCAGGGGTTCAGGCGAAGAGGTCATCTCTCGTGAACGACCTCGCCTAGCATGGCGCGGATGCAGAGCCCGTCGCTTGCGACCGCTCCTGGAATCGCCGATCAGCTCGAGCAACATCGCATCGAGCTGACCGCGTACTGCTACCGGATGCTCGGGTCGGTGGACGCGGAAGACGCCGTCCAGGAGACCTTCATCCGCGCGTGGAAGGGCTTCGACCAGTTCGAGGGCCGCGCCGCATTTCGCTCCTGGCTCTACCGAATCGCCACGAACGTCTGTCTCGACATGCTCGCCGGACGCAAGCGCCGCGCACGGCCGATGGACCTCGGGCCTGCACGCGAGCCGGACGTGGCTCATCTGAACACGCTTCCCGAGGTCACATGGATCGAGCCGATGCCGGACCTGCGCGTCGTTCCGGACGGGGATCCCGCAGAGGTCGCGGTCGCGCGCGAGTCGATTCGGCTGGCGTTCGTCGCCGCTCTCCAACACCTTCCGCCGAAGCAGCGCGCCGTGCTCATCCTCTGCGAGGTCCTGCGCTGGAAGGCGTCAGAGGTGGCCGAGCTACTCGAAACGAGCGTCGCGTCCGTGAACAGCGCGCTCCAGCGTGCGCGGGCCACGCTCGAGGCGACCAATGTGAGCTCATCGACGGCGACGCCGTCCGTCGACGCCGCAGACGCCGAGTTGCTCGCGCGCTACGTCGATGCGTTCGAGCGCTACGACATGGATGCGCTCGCGGCGCTGATCCACGAGGATGCGAGCCAGTCGATGCCGCCGTTCGACCTCTGGCTCACCGGGCGCGACGACATCCTCAGCTGGTGGGCCGGGCCCGGAATCGGCTGCAGCGGGTCGCGCGTGATCCCGACCTTCGCCGCGAACGGCGCGCCCGCGTTCGCTCAGTACAAGCCGACTGCCGACGGTGCCGGCTACGAGCCGTGGGCGCTGCAGGTGCTCGAGATCGAGGACGGACGGATCGTCGAGTTCACGTTCTTCCTCGACACGAAGACCGTGTTCCCGCTCTTCGGCCTGCCGCTCGAGTTCGAGCAGTAGCGCTGCGGTCGGCTTCCGCGCTCAGCCCGGCCAGAAGTCGGAGAGGATCTCGGCGTCGCCAGGGTAGTACCGGCTGAAGACGAGGAGCTCGAGCCCGTCCGGGCCGGCCTCGAAGCCTCGTACCACGCGCGGCCCGACCCGGATCGCGTCGAGCGGCGCGACCTCGACGATGTCGTCGTCGAGACGACAGCGGCCGGTTCCCGAGAGAACGACGTAGACCTCCTCAGCCTCCTTGTGTCGATGCCCGAAGGCGTGTCGCTTGCCCGGCAGGACGACCTGATGCGAGAGCCCGAGGGTCTCGAGCCCGAGCTCCTGACGTGGGAAGCGGGCCTCCTGCGACTCGGAGAGGCCGTGCTTCGCGGCCAGGTCCTCGGCGTCACGAAGGTTCTTGATCGTGTAGTCCGTCATGGGACGACGATACCGTGCACGCTCGCCACCCTATGCCGCGAGGACGTTCGTCAGGCCCATGAAGTCGACGAGCTCGACCAACTCGCTCGAGGCTTCGCGCAGCCGAACCTGGCAGCCATGTTGCGTCGCGGCGAGCTGGAGCCGGGCGAGGGCGTCGACCGTGACGGCATCTGCTTCCACCCCCGCCACATCACAGAGGACGACCTCCGGGCGGCTCTCGGCGAGCAGTGCACAGACACGTGCGCAGAGGCCAGGCAAATCGGTACGGTTGATCGGGCCGCGGATGGTGAAAACGACTCCGTGCGGCCGCCTGGGCATCCACGGCTCAGACGGCACGACGGGGAGAAAGTCATCGACCGATGAGTTCGACGCTCGCGACTGGTCTCAAACGGAAACGCGAAAAGTAGAGGGCGATTCATGACGGAGCAGGCACAGGTACCCGAGGCAGATCGCCTCGCAGCGCACGAACGACTTTCGACCGGCGCACTCGCGCGTTGGATGCGCGCCTGCGCGAACCACACCTGGCGCGTGGTCATCGCATGGTTGGCCATCACGGCCGGGCTGATCGTGCTGGTCGCCACTGTCGGCGGCGGCCTCAAGGACGAGTTCTCGATCCCGGGCTCGGACGCGCAGAAGGCGACGGATCTCATCGAGGCGCAGTTCGCCTCCGAGCAGGGCAGCATCCTCAACCTCGTCTTCGCCGCGCCCGAGGGCGAGCGCCTCGACACCCCCGAGCGCAAGGCAGCGATCGAGAAAGCGGTCGCGCAGCTCAAGACGAGCGAGTTCAAGGGGACGACGGACAAGACCGGGATCGAAAGCGTCGGCGACCCGTTCAGCAAGAACACGCTCTCGGACAGCGGCCGGATCGCATACGCGGAAGCGCAGTTCAATCGTGTGATCTACGCGAAGGATCGCGATGCTGTCGTGTCGGTGCAGGACGCCGTGCGGAAGACGGTCGAGCCCGCAGGCGTGATCGTGGAGTTCAACGGCGAAGCCGAGTCTCCGCCGATCCAGCAAGGGATCCAGGAGCTGCTCGGGTTCATGGCGGCGTTCATCGTGCTGTTGATCGTCTTTCGCACCCTCGTGGCGACCGCGATCCCGATCGCTCTCGCCATCGTGGCCGTGGGAACGGCGTTCGTCCTTCTCTTCATCCTCGCGGGGCTGACCGACATCAACACGATCACGCCGATCCTCGTCTCGATGATCGGCATCGGGGTCGGGATCGACTACTCGCTCTTCATCGTCACGCGCTTCAGGCAGTACCTGCACGAAGGTCTTCCGCCCTGTGACGCCGCGGCGGAGGCGGGAGCCTCGGCTGGTCGAGCCGTCATCTTCGCCGGTCTGACGGTGGCGATCTCGGTGACGGGCCTCGCCTTCTTCGGCCTCGACTTCGTCACGAAGCTCGGCATCGGCGCGGCGCTCGGCGTCCTCACGACCGTGCTCATCGCGAACTCGCTCCTCATCGCCGTGCTGGCGAAGCTCGGGCACAAGGTCGACCGTCTGAAGGTGCCGTTCCTGAAGCCGATCGACGATTCCGAGGCTGCGCGCGAGAAGACCATCATCGCGCGGTGGGGCAGGTTCGTGACCGCGCACGCGAAGCCAGTCTTCTGGATCCTGCTCGCGCTGGGCCTTCTGCTCGCCGGGACCTCTGCGCTCGTGCGGCTCGGCGCATCGGATCAGGGCACGCAGCCGACGAATCAGACTGCGCGCCGCGCGTACGACCTCCTCGCCGAGGGGTTCGGGCCGGGCTTCAACGGCCCGATCCCGATCGTCGTCGACGTCAAGGGCGATCCGGGAGCCCCGCAGCGGCTCTACGACGGTGTCCGCGGACTCGACGATGTCGCGTCGGTGGGGAAGCCGCAGTTCAACGATGCGAAGACGGTCGCGATCGTCTTCGTCACGCCGAACTCCGCTCCCCAGGACGAGGCGACGGCGAAGCTCGTCCACCGTCTGCGGAACGACGTCGTGCCCAAGGCAACCGAAGGCGGCGACGCGGCCGTGTACGTCTCTGGCTTGAACGCGGCGTTCATCGACATCGCCAGCCGCATCCAGGAACGACTCCCGATCTTCCTCCTCTACATCATCGGCGTCACGTTCATCGTGCTGGCGATGGCGTTCAGGTCGATCGTCGTCTCGCTCACCGCCGCGATCACGACGATCCTCTCGGCGTTCATCGGGTTCGGTGTCCTGACGCTCGTCATCCAGGAAGGCCATCTGCTCGGCCTGACCGGCCTCGATAGGACAGGCCCGATCGAGACGTTCGTCCCGCCGATCGCGTTCGCGATCCTCTTCGGGCTCTCGATGGACTACATGGTCTTCCTCACGAGCCGCATCCGGGAGGAGCACGTCCACGGCCTGAAAACCCGCGACGCAGTCGAGCACGGCATCGCCGCCATCGGTCGGGTGATCGTCGCGGCGGCAATCATCATGGCCACCGTCTTCTCGGCCTTCATCGTCACGCCGGACCGGATCTCGAAGGAGTTCGGCCTGCTGCTCGCCGTCGCCATCCTCACGGATGCATTGGTGGTGAAGATGACGCTCATCCCCGCCTTCTTCACGCTCATGGGCGAGAAGACCTGGTACATGCCGCGCTGGCTCGACCGTCTGCTCCCGAACATCACGATCGAGCCGCCGCACGAGGGTGAGCAGACCGTGGCCGGGCGCGTCCCCGCGCCCGAGGCGAGCGAGGCCTGAGCCCTCGCGATCGATGAGTTTCCTCCCGGTCTCCGGTCGAACCATGTGAGACCGCTGACCGGGAGGAAGGAGAGCTCATGACCGCAACCGACAACCGCCGACGCTGGCTCGCGCTGGTCGTGCTCTGCCTCGGCGACCTGATGATCGTCCTCGACACGACCATCGTGAACGTCGCGCTGCCGTCGATCCGCGAGGATCTCGGCTTCTCCGAGAGCTCGCTCGCGTGGGTCGTGAACGCGTACCTGCTGACCTTCGGCGGGTTCTTGCTTCTCGGTGGACGGCTCGGCGACCTCTACGGGCACCGGCGGTTGTTCCTCATCGGTCTCGCCGTTTTCACGAGCGCCTCGCTCGCGTGCGGCCTCGCCGGTTCGCAGACCTTCCTCGTCGCAGCGCGCGCCGTGCAGGGCGTCGGCGGTGCGATCGTCGCGGCAGTCGCGCTCTCGCTGATCATGACGCTCTTCACCGAGCCGGCAGAGCGGGCGAAGGCGATGGGCGTGATCGGATTCGTCGCCGCGGGCGGCGGCAGCGTCGGCGTGATCCTCGGAGGCGTGCTGACCGACGCGATCAGCTGGCACTGGATCTTCCTCGTCAACGTCCCGATCGGCATCGCCGTGTTCGCCCTCTCGTCGTCGCTGCTTCCATCTGGGCGCGGAGTGGTGCCCGAGGGACGGCTGGACGTCGCCGGCGCGATCACCGTGACGGCCTCGCTGATGCTCGCGGTCTACGCGATCGTGAAGGGGAACGAAGTGGGCTGGACGTCGGCCCGGACGATCTCGCTACTCGCCGCAGCTGCTGCGCTGATGGTCGTTTTCCTGGCGATCGAGTCGCGCGTTCGCTCGCCGCTCGTCCCGCTCGGCCTCTTCCGCCTTCGGAACCTCTCGACCGCGAACGTCGTGGGCGTCCTCTGGTCGGCCGCCATGTTCGCGTGGTTCTTCCTCGCTGCGCTCTACCTGCAGCTCGTGCTCGGCTACAGCGCGCTCGAGGTCGGCCTCGCCTTCCTGCCGGCGACCCTGATCATGGCTGCGCTCTCGCTCGGCGTCTCCGCGAAGCTCGTGCTGCGCTTCGGGATCAAGCCACCGCTCGTGACGGGCATGTTCTTCGTTGCGGCCGGCCTCGCGCTCTTCGCGCGGGCACCGGTCGACGGGAGCTACGTCGCCGATGTGCTCCCGAGCATGGTGATCCTCGGGCTAGGGGTGGGCATGGCCATGAACCCGGTGCTTCTCGCGGCGATGAGCGACGTTGCCCCCGAAGAGGCCGGGCTCGCCTCGGGCGTCGTCAACACCGCGTTCATGATGGGCGGCGCGCTCGGGCTGGCGGTACTGGCCAGCCTCGCGGCCTCGCGCACGGAAGCCTTGCTCTCGAACGGCGACGCCGAGCTCGTCGCGCTCACCGGTGGCTATCACCTCGCGTTCCTCGTCGGCGCGCTCTTCGCAGCGGCTGCGGGCGTGATCGGTGCGCTCGTGCTGCGCCCGGCGGTCGTCCCTTCCATGCACCTCGAGCCGGAGCCCGTCTCGGACGCGGCCTGAATTCGATCGTTGGAGAGGAGATCCCAATGGACATGAAGCTCGAAGTGGTGCTCGTTCCCGTCTCCGACGTGGATGCTGCGAAGGCGTTCTACACCGAGCAGGCCGGGTTCGCGCTCGACGTCGATCACCGGGCCGGTGACGACTTTCGCATCATTCAGATGACCCCGCCGGGCTCCAAGTGCTCGATCACGATCGGCACGGGCATCACGGATGCAACCCCTGGCTCCGTGCGCGGGCTACATCTGATCGTCGCCGACATCGTCGCCGCGCGAGAAGAGCTCATCGGGCGCGGCGTGGACGTCAGCGACGTGCGCCACATGGGGTCGAACGGATGGCAGCCGGGTGTGGACCCGGAGAATCGCGACTACGCGTCGTTCGCCGACTTCGCCGACGCGGACGGCAACACCTGGGTGCTCCAGGAGGTGCGGATCGGCAAGAGCTGAGCGCCGACGGCTACGGCTGGTACTGCTGGTCGACCGCGCAGACGGTGTCGATGTTCACGCGAATCCAGACTCCGGTGTCGAGCGGCTCGAACAGCTCGATCGGCTTCTCGCCGTTGACGAGCTGCGCGAGCTCGGAGACAGTGACCGGCGTCGACATGATCCCGGTCCCATTGTTCGTGAGCACCGTGACGGGCGCGTCCGCCGATACGAGGTACGTCAGCAGTCGGTGCCCTTCCTCGATGCGGTAGTTGTCGTTCGGAACCGGCTCGCCCGGCTCGACGACACCGTCCTCCGCGGCTGCGGTGTTCGCGGTGACTCCGCTCGTGAACCATGCAGGGTCGAACCGCATCTCGTACTGATCACCCTTCTGCGTTAGAGAGGAGATGTGGCCGAAGCTCCTGTCGCCGCACTGCTCTGCGGCAGCTGAGGCGCTGCCCGAGTCCTTGGTGAAGTAGAGAGCTCCGAAAGCGACGGCCGCGATCGTCGCGACGACAGCGACGGCCGCCAGTACCACGTGTGAGGTCTTCATCGGTCCCTCCTTGGGCCAGCCTGCCGTCGCTCGCCATGGTGACACACCCGTGAGTCCGCTCAGTCCGGAAGCACCGGCATTGCGATGCCGGGGTGGCGACCGAGGAGAACGGCCCGTGTCACAGCCGCGGTACCGAACCGTTCGCGCACGGCGTCGAGCGCAGCGTCGAGCTGGTCGAACCGAGGATCGAACGAGAGCGCGAGCTGAATCGCGTCCTCGCGCTCGAGGTTCGTGAGGGCGACTCCGACGAGAGTGAGTCCCTGCGTCTGGATCAGCGGCCCGGATGCTGCGAGAAGCTCCCTCGTGGCAGCAAGGATCTGCTGAGTCTGCGCGGTCGCCTGGGAGAGGGTGTGCGAGCGAGTCGCGCGGGAGAAGTCGGCGAAACGAAGCCGGAGGACGACGGTGCGACAGACGCGGCGGCCCGAGCGCAGCCGCCGCGTCACGCGATCGACGAGACCGACGACGGTCGCGTCGATCTCCTCGGCCGATCTGGGACGGCGCCCGAGCGCTCGTTGCGAACCGATCGAGCGTCGACGGCGGCCCGTCTGCACGGGTCGAGGATCGCGGTTGTGGGCGAGAGCGTGAAGGTGCCTGCCCGACGCCCGGCCGAGCATTGCCACGAGCGCCGGCTCGGCCAGCCCGGCTACTTGACCGACGGTCGTGATCCCACGGTCGTGGAGCTTGGCGGCAGTCACTCGCCCGACCCCCCATAGCCGTTCGACTGGCAGCGGATGCAGAAAGGCCAACTCGTCGTCGGACGGGACCATGAGGAGCCCGTTCGGCTTGGCGACGCCGCTCGCCACCTTGGCGAGGAACTTCGTCCGTGCGACGCCGACCGTGATGGGCAACCCCACCTGGTCGAGAACCGCCCCTTGCAGGCGCTTCGCGATCTCGGGCGCAGTCCCGGCAATTCGCTCGAGCCCGCGAACGTCGAGAAACGCCTCGTCGATCGACACACCCTCGACGAGCGGTGTCGTGTCGTCGAACACCTCGAACATGTCCTTGCTCGCCTTCGCATACGCCGACATGCGCGGATGGACGACCACGGCGTGTGGGCAAAGCCGCAGAGCCTGCCGGCTGCCCATCGCCGTCTGAACGCCGAACGCTTTCGCCTCGTAGCTTGCGGCGAGCACGACTCCGGCACCGACGATGACCGGCCTGCCGCGCAGCCGCCGGTCGTCCCGCTGCTCGACCGACGCGAAGAACGAGTCGGCGTCGGCGTGGAGGATGGTCGGCGCCGTCCGCACGAACATATGTTCTCATAGTCCGACTGCGGCGAGTTCCTGACTCGAGCTTGGCCGACGGCGAGAAGCGTTGTACCCTCGTGAGAAGGTGACCCGAAACGGTCACAGACGACTGGGCGGCGTCTGCCTCATTGCGAGCGTCGGCCTTCTCGTCGTGGGTGCGAGCGTCGTGCTCGCTTCGAACAGGCCGGCGGTCGGTGCGGACACGCTCGTTCGACAAGCCTCGCGCACGTTTCCCGGAGGGCCGTACTTCAACGTCGCCTGCGGGTTCAGCCATCGGAACAACGACGATCCCATCGTCTTCCCGGGGCAGCCCGGTCGCTCCCACAACCACACGTTCATCGGGAATCGGCAGGTAGACGCGTCGACGACCCCGGAGTCGCTGAAGGACGGCCCCTCGACGTGCGGCGAGCTCGACTCCTCGACCTACTGGGTGCCGACGTTGTTCGAGGGCGTCGAGCCGGTGACCCCGCTGGCGGCGATCGTCTACTACACGCGTCACACCTCGGGTCCCGTCGTCTCGATCCCGCCCGGGCTGAAGATGGTGGCTGGGAATGCGGCGGCGCAGCGTCCGCAGCCGAAGGGCATCGTGTCCTGGAGCTGCGGGGGCGGCGCAGCGAAGCGGTTCCAAGCCGTGCCGGCGTGCCCCGAGACGACCGGGCTCGTGTTCAACCTCCGGTTCCCGAACTGCTGGAACGGCAAGACGACCGACAGCCCGGACCACAAGCGCCACATGGCGTACTCGTCCGCGGGAGCGTGTCCGGCGTCCCATCCGGTGCGGCTCCCGACGATCGGGCTCGTCCTCATCTACTCGCCGACGTCGAAGTACGCTCGGCCCGCATCGGGGAAGTGGGGAGGACACGGCGACTTCATGAACGGCTGGGATCCGGACCTGCTGGCCCGGCTCGTGTCCGGGCTCAACTACTGACCACCACCGTCCACCTGACGAAGCGGAATAGGGTTCGGATGTGGCGCAAGTCCCGAACCCGCAAGGCGTAGTGCCCTCTCTGGAGTCCGAGCTCGACGCGCTCGCGTCTGAGAACGCGTTCTCGGGTGTCGTCCGGGTCGACCGCGCGGACGAGATGATCCTGGCGAAGGCGTTCGGGCTCGCGCACCGCGGCTACGAGATCCCCAACGAGGTCGACACGCGGTTCGGGATCGCGAGTGGGGTGAAGGGCTTGACGGCTCTAACCGTCGTGAGCCTCGTGGAGGAAGGTGTGCTCGAGCTCCCCACACACGCTCGTTCGCTGCTCGGCGCCGACCTTCCGCTCATCGACGACGAGGTGACCGTCGAGCAGCTGCTGGCGCACCGATCCGGAATCGGGGACTACGTCGACGAGGATGCTGACCGCGATGTCGACGACTACGTGATCCCCGTGCCGGTGCACGAGCTTGCGACCACCGAGCAGTACCTCGCCGCTCTCGATGGTCATCCGACGAAGTTCGCGCCCGACGAGCGCTTCTCGTACTGCAACGGTGGCTTCGTCGTGCTCGCCCTCGTCGCCGAGCGGGCGAGCGGCGTTCCCTTCCACGACCTCGTGTCCCAGCGGGTCTGCGGGCCAGCCGGCATGTCGGATACGGAGTTCTTGCGCTCGGACGAGCTACCGGGCCGGACCGCGCTTGGGTACCTCGGGGCCGGCCACGCTGCGCGAACCAACGTGCTGCACTTGCCGGTGCGAGGCAACGGCGACGGCGGTATCTACTCGACCGTGGCGGACTTCCGGTCGTTCTGGGCGGCGCTCTTTGCGGGCCGGATCGTGTCGCGCGCGTGGGTCGAGGAGATGGTCCGACCCAGAAGCACAATGCCGTCCGGGAACTTCCGCTACGGCCTCGGGTTCTGGCTCAGTGGGTCGACCGACACTGTGTTCGTCGAGGGCTTCGACGCCGGGGTCTCGTTCCGCTCGGTGCACGACCCGCGTTCGAACGTCACCCATACCGTCGTCTCGAACACGAGCGACGGAGCGTGGCCCGTCACGGACTTGCTGGCGGAGCGACTAGGGACCTGAAATCTGTAATACTGAACTTAATGGTTCAGTATGAAACGACCGTCGACCGCGCGTTCTCGGCTCTCGCCGACCCGACTCGGCGCGCCGTGCTCGAACGGCTCGGGGCCGGCAGCGCGACGATCAGCGAGCTCGCCGAGCCCTTCGGCATGTCGCTGACCGGGATGAAGAAGCACATCCGGCTGCTCGAGGAGGCGGAGCTCGTGACGACGGAGAAGGTCGGCCGTGCCCGCCGATGCGCACTCGTGCCCTACGCCTTCGAGGGCATCAGTACGTGGCTGCAGCGGCTCGACCGCTTCGCCGACGTTGTCCAACGCACGAAAGGAGCACGATGAGCACTACCGTCACAACCCCGAACGAGCTCGAGATCCGCGTCGAGCGGATCTTCGACGCACCGCGCACGCACGTCTTCTCCGTCTGGACGGATCCGGAGCTGATCCCGGAGTGGTGGGGCGACGGCACCGTCGTCGAGGAGATGGACGTCCGTCCCGGCGGCACCTACCGGTTCCGAACCGCCTTCGGCCTCGTCGAGGGCGAGTTCCGCGAGGTCGAGCCGCCCGCGCGCCTCGTGCAGACGTTCCAGAATCATCTGCAGACGCTCGAGTTCGAGGATCTCGGTGAGCAGACGAAGTTGACCCAGACGATGCGCTTCGAGACGGCCGAGCAGCGAGACACCACCATGCAGTACGGCGTGGAGGAGGGCGCGAAGACGGGCTTCGAGCGCATCGACGCGTTGCTGGAGAAGATCGCGGCGTAAGGTCGATCGCTGAGTCGCGAGCGCGGACGAGGTGGGGAACGCCCATCTCGTCCCGCTCTCCCACTGCCGGGATGGCGCGGCGCTCGTGAGCTAGAGCGTCGGTTGGAGCGCGAGCCGCGTGCGGCAGGCATGCCGTACGCAGACGTATGGGAGTGTCGAGGCGAGGAAGAGCCCGCCGAACACCACAGCGAGCGCGGAGAAACCGCCGATCGCCAGCGCGAGCCCTCCGAGCAGCGATCCGATCAGGTATCCGAGTTGGTTCGTGGCCGCGCGAATGGATCCAACCTCGCGACTGAAGTCTCCCGAGACCTGGAAGCCGTAGACCGTGCTCGCGACCGTGCGTGTCGCGGCGGCGAACGCCGCGGCCGCAAACAGAAGCAGTGCGATGCCGACGGGAGGCGTGAGCGCCCACGTGAGCGCGACGACGACGGAGGCACCGACGCTGCCTTCGAGCAGCGCCCGTTTGGCTCGACTCGGATCGGCGCGGCCGGCGAGCTGGTTGCCAGCCAGGTGTGCTGCAGCCACGCCTGCCAGAGCGAGTCCGGTCGTCGCCGTGGACATGCCGAACTTCTCCGTGAAGAGGGCGCCGCTGAACACGAGTGTGCCCGCCCACGCCGAGTTCGCGAGAAGCTCGCCAAGTGCCCAGCGCCTTGCCTCGGCACGGCCGAGCAGCCCTGCCAGCGAAGCACCCGTGCCTGCCAGAGGTGCGTCTCCGGGTCTCCGAGCTATGGCGACACCGACCAGAAGCGCCGCTGGGAGGGGGAGCGCGACGAACGCAAGCCGCCAATTGACCTCCGCGACGACGCCGATGATCGGCATGCCGACGATCCAGGCCGCCGGTGGACCGGCGAGCGCGTGTGCGACGACTCGCGTCCGGTTCTCGGGATCGCTCCACGAGGCCGCGGCGGCCACCCCAGCGGCGATCAGGGTCGCGACCCCCGCCCATGCCGGGACCTGCGCTGCTGCGAGGAGAGCGAACGTCGGCGCGACGGCGCTCGCAACGGAACCGAGCACCAGAAGGGCGCTCCCGACTCCGAGCAGCGCGCGGGGTGAGAAGCGAGCAAGTGAGCGGCCTGCTGCGATCGCGACGAGCGCGGCGAGTGGTGCGGCGAGGATGCGGAGCTGACCCGCCTCTGCGATCGAGACGTCGAAGTCCGCGGCGACATCACTGAGGATGGGCGCGAGTGTCAGGACGCCCGCCTGGCTGGCGAACAGAGCAAGGAAGACCACAACCGACGGAGACCCGAGGCTCGGGGTGGGTGACCGTGCAAGCCTCCGCGGTGCGATCGCTATGGACGGGAAGACGCTCACGCTTGAACGATGGGTCAAGCGCGCATGCTCCGCAGTGGAGTCGACCGGCCACCGGGGGTACGGAAAACCGAACAACGCTCCCGCTCCTCCTCGCCTCGAGGTGGCGGCTCGAGCGACATTTCCGCACACTGGCCCATGTCCGGGCGCCCTTCCCTACAGCGGGGCGTAGGAGCTCACGAACGTGAATGCGGACTGAGGAGGAGACCGATGCACGCAGTGATCGGACGAGTGAAGATCAAGCCGGAGCGAGCCGACGAGGCGCTCTCGATGATCGAGGAGCGGGGTGTTGCGATGCTGCAGGGCATGGCCGGCTCAACGGGCGGCTATTGGGCGCGCACCCTCGAGGGCGAAATCATCCAGCACTCCTTCTGGCTCTTCGATTCGGAGGACAATGCTCGAGCCGCGGAGGCGACCTTCAACACGCTTCGCGACATGCCCGACGCGCCGGCGACATTCGTCAGCGTGGATGTTTGTGAGGTCATCGGGCACACGTAAGGGCGGCCGCCGAGGGGAGGCGCCGCGATGTCGCAAACAGGGAGCTGACTATGTCACCGCGAGACCGGATTCCTGACGGCGCGGCCGCCTAGGGCCGCCACCGTGAGCGCCGCCAGCACGAGCAGCCAAAGCGTCTCTGGTAGCCCGACCTGGTCTGCGGCAACGCCGATGATCGGCGGTCCGACGATGAAGCCGGTGTAGCCCAGGGTGAACGCAGCCGCCAGCGACGGGCTTGGTGGCTCCAGCCGGCCGGCCGCGCTGAACAGCAACGGCACGGCGTTGGCGACCCCGAGGCCGCAGAGCACGAACCCCACAACCGCGGGTACCGCCTCGCCGATCAGGAGCACGCAGCCGAGGGTGACCGCCATCAGCGCCATCCCGCTGCGGAGCAGCTTCCCTGCGCCGAGACGCTCGTTGAGCGCATCGCCACCAAGGCGTGCCACCGCCATACCGAGCGAGAAGCCGGTGAAGGCGAGCGCGGCTCGGGCGGCGCTCGCTCCGGTGTCGTGCCGGAGATAGATCCCGCTCCAGTCTGCGATCCCGCCCTCGGCCATCATCGTCAGGAAGCACAACCCGCCGATCAGCAACACCGCACGCGATGGCAGCGCGAACCTGCCTCCTGCCTCCGAATGCGTCGAGGCGCTCCCCAATCGGCGCGTGATCCACAGCGCTGCCAGCCACAGCGCAATGCCCATGAGCAGGCTCTCGAGCCGTGGATCGAGTCCTGCCGCGGCCGTGACCGCGACCACACCCGCACCGGCGAACCCCCCGAGGCTCCAGCCACCGTGCAACGACGACATGACCGGCTTGCGCAACTCGCGCTCGACGGCGACGCCATGCGCGTTCATCGAGACGTCCATCGCGCCATTGCTTGCCCCGAATACGAACAGGATCGCGGCGAGCGCGTACGGGTTCGGAGCCAGCAGCGGCAGAGGCAGCATCAGGCAGAAGATCAACGTGGCGACGCGCGTCACTGAAGCGCTCGAGCGGCTGTCGAGGATGTGACCGGTCAGCGGCATCGAGACGAGTGCGCCGGCGGCCATGCACAACAGGCAGAGCCCGACCGTCGTCTTCGAGATGCCGAGGTGATCCTGCAGCCACGGGATGTGCGCGACCCACGTTCCGATCATCACGCCGTTGACCCCGAAGACCAGGAACGTTGCCTTGCGCGGCGTCACGGTATCCACGCGTACGAGTAGGCGCGCAGCCGCTCGCAGAGTCGCCCGCCCATACCGCGAGACTATGGACTCTCGTCAACCTTGTCCGTGGCGCCCGGCGCCTCGTCTGCGTCGTCCGGGTTGAGACCGACCGTTTCGGGCTCGCGGCGTAGCGAATAAGCTCTCGCCTCCGACCAGGACGATCCGTCGAAGTGGAGATCCCCGAGACTCGATACGCGAAGGCCCTCGATGGAACGAACCTCGCCTACAAAGTGCTTGGAGGCGGGCCGGTCGATCTCGTTTACATGCAGCCGTGGTTCTCGCACATCGAGTACATCTGGGAAGAGCCGCGCTACGAACGATTCCTCAGCACGCTCGCGTCGTTCTCGCGCCTGATCATCTTCGACCGTCGTGGCTGCGGGCTGTCTGATCCCGTTCCGATGGACCGCCCGCCCGATCTCGAGACCCGAATGGACGACGCGAGGGCCGTCATGGACGAGGTCGGCTCGGAGCGTGCCGTCGTCTACGGAGCCTCCGAGTCGGGAGCGCTCGCCTGTCTTTTCGCGGCCATGCACTCGGATCGGACGGTCGCGCTCGTCGTCCACGGGTCGAATGCGCGAAGCGCGTGGGCGCCTGACTACCCCTGGGGAGTCAAGAGAGAGGATCTTGACGCCTTCGTTGCGTCGATCGAGCGCGGCTGGGGCACCGAGGCGTTCGTACGAGAGCACTTTGGGAGGCCCGATGGCGACGACGCGCTCATCCGCTGGATTGCGACTCTCTCGCGCTACGCGATGAGCCCTGGTGCCGCGGCTGCGTACGAGCGCATGGTGTACGGAGACGACGTTCGCGAGATCCTGCCCGCGATCCACGTCCCGACGTTGATCCTGCACCGAGAGCGCGACAGCCCGGAGGACAACCGCTATCTCGCCGAGCGCATTCCCGAGGCCGAGTATCTGCCGTTGCCGGGCGAGGAGCACATTCCGTATTTGGGCGACCAGGACAGCGTGACAGCCGCGATCGAGCGCTTCGTGCGAAGTGTGCAAGACGAGGAGGCAATCCTCGACCGGACACTCGCCACGGTCCTGTTCACCGACATCGTCGGCTCGACCGAGACGGCAGCTCGGCTCGGCGACCGCGACTGGGGCGACGTGGTCGAGCGCCACCATGCGACAGTTCGTAGCCTCCTCGCTCGCTACCGGGGCACCGAGGTCGACACGGCGGGAGACGGGTTCTTCGCTACCTTCGACGGTCCCGCACGAGCGGCGAAGTGCGCTACCGCGATCGTGAAAGCCGTGCAGCCGCTCGGGATAGAGATTCGCGCCGGTCTGCACACTGGGGAGGTCCAGTCGACTGCCGGAAAGACCGGCGGGATGGCCGTCGTGATCGGCTCCAGGATCGGAGCCACTGCGGCGCCTTCGCACGTTCTCGCCTCTCAAACGGTGAAGGACCTGACGGCGGGCTCGGGTCTCGTTTTCGAGGAAGCGGGCGAGCACCAGCTGAAGGGCGTCCCGGATCGCTGGCGCCTGTACCGCGTACTGGGCTAACGCCCCCACGCTCGCGTGTCGAGCTGCCTGAGCCTTGCTCGACCGGTGAGACATTGCCGTAGTCGTCATCAGGAGCGTGCGCCGCGCACGCCGGCTGCTAGATGCGTCGAGGCGGTATCAGTACGGTGTCCGGATGACCGACACCGCGACGACGACGAAGGTCACGATCATCCCGGCCAACGAGGCGAGTTGGGACGATCTCCAGACGGTGCTCGGCGCACGCGGCGACCCGCCCAGGTGCCAGTGCCAGCGGTACAGGATGCAGCCCGGGGAGTCTTGGGCTTCGGTCGGCGCCGAGGAGCTGGGCTTCCGGCTCCGCACGCAGACCGACTGTGGCCATCCTGAGTCGGACTCCACGAGCGGCCTCGTCGCCTACCTCGACGGCGAGCCTGTCGGCTGGTGCGCGGTCGCTCCGCGCAGCGCCCACTCGCGCCTGTTGCTCAAGACGCGCGTCGCGTGGGAAGGGCGAGCGGAGGACAAGGCAGACGACAGCGTCTGGGCTGTGACCTGCTTCGTCACCCGTGCCGGATTCCGGCGTCGCGGGATCAGTCGTGCGCTCGCGCGCGCGACCGTCGACTTCGCGCGAGAACGCGGCGCGCGGGCGCTCGAGGGCTACCCGATGATCACCGAGCCCGGCAAGGAGATCACCTGGGGCGAGCTCCATGTCGGCAGCCGCAGCATCTTCGCAGCCGCCGGCTTCAAGGAGGTCAGCCACCCGACTCCCCGCCGGTTCGTGATGCGCATCGACTTCTAGGCGGGTCGAACAGGAGTGAGCGGTTCTCCTCCTCTCGTCACGAGGTAGCCTCGGGCGGAACGCGAGGCCGACCAAACGACGACCGAGGGGGAGAGGTGGAGCAGCGCAGCCAGTTGAGCACGGGCATCCCCGCGACCGAGTTGCAAGAGCGGCGCGAACGGCTGCTCGAGCACGTTCGGCGCGACGGCCTGTCCGGCTACGTCCTCTTCGGCGCGGACTACATCCAGTACTTCACCGGCTTCTGGTTCCTCTCGAACGAGCGCCCCATCATCTATGCCGAGAGCGCTGGCGGCGAGTCTGCAGTGTTCGTACCGGAGTTCGAGGTGGAGCGCACACGCGCCGAAACCGCCTTCGCGCGGATCGAGTCCTACCCCGAGTATCCGGGAATCGAGCACCCGATGCTGATCTTCGCGCGCCTTCTCGCAGACCTCGGGATCGGAGACGCGATCGGCGCCGACCAGGACGGCTACCCCGGCATCCTCGGCTACAAAGGGCCAACGCTCAGCGATGTCGCGGGCGCCTCGGTTGCACCGCTGGGGGACGTCATCGAGGCCATGATGGCGCGGAAGAGCGAGACCGAGATCGCGCTCATCCGCGAGAGCGGGCGCTGGTGCGCGCACGCACACCGGTTGCTGCAGAAGTACTCACGGCCCGGTGCGACAGAGGCCGAGGCCAGCCTTCGAGCGGGTCAGGAGACGACGCTCGCGATGCTGGATGCGCTCGGCGAAGCGTACGGCGGCGGGCTGTCGTCCTCGTCCGGTGCGTCCGCGGGCTACCGGGGGCAGATCGGGTTGCGCAGCTCGTGGGCGCATGCGGTCGCGCACAACATTGAGTTCCGGGAGGGCGACGTGCTCGTGACGGAGACGAGCGCGCCGATCTGGGGGTACAACGCGGAGCTCGAGCGAGCGATGATCATCGGCGAGCCGACCGACGAGATGCGGCGACTCTTCGACCACACCGTCACCTCGCAGCGGGTCGCCTTCGAGGCGATCCGCCCGGGCGCCACCTGCGCCGACGTGGACGGCGCCGTCATGCGCTACCTCGAGCAGAACGACCTGCTCCCGTACTGGCGCCAGCACACCGGCCACGGAATCGGCCTGCGGAACCACGAAGCGCCGTTCCTCGACGTCGGCGATCACACGACGCTCGAGCCGGGCATGGTGTTCACCATCGAGCCGGGCCTGTACGACGCGACAATCGGCGGCTTCCGTCACTCGGACACCGTTGTCGTCACCGAGGATGGAATGGACGTCCTCACCGATTACCCGAGTGACATCGAGAGCCTCACGCTCCCGATCTGACGCCTGCTAACGGGTCAACGAGGAGAAGTCATGCAGATAACGAGAAACGGCGGCGACACGAATGCAGGGCCCGGAGACTGGTTCACCGGCCCGGTCTACGTCGACCCGATCGCGGTGCCGTCAGGCGCCTCGCGTGTGAGCGCAAGCAGCGTCCACTTCACACCGGGTGCCAGGACCGCGTGGCACACGCATCCAAACGGCCAGACGATCTACGTCGTCGAGGGCGTCGGTCTCGCACAGCGGCGTGGCGGGCCGATCGAGGTGATTCGCCCCGGCGACCGTGTCTTCTTCGAGCCGGGCGAGGACCACTGGCACGGAGCCGCGCCGAGCCGGTTCATGACCCACGTCGCGATGCTCCAGGTCGACGACGAGGGGAACAACGCGGAGTGGGGTGCCCACGTCACCGACGAGGAGTACGGCGCGGCCCCCGCAATCGACACGTAGGGGCCGCTCCGCGCTTGCGGACTCGGCAGCACGAAACGTCGTACCTCACGGACGGCGTCATGTGACCGAGCTACGTCTCGTCGACGGGCCGGTACGTGCACACGTTGACGCCGGCGCCGCTCGTGACCGTCGAGACCAGCTCGAGCGTGCGCAGCGCTCCGTCGTCCGAGAAGATCGTCTTGCCGCCGCCCAGGATCACGGGCATGCGCATGAGCCGAAGCTCGTCGATCAAGCCTTCGCCCAGGAGCGTCCGCACCAACGTCGGGCTACCCATGACCACCAGGTCGCCGCCGTCGGTCTCATGGAGCTCCCGGATACGAGCGACGGCCTGATCGCCGGGGATGCGCGTCGTGTTGTCCCACGTCAGCTCGCCGTCGCCCAGGGTCGCGGACACGACGTACTTCGGGATGGCGTTCATCCGGTCGGCGAAGGGATCGCCGGCTCGCTCGGGCCAGGCCGCGGCCATGGTCTGCCACGTGCGGCGGCCGAACAGCAGCGCCTCGGCTTTGCTCAATGCGTCGGCGAAGGCGCCGCCCACGACTTCCGGGTCGAAGAACGGGTGTGACCAGCCGCCGTGGGTGAAGCCGCCGTCGGTGTCCTCGTCAGGCCCGCCTGGCGCCTGCACGACGCCGTCCAGGCTGATGAACTCCGTGATCACAATGCGCATTGGATTCGCTCCTCCTCGCTAGGGATTCAGCCTGTAGACGATCACGGCGCTCCGTAATCATCGCGCCATCGACCCGAGCTCTTGCCCGAGCCGCTCGTGGCGCTCTCACGCTCGGCACGACGCGAGGTCGAGGACGAAGCCGCGCGTCTGGAATCGTTCCTCGTCGCCTGATGGACGTTGGCGCACTCCGATGAAGTGCAGGATTCCGCTCATGCACGTCTTCCTGGAGACGGAGCGCCTGGTGTTGCGACGGTTCACCGAAGACGACGTCGACATCCTCGTCGAGCTCGACGGCGATTCCGAGGTGATGCACTTCATCAACGGCGGCCGTCCGACGCCGCGGCTCGAGGTCGAGACCGACATCCTGCCGGCGTTCCTCGACTACTACGAGCGCTTCGCCGGGTACGGCTTCTGGGCCGCCGTCGAGAAGTCGACCGGGCAGTTCCTCGGCTGGTTCCACTTCCGGCCCGCGAAGGCTGCCGAGCCCGACGAGGTCGAGCTCGGCTACCGGTTGCGCAAGTCAGCGTGGGGAAAGGGTTATGCGACCGAAGGCTCGCGAGCCTTGATCGACAAGGGCTTCGCCGAGCATGGCGTCGAACGCGTGGTCGCATTCACGATGGTCGTGAACGTCGCGTCGCGACGCGTGATGGAGAAAGCGGGCCTCCGCTACGTGCGGACGTTTCACCAACCCTGGCCGGACTACATCGAGGGCGAGGAAGAAGGGGACGTCGAGTACGCGCTCCTCAGATCGGAGTGGGAGCAGCAGTCCGCGGAAGGGGTGGCCGAGAGTGCGGGTCAGTCGGCCGCTGCCGCGGACGGAGGCTGAGCGCCGCTCGAGCGCAGTGGCGCAAGGAATACCGCGGTCAAGACGACGAGCGTGATTGCGACGATCGCGATCGTCCAGCCGTCGTCGGAGGTCGGTTTGACCACCATCGCGAAGACGATCGCGTACATGAAGACGAGATCGATCCGCAGAATCGTGAAGAGGCGCCGGATCAGTGCCTGGCCCGCCGGTGTGGTCGGGCCTGCGACGGGAATCCGCTTTGCGATCGGCGAGATGACGAAAAGACCGGTGACGAACGACGCTGCGAAGGTGACGAGGGCGAAGATCACCCAGAGCTGACCCCAGTCCCAGTTGCCGTCGATCATCATTCCGACGCCGGCGAGGATGACCACGATCGACGCCGGGACGAACATGCGCTCGGCGAGCGCTCCTGCACGACCAGCGAAGCGAGCGAGCTCCTCCGGGTCTCCGCCGCGGCGAACGACTGCTCCGTACATCTGAAACGTGAACGCGCCGCCGAGCCAGATCATGGCCGCAGCTATGTGCACGAACAGCAGGAACTCGTACCAGGTCATGCGCCGTTTCCTCCTTCTCTCGCTCCAGGACAGCCGATCTTCTACACCATTCCGGGCCATGCAAGCGGCCTCTACGGCAACCGGATCGAAGGCTTAGAGTCGCACGACGCACCCGCAGCGTGCGGGCCGGCGCTTGTCCTTGAAGTCTGCGAACGGAGGTAGGCGGTGTCAGCTGATGGAGACCACGTACGCGAATTCGCGCGCAGCTATACCGACGCGTGGTGCAGTCACGATCCCGCGAAAGTTGCAGCGCACTACGCGCCGGGTGGGACGATCGCCATCAACGGTGGCGCTCCGACCGAGATGGCTGAGGTCGCGCGCTCGTTCATGACCGCTTTCCCGGACGCTGAACTGCTCATGGACGACGTCGTCATGAAGGACGATGCAGTCGAGTTCCACTGGACGTTCGTCGGCACGAACACGGGGCCTGGCGGTACCGGAAAACGGGTTCGGTTCTCCGGCTTCGAAGAGTGGACGTTGAGCGACGAAGGTCTCGTCGCCACAGCACAGGGTCACTTCGACCAGGCCGAGTACGACCGTCAGCTCGAACACGGTTGGACAGAGTCCGAGTAGGAGCTACTGCACACGGCTAGCATCGGGGCAGGAGACGAGCTCGCTTTCCAGAGCCGACGCCGACGAGATATCGCGACGGCTGGCTCCCGAGCAGCTAGACGCTGACGGGCCGACTTCCGGTGGGAGGAACTCCGTCACGGAGCCAGCGCATGTTCTCCGAGATCTCGCGCTCGGGATCCGACCCCAGATGACCGGCGTCGTCGTCCACCTTCACGACGCACTCCGGTACGTTCGCTGCCAGCCACTTGCCGTGCGCGGCCGGGACGAGTACGTCCGTCGCTCCGTACTTCACGAGCACCGGGATCGTGATTGCGCCGACATCGAAGCCCCAGGGCCGGAGGAACGCGAGATCGTCGTCGACCCATCCCCAGACTCCATTCACGGCCTGTTCGGCGGTCGACTCGCGGACGATCTGGATGAACTCTGGGCGAGCCAGCTGAGCTCGATCGGACTCGCTGAGCTCGAAATCGCCGAGTACGGTCGTCGGGTCGGCCGCGACCCTTCGCGCCATCTCTGCGTGCTCGCGCTCGAGCTCGCGGGCGAGGACGTCTTCTCCCGCTGTCGCCCAGCCGAACTCCTTGACGTTCTCGGGATCCATGCCGTCCAGCCACGCGTCGCGTTCGAGCCCGTCCGATCCGAACGGTGCGATGCCGACGGCGCAGATCGCTCGCACGACCCGGCCGGGAAGCAGTGCGGCGCACGCAAGGGCATGCGGCCCGCCTCCCGATCCACCCGTCACACCGAAGCGCTCGAATCCGAGGAAGTCGGCCAGCGTCGCGACGTCGTCGACTTCGTCGGCGACGCTGCGCCCGCGCCGACGCGCGGATCTTCCGTAGCCGGCTCGGTCGTGCGTCACGAGACAGATGCCGAGCTCCCGGTAGAGCTCGTCGTGAGGCCACCGGTCGAACCGGGACCCCGGGGTCCCGTGGAGCGACATGACGGGAAAGCCCGAGGGATCACCCCAGACGGCGAATGCGATTACCCGTCCGTCGGCACCCGTTGCTGTCCTGGGAGATTCACTCATGATCTGCGCGGCCGTTCTCGTTCGCGGTGACAATACGCCCCTCGCCGAGGACACGTCCGGCGTGGAGTGATCGGAGAAGAGTCGTTCGTCGCGAGAGGAGGCTGGAGTGGTCGCCGCAACCGGCGTCGAGGACTACCTGACCGCACTTCCGGCGGAGTCGCGCAGCGCGCTTGAAGAGCTCCGGAAGACGATCAAGGCCGCCGCGCCCGACGCGACAGAGGTGATCAGCTATCAGATGCCGGCGTTCAAGGATCACGGCCGGCTGCTCGTGTCCTACGCCGCGTTCAAGGACCACTGCAGCCTCTTCCCGATGAGCACCAAGGTCATCGAGGCGCACAAGGAAGAGTTGAAGCCGTTCTTGGCGGGGAAAGGGACGATCCGCTTCTCGCCCGACAATCCTCTTCCTGCGACGCTCGTGACGAAGCTCGTCGAGGCCAGGATCGAGGAGAACGCGGCGCGTCGTCGTTGACCTGATCGCGATCCGCGTCCTAGACGACGCCGATCTCCGACTGAAGGTCGCGATCGAGTATCGACGAAAGCCGTGTGGCCTCCGCGCGCAGAGCGTTCCGCGGCGGCCTTCCGGCTTCCTTGAACCACGCGACGGACACCCGGTCACCGTCCAGCTCCCAGGTGCCGCGGACGACGCCACCGACCACCACGACAGGTGAGATCCAGCCGCTCTGCCGGCTGACTGCGGCACGTCGGGACGCCGGTACGACGAGGCCGTCCGCGGTTCCAGGACCCAGCACGTACTGATCGAAGCCCGGCAGCAGACGGACGGCGGTGGTGGGGGTGACAGAGGTCAGCTGGTCGAGATCCTCGGCCAGGACGTACGCAGGCTCGCCGTCGACGTCGACCTTGACGAACCGACCTTCGAGCGCGCCGAACCAGGCTCGCAGCTGTCGCTTGCCGAACCAGCCGCCTGCCAGCCAGTTGCCGAAGGCATCGATCGTGGCCGGTCCGTACGTGCGGAAGTAGGCGACGATCGCGACGGCTGCCGCGTCGTCCGGATCGGGAAGGCCGCTCCACCGAGAGCTCGCGTCCTTCGGCCGCATGAAGGTCACGCGGGTTCCCTGGCTGGGCCCGAGACAGAGATCTCCCTGCCAGGCGAGCGGCTTCAGAAGCGTTCCCCAGCTCGAGCGGAGCCCCTCGCCGACATGGCTCAGCCCGTGCCGCGCGGCAATCGCAGTCGCCAGCTCTTCTCGCGTCAGAGGCCCGCTCGCGAGCGCCGCGCGCACCGCCTGGCGCAGAGCCTCCATCTGCTTGGGGGTCATGCCGAAGTAGCGCTGCCAGCTCGGGCGCTCCCAGGATCGACCGGAGGCCACGAGCGAGAGGAAGGCTCCAGCCTCCTCTGGTCTGAGGAGATGAAGCGTCCCTCGCATCGCCCAGGTCTTGATCAGCCGACCGTCCCGCAGCGCTCGCTCGACCTCGCCGCGCCGGGACGTCTCGCGCCGAACGCGGATCGCGAGCTCAGCGGATGACGCGACCTGTGCCTGGACCCCACAGAGACGACCGACGACCTCGGTCACCGGGAGACGACCGACGGGATCGAGCAGGTGGCGCCGCATCCGCCATGCGAGCGCCTGCTGCCGGCTCACGGCCACTGGCATCCGCTGAGCGTACTTCCGGTACGAGCGCTGCTAGTCGGACGTCGTGGCCGCGCGCGTCGGCTCGTAGACCACTTCGAGCTTGATCCCGTCCGGGTCGAGGAAGAACGCCGCGTAGTACCCGGGCGCGTAGTGCGGAAACGCCTTCGGCGCGCTCTCGATCGCAGTCCCCTGCGCGAGCACCCACTCCCAGCACTTGTCGACTGCCTCTCGCGAGGACGCCTCGAGTGCGATGTGGTGGACCCCCACCGCGTAACGGTCGTAGGGCACGGAGTGCGCATCCGACTGCTTCTCTCGGAGGCCAAGCCACGTGTCCTCGGCCTGCAGGTACCAGATCGCTTCCCCGCGCTCGCCCTCTAGCTCGAGAACACCTGACCAGCCGAGGGATCGCAGGAGCTCCGAGTAGAAGCGCTTGCTGTGCTCGATGTCCGAGACCACGAGATCGAGATGGTGGATTCCACGGGACTGCACCGCGCGATGCTATTGCGACCTGGCCTACGGGAGCGGGAGCTCGCCGTGGCCCTGGACGCAGTCTGCGAGATACACGGCGGTTCCCAGGTCTCCGGTCCAGAGCGTGTAGCGGCCGCGTCCGTGCGTCGATCGAGCGCGTTCCACCTGGCCGAGCGCGTGCATGCCGAATGCTCGTGCGCGCTCGAGCCAGCGCTCGTCGCCCGTCCGCTCCAGGAGGGCGAGAAACGCGTATCCGTTTCCAGCTGTTCCGTGACAGAGATTCGCGCCCTTGACCAACGGACCGGCCTGCCAGGTCAACTCACCGCCCGCGACCCCGAGGTCTTCGTCGAGGAGGGGAGCGAGCGTTGCAACGATCCCCGGCGCTCCATGGCACCACTGCGTGCGGATCTGCCCGTCCCCGTTTTCGTCGAGTCGCCTCCCCGCGAGCGCCGGCCAGTTGACGAGCCCGTCATCCTCGACGGCAAACCGCCGGAGCGTCTCCGACACCGCAGCGACGTCACCGAGTGCGAGCACGGATCCAGCGAACCCGTGTGCCGGTCCGAGATAGCGCGTGGTGTCTCCGTACATCTGCTGCGTCCACAGACCGTCCGCATCACGCCGTTCGTGCAACCACTCGATGCTCGCGGTTACGTCGAGCCCGAGCTCGCGACCCGCGAGGATCGTGCCGGGACTGCCCCACATCAATTCGCAACGCTCGTCTTGCGCGTTCGCGGCGATCAGCTGCGACAGGCGTTCGAGGTTCGCCTGCGAAGGTGCGAGTCGCTGCAACACCAGTCGGATCCCCGTCTCGCCTGCCCACAGACTGCGCTCGGCGTCCTCGTCCGGAAAGTCCGGCGGCGCCTCGAGCGAGCGCTCCAGGTACGGGACGTAGTCCCGTCGTAGCTCGACGAAGCCCTGCTGGGCGAGGCGAAGGAGCGCTGCCACGACCCCCGCACCGCCGAGATACACCGTCCGAAACCGCACCGATATGTCGTCCTCGTGGAGAACGTCCTCTGGATGCGTCGGCCACCCGTCGTCGAACGCACTCTCCGCGTCGGCAACGATCGAGGCGATCGCTGTCCGCGCCAGTTCGGCGTTCCACGGCTCATCCGCGAGCGCCTCGTGCGCGTTCGGCTCGTAGAGCACCCCGCGAGCCTACGCGGCCCTCGGGTGCCTCTGTCCTTCGCTCGAAAGCGTCGGCTACGAGGCCTGGGCCTCGGAGAGCTCCTGCGCGATCTCCCAGATATGGCCGTCGGGATCGGTGAAGCTGGCAGTGCGCATTCCCCAGTCCCGGTCGATCGGGCCGTTGAGCAACCGCACGCCGCGCGTCGCGAGGTCCTCGCACACGGCGTCCGCATCGTCGACCCAGACGGTGAGCTGGAAGCGCGACCCGGAGTCCTGACTGGCGACTGCGCCGGGATCGATGAGATCGCGTGCGGCCGGAGCCTTGAGCAGGTTGACGATCATGTTCTCGAACTTGAAGGCAGCAGCGTCCTCGTCCTCGTAGATCGCCGACACGTCGAAGACGCCCTGGTAGAAGGACTTGGACCGCTGCGGGTCCTCGACGAACAGGGTGATCGCGCCAACGCTCTTGAGCGACGTAGTCATCACCGCACTTCCTTTCCGTTCGTGTGGCCAGCTCCGATTCCGACGGTCCTGGCTTCTCGATCGTAAGACGGTCAGGGGCCGGCGAAATCATCGCGGAGCGTTGGGGCTATGCAGAGCCGCGGGCGGCCCACGCGCGTGCCGTGAGCACGAACGGTGCAGCAGGGAGTCGCGCGCGACAGTGCTCGCGCAGCTCGGCCTGTCGCGTGGGGTCGAGACCGGCCAGGTAATCGCCGGCGGGCCCCACACCGAGCGTGAAGGGCTCCCACCACTCCTCGAAGGTCGGGTGCTCGACGCTCACTTCGAGCGACGTTTCCTCGATCTCGTCCAGGCCCGCTTCCTCGAAGAGCTCGGACAGGTGCCCTTCCCTCGCGCCCGCGAGCCCGAATTCGCCTTCGACGCTGGAGTCGAGCTCGCGCGCCGCCTCCCAGTACGCGCTGAGTGGGCCGGTTACGCCGGCGTGATCCCAGACGCAGGCTGCGACGACGCCTCGCTCAGACGTCACGCGCCCCATCTCTCGAAGCCCGGCGATGGGGTCCGTCATGAAGTGGACGACGAGCTGCGCGAGAGCGGCATCGAAGGCGTGATCCGGAAACGGCAACTGCTCGGCAGAAGCCCGCTCCACGTGGACCTCCGGGTGGCGTGCCTGAGCCGCTTCGACGAACGGAGGAGACGGATCGACGGCCGCGACCGCAGCCGGGCCGAGACGTGTGACCAACTCGCTCGTCAGCGCGCCGGGACCACACCCGACGTCGAGCACGCGCTGACCCGCCTCCACGTTCGCGAACCCCGCGAACACGGGCGCGAGCCGGGTCGAGTACCGGCCCATGAAGCGGTCATACGCGTCGGCGGCAACCTCGAAGCTCACGACGACAATATGCCTCGTCGCGACGACCAGCGTGGATGTTGCAGCAACGGAGGTAGGCTCGGCAGATGTCGTCGGCCGACGAGCTGAGGCGCCTGATCAACGGACACCAGCTGTCGCAGGCGATCTGCGTCGCAGCCGAGCTCGGCGTCGCCGACCTCCTTGCCGACAGGGCGCGCACGAGCGACGACCTCGCCGAAGCGACTCGCACGAACGCGGATGCGCTCTACCGCCTGCTGCGCGCGCTCGCGTCCGTCGGCGTCCTTCGTGAGGAGGACGGGCGGCTCTTCGCGTTGGCGCCGCTCGGCGAAGCGCTCCGCTCGGACGCTCCGGACTCCATCGCCCCCGTTGCGGTGCACGTCGGGCGTCCGTACGTCCAGGAGGCGTGGTCCGCGTTGGCCGAGAGCGTCCGTACCGGCGAGAACGCGTTCCGCCTCGTCCATGGGATGAGCAACTGGGAGTACCGCGCACAGCGCCCCGACGACAACTCGATCTTCGACAGCTACATCGCGGTCGGCACGCGGCGCAGCCTCCCGGCCCTGCTCGACGCCTACGACTTCGGTCGCTTCGAGACGATCGTCGACGTTGGCGGCGGCAACGGGACATTCCTCTCGGGGCTTCGCGCGGCGCACCCGTCGCTCCGCGGGATCGTCTTCGACCAGCCGCACGTTGTCGCCGAGCTCGATCTCGGAGACGGCCTCGAGGTCGTGGCCGGCAGCTTCTTCGAGTCCGTGCCGGAGGGCGGGGACGCGTATGTCCTGAAGTCGATCCTCCATGACTGGGAGGACGAGGAGGCGGTTGCGATCCTGCGGGCGGTTCGCCGCAGCGGCGGCACCCTGCTCGTGATCGAGCGCCTGCTCGGACCTCCGAACGAGGGGCCGGACGCGAAGTTCTCCGACCTGAACATGCTCGTCGCCCCCGGCGGTCGTGAGCGGACGCTCGACGAGTACGGCGCCTTGTTCGAGGCGGCCGGCTACCGGCTCACCGGTGCCACACCGAGCGCCGTCGACGTCCACGTGCTCGAAGGCGAGCCCGTGCGGCCGAGCTAGCTCGGCCGCCCGCTGCCGGTCACCGAAGTCGTGCGAACACGTATGCACCCAGACGAGGTGGACACCGACGTATCTCTCGTGCGCCGACTCCTCGACGGCCAGTTTCCGCAGTGGGCAGACCTTCCGATCGAGCCGGTTCTCTCAGCCGGGACCGATAACGCGCTCTACCGACTGGGCGACGAGATGGTCGCTCGGCTTCCTCGCATCCACTGGGCAACGGAGCAACCGGACCTGGAACACCAGTGGCTGCCGAGACTCGCTCCGCATCTACCACTTGCCATCCCTGTCCCAATCGCGAAGGGAGCACCGGCCGAGGGCTACCCCTGGAACTGGTCGGTCTGCCGGTGGCTCGAAGGCGAGACCGCGACACTCGAGCGCATTGCCGATCACGGCCAAGTGGCGACCGACCTGGCGCAGTTCATCTACGCCTTGCAGCGAATCGATCCCGCAGGCGGACCGTCATCTCCTCGCGGCGTACCGCTGGCCCAGCGAGACGATCCCACGCGCGCGGCGATCACAGCACTGCACGGCACGTTCGATGCCGACACGCTCACCGCTGCCTGGGAAGCAGCCCTCGAGGCACCGGCGTGGGACGGCCCGCCCGTGTGGATCCACGGAGACCTCCAGTCCGGAAACCTGCTCGCCGAGCGCGGCAGGCTGAGCGCCGTCATCGACTTCGGATGTCTCGGCATCGGCGACCCCGCGGGAGACGTGATGGTCGCGTGGACGTATCTCTCGGCCGGAACCCGGGACGCGTTCCGTGCTGCGCTATCGATCGATGACGCGACCTGGGCTCGAGGTCGTGGCTGGGCGCTCTCCGTCGGGCTGATCGCCCTCCCGTACTACGAGCGCAGCAACCCGGTGCTCGCCGGTATTGCCCGACGCTCGATCGACGAGGTTCTCGCCGATAGCGAGCTTCCTTCTCGCTGAGCAACCGCGGCGCAGTCAGCGCCCGAACCAGCGAGCAGCCCGGCTTGCGCCGAACTCGTGCTTCTCAGCGACCAGAGCTGCAGAAGGCTCGCGGAAGGCGCCAGTGGGCTTTGGCCCGGAGAGGAAGTCGACGTCGACCCGGCCGACTCGTCCGGCGCCGAACTCGATGTAGCAGGAGCCGAGCCCGCCATATGGCCCCGGCTGCTCGTCGCCACGGATGGTCGCGATCAGCGATGCCGCGACGACCCGAGCCGCTCCCTCGGCGAAGACGCCCGGCCTTCGGCACGCCGATCGTCGCGACGTCGCCGATGGCGTACACCCCTGGAAAGCGCGTCTCGAGCGTCTGCGAGCTCACGGGCACGTAGCCGTCTTCCGTCATCCCGCTCGCGATGACGACGTCCGGCGCGCGGTGCTTCGGGACACCGAGGAAGAGGTCGAAGGGAAGCTCGGTGCCGTCGTCGAGCACGGCCACGCTGCGCGCGCCGTCGAGGGCGGCTACCCGACGGCCCGGGACGAGCTCGATGTCGCGCTCGACGAAGGCGGCCACCAGGGCTTCGGACGTGTCCGGCGACGGTGGCACCGGGGTCCCGAACGGAATGACGAACGAGATCTCGCACTGGTCCCGGACGCCCCGTTGGGACAGGTAGTCGTGCAGGAGTAGGGCGGCCTCGCTCGGCGCCGGCGGGCACTTGAACGGCGCTCCGCAGACGCCGACGATCGCCTTGCCGCTCGAGAACGAAGGCAGCACCTCGGCCATCCGCTCGGCGCCGGCAACCGAATAGAACTCGTTGCCTGCCTCGGCGAGCCCGGGCGTCGCGTCGAAGTCGTAGTCCGCACCGAGGGCCACGACGAGGACGTCGGCCTCGTGGACGCCCGCGTGCGTCGTGACGCGGCGCGTTTCCGGATCGATCGCAGTGATCGTCTCCTGCAGGAAGCTGACACCGACCTTCGCGACGTCGCTGTACGGGAGGCGAACGGCGTCCGGAGTCGTCCGCCCGAACATCACGTCGAGCTTCGAGTAGCCGAAGACGAAGGCGTCGCTCTTGTCGATCAGGGTGACGGCGACCTCGTCGCCGAGCGCTTCCGAGAGCATGGTCGAGAGCTCGAGCCCACCGAAGCCGGCTCCCAGTACGACGACTCGCTGCATCGCACGATCCTAGGCGAAGGCTCCGGTTGCCAGATGCGCCCGGGCCGGTGCTAAGACTTCCGCGATGTCCACGACAGGAGAGGTCGAGATCCGGCGACTCGGCGCGGCCGAGCTGCGAGCCCGGCTCGACGGGCTGGCCGCGGTCCTCGAGGATTGCGTCGCGGGTGGGGCCTCCGTCGGCTACGTGGCGCCCTTCGCGCAGGAGGACGCGCGTGCTGCCTTCGAGACATGGGCAATCGAGGTCGAGCACGGTCGCCGGCTGCTCCTGGCGGCCTTCGACGACGGCGAGCTCGTCGGCACCGTCCAGGTCGTCTTCGCGGTGCCGCCGAACCAGCCGCACCGTGCGGACATCGCCAAGCTCCTCGTGCATCGCTCTGCTCGCCGGCGCGGCATCGCGCAGCGACTCATGGAGCAGGCCGAGGACGAGGCGCGGGCCGAGGGCAAGACGCTCCTCGTGCTCGATGCCGTCACCGGCGACGCCGCAGCGCGTCTCTACGAGCGAATCGGCTGGACTACCGTCGGCGTGATTCCGAACTACGCCCTGTATCCGGACGGCCGGTCCTGCGACACGACCTACTTCTGGAAGGCGATCTAGAAGAAGACGTCTACGGGTACACGGCGTCCGGCACCTGTCGCGGAAGGTCCGCGGGCCAGTCGAAGATCTCTGTAACGACGCCGAGGTCCTCGTCCGTCGACAGGTACGCGAAGGTCGCGCCTTTGTACATCCCGCCCTGCACGATCCGTCGGCCTTTCGCCTCCATGGTCTCGACCGCCTCGCCGTAGTCCCGAACACCGAGCGCGACGTGGTGAACGCCCTCGCCCTTCTCGCTCAGGAACTCCGCGTAGATGCTCCGGTCGTCGAGCGGCTCGATCAGCTCCCACTGCACGCCGCCGATCATCGTCACGGCGAGCCGGAACGCGAAGCTCGCAGGCTGGCCGTCCCTTGTCAGGTTCTGCACGGTGTCGGGGTTGAACTCGTAGATCTCCCAAGGGCCGATGCCGTACTCGTGGACGTACGTCTTCATCGTCGCTTCGATGTCGCGCACGACGACGCAGATCTGCTTCGTCTCGGTGAACACCGGCTCTCGCATGCAGCTCCTCCTCTCCGATGGGCGCGGTGGCGTGATCCTATGAGGGTCGCGAGCCGAGCTCGAGCCGAAGCAGGACCTCGTCGTCGAACACGATCTCGCCCGTCCGCTCGAAGCCGTATCGCTCGTAGAACGGGATGGGGCTACCGTCGCCCTGGCCGGCGCTCGTCCACATCACGTCGACCCCAGGTCGGGCGCGGAAGTACTCGACGATCCTGTCGAGCGTCGCGGTGCCGATGCCGCGTCGCTGGTGGCGCTCGTCGACGAGCAGCTTCCAGAGGTACTGCGGGATGTATTCGGGGCCGTCGACCTCGTCGCTGATCATCACGAACCCCACCGGTGCCTCGCCTTCGTAGACGGCCCAGTAGAGCGCGCGACCGCCGGGGTCCGCGGCTGCTTCGAGCAGCGAGTCCGTGACGCTGCTGACGAACTGCTCCTGCCCCGGCGAGATCTTCAGGGCCTCGATCTCTGCCCGATTCGCCTCGGTGATCGGTCGGAGATCGACCCTCGCGGGCGGTGAGTCGGCGATCGTCAGCGCCCTTTCGAGTAGTCAGGAAGCCAGCCCTCGCGGTAGCTCGTCGGCTGGCGCTTGCGGAAGGGCGCGTATGCCTCTTCCGCGTTGGTCGTTTCTCGCTCTACCCCGGCGCCGTGGCGAAGGGCGACGTCGTCGACGGTGTAGCCGCCCCAACCCGGACCGTTCTGATGAGCGCGCGCCCCGACTGCCAGCACGACTGCGGTGCCGCTTCCTGCGCCGAGGATCGTGTGCTTCGTCTCGGGCGGGCAGTGCACGAAGTCCCACTGCCGTAGCAGGCGCTCTTCGCCTTCGACGATCAGCAGTGCCTCGCCGGAGAGCACCAGGAAGTCCTCCTGATCGGCTTCCCAGTGGTACATCGCCATCGGCTCGCCCGGCTCGAGCACGACGAGGTGAATGCCGACCTGATCGAACTCGGGCTCCCATTCGAGGACGGAGTAGGCGCCGCGTCCCTCCCCGTTGCGCCAGCGCGCAGCGCGCGCGTTGAGGACGTACCAGCCCTCTCCGTTGGGCAGGAGTCCATGCTCTGTCTGCTCGAGCGGCGTCTCGGGAACCATCGTCGACAGCCTGCCGCACCGTGCCCCCATGCGCAACGCCGGCTAGCGCAGATCGTCGATGACGTAGCGGTCCGGTGTGTCCAGGCGCTCGCCGTCTGGTCGAAGGCACATGGAGACACCGAGGAGGTCGGTGCGGAAGCCGCGGCGAAGCATCCGGCGGTAGGCATCGAGTCGTCCCGTGTTGACTCCGGCCTCGAGCCGCTCCAGGCCGGAGTCCGAGGCAAAGGCCTCACACGCGTTCAGCAGCACATCGAACTCGTCGCCCGCGGTCGTGCCGGCGCGAGCTGCTCCGAACTTGACGTAACAGACTCCGCTCCCGGCCTCGCTCCCGGGTCCGGAGTGGCACAACGCCATCCCGGTGAGCGAATCGCCGTTCCGGACGAGAACCGTGTCGCCGAGCCCCTGTGCGCCGCTCGCCACGATCTCGCGTTCGAGGTCGAGACCAGGGAACACGGTGTCGGTCAGCGCACGAATCTCGTCGAGGAGGCGTGCCTGATGCTCCGGAAGTGCCTGCGAGAAGAGCGTGTACGGGCTCTCAGCTGGCGCGACCTGCTTCCCCAGCACGGCGACGAGGTAACCCGGCCAGAACCCGTGCTTCTGATACAGGCCGAGGTGCTTCGGGCTCGACGAGAACGTGAAGAGTCCCGCCTGGCGAACCTGCCAGGCCTCGAACGCGGCCAGCACGGGCTCGAGCAGGCGGCTTCCGACACGTCGGTCCCACAGATCCGGGCGGACCGTGAGCGGGCCGAAGAAGCCGAACGAGCCCCAGCGTGCCGCGAGCACGGATCCGACGACGTCGCCGCCGATCTCGGCGACCCAGGCGCAGTCGGGAGCGGCGACGAAGCGGGTGCGCACCGCTTCCGTGTCGTCGAGCGCCACAGCCTGCTCGGGCAGTCCTCGAAACGTGGCGAACGCCAACCGCGTGATCCGGTCCGCCTCGTCGAGGTCGCCGTCGACCATCGGTCGCACATGCACGCGGTCTTCCATGGCTCCGCCTACTTCTTCGCCACGAACACCAGGAAGTCGTCTTCGCTCGTCGGCTCGGCCTCGGTGTGCTCGCCGTGGACGACGATGTCTTTGAACCCGGCTCGTTCCAGCATCATGCGAAGCTCGTTGGGGAAGTACATCCCGATGTCCAGCGTGTGAACCTCTTCCGTCTCGAGCGCTCCGTCACGCCACATCGCGGCATGCATCTCCAGGGTGACGTGCTGGCGGAGCGGATCGAGCCCGACGACACGAGAGCGCAATCCGTACTCGGCTCCATCCGACCCCGGCCTGCGCTTGTCCGGCCGTTCCGCCGCCTCCGGAAGTGAGGCGCGTTCTTCCTTCAGCCAGTAACGCCAGTGCATCGCGTCCGCGTATGGAACCTCGGTGTCGAGGAGCAGAGTGCCGCCCGGCTCCAGGTGCTCGTGGAGACGCTCGAGCGCCGTCAGGTCCTGATCACGATTGCTTCCGAGCCCGAACGCACCACACACGTAGATCGTCCGGTACTTGCGAGGCATGTCGAGCTCGTGCATCGGCTGCACGGAGAGCGTCGGCGACAGTCCTTCCGCCTCCGCCTTCTCCCGGCATGCGGCGATCATGTCGGCGGAGACGTCGCAACCGTCGACGTCGAGCCCGGCTCGCAGATACGGCAGGAGCAATCTGCCGGTCCCGCAGGCGACGTCGAGGGCAGGCTGGCCGTCCTGTTCGATGAACCGCTGGAAGTACGGGATCTCATGGGGCCGAAAGTCGTCGTTGAACTCCGACCACCACTTCGCGATGAGTCCGTAGTGCCAGGTCTGTGGACTTCCTTCGATGTCGCCCCTCCTGTCGACTCGCCGACGGGAGGCTAACCGGTACCCTCGAACACATCGACTGGTCGCTCTTCCACTCGGTGAATGCTGCGGTCGCGACTCGGGACTGGCTCGAGGATCCGGCCACTGCGTTCGGCTCGCTTGCGGTGCCGCTCTATGCAGCCGCGACGATCGCGCTCTGGCTGCTCGCGCGACCATACGGCGAAGTGAAGTGGAAGCTGGCGTGCACCGCGGCTCTTTCCTCGGCCGCCCTGGCGATGATCGCGAACCAGGTGATCTCGCACGTCTGGGACCGGCCGCGGCCCTACGTTGCGCATCCCGGGCTCACGCACCTCTTGTCGTCGGCCTCGCCCGATCCGTCCTTCCCGAGTGATCACGCCGCCGCGGCGTTCGCCATCGCGTTCGCCGTTCTCGCCTTTTCGCGAAAGGCCGGCATCGGGTTCCTGCTGGCCGCCACGGTGATCGGTCTCTCCCGGGTGGCTCTCGGGCTGCACTATCCGAGCGACGTGGTTGCGGGGATCCTCGTCGGATGGGCGGCAGCCATGCTCGTCACGAGGCTCGGTGCACCGCTTCTCGCGCGCATCGTCTCGATCGTGAGCCGGCTCACGGATCCGCTGCTGGAGCCCGTGTGGAAGCGGCTCGGGCCCACGCCCAGAGAGCGGGCAGCCGAGCGCTAGTTGCGTCGCCCGTCGAGCCGGATCGTCCACGGCTCGATCGCGTCGATCTCGAGATGAGTGCCGCTCCAGGGGTCGCGCGCGAGCGTCGCGCGTATCTCGTCCTCCGACTCTGCCTCGACGGCATGCACGACCCGGTGCTCGTCCGCGAGCGGCCCACCGAGGACGATGAAGCCCGTCTCAGCGAGCCCGTCCATGAAGGAGGCGTGCGCGTCCCACTCCGACTGCTCCTCGAGCGGGAGCGACGGGTTCCACTCCCGCCCCGAGCGCGTCACCACGACGAGGTACATCGCCACGCTCGTGTTCTACCGCACACGAGGGGCGCGAATCGGGAAGGTGCGCCGGAGGGGGAGCGCACCTTCCCGTCGTGCAGCTCGGTCAGCCGCCGTAACTGCCGCCGTAGCCTCCGCCGTACCCACCGCTCGATCCTGTGGTCGGCGGGGGGACCGAGCTCATTCCGCTTCCGACGACGGCGGGCCGCCAGATACCGACGTCCTTGAAGCCGTTTCCGCGGACGTCGCCCCGCTTGCGGTCGAGGGAGAACGTGTACAGAGGCGCCCCTTTGAAGGCGACCTGGATGCGCCCATCGGGGCGCTTGACGGTGCCGAGTCCCGAAACGCCTGTCGGCTTCTTGCCGTTCGGCGCCACGACCGGCGTCCACAGGCGCAGGCAGACGGAGTCCGTGCAGATGAACTTGCCGCGCCGCTCTGCGCTCAGCGAGTAAAGGGTCAAGCCCTTCGCGTTGACGAGGACGGTCTTCCCGAGCGTCGGGTTCGTCGCCGTCTGCACGAGTCGAGCGCGTGAGCTCGAGCTCGCGCCTCCCGGATGAATCGCGAAGAAGGCTGCGATCACCCCGGCGATCACTGCAACCGGCACGAGGACCCTGAGAGCACTTCCTTTGGCGAGCATTCGATCCTCCCGAGTCGAGGTAATGGTTCCTCCCGAGCTACGGGTTCGGAGCCGCGGAGGGATTGCGGAGCGTGGAACCAATCTTTTTGAGCACTCGATCTCGTACTCAGAGGTGTGGACGGTTCGGACGAAGCTCTCCTGGCAGGGTTCGCTGCAGGCGACGCCGAAGCTGCCGCGGCGTTCGTGCGCAGGTTCCAGCGCCGGGTGTACGGACTCGCGCTGACCATCCTGCGGGAGCCGGCCGCGGCCGAGGATGCGGCACAGGAGGCGTTCCTGCGTGCATGGCGCCACGCGGAGACGTACGACTCGCGGCGCGGGAGAGTGCTCACGTGGCTGCTCGGAATCGCTCGCAACGTCGCGATTGACACGGTCCGGCTCAAGCGGGCCGAGCCGCTCGACCCCGAGACACTGGCGAACCGCATGCTGGCCGACGGCGGCGAGAGCAACGCGCCGGTGGCGGGCTTCGCGGAGCAACAGCGCCTTCGTGAAGCGATGCGCGCGCTCCCCGCCGAGCAGCGGCGGGCGCTCTTCCTCTCGGCCTATCTGGGTCGGACTGCGAACGAGATCAGCGCGCTCGAGGGCATTCCGGTCGGCACGACGAAGACCCGCATCCGGGCCGCGATGATCCGGCTTCGCAACGAGCTGGGGGTTGCCGATGACCGCTGACGCCCGGTGCGAGGAGATCCAGGAGCTGACCGGTGAGGTCGCACTCGGCATCGCCGACGGCGAGGATCGCGCACGCGTCCTCGAACACGTGGTCGAATGCCAGGACTGCCGTAAGGAGCTCGAAGAGCTCTCGAGCCTCTCCGACGAGCTCCTCGTGCTTGCTCCCGAACACGAGCCACCGGTCGGGTTCGAGCTTCGAACGCTCCGCCAGCTTCAGCCCAGGCGTGAGCGACGGCGTTGGCGCATGCCGGCAGTCGCACTCGTTGCGGCATCACTTGCCGCAGCGACCGCTGCTGCGGGAGTGCTCTTCCTCGTCCGCGACGACCTGCGGCTTGCAGGCGACTACCGTGCGACGCTCGCCGAGGCGCACGGCACGTCGTTCCGGGCGGTCTCCCTGCAGGACACGGCCGGAGGCCGAGCGGGGACCGCGTTCGTCTACAAGGGATCGCCCTCCTGGGTTCTGCTGACGGTCGATCCGGGATCGTCGAGGGCAACGCGCGCCGAGCTCGTTCTGCGCGACGGGCGCACCTTGCCGCTCGACGCGTTCACGCTCAGTGCGGGAAGCTGGGGAGGAGTGCTGCCCGTGGATGCAGGCGCGGTGGCCGCGATCCACCTCCTCGACAGCACCGGCCGCTCGGTCCTGGTCGCGTACATCCCCGACGGCTGGTAGCCCGAGGAGACCGAGCGGCATTCACGGGCTGTTAGCGCTCGTTCGGCGGCATGCTGCGGAGGACCTCGACGAATTCCGCGATCTCCTCGCGGCTGTAGGACGTGTGGCGTCGCCGGGTGCTCGGTGGGTCGTTGACGAGACCCGTGGTCTCTCGCAACGCCCGCGCCGGGCGGATTGGCCGAGGCTGAAACCCGCCTCCGCAGTTCGGGCAAACGTCGTGGAGCACGTCCGCGACACACTCAGCGCAGAAGGTGCACTCGTAGGTGCAGATCCGCGCGTCGGGGGTAGCGGGCGGCAGGTCCTTGTCGCACAGCTCGCAGTTCGGGCGGAGCTCGAGCATGGCGCGTTCCGCCCTAGCGCACCAGCTTGGGATCGACGGCTCCCCAGTCGAAGAGCTGTCCATTCCCGTTGGCGGAGAACTTGGTGCAGTGCCCACTCGCTGCGAGCTTCGGGGCGACGATCATCCCTCCGGTTCCCCCGGTGCACGAAAACCCGCGCGGCCCGCCTTTGAGAGCCTGCTGGGCAGCGAGCGGGGGCGGGTTTGCCCGAAGGAGCTTCGCGACAGCGACTTTCGCCCATGCGCACGTCGGGCGCGGGGCGCCCCGCGACATCGTCGTGATGTAGTACGTGTTGCCTCGGATCGCGGCACCTCCGTGCGCTGGGGTGACTGCGAACCTCGGCCCTTTCGTCACGCACATGGACTTCGCGTCCGCGACCGACGGCGTGACCGACGAGGCGAAACACGCCAGAAGGACGGCCGAGATCCCTACCAGCTTTGCCGTCGGTCCATAGGTCACCACGTGTTTACCCTCGCACATCCCGGAGCCATGACACACGCTGCGCATCCGCCGTTTCGGGCGACGATTCCATATCGCACAGCTCGCAGTTCGATCTGTTCTCGAGCACCGGGTCGGCAATCTATCCGAACGCGATCGCCCGTCAGGAGTCGAGTGCGGCGACCGTCTCGCGTAGCGCGGCGCGGATCCCGTCCACGATCGCGGCCAGCTCATCTTCTGTGACCACGAACGGCGGGGAGATCTGCAGCGCGACTCCGCGGAGGAAGCGGCTGATCACGCCGTGCTTTCGGGCGGCTGCGACGACCGCAATTCCCAAGGTTGGGTGTGCCGCCAACAGGTCGGCATCGAGCTCCACGGCACCGGCTAGTCCCGCGTTCCGTACGTCCGCGACGCTCGCCTCGTCCTGGAGCGGAGTGAGGACGTCGCGCAGCACGGGCTCGAGCTCCGCGACTCGCTCGACCAGGCGTTCGCGCTCGAGGATGTCGAGGTTCACGAGGGCCGCGACGCAGGCTCCCGGGTGCCCTGCGTACGTGCCGCCGTGCAGGAAGGGCGGCGCGGCGTCGTCCCAGAACGGAGCCCGCACGCGGCCGCTAACGACGACGGCGCCGAGTGGCACGTAGCCGGAGCTGATCCCTTTCGCGCACGTCATCAGGTCGGGCGTGAAGCCGTAGCGCTCGCAGCCGAACCAGCGGCCGAGGCGGCCGAAGCCGGAGATGACCTCGTCAGAGATCAGGAGGACGCCGCGCTCGCGGCAGATCGCCTCGACCGCCGGCCAGTAACCGTCGGGCGGCGGGATCGCGCCGCCGGCGCCGATCATCGGCTCGCCGATGAACGCCGCCGCCCGGTCGCCGAGCTCGTCGAGGACGCGTGCGAGGTCGGCCGGGTCGTCGTACGCGACCTCGGTGACGTCGCCGATCAGTGTCCCGTAGCCGTCGCGCACGGCGGGAATGCCCGACAGCGATGTCCCGTACGCATTCGTGCCGTGGTAGGCGAAGCGACGAGAGACGATCACCGTCCGCTGCGGCTGGCCGAGAAGTGCCCAGTACCGCCGTGCGATCTTCGCTGCAGTGTCGATCGCCTCGCCGCCGCTCGAGCCGAAGAAGATCGCGGGGTCTTCGATCGGTGCGAGCTCGGCGACACGGTCGGCGAGCTCGAGTGCCGGCGGATTCGCGTGATCGCCGAAGACGTGGTGCGCCGCGAGCGTCCCCAGTTGCTCCGCGACTGCGTCGGCGATCTCCGTCCGGCCGTGGCCGACGTTGGCGAACCAGAGCCCGGCTGTGGCGTCGATGTACTCGTTGCCGTCCGCGTCCCAGACTCGGGACCCCTCGCCGCGCACGAGCACGAGCTCGTGCCCGTCCACCTTGCCCATGGCCGCGAACGGGTGCCAGAGGCGGGTCGGCGCGGTCGACGTCGAGGCCATCGCGAAAGGCTATCCGGCTGCTGTCCTCGTTGGAACGGGACCCACAGTGGCACGATGTGCCCGCGATGAGGCCGCTGGCGCAACTGATCGACGTAAGCGACCCGTCGACACAGGACGAGCTCCTCCTGAGCGCGTCACCGGACATGAGCGCAGCCGACCTGCAGCCGTTCGGCCGGCTGCTGCCACTCAGCGTCAGTCCGGGAGCGCTTGCCCAGTACCTGAGGATGAACCTGGACGTCGACGTCTCCGGAATCCTTGCATCGATTCGCGTGCCGACTCTCGTGCTGCATCGCTCGGCCGTACCGACGATGGACGTACGCGGCGGCCGCTACCTCGGCGAGCACATCCCCGGTGCGCGGCTGGTCGTGCTCGACGACCGCAACCTCGCGCCCGGAGTGGGCGACGTGGAGCCCGTCCTCGACGAGCTCGGGCGATTCCTCGAAACCGTCGTGCTCCCGCGACCCCAGATCGCCGACGAGCCGGAGCGCGTGCTCGCGACCGTTCTCTTCACCGACATCGTCGGCTCGACGGCGCAGGCCGCTGCAATCGGCGACCGCGCCTGGAGGGACCGTCTCATGGAGCATCACGACCTCGTCAGAAAGGAGCTGCTCCGCTACCGCGGAACCGAGTTCGACACCGCGGGCGACGGCTTTTTCGCGAGCTTCGACGGCCCTGCCCGCGCGATCCGGTGCGCGTCAGCGGTCGTCGCGGGCGTGAAGTCGTTGGGCCTCGAAGTGCGGGTGGGGCTACACACGGGCGAATGCGAGCTCGTCGACGGCAAGCTCGCCGGAATCGCCGTCCACATCGGCGCGCGCGTCGCCGCGTGCGCCGCTCCGAGCGAGGTTCTCGTCTCGAGCACCGTGCGAGACCTCGTGGCCGGGTCGGAGATAGCGTTCGCCGATCGCGGCTCTACCGAGCTCAAGGGCATTCCCGGTGACTGGCACCTGTTCGCGGTCGAGCCCGCTGCGTAGGCGAACGCGCCTCGCCGAATCAGCCCAGGAGGGCTAGCAATTGCGATCTGTCGGGACCGGCGAGCTGAGCTGCCTCGCCGGGTTGTGTGACTGCCTCGATGGTGGCGAGCAGCCTGGAGTCGAAGACCTCGGACGGCAAGCTGAGACAACCGACGATCTCCATGAAAGACCGAAACGCGGTCGGATCGCGGGTCGCGGCGAGAGCGAGTCGGATGCGGCTGGCCGCTGCCTCGTCGGGCGGTGCCAACGGCTCCTCACCTTCCCGGTGGGCGCGCATCTCGGCGAGCCGAGCACGGTCGACCGCGACCGTGGCCTGATACCAGGGCGTAAAGGCGCTCTCCGTCAGGTCGTCCCACGCGGCTGCGAGTTCGTGCGGATCGTCGGGATGGGATCGGATCGTGTCGCGAAGTCGGGCTGCGTGATCGAGTCCGAGGGCGACGCCGCGTGCAAGCGAGGGGTTGGTGCACGCCCAGGAATCACCGACGAGGGCGATGCCCGTTGCGACCGGTCGGCCCCGGTCACTCAGGCGTCGTCGTCGATCGAGTAGTCCGGCCATGACGACGATGTCGCTGATCGGCTCGCCCTCGAGCCAGTGTGCGTGGAGCGGACACGCTCGAACGACTGCCTCCCAACGGTTGAGGTGGCGGAACTCCTTGAGAGGGCGATCGCCGGTTGCCGCGAACAGCGTGACCGACCAGGTGTCGCGGTCGCTCGGCAGTGTCGCGATCGAGAACGAGCCGACCGGAGTGAGCAACCCGATCGTGCGGGGCTCGGGAACGTGACCGTCGCGGGAGCGAAAGAACCGTGTGTAGTTAGGCGAACCCGGAGTCCTCCCTCTCTTCCTCGACGGGGCCGACCCCGACCTCCGTCAGCCAGTCCGGCAGCGGTGAGCTGCGACCCATCGCGTCGACCACGAGGTCGGCCGGTGTCTCGCCCGACCGTGTTCGAACTCCGGTCACGCGAGGTACGCCGTCCTGCGCTCGTACGGTGAGGCCTATTGCTGTACGGCCGCGCCGAACGCGTAAGCCCTCCTCGTTGCTCGCGGACTCTGCGAGCACCTGCTCGAGAGTCGTACGACGTGCCGTGACCGAAACGAAGCGCTCGTCGCCGGGTCGGGCCGCGCGGTCGGTGATCGCTGCGGGCAGGCGATCCAAGGGGTCGACCCGCGCAGCACCCGCAGCAATCAGGGCGTCGTACACGTCCGGAAAGTCGCGCTCGAGCGTCGACCCCGCTCGCGCTTGCAAGAAGTGCGGCTGACGGAACTGCTTCACGCCCCGTCTGTCCCACCCCGACCAGGCGTCGTCCACAGAGCTTGGGACGGGCTCCGGATCGCGCTCCCACAGCTCCACCTCGTGCCCGTCACGTGCGAGCAGGAGACCCGTCGCGAGCCCGCACACGCCTCCGCCGAGGACCACGATCCTGCTCATCTCGACGGAGCTTGACAGCGCGTGACCCGCAACGCAGCGAAGCTCGGGGTCGACTAGCCGCTGCACCTGTAGCAACTGCGACCCCACCACGAGCTGCTGGGTGTGGTTGACGTCGTGGCCTTCGCATGAGGCTGTCCGGCGTGGGCTACTCAGCGACTAGGAAGCGCTCGAATCGCGTCTCCAAGCGGTCGGGATCGGGCCGCCACAGACGCTTCGTCGGCGCCTCGATCACGGCTCCATGGAACCCTTTGAGCACGTCGAGCATCGGACCGTCCTCGTCGTCGAGCAATCGGCGTGCGACATGGACCCGGAGATCCGGCGCGACGCCGACCAGGTCTTCGTCGAAGGCTCGGTGGTGGATTGAGCAGAGGCTGAGGCCGTTCGAGACCACCGGCTCACCCGTTTCCTCGGCGTCGCCCACGATGTGTGCCGCGTCGAGGAGCCGTACCTCGCGGAGCCGGCAGATCGCGCAGCGATCGTTGTAGGCGGGTAGCACGGCACCGCGGAACTGCGCCTGATGGATGCGCTGCTTGACCTCGCGGACGACGTAGCGTCGCTCGATCTCGTCGGGGATGTGGACGGGCTCGCGCTCGTCGTACGGTCCTCGCATCTTTCCGAAGGTCAGAAGAACGTGGAGTTCCGCGGGTTCGTCTCGCTCGACGAAGGTGGGGTAGATCGGCCGATACCAGTTCGGCCGCGTGCCGACGAAGTAGACGATCGGCGCGTCGAGGAGATGCGCGCTCCGCAGCCACCGGTTGAAGTGGTTCTCGGGGTCGTCGCCCTGGTAGCGGTAGAGGACGCCGTCAGGCGTCTGCTCGTCGCGGTACCGATCCGGCGCTCTTACGGGTAGACGTCGGCCTGAGGTTACTCTTGCCTGACTATGTCGACCGAGATCTCGACCGCCGGAATCGTTCCTCTGTTCTCAAGCCAGTGTGTGGTGTTCCTATCCTCGGGCCAGCCCACTCCCGGCCCATAGTCCGTAGCGACTCCATTTCGATGGTCAGTGATCGTTCCTTGCAGTATGTAGACGATGCCTGGTCTGTCTATATGGTCGTGAATCGGGCCGAAGACGCCTCCGGGCTCGATGGTCACCATACGCATTCGAAGTTGGCGTCCTGCCATGCCCTCGATCTCAGAGCCAAGGTCGACCGTTGCAAGTAACTGCGCTGTAACACCTTTCGTCTCAGGTGCCGCCTGTTTGTTACTCATTTTCCACGTGCTCTCCTCTCTGTAGGGCCTACCGATCGACCCAAGCCGGATCTTCATTGTCGGGATTGCCTTTGCCATCGGCGCAGTAGAAAGCACGAGAAGCAAGGTTCGAAATGCACGGAAGGAAACCCGCAGGTCCGAGAAGCCTTCATGGCTCGGGGGTCATTCCGGAACGCTGGGGCATCCGAGTGTGCTTCTCCGCGGCACGAGTTTCGGTGCTTGGCTACAGATAAGAGAGCCGCGTCCCCGCGGCTCTCTTATCTGTATGAGTCGGAAGCAGTTAGCTGCAGCCGGTGTTCGTCCCGCAGTCGCGGCACGTGTAGCAACTGCCCGTCCGAACCATGCGGCCGCCGCACTTGGCGCACTCGACGGCGTCTTCCCACTGGTTGAAGAGGGCGGTCTGGCCCGGCGGAGGCGCGTCGAGCGCTGCCACCGCGACGGAGTGGTCGCCGGCTTCCGCGTACGCCGCCGCGAAGCGCGCCTTCACCTCGGCGGTGAGGATGCCGGCCTCCTCCTGCTGGTCGGTGGAGAGGAACTTCTTCCCCATCCAGCGGAAGATGTAGTCGACGATGGACTTCGCGACGCGGATGTCCGCGTCGTTCGTCATGCCCGACGGCTCGAAGCGCATGTGGCTGAACTTGGAGACGTAGACCTCGAGCGGCACGCCGTACTGGAGGCCGAGCGAGACGGAGATCATGAACGAGTTCATGAGGCCGGCGAGGGTCGTGCCCTCCTTGGCGATGTCCACGAAGATGTCGCCGGGCGTCCCGTCGTCGAAGAGGCCAACGTGGATGTAGCCCTCGTACTCGCCGACCTTGAACTTGCGGCCGACCTCTACGCGGTCGTCAGGCAGGCGGCGTCGCTGCGGGAGCGGGCCGACGATGCCGGTGACGGGCGCGAGCGTCGTGGCGCCTGCATCGGCCTTTCCGGACAGCGGCTGCGCGACCTTGCAGTTGTCGCGGTAGATCGCGATCGCCTTGACACCGAGCTGCCACGACTCGACGAAGAGCTGCCCGATCTCGTCGACCGTGGTCTCCTCGGGGAGGTTCACCGTCTTCGAGAGCGCGCCGGAGATGAACGGCTGGACGGCGCCCATCATCTTCACGTGGCCCATGTAGTGGATCGCGCGGTCGCCGATCGCGCAGTCGAAGACCGGGAAGTGGTCGGCCTTGACGTTCGGCGCCCCGACCACGGTGTTCCGCTCGTCGATGAACGCCACGATCTCCTCGACCTCGCTCGGCGCGTAACCCAGCTTGTCGAGCGCCATTGGCACGGTCTTGTTGACGATCGTGATCTCGCCGCCGCCGACGAGCTTCTTCGACTTCACGAGCGAGAAGTCGGGCTCGACCCCGGTCGTGTCGCAATCCATCATGAAGCTGATCGTCCCGGTGGGGGCGAGGACGGTCGCCTGTGCGTTGCGCCAGCCCGACACCTCGCCGAGCTCGAGCGCCTCGTCCCAGGCGCGTCGGGCTGCGACGAGCAGCTCGTCGGGCACCGAGCTCGAGTGGTCGATGTTGCCCACGGCCGCCCGGTGCTTCGCGATGACCCCGGTCATCGCCGCGGCGTTCGGCTGGTAGCCGGCAAATGAGCCCATCCGCTTCGCGGTCTCGGCCGACTTGCGATACGCGCGCCCGGTCATGAGCGCCGTGATGGCAGCTGCATACGCGCGACCCTCGTCGGAGTCGTACGGGAGCCCGCGCGCCATGAGCAGCGCGCCGAGATTGGCGTACCCCAGGCCCAATTGCCTGTAGGCCTTTGCGTTCTTGTCGATCTCGGGCGTCGGATACGACGAGTAGCCGACGGCGATCTCCTGCGCGAGGAAGACGACGTCCACGGCGTGCTCGAACGCCTCGATGTCGAACTCCCCGTCCTCGCGGCGGAACTTCATGAGGTTCAGCGAGGCGAGGTTGCACGCCGAGTCGTCGATGGACATGTACTCCGAGCACGGGTTCGACGCATTGATGCGGCTCGTGTTCGGGAGCGTGTGCCAGTTGTTGATCGTCGTGTCGTATTGGACGCCCGGGTCGGCGCACTCCCAGGCTGCTTCTGCCATCTGCCTGAGAAGGCCTCGCGCGTCGTTCGTCTCGACGACGGAGCCGTCGGTGCGAGCGGTGAGGTTCCACTCCTTGTTCTCGACGACCGACTCCATGAACGCGTCCGTGACGCGAACGGAGTTGTTCGCGTTCTGGTACTGGATCGAGGCCCAGTCTGGCGAGTCGAGCGACATGTCGTAGCCGGCCTGCTCGAGAACGCGCGCCTTGCGCTCCTCCTTGGCCTTGCACCAGATGAACTCCTCGACGTCCGGATGGTCGACGTCGAGCACGACCATCTTCGCGGCGCGGCGCGTCTTGCCGCCCGACTTGATCGTGCCGGCGGAGGCATCCGCTCCGCGCATGAACGAGACGGGACCGGACGCGTAGCCGCCCTTCGAGAGCTGCTCCTTCGAGGAGCGCAGCCGGCTCAGGTTCACTCCGGAGCCGGAGCCGCCGCGGAAGATGATCCCCTCGCGGCGAATCCAGTCGAGAATCGACTCCATCGAGTCGTCGATCGAGAGGATGAAGCAGGCAGAGCACTGCGGCTTCGCCTCGAAGCCGACGTTGAACCAGACCGGGGAGTTGAAGGACGCGTACTGGTTGACGAGGATCGCCTTCAGCTCGGCCTCGAAGGTGTCGGCCTCTTCATCGGACGCGAAGTAGCCACCCTCGCGGCCCCAGCCGCCGATCGTGTCGACGACGCGGCCGACCATCTGCTTGACGGAGCGCTCGCGCTCGGGAGACGCCATGCGGCCCCGGAAGTACTTCTGGGAGACGATGTTCGTCGCCGTCTGCGACCAGAACTTCGGGAACTCGACGTCCTTCTGCTCGAAGGCTGGCCCGTCCTTGCCAGGGATATGGGCGTCGCGGATCTCCCATTCGATCTCCTCGAACGGGTCGCGGCCCGGGATCGTGAAGAAGCGGCGCGGTGCAACGCTCGCGTCCTCCTGTACGACCGTGTTCACGACCTCGCCGGTCGCATCATCTGCCCCGAGCGCCTGCTCCTTCGCGCCCTGCCCTTTTGTAATGGCCATCGATTCCTCCCGAGCCGTGTCCGACATCTACGTCCTCCCGCCCGGTGGAACGACGAACGACTTGCGAGCGGACCGTCGATAGTAGGACGGCGACCGGATAGACAAATTTTCGCGCAATTTGCAGGTATTTCGGAGTTGGATCACGACCCGGACAGTTTACCTCCCGGGGTGCTCGTGGCCGCCGGCGCTCGCGTGGAGCCGACTGAGGTCGCGGAAGAGCGCTAGCCGAGCGGCTGGTCGTCGTCGTTGTGATCGTCGAACTCTTCGGCGGCCGCCTGGCGTCGACGCGAGAGGTAGCCGAGCCCACCGGCCGCGAGGAGCGCGAGCGACATGCCGCCGAGGACGACCAGCGGGATCGGAACCGAGGACGGCCCCGAGGTGTTGATGTCCGGTGTCGCTTGGGGGGTACCGGAGCCCGTATCCCCACCCGGGGTGGGCCCGCCCGAGTTGTTTCCACCCGAGCCACCACCGGCGGGGCCACCGGGATCCTGGTTGTTGTCTCCGGGAGTGGGGTCGTCACCACCGGGGGTGAGCACCCCGCGCAAAGCGCCCTGGAGCGCGCGCGAGATGACCTCTTCCGCATCCGCGTAGTCGCGGATGTCTGCCGGGATGAGGTCGATCGCCTCCTCGTAGCAGTGCAGCGGGTAGAGCCGGTCGATGCGGCCGTTGTCGTACCAATCGTTGACCACCTGTTGTCCGCACGGAATCTTGGCGGCGGCGATGCTCGGGAGCGAGAGCGCGACGATAGTCCCCAGTACGAGGGTGAGCAGCGTCAGAACGACGCGCTGAGGGGGGAATGTGTGCCTCGAGTGCGGTGTCACGAATGCGACCGGGAGCCCAGTTTCGGCGCAGTCTCCCGGCTCCAGGTGATCCGGTGGTGTGGTCAGAGTAAACGATTTGTTAGACGGCGCCGGGGCGTACCCTCCTGACTGGAGAGAAAGGCCGCGGGCCTTGGTACCGTGGCGCGCCATGGAGACGGGGCCGGAGCCCTCCTCGGGCCGCCCCGGAACGGCGGCTCTCGGGTATGCGGGACTCGTCGGTGCGGCCGTCGCCGCGGCGGCGTTCGCAGGTGACGGATCGGGCTTCGACGGCGTCCTGCCGGTCGGCGCGCTAGCTGTCGGGCTGCTCGCTGCCTACCTCATTGCCTTCGCGTTCGGCGCCGTGCCGCTCCCTCGGGTCGGCCGGTCGGGCGGGGCGCTGCTGCTCGCGACGGGCCTGGTCGTCGTCTGGGCCGGGGCGACGATTGCGTGGTCGATCGTTCCCGACCGCAGCTGGGACACGTTCAACCGCACTTTCGTGTTCGCCGTGTTCCTCGGGCTGGGCGTGACGCTCGCCGGACTGGGGAGCCAATCGGCCGCTCGCCTCGCTGCGTCTGCACTTGCGGTTGTCATGGGGACCGTCCTCACCTGGTCGCTCCTCGCGAAGTCGATTCCCGCTCTCGACCCCGCTGGAGTCCGGGTCGCACGGCTCAGCGAGCCGGTCGAGTACTGGAACGCGCTGGCACTCATGACGAACATCGCTTTGCCGCTCGCGCTCTGGCTCGGCGCTTCTCACGGACGGAGGGTGTGGGTCAGGGCCCTCGGCGGCCTCCTCGCCTACGCCGCCGTGCTCGTCCTGCTGATGACGATCTCCCGCGCTGGTGCGGTGGTCGCGATCGGAGTCGTGCTCCTCTGGCTCCTGCTCTCGAGTGAACGCGTGGAGGGAGGCCTTCTGCTCGCCGCCTCTGGCGTTCCCGCCGCGCTCGTGGCCGGCTGGGCCTTCACCCGCCCGGCGCTCGTCGAAGCGGGCGCCGAGAAGGCCGATCGTGTTGCGGACGGAGCGGTGTTCGGCGTCCTCGCGCTCGTTGGCGCACTCGTCGTGGCGGCGCTCGTGGGGCTCGGTGCACGGCGGGGGCTCTCGGAGCACCTGCGCCGGCGTGCCGGGCAGGTGCTCGTCGCGGTCGCGCTCGTCGCTCTCGTCGTCGGGGTCGTCGGTCTTGCCGTCGCGATCCGAAACCCCGTCAGCTGGTTCCGGGACGACGTCGCGGGCTCGTCGTGCTCAGAGGTCGTGAACGACCCGAGCCGACTGGGATCGCTCGACATCAACAACCGCTGGTGCTGGTGGGACGAGGCGACGGACGTCTTCGCCCAGCATTCCCCGCTCGGGGCGGGAGCAGGCACGTTCGAGATCGCGCGCAAGCGCTTTCGGACCGACGAACGCAGCGTGCTCCAGCCGCACAACGTTCCCCTCCAGCACCTTGCGGACGGCGGAATACCCGGCCTCCTCTTCTTCCTCGCGCTCGTCGGGGCGGCCGGCTGGGTCTGCGTCTGCGCGGTGCGTCGGCTCGAGGGCGGGGAGCGCGCAGCCGCGGTCGCACTCGTCGCCGCGCCCGTCGCGTACCTCGCGCATGCGCTCGTCGACTACACGTGGGACTTTCTCGCGGTGACGGCTCCGACGATGGTCGCGCTCGGTGTCCTCGCCGGCGCCGGGCGACCCGAACTGCCGACACGGCGCCGTGTGCTCGTCGCCGTCGCGGCCGTTCTCGTCGGGCTCTCCGTGCTCGCGTCGTTCGCGTCGCCGCGGCTCGCCGAGCGAGACGTGCGCTCGTCGACCAGGGCACTCGACGCCCGGGACTACGGGACGGCACGAGACAAGGCGCTTCGGGCCCGCTCCTTCGACCCGCTGTCTGTCGAGCCGATCTACGCCCTCGCCCGCATCGACGAGCGTCGCCGGCTCCTGTATGCGGCACAGCGCCACTACATCGACGCCGTCGAGCTCCAGCCCGAGAATCCGGACACCTGGTACACGCTCGGTCTTTTCGAGTTCCAGGCTCTCGGGAACATGTGTGCCGCCTACCGGCACCTGAACGACGCGTACACGCTCGACCCGTCGGGCAACCAGTGGCTCAAGGGCGGTCCGCTCGACATTGCGCGCGACGCCGTCAACGCGGGGGCGTGCGGGCCGGAGACCGGCTAGTAGCCGAAGCCGGCCGCTCGTCTAACGGCCGAGGATGAAGACGAGGTGCGCGCCGTGGAGCTGGCGGACGCGAATACCGTCGAGCGGGGTCACGGTCGTGACTCCGAGATCGCGTCCAAGGCGTTTGCCCTCTCCGACGAAGCCCGGCCGGTACATGACGATGCTCTGACCGAAGTCGCTCCGCGGCGCGTTCGCGACGTCGCCGATCCGGTAGCCGCGGCTGTGCACGCGAGCGGCTGCGACCGCGGCCGCGCCCTGTCGTCCGTTGCCGTTGAGGACGAGGACGCGAACCTTCGTCCGCGGCAGCTTCGCCGCGACGGTCGTCGGCTTCTGCGTCACGTGACGCGACGGCGAGGGTGTCGCGAGCGCGTGCTCCGTGGCGGCTCTCTGGACCCGATGCGAAACGGCTCCGACGAGAGCTCCACCGCCGATCACGAGCAACAGCAGGAGCTCGACCGCCGCGATCGCCACAGCCACGAGGGCAGCGGTTCGCCAGGGGCGGATCAGCGCGTCAGGGGCGGTGAGTGGATGATCCACCAGGGCGCTCGATTCGCTCGCGCGCCCGCGATTCCTTCACCCCCCTCTAGGCTCGGGTCAGCCACTCCCAGGTCGCCTGGAGCCCATCCTCGAGCTCGACGAACGCCTGGAACCCGAGGTCGCTCGCGGCGCGGGACGGGTCGAGCACGCTGCGCGCGAGCTCGCCCGCTCTCGCAGGCGCATGCTCCGGGGCCGTTTCGGAGCCGGCGGCACGTCGGCAGAGCTCGTACAGCTCCAGCACCGAGGTCTCCTTGCCCGTGCCGACGTTGTAGACCCCGCCGTTGTGATCGAAGGCGCCGAGGGTCGCGCGAGCGACGTCGCCGACGTAGACGTAGTCACGGGTCTGGGCGCCGTCGCCGAAGATCCGAGGCTGCTCGCCGCGCTCGAGTGCTCCGAGGAAGATCGCGACGACGCCTGCTTCGCCGTGCGGATCCTGCCTGGGCCCGTAGACGTTCCCGTAGCGAAGGACGACGTGCTTCGTTCCGTAGAGGCGGTTGTAGCTCCGCAGGTACTCCTCGCCCGCGAGCTTCGCGACGCCGTACGGAGACACCGGGCCGAGCGGGGCGGTCTCGGCAGCCGGGCCGTCGCACTCGCCGTAGATCGCACCGCCCGTGGAGCTGAAGATGATCTGGCCCGAGCCGTGGCGGTGGGTGGCGTCGAGCAAGCGTACGGTGCCGAGCACGTTGACGTCGGCGTCCATGACCGGGTCGTCGACCGAGACGCGCACGTCGGCCTGGGCGGCGAGGTGGAAGACGGCCTCGGGCCGCAGGTCTTCGAAGAGCTCGTCGAGCGGCTCGCGGATGTCCTGGACGCGCAGATCGGCTGCTGCTGGGACGTTCTCCCGCTTCCCGGTCGCGAGCGAGTCGATAACGACGACGTCGTCTCCCCGTGCGAGCAGGGCATCCACCACATGCGAGCCGATGAAGCCCGCCCCTCCGGTCACGACGGCGCGCACGAGACGCATCCTACGGAGTGCCGGTCGACCGTAGGATTGGCCAACCGATGTTCGTGACGTTCGAGGGCCTCGACGGCTCGGGAAAGAGCACCCAGGCCGAGCGCCTCCGGGTGCGATTGGAAGCGGACGGCGAGGACGTCGTCTCGACCCGTGAGCCCGGAGGCACCGAGCTCGGCGAGCAGGTCCGCGATCTCGTCCTGCACGGCGGGCATGTGACGCCCTGGGCGGAGGCCCTGCTCTATGCGGCGGCCCGTGCACAGCACGTCGAGGAGGTGATCGGGCCGGCGCTCGCCCGTGGCGCATCGGTCATCTGCGACCGCTACGTCGACTCGTCCGTCGCCTACCAGGGGGTCGCCCGTGGGCTCGGCCTCGAGCGGGTCCTCGACCTCAATCTCGCTGCCGTGGGCGGCCTTCAGCCGGATCGCACGTTCCTCCTCCTCCTCGACCCGGCTGACATCGCCGGCCGGCTCAAAGGCGAGCACGACAGGCTCGAACGCGAAGACCGCGCGTTTCACGCACGCGCGGACGAGGGGTACCGCGAGCTCGCTAAGCGCTTTCCGGACCGAATCGTCATCCTCGACGGGTCGAGGCCCGCCGACGAGCTCGCCGAGGAGGTCCATGCAGCACTTCGCTGACGTGCCGGAACAGATCGAGGCCAAGCGCCTGCTCGAGGCGGCGCTTCAGGAAGGGCCCGCTCACGCGTATCTCCTGCACGGGCCCGCAGGAGTCGGCAAGCGAACGGCCGCGTACTCCTTCGCCGGAGCCCTGCTCGGGGACGAGCGTCGCGTCATTGCCCGAGCGCATCCGGACCTGTACGTGCTCGAGCCGCTCGGCGAGATGATCCGCATCGACGATGTCCGCGCGCTCCGCCACGACCTCCACATGCGGCCGTTCGAGGCCGATAGGCGCGTGTACCTCATCCTCGCTGCCGATCGCATGAACGAGGACGCGGCCGACGCTCTCCTCAAGGACCTCGAGGAGCCGCCGCCGTATGCGGTGATCGTGCTCGTCGCGAGCGAGCTCGGTCCGCTGCCGCCCACGATCCTGTCGCGCTGCCAGCTCGTTCCGTTCCGGCGACTCTCCGAGCGGGCAGTCAGGGCTTGGATTGCCGAGCGTGCGCCGGAACTGGGGGAAGACGAGACTCGCGCGCTCGCCCGAGCCGCAGCCGGACGGCTCGACCGCGCGCGACGGCTCCTCGACCCGGCGGCAGCAGGGCGGAGAGAGGCACTCGTCGTTGTCGCGCGAGCCGTGTATCTCGATCCCGAGTTCGACCCTTCCGCCGCGGCGGTCACCGTACTTGCGGCTGCCGGCGAGCGGGCGGAGGAAGCGAAGGAGCGAGAGCGCGAGGCGATCGAGGGGCTCGGTCTGCCGGAACGCGAGGCCGACCAGCGCGTCCGACGCGCCGGATACGGGGCGGAGCGAGACGAGCTGCTCGCCGCGCTCGAAGGTCTCGAGGCCTGGTACCGCGACCTCATGGTGGTGGCCGCCGGTGCCGAGGACGCGGCGATACACGCGGACCGCCTCGACGAGCTCCGCGCGGACGTCGACCTCGGGCTCGGCGATGGCGCCGAGCATGCGGCGGCGATCGTGCGCGACCTCTGGCGGAGCCTCGAGGAGTTCAACCTCAACCCGTCGCTCGCCTTCGAGGCCCTCTTCGTGCGCTGCGCGCACGAGCTGCACGTTCCGGTGACCTCGTAGCTCATGGTCGTCGGGCTCGTCGGGTGCGGGCGCTGGGGGAAGCACATCCTGCGCGACCTGGTCGCGCTCGGGTGCGAGGTTCCGGTGGTCGCCCGCTCGGAGGCGAGTCGGGCGCGGGCCGAAGAGGGTGGCGCGAGCGTGATCGTCTCGACGATCGGCGAGCTGCCGGCTCTGGACGGAGCGATCGTCGCGACGACAACGAGCACGCATGCCGATGCCATCGAGGAGCTGCTCGATCGCGGCATCCCCGTCTTCACCGAGAAGCCGCTCACCACCGATCCCAGCACGGCGGCGCGCCTCGCGAAGGTGGCCCCGGACACGCTCTACGTCATGGACAAGTGGCGCTACCACCCCGCTGTCGCCGAGATCGCGGCGATCGCGCGGGAGCGCAGGCTCGGCAGCGTGTCCGGGCTGACCACGGTCCGGCTCGGTTGGGGCGTCGCACACGACGACGTGGATCCCGTGTGGGTGCTTGCTCCACACGATCTCTCGATTGCCCTCGAGGTGATGGGAGCCGTGCCGCGGCCACGCGCAGCTGTGGCAGAGCTGTCCGCGAACTCCCTGGTGGGGCTCTCGGCGCTCCTCGACGGCCCCGACTACTGGCACTCATTTGAGGTCTCCTCGCGATCGCCGGACCGATCGAGGCGCGTCGAGCTGCACTGTGAGGAGGGCGTAGTCCTGCTCGCAGACGCCTGGAACGAGCACGTGACCGTCTACCGGAACGGGACTTCGGAGCCTGAGCCCGAGCGGATAGAGACGCCCGGTGAGCTTCCACTGCTCGCGGAGCTCCGTGTGTTCGTCGAGCACGTCCGCGGCGGCCCGCCGCCGAGGTCGAGTGCGGCGGAAGGAGCAGCGATCGTCGCGACCCTCCACGACCTCCGGCGCCTGGCGGGAGTCGCGTGACCGACGCGACGATCGTCATCCCGACGTACCGTCACGCCGCCCTGCTCCCGTACGCCATTCGAAGCGCGCTCGATCAGCAGAGCGCGTCGATCGAGCTCTTCGTCGTGGGAGACGGCGTCGAGGACGACACGCGAGCCGCGGTCGAGGAGTTCCTCCCCGACTCGCGCGTGAGCTTCTTCGACTTCCCCAAGGGTGAGCACAACGGGGAGCTCGGCCGGCACGAGGCACTCCAGAGCGCTTCGGGAAGCGTCGTCTGCTACCTGTCGGACGACGATCTGCTGCTGCCCGACCACGTCGTCGAGATGCTCCGACTGCTCGAGGACGCGGACTTCGCGCACAGCGCTCCTCTGGTGGTCATGCCCGACGGATCGCTCCACTACGGGCCGATCGACATAGCGCGACCCGAGTTCCACGCACTCCTCCTACGCGGAGGCTGGAACAAGATCTCGCTGACCGGCGCTGCCCACACGCTGGGGTCGTACCGACGCCTTCCGTACGGTTGGCGGCCCGGACCGGCGAACGTCTGGAGCGACATCAACATGTGGCAGCAGTTCGTCCGGCAGCCCTGGTTTCGAGGGCGCACGGGAACCCGTCTGACCCATCTCCACATGCCCGATCAGGATCGGCGCGAGGTCCCGGTCGCCGAGCGCGTAGCCGAGCTCGAGCGCTGGTGGGCACGGATCCAGGAACCGGGGTTCGCCGACGAGCTCGAACGGATGGTGGCCGATGTCGTCCGAGCGGGCGCGGTTCTGCGCGAGGCTCGAATCCACGAGCTCAAGGACGTCATTCGCGAGATCCAGGCCACACGTTGGTGGCGCTTGCGCACGCGTCTGGCGACGTCTCCGCTGCACCGGGCGCGACGCGTCGGGCAGAGGACGCGCTGACCCACCGGTCGTCTATTCTCGCGGCCGTGACTGCGGTAGGCGATATCGAGGGTCTCGAGAAGGCAATCAAGGATCCTGCGACCGTAACGCCCGACGGCGACTCCCTCTCTGGGTTGATCGACGGTGTCGCGTACCGCCGCGCCCGCACGCATGCCGACGAGCGCGGGACGTTGAGTGAGATCTTCGACGAGCGCTGGGGATTCACCGAGGATCCGCTCGTCTACGTGTACCTCGCGACGCTCAGGCCGGGGCAGGTGAGGGGCTGGGTGGTCCACCTCGAGCAGAACGACCGCCTCTTCGCGTTCGCGGGCGTTCTCCGGATCGTCCTCTACGACGCGCGAAGCGACTCCGACACGTACGGCCGGGTGAAGGTCTTCCACTTCGGAGCGCACGACCGCGCGCTCGTGAGCATCCCGGCCGGCGTCTACCACGCCGTCAAGAACGTCGGTGACCAGGAGGGGGCGTTCGTCAATCTTCCGTCGCAGCCGTACCGGCACGAGAATCCGGACAAGTACCGGCTGCCGCTCGACAACGACGTCATCCCGTACCGCCTCACGGCCGACTGACCGACCGCAGAGCCTCTAGTACCCTTCAGTCCTCCTGCCGACGTAGCTCAGCTGGTAGAGCACTTCACTCGTAATGAAGGGGTCCGCGGTTCGAATCCGCGCGTCGGCTTGAAGGAAACCCCTGCTAACGCGGGGGTTTCTTGTTTCAAGAGACGAGCCATCCGAGCTCGTGGGCAATGGATTGGGCAACGCGCCGCGTGGGGTTGGGGCACTGGAACCGGGCTAGTGCCCAAACGCCCGACGGACCTCAGTCGACCTCGGTGTTAACCTCGCGCGCGACTGCGCTAGCTGCCTAGAGACCGGCTTTCGGGGGTTTGCCTTGGTCGCCATTGTCGTCATCCTCTTCCACCTGGCGGCTCTGGGCTCATCTCTGTTGTCTGACGCGGGGAACTGGGCAGCAATCCTCGCGGCGACGATCCTCGTGCTTGGGCTCATCGTCGGATGGTTCCGTCAAGTGAGCCACAGCCTTCATGTTGTGGGTGAGACCGTTGGCCTCCATGTTCCCCCGGGACGAGACCGTGGTATCGACGTGATCCTTGGAACGGAGTTGTTGAACACATCGTCCATTCCTCTCAACTACCAGGTCGTGAGCTTTACGGCCACTCTCGGATCGCGCGAAGCGGTGAGTCTCACGACCCAAGATGACCAGCGCGCCTACGTCGCGCCACACCAACGTCTCGACTGGCATGGAGAAGCGCAGGTGGTCGAGGCCGAGGATTTCCCATTTACCGTCGCCGTTCGTTATGAAGTCGAATACGGGCGAAAGAGCCGGTGGCTGTGGTGGTGGCGCAGAGTCGTACGAGGCAGCTATCGGGCAGATGTCCCTCGTATCACTGAGGCGGTCACACTTCTTGCGGAACCGCTGGACGGACCGCCGACTGATTCTCGGGTGCCGCTGACCTCACTGAGCGTCTTCGGGTGGAGGCTCTAACGGATCGATTGCGCAGCGTTATCCCGCGTCTTGGGCAGCGCCTGAGACGTCGTGTGCAGGCCTCAGCCCATTGGGATGGGAGGACTGTCCACGTGGATTGTCCTAAAGCGATCGTTGATGAGCAGCCGGAGTTGCAGTTGGCCGCTCGACCCCAGGGAACGAGGGCGCACGACTGCCGAGGAGCGGGGAAGACCCATCGCAACCAGTCGCCACGGTCGGGTGCCGCGATGGGCGAATAGCATCACCGACAGCTCATTGCCGTCTCCGTCGGTCGCCGCCCAGTGGACTGTAAGCCCGCGATTTGCCCGCACGCTTGCGGGCAAATCGATGAAGTGGCCGACGGGAGCTGTCGTTGAGCGGTGTCGCTCCGCGAGCACGCTCCCGTCTGGACCCCGAAGAACGAGTGTGGCGATCGACGCGTCAGCGGGCAATGCAACGACGAACGGCAGTGCTCTGACACCATTCTCGAAAACCTCGGGTGCGCCACGCACTGGCGTCGCGGCGACGCTATGACCTGCTGCGTCGAAAGCGATGATCCGACCAGCTATAGGGCCGGCTGATGCCGGAGCGACTGTCTTGACGACAGTCGAGTCGAAGATGACCGCCCCGTTCTTGGTGATCCCGCCGCTGACCACGCGGAGCGTCCTGGCTGCTGGCTCGTCGTCCCGCAGAGCCGGTACTCGACCCTCTCCGGTTGACGTCGGTTGTCTCACGAGCGGAAGGCCGGAGCCCTCGCGGATCGTGTTGAACATGCGCTCCCACGTCAGCGGCGACGTCCAGGTCCTCTTGTCATAGGACATCAGGTCGCCCGCGTCGTCCGCAGTGAAGATCTGGTCGATCTGACCAACGTCGAGACCCTCGTCGACGAACGCATAGCCGACACCCCCGATGCCTCGATACGGCAGCGGCAAGCCGAGAGGCGTCGTCGAGTTGATGCCCTGCCTGTGAAACAGGCCAAGTGTGTGACCGAGTTCGTGGGCGGTTGTCACGTAGGTCGAATCCGAGGTCACGAAGCAACAGCCGCCTACCCCTGAGGCCAGGCCGCCCCAGCTTCCGCTTGGCGGACTCGCGTATCCAACCCACTTGGTCTCGCCTACGTCACGAGGGCCATGAAATTGAAGGTCGATGGACCTCGCGATCTGGAGCCGGTCCATTAGCTGCATCAACGCGTACACACCGCCAAGCAGGCTGGTCGGCAGGACGATCGGATCCCATGTGATCTGGGTGGGAGAATCCAACAGGACGATTCGCCGGTTCGGCGCCGGAATTAGTGGCGGCAGGTCCCGCCCAAAGAAAACGTCGTACGCCGACGACGGCGGGTGACGTGTGGGTGGGGTGGTTGACCGGTCGACGAGGGTGATCGGCACGGGCACGAGGCTGAGCGTCCCCCCGGGCGAGAAGTGGACATCGTCAAGTTGAGCCTTGTTGCCGTTCGGGTAGCACCCGTCGCATTCCGTCTCCACTTGATCGATGTTGATCTCAACCTCGACCCGCACGGCGTTCCCCGAACGCGCAGAGACCGCCGGGAGCACAGCGGTGAGCGAACCGTCCTTCACTTTCTGACGTGGCTCGACGTCCTCGGCCGTGACAACGGTGGTTTCCTCTCCCTCGAGTGCACCGAACAAGGTCGAGGTTTCAACGCGAAAGCCGATCTTGCGCCGAGCGGTCTCACCCGGCGGGAGCGATGCATCGCCGACATAGATACGGACGAGCGTCGGTTTCCCTGTTGCGAGCGGCATCGTGAAGCCGTTCATGGCCGGCAGCTTCCAGGTGAGCTTGTATGGATCGACTTCGAGCGGATCGACGTCGGTGATCGGCGAAAGCTCCGGTGCGATCGCCTGCGCGACTTCGATGTCCTTGATGTAGTAGCTGGGCAATGGCGAACCGCCCCAGGAGGGCGGGCCAACTACGAACCGCGTAAGAAGGGTCCGCCGGCCGCCCGTGCCGTCGCGTCGCACGATGTACAGGGTGCTCTCCGCGTCGTTTGGCGCGGGTCCGATCCTGCGCCTTTCTGCGAAGGCGACCCGCGTGCCGTCTGGCGACCACGACTGTGGACCGTGCTCTTCCGTGGTGTCCGTTCCGCCAGCGACGATGCGCTCCTGCCCGGTCTTGAGGTCACGCACGACGAGTTGCCATGAGGTGAAGTTGCCGAACTCATCCTCGAACGACTTGACGTACGCGAGGTACTTGCCAACGGGGGCGAATGACGGCTCATGGGCGACGTACGCGTGGGGTGCCCCCGGCGCGACGAGGGCTGTTAGCGGTCCCCCAGCCGCTGGCACGGTGACAATGCCGCGCCTGAAGGCGAACGCGATGCTCTTGCCATCGGCCGCCCAGGCGGGTTGCTCAGGCGGTAGCAGCGGCCTATCGCTCGGGCCGAACGGGCCGGCCAGCGTCCGCGTTGTCCCGCCAGGAAGCGTCGTGACTTTGAGCGTGTACCGAAACGCCGGCGGCGTCTCCTCGTACTCCCAGTAGGCAATCTCAGCCGCAACCGGAGACCACGACGGCCGAAAGTCCTTTACCGGGAGAAGCGGCGTCTCGCCACCTCCCGAGGCAGGCTTCACAACGACTCCATGTCCGTCCGACCAGTTTTCGTAGAACGCGATCGACTGGCCGTCATGCGACCAGGTCGGATCGACGAGCGGAGCTCGATCAGGCCTACTCGGATGTGACGATGTCGCGAAAACCTGCGCTCCGCCTGTTCCGGGATCCGCGAACTCGAGCTGAAAGGGCTCCAATGGTGTCGTCTGAGACTGGTACACAAGGCGCTGAGGGGTGCCGGCGGGCGCCTGCGAGCCCGCAGGGTCTACCAGCAGCGCCGCTGTGAGCGTCGTGACGACGATCAAGGAGCTGACCGCCGCCAGCTTCCGCAGTGCGCCGCGGTGGCGGCCGTTAGTCACGGCGCGGATGTTGACGAGTGGCACGGAGCTCTCCTCTTGGTAATACGACGGCCTGTCAAGAGTTACAGATCGAGGCATCTTCCGAAAGGCGGAAACCCCTCGTGTTTGACGCTCCCGTCCCAGCGCTTACGCGACGGTTCAACAGCCGCCGAGAACGCCGCTCATCGCGATGCGCTCGGGCTGCGTGACCCAGAGCGCGTACTTCGTTTTGACCGCGATCTGCTTCGCGACGTACTTGCAGTCATACGCAGTGTTGGGCGGTAGCCAGTCGGCCGCGTCGCCGTCGCTCTTCTCGTTGTTCGCGGGGCCGTCGACCGCAAGCAGCACTAGGGGGTCGTTCGCGTAGAAGAGCCGTAGTTCGGGCTTTCACTGGTTCGCGCCGGTGCGCCACGCCGCAGCGAGGGCGACCACGTAATCGATCTGGACGGCAGCGGACGTCTTCTTCCCCTGCACGAAATTGATCGTCGTACCGGTGTAGGGGTCCTTGAGCGTCCCCTTAGTCACTTTGCACTCGGAGCTCCCCTGGTACTCGTAATGAAGGGGTCCGCGGTTCGAATCCGCGCGTCGGCTTCAGTCCAGCACAGGGTTTGCGGAAAGGAAGAGGCCCCCTGCGGGCCTCGAATGGTCTCTGGGTCAGATTTGGGTCAGATTGGATGAGAGAACGAGTCAAGGCCGAAGGTTCCGTTGCCGATTCGTCGTCGCATGGACATCGTTCTCGGCTGGGCGATCATTCTGGGCTTGCTCGTTGTCCCGTCCGTCATCTGCTGGCTGAAAGGGAAACGGCTGTGGGCAATCCTCGGGTTCTTGACCTTGTGGCATTGGGTTCCGGTCTTTCGGCTCGCCAAGCCTTCGTCTTGGTGGGCGCACACGTACTACGGCCCTGACAAGCTCGCAAGGTCAATCGACCGGTTCCCCAAAGAACTTGCGTAGGCCCGTCACATCACCAAGGAGCTTCACATGAGAGCGTTCGTGCTTCTGCTCGGGGTGGTGATCGGGGGCCTCGTGCTCGCGGGTGCCGCCAGAGCCGAGCAAGCTGTGCTGGCCCCCTCCGACGCAGCACCCTGGTCTGACCCGGCACATCAGACTCCGACCGAGGTCTACGCATCCCAGATCGCGAGCACGATCGCGGGTCGCCCGACGCAGGCCCAGTGCCATAGCGCTAGCGAGTGGGCAGCGCTCGGATTCAACCCGAACTCGGTTGGCGTGGTGCGCTTCCTCTACAACCCGTACTACAACGTCATCACCTATTCGGAGAACATCGTGCACCTGGCCGAGCCGGTGTGTCAGGGCCTCAAGCTTTTCGGGGAGGCGGGGCACAAGCCCACTCGCTGTGACACGACGCAGAACGTCACCCGTACGGTCTACGACACGGTCACGTCCAGGAAGAAGCAGTGGTACTGGAAGAAAATCCACCTCAAGAACGGGCACACCAAGCGCGTCCACACCTACCGGTGGGTGGCCGTGAAGAAGAAGGTGCTGCGTACGGTGGTCGACGAAGTCCCAGGCCCGAGCCTTCCGTGCTACGGGCAGACGAGCCAGTCGCTGCCCGATGACTACATCAACTACTCGTTCTCGCTGCTCGTGCTCGCCCACGAGTCGGTGCACGCCCTCTACGACTACGTCGGCGCTCCGGTGATGTCGCAGTTTGAGGCGGAGAGCCGAGCCGAGTGCTACGGAATGCAGTTGATGGTGCCGACGGCCCAGGCCTTCGGTGCCGACCTGGACGACGCACGTGCACTCGGCAAGTTCTTCTGGGACAACGTGTACCCCGGCGAGCAGGGGACGCCTTATTGGCGTGCGGACTGCCGGCCGAACTCGACCCTCGATCTCAGTCCGGGTGACAACGTCTGGCCGGAGCGGAGCTCACCGCTAGGCCTTCCCGGGCCATCCGTCTGGGGAGCGTACGAGTAGTTAGGAGGCCGCGAAAGCGGCGTCCTGACTAGTGACGCAAACGCAAGCGACGTGCTACCGGTGCGGAGGCAGGAACGTGTCCGTCTCGTAGCTGTGCAGCACGGCTGACGTGTGCAGACCCGCGTGGGCGATCGGAGCTCCGATCGGGTTGAGCGTCAGGAGCGTCGGAACGCTCCAGATCACGTCTCCCGTCAATGGCTTCGCCATCTTGTCCGAGCGGAAGTCGCTGTAGCCGGAGTGATAGACGGCCGTCATCGCAAGTGAAATTGCAAGCGCAACGACGCCGATGACGACTTTGCCCGTAAAGCGGCTGTTGAGCCGGCTCCCTGCGAATGCTGCGAACACGACGAGGATCGGGAACACGGACAGCAACAGGCCGTCCGTGACTCCGTACAGGATCCCGCGCCATGCGATCGCGCCGATGAGATCGACTCCAGCCGGGCGAGCTGTCGCATCCTCCGTTCGCACGACCATCGCCGCCATGACGCCGGCCGCGGCGAGCCCGAGCAGCAGCGCTGCGAGCCACCGGCGGTGCACGGCAGCAACGAGGTCATAGCCCGTCGACCGAGACCACAGCGCGAACAAGCCGAAGACGGCGAGGGCATAGAGCCCGTAGAAGAGATCGCGGTTGATCGCAAGCACGTCTGCGAGCAAGAAGGGCACCGCGAACGCAACGAGAAAGCCGCCGGCGAGCCATGCCCAGTGCGGAGAGACGCCCAGGACGGCGACACGATCATGCGTGTCGCGTCCGACTGCATGCGTGCTCATGGGTTTCCTCCTTTCAGGAGCAGCTTGCAGTGATGTGTGGGCACGATCATCGGTAAAGGAGCGCCAAGCGCGTGCGGCATTTCCGCATGGTTCCCAGACGTGCGAGTCAGTGCCGGTGGTCGATCATCACGCCCGGGTCCGTCGTGGAGAGACGAGGCCGTCGGTGCGAGCGTGGGAGCCATCCGCGATCAATGCCGGAGCGCACGGGAGCAGACTTGACGCGCGTCGGCTTCCGTTCGCGACCTGCATAGGATCACCGCGTGTCGATCACGACGGCCGCTGGGTGCTTCCTGATCGCGTCGGCGATCTGGTTCAACGTGTGGTTCTCCGTCCTCGCGAAGCGATTCGACTACCCGGACATCCTTCGCAGGCCCACCGACGAGATCCTCGAGCGCTTTCGGGCTGGTGGCTCCTCGCTGATCCTCACGTGGTGGGCGTTCATGCTCTCGGGAGCACTGCTGATCGCGTCAGTCGTGCTGCTCTCCCGGGTGCTTGCGCCGGGGGCGCCGACCGCATCGCTCTTCGCCCTCGTGCTCGGCGTTCTGGCGGCTTTCGTCCAGGTGCTCGGGCTGCTGCGCTGGGTGTATCTCGTCCCAGAGCTGGCACGCGCGCACGGCAATCCCGACGCGAGCGAAGCGACCCGAGACGCCGTCGCGGTCACGTTCCGGTCGTTCCATCAGTATCTCGGAGTCGGTGTGGGCGAGCACCTCGGCTATCTCCTCACAGGCGCCTGGACGATCGCAGTGGGGGTCGCCCTCATTTGCGGTGACGTCACAGGAGCGTGGCTCGGATGGCTGGCGCTTCCGATCGGAGCCGGTCTCGTCGTCGCGTCGACGGAGTTCCTCGGGCCGAACGAGGAGCGTGGCTGGGAGCTCGCCGGGAAGGCGGTCCCGGTGCTCTACGTCCTCTGGTCGCTCTGGCTCGTCGCTCTCGGCGTCGCGCTCATCGCCTGATACACGGCAGGCGAGCCGCCTGGGCGTGCGAGCCTTCGAAGTGCGGCCGGGTCGCGCTGTCCATCTACGCTCCAGAGGCGTGCTCGTGCTGGTGGTGATCGGCCTCGTCGCGGGACTCATCACCGCTATCTCACCGTGCATCCTGCCCGTGTTGCCGATCGTGCTCGCAAGCGGGGCGAGCAGCGAGTCGAGCCGGAGGCCGTTCGCGATCATCGCCGGTCTCGTCGTCAGCTTCACGACGTTCACCCTCGTGGCGGCGGCGCTTCTCTCGAGCCTCGGGCTTCCGGAGGACTTGCTCCGTGACGCCGCCATCCTGATGCTCTTCGTGCTCGCCGCGACACTCTTGTTCCCGCGATTCGCGCTCGTGCTCGAGCGTCCGCTCGCATTCCTCTCGCGCCGTCGCGGTGGCGAGCTCGGCGGTGGGTTCTTGCTCGGGGCGAGCCTGGGCCTCGTGTTCGTTCCGTGCGCCGGTCCCGTCCTGGCGACAATCACCGTGCTCGCAGCTCAAAACCGGATCGGGCTCGACACCGTCGTGCTCACGCTGTCGTACGCGATCGGCGCCGCGATCCCGATGCTGTTCATCGCGCTCGCCGGCCAGCGCGCAGCTCGCCCGCTACGAGCGAGCGGGCCTGCGTTTCGGCGTGCGATGGGGGTCGTCATCGCAGTCGCAGCCGTGGCGATCGTCTTCAACCTCGACCGCAGCCTGCAGACCCGTCTCGGCGGCTACACCGACGTCCTGCAGCGACACACGGAGCAAACGACCGCGGCTCGAGACCGACTTCGTGACCTACGCGGCGGCGGCAAGGCGTTCGCTGCGACCACATCGACCGATGCCGCGCTGCCGGTTCTCGGACAGGCGCCGGACTTCCGAGGGATCTCGGACTGGCTGAACACGCCGGACGACCGACCGCTCAGCCTGGCTGACCTGCGCGGCAAGGTCGTGCTCGTCGACTTCTGGACCTACTCCTGCATCAACTGCATTCGAACGCTTCCCCACCTCAGGGCGTGGTATGCGGCGTACCGCCACGACGGGCTCGAGATCGTGGGCGTCCACACGCCCGAGTTCGCCTTCGAGCACGTGCTGGGCAATGTCCGGAGCGCCGCGCGGGATCTGAACGTGAGCTGGCCCATCGCACTCGACAACGACTACGCGACGTGGACGGCGTACTCGAATGAATACTGGCCGGCGGAGTACCTCGTCGACCGGCGCGGGCGCGTCCGAGAGGTCCACTTCGGCGAGGGCGAGTACGGTGCGTCCGAGCAGGCGATCCGGCGGCTTCTTGCCGAAGGGGGTGCCTCCGTCGACCCGCGCGCACGCAACGTCGCGGACGCCACCCCGACCGATGCGCTGACACCCGAGTCTTACCTCGGCTCGGTCAGGATCGATCGGACGAGGTATCGCGGTACGCCGGTTCATCCCAACGCGTCGCAGCTGTACGTGTTCCCTGCCAGGCTCGGCGAGAACGAGCTCTCGTACGCGGGCTACTGGCGAGTCGGCGACGAGCGTGCAGTCGCCCTCCGCGATGCTCGGCTTCGCCTCCATTTCCATGCTCGCTCGGTCTACCTGGTTCTTGGTGGACGCGGCACGGTCCGCACCCGTGTCGACGGCGCCGTTCACCGGACCGTTCACGTGAACGGAGATCGGCTGTACACGCTCGTCCACCGCACGAAGGTGCAGGATGCGCTGCTCGAGCTCCGTCTCTCGCCGGGAGTCGACGCCTATGCCTTCACCTTCGGCTAGTGCGAGAGGCGCGGATCGACCCGCACCGATGCACATTCGATCCTGGGCACCGTCCTCGTCGTCGACGACGACCCGGGCGGCACCCGCACGTGCTGGCAGCTACGCGACCGTTCGACGCCAGGAGGCGTTGAGCGTGGGACTTCGTGCGATCGTCTGGTACACGACGCAGTAGCGCTCCGTCAGTCTGAGCAGGGTGTCGAGGTCGTCGTCGCTCGCATCGGTCTCGAGGCTCGAAGTTCAGCCTGATGGAGCGGAAGCCGACGGGAGCCTCCTTGCTGACGGCGAGAGTGCCGCGGAAGTCGAGATCGCCTTCCGCTCTCACGGTTCCGGTCTCCACGTCGAGGTCCAGCGACGTGGCCACGGCGCGCAGCGTGACTCCTGCACATGCGACGAGAGCTTCGAGGAGCATGTCTCCCGAGCAGAGGCTCACCCCGTCCCCACCCGTTGCGGGGTGGAGCCCGGCTTCGGCGAGGGCACGACCCGTCGCGACCGAGCACGTGATGCCCTCCCCGAGCGTTCCGGTGGCGCGCAATGTCACCAGGGCCGCTTCCGGATCCTTGCGGTAGCGCTTCTTCAGCGGCTCCTGCACCGTGCGCAATCGGTCGCGGTCCATCAAGCAGCTCCTCCTCGAACCGTCTGTTTCCGGGCGTTCATCTCCGTAACTTACGGGAGACGCTCTGAGCGGATTCCGCAAGTTGCAATCGCCTCGTCCACGTCGTAGGGTCTCGCGCGCGACCGAGATAGGAGGCCAGATGCAACCGCCGGATACAGCGAGTATCGCGACCTCGGACGATGCGCGTCTCGAGGCGCTCGGGTACAAGCCGGAGCTGAACCGCGCGCTGGGGTTCTTCTCCAACTTCGCCGTCGCGTTCACCTACCTGTCGCCGATGGTGGGGATCTACTCGCTCTTCGTACTGGGCGTCGCCGCGGCCGGCCCCGCGTACGTCTGGCTCACCTGGATCCCCGTCCTCGGGATGCTCCTCGTCGCCCTCGTCTTCGGCGAGCTTGCGAGCCACTATCCCGTCGCCGGCGCGCTGTACCAGTACAGCAAGTTCTCGGTCGGTGCCGCCTACGGCTGGTTCGTCGGCTGGTTCTACGGGATCGCGCTCCTCATCACGGTGGCCGCGGTCGACACCGGCGTCGTCACGTACGTGCTCGCGTTGTCCCACAACTGGTTCGACACGGACTGGGACCCGACGAACCACACGACCATTCTCCTCATCACGATCGTCCTGCTCGCCATCCAGACCACGCTGAACATCACCGGCGTGAAGGTCATGGGGCTCGTGGCGCGGTTCGGGGTCTTCGTCGAGATCGTGGGCACGCTCGGGATCGCGATCATCCTGGCGCTCCATGGGTTCAACCACGGGCTCGGCTTCCTGTTCTCCACCGAGAACGTCCAAAACGCGGCCAGCAACCCGCTCGGTCTCGACTTCGGAGGCAACTGGCTCACCGGCGCGTGCTTGATCGCCGTCTTGGCTCCGGTGTACATCTTCTACGGGTTCGAGGCCGCCGGCGACATCTCCGAGGAGACCGCAGACGCCGGAAGGAAGGTCCCACGGTCGATGCGCCACGCCCTGATCTGGGGAGGAGTCGCGTCGTTCATCCTGATCTCGGCGCTGCTCCTCGCCATGCCGGACACCGACCCGGTGAAGTCCACGGTCGACGGCGGCGGTATCCCGTTCATCCTGTCGGAGCTCTCGGGCTGGCTGCAGGACTTCCTGCTGCTGGTCATCATCTTCGCCTTCTTCTCCTGTGGCACGTCCATTCAGGGAGCGGGGAGCCGGCTGGCCTTCTCGTTCAGCCGTGACGGCGCTCTCCCGGCGTCGGGATGGATTTCGAAGGTTCACCCGCGCTTCAAGACGCCGATCAACGCGCTACTGATCGGTGCGGTCATATCGGCGCTGTTCGCCATGCTGGTCTACTACTCGCCGAGCAAGGACGTCGACCTCGGGTTCATCACGTACCCGGCGAACGTGAACGGCCTGGTCGCGCTCGTCTCGTTCAGCGTCAGCGGCATCTACCTCGCCTTCTTCCTCACGGTGATCGCTGCAATCGTGGCTCGCGCGCGCGGCTGGGTCCCGGAGGGCAGCTTCCGCCTCGGCCGCTGGGCATGGACGGTCTACATCCTGGCGTTCGCGTATCTCGGCCTGATGCTCGTCAACATCGTGGCGCCGACCGGACTGAGCAGTCCTCGCGCCTACTTCAACATCGACTGGATCACATTGGTCGTCATCGTGGTGATCGCTGTTGTCGGGACGATCTACTTCCTGATCGCTAGACCCGACAGGAAGGTCGGCGAACACCTGCACGACGAGCTCGAGCCAACCGGCGCCGAGCGCCACGGCTGAGTCCTCTGAGCGACGGGCAGCACACGCCGCCCGTCGCTGATCGACTCGGTGTGAACGTAAGAAGGCCCGCTTTCGGCGGGCCTTCTTCATCGACACGCTATGCGCGTGTACCTAGGTGACCTTGAGGATCAACGTGTTGTCGTCGGGGTGCTGGCCCACCATCGTGATCCGGTAGGTGCCATTGGCCTTGAGCGTCAGCTTGGTGCCGACGCGCTCGGTCTTGGTGCCACCGGGGCCTTTGACAATGAGTGCCGCCTCGTCGAGGTTGAGAAGCGTCACCGGCCCGCTTCGAGTGACCGACTTGACGTACTGGCGATGATTCGGTCCCCCGCGACGTAGAACCAGTGGCAACCTGGGTCGCGCATGGCAACGATAAGCGGCGCCTTGTTCGCTGCTGCCGGCGCCGCGCTCGTCGCTGCGGCCGACGCTGCGAAAGCCAGAAGTGCAATCGAGAGAATGACGAACTTGCGCATAGCCTGACCTCCAGTACCGGTGTCGATGATTGCCTCATGCAACACGGCCTCGAGACACCCGGCCTCCGCGAACACCCCAATTCATGCGTCGGGTAGCTACGTACCCCGGCTGCCGAACCTCCGAGGTGGTCGTGAACACACTCCGTGGGAACATGGCTCGAGGGGTATCTGACCAAGAGCTCGGCGAGACTCCGGCACTTCGCGGAGATCGCCGCACCTGGATCCTTCGCAAGAACACGAGCTCGACTGGCGTATTGTCAAGCGATGGCCCTGGACACGATCGCCGACGTGGTCGATCGCATGCGAGCGACGCTCGACCCACTTCCGCCGCGCGACGGGGTCGCCTGCTTCACGCGGCTGTACCTGGCGGTGACGGAGGCAGTCGGTGAGGCGGCTGGGTTCGCAGCACCCGAGTTCCTGACCCGGCTCGACATCCGCTTCGCGGAGCTCTTCTTCGGGGCGCTCGACCATCCGCCGCGAGCATGGGCGCCGCTCGTGGAGGGACGCGCTCGAGCGGGGGTCGCTCCGATCCAGTTCGCGCTCGCCGGGATGAATGCTCACATCAACCGCGATCTGCCGGTCGCCCTCGTCAAGACGTTCGAGGAGCTCGGGCTCGAGCTCGATCGGCACGGGCCTGAGCACTCGGACTACCTCGCGGTCAACGGTCTCCTCGTCGAGACCGAGGCGCGGGTGAAGCAGGAGTTTCTGACCGGTGAGCTCGCGGTCGCCGACGAGGTCCTCGGTCAGCTCGACGACGTGATCGCGATGTGGAACGTCGAACGAGCACGCGATGCCGCCTGGACGAACGCGGAGGTGCTGTGGACGCTCCGTGCCTCGTCGGATCTCGCCAAGGGCTTCATGCTCGCGCTCGATCGGATGGTCGGCTTAGCCGGCCGCGGCCTGCTCCGTCCGGTCGCCTGGCCGGGCGGCTGACGCTCGCCTAGGGCGGGTCGCGTTCTACGGATTCCGCCTGGTCGATATACACAGGCCCTGACGGAAGCTCCACCTCCCAGACCGGGTAGAGCGGTGACTTCGACGCGGCCGACGGGCGCCAGACGAGCTCGGCTCTCGCCGTCTCGCGGGCACCTGCCAGGGTTCTGGCGCGGGCCGAGTCCACCACGAGGTGCGGTCCGTGACCGGCGAGGCGTGCCGAGCTGCCGACGTCTCCGGTCGTCGGGTTCACCGTTCCGACGGCGACCGGCGCGCGCTCCTCTCCGAGGACGACGAGGTAGTAGGTCTCGTTCACTCGGTCGAGCCGGCGCACGGGCCAGGCGCGACCGGGGACGCGGCTCGGCGCGCCCACGGTGGCTCGGACTCTGGCAACCGCGTCATCCTCGGAGAGGTTCGTCAACTAGATCCCACGGTCCGTATCGTGCAACGCCGTGAACACCGCGCCGTCCACCCGGATGTACAGGCGGTGCGAGCCGGCCGTGAACATGTGGAACGGCCAGTACGGCGAGAGCGACTCCCGGCACGGCTTCCACACGAGCGTCGGGTAGAGACAGAGCGCCTCCTTGCGCACGCGCAGCCTTCCGAGCCGGTCGTCGAGCTCGAAACGCCGGTCGACGACGAGCTTCAGCAGCTCCTCGCGGCCGAGGCTCGGCACGAGGTGCGTCTGTCCCTCGGGCACCGCGATCGCCTGCTGGTACGTCGCGTAGCGGGCGTCGACCGAGACGAGCACCGGGATGCGCCGCGCGGACCGCTGCATCGGGACGATGTAGTAGAAGCGGTCCGGGTGATCGAGCCGCTGGACGAGTACCGGGGTCGCGGGCTCGGTGCCCTTGAGAGCGCCCGCCCAGTTCTCGCGCTCAGCGAGGCCGTACTCCTTGATCCCCGCGAGGGCACGACGCGCGGCGACAGCCGGAGTGATGAGCTGGTCGCCGGGGAGACGCTTCGGCGGACGCGCCCGACCCGGTGTCTCGCCCGGTGGCTCGGGGTCGCACACCGCTACGAACTTCCCGCCCCAGTACCCACTTGGGATGCCGGTCATGTAGTCGGCCTGCCAGGTCGCATAGGAGATGTGCTCGTCGGCGACGCCTCGCATACCGCCAGACCCGCAGATGTCCGCGGCCGTATGGGGCGGTGGCGGCCCCGGGGTCGGCGTCGGCGGCCACGGGTTGTTCACGTCGAACGCCGTGATGGAGTACGTGTTGTCGCCCGAGCTCGTCGGTGCCGCGCTCGCCTCGTACCCGCGCACGACGATCCAGTGCGCCCAGCCGTAGACCATCGCCACCGGCGCGACGCTGTAGTGGTGGATCGTCCAGCAGATCTTGCGCGAGATGAGGTCCTCGTTCGCGAGCGCAAAGAGGACGAACCAGTTGGTGAAGCTTGCGGGCCGCCGGTCGTTCAGCGTCCACGTGAGACCGTCAGGCGCCGTGTACCAGCCGGATTCGAGAACCGAGTGGGCGTGGTTGTCCGCGTACAGGTCGTCCTGGTCGAGTAGGCCCGCCCCGATCTGTGCGAGCACCATCTGCGCGCTCGCGCCGCCGCAGTAGTAATCGGTGTCCTGCTGGTGGTATTGCACTGCGAGGTCTTCGTGCACGGCCATCTTCGCCTCCTTCAGGCGAGGTTCTGAACTGCCTCACGGAGAGCACGTCTGGCGCACCCACTCCGAGAGCTGTGGAAAGGCGCCGCAGCGACGATGAGTGCGCGGTCGCGCAAAATCTCTCCTCGTTGCTGTCCGCGTTCGAGCTTGGCACCAGACCCCGAGCGTGTCAAGAACGCACCGCGCTCCCGCGAGTCCGGACAGCGACTCCCCCGTCGAGGGGATATTTGCCGGTCTGGCCGCGCTGCACGCTGTGATCGAGATGAGACCTCTCCTGCGGCCGGTGGAGGACGGTGACTCGTCGTGCTCGCCCACGACCGTCGACCCGCGCGCCGGAACACGCGTCGCGGTCGGCTTTCCCGCCCTCGCGACCGCGGTGGCAGTGGTATGGCTCGCAGCCGAGGGCTCTGCACCCTCCTTCTCACCCTGGACCCTCATCATCCTCCCGGCGGTCTGCGCGGCCTACGGGCTCTTCCCGGTGGTGCTCGGCTCGCGCGTCGTCTTCAGCTTCGAAGCGCCCACGGTCATTCTTGCCGGGCTCGTCGGCGGCCCGTTGGCGGGCGTACTCGCGGGCGTTGGGACAGGGCTTGGCGACGTCGGCGCGGTCTGGAGACGCAGGAGCACGTACGCGGGCATCGCGATGCTCCAGGGGATCGCTGCCGGGCTCGTCGGCGAGGCCTGGCGGCTCGGGCAGGTCTCCTTGCCGGCTGCGGTCGTCCTGGCCGTGGCAGCGTCGCTTGCGATCGGCTTCGTCGCTCATGCCCTCGTCCTCGTGGACCGTCAGCGGTGGCCATCGCCCTGGCTCGCTCGCGCATCGCTCTTCGAGCTCGCGGAGCTCGTCGTGGCGGCTCCCCTGCTCGTCGTGCTCGCGCCGGCCTACTCGACGTCTCCAGGGCTCGTCTCGGCGGTGGCCGTCTCTGCCCTCGCTGCTCTGGCCATCGGAGTCTGGTCGCTCAGGAGGGAACGAACGGCCTACGCGCGGCGGCAGGTCCTGCTCTCTGATCCGCTGACCGGCGCGCTCAGCCGATCGGCCTTCGACCACGCTCTCGCTCAGGAGCAGGAGCGGGTCCTGCGCGGTGAGCGTTCGGCCGGGCTCCTCGTCTGTGACATCGACCACTTCGGCCGATTCAACGAACGGTACGGCCATCTCGGTGGTGACCAGGCGCTCCGGTTCGTCGTCGAGCAGATTCGCTCGGCCGCTCGAGCAGGCGATCTCGTGGCTCGTTGGGGCGGGGAGGAGATCTGCCTCATCACACCTGGGATCGGTGCTCTCCAGGAGCTCGAAGTGCTGTGCGAGCGCGTCCGCGAGGCCGTGGCCGGAGCGCCGCTCGTGCTCCAGGGCGAGCACGTCTCGCTCACCGTCTCCGTCGGGGCGACGCTGCTCACGGACTGGTCGAGCCCGATGGAGACGTTCGCGCGCGCCGACGAGGCGCTCTACCTTGCGAAGCAGACGCGCAACACGGTCTGCGCGCTTGCGCCGAGGCACCCGGACGACGAGAGCCCACACTGGGCCCTCGCCGGCGCCTGAGTCGATCCTCCCTCTGCGATAGTCCGTCGCAGTGCCGCAGCGGATTCCCGGGAAGCTCGACCTCGCCCAGGTGTACAACGACACGTGGCGAGGCTGGCCCGTGCAGCCTCTCGACGAGCAGCACCCCATTCGCGGGTCCTTCCTCGATCCGCGACCCGATCCCGAGCTCGGCGCGATCTATCACGACGGCGTCGACGTCGCAGTGCGCGACGACCGCCCGGAGGCCGGCGCGCCGAACGGCCGTACGCATCGCGTCTTCGCCATCGAGGGTGGGCCCGTGCACTTCGCGACGCCGCACGGCGCGCGCGGCTTCGCACATGTCGGCCATTTCGGCTACGGGCACATCGACCCCGTCGTCCTGACAGGAGAGATCGTTGCCCCGGGGACGCATATCGGCTGGACGTGCAAGGGGGACTGGCACGTCCACCTGAGTGAGTTCGTGTTCACGGCGAGCGGGAAGGTGACCGTCAACCCACTGCGCCCGGGCGGAAAGCTCGATCCGTACGTCGATACGGCCGCGCCGGAGATCCGCGAGGTTCGCTTCCATCGGCCCGCCGCCCCGGCGTGGGGCCGTCGCCCTACGACGAGCGTTGTTCGCTACCCACCTTCGGGCGAGCGTCTGAAACGTGACGCGCTCAGCGGGCCGGTCGACGTCCGTGCCCGCGTCTGCGACCCACAGTCCTTCATCGGGTGGTTCCGCGACCTCCCGTACCTCGCCGCGCCGCACCACCCGTTCCGCCTCGCAGTCACGATCGTCGAGGCGGAGAGCGGGCGCATGGTCCGACGGCGCGAAGCGTTCCGTGCGGAGCAGGTTCTGGACCAGCCCGCCGGCCAGCACTACGCTCCGGGCACCGAGCAGAACCTGCCCGCGGGGGGCTGCGTGCACCGCCACGAAGAGCTCAGTTGCGACGGCATCTACTGGTTCCGGCTGTTCCCGGTCGGCTGGGACACGACGCGTCACGCGGACGGGCGCTACGAGGTGCGGGTCAAGGCCTGGGACGTTGCCGGGAACGTCGCCGACTCGAGCGTCGCGGTGACGATCGCGAACGGCGTCTAGCCGAGATCACACGTCGGGGATCGAGCCCGAGCCACTTCACGGCACCGGGCAGCTGGAGACTCCGATAGCTCAGCGCGGTGTGGCTCCAGGAGCCACGGATCCTCTCGAGCCTCGCCACGGGGCCGAGCGCGTGCAGATCGGCGAAGAACTTCCCCGACTGGTTCTGCTGGCCGGTCACGATCTCGTCCGCGTCGCTCCACCACATCTGAAGCGGCACCCCCGACCCTGCGACCTGCTCGATCCAGTGCGACGGGCTGCGCACGTGGTAGGCGTCTGCGTGTGTCTTCGGCGTCCCACCGACCTCGATCCGGGCGAGTGCCTGGAGGAGCTGGCCCTTGCGGCCGAGTTGCGCGAAGTCGTCGTAGCGGGTGAAGAAGTCCGTCACGGAGTCGAAGGCGACAGCCCCCGCGAGGAAACGAGGCTTCCGGCTGAGGAGCAGAAGCGTCTCGTGACCGCCCATGCTCCCGCCGACGGAGTAGATCCGGTCTGGGTCGACGCGCAGCCATGGACGCGCGTCGCGAACGATACCCGGCATCCGCACCAGATCGTCGATCTGCCCCGGGAAGCCCCAGGAGTGGAGGGGCAGTCGTCGGCCCATGCCACCCGGGCAGACCACTGCGAAGTTGCCTTGCCCAGGGAGGTTGCCCCACATCTTCGCGTTCGTCCGCGCGCGGACCCCGCGGCCGTGCGGAGAGACGACGAGCGGAAGCGGCGGCGACGGGCTTCCAGGCCCGTACTGCGCTGGAGCGACGATCACCGCGAAGCGCAGCACCTTGTTGTGTGCGCGATACCGAATCCCCCAGGTCTTGACGTCGGTGCTCAGGCCGTGCTCCTCGCAAAACGGTGGCGCCGCAGTCCGCGTCCGAGGGTACTCGAAGCGCGCGAGATTCGCTCAGTGCCCGGCGAGCCCCTCGGCCAGCGGGCGGAGTGTCTCCAGGGCTCCCTGCGCCGTCGGACGGTCGCCCGGCTCACGGGCGAGCATGGCCGCGACGAGCCGGGAGACGGGTGCGGGCACGTAGTCCGGGATCGGCCTTGGATCCTCGACGAGCTGCGGGTACCGGACGACGAGATCGCTGCCGCGCGGCCCCGGCCGCGAGAACGGCCGGCGCCCGGTGAGCGCGTGATACAGCGTCGCCCCGACCCCCCAGACGTCGGCCGGAGCGCCGATGCCCACGAGATAGGAGCCCGGGTCGCATTGCTCGGGAGCCATGTAGGCGGCCGTGCCGATCGGAGTCTTCCTCGACGCGAGCTCCTCAAACGTGCGGGCAGCGCCCAGATCGATGAGGCACACGTGGTCACTCCGCACGATGTTGCTCGGCTTCACGTCGAGGTGCGCGACGCGCGACTCGGCGAGGTAGTGCACGGCTCCGAGGAGCTCGAGCGCGAGCGAGAGGGCATCGCCGGCGGCGATCGCTGAGTGCTCGCCGAGTGCCGCGCGCAGGTTCTCGCCGTCGACGTACTCGACGAGGAGGTGTGGAAACGAGCCGTCGAGCACAGAGTCCAGACCGCGCACGAGGATCGGGTGGTCGAGCCTCTCGAGGAGCGCTGCCTCTCGTCGGAGCGCCTTGACGGCGTTCTCGTCATCCATGCGGTCAGGCCGCAGGACCTTCGCCACCGCCTCAGCCTGCATGCCTTCGTCCCAGACCAGGAACACCTCGTAGCGTCGACCCCCGCCAAGTGGCTCGATCACCGCGCGCCCGTCGGCGATCGTTGCCCCTTTCTCGAGGTTCCAGCTCGCCTTCATCCCCTGCAAAATCTCACTCTCACGGATCGAGATGAGGAACGAACAGAGCATCCTGGCCACCGTACTGACCCATCGGGGGGTGCCATCTCCCCGTTCGAGTGATTGCGAATAACCCCACCGGGGGATAGAGTGCGGCACGCAGGAGACTGGGGCTCGTACCTCCGGAACCCGCTAATCAAAGCGGAAAACGAAGCTTCGAGCGATCACTGAGACGTGCGACAAGGGAGAAGGTTTTGATGGGGAAGGTGGGGGCTTCACGGCGACGCTGGGTACTCGCGGGAATCGCCGTCGTGCTGGGGACATTGATGCTCGGAGTGCCGGGCATCGAAGCTACGAACAACCCCGGCGGCAAGATCATCGTCATCAAGAAGACGGATCCCGCGGGGGATCCGACTGGATTCGAGTTCGTTCTCGCGCGGCCCAACGGCGAGCAAAAACACTTCGTGCTCCACGACGGAGAGCAGAGGCTGACCGGAGCGCTCGATCCGGGCACGTACTCGGTCAGCGAGCTCGTCCCCGATGGCTGGACGCTGGAATCGGCGACGTGCGATGACGGCAGCTCGCCGAGCTCCATCGAGATCGAGGGCGACAAGGTCGTGACTTGCACCTTCGTCAACACGACGAACAAGCCACCGCCTCCGAAGCCTGGGACGATCACCGTCCAGAAGCAGACGATCCCGGAAGGTGCCGAGGCGAGCTTCGGCTTCGCCTTCGGCGAGACGCAGTTCACGCTCTCGGACGGCGGGCAGCGGGTGTTCGACAATCTGTCCTCCGGCACGTACTCCGTCTCGGAGTCCTCCACCGAGGGCTGGACGCTCACCTCGGCGACGTGCAGCGACGGAAGCTCCCCGAGCTCGATCGACCTGAGCGCGGGCGAGTCAGTCCTGTGCACGTTCGTCAACACGGAGAACACAACGCCGCCTCCGAGGACGGGGACGATCATCGTCCAGAAGCAGACGATTCCGGAAGGTTCCGAGACAGGGTTCCACTTCGTCTTCGACGACGAGGACGGGTTCACGCTCTCGGACGGCGAGCAGGAGGTCTTCAGCGAGCTGCCTGCAGGCTCGTACTCGGTGGAGGAGTCCGCCACCGAGGGCTGGACGCTCACGTCTGCGACCTGCAGCGACCAGAGCTCCCCGAGCTCGATCGATCTGAGCGCGGGCGAGACCGTCGTCTGCACGTTCGTCAACACGAGCCAGAACCAGCCGACGGATCAGCCGTCGTCGATCAACGTCTCGAAGAGCGTGTCCCCGACGGTTCTCAAGGAGCCGGGCGGTGAGGTCACCTACTCGATCACGGTCACCAACACGTCCGCTGACAGCGACGTCACCATCACCGACGTCTCCGACGACAGGTTCGGGGATCTCGACGACGAGGGCGGGAACGGCTGCTTCGACGTCCCGTTCACACTCGCACCTGGGGAGAGCAATAACTGTCAGTTCACGACGGTCCTCGTGGGTGCCGGTGGGACCTCGCACGTAAACGTGGTCACAGCGTGCGGTCACGACGAGGATGGCGACCCATTGTGTGACTCGGACGACGCGCGTGTCGACTTCACGTCGAAGGTGATCGACCTCGTCATCGTCAAGGACGCGTCCTCTCCGACCGCCCTGAACGGCACGGTCCAGTACACGATGACCGTGACGAACAAGGGCCCGGACACGGCGACGAACGTCCAGCTCGCGGATCCGGCACCTGTCGGCATCACGTACCTCACGGCAAGCGCCTCGCAGGGCACGTGTGCCGTCATACCGGCACTCATCACGTGCAGTCTCGGGACGATTGCTCCCGGGCAGACGGTGACCGTCAACGCCACCGGACGAGCGACCCAGACCGGTCAGCTCACCAACACGGCGACCGTGACGGGCAGCGGAGGTGCGGAGGCGAATCCGGCAGACAACACGGACTCGGCGACGACGACGGTTCCGAAGCCGCTGACGCCGCCGACCCCGAAGCCGACGCCCACACCGAAGCCCGAGTTCTGCCTCGCGCTCACCGTGACGCCGAAGATGATCAAGGCGGACGGCAAGGCGGCGAGGATCTCGGTGAGGGTCACGGCGGGCAAGAAGGCGGCCAAGGGCGTGAAGGTGCTCGTCACGGGCAAGGGGCTTCACAGGACCGCCCGGACGAACAATCGCGGCATCGCGCTCGTCAAGGTCAACCTGAGCAACCCGGGCCTGATCCGGGTGACGACGCTCTCCAAGCAGGAGTCCTGCGGAGCCAAGCGGATCGGCGTCGTGGGCGTCTTCCTCCCGCCGGTGGCCGGCTAGCCGGCGATCGGAGACGAGGACGTGCGGAAGGGGCGGCTGCGGCCGCCCCTTCCGCGTTTCTGACCTCTTGCAGGCATTTCGCAGGGAGTGGTGAATGTGCTCTCAGCCATGAGCGCCCGCGGTCTGCCCCTTGTCGTCGCTCTCGCCGGGCTTGCCGCCTGCCTGGTTGCCGGCCAAGTCACCAGCGCGTCCGCGGCGACCGCATCCTCCACGGTGGAGGTGTCGTTCGTCAGGGACGGGAGGCTCGTCCGCGTCGAGCGCGTCGTCCCGTCAGGAGCTCGACCTGCGACGCACGCGCTCCGCGAGCTGCTCCAGGGGCCGACGAAGATCGAGCGCGCCAAGGGCATGCGCTCGGCCTTCGGTGACGGGGTCCGGCTGCGCTCTGTCCGTGCGCGTGGCGACGTGTGGCTCGTGCGTCTGTCGCGATCGGGCCTCGGCCCGGCGACCGCACGGACGATCGAGACTCGGTTCAGGCAGATCTCGGCGACCCTGGCACGGCTCGGCCCGGAGAAGTGGGCCGTGATCTCCGCCGAGGGGCGCTTCGCGACGGAGCTCGCGGTCGGCGTGCGGCCCAGCCCGTGGCGCGCGACAGCGGGCGAGAAGGGCTACGCGTACGCCGTGCGTGGAGTACAGCTCCGGCTCTTCACGCTCGGATACCTCGATCGCTCGTCCGTCACCGGGAGCACCGACTACGAGACCGAGCAGGCCCTCCTCGCGTTCCAGGGCTGGAACGGGCTCGGCCGCACTGGGACGGTTACCGGGGAGACGCAGCTCGCGCTCTTCCGCGCGTCGTCGCCCAGGCCGGCTTCACATCGTCCGGGTCGCAGGGTGGAGATCTACCGCGATCGGGGTGTCGTGCTGCTGATCGACGGGAACGAGGTGCGTCGCGCAGTGCACACGTCGACCGGCGCCTTCGGCCGGACGCCGTCGGGAAGCTTCCACGTCTTCCGCAAGGAAACCCTCTCGTGGTCCAGGCCGTTCAGCGTCTGGATGCCGTACGCCTCGTACTTCGTCGGTGGGATCGCGATGCACGAGTATCCGGACGTGCCGGACTACCCGGCCTCCCACGGGTGTGTGCGCCTGCCTGCAGGCGAGGCGGAGCGGGTCTTCGCGTTCGTGGACGTGGGAACCCCGGTCTTGGTGTTCTGACGAACCTCAGGTGCGTTCGGCCGCCGGTTCCGGCCGCGCTCCTCTCCGACTGACAGCCGCTGCGGTAGGTCGCCGGAGGGCCGCCGTCGTCACCTCCGCGTTTTCGACGGCGATCTCTGGGAACGTCCGCAGCGGCTCGAACCGTGCCTGGAAGAACCTGAGGTGCTTCGGCTCATAGGTGATCCGCAGGCCGGGTATCTCGTCGGCACGCGAGTGGACATAGGCGACGACGTCTGCCACCCAGGTGAGGTGCTCCTGCGTGTAGACACGCCGCGGTAGGGTCACGCGGACGAGCTCGAGCCCGTCGTAGGGATCGGTCCCGTGCTGGCCGGAGACGATCCCTCGCTCCATGGAGCGGACCCCGCCGGCGAGGTAGAACGCCGCCGCGAGCGTCTGAGCCGGGAACTCGGTCTGCCCGAGATGTGGCAGGAAGCGCTTCGCGTCGACGAAGACAGCGTGAGCGCCGACCGGCACGACGATGGGTACGTCGGCGTCCTCGAGCATGGCACCGAGGTACCGCGCCTGCGCGACGTACGCGGCGACGATGCGCTCCTGGGTCGACTCCCGGATCCCCTGGGCGAGCGCCTCCATGTCGTGTCCGGCCATGCCGCCGTAGTGCGGAAACCCTTCGTAGACGACGACCTGCTCGCGAAGCCGACGCGCGAGGTCGAGGTCGTTGACGGCGACGAACCCGCCGATCGGTACGAAGTGATCCTTCTTGGAGCTGAAGATCGCGCCGTCTGCATGGTCCGCGATGAGCCGTACGAGCTCGCCGAGCGTGCGTTCCTCGTAACCCGGCTCCCGCTCCTTGACGAAGAGGGCGTTCTCTGACATCCGGGTGGCGTCGAGGATGAAGGGCACGCGGTGACGAAGCGTGAGCTCGCGAACCGCGGCGAGGTTCTCGATCGAGAACGGCTGCCCCCCGGCCATGTTGAGGCACGCCTCCTGGCGTACGTAGGCGATCTCGCCGGGTGCGGCCGTTTCGAGCACCGCCTCGAGCCGGACGAGATCGATGTTGCCTTTGAACGGGAAGGGCGACTGCGGTTGAGTTGCCTCTTCGACGGCGACGTCGACCCACGTTCCGCCGGCAAGCTCCACATGCTCGCGCGACGTCGTGAAGTAGAGGTTCGAGGGAACGATCGTCCCCGGCCGGACGAGCGCGCGTGCGAGCAGGTGCTCCGCGCCGCGTCCCTGGTGGGCTGGGACGAGATAGGGGTAGCCGAAGGTGTCGCGAACTGCCTGCTCCAGCCGGAAGAAGCTTCGCGATCCGGAGTAGGCCTCGTCGCCGAGCTCCATCGCCGCGCGCTGTTCCTGCGACAGCGCCGACGTCCCGCTGTCGGTGAGCAGATCGACGAAGACGTCCTCCGAGCGGAGGAGGAACGTGTTGAACCCTGCCTCTCCCATCGCGATCCGGCGCTCCGCTGGCGATCGGAGCTCGATCGGCTCGACGACCTTCGTCTTCCACGGGGGTGGGGCGAGGTGGGTCACGAACCAATCGTCTGCGCGGTGTCGAAGAACGGCATCGGTGAAAAGCCGAAGACGACCGTCCGCATGGAGCCACGGGTGACTCGGTAACACGTGGCAAGATCAGCGCGCCGTGGAGACGATGCGAGCGGTTCGCAAACTCGAGTCCGAGCCCGGACTCGTCCTCGACGAGGTCCCGGTCCCCACACCGAAGCCCGACGAGGTGCTCGTCCGGATCGAGGCGGCGAGCATCTGTGGCACGGACCTCCACATCAACCGCTGGGACAAGTGGTCGTCGGAGCGCGTACACCCGCCGCTGACGCTGGGGCACGAGTTCTGCGGCACGGTGGTCGCGACGGGCAGCGAGGTGCGCGACTTCTCTGAGGGTGACTACGTGTCCGCCGAGAGCCACGTCACCTGCGGCACCTGCTTCCACTGCAGGACCGGCCGCGCGCACATGTGCGAGCGGACGCAGATCCTGGGGGTGGACCGTGACGGTGGCTTCGCGGACTACGTGACCATCCCGGCCTCCGTCGCCTGGAAGAACGACCGCACGAAGCTCCCTCCGGAGATCGCGTGCCTCCAGGAGCCGTTCGGAAATGCCGTCTTCGCCACGAGCACGCAGGAGCTCGCGGGTCGCGCCGTGGCCGTGCTCGGGTGCGGGCCGGTCGGGCTCTTCACCATCGCGATCGCCCGGGCGTTCGGGGCCGGGAGGCTGCTCGCGTCCGACCACGTCCCCTTCCGCCTCGAGCTCGCGCGGGCGCTCGGTGCGGACGACGTCGTCGACTTCGACCAGACGCCGGACGTCCAGGGCTGGTTCGTGGAGCAGAACGAAGGGGTGGGGATGGGCGTCGTGTTCGAGATGTCCGGTGCGCTCAAGGCGATTCACGACGCGTTCGGGATCGTCCGGCACGGCGGCCATGTCGTCCTGTTCGGGATCCCCGCGCGGCCGGCGACGATCGACATCGCCGAGTCGCTGATCTTCAAGAACCTGACGGTGAGCGCCGTCAACGGGCGCCAGATCTGGGAGACGTGGTACACGACGCGCTGGCTGCTAGAGCACGGGGTGGTCGACCTTCGGCCGCTGATCACCGCAGAGCTTCCGCTCGAGCGCTACGCGGAGGCCTTCGAGCTGCTCGAGACGGGTGACGCCTGCAAGATCGTCCTACGACCGATTGGAGCCGGGCCGTGAACACCACGCTGAGAGAACAGATCGGGGCGGAGCTCGACGGCCTGCGTGACGCCCGGACGTACAAGCACTTCAACGTCCTCGGGTCGCCTCAGGGGCCGGTCGTCCAGATGGAGGGCCGGGGCGAGGTCGTCGTACTCTCGTCGAACAACTACCTCGGGCTCGCCGCACACCCCGAGGTGATCCGGGCCGGCATCGAAGGTCTCGAGCGCTACGGCGCCGGAACCGCCTCGGTGCGCTTCATCTGCGGGACGTTCGAGCCGCACCTCGAGCTCGAGCGCACTCTCGCCGAGCTCTCCGGAACGGAGGCGGCGCTGACCTACGTCTCGTGCTGGAACGCGAACGAGGCGGTCATCCCGACGCTCACCGACGCTTCGACGGTGATCTTCACGGACGAGCTGAACCACGCGAGCATCATCGACGCGATACGCCTGTCGCGCCCCGCGCAGAAGGTGATCTACCCGCACTCGGACATGAGCGCTCTCCGCGACGGTCTCTCGTCCGCTCCAAAGGAAGCTCGAAAGCTGATCATCACGGACGGAGTCTTCTCCATGGAGGGTGATCTCGCGAAGCTCCCGGAGATCGTCGAGCTCGCACGCGAGTTCGAGGCGGTCGTGATCGTCGACGACTCTCACGGCGTCGGTGTGCTGGGCGAGACCGGCCGTGGTGTCGTCGAGCACTACGGGCTGCTCGGCGAGGTGGACGTCCTGACCGGGACGCTCGGAAAGGCGCTCGGCGGGGCAGCGGGCGGCTACGTCGCGGCGTCGAGCGAAGTCTGCGACCTCCTGGCGCAGCGCTCACGGCCACAGCTCTTCTCGAATGCCTTGCCGCCAACCGTGGCCTGCAGCGCACAGCGTGCGATCGAGGTGATGCTCGAGCAGCCTGAATTGCTCGAGCGCCTGCGCGAGAGCACGGCGGCGTTCCGGGCGTTCCTTGTCGATGCGGGGTACAGCCCGCTCGACGGCGAGGCGGCGATCATCCCTGTCATCGTCGGCGAGACGGCGAATGCGATCGCGCTCTCAGAGCGGCTGCTCGACGAGGGAGTGTTTGTGACGGGTTTCGGCTTTCCGGTCGTGCCGGAAGGAACCGCTCGGATCCGCATCCAGATGTCCGCCGGGCTCGAGCCCGAGCACCTGGAGCGTGCCATGGATGCTTTCAGGCGCGTTCGCTCAGCCATCGCTCTCTAGCGGGGAGCTCGCGGGGTACGGTTCGGGCTTGCGGAGGGAGTCCTGCGCACGCAAGACTCCCGAAGGGGAAGACTGGTGAGCAGCGACATCGGGACGAGTAGTCGCAAGCGTCTGGAGCGTCGCGCGCCGGTGGCGGCGCGACACAAGAGGCGCACACTTGCCGTGCTGCTGCTCGGGCCGATCACGATGTTCGGCGGGCTCGTCTGGGCGGTGGCACAGCCGTACCGGATTGCCTTCCTGTACCCGGACGGGAAGGGCCTGTACGACTATCTCGTCCAGCCCCCGCTGCTCGTCGCGCTCGTGGGATTCGTCTACATGGTCTGGATCGCCCCGGGGCTCGCCGAAGATCTCGAGCGGGAGGACGATGGTCCCGAGAGCTGAGATCGCTCACTGGCTTGCCGCTTCGATCCTTCTCCTGCTCGGATTGATCGTGCTCTCGGAGGCGATTGTCGGAGCCGAGGTCTTCCGGCGGCGTCCGTGGCGCGCGTATCTGTGGCCTGCACTGGCGCTCGCCGGCGGTCTCGGGCTCTGGGTGGTCGCGATCTTCTCGACCTTCTCGACCATGCACTTGCTCGCACACGCGGTCTGGGCGCAGGTCACGATGATCGCCGCGGGAGTGCAGCTCGCGGTGGCGCGCGGAAGGCTGACGAGTCATCGCTGGTCAGCGGTCAGCGCAGCCGCGTTGTTCGTCTCCGGGATCGCGTTCCTGATCCACGAGCAGAATCCGTTGTTCTACTCGCGATCGGCATTCCTGCATCACGCGATTGGCTGGACGTGTCTCGTTGCCGGTGTGTTCCCGCTCCTGCAGGCACTGCAGCCTCGACGGACCGCGTGGAGTCTCGGCTTCGGACTGTCGTTCATCGCTCTCGCAGTGCTCCTCTACGCGGATCGCGACTTCGCGTCGATCTTCGGCCGCTTCGGAGAGGTCGCCGGTCGATGAGGCGCAGGGTCTTCCTGGCTGCGGCGCTCGCCGCGCTCGCCGTGCCGGCCTCGGCGTCGGCGCACGCCGCGCTCGAGCACGCGTCTCCGGGGACGCAGTCGAAGGTGGCGGCGCCTCCGACGAGCGTCGTGCTGCGCTTCAGCGAGCCGCTGACGATCACGTCGCGCGCGGTGCTGGTGCTCGGTCCGAGCGGCGCCGTTCTGAGCGGTGAGCCTCGCCTGTCCGAGGATCGGCGCGTTGTCTCCACACCGGTCTCCGGCCTCGCGAAGGGCGAGGGATACACGGTTCGCTGGCGGGTCACCGGTGTCGACGGGCACTCGCCGGCGGGAGTGTTCACCTTCGGCGTCGGTGTTCGAGCGCCCTCGCCCACCGATGCGGTCGGAGCGTCCGGGTCGTCCTGGAAGGACGACGCTGCCCGCTGGCTGCTCTTCCTCGCGATCTCGCTCGTGCTCGGCCCGCTCGCGGTGCGACTCCTGGTGCTGCGAGGCCCGGTGCCCGACCGCCTCGAGCGTCGCTTCCATCTCGTTACGACCGTGGCCGCGTTCGCGGTGATCGACATCGGCATCGCTGCGTTCGTCATTCGCGCGTCGAATGCACTGCAGCTCCCGCTTCTCGACCTGCTCTACGGCGACCTGTCGCCCTTTGCCAACAAGACGCGGTTCGGCATCGCGTTCCTCGTGATGACTGTTGGCTTCGCGGTCGTTGCCGCAGTCCTCATGCTCGCGTGGATCTTCGAGCGCCCCGCGGGCCGGTGGCTTGCGTTCGGGCTGGCTACAGCGCTCGTCAGCGGGCTCTCGCTCTCGGGCCATCAGGGCACCGAATGGAACGCCAACGCGCTCTCCGAGCTCGCCGACTGGGCGCATCTCGTCGCCGCCGCGATCTGGGTCGGTGGTGTGGCGACCCTTGGGCTGCTCGTGTGGCCGGTCGCTCCCGAACTTCGGCGAACGGCGTTCGTCGGCTTCTCGAGGCTCGCCGTCGCGCTCGTCGGTGTGCTCGTCGTCGCAGGTCTCTACCTGGCGCTCCTCCGACTGCCCGAGCTCTCGGATCTCTGGGGGACCGGCTACGGGCGACTTCTGCTGCTGAAGAGCGCGATCGTCGCGATCGCTCTCATCTGGGGCGGCATCCACCACACGTTCGTCCGGCCGCGCCTCGAAGCCGGCGGCCAGCCTCGGGTACGCGCGAGTCTCGCCGGCGAGACCGCCGTTGCCGTCGGAGCCCTCCTCGCCGCTGCGATGCTCACGAACGCTGCGCCGCCGACTCCGCCACACAGCCAGGCGCCGGCGGCAACCGCCCGCTCGACACGGTAGAACCCACTCGTGGCGCACGGTCACGACCACGCCCGATCGGCGAGCCGGCGCGCGCTGGGGATCGCGCTCGCGCTCACGGCCTCGTACACCGTCGTCGAGGTCGTCGGCGGCATCCTCACCGGGAGCCTCGCCCTGCTTGCCGACGCGGTGCACATGCTCTCCGACAACGTGGCTCTCGGAGTCGCTCTCTTCGCGGTCTGGCTCGCGACGAGACCTGCCACCCCCGAGCGCACCTACGGCTACAAGCGCGCCGAGGTGTTGGCCGCGCTCGCGAACGGTGTCGCACTCGTGGCACTCGCGATCTGGATCTTCGTTGCGGCGTTCCAGCGGTTCGACGATCCGCCCGAGATCCTTGGAGGCTGGATGCTCGCGATCGCGCTCGTCGGTGTCGGCGTCAACGTCGCGGCGGGCGTCGTGCTCGCGCGTGCCCGTGTACACAGCCTCAACGTCGAGGCCGCTCTGCGCCATGTCTTCGCGGACGTCCTCGGGTCGCTCGGCGTCGTGGTCGCGGCCGTGGTCATCCTCGCCACGGGCTGGCTCGAGATCGACCCACTCGTGAGCGTGCTCATCGGCGTGCTCGTGCTGGCGAGCTCGTGGTCGATCCTCAGGGACTCGACCGCCATTCTCCTGGAAGGGGCGCCTCGAGGCATCGACACGCGTGCGGTCGGCGAGCGCCTGGCCGCGTCCCCGGGCGTCGTCGAGGTGCACGACCTCCACATCTGGACGATCACGTCCGGGTTCTCGGCTCTCTCCGCCCATGTGCTCGTCGGCCGAGGAGAGGACTGCCACGGGCGGAGGCGCGAGCTCGAGCGAGTCCTCGAGGAGGAGTTCGGCATCGAGCACACGACGCTCCAGGTCGACCACGCGAGCGACGCGTCGGCCCTGGTCGAGATCGGGCGGTTCCAGTAGCCCACGGCTAGGGGACGAGCACGGCAGCCCCGCGGAGCGCGCCGCTCCGAAGGCGCTCAAGTGCCTCGTTGGCCTGCGCGAGCGGGAACGTCTCGACCTCCGTCCTCACGGGAACGGTAGGCGCCAGCGCGAGGAACTCCTCGCCGTCCGCACGCGTGAGGTTCGCGACGGAGCGAACCGTTCGCTCGCCCCACAGGAGCTCGTAGGGGAACGACGGGATGTCGCTCATGTGGATGCCGGCGCAGACCACGGAGCCGCCCTTCCTCACCGCATGCAGGGCCGCCGGGATGAGCTCGCCGACCGGAGCGAAGACGATGACGGCGTCGAGCTCCTCGGGCGGGCCGGCGAGCGCATCGCCTGCCCAGGCCGCGCCGAGCGAACGGGCGAACGCCTGTGTCTCGTCGTCACCCGCACGCGTTCCCGCGTAGACACGGCGTCCCTGCGCCACCGCGACCTGGCAGACGATGTGCGCGGACGCGCCGAAGCCGTACAGGCCGATTCGCTCCGCGTCGCCGGTGAGTCGCAGCGACCGGTAGCCGATGAGGCCGGCACAGAGCAGCGGTGCCGCCTGGTCGTCCGGGTAGCTCGCGGGGATCGGGAAGCAGTAGCGCTCGTCGGCGACTGCGAGCTCCCCGTAGCCGCCGTCCATGTCGTAACCGGTGAAGAGCGCCCGATCGCAGAGATTCTCCTGCCCCGCGAGGCAGAAGCGGCAGTCGCCGTCGGTCCACCCGAGCCACGGCACTCCCACGCGATCCCCCTTGGCGAACCTGTCGCTGCCACCGACGACCTCGCCCACGATCTGATGACCGAGGACGAGCGGGAGCTTCGGACATGCCAGTTCGCCGTCGACGATGTGGAGGTCGGTCCGGCACACCCCGCAGGCGAGCACGCGGAGCAGGATCTGTCCAGACGAAGGCTCGGGGTCCGGAAGAAGCGCCGCTTCACGGAGTGGCGCTCCAACCTCGTCGAACACCATCGCGCGCATGTCTGCAAGCTACAAGGCGATGCACGGAGACACGATCGACTACCGGATGCTCGATCCGGCCGAGCTCGAGCGAGTCAGGGAGATAGACCGGACCGAAAAGATCGACGCGTTGTACGTGCAGCACGGCGCGCGGCTCGAGGAGCGAATAGGCGACTTCAGCTCGCCGAACTGGGACCTCGAGGGAACCGGCGAGTACTCGGTCGCGGCGCTGCTCGAGATGCTCGAGCAGCGGATCGAGCGGGTGCGACGGCAGTGGGCGCCTTCGCAGGCGATCGACTCGTGGGATTCGGCGTCGTGCTACCTCACATCCGGCCGAGCACGGCGCAGCTCGTCGCCCTCTACGTGAGCGACGGGCATCGAGGCCGGGGGATAGGCGGACGGGTTTCCGACGAGCTCGAGCGCATCGCGCGCGAGGCGGGCGACCGGGAGATGGTCGTCTCGGCGACGCCGTCGGCCAACACCGTTCACTTCTATCAGGGCCGGGGATTCGTGCCTTCCGCCGAGCCCTTGCCGGAGCTCTTCGAGCTCGAGCCCGAGGACGTGCACCTGCACAAGCGGTTGTAGCCCGGACGCCTCCTAGAGCGTGAGCTCGGCGCGGGCGGTCCCAGCCCGCTCGTGCCGGACGACGACCGCCACACGGGCACCTGCCGGCGCCTCGACGACCCACTCGACCTTCGAGAGGTCGCTCGTCGAATGGTCGACGTTCCACCACATGACTGCGCGTCGCTCTACCCGCCCGACGAGCTGTCCGGCCTCCTCGCGCTCCTTGCCGGTGACGACCCGGGCGCCGTCGGGAAGCTCGAGGTCGACCTCGATGGGTCGCACGGCCTTCCGGTCGAGCGCCTTCTGGGTCACGTTCGTTGGGAGCCAGCCCGTGTTCTCGAGCACGAGCCGAAGCCGATGCGCGCCGTCTCCCACAGGCGTCGACTCGAACGACCGGATGACCAGCCGCGGGGATACGAGCGCGAGGAAGAGGGCGAAGTCGGAGTGCGGGCGAACCTCCTCCTCGAGGCGTGAGAGCGGAGGGTTGAACCAGAAGTAGACGAGGTTCCAGCCTCCGAGCTCCACCGGCCCGAGCTGCGGATGCTCGAACGGGTACCAGTCGACGTACCCCTCGCCGAGCTCGTCTGCCAACTTGACGAGGGCGAGGTCGTCCTCCGGAGGGTGGTCGCGGATCCAGTCGATGAAGTGGTAGTCGGCGATCCCGGCCGCGCGCTGCGGGCTCCAGAACTCGGTGACCCACGCGAAGGCGCCGAGGAAGTCGTAGACCCAGTCGACGTCGCCACCCTTGATCACCATCTTCGGGTCGTACTTGAAGTCGTGGAAGATCGAGATGGCCGGATAGCCGGTGAGCCGCGTCGCCTCCTCGCCCATGAGCCGGTACGCCCTGAGGTCGGCGGTCGGGAAGTCGTCGTCCGCGTGCCCCGAGTACGGCCGCAGGTGGACGCCCGAGAACGTGTGGTAGCCGATGTAGCTCGTGATGTTCGGCCGGGCGACGATCGCCTCCACGAGCGCGCGCACCTCCGGTTCGGACACCGGGTAGGGCCCGGCACCCTGCTGCTCCGCTTCCGGCGCCCACTCGGCCGGCCAGTTGCGGTTCAGGTCGAGACCTTCGAGGGACGGGGCGATCGAGACCGTGACACCGTCCCAGTTCTGGATCGTCCCCTCTGGGAAGACGCGGTAGAACTCGCCCTCGAGATCGTCCGGCCTGCGCGCGACGAGCAGGCGAGGGTCGTCCGGGTGCGGCTTCCAGGGACCGTTCGGATCGCGCTGGCGCATCATCAGCACGCGCCCGTCGCCGTCGACGTCCTCGCGGTGCAGGCCGTCCAGCAGCTCCTCCCGTGGGTAGGGCCGCACGCTCGAGCGGCGGAAGCGCCCGTCCGCGAGGCCGGCCTCGGCGCCGTCCGGGTTCACGCGCGGGACGACGTAGAAGGTGCGGGTATCGAGGGCCGCCGTGACCTTCTCGTCCTCGCCGTATCCATGCAGGAGCCGGTCGAGCAAGGTGAGGGCGGCGGTCGTGCCCGTGAACTCCATCGCGTGGATCTGCGCATGGACGATGACGGCAGGCTTCTCGTCTGCCGGGCCGGTCTCGCCGTTCGTCACCGTGACAAGAGGGATCTCCCGGCCCTCGTACGAGGTGCCGATCGACTCCGAACGGAAGAGCGTGGGGAACTCGGACGCCCACGCGTCGAGCAACTCGTTCAGATCTGCGTACGTGTAGAAGCGGTCGAAGCGGACGCGCGTGGCCACCGGCGCGACCCTACTTCAAGCCATTGCGAGCGCGCACGATCAGTCGCCAGGTGTCGGGTGTCGCCGGCGTCGTTTCGTCCCAACCGCCAAACGCCTGCACGTCCGAGAACCCGGCCTCGCGCAGCATCTCGGCCCACTCCTTCACCGAGTACACGCGGTGGAAGTAGCGACGCTCGATCCGCTCGCCTTCAGGCGTAACGACCAGGTGGAGGGCGGAGCTCGTTCCGGCGACCCAGTCCGTCTCGATCTCCTGCAGGAACAGCGCGCCGTCCGCGAGTCGGCTCCAGGCGCGAAACGGGTTCGCCCGTGAGAAGTGGGCTATCGCGTCGCGATGACCCGTCTCCAGGATGAGCGCGCCGCCGGGTCGCAGCACGCGCCGAAACTCGCGGAGGACACCGATGTCCTCGTCGCGCTCGAGCATGCCCAGCGACGAGAACAGGTTGAGCACCGCGTCGAAGCTCGCGTCCGGGAACGGCAGCTCGCGATAGTCGCCGCGAACGAGTTGCGGCCAGTCCGAGTCCCCGCGCCGCCGCTCGGCTTCCGCGAGCATCGTCTCCGAGCGGTCGAGCCCGGTGACGCGGTAGCCGGCCTCTGCGAGCACCATCGCATGGCGGGCGAATCCGGTCGGACAGTCGAGGATCTCAGCGCCGGGCGCGAGTCCCGTCAGAGCGACCGCACCGAGCGCCTCGCCGCGAGTCCGCTCCTCGTCCAGGGACGGCAGATACGTGCGCAGGTAGCTCTCGTCGAAGAAGGCATCCCAATCGTCCATCTCGGGCAGACTCCGGCTCATGCGCGACCTCCTCGACTACCGCTCCGAGTTCCCGATTCTCGAGCATACGACGTACCTGGTAAGCCACTCGCTCGGCCCGATGCCGCGCCAGGCGGCGGACCGTCTCGCCGAGTACGCACGCATGTGGTCCGAGCGCGGGATCCGCTCGTGGGCCGAGGGCTGGTGGGACACGCCGCTTCGGGTCGGCGACCAGGTCGGCCGAATCATCGGGGCGCCGCCCGGCTCGACGGTGATGCACCAGAACGTGGCGATTGCGGAGGCGATCGTGCTCTCGTGCTTCCGCCCCGTCGACCCGGCTCGGAACCGCGTCGTCTACGAGCGCGGGAACTTCCCGTCCGTGCGCTACCTCTACCAGGCGCAGCCCGACCTCGAGGTGGTCGTGTGCGAGGACGACGCGGAGGTCGTCGAGCGGATCGACGAGCGCACGCTCCTCGTCCCGATCAGTCACGTGCTCTACAAGGCGGGCGAGATCCAGGACGTCGAGCCGATCGTGCGCCGTGCACACGAGGTCGGCGCACACGTGGTCCTCGACTGCTACCAGTCGGCCGGGATCGTCCCGCTCGACGTCAGCGCGCTCGGTGTGGACTTCGCGGTCGGAGGCTCGGTGAAGTGGCTCTGCGGAGGGCCGGGGAACGGCTGGCTGTACGTCCGCCCGGATCTCGTCGAGTCACTCGAGCCGACGTACACCGGTTGGCAGGCGCATGCGCGTCCGTTCGCCTTCGAGGAGCAGCTCGAGCGTGCGAGCGGCGTCGCGAGGTTCCTGACCGGGACTCCCAACCCGGCGGCGCACTATGCGGCGACCGCGGGCTACGACCTCGTCGAGGAGATCGGTGTCGACCGGATCCGCGAGAAGCTCGCTCCGGCAGACCGAGCTACTCGTCGAGCTCGCGGACGGGTTCGGGTTCGAGGTGCTGAGCCCACGCGACCCGGCTCGGCGTGGCGGTGCGGTGATCGTCGGCGTGCCCGAGGCGGGCGCGGTGTACGCGGAGCTCGAGGAGCGCGGCATCCTCTGCGACTTCCGTCCGGGCGCCGGGATCCGGATCGGACCGCACTTCTTCACCTCCGACGACGAGATCCGCTTCGCCGTGGAGCAGATCGCAGACATCGTGGAGACGGGCGCTTTCACGCGCCACGCCGGAGCCGCCGCGCGCCACTAGCTGGACTCTCGAGGGCTCCCAACTTACGATCGGCCTTCACGTGGCTCTGCGAGCAGGCGAGAGAACGCTCCATCAGATCGTCTCGACGGTTGCGTCGTCGCTCGAGCTGACCGAGGTTCTCCGTGCCGTCGTGCGGCTCATGTCCGAGGGGGGCGGTGTCCACGCCTGCTTCGTGTACCTGCTCTCGGAGGATGGGGAGCGGCTCGAGCTGCGAGCCGCGTCGTCGCCGTACGAGCGGCAGGCCGGCAAGGTCGTCATCGAGCGCGGCGAAGGGCTCGCCTGGTGGGCGGCCGAGCGTGGCGAGGCGGCGTTCATCCGCGAGAACGCCCTGTCCGACCCGCGGACGAAGTACTTCCCGGAGCTCGAGGAGGAGAAGTTCCAGTCGCTTCTCGCCGTTCCGGTCGTCGGACGTGGGGGCGACGTGATCGGCGTCATCACGGCCCACACGGAGGCGCCCCGCGAGTTCTCGGACGACGAGGTCGACTTTCTCGTGGCGTCCGCTGCGCTCGTAGCCGGTGCGATCGAGAACGCATCGCTCTACGAGGAGGCAAGAGTCCGGGTCGCGGAGCTCGAGCAGCTCACCGAGCTCGCCGAGGCGATCGCGGGCTCTGGTGCGCTCGACGAGCTGCTGCAGACCGTCGTCGAGGGCGCACGTCCTCTGCTCGCCGCGCGCGCCTGCCACGTCTATCTCCTCGAGCCGTCGAGCGAGGAGCTCCAGCGCTTCGCAAGCGACCCCGAGCCCGGCACGGCGCGCGCCACGCTCGGCCTCGCCGAGCTCGGCCCCGAGCTCGCACGCGGAGGCCGCAGCGCCAGGCTTGCAGTGCCGCTCGTCGCGAACGGCGAGCTCATCGGGCTGCTCGTCGCCGAGGGAAGCGCGCGCGTCGAGCTCGGTCGCGCGGTCGCGAGTCAGGTTTCGGTGGGGATCAAGAAGGTCCAGGTGATCGAGCAGCTCACGGAGAAGAACCTGATCAAGGACTTCTTCGAGGAGCTCGCGGGCGGGCGGCCGCGTGGAGACCTGGAGGGGCGTGCCGCGAGACTCGGCTGCGACCTCGACCTTCCGCACGTGGTGCTCGTCGCCGAGCCACCCGACGACGTGTTCGAGCGCGCTCTTCGATCCGCTGCACCGGGCTCGCTCTTCGACCGGCGCGAGGAGTCGCTGCGGGCGATCGTCCGGCTCCCGCATGGCGGCTCGGAGGCAATCCTGGAGCGCGTTCGCAAGATCCACGGCGAGGTCGAGCGCCCGCTCTCGGTCGGGGTGTCGAGCGTATGCAAGGGACAAGAGACGTTCACCGACGGCTTCGCGGAGGCTCAGCAGGCGCTCATGGGGACGATCGTGATCCGCGGCGAGCCGGCCGTCCTCTCCTACGAGGATCTCGGCGCGTACAAGTACCTGCTCCGGGTCGCGGTGGACGGCGGCATTCGCGATGCGACCGTCGACGCCGTCGGGCGGCTTGCAGAGTACGACGCACAGCGTGGCTCGCAGCTCGTGACCACGCTCGAGGAGTTCCTCCGTCGCCACGGGAACATCAGCGCCACGTCCGAGGCTCTCTTCGTCCACCCGAACACGCTTCGCCAGCGCCTTCGCCGAATCGCCGAGCTGTCCGGGCTCGACCTGCGCCGCGACGACTGGCTGATGATCGAGATCGCCGTGAAGATGGTGAAGCTCGACCTTGCTCTGGGAACGGCGAAGACACCCGCGCACTAGGCAGGCGGCAAAACCGAACACATAACCCGTGCGAAGGTGTGGAATTCGCACCTTCCATCGCGGGGAAATCGCGTGGTAGGCCTATGCCTCCAGATGCTCAGCTTTGCGCCGGGTCGGAATCCGCTCGCGCGGATTCCGGGCGCAGGATGATCGAGAAGGGAGGCGCTCTTATGGCTGGATCCGCCGTCGATGCCGTGTGGAAGCAGATGCAGGAGCGCGGGGTCGAGTTCGTCTTCGCGCAGTTCGTCGACATGTACGCACGGCCGAGCGCGAAGCTCGTGCCGGTCCGGTCCAGGGAGGACCTCGACGGACTGGTGTCGGACGGTGCCGGATTCGCCGGATTCGCCGCGGGTGAGATCGGTCAGGTGCCGAGCGATCCCGACATCGCAGCGATCCCGGACCTTGACACGTACACGCCCGTACCGTGGCAGGAGAACCTCGCGCGCTTCGCATGCGACGTGACGGTCGAGGGCGAGGAGTGGCCGTACTGCCCGCGCACGATCCTGCGGCGCGTGGTCGCCCAGGCACGGGAGAAGGGCTACGAGTTCAAGATGGGGCTCGAGCTCGAGTACTTCCTCGTGACGCAGCGAGAGGACGGGTCGATCGAGATCGCAGATCGCTACGACACCCTCGAGAAGCCGTGCTACGACATCGCGGGGCTCACCCGCCGCTACGACTTCCTGACCACGGTTTCGACGTACTGCAACGACCTCGGCTGGGGCAACTACGCGAACGACCACGAGGACGCAAACGGGCAGTTCGAGCAGAACTTCACCTACGACGACGCGCTCGTCTCCTGCGATCGCGCCGTCTTCTTCCGGTACATGGTGCACACGCTCGCCGAGCAGCACGGCATGATCGCGACCTTCATGCCGAAGCCGTTCTCGGAGCTCACGGGGAACGGCTGCCACTTCCACATGTCGCTCTGGGACGGCGACACGAACCTCTTCCTCGACGAGTCGGATCCGCGCGGCCTCGGGCTCTCAGAGACGGCGTACAAGTTCGTCGGGGGGCTGAAGAAGCACGCGCGTGCCTACAGCGCGCTGACGGCGCCGACCGTCAACTCGTACAAGCGCCTGAAGGTCGGCACGACCCAGAGCGGGGCGACATGGGCACCCGTGTGGATCTCGTACGGCTACAACAACCGGACGCAGATGCTCCGTATCCCTGGCCCAGGACGTGTCGAGGACAGGACGGTCGACGGCTCGTGCAACCCGTACCTCGCTGCGGCCGCCGTACTCGCGGCCGGTCTCGACGGGATCGAGAACGGGCTCGAGGCCGGGGAGCCGAACACGGACAACCTGTACACGATCGGATACGACGAGCTGCGGTCGCGCGGGCTCGAGACCCTTCCGGCCAACCTGCTCGAAGCGACGCACGAGCTCGAGGAGTGCCAGGTGCTCAGGAAGGCGCTCGGGCGCGGGCGCGACGAGGACTACGTCGACTACTTCATCCGCGTGAAGCGCGAGGAGTGGGATCGCTACCACGAGCAAGTGACGCCGTGGGAGCTCCGCGAGTATCTGACCCGGTTCTGAGGTATATGGAGGTTTTCTCCATATGCGAGCAGGCAACGATGGGCGCAAATAGCGTTTTCATGCCAACTCGACTGTGTACCTTCTGAACATATGTGTGGAATCGTCGGACTCTTCGCCAAGTCCTCCGACGTCGAGGAGCGCCTCGGCGAGCACCTCGCTGCGATGCTCGTTCAGATGTCGAGCCGCGGGCCCGACTCTGCGGGGGTCGCCGTGTACCGCGATCCCGTGCCGGGCGGCTCGAGCAAGCTGACGCTCTACTCGGCCGACCCGCGCGAGCACTGGGGCGGTGTGATGGACGGGCTCCGCGACGCCTTCGGCACGTGCGAGGAGCCATCGATCAGAGCGAGCCACGCCGTCTTCGTGGTCGGTGCCGATGCGGCCGACTCGGAGGGCTGGATTCACGAGAGTCGTCCGGACCTCCGCGTCATGAGCGCCGGCGCGATCATCGAGATCTACAAGGAGACCGGCTTGCCCGAGGAGTTCGTGGCTGCGTTCGCGCTCGAGGACTTCCGAGGGACGCACGCTCTCGGTCACACGCGCATGGCGACGGAGAGCCGCGTGACGACGGAGGGCTCGCACCCGTTCTCGACCGGTCTCGACCTGTGCCTCGTCCACAACGGGTCGCTCTCGAACCACAACCGACTACGCGAGAACCTGCGCCGCGAGGGAATCGGATTCCAGACCGAGAACGACACCGAGGTCGCTGCCGGGTACCTCGCCTGGCGCATGCGCGAGGGCGCCTCGCTCGAACAGGCACTCGAGGGCTGCCTCGCGGACCTGGACGGCTTCTACACGTTCGCCGTCGGGACCGCCGATGGCTTCGCGGTCTTGCGCGATCCGATCGCCTGCAAGCCGGCTGTTCTCGCGGAGACCGACGATTGGGTCGCGATGTCCTCCGAGTGGCGGGCGATCGCCGTCCTGCCCGGTGCCGCCGATGCGCGCGCATGGGAGCCCGAGCCGGGAGTCGTCTACGCGTGGGAGAAGGAGCCCGCCGCAGCCTGATGGCCGTTCGCGCGGCAGACGCGACTGACCTCGAGGTCGTCGACCTCGAATCGACTCCGCTCCGCGAGCTCAACCAGCGGCTGCACGACCTCGCCGCGAAGCCCGGCCCCAAGCACTGGCGTCTCCTCAACCCGAACGGCGCTCATGCGCTCGCCTGCGGGATCGACGCCGATGTCGTGGTCGAGATCGACGGGCACGTCGGGTACTACTGCGCGGGCATGAACAAGCTCGCGACGGTGCGAGTGCACGGCAACGCCTCGACCGGGATCGCCGAGAACCTGATGTCCGGGCTCGTGGTCGTCGACGGCAACGTGAGCCAGTCGGCAGGCGCGACCGGGCGCGGTGGGCTTCTCGTCGTACGCGGAAATGCGTCGTCACGCTGCGGGATCTCGATGAAGGGGATCGACATCGTCGTCGGCGGCTCGGTCGGGCACATGAGCGCGTTCATGGCGCAGACGGGCTCGCTCGTCGTGTGCGGCGACGCGGGCGAGGCGCTCGGGGACTCGATCTACGAGGCGCGCCTCTACGTTCGCGGCTCGGTCGCGGGGCTCGGAGCCGACTGCATCGAGAAGGAGCTGCGGGAGGAGCACGTCACGCAGCTCGCGGGCCTGCTCGAGGCAGCGGAGATCGACGCGGACCCCGCCGACTTCCGCCGGTACGGCTCCGCGCGGCAGCTCTACAACTTCAAGATCGACAACGTGGGTGCGTACTGATGTCCACGGACACCGAACGGCCGTGGGGCCTCCGTGAGTCGTACCTCTTCGATCGCGCTGCCATCGCGGAGATTCAGCGCGCGGCGCGCGAGGGGATCTACGACATCCGCGGCTTCGGTGCGAAGAGGCGCCTCCCGCACTTCGACGACCTGCTCGTCCTCGGCGCGAGCATCTCCCGCTACCCGCTCGAGGGCTACCGCGAGAAGTGCGCGACCGACGTCGTGCTCGGGACGCGCTTCGCGCGCTCGCCGCTCGAGCTGAAGATCCCGGTCACGATCGCCGGAATGAGCTTCGGAGCCCTCTCGGCTCCGGCCAAGGAGGCTCTCGGCCGCGGAGCGACCGAGGTCGGAACCTCGACGACGACCGGCGACGGCGGGCATGACGAACGAGGAGCGCGAGCACTCGGAGACGCTCGTCTACCAGCTGCTTCCCTCTCGGTACGGGATGAACCCGGACGACCTGCGGCGGGCCGACGCGATCGAGGTGGTCGTCGGCCAGGGTGCCAAGCCCGGCGGCGGAGGCATGCTCCTCGGCCACAAGATCTCCGACCGCGTCGCCGCCATGCGCGACCTTCCCAAGGGGATCGACCAGCGCAGCGCGTCGCGTCACCCGGACTGGACGGGGCCCGACGACCTCGAGATCAAGATCCACGAGCTTCGCGAGATCACCGACTGGGAGAAGCCGATCTTCGTCAAGGTCGGCGCCACGAGGACGTACTACGACGTTCAGCTCGCCGTGAAAGCGGGCGCGGACGTGATCGTCGTCGACGGCATGCAGGGCGGCACGGCTGCGACGCAGGACGTCTTCATCGAGCACGTCGGCATCCCCACGCTTCCCGCGACGAGGATCGCGGTCGAGGCGCTCTCCGAGCTCGGCATGCATCGTCAGGTGCAGCTGATCGTCTCGGGTGGGATCCGAAGCGGCGCAGACGTCGCCAAGGCGCTCGCGCTCGGCGCCGACGCGGTGTCGATCGGCACCGCGGCGCTCGTCGCGATGGGCGACAACAGCCCGGAGTACGAGGATCAGTACCGGCAGATCGGGAGCTCCGCCGGCTTCTACGACGACTACCAGGCGGGGCGGGACCCCGTGGGGATCTCGACGCAGGACGACGAGCTCGCGGCTCGGTTCGACCCCGTCGTCGGCGGCCGCAAGGTGGCGAACTACCTGCGCGTGCTCACGCTCGAGGCGCAGACGCTCGCGCGCGCGTGCGGGAAGTCACACGTGCACAACCTCGAGCCGGAGGACCTCGTCGCGCTCACCGTGGAGGCAGCGGCAATGGCGAAGGTCCCGCTCGCCGGGACCGACTGGATCCCCGGCAGCTGATCCACTCCTGAGCTGCGCGCTGGAGCGCTACCCGGTTACGTCGAGCTGTGCGGCGGTATAGACCTTCCATGTCGGGAGGTCGTCGACGAAGCACACGAGCGCGTATCTGCCGGCCGGGACGCTTGCGGGCAGGAAGCTGCTCGATCCGGCGTCCACGCCCGAGCGGACCACCTGCTCGTAGAACGGTGGCCAGTTGGGAAGCGTTCCATTGCGCTGGAACTGCTCTTGCGCCTTGTCGAGATACGGCTCCAGATCATCGATCGTCGAGTTCCCGGCGATCGAGCCGAGCGCGAAGGCACCGAAGTACCCGGTCTGGTTCTCGACCGCGATCGTGAACATCGGTGCTTCCGGCGTCCTGGTGCCTTCGTAGGTACATCCATCGTCCGTCAGCGTGAGGCGCATCTTCCCGCTGTCGGCGTCTTCCCGACCACTGCACGCAGCGAGGAGCAGAGTCGCCGCGAACGACACAACAGCGAGCGCTCCGCGCATGCCGAACGTCACGACCCGACTCTACGGCCCGGGCTCCAGGCTAGGGATGGAAGCGCAGTCGGTCGACGATCTTGTCGACCGTCTTGCGCTCTGCGCGAAACGCGAGGCCGACGAGGTCGAGATCCTCGGCCGGAACCCCGGCCACCGCAGCACGGTTCGCCTCATCGTGACCCGTCGCGAACAACTCGTAGGTGTAGACGGCGACCTTGACATCGCGGGCCAGCGCGCGCTCGTACGCCCGCCGGAGCGCGGCGGCGTCCGCCTCGTAGACGAGGACCGGCTGGACGAACATCGGCAGGTACTCGTTGCCCGAGGCGTCCCGGTACGGCTCGCCGACGACGCCGGGGACGGTTCCGGCGATGCCGCTCACAAGAAACGCGGTGACGTTCGTCTTCTGCCAGACCTCGAGGTCGTCTCGGAGGACGACCGCGAGCTTCGTGTCGAACTGCACCCCGTGACGGTCGCTAGACGCCGCGCGGCGCTGCGTCGTCGAGCACGACGCGCATGAGGTCCCGGATCGAGACGATGCCGACCACGCTCAGGCCCTCCACGACCGGGAGATGCCGAAATCCGCCGTGGATCATGAGCGTCGCGGCCATGTCCGCCGACTCGGTGGGCTCGATCGTCTCGGGATCTCGCGTCATCCAGTCCCCGACGGTCGATCCTTCGACCCGACCTTCAGCGACCGCCCGGAGGACGTCTCTCTCGGTCAGGATCCCGCGGAGCGTCGTTCCCTCCAGCACGAGCACCGCTCCCACCCGTCCTCCGGACATCCGCTTCGCCGCGTCCGTCATGGTCACTTCTGGGGAGACGCTGAGGACTTCGCGGGACATGATCGCGCTCACTGTCGCCATCGACGCCGAGCATAACCAGGGTCAGGCTCACACGGGCCCCTCGTACGAGTCCTGCAGGTACGCCTGCAGCGCGACCTCGTCACGCGTCGAGCAGAGGAACCGTGTCCACGCCTCGCGTTCGTGGAGGACCGCGCCCAGCTCCCACACGCAGAATGTCGGTCGGTGCCGCCCGCCGACGAGCCACGGGCGGAACGAGATGTCATGGTCACCGCCCTTCGCCCAGGCGGTCTCCCAGAGCTCGTTGTCGTTGCGCCAGGTCGAGACGAGGAGGAAGTAGAAGCTCTCGCCGCAGCGGTGGAGGATGACGAACCCGCGGTCGTCGGAGAGGCCGAGCTCGCCGGCCTTTGACGCGTCCCGCAGGTTGCGCCGCGCGAGCGCGCGGATCGCGAGCGGCACCGGTGCCTCCTCCGGGGCGATGTCGTACCACTTCAGGATCGCGTCTCCGAGCAGGAGCCTCGACTCCGGCCGGGCGAGCTTTGAGATGTGTCGGTAGTCGTCTCCGGGAAGGGTCGTCGCCGTGCTCGGCTGGGCGCCGGGCTGACCGAGAGCGCTCAGCGTGGGTCTCCGGCCGGAGTGAACTCCATGACCCAGTTCGTCTCCCAGGTCTCGCCGGCGTCGGTGGAGAACGCCTGCTCCCAGCGCGGCTCCGCGGTTGTGACTCCGGACCAGGTGAACCGAACCAGAATCGGGCGGCCGTCGAAGAAGTCCGTCCCTTCGAAGACTCCCGTGTCACCGGCGAACGAGCCGACGAGCGGCGGGTCGAGCCTGCCGGGGCGGCGGCTGTCCGCCCAGTAGATCGACCACAGCTCGGTCTCCGGGTCGAAGAAGCGGAACGACATCCCGACGAAGCCGCCGTCGTGATCCGTGCAGAACAGATCCTCGTTTCCGAGGACACCGGGAAGCGGGCGCGCGGCCGCGGTCGCCTCGAACTCCTCCCACTGCCTTGATCCGGCGTCCGATCCGGCGAGACGCTCCAGCAAGCGGTGGTTCCGGACCTCCCAGCGGCCCAGCAAGAAGTCGAAGTCGTGGGCTCCCTGCTTCGTGCACTCAGCCGTGCTCACACCTGCCTCCTTTCCTCGCGTGTCTGCAACGCTAGTTCGGAAATAGGGCGGATCTCGCCCTCTATGTGTGCTTGACTCCGAGCGTGCTGACGCCCACCGCACGGCTCCTCGAGCTCCTCGAGATCCTCCAGGCGCAGACGCTGACGACTGGCCGGGAGATCGCGGACCGGCTGTCTATCGACCCGCGCACGGCCCGGCGCTACATCACCGCGCTCCAGGCTCTCGGCATCCCTGTCGAGGGGCAGCGAGGTGTCGGCGGTGGATACCGGATTCGACCCGGGTTCCGGTTGCCTCCGTTGATGCTGTCGGACGACGAGGCCGTCGTCGTCGCCCTCGGCGCCGTGACCGCTGGTCGACTCGGGCTCTCAGGGTCGGCGGAGGCGGTCGACGGAGCGCTGGCGAAGATCCATCGCGTGCTCCCCGACGGGCTGCGGCGTCGCGTCGAGGCGCTCGAGACGACGCTCGCCTTCACGTCGACTCCCACTGCCGGTGCACCGGTCGCCGGGGACACCGTGCTCCGCCTCGCCGACGCGATCCGCCGCCGCAGGAGGGTCAGGATCTCGTACCGGTCGTTCGCAGGAGAGGCGTCACGCAGGGAGCTGAGCCCGCTCGGGCTCGTCGTGCACTCGGGCCGTTGGTACCTCGCGGCCCACGACCACGGTCGCGATGCCCTGCGCACGTTCAGGGTCGACCGGGTGCGACGTGCGTCCGTCCGTGACGACGCGGCGGTCGGGCCCCCCGAGGGGTTCGACGCGGTCGCTCACGTGACCACGTCGATTGCGCAGGTCCGCTGGCCGCACGAGGTCGAGGTGCTGCTCGACCTTCCCGTGGACGAGGCGGTGCGACGCGTTCCGGGAACGCTCGCCGAGCTCGTCGACGAGGGCGGAAAGACGCTGCTCCGCATGCGAGTGAGCTCGCTGGAGTGGATGGCCTCGGTGCTCGCGGGGCTCGGCTGCGGCTTCGAGGTGCGGGAGCCCGACGAGCTGCGTGCGAGCGTCAGGGCGCTCGGCGAGCGGCTCGTACGATCTGCGTAGGAGGTCGCTCGCGGCCTGCTACCCGCTCCAGCCCAGCTCGCGCGAGACGGCGGTCGTCGCCTCCAGCAGCAGGGGACGAGCAGCGTCGATCGCGAAAGCATCGAAGCGCGAGCTCGGGCCCTGGAGCGCGCCGATCGCCTCCAGGTCGCCGCGGCTCGAGCGGATCGGGGCCGCGATCGCGGAGAGGCCCGGCTCTCGCTCCCCGACCGCCTGCGCCCAGCCCTGCTCGCGCACGCGGGCGATCTCGAGCGCGAGCTCTCTCGCGTCCGTGATCGTGAGGGAGGTGAAGGCGCGAAGCGTGCCGGCCGGAAGCGTGCGGCCGGAGAACGCGAGCATGACCTTGCCCGCCGAGGTCGCGTGGGCGATCGACGGCCGGCCGAGCTGGGAGACGGGCTGGACGTGATGCGCGCCGGACACGAAGTCGATCGTGATGGCGTCATCTTCGCCCGGAACGGACAGGGTCGCCGTCTCGCCGGTTCGACGGACGAGCTCTTCGAGATGAGGGCGCGCGACGGTACGTACGTCGAGCCGTGCGAGGAGAGCATTCGCGAGGTGGACGATGCGCAGGCCGAGGCGGTACTTCCCTGTCGCCGGAACGCGCTCGACGAGCCCGGACGCTGCGAGCGTCCCGAGCTGGCGGGAGACCGTGCTCGGCGTCATGCCGGTTCGCCGGGCGATCTCGTTCGTCCCGAGCTCGCCGCCTTCGGCGAGCGTGTCGAGCATGGCGATCGCTCGTTCCGCTGCGCCGATTCGACGGGTAGAAGGTTGACGGGTGCGGGCCATGGGTGTAGTTTCGTTGCAGATATTGGCACGGTGTTGTTGATAGTGCAATTCTGATGTCGTTTCTCCTGCCTTGCCCGTACTGCGGGCCACGCCCTGTCGACGAGTTCGCGTACTTCGGCGAAGTCACGTCGAGGCCGAAGGCGTCGCCGACGTTGCGGGAGTTGACGGACTACGTGTACTTCCGCGACAACGTCGCTGGGCAGCAGCGCGAATGGTGGCAGCACCGTCAGGGCTGTGGCGAGTGGTTCCTCGCCGAGCGCGACACTCGGACGAACGAGGTGCTCTCCGTCTCCCTACCCGAGCCGACCCGTCCAGCGTGAGACTGCCACCGCAACGAGGAGAGCTGATCGACCGGGGCGAGACGCTCCGGTTTCGCCTGGGAGAGTCCGAGCTCCAGGGCTTTCGGGGAGACACGATCGGCTCGGCGCTCTTCGCGAACGGCCGCCGCGTGTTCTCGCGCTCGTTCAAGTACCACCGGCCGCGCGGCCTGCTCTGCTGCTCGGGTCACTGCCCGAACTGCATGATGACCGTGGACGGTGTGCCGAACGTCCGTGTTTGCGTGGAGCCGTTGCATGAAGGCGCGGTCGTCACGCCCCAGAACGTGTTCGGCCGTCTCGACATGGACTTCCTGAGCGTGGTCGACAAGGTCGGCGGGCCGTTCACACCGGTTGGCTTCTACTACCGGACGATGATCCGGCCCCGGCGTATGTGGCCGCTCTACGAGAAGTTCCTGCGAGGCGTGGCCGGGCTCGGGCGCCTCGACGAGCACGCGGGCCATTCCCGGCGGTACGACGTCGAGCATCGTCGGGCGCGAGTGCTGGTCGTGGGCGGAGGCCAGGCGGGGCGCGCCGCGGCGCTCGCGGCCGCGACCGCAGGCCCGGGTGTCGTGCTCGTCGACGAGGGGTCGGGCATGCACGGCGCCGATCTGGCTGGCGTCGAGGTGCTCGCACCCGGCCGGGCGCTCGGCATCTGGGAGGGAAATCTCGTACCCGTGGACTGCGGGACGGTTCTCTACCGCTATCGGGCGGAGCGGATCGTCGTTGCCACGGGGGCCGTGGAGCAGCCGCTCGTCTTTCCCGGCAACGACCTCGCCGGCGTGATGCTGCCGGAGGGCGTACGGCGGCTGGCACGGGACTTCTCGCTGCAGCCCGGCAGTCGCGCTGTCGTAGTGGCCGCCGACGATCGCGGTCTCGAGACCGCCGACGTGCTCCGGGAGGCCGGTGTCGCCGTCCCGCGGGTCGTCGATTTGCGGGAGGGCGTTCGCGAGCTCGAGGCGCGAGGTCGCGGCGGACAGGTTCGCCGCGTCGTCGTCGGGGGCGACTCGGTGGACTGCGATCTTCTGGTGGTCGCCGGCGGGCGACAGCCTGCGTATGCGCTCCTCGCCGAAGCAGGCGCGCGGGTCGAGTACGACGAGACGCGTGGCGTCTTCGTCCCCACTGAGCTGCCGGACGGCGTCGAGGCGGTCGGGAGCGTGACGGGCGAGGGCATCGAGCGCGCAGGTGTCGCTCCGTCGTACGAGGGCCGCGGGAAGTGCTTCGTCTGCGTCTGCGAGGACGTGACGACGAAGGACGTCAAGCGCGCGATCGACGAGGGCTTCGACTCGATCGAGCTGGCGAAGCGGTACACGACCGTGACGATGGGGCCGTGCCAGGGGAAGCTCTGTCAGCTCCCGAGCATCAGGCTGTACGCCAAGGAGCGGCACGTCTACGAGTCGTCGATCGGCTCGACCACCGCTCGCCCTCCCTGGGCGCCGGTCGAGCTCGGACTGCTGGCCGGGTGTCATCTCGAGCCGACACGCAGGACGTCGATCCACTTCCGGCACGAGGAGCTCGGGGCCAAGATGATGTGGGCCGGGCCGTGGAAGCGGCCCTACGCGTACGGCGAGAAGCCCGAGGAGGAAGTCCGCGCCGTGCACGACTCGCTCGGTGTCATCGACGTCTCCACGCTCGGAAAGCTGCTCGTCGAGGGGCCCGAGGCCGCCGACCTCCTCGAGCGCCTGTATCCGAACCGGTTCGCCGACCTGAAGCCCGGGCGGATTCGCTACGGCGTTCTGACCTCGGACGGCGGCCGCATCATGGACGACGGCACGGTCGCCCGGCTCGCCGACGACCTCTACTACGTCACGACGACGTCGACAGGCGCCGATGCGGTCACGGCCTGGTTCGAGTGGTGGAACGCCGTCTGGGGGTACGACGCGGAGATCGTGAACGTGACCGGCGCTCTGTGTGCGCTGAACCTCGCGGGGCCGCAGGCTCGTGACGCTCTCCAGCGGCTGACCGAGGCAGACCTCGGTACAGACGAGTTCCGCTACCTGGACGCGCAGCACGTGGACGTCGCCGGAGTCCCGTGCCTCGCACTGCGGATCGGGTTCGTCGGGGAGCTCGGCTACGAGCTCCACTTCCCGAGCCCTGCGGGCGAGTACCTCTGGGATCGTCTCGTTGCCGAAGGCGCGAGGCCGTTCGGGCTCGAGCCGCAGCGGGTCCTTCGCCTCGAGAAGGGCCACATCATCGTGGGCCAGGACACGGACTCCGAGTCGAACCTCCTCTCGTCCAACATGGCGTGGCTTCCGAAGATGGACAAGGACGACTTCGTCGGCAAGTTCGCCCTCGAGCACTTCGCCGAGCGCGACGAGCGCGAGAAGCTCGTCGGGTTCACGATGGAGGAAGACGTCGTCCCGCCGGAGGGTGCGCAGATCGTGATCGACGGGTGGCCGTCCGGTCGCGTGACGAGCGCGCGACGGAGCGACCAGGTGGGTGCAGTGATCGGGCTCGCCTGGCTTCCGCCGGACCGCGCCGAGAGCGGGACTCGCGTGGAGATCCGCGTCGACCGTCGCCTGCTCGGCGCTCGCGTGACGCACGGCTCCTTCTACGACCCGGCAGGGGAGCGGATGCGCGCATGAACAACGCTCGCCTTCGGCTCGCGTTCATGGGGGAAACCATGTTTCCCCCATGCGCCCCCTTCTTCCTGAGAACGTGGGGAACCTCCCGGTTCCCCACACCCCTCCACGCTCACCGCCCAACTGAGGTTGGGCGGTGAGCGCCCTCGAGTTCCTGTCGTCGGCGCGTTGTGCTCCGGAGACGCTTGCCTCACCGCTCGCTCGCGCGCTCGCCGACGCTCCGGACACGCTCCGCGATCTCTCGCTCGACGGGAAGGTCGAGGTTCGAGGCGACCTCGCACTCGTCGAGGCCCACCCCGACGAAGAGCTCGTTCGACTGTCTCCGAAACGGGGACTGCTGCTCGTCGGCGGGGACCCGATCGACGTCGTCGAGCGGCTGCGGGAAACCGGAGTTCGCGCCTACGACATGACGTGCTCGCTCGCCGGGCTCGGCCTGGAGGGGGAGAGGCTGCTGCGGCGCCTCACGGATCTCGACCTCGACGCGCTCCCCACCGCGGGCGGGTTCGCGCGCGTGAGCGCGATCGTGATTCGGGACGAAGACGAGCGCTTCCGCGCGTACTTCGCGCAGGAGCTCGGGCACTACGTCGCCGAGGTCGTGCTCGATGCGATCGCGGGGCTGGCCAACGAAGGGGGATACGGCGCGTGAAGGAGATCTTCTTCCCGAAGCGGATGTGGCGTCCCCGCGGCGAGCTCAAGCGCCGCTACGACGTCGTGATCGTCGGTGGTGGCTCGCACGGGCTCGCGACCGCGTACTACCTCGCCAAGCGCCACGGCATCAAGGACGTCTGCATCCTCGAGAAGTCGTACATCGGCTCCGGCGCGTCGGGCCGGAACACGACGATCATCCGCGCGAACTACCGGACGCCCGAGGGCGCCGAGTTCTACCGCGAGAGCGTGCGCCTGTACGAGCGGCTCTCGAAGGATCTCGATTTCAACCTCATGTTCTCCCAGCGCGGCCACCTCACGCTTGCGCACTCCGACCGCGGGCTCGTGACGATGCAGGAGCGCGCCGAGGTGAACAAGCTGCTCGGGATCAAGTCCAGTGTCATCGGCCTGAGCGAGATCCGGGAGCTCTGCCCCGAGCTCGACCTCTCCGACCGGCCGACGTGGCCCGTCCTCGGTGCGCTCTACCACCCGCCCGGCGGGATCATCCGCCACGACGCGGTCGTGTGGGGGTTCGCGCGGGCAGCCGACCGCCTCGGCGTGGAGATCCACCCGTACACGGAGGTGACCGGGTTCGAGCGCTCGAACGGCCGGGTCACGGCTGTCGAGACGGACCGCGGCCGCATCGAGTGCGGGCAGGTCGTGAGTGCCACCGCGGGCTGGTCGACGCTCGTCGGCGGCCTCGCGGGCGTGCGCCTGCCGATCACGACCCACATCCTGCAGGCGTTCGTCACCGAGCCGCTCAAGCCGTTCCTGGACGTGATCATCGTCTCGTCCCAGCTCCACGTGTACGTCTCGCAGACGGATCGCGGCGAGTTCCTCATCGGCTCCGAGATCGAGCCCTACACGACGTACAAGGGCGTCGGGACGCTCTCGTTCCTCGAGACGTGCTCCCGTCACACGCTCGAGCTCTTCCCGCAGCTGGAGCGGACGAAGGTGCTCCGCACGTGGACCGGGCTCTGCGACCTCTCGCCCGACTACAGCCCGATCCTCGGGCGAACCGAGCTCGAGAACTTCCACGTCTCTGCGGGCTGGGGGACGTACGGGTTCAAAGCCGCCCCGATCGTGGGCGTGACGCTCGCGGAGCTCGTCGCCAAGGGCAAGACGCCCGATCTGATCGCACCCTTTGCGCTCGAGCGCTTCCACACCGATACGCTCGTCTCCGAGCTCGCGGCGGCAGCGGTGAGCCACTAGTCAAATCGAGGAGAACCATGAAGACCAAGATGCCTTCGAGTCTTGAGATCGCGCAGAACGCGACGCTCCGTCCCATCACGGACGTCGCCGACGCCGCCGGGCTCCTGCCCGATGAGATCGAGCAGTACGGCCGCTTCAAGGCCAAGGTCGACCTGTCCGTCCTCGACCGGCTTTCCGACCGACCGGACGCGAAGCTCGTCAACGTCACCGCGGTGACTCCGACTCCCGCCGGGGAGGGGAAGACGACGACCTCCGTGTCGTTGACGCAGGGTCTCGGCGTCCTCGGCCGGAACCCCGTCCTCTGCCTGCGCGAGGCCTCCCTCGGGCCGGTCTTCGGCGTGAAGGGCGGCGCGGCTGGGGGCGGCTACGCGCAGGTCGTGCCGATGGAGGACCTCAACCTGCACTTCACCGGCGACCTCCATGCCATCACGGCCGCCAACAACCTGCTCTCGGCCCTGATCGACGCGCACATCCTGCACGGCAACGCGCTCGGCATCGATCCGCTCTCGATCTCCTGGCGCCGCTGCCTCGACATGAACGACCGCTCCCTACGCGACGTCGTCACGGGTCTCGGCGGCCGGGCGAACGGGTACCCGCGCCAGACCGGCTTCGACATCACCGCTGCGAGCGAGATCATGGCCCTCGTCGCTGTCGCGCGTGACCTCGGGGATCTCCGCCGGCGACTCGGGGCGATCACGATCGGGCAGACCTACGACGGCGAGCCTGTGACCGCCGAACAGATCCAGGCGGCAGGCTCGCTGGCCGTGCTGCTGAAGGAGGCGGTCAAGCCGAACCTCGTGCAGACGCTCGAGGGCCAGCCCGCTTTCGTGCACTGCGGGCCGTTCGCGAACATCGCGCACGGCAACAACTCGCTCGTCGCCGACCGCGTCGCGCTGAAGCTCGGGGACATGGTCATCACGGAATCCGGCTTCGCGTCGGACATGGGCATGGAGAAGTTCTTCGACATCACGTGCCGGATCGGAGACCTGCGGCCGGATGCGGTGGTGCTGGTGGCGACGGTACGTGCTCTGAAGCACCACGCCGGGAACATGGACGGCGGCGCGCACGAGATCGAGGTCGGCGCGGAGAACCTCGCGCGCCACATCGCGATCGTGAACGGCTTCGGGCTCCAGGCGGTCGTTGCCGTGAACCGCTTCCCGACCGACACCGACGACGACCTCGAGCTCGTGCGGAAGCTCGCACTCGAGCACGGGGCCTACGCGGCGGAGGTCAACGAGGCGTTCGAGCGTGGGGGAGAGGGTGCGACCGCTCTCGCGGAGGCCGTGCTCGGAGCTGTCGACCAACCCTCGAGCTTCGAGCTCACCTATCCGCTCGACGCGCCGATCGAGGAGAAGATCAGGCTCATCGCGACCAAGGTCTACGGTGCCGACGGAGTCGATCTGCTCCCGGCTGCGAAGCAGAAGGCCGCGACGTTCGAGCAGGCGGGGTTGGGCAAGCTGCCGATCTGCATGGCCAAGACCCATCTCTCCCTCTCGCACGACCCGGCGCTCAAGAACGCCCCGACCGGGTTCACGGTGCCCGTGCGCGACCTACGGCCCTATACGGGAGCCGGCTGGATCCTCGCGCTCTGCGGCGACATGATGACGATGCCCGGGCTCGGAAAGACGCCGGCGGCGTTCACGATCGACATCGACGAGTCGGGGGAGACGGTCGGGCTGTTCTGAGAACGCCTGCATCTCAGGTTGCCGTCCGCGTGCTTGGCTACGGCCTGGTGGTGATCCCCCAGTCGGTCGCCTTCGCGATGAGGACGCCCACCACGATGCAGAGGATGCAGATGACGATCATGACGTACTCGAACTTCTTGATGTGCGTCTGCATGGGTGGGAACGAGATCTGCTTGCCGCGTGCCATCACACCCTCCCTATGAGGAATCGCCGCTGAGCTCTCGTTGCACGGTCTTCGCGACGCCTTCCTTGAGTAAGTAGTCCGTCTGACGGATGAGCTTCTGATTCTCGAGCACGACCCACCAGACGAGGAAGAAGATGCTCACGGCGAATCCGAGCCCCGTCAAGATCCAGTACGACGTCGCGACGCCGTCCGAGAAGGTTCCGAAGGTCGATCCCGGGCCGTACGTGAAGAAGTCGCTGCAGGCCTCGTACGGCTTGTAGACGTTGAGGTACGGCTCTCCAGGGATGCCGCTCTGGACGCATGGCGGTGCAGTGTCCCATCCTCCAACTGGCACGTCGTCCTCCTTACCTGTTCTCCGCCCGTCGCCGTCGATCCGCACGGATGGCCCAGCCACCGAGCGTTCCGACGACGGCGATCATGACGAGAATGCTGACCAGAAGCTGGCCCATCTCCTAGGTCTCCGCCCCTGTGCCCGCGGGCTCGGGTTTCCGTCCGTTCGTCGACGTCACAGTCACTTCCCGATAGGACTCGAGCAGGATGGGGACCGACTCGGTCTCCGTGCCGTCCGGGAGGACGAGCACCTCCGGAGACTTGGCGAACTCGGGATAGAAGTCGGTCTGGAACTCGGCCATGTCGAGGCCTTCGAGCTCGACCTCGGGCGGCACGCGCAGGAGATTGAACCGCTTCATGATCCATGAGGGGATGTAGCCGCCGAAGAAGCCGAGCGGAAGGAAGATCATCATCGCGTAGAGCTGGCCACCCAGAGACGAGTTGATGTTGTTGATGCCGGTCGGGTACCCGGCGGCGAACAGCCCCACCATCAGCGGGCTCAGGAACCCGGACACACCGTGAACCGCGACCGCGCCCACCGCATCGTCCACGCGCATCTTCTTCTCGATGAAGTTGCCGGCGTAGACCGCGAATGCGCCGCCGAAGATCGAGAGCAGGTAGTCGAGCGACGGCGCGTAGACGTCTGCTCCGGCCGAGACCGTGATGACGCCTGCGAGCCCACCCGACAGGGTCCAGAACGGGTCCCCGCGGCTCGCGAAGTACCCACCCGTGAACCCGCCCGCAAAGCCGATCGTGATCGCGAACGTGATCGACGAGAGCGTGGTCGGGCTCAGGTAGATGTTCCCCCAGCCCGGCAGCGACGTCGACTGGATGACGAGGCAGGCTGCGTAGAACGCGTAGAAGCCGGTGAAGATCAGCATCAACCCCATGAGCGTGATGTGCAGGTTGTGCGGCTTGAAGCTTCTCGCTAACCCGTCCTTCGTGTACTTGCCGAGGCGCGGGCCGAGATTGAAGAGGACGCCGAGTGTGAACGCGCCGGCCACGCCGTGCACCACGAGCCCGGCGATCGAGTCGTGGAAGCCCCAGCGAGTCGTCAGGAAGCCGTATGGGCTCCAGCCCCATGCCGCATCGAGGATCCAGATAACGGAACCGAGGATCACGGCGAACACGAGGTAGGCCGAGAGACGCGCGCGCTCGATCAGTGCGCCCGAGAGGATCGAAGCCGTCGTCCACGAGAACAGGAGGAAGGCCGCCCAGAAGACGCCGGAGATGTGATCCGTGAGGTTCGGGCCGAGGTTTGCCGACCACGGATACGTCGTCGAGCAGAAGTTCGCCATCGCGCCTTCGGAGGCTGTCTTCCCGGGAAGGAGCTGGCCGGCGCTGTCGAGGAAGTCGCCTGGGCTGAACGGGATGATTCCCGTGTTGAAGCAGCCGTAGATCCACCAGCCGAAGTAGTAGAACGCCGGTGTGACGACGGCGATCGTGAGGATGTTCTTCATGGCCGTCGCCATGACGTTCTTGCGACGGCCGGCGCCGGCTTCGTACGACATGAAGCCGACGTGGATCAGCCACATGATGACGACCGTGAAGTAGTAGAACTGCTCGGCCAGGATCTGGCTGTCGAGCGTGATCTTGTCGTTGATCTCGTCGAGGCTCGGCGCCTGAGCGATCACCGGGCCGAATACGAACGCCAAGATTCCGCTCATGGAAAACGCGCCTCCCTCACGACGACATCGCTCGCTGGCGCGAACCTAAGAAGTGGCTACGAAGCGCACAATGGCCCGTCAGGACAGCATTGCCTGCGAGTCCATGTTCCTTGTGCACACACCGTCAGGAGCGTCTGACCTCCGAGATCTGCCCGGTTGTCGCGTCGATGAGGACGACGGTGATCTTCGAATAGCCACCGTCCTTCTTCTGAACGTAGTACGAGACGACCCAATAGCCTCGCGACGGGATACCGCGCCGGACGAACCGGATCTGGTGCCCGGTCGGCTCGAACGCGACGTGCTTGCGTCCGATCGCGACGGCCTCGTCCTTGCTGACCTGCGGGCTGCCCTGATTGAAGACGTTCACCAGCACGAGGCCGAGGGCGATCAGCCCAGCCATCGCGAGGACGCGCGACCAGGTGACGCGCTTGAGCCTCTCTACGAGGCTAGGCGGCTGCGTGCCGTTTGTAGAGAAGCCAGACACGGAGTGCCAGGTAGCCGAGGAAGTGCGTGAGGAAGACGAGCATCATCCACCAGAGGGTGTGCACACCGTCCAGTCGCTGCTGGCGGCATTCGATGAACGTCAGGTAGAGCGCAACCGCCCACGTGAGCAAGAGGACCCAGGGGTAGAAGCCGAGCAGCAGGAAGATCAGCACGTCGCGGCAAGTCTCTGGCAGATTGCCGTCCGGTGCAACCCGGGCCTGACCTGACGCGGTCGGCCTCCCAGTGCACAATCCGCCGAATGGCGGTCAAGGACGTGATCCTCGCGGTGGCCATCATGCTCGGCGCGGGGCTCGTCTGTCAGCTCGCGGCGGACCTGCTCGGCATTCCCCGGATGCTCGTCCTCCTCGCAGCCGGCGCGTTGCTCGGGCCTTCGGTCTCGGGCGCGATCGACGTCCAGCTGGGCTCAATCGGAGCGCAGCTCGTCCTCACCCTCGGCGTCTCGTTCATCCTGTTCCACGGCGGGCTGCAGCTCTCGACGCGCGTGCTCGGGCAGGTCGCGGTCGGCCTCGGCCTCCTCGTGGTGCCCGGTGTCATCCTGACCGCGGTCGTCACCGGCCTCGTTGCCGCGGCGGTGTTCCACCTCTCCTTCATGTCCGGCCTTCTGATCGGTGCGGTACTCGCTCCGACCGATCCGGCGATCCTGATCCCGCTCTTCGAGCGGTTGCAGCTCCGGCCGAAGGTCTCGCAGACGATCATCGCCGAGTCCGCGCTCAACGATCCGACGGGCGCGGTGCTCGCGCTCGCGGTTGCGGGTGTCGTGCTGAGTGGGCAGGCGTCGCTGACCGCACCGCTCCAGGAGTTCGTCGTCGATCTCGTCATCTCCACGGCGATCGGCGTCGTCTTCGGGGTCGTGCTCTCCGCGGCGGTCTCGAGTCGTCGTGCCGGCATCTGGCGCGAGTCCTCGGCAATCGCAGTCATGGCGGTGATCTCGGCCGGCTACTTCTCGATCGACTCGGCCGGAGGAAGCGGCTACCTCGGTGCGTTCCTCGCGGGTCTCATCGTCGGCAACATGGAGCAGCTCGGGCTCGCGATGCATTCCCACCACGAACGGGACATGCGCATCTTCGTCGCGACGGTCGCCGACGTCATGGTCATGTTCGTCTTCATCACGCTCGGCGCCAACCTGCCGTGGAGCGCGATCGCAGACAATCTCGGCCCGGCGCTCGCGGTGATCGCGACTCTCATCCTCTTGGCGCGACCGCTGACTGTGCTGGCATGTCTTCTGCCCGATCGCCGGGGCCGCTGGTCGCAGGAAGAGGTGGTCTTCCTCTCCTGGACACGCGAAACGGGAGTCGTCCCGGCAGCGCTTGCGGGGATCATGGTCGGACTGCACGTGCCGCACTCCGAGATCATCGTGACGACCGTCGCCCTCGCCATCATCGTCACCCTGGCAGTGCAGTCGACAACGAAACGCTGGCTCGCGCGACGGTTGCGACTCATCGACTCCGTCGTACCTCCAACTCCGCCCTATTCGCCCGAGCGCGGAGCTCCGGCCGGGGTGCCCGTTCCGTGACCATCCGGGGCAAGCTCTACACGGCGATCGTGGTCGTGCTCGCGGGGTTCACTCTGGTGGTCGGCGTCGGTGCCGTGTCGATGAGTCGCCTCGGCGATCGCTTCGATGCGGTTCAGGCCGCTGCCGACGCTCGTGCGCTCGCGCTCCAGCTGAAGTTCGACGTCACGGACTTCAACGGCTGGCAGACCGCGTACGGGTACGACAACGGGAAGAGCCGGCCGCTCTATCTCTCCGCCTTTGCTCGGTTCCAGCGGAATCTGGCGCGCGCTCGCACCGTGCTTCGGCGGCCGCAGGAGGTTTCGTTGCTCGACCAGATCGACGCTGCAGGCCGCGACTTCGACAGGCTCGACGTCAGAGCCTGGAACGCGCTGCAGGCCGGTCGACGCGACGAGGTGAGCCGCATTCTGCTCGGGCCGGAGATCCGGAACTTCCAGCGAGCGGCGGCCGCCGCCCAGGCCCTCGCAGTGCTCGAGGACGGTCGAGCGGCGGCGCAGGAGCGCGCGTTCCGAAAGACCCGCACCCACGACCTGCGTCTCTTGATCGGGGCGAGCATCATCGCGGCTCTGCTCGTCGTCATCCTCCTCGTGACGGCGACCGATCTGGCGCGAACAGCGGAGCAAGCGCTCGAGGACCAGGCGCCCGCGAACGACGAGACGCCGGCGTCTCCCGACACCTAGCCGCGATTCGTCGCCCGAGCGAAGATTCCGGCGGCCTGCCTCGTGACCGCCTGAGGAGCCGAGATCAGTCGAGGCGATGCCGGTAGGCGGCTGCTCGCGTCGCCTCGAAGACGAGTGCCGCCGCGATTCCGAGAGCGGCAACAGGATCAGCCCACCACCAGTCGAACCAGGAGTTCGCGGCGAGCGCTGCGAGCGTCAGCGCGGCAAGCGCCGAGGACGCGGCCGTCAGAAGACTGTCCCCGGAGCGCTCCGCTTCCGAGCTCGCCTGCGACGCGCCACTTCGAGCGCGCAAGCCACGGCAGGAAGACCAGCGACGCGAGTGATACCGCGACACCGGCGAGCGATGTCTCCGGATGCGAATCGCGCCACAGCGCGTGGACCGCGAGGATCGTCAGGTAGAGGGCGGTAACGACCATCGCGATGCCGATGGCGACCTCTGCTCGCCGTTCGAGGCGATCGGCGGCTTCCGGGTCTCGTTGCTCGAGCTTGAAGCGCCAGATGAGCGCGGCAGAGGCGCTCGTGTCGATGAGCATGCTCAGCCCGAACGCCGCGAGCGAAAGGCTGCCGTAGGCGACAGCGGACGCGACAGCGACGACCCCGCCGATGACGTTCCAGCCGATCGTGATGAGCGAGAGTGAGATTGCGGCTGACAGAGCTTCGGCACGGGGACGCATCCAGCGACTCTAGATCGCTGCGCAGGCGCGCTGACAACGAGGCTCGGCGCTCGCGTCTTCGCAGAGGGATTAGCCGTCGTGGGCAGCAGCCGTATGCCGCCGCCGCAGGCGCAGACCTCTAGGCGGCGAGCCGATCGTGATCGGCGAACCGGGGCGCCGCGGCGAGAAGATCCCGGATGCCACGGAGCTCCTGTCGGAGCCTCTCGACGTCGCCCGAGAAGAGGACAGAGTCGGCGCCACCGTCGAGCAGTCTCATCGTTCGCGCAACACCGGCGACGTGAACCGGGCCTGACCTGAGGATCGTCACGACCTCCGAGATCTCGGCTGCCACGAACCGCACGCAACGAAGCTCCGGAAGAGGTCCGGCGATGGGCGACCTCACACGTTGCTGAGAGTCTCGGAGCAATCCTTCGAGCCACCGCGCGGCCCGCTCGCGCTCCGAGTGCGACAGCAGGCGTCGCCGCTCGTCATCGACGGTGCGAACGCCGAGGCCCTCGTATCCGGATGCGATCAGCTTCTGGGCCTGACACCTGAGATGCCGCTTCACGAACAGCACACCTCCCGTCAGCACGAGCGCGACGCAGATCGCCGCGCCGAGCTCGAATGCTGCGAGGGCTACGTGCTCCATCCAACCGACGATCCCGAGGAGGAGCGCGAAGGTCGTGACGGTCACCTGCAGGACGAGCGAGCGCCGGAGTCCGATGAGCCGCACGAGCACGTGGTCGACTCCGAGAGCCGCGCTCGCGCGGGCCTCTTCGCTCCGGGTGACGAGTCGTGAGAGGGTGGCTCGGGGAGTCGTCATTGCGTACGGATAGCGGTCGAGTGAGATCCCCCCGCAGTGAGTTTCGGCTCTTCGTACGAAGTCCTAAAGGGCCTGCAAGGACCCGGCAACACGAGTCGGCAACGGCAAGCCCCGCCGGGGCCGATCGACTCGGTCAGGACCAGGGATACGGCGAGCTCGAGACGGGATGAAGATCTCCCGTCGAGAATCGCTCGAAGCGGAACGGGTAGAGGAGGCGCGAGTGCTCGCCGACGAGCACGGAGGCCACCTCGCGCCCGACGCCGATCATCTTGTAGCCGTGGTTCGAGTCGAAGATCCCGTAGACGTTCGGGCGGATGTAGTCGAAGACGGGGAAGTTGTCCGCCGTGAAGGCTCCGACGCCGCCCGAGCGCGCGGCCTTGTACTTCGCGCGACAGCCCTCGAAGCGGCTCATCGAGTGCGACAGCGCCGCGCACCACATGTCGGGGAAGCTCGGATCGACGTCCGTCGTGGACGGGTACGGGTCGAGCTCGACGTCCCCGTCGACGACGAGCGGCGAGGCGCCTCCCTGCACGCCGTGCCGGTCGCGCTTGAAGTAGATCCCCCAGAGCTCGTCGGTCACGAGGTCGCCGTCGTCGGTGTAGAGCGGCGCGTCGGTGTCGAGGTGGATGACAGGTGGCGCCCCGCCGTCCGCCGTCGCGAACATCAGCGGGTCGACCGTGATCTCACCCTCCTGGAGGTTCCAGTACGTCCACATCGGGCGGTCCGGAACGACCTCGCCGGACGGCGTCGTGATGTCGATCGTGTCGGGCATGCCGAGCATCGACCAGAACCGCGCCGCCCACGGCCCGGGCGCGATGACCACCTGCTCACCGACCTCGATCTGGCCGGCGCTCGTCTCGAGCGACGACACGGAGCCGTCGTCGCGTGACGCGAACCCGGTGACCTCGACGCCCTCGAGAACCGAGACGCCTTCGCCGAGGCACTTGTCGCGAAGTCCCAGAACCGACTCGACGTTGAATGCGAAACCACCCTGGTGCTCGTGGAGGCAGACGGTCACCCCCTTCGCGCGCCAGTCGGGGAACAGCGCCTTCATGTGCGCGTCGACCTCGACCTCGCCGGTGATCAGCTCCGAGCGGTAGCCGATCCGCTCCTGGCGCGCCGAACGTTTCCGACAGATCCGCTTCTTGCACCGCTGCGCCGAGCGCGATGTAGCCGACCGCGTTGTAGTGGTACGCCTCGGGGTCCGACTCCCAGACCTCGACGCACGCCTGCATGAGCTCGCTCATCGCCGGCTGGAAGTAGTTGTTGCGGACGACGCCGCACGCGATCCCGGACGCGCCCGCGCCGGGCCTCGTCTTGTCGAGGACGACGATGTCGGCTCCGGAGTCAGCGCCGCGCGTTCGAAGCTCCTTGGCGAGGTGGTAGGCCGTCGAGAGCCCGTGGATACCGGCGCCGACGACGACGTAGCGGGCAGTTGCAGGAAGGGTCAAACGTTGCCTCCTGAGCAATGCAGTTGCACAGTGCAACGTAGCACGACGGTTCCCGGTGTCGGACGCGGCTAGTGGACGATCAGGACGTCGCAGTGCGCATGGCGTTGGACGGAGCCGCTGACGCTGTGTCCCAGAACGCGCTCGAGGAAACCGGGCTCGCGCGTCCCGACCACGATGAGGTCGGCATTGCGCTGCTCGGCGAGCTCGACGATCGCCTCGGCCGCGTCGCCCATCGCCAGCACCGACTCGGCAGTGACCCCGCGGTCGGTGAGCTCCTTCGTGGCGCCGTCGAGCAGTGACTCGTGCGCGTCGGGCGGGTCGGTGGGGTCGCCGGAACCGCCGCCGTGGACTGCGCCTCCCATCCTGGTCGAGACGCTGGTCACGACCACAGTCGACCCGAACGCCGCGCCGATTGCCGCCGCGCGTTCGAGTGCCCGCTGCGAGGCCTCGGTCCCGTCGAACCCCAACACGATCGTCTTCATCGCTCCTCCTCAGGACGAACGTCGAGAGAACACTACGACCTCGGCGCACCGATGCAAGCGGGACCTACCGGTGCGCGAGCCCTGTGGCCGTCCAGACGAGGCAGTTGGCCCGCTCACGAACACGGCGTGTTGCCCGCTCGTACCGCCGGCGACGCATCCGGGAGCGCTCCGGGCCGAAGACGAGCAACCCCGGCCTGCGCTCGGCGACGAGCTCCAGGAGCGCGTCGACCGGGTGCGGGCTGCAGACGCGAAGCCGCTCGACCCGCACGGCGAGCGACTGCGCCAGCTCCGCGGGCTTGCGCAGCTCGCACTGGAGATCCTCTCTTTCGATGTAGCCGTAGCCGACGAGGCTCCAGTGCGTGGGGACGATCTCCGCGACGTTGACGACGACGAGCGGCTGCCCGCTCTCGACGGCGGAGTCGACGGCGAACACCATCGCTTCCTCGGCGAACGGAACGTCGAGCGTCGCGAGGAGCACTGGCCGCGCGCCGGCGGAGACGAGCGAGACGTCCTCGCGCGGACCGCTGCGGCGCAGGGTCAACACGTTACTCGGGGTGCAGCTCCCAGCGAGGTGCGTCGTGCGCCGTGCGACGGAACCGGCGACGCCAGTAGGGAAGGACGAAGAACAGCCAGACGGCCATCACGAGGGGAATGAGTGTGATGAAGCGTCCGCTCACGAAGACGATCAGAGGAACGAGGACCGCGATCACCACCGCCGCGACCGCGAGCACCTCGATCTTGTGGCGTCGCATCCGGCGCATGAGGCCGTCGTAGTCCTCCGGCGGGATCTGCTGCGTGTTCCACGTGCGCCCACACGTGTCGCATTTCCAGCGCTGGCCGTAGGCCACCCGCTTCGTCTCACCGCACTTGCACGTGATCGTGATCGGCGGCTTGGCCACGGTCCGATTGTACGACGCGGCCGTCGGCTCAGACAGGACGCGGTGCATTGAATCTCGTTCTGCAAGGTGTTACCGTCGCCCGGCGTTGCCCGACGTTGACGGCGGATTCGTGCACGGGAGGGAGGCGAGGCATGGCTGAGGCAGTTGCCGGTGGTGCAGGGGTCGGTGTGGCGGTCGTCGAGGAACGCCAGCTGCTGAAGACGCTTCGCTGGTACGACGGGTTCGTCATCTGCCTCGCGAATCCGGGCTTCATGCTCGGCTCGCTCGGCTGGACCGTGCTCGACATGGGCGGCTGGGGAGCAGCACTCATCTGGGGACTGACCGCGCTCATCATCATCCCGGTCGTCGTCCTCTACTCGGAGCTCGCCGCGATGTTCCCGCACAAGTCCGGCGGCGTTGCGATCTACGCCAACGAGGGCTGGCGGAAGTACACGACGCTCATCGGCCCGATCGCGACGTTCGGGTACTGGATCGGCTGGTCGGTGGTGCTGTCGTATCTCGGGCTGTTCACCGGGTACATCATCCGGACCGCCTGGTTCCCCGGACAGCCAGGCGGAACGTATGCCTTCGGGGGTACATGCGCCGATCCGTGCAGGGATTACTTCTCGACGGGCCCGGTGCACATCGGCCTCGACCACGTGATCGCGATCGGGCTGATCCTCGCCGTCTGGGTCTTCAACTTCTTCGGCACTCGCGTCGCCGTGACGTTCAACTACCTGGCGGGGATCTTGCTCATGATCCCGCTCTTCTGCTTCACGTTGCTGCCCTTCATCAACGGCGACTTCACGACAGACAACCTCACGTTCAAGCTGAACGACGGCCTGCCCTGGGCAGGTTTACAGATGGCCCTGGTCTGGATCTGGATCATGATCTGGTCGACCGCGCCCGAGGCCGCGGCGACGTTCGCGCCGGAGTACAAGGACACCGCTCGTGACACGCGGAAGGCTCTGATGTCGTCGGCGCTGTTCATCCTCTTCGTCAACACGATGGTGCCGTTGGCTCTCACCGGCGGAGTGGGAGCGGAAACGGTGGAGCTCTTCGACTACGTCGGTGCTCTCAACGATCTCGTCGGCCCGAATCTCACCAACTTCTTCGTGGTCGTCATCTGCGCTAGCTTCATCATCTCGATGAACACGGCGACCGCCGACGGCAGCCGTGCGCTCTACGGCATCTCGAAGGATGGGTTGACCGTCAAGCAGCTCGGGCGGCTGAACAAGTGGAACGTCCCCGGGAACGCGATGACGCTGGACATGTTCATCAACATCCTCTTCGTTCTCTTCGTCGGCAACCTGTTCGGCATCCTCGTGGCGAGCAACATCGGCTACGTCTTCGCGAACATCTGCGCGATCTCGGCGTTCATCCTGCTACGGAAGGATCGCCCGAACTGGCCGCGGCCGATCAAGCTCTCCGCGTACTGGGTGCCCGTCGCCTACCTTCTTACGGCAGCGTTCATCGTCTTCGAGGTCGTCGGCGTCGGCTGGTTCCAGGTCGCGGGTGCGGGTGGCGTCTACGGAGGGACCAAGGAGAGGATCATCGGCTTCGGCGTCCTCATCATCTCTCTGCTGCTGTTCCTCTTCCGGCGGATCGTGCAGGACAAGGAGACGCCGCACTGGCGCGAGGAGACGCCGACGATGCCGGACGAGCACGTCGCGAAGCTTCTCGAGGAAGAGATGAGCCCGGTGTAGCGCGAGGCGGGGATCGAGTTGTGCGAGAGGGGCGGCTGTGCCGCCCCTCTCCATGTCGTCAGAATCCGCGCTGATGGAAGGTTCGAAGCCACAGGAGTTCGAGGTCGCCCTCGCGAGCGCCATCTCGGCGCCGGAGGCATTCGGTGCGTCCTTCGACGTCGCCCCGTCTTCCGAGGCGCTCGAGCTCGGGAGCGGCCTCGACGGCGACCCCGCCATCGCCTTCCGCCGGACGCTCGGGATGTTCGCAACGGGCGTCACCGTGCTGACGACGAGCTCGGGCGAGAGCGTGCACGGGATGACCGCGAACGCCTTCATGTCCGTCTCGCTCGAGCCGCCGCTCGTGCTCGTCTCGATCGATCGCAGGTCTCGGATGTCGAACCTCCTGCACGAAGGCACGCGCTTCGCCGTGAACGTCCTGGAGGCCGGCCAGGCGAGCCTCTCCGACCACTTCGCCGGGAGGGCCGGGGAAGGCGAGCCGGAGCCCCGCTTCGAGCTCGTCCACGAGACACCGCTTGTCGAGGGCGCGCTGGCGCACCTCGTTGCGCGAGTCGTGCGCTCGTACTGGGGCGGCGATCACTCTCTCTTCCTCGGCCAGGTCGAATTCGCGCGCTACGGGGAGGGCGAGCCTCTGCTCTTCCACGGCGGTCGCTACGAGCGCCTCATCCGGGATCAGCGCGTCTTCTCGCTGCTTCCCCGCGAGCTGCTCGACCCGATCCTCGCTCTCGGGCGTGAGCGCGAGTACGCGGACGGCGACGTGATCATGGAGAGAGGGATTCCCGGCGCCGAGCTCCTGCTCGTCCTCGAGGGGTCGGTGCGCGTGGAGCGCCCCGGACGCACGCTCACGCTCGGAGTCGGCGAGCTCGTCGGTGAGATCGAGGTGCTCGACCCCGGCAGCGGCCGGATCGCCGACATCCACGCGGACGGGTCCGTGCGTTGCCTCGCGATCTCGCGCGCAGAGCTCCTCGTCGCTCTCGAGTCCGACCCACGTGCCGCGATCGCCCTGATCGAGGTGCTTGCCGCCCGCTTCCGCGAGACGGCGTGACGACTCGCGCGCGCCCCTGGCTCCTCGGGCTCGCGATCGCACTCGCGCTCGCCGACTCGTCGGTGGTCACGCTCGCGCTTCCCGACATCCTCGGGCAGTTCGACGTGAGCATCACGACGGTGGCGTGGGTGCTCACCTCGTACAACCTCGTGCTCGCAATCTGCGCGGTGCCGGCGGCATACGTCGCACGACGACGGCCGCGGCTCGTGTTCGGCGTCGGGGCGCTCACGTTTGCCGCAGCGTCGCTCGCATGCGGGCTCGCGACCTCATTCGACCTGCTCGTCGGGGCGCGCTGTGTGCAGGCAGCAGGAGGCGCGCTTCTCGTCGTCTCGGCTCTTGCGCTCCTCTCGGAGACGCTCGGTAGCGAAGAGCGAGCGGCTCACATATGGGTCACCGCCGGCGTTCTCGGCGCGGCGCTCGGGCCGGCTGTGGGAGGAATCCTCACGCAGGCGCTCGGTTGGGAGGCGATCTTCCTCGTACAGGTACCGCTGGCTCTCGCGCTTCTCGTCGCGCTCCGCGGCCTGGCGGCTCGTCCACTGCCCGCACCGGCCGGACGCCCGCAGCTGAGCGCGAACGCAGCGCTGCTCCTGCTCTCCGGCGGCCTCGTCGCCGCGCTCTTCCTGCTCGTCCTCCTGCTCGTGAACGGCTGGGGGATGTCTCCGGCCGCGGCCGGGATCGCGGTCACCATCATGCCGCTGGCCGCGATCGGCGCCGCGCGCTGGGCGCCCCGATCCGCGTCTCTCGGAGTTCGTACGGCGACTGGGATCGTCCTCGTCGCGGGAGGGCTGACGGGTCTTGCGGTGCTGCCTCGGGCCGGTTGGGCATGGACGATCCCTCCACAGCTCCTCGTCGGGACCGGCGTCGGGCTCGCGCTGGTTGCGCTCACGGAGCGTGCGGTCACCGGCCGGGCTGATCAGGTCGTGCACGGCGGCTGGACGATCACGGCCCGTCACGCGGGAGTCGTGCTCGGGCTGCTCCTGCTCGCGCCGATCCTGACCTCTGCGCTCAAGGAGAGCCAGGATGAGGCCGTGCGGGCCGGCGCCGCGGCGGTCCTCGACAGCGGGATTCCACCGCTCGACAAGCTGAGGCTGGCTCAGGACGTCCTCGACGAGGTCGATGCGGCGAAGAAGGACGGCAAGCTGCCCGACGTCGCCGCGACGTTCGAGGACCGTCCGGACGACGACGAGTACTCGAGCCTTCTCGCCGCTCTCCAGGATCAGCTCGACCGCGCGGTGACGAATGCCTTCTCGACGCCGTTCCTGCTCGCTGCCGCTCTTGCTTTGGCAGCGCTCGTACCCGCTGCGATCGGTCGTTGGAAACCCCTGTGAGGCGGGCGCTGCCCCTCCTCGTGGCGTTGGGCGCGGTCGCCGCGGTCGTCGTCCCGTATCTCGCTCTTGGCGGCGCTTCTTACAAGCCGACTCCCGTGGCTGATCCATGCGTAACGAGGGAGTGGCGGTCTCCGGGCGGCCTCGAGGCCGTTCTCGAGCAGATCGTCCTGTCGGGATTCGACGGTGCCGCGTGCAAGCTCGGCGTCTCCCGCGAGGATCTCGTCCTCGCGCTCCGTGACGAGGCGAGCCTCGACTCGTTCGCCCAGAAAAACGGCGTCTCGCGGACGGAGGCCGAGCAGGCAGTCAAGGACGGCCTCGTTCGCGCGATCGACGATGCGCAGGAGGCCGGCGCCCTGAGCGGATCACTCGCATCGTTCGCGCACAAGGCCGTCGACGCGGTTCCGCCCTGGCTCCTTCTCCAGACGCTCGACCAGCTGCGAGCCTTTCTCCCCTAGAGAGCAGTTACCGGACGACGCTCGTCAGTCTGCTGAGGGCGGACGCGGCTCCGACCGAGTTCGTCGCGTCGACGGCGATCCGAAGGCGAGAACCGCGGTCGCGCGACTGCACCCGGTAGCTCGCTCCCTGGGCAACCGGCACGCACTTGTGACGGCAGCGGAGCCACTGGATCGAGTAGCGCAGGTTCGTTCCGTCCCACGAGCCGTGGCGCGCGACGAGTCGGGCGCCGACGGTCCGCCTGCCGGCGATCGAAGGAAGTGCCAGAGATACCGGTCGTGCCGCAACTTCTGGTGTTGCGGCGGAGAGGGCTTGCCCAGCTCCATCGGCGGACATCGCAACCCGCAGCTTGAACCCGGCATCGTTCTTCGTCGGCGTGTAGCGGGACGCGGTTGCTCCGGGGATCGAAGAGCACGCGCTGCGACAGCGCTCCCACTGATACGAGACCGCCAGTCCGGCTCCCGACCACACACCCGTGAATGCCTCGAGCTCGTCTCCGACGACGGGTCGATCGAGGATGACGGGTGCGAGCGTCGGCGCGGGCCGGCCGAGTCTGGCCAGCGCCGCCGCGGCGTCCACGAGGCCGTGTTGCGTCCCGGTCACCGGTCGAGCCGTGCTCGCAAGCGCGAGCTCGATGTCGGCAGCCGTCGCGAACGGTGCATGGGTGCGCAGGAGGGCGATCGTCCCCGCGACGAGCGGTGTCGAGATCGAGGTCGCACATCCGACGCCCGTTCCGCCGCCGAGAAGGGTCATCGGGGCGCACTCGGGCGCGGCGAAGTCGACCCAGCTCCCTCGGCTCGAGAACGTGGCCAGCGGACCCTGCGCGGTCGCCGACGCCACGGAGATCGCTTCGGGAAAGGCCGCTGGATACTGACGCGTGGTGTTTCCCTCGTTCCCCGCGGCAGCGACGACGAGCACACCCTGAGCGCGGGCACGCGCGACCGCATCGTGCAGCCGTCGCGGCGAGCGCTCTCCGTAAAGGCTGGCGTTCACGACCGCAGCGCCGTGGTCGACCGCGTAATCGATCGCCGCGGCCGTGTCGGTGTTGAGCGCGAAGCCGTCGAACCGGACGACGCGAAGCGGCATGAGGTCGCACTCGAAGCACACGCCGACACTGCCGAGGCCGTTCGCGCGCGCCGCAACGACTCCGGCGACGGCAGTCCCGTGGCCGAGGATGTCCGAGGCGTCGGCGTCGTCGTCGACGAAGTTGTGGCCGGCTTCGACGGCCCCTTGGAGATCCGGATGTGTTGCGTCGACGCCCGAGTCGACGACCGCGACGATGACATCCGGCGACCCCGTCGTCACGTCCCAGGCTGCCGGGAGGTTCAGCGCCGAGTAGGCGGCGTGGCCGGCCTGCGGATCCGTGGGCGTCAGGCTCGAAGCCGGGCTAGCCAGCACGGCAGCGAAGCAAGCGGCGATTGCGATCAGGGCGGCCGCGCGTCCTCGCATCGCCGCACGGTAGCTGCGATCGAGGGCGTCTAGTCGAGGCGCGGGAGGTCAGCGAGCCAGGGCGTGCGATAGCCCGACTCGTCCCAGACCACGGGGAAGAACGACTCGTCGAGCGAGAGGTCGCCGTGCCGGCGGTAGCGCGAGTACGTCACGTCGACGTTCGTCTCGTGGAACCGCGACTCGACGGGGATCAGGTGGGAAACGAGAGCCATCCTCGCGACCGCTGCACTCGTGTTGGGTGCGGACCCGTGCCACGTCAGGCCGTGATGGAACGAGCCCCCGCCTGCCTTGACCACCACCGGCACGGTCTCGAGGAGCGAGTCGGCGGGCGAAGCAGCTCGGGCGCCTGCGAGCCAGTCGTCAGGCGCGTGGAACTGCGTTCGCTCAGGCGGCGACTTCGGCCAGAGGTGCGAGCCTCTGACGAACTCGAGCGGACCCGCGTCCGCCTCTGTGTCGTGGAGCGAGATCCAGCACGTGATCATCTCCGGAGGGACGAGATAGTCGGCGTACGAGGAATCCTGATGGAACCCGATCGCCTTCGTTCCGGGCGGCTTCCAGAGCACGTTGTCCTGGAGGATCCGCACTCCGCGATAGCCCGCAAGCTGTATGGCCAAACGCCCGGTGCGCTCGGCGAGCACCTGCGCGGCGACGACCGTGTCGGACTTCCAGGCGTTGCAGAGTTGCCGCGTCCGGTCCTCGGGATCGCGTCCCGGAACCCAGTTGACCTCGTCCGGCCGGATTCCGGTCTCGTACTCCCCGTCGAACAGACGCAGGTAGCGCTCTCGCAGCGGCTCGAGCGCGCGTTCCGGAACGAGTCCTTCCTCGACGATCAGGAAGCCGTCGCGCCGGAAGGCGTCGACCTGCTCCGCTGTGAGGGCGTCGATCAGGAGCGCGGCCGGGTCTTCTCGGGGTCGTAGAACGGGAAGCGGACGACCGTTGCGGCGATCCTCTTCTGGAGGCCGTCGAGCTTTCCGACCTCGACCTGTGACCCGAGATCCGCGTACTGCATCGCGACTCGGGCGAGCGCGATGTTCTTCTTCAGGACCGGGCTCCGCGTCCCGCTCGTTACCACACCCACGCGCTGACGGCCGACGTAGACCTCGTCGCCGTGCCCAGCGGTCTCCGCGCCTTCGAGCTCGAGCCCGACGAGCGTCCGCTGCGGGTGTGCCTTCCGCTCCTCGAGCGCAGCGCGCCCGACGAAGTCGTCGTCCGTCGCGAGATCGACCGCGAAGCCGACCCCGGCCTCGAAGGGATCGACCTGGTCGTCGAACTCGTACCCGGCGAAGATTAGCCCCGACTCGATGCGCAGCATGTCGAGCGCCTCCAGGCCGAGCGGCGTCAGCCCGTGCTCCTCGCCTGCTTCCCAGATGGCATCCCAGACCGCGGGGCCGTCGCCCGGGTGGCACCACACCTCGTAGCCGAGCTCGCCCGTGTAGCCGGTGCGCGAGACGACGATCGGGATTCCGTCGTACGTCCCGATCCGGCCGATCGTGAACCGGAACCAGCGCAGATCCTCGAGCGACGTCTGGGAAGGTGGCGTCCAGACGATCTTCTGCAGGAGATCGCGGCTCTCAGGGCCCTGAACGGCGACGTTGTGGAGCTGCTCCGTCGAGGGCTTCACCCAGACCTTGAGCTCGAGCCGGTCGGCGAGCTCCTTGAGCCAGACCCCGTCGTACTCGTCGCCGCCCACGAAGCGGAAGTTGTCCTGCCCGAGCCGGTACACGGTGGCATCGTCGATCATCCCGCCGGTCTCGTTACAGAGCGCGGTGTACGTGACCTGACCGACCGAGAGGCGTCGCGCGTCGCGCGTGATGGCGTGCTGGACGAGTGTCTCCGAGTCCGGGCCGAGGATCTCCCACTTGCGCAGGGGCGAGAGATCCATGACGGCCACTTTCTCCCGGCACGCCCAGTACTCCGCGATCGCGCCCTCGTTGTCGAAGCAGTGCGGCAGCCAGTAGCCGCGGTACTCCACGAAGCTCTTCGTCCGTTCGCTCGTGCGCGGGTGGAACGTCGTCTCCTTCGTGAGGACGGGCGCGGCGTCAGGCGTCACGCGATGAGCGATGGCCATCGAGAAGGTGTTGTCCGGCGCGTACACCCGCACGTGGATCGGCGTGACCTGCCAGCCGTTCGCGGGGTCGATGTCGTCGGGACACGAGGACGACGCGCACACGAGGTCCGTCATCGCCCGCAGCAGCACGTAGTCGCCGGGGCGCGACCAGGGCTCGTCCATGACGAACACGTTGTTCGCGTCGAAGCCGGTGTTGTAGAAGAAGTTGAGCGCCTCCCAGCCCTTCCGTGGCGCGATCCCGTGCGGGGTCACCTCGCCGTTGAAGTTCTCGGTGCAGTTGACGTGGCCGGGGTAGCCCTTGTCCTCGTAGTACTTCGCGGTGCAGGCGAGGCCGAAGGTGTCGTGGCGGCCGACGGTGTCGCGGACGACCTCGACCAGCGGGTCCTGGTCGACGTCGTAGAACTTCCCGTAGAGCCCGGGTTGCGGGTACGCGTGACCCATGAGCGACCGGGTCGTCGTCGCGTCGAGCCCGCGCTCCCGGCCCGCCTCGAGCTTGCGCCGGTGGAACGCGAGGAAGTCCGAGCACTGCTTGCCCTCGACGTCGATGACCTGGATGAACTCGCCCGACCGCACCTCGTATGCGAGCGCCGTCGCCGAGTCCACGCGGACGTCGAGCCGGGGCTCGGCGAGTGGAGGCGGGAGCTCGAACTGCTCGTACTGCCGGGGTGCAGCACGCCGCACCTCGATGAGGAGCTCGGAGGGAGGAGGTGCGCCGTCCACGATCCTCCCGCTCGGGGCCGCGACGACGACGGTCACCGCACGGTCTGCCTTGAACGCCTGTGCGCTGCCGGGCGGAGACCACTCCCCGAACAGCTGGACGGCCCTCGCCTCGTTCGGGTCGAGGCCACGCGAGGCGAGCTCCTGGACGAGCAGGCCGCCGTCTCGATACGCGTCTCTCAGCACGGTCGCCGGCGCATCGGCCTTCGCACCGAGCGCAGCCGCGTCGTCGCGGCCTGCCTCGTCGAGAACGGTGAGCTCGGCGATCTGGCCGCCGTGCGCGTCGACGACCGTGACCCGCTCGTCGGGGCCGAGGGCGATGACCGTGGCTCCTCCAGGCCGGACGAGGTACGTCTCGACGAACGGGTCCTCGGGGAGGAGCCATCCTCGCAGGCCGGTGTCGGCTCCGAGAGCCATCAGCCGGTCAGGCCTTCGCGGCGGGCGTCTTCGCCTCTTCCTCCTCCGCCTGGGCGAGGAGCTGCTCCGCGAGCTCTCGCTTGCCGCCCGCGTCGAGCTTCTTCGTCTCGTTCTCGACCGCCCTGCGGTTGTACGTCTGGTTCCAGTAGTCGAGAGAGTCGAAGCCGAGGAGCACGGCCTTGCCGACGAACTGGCGCAGCACCTCGTTCGTCGGGCCCATGACCCAGCCGGCCTTGGCGTCGCGCAGATAGCGCTCGAGCTCCATGTCGCGCTTGTAGCCGGAGCCTCCGCACGCGTGGAGCATCTTGTCCACGACGTGCGCGACGTTCTTGGCGGCGACGAACTTGATCTGCCAGGCCCAGTGCAGGAAGTCCGCCCGGGCGAACTCGCCGGGCGCGAGCACCTTCGTGTTGTTGTCCGTCGCTGCGTCGAGCGCGTTCGCGACCGAGAGGACGAATGTGCGGGCGGCGTTCGTGTCCATGACCGCCTCGCCGACGTAGTCCTGGATCGTCGGGTAGTCGGCCACGCGCATGCCCACGTCGACGTGCCTCTTCCTCGTCGTATGCCGCTTCGCGATGTCGATCGTGCCGAGGGCGATGCCGTTCCACACCGACGACGACCCGATGAGGAACCAGGGGTCGACGGACTCGTCGTTCGACGCGGCGCCGTCTCCGACCGGGCCGACGATCTGGTCGCCGGGTACCTCGACGTCCGGCACCTCGAGCGGCCCAGACTGGTTTCCACGCAGGCCGAGCGCGTCCCAGAGCGACGGTTGCGCCTGCGCGTCCTCGCCGTCGATGACGAACACGGAGAGGTCGTCGTAGCCCGAGAAGTCGGGGCTCGTCGTCTGGACGACGTAGAAGTCTGCGAATCCTGCGGACGTGGTCCAAGACGCCTTCTTGCGCACCTTGTAGCCGCCGTTCGACCGCTCGGCTCCGGAGGAGATCGGGTACCAGAAGTGCGAACCCGTCTCGGGATCCGAGTACGAGAGCGTCCCGATCTTCCCGGAGTTCAGCGGCCGGATGTACCGGTCGATCAGCTCGGGGGTGGCCCGGAGCATGATCGCGTTGACGGCACCGATGTGCATCACGTAACACATCGCCGTCGACGCGCAGCCGTAGCGCGAGATCGTCTCGCAGGTCATGGCGTAGGCGACGTGGTTCTCGCCGAGCCCGCCGTACTCCTCGGGCACGGTCAGTCCGAGAAAGCCGTGCTCGCCGAGCAGCTCGAGGTTCCGGCGCGGGAAGAGGAGCTCGTCGTCGGAACGCTTCGCGTTCGCGCGCATCTCCTTCTCACAGAGCTCGATCAGCGTCGCCCGAAGCTCTTTCTGGCGATCGGTCAGGAACCAGTTGGGATCCCATTCGTAGCCGAGGCCCCAGTACGGCTCGGAGCCCCACATCTTCTCGGACATGCCCACCTCCGGTGCGGCGTCGCTGGCGGGGTCATCGTAGAGCGTTGCCGGACGCGCGGGCAAGGCGACCCCACCGCGTTCGGGCTTCTAGGCCGTTGCGAGCACCGCGAGCAGGTCGTCGCCGTAACGCTCGAGCTTGACCGGGCCGAAGCCCTTCACGCCGGCGAGCTCGTCCTTCGTCTGCGGGCGGAGTGCCGCGAGCTCTCGCAGGGTTGCGTCGTGGAGGACGACATACGCGGGAACGGCGTCCTCTTTGGAGCGCTCGAGGCGCCAGCTGCGCAGTCGCGTCACGAGATCCTCGTCGACGTCGGCCTCCGCGCTCGTCCTGATGCGCGGCAGGGGGACGGAGGAGTCCACCTGAAGGACCCGGAAGCCGTCGGAAGTCGTCGTCTCGACGAGAGCGCCCGATTGCTCTAGGAGTCGCACCCAGCGACGGACGTCGGCGTCGGTCGCGGCGGCGAGCAGGCGATACGCAGCAGATCGGCGTCCAGAAGGAGGTGCCTTGAGCGAGCCACGGAGTGTCGCGATCAGGCTCTGGCGGCCGAGCGGCCATGTGAGCGAGGCGACCGCCTCGATGATCGCTTCTCCGACGTCTTCGGGTAACGGCGGGGGAGGGCTCGAGAGCGAAGCGGAGCCGCGGGTCGATGGTGCGCACACGTCGCAGGCCCCGCACGGGCCGCGGTAGTCCTCCCCGAAGTGCGCCGCGACCTGCTCGTGGCGACAGGTGCGCGTCTCCGCGAACGCCACGATGCGGTCGGCACGTGCCTCTGCGACGAGCGCCGCCCGCTCGAGGAGCTCGACGACTCGCGTGCTCGCGTCCTCTGGCGCCGGCAGAACTTCGATCTTCAGGGAGCGACCCTGGTCGAAGTCGCGTCTGAGCAGACCTGCCTGCTCGAGCATGCCCACGAGGACGCGGAAGTCGCGCTCCGGCACGACCTCGGCGAGCTCGGCGGGGTCGACCGAGCCGTTCGCGTTGCGCACCGCCGCGTACACGGAGCGAAGCTCGGAGGGGGATGGCACGTCCGAGACGGCGAACCGGCGAAGCGCCGTCGCGTCGCTCGGGCTTGCGAGGAGCAGTGTCTCGCTCGGCTCCCCGTCGCGGCCTGCGCGGCCGACCATCTGGACGTACTCCTCGAGCGACGAGGGGTAGTTGACGAGGCAGACGAGCCTAACGTCTGGCTTGTCGATGCCCATCCCGAACGCCGTGGTGGCGACCACTGCCTGGACTCGGCCGGAGACGAAGTCGTCCTGGACACGCGTGCGCTCTTCGGCGTCGAGACCCGCGTGGTAGTGCTCCGCCCGGAGTCCGTGGCCGCTCAACACACGCGCAAGCTCCTCCGTCGAGCGCCGCGAGCGCGCGTAGACGATGGCCGAGCCGCCGCGCAGGGCGTGGAGTCGCTCGACCAGGATTGCGATGCGGTCCTCGGCGTTCGCGACCTCCTCGACGTCATACCGGAGGTTCGCCCGCATGACGCTCGTATGGACGACCTCGAACGTCCGCCCGAGCGCGTCACCGATCTCGCGTGCCATCGCGGGTGTCGCAGTGGCCGTCATTCCGAGGAGCGTCGGCTCGCCGAGCTCGGCCAACGCACGGTGAATGAAGAGGTAGTCCGGCCGGAAGTCGTGCCCCCACATGCTCACGCAGTGCACCTCGTCGACGACGACGAGGCCGATGCCGACCTCGGCGAGCATGGCGACGAATCGCCCCTGGCGGAGGCGCTCCGGCGCCGCGTAGACGAGCCGCGTCTTTCCGGCCGCGACGGCGGCCAGCCGCGCGGCGCTCTCCTCCGCTGACAGCGAGGAGTTGACGAACGTTGCGGTCGCTGCGACCTGCGGCGGCAGCTTGTCGACCTGGTCCTTCATGAGCGCGATCAGCGGCGAGAGGACGAGCGTCGGCTCGGGCCGGAGCATCGCGGCGAGCTGGTAGGTGAGCGACTTCCCGGAGCCGGTCGGCATGAGCGCGAGCGTGTCGCGGCCCTCGACGGCTGCCCGGACGACCTCCTCCTGTCCGGGACGGAAGGCATCGAAGCCGAAGAGGTCGCGCAGCGGGGAGGCGAGGTCGGTCAGGCGGGCGAGTATAGGAGTGAGGTCGGCGGAGCCGTACCGCGCCCTCGACTCGACACGAACTTCTTAGGCAGAACGGGACATGTCGCGAGTGGTCGGTACGACGACGTGGTCGAGCCAGCGCTCGAAGAGCGCTCGTGCGTGGCCGGCCATCGCGTCGGCGTCGCTCGCGAGGTCCTCGATGAGGCGGTCGAGGGCTCCAGGCCCGAGGACGCGCTCGAGCGACTCCGCGTACTCCGGGACCTCTGCCCACTCGCGCGCCATCTCGACCGACACCTCGAGATGGAACTGCACGCCATAGGCGTTGCGGACGCGGAACGCCTGATTCGGGTACGCAGGCGAGCCGGCGAGCCTGACCCCGTCGCGCGGCAGATCGAACGTGTCGCCATGCCACTGCAGCGTCAGCACGTCCGGGGGCAGCCCGGCGAAGACCGGGTCGGCGTGACCTTCGGGGGTGAGCGAGACCGGGAGGATCCCGACCTCGGGAGTCGACCCCGGATAGACGCGTGCCCCTAGGCTCGAGGCGAGCAGCTGGACGCCCAGGCACACGCCCCAGTACGGCCGGCCGGCCGCGACGGCCTCGCCGATGAGCCGCTTCTCCTCCGCGAGCCACGGAAGTGCCGCGTCGTCGGTCGCGCTCATCGGCCCGCCCATCGCGACGATCGCGTCGTACTCGCGCCAATCGGGGAGCGGATCGCCCTCGTCGAGCTCGACACGGTCGAGCGTGACGCTGCGATCAAGGAGCACGTCCTCGTACGCGCCCGGAGGCTCGCACGCGATGTGCTGCAGGACGAGTGCTCTCATGTGTGGCCCCCGCCCGGCTCCGCTAGCTGGACGAGCTCGTCTGCCCGGGGTCGTCGGTCGCCGCGGGCACCGGGTCCTTGGGCTTTCCGTCCGCGGCGGCACCGTCTCCTCCGCCGGCAGCCGAATCTCCTTCGGGCACTCGCTTCGAGTCACCGTTGGAGTCCTCGTCAGGGCCGATGCGAAGGCGCTCGAGCGCGTTGTAGTCGACCGCGTCGGCTTTCTCGATCGCCTCGATCTCCTTCACGAGCACCTCGACCTGGAGCATCGCCTCGGTCGCCTCCGACTCCTCCCGCACGTCTCGCAGTGTGCGCGGCGTCGTCAGGTGGAAACGCGCCAGCGCCATCTTCAGGCTGTGACTCTCGAGAACCATGCGGTACGTGGTGAGGTTCATCAGGTTCCGTTGCAGGTCTCTCATCGGCTGGGTGTAGAAGGCGGTCACGAGCTGGATCAGGCCCACGCCGCCGGTGATCGCCGGGATCACCCAGCTGACCTGGTCGGGATCCACCGCGGCCCAGATGGCGAACACCAGGGTCGCGACGAGAAAGACCGAGCCCCACGCGATGAGGAAGAGGTTCGACCGCTCGATCCAGGTGTAGGTGTTGAGCGCGCGCTTCTCGGTGAGGACGAGGTAGTCCTGGAGCTTCTCGCTCTGGTACGCCAGCACGCTCTGCTTGTCTTTGAAGAAGGTCTGGTACTGGGCGAATCCGTCCTCTGCGACGATCGTCGACTCGCTCTCGAGTGGCGGCTTCCCCCCGAGGTAGCGAACGAGGTCGTTGACGCCGTGGACGACCTCGACCTGCATCACCTTGGCGGCGAAGTCGAGGCCGGCGATGTGTCGCTCGAGCGTGGGGCTGATCGTCAGCGTGTCGGAGACCGCGAGGTTCGGCAGGTCGTAGCGCGCCAGCAGGCCGCCGAGCAGTGTCAGCACCTTGATGTCCGAGTAGACGCCGATCACTGCCACGTACACGCGGGCGCCTTCAGGCGCTTGCCCCCTGACCGTGCGGGCCAGCTCGCGAATGTCGTCGAGCGTGACCCTACGAGCCAGGATCTCGTCCGCCTTGGCTACGTCCTCTGGCCGCCCCTGGATGAGGACGTCGAGAATGTCCTCGAGCTCGGTCTCCGGAAGCTTGCCGAGCACCCTGCCTTCGTTGCCCGGACTGTCTGCACGCGGCCTGAAGTCGAACACCGAGTCTGCGTGAACGTGGCAAACGCGGATGCTCCCGTCGACGTACGAGCGCGGCTCGGCGTCGCCGCCCGAGCCGGCGGGATCGAGGAAGCGCTCGAGCCCGTCGATGTATCGCGCACCCCAGGTGCCGCTTTCGCAATGGCTGCCGTAGACGCGGCGCTCGAGGTCGTAGGCGTTGCCCGGCTCGTGCCAGTCGCGGATGTTGATGACGTGCAGCGTGCCGCGGCTGTCCGGCCCGCGCCGCTGGTCGAGCACCGCGTCGAGAAAGACGCCGAGCGGCCCGTGCTCGAGATCCTCTTGCGCGACCTCTAGCCGTCCGCCACCGCGCGGCGGAACCTCCGCGTTCCGGCCGACGAGCATCGAGAGCGCCGCGTGGTCACCGAGGTAGAGCCGGCACTCGCGATTGAGGAAGAAGTCGTTCTGCAGGCACTCGGTCAGCAGGATGTATCGGGTCGCGTCCGATCCCGGGAGCGTCTCCGAGGCCGAGCTCATAGGACGCCCTTAGGCTTCGTTGGCCGCAGCAACGATCGAACACGCGAGCGCACGAGAACCGCCTCCTTCATTGCCGTTGCCGGTCGGCATGCTACTCCGCTCCGGGTAGCCGTGATAGCTCGGTCTCCGGTAGGCATGTCCGACGATTCCCGGTCGTGGCGAGACCGTCGCGGGACGTCAACTCCAGCGGATCCCGTCGAACGCGTTGTCATCGCGCGGCAGGTCGTCGCGGATCTCGTCGTAGTCGCTCGCGTGCCGCGTGTACCAGTGGCCGGCTATGCGGAGCCCGGTCGGCCGATCGAGCGTTCCGGCCGCGATCGAGATCCGCTCGCCGTCGGCGGGCTCCCAGAAGAGGCTCGAGCCGCATGCTTCGCAGAACCCGCGGCGCGCGTGCCGGTCGCTCGCGGGGCTGTCGATCCAGCGGAGAGCTCCCTCTTCGCGGATGACGAGGTGCTCCCGCCTGGCGGAGGCGAAAGCGCCGATGTAGCCGCCCCAGCGGCTGCACTCCTCGCAGTGGCAGAGGACGACGTCGCGCAGGGGCCCGTCGACGTCGTACGTGACTGCGCCGCAGAGGCAGCGACCAGAAGCGCGCGGTCCGCTCTCCATGCTGGAACTATTGCGCAGTGCCCGCCACTCTTCGCTTCGTCGATCGGCAGGGAGTCGCCGCTGCGCTCCCGCCGATACTCGAACAGGTAGCGCTCGCCGGCCGTACGTACCGTGCGCTGGCGCGCGGCGAGATCGAGATGCCTCCGAAGATCGGCGTGCATCCACGACCGGACGCCTTCCTGCACGCGATGCCCGCCTACCTGCGAGAGCTCGACGTCGTTGCCATGAAGTGGGTGTCCGGATTTCCCGACAACCCGGCTCGCGGACTGCCGGCGATCAGCGGTCTCATCGTCCTGAACGACGCCGACACGGGCGTTCCGCTTGCCGTGCTCGACGCGGCCGAGATAACGGCCGCCCGGACCGCCGCCGCCTCGGGCGCCTGCGTCGAGGCATTCGCGCCCGCCGGATGGAGCCGCGTCGCGCTGCTCGGCTGCGGCGAGCAGGGCCGCTACCACTGCGAGGTCCTGCGGGCTCTCAACCCGGCCTGCAGCATCCACGCCTTCGACGTCGTTCCGGAGCGGGCACGAACCTGGTGTGCGATGGCGCGATCGTCGCCGGGAGCGCTCGTGACGCCGTCGCCGGCGCACAGATCGTCGTGACCGCGGGGCCGATCGTCCGTGACCCGCCCTCACCGCTCGACGAGACGTGGGTCGAAGACGACGTGCTGCTCCTGCCGATCGACTTCGACTTCTACGTCGCGCCGAGCGCCGTCACCGCATGCGAGGTCTTCCTCACGGACGACGTCGTCCAGTACGACGCGTACCGCGAGCACGGGTACTTCGGCGGCTGGCCGGACGCCGACTCGAGCGTCGGCCACGCGCTCGAGCGGGGCGTGCGTGCGAGACGGGTCGTGTGCGCCAACCTCGGGGTCGGCGCGCTCGACGCCGCGTTCGCCCACGCCGTCTTGACACAGATCTGACGCAGTTGGGCGACGCCGGAGTCCGGCGAAGTTGCTGTACTGGGAGAGCGTGCACCGAGCTCTCGGTCACTCCGCCGGCGCAATCGCGTTCGCCATTGCCCTTGTTTTCGCCGGGGCATCGCTCCTGCTCGCCGGATGCGGCGGAGCCGCCGACGCGACGTCGCAGGCCGGCATGAAGCTCTTCAACGAGTCGGGGTGCGCGGACTGTCACACGCTGACTGCCGCAGCCGCTCGGGCGCGAATCGGGCCCGATCTCGACGCGTTACGTCCGAGCTATGCGGCTGTCGCGAAGCAGGTCCGAAGCGGAGGCTCGGGCATGCCCTCGTTCAGCGACCGGCTCAGCGACAAGCAGATCGCCGAGATCGCGACCTTCGTCTCCAATGCCGCGAGCGGGACGTCGAACTCGTCGATGGTGTCGACCGCCGCGAAGTTCACTCCGGACGGGACGAAGCTGGCGGACTGCAGCGGGAGCTTCGCGTGCATCGAGCAGGCCTTCGGAAACCTGTCGTACCGGAAGGGGCCGAAGGTCGCGCTCGACGAGTTCGACCGCCGAATCGCCGCGAATCCGGAGATCGAGCGCAACTGCCACCGGATCGCGCACATGATCGGGGCCGCGGCGCTCCTCTACTACCACGGCTCGGTCGGGAAGGCGTTCGCAGCCGGCAGGGCGAGTTGCTGGTCGGGCTACTACCACGGGATCCTCGAACGAGCGTTCTCGGGCGTGAAGTCCGACGAGGTCGGGAAGGTCGCGCGCAAGCTCTGCTCCGACCCGGACGTTCGGCGCACGTCGTTCATCGCATACCAGTGCGTCCACGGCCTCGGGCACGGGCTCATGATCTACACGGGGTACGACCTGCCTCGCTCCCTCGAGATCTGCGACCAGCTGCAGACGAGCTGGGACCAGACCTCGTGCACGGGAGGCGTGTTCATGGAGAACATCTCGTCGTCGTACGGCATCACGTCCAAGTGGCTCAAGGACGACGACCCGATCTATCCGTGCCAGGTCGTTGCCGATCGGCACAAGCTCTACTGCTACCTGATGGTGACGTCTCGGATCCTGCCGCTCGTGGACTGGGACTTCGAGAAGGCGGCCAAGATGTGCCGCAAGAGCGAGGACGGATGGGTTGGGACCTGTTACCAATCGCTCGGGCGCGATGCGTCCGGTCAGTCGCGTGGAGATGTTCCGCGCATCCTCGGGATCTGCGCGTACGCCGATGAGCTGGCTCGCGAGTGCGTCTACGGGGCCGCTCGAGACCTGACGAGCCAGGACAGCGCCCCCGGTCGCGCCGCCGTGCTCTGCAAGAAAGCCGCCGCCGGGTTGAGGGACTACTGCTTCGACGGCATCGGGACGATTCTCGGGGGGCTCTACGCGACCGATCGCGAACGGAGAGGCGCGTGCGAAGGCGTCTCGTCCTCGGAGGCACCGAGGGCAGCGTGCCGCCGCGGCGCGGGTGTCGGCTGACAGACTCTCGGCCGCTTCTCCGGCCGATCCTCGGGTTCGCTCTCCGGCCGTAGACTCAGCTCCGTGAGGCTCGGATCGGTGACACCGTGATCGTGCTCACGGGACGCAGCCTGACTCTCGACGAGGTCGTCCGGGTCGCGCGCGACGGGGCTCGGGTCGACCTCGATGCGGCTGCCGTCGAGGCCATGCGAGCGACGCGGCTGGTCGTCGAACGCGCGCTCGAACGCGAGGACGGCGTCTACGGCCTCACGACCGGGGTCGGTATGCGCAAGCGGTTCGCCGTCGAGGGCGACCAGAGGCGATTCAACAGCCTGCTGATCGACGGCCACCGGATCGGCCAGGGCGACATCGCGACGGAGGAGGTTGCCCGAGCGACGATGCTGCGCCTTGCGAACGGGCTCGCGCAGGGAGCGCCGGGCGCCCGGCCGGAGCTCGCACAGCTCGTCGTCGACGCGCTCAACGACGGAGCGAAGCCGCACATCCGGATGCTCGGCTCGGTGGGCCAGGCCGACCTCGCGGCGAACGCCGATCTCGCGAGCGACCTGATCGGAGACTTCGAGCTCCATGCCGGTGAAGCGCTGGCTCTTCTGAACAACAACGCGTTCTCGACGGCGCTCGCTGCGCTCGCGGTGGCCGACCTCGCAACGCTGCTCGACGCGCTCGACGTCGCGGGTGCGCTCGACCTCGAGGCGTTTGCGGTCAACACGAGCTTCCTCGACCGTGCGATCGGCGACGTGCGGCCGTATCCGGGAGTCGTCGAGGCGCTGTCCCGGCTGCACGACCTCCTCGACGGCAGCTCGCTGTGGGACGGCGATCCGAGGTCGCTCCAGGATCCGCTCTGCTTCCGGACGCTGCCGCAGGTGCACGGGGCTGCGCGGGACGCGCTTCGCTACGGGGAGAGCGTCCTGGCCGTCGAGCTCAACGCGCACCAGGGCAATCCGCTCGTCGTTGCGGACGGGGAGCGGATCGTCTCCGTCGGAAACTTCGACGTCGCGCCTCTGGCTGCGGCGCTGGACTTCCTGCGCATCGCGCTCGCTCCGGTGCTGGCGAGTGCGGCGGAGCGCGGGTTGAAGCTCCTCCAGACGTCCCACAGTGGGCTGCCGGAGGGCCTTGCTGCGCGCCCGGGTCTCGCGGAGCCCGGCCTCAGCGAGCTCGGAGCGGCCGTACAGGCACTCGCGACGGAGGCGCGCCTGCTCGCTCAGCCCGTCTCGTACGAGCTCGTGAGCACGACGCAGCACGACGGGATCGAGGACAGGTCGACCATGGCGCCGTTGGCAGCCAGGCGGCTCGCGGAGATGGTCGAGCTCGGCGCGCGCGTCGTGGCGATCGAGCTCACGATCGCCGCGCAGGCGATCGACCTGCGCCGCCCGCAAGCCCTCGGGGTCGGCTCCCAGCGGGCGTACGCAGCTCGTTCGCGGGCTCGTTCCGTTCACGGACGCCGGCGAGGCGCTGCCGTCGGACCTCCAGCCCGTGGTCGACGTCGTCCGCTCGGGCGCGCTGGGCTGAGTGGTTTACATGCGAGTGGTCGACATGCATCAGCACTTCTGGCCGGCGCCCCTCGTCGAGGCGCTCACCCGCCGGACCCGGCCGCCAAGGCTTCGAGGCACGACGCTCGAGCTTCACGGTGAAGGTCCGTCCACCGTCGACCTCGAAGCGCACGATCTCGAAGCGAGACTCGCGCTGCTCGATCGCCTCGGCATCGACGTCGCTCTCGTGTCCCTCCAGCCGACCCTGGGCGTCGGCGAGCTCCCCGAAGACGAGCGCGACGAGCTCGTCGCGGCCTACGAAGACGGGATGCGCGATCTGGGGTCCGCGGCGGCTCGTCTCATCCCCCTTGCCGCGGGGCGGTACAGCGAACAGTTCGTCGGCACCTGCGTCGGGGCTCCGGACCTGCTCGATCTCGATCACCTCGCGCCGACGCTCGACGAGCTCGAGAGCAGTGGGAAGCTGCTCTTCGTGCACCCAGGCCCTGTTCCCGCCAGTGCCCGCGACGTTCCCGGGTGGTGGGCCGCCGTCGTCGGCTACACGGCGCAGATGCAGGCTGCCTACGCCGCGTGGATCGCCGCCGGAGTGGAGCGCTGGCCAAACCTCGACGTCGTCTTCGCGCTCCTCGCGGGCGGCGGCCCGTTCCAGATCGAGCGCCTGCAGTCCCAGGGGCTTGCGGGCCGCGAGCTCCTGCATGCGAGCGTGTACTTCGAGACGTCGTCGTACGGCCGCCGCGCTCTCGAGCTCTCTCTCGCGACGTTCGGTGTCGGCCAGCTCGTCTTCGGCAGCGACGCACCCGTGCTCGATCCGGAGTTGACGTTGACCGCCATCCGCAGTTTCGGCGATGCTGTGACCGACGCACTGTGCGCACAGAACCCATCACGAATCCTGAGCTGAGCGATCTCGGTCGATGGGTCCACGAACGCGTTCGCGAGAATGTCGACCTCGGTCGCCCCGAGCTCGCGAGCCTCGTCGTCGCACTCGCGGCCGAGCCGCAGTTCTGGAGCCATCTCGTGCGCCACGACCCGAACACCCGGTACTTCGCCCAGCTCTACCGAGACCCGCACCTCGATCTCTGGCTGATCTGCTGGCTCGACGCGCAGGACACGGGCTACCACGACCACGATCTGTCGGCTGGTGCCGTGTACGTCTGCGAGGGGACGCTCCACGAGGACTTCTTCGTCCGCGGCTCCGACGGCTGGATCCGCGAGGAGACCAACGAGCATCTGGAGGGATCGGTGTTCCACTTCGACTCGTCGTACATCCATGGAGTCCGTCATGCCGGCGGCCCTCCTGCGACGTCGCTCCACGCCTACTCGCCCGCGCTCTGGCGGATGGGTCACTACGAGCCCGACGACACGGGCGCCGTGAGGCGGCTGCCGATCACCTACGCCGACGAGCTGGCGGCGGCGGGCTAGGCGGGCAAGCTAGGCGGCGTCGGCCGAGCGCCCTGCGAGCACCGGGTCGACGACGAGCACGGTGCGCGCGCCCTCGCCGTGGCGCAGGCGCTCGAGTGCTCGCTCGGCGCCGTCGAGTGTGTCGACGTGGGTGACGACCCGCGCGAGGTCGAGCTCTCCCGACACGACGAGCTCAGCGAGTCCCGGCAGGTCGTTCAGCGCATCGCCCGAGCCGTAGTACGAGCCGCGGATCCCCTTGTCGGAGAGGAACTCGATCGCCGGCAACGAGGCATCGACTCCTTTCGGAGCGAGTCCGACGACGACCGCCGTCCCGGCCGGGCGCAGGACGTCCCATGCCAGCCTGATCGTCTCCGGCACGCCGACGACCTCGAACGCGTGCCGGACGCCACCCGCAGTGAGCCGATGTACGCGTGCGGCGGTGGTAGCCGAGCCCGCCTCGACCGTGTGCGTCGCGCCACGCTCGAGAGCGAGCTCGAGCTTCGCCGGATCCCGGTCGACGGCGATCAGCGGCTCGGCTCCGGCGAGCCGGGCCGCGGAGACGACCTGCAGGCCGACGCCTCCACATCCGATCACGGCGACGCTCTCACCCGGTTCGACACGCGCGACGTTGCGGACCGCGCCGAACGCCGTCACGACGCCGCAGCCGAGGAGTGCGGCCTGCCACAGCGGGATGCCGTCGGGCAGCGGGACTGCGCCCGCCGCCGCGACCACGGTCCGCTCCGCGAAGCAGGCGGTCATCAGTCCGTGCTGGAGCTTGGTGCCGTCGGGAAGCGAGAGCCGGGACGTGCCGTCCATGAGCGATCCCCGGAGGCCGTTCTCACCCGCGGGCACACAGAGCGTGAAGCGGCCGGCGCGACACTCGACGCACTCCCGGCAGGAAGGGACGATGCAGAACGCGACCGGGTCTCCGGGCGCGACGTGGGTGACGCCGTCTCCGACTGCCTCCACGATCCCCGCCCCCTCGTGGCCGAGCACCATCGGCCACCGCCCAGGCCCGAGCTCGCCGTCGGCCAGCCGAACGTCGGAATGGCAGACGCCGGCTGCGGCCACGCGAACGAGCACCTCGCCTGCCTCCGGTGGGTCGAGCTCGACCTCGGCGATCTCGACGGGCCGTCCAGGCTCGTAGAGCACGACGGCGCGAACGCGCATCAGCCGATCCGGTACAGCTCGAGAGCTTCCCAGTCCGGGACGACGCCCAGACCGGGTCCCGTGGGCGGTGAGATCGTCCCGTCGGCGGCGATCTCCGTCGTGACCGGAAGGAGCCAGTCTCGCCGTTCGGCCGACCACGCCGGGGGGTCGAACGGCACCTCGATGTACGGGCACGTGGAGAACGCCAGCGCCGCATGCAGGTTTGCGAGCAACCCGTACCCGTTCGACCACGTGTGAGGACTCCAGGTCCGTCGCTGTTCGTCGGCCAGCGTCGCGAGGTGCCGACACCCCTCGATCCCGCCGGCGAGGACGACGTCCGTCTGAACGACGTCGACGCCGCCGTGTATCACGAGTGCTCTTGCCTCGGCCGCCGACCGCACCATCTCGCCCGCGGCAATGCGCACGTCGCTGCTGCGGCAGAGAGTCGCGTACTCGTCCACGTCGCTCGTCGGCAGCGGCTCCTCGAGCCAGTAGACATCGAGGCGATGGAGCTCCTGCGCGAAGGCCGCGGCGGTGGGGAGGTCCCACCGCGGCGTCAGGTCACCGGGCATGCGCCAGCCCTGATTCGCGTCGACCATGATGTCCATGTCTGAGCCGACGACGTCGCGCACGGCCTCGATGACGGGCAGGTCGATCCGCCAGTCGTTCGAGTGAAGGCGAATCTTGACCGCGCGCACGCCGGCGTCGCGCAACTCCACGCAGCGGCGCGTACGCACGTCGGCCGAGACGAGCTCTCCGGTCGACGCATACGCCAGCAACCTGTCCGTCTCGCCACCGAGCAGTCGCCACAGCGGAAGGCCCTCGGATCGTGCGACCAGATCCCAGACGGCCACCTCGAGCGTCCAGTTACGGCCGTGGTGGAAGTCGACCGTCTCGCAGATTCCGTGCACGACGTCCGAGCGTCTGGGGTCGACTCCGAGCAGAAGCCGCTCCAGGAGGTCTCGGTCGGGCACTGCGTCGCCGCTCGCGTATCCCTCCTGACCGTCGTCGGAGCGGACGATGACGAACGTCGCGTCCTGGTGCGTCCTGGGCTCGGGGTCCCACGCGGCGCGGAACGGCGGCTCGAGCGGGTAGCGGTACGTGCGCGTCTCGATGCCGGCGATGCGCACTACTGACCGCCGTAGAACGGGTTCCGAAGCGCGTCGCGTCGCTCCACGAGCGCCGCGGCTGCGGCCGGATCCCTCCCCTCGACACAGGTGCCGAGCGCCTTCCGCGTCGCCGTCCGACTTGCCACTCGCAGCGAGGTCTCGTCGTCGGCATCCGCGTCCACCCACACGGCGACGAGGACGAGCAGGTCGCCGCTCGCCTCGATCAGCCCGTCTGCGACGGCGTCGAGCACGCCCTGTCCGATTCCGAGCTGCGCCGCGCCCCAGGTCATGGCCTGGTGTCGTGCGTCGATGGCGGTCGCCTTGTTCATCATGAGCGTCGGGGGCCACACCGGCTCGTACTCCTGCTGGGTAGCCCCGACGCAGACGAGCACCGGTGCGTGTCCGGGGGTCGGGTGCGCGAGCATCCCGATAGCGGCAGCCGCTGTCGGGCTCCCGCGGCGCCCGAGGACGACGTTCACGTGGCAGCCGTTCGGTGCCTCGCCGCCCCAGCCTTCGCCGATGCGGCCGTCGAGGTGGTCGACGGTGCTCATGTCGCCAGCTCGAGCACGACGCGCACGGCGTCTCCGGACTGCATGACCTCGAAGGCGTAGCCCACCTCGTCGAGCGGTAGGCGGTGCGAGACGAGCCTGTCGAGCGGGAGACGACCGTTGCGGTAGAGCTCGAGGGTGTGCGGGAAGTCGCGCTCGGGCCTCGACGAGCCGTAGATCGAGCCGAGAATGCGACGCTCCATCCGGGGAATGGTCGCGGCAGGGAGTGACAGCACCGCATCCGCCCGCGGGATCCCGATCAACACGGCGGCGCCGCCCGCGCGGGTGGAGAGGAAGGCCGCCTGCATCGCCTCGGTCCGTCCGGTCGCCTCGACAGCGACGTCGACACCGCCCGAGGACGCCTGTCGCACCGCATCGGCCGTGGCTTCCGGCGTGCCCTGCCAGAGAACGGCGTCCGTCGCGCCGAACGCCCGGGCGACGTCGAGCTTCTGGGGCATGGCGTCGACGGCGATGATCTGCTCCGCTCCGGCCGCCACCGCAGCCAGGAGCGCAGACAACCCGACGCCTCCGCAGCCGACCACCGCGAAGCGTTGCCCCGGCTTCAGCTCGGCAGTTCGCCAGACCGCACCGACGCCGGTCGTGACGGCGCACCCGACGAGCGCGGCGACCTCGAACGGGACGTCTTCGGGGATCGGCACGCAGGATCGCTCGGGCACGACGCAGGCCTCGGCGAACGTCGAGAGGAACGAGTAGTGGAAGACGGGCTCACCATCCCGGGAGAGCCGCGGCGTCCCGTCCATGAGGCCGCCGGTCCCCATCGCGGGCCAGACCGTCGAGCAGAGCTGAGGCAGGTCGCGGCGGCACTCGGGGCACTCCCCGCACGACGGCGCCCACGAGAGCGCGACGTGATCGCCCACGCGGACACGCGTGACGCCGTCCCCGACCGCCTCGACGATCCCTGCTCCCTCGTGTCCGAGGACGGCGGGGCAGGGAGTCTCCGCGGTCCCGTCGATCGCATTCAGGTCGGAATGGCAGACGCCGCTCGCGTGCAGCCGTACGAGCACCTCCTCCTCCTTCGGCGGTGCGAGGTCGAGCTCGCAGACGGTCAGTGCGCCTCCGGTCCGCTCCAGCACGGCGCCGCGGATCTTCATGCGCTCGCGGTCGTCCTCTCCTGCAGCCGCCGAAGCTCGTCGATCGGGATGTGGCAGCGCATGAGATGCCCTGGCTCGGCTTCCACGAGCGGCGGCTCCCGTTCCTCGCAGATCGCGCCGAGCTTCCGGGGGCAGCGCGTGTGGAAGACGCACCCGGAAGGCGGTGACGCGGCGCTCGGGATGTCGCCCTCGAGGCGTATCCGTTCCCGTCCTCCGCCGTCTATCGTCGGCACAGCGGAGAGGAGAGCCTCCGTGTACGGGTGATGCGGCCCTTCGAAGACGACCTCGGCGGATGCGAGCTCTTGCAGCCGGCCCAGGTACAGGACGGCGATGCGGTCCGAGATGTACCTCACGACCCCGAGATCGTGCGAGATGAAGAGGTACGAGACTCGCTGCTCCGCCTGGAGCTCGACCAACAGGTTGAGAATCGCCGCCTGCACCGATACGTCGAGTGCGGACGTCGGCTCGTCGCAGACGACGAGCTTGGGGTCGCCGGCAAATGCACGCGCGATTGCGACGCGCTGCTTGAGCCCGCCGGATAGCTGCACGGGCTTCTGCGTGAGCGTTCGCTCTGTCAACCGAACCCGGTTCGCCAGCTCGAGCATCTGCGCCTCGGCCGCCTGCCCTCCGATCCCTGCGAGCTTCTTGAGCGAGCGGAGCAGGATCCGGCGCACCGAGTGGCGGCGGTTCAATGCCGAGTCCGGGTTCTGGAAGACGATCTGGAGCGCCCGAAGCTCCGCCTGAGAGCGCTTCTGGTAGCGCGGCGGAAGGGACTCCCCGTCGAGGGTGACCGTTCCCTCGGTCGGCGGAGCGATTCCGAGCACGGTGCGGGCCAGCGTCGTCTTTCCGCTCCCCGACTCGCCGACGAGGCCCAGCGTCTCGCCGGGCCAGATCGTGGCGCTGACGTCCGCGAGCGCCTGGATGTCGTGTCCTCGCTGACGGAAGACTTTCGTCAGCCCGTCGAGCTCGACGAGCGGTGCGCCGGTCCGGTCGACCGGGGGGAGCGCGAGGTCGGCTGCTTCCTCGCGGGGAAGCCCGTGTGCGCGTTCGTGGTACCAGCACCGGCTCATGTGTCCCGGCGCGATGACCTCGAGCGGTGGCTCCTTCCGGTGGCAGCGCTCGTCCGCCAGGGCGCAGCGGTCGGCGAAGACGCATCCCGGAAGCTCGGCGCCGAGGCTGGGGAGAAAGCCGGGAATCGTGTCGAGCCGCCCGTGATCCTTGCGCACCCCGCCGCGCGGGATGCAACGAAGGAGGCCGACGGTGTACGGGTGTCGCGGGTCCTGCAGGACCGTCTCGACCGGCCCCTCCTCCACGAGGCGGCCGGCGTAGAGGACGCCGACACGAGAGCACATCTTCGAGATGACGCCCAGGTTGTGGCTGATGAAGAGAACCGTCGTCTGGAGCTCCGCCTGGAGCCGCGTGACGAGGTCGAGCACCTCCGCCTCGACCGTCGCGTCGAGGCCCGTCGTCGGCTCGTCGAGGATCAGGAGCTCCGGGTCCTTGGCCAGCGCCATGGCGATCAGCGCGCGCTGTTGCATGCCTCCGGAGAGCTGGTGCGGATAGCGGCTCATGACCGATCCCGGATCCGCGATCTGGACGCGCGCGAGGGCGGCGCGAGCTCGATCGGTCGCCTCGCTCGTCGGCACCCCGAGCACCGTGAATGCCTCGGCGACCTGCGAACCGACGCGCATGGAGGGGTTCAGCGCGGCACCGGGGTTCTGGTAGACCATCGACACCGTTCGCGCATGGAACTCGCGGAGCGCACCGCGGCCCAGCGCGAGCGCATCTCTCCCGGCGACCGAGATCGATCCAGCGCTCACGCTCCCGTTCCGGGGCAGGTAGCGCACGATCGCCAGAGCGGCCGTGGACTTCCCGCAGCCGGACTCGCCGACGAGCCCGTATGACTCGCCGCGCCCGACCTCGAACGACACGCCGCGAAGGACAGGCCGGTCGCGTCCGCGGACGCGGTAGGCGACGTCGAGGTCGCCGACGGCGAGCGCGAGCTCGCTCACCGGCCAACCCCTGTTGGCCGATGAGCGTGGAGGGGTGTGGGGAACCGGGAGGTTCCCCACGTTCTCGAAGAGAAGGGGGTTCGTGGGGGAAACCGGGTTTCCCCCACGAACGCGAGCCGGAGGCGAGCGTTGCTCACCGCTCGAGCACCTGCTGCACGCTGTCCGAGACGAGGTTCACCGCGACGACGAGCGATGCGATCGCGAGAGCGGGGAAGAGGACCGTCCACCACGCGAACGAGAGGTCCTGGTAGTTGTCGGCGATCTGCACGGCCCAGTCGGGTGACGGTGGCTGGAGCCCGAACCCGATGAAGCTGAGCGTCGCGACCGCGAAGATGGCATAGCCGAGGCGGATCGTCGCCTCGACGAGGATCGGCGGCATCACGTTCGGGAGGACTTCCGAGAACATGACGTACGGGGCGCGTTCCCCCCGGAGCCGCGCCGCCTCCACGTAGTCGAGATCTGCTTCGCCGAGCACCGCGGCTCGTACCGTGCGAGCGATGATGGGGGAGAAGACGGCAGCGATGACGATGGTCACGGTCCATGTCGAGCGGCTGCCGAGCGCCGCGACGACGGTGACCGCGAGGAGGATGAGCGGGATCGCGAGCAGCGCGTCGATCACGCGGCTGATGGTGTCGTCCGCGATCCCCTTGAAATACCCGGTGACGAGCCCGAGCGTCGTTCCGACGAGCGTCGCGAGCAGCGTGGCGAGCGGCGCGATGAGGAGGATGTCCCTCGAGCCCGCGAGGACTCTCGAGAAGACGTCCCGCCCGAGCCGGTCCGTTCCGAAGAGGTGTTGCAGCGAAGGGGCCGTGCCGATCTCCGGCGTCTGGTCGAAGCGCGGGTCGTACGGCGTGATGTGCTCGCCGAGGACAGCGCACGCCACCCAGAAGACGATGATCGACGCTCCCACGACGAACGTCGGGCTGCGGAGCAGGAGCCGCATCCGCTCCCGTCGCGCGATGCTTGCCTCCGAGCGAGCGGTCGGCTGCGCTACGGAGCTCATTCGGTTGCCTTGAAGCGGATGCGTGGGTTGAGCAGGGCGGAGATGATGTCGGCGACGAGGGTGACGACGACGTAGGTGAAGCCGATGATCAACACCCCCGCCGCGAGCACGGTGTAGTCCTTCAGCTGCGCGGCCTCGAGGATCGTCAACCCGATCCCGCGGTAGTTGAAGAGGAGCTCGATCGCGACGAGCCCGCCGAGGAGGTAGCCGACCTGCGTCGCGATGACCGCGATCGTCGGGAGGATCGCGTTCCGGAGCACGTGCCGGCGGATCACTGTCTTGCGGGGCAGGCCCTTGAGGTACGCCGTGCGCGTGTAGTCCGCGTCCAGGGCCTCCACGACGCCCGCGCGGGTGATGCGGGCGACGTAGCCGAACAGCACGAGTGTGAGGGCGATCGCGGGCAGGGTCAGGTGCTCGACCTGCGTCAGCGGCCCGGCGCCAGGCTCCCACTGTGCGGTGACGGGCAGCCAACCTGCCCAGATCGAGAGGACCAGGATCAGCACGAGCCCCGTGACGAACTCCGGGACGACCGCCAGCGAGAGCCCCACGATCGTGATGCCGCGGTCCGTCGCCTTGCCTGCTCGCAGGCCGGACAGGACACCGCCGAGGATCCCGAACGGCACGACGAGGGCGAACGCGAAGACGGCGAGCTTCAGCGAGTTGAGGAGCGCCGGTCTGATGACGTCCCACACCGGCTGCTCGGGCGGCACGAGCGAGTTGCCGAGGTCACCACGGGCCACGCCGCTCGCCCAGTCCAGGTACTGGACGATTGCGGAACGGTCGGTGCCATGCTGGTGGTTGTACTCCGCGACCGCCTCGGCGCTCGCGTCCCGTCCCAAGACGGATCGTCCGAGATCTCCGGGGAGGAGCTGCGCCGCGGAGAAGATGATGACGCTCAGGAGGACGAGCGTGATCAGCGCGAGGCCGATGCGTTTCGCGATGTATGGGGCCATCGTGCTCGCGGGACGGCGGGCGGCCGAAGTCAGGCTCCGGCCGCCCGGTCCTTTCCTCTAGGCGAGCGAGGTCTTGGCGACACGGATTTGCGAGATCGGATCGGCCGCGTAGTTTCGTACCTTGGACGATCCGGCTGCCGTGAAAGCCAGGAAGTAGGCCGTAATCACCGGGGTGTCGCGGAGGAGGAGGCCTGCCATCCGCTTGGTTGCCTTGCGCTGGGACGCGAGGTCCGCCGAGGCGAGGTACGTCCGCGCCTGCGAGTCGAACTCGTTGTTCGAGTACTTCGACGCGTTCCAGATGCCGTTCGACATGTACGCCGCCGTCATGTAGAGGTTCGGAACCCCACGTGCGCCGTACTCCGTGATGGTCGCCGGCTTGTTGAGCCAGGGTGTCGTGGTCGCGTAGTCACCGCCCCCCACGGCCGCGTAGTAGTCGTCGTAGGTCATGACATCCAGGTCGATGGTGATCCCCGCCTGTCGACCGGCGGCCTGGACCGCCGCTGCATAGTCCGGGACGTCGAACTGGTTGTGGGTCGTGATCGTGAACTTCAGGTCTTCCTGGCCGGCCGCCCGCAAGAGCGCCTTCGCGAGCTCGATGTTCTGCTTTCGCTGATGGATCGACGGATCCGTGGACGGGAACCCCGAGAAGAACGGGGAGTCGTTTCCGAGGGAGCCGGCACCGAGCAGCACGCGGTTGATGATGTCGGGCCGATTGAGCGCGAGCGCGACCGCTCGGCGCACTCTGGCGTCGCGGAACGGGTCGCGATCGACCCGCATCCCGAACATGTTGTGCGACGAGACCGGCACGGTGTACAGGTGGTACTTCTTGTTGTTCTTGAACGCGCGCGCCTGCTGAGGTGACATCTGCACCACGAGGTCGACCTGTCCCGCGCGGAGCGCGAGCACCATCGGCGCGGGATCGGCGTAGAAGGTGATCACGACGCCGTTGAGCGGAGGACGACCGCCCCAGTAGTTCTTGAACCGCGTGAGCTCCGCGCGCTGCTTGTTCTGGCTCTTGACGCGGAACGGGCCCGTCCCGATCATGCCGCTCGACACCCAGGTGTCGGGCCGCGCTGCGATCGCCGCGGGCTGGATGATCGCCTGATACGTCGTCTGGCTGACGAGAAACGGGAACGCGTTGTTCGGCGCTTTGAGCCGGAACTGGACCGAATACTGCCCAGTCTTCACGACGCCCGAGGGCTCGATCATGCTGGGCGGAAGGGCCGACAGGATCTGCGACGTCTTCTGGTTGAGGTACTGCTTGAAGCTGGCGACGACGTCGTCCGCGGTCAGGGTCTTGCCGTTGTGGAACTTGACGCCTCGGCGAATCTGGAACGTCCACACGGTGAGATCGTTGTTCGGCTTCCAGCTCGCGGCCAGCCATGGCTTCACCTCGAGCTTGTTGTTCGTCCAGGTGAGATATTCGCCCGGTATCCCTGCGAGCCCGAGCGAGCCCGCCTCCCTCAGACCGTACGGCTCGAGGCTCGAGTTGTAGGCGACCGAGCCGATGCGTAGCGTTCCCCCGACCTTGCCCGTGGCGAGTTGCGCCCCGTATGCAGGAGCCGCTTCACCCACGTAGCGGAGCAGCATTCCGATCGTCCCGGCGCCGAGCCCGAAGACAGTTGCTCGCCGAAGGAACTCCTGCCGGTCGAGCTCACCTGCGACGAGCTCGTCGATCAGGTTGTTCTCGACAGGACCGGCCTCCGCACTGCGGTACTTCTCGATCTTCCTCTTGGTCTCGCGATCCATGCACCGTCTCCCTTCTCTCCCAGGCAGCGCTGACGCCCCGGGTCGTTGCCGACCCGCGGCGCTCGTCTGAGGGTGGACGCCCAGCGGTCCAAGGGGTTATGCCAGCCTCGCAGCTGGCTCGTCAAGGCGAGCTGGTGCCGCCTTGGCGCCCCGCTAGTGCCCGGCGGGGCGCTCCCAGCCTTCGAGGACGGGCGCCTTCCAGTCGGCGCCGACGGTCCTCGAGCCCTCGACCCAGGAGCCGAGCTCGGGCTGGGGGAACTTCGTGTGCTGCTCTTTGAGCTGGATGCCGTACGAGTTTCCCGACTGGAGGTGCGTGATGAGCACCTTGCGTGCGAGCTCGTCCTCGCGGCCCTCGGGAATGGGGAAGTAGATCTTCAGGAACGCGTTCGAGTAGCGGTCGAACACCGCCGGCACGCCGTCCTCCTCGAGCAGCGCGATGTCTTCGAGCCAGTTGAGATCCTCACCCGGAGTCGCGGCATCGAGGTCGACGTCCTCGACCAGCGTGATGTCCTCCTGGTACGGGAACCGGTGCCCGGCCAGGAACTCGGCGTCGATCGACTTGATCTTCTCGGGCTCGGAGTACGCGAGCTCGTGCCCGCCGCCCGTTGTGGCCTCGCTCACTGCTCGACCGCCCGCAGATCGGCGACGTCGGCTGCCTGCCCCGCGACGAGCTCCTCCTCGGCCTTGATCGCGAGCAGGCGCCTCACCTCGGCGAGGATCTCGTTCTCGGTCTGGCCGACGGTGTAGTTCGTCCCTGCGAGCGGCACGCGCGCCATCGCCGAGGCCTCGATCGTGAGTGCGGCGAGATCCTCGGGCTCGAGCGAGTGGACGTTCGTCTTGCCGCAGGCACGCGCGAGCATCTGCAGCTCCATGGTCATCGCCGTGAGGAAGTTGTAGACGCGCTCGGAGGCATCCTCGACCACCAGGCGCTTGCGTAGCTCGGGATCCTGCGTCGCGACGCCGACGGGGCAGCGCCCCGTGTGGCAGTGGTAGCACTGGCCGGCCGGGACCCCGACCGTGCCCTCGTAGTCGGTGACCCCTGGGATCTCCTTGTTGCAGTTGAGGGCCATCAGCGCGGAGTGGCCGATCGCGACAGCCTTCGCGCCGAGCGCGAGGGCCTTCGCGACGTCCGCGCCGTTCCGGATGCCGCCGGCGACGACCAGGTCGACCTCGTCTGCGAGCCCGACGTCCTCGAGGGCACGTCGAGCCTCGGGGATCGCTGCCATGAGCGGAATCCCCGTCTCCTCGGTCGCGATGTGGGGGCCGGCGCCGGTCCCGCCCTCGGCTCCGTCCAGATAGATGATGTCGGGGCCGCACTTGGCCGCCATGCGCACGTCGTCGTACACCCGTGCCGCGCCGAGCTTGAGCTGGATCGGGACCTGGTAGTCCGTTGCCTCGCGGATCTCCTGCACCTTGAGCGAGAGGTCGTCGGGACCGAGCCAGTCGGGATGTCGTGCGGGCGAGCGTTGGTCGATGCCTGCGGGCAACGAGCGCATCTCCGCGACCTGCTCCGTGACCTTCTGCCCCATCAGGTGGCCGCCGAGGCCGACCTTGCAGCCCTGCCCGATGAAGAACTCGATCCCGTCCGCGAGCATCAGGTGGTGCGGGTTGAACCCGTACCGGGACTGGATCACCTGGTAGTACCACTTCGTCGAGAAGTCGCGCTCGGGCGGGATCATCCCGCCCTCCCCCGAGCACGTCGCGGTGCCCGCCATCGACGCGCCCTTCGCGAGTGCCATCTTCGCCTCGAGCGACAGCGCGCCGAAGGACATCCCCGTGATGTAGATCGGGATGTCGAGCTCGAGCGGCTTCTTCGCGAACCGTGCTCCGAGCACCGTCTTCGTGTCGCACTTCTCGCGGTAGCCCTCGATGACGAAGCGCGTGAGAGTGCCGGGCAGGAAGACGAGCTCGTCCCAGTGCGGAATCGGCTTGAAGATCGAGAAGCCGCGCATTCGGTAGCGGCCGAGCTCGGCCTTTATATGGATGTCGTTGACGACCTCCGGCGTGAAGATCCGGCTGCGGCCGAGGACGTTCTTCTGACTGGGCGCGGTCTCGTCGGCCATTGGCTAAATCACCAGCTTCCTCTCTGCCGGTTCGAGCGAGTCGTAGTTGTAGAGGACCTTCCCGCACACGAACTTCTGGAACTCGGGTGGCGAGCCGAGCCCGTAGATCCGGAACTTGCGCTCGATGAGCTCCGTGTCCGCCTCCGTCCACTCGCCGGGGACGCAGTCGATCCCGAGCGACTTCACCGTGCCCGCGACGTAGATCGTCCCGTCGTACATCGAGTCGCCGAGCCCCGGGCCGACGTCGCCGCAGATGACGATGCGGCCGCGCTGCATCATGAATCCCGTCATCGACCCGGCGGATCCGAGCACGACCACCGTGCCGCCCTTCTGGTCGACGCCGGTGCGCGCGCCGACGCGTCCCTTCACGACGACGTCGCCACCCCGGATGGCCGCCGCCGTCAGCGACCCGGCGTTCCCGTCGACGACGACGACGCCGGACATCATGTTCTCGCAGGCGGACCAGCCGACGCGACCCGTGATGTGGATCTCCGGGCCGTCGATGAGACCGCATCCGAAGTACCCGAGGCTGCCCTTGAAGCGAATTCTGCAGCGGGTCAGGATCCCGACTCCGAGCGAGTGCCTCGATGCCGGGTTGTCGATCTCGACCTCCTTGACGCCTTCCTCGTAGACGAGCCGGCGGAGCTCGAGGTTGATCGTCCTCGTCGTCAGCTCCTTCGCGTCGAAGCGAGCGCGGTCGCCGTCGATCTCCGCGATCTGCGGCGCCTCCGCGAACGGCTCCGCGAGACCGCGCGCGTCGTACGTGATCTTGCGCTCGCCTACTGCCGCCACACCAGCACCTCGCGCTCGTAGGGGTCGTACGTGTCGATCTCGTGGTCGACGATCGCGCGGATCGCGATCTCCTCGGAGGCGAGCGCGACGAGATCGTCGGATTCGTAGAGCACGAGAGGCTTCGCCGCGAGCTCGTCCTTCGCGACTCCGAGCTCGTCCTTCGTGACGGCGATGTAGGTGAATACGCCGTCGAGCTCGTCGAGCGACTTGTGCATCGCCTCCTCGAGCGTCGCACCCTCGCTCATCTCTTGCGCGAGGTACACCGCGATGATCTCCGAGTCGCATTCCGACATGAACCGGCGCCCTGCGCGCTCGAGTCTCCGCCGCCACATGAAGTAGTTCGTGAGCTGCCCGTTGTGGACGACCGCGACGTCGGAGTACGGGTACGCCCAGTAGGGGTGCGCGCCTGCAATGTCCACCTCGGACTCGGTCGCCATGCGGACGTGACCGATTGCGTGCTTGCCCATGAACGACGACAGGCCGTACTGCTCGTGCACGGACTCCGCGTCGCCGAGGTCCTTGACGATCTCGAGCGAGCGGCCGAGTGAGAGCACTTCGGCGTCGGGGATGTCCTCGACGAAGTCCGCGAGGAGCTTCAGGTCGCCGTCGTAGTCGAAGGAGACGCGGAATGCATATGGCGTCTCCTCCTCGACCTCGTGGATCTCGGCTCCGAGCGCGGCGAGCCGCGACTCCACGACACTGCGGTGGAGGCGAAGCCGCTCCTCGAACTCGAAGTCACGGGGCGTGTTCGCGTCGGCGAGCTTGTAGCGCATGACGAGGCGGCCGTTCTCGCTCGTCCCGTAGAGGGCGTAGCCCGTCGAGTCGGGGCCGCGGTGCTTCATCGACTGGAGCATCAGCGTCATCTCGTCGCCGATGGGGTGCTCCGACCCGTCCCTGTAGATGATCCCCGCGATTCCGCACATCCGTCCGGCTCCCTTGTCGCTAGGGCAGCACGTCGAGGTATTCGGAGACGTCCCAGTCGGTGACGGTGGCGCAGTACCGCTCCCACTCGTCGCGCTTGTAGTGCATGAAGACACGGTACATCTCGTCGGGCAGCGCCCTCTTCACGACGTCGTCGGCCTCGAGCGCATCAAGGGCGTCGCCGAACGTCATCGGGATGCGCTTCACGTCCTTGCCCGCCTGCATCGCCTCGTAGATGTTCCGCTCCTCGGGCTCGCCCGGGTCGAGCTTCCGCTCGATGCCGTCCCACATCGCCGCGATGAGCGCGGACATGGACAGGTACGGGTTGACCGCGGAGTCGACCGACCGGTACTCGAAGCGTCCGGGCGCGGACACACGGAGCGCGGTTGTCCGGTTCTGGAAGCCCCAGTCCGCGAACACCGGTGCCCAGAACCCCGTGTCCCAGAGCCGGCGGTAGGAGTTGACCGTCGACGCGGTGACCGCGGTCAAGGCGGCCAGGTGCTCGAGGATCCCGCCGATCGCGTGCAGGCCCACCTGGCTCGGGCGCTGAAGATCGTCGGTGTCGGGCATGAACGCGTTCTCGTCGTCTTGCCACAACGAGATGTTGTGGTGGCACCCGTTCGCCGAGACGCCCATGAACGGCTTCGGCATAAAGCATGGGAATGCACCGAGCTCACGCCCTACGGCCTTGCAGACCTGGCGGAACGTGGAGAGGTTGTCGGCCGTCGCCTCCGCGCGGTCGAAGCCGAAGTTGAGCTCGATCTGACCGGGTGCGTCCTCGTGGTCGCCCTGGATCATGTCGAGCCCGAGCGCCTGCCCGTACTCGACGACCTTGTGGATGATCGGCTGGAGCTCGGAGAACTGGTCGATGTGGTAGCAGTAGGGCTTGGTCATGCCCTCGACCGAAGGCGTGCCGTCCTCCGAGAGCTTGAGCCACATCATCTCGGGCTCCGTGCCCGCCCGCAGATGAAGCCCGGTCGCGGCCTCGAACTCGGCCTGCATGCGCTTGAGGTTGCCGCGGCAGTCCGAGCTCAGGAAGCCGCCGGGGTTCTCGCGCTCCTCGCGGTTGCGGAAGCAGATGCACCAGACGCGTGCGACGCGGTTGTCCCACGGGAGCACCTGGAACGTCTCGGGCTCGGGGATGCCGACGAGCTCTGCGGCCTCCGGCCCGTAGCCGATGTAGTTCCCGTGCCGGTCGGTGAAGAGGTTCGCCGTGGCCCCGTAGACGAGCTGGAAGCCCTTGCTCGCGATCGTCTCCCAGTGCTTTGCCGGAACGCCCTTCCCCATGATCCGGCCCGTGACGGACGGGAATTGGTAGTAGACGTACTGGATCCCCTCGGAGTCGATCCGGTCTCGGACGTGCTGGACGAGATCGGCACGGCCATCCGCTTCGACGAAGCCCTCCAGGTCGGTCGCCACGTACCCCTCCTTCCCGTGTCGCAGGTCGCTCGTGCGGGAGCGTAATGGAGCGCGTGGGCTCAGGTCTCGCTTGTCGCGTGCGACGACGAGACCGCGCCCGATCGCCGGGTCGCGCTTCGTGCGCAACGTCGTCCGACACGCCGCCGAAGACGCGCCCGCTGACCTCGCGTGTGCTCATGCCGACCACGATCAGGTCGGTCGTGGTCGCACCGACCCGGTGGGGATTTCCTACGGACGGTTAGCCTTCCGATCGTGAACGACCCACGAACCGAGTACCTGACGCCGGCGCAGCGCGTCGCGTTGGAGCAAGAGCTCACGGAGCTCGAAGGACCGCGACGGAGGGCGATCGCGGAGACCATCAAGACCGCACGCGAGTTCGGCGACATCTCCGAGAACGCGGAGTACCACGCCGCAAAGGAGCAGCAAGGGCTGCTCGAGCGCCGGATCCACATCCTCAAGGGCCGGCTCAGCCTCGCGGTGACGGTGGAGCACGACACGGACGAGCACGTCGGCGTCGGCTCGATCGTCGAGGTGGCTGACGAAGACGGCGAGACGATGGAGGTCGAGATCTCGGCGGTCGGCGGAGTGGCGCCCGACTCGCCGCTCGGCCGCGCCCTCTTGGGCTCCGCGGTGGGCGACGTGGTGAACGTCGAGGCTCCGCGCGGATCCTGGAAGGCCCGCGTCCTCGCGATCCGGCGCGCCTAGCGGCAGGGTGTAGTGGCGCCGGCTCTGTCCGAGCTGCAGGCGCGCGAGGAGGCGCGGTTCGTCGAGTCGCACCCTCGTTCCCGAGCGTTGGCCGAGCAAGCACGCGAGACGCTCTTCGAAGGCGTCCCGATGCACTGGATGCGGAAGTGGCCAGGAGGCTTTCCGGTCTTCGTTCGCGAGGCACGTGGCGCACGGTTCGTGGACGTCGACGGGATCGAGTACGTCGACTTCTGCCTCGGGGACACGGGCGCGATGACCGGGCACGCTCCCGAGCCCACGCTGAAGGCGATCGAGGAGCAGGCGGCGCGAGGCATCACGCTCATGCTTCCGACCGAGGACGCGCTCGTGGTCGCGGCGGAGCTGACGCGGCGGTTCGGCGTCTCCTCCTGGCAGTTCGCACTCACCGCAACCGACGCGAACCGCTTCTCGATCCGGCTCGCACGACATCTCACCGGGCGCCCCAAGGTGCTCGTCTTCAACTGGTGTTACCACGGCACGGTCGACGAGACGTTCGCGACGCTCGCGGACGGCGTCGTCGGGCCGCGGAGCGGCAATCTCGGCCCGCCCGTGAATCCGGCGGAGACCACGCGCGTCGTCGAGTTCAACGACGTCGATGCGCTGGAGCGCGAGCTTTCGCACGGCGACGTTGCGGTCGTCCTGACAGAGCCTGCGCTGACCAACGTGGGCATCGTCCATCCGGAGCCAGGGTTCCACGACGCGCTCCGCGAGCTCACGCGCCGGTCCGGAGCGCTGCTTGCGATCGACGAGACGCACACGATCTGCTGCGGCCCTGGAGGTTTCACGGCGGCACACGGCCTCCGAGCCCGACATCGTCACGATCGGGAAGCCGATCGCCGGGGGAGTCCCGGCAGCGGCGTACGGCTTCTCCGAGGACGTGGCCGAGCGTCTCGCGGGCACGATCGAGCTGGACGACGTCGACGTGGGCGGTGTGGGAGGGACGCTCGCGGCGAATGCACTGTCGCTCGCCGCGATGCGGGCGACGCTCGGCGAGGTTCTCACCGCGAGCGCCTTCGCTGAGATGATCCCGCTCGCGGAGCGCTGGACGGCGGGAGTCGAAGCCGGAATCGCGGAGGCGGGGCTGCCCTGGCACGTGACGCGGCTCGGCTGTCGTGCGGAGTACCTCTTCGGCCCGGACCGGCCACGGAACGGCGCCGAGGCTCACGCCGCGGGCGACGTCGCGCTCGAGCGCTACATGCACCTCTTCGCACTGAACCGCGGGATCCTGTTGACGCCGTTCCACAACATGGCGCTCATGTCACCGGCCACCACGGAGGCCGACGTCGACCTCCACACCGAGGTCTTCCGCGAGGCCGTGCTCGAGCTCGCCGGCCGACACTGACGGCGGAGCACCGACTGCTAGAGATCGGACAGGACGCCGAAGTCCGCGCGGTCTTTCGCGGCCTCCTCGGGATCGTCTCGAGAGGACGACTTCCCGCGCGTGAGCGCTGCGAGTGCGATGAGGCGCGACCGTACCCCGAGCAGCTCGCGCTCGTCGTCGGAGAACGCATCGTCGGACCAGAGGGCCAGCCGGTCGCGTAGGGGCGTGGCGATCCGCCCGTCGCCGTCACGGACGAGGTATGTGAGCTCGAGGCGAACCTCCCCGCGCTCGTAGCCAGTGCCTCCGTCGTCGTCCGGCGACGAGATCGTGGCGCCAGCCGTCGTCCTCGAGGAGCGCGGAGATCCGAGGAAGGTCGTCCAGCCAGACCGTGATGTCGACGTCGTCGTGAGGCCGCGTGACCGAGCCCGCATAGAAGTCGACGGCCCAGCCGCCGAAGAGCCAGTACGCAATGTCGGCCTGGTCGAGGAGGGCAGCAACCGCGGCCAGCGCCGCCAGCTGCCGTGATGCGGACGTCTCGGTCGATGCCCCCCGCCGCGCGTAGGTGACGAAGGAGAAGGACATGCCGCTCTCCGCCGCGCGATGCTCGCGCGTCGTCTCGTCGAACGCGTCGCGATCCCAGCTCGGGAAGTACGTGTCGCCCTCGAATTCGTCGTCGACCTCCGTCAGAGCCAGCTCGTCGGCGATTGGCAACGCAGCGGTGTAGACGTCCGCTCCGCCGATCACGAACGCCGCCGTCGCGCCGCGCAACAGCGCGAGAGCCTCCTCGAGCGAGCTCGCTCGCTCGGCTCCTTCCGCGCTCCACTCGGAGTTCCGGGTGAGGACGACGTTTCGCCGACCCGGGAGAGGCCGGAAACGGTCGGGTAGCGAGTCCCAGGTCCGTCTCCCCATGATCACCGGATGGCCCATCGTGAGCTCCCGGAAGTGCGCCATATCCTCCGGGAGCCTCCACGGGATGGCTCCAGCTCGTCCGATGACCCCGTTTCGCGCGACGGCCGCGACGAGGGTGATCTTCAAACGGCGACCGGTGCGCGAATTGCCGGATGGTGCCGGTAGTCGACCACCTCGAAGTCCTCGAGCTCGTAGTCGAAGATCGAGGCTGGGCGCCGGCGCAGGGAGAGCGACGGGAACGGGTACGCGTCGCGCTCGAGCAGCGTCTCCACCTGTTCGCGGTGGTTGTCGTAGATGTGGCAGTCGCCTCCGGTCCAGATCAGCTCGCCGACCTCGAGGTCGCACTGCTGGGCCAGCATGTGGGTGAGCAGTGCGTAGCTCGCGATGTTGAACGGGACGCCGAGGAAGACGTCGGCGCTCCGCTGATAGAGCTGGCAGCTCAGGCGTTCGCCGTCTGCGACGTGGAACTGGAAGAACGCGTGGCAGGGCATGAGCGCCATCCTCGGGAGGTCGGCGACGTTCCATGCGCTGACGATGATCCTCCGCGAGTCGGGCTCCTCGCGGAGCAGCCGGACGACCTCCGCGATCTGGTCGACGTGTGCCCCGTCCGGAGTGGGCCAGTTGCGCCACTGCACGCCGTAGACGGGGCCGAGGTCGCCGTCCTCACCGGCCCATTCGTCCCAGATCGTCACGCCGTGCTCCTGCAGCCAGGCCACGTTCGAGTCGCCGCGCAGGAACCACAGCAGCTCGTATGCGATCGACGGGAAGTGCACCTTCTTCGTGGTTACGAGGGGAAAGCCCTCGGTGAGATCGAAGCGCATCTGGTAGCCGAAGACGCTCACGGTTCCCGTGCCGGTGCGATCGTGCTTCGGCGCACCGGTCGTGAAGACATGGCGCACGAAGTCCTCGTACTGGCTCCGGATTGTGGTCTGCGGGGCGTCGCTCACTTCCGACCGACGATAGCGCGCTGCCCGGAAGCTCACGTGGTGAGCAGTGGCACATTTGAGCCCTGCTCGACGACGATCCAGCCGTCGTAGTCCCGCAGCCTGAACGGGGCGTTCATCGGCACCCTCGTCGCGCCGTCGGGATCGGCCAGGAAGCTCCCGCACAGTGCGAGACGCTTCCCGTCGTGGGTCAGCCACAGCTCGTACGGCTTCCCGCTCGCCGGCGGCTTCAGGCCGGTGACCTTGATCTCCATCGGCCAGTTTCCGGCCGCGTCCGGGTCGAAGACCTCGATCGTCGCTTGCGCTCCCGCTGCTGCCGCCGTCCCGGTCATCGCTACGTGGTCGAAGGTCTCGTAGTCCGGCCCTCCTCCGGCCAGATATCCGACGCCGAACGCGAGGACACCGAACGAGGCCGCGATCGCGACGAGACGGAGCGGGCGACGCGTGCGCGTTCGTGCACCGGCCTGCCGAGGCGGTGTCTCGAGCCGCGTGGAGAGCTCGGGAGGAGGCCCGGCCGCGATCAACAGCTCGTGGACGTGCCGCAACCGGTCGCGTTCGCCGGGCTCCAGCCCGGACTCGTCGACTGACCCGACGAGCTCGTCGAAGTTTGGCCCCCGCTCGCTCACTGGAGTTCCTCCTCGAGCGCGTCTGCGAGCCTGGCGAGTGCGCTCCGCGTCCTCGTCTTCACGGTGCCCAATGGGATACCAAGCGTGTCGGCGATCTCGCTCTGCGAAAGCCCACGCCAGTACGCGAGCTCGATCACCGGGCGCTCGTGGGAAGGTAGGACCTCGAGCGCCCGGTGAACTTGCCAGGCTGTCCAGGACGTCTCCGCCCGCTCCGCCGGATCGGGGTCGCCCGTCGGCCCGTCGGAGAGCTCCATCGCCGGCTCGGGTGTGCGCCGTAGGCTGTCGGTGATCGCGTTCCGCGCCACTGCGTACAGCCATGGTGCGCCGCTGCCACGCCGCGGGTCGTAGGTCCGGGCCGACCTCCAGATCGCGACGAACGCGTCCTGGGTGGCGTCCTCGGCGCGGCCGCGGTCGCCGAGTCTCCGCAGGGCGAGCCCGAGCACCGGCCGCGCGTAGCGGTGGTAGAGCTCGTCGAACGCAGTCCGGTCGCCGGCGCCGACCCGTTCGACGAGCTCGCCGTCCGTCAGCGCTTGATCGTCACTCGGACGCGCCATGGCCTGCCTGCGAGCGAGGGGGGTTGCAGCCGGAAGCGCAAGTGACGAAGACACCGCCCGGTGCTACGCACGGCGGTGGTGCTCCGGTTTGGGTGATCTTCGTGTCGCTATGAGCGTGCGCCCTCGTATCGGGCGGCCACTGCGGCCCAGTCGACGACGTTCCACCAGGCCGCGAGGTAGTCGGGGCGCCTGTTCTGGTAGTTCAGGTAGTAGGCGTGCTCCCACACGTCGATCCCGAGGAGCGGGACGTCCGAGTCCATCACCGGACTGTCCTGGTTCGGGGTCGACTTCACCGCAAGGCCCGTTCCGTCCCAGACGAGCCACGTCCATCCCGAGCCGAAGCGCTTCACACCGGCGTCGTTCACCGCAGCTTTGAGGTCGTCGACGCTGCCGAACGTGTCCGCGATCGCGTCGGCAAGTGCGCCCGACGGCTCGCCTCCGCCGTTCGGGCCCATGATCTCCCAGAACAGCGTGTGGTTCGCGTGGCCGCCGCCGTTGTTCCGGACGGCCGCCTGCTTGTCCTCGGGGAGGATCTCGAGGCTCGCGAGCACCGAGTCGATCGGGCGGTCCATCCATTCGGTGCCCTCGAGCGCCGCGTTCAAGTTCGTCACGTAGGCGGCGTGGTGCTTGTCGTGGTGAATCTCCATCGTCCGCGCATCGATGTGGGGCTCGAGCGCGTCGAAGTCGTACTGAAGCGGGGGAACGCTGTAGGCCATGAGTCTGCTCCTCTTCTCGCGGAACCTCGTCGGGGAGAAGGATATGCTCCGCGCGTTCCCGCCCCGGAGTCGGAGGAAACCGGATGACCAACTTCGTCGAGATCAGACCGCGCGAGCTTCAACCCTCGCTGCTCTCACTCGACGGCATCTCGCGCACGACGATCGAAGCTCACTACCGTCTCTACCAGGGCTACGTCGCCAAGCGGAACGAGATCCTCGGGCGGCTCGGCGACGTCGATCGCGAAGCTGCGAACCAGGTCTACTCCGACGTGCGGGCGCTGAAGGTCGACCTGACGTTCGCGATCGGTGGGATCAAGAACCACGAGATCTACTTCGAGCACCTGGGCGGCGAGGGCGGCGATCCCGAGGGTGCGATGGCCGGGCTGATCGAGCGCGACTTCGGCTCGGTGGACGCGTGGCGGACCGATCTCAAGGCAACCGGCATGGCGGGCCGCGGCTGGGCATGGACGGCGTACGACTGGGACGAGGCGCGGCTCTTCAACTACATCGGTGATGCCCAGAACACGTTTCCCGTGTGGAACGCGACACCGCTCATCGCCCTCGACGTCTACGAGCACGCGTACTTCCTCGACTATCAGACCGACCGGGCCACCTACATCGACGCGTTCTTCAGGAACCTCGACTGGAACGTCGTCGACGGCTGGCTCTCCTCCTACCGCATCCCGGTCGAGTAGCAGCGCATGACGGAGGCGCTCGCCGTGCTGGGCGGGTACCTCCTTGGCTCGCTGCCGTTCGGATACTGGCTGCCGCGAGTCTTCCGCGGTGAGGACATTCGTGCCCAGGGGAGTGGGAACATCGGTGCCTCGAACGTGTTCCGGGTCTACGGGCGGAGACTGGGCACGGCGGTCGCGGTCCTCGACCTCGGCAAAGGGTTTGCGGCGGCGTCGCTCGGTCTCTGGGCAGGCGGAGCGCTCGTCGGCGTGCTTGCGGGCGCGGCCGCCATGGTCGGCCATGCGCGACCGGTCTTCCTCGGCTTTCGGAAGGGCGGCAAGATGGTCGCGACGGCCGGCGGCGCCACGCTCGCGCTCGCACCGCTGGCTGCGCTCTGCTGCGTCGCCGTGTGGCTCCTGGTCTTCCTGCTCACGCGCTACGCGTCACTGGCGTCGATCGTGACTGCGGTGACGATGGTGGCGCTCGTCGTCCTCCTCGGCTACCCGTGGCCCGTGATCGTGTTCGGCGTCAGCCGGCGCCACAGCGGTGATCCTCATGCACCGGCAGAACATTCGCCGGCTCGTCTCGGGCACGGAGCACCGCTTCGAGCACGGGCGCCGACCTCGTCGCGCGTAGGAGCGCGGCGCTCTAGTCCTCGGAGAGCCAGCCGGCGAGCGTCGTCTGGCGTGAGCTCGGCTCGCCGGTCAAGAGCTCGCCACGCAGCTCGCCGACGGTCCCGTAGCGCTCGGCGACCACGTCGTGGACGTGGATCGTCTCGAAGTTGACCTGGCGAGCGAGTAGGAAGTCGTCGTCTCCCAGCTCGGGCAGCGAGTCGAGCGCGTCGCGGAGCGAGTGACGGACGGAGTCCTCGACGAAGCGCGGCTGGAGGTGGGCATGCTCGACGACGAAGAGCTCGTCCGGGCGCTTGAGGAGGTCGTAGATCGGTGCGCTCATCGAGCCTTCGGCGATGCCGACGAGCAGCTCGGCATCGAGGTCGCCCTCGGTCCCGACGAACAGCGTCGCGCGGCCTCGCTGGTTGTGGGTTGCGACAGGCACGAGCTGGAAGATCTTCTCGATGTCGTCGGGCTCGAACCCAGCGTCGAGGAGACGCTCGTTCGCATGGTTGCGGACGAGGCCCTGCGCGCACGGGCAGGCGTTGATCCCGGTCGCCTCGACTCCCACGACCCGACGCGTTCGCGAGCCCGAGGCCGCAGCGATCCCGCAGAGCGTCACCATCTCCTGCGTCGCGATCTTCGTGACGGGCGTGAGCCGGCGGATGGGCCACTGCGCCCGGATCCAGACTTCGGCTCTGAGCGCGCCCTGCCGCTCGACGACCCGGCTCGCGATGTGCTCGGCGAGCGTCTCGACGAGAAGCGCCTCACGGCCGACGACGACGTCGATCGCCTCCTCGAAGAGCTCCGGGAAGCGGGACATGTGGACGCCCTTCTGGTCGGCGGCGAGATCCACCGTGCAGTCGATGACCGCTGCCATGACCGTCTCCGCGTTGCCCCGCCGGATCCGGACCGCCTTCTGTACGCCCCTCACCCCGGCGTGAGAAAGGGCGAGCCCGATCTCGGGCGCAGATGCCTGCAGGTCCTCGACCAGATTCGGGAGCTTCGTCATCGCGAAGAGGATACGCGCGTGGCCTCGAACCGGTTCGACGGCTCGGATCGCGGTCAGCGGAGGAGCCGCGAGAGCCGACGATCCTTCAAGAGCCGCCCGCCGGTCTGGCAGCTCGGGCAGTAGTAGACGGTGTGCTCCTCGTAGTCGACCTGGGCGATCGGCGTCCCGCACGCGGGGCACGGCTCGCCGAGACGATTGTGGACGCGATACACGTCTTTGTCTCCCTTGCCGCGCTCGCGTAGCTCGAGTGCCCTCGTGAGATCGTCATGGATCGCGCCTGCGAGGCGCCCGACCTCCTCGTCCGTCAGCTCCGTGGAAGCTTTGAACGGTGAGAGCCGCGCCCGATTGAGGATCTCGTTCGCGTGCGCCCGGCCGATGCCGGCGATCGCCCGCTGATCCCGAAGGAGTGGGTGGAGCTGCCGTCGGTCCCGGTCGAGGATCTCTTGCAACGAAGTCGCATCTAGCTCGAGCGCGTCGGGTCCGAGGTGAGCGAGGTCGGCAGCGATCTGTTCCGGGGTAGCCAGCCATACGCCTGCTCTCTTCTTCTTCCCGGCCTCCGTGAGCACGAGCTCGCCGCCGTCGGAGAAGCGCAGCCGGAACATCGGCGTCTTGGGGCCTTTCGCGCCGGGCGCCAAGTGGCGCATACGACCGGCGCTCATGAGGTGGACTCGCAACACGAGGTCACCGTCCTCCGTGGGGAACAGGAGGTTCTTCCCGCGTCGCCTGCTCCCGGAGAAGCGGCGCCCGTCCAGTGCCGAGAGTGGCGGATCGGCCGTCTTGAGGGTCGCGATGTGAGCGGGCCCCGCTCGGTCGACCTGCGAGCGCGACACGAGCGGGTCGAGCTCTCGCACCCAGGCTTCGACCTCGGGCAGCTCGGGCATCCCCTGAAGGTAGCGCCCTAGGCCGGTGTTGGCTCGAGGACGACGTCGTCTCGGACGGGCTCGGGCATCTCGTGCAGGTGGCGCTGTGGCGAGAGCAGCAGCCAGAGGAATGCGAGCCCGCCGCCGACCGCGCCGACGACGATCGTCTCGCGGAGGCCGAGCCACGTCGCGAGCGCGCCGCCCAGGAGGCCCCCGATCGGAATGGTGCCCCAGACCATGAACCGCATCACGGAGTTCATGCGTCCCTGAAGCCGCGGCGGGCAGATCGCTTGCCGGTAGCTCACCTGCACGATGTTGTAGACGACGACGCTGAACCCGAAGAGGAGCTGCGAGATGACAAGAACGGGTATCGCTGCGCTTCCTGCCGGCGCGAGGGCGACGAGAAGCGTCGCCGGGCCGAAGAGCGCCGCCGCCGCGATCGACGTCGGGCCGATTCCGAAGCGGGCGGAGATACGCGTGGCCGTGAACGCAGCGACCAGCGAGCCCGCGGCCCCGAGGGAGAAGACGATCCCGATCGCACCGGGCGAGAGCCCGAGCTCGCGAACGGTGAACACGAGCAGGGTCGCGAACGCGACGTTCGAGAAGAAGTTCGACATGGCAGTGCATCCCGCCTGCGCGCGGAGGTTCGGGTTTCCGAGCACGAAGTGCAGCCCTTCCTTGAGGTCCGTCCACAGACCCGGCTTCTGGCCGCTGGCATCGGTGACCGCAATGGGTTCCTCAGGCTTACGGATGCGGAGCAGGAAGAGCCCCGAGCCCACGAAGCTGATGGCGTCGATGAGCACCGCGTACGGCGCCGTGAAGACCTGGACCAGCGCGCCTCCCAGGCCGGGGCCACCGACCTGCGCCCCGGACCGGCTGATCTCGAGCTTCGAGTTCCCGTCGATGATCTGCTCGCGCTCGACGAGCGACGGCAGGTAGGACTGGTACGCGACGTCGAAGAACACCTGCAGCGTGCCGACGAGGAAGGCGACGACGAACAGCTGCGCAAGAGTGAGCGCGTCGGCGATGTACGCGATGGGGACGCTGGCGAGGAGCGCGGCGCGGCCGAAGTCGCCCACGATGAGGATCGGCCGCCGCGGTAGCCGGTCGACCCATACGCCTGCCGGCAGCGTGAAGAAGATGAAGGGGAGGAACAGGAAGACACCGAGCGCCGCGACCTCGAACGCGGTCGCGTCGAGGACGAGGATGGCGACGAGGGGGATCGCGAGCTGACCCACCTGCGAGCCGAAAACGCTGATCGTCTCCGCCGACCACAGCTTCAGGAAGTCGGGGTGGCGCCACAGCCCTCCGGTGGGCCAGAGCCTACGCATCGTCGTCTCTCGGTGGCAGCGCCGGGCTCGTGCGGAAGAGCGCCAGCGCCAAGGCGTGGATCTCGCCCTCCGGGTCCTCGGACTGCTGGAAGTCCGCGACGAGCCGGTTGAGCCGCCGCTGGAAGCGGGTGACGTCCTTCTCGGCCAGGCGCGCGTGCAGGAGCGCCGACTGATCTTTGTCCGACCGCGCCGCGAGCGCCTCGTCGGCGGCCTGTTGCAGCAGCATCGAGCCGAACGAGCTACTGAGCTCCTCGTGTCGCAATTCGTCGCTCCGGAGCACGAACAGCCGTGCGACACGACCGTAGTACCTCTCGGTGAGCGCGCGCACCTTTCGCGTGCGGACGACGCGAATGAGCCCTGCTTGCTCGAGCACCTTCACGTGATGTCCGGCGGTCCCCTTGGGGCACGACAGCACCTGAGCGAGCTCGGTGATGCTTGCCGCCCGCTCGCGCAGGAGGAACACGATCTTCGCTCGGAGCTCGTCCCCAAGTGCCCGCAGCTGCTTCGGATCCTCGACGATCAGGACGTCGTCGGCTTCGTAGTCGTAGTAATCGTCGATGATTCCGAAACGTACGGGAAATCCCGACCGTTTGCAAGGCGAGGTAGATTCGCCGCGTGGCGCGGAGCATTGAGCCGATCGTCGTCGAGGTCGTTCGAGGCGAGGTCGTGGAGGCTCGCCACGTTGCACACGCCGTTGCCGTCCGCGACGGCGAGGTTGTCGCAGCGGCGGGCGACCCAGGGCTCGTCGCCTATCTCCGAAGCGCCGCCAAGCCGATCCAGGCGCTACCGCTCGTCCGGGAGCGGCCCGATCTCGACGATGCCGCGATAGCGATCGCGTGCGCATCTCACCTGGCACGCGCTGACCAGCTGGCCGCAGTGCGGAGTCTGCTCGCGCAGGCCCCAGCGGTGGAGGACGAGCTCGAGTGCGGGCCGGAGCCGACACCGATCGACCACAACTGCTCGGGCAAGCATGCGGGGATGCTCGCGCTCTGCAGGGCGAAAGGGTGGCCGAGCGACGGGTATCGCCTGTCCACGCATCCGTGCCAGCTGGCGATGCTCTCGGAAGTCGCAGCCGCTGCGGAGGTCGAGCCGGCCGCGCTGCCGATCGCGGTCGACGGTTGCGGCGTTCCGACATTCGCACTGACGCTCGAGCGCATGGCACATGCCTTCGCCGGTCTTCCGGCGCGCGAGGGTGGAGCGCGTGTCGTGCATGCGATGCGCGCCTACCCCGATCTCATCCGTGGGCCGGGGGCGGCGGACACGGAGCTCATGCGAGCGCTACCCGGCTGGTTCGCCAAAGGAGGGGCGGAGGCCGTCATCTGCGCCGCGTCCGCCGATGGTCTTGGTGTCGCACTCAAGGTCGAGGACGGGGGCGTTCGCGCAGTCCGAACCGCTCTCGTCGTGTTCCTGCGGACGCTCGGTGTCGATCTCGAGGCGCTCGCTGTCGTACCGGTCTCGAACTCGCGTGGCGAGACCGTGGGCGAGATCCGGCCCGCGAGCTGACTCTCCTGTTCGGATAGTCGGAATTGGGCCTTCCCCAATTGGCCGGGTCCTACTAGAGTCCCGGCGCGAAAGGGCCGGACTGCGGGGGGACCCGGCGTCGTGGATGTCGCAGGTAAGTATCCGTTCGAGTCGAGAAGGAGAACGCCACGGTGGCCATGCTGTCGGTCGATATCTCTCTACCCGAAGGCGAGGAGCTGCAGCGCCTCATCGAGCAGGGGCTGGAGAAGGGATTCCTCACCTACGACGAGATCGTCTCGGGGCTCGATGACCTCGAGTTGACGAAGGAGCAGGTCGAGGACTTCTACACCTACCTCATCGACCACTCCATCGAGCTCGTCGAAGGCGTCGAGCACAAGTCGCTCCCGCACGAGGAACCGATGAGCACGCACGAGGAGGAGAAGGCGGCGCCGAAGCTCGATCTCTCCGTCGAGCCGTCGCTCGACTCCCTCCGGCTCTATCTCCGCGAGATCGGGAAGGTCCCGCTCCTCACTGCCGACCAGGAGATCTACCTGGCGAAGCGGATCGAGCGCGGGGACATGACCGCGAAGCAGCACATGATCGAGGCGAACCTCCGGCTCGTCGTGTCGATCGCGAAGGGCTACCTCGGACGCGGGCTGTCGTTCCTGGATTTGATCCAGGAAGGATCGCTCGGCCTCATCCGTGCCGTCGAGAAGTTCGACTACCGCAAGGGCTTCAAATTCTCGACGTATGCGACGTGGTGGATCCGCCAGGCGGTGACACGCGCGATTGCCGACAAGGCGCGCACGATCCGCATTCCGGTGCACATGGTCGAGAAGCTCAACAAGGTCGTCCACATCGAGCGGCAGCTCGTCCAGCGGCTCGGTCGTGAGCCGCTCCCCGAGGAGATCGCGGAGGAGCTCGACATCCCCTGCGACGAGGTGCGCGAGATCCTTCGCATGTCCCAGCTGCCCATCTCGCTCGAGAAGCCGATCGGCGAGGACGAGGACTCCTCGCTCGGCGACTTCGTGCCAGACGAGATGGCGGAGTCGCCGTTCGACACGGCGTCGCTTTCGCTGCGCAGGGAGGACGTCGAGCTCGCACTCGCCTCGCTACCCGAGCGCGAGCGCAGGGTCATCGAGCTCCGGTACGGGCTCGACGGCTCGCAGCCGTGCACGCTCGAGGAGGTCGGCCGAGCCTTCGGGGTCACGCGTGAGCGAATCCGCCAGATCGAGAACAACACCCTGAAGAAGCTCGAGGGCCTTCCGGAGGCGCAGGCTCTCAAAGACTGCGTATAGGTGCGGGTCGAGTACGTCGGGCATGCCACTGTCGCCGTCGATCTCGACGGCGCCCGGCTTCTCACCGACCCGCTGCTCCGCAACCGCGTCGCGCACCTGAGGCGCGCCGTCCCGGTCGACGCCAGGGCGTTGCGCGGCATCGACGCGGTCCTCATCTCGCACGCGCACTACGACCACCTCGACATGCCCTCGCTCGAGAAGCTCGGCACGAAAGTACCGGTCGTCGTCCCGCGCGGACTGGGGGGCCTTCTCAGGAAGCGTCGCTTCGAGAGCGTCCTCGAGGTCGAGGTGGGAGAGACGTTCAGTCTCGGCTCGCTGCAGGTCACTGCAGTGCCCGCCGACCACGAGAGCGGGCGGGGGCCGTTCGGCGCGAGTGCGGACCCGGTCGGCTACGTCATCGCGGGGTCGAGCACCTTGTACTTCGCGGGTGACACCGATCTCTTCCCCGGAATGAGCGAGCTCGGCCAGATCGACGTCGGGCTCATCCCGATCTGGGGGTGGGGACCGACGCTGGGGCGAGGTGCGCACCTCGACCCGAAGCGGGCCGCGGAGGCGCTGACCTTGGTCCGGCCACGGGTGGCGATCCCGATCCACTGGGGCACGTACTTCCCGATACACCTCGGCCTGCGTCGCATGCCTCGATTCCTCGAGCTCCCTCCGGCCGAGTTCGTGGCTGCGGCCCGCGAGGTCGCACCGGATGTGGAAGTTCGCGTGCTGCGACCTGGGGAGAGCGCGGACTTCTAGCTCGGCGCCTACGCCGGGAGGAGCTCGGCCTCCGCCAGTGCTGCGAGCGCGCTCTCACGGATATCGCTTGCGATCTGGGGGACGTTCGAGCCGGGCGGCGCATAGGCGATGACGTTCAGCCAGGCGGTCGTCTCGCCGACCGAGCCGACACGCACGTCGACGGACAGCTGCTCGCCGTCGGGTACATGTGCGGCCGCCTCACCGACCATTCGCCGCGCGTCGCTCAGCGAGCCCCCGAGGCGCACGGGAAGCTGTACGGACACGAGCCGTCGCGGATCGCTGACCGAGTTGTTCACGAGTGTCGTCGAGACCATGGTCGTGTTCGGTACGAACACGCGGCGGCCTTCGTCAGTCGCGAGCGCCGTGTAGCTCAGTGTTATCTCGTCCACGATCCCGGTCTGCTCGCCGATCGTGATCCGATCGCCGAGCCGGACAGGCTGAGTGAATGCGAGCAGCACTCCCGAGCCGAGGTTCCCGAGCGGCGTGGTCAGCGCGAGGCCGGCTATCACGGCCAGGACGGCGCTCGACGCGAGGAAGGCGCGAGCGACCTCCTGCGTCACGGGGAAGATCGAGAGCACGCTCCACACACCGATGAGCACGACGAGCGCGACGACGACGCGGACGAGGAAGCTGAATACCGTTCGCCGGCGCGCGGCGACGGCGGGATCCTTCTCGGCGAGGCGCCGCTCGTAGCGGTTGAAGATCGCGTTCAGCGTGAAGCGCACCGCGATCACCACGACGATCCAGAAGGCTCCTATTGCGAGAGCGCGCACGGCGTCCGAGTCCATGGCGCGGACTTCGGCGCCGACGCCTGCGAGCCTTCCCGCCGGAGCTACACGTCCGCGAGGACGCGGGCTTTCGCTGCTGCGTACTCCTCGTCCGTCAGCGCGCCGCGACCGTGCAGATCGGCGAGGTTCGCCAGGCGCGCCGCGACGTCGTCCGAGGGTGTTGCGGCCGGCTCGGCGCCTGTGCGCCGGGAGTCCCTCCAGCTTTCGACCTTGGTACGGGCGTCGTCGAGGAACGCGGGACCAGCTGCGTCCGGAAACTCCTTCGCCGTCTGGCTACGGGTGAGCTCGATCCAGAGGATTCCGAGACACGTCAATACGACGAGCGTGAGGAGCGCGGCGAAGTCGAGCGTCGGCCTCGTGATGAGCAGCAGTAGAACCACTGCAACGAGGACGACGTACGCCCACGTCCTCTGCAGCAGCGCCGGGGCGAGCGCGCGGCGCGATGCAATCGCCCGTCGGCCCGGGCCAGCGAGCCAGGCGGCGATCACGAACAGGATCCCGATCACGACGAGGAAGCGGAAGGACGATCGCATGAGGTCGGTGAGGATGTCCCACGCGTTGTTGGCCGCTGGTCGAACGTCGTGTTCCTTGACGAGCGAGTCGACGACGTAGTTCCCGGTGAGCCTCGCGGCCAGCAGGCCGAGGATGCCGACGATCGCAATCGTCACGCCGACGCTTAGTAACGCCCGACGCCGGTCGGGCGCGAGCCACACCGCGCCCGCGAACGCGAGCAAGGTGAGGATCGGGAGAACCCAGGCGAGCGTCTTGAGGAGCTGGAACACGTTCTGAGCGTTGTCGAGCTCGTTCGACCGGAGGATGACGATGCGTCCCGCGTCGGCCGGGAGCCGAGCCTGGACCTGGGTACGGATGCCGAGGCGGTCAGCGGCCTCGAGCACGATCTCCCGCAGGTCGAGCACGACGACGCCACCCTGGGTCGAGACCACGTCTCCGTTTCCTTCGAGGACCTGCACGAGCGTCTTGTGGGACTGCTCGATCGCCTGCGTCCAGAGCTTCTGGAGGGCCGGCTGCTCGAGTGCCCGGTCGACGACTGTCGGAGCAGTCTGCCGCAGCGCTGCCGCGGTCGGGCCGGCAAGCGACTTCACGTCCTTGGGAAGGCGTTCCTCGATGGCCGCCTCGACGTCGACATTCGCGTAGAGCTCGTCGACCGACCGCTGCGCGACGGCCCTACGGATCTCCGGGTCGTCGATCAGCTGCGTCGAGGTGTCGGCAAATTGGCTTGTGTTGAGCGCGACGCGATTGACCCAGAGCGCGAAACAGGTGAGCAGGAGGAGCAATCCCGCGATAACCAGCACGACGTAGAGACCGATGCTGCGTCCTCGCGACTTCCGAACGGCCGGTGCGGCGGCTGCCTCGCTCATGCCGTGAGCCTACTCCGAAGCCGCCGGCGACGTCTCGGTGTCGAGCGCAAACGCCTCGTGCAGCGTGCGCACCGCGTGCTCGATGCTCGAACGGTCGATCATGCACGAGATCCTGATCGGCGAGGTCGAGATCATCTGCAGGTTGATCCCCTCCGCCGCGAGCGTGCGGAACATCGTTGCAGCGATCCCCGGATGCGAGCGCATTCCCGCTCCGATCAGCGAAACCCGGCCGAGCTCGTCGTTCTCCTCGACGGTCATCGGCCCGAGCACCTTGGTCGCGGCCTCGACCGCTCGGCGGGTCGGGGGGACGTCCTCCTCTGGAACGGAGAACGACATCTCGGCCACCCCGTGGACGACGTTCTGGAGGATCATGTCCACGTTCACGTGCTCGGCCGCGACTGCGTCGAACACGGCAGACGCCGATCCGGGACGGTCGGGGATTCCGCTGAGCGTGAACACGACCTCGTCGGCCGAGTGCGTGACCGCGGAGACGATTGCCCTCTCCATCGCTTCCACCTCCTGAACCCAGGTTCCCGGCTCGTCCGAGAACGTTGAACGAGCATGGACGGGAATGCCATGCCGGCGAGCGATCTCGACCGCGCGCAGCATGAGCACCCTAGATCCCGACGCGGCCATCTCGAGCATCTCGTCGTACGAAACGACGGCGAGCTTGCGTGCCTCGGGAACGATCCGCGGATCCGCGGTGAACACGCCGGGCACGTCCGAGTAGATCTCGCAGGACGCGCCGAGCGACGCTGCGAGGGCCACGGCCGTAGCGTCGGTGCCGCCCCGTCCGAGTGTCGTGACGTCCATCGTCTCGCGGGAGAAGCCCTGAAAGCCGGCGACGAGGGCGATCCTTCCTGCATCGAGCGCTTCCAGCACGCGAACCGGCGTGATCTCGCGGATCTTCGCCCTGGTATGAGCCGAGTCCGTCAGAATCCCGGCCTGCGATCCGGTGAGCGACACCGCCTCGTGCCCGAGGTCGTGGATCGCCATCGCGACGAGCGCACATGAGGTCCGCTCGCCGGTCGAGAGGAGCATGTCGAGCTCGCGGGGAGCGGGGTTCGCGGAGACGCGTCTGGCGAGCTCGAGGAGCGCATCCGTCGCGCGCCCCATGGCCGACACGGTTCCGACCACACGAAGCCCCTGCTCGCGGGCTGCCACGAGCCGCCGTGCGACCCGCTTGATCTCCTCGGGCCCGTCGACCGACGATCCTCCGAACTTCATGACGACGGTAGCTTCGGCGGGCGTTTCCGAGACGGCCATGCGTGGCATTGTGGCGGCGAGCCTCGCTGCTCCGCTGAACGTCGCGAAGGGCCGGCGGGTTTCTCCGCGGGATCCGGACGAGCTCGGCCCGACCGCGAGCATCGAGAGCCTCACCGAGCTAGCCCGGCGGACCCCGTTGCCGGAGGGAGCTGCTCGTGGAGTCCAGGGTCTCGAGCCCGGGCTCCAGGGCCTCGTCACTAGAATCCGCGCGCGGTGAACGTCCTCGTCTACGTCTCGGACGCGCTTCGCGCGGATCATCTCGGCTGCTACGGCGCCCGTTTCGTGGACACGCGCACGGTCGACGAGCTCGCCGCCGGAGGCGTTCGCTTCGACCAGGCCGTGAGTGCCGCCTCGTGGACGGCCCCGGCGATGACGTCGATGGTGACGGGCCTCTACGCGCACCACCACGGATACCTCCATTGGGACGCGGCGCTCGACCCGGCGCACGAGACGCTCTTCTCCGCATTCGGCCGGAACGGATACGAGGTGGGGACGTTCGTCTTCGACCGGAACTATCTCTTCAAGGATCTGCCCGAGGCCAACGTCGTCGGGACGAGCGAGACGCTCGACAGCGCAATCGCCTGGTTGCGCGAGCATCGCGGCTCACCCTTCCTTCTCTTCTTCCACAACTGGGCGACACACATGCCCTACGACGTCCTCCACTCGGAGCGGAAGGATTGGCTGGCTGCAAAGCAAGAGGTCATCGGCGGGATCCAGAGCGACTCGGCCTCCGCGCTCGAAGCGACGCGCGAGGCGTACCGGACGGCTGTCGAACGGCAGTCGGAGACGCTCGTCGCCGGAATGCTCGGCGAGCTCGAGGCACTCGGGCTCCGCGACCAGACCGTCTTCGCATTCCTCTCCGACCACGGCGAGTCGTGGGGCGAGCGCTTCCCGGACAAGGAGAGCGTGCAGGGCGTCTACCACATGCACGGCGCGACGCTCTTCGACGAGATCGTCCAGGTGCCGCTGATCGTGTCGGCACCCGGCGCCCTCGACGCCGGCACGGTCTTCTCGCAGGTGCGGTCGGTCGATCTCATGCCCACGCTGCTCGAGCTCGCCGGGATTCCCGCCGTGGACGTTGACGGCGAGTCCGTGCTTCCGCTCGTCCGAGGCGCCGAGGAGGGAGATCGCACGGCGATCGTGGCCGGGACGGACATGGGTGCGCTCACCAAGCTCGCGCTGCGCCGGCCGCCCTGGAAGATCATCCTCGACGTCGAGTCTGGGGAGGAGACCGCCTACCGGCTCGACCTCGACCCGCGAGAGCGCTCACCTCTGCCCGCGAGCGACGTGCCGCCGGAGCTCCGCGAGGTCCTCTACCACGAGCTCGAATCGGCTGAGCGGCGCGAGCTGACGGAGGACGAGGAGGCGATCGTCACGAAGCGGCTCGCCGACCTCGGGTACCTGTGACCGCGACTCCGCTGACTGCGCTGTACGAGCGCATGTTCTTCATCCGCCGGTTCGAGGAGACGCTCCTCGACCTCTTCGCGCAGGGCAAGCTCCACGGGACGACGCACACGTACATCGGGCAGGAGGCGAACGCCGTCGGGGTGATCGACCACCTGGAGCCCGAGCGAGACGTCGTCTTCTCCAACCACCGCTGCCATGGTCATTACCTGGCATTCACGGATGACGCCTTCGGTCTCTTGAGCGAGGTGATGGGGAAGGCGACCGGTACCTGCGGAGGGAAGGGCGGCAGCCAGCACCTGTGTCGCGGGAACTTCTACTCGAACGGCGTCCTCGGCAGCATCGTCCCGGTCGCCACCGGGATCGGCGCTCGCAGAGAAGAGGAAGGGCACGGGCGCCGTGTCGACGGTCTTTCTCGGCGACGGCACGCTCGGCGAGGGCGTGACGTACGAGTCCTTCAACATGGCGTCGCTGTGGAAGCTGCCCGTCCTCTACGTCGTCGAGAACAACCACTACGCGCAGTCGACTCCCGTCGAGCTCGAGCTGGCGGGCTCGATTCCGGCTCGCGGAGCGGCGTTCGGGATCGAGGTGGCCGAGCTCGACACGACGGACGTCGAGGAGGTCCACGCGGCGGCCGGCCGCGCCGTGGCGAGGATCCGCGAAACGGGCGAGCCGTTCTTCCTCGTTCTCCACACGTATCGCTTCAGCCCGCACTCGAAGGGCGACGACAACCGCGATCCGGCCGAGATCGAGCAGCGTCGAGAGCGCGACCCGCTCGTGCTCGCCGCCGAGCGCATCGACGCGGCCGAGCGCGAGCGCATCGAAGCGGCGTGCGAGAGCCGTCTCGCGGAGACCGTCGAGGCGGCAGAGGCAGCGCCGCCCGCAGGCGCGGTAGCAGCATGAACAACGCCCGCCTTTGGCTCGCGTTGGTGTGGGGAACCTCCCGGTTCCCCACACCCCTCCCCGTTCACTGGCCGGTGACCGGCCGGTGAACGGCCAGCCGCAGCGCTGCGTGCAGGTCCTGAATCAGGCGCTGCACGACGTTTTCGAGGCGAGCCCGGACGTCTACCTCCTCGGCGAGGACGTGCTCGATCCCTACGGCGGTGCGTTCAAGGTGACGCAGGGTCTGAGCGACCGCTTCCCCGAGAGGGTGCTGACGACCCCGATCAGCGAGGGCGGGATGTTCGGTGTCGCCGCCGGGATGTCGCTGCGCGGGCTCCGCCCGATCCTCGAGGTCATGTTCGGCGACTTCATCGCCCTCGGTCTCGACCAGGTCGTGAACGGCATATCGAAGTTCAGGGAGATGTACGACGACCAGGTCACCGTGCCGCTGGTCGTGCGAACGCCGATGGGGGGGCGGCGAGGCTACGGGCCGACGCACAGCCAGTCGCTCGAGAAGCTGCTCCTCGGGATCCCGAACATCTGCGTCGTCGCGGCAAGTGAGTGCCACGACCTCGGGGGTCTCCTGGCGAGTGCGGTCGAGGACGAGCGGCCCGTGTTCTTCATCGAGAACAAGCTGATGTACGGTCGCCCGAACCGGCGGCCCGAGGACGGCCACATCGGCGAGCTCGCTGTTCGTGAGACGGGGGCTCGCTACCCGGCGCTCTCGTTCTCGGGAACCGACTTCTCCGAAGGCGCCGCCACGATCGTGACCTACGGAGGGATGGTTCCAGTCGTGCTGGAGGCCGCGACGGAGCTGATCCTCGAGCACGAGATCTTCTGCGAGGTCGTCGCGCTCTCTCAGCTCTTGCCGATGGAGCTCGAGCCCGTGCTCGAGTCGGTCGGGCGCACCGGCGTGCTCGTGACCGCCGAGGAGGGGACCCTCACGGGAGGTTTCGGCGCCGAGATCGCCGCCAGGGTGCAGGAGCTCGCCTGGGGAGACCTCCGGGCGCCCGTGCAGCGGATCGCGGCCCCCGACTCGATCATCCCGTCCGCGCGGTCCCTCGAAGACGCGATGCTTCCGGGAGCGAAGGACGTCGTCGACGCGATCGTCGCGCTCGAAGGCGTCAGGAGCTAGGGGCCGACGCTGCTCGAGATCGTCCTCACGCGCGAAGACGCCAACACCGAGTTCGCGCTGCTCGCGGAGTGGCTCGTCGAGGACGGCGCCGCAGTCGCAGAGGGGCAGCCCGTGTGTGTCGTGGAGACGACGAAGGCGACCGTGGAGGTCGAGGCGCCAGGGGCGGGAACGCTCGTCCAGCTCTACGACGACGGGGTCGAGGTGGAGTTGGGCAAGACGATCGCGCTCGTCGCGGAGAGCGCGGACGAGCTGACTGCGGCCGTCTCTCGCCGCGAGCCGAAGCCCGCCGAGGAAGCGAAGCCGGTCGATCGCAAGGCGACCAAGAAGGCGGTCGAGCTCGCGGCGCGCCACGGGCTCGACCTGACGTCGATCGACAAGCGTGGCTTCATCACGGAGAAGGACGTCGAGGCGGCGATTGCGGCCCAGGCTGCGGCAGCAGGCCCAGCCGCGACGCCTGCGCTCGTAGGCATCTCCACCGACGGCGTGACCCTGCCCGCCTCGTTCGAGCTCGACGACGAAGCCGGCGCGGTCGCTGGCGCATTCCTCGAATCGCTTCGCTCCGATCCGGAGACCTTCCGAGCGCTGTCCTCGGAGGAGAAGGTCGCGCGCTATCGCGAGGCCGGGGCCGTCGTCGGCCGAGACGTCGTGCTCGGCGCAAGCGCGATCGTCGTCGCTCCGCGGATCGTCCTCGAGAACGGCGTCGAGATCGGCGCGGGCTCGACGATCTGGTGTGAGGAGGTCGTCGCGATCGGGGCACTCAGCCAGTTCGGGACGAATCTCGACCTGCGCTGCCGGCAGGCGTTCCTGGGCAAGGGCGTCTGGGCCGGGCGCTCGATCAGGATCGGCGGTGGGGGCCATCGCGATCCGTGGGCGGTGTTCGCGGTCGGCGATCTGGCGTTCATCGGAGACGAGGCTTTCATCAACGTTTGTCGGCCCGTGCTCCTGGGTCGCGAGACGTTCGTCACGATGCGCTCGTTGATCGTCACGCACAACATCGGTCACTCGGTGCTCGAAGGATTCGAGAACCGGTTTGCCTCCGTCGTGCTCGAAGATCGAGCGCAGGTCGGTCTGGGCGCCGTGCTGTATGCCGGTTGCCGCATTGGTGCCGAGGCGATCGTCGCGTCGAACTCCTACGTCGTTGCCGATGTCCCTGCGGGAGCCTTCGCGATCGGAGTGCCCGCTAAGGTCACCGGCAATGCGAAGCACACCGTGTCTCGCTCTCGTCAGGCCGAGCTCGGGCGTCACATGATCGACGACCTGCACGAGCTGCTCGCGCTCCGAGGGCACGAGGTGTCCGCCATCTCGGACGACGGGGACAGAGGGTTTGAGATAGAGGGCGTCCGCATTGCTTTCACCCCTGAGTTCCGCGGCGGCGACGTCGGCGAGGCGGTCGTGCTGACGCTCGAGGTAGCCGCGGAGCCTGCGGACGGAACGGCGGTGCTCGACCTCATCGGAAGGCGCGTGCACGGAAGCGGAGGGCCCGTGCTGGACTCGGTCCGCGAGTTCTGTCGCAAGCGCGGGATCAAGTTCGAGCCCGGCCCGTGGCGCTATCGCGGAGGGCTCGTCTGATGGAGGCTCCGGCCGCAGTCGACAGGCTCGCCCAGCTCGCGCTCTTCGCCGATCTCCGCTGGCCCGAGCTCGAGGCCGTCGCGCACACGTTCGAGGAAGAGGTCTTCGCCCAGGGCCAGCGCGTGCTGCGCCAGGGAATCTCGGGCGGCGCGTTCTACGTCATTCTCGAGGGCGAGGCCGCGGTGTTCATCGACGGACAGGAGCGAGCCCGGCTCGGGCGCGGCGAGTTCTTCGGGGAGATCTCGGTCCTCATCGGCGGCGTCCCGATCGCCGACATCCGTGCCGAGACGCTCCTACGCTGCCTGGTGCTCCCCGGACCTCAGCTCGAGTCGTTCCTCCTCGACCACCCCCCCGTCATGCTGCGAATGCTCCAGTCGGTCGCGCGGCGCTTGCGCGACACCAGTCGGTGGAGCTAGGCCGGGACTCGAGTCCCTCCCCGCCAGGGGAGTACGGCGTCGTCGTCGTGGGCAGCGGGCCCGGCGGCCTGCAGACGAGCTACTTCCTCCGACGCCTCGGCATCGACCACGCGGTGATCTCGGCCGACGACGGACCGGGCGGGATGTTCCAGCGCTTCCCGCTCTTCGAGCGCCTCATCAGCTGGACGCACGCGGGCGCGGACGTACCCCGGGGCACGCGCGAGTTCGAGCTCCACGACCAGAACAGCCTCGTCGCGGAGGAGCCGGAGCTCGCAGCGTTCGTCGCCGATCGCATCGCCGAGGGGCATCGACGTCCGTCGCGCGACGAAATGGTCGCTGCGCTGCGGGCATTCGCCGAGAAAGCCGAGCTCTCCGTGCGGTACGGGTGCCGCTGGGAGTCGACGCGCATCGAGGGCGACGCGGTTGTTCTCATCACGAGCGACGGCGAGTACCGCTGCCGCGCCGCCATCTTCGCGGTCGGGATGACGGAGCCGTGGGTCCCGCCGATCCCGGGTCTCGAGCTCGAGCACCACTACGTGAACGTGTCCAGCGCGCCCGAGCGCTTCCGAGACCGCCGCGTCGTCATCGTCGGGAAGCGGAACTCGGCCTTCGAGGTGGGCGAGGGGATCTCGCGGCACGGGCTCAAGGAGCTCAGCCTCGTGTCACCCCGGCCGCCCGAGCTCGGGCGGCTCGCTCGCTCGCCCCTTCGTCCCTGGTACCTGACGCCATACGACGAGCACGTCCGTGGAGCACCCGGCCGTTTCGTCCTGAACGCATCGGTGGACCGCGTCGAACGGAGAGGCGACGGGTACGTCGTTCATGCTCTCGACCCGACGCGTACGGAGCCTCTTCTGCTCGAAGCGGACGATGTGATCGCGGCCACGGGCTTCCATGCGCCCCTGCGCGATCTGCCCGATCTCGGAGTGGCGATGGTGCGCGAGGGTCGCCTGCCCGCGCTCACGCCGTACTGGGAGAGCGTCACCGTTCCGCGCCTGTACTTCGCCGGCAACATCAGCGATGCAGCGCCGGGCCTGCGGAAGCACGGTGTCGCGAGTCTCTCGACGATGGTCTCGGGCTTTCGTTACAACGCTCGTGTCCTCGCGCGTCACGTCGCCGAAGAGCTGTTCGACGTACGTCTCGAGCGCCCCCGGTTGGAGCCCGAGTCCGTCGTTCCGTATCTGATCCACGAGCTCGACAACGCGCCCGAGCTCGCGTTCCAGAAGGGCTATCTCGCTCGGGTGCTGCGCGTCGAGGAAGGTTCGCTCCTGGACGAGGGCATCGTGCCGCTCGAGGTCTTCGTCGACGGGGAAACGGACGGGATCGCGGTCACTCTCGAGTTCGACGCGGAAGAGACGATCCGACCGGTTCTGTACGTCCGCCGGGAGGGAGTTCTCCACGAGAACGCCCTACCTCCACATCCCCTGCGCCGACATGACGGCCCGGAGTACCGGGAGGCGATCGATTCGATGCTCCGATCCCTGCTCGGGAGCTAGGAGCTACGCGACCCTCGCATCGGGCTCGCGCTGCGACGGGGGTGGAGCCGGCAGCGTCTCGATCAGCGTCCGAAGCGCAGCGCGGTTTCCACGGACGGTCACCGCGTCGAGGTCGTGATCGACCAGGAGATGGAAGAAGCCGTCCGGATCGGTTTCGACGACGGCATCCGTACGCTCACCAGGCCCTTCGCGAACCTCGCCGTCGACGAAGGACGCGAGCTCGTCGTCGACGCGGAACTCGATGCAGGCGTCGGTTGGATTGGGCGGAAACGCAACGCGTAGAGCGCCGACGAGCCATCCCCGCTGCAGCTCGACACCGGGCGCGGGCGGTCCGAGCGAGCGAGCGCCCCAGTGGGCGAGCTCGTGCATGACGGGTCGCAGCTGCTGGCCGAACTCGGTGAGCTCGTACACCGTCGCCACGGCCGGCGGCGGGAGCTGGCGTCGGCGGACCACACCGCCGCGCTCGAGATCCTTCAGGCGGACAGCGAGAATGTTCGTGCCACAGCCGGCGAGGTTGCAGTGCAGATCCGAGTAGCGGAGTGGCCCGTGCTCGAAGAGCTCGCGCACGATGAGGAGCGACCAGCGCTCGCCGACGAGGTCGAGCGCATGCGCGACCGGGCAGTAGTGGTTGTAGGTCTTTGCCACGACCGCTGATGATAGATGAGTTGCTTCCGAATTGGAAGTCTTAACTTGCAATTCGAAAGTGAGCTGGCTACCATCGCGACCTTCGAGAAATCACAGCCTTGGGGGGAGTGAGATGGTCGCCTCGCAACGTACGAAGTGGTTAGCACTGGCGCTCCTGTGCGCCGTCCAGTTCATGGTCGTGCTCGACATCGCGATCGTGAACGTCGCCCTCCCGTCGATCCAGGCGGATCTCGGCTTCTCGCAGGAGAACCTGCAATGGGTGATCAGCGCCTACGCGCTGGTCTTCGGCGGCTTCCTGCTGCTGGGTGGCCGGCTTGCGGACATCATCGGACGCAGGCGGGTCTTCATGGCAGGGCTCGTGATCTTCTCGGTCGGCTCGCTTCTCTGCGGTCTAGCGTGGAGTGACGAAGCGCTGATTGCCTCGCGCGCCCTGCAGGGGCTCGGCGCCGCCGCGATCACGCCGTCTGCCCTCTCGATCTTGACCACGACGTTCGCCGAAGGACGCGAGCGCAATATCGCTCTTGGCGCCTGGGGCGCCGTCGGCGGCTTCGGTGCCGCCGCGGGCGTTCTCCTGGGAGGCATCCTCACCGACCTCCTCTCGTGGGAGTGGATCTTCTTCGTCAACGTTCCCGTAGGTGTTGCGGCCCTGCTGCTCGCACCGCGCCTGCTCACGGAGAGCCGGGACGCACATGGACAGAGTCACGACATCCCGGGGGCCGTGCTCATCACCTCGGGCCTCATCCTGCTCGTTCTCGGCATCACCCAGGGCAGGTCCTGGGGATGGACGTCTGCCCTGACGATCGGCGTGTTCGTCGCCTCGGCGATTCTGCAGGGAGCATTCCTGCTCTGGGAGCGACGCCAGCAAGAGCCACTCGTTCCGCTCTCGATCTTCGGGCGTCTCCAGACCCTGACGGCCGCGAACGTGACCATGTTCGTCATGGGCACGGCGATGTTCTCGATGTTCTTGATGCTCACGCTGTACATGCAACAGGTGCTCGGGTACTCGCCGCTCGAGACGGGTCTCGGCTACCTCGCCGTCGCCGGTACGGCGGTCATCTGGGCGAACGTCGCCGCGATCGCCGTGAACAAGGTGGGTGTCAAGCCGGCGCTGATCTTCGGGATGACCATGTTGACGCTCGGGCTCCTCTACTTCACGCAGGTGTCCGTCGACGGCTCGTACTGGGCCGATCTCTTCCCGGGCTTCCTGATCATCGGGTTGGCGATCCCGTTCGCGTTCGTTCCCATCACGATCGCCGCCCTTGCGGGGACGAAGCCGGAGGAGGCCGGGCTCGCTTCCGGGCTCATCAACACGTCACAGCAGATCGGAGGCGCCGTCGGGATCGCGATCCTCTCCACGATTGCCGTCACGACGACGGACGACCAGCTGGCGACCGGAGCTGCCCAGGCGACCGCGATGACCGACGGCTTCGTGAACGCGTTCTGGGCGGGCGCCGCGATCGCGTTCGTCGGCGTCCTCGTGTCGGTCTTCATGGTGCGGGGACGCGACCTGCAGCCGCAGGAGAGCTCGATCGGCGAGCCTGCGCTCGAGAGCGGCGCGGCGTAGGAGCGCTACGGGCTGGCCGAGCCTGGAACGTTCGAGCAGTCCACCTCACCCGAGCGGGCGAGGTGGACTGCACTCTTGAACGCCTCGTAGGAGGGCTTGTTCGTCCCGTCGCGCCAGAGCACGCCGGACTGCCATCCCGCGAGCCGATCCTCGTCCAGCAGCTCGAAGTTGAAGAACGCACCGACAGCGGGCTGGCAACGAGCAAGCAGGAGCGCGTCGCGCAGCTGGCTCGCCTGATCTCGAAGCCATGGGTCGGCCTTCGTCGGAGCGACTGGAAGGACGACGTAGGGATCCGTCTCGGCGCCTCGGTAGAAGCGCCGCTTGGATAGCGGAACGCTCGTCTGGAATCCGGTCTCGAGGTACCAGACGGTCGTCCGTCCCTCGCCAGGAAGCGGCTGTGCCGTTCCGTGGAACGCGTCCTCGATCGCGCCGAGGAGACGGGGGAGGTCCCCTTCGCCGACGGTTCGCGAATCCGCGTGCTCGACCCACGGCGGCTCCGCGGCGTTGTCGGGGTAGGGGTTGTGCCCGAACGTGTCGAGGAGTGGATGGCGCCGCCCTCGTTCGCGATACGCCTCCCCGAGCGTGCGGATGAAGCCGGCCGGATCGTAGTGCGCAGCGGTCGTGCTGATGATGTTGATGGTCGGTCGCAGCTCGTGCAGACGCATCCAGCACGCAGCGAGGAGCTCCTCGTACGCCGGAGCTCCGGCCGAGGCCGGCCAGAAGGTCGGCGAGTTCGCCTCGTTCCAGATCGCCACGTCCTCGAACGGGATCCGCAGGACGATGTAGCGGAGGAAGTTGCAGTACTCCTCTCGCGCCGTCGGGTCCAGCGGAGCGTCGGACGGTCTGCCGTACACCGAGATGACCACTCGCTGACCGCGCTGGATCATCATCGCTGCTCGGTGGAGGTAGACGCGGACGCGCGTGGGCCGCGACTGCCCCGCGTGCCAGGGAATCGTGATGCGAACGGCGTCGAGCCCGAGATCGCGGTACTTCGCGATCAACCCGTCGGGGCGTGCGAGCCACTTCGAATGGTCGTCGTCGACGCCGATGACAAATGACCGTGGTGGGTTCGCCGGCTCGCTGGAGCGGCCCGCCGGGGCGCCCACGGCAAACACCGCGAGCACGCACGCGAATAGTCCCAGTAGAGCTCCCCTCCCCACTGTCGCGACACACTCTCGTCGCGACGCGTCGAAAGTCAACGCCGGCGCCGTTGGCGCTCAGCCTGCCGCTAGCGGACCCAGAGCTGGTCCAGCAAGACGGAGCCGTTCGACGCCTGGTAGTTCCCGACGCGACCCGACGTCACGTCGACGAAACGAGGCGTGAAGAGCGGCACCAAGGGCGCCTCCTCCGTGATCTCGCGGTCGATCTTCGCCGCGAAGCTCGCGGTACCGCTTGGATCGGTCGGTTCGCTCTTCCTGAGGCGCTCTACCTGCGCATCGATCTCGGGCTTGCAGAAGCGCGACCAGTTGGGCTGGAAGCGGCAGCCGGTCGTGTCGAGCATGTCCACGGCGAGCGGCGTCACGAACCAGATGATGAAGCCCGCCTGGGCGATCGGGGCCTTGTTGAGCGCTGCGTAGTAGGCGTTCCAGTCCGACATCTCGTGGAGCCGCGCGCGGTACCCGAGCCGGCGCAGCAGCCCGACCATGTACTTCGCCTCCGGCTGGAAGAGGGGGATCGACCAGAGGACGATCGTCTGACCCCGCGTGCCCGAGGCGCGGATCAGCGCGCGCGCTTTCGGCAGATCGGGAGCCCTCCATTCGCCCGCCGCGTCGGGGGCGACCGTATAGGGACAGTACGGGTGGTAACCGGACACGGTGGGAGGGACGGCCTGACAGGTCGGCCGGGCGAATGAAGCCCCTTGCAGCGCTGCCACGCGCTTGCGGTCGACGGCGTAGTTGAGCGCTCGTCGGACCCGAACGTCGTCGAACGGCGGGCGCCGGACGTTGAGGAATGCAAACTCGGTCGCCTGAAGGGGAACGGCATGTGTCTGAAGCGGGTGCAGCGCGGCGACGTCGTGGAGGCCGGCGGATTGGTTCCACATGGTCACGACGTCTGCCCTGCCGGCGAGGACGTCACGCACGGCCGCGTCCCGGTCGACCTCGCCCACGGTGCGATACACGATCTCGTCCGGGTAGCCGTCCGGTCGCGCGGCAGCTGACCAGACGTGGAAGTACGGGTTGCGCACGAGAGTGAGCAGCTTCCCCGGGACGAAGCTCTGGATCTCGTACGGACCGGTGGCGGGAACCGGCGTCGTGCCGACGTCGCGGAGCGGTGTCCCCGCCGGGACGGGCACGACGAAGGCGAGCTCGAGGAAGAGCCGCGGGTCGGGGGCGGGGAGCCGGAACATCAGGGTCGAGGATCCCTGCACGAGCACGCTCTTCGAGAGGTCGCAGCGCCCGTGCGCGATGCAGCCGGCCGCCCCGGCGAGCTTCCCGAACGGCTGCGTGTTGGGGCCGAGCCCGAGCCGGAGGGTGCGGACGAGCCCGCGACGGAAATCGACGGCGCGAAGTCGGCGTCCGTCGGAATAGCGGATGCCAGGGCGCAGACGGAACGAGTAGCTTCGGCCGCCCGCCGTCGGCAGCGGCAACGCCACCGCGAGGTTGGGAACGACTTCCGTCCCGGCGGCGCCCCCGACATCGCGCAGGCTCGTCAACGTCTCGTACGCAGGATCGGCTCCGGTGACGCTGAGGATCGGGCCTTGCGCCGGGTCTATCGAGCCCGGCGCGCCGTCGAGTGAGATGAGTCGTCCACCTCGATGCCCCTCGCCCGACGGCTGCACCACGACCCAGACGCCGCTCGCGTCTGCCGCGAGCCCCGCCGGTCGGTTGCCGATCGGAGTCGAGCCGACGACGACGCCGCGGCGCGGGTCGATTCGGACGACGCGTGACCCGAACTCCGCGCTCACCCAGACGGCGCCGTCCGTGAAGCCGACGGCCGAAGGCCCACCTCGCACCGGGATCGTCCCCTCAGCGGCGAGCGTGCGTGCGTCGACGCGTGAGACCGTGTCGTCCAGCGCGTTCGCGACCCAGAGCGATCCGGCCCCGTAGGCAACGCCGATCGGGCCCGCTCCCACGTTCGCCTTCGAGACGACCGTATTCGTCGACGGGTCGATCCCGATGACGCTTCGAGTCGCCTCGTCGGTCACCCAAACCGAGCCCCCGCCTACGGCGATACCACGCCCGACCGCGTTCGTTCGGATCGTCTTCGCGACGCGACCGGTGTCTGCGTCGATGCGTGTCACGGTACGGTCGTCGGAGTTCGTGACCCAGATCGAGCCGTAGCCGTAGGCGACCGCGGTGGGACCTGCACCGACCGTGATCGCTTTCACCACCGCGTTGGATTGAGGGTTGATCCACGAGACCGTATTGTCGTCGTGGTTCGCGACCCAGACGCCCCTGTCCCCGGCCGTGATCCCGCTCGGGCTCGCGCCGACCGTGATCGTCTGGCGCACGCTCCGTGTCACGGGATCGATGCGCGAGACCGTTCCGGCTGTCGCGTTCGCCGCCCAGACAGCGCCGCTGCCCACCGCGACCGAAGTCGGCGCCTGGTCGACCGAAACCTGACGGGTCACGTTGCCGCCGTTGGCGTCGATCAGTCCAATGGAGTTCGCAGCGACCGGAGTCGGACGTGTCTTGCTGTTCGCGGCGGCGAGGGCGACCGCGATCGCTGCGGCGATGAGGGCAACTGCCACCGCGGCAGCCCCGACCGTCCTTCGGGAACCTACCCGTCGCTTAACCCGCGTTCGCGGCTCGCGCTCTGCTTGTGCGAACGCCACGGGCTCGGACGGCGGCGGCTCGACGGCCACAAGTGTGCGAGCGTGGACGGCCGGAGCTTCGAGGAGCTCACGGTAGACGGACTCGGTCTCCGGCGACGGGTACGTCCCGAGCTCGTCATCGAGTAGTCGCCGGCACCGCTCGTACACCTGGAGCGCCTCCGCTCGGTTGCCAGCGGCGACATGCGCTTCCATGAGGCGCCGGTACCCGGTCTCGCGGAACGGCTCGAGGGCGATCGTCAGCTCCGCCCATTTCGCGGCATCTGCCGCCGCGCCCGAGCGAAGACATGCATCGGTCAGAGCGCTCAGAGCACGGCCGCGCACGTCGGCGAGCTCGCGTCGCTTTCCCTCTACCCACACTCCCGCTTCCCCGGGCAGGAAGGGCTCCCGAAGGAGCGATTCGGCGAGCGCCGCCGCAACCTTTGCGTGGTCCAGATCGCCTGCCTCCAGCGCCTCCTCCGCCTCGTCGGCCGCGTCCGCAGCCACGATCACGTCGATCCAGGTTCCCTCCGGCAAGACGAGCCGGTAGCAGCCGAACGCACCGGTCAAAGCACTGGCTCCGTCGATGCCGCGTTCCGAGAGGAGGCCGCGGAGCTTGCTGGCCACGACGGTCAGCGCCTTGTCCCAGGTCGCCGGCGGCTCCGACCCCCAGAGAGCCTCCGCCAGCTCGTCTCGCGGCACCGGTCTGCCTTGCTCGGCCACGAGGTAGGCGAACATGAGCCGTCCCTGCCGTCCCGGGAACCGCCCCTCTTCGACCAGGACGCCGTTGGCCTGGACAGCGACCCGCCCCGCAAGAAAGACCTTCAGCTCGAACCTCCAGTCGCTCTTTGCCTGGATTTTGCCTCGATCTAGTCCTGCACACCTAGTTTCGACGCGAGGAATCGTGGACAAGGTGCTTCAGTGCGATTGCGGGTTCGAGGCCCACGCCGCCGACGAGGAGGGGCTCGTCGAGGAGGTCCAGCGTCACGCGTGGGAGCAGCACCGAATGACGCTCTCGGACCACGAGGCGCTTCTGCTCGTCTTTCGCGCTGAGCTCGACGCGACGGCACCGCCCCCGATCCCTCGCGAGAAGACACCTCGAACGAAGGAGGGGAAATGAAGTCGAAGTGGTTCTTGGCTCTTCTCGTCGTTGTCCTGGGGGTCGCCGTGTACGCCGGGAACGTCCTGGCGACGCCGAGCTCGGGTCTGACGACGACGATCCTCGCAAAGTCGCTCTTCGACCCGATCAACGTCAGCTCCCCCCTGTCTCTGGGGGCCATCCGCTGGAATGCGACGATCAGGACGTACGGCCAGTCCGACGTCTATGTGGTCGACAACAAGATCGCTCCGGGCGGGACGACCGGCTGGCACTCGCATCCGGGTCCAAGCCTGATCCTCGTCGTCGCCGGCACCGTGACGAACTACATGAGTGACGACCCGAGCTGTGCCCCGCAGACCTACGCCGCGGGCTCGGGCTTCATCGATCCGGGCGGCGACGACGAGCACATGCTGCGCAACGAGGGCGCCGTCCAGGCCGAGACGATAGCGGTGCAGTTCCTTCCGAAGGACGCCGTCAGACGAATCGACGAGCCGGCCCCGGCCACCTGCCCGTCCTAGTCGACCGCTTCCCGGAGGGTGGGCAGCCGCCCGCCCTCCGGGAAGCTCGACGTCCTCGCGCGAGGCGGCGCCGGTACGCGCAGGGGCGGCAACGTTCGCCGCTCCGGCTACCCTATGGGGGTGAAACTCGGCGTCGGAGACCTCGTCGTATACGGCACTCACGGGATCGGCCGTATCACGGCCCGCAAGGAGCAGCTCGTCTTCGGGGCCAAGCGGGAAGTCGTCGTGATCGAGCTGGAAGACGGGCTCACTGCGACGTTGCCGGTCGACCGTGCTCATGAGCAGCTCAGGGCGTTGGCCAGTGAGGCTGATCTCCGCCGGGTTCGGCAGGCGCTTCGGGATGATCGCGTGCTCAGCGTGGATCCCTGGCTCTCGCGTCGAAGGGCGACCATGGAAAAGCTGACGGGAGGCGACCCTGTCGAGTTGGCCGAGATCGTCAGCGAGGGCGCTCAGCGGGAGCGAATGCGCCAGGCGAAGGGAACGAAGCAGCAGCTCTCGTCGGGAGAGCGCGAGATCTTCCAGAAGGCGCGGAGGCTGCTGTCTGGTGAGATCGCTCTGGCGCGCGACATCCAGCCGGCCACAGCGGATGGGTGGATCGACGAGCAGTTGACGCGCTCGGCCTGAACACCGCACGACGAGGCGATCGAAGTCCGCAAAGAGGTTCGCGTGGGGCGGTGCGTGCTACCGTTGCGGGACTCTAGAGCGAGTTCGGTTTGCGTTTTCCACGCTTCCCACCCGTTCGTTACGTAGGGGAGGGAGGTGTTTTATATGGCAACCGGAACCGTCAAGTGGTTCAACGACAGCAAGGGCTACGGCTTCATCACGCCCGAAGAGGGAACGAAGGATCTCTTCGTGCATCACAGCAACATCGCCGGCGACGGATACAAGTCGCTCGCCGAGGGCGCTCGCGTTTCGTTCGAGGAACGTGAAGGAGCAAAGGGTCCTGAGGCGACCAACGTGGCGCTGGTCGCGTAGTTCGTGCGTGAAGGCCGCGCTTCCGAGCGCGGCCTCACCTTCTACTGAATGGGGCACGGATGTGCGCGAAGGAAGCGACGATCGAGGTGGAGGGCGAGGTCACTGAGGCATTGCGCGGTCAGATGTACCGCGTGACGCTCGACAACGGGCACGAGACCCTCGGCTATCTGGCGGGGCGCCTGAAGAGGTACCGGATCCGCGTCATGCTCGGCGACCGCGTTCGCATCGAACTGTCGCCCTATGACCTCACGCGCGGGCGAATCGTCTACCGCCTCGGCTAGTCGAGCGGCTCGAAGCACTCCTGTACCTCCCGCGCCGTGACTGGCACCCGCGCCTCGCATGGGCACGGCGGCGATGTCTTAACGATTTCTCAGTCTCGTCTGGTTCGATACGTCGAGGTCGCCCCCATCCGCAGGGGCGCTGAGACAACGGGAGGAACCATGGGAAGCCTCACCATCAAGAACGTAGGCTCACCCGACGAGGTTCGGCAGTTTGCAGCACATGGCCACGCTGACGTCGTCGACCTCGCGGGCCAGCCAGTCCTCTTCGGTACGTTCGAGCCAGGATGGACGTGGTCCAGCGACATCAAGCCGATCGCGCAGACGGACAGCTGTCAGGCGCCTCATCTCATGTACTGCATTTCAGGTCGCATGGGGGTCCGCATGAGCGACGGAACCGAGGGAGAGATCGGGCCGGGCGACGTCGCGTCGATCGCTCCTGGGCACGATGCGTGGGTCGTCGGCGAAGATGCCTGCATCGTGGTCGACTTCGGCGGTTACAGCCAGTACGCGAAGGGCTAGACGACTACGCATCCGGGCTTGGCAACGGCTCACGTCCGTTGAACGCAGCGTTATCCGATGCACCAAGAGAAGAGGCCCGCGATCGTGGCCTCTCTCGTGAAGCCCTCTGACGGACTCGAACCGTCGACCCCCTCCTTACCATGGAGGTGCTCTACCAACTGAGCTAAGAGGGCATGCGCCTGACTCTAGCCCAGGCGCGCGAGATGCAGGGGGGAGGATTCGAACCTCCGAAGGCTGAGCCAGCGGGTTTACAGCCCGCCCCCTTTGGCCACTCGGGAACCCCTGCAAGAGCGCGCCATTGTATCGGCGTACCCGCGGGGGTTCGCGCTACGCGAGCGGCGTCCGTAGGAGCTCGACGTCTCGGATCCAGGCGGTTCCGGCGCCCTCGAACGCGAGGCTCAGCTTGATGAGGTCCGGGCGCTGACCCTCCTTCAGCAGGAACGGGATCTCGTGCGACGACCAGTCCGTCGTTCCCCGCAGCTTGTCGTGCAGCCCCTTCGAGAAGAACTCGCCGCGCCCTGGAACCCTGCACCACAGCTCGAGGAACACGCCGCCCGCCACACCTTCCGTGCGGACGTGCGCACGGTAGGTCAGCAGGCAGCTCTCGACGTCGGGATCGGCGACCTCGAAGAGCGGCACCGAGCCTTCGCCCTCGCTGTCGATCCGAAAGCTCTCTCCGTCCACGGTGACGCCGCTTCGAGCGATGGTGCGAGTCGACGAGTCGAAGCTCCGTAGGACCTCGGGTGGCCCCGCCGGTTGGGGCTTGCGGAAGAGTCTGCGGAACAGTCCAGTCACGGTCTCCTCTGACGCAGGACTCTATTCCTGGGGTCGGCTCGCCCCTACCATCGCGATGTGGAGCGCTACGACGTTGTTGTGGTCGGCGCCGGCCCAGCTGGTTCGGCGACGGCTTTGCGGCTCGCGCGCGGGGGAGCGAAGGTGCTTCTGGTCGACCGCGCCCGCTTCCCCCGGGATAAGCCATGCGGTGGAGGGCTCACGGGGCGCGCACTCCGGTGGGCGCCCTGCTCTGTCGAGCCCGTGGTGGAGCACGTGGTCGACCGGTTCCGGATCCGGCTTCGCTACGGCCGGAGCTTCACGCGGCGACACTCGACGCCTCTCGTCCTCATGACGCAGCGGCGAAGGCTGGACCTGCACCTTGCCGAGCATGCTGCCGCGGCCGGGGCAGACTTTCGTGACGGAACTCGCGTCGCGGATGTCGAGCCGAACCGCAACGGCGTCGACGTACGCGTCGCAGGGGACGCCGTGCATGCCGACGTGCTCGTCGGCGCCGATGGCGCGAACGGGATCGTTGCTCGCTCGGTGGGATTAGATGCGCACATCGTCAACGGGGTCGCGCTCGAAGGAAACGTGTCGTATGTCGATCTCGACGCCGCGCGGGTCAAAGGTACGGCTGTCGTGGAGCTCGGGGTCGTGCCCGGCGGCTACGGGTGGATATTCCCGAAGGGCGATCACGCGAACATCGGCGTCGGGGGGTGGGGGAGCGAAGGGCCGCGTCTGCGCGACCACGTCGCGCGGCTCGCCCGCGTGTATGGGCTCGAGATGGGCGTGGTCCGCGACCTTCGCGGCCACCGGCTGCCGATGCGACGCCCCGGTGCCGTTCCAGCGCGAGGGCGCGTCCTGGTCGTGGGTGACGCTGCCGGGCTCGTCGACCCGCTCTCCGGGGACGGGATGTACGAGGCGTTCGTGTCCGCGGCGCTCGCCGCCGAGGCGATACTCGACGGCGACCTCGAGGCGTACTCGGAGCGGCTCGCCGCCGTGCTCGACCGGCATGCGAGTGCCTCGTGGTCGGCCAAGCGTGCACTCGAGCGGAGTCCTAGTGCGTGTTACTGGGCGGCGCGTTCGCCGGGTGTATTCGGCGTGGTCGCAGGGCTTCTCGCCGGAGACGTGAGGCATCCGAGCGAGGTGCGCGGCCTTGCGCGACCACCTCTGCGCGCTCTTTCCCGGCTCGCCCGGCGCGAGCGGAACGGCGAGCTGACGTCCTAAAGCAGTCCGGGCGCGCTGCCGATGGTTTGCCAGCATGGACCTCATTCCGCTGCTTTCGCACGCCGTCGAGCTCGGCGCCTCCGATGTCCATTTCAAGCTCGGTCAGCCGCCGGTCATCCGCATCGACGGCGAGCTCCAGCTCGTCGCCGATCACCCGCCTCTGAGCGAAGCGTCGCTCGAGTCGGTGCTCCAGGCCGTGACCGCGATCGCACCGCGGCGCCGAGAGGCGTTCGAGGAGTCCGGTGAGCTTGACATCGCATACTCGCACCCGAGTCTCCCGCGCTTCAGAGTCAACGGATTTCGCCAGCGCGGATCGATCTCGTTTGCGTTTCGGGTCATCCCGAACACGATCGCCGGATTCGGCGCGTTGAACCTTCCGCCCGGCGTCGTTCGGCTCGCAAACGAGCACCGTGGGCTCATCCTCGTCACAGGCGCTACGGGCTCGGGCAAGACGACCACGCTGGCCGCGATGCTCGATCACATCAACCGCACCCGTCGACTCCACATTGTGACGGTCGAGGACCCGATCGAGATCCTGCACCCGGACCGCGGATGCATCGTCAACCAGCGCGAGGTAGGTCTCGACACAGCGAGCTTCGAGCAGGCCATTCGCCGCGTGCTCCGGCAAGACCCCGATGTCATCCTCATCGGCGAGTTGCGTGATGCCGAATCCGCGCAGGTCGCGCTCCAGGCAGCGGAATCCGGCCATCTCGTCTTCTCGACGCTCCATACGCTGGACGCAGCCGAGACACTCGGCCGGCTCGTGGAGTTCTTCCCCGCCGCGAAGCACCAGCAGATCCGGTCGATCGTCGCCGGCACGCTCCGCGGAGTGATCAGCCAGCGGCTGCTGCCGAAGGACGACGGAGGCCGTGTCCCCGCGGTGGAGGTCATGGTCGTGAACGCACGGATTCAGGACCTCATCCGCGAGAACCGCCCCGACGAGATCACGGACGCGGTCGCCGAGGGTGAGTACTACGACATGCAGACCTTCCACACGTCGTTGATCGACCTCGTTCTCCAAGGCGTGGTCGAGCGCGACGTCGCCGCCAACGCAGCCTCGAACCAGCACGACTTCCTGGTTGCCCTCGAGCATGCGATCAAGGAGCGGCGAGCCCGAGAGGCCGAGAGCACTGCAGTCGAAGCCGCACCGCGAGCCCCGACGCTCGTTCCGGGAGCCGGAGCGCTGCGCGTCGCGGGCTCGGACGAGACTGCGGCCTCCGCAACAGGATGAACGAAGCGGTTCTCCTCTTCGGGCCCGCCCTCGCGATCGGGAGCTTCCTGAACGTCGTCGTCGCCAGGGTCCCGGAGCACCGCTCGCTGAACGGGCGCTCGGGCTGTCCCGGCTGCTCGGCGCAGATCCTCTGGTACGACAACATTCCGGTCGTCTCGTACCTCCTCCTGCGAGGACGCTGTCGCAGCTGCCACGAGCGCATCTCTCCGCTCTATCCGGCTGTCGAGATCGTCACGACGACTCTGATCGCAGCGTGCTTCTGGCGTTTCGGCCTCACCACCTACGCCGCTCTTGCAGCTGCCTTCTGCGCCGTTCTCGTCGCGCTCTCGGCCATCGACCTGACGCATCGCATCGTCCCGAACCGCATCGTCTTGCCGGCGGCCGCGATCACTCTCGTCGCCCATACGCTGATCGATCCGAGCCCCGAGTGGCTGATCGCGTCGGTCGGCGCGTCGGCGTTCTTCCTCGTGGCGGCTCTCGCCTATCCGGCAGGGCTCGGAATGGGAGACGTCAAGTTCGCGCTCCTGCTCGGAGCGATGCTCGGCAGCACAGTCATGCTCGGGATCATGGTCGGGTTTCTCGCTGCGCTCGTGCCTTCGGTCGTCCTTCTCGTCCGCCATGGATCGAGCGCGCGCAAGATGGCGATACCGCTCGTGCCGTTCCTCGCGCTGGGTTCGGTCATCGCGCTCTTCTGGGGTTCTCCCCTCCTAGGGGGATATACGTCCCTCTTTCACTAGCTCACGCTGAGGCACGACCCTTGGGATCAAGTTCCTAACTGCGGCGGCCGATATGCGAGAAGATGTGAGCGCAAGACCTTGGTTTGTGCGGTACCTGCTCCGCCTGCGCGGTGCTTCTGGCTTCACGCTGATCGAAGTCGTGTTCGCGATGATCCTTTTCGCGGGGCTTGCCGCAGCGATGGCGGGCTTGCTCACCTCCGCGGTGTCTGCGAACAAGTTCGCGCGGCAGCGGACGCTCGCCGACCAGGCTGCGCTCGAGCAGATCGAGGCAATCCGGCGCCTCGACTACGACGACGTCGGCACGATCCTCGGCAACCCGCCGGGCGTCGTCGCCCCCACCACGACCATTACCAAGGTCGGGCTGGACGCCACGATCACGATTCAGATCCGCTACGTCGACGACCCGACGCCGACGAGCTACGAGACGAACGCGAACTACAAGCGCGTCATGGTCAGCGTCCGCCGGACGAGCGATTCGCAGCTGCTCGCACGCGAGGTGACGTACGTGGCTCCTTCGTCACGAACGCCGTTCGGCGGCGTCAACCTGGCGATCATCCAGCCGCTCGTCATCGACTACGGGACGAACGCGCCGATCGAGAACGCAACGGTGACCCTGCTCACGGGGCCGAGTGCGCCCCGCAGCGACGTCACCGACTCGAGCGGCAGCGTCTCCTTCAAGAAGCTCACTCCCAACGCCACCGCGAACTGTCCGAGCGACTGCTACGACCTCACCGCGACTCTTTCCGGGTATGTCCAGCTCGACTCCCCGACACGGGTCAACGTCGCTCCGGGACAGACGGCCAGTCCGACGATCCAGATCTATCGCCCATCGGTAATCAACGTGCTCGTCAAGGACTCCGGCGGTGCACCGTACGCCGGCACGGCGTCGGTGAAGCTGACCTCCGGGCGGAACGGGGCGACCCAGACGTTCAGCGTCACGGGTGGCTCCATGCCGATCCCCGCCGTCGCCGGTGAGCCGATCGTCCCGAGCGTCCAGTACACGGCCGAGGCGTGGACCAACGGCTCGCCGTCGTGCGCGACACCGGTGACGAAGTACGTGCCCGACAACTACCCGACGGTGCTCACCTCGACCTTCACGCTGACCCTCGGTACCTGTCCGTCCGGAACCGTCGCAGTCACCGTCAACCAGGGGTCGACGCCCGCGTCAGGAGCGACCGTGACGCTCAGCGGCGGGCCCTATGCGTTGTCGACCGTGACCGGTACGACGAACGGCTCTGGCGTCGTGACGTTCTCGAACGTCCCATCCGGGAGCGGCTACACGGTCACTGCCACCAAGGGTGGACAGAACGCACCCCAGCAGACGATCTCGGTGACGACCAGCTCGACGACCAACGTCACGATGTCGCTGCCGGCCGGTGGCCTAGCTGTGCTCGTCCGCTGGGCCGGGGCCAATGTGAACGGCGCGACCGTGACCGTGACCGGAGGCCCGCAGTCGGTCAACCTGACCCTCACAACGGGGCCAAGCGGCCAGGTGACGTTCCCGGATCTCGCGCCCGGCAGCGGCTACAACGTGACCGCCACGAAGTCGGGTCAGAACGCCTCGGGGACAGCGACTGTCACTGCGAGCAGCACGACCAACCTGACGCTCAACCTGCCGACCCAGACTCTGACGGTGAACGTCAAGCGGAGCGGCACCAACGTGAGCGGCGCGACGGTCACCCTGACGCTCGGCCCGATGAGCATCACGGTCACCGCGACGACGAACTCGAGCGGCAACGCCACGTTCTCGAACGTCCCAGTGGGCACGGGCTACACGATCAAGGCCTACAACTGCTCCGTTTCGAACCCGAAGAGCGGGACGCTGACGGCCCAGACCGTCAACAGCACGCCAACGACGATCAACCTCTCGTTCTCGACGAACACGTGCCCGCTGCCGTGACCTTGTTCCGTCTCCGTCGCATCCGAGGGCGCGAGGACGGATTCACGCTCGTCGAGATGCTGAGCGCGATGACCGTCTTCGCCATCGTCCTCGCGAGCTTCTCCATGGTCTTGAGCTCCTCGATTCGCCATTCGAGCGAGCTCGAGGAGCAGACGGGCCTCGAGGTCGAGGCGCGTGCGGCGATCTCGTCGTTCGCCCAGGACACGCGTCAGGTCTACGACGGAGACGCCAACCTCCTGACGTCGCCGATACTCAGCATGTCGCCCACGCAGGTCACCTTCTACACGCCCGATCGACAGGTGCCGTTCCACCTCCGGCGGGTCTCCTACCGGGTCAGCGGCACAGAGTTCCAGCGCGCGTTCGCTACGAGCACGGACACGGACGGCTCGCCCTGGGTCGGGATCACGTCGGTCGGTGCATACCGGAAGCTCGTCGGATCGCTCGTCAGCACCGGGACGCCCGTGCTCGCGTACAAGAAGGCCGACGGCACGACCGCGACGACCCCGATCGACGTCAAGACGATCGACGTCACGTTGACCGTGGCGACGAAGAACACGCCGACCCGTCAGTACACCTACAAAACGAGCGTCACTGTGAGAGGGGACTCATGATCCGCGACCGACTTATTCGCGAGGAGAGCGGAATTGCGATGGTGCTGGTCGTCCTCACGGCCTCCATGGTCACGCTCCTCAGCATCTTCCTGATCGATCAGGTGCGCGCCGAGTCCACGCGGAGCGTGCACCAGGTCTACGGCGGAACGTCGTTCCAGGCGGCCGAGGCCGGGATCGACGACTACGTCTCCAAGCTCGTCGATGACCGCCTGTACTACCTGCACTACCTGCATCCTGGCGAGGCGACCCGGAGGTCGTCCGGAGGCACGCTCGTCGCAGCCGGCGGCGCATGGTCGTACGGGCAGGTCTGGACGTACCCGAACGGGAAGGACATGTGGAGGCGCCTACCGACCGGCTGCCTGACGACCGATCCCCAGTGCTACGAGTACAACCTGCGCGTCTACCCACCTGACGCGACCTCGAAGTTCGTCCGCATCGTCGCGGCCGGGCGCAAAGCCGGAGCGACGACCGACCTCCACGTCATCGAGACGTACGTGAGGCCGTCCTCGCTGGCCGACTACTACCGGGTCGTCAACGGCGACGTGTCCTGGGGCTCGGGGGCGACGACGAACGGGAAGATCTATGCCAACGGAAACGTCACTCACGACGGGATCGCGACCGGGAACATCTATGCCGAGAAGCAGATCTCGGGCTCCGTGGTCATGCAGAACGGCGCGCAGCGCTATGACCAGGACACGAATCCCAACATCCGCAGCCAGATCAAGAACCCGATCGACTTCACGAGCTTTCTCACGTCGTTCGCGGACATCGAGCGCGCGTCCCAGGTGGGCGGCGTGTACCTGAACGACGCCTCGAAGGCGGCCTGGCGGATCTCGTTCAAGTCAGACGGCACCATGGACGTCGAGACCTGTCAGCCCAGCGGCTCGAACGACGTCGCGGACGTGACTCCGGTCTGTACCGCTGCAAGCCCCGCGAACCGCCCGGTTCCGTCGAACGGCGCCGTGTACGTGGTGCAGGACGTCATCGTGCGGAATGCACCGTCTGCCGGCGGAGTCCGCGGACGCGTGACGGTCGCGTCGAACGACGACATCATCGTCGGGGGCAACATCAACTTCGTGACGTCCGGAACGGACGTGCTCGGCCTCGTTGCGAAAAACAACGTCTACATCGCGAAGTACACGCCCGACCCGCTGACCTGGTCGGCCGGCGTGATCGCGCAGACGGGGACATGGCAGGCGCGTCCCTGGAGCACTCCGCTAAAGAGCCTGATGACGTTCCGCGGCATGGCCGCGACCGACGACGGCGGTAGCTTCGCCGGGATGTTCACGAATCGCGACTACGGCTACGACCCGAGCTTCGAGTATCTCCCGCCGCCGTGGTTCCCGGTCGTGGAGGACGCGTATACGGTCCTCTTCTTCCGCGAACTCCCCTCCACGACGTAGGGCGCAAACGCCGATCCCAGGCCGTCTCATGGGCTGGACACGCGATGCCGATAACCCTCTGTGAGGGATCTCTATGACTTTGAAGCCTTCTGGACGACTGCGGACCGCCAAGGCACTCGGAGAGCATCCCGAGTCTGACGAGGCTGCCTCGAACGGGCACGTCGGGGCGAGCTTCGCGACACTTGCCGATCTCGTCGCCGATCTGATCGGCCCACTGGAGGTCGTCCCGCGCGATCGGCTCGCTGCTGCCAAAGCACGCGCCGGCGTGGGCTCGCTCGCCGAGGCGCTCGTCGACGAGGGCCACGCGCAGTCGGAAGGCGTCGCTCGATCGCTGGCACGGCGCCACGGACTTCCTTACATCGACCTCGAAGAGGAGCGCCCGACGGGTGACGCGCTCGAGCAGATCCCACCGCGGACGCTGAAGCGCGTTACAGCGATTCCCGTCTCTCTCCGAGACGGCCGTCTCCTCGTCGCGCTCGCAGACCCGGCGAACATTCTCGCGGTCGACGAGCTACGGCTCGCCACCCGTCATCACCTCGACTTGGCGATCGCCGGGCGGGACGAGATCCTTGCCGAGCTCGAGCGCCTGGAGCGCAGTGCCGAGGTCTACGACACGCAGTCGGCGATCGACGACTTCGAGGTCATCGAGGAGGACGGCGACGATCTCGAGGCCGAGGACGGCGTCTCCGATGCGCCCCTCGTGCGGCTGGTGAACTCGATCATCATGCAAGCGGCGAGCGACGGGGCAAGCGACATCCACTTCGAGCCGCAGGGCGAGTCGCTGGTCGTCCGGACGCGCGTGGACGGCGTGCTCACCGAGCAGCAGCGCATCCCCAAGCGCATGTCCGCAGGCGTCACAACCCGTTTGAAGGTGCTCTCCAAGCTCGACATCGCCGAGCGCCGCCGCCCACAGGACGGCCGGATCTCGCTCAACGCGACAGCCGTCGGCCGGCTGCTCGACATCCGTGTCGCGACCTTGCCCACGGTCGAGGGCGAGCAGGTCGTCATGCGACTGATCGACAAGTCGCGGTCGACTCCGACGCTCGAGTCACTCGGCCTCTCGGAGACCATGCGCGGCCAGATCTCGCAGATCATCCGCAAGCCCACGGGCGCCCTCCTCTCCACCGGGCCGACAGGTTCGGGGAAGTCGACGACTCTCTACGCGGCGCTTGCTCAGATCAACAACCCCGAGATCAACGTGATGACCGTCGAGGACCCGGTCGAGTACCGGCTCACGGGCATCAACCAGGTCCAGATCAACGTGAAGGCCGAGCTGACGTTCGCCTCTGCGCTTCGATCGATTCTCCGGTCCGACCCCGACGTGATCATGGTGGGCGAGATTCGAGATACCGAGACGGCCAAGATGGCGATCGAGTCGGCCCTCACCGGCCACTTCGTCCTGTCCACCCTGCACACGAACGACGCTCCTGGCTCGCTCACGAGGCTCAACGAGATGGGCGTGGAGCCGTTCCTGACCGGCTCTGCGGTGAGCGCGATCCTCGCGCAACGCCTCGCGCGGCGCCTGTGCACGAATTGCTGCGAGATGTACGTCCCCACGGTCGACGAGCTCCTCGCCGCGAGGATCTCGCCGGAGACGGCTCAGGCCCGCGAGGGGATGGTCGTCTACCGCAAGGTGGGCTGCCCGCGCTGCAACAGGACGGGCTACAAGGGCCGTATCGGCATCTTCCAGCTCCTGATCATGAACGACGAGCTCGAGAGCCTGGCCGCGGCGAACGCGCCACGAGACGCGATCGACCGGGCGGCGTTTGCGGCCGGCATGCGCTCCCTCTGGGACGACGGTATCGCCAAGGCCGCCGCAGGTCTCACGTCGGTCGAAGAGCTGGCACGAGTCGTCACCCAGTAGCTCCGCCTCTCTTTATTTGCGCAGAGAAAGGGCGCGGTCACCCGCGCCCTTTCGACTCTTGCAGCGAGAGGGGCAGTGCTCGTTAGCAGCTGGCCTCGACCGGAGCAGCGTCGACGCCCGGGCCGGTGTACTTGTGCGTCTTCGCACCGCCGGCTGCCGCACCGTTCGAGTCGCTCTGGATGCAGTAGCCAGTACCACCATTCAGGATGGTCGGATCCTGATTCAGGGCGACTCCCTGGTCGATGAGCTTCAGCTGCGCGAGGGTCATCCCCGAGTAGTTGTTGAAGTCGGCGTAGTACGCCTCGACCGCGGGGATCGCGGCACGGACGTTGGCTCCCGCTGCCCGTCGCTCGGCACGATCCTTGAAGCCGAGATAGGACGGAACGGCGATCGCGAGCAGGATGCCGATGATGATCAGGACAACGAGGAGCTCGATGAGCGTGAAGCCCGACTCCTCGCCACGCAGGCGCGAAAGCGCCCAGTCAACATGTCGCATGACGTACTCCTTCGTGTGGACGGCGGAACCACATGCGGAGCATCGGCGCGCACGCGTCAAGGATCAGTCCCATAACGGGTGATGTTGTCCCCATCGCGGGACGGTCCGGCCAGCGCGAAGAGAGGCTCCGAAGCTACTCGACGACTTGGCAGTTCAGGTACTCGAGGGCGAGGAGCGCCTCGTCCACGAAGTGCCGTGCGTAGTCCGCGTCCGGGAACTCGAACGGCCTCGAGATCGACTCGCCGGCGGTCTTGCTGACCGGGTACACCTCGGTCTCGACCGTCACGGTGCCGTCTGCGGCGCCGAGCGCCCGAAGCTGGACGACGATGCGCCCCTCGCGCCGGACCTCGTACGAGTAGAGCTCCTTGCGCGCGGGAACGATCTTCGGCGCCTCTTCGGCGGTGACTCGAGCAGCGCGGCTCATCGCCGTCGTGCGCCGGCGTTGTGAGCAGCCTGAGCCACGAGTTGCGCATCCGAGCCGGCCGCACCTTCGAGCGTGGAAACGATGCGTCCGGGTCGGCGAACGACGACGACGGTTGGCGTCGTCTGCGTCCCGACGAATGTCTGTATTGCTCGCGCGCTTGCCTCGTTGAGCACGTTCACGGGGAGGAAGCCGGCTCGCACCTGGTCCGCGCCCTGTCGCCCGGCTGTGACTGCCGCGCGGTCGGACTTCGTGCTGCCCTGGTACAGGGAGACGACGATCACTTTCGAGTGGCGAAGCTTGTTCGCGACCTTCGGGGGCAGACCCGGCAGCAGTACGACCTTCGGGTGCGACGGCGTTGCCGGCCGGGAGTGTGGCCTCGAGTGCGGGGTCGTCGGGGACGTCGGCGTCGTGGTGGGTGCGGCCGTGTCGCTGCCGCCTCCCAGGAGCATCGGCCGAGCGACCAGGAGGAACACAGCCACGACGAGAGCGACGCCCATGACTGCGAGGTAACGAGTGGGGAAGGGGATAGTCGTGTTCATGGCTCCCTCTCTTATCGGCAAGGAGTGAGGGACGCTTTACCCTCCAGGACGTGCGTGCGAATGCCCATAAAACGCGTCGGCGCATGAAAAGGGCGCGGTCTCCCGCGCCCTTTTCGAATGCTGCAGATTCCGTCGACTAGCAGGTGGCCTCGACCGGAGCAGCGTCGACGCCGGGGCCGGTGTACTTGTGCGTCTTCGCACCGCCGGCTGCCGCGCCGTTCGAGTCGCTCTGGATGCAGTAGCCAGTACCGCCGTTCAGGATCGTCGGATCCGCACTGAGAGCGACACCCTGGTCGATCAGCCGCAGCTGAGCGAGGGTCATGCCCGAGTAGTTGTTGAAGTCGGCGTAGTACGCCTCGACCGCGGGGATTGCAGCGCGGACGTTCGCTGCCGCTGCCCGCCGCTCGGCGCGATCCTTGAAGCCGAGATAGGACGGAACGGCGATCGCGAGCAGGATGCCGATGATGATGAGGACGACAAGGAGCTCGATGAGCGTGAAGCCCGACTCCTCACCGCGGAGACGCCGTTGCGCCTTCTCGATGAACCGCATGGAACGCTCCCTTCGGAGTGTATGGAGGGAAACCACACTCGGAGGATCGGTAGAACCAGGGTGGCCGCCAATCCCAAAACGGGTGATTTCTCACCTCGCGTGAGGTAGTTCCGCCACTCAGTGCGGCGCGCGGTTGAGGTATCGAAGCCGGGGAGCGCATCAACCACCGCATGTGAGCGGCTGTCCGCTTGCGGGCGAGCGTTCGCACGATGCGTGAGCAATGAAAAGGGCGCGGTCTCCCGCGCCCTTTTGCATGCCGCAGAGTGCTGCGTGTTAGCAGGTGGCCTCGACCGGAGCAGCGTCGACGCCGGGGCCGGTGTACTTGTGCGTCTTCGCACCGCCGGCTGCCGAGCCGTTCGAGTCGCTCTGGATGCAGTAGCCAGTACCGCCGTTCAGGATGGTCGGGTTCGCATTGAGAGCGACACCCTGGTCGATCAGCCGCAGCTGAGCGAGAGTCATGCCCGAGTAGTTGTTGAAGTCGGCGTAGTACGCCTCGACCGCGGGGATTGCAGCGCGGACGTTCGCTGCCGCTGCCCGCCGCTCGGCACGATCCTTGAAGCCGAGATAGGACGGAACGGCGATCGCGAGCAGGATGCCGATGATGATGAGGACGACCAGGAGCTCGATGAGCGTGAAACCTGACTCCTCACCGCGGAGGCGCCGTTGCGCCTTCTCGATGAACCGCATGGAACGCTCCCTTCGGAGTGTTGAGGGGGAAACCACATGCGGAGAATCGGCAGACACCCCAGATCGTTCTTCCTCCCAATGGGTGATCTCTGGGTGATCTGTGGGGGATTGTTTCCCTCACCCTGAGGGGGTCCAATAGAAGGCCAGGACCGAGGTTGGGTCCGTCTCCCCGGCCCCGCGGAAGCTAGAGACAGACACCTGTTGCGCACCTCTCAAGCCCAGGGCGCTCGCTGCCGATAGACCGCCTCGTGGAGATGACCAGCCCCACACCCGCCGTGCCGAATCCGCACGCCGTAGGCGGTTCGCAGTCCGAACTCCCCCTCTCGATCGACACGCTCCTCGAGCGTGCAGTGGAGAGGGACGCTTCCGACCTGCACATCACCGCCGGATCGCAACCCGTGATCCGCGTAAACGGCCACATCGAGCAGCTCTCAGACCTCCGAGAGCTCGATCCGGAGACGACGCGGCAGCTCATCTACAGAATTACGACGACCGAGCAGCAGAAGCGCCTCGAGCTCGACCGCCAGCTCGACTTCGCGTACGGAGTCCGAGGCCTCGGCCGCTTTCGCGTAGGCGCTTACTACCAGCGCGAGTCGCTGGCGGCAGCCTTCCGGATGATCCCGGCGGACATCCGCTCACTCGAAGAGCTCGGTCTTCCGCCCGCTCTCCACGAGTTCACGTCGAAGCCGCGTGGCCTCGTCCTCTTCACGGGACCGACCGGCTCGGGGAAGTCGACGTCGCTGGCCGCGCTGATCGACGAGATCAACGCAACGCGTCGCGATCACATCATCACGATCGAGGACCCGATCGAGTTCCTCCACTCTCATCGGCGTTGCATCGTCAACCAGCGTGAGATCGGCGGCGACGCCGTCGGCTTCGCGGACGCGCTTCGCGGCGCTCTCCGTCAGGACCCCGACGTGATCCTCCTCGGCGAGATGCGCGACCTCGAGACGATCTCGACTGCGCTCACAGCGGCCGAGACCGGCCACCTTGTCTTCGCAACGCTCCACACGCAGAGCGCGCCGAGCACGATCGACCGCGTCATCGACGCGTTCCCGGCTGCGCAGCAGGCCCAGGTGCGGATGCAGCTCGCGAACTCCCTCCAGGGCATCGTCACGCAGACCCTTCTCCCGCGCTCTGATGGGAGTGGACGTGTGTGCGCCCTCGAGATCCTCTTCCTCGACGACGCGATTCGAAACCTGATCCGCCAGGGGAAGATCGAGCAGGTCTACTCGTACATGCAGACCGGCACGCGCCGCGGAATGCAGACGATGGAGCAGTCGCTCGCGGAGCTCGTCGAGAAGCGCGTGGTGAACGTCCCCGACGCGCTCACCCGCACGAGCCGGCCCGACTCGCTGATCGCAGCTCTCGAGCGTTCCGGCATCCCTGTTCCTTCAATGACCACCGAAGGGTCGCCCGCCTCGACGCCGAGTCTCGGCGCCGGCTTGCGGGTGGCCGGGAGCTAGTCGCCATGTCTTTCTGGGAAGATCGCTTCGTCTACCGCCCTCACGCGAGCGCTGCTTCGGGCGGGTCCTCGTCCGACGGCTCGGATCAGCCGAGCTCAGGCGAGCCCGAGGTCGGCCGCGCCTGGAGCTACGTCCCCGACGAGCCGGCTTCCGCGCACGACGAGCCTGGGCAGACCTTCGAGCCCGACGAGCCCGCCGAGACCCCCGACGTCGTCGCCGAGGTCGAATCCGAGGATGCGCAGGAGGCCGACGAGCAGGTGGCCGATGACGTGTCCGAGGTAGTCGATGACCTCGCGTGGGAGCACGATGACGAGGTCGCGGCTCTTGCCGAGACCGACGAGACCGACGAGACCAACGAGGCTCCTGCCGAAGAGAAGCGCCGCGGCCTCTTCCGCCGCCGGAAGCCCGTGTCAGTCGAGGCGACCGCCGAAGTTGTTACAGAAGACGAGGCTTTCACGACCGATTTCGTCGAGGACGTGGAGTTCGAGCAGGCCGAGCCCGAGCTCGAACCCTCCACTGAGTTCGTCGGCAACGGGCATGCGTGGAGCTACGTTCCGGAGACGTCGAACGAGCTTCACCTCGAAGCTACGGAGTCAGCTGATCGGTCTAGCGCAGACGAGGACGCCGATCGCTGGGCGGAAGCTGCAGCGGCGATCGATGCAGATGCGGCTCCTGCCGAGCAGAAGCGCCGCGGCCTCTTCCGCCGCCGGAAGCCCGTCTCGGCTGAGCCCGTCGTAAGTGACGAGGCGTTCGCGCTCGTGGAGCCGGAGCAGGACGAGCCGGAGTTCGCGTTCGACTCGAATCCGGCTATCGAGACTGCTGACAGCGGTCGCTCATGGAGCTACGTCGCCGAGGACACGACGTTCACGGACGACGAGCCCGAGCCGGCCCTCGAGGCCTACGAGCCCGATGAGGTCGTGGCCGAGCACGTCGAAACCTTCCCGGAGACCGAGCTCGAGCCTGAAGAGGCGCACGAAGAAGACGAGCAGGCGAGCGAGTCCGGCGACGAGTGGGGACGCGACGAGGAGATCGCCGCGATTGCCGAGGCTGACGAGACTCCTGTCGAGACGAAGCGCCGCGGTCTCTTCCGGCGCAGGAAGCCCGACCCGGTCGAGACTGTTTCCGAGCACGATGGCAGCGAGACGGACGCCGAGCCGGAGTCCTTCGAGGACGACGCGTTCGAGGACGTCCCGATGTACGCAACCTGGTCCAGCGAAACCAGCGACGTCGACGAGTCGCCTGCTGCCGCGGACGAGCCCGAGCACGATGAGACGACCACATTTGTCTTCGGCGCGTCCGAGGACTCCGAGTCGTTCGCCTCGGACGAGACCGAGCCGGAATACGAGGCGGATCCCGTAGAGACGCCTGCTTGGGAGCTCGAGTCCGACTCGAGCGAGGAGCTCGAGCAGACCGACGAGCCGGCAGACGAGCCGACCGAGGTACCGACAGAAGTGGTCGAGCTCGAGCCGGCCGACACCTTTGCGGAGTACGAGCCCGAGTTCGAGCCCGTGTTCGAGGCTGAAGCCGAGGAGCCGTTCGACGTTCCGGTCACATCGCTCCAGGACGAGCCGGTCGTGCTCCGAAAGCGAAACGGTGGGGGATCCGGCCGAGGGAAGAAGGTCGTGGGCCTCAAGGTCGGCGCCTCGCAAATCGCTGCCGCCGTCGTCACTGGCAGCGGGGATCGCCCCTCGCTCGTGGAGATCGCCCGTCGCCCACTCGAGGCCGGCGTCGTCGTCGACGGCGAGCTACGAGATCCCGACGCGCTGACCCATGCGCTGAAGAGCTTCTTCAAGGATCACGGACTCCCGGTCCGGAACGTTCGACTCGGGCTCTCTTCGAGCCGTGTCGGCGTCAGGACCTTCGACATCGCCGGTATCGAGGACGATGCGAAGTTCGACAATGCGGTGCGGTTCAAGGCTCACGAGGTCTTGCCGGTCGCCGCGCACGAGTCCGTTCTCGACTACCGGGTCGTCGAGGAGCGCTACACGGAAAGCGGGGAGACCTCTCGCCGCGTGCTGCTCGTCGTCGCCCCACGCGACCAGGTCGTGCCGTACATCGATGCATGTCGCAATGCCGGTCTTCGCCTGGCCGGCGTCGATCTCGAGGCGTTCGGCCTGCTTCGCGCGTTCGTCCCGCCCCTCGGGAGCCGGAGCCGCAGTGAGGACAGCGCGACCGTGGTCGCTGCGATCGGCCACGAGGCGTCGACCCTCCTCGTCGCCGGCGGTGGTGTCTGCGAGTTCACTCGCGTCTTCGACTGGGGCGGCGGTGACCTCCAGGCGGCCATAGCGGAGGAGCTCGGTGTGCCGCTCATGGAGGCTGCCACGATCCTCACGCACCTCTCGCTCACCGGCCCGGGACGTCATCTCGACTCGCTCGACTCCGACACTCGGAGCCGTGCGCTCGAAGCTGTCCGAACCAGGCTCACACCGTTCGCACGGGAGCTCGTCAGCTCGCTCCAGTTCTACCAGACCCAGCCGGAATCGCTCGGGATCCGCGAGATCCTGATCACCGGCGGAACGTCGCACCTCGAGGGTCTCGCCGACGCGCTGCACCAGATGATCGGTGTCAACGTCAGCGTGGGCGATCCTCTCGGACGAGTCGCGGTGGAGACGGAGATCCCCGTCGCGCTCGACGCCACGATCGGCTCACTCGCGGTTCCGATCGGACTCGCGATCGAGGACGAAGCGGCCCGCTCGGTGAACCTGCTTCCGAAGGACGCACGCCAGACGCGGAAGCGCCCCAACTTCGCCGCAATCGGGATCCCGGTCGCGGTCGCGCTCCCGCTCGTCGCACTCGTATTCCTCTTCGTGCAGGCGAGTGGCGCGGCCAGCGATCGTCAGGCACAGGTCGACGCCGTCCGGGCCGAGATCGAGAAGTTGCCCGAGCCGACCCATGCGAACATCGATCCGACTCTCGCCGGCGTGCAGGCCGCGCGTGCGACTGCCGTCGCGCAGGTGCTCGGCGGACGACTTCGGTGGGAGCGGGTGCTCGGTGACATCGCTCGCGTGCTACCGCCCGGCATCTCGCTGACCGAGCTCGATGCAACGACGCCACAGCCGACGGCGCCTGAGACGGCACCCACCACGGAGGACGCGTCGTCGACCTCGAGCACAACGTCGACCACGACTCCCACGCCTCCGCCGGCGGCCGCGGTTCCCAGCACTCCGACCGGTGTGACGGTCACGGGCTACGCGCTCGAGTACGAGTCCATCGCACGCGCGCTCGCCCGCATCCAGGCCGTGCCGAGCCTCGCCAACGCGCAGCTCCAGAGCGCGACGCCGGCCATGCTCGGCTCGAAGCACATCATTCAGTTCACGATCGTCGCCGATCTGGCGACCCCGACCCCCGGAGGTGTTCAGTGAGCGGCAAGCTGAGCAATCGGTCCGCGGTCGCGGTAGGCGGAGCGGCGCTCTTCCTGGTCCTCGTCGCGCTCTGGTTCTTCCTGGTCTCGCCCAAGCGGAGCGAGGCGAGCAACCTCAAGACGGAGCTCGCCACTGCGCAGACCGAACTCGACCAGAAGAAGGCCGACCTCGCGAATCCGTCGGCTGCTGTGACGGTTCGTGCGAGCGACGTCTTCCGGCTGGCGAAAGCCCTGCCCGAGGACTCCAACATGGCCGGCGTCATTCTCGACGTCGATCGGCTCGCCCGGGCGCACAAGTTGACGCTCGAAGGCTTCCAGCCCACCGCGGTGATTGCGATGCCCGGCTATTACGCCCAGCCTCTCACCGTGACGGTCCAGGGCCGCTTCGGTGACGTCTCGGGCTTCCTCACCGACGTTCGAGACCTCGTCTCAGTGAAGCACGGCCGCCTCCTCGTCAACGGGCGTCTGTACTCCGTGAGCGAGGTGCGACTCGGTAAGCCGGACGAGGAGACGTTCCCGATCGTCCGCGCTGGCGTGATCCTGAACGCCTTCGGCTTTGCAGCCGGCGCTCCGGCCACGACGACTCCGTTGACTCCGGAGACCGACTCGACCACGCCGTCCTCGGACGGGACCTCTGCAGCAGGAGCGACGCCCTAATGCCTGCCATCACTTCCACTCAAGGTACGAGCAAGAAGCAGCTGTATGTCGTCATCGGGCTCGGCGTCGCGTTGCTCGCGATCGCCGCCCTGCAGGCTCCCCGGTTCCTCGGTGGAGGATCCGAGGCTGCTCCGAGCACGACCACCGACGCTTTGCCGACGTCGTCGTCGGCGGGCGCAGGCCAGAGTGCAGTCAGCTTCAGCAAGGGCAAGGGTGCAATGCTCGCCGGGGTCAAGCTCGTCTCAGGTGTCGCACCGACTCCTGCGCCGGGCCAGCTCGCGTCGTTCAGCCTCTTCGTCCGGCACGATCCCTTCGTCCAGCTCGTGAAGGACCCCGATGCGTCGTCTTCAGCGTCACAGGACGGCGAGCCTGTCGGCGTCAAGGCGTCGACCGGTGCGAAGGGCGTGACCGCCACAGGTTCATCGGGTGGTTCGTCTCCGTCCACGACGCCAACCCCGTCGCAACTGACGAACGCGACGATCTGGGTCAACGGCTCGGACAACGCGGTGCAGGTCAAGCAGCGCTTCCCGAAGACCGATCCGACGTTCGTGCTCGTCAGCCTGAAGGACAAGGTCGCCCAGATCGGCGTCGTCGGTGGCTCGTTCACGGGCGGCGGGACGATCCCGCTCAAGATGGGGCAGACGCTCACGCTGGTGAACACGGCGACGGGTGCGCGCTACTCGCTGAAGCTCCTGTACACGGGCTCGCAGCCCGAGCAGGTGCAGCAGTTCAGCCAGAACGGGAACTAAGGCGAGCCCGCGATGCCGACCTTCGCATACAGCGCGATCAACGCCCAGGGTGACGTTCAGGCGGGCGAGATCTCGGCGACCGACCTCTCGTCCGCGCGCGATGCCTTGCGCGGAAGCGGTCTCCTCGCCGATTGGCTGCAGGAGCTGAAGGCGCCGGTCACGAGCGATTCCCGGCGTGGAATGTTCGGCCGGAAGAAGAAGGTCAAGGCGAAGTCGCTGCAGATCTTCTCGCGCCAGTTCGCGACGATGATCGAGGCTGGCCTCTCCGTCGTCACTGCGCTTGTCGTCCTCGAGCAGCAGACGGACGACCCTGCGCTCGGCGCCGTCATCGACGACGTTCGCGAGCGAGTCGAGGGCGGAGCGTTCCTGTCCGAGGCCATGTCACAGCATCCGGACACGTTCAACCGGCTCTACGTCGCGATGGTCGAGGCGGGCGAGGCGGCAGGCGTGCTCGACACGGTCCTCGACCGGGTCGCTACGCAGATCGAGAAGGAAGAGAAGATCAAGCGCCGAGTGAAGGGAGCGATGATCTATCCGATCGTCGTCCTCTGCTTCGCGACGCTCGTCCTCGCCGGGATGCTCATGTTCCTCGTCCCGGTCTTCCAGAAGATCTTCGACTCTCTCGGCGGAGACCTGCCGACGCTGACCCAGTACATCGTCCATGCGTCGAACGGCCTCCGGAGCTACTGGTTCATCATCTTCCCGGCGTTCGGATTCATCATCTTCGCGTTCAGGCGCTGGAAGAAGAGCGAGCCGGGCCGCAAGGTCTGGGACCGCTTCAAGCTCCGGGTGCCGATGACTATCGGCCAAGTCGTCCGCAAGGTCTCGATGGCGCGCTGGTCGCGGACACTGTCGACTCTCATCGCCGCCGGCGTCGACATCGTCAACGCACTCGACATCACGGCCGTGACGGCCGGAAACTGGGTCGTCGAGAACGAGACGGCTCGGCTGCGCGTCCGTGTGCAGGAAGGTGCGACGATCGCGCAGCCTCTGATCGAGAGCGAGGTCTTCCCTCCGATGGTCTCGCAGATGGTCAAGATCGGCGAAGAGTCCGGTGAGCTCGAGAAGATGCTCGGCAAGGTCGCGGACTTCTACGAGGACGAGGTCGATGCATCGATCCAGTCGCTGACCTCGATCATCGAGCCGCTGATGATGATCGCCGTCGGCTTCATGGTCGGGATCATCGTCATCGCGATGTACCTGCCGATGTTCAAGATGCTCACGCTGATCCAGTAGCTCCGAGCACACGACTCGGCTTGACAGCGCAGAGGTCTTCTCACGGGCCTTCTCTCAGGGTTTTTCCGGTATGGCCGTTCAGGTGCCGACCGGATGCCCAGGGAGCGGTGCTTCGCGACAATAGGAGTGAAGAAAGGAGGGAAGGATGACCACGATTGTCAGGTGGGCTCCCTTCCAGGATCTCGATGTCGTCGAGCGGCGTATGCGCAGGATGCTCGAGGACTTCGGGGTTGCGCCTGCTCCACTTCCCGCGGCCGATCTCTATGAGACCGACAGCGAGGTGATCGTCGAGCTCGACGTTCCGGGGTTCGACGAGAAGGAGCTCTCGCTCCACGTCACGGATCACATGCTCACGATCAAGGGTGAGCACAAGGCGGAGAAGGAGAAGAAGGAGAAGACCTTCTACCTCCACGAGCGGCTCGAGAAGCACTTCGAGCGCACCTTCAAGCTGCCGCCCGAGGCCGACACCGGGAAGGTGAAGGCGAAGTTCGGCACCGGCGTCCTCGAGGTGCACGTCCCGAAGCTCGAGCAGGCGAAGCCCCGCGAGATCGCGATCTCGAAGACGTAGCCCGCAAGCACAAGCCAGATGGAACACGCCCGACTCACCCCGTCGGGCGTGTTCCATCCTCGGCTCGAGAGCTCTTACCCTGGGGGCCGGCAGTCGCCGCAGGCGCCACGGAGGACGACGTCGTGCGCGGCGACGTCATACCCGCGCCCACCCGCTACGCGCTCGATCGCATCCTCGATCGCTCGGTCCTCGAACGGCTCGACCTTCCCGCACGAGTCGCACACGAGATGGTGGTGGTGCTCGCCGCGTGGATCGGAGCGCTCGTAGCGCGACACTCCGTCGCCCAGATCGACCCGTTGGGCGAGGCCTAGCTCGTCGAGGCCTTCGAGAGCTCGATAGACGCTCGCGATTCCGATGCGCCCGCCCTCACCGCGCACGGCGTCGTGGATCTCCTGTGCCGAGAGGCAGCACTCCTGGCGTCCGAGGAATTCCACGACGACCCGGCGTGCTCCGCCGCTGCGCCCGCTCGACGCACGGAGACGCGCAAGCGCTGTATCCGTCCATTGCTCCACTGTCGACGATAATGATACCCGTTCTCAAAGACGTGCTACGGTCCCGCGGTGCGCGCGCTCGCTCTCTTTCTGCTTCTCCTTGTGCCTGTCTTCGCAGCCTGTGGCCCGAGCGACGACGCGGCGGACGGGAAGACCGTCGTCGCCGCCTTCTACCCGCTTGCATGGGCGGCGGAGCAAGTCGGCACCAAGGGCGTCGACGTCGTCAACCTGACGCCACCAGGGGCGGAGCCGCACGACATCGAGCTCTCACCCCGAGATATCGAGGCGGTAGACGGCGCTCGCCTCGTCCTGTATCTGGGCGATGGCTTCATGCCTTCGCTCGAGGACGCCGTGAAGGGTCACGACAACGCACTGGACCTCCTCGCGGGTGAACGGCTTCGCACGAGCGCCGGCGATCGCGAGTCCGGAGTCGACCCGCACGTCTGGCTCGATCCACTGCGCTACGCGCACATCGTCGAGAAGATCGGCGCAGCGCTCGGACGGCCGGCACCTGCGCGCAGGCTCGTCGCGAGACTCGATCACCTCGACGCCGAGTACCGAAATGGGCTCGCGCATTGCGCGCGACGCGAGATCGTCACGAGCCACGCGGCGTTCGGCTATCTCGCACATGCGTACGGCCTCGATCAGGTCGCCCTGCTGGGCTTGTCGCCCGAGGCCGAACCGAGTCCGCGGGCGCTCGAGACACTCGTGGACGAGGTCGAGAAGCTCGGGGTCACCACGGTCTTCTTCGAGAAGCTCGTGTCGCCGAGGCTCGCCCAGACGGTCGCGCGCGAGGCCGGGGTCGACACTGCGGTGCTCGACCCGATCGAGGGGCTCGACAAGAACGAGGTGGCCGCCGGGGACGACTACTTCACGCTCATGCGGCGCAATCTGGCCACGCTGAGGGAGGCGCTCGGTTGTCGATAGCAGTCGAGCTGGCGGACGTCGCGTTCGGATACCGGCCCGGGCAGCATGTTCTCGAGCACGTCGACCTCCAGATCGCCGAGGGAGAGTTCGTGGCGGTCGCGGGGCCGAACGGCGGCGGGAAGACCACGCTCGTCCGGGTCGTGCTCGGGCTCGAGCGGCCGTCGGAAGGGCACGCGCTCCTCTTCGGCGAGCCGGCGCATCGGTTCTCGCGCCGGCGGGTCCTCGGGTACCTGGCGCAGCGTTCGGAGCTCGGTGGAGACGCACCGGCGACGGTCCGAGAGGTCGTCTCGGCAGGAAGGCTCGCAGCCGGTGGCCTCATCGGGCCGATGCGTCGCCGCGACCGTGCGATCGTCTCCGATGCGATCGAGCGCGTCGGTCTCGGAGACAGCGCCGACAGTCAGATGCGAACGCTCTCGGGCGGGATGCAGCAGCGCGCGTTCATCGCCAAGGCGCTCGCCGGCCAACCGTCGCTCCTCGTGCTCGACGAGCCGACGACCGGGGTCGACGCGGAGTCGCAGGAGTCGCTCGCAGGCCTCCTCGATCGACTGCACTCGGACCTCGGCGTCACGGTGATCTACGTCTCACACGAGTTCGGCGCCGTCGAACGGTTCGTGCAGCGTCTCGTGCTGGTCCGCCGCACGATCGTCTTCGACGGAGCGCCGGGCGAGCTTCCCGGCGTCTGGCACGACCCTTCCCACAGCCATGCTTGATCACGAGTTCATGCGGCTCGCGCTCGCGGCCGGTGCGGTCGTCGGAGTGCTCGCGCCGGCGGTCGGATTCTTCCTCGTCCAGCGCGGCCAGTCCCTGATCGGAGACGGAATCGGCCATGTCGCATTCGCCGGCGTCGCGGCAGGCATCCTTCTCGACGTCGCTCCCGTCGCGACCGCGCTCGCCGCTGCGGTCATCGGCGCGATCCTCGTCGAGCTCCTGCAGGCGTACGGCGGAACGGCCGGCGACCAGGCACTTGCACTCGTCTTCTATACGGGCATCGCCCTCGGGGTCGTTCTCGTGTCGACCGCCGGAGCGATGAACGCGAACCTGTTCCAGTACCTGTTCGGCTCGATCCTCACCGTCACTCGAGACGATCTCGTCGTCATCGCTACGCTCGGGGCCGTCGGACTCGTGACGGTGGCAGCGCTGTACCGACCCTTTGCCGGCGTCGTGATCGACGAGGAGGGAGCACGCGTCGCGGGCGTCCCGATCGGCGTGCTCAACGTCGTTCTGGGTGGGTTGGTAGCCGTCACGGTCGCGCTCTCCATGCGAGTCGTGGGGATCCTCCTCGTCGCGGCGCTCATGGTCCTGCCGGTGAGTGCGGCCGGCAAGATCGCGTGGAGCATGCGCTCGGCCCTGGTCCTGTCGACCGGCATCGGGCTCGCGTCGGCCCTGACGGGTCTGACGATCTCGTACTACGCCGACCTTCCACCAGGCGGCACCATCGTCCTGGTCGCGGCGGGCGTCTACCTGACCTGTCTGATCGCGAGCGCCGTTCGCGGAACGTGAGCCGTCAGGCTGCGACCACGGCAGAGTCGAGCCCCGGCTCGTGGCACCCGCGACAGCGCGCTTCGTACTGCTCCTCGGCGCCGACCACGACGGTCTCTCCCGCGTACGGTGCCGGTCGACCTGCGACGAGCCGCTGGGTGGTCGTTGCGGGACCTCCGCACCGGTGGCAGACGGCCTGGAGCTTGTCCACGAACTCGGCATGCGCGAGGAGCTCGGGCATCGGTCCGAACGGGAGTCGCCGGAAGTCCTGATCGAGCCCGGCTGCTATCACCCGCGATCCTGCATCCGCCAGCTCGAGCGCCACGCCGACGACGTCGCTTCCGAAGAACTGCACTTCGTCGACTCCCACGACCTCGAAGCCCTGTGACCGGCGGCTGAGATCCGAAACCGACGACACGGGAATCGCGCGCATGCGCGCGCCGGCATGGCTCACGACGTCTGCCACGTGGTAGCGGTCGTCGATCACCGGCTTGAAGATGGCGACGCGTTGACCTGCGATCTCCGCGCGGCGCAAGCGCCGGATCATCTCCTCGCTCTTCCCGCTGAACATTGGCCCGCAGATGACCTCGAGCCAGCCACCATGGTGCGGGGGGATCCGGATCACGTCGGCGATCCTAGGGCTGCGATCGGTCGGAGTGCCGGAGCTCGAATTTCGTCACCGTCGCTCGAGGATCAAGAGGTTCCATTCCCGGGGTCGCTGCTACACTCTGGCGCGCGCGGCGGCGTAGCTCAGTTGGTTAGAGCAGCGGAATCATAATCCGCGTGTCGCAGGTTCGAGTCCTGCCGCCGCTACTCGAGCATCCTGTCGGCAGCCTCACACTTTCGTCCCACACTGCAACCAGAAGAACAACAATGGCAACCGGAGTCCGAGTCGCGATCACGCTCGCCTGCACGGAGTGCAAGCGGCGCAATTACCACACGCAGAAGTCGAAGCGAAACTCGCCCGACCGCGTTGAGCTGAGCAAGTACTGCCGCTGGTGCGGCCACCACACGGCGCATCGGGAGACGAGGTAGTGGCCCGCGAGACGCGAAAGCAGCGGCGCGCCGCCCGGGCCGCTGCAGGAGAGTCGACATCGAGTCGCCGAAGCCGCCAAGCTGCGGTGCGGCCCTCCCAGCAGCCCGTCAAGCAGCAGACAGGGCGCAAGGAGACGAAGCAGCGTGGCCAGTTCATCCGCGAGTCGTACGCGGAGCTGAAGAAGACCGACTGGCCTAGTCGCCGACAGACGTTCCAGGGTGTCGTCGTGGTGATCCTCGCCTGCGCGATCGTCGGCGGCTATCTCTGGATTCTCGATCAGATCATTCGCCCGGTCGTCGACCGCGTGCTCCTCTAGGAGATCAGATGTTCAACTGGTACGTGATCAACACCTACTCCGGGCACGAGAACAAGGTGAAGACCAATCTCGAGCACCGGATCATCTCGATGAACCAGCAGCCGAGCTTCCGGCGAGTCGTCGTGCCGACGGAGCAGGTGATCGAGACGAAGGACGGCCAGAAGGTGCAGATCGAGAAGCGAGTGCTTCCCGGCTACGTGCTGGTCAACATGAACCTGACGGATGATGCCTGGACGGTCGTCAAGGGAACACCCGGTGTCACCGGCTTCGTGGGTGCCGGGACGAAGCCCGTCCCGCTCTCGCAGCCCGAGGTCGACCGGATCCTCCATCACGGTGTCCCCGCTGGTGGCCAGGCACAGAAGGCGCAGGTCGAGTTCTCCCTCGGCGAGTCGGTCAAGGTGACGTCAGGCCCGCTCTCGGACTTCGACGGCGAGATCGTCGACGTGAACGCCGACCAGCAGAAGCTCAAGGTGTCCGTCGACATCTTCGAGCGGCAGGTGCCCGTCGAGCTCAGCTTCGACCAAGTGAAGAAGATCGACTGATGGCCAAGAAGATCCTGACGACCATCAAGCTCCAGATTCCCGGCGGCCAGGCAAACCCGGCGCCTCCTGTCGGCCCGGCGCTCGGCCAGCACGGTGTGAACATCATGGAGTTCTGCAAGGCGTTCAACGCGCAGACCGCGCAGGAGAACGGCCGCATCACGCCCGTGGAGATAACGGTGTTCGAGGACCGATCGTTCACCTTCATCACGAAGACACCGCCCGCCGCCGTGCTCATCAAGGAAGCGTTGAACCTGGAGAAGGGCTCGGGCGAGCCGAACCGGAGCAAGGTGGGCACGCTGTCCCAGTCGCAGCTCCGCTCGATCGCCGAGACCAAGATGCCCGACCTCAACGCACGCGACGTCGACGAGGCGATGCGGGTGATCGCCGGCACGGCGCGCTCGATGGGAGTCGAGGTGGACGCGTGAGCGCACGGGGCAAGCGATACCGGAGCGCGATGTCCGAGATCGACCGGGAGCATGCGTACTCGCCCCTCGAGGCCGTCCGGCTCGTGAAGGGCTTCGAAGGGGCGAAGTTCGACGAGACGGTCGAGGTGCACTTCCGTCTCGGACTGAACGTCCGGCACGCTGACCAGCAGCTTCGCGGAACGATCATGCTCCCCCACGGCATTGGCAAGTCCATTCGAGTCGCCGTGTTCGCCGAGGGTGAGAAGGCGCGTGAAGCGGAGGACGCAGGAGCAGACGTCGTCGGATCCGGGGATCTCGCCACTCGAATCGAAGAGGGCTTCCTCGACTTCGACGTCGCCGTTGCGACTCCGGACATGATGGGGACCGTCGGCAAGCTCGGCCGCGTCCTTGGCCCGCGAGGCCTCATGCCCAACCCGAAGACCGGGACGGTGACGTTCGACGTGGGGAAGGCCGTCAGCGATGCGAAGGCCGGGAAGCTCGAGTACCGCACCGACCGCGGTGCCAACATCCACTTGCCCATCGGGAAGCGCAGCTTCGACGAGCGGGCGCTGCTGGAGAACTACGCCGCGCTCATTGAGGAGATCGTCCGTGCCAAGCCGGCCGCGGCCAAAGGCCGTTACATCAGGCAGATCACGCTGACGACGACCATGGGCCCCGGCATCCACGTCGACACGGCGAAGACACGCGATGTCGCCGAAGAGCTCGACGGGTCGCCTGCCGCGGCGGAGGAAGCTACAGTCTCGGCCTGACAAAATCGACGTCCCCGCCAAAGACAGCCGGCAGGTGCTGCGTGACGACGAGTTACGAGGCGCCGTAGGCCCGGCCGAGGCAGGTTCATCCGGTTGCAGTGCGCACCAGATCGGGCCCGCCTAGCGCGGGTTTCGTCTTTCCGGAGGAACCAATGCTGAAAACGGAGAAGGAACGCATCGTCGAGGAGCTCGCTGAGCAGCTGAGCGCTTCGGAGACATTGATCGTGGCCGACTACCGCGGCCTCACCAACAAGCAGCTCGAAGCGCTCCGTGACGTGTTGCTCGAGCACGGTGCCCGTTTTCGCATCGTCAAGAACACGCTGACGAGGCTGGCTGCGGAGCGAGCAGGAGCGGACGCACTCCTCGTGATGCTCGAAGGCCCGACGGCCATCGCGTTCATCGAGGCGAGCGGGGACCCGGCAGCCGTCGCAAAGGCGCTTGCCGCGACCTCGAAGGAGACGAACGTTCTCGCCCTGCGCGGAGGCATCTTCGAGGGACGAACGCTCTCGGGCGACGAGGTGCAGCAGCTCGCAACGCTGCCACCTCTGGACGTGCTGCGAGCTCAACTCGTCGGCGCGATCGTCGCTCCGCTGACGCAGCTGCTCGGGCTCGTCTCCGCACCGCTCCGTGACCTGCATGGGCTGATCGACGCCCGCATCAAGCAGCTCGAAGAGCAGGGGGAAGTCGCGGTGCCCGAGAGTGAGACGACCTCGCCTGCAGCCGAGCCGGCCGTCGACGAGCAGTCGTCGGACGAGACCGCTCCAGAGGACGCACCGTCGGACTCCGCGGCTACGGAGTCAGACGACCAAGAACCCTCCGCGGAAGAGCCCGCGGAGCCAGTCGCTGAAGATCCAGAAGAGAAAGAGGAGGAGTAATGGCAACCGATGTCCAGAAGACGCTCGATTCGCTGGGGCAGATGACGGTTCTCGAGCTCGTGGAGCTCAAGAATGCGATCGAGGAGCAGTGGGGCGTCACAGCCGCCGCCCCGGTCGCGATCGCCGCTGCGGCCCCTGGTGCTGGGGACGGAGGCGCTGCGGTCGCCGAGGAGAAGGATTCGTTCGACGTCGTGCTCACCGGCACGGGCGACAAGAAGATCCAGGTGATCAAGGTGGTACGCGCCGTGACAGGGCTCGGTCTCAAGGAGGCCAAGGACCTCGTCGACGGTGCTCCTGGTGCCGTCAAGGAGGGCGCTCCGAAGGAGGAGGCCGAGTCCATCAAGGCCCAGCTCGAAGAAGCCGGTGCCTCCGTCGAGTTGAAGTAGGAGAGCAGCTAACTCAGGCCCGAGTATCGGTCGTCGCGCCACGGCCCGACGACCGAGCTCACGGCCCGAGCTCGACGCCGTCCGCTATTATCCTCCGCACGTACTCCATCCGCGCCGAGGCGGTTGCGGTGGAGTGTGCTCGTGCGCTATCCTTCGGGGTTCCGCCGAGGCTTCGCCCGTCCAACCCTGCACGCAGTTACTAGAGGGAGTCACATTTGAGCAGCGTCGCTGTCGCGCCGCGCGCGCGTAAGAGCTTCTCGCGCCTGAAGCACGTCCTGGACCTCCCCAATCTGATCGACATCCAGAAGGCCTCGTTCCACTGGTTCATGGAGGCGGGTCTGCGGGAGACGATCGACGACATCTCGCCCATCGAGGACTACACCGGCACGCTGGCGGTGGAGTTCGGCGAGTACGAGTTCGGGGAGCCCCAGTTCTCGATTCAGGAGTGCCGGGAAAAGGATCTGACCTACCAGGTCCCGCTTTCGATCACCGTTCGTTTCGTCAACAAGGAGACCGGCGAGATCCGCGAGCAGCGGGTCTTCATGGGCGACTTCCCGATGATGACCCCGTGGGGGACATTCATCATCAACGGCACCGAGCGCGTCATCGTGACGCAGCTCGTGCGCAGTCCGGGTGCCTATCTCATGGAGCCGAAGGACGCCACGAAGCAGGTCTTCATGGCGAACCTCATGCCGTCTCGTGGCTCGTGGCTCGAGGTCGAGATCGACAAGAAGGGCATCGTCTACGCTCGGATCGACCGCAAGCGGAAGCTCACGGTCACCACGCTCCTGCGTGCGCTTCCGACCGGCGAGCGCTTCGAGGAGCTGTTCGGGGACCTCCTCCCGGCGGACCGGTTCGCCGAGTTCCAGGTGGACACGTCGACGAACGAGAAGATCCTCGAGCTCTTCGGCGGGTCGACCTTCATCCAGAACACGCTCGACAAGGACCCGGCAACGCGCGAGGACGAGGCGCTCATCGAGGTCTTCAAGAAGCAGCGACCCGGCGAGCCGCCGACGCTCGACAACGCACGCAACCTCGTGAAGGGCCTGTTCTTCGACCCGAAGCGCTACGACCTCACGAAGGTCGGGCGCTACAAGCTCAACCAGCGTCTCGGGGTGTCGGCGCCCGAGGACGTTCGCGTGCTCACGCCGGCCGACATCATCGCGCTCGTTCGCAGGCTCGTCGATCTTCCGACGAAGCTCGGTCTCCCAGAAGAGGCGAAGGACTTCGCAGCCGAGGCCTCTCAGCTCTCCCGTGACCCAATCCGCGGGGAGCTGGACGAGTACGAGGACTTCGGCAATCGCCGGCTTCGCACGACGGGTGAGCTGATCCAGGAGGCATTCCGCGTCGGCCTGTACCGGATGGAGCGCGTCGTTCGCGAGCGGATGACCACCGAGGACGTGGACACGATCACGCCGCAGACGATCATCAACATCCGTCCGGTCGTCGCCGCGCTCAAGGAGTTCTTCGGGTCCTCGCAGCTGTCGCAGTTCATGGATCAGACGAACTCGCTCGCCGGACTGACTCACAGGCGACGCCTCTCGGCACTCGGTGCCGGGGGCCTGACCCGCGAGCGCGCGCCGATCGAGGTGCGCGACGTGCACCCGACGCACTACGGGCGCATGTGCCCGATCGAGACGCCGGAAGGTCCGAACATCGGCCTCATCGGCTCTCTCGCGTCGTTCGCCACCGTGTCCGAGTTCGGCTTCATCCAGACGCCGTACAGGGTCGTCAAGGGCGGCAAGGTCTCGGACGAGATCCTCTATCTCGACGCCGCCGAGGAGCGCCAGTTCACCATCGCACAGGCGTCCGAGCCGGTGGATCCCGAAGACCGGCAAGTTCCTCCACGAGCAGGTGCTCTGCCGCTCGAAGGAGGGCGAGGCCGTCATGGCGGCCCCGAAGGACATCGAGTACATGGACGTCTCGCCCGCGCAGATCGTCTCCGTCGGAACCGCGCTCATCCCGTTCCTCGAGCACAACGACGCGAACCGCGCGCTCATGGGCGCGAACATGCAGCGTCAGGCGGTCCCGCTGATGATCCCGCAGGCGCCGATCGTGGGCACGGGGCTCGAGTTCCGTGCAGCCGTGGACACAGGTGACGTGGTGCTCTCACGTAACGACGGCGCGATCGTCGACGTCGACGCCGAGCGCATCGTCGTCGAGGGCCGCGGAAGCCGTGACGAGTATCCGCTGACGAAGTTCATGCGATCCAACCAGGGCACGCTGATCCACCAGAAGCCGGTGGTGACGCTCGGCGACAAGGTCCGCAAGGGCGATGTCCTCGCGGACGGCAGCTCGACGGACGGTGGCGAGCTCGCGCTCGGCGCGAACCTGCTCGTCGCGTTCATGCCGTGGGAGGGCTTCAACTTCGAGGACGCGATCGTCATCTCGGAACGGCTCGTCAAGGACGACGTTCTCAGCTCGATCCACATCCACGAGTACGAGATCGACGCTCGCTCGACGAAGCTCGGAGACGAGGAGATCACCCGCGACATTCCGAATCGCTCGGAGGAGTCGCTCGCGAATCTCGACGAGCGCGGTGTCGTCCGCATCGGCGCCGACGTCGACGCCGGCCATCTCCTCGTCGGGAAGGTCACGCCGAAGGGCGAGACCGAGCTGACCGCGGAGGAGAAGCTCATCCGCGCGATCTTCAAGGAGAAGGCACGCGAGGTTCGGGACACGTCGCTGAAGGTCCCGAACGGAGAAGGCGGCAAGGTCATCGGCGTCAAGACGTTCTCGCGTGACGCGGGCGACGATCTTCCGCCGGGCGTCAACGAGCTCGTGCGTGTCTACGTCGCCAAGAAGCGCAAGATCGCCGAGGGCGACAAGCTCGCCGGCCGCCACGGCAACAAGGGCGTTATCTCGAAGATCGTGCCCGAGGAGGACATGCCGTTCCTCGAGGACGGGCGACCGGTGGACGTCGTCCTCAACCCGCTCGGTGTGCCGAGCCGGATGAACATCGGCCAGATTCTCGAGACCCATCTCGGGTGGGCCGCGGCACACGGGGTGTTCCAGGAGGGTGGCCCGGTCAGCGCTCGGGCGCCGATCAACGCACCCGACCCGCGCGCGGTAGCGACGGCGGTGTTCGACGGTGCAACGGTCGAGGACGTGGACGATGCACTTCTCGCGGCGGCGAGGGCGGTGGACGCGGTGAGCATGAACATCGACGAGAAGGCGCCTCGCGGCGAGCGGTGCACGGGCAAGGTCGCCCTGTACGACGGGAAGACCGGTGAGCCCTTCGCCCAGGAGGTCACCGTCGGCTTCATGTACATCCTGAAGCTGCTCCACCTCGTCGACGACAAGATCCACGCACGGTCCACGGGCCCGTACTCGCTCGTGACGCAGCAGCCGCTCGGCGGCAAGGCGCAGTTCGGTGGACAGCGCTTCGGTGAGATGGAGGTGTGGGCGCTCGAGGCATACGGCTCGGCGTACACGCTGCAGGAGATGCTCACGATCAAGTCCGACGACACGATCGGGCGCGTGAAGGCCTACGAGGCGATCGTCAAGGGCGAGAACATCGCCGAGCCGTCGATCCCCGAGTCGTTCAAGGTGCTGCTCAAGGAGATGCAGTCCCTGGCGCTCGACGTTCAGGTCCTCTCCGACGAGGGCCGTGAGGTCGAGGTCCGGGAGGAGGACGACGAGCTTCTGCGAGCTGCCGAGGAGCTCGGTATCGACCTCTCGCCCGGCTCGCTGCATGCGGCGGCAAGACAGCCGACCGCGGAGGAAGTCGAGGAAGGCGGAGAGCGCGCTGACGAAGGCGGCGAGCTGGAGATCGCCACCGACGAGGTGCTCGGCGACATCGTCTCCGAGGCGACTCCCGTCGAGGTCGACGCCGGCGAGCTGGCTGACGTCGAGGTCGAGGACTGATGGTTTCCGCACAGACCGAGAACTGCACGACCACAGAAAGAGGCGCTAGCACGTGATCGACATCAACGACTTTGACGCGATCCGAATCGGGCTTGCCTCGAGCAAGCAGATTCGCGACTGGTCGTCCGGCGAGGTAACGAAGCCCGAGACGATCAACTACCGCACCCTCAAGCCTGAGCGAGACGGGCTCTTCTGCGAGCGCATCTTCGGTCCGACCAAGGACTGGGAGTGCTACTGCGGCAAGTACAAGCGCGTCCGCTACAAGGGCATCATCTGTGAGCGCTGCGGTGTCGAGGTGACCCGCCAGAAGGTGCGCCGCGAGCGCATGGGCCACATCGATCTCGCCGCCCCCGTCTCGCACATCTGGTTCTTCAAGGGTGTGCCGAGCCGCATCGGCTACCTGCTCGACATCGCTCCCCGCGAGCTCGAGAAGGTTCTCTACTTCGCGGCCTCGATCGTCACTCAGGTCGACCGTGAGAAGCGCCAGTCGGACATCGCCGACCTGGAGGACAAGGTCGCCGCGGAGAGCGAGCGCATCTACCTGGATCGCGACGAGGCGCTCGGTGCTCTCGACGATCGACTTGCGCGTCGGAGGGACTACTTCGCCGCCGGCAAGGAGCGCAACTTCGACGAGGACGACGACTTCTGGGGGCGTGCGCTCTCGAACTGGGCCGAAGAGGCCGAGCTGCCGACGCTCGAGGAGATCCGGAGTCTCGGAGGCGGTGTCTTCGTCCAGCTTGCGAAGTCGATCAACTCGGAGGATCCGCGCCGCGTTCGTGAGCTCGTCCGGCAGACGGCCACTCGAGAGGATCGCCGCCTTGCACCACGCGAGGTGGAGTCGGTGGCAGCCGCGGCGATGCAGATCGTGGCGGCGCTCGAGCCCCTCCGCATCGAGCTCGAGAAGTCGTCCGGCTCCAAGAAGGGGGCTGTGACGAAGCACCTGAAGCGCGTCCAGGAGGCGCTGCTCGATGGAGCGGAGCTCGCCGAGGAAGACGCCACGCTCGTCGCTGGGGTCGAGAAGAAGAACCTCGAGCGCGCGCGTGAGGTCGGCAACGGCCTGCTGTCCGCCGTTCTCGGCGCGGTCGATCCCGAGGCCGACGCAGCCGCTGTTCGCGAGTTTGCGTACGACCTGTGCCTCGTCGAGGGCACGCGCAAGGAGGACCTCGACGCCGTCGCCCAGTGGGCGCTCAAGGTGCGCGAGATGGTCGCGGACATCGACGTGCGGCGCGAGGACACGCGCGAGGCCGCCGTCGACGCCGTTCGGCGACTCGAGCAGACGTGGATCCTGTTCAAGGAGCTCGAGCCGAAGATGATCGTCGGCGACGAGCAGATCTTCCGTGAGCTCAAGGACCGCTTCGGCTCGCCGTACGGGTTCGGCGTCTACTTCCGCGGTGGAATGGGTGCCGAGGCCGTGCGCGATCTGCTGCGCGACCTCGACCTGGAGGAGGAGTCTCTGACGCTCCGCGAGGTCATCAAGACCTCCAAGGGGCAGAAGCAGCAGCGGGCGATCAAGAGGCTCAAGGTCGTCGAGGCGTTCATCAAGTCGGGCAACAAGCCCGAGTGGATGATCCTCGAAGCCGTTCCCGTCATCCCGCCCGAGCTGCGGCCCATGGTCCAGCTCGACGGTGGTCGCTTCGCCACGAGCGATCTCAACGACCTCTATCGCCGCGTCATCAACCGGAACAACCGCCTGAAGCGGCTTCTCGATCTCGGAGCCCCCGAGATCATCGTCAACAACGAGAAGCGAATGCTTCAGGAGGCCGTGGACGCGCTGTTCGACAACGGCCGCCGCGGGCGTGCGGTGACAGGGCCGGGAAATCGCCCTCTCAAGTCGCTCTCCGACATGCTCAAGGGAAAGCAAGGCCGCTTCCGACAGAACCTGCTCGGCAAGCGCGTCGACTACTCCGGCCGTTCGGTGATCGTCGCTGGACCGAACCTCAAGCTCCACCAGTGCGGTCTTCCGAAGCTGATGGCACTCGAGCTCTTCAAGCCGTTCATCATGAGCCGGCTCGTCGAGCGAAAGGCCGTCCAGAACATCAAGGCGGCCAAGAAGATGGTCGAGTCGATGATTCCCGAGGTCTGGGACGTCCTCGAGGAGGTCATCGCCGAGCATCCGGTGCTCCTCAACCGCGCTCCGACGCTGCACAGGCTTGGCATCCAGGCCTTCGAGCCCGTGCTCGTCGAGGGCAAGGCAATCCAGGTGCACCCGCTCGTCTGTCATGCCTTCAACGCCGACTTCGACGGGGACCAGATGGCAGTCCACCTGCCCCTCTCGGCGGAAGCGCAGGCGGAGGCGCGTGTGCTCATGCTCTCGGCCAACAACATCCTGTCGCCTGCAAGCGGCCGGCCGCTGGCCACGCCGACGCAGGACATGGTGCTCGGGGCGTACTTCCTCACGTACTGCACGTACGACCTTCAGACCATGACGTCAGAGAAGCTCCTCAAGCAGCTCGGCCTCAAGGGCTTCAGCCGGTTCCGGACGGAGGAGGACGTGGAGTTCCACGTCGATTCGGCCCAGATCGGCTACCAGGATCCCATCGAGTACGAATGGCGCGGGGAGCGGCTCCTGACGACGCCGGGACGCGTGATCTTCAACGCTGAGGTCGAGCGCGCGCTGCTGGAAGCCGGCATCGCGGACGTCGAGAACCACCCGTTCCTCAACCGGACGCTGTCGAAGCGCGAGCTCGACGGCTTCATCGGCGATCTCGTCGAGCACTACGGCCCGAACACGATCGCCGCGGCACTCGACATCATCAAGTCACTGACGTTCCGCTTCGCAACTCGCGCAGGGATCACGATCTCGAAGAACGACATCGTCGTTCCGGACGAGAAGGAAGAGATCCTCTCCCGCTACGAGGCCGAGGTCGCGAACGTCGAGAAGGAGTACGACCGCGGCTTGATGACCGAGGAGGAGCGACACGAGCGCATCGTCGCCATCTGGACCGAGGCCACGAACGAGGTCGGGGACAAGATGATGGACACCCTGTCCAAGGTCAACCCGATCTACATGATGGCCAACTCGGGCGCCCGCGGATCGTTCAACCAGATCAGGCAGCTCGCCGGAATGCGCGGCCTGATGGCAAACCCGAAGGGCGAGATTCTCGAGCGTCCTGTGAAGGCGAACTTCATGGAGGGCCTGACGGTCCTCGAGTACTTCATCTCGACCCACGGTGCGCGCAAGGGGCTCGCGGACACGGCTCTGCGCACCGCCGACTCCGGGTATCTCACTCGGCGACTCGTCGACGTCTCGCAGGACGTGATCGTCCGCGAAGACGACTGCGGGACCGACGACTCCATCGAGCTCAATCTCATCCTCGACGGCACGCCGAACAAGAGCGTCGCGGGGCGGATCGCCTCGGTCGACGTGCACAAGCCGATCAAGGACGGCAAGCCCGGCAAGGTCGTGATCGTCGCCAAGAACGAGGAGATCACGATGAGCCAGCTTCGCCGGCTCGTCGAAGAGTTCGCGGAGTACGCGGCGGACGCCACGATTCCGGTTCGGTCCGTGCTGAAGTGTCGCAGCGAGTTCGGGATCTGTCGGCTCTGCTACGGCACGTTCCTCGCCTCAGGAGGCATGGCCGAGATCGGCGACGCGGTCGGCATCATCGCCGCGCAGTCGATCGGCGAGCCGGGCACGCAGCTGACGATGCGCACCTTCCATACGGGTGGTGTGGCCGGGTCCGACATCACGCACGGCCTGCCACGAGTCGTCGAGATCTTCGAGGCTCGCAACCCGAAGGGCGCTGGAACGCTCACCGACGTCGCCGGCAAGGTGGACATCGACGACTCGGACCGGACGATCAAGGTCACGGTCACGCCGACGGACCTCGACGAGGACGGAGAGCTCCAGCCTCCGCGGGAGCACAGCTTCCCCCGGCGGACGCGGCTTCGCGTCACGAAGGGGCAGCTCGTGGAGGTCGGAGAGGCGCTGAACGAGGGCTCGCTCAACCCCTCCGAACTGCTCCTGCTCAAGGGCGCGACCTCGACGGAGCTGTACCTCGTGGGCGAGGTGCAGAAGGTGTACAAGTCGCAGGGCGTCGAGATCCACGACAAGCACATCGAGCTGATCGTTCGACAGATGCTCAAGAAGGTCCGGGTCGAGACCAACGGCGACACCGAGCTTCTCCCGGGGCAGCTCGTCGATCGCGTCGTCCTCGAGCGCGAGAACGCGCGCGTCAAGAAGGAGAAGGGCGAGCAGGCAACCTTCGAGCCGATCATCCTCGGCATCACGAAGGCGTCGCTCGCGACCGAGTCCTTCCTCTCGGCCGCCTCGTTCCAGGAGACGACGAAGGTGCTCACGGACGCGGCGATCGAAGGCAAGGTCGACCGTCTGAACGGGCTCAAGGAGAACGTGATCATCGGCAAGCTCATCCCGGCCGCGACAGGCCTCAAGCAGTATCGGAACATCACTGTCGAGCCGACCGAGCCGCTGCCCGTGACCTTCCAGCACCCCGAGGCCGAGGCAGAGCTGCTCGCGGCCCTCGAGGAGATCGGCGAAGGCGACGGCTTCGACCTGGACGCCCTCGGGCTCTCGCTCGAGGACGAGACCGCCCTCGACGGCGGTGCCGGCGCGACCGAGGTCGAACCTCCTGCCGACGACCAGTAGGTTCTGAGCCCAGTAGGTTCTGAGCATCAGGCCCGGCGTTCCGGAAGGAGCGCCGGGCCTTCTACATCGCTCGTTCGCTTGTGCCACCTAGGATGGCCGTGCGCCGGCGCGTGATCCTCTGCTGTTGCCTGAGCTTCGGTCTGGGCGGCTCTGTGGCACTCGTGCCGCGGGCGGTCTCCGCCTCGACGGTTGCCGCAGGAGATCTCGTGTCGCGTACCGGAACGGTCTCCTGGCTCGCAGCCCGTCTGGATCGACTATGTCGACGGGCGGCCGCTGCGGCTTCTGGCTAGCGCGTGTCGGAACGAGTGCCCGCGGGACTAGCGCCTGTTGGACTAGCGCCGGCGGGACTAGCGCCGGCGGGACTAGCGCCGCGGCTAGCGCCGGCGGGACTAGCGTTTGCCGGCCGCGACAATGGTGTCACGGCCCGAGCCCTTGGCCAGGGTCAGCGCGGCGTCGGCACGTCCGAGGAGGTCGGCGGCATCGTCGAACGGCAGCAGCTCGGCCACGCCGCCGGACATGGAGATGCTGCCAACGTCGGGAACCGGTCGGTCGCGAAGGACGGTCTGAAGACGCTCGAACAACCGCTCGGCGTCGCGGCTGTCGCCCTGTGGAACGAGCACGCCGAATCGTCCACCACCGATCCTGCAAGGCAAGTCGCGCTTCCCCACGACGTTTCGGAGCCGCTGCGCTATCTCCGCGAGGACCGAGTCGGCGGCCAGGTAGCCGATCTGCGCGTTGAGCGTCGTCAAGCGGTCGACGTCCAGCATGAGCAACGAGAGCGGCGACTCCGCACGCCGTGCCCGGCCGATCTCACGTTCGAGGAGGTCGTGGAAGGCGCGTCGGTCGTAGAGCTCCGTCAACGGGTCGGTGTCGGGCACCGGGTCGGTCTCCCGCAGTGCGAGCGAGCCTTCGAGTGCAGGACGGGTCCCGGCGACGACGTCTTCGAGCGACGTGATGTCCGGATCGCCGAACTTGCGATCCGGTGACCGCGTCAGCACGGCGAGCATGCCCGGTTCACTCGTGGAGTCGAGCAAAGGAACCGCGAGCCCGTAGCGGATCGGCGAGGCTCCCGGCGGTCCGTCTGCGTCGCCGTTGAACGCGACCTGGATCGCACGGGCACCTCGATAGTCGGGAACTCCCATCCGGCCGACCTGCGCCGCCTCGTCTTCCGAGAGGCCCACTGTCGCAAGGATCGGCTCCTTGTTCGAATCGGCGACGATCGCCACCGCTGCATCCGCAGACGTGTGATCGCGGGCGACTTCGAGCAACCGCATGACGTTTCCGTGCTCGAGCGGCGCATGGTTCACCGGGGGAGGGCTGACTCGCTCGCCGATGGCCGCGAGGATGCGCTCCGGGAGCGGGGTGATCGCGTCGTTCAGCGTCTGCGCGAACTCCGAGAGGCGGTCGTCGTAGCGGTCGAGCATCGCCGAGACGACCTCCTCGTGGCGACCGAACATCCGTCGCATCGCCACTGCGAAGAGACCGATGCATGCGACTGCGAGGAGCACCGATACGACATAGATGGCGATCGTCATCCCAGCGCTCCTGGTGACGCCACTTCGATCCCTCGATTCGTCTGCACCGAGGGGAAGTAATATCGCGCGCACCGGTCGGCATCGGCCTCGCAGCGAGGCTTCAATGCGGTTTTGCGCCCGTACGACCGCGAGTGTCGACTGGGGCGCTCGTTATCGTGGCCCGCAGTGGAGTCGCCGTCGCCGATCCCCGTCGTGACGCGCGTGGACGTGAAGAGCCCGGGGCGGAACGGGTCCGCGCCCGCGTCCGCGCCCGGCCGGCCGGCCGCGCCGCCTTCCCAAGCGCAGCCCACCGCTCCGAGAACGGTCGCGAGAGAGCGGGCCGAGCTCCCACCGGAGCGCAGGCTCTCCCCGTCCACGCTCGCGGGTCTTGCAGCCGCGGCAGGTATTGCTGCGATCGTCCTCGGCGGCTGGGCATTCGTCTCGGGCGTAGGTCGAGATGACGACGGAGCGTCACGCTCGGCTGCTCCGCCGAGCGGGTTCCGGGAGGCTGTCGCCTTGCTCGCACGGCCCGATGCAGAGCGCTTGCCGCTTCGCGGGTCCGTCGGGCGGATCGTCCTCGTCGTGCAGCCGTCAGGCGCCGCCGCGCTCGTGCTGAGCGGTCTCGGCGAGGCCGAGTCGGGGTGGGCCTATCAGGCGTGGGTGACGAACCGCGACTCGATCACTCCTCGGTCAGCGGGTCTCTTCTCGGGTCGAGACATCGTCGTACCACTCTCCGCGCGAGTGCCCCCGGGCTCGACCGTCGCGGTCACGCTCGAACCTGCCACGGGGTCATACGCGCCTACGCGTCGGCCGAAGCTCGTGGTGGAGCGCCCCCAGCAGGGCACACGAGCCGAGACGCGGCAGACGAACGGCTAGCGCTCGCGCGGGCCTGGACCGCCCCGCGAGACGTCGACGCGATCCTTGCCGAGATCCTTCGCCCGATAGAGCGCAGCGTCGGCCCGCTCGAAGAGGCTTGCGGCCGTGTCGCCGTGCGCGAGCTCTGCGACGCCGGCCGAGATGCGAAGACGCTGGCCGTCCGGGCCGAGGGCGGTGCCTCGCATCGCATTGTGCACGCGGCGGTAGAGCTGATCGGCGTCCTCGGCACCCGACTCCGGGAGGATGACCGCGAACTCGTCGCCGCCGATGCGGCACGCGATGTCGACGGAGCGCACGGCATCGCGCAGTCGCTCGGAGGCCTGGGAGAGGACACGGTCTCCGGCGAGGTGGCCGATGTCGTCGTTGATGTTCTTGAAGTCGTCCAGGTCGAAGACGATCAGCGCCAGGTTCCGCTCGTAACGTTGTGCGCGCATGACCTCGCGCCGGAGCGTCTCGTGGAAGTACCGCTGGTTGTAGAGGCCAGTGAGCGCGTCGGTCTCGGCCAGTTTCCGCGCCTCCCCGTAGCGACGTGCGTTCTCGATCGCCGGAATCGAGCTCTCGGTCAGGCTCTCGGCCTGCTCGATGTGGCTTGCGTCGGGCTCGTGATCGCTCTGCCGCCAGAACAGGGACAGCGTTCCGATCGTCCGCAGCTCGCGCCCGACGAGGGGAATGAAGACGCCACCGCGGATGAGGTCGTCGCTCGGCAAGTCCTGATCTCGTCCGTACCGGTAGCTCACGGTGATCGTTCCAGAGAGTGCTCCCGCGACCCCCGAGGTCGGCGGCTTCGCCGTCTCCTGCGCGGTCATGCCACGGGTCGCGACGGCCGGCGCCCCGGCCTGGCCTTCGACGCTCATCATCGCTGCGTCGACCCCCGGGATCTCCATCGCGGCATCGAGGACGCGGTCCATGACCTCCGCGAGGTCGATCGTGCCGCCGAGCTCGCCGAAGAGCCGGTTCCGCCGGGTTTCGCGCTCCGCCCGGTCGAGCGCCTGGGTGAGATCCTGTGCCAGCTCGTCCATCTTGAGCCGCATCTCGTCGACCGCTCGCACGAGCGCTGTGTCCGTCTCGGCGGGCTGTCGCCTCCTCCGCAACTCCAAGAAGGCCAGGAGTGCCGCCGCGAGAACTGCGACAGCGACCAGAATCACCGCAGTGGTCACCACAGTTGCCTTTCCTCCGCCAGCACCCGATCGCCCACTGTCCGCCCGGCGATCAGGCCAATACCCAGCTCAGCTCGAGCTCGCTTACCCAGGTCGCACTGTACTCAGCGAAGTGGATGCTGACCATGGGGTCAAGCCTACGCTCCGCGGCGTGGGTCGTCAGCTGCCATGGCAACGACGACGGTCCCCGTCCCGGCTCGCTTCGCCCGCCAGAGAGCGTGCTCGACCCGCCCGAAGACGCTCGCCGCGTCGTCGCCCCAGGCGAGCTCGGTGATGCCTGCGGAAACCCCGAGCCACTCGAATTCGGTAGGCGCATGGGCCTCGAGTGACGCGCGGAGCGCGGCAAGGACAACCTCCGCTCTGTCCGCGGTCGCGTCCGCGAGGATGACGGCGAACTCCTCTTCGCCGATGTGGCAGCTGACGTCGCCGTTCTGGAGGTTGGACTCGACGCGGGTCTCGAGCTCCGCGAGCGCGCGCTCGACCGTTGTTCGGTCTCTCCTCTCGTCGACACGCGCCAGACCGTCGACGTTCATGAGGAGCACCGCAAGGGGACGATCGAGGCTGCGGGCGCGCGCAATCTCGTGTCGGAGCCGCTCCTCGAAGTCCTGACGGGTGGCGGTCACGGCCGTCGATTCGAGCCCGATGTCTGCCGAGGCGAGCTCGATGACGCCCACGCGGCTCGTGTGAGTGGCTGCAGTTGCCCGCCCGTCGAACGTCTCGCTCGTCTCATCCGGCCGCCATTCGACGACTCCGGCGGCGAATGCCAGCTGGCGGGCGACCGGGAAGGTCGTCCGTGACGCCTCGTCGCGAAGCCGCGTGTAGAAGCGTCGCGCTGCGTCTCCGGCAGTTTCCGGGAGCACGATGCCGAACTCGCCGTCGTGCCGCATGCAGACGACGTCCGATGTCCTCGTCTGCTGCACGAGAAGCGACGCGAGCTCGCGGAGCGCTGGGTCGAGCCGTGGGTCGTGCGTGCCTTCGGGCACGTCCGCCTCCTCCTCGCGATTCAGGATGAGCAGGGACAGCGGTTGGCCGGTCTCCTGTGCGTGCGCGACGGCGCGCTCGAGCTCGATGTCGTAGCCCTTCCGATTCCGAACGCCCGTGAGGACGTCTGTCATCGTGCGCTGCGCCTCGGCGAATCGACGAGCGCTCGCGATCGCCGGAACGGCGTCCTCTGCGAGGGCTTCGAGAGCGCGGACGTGATCCGCACCGAAAACACCTGCATCCGGCGCATACGCGGCGACTGTCCCCGTCTCGACACCCGCCTCGACGATCGGCACGACGAGCGCGGACGTAAACGAGTCGCTCTCGGCTTCGTCGCCCGGACGGTGCGTCCAGTTGATCGTGACGGCGCGAAACGGCCCGGCCGCATTCGCAAGAGGCGCCTCGAGGCGGCCCGCTCTATCGTCCGCCCCGAACGATCCCACCATGGGTGCGCCTCCAGGTCCTTGGATGTGCACCGCTGCGGCCTCGGCACCGGTCCGTGTCGCCGCCTCGACCGCGATCCTCCTGAGCAGATCGCCGAACTCGACCGTGAGCTCCAGGTCGTCGACGCCTCTGGCCCGTGCGGCCGCGGATCGCTCGACGACGCGCTCGAGGCTCTGGGAGATCGAGCTCATGTGGAGATCGAGCTGCTCGAGCACCGTCTCGAAGCGCTCGTCGGAGCGCGTGCGCCGATGGCGCGCGATGATGAGCAGCGCGACGAGCGCCAGCGCCAGGCAGGCGGCAATTACCGCAGTCACGATCGTTGAGTCCACCCTCGTCCTCCCGGCTCACTGTAATTCGGGATCAATCAAGGTGCTACGGTCGCTGTGGACGCGATTTTGCTACCATCCCGCGGCTCGGTTGGCGGACGCAGTGCGGTCCGCCTGCCTCTCTATGTAATTCGACGACCACCCGTAGGAGCAGCGTGCCCACCGTCAATCAGCTCGTTCGCAAGGGGCGGAAGGCCCCGGAATCGAAGACGAAGACCCCAGCGCTTCGCGGTGCTCCGCAGAAGCGCGGCGTCTGCACGCGGGTGATGACGCAGACCCCGAAGAAGCCGAATTCGGCACTCCGGAAGGTCGCGCGCGTCCGTCTCACGAACGGCATGGAAGTAGGCGTCTACATTCCCGGCGAGGGACACAACCTGCAGGAGCACTCGGTCGTCCTCGTACGTGGAGGCCGCGTCAAGGATCTCCCGGGTTACCGCTACAAGGTGATCCGCGGCGGTCTCGACTCCTCCGGGGTCCCGGATCGGCGCCAGGCGCGGTCCAAGTACGGCGCCAAGAAGGCCTAAGGAAGAGCATGCCCCGTCGAGCGGAGATTCAGCCTCGCCAGCCCGATCCCGACGCCGTTCACGGCTCGGTGCTCGTATCGCAGCTCGTCAACCGCATCATGCTCGACGGCAAGAAGTCGGTCGCAGAGGCGATCGTCTACGACGCGCTCACCATCGCCGCGGAGAAGTCGGGCCGGGCGGAGATCGAGGTGCTCGAACAGGCCGTCAAGAGCGTGACGCCCGTGCTCGAGGTGCGGTCCCGTCGCGTCGGCGGTGCGAACTACCAGGTTCCGGTCGAAGTGCCCCAGCGGCGCGCCCGGACGCTTGCGCTGCGCTGGCTCGTCCAGAACGCGCGAGACCGCCGCGAGAAGGGCATGCCCCAGAAGCTCGCCGGCGAGCTCGTGGACGCCGCCAACCAGCAGGGCGGCGCCTTCAAGAAGAAGGACGACATCTACCGGATGGCGCAGGCCAACAAGGCCTTCGCGCACTATCGCTGGTAGGGCCGGGCATGACCACCGTTGCCACACCCGTCGCGCTGGACCGTGTCCGAAACATCGGGATCATGGCGCACATCGACGCTGGTAAGACGACGACGACGGAGCGGATCCTCTATTACACGGGCCGCACCCACAAGATGGGCGAGGTCCACGAAGGCGCGGCCACGATGGACTGGATGGCGCAGGAGCAGGAGCGCGGCATCACGATCACCTCGGCGGCGACGACGGCGTTCTGGCGCGACTATCGGATCAACATTATCGATACGCCCGGGCACGTGGACTTTACGATGGAGGTCGAGCGCAGCCTTCGCGTCCTCGACGGCGCGGTTGCGGTGTTCGACTCGGTTGCCGGCGTGCAGCCGCAGTCCGAGACCGTGTGGCGTCAGGCTGACCGCTACCGCGTCCCCCGGATCGCGTTCATCAACAAGATGGATCGCACCGGTGCGGACTTCGACGCGGCCGTCCAGTCCATGCGCGATCGACTCGGTGCGTTTCCGGTACCGATCCAGCTTCCGGTCGGCGAGGAGGAGCACTTCTCGGGGATCGTCGACCTCGTCGAGATGAATGCGATCTCGTACACGAACGCGCTCGGCACCGAGTTCGCCGTCGAGGACATCCCTGACGAGCTTCGCGCACGTGCCGAGGAGCTCCATCACGCGCTCATCGACGCGATCGCCGAGTTCGACGACGAGCTCATGGAGGCGTACCTCGAGGACGAGAGCTCCGTGAGTGCGGAGATGCTCCGGCGTGCGCTTCGCGAGGGAACGCTCAGCGGGCGCGTCACGCCGGTGCTGCTCGGCTCGGCGTTCAAGAACAAGGGCGTTCAGCTGCTTCTCGACGCGATTGTCGACTACCTCCCGAGCCCGCTCGATGTCCCGCCGGTGCAGGGGATCGACCCGAAGAGCGCGGACGAGGCGACCCGCCCGCCCGCGGTCGAGGCGCCGTTCTCGGCTCTCGCGTTCAAGGTGATGACGGATCCCTACGTCGGAAAGCTCACGTACTTCCGCGTCTACTCGGGTCAAGTGAAGGCGGGCGACCGCGTTCTGAACGCGACGACCGGAAAGACCGAGCGCATCGGCCGCATCCTGCAGATGCACGCGAACCACCGCGAGGAGCGCGAGGAGATCGCAGCGGGCGAGATCGCCGCCGCCGTCGGGCTCAAGTTCACGACCACGGGCGACACGCTGGCCGTCGAGTCGGCTCCGATCGTCCTCGAGTCCATGACCTTCCCCGACCCGGTGATCTCCGTCGCGATCGAGCCGAAGACCAAGGGCGACCAGGACAAGCTTGCCGGCGCGCTACAGCGCCTGGCTGAAGAGGATCCGACGTTCCGTGTCTCGAGTGACGAGGAGACCGGGCAAACGATCATCTCCGGGATGGGCGAGCTCCATCTCGAGATCATCGTCGACCGGCTTCTGCGCGAGTTCCGCGTCGAGGGGAACGTCGGCCGTCCGCAGGTGTCGTATCGAGAGACGATCGGACGTGCGGTCGAGAAGATCCAGGGGCGATTCGTGCGCCAGACGGGCGGTTCGGGTCAGTACGGAGACGTCATCATCAACCTGTATCCGCAGGAGCCCGGGGCGGGGTACGAGTTCGTCGACAAGATCGTCGGCGGGAAGATCCCGCGCGAGTACATCACCCCCGTGAATCAGGGAATCCAGGAAGCGACCAGTGCCGGGATCCTCGCCGGGTTCCCGGTGGTCGACGTCAAGGTCGAGCTCGTCGACGGCTCCTACCACGACGTCGACTCCAGCGAGCGTGCCTTCAAGATCGCCGGCTCCATGGCGTTCAAAGAGGCGATGAAGCGTGCGAAGCCGAAGCTCCTCGAGCCGGTGATGGCCGTCGAGGTCGTGACACCGGAGGAGTACGTCGGCGATGTCATTGGTAACCTGAATGGCCGTCGTGGCCGGGTCGAGCAGCTCGAGCCGGTCGGCGGGTCGCAGTCGATCCGCGCGAGCGTCCCGCTCGCGGAGATGTTCGGCTACGCGACCGACCTGCGCTCCATGTCGCAGGGTCGTGCGACGTTCACCATGCAGTTCGACCGTTACGAACAAGTCCCGGCCTCGATCGCCGACACGATCGTCGCCAAGGAGCAGTAGGGAACGTTCTCTCCCGGAGGAAGGAAGAAATGGCCAAGCAGAAGTTCGAGCGCACCAAGCCCCACGTCAATGTCGGCACGATCGGCCACATCGACCACGGCAAGACGACGCTCACAGCCGCGATCACCAAGGTCCTCGCGGAAGCCGGCACGGATACGTTGGTCACGTCGTTCGACGAGATCGACAAGGCGCCCGAGGAGAAGGCACGCGGCATCACGATCCAGACCGCGCACGTCGAGTACGAGACGGCTAACAGGCATTACGCACACGTCGACTGCCCTGGGCACGCCGACTACATCAAGAACATGATCACGGGCGCCGCCCAGATGGACGGCGCGATCCTCGTGGTCTCGGCGGCCGACGGCCCGATGCCGCAGACGCGCGAGCACATCCTGCTGGCGCGCCAGGTGGAGGTGCCCTCGATCGTGGTCGCGCTCAACAAGGCCGACATGGTCGACGATCCCGAGCTGCTCGAGCTCGTCGAGATGGAGGTGCGCGAGCTCCTCTCCAAGTACGAGTTTCCCGGCGACGACATCCCGGTCATCCAGGTTTCGGCGCTGAAGGCGCTCGAGGGCGACGCTGAGTGGACGCCGAAGATCCTCGAGCTGATGGAGGCGGTCGACTCGTACATTCCGGAGCCCGTCCGGGACGTCGACAAGCCGTTCCTCATGCCGATCGAGGACGTGTTCACGATCACCGGCCGCGGGACCGTGGTCACCGGCCGTATCGAGCAGGGCAAGCTCCAGGTCGGCGAGGACGTCGAGATCGTCGGGATCCACCCGGAGACGGCAAAGACGGTCGTGACCGGACTCGAGATGTTCCTGAAGACGCTCGACTACGCGCAGGCAGGGGACAACGCCGGCGCGCTCTTGCGCGGAGTGAAGCGCGAGGATGTCGAGCGAGGCCAGGTGCTCGCGAAGCCCGGCAGCATCACGCCGCACACGCAGTTCAAGGCCGAGGTGTACGTCCTCTCGAAGGACGAGGGCGGACGCCACACGCCGTTCTTCAACGGCTACCGGCCGCAGTTCTACTTCCGGACGACCGACGTCACAGGGTCGATCGCGCTGCCCGAGGGCCAGGAGATGGTCATGCCGGGCGACAACACGAACATGGAGATCGACATGCACCAGCCGATCGCCATGGACCAGGGCCTTCGCTTCGCCATCCGCGAGGGCGGGCGGACGGTCGGAGCCGGCGTCGTGACGGAGATCATCAAGTAGGGGCGGGATCTCCCGCCCCTCACTCGAGGCGATATGGCACAGCAGAAGATCCGCATCCGGCTCAAGGGCTACGACCACCAGCAGGTGGATCGCTCGGCGTCCCAGATCGTGGAGACGGCGCAACGCACCGGTGCCACGATCACCGGCCCCGTGCCGCTGCCCACCGAGAAGAACGTCTACTGCGTGATCCGGAGCCCGTTCAAGGACAAGGACTCGCGCGAGCACTTCGAGGTGCGCACGCACAAGCGTCTCATCGACATCCACAGCCCAACGCCGAAGACGGTCGACTCGCTGATGCGGCTCGACCTGCCCGCAGGCGTCGACATCGAGATCAAGCTCTGAGATGAAGGGCATCGTCGGACGCAAGCTCGGCATGAGCCAGGTCTTCGATCCGGAGACCGGGGCGATGTCCGCCGTCACCGTGATCCAGGCTGGCCCCTGCCCGGTCGTGCAGGTGAAGACCGTGGGCACGGACGGTTATGACGCGGTCCAGCTCGCGTTCGAGCCGGTTTCCGAGCGGAAGCTCGCGAAGGGTGAGATCGGGCATCTCGCGAAGGCGGGTGCCGGTCCGCACCGCCATCTCGTGGAGATGCGCGGTCCGAGCGAGCTTGCGATCGGCGAGACAGTGACGGTCGAGGCGTTCGAGCCCGGGGAGCAGGTCAAGGTCTCCGGGATCTCCATCGGCAAGGGCTTCCAGGGCACCATCAAGCGGCACGGCTTCTCGCGAGGGCCGGTGAGCCACGGTTCGCACAACGTCCGTGCACCTGGCTCGATCGGCGCGTCGGCAACGCCGTCGAGAGTGTTCAAGGGACGGCGCATGCCCGGCCGTATGGGCGGCACGCGAGTCACCCAGCCGAGCCTCGTCGTGCACGAGATCGATCTCGAGCGCAACCTTTTGGTGCTCAAAGGCTCCGTTCCGGGGCCGAAGAGCGGCATCGTCCAGATACGAGGCGACAAGTGACCCCTGCGGCTGAACCCAAAGCACCCGTGCTCGGGGGCACGGCAAAGGAGATCTCGCTCGACGCGGCGATCTTCGCGGCGGACGTCAGGTCGCACCTCGTCCACGAGACGGTGCGTGCGGAGCTGAACGCAGCACGAGCTGGAACGCGCGGCACGAAGAGCCGTGGGCTCGTCGCGGGAGGCCGCACCAAGCCGTGGCGCCAGAAGGGAACCGGCCGCGCGCGTGCCGGGACCACCCGGGCGCCGCACTGGACGGGCGGAGGTGTCGCGTTCGCGCCGGGGATGCGCAATTTCGAGGTGAAGGTCAACCGGAAGGCAAGGCGGGCGGCGCTCCGGGGCGCCCTCAGCGCCCATGCCTCCGAAGGCACGCTCGCTCTCCTCGAAGGTGGGTCGTTCGGCGATCCGTCGACCAAGCAGGCGCTCGCGCTCCTCACGGAGTGGGGGAGCGCTGCTCCGACACTCGTCGTCGCTCACGAGGACGAGGAGGCGCTCGTCAAGTCGTTCCGCAACCTCGAGCGCGTGGTCGTGACCGTTCCTGCCGAGCTCGAGGTCGCTTCGGTCGTCTGGGCTCGATCCCTTCTCGTGACCGAAGTCGCCCTGCCGCTCGTGCTGGTTCGAGCCGGTGCGCCGGCCGAGGAGGCGGGTCAATGAGCCTCCACCCCAACGAAGTGCTCCTCGCGCCCGTCGTGTCGGAGAAGAGCTACTCGCTGATCACCGACCGCAAGTACACGTTTCGCGTGCACGAGGACGCCCACAAGACCCAGATCAGGCAGGCGGTGGAGCAGCTCTTCGAGGTGAAGGTGCAGAGCGTGAACATCGTCAAGGTCCAGTCGAAGCCGAAGCGCCGCGGGATGATCAAGGGACGCCGCCCCGGCTGGAAGAAGGCGATCGTCCAGCTGCGTGAGGGCTACGAGATCGAGATCTTCGAGGGGGCTGCGGTCTGATGCCGTTGCGCAAGTACAAGCCGACGAGCCCCGGCCGCCGCTTCATGGCCACGTCTGGGTTCGACGAGGTGACGAAGTCGGAGCCCGAGAAGTCACTCGTGGAGCCGCTGTCGAAGACCGGCGGACGAAACAATCGCGGCCGGATCACGACGCGCCACCACGGAGGCGGCCACAAGCGGCAGTACCGGAAGATCGACTTCAAGCGCACGAAGGACGGCGTGCCGGCCAAGATCGCTGCGATCGAGTACGACCCGAACCGGTCGGCCAGGATCGCGCTCCTTCACTACGCGGACGGGGCAAAGGCGTACATCCTCGCCCCCTCCCGGATCCAGGTCGGCGCGACGGTGGAGTCCGGCCCGGACGCCGACATCAAGCCCGGAAACGCGCTTCCGCTCGCGAACATCCCGACGGGCACGCTCGTCCACAACGTCGAGCTCAAGCCCGGGCAGGGAGGGCGCATGGCTCGCTCTGCCGGATCGTCCGTGCAGCTCGTCGCGAAGGACGCAGGTCATGGCGTCCTCCGGCTTCCCTCTGGTGAGCTCCGGCGCGTGCTCCTGACCTGTCGTGCGACCGTGGGTCAGGTCGGCAACGCCGACCATGCGAACCAGTCGAGCGGGAAGGCCGGGCGCAGTCGCTGGCTCGGCAAGCGACCGACGGTTCGCGGCTCCGCGATGAACCCCGTCGACCATCCGCACGGCGGTGGCGAGGGCAAGACGAAGGGTGGCCGCCACCCGGTTACTCCGTGGGGCGTGCCGACGCTCGGCAAGCGAACGCGCAGGAAGCACAAGGAATCCGACGCACTGATCGTCCGCGGCCGCCGCCGCGGCAAGGAAAAGAGGCGGTAAGTAGATGAGCCGCAGTTCCAAGAAGGGGCCTTTCGTCGAGGAACGGCTGATGAGCCGGATCGACGCCATGAACTCGACCGGGGAGAAGCGGATGATCCGCACCTGGTCGCGGTCGTCGACGATCTTCCCCGACATGGTCGGTCACACGATCGCCGTACACGACGGCCGCAAGCACGTGCCCGTGTTCGTGACGGAGCAGATGGTCGGCCACAAGCTCGGCGAGTTCGCGCCCACGCGTACCTTCCGGGGTCACGCCGGCGACAAGTCGACCCAGGTGAAGCGTCGCTGACGTGGCCACGACTCCTGACACTCCGATGACCGTTCGCGCCCAGGCGAAGTGGGTGCGCATGTCGGCGCGCAAGGCTCGCATCGTCCTCGATCACATTCGCGGACGCTCGGTGCCGGAAGCGCGCACGATCCTCGCGTTCACGCAGCGCGCAGCCGCCACGGAGATCGAGAAGGTGCTCCGTTCCGCGGTCTCGAACGCCGAGGCGAATCACGGTCTCGACGGCGACGAGCTCATCGTGTATGCCGCGTACGCAGACGAGGGGCCGACGCTGAAGCGCTGGCGCGCCCGCGCCCGCGGCCGCGTCAACCGGATCCGCAAGCGAACGTGCCATGTGACTCTCGTCCTCGCAGAGCGACCTGAGCCGGCGATGCCAAGGCGTCGTCAGGCCGCCGCGAAGACCACGACTGAGGAGCAACCAGCTGTGACGAAGCCGAAGACGAGCCGCGCCCGGAAGTCGAAGCCGAAGGCGCCTGCGCAGACAGAGGAGGCGGTGGCCTGATGGGCCAGAAGGTGCATCCCGGCGGCTTTCGCGTCGGTGTCATCCACGACTGGAAGTCGAACTGGTGGACAGGGAAGCCGGAGTTCGCCGACTACCTGCTCGAAGACGTGCGCATTCGTGAGCACATCCTCGGCAAGCTGTCGCACGCAGGCCTCTCGGACATCCTGATCCGCAAGGACAAGCAGCGGATCACGGTCGACATCTTCACGGCTCGCCCGGGGATCGTCATCGGGAAGTCGGGCGTCGAAGTGGATGCGCTGCGCCGTGAGCTCCACGCGATCACGAAGAAGAACGTCCACATCAACATCAACGAGATCAAGCGGCCGGAGCTCGACGCGAAGCTGGTCGCGCAGTCGATCGCCGAGCAGCTCCAGAACCGTGTCAGCTTCCGGCGCGCGATGAAGCGCTCCCTCGCATCGGCGATGCGGTCGGGGGCTCAGGGAATCAAGATCACCGCCGCCGGCCGCCTCGGAGGCGGCGAGATGAGCCGGCGCGAGATGTACTCCGAAGGTCGCGTCCCGCTGCACACGATCCGCGCAGATATCGACTACGGGCTCGCCGAGGCGAAGACGACATTCGGGAAGATCGGCGTCAAGGTCTGGGTCAACAAGGGCGAGATCATGCCCGAGGGTTACGAGGGTGGCCGCGAACGCGATCGCGACGTGCGCCTCGGCGATCAGGACCAGGCTCGGCGCAGGCGCGGTTCCTCTTCGGAGGGCCTTGGCGCGTCGCGCGAGGGCCGTGGCCGAAGCGCCGATCGCGAGGGTCTCGGGATCGTGCAGCGCAAGCGCCGAGGGCAAAGGCCAAGCGGTCGTGGGCCGCGGCGGAATCCGGCAGAGCAGCCTGCAATCGAGGCCGAGGCACCCGTACAGGGCGAGGCTCTGGCTCCTGAGGCTGCCGTCGTGGAGCCGGAGGCGGTCGAGCCAACCGCGGAGGCTACGCCCGAGCCGAGCGTTGAACCGACGACGGCTGAACCGACGGCTGAGGTCCCACCCGAGCCGGAGGCGGACGCCTGATGCTCATGCCGCGAAAGACGAGGTATCGCCGCGAGCACCGCGGGCACCGAAGGGGCACCTCGAAGGGTCAGACGACCGTTCAGTTCGGGGACTTCGGGCTCAAGGCGCTCGAGGCGGGATGGATCACGAACCGTCAGATCGAGGCTGCTCGAATCGCGGCGACCAGGAAGATCCGTCGTACCGGCAAGGTCTGGATCAACATCTTCCCGGACAAGCCGGTCACGAAGAAGCCCGCAGAAACGCGCATGGGCTCGGGGAAGGGCTCGCCCGAGGGTTGGGTGGCCGTGGTCAAGCCCGGACGCGTCATGTTCGAGCTCGCCGGAGTACCCGAGCCTCTCGCCAAGGAGGCGCTGCGGCTCGCCGGTCAGAAGCTACCCATCAAGACGAAATTCGTGAAGAGAGAGGCTGATCTCTTTGAGAGCTAGAGAGCTTCGCGAGCTCACCGACGACGAGCTGGACCAGAAGATGGCCGAGACGCGTCACGAGCTCTTCAACCTTCGCTTCCAGACCGCGACCGGGGTGCTCGAGAACAGCGCACGGCTGCGCACCGCAAAGCGCGAGATCGCCCGCATCCTGAGCGTCAAGAACGAGCGGGCGCGCCAGGTATCGATCCAAACGAGGAAGAGTTAGATGGCTGACGAGAAGAACGACCAGATCGAAGAGACCGAGGACGCCCAGGTGGAGGACGCCCAGCCTGGAGGAGCCCAGGCTGAGGAAGCCCAGGCTGAGGAAGCCCAGGCTGAGGAAGCCCAGGTGGACGACGTCCAGGCCGAGGCGGCCGTGGAGGATGCGCCCGAGGTAGTGGACGCGGCACCCGCCGAGGACCCCGAGCCTGCCGCCGAGGCAGAGCCTGCAGCAGAAGAGCCTGCAGCGGAAGAGCCTGCAGCCGAAGCATCTGCGGAAGAGCCTGCGCCAGAGGCCGAAGCCGACGCGGAGCAAGCCGGAAGCGCAGAACCGGGGGAGGCCGCGCCCGAAGAGGCCGCCGCGGCCGGGCGCAAGAAGAAGAAGCGCGTCCCGCGCGCTCTTCGCCCTGCGCGCACGAAGGTCAAGCGCGAGAAGCCGGCCGAGCGGAAGCCCATCTCCCGTCTACCGAAGCCCGAGCACGTGAAGGGCCGGCGACAGGAGCGTCAGGGCACAGTGGTGTCCGCGGCGATGGACAAGACGATCGTCGTCCGCGTCGACATGGTGAAGGCACACCGGCGCTACAAGAAGGTCATCCGACGAAGCTCGAAGTTCCACGCCCACGACGAGCAGAACGAGGCGAAGGTCGGCGACATCGTGCTGATCGTCGAGACGAGGCCGCTCTCGCGCATGAAGCGCTGGCGCCTCCAGAAGGTCGTCGAGGCGGCACGTTGAGGAGGCTCTGGTGATCCAGCAGGAGTCCCGGCTACGCGTTGCGGACAACACAGGTGCCCGCGAGATCCTGTGCATTCGCGTGCTCGGCGGGTCGCACCGGCGCTATGCGCGGGTCGGAGACGTGATCGTTGCTACCGTGAAGTCCGCCACGCCCCAGGGCGCGGTCAAGAAGGGCGAGGTCGTGAAAGCGGTCGTCGTCCGTACGAAGAAGCCCTTCGGACGGGACGACGGCACGCTCATCGGATTCGACGAGAACGCTGCAGTTCTCATCGACGCCCAGAACAATCCTCGTGGGACCCGCATCTTCGGACCGGTCGCGCGAGAGCTTCGCGAGAGGAACTTCATGAAGATCGTCAGCCTGGCGCCAGAGGTGTTGTGAACTGATGTCGGTCAAGATGAAAGTGAAAAAGGGTGACCTCGTCCAGATCCTTTCCGGCAAGGACCGGGGGAAGCAGGGACGGGTCCTCGAAGCGCGTCCTGACGAGCGCAGGGTGATCGTCGAGAACCTGAATCTCGCGAAGCGACACACGCGCCCGCGGCCGATCAAGGACAGCTCGCGCATGGGCGGCACGCAGGTCGTGCCCGGTGGCATCATCGACAAGCCCGCGCCGATCTCGGTCTCCAACGTGATGGTCGTTTGCCCGGTGTGTGGGAATCCGACCCGCGTCGGCGTCCTGGACAAAGAGGTCAAGGGCGAGACGATCCGCGTCCGTGTCTGCAAGCGCGAGGGCTGCGGCCAGGAGATCGACAAGTGAGCACGGCAGTCGCTCCCGCACCCGAGACGTACGTCCCGCGGCTGAAGCAGCGGTACGAGGACGAGATCCGCGATCGGCTCAGGGACGAGCTCGAGCTCGACTCGATCATGCAGGCGCCGCGCGTGACGAAGATCACGCTCAACATGGGAGTGGGCGAGGCGAAGACGGACGCGAAGGCGCTCGACGCCGCGATCGACGAGCTCACGCTCATCGCGGGCCAGCGCGCGCAGGTTCGACGGGCGAAGAAGTCGATCGCGAGCTTCAAGCTCCGCGAGGGGATGCCCGTCGGTGCCAAGGTGACGCTCCGCGGAGCCCGCATGTACGAGTTCCTCGACCGGCTCGCGACCATCGCGCTGCCGCGCATTCGTGACTTCCGCGGCCTCGACCCGGAGGCGTTCGACGGACGCGGGAACTACTCCATCGGCATTCGCGAGCAGATCATCTTTCCCGAGATCGACTACGACCAGGTTCCGGCGATTCGCGGGCTCGACGTCGCGATCACGACCTCGGCGACCTCGGACGACCACGGGCGTGCGCTACTCGGCGCCCTCGGCCTGCCGTTCGCCGGAGAGAGAAGGGATTCGTAAGTGGCCAAGAAGTCGCTCGTCGTCAAGCAAAAGCAGACCCCCAAGCACAAGGTTCGGGGCTACTCGCGCTGCAACCGCTGTGGCCGTCCTCGGGCGGTGTACCGGAAGTTCGGGGTCTGCCGGATCTGCCTGCGCGAGCTCGCACATCAGGGCGCGATCCCTGGGATGACGAAGTCGAGCTGGTAGGAGGACACGTGCTCACCGATCCGATCGCCGACATGCTGACTCGCATTCGCAATGCGAATCGCGCGCTCCACGAGAGCGCATCGATGCCGACCTCCCAGATCAAGGAGGAGATCGCACGCATCCTCAAGGACGAGGGCTACATCAAGGACTTCAAGATCGTCGAGACGACGGACAAGAAGGACAAGCCGCTGCCGTACCGCACGCTCGTCATCGAGCTCAAGTTCGCCAAGGATCGCCGACGCGTCATCACCGATCTGAAGCGCGTATCCAAGCCAGGCCGGCGCGTGTACGCGCGCAAGGATCGCCTGCCGCGTGTGCTCGGTGGGCTCGGCACCGCGATCATGTCAACCTCGAGCGGGATCATCACGAGCCGCCAAGCCGCCGAACGCGGCGTCGGCGGCGAGGTGATCGCTTTCGTCTGGTAGCAGCATGTCGCGGATCGGAAAGAGACCCATCGAGCTGCCCTCCGGGGTCGCCGTCTCCATCTCCCCCGGGCGGGTTGACGTGAACGGACCGCTCGGCGAGCTGAGCCAGGTCGTCCCTGCGCGCATGCAGATCGATCAAAAAGACGCCGAGATCGTCGTGACGCGGCCGACCGAGCGCGGCGAGGATCGTGCGCTCCACGGCCTCACGAGGACGCTCATCGCGAACATGGTCGAGGGTGTGACGAAGGGTTTCGAGAAGGAGCTCGAGATCCAGGGTGTCGGCTATCGCGCCCAGCTCAAAGGTGCCGAGCTCGAGCTCGCCGTCGGCTACTCCCATCCGGTGCTCATCAAGCCTCGGCCCGGGATCTCTTTCGATTTGCCGACTCCGACGCAGATCATCGTCAAGGGGATCGACAAGCAGAAGGTCGGCCAGACCGCGGCCGAGATCCGCAAGGTGCGCCCGCCCGAGCCGTACAAGGGCAAGGGGATTCGCTACCGCGACGAGCACGTGCGGAGGAAGGTCGGTAAGCGCGCATGACGGTGCTCACGACACGTCAAGCGCGACTGCGCCGCCATCGGCGCGTGCGCGCCAAGGTTTCCGGCACCAGCGAGCGACCGCGACTCGTGGTCTTCCGCTCGAACCGAGGGATCTTCGCTCAGCTGGTCGACGACTCGAGCGCCCGCACGCTTGCATCGGCGAGCTGGACCGCGCTGTCGGCCGGCAAGGGATCGAAGATCGATCAAGCACACGAGGTGGGCAAGGCGCTCGCCGCCGAGGCCAAGAAGGCGGGCATCGAAACCTGCGTCTTCGACCGCGCCGGTTACCTATTCCATGGTCGCGTGAAGGCGCTCGCAGAGGGCGCCCGCGAAGGAGGACTTACGTTTTGAGCACGATGGACGTCGCAGAGACCCGCGAGCTCAAGGAGCGCGTGATCGAGATCAACCGCGTCGCCAAGGTCGTCAAGGGCGGCCGGCGCTTCTCGTTCACCGCGCTCGTCGTCATCGGCGACGAGGTCGATCGCGTTGGGCTGGGCTACGGAAAGGCGCGCGAGGTGCCGCTCGCGATCTCGAAGGCCGTCGAGGACGCGAAGAAGAACCTCTTCACCGTGCCGAAGCACGGCCAGACCATCACGCACGAGATCGTCGGGCGATTCGACGCCGCTCGCGTCGTCCTCCGGCCGGCGAGCGAAGGAACGGGCGTGATCGCCGGCGGCGGCGTCCGCGCCGTCCTCGAGCTTGCCGGAATCCGCGACGTGCTCGCCAAGAGCCTCGGCACCACGACCCCGATCAACATGACGCGTGCGGTCGTGAACGGCCTCAGTCGTCTCGTGCGCCCCGAGGACGTTGCCGAGCTCCGCGGGAAGACCATCGCAGAGGTGCTGCCCTGGAGGCCTCCGAAGGCTGACGAGCAGCCCGCTGCCGAGGAGACAGTCACCGCTTCGGTCGATGAGAGCGCCGAGCCGGCGCCTGCCGCCGCGGAGGAGGGTTCGTGATGAGCTCGGTCAAGGTCGTCCAGGTCCGCTCGACCGTCGGGCAGTCGTATCGCCACGAGGGCACGCTGCGTGCTCTCGGCCTCGGCAAGATCGGCCGCTCGGCCGAGCACGAGGACACACCGCAGTTGCGCGGAATGCTCCGCCATGTGAACCACCTCGTCCGCATCGAGGCGAAGGACGGAAGCGATGCCTGAGAGCCTCAATCTCTCGAACCTGCAGCCTGCACAGCCGCGCACGAACCGAAAGCGCGTCGGGCGAGGCCTCGGCTCGGGCAAGGGTCGCTACTCGGGGCGTGGGATCAAGGGCCAGAAGTCGCGCGCCGGGTCGCACAAGATGCCCGCCGGCTTCGAGGGCGGCCAGATGCCGATCGACATGCGCACCGGCAAGCTCAGGGGCAACACCTCGGCGGACGCGATGCCGATCGGGCCGTTCCGCACGTACAGCCAGCCCGTGAACGTCTCAGACCTCGAGCAGCGCTTCGAGGCCGGGACGGAGGTGACGCCCGAGTCGCTCAAGGCAGCCGGGCTGATCCGGAAGCTCTCCGTTGACGTCAAGGTGCTCGGTCGCGGTGAGCTCACGGCGACTCTGTCGGTCTCGGCGCACGGGTTCTCGAAGTCGGCCGTGCAGAAGATCGAGGCGGCAGGCGGGACGGTGATCTGGCTCCGCGGCGAGCCGGTCGAGAAGAGGAAGAAGCGGCACAAGACGGCCGTCCGCGTGGAAGAGGAGCCTGAGGTGTCCGGTGAGGCCGAGGGCGACGAGGCGTCCGCGGAGGAGGCCGCCACGACCGAAGACGCCGGCGCCGACGAAGGGGCCGACGACTAGGTGTTTTCCTGGCTCGCCAATGCCTGGCGGGTGCCAGAGCTTCGCCGCCGCGTGCTGTTCACCGCGGTCATCCTCGCCTGCTATCGACTCGGATCGTGGATCCCGGCTCCGGGGGTTGACCCGCAGGCGATCGAGGGCTTCTTCGGGAAGAACGGCGGCACCGTGCTCGGGCTTCTCAACATCTTCTCGGGCGGGGCGCTCTCCCAGTTCTCACTCTTTGCGCTCGGGATCATGCCGTACGTCACGGCGTCGATCATCCTGCAGCTTCTGACCGTGGTCATCCCTCGGCTCGGTGAGCTCCAGAAGGAGGGCGAAGCCGGCTACGCGAAGATCACCCAGTACACGCGCTACTTGACGGTGTGTCTCGCGGCCGTGCAGGCGACCGGGTACGCCTTCCTCTTCAAGAGCCAGGGCGTTCTCAGCGCCGACCCGGGAGAGATGGTCCTGATCATCGTGACGCTCACTGCGGGCACGACGCTCCTCATGTGGATGGGTGAGCTGATCACGAAGCGTGGCGTGGGGAACGGGATCTCGATCCTGATCTTCGCCTCGATCCTCGTCGGCGCGCCGCTCGGCATCGCGGCCTGGTGGAACGGCGGCCCGATGGAGAAGCTCTTCTTCCCACTCATCGTGGTTGCCGTCACGGCATCCGTCGTCTTCGTCCAGGAGGGTCAGCGCAGGATCCCGATCCAGTACGCGAAACGGATGGTGGGCCGCAAGATGACCTCCGGCGGCTCGACCTACCTGCCGCTCCGCGTCAACATGGCGGGCGTCATCCCGATCATCTTCGCGGCCGCGATCCTCGCGTTCCCGCCGACGATGGCGCAGTACTTCCCGGCGACGCGCGACTTCGTCAACAACTACTTCCAGCCGGGAAACTGGACGTACCTGCTCGTCGAGGGTCTGATGATCGTGATCTTCACGTACTTCTACACGGCGGTCCAGTTCAACCCGGTCGACCAAGCGGACAACCTTCGCCGGTACGGCGGCTACATCCCTGGGATTCGTCCCGGGCCGCCGACCGCCCAGTATCTGGACCGGGTCCTCTCGCGCCTGACGCTCCCCGGGTCGCTCTTCCTGGCCGCGGTCGCGATCCTTCCGAGCTTGTTCATCAGGTACGGAGGGTTCTCACAGGCGAGCTCTCGCGCCCTCGGCGGAACGTCCGTCCTCATCGTCGTCGGGGTCGCGCTCGACACGATGCGCCAGATGGAGTCGCAGATGATGATGCGCTCCTATGAGGGCTTCCTCAAATAGGGCCGCGCTTGGCCCGAACTGGACGGTAGCCGGATGAGAATTCTGATCCTGGGCCCGCAGGGGAGCGGGAAGGGGACGCAGGCGAAGCGGATCGCCGAGTCCCGAGGGATCGCACACGTCGCGACCGGTGACATCCTTCGCGCCGCGGTGGCCGACGGAAGCGAGCTCGGGCAGCGGGTTCAGCCCATCCTCGAGCGCGGCGACCTCGTTCCGGACGACCTGATGATCGACCTCATCCGCGAGCGGCTCGACGGCGAGGACGGCTTCGTCCTCGACGGGTTCCCCCGGACGCTTCCGCAGGCGGAGGCTCTTGCCGCGATGCTCGCCGAGATCGGGAAGCCGCTGGACATCGTGATCCTGCTTCAGGTCTCGGATGACCTCGCCACCGGCCGCTTGCACACGCGAGCTCTCGCCGAAGGGCGTGCGGACGACGCTCCCGATGCGATCCGCAACCGCCTTCGGCTCTACCACGAGCTCACCGAGCCGCTCATCGGGCGCTATCGGGAGGACGGCCTCGTCGTTGCCGTGCGGGGCGAGGGGAGCGTCGACCAGGTCGGCACCGAGATCGACTCTGCTCTGTCGGGAACGGGGGTTCGGTCCGGATGATCATCCGCAAGAGCGAGCGTGAGATCGACAAGATCGCGGCAGCCGGGAGCATCGTCGCCGAGACGATCGCCCATGTCGGATCGCTGATCGTTCCAGGTATCAGCACGGGCGAGCTGGACGAGGCGGCCGGAGCGTTCATCAGATCGCACGGCGGTATTCCTACGTCCCAGGGGTACGGCCCGCCCGGCCGCGAGTATCCGGGAGCGATCTGCATCTCGCCCAATGAGGTCGTCGTTCACGGTATCCCTGGCGCGTACGAGGTCGCTGATGGCGACCTCGTCACGCTCGACGTCGGCGTGACGCTCGACGGCTATATCGCGGACAGCGCGTACACGTTCGGCGTGGGTGAGGTCGAGCCGGTCGCGCAGCGGCTCATGGACGTCGCACAGGACGCGCTCGAAGCAGGGATCGAGCAGGCGCAGATCGGCAATCGCGTCGGGGACATCTCGCGCGCGGTCCAGACCACGGTGGAGAGCGCAGGGTTCTCAGTCGTTCGGAGCCTGGTCGGGCACGGCGTCGGGCGGTACTACCACGAAGACCCCCACATCCCGAACTACGGCGAACCCGGCCGCGGGCCACGGCTATCCGAGGGGATGACCATTGCTATCGAGCCGATGATCACCGCCGGAGCGGCGGAGGTTGCAGTAGCCGACGACGGCTGGACGGTCTCGACGGTCGACGGATCCCTCGCCGCCCACTTCGAGCACACGGTCGCGATTTTGCCGCACGGCCCGCGGATTCTCACGCCGCGCGTGGGCGTTCCCGCGCGAGGGAAGGCCGGAGGCGGTGTGCTAGGATGAGCGGCCGCGGCGCAGCTGCATGCTGCGCTGTGCCACTTGAAATGACCAAGCGACAAATGCGCGGATCTCTCCCGCGAGACCGATGGAGAGTCCGGGCGCGAGAGGGCTAAATCAGGCACGAGCGTATTGGCGGTCAAGGAAGACAAGATCGAGGTGGAAGGAGAGGTGGTCGAAGCGCTCCCGAGCACCATGTTCCGGGTGCAGCTCGACTCGGGGCACGACGTGCTCGCCAAGATCTCCGGGAAGATGCGGAAGCACTACATCAGGATCCTTCCGGGCGATCGAGTGAAGGTGGAGCTCTCTCCGTACGACCTCACCCGCGGCCGCATCACGTTCCGACTCAAGTAACGAAAACATGAAAGTCCGCCCATCCGTCAAGCCAATGTGCGAGCGCTGTCGCGTGATCAAGCGACACGGCCGCACGATCGTCATCTGCTCGAATCCCCGTCACAAGCAAAGGCAGGGCTGAACCCGAATGGCACGAATCGCCGGCGTCAACCTCCCAACGCAGAAGCGGCTCGTCATCGGGCTCACCTACATCTACGGGATCGGAGACTCGACCGCGCAGAAGATCTGCCGCGTGCTCGAGCTCGACCCGGACGAGAAGGTCCGCGACTTGACCGACGAGGAGGTCACGAAGCTCCGGAACTTCATCGACTCGGACCTCGAGGTCGAGGGTGACCTTCGCCGGGAGCGCGCGCAGGCGATCAAGCGGTTGACGGAGATCGGCAGCTACCGAGGGGTCCGCCATCGGCGCGGTCTGCCGGTTCGCGGTCAGCGCACGAAGACGAACGCACGCACCCGGAAGGGGCCGGCCAAGACGGTCGGGCGCGGCAAGAAGGCAACGAAGTAGTGGCGCCTCCTCGAAAGTCAGCGGCTCGGGGTCGTACCAGGCGCCGGGTCAAGAAGAACATCGCCATCGGGCAGGCGCATATCAAGACGTCGTTCAACAACACGATCGTCACGTTGACGGACCGCGAGGGCAACGTGATCGTCTGGGAGTCGGCCGGCTCGGCCGGGTTCAAGGGATCGCGGAAGTCCACGCCCTTCGCTGCGCAGGTGACAGCCGACAGCGCCGCGCGCAAGGGGATGGAGCACGGGCTCCAGAAGGTGGAGGTGTTCGTCAAGGGACCCGGATCCGGTCGCGAGACGGCGATCCGCTCGCTCCAGGCGGCCGGCCTCGAGATCCTGGGCGTCAAGGATGTCACCCCGCAGGCCCACAACGGCGTTCGACTCCGAAAGCGCAGGAGAGTCTGATGGCCCGCGACCTCGGCGCCAAGTGCCGGCTGTGCCGGCGTGAGGGAATCAAGCTCTTCCTGAAGGGCGAGCGATGCCTGACCGAGAAGTGCGCGGTCGAGCGGCGCAGCTATCCGCCGGGTGAGCACGGCCGCGGCCGCATCAAGCAGAGCGAGTACCTCCTGCAGCTCCGCGAGAAGCAGAAGGCTCGGCGCTATTACGGCCTGCTCGAGAAGCAGTTCCGGAACACGTACGAGAAGGCGACCCGGGGGCTCGGGGCACCGGGCGAGAACCTGCTCCGGATGCTCGAGACGCGGCTCGACAACGTCGTCTACCGGCTCGGCTTCGCCGGCTCACGCGCGCAGGCTCGCCAGCTCGTACGGCACAACCACTTCCACGTCAACGGACGGCGCGTGAACATCCCGAGCTATGGCGTTCGTCCCGGCGACGTCGTCAGCCTCAGGCCGGGCAGCCCGGTCGAACCGCTCGTTCGCGACGCAACCGACCTGACCGCTTCCGTCGCCCCCTGGCTCCAGGCCGACCATGACGGGCTCACGGGCACGGTGCTCAAGTGGCCCGAGCGGAACGAGATCGACGCGCCCGTTCAGGAGTCGCTCATCGTCGAGCTGTACTCGAAGTAAGAGCCGACTACCGGCTCGAGACCAAGTCACGACTGCACACGAAAGGGACCGCTTTGGCAATTCGCACCAGTTTGATGGAGTTCCAGATCCCGAGGATCGTCCACGAGGAGACCGACGAGCATCGCGGTGTCTTCGCGATCGAGCCGCTCGACCGCGGCTTCGGCCATACGTTCGGGAACTCGCTCCGCCGCGTACTGCTCTCCTCGCTCGAGGGAGCCGCCGTTACGGCCGTCAAGATCGAGGGCGTTGCCCACGAGTTCACGACGTTGCCCGGCGTACGCGAGGACGTCACGGACATCATCCTCAACCTCAAGAACCTCATCGTCCTCTTGCACGGCGCCTCGCCCGAGATCGAGGTGTACATCGCCAAGAAGGGCGCCGGAGTCGTCACGGCCTCGGACATCGAAGCCCCTGCTGACCTCGAGATCCTGAACCCGGAGCTCGAGCTCGCTCACCTCTCGGACAAGGGCAAGCTGGAGATGACCCTGACGATCGGCCGCGGTCGCGGGTACGTACCCGCAGAGTTGAACCGCGGGCCCGAGACGACGATCGGCGTCATTCCGATCGACTCGATCTTCTCCCCGGTCCGGCGCGTCGCCTACGAGGTCGAAGCCGCCCGGGTCGGGCAGCGGACCGATTACGACAAGCTCGTGCTCGACGTCACCACGGACGGCTCGATCGACCCGCGCGATGCCATCGGGCAAGGAGCCGAGATCCTCATCCGTCAGCTCGCGATCTTCACCGACCTGGAGCGGATCGAGGGCTTCGGCGAGGCGGCGCTGGAGACGGCGGCCGAAGCGCCTGCGACGCACGGGATGGAGAACTTCCCGATCGAGGAGCTCGAGCTCGGCGTCCGGTCGTACAACTGCCTCAAGCGCGTCGGGATCGAGACCATCGGCGATCTGACCTCCAAGTCGGAGGGCGAGCTCGTCGCGATCCCGAACTTCGGGCGCAAGTCCATCGAGGAGGTGCGCTCCGCGCTCTCTGCGCACGGGCTCACGCTCAAGGGCGAGGAGCTCGTCGGCTAGTCGTCATGAGGCACGCTCGGTCCGGCAAGAAGCTCGGGCGGGACTCCGCCCATCGCAAGGCTCTCTACTCGAATCTCGCGGGAGCCCTAATCGAGCACGGCCGGATCCAGACGACCGAAGCCAAGGCGAAGGCTGTCAAGCCGTTCGCCGAGCGGATGATCACTCTGGGCAAGCGCGGCGACATCCATGCCAGACGGCTGGCACTCGCCGCGCTTCGCTCGAACGACGTCGTCCATCAGCTCTTTGCGGACGTCGCTCCTCGGTTCGCCGACCGTCCCGGTGGGTACACGCGCATCGTGAAGCTCGGTCCTCGCCAGGGCGACGCCGCGCACATGGTCTACCTCGAGTTCGTGGACTTCGAGCCCGTCGCGACACCGCTCGGACCGTCGCGCGCGCGGCGCGAAGAGGCCGCGGCACCCGCCGAGGCCTAGCGCTCGCGCGGCACGGAGTACGCTCGTCGCGTGCTCTTCCTGATCGCACTCGCACTCGCGATCTTCGTGCTCCCCAGGCCCTGGGGAGTCGTTGCGGTCGCGATCGGAGCGATGCTCGACATCGCAGAGACGAGCGTCTTCTGGTGGTGGTCGAAGCGGCGGCGAGCCGTGGTCGGCGCAGAGACACTCGTAGGCACGATCGGCGTTGCGTCGTCGAATCTCTGGCCCGACGGGCAAGTGAAAGTGAGCGGCGAGATCTGGGGCGCCCGTTGCCCGGGGGGCTGTGACGCGGGGACGAAGATCGTCGTGCGGTCGGTCGACGGGTTGACGCTCGTCGTCGACCCCGCTTGAGGAGAGAGGTCGCGTCAGTCCCAGGCGACGGGCAGTGACGCGAGGCTGCGGAAGATCGGGATCGGCCTCCACCAGAGGTCCTCGTGCCCGATCGCGAGACGGAGCTTCGGCAGCCGAGCGAAGAGGGTCCGGAGCGCAATCTCGGCCTCGAGCCGGGCGAGCGGTGCGCCGAGGCAATAGTGGCTGCCGCGCCCGAAGGCGACGTGCTTGCCTTCGTCTCGCTGGAGATCGAGCGTGTCCGGATCTGGGAACTGGTCGGCGTCACGGTTGGCCGAGCCGACGACGGCAATCACGAGCTCGCCGCGCTTGATCGCTCTTCCGCCCAGCTCGACGTCCGAGGCGACCCAGCGCGTGATGGTTCGCTCGACGGGGCTGTCGTAGCGGAGGAGCTCCTCGACTGCGGCCGGCATCAGCGTCGGCTCGTCCCTCAGGGCGGCGAGCTGCTCGGGATTCGACAGCAGCGCAAGTGCCGCGTTCGTGATGAGGCTGACGGTCGTCTCGTGGCCGGCGACGATCAGGAGCACGGCCATGCTGTACAGCTCGTTCTCGGAGAGGCGGTCACCCTGCTCCTCGGCTTGTACGAGCGCGCTCAAGAGGTCTTCGGTCGGCTCCGCGCGCCGGCGTGCAAACAGGTCGTCGAGGTACGTCACGAACTCGTCCGTGTGGCGCAAGAACTGCTCCTGCAGCTCGGGGGTCATCGGCGGTAGCACGAACGTGTTCGACCACTCGCGGAAACGGCTCTGATCGTCCACCGGGATTCCGAGGAGCTCGGCTATGACCGTGATCGGCAAGGGGAAGGCGAAGTCGTCGACGAGATCCATTGCGCCCCGCGCATCGACTGCATCGAGCAGCTCGTCGGCGATCGTCTGAATGCGCGGCCGAAGCTGCTCGACCATCCTCGGCGTGAACGCCTTCGTCACGAGCTGTCGAACCCGGCGGTGATCTGCTCCGTCCATCGTCAGCAGGTTCGTGCTGACCCGCTCGTCGTTGGGTATGGGATTCGCCGCCTGGAGTGCCTCGAGCTCGTCACGCGTCAACGCGAGCGCTGGATCGACGACGAAGCGCTTGTCGTCTAGCAACACGGCGACGACGTCCTCGTAACGCGTTACGAACCAGATTGGCGTCTCGCCGTCGAGTCCTGGTTGACGGAAGACGGGGTCGGCGGCCCGCATCTGTGCGTAGGTCTCGTACGTCGCGGCCCGGAAGTCGCTCGAGTAGAGGTCGTACTTCTGCGACGTGGTCATCGGACCGCCCATGATGTCAGGTCGTGAAGCTCAAACTGACGCTCGAGTACGAGGGAACCGGCTTCCACGGCTGGGCCCGTCAGCCGGACCAGCGCACCGTCGAGGGAGTGATCCGGGCGGCGCTCGATGAGACCTATGCCCGGTGGGACGGCCTGGCGGTTGCCGGACGCACCGACGCCGGAGTCCACGCGACTGGACAGGTGGCGAGCGTCGATGTCGAGGGCGGCCCTCCTCCGCGGTGGGCGGCCGTCGCTTTGAACGGTGCGCTGCCCGACGACGTCGCGATCCTCAGGGTGGAGGAGGCTCCGCCCGAGTTCCACGCGCGCTTCTCGGCCCGCTCGCGCACGTACCGCTACCGCGTCCTCGCGCGCGACCACTCCGCACCGCTCGAGGTCAAGCGGGCGCTCTGGTGGCCACGTCCGATCGACGGTGACGCGCTCGTGGCCGCTGCGGCGCTCCTGGCAGGCGAGCACGACTTTCGCGCGTTCACCCCGACGGAGACTCAGCACGACTCGTTCTGGAGGAACGTGCTCGCCGTTGCCTGGGAACGCGAGGGCGATCGACTCGACTTCACGATCACGGCGGACAGCTTCCTGCGGCACATGGTGCGGGCGCTCGTGGGGACAATGCTCGAGCTCGGTCGGGACGCGCCGGTGCACATGAGGAGCCTGCTCGACGGTCGTCCGCGCTCGGAAGCGGGGCTCACGGCTCCACCCTGGGGGCTCTACCTCGAGCGAGTCGACTACTGACGAATGCGCCTGGCTACGATCGCGCGATGGATCAGCCGCGCTTCCCCGTCTGCCTCTTCGATCTCGACGGCACGCTGATCGACTCCGGGCCGATCATCCTGGCGTCGATGGCGCATGCCGTCCGCTCGGTGACCGGGCGCGAGCTCGCCTACGAGGAGCTGGCGGCGTCCGTGGGCGGCCAGGGTCTCGTGACGCAAATGCAGGCGCTCGATCCCGATCGCGTCGACGAGCTCATCGAGGCCTACCGAGTGCACAACGACCCGCTGCACGACACCCTCGAGGCGTTCGACGGCATCGCCGAGCTGCTCCCCAAGCTGAGAGCGGGTGGACGGAGGCTCGGGATCGTGACGGCCAAGCGTCACCGCACGGTCGGGCTGGCTTTCGAGCGTCTCCCCTGGCTGCGCGAGCAGTTCGACGTCGTCATCGGACATGAGGACACCGACCGCCACAAGCCGGATCCCGATCCCGTTCTCGCGGCTCTGGAGCAACTCGGTTTCGAGTCCTCGCAGGCGGCGTACGTGGGGGACTCGCCCTTCGACATCCAGGCCGCGAAGGCAGCCGGCGCCTACTCGGTGGCGGTGGGCTGGGGAGGCATCCACACGGACGAGCGGCTGCTCGAACACGCGCCCGATGCGTTCGTCCGCTCCCCGAACGAGTTGCTCGGTGTCCTCTAGATCTGCGACATCCGCCGAACGGGCTGTCGAGCTTCGCGGGCTGATCGAGCACCACAACTACCGCTACCACGTCCTCGACGACCCGGAGTTGTCCGACGCAGCCTACGACGCGCTCTACGACGAGCTCGTCGCGATCGAGACCGAGCACCCGGAGCTCGTCGTTCCCGACTCTCCGACCCAGCGTGTCGGCGCTCCGCCGGCCGAGGGCTTTCGCAAGGTCGACCACCTGACGGCAATGGGGTCGCTCGAGAAGGTCACGACGGCAGAGGCGCTCGAGAAGTGGGCCGAGGACGTTAGGAAGCGTCTCGGGAGCGACGAGCCCGTCGCGTACGTGCTCGAGCCGAAGATCGACGGCTCTGCGGTCTCGCTCGTCTATGAGCAGGGTGTGTACGTACGGGGAGCAACCAGGGGGGACGGGCTCCGTGGCGAGGACGTGACCGGGAACCTGCGCACTCTGGAGGCGGTTCCGCTGCGTCTGCTCGTCTCGGACGGAGAGCTGCCACCGGAGATCCTGGAGGTGCGAGGAGAGGTCTACTTCCCGCTTGCGGGCTTCGCCCGCTTCAACGAAGCCCAGGCTGCTGCTGGCCGCAAGGAAGCGCCGAACCCGCGGAACGCGGCAGCGGGCTCGCTGCGACAGCTCAACCCCGCCGTCACCGCCGAGCGTCCGCTTGCGATCTTCGTCTACGGCGTGGGCGTCCACGGCGGCCGTGCGCCCGGCACCCAGTGGGAGACACTTGCGTGGTTGCGGGAGCGCGGGTTTCGGACGAACCCCGACGCACGACGGCTCGAGTCGATCGAAGACGTAGCGGAGGCCTGCGTGGCCTGGGAGGCGCGCCGTGCCGAGCTCGGCTACGAGATCGACGGGATCGTGATCAAGGTCGACTCGTTCGATCAGCAGGAGCGGCTCGGCTCGCTCCACGGTCGTCCCCGGTTCGCCCGCGCATTCAAGTGGGCCCCGACGGCCGCGGTCACGCGCCTTCTGAAGATCCACGTGCGAGTTGGAAGAACGGGTGTCCTGAGCCCGCTCGCCGAGCTCGAACCGGTGCACGTCGGTGGGGTGACCGTCTCGAGCGCGACGCTGCACAACGAGGACGACATCCGTCGCAAGGACATCCGCGAGGGCGATCGAGTCGTCGTCCAGAGGGCCGGCGACGTCATTCCCCAGGTGGTGGGGCCGGCCGGGGCGCACGCGCCAGGCACGAAGCCGTGGCGGATGCCAAAACGTTGTCCCCTGTGTCGTACCGAGATCGTCAAGCCGCCGGGCGAGGTCATGCACCGCTGTCCGAACCGCGCGTGCCCCTCCCGCGGCCTCGAGACGCTCCAACACTGGGTCGGCGGAGCCATGGACATCGAGGGAGTCGGCGGCAACACGGTCAAGAAGCTCTGGGACGAGGAGCTCGTGCGCTCGCTGCCCGACCTCTACCGGCTGACGGCCGCGCAGCTCGCGGAGCTCGAGGGCTACGCGGACATCTCCGCGACGCGCGCGTTCGACTCGATCCAGCGCTCGAAGGAGCAGCCGTTCTCGCGCGTGCTTCTCGGGCTCAACATTCCCAAGGTCGGCTGGGTCATCGCGCGGAGCCTTGCGACCCACTTCGGCTCGGTGGATGCCCTCATGGATGCGACGCTGGAGCAGCTCGAAGAGGTCGAAGGCATAGGGCCTGACCGAGCGGAGCTGATCGCCGAGTGGTTTTCCGATTCGGAGAACCGCGCTCTCGTCGAGGAGCTTCGCTCTCTCGGCCTTCAGTTGACGGCTGCCCCGTCCGAGCGTCCCGTCGAGGGCGGTGTGCTCTCAGGTCGTCAGTACGTGATCACGGGGACGCTGGAGAGCTCGTCGCGCGCGGAGGCGAAGGCGGCGCTGGAGGCTCTGGGCGCGAAGGTCTCGGAGTCCGTCTCGCGGAAGACCACCGGCGTCATCGCCGGCGAGAGCCCGGGGTCGAAGCTCCAGAAGGCCGAGGAGCTCGGCGTTGCCGTCCTCTCCGAGGACGACCTCCGAGAGCTCCTACGAGCGCGCTAGAACGGTGACGAAGCGATCTTGCGCGATGCGTGCGGTCCAGTACGAGACGGGCGAGCCGTTGTGGAGGATCGCGAAGACGTAGCGCTTCTTCACGAAGCCGGCGAGGGCCGATGCGCGTGACGTCGTCCCGGTCTTCGCGACGATCTTCCCGCGTGTCGCCCGTAGCTCGAGCCTGTGTCGGAGCGTGCCGGAGACGCCGGCGACGGGCAGCGACCTGAGAAACACGTCTCGGAGCGCCGGGTCGCGCTCGACGGCACGCAGCAGCACGACGAGCGCGCGCGGCGTCACGCGGTCGAGGCCCGACAGCCCGGAGCCGTCCACGACCCGGACGCCGTCGAGCGGGACTCCGGCCTGTCCGAGCGTGACTCTGACTACGGCAGCGCCGGCAGGTGAGGTCCCGTGCTTGAGCTGTACTGCGCCGAGGTCCTTCAGGAGCATCTCCGCGATGAAGTTGTCGCTTTCGCGGTCCATCTGCAGGAGGATCTGTGCGAGCGGCTTCGAGGCGTCGAGCGCGATCGAGCTCGCCGCAGCGGGTGTACGCCCCGTACGCGTTCGACCCGACACCGCGACGCCGTTTCGCTCGAGTGCCGCAGCGAACGCCGAGGCTGCCGCGAGGGCCGAGCCGTCCACTCCTCGAACTGGCAGCTCCGCGACCGTGAGCGCCGACAGCGGGGGGCACTCGAAGCCGACGAACGACGGCTTCCAGCCCGCGGCGCCTCGCCGGGAGTCGAAGTACTGCTCGTCACCCACGATCGTGCCGTGAACGCGTCGGATTCCCGAGGCCCGTACCTTGCGTGCGAGTGCGTTCAGGTCCGCGATGGTGAGGGTCGGGTCGCCGTACCCCGCGAGGTAGAGGTCGCCGACCCAGACGCGCCCACGGAGCTCGCCGCGGGCGAGTACTTCCGTGTGGAACCTGAAAGCAGGTCCCAGCACACGGAGCGCCGTGAACGCGACGACGAGCTTCTCGGCGGAGGCGGGAGCAAGGGAGAGCGAGGGATTGCGCTGGAACACGACCTTCCCGGTCTGCAGGTCGACTGCGAGCGCTCCCGTGCGCGCCGGATCGACGCCCGGGGTCGAGAGAGCGTGAGCGAGTTGCGTCCTCAGTCCGGCCGCGAGGCTCTGGCTCTCGGCCGTTCCGGCCTCACGAGCGGATGTCGGCGCCGAGGCAACCAGCAGGACGGCACATACGACGAGCCCGGCGAGGATGCCTCGTCGGAGCATCCGCAAAGTGTAGTCCGAGGCCTCGGCCGGACCTGGCCAACCACGTCTACTCGAAGTGTTCCTCGGCGCTTAGCGGTACACCGTGATGGTCACGGTGCGGCGGCCCCACTTGCGCGCCTTGGCAGTGCTCGGCATCCACAGGTCGATGATCCGCCCCTTGATCGCGACGCCGACGTCGGCCGCGAGGCCCGGGCCGTAGCCAGGGACGTGCAGGCGGGTTCCGAGTGGGATCAGCTTCGGGTCGACGGCGATGACACCGACGCCGACCGGTACTCCAAGCGCGGTGCGTCCTGGTAGGTGGTAGGCGACCGCATCGACACGCAGTCGGTACTTCACTGCGGTCGGTGTATCCGGCGATCCGAGCCGCACCGGCTGTACGCCGACCGGGTCGGTCGCATCACGCGCCGGGCCGCTTGCCGGAACGACGCCTGCACCGATCAGACCGAGGAGGATCGCAACGCAAACCGGCTTCCACCCAGACTTCCACTCCGGCCCCAACGCTCGCGTTCCCCTGCTTCTACCCCTGAGCACGAAGGGGCGACCCTACCAGATTTCCCCCTTTTGTGACTCAGAGGAAAATGCCTCTTTGCAGTGATTTTGGCTCTGTTGTGCCTTGCAGGCATCCGGCGAGGCTGGTAGGCTGCCCAACTTGTGACGGGCAGGGCCGCCACCGGCGGGCCTGTTCGGGGTCGAACCCGTGGGCGTTCGATTCCCGGATGGGCGCCGATTGTTCCTGGTCTCGTAGCGTTCGCTGCGGCGCTGCTGCTTGCCGTTGGACCGGCATCTGCGCAGACCGTCACCTCGAAACGCGAGCAAGCGCAGGCGATTCTCGCCGAAGTCCAGCAGCTCGACGCCGACCTCGAGAGGAGCGTCGAGTCCTACAACTACGCGACCATCCAGCTCAACAAGATCGACGCCGACCTGGCGTCGAACACCCGGAATCTCGCAGCGGCGAAGAAGAGCCTCGGCGTCGCGCAGGCGCGGATCCAGACCCGTCTCCGCGATCTCTATGTCAACGGAAGCGGCGACTCGACGCTCGAGGTGCTGCTCGGAGCTCGAAGCCTCGACGACGTCATCACGCGACTCGATGCGATCGAGCGCGTCTCGCACCAGGACGCCGGTGTGCTCGCCGCGGTCAAGAAGTACCGCAAGGAGGTCGAGACCCGGCGCGCGAATCTGAAGAGTGCGCGGGCCGACCAGGCGGACGTCGTCGCACAGCGAGCCGCGGAGCGCAGCTCGATCCAGTCGCGGATCGGAGACCGCGAGCAGATGCTCGCGTCCGTCCGTGACGAGATCGCGAAGCTCCAGGCCGAGGAACGAGCGCGGCAGGTACAGCTGGCGGCTGCCGCGGAAGCCCGGGCTCGAGCGCAGGAGCTCGCCCTGCAGCAGCAGGCGACGGAGTCGTACACCGCCGCCGTCGACGCGAGCACGTTCACCGCAGACATTCCCGCCGCTCGGTACAGCCAGGTCGTCAGCATCGCCCTCCAGTACCTCGGGATTCCGTATGTCTGGGGCGGAGCGAGCCCGTCGACCGGCTTCGACTGCTCCGGCTTCGTCCAGTACGTGTACGCGCAGGCGGGCGTCTACCTCCCCCATCACGCGGCGTCTCAGTTCGCGTACGGCGTTTCCGTATCGCGAGATCAGCTCGAGCCCGGTGACCTCGTGTTCTTCGACGGGCTCGGGCACGTCGGCATCTACATCGGCGGCGGTCAGTTCATCCATGCGCCGCACACGGGTGACGTGGTCAAGATCTCGAGCCTGTACGAGGACTGGTACTACAACGCCTTCGTCGGCGCTCGGCGGCTCTAACCGCCACCGCGCCCGGCCGTCGCGGTAGGTCCGTCGCCTGCGTAGCAGGGCTCAGGCGGAGTAGAGTGCGTCGATCTCGTCCTGGAAGTGCTCGACGACCGCGCGACGTCGAAGCTTGAGCGTGGGGGTGATCTCGCCCTGCTCCATCGTGAAGTCGCGTGGGAGCAGCGCGAAGCGCTTCAGCTGCTCGTAGCGTGACCGCTCGTGGTTCACGTGGTCGACGATCCCCTGTACGAGCTCTCGCACCTCCTCGGTCCGCACGAGCGCGCCGAGATCACCCTCGATGCCACGATCGGCAGCCCAGCGCGCGATTTCAGGCTCGTCCAGCGTGATCAGGGCCGCGATGTACGGCCGACGGTCGCCGACGACCAGCGCCTGTGAGATGAACTTCGAGGTCTTGAGCTGGTTCTCGATGTTCTGCGGAGCCACGTTCTTCCCACCCGCGGTGACGAGGATGTCCTTCTTGCGGTCAGTGATGTGGAGGAACCCGTCCTCGTCGATCGTGCCGATATCGCCCGTCTTGAGCCAGCCGTCCGGCCCGAGCACCGCTGCCGTGGCCTCCGGATCCTTGTAGTAGCCCTGGAATACCGTCTCGCTGCGGACCTCGATCTCGCCGTCGTCGGCGATCCTGATCTCGAAGTCCGGCAGTGGCTTGCCTACCGACCCGAAGCGGTAGCTGTCGGGGCGGTTCACGCTGCACGCCGTCGTGCATTCGGTGAGGCCGTAGCCCTCCGCGATGCGGAGTCCCACGGCGTCGAAGAACTCCATGATCTCCTTGGCGAGGGGCGCTCCACCCGCACCGGGCATGCGGAGGCGGCCGCCGAAGGGCTCCCGAACCTTGCTGAAGACGAGCCGGTCGGCGACGCGGTGACGGGCTCGGAGCCCGGCAGGCACCGCCTTCCCTTCGCCTTCCAGACGACTGACCTCGCGACCGATGGGGAGCGCCCAGTCGATGATGCGCTTCTTCGCCCCGGTTGCGGCGTCGAAGCGAGCCAGGACAGCCGAGTGCACTTTCTCGTAGATGCGGGGAACGCTTGGTAGCAGCGTCGGGCGAACCTGGGGGAGCGCTTCCGCCACGCGCAGCGGGTCGGCGAGGAACGCGATGGTGAAGCCGACATGCGCGCCCAGGAGCAGCATCAACCGACCGTAGTTGTGCGCGAGGGGGAGGTACAGGAGCATCACGTCGTCCTCGCGGTAGTAGGTCTCCTCCATGCGGTCGACGACGGTCGCCATCTCGTAGTAGTTGCGATTGCTGAGCATGCAGCCCTTCGGCGGCCCGGTCGTGCCGGACGTGTAGATGATCGTGAAGAGGTCGTCCTCGTCGACGGCCGCCTCTGCTTCCTCGAGGGCTGTTGGGCTTGCGCTCGCGTGGTCGCGCCCGTGCGCGGCAAGCCCGTCGAGGTCGTGGTACGTGAGCACGTGCTCGAGTCGAGGGAGATCGTTCGCGGCGAGCTCGACTTTCGCCAGCTGTAGAGCGTCCTCGCAGACGACACCGACCGCCTCCGAATGGGCGAGGAGATACTCCACGTCGCGCTCCGAGCTCGACGCGTAGACGGGAACCACTACTGCCCCGATCCGCGCCAGCGCGAAGTCGAGGAGTGCCCACTCGACGCTGTTGCGCGCGAGCAGCGCGAAAGTGTCGCCTTTCTTCACGCCGCGGGCGAGAAGCCCGTTCGCGAGCTCGCGGACGCGAGTGTCGGCCTCGTCCCAACCGAGCGCATCCCAGGCCCCGTCGCGCTCGATGAGGTACGCCGGGCCAGTTCGCTGCGCGCCGACGGCGTCAGCCCAGAGCCGGGGAATGGTGCGGCGCTTCGCCCGAGCGCCCACGATCGGTGCCGCGGAAGCCGTCTCGGTCACTACGAAAGAGCTTACTCGGGCAAGGAAGGTGTTCGATGCCCTTTCGCGAAACGGGTTGGTCCGCTTACAGTTCTGCCTGCACATGCGCACATCCTGGAACGGCTCCCTCAGCTTCGGCCTCGTATCGATCCCCGTCGGGCTCGCGCCCGCGACGAAACCTGCTGCCCGGCAGTCGGATGTGTCCTTCCGACTCCTCCATCGAGAGTGCGGAACTCCCATCAAGCAGAAGCGGTGGTGCACGGTGCACGACCGCGAGGTGACGCAGGAGGAGATCGTCCGCGGGTACGAGGTCTCGAAAGGGCAGTTCCTGATCGTCGAGGACGCCGATCTGGAGGCGATCGAGCGACAGGACGACTCCCGGTCGATCGAGATCACCCGCTTCGTGCAGGGCGACACCGTCGACCCGATCTATTTCGATCGGACGTACTTCCTCGTCCCTGACGCAGCCGCAGCGCAGCGCAGACCGTATGTCCTGCTGCTCGAGGCGATGAGGCAGACGGGAACCGCAGCGCTCGGGCGTTTCGTCCGTGCGGGTCGTGAGAGCCTCTGCCTCGTGCGAGCGAGGGACGAGGCACTGGTTCTCGAGACACTGTTCCTCGCCGAGGACGTGCACTCGCAGGCCGAGATTGCCGAAGCGGTCGAGGCGACCGACGTGAAGAAGACCGAGCTCGACCTCGCGCGCCAGGTCATCGACAGCCTCGCCGGCGAGTTCGAGCCGTCGGAGCTCGCGAGCGAATACCGGCGCGACCTCCGGGCTCTGCTCGAGGCGAAGCTGCGCGGGCGAGGAGATCGCAGTACCGGAACCGGTCGAGGTCGCGCCGGTCATCGACCTCATGGAAGCGCTCAAGGCCAGCGTCGCGGCCGCCAAGAAGCAGCCATCGGCGGACGCGGAGCCCGCGGCGAGGACCACGCGCGCACGCAAGGCGCGCAGCAAGGCGAGCTAGCGAGCCGGTCGCTCGACGACGATCTCGCCGTCGGGCCCGTTCAGCACGACCATCGCGACGCCGGCATCGCCGGGCCGGACGTCGAGTGGGAGCGACTCGTTGTCGAGCCAGCGTGCGAGTTCTTCGCGGTCTCCCTCGATCTCCAGGCGCGAGATCTCCGCGACCGGGTTTCCAGCTGCGCCCGGGAAGCGCGTCGAGCCCGCGCGCTCGATGAAGAAGGGGAGCCACCGATGCCTCGAGGCGTCCTCGACGCCGGCCGTACGCCAGGTGGTGTGCTCTCCCGAGGGGAGGGTTCGCGAGCCTTCGGTCACCTCGATTCCAAGTCGAGTCGCCGTCGAGTCCAGATCGCGTGGGCGAACTGACCAACCAATGAGCGCGCCGTCCTCCGCCGCCCCGACCCAATGCCCGAGGAGGCTCTCGCGTGCCTCCTGCTCGTCGACGATCGCGATGAGCTCGAGGTAGCAGCTTCCCAGCGGCACGATCCAGTTCGCGGTGCCCCAACCGGGATGGCGACCTCCCTCGTAGGCGGTCAGCCCGTGCGCGCGCGCGAGATTGCGCGCCGCGGTCTCGAGATCCGAGACCGCGATCAAGACGTGGTCGATCTCCACGCCCCGACTCGATCAAGAGTGCCGCAGGCTACTGCGAGGCAGACGCTCCGGCTCCTGCCCCGACGGCCTCGTGCGATGCCTGGAAGAGCGTCTTGTCGATCTTCCCGTGGTAGATGGGAATGCCTTCCTCGACACAGATCCGGATCACCTCGTCGCGGTCGATCCCGGTCTCCTTGGCGAGCTCGTCGGGCGTCAGGTGGTTTGGCATCGACTCCTCCTCGGCGATAGGACGCAGGGCATAAAAAAGGCCCGCCGCGCACGGTGCGCTGTCGGGCTCCAGGTTGCTCCTTCGTGTGTGCGGGTCACTAGGCCCGCTCCTCGAGAACATCCATTGATCTGAGCATACTCCGGTCCGCGCGTTCGTCGCAACGCCCGCGCACCACTGCGTCCATTGAGCCGGTACCCTGTGCGCGCTCGGGGTGTGGCGCAGCCTGGTAGCGCGCTCCGTTCGGGTCGGAGAGGTCCCCAGTTCGAATCTGGGCACCCCGACTAATCACGGGGGAAACCATGTTTCCCCCGTGTGCCCCCTTCTTCAGCCACTGGTATCGAGCTCGGCCGGGTGAGGCCCTACGGGCGAATGAATCGCCCTTCGGCATTTCGGTCGAGCCGACAACCCGGTACGGGTCACGTGCCTATTCTCTTCCGGTGCTCAGGGCTGTCCTCTTCGACGTCGACTTCACGCTCTTCCGGCCCGGCCCCGAGCTCGGGCCGGAGGGGTACCGGCGGCTGGGTGAGCGGCACGGGCTCGTCCTCGACCCTGGTCGCTACGGGCAGGCGCGCACCGATGCCATCGAGGAGCTCCAGCGGCATCGCGAGCTCGTGCACGACGAGGAGATCTGGATCGTCTTCACCGAACGGATCGTGGTCGGCATGGGAGGGGACCCGGACCGGGCGCGAGCGTGCGCCGTGGACATGGTGCGCGAGTGGGAGCGGCACGAGAACTTCTCGCTGTACGAGGACGCGCCACCCGTGCTCGCCGAGCTCCGGCGGCACGAGTTGCGCATCGGGCTCGTCTCGAACGGGCAGCGCGACCTCGACGAGTTCACCCGCCACCACTCGCTCGACGTCGACGCGGTCATCGGTTCGAAGGCGCACGGGAGAACGAAGCCGCATCCGTCGATCTTCGTCGCGGCCCTCGAGGCGCTCGACGTCACGCCGGAGGAGGCGGCGATGGTCGGCGACTCGTACGAGGACGACATCGAGGGCGCAAGATCGCTCGGAATGCGTGCGATCCTCCTCGATCGCGACGGTCTCCACGTGGGTGCCGAGGACCGGATCGACACGCTGTACGCCCTACCGGCCGCCCTTGGGCTACAGCCCTAGCTCGCGTTGCCACTGCTCCGTGTGCGCGCCGAGCCGGACGGGCACGGGGAGCTCTGTCGTCCCGAAGGCGGCTGCCGCCTCCTCACGCGTCCACACGGGCCCGACGCAGACGTCTTCTCCTTCGAAGTGGGCGAGCCAGTCACCGAGCGTGCGCTGCGCGAAGACAGCGCTCAGCTCGGTCGCCAGCCCCTCCTGATCCTCGTCGTACTGTGTCTCCGCAAGCTCCGGTCGTCCGACGAGCTCGCACAGGCGAGCGAAGAACTTCGGTTCCAGCGCGCCGACCGTCAGATGCCGTCCGTCCGCGGTCGCGTAGATGCGGTAGCACGCGAGCCCACCCGTGAGCATTCGGGGCACCGGTTCGCCCCCGAGCCGGTGTGAGACCAGGTCGTGCGAGCCGTGCGTCATCGAGACGACGATGTGCGCCCCCTCTCCGGTCCGCTCGCGCGCGAGAAGTGCTGCGAGGACTCGTGTCACGGCTCCGAGCGCGCCGGCGGCGAGGTCGGCGACCTGGATCGGGGGGAGCGACGGCGCGGTGTCGGCGAGCGCCCCCGACCAGCCGAGGTAGTTCAGGTCGTGCGCTGCGCGGCCGCGGTGAGGCTCGTCGAGGCCGAACCCGGTGATCGAGCAGTACACGGTGGTGCCGGGGACGTCCGTTGGGCCGATTCCAAGCCGCTCGGCGACCCCGGGCCGGAACCCCTCGAGCACGACGTCGGCTCGTGCGCAGAGCGCTTGCGCGAAACCGGCATCGTCCTTCAGGTCGCACACGACGGACTCCGTCCCCTGACGCAAGGCGGTGTCCCATGCGGTCGCCGTAGGTCTCATCGGGTCGCCCCCTGGCGGCTCGACGCGCACGACCCGTGCCCCGAGCCGATGCAGCTCGCGGCTTGCGTACGCGCCCGGGAGGTACCGCGTGAAGTCCACGACGAGGATGCCTGCCAGCGGTTGCCCGAGATCTTGCACCGGGGCATCTTGCACCGGGGCCGAGCGTATCTCTATCCTCGACGAGTTGACTGACGGTTCAATCGCCCAGGACAAGCGCAAGCTCATCCTCGATGCCGCGATTCGCGTGTTCGCGGATCACGGCTATCACGGCGCACGCGTTGCGGACATCGCCGCGGACGCCGGCGTTGCACACGGGCTTCTCTACCACTACTTCGCGTCGAAGGACGACGTCTTGCGAACCATCTTCGTCGAGAACTGGGGAGAGCTCATCGGACGCTTCCGCGCTGTCGAGGCAGCCGCTGAGCCGGCCCAGGAGAAGATCGAGGGAATCGCGAAGATCCTGCTCCGAACCTGGCGCAACGATCCCGCCCTCGTGACCGTCATGGTCCGGGAGGTCGCCCGGAGCCAGCAGCTCCAGGGGCAAGTCGAGGATGTAGGTGAGGCGTTCCAGATCCTCCAGCGCATCATCGAGGAAGGTCAGGCAACAGGCGCCTTCCGTCGCGACATCGACGCGCGCCTTGCAAGCTGGGTCGTGTACGGGGGGCTCGAAGAGGTGCTCACCGGGTGGGTGCTCGGGCAACTGCCTGACGGCGAGGACGAGGTCGAGCGGGCGGAGAGAACCGCGATCGACCTCGCGCTCGGCGGCCTCTGCGCCTAGGCTCTCGCCCCATGAAGGTCTTCAACCTGAACGGCGACGAGTGGGACCGGACGGAGGAGCGCGACGGCTGGCGGAGCAAGGACGCCTGGGTCGGCGCTCGTATCGGGAGCGAGCTCATGGGCGGCAGCTTGTACGAGCTCGAGCCCGGTGACCGGCTGTGGCCGTACCACACTCATCACGCGAACGAGGAGTGGCTCGTGGTCGTGCGCGGACGCCCCACGCTGCGGACGCAGGACGGCGAGCAAGAGCTCGCGGAGGGGGATGTCGTCTGCTTCCGACGCGGGAAGGACGGGCACCACCAGGTCTCGAACCGCACCGACTTCCCGATCCGCGTCCTCATGCTCTCGACGCTGCTCGCGCCCGACATCGTCGAGTACCCGGACAGCGGAAAGATCGGTGCGCGGAGCGTCGCCGGGGAGCGGATCCTCCTCAGCCGGCCCGGCCCCGAGCTCGAGTACTGGGAGGGCGAGGACTAGCGGAACGCGTTCTCGCCGGTGAGCGCCTCGCCGACAACCAGTGTGTGAACCTCGTGCGTTCCCTCGTAGGTGAGGACCGATTCGAGGTTGTTCACGTGGCGGATCACCGGGTACTCGAGCGTGACGCCGTTGGCGCCGAGGATCGTGCGCGCGCTGCGAGCCACGTCCATGGCGCCGCGAACGTTCCCCATCTTCCCGAGGCTCACGTGCTCGGGCCGCAAGGTTCCCGAGTCCTTCATGCGCCCGAGGTGGAGCGCGACGAGCGAGGCGCGGTTGAGCTCCAGCGCCATCTCGGCGAGCTTCTGCTGTGTCAGCTGGTATCCGGCGATCGGCTTGCCGAAGACGATGCGCTCCTTCGCGTAATCGAGCGCGCACTCGAAACAGGCGCGCCCGGCGCCCACCGCGCCCCAGACGATCCCGAAGCGCGCCTCGTTCAGGCACGAGAGCGGGCCACGGAGTGTGGTCACCCCCGGCAGGACGTTCTCGTCGGGCACGCGCACGTCCTGGAGGACGAGCTCGGACGTGACGGACGCGCGCAGCGAGAGCTTCTTGTGGATCTCCGGGGCCGAGAAACCTGGCGTCCCCGTCTCCACGATGAACCCTCGTATCGCGCCGTCGTCAGTGCGAGCCCAGACGATCGCGATGTCGGCGATCGTGCCGTTCGTGATCCACATCTTGGCGCCGTTCAGGATCCAGTCCGAGCCGTCGCGCCGGGCGTGGGTTCGCATCGACCCCGGATCCGAGCCGGCGTCGGGCTCGGTCAGGCCGAAGCAGCCGATGACCTCTCCGGAGTGCATCTGCGGCAACCATCGCTCCTTCTGCTCCTCGGAGCCCCAGCGCCAGATCGGAAACATCGCGAGCGATCCCTGGACGGAGATCGCGCTCCGAACGCCGGCGTCGCCCGCCTCGAGCTCCATGCAGGCGATGCCGTAGGCAACCGAGCTCGCACCCGGTAGGCCGTAGCCCTCGAGGTGCATCCCGAAGAGGCCGAGTTTGGCGAGCTCGCTCATGATCTCGCGGGGGAAGATGCCCTTCTCGAACCAGTCGCCCACCTCGGGCAGCACGTGGTCGCGGACGAACTGCCGCACCGTGTCGCGGATCGCCTTCTCCTCCTCGTCGAGGAGGGCGTCGAGCGCGAGGAAGTCGAGCGGGTCGAGGGCGGGGAGCTCGGTGGTCGTCGTCGCCGTCACGGTCACATCCTACGGAACGCCTCGCCACGCCTTGACCCGTGCCGAGGCATCGCCCTACACTACTTGACTGACTAGTCAATCGAAGAGGAGCGAAGAGCTGTGACAACTCTGGAGGCCGGCGTCGCCGGCGGTGTCTCGTTCGCGCTGACGCCCGAGCAGCGCGAGTTGCGCGCACTGGCGCGCGAGTTCGCGGAGAAGGAGATCCGGCCGAAGGCCGCCGAGTACGACGAGCATTCGACTCACCCCGTCGACGTGATCGCGAAGGCGCATGAGGTCGGCCTCATGAACCTGCACGTCCCCGAGTCGCTCGGCGGGCCTGGTCTGTCGGCTTTCGATGGGATGCTGGTCGGGGAGGAGCTCTACTGGGGCTGCTCGGGGATCGGCACGTCGATTGGGGCCAACGGCCTCGGCGCCGCTCCCGTTCTCATCTCGGGAACGGACGAACAGCGCGAGCAGTGGTTGCCGCCGCTTCTCGAGGAGCCCATCCTCTGCTCGTTCGGGTTGAGCGAGCCGGATGCGGGCTCCGACGTCGCGCGCATGAAGACCACGGCGGAGCGCCGCGGGGACGAGTACGTCCTGAACGGATCGAAGACCTTCATCACGAATGCCGGCCGGGCGACCTGGACGGTCGTCTTCGCGAAGACGGATCCAACCAAGGGCCATAGGGGCATCTCGGCGTTCATCGTCCCGATGGACACGCCGGGCGTGCAGATCGAGAAGCACCTCGACAAGATGGGCCAGCGGGCGACCGACACCTCGGCGTTCGCGCTCACCGACGTCGTCGTCCCGGCGGCGAACCGCCTCGGCGGGGAAGGTGAGGGCTTCAAGATCGCGATGAAGACGCTCGACTTCACGCGTCCGGGTACGGCTGTGGGCGCGGTAGGCGTCGCGCAGGCTGCATACGAGCTCGCTGTGGAGTACGCGAAGGAACGCGTGACGTTCGACGTCCCGATCGCGATGCACCAGGGCGTGAGCTTCATGATCGCGGACATGGCGACCGAGATCGAGGCCGCGCGGCTGCTCGTCTGGCAGTCGGCCTGGCTCCACGACCAGGGCGAGCGAGCGACGCTGCAATCGTCGTTCGCGAAGCGCTTCGCCGCCGACACCGCGATGAAGGTGACGACCGACGCGGTCCAGGTGTTCGGAGGGTACGGCTACATGAAGGAGTACCCGGTCGAGAAGCTGATGCGTGACGCGAAGCTCTTCCAGATCTACGAGGGGACCTCGCAGATCCAGCGACTCGTCATCGCGAAGGAGATCTTCCTTCCGCGCGGCGACTAGGGTCACGCCATGGCTATCGAGATCGATCTCTCCGGACGCGTCGCGCTCGTTACGGGCGGATCGCGCGGGCTCGGACGCGCCGATGCGCTGACGCTGGCGCGCGCGGGAGCGGACGTCGTCGTCGCAGACATCCTCGTGGAGTCAGAGGTCTCCGAGGAGACGGATCGCTGGGGCGCGCTGGCAACCGTGGCCCGTACCCAAGGGCTGATCCACACCGAGTCGACGGCAGACGAGATTCGCGCGCTCGGACGTCGCGCGCTCGCGCTCCGGTGCGACGTCACCGACCGCGACGAGGTCGCCGCAGCGGTCGACCGAACCGTCCAGGAGCTCGGCTCGGTGGACATCCTCGTGAACAACGCCGCCACGCTCGACCACGTGGGACAGTTCCACGATCAGAGCCCGGAGCTCTGGGAGCGTGACCTCCGGGTGAACCTGAGCGGATCCTTCAACTGCGCCCAGGCGGTCTGGCCGCACATGAAGGAGCGCGGGTGGGGGCGGATCGTGAACATGGCATCCGTCGCGGGCACGCTCGGCGGCTTCGGGCAGGCGAGCTACTCCACGACCAAGGCAGGCGTGCTCGGCCTCACGAAGACACTCGCGATGGAGGGTGCCCGCCACGGGATCACGTGCAACGCGATCGTCCCCGGGGTCATCGGAACCGAGGCGTACCACATGGCGAATGCCGCGATGAACGAACGGATCGTCGCGCGCACGGCGCTCAAGCGCCCAGGCGAGCCCGAGGACATCGCCAACGCGATCGCATTCCTCTGCTCCGACATGGCGGCCTACATCACCGGAGTCGAGCTCTACGTCTCCGGCGGGGTCGAGTTGTTCGTGTTCTGAGGCGGTTCTTTCGGGGCACCCCGGCCCACCACCCACTGCGGATCATATCGGCGAGGTGCGCACAGCTGTTGACCGCGTTGATAACGAAATTGCGACAATTCGAGACGGCCGGCCGCCGATAGAATCAGGCGTCCCGTGCGTGTCGAGTCGCCTTTCCTCTCGTCCGGAGTTCGTCGAGGCAGCAGTAGCCGCTCGACGGTGCTCGCGCTCGTCCTCGGGGCGGGCGTCGCGCTCGTCGTCGCGACTCTCGTCGGCCTGGCATACGCCGGTTCGCCATCCGAGCTCGCAGAAGGCACGAGTGTCGGAGGCATCGACGTCGGCGGGCTCACCCGATCGGACGCCGTCGCCGAGCTCTCGAGCAAGTACAGCGCAGTCTCGGCCGAGCCGGTGACCTTCCTCGCCAACGGAAGGTCGTACTCCTTCGCTGCCGAGCAACTCGGCGTCGAGCCCGACTGGGGCTCGGCCGTTGCTGCTGCCACCCGCACGAGCGGCGGATTCGGTCCCTTGCGCGGGTTCCGTCGCCTCCACACCCGCTTCTTCGGAGCGGAGATCCTGCCGCCGGTTGCCGTCTCGAACGCCGCTCTCGAGTACGCGCTCGACACGATCGCGGCCGACGTCGAGCAGGTACCGAAGGACGCCGCCGTGGTCCGGCATGGCCTCCGGATCGGGATCGTTGCCGATCGCGCGGGTCGGCGCCTCGAGCGCGAGCCGGCAGCTGATGCCGTCGTTCGGACGCTGGCCTCCGTCGAGCGGAGCGGAGGGGCAGTGACGCTGCCGGTACGGGTGCAGGCGCCTCGAGTGACCGAAGCGATGCTCGAGCCGGTGGCTCGTCGTGCTCGCATCGCCGTGTCTCAACCCGTCTTCCTCCGAGGCGAGACGAGGAGCTGGCGTATCCGGCGCTCGCGGATCGCCGAGCTGCTCTCGTTGCCTCGCGGCGGAGCGACTCACCTCGCCATCGGCGGTGCTGCGGCCGACGCCTACTTCCGGACGCTCGCCGATCGCGTCGGACATCCGCCCGTGGATGCCGGCTTCACGGTGTCTGGGGACTCGGTCCGCGTCGTTCCGGCGCGAGACGGTACGGAGCTCGACGTGCCGACCACCGCGCGCAGGCTCCTACGGGCGGCCACGTCTCCTACGAATCGCTCCGCGACGATCGTCGTCGCGCGTGCGGCACCGGAGCGTTCGACTGCCGAGGTGCGGGCGATGGGCATCGATCGGCAGATGGGCTCGTACAAGACGTACTACTCCGGCACCGCCGACCGGATCACGAACCTGCGGCTCGGAGTCACGTACCTCGACGGGACGCTCGTGCCCCCGGGCGGCACGTTCTCGCTCAACTCGGCGATCGGGGAGCGAACGGTCGAACGTGGCTTCCGGTCCGCCCCGGTGATCATCGGCACCGAGTTCGAGGAGGAGGTCGGTGGTGGTACCTCGCAGGTCGCGACGACGGTGTTCAACGCCGCGTGGGAGTCCGGGCTCAGGATCACCGAGCGGAACCCGCACAGCCTCTACATCAGTCGCTATCAGCTTGGCCGCGACGCGACCGTCTACTGGCCGTCCCTCGACCTCAAATTCCAGAACGACACGAAGAGCTGGGTCTTGGTCAAGGGCTCGCCGGAGTCCGACGGGATCCGCGTGTCGATCTACGGAGGGGAAAAGCGCCGTGTCGAGAGCTCTCCCGGGACGATGACCATCACCGGGAGCGCCCCGGTGGAGCGGATCAAGGACCCGACGCTCCCCAAGGGCTCGACCGTCGTCGACGAAGAGGGATCCTCGCCGAGTCGCACGTCGGTCGAGCGGACGATCTACGGCGCTGACGGCAAGCTCATGCGGACCGAGACGTGGAACACGTCGTACAAGGGCGAGACTCGAGTCATCCGCGTCGGCACGAAGCCGAAGGAGGAGACCCCGCCGGCGAAGCCTCCGCCCAAGGGCGGGAAACCCGCCGACGCGCCGTCTAATCCGCCTCCGACTCAGCCGTAGCAACGGCGTCCACGAGCCATGCGGGCACGCGCGTGGGGCGGAACGTCTCTCGGTCGACGATCGCGTGGCGCGAGTGGGCCTCCGCCACGAGCTCGCCGTCGCGCTCGATGCGGTACTCGTAGCGGAAGCGAGCGCCCCGAAGGTCGACGCAGCGCGTCCAGACGACGAGTCGTTCGTCGAAGTAGGCCGCCTGGAGGTAGCGGACGAACACCTCGGTCGTGAGTGCCTCGATCCCCCGATCCCTGATCGCCTGGTAGCCGCCGGCGAACTCCTCGAGGTAGGCGACGCGAGCGACCTCGAGCCATACGACGAACGACGCGTGATGCGCGATGCCCTGGGCGTCGGTCTCCGCGAACCGGATTCGGATGTCCGTCGAGAACGAGAAGCCGTCCACGGACGCAAGCCTAAGATCCCGCGATGCCCGTTGACGCGTTGGTCGAGCTCGTGCGCGAGCGCCAGCCGTGCGTGGTGCTCACGGGCGCCGGGATGTCCACGGAGAGCGGGATCCCCGACTTCCGCTCTGCGAGCGGGATCTGGGCCGAGATCGATCCGTTCGAGGTCGCGTCGATTCAGGCCTTCACGCGCGATCCGGAGCGCGTGTGGGCGTTCTATCGGGAACGCATCCACTCGCTGCTCGCCGCGGAGCCGAATGTCGGCCACCACGCCCTCGCGGAGCTCGAGCAGCGTGGGGTGGTGTCGGCGGTGGTCACCCAGAACATCGACACGCTCCACACGCGAGCAGGCAGCCGCGAAGTCGTCGAGGTGCACGGTTCCATTCGAACGGCCGTCTGCCTCCGCTGCCTCTGGAGTGCGGGCCTCGACGACGTCCTCGTACAGCTGGAGCGGAGCCCTGTGCCGGTCTGCGTCCACTGCGGCGACGTGCTGAAGCCGGGAGTGACGCTCTTCGGCGAGCTCCTCCCGCCGGGTGCTCTCGAGCGGGCGACGGAGCTCTCGCGAGCAGCCGAGCTCGTGCTCGTCGTCGGCTCGTCGCTCGAGGTGTGGCCGGTGGCCGGGCTTCCGCTCGAGGCGCGCGCGTTCGCGATCGTGAATCGCGGCCCGACGTCGTTGGACGAACAGGCGGTGGTCAAGATCGACGGCGGCGCCGGAGAGACGCTCGCCGCGCTCGTTGCCGCGTTCGCCTAGCCGAGCCTCGCCGAGAACCGCTTCGTGAACTTCTTGCCGCGCGCGGTGAAAGAGACGGAGCCGCGGAGCGTCTTTCCCTTCGCTGCTTTCGAGGTGCGGTAGCGACAGGACGCCGTGCCCGCCGCCGCTTTCGGCGCGCCCTTCACCTTCCCGCCGTTGAGCGTCGCGCTGCAGGCGACGCTCGTGGGTCGCACCGGAGCTCCGCCCGCAGTTACTCGCACGCTCGCCGTGACGAGAGAGCCGGCCTTCGGCTTCGCCGGAGTGAGCTTCGCTGCGCCAGCCGAAACGGTGGCTGCGCCTCCTCCACCGCCACCGCCTCCGCCTCCCGAGCCGCCGCCGCCTGAGGCAGGGTCGACGACGTCGAACCGAAACGTGAAGCTGTTGTTGGAGAGGTCGGGGTCGGTCTCGGGGGACGTCGCGGATGCGGTGATCGCGTAGTTACCGGTCTGCGCCGCGACGACTCTCCAGGCCCAGAACGCGTACGTGCCGCCTGTGCTTGTCTGGAGTGTTCCGCTGCAGGTGACGTCGGCAGTGCCTGAGCAACCCTCCGCTGCGCTCGGAGGACCAGCTTCCCAGGAGAGTCCTTGAGGCAACTTGACCGCCACCGTCACCGGCCCGGCCGAGGATCCCGACACGATGAGGCTGAGCGAGAAGCTCGAGAGCGCAGTCGTTCTGGAGTCGATGACCCCCTTGGTGCCGATTCCGACCTGGATCGCGATGTCGTTTGCGGCCGGTGTTGCCGCTGCGCCAGCGCTGAGGATCGCCGCAAACCCGGCGAGCGCGAGCATGATTCGTACGAAGTCGAACGAACGCCGCATGAGGATGCGACGCTCTCACGTCGTGCGTTTCGTGTCAACGCCAACCGCGGGCGACATTTTCGAAACGACGCGCCGAATGGTATGACTAGCGCATGCCCACAAGCACCAAGCCCGAGACGACCCCGGACAAGGACTTCATCGCCAGGCTTGCTGACGCCGGCGAGGAGGCACTGCAGCGGATCTCCGAGCTTCCGGGTGGCCAGAGGGCCCTCACCGCGGTCAACGAGCTCCGTACCCGAGTAGACGACCTCGCCAAGAAGGTCCGCGGGATCGACGCGCTCGAGGCGCGGGTTGCGAAGCTCGAGAAGGAGCTCGCCGCCCTGAAGAAGCCGAAGACCGCCGCGAGCCGCTCGACGTCCTCCGGCAAGCCCGAACCGAGCGACCCCGCTTAGCTCGTCGCGGGAACTCGCAGGCGCAGCGCCTTCGGCACGATCTCGAAGCGCGCCGGCGTGGTCCCCGGTTGCTCGCCGTCGATCTCGATCGGGAGCGGCTCGTCTGCGTCGACGTTGACGACGCGTCCACGCAGGACCTCGAGCCTCGGGTGCGGAAGGTGGTTGCCGCGGTAGGTCTTCGGGAGCACGAAGAGGAGATCGCGTTTCGTCACGTCGCCGATCAGGAGGACGTCGAAGAGGCCGTCATCGGGCTCCGCTTCGGGGCACATCATCATGCCGCCCCCGAGGTACCGGCCGTTCGTGACGATCACGTCGATCATGCGACCGCCGCGGATCTCTTCATCCACCGAGACGCGTAACTCGCCCGTCTGCCAGCCGACGAACACCGCGAGCGTCGCCCAGTAGTACGACACCTTGCCGCCGAGAGCCTTCGAGGTCTCGTTCGCACGCTTGGCGATCGCGCCGCTGATTCCAGCGCTGCCGACGTTCGCGAAGTACGCTCGACCCTCGCCGCCGGCCCACGTTCGGTAGGTGACGACTCCGAGGTCGATCTCCCGTACGTTGCCCGTGAGCGCGGTCTGAACCGCTTCGTCGAGCTTGCGGGAGATACCGAACGTCCGGACGAAGTCCCAGCCAGTGCCGTTCGGGAGGACGGCGAGCTCGAAGCCCTCGAGATCGCCGACGCCGTTCACGACCTCGTTGACGGAGCCGTCGCCGCCCACGACGACGAGGAGCGTCGCGCCGCCCTCGACGGCCTCCCTGGCGAGCGATCCGAGCTGGCCGGGCTCCTGCGAGAGCAGCGCGTCACCGGTCAGGCCGAGGGACGCACAGTGGTGCGCGATCTCTGGCCATCGGCGCCCGGTGCTGCCACCGGCGGACGCCGGGTTGACGAGGAAAACGGCCTTCGTGCTAATGGGTCGCGGTCGCGGTGTCGAGCGCGACCCGGGTCATGCGGTCGACAGCGGCTCGGAGCTCGTCGTCGGAGATGCGGACGAACTCGCCCTCGACGACCATGTCGCTCACGGTGAGGAGGCAGCCGGAGAGGACGCCGCGCAGTGCGCCCAGCGTGAAGAGCGCTGCGGCCTCCATCTCGACCGCGAGAATGCCTCGCTTCGACCAGCGCTCGTACTGGCCCCCGTCCGGGTTGTAGAAGAGATCGCTCGAGACGATGGGGCCGACGTGGAGCTTCTCCCCTCGCTCCTTCGCCACATGAACGGCCTCGTGGATGAGCTCCCAGCTGGCGGTCGGGCAGTGAGGCTCGCCGGCAACGAGGTGTGTCGCAGTGGCGTCGGCGGGTACCGCCGAGAGCGCGACGATCATGTCTCCGAGGGCGTGGCCAGGCTGGAGGCCGCCGCAGGTACCTACGCGCAGGAGACGTGTGACGCCGAGCTGGATGAGCTCCTCGAACACGATCGTCGCCGAGGGACAACCCATACCCGTCCCCTGGACGGACACCGGCTTCCCCTCCCACGTGCCCGTGTACCCGAGGAGCCCGCGCTCCTCGTTCACCTGCCGGACGTCTTCGAAGTACGTCTCGGCGATGTATTTCGCCCGGAGCGGGTCGCCCGGGAGGAGGCAGGCATCGGCGTAGTCGCCGGGATCTCCGCGAAGGTGGATAGGCATGCGTGAAACCCTACGGATTCCGTGTCGCACGAGGGACGAGGAACCGGCGGCGCGCCGCCGTAGAGTTGTCCGGCGAATGACGCCCAAACTCGTCGATCCCACGCGTGAGCAGATCCTGCGCTTCTGTGCCGAGGATCCGATCGAGCGCGTCTTCCTCGAGGACGTCGCTCGGCGGGGCCTCGGCCGTTTCGTGGGGCTCGCTGACGACGAGCAGCTCGTCGCGCTCTGCCACGTCGGTGCGAACGCAGTCCCGTCCGGCCATGGGTGTGGCGGCTTTGCTCGCGACGTCGCACGCGCGGCGCCGCTCATGCTCATCGGGGAGGCGCGCGCCGTCGGCGAGCTCTGGGAGGCGGCGTCCTCGAGGCTGCCCCGTCCCCGGGAGGATCGTCCGGGCCAACCCGTCTTCCATATCGCCGAGCCACCCGAGTCGGGCGACACGACGCTGCGACGCGCGACCCCCGATGACTTCGAGCTCCTGCTCCCGGCCTGCGCCGCGGCGCACGAGCAAGAGCTCGGGGTCGACCCGCTGCGCCGCGACGCAGATGGCTTCCGCTGGCGCACTCGCAGCCAGATCGACGAGGGGCGATCGTGGGTCTGGGTGGAGGACGAGGTGATCCTCTTCAAGGCGGAGGCATCCGCATGGACGCCGTCGGCCGTCCAGCTCCAACAGGTCTGGGTCGATCCGTTCGTCCGCCAGAGCGGCTTCGGGGCCCGCGGCCTGCGGGACCTCTGCCGCCTGCTGCTCGAGAGCGTCCCGTCCGTCTGCCTGTTCGTTCGGGCCGAGAACACCGCTGCCATTCGGCTCTATGAGTCCATCGGCATGGATCACGTGCTCGACTACCGCTCCCTTCTCCTCTAGACGGTGGAGACGCTTCATCTCGCTCGGCACGCGTTTGCGGTCTCGAACCGCGGGGACGGCACTGCATCGGGCACGCCTCCAGGAGAAGGGCTCATGCCGGAGGGAGTCGAGCAAGGCCGACGCCTCGCGACCGCGCTCGCTGGGGAGCAGATCGACATCGGCGTCGCGACCCAGCTCCTGAGGACGCAGGAGACGCTCGAGCTCGCTCTCGCCGAACGAGACACTCCACGGCTCCAGGTTCCGGAGCTCAACGAGATCGGCTTCGGAAGCTTCGACGGCGGTCCGCTTCCCGACTATCGCGCGTGGGCTTGGAACACGCCTCCCGACGTTCCCGCGCCTGGGGGAGGGGAAAGCCGGGCGCAGGGTGCAGCCCGCTTTGCCGGTGCGCTGCGCCAGCTGCTCGAGCTCCGAGAGCCTGCCGTCCTCGTCGTCGGACACGCTCTCATGGTTCGCTACGTCCTCGATGCCGTCGCGGGCCTCGTGCCCGCTGCGCGCATGACTCCGGTCCCTCACGCGGTTGCGCACCGGCTTTCGGCCGCAGACGTGGACTGCGCCGCACTCGTGCTCGAGGCCTGGAGCCTGGCTCCGACTTTCAGGGATCCCTCGAAGGAAGGATGACCGCAGGGGCCGCGGAGCCGACGCTCCGTGGTGATGCAGTGATGGTGCGGCTTTGGCGTCTCCTTCCGGTTGCCCTGATCGCGCTCGCGACGGTGTTCGTCGCCGGGTGCGGCGGCAGCCAGGGCACGGGGGCGGCGGCGTTGCCGGTGCTCGACGACCTCACGCCGGTCGCGGATGCCACGGACAAGGCGGACTCGGCCAAGTTCGAGATGACGTTCTCCATGGACGTCCCCGGGTTCGACGCTCCGCTCGCGTTCTCGGCAAATGGTGCTTTCGACACGCCGGCCCGGAAAGCACAGATGACGATGGACCTCAGCTCGTTCGCCAAGCTCATGAGCGGAGTCGCGGGCGCCCTCGGCGGTAACGCACCCGACGAGCTGACGGATGCGTCGAAGTGGAAGCTCGAGATGCGCGTCGACGGAACCAATGCATACATGCGGATGCCGTTCCTCGAGAGCCAGCTCCCGTCCGGCAAGGAGTGGGTGCAGGTCGACCTCGCCAAGGCGGCTGCCCTTCGGGGTGTCGATCTCGGCGAGATCCAGTCCTTCGCGAAGGGCAGCGACCCTCGTGAGACTCTCGACTACCTGCGGTCGATATCGGGCAAGCTCACCCGCATCGGCACCGAGGACGTTCGCGGTGTCTCCACGGCGCACTACTTTGCAGCGGTCGACTGGCAGAAAGCGCTCGCGCGAGCGGCGAAGGAGTCCGGCCAGCAGGGCTTCCTCGCTCAGCTCCAGAGCATGCCGACTGCAGTCGCGAGCGTCCCCGTCGACGTTTGGGTCGACGAGGACAACCTCGTCCGCCGCATGAAGCTGAGCTTCGTGTTCACGTCGCCCGGCCAGTCGCAGCAGGCCAAAGCAGCAATGGAGATGGAGCTCTTCGACTACGGGGAGCCCGTCACCGTCGAGGCGCCTCGAGCCTCGGACGTGGTCGACGCGTTCGCGCTCCGCGCTGGAGGCTGAGGGAGCGGGCACAATCGGGGCATGGCTAGCGCCGAGCCCCAGCGAACAGCAGAGCAAGTAGCAGAGCGCGTCGAGCACTGGATTCACCGCAACGACCTGATCCCGACCGGTGGTCCCGTCGTCTGCCTCGTATCCGGCGGGGCCGACTCGACGTGCCTCTGGCACGTGCTCGGCGGACTCGGTTACCGGGTTTCGGCGGTTCACGTCGACCACGGCCTGCGCGGCCAGGAGTCCGTGGACGACGCTCGCTTCTGCCAGGAACGCATGGGCGCACGAGTGCTCGTCGCGGAGAGCGTGCAGTCGGGGGGGCCGAGCGAAGCCGCCCTACGAACGGTCCGGTACGAGCTGACCCGAGGACTCGGCCTGCGGGCGACTGCGCATACGGCGTCCGATCAGGTCGAGACCGTGCTCTATCGGCTCGTCTCGTCGGGCAGCACTCGCGCGATCAAGCCGCACCGAGAGGACGGGGTCGTACGCCCTCTGCTCCCTGTGTGGCGCGAGGAGACCGAGCGCTACTGTCGCGAGAACGGCCTCGAGTTCCGTACGGACTCGTCGAACCGTGACACGAAGCGTGGGCTCATCCGTGAGGAGATCCTGCCGCTCCTCAGGAGGTTGCATCCAGGCGCCGACGCGAATCTCCTCGCGCTCGCCTCCGATGAGCCGCGACTTCCGCGCGCTCTCGAGCGAACGCTCGCCGAGCTCCTGTCGTCCACCTCGGGAAGCGGACAAGCCGATCTCGGCAGAGGGGTTCGAGCCGTACGCGAATACGACGAGCTGCGCCTCGAAGGTCGTGTCGTATTCGGGCCGTGGCGCATCGAGAGCGACACCGACGGGCTCGTCGTCCGCACGCGCCGTCCGGGCGACCGGCTCGCCGGGCGCCGGAAGAAGGTGCAGGATCTCTTCGTGGACGCGAAGGTGCCGAGGGCGCAGCGCGAGTCGTGGCCGCTCGTGGTCTCCGGGGACGAGGTCGTCGCCGTGCCCGGGATCGCCGTGGCGCCAGGCTGGGAAGGAGCCGTGCGGGCATGGAAAGATGGTGATCCATGACGCAGGCCGAGCTGGAGCAGGGGGTAGGCGAGATCCTCATCGACGAGACGTCGCTGCAGGCGCGCATTCGCGAGCTCGGAGTGGAGGTCTCGACGGACTACGAGGGACGCGACCTGCTTCTCGTCGGAGTTCTCAAAGGCGCCGTCTTCTTCATGGCCGATCTCATGCGCGAGCTTACGGTGCCGTGCGAGATCGACTTCATGGCGATCTCGAGCTACGGGGCGGCGACGGACTCGTCCGGCGTGGTGCGGATCCTCAAGGACCTCGACATCAACGTCGCCGACCGCGACGTGTTGGTCGTCGAGGACATCATCGACTCGGGTCTCACGCTCTCCTACCTCATGCGCAACCTCCAAGCTCGGAAGCCGGCATCGCTCGAGATCTGCGCGCTCCTGACGAAGCCCGAACGGCGCGAGATCGACGTTCCCGTGCGCTACATCGGCTTCGAGATCCCAAACCGGTTCGTGATCGGGTACGGCCTGGACTTCGCAGAGCGATACCGGAATTTGCCGTACGTAGCGGTGTTGCATCCCGACCTCGTGCCGAACACCACATAGCTGACTAGACTCGCGTAACCCGGAGACAGGGCCGGGGTGGGTTACGGCGAAGAAACACAGTGCTACCCTGCGAAAAGCTATGAACCGGTTCTTCCGAAGCGCTCTCTTCCCGCTCATCGTCATCGTCCTGCTCGTCTACCTGGCGAGCCAGACGCTCCTCCCCGGGCGGTCCGAGCAGCGGAAGATGACCTACTCGCAGGCGATCGCCGCCGTCAAGAACGGCGCGGTCGACGAGGCGCTCTTCAACCCGAACCGGCAGGAGATCAAGCTCACCCTCGCCGTTAGCGGTGACAAGGTGAAGGTCAACTACCCGACGCCGCAGTCCGCGACCCAGTTCCAGAACCTGCTCGAGAAGGAGAACGTCACCTTCGACTCCAAGGGCACCGGTTCATCGACCTGGTGGGCGCTCCTCATCAACCTCCTTCCGTTCGTTCTGCTGATCGGCTTCTGGATCTTCCTCATGAACCAGGTGCAGGGAGGCGGCTCGAAGGTGATGAGCTTCGGGAAGAGCCGCGCCAAGCGAATGTCGCCGGACTCGCCTAAGGTCACGTTCAAGGACGTCGCCGGCGCGGACGAGGCTGTCGAAGAGCTGCACGAGATCAAGGAGTTCCTCGAGAACCCGAAGAAGTTCCAGGCGCTCGGCGCGCGGATCCCGAAAGGCGTGCTCCTGTACGGGCCGCCCGGCACCGGCAAGACGCTCCTCGCTCGCGCGGTCGCCGGGGAAGCGGGCGTCCCGTTCTTCTCGATCTCCGGCTCCGACTTCGTCGAGATGTTCGTCGGCGTCGGCGCCTCGCGAGTGCGCGACCTCTTCGAGCAGGCAAAGCAGGCGTCGCCCTGCATCATCTTCATGGACGAGATCGACGCGGTCGGCCGCCATCGCGGCGCGGGCCTCGGCGGCGGCCACGACGAGCGCGAGCAGACGCTGAACCAGCTGCTCGTCGAGATGGACGGCTTCGAGATGAAGGACAACATCATCCTCATCGCCGCGACGAACCGCCCCGACATCCTCGATCCGGCTCTGCTCCGTCCCGGCCGCTTCGACCGTCAGATCGTGGTCGACCGCCCGGATCGCCTCGGACGCCGCAGGATCCTCGAGGTGCACTCGCGCGGTAAGCCGCTCGCGCGGGAGATCGACCTCGACACGCTCGCCGCCGGGACCCCCGGGTTCACGGGCGCCGACCTGTCCAACCTGATCAACGAGGCGGCTCTCCTCGCCGCTCGTCGCGGCAAGAAGATGATCGAGCAGGACGAGCTCGAGGAAGGGATCATGCGCGTGATCGCCGGCCCGGAGAAGAAGGCGCGCCTCCTCTCGGAGAAGGAGCGCAAGATCACGGCCTACCACGAGATGGGACATGCTCTCGTCGGCAACTACCTCGAGGACACGAACCCGGTCCACAAGATCACGATCGTCTCCCGAGGGCAGGCCCTTGGGCTCACGATCTCGCTCCCCACCGAGGACAGGTACCTGACCACGAAGTCGTCGCTCATGGACGAGCTCGCGATGACGCTCGGAGGGCGGGCTGCCGAGGAGCTCGTCTTCCACGAGGTGACGACGGGCGCTGCGAACGACCTCGAGAAGGTGACCGCGACCGCGAAGCTGATGATCATGCGCTTCGGGATGTCCGAGAAGCTCGGCCCACGTGTCCTCGGCCAGAACCATGACCTCCCCTTCCTGGGCCGCCACATGGGCTCCGAGCCCGACTACTCGGAAGAGGTCGCGAAGGAGATCGACGACGAGATCCGGCGCGTCATCGAGGAAGCACACGACTCGGCGACCCGCGTCCTCCGCGAGCACATGGACGAGCTGCATCGGCTCGCGGCGATCCTCATCGAGCGCGAGACGATCGACAAGGAGCAGTTCGAGCGCCTGCTCGCCGGCGAGTCCGAGGAGTCGGTCTTCCCCGACGAGGAGCCTGAGATTGCGCCGGCAGAGCCCGAGGCGGACAAGAAGCCGAAGCTCAAGCCGCAGCCGCGCCCACTCCCGGGTACGGCCATGCAGCCGCCGCCTCCCGAAGGCGCTGCCGGCTAGTTCCCCGGGCTAGTTCGCCGGCTAGTCCCCCGGCTAGTTCCTTCGTGTTCGTCCCGCCCGGCTTCGAGCCACCGGTTCGCCTCGACGGGGAGGGGTTTCGACTCGAGCCGCTCGGCCCGGAGCACAACGAACGCGACTTCGCCGCGTGGTCGTCGAGCATCGAGCACATCCGCCGTTTGCCCGGATACGGGCCTGACGCCAAGTGGCCGCGCGTCATGAGCCTCGAGGAGAATCACGGCGACCTCGAGCGTCATGCGCGAGACTTCGCCGATCGTGCGGGGTTCACCTACACGGTTCTCGACCCCGAGGAGGACGTGCTCGGGTGCGTGTACGTCTATCCAGCGGGCGACGACGTCCACGATGCGCGCGTCCTCTCGTGGGTGCGGGAGTCTCGGGCCGAGCTCGACCCTCAGCTGAGACAGGCCGTCGCAGACTGGCTGGCGAGCGACGACTGGCCGTTCGAGCGACCGATCTACGAGCCGCTCCTCACCTAGAACGCGCTATTTACCCTCTCGAGCCTGCGCACGACCGGCCACGAAGATGACGAACACTGCGGCGGCGGCGGCTGTTGCTCCGAGCAGGTCGCTCGCGAGGCCGTGGAGGCGCGTGAGATCCGCAGCAGCGAGGAGGACGCCGCACGCGGCGAGAGCTGCGAGTCCGAGGACGGCTAGTACTCCGACCCGACGCAGTCCGTCTCCGTCGTCGCTGCGCACGACGGCGCGTTCTTCGAGCGACCAGTAGGCGAGCTCGGCGGTCAGGAGAAGACCGACGCCGAGGAGCGGAGCCTTCACGTCCAGTGAAGCGTCGTCGACGCCGAGCTGCACGGCGTACATCGCTCCGAGGAATACGACTGAGGCCGGGATGAGCGAGCTCCAGCCGAGCACCACCGCCGCGACGAGCGAGAGCAACGCCACGACGGCAAGGCGGGTACCTACCTCGACGACCGTGTCGCTCGCGCCGATGAGCACCGATGCTGCAAGCGCAGTCGCGAGCGCCACTGAACCGACACCAGTCGCTACACGCGCACGAGCCCGATCTTGCGCCGGAATGTCCCCACCTCCTCCAGTGCTGCGTCGAGCTCGACGTTCTCACCCCAGCGAGCCACTGCGATTCCGAGGCTCGCAGCCTGAGCTCGGAGCGCGTCGCGCTCCATGACCCAGATGCGGTGTGCCAGGCGCTCCGACTCGTCTCGACCCGGTGCGACGATCGGGATCGGATCGACCTCGATGATCGCGACGTCGAATCCGCGCGCTCGTAGATCGGCAAGCGTCGCCATGAACCTCGGGTCGACGAGTGGTGTGATCCCGAGAACCAGCGCCTTCGGCGGCAGGATGCGGGCGGGGATCACGTTCACATCGCGCCAGGTGTAGGTCGGCTCGACCCCGGTCTCCAGCAGCGTGTCGACGAGCCGGTAGTGCTGGGCGAGCCCCATCCCGGGCTGCAGCCAGCGGAGCACGCCGCCGAACGTCACGAGCCCCACGCGATCGCGGCGCTCCAGGTAGCGAGCGGCGAGTGTCGCGCTCGCGCGCACCGCGTCGTCGAGCGTGCTCTTGGAGCCTCGCCGCACGTCCGCGAAGCTATCGAGGAAGAGGACGACGTCGGTGTTGCGCTCCGGATGCCTCTCGTTCACGACGAGCCTGTCACGACGCGCCGACGCCCGCCAGTTGATCGCGCGCAGACGGTCGCCTGGCACGTACTCCCGTAGGTCTGCGTACTCGACCCCGTCGGCCTTCGTGCGCGCGACCTCGCTGCCGGAGAAGACCTGCGTCTCGCGCGGCGCCAGTGTGTGGCGAAGCGTCTCGGCGCGTGGGTAGACCTTCAGCCGCTGCCGGCGATCGAAACGTCGCTGCCAACCGACTACGCGAAGCGGTGTGCGGGCGCGCACGGCGAGCTCACCGACGTCGTACAAGCCCCACCTGAGGCAGCGAAGCTCGAGATCGAATACTCGCTCCTCGTCCCTCTGCGGCCGGAAGGCAAAGGCATCCGAGTCGGACAGAAGCTCGGCTCCGGGTGGAAGCACGAGCTGCACCTCGAGGCGGTCGACCGTCGTGGCGGTACGTACGCGGAGCTGCGCCGCGACAGGCTCGCCCTCGATGACCCGCTCGGCTCCGAGCGTGAGAGAGACGTCGACTTCGGGCGCGGGGTGCGGGCGGAGGCCCGCGGCGAGAACGAGCGCGAACGGAGCGGCGAGGATTGCGAGCTCGGGACGACGCAGTGTCAGTGCGGCGACCAGGCCGAGTCCGACGAGAATCGCGTAGCCCTCGAGCCGAGGGCCTGCGAATCGCGTCATCTCGGCGCTGCGAGGTCTTCGGCTTTGGGCGTCGGAACGTTCGAGAGAAGGTCGCGCACGACATCCTCCGCGGACACTCGCTGCACCCACAGCTCGGGTCGCAGTACGAGGCGGTGCGCGAGCGCTGGAACGGCGACCGCCTTGACGTCGTCGGGAAGGACGTAGTCCCGGCCCTGGATCGCGGCTCTCGCGCGGGCGAGCTTGATCAGGGCGAGACTGCCGCGGGGGCTCGCGCCGACCGCGGTCGCGTGCGACTCCCGGGTCGCGCCGACGATGTCGACGCAGTAGCCGCGAACGCTGTCAGAGACGTGCACGGTCTCGACCGTCCGTTGCATCTCGATCAGCGTCTCGCGATCGACGAGCGGCTCGAGCGCGATCTCGTCCTCCTGGCGCCCGATCCTGCGGTCGAGGACCTCGACTTCGTCGTCACGCGACGGGTAGCCGAACGCAGTACGCAGCAGGAACCGGTCCAGCTGTGCCTCGGGCAGTGGATACGTGCCTTCGTACTCGATCGGGTTCTGGGTCGCGATGACGAGGAAAGGTGGGCCGAGCGCGTGCGTGACGCCCTCGATCGTCGCCTGCCGCTCCTGCATCGCCTCGAGCAGCGCGGCCTGCGTCTTCGGGGGCGCACGGTTGATCTCGTCTCCGAGCAGGAGGTTCGTGAAGATCGGCCCCGGCCGGAACTCGAAGTCGGACTCTCGCTGGTTCCAGATGGACGAGCCGGTCACATCCGACGGCATCAGATCCGGCGTGAACTGGACCCGGTTGAAGCGCATGCTCAGGACCTGCGCGAACGACCGCGCAGCAAGGGTTTTCGCGAGGCCCGGGTAGTCCTCGAGCAGCACGTGGCCGTCGGCCAGGAATCCCATGAGTACGAGCTCGAGGGCGTCCCGTTTCCCGACGATCGCGCGCTCGACCTCGTCCAGCACGCGGCCCGACTGCTCGTGGACGCTCTCGAGTTCCATCGTCACAGGCGCTCGACTGATTCGACGACGCGATCGAGGTCCTTGATGGCGATTCCGCGGGCCAGGCGGTCGGCCGGGGGAGGGCGATCGGCTCGAACCAGGTCGAACGCCTCGTCTCCGAGGACGCGTCGCGCGCGCTCGGGCTCGCGGTCGAGGTCGAGGTCGTGCCGCGAAGCGAGTCGCTCGACTGCGAGCACTCGCAGTCGAGGGCGCAGCCGAACGTGGAGGTCGAACGAGTTTGCGGTTGCGAGAACCACCTCCTGCTCGAGCCGTGCGAGTGATCCAGGCACCTCTCGCCGCTCCTGGCTCTGCGAGGCGGAGGGTCGCAGGGGTGTCTCCCGCGCGTACGCTCGACGCAAGGCGGCGACAAGGAGTCCGAGGACGACTGCGGCGACCACGAGGGCGTAGATTCGAGCCGCGAGCTCGGCGCGCCCGGGCAGGAATCCGAGAACGAAAGCGAGCGCGAGAGTAGGCAGCGCAAGGAGCCATGTCGCGCGGGCGAGGTAGGGCTTCACGACGGCGCGGCGCTCTCGGGCTCGGACGGCACGGCGAGGAGGCTCTCCGCCGCCCTCCGGCTCGCCGCGGCCCGCAGCTCGTCGCGAATGTCGGCAAGAGCGCCGATGGCCTCGTTCTTCATCGCTTCGTCGACGTCGTGGTCTGAGAACTTTGCGGCCTCGAAGAGCTTTGTGAGCTTCTCCACGGGTCGCCGCTCGACCTCGAGCCGACCGAGAATCCGCGTGACGTACTCCTCAGCCGTCTCCGCCCGCATGCGGGGCAGGCCAGCCGCGCCGAGTGCGCTCTCGAGGCGGGCGTAGGCCGCGATCACCGCCCGTCTTGGGTCCCGCTCCGCCCGGAGATCGTCGAAGCTGTCGTCGAGCAGACCGGCGACCTCCTCCGCTGCAGCGGCGTCGTCCGGCGCCAGCGACCGCCGTTGCCTTCGCTCCGCGAGGACGTACGCGACGATCGCGAGTGCGACGAGCCCGACGATGACGAGCACGGGAATCCACGCGAACTCGGGCGTCCGGTCGACGACGTCCGGGTTGCCGGAGAGCGGAGCCGGGTGCGGCTGGACCGGAAATATCGGCTCGCCCGGCTGCTGTATTGCGGGCGGCTTGTAGTGGCGGAGCCGGAAGTACGAGATGACTCCGGCGATCAGTACGAACAACAGGAACGTCGCGACTCCGGTGCGTGGATACTTTCTGAGTGCCATCTCGCGGGCGATCGCCTTCCGCTGTGTGAGCCCGTAGACGAAGACCGCGGCCGCGACGACGAAGAGCACGAGCATGAGGCTCCAGAACGTGTCGACGAGGGTGTCGGCCGGAGGCCGAGTGCGATTCGTTCCCCCCGAGCTCGATCCGGAGGACGCGACCGCGACCACGCCCACGAGAATGAGCACCGCGGTTGCGGTGAGAAGCAGTGGATAGCGGCTCGCGCCGCGGTTCATGTCGAACCTATGCTGTTGGTGCCGCTGGTACTGCCGCGCCGGAAGACGAGGCCGCCTTCGACTCCCAGTACCGGTTCAGCGCACCCTGGATCTTGATGAACCAGACGAATGCGCCGACGATCGGCAGGAGGAGCCAGAGTCCCGTCCAGCCCGTGAACGGTGCGGTGCGGCCGTCGGCCTGGTGCATCTTCCCGACCTCGGACGGGATCAGGAACCAGGTCACCGGCGAGACGACGATGTAGATGACGAGCCCGAGGACGCCGCCGACGCCAACGCCCGAGTGGTTCTTGACCTCTTCCTGTGTCTTGAAGACCCAGTAGAGGGTGTAGATCCCGAGCGTGATGATCGCCATCAGGATGCAGAAGGCGATCCCGCGCGGCTGGCCGAGTGGGCCGCTGGTTGAAGCTGGTGTGCTCATGACCCGGCATTCTGCGCGGAATGCCGGATGCCTGCGGCGGTACGCTCCGGACCATGGCGGTCGCGACGCCGATCGAGGAGCGGTTTCCGAGGCCCGCAATCATGGGAGTCCTCAACGTCACTCCCGACAGTTTCTCCGACGGAGGCGCATTTGTGCGGCCCGCGGACGCGATCGCGCACGGCAAGCGACTTCGGGAGGACGGGGCGGCGCTCGTCGACGTGGGAGGTGAGTCGACGCGGCCCGGCGCGGATCCGGTCCCCGCTGACGAGGAGCTGCGCCGAGTCATGCCGGTGCTGGAGGGCCTGGTAGGGATCCCGCTGTCCATCGACACCTCGAAGGCGGAGGTGGCGCGCCGCGCGCTCGAGCTCGGCGTCGAGCTCGTCAACGACGTCACGGCACTGCGCGCGGATCCCGAGCTGGCGGCGGTCGTCGCCGAGGCAAGCGCCTACCTCTGTCTCATGCACATGCAAGGCGCACCGAGGACCATGCAGGCGGCACCGCGCTACGACGACGTCGTGTCGGATGTGGCGGCCTTCCTCGAGGAGCGGCTCGCGCATGCCGTGGGGGAGGGGATCGCGGAGGATCGCATCTGCCTCGACCCGGGGATCGGCTTCGGGAAGACACCTGACCAGAATCTCGAGCTGATCCGCCATCTCGACAGGCTCGTGGCGATCGGTCGGCCGATCGTCGTCGGGTTCTCGCGGAAGAGCACGCTCGGGAGGGTGCTCGGCGATCCCTCTGCGACGACCGGAACGATGCCGGCCTCGATCGGCGCAGCGATCACTGCCTACGAACGCGGTGCGACCATCCTGCGCGCACACGACGTGCGCGAGACGTTCGAAGCGCTCGCCGTCGCCGCAGCCGTCGAGCGCGGGCGGGTCACCGCGTGACCATCGAGCTCGCGGGTCTGGTCGTGTTCGGCCACCACGGCTACCTCGAGGAGGAGCGCCGGCTTGGTCAGCGTTTCCTCGTCGATCTCTGGGCGGATCTCGATGAGCATGCGAGCGCGAGCGACCGGCTCGAGGACACCGTCGACTACCGCCGCATTGCCGATGTGGTGCAGGAGGTGTTCGGCGGGTCGTCGTACCTGCTCCTCGAGGGGCTCGCCGGAGCGGTCGCCGACGGAGTCATCGGGCGCTTTCCCTCCGTGCGGCGAGTTCGAGTGCGGGTACGCAAGCCCGATGTCGTGCTCACGCCTCCCGTCGAGCATGCGGCGGTCATCGTCGAGCGTGATCGCGGCTGAGCACTCGCGCGTACGTCGGGCTGGGCGCGAATCTGGGCGAACGTGAGGCGACGCTGCGGCGTGCGATCGAGCTCCTCGATGCCGAGGAGGAGGTGAGCGTCGTGGCCGTTTCGGTCCTTCGTGAGACCGACCCGGTCGGTGTGACCGAGCAGCCGAGCTTCCTGAACGGAGCGGCCTCGATCGATACGACGCTCACGCCGCGCGAGCTCCTCGACGCCCTGCTGCGCGTCGAACGGCAGCTCGGCCGCGTCCGGGACGGAGCTCGTTGGGGGCCGAGGACGATCGATCTCGACCTGCTGCTCTACGGCGACGAGGCGGTGGACGAACCAGGGCTCTGCGTTCCTCACCCGCGTCTCGCGGAGCGCCGGTTCGCGCTGGAGCCGCTCGCAGAGCTCGATCCGGATGCTCTCGTCCCCGGCGCGGGCAAGGTGTCGGATTTGCTGACAGCGCTAGACTGAGGCGATGTCGCACTTGGACGAGCTCGACGAGTACGAGGCCGAGCTCGAGCTCGGCCTCAAACGGGAGTACTCGGCCGTCTTCGCGCTCTTTCGCTTCTGCGTCCTCACGCAGGACGCGACGTATCTCTGCAACAAGCTCGATGTCGAGGCGCTGCCGCAAGCGAGCTACCCGTTCTTCCACATCCGCATGGAGGACGTGTGGGTGTGGGACAAGAACCGTCCGAGCCGGATCATCCCGCGAACCGAGGTCTACACGTCCGGTGACGTGACGATCGAGGAGCTGCGCGGCGAAGGCGAGGAGCCGCGCCTCACGGCCGAGGCGCTCGCCGAGCGAATCGGGCAGCAGCTGCCGAGCGACGACGACACGGCCTGACGCGACCCGCGCCGGGTCTCGGCGTGGTTCACTTTCGCGATGCTGCTGGCCGTCGACGTTGGCAACACACAGACCGCGCTCGGCCTCTATGCCGGCGCGGAGCTGACCGACAACTGGCGGCTTGCGACCGAGCGGTCGTCGACCGCGGACGAGCTCGGCGTGTTGCTCAGCGGGTTGCTCGACTTCGACGCGGTCGACGGGATCTGTCTCGCTTCCACGGTGCCGGTGCTCGTGCGCGAGTGGGAGGCACTTTCGGACAAGTGGGCGCACGCAGCGCTTCTCGTCATCGGGCCGGGCGTGAAGACCGGCATCCCGATCCGGTACGACGACCCTCGCGAGGTCGGCCCGGACCGGATCGTCAACGCCGTCGCGGCCAAGGAGCGCTACGGCGCGCCGGTGATCGTCGTCGACTTCGGCACGTCCACGAACTTCGACGTCGTGTCCCCCGAGGGGGAGTACGTCGGAGGAGTCATCGCGCCGGGAATCGAGATCTCGATGGAGGCGCTGTTCGCACGCGCTGCGAGGCTCGTGAAGGTCGACTACGCCGCGCCGCCGTCCGTGATCGGCAAGACGACCGTGGCAGGGTTGCAGTCGGGCCTCGTCTACGGCTTCGCCGGGCAGGTCGACGGGATCGTCGCGCGGATTCGTGAGGAGCTCGGCGCCGAAGCTCGCGCCATTGCGACGGGCGGGCTCGCCGATCTCGTCGCGCCACACTCTCGAACGATCGAGAGCGTCGATGCGTTCCTGACGCTCGACGGGTTGAGAATGACCTGGGATCTCAACCGATGATCCCGGACCCCCCGCGGATCGGTCTGTTCGTCGTCGCGGCGCTTGCGCTGCTCATCGTCCCCGGGCCTGCGGTGCTCTACGTCGTTGCGAGATCGATCAACCATGGTCGTCGGGCCGGGCTCGCATCCGTGCTCGGCATCCACGTCGGCACGCTCGTCCACATCACTGCGGCAACGCTCGGGTTGTCGGCTCTGATCGTGTCGTCGGCGATTGCCTTCACGGCCGTGAAGGTGGCCGGCGCGGTCTATCTCATCGGGCTTGGTCTGTGGACGCTCTTCTCGCGAACTGCGGAGCCGGAGATCGCCCTCGGCGGTGAGCGGAACCTACGCCGTGCCTTTGCGCAGGGGATCGTCGTGAACGTCCTGAACCCGAAGACAGCGCTCTTCTTCCTCGCCTTCCTGCCGCAATTCGTCGACCCCAACGCGCCTCATCCAGCGCTCCAGATCGCCTTCCTCGGCCTGCTGTTCGCCGTGCTGGGGCTCATCACCGACTCTGTGTGGGCGCTTGCGGCAGGCACGGCGGGAGGCGTGCTTCGCCGCTCGCGGCGCTTCGCCCGCGTGCAGCGCTACGTCACGGGAAGCGTGTACATCGGGCTCGGAATCGTCACGGCGTTCGCCGGTAGCGCCGAAGAGTGACGCGACGTCCTAGCCACCACCGTAGACGGAGATCGGCAGCTCGAGGGTGACCTCGTCCCCGGTCGGGATCTCGGCTTCGAGCCGCTCGACGAGAGCGATTGCGCTGGGTTCCGCAGCGAAGAGCCGCCGCTCGACCTCGAGCGGTGAGTCGAGTTGGAGGAGCTCCTGCTTGAACGGCTTCGGGAAGCGTCCCCGCCCGAGATACCAGCCGTAGAACTTCTTCAGGAATCCCGCTGCTCGCCGTTCTCCGAGCTCCCGCACCGTTTCGCGGACGAAGAGGACGAGCTCCGCGACGATCTCCTCTCGACTCGGACCGCCGTCCTCGCCCTCGAGGATCTCCCTGAGCGCCCACGGGTTTCCCTGGGCGCCGCGCCCGATCATCACGGCCGACGCACCGGTGGTCGCGAGAACCGTCTGAGCCCGGGCGCGAGAGACGATGTCGCCGGAGGCGACGACGGGGACGTCGACGAGCGAGACGAGCTCTGCCGTGAGCTCGTGATCCGCGTTACCCGTGTACATCTGCTCGGCTGAGCGAGGATGCAGCGTGAGCGATGCGGCGCCCGCCTGCACGAGCTTCGGGCCGACCTCGAGACAGGTTCGCGATCCGTTCCGCACTCCGCGACGCAGCTTGACCGTGACCGGGAGGTCGACCGCCTCGGCGACGGCCTCGACGAGCTGCGAAGCCCGTCCGGCCTCCTCCAGCAGAGTGGCTCCGGCGCCGGTCCGGGTCACTTTCTTCACCGGGCAGCCGAAGTTCAGATCGACGATGTCTGCGCCCGCGGCCTCAACCATCCTGGCGGCTTCGGCCATCGGTCCCGGCTCGCAGCCGAAGAGCTGGATCGCGAGCGGATGCTCGTCGGCGGCGACTCTCAGGTAACCGAGCGTTCGCTCGTTCCGATGCTCGATGCCCGCGCAGCTGACCATCTCCGAACAGACGAGCCCTGCTCCGAAGCGCCTTCCCTGGCGGCGGAAGGCCTGCACGCTCACGCCGGCCATCGGGGCGAGGACGAGCCGTGTGGGCACTTCGACGTCGCCTATGCGCCACGGTGTATGCAGGTCGATATCCACGACGTCGAATGGTAGTCGGGGGCGTCGATCCGACCTGTTGACGCCCGTCTGATGTCGTAGCTACCATTCCGAGCCGTTTGTGGGCCTGGCAGGCCCTGTTCAACCGTCTCTGGAGGCTTCGGTGAAGGATGTGATCCTCACCCCCGAGGGCTACAAGCAGCTCAAGAAGGAGCTGGACTACCTTCGCGCCGATCGGCGCCGCGAGGTCGCGGAGCGAATCGCCGCTGCGCGTGAGTTCGGCGAGATCGCGGAGAACGCGGAGTACGACGACGCGAAGAACGAGCAGATGATGCTCGAGCACCGTATTTCCCAGCTCGAGGAGCGCCTGGCGCACGCGCGGTTGATCGATACGAAGCGCGTCGATACGAGCGTCGTCTCCATCGGCTCGGTCGTGCGGCTGCGCGACGTCGACGCGAAGGAGACGATCGAGTACTTCATCGTCGGCTCTGCGGAGGCCAACCCTGCCGCGCAGAAGCTCTCGAACGAGTCACCTGTCGGCAAGGCCATCATGGGCCGCAAGAAGGGAGAGACCGTCGAGGTCGTCACTCCCCGCGGCTCGAAGGTGAAGTTCAAGATCATGGAGATCAAGGCGGCGTAGCGGCATCCGAGCCGTCTCTCAGCATTCCGCCGACATGAGTCGGCAGTTCCTCGGCCCGGTCGATCTCGGCACGCTCGAGCCGCTCGTGGTCGGTGCCGGCCTCGTCTCAGCACTCCTTTGGTTCGCAGGGGCCGCGTTCGTCTTCGCCTCAAGGGCCCCGCCTCGTCCGCCTCTCGGGCCGCGGACGCTCGTCCTCGGTCCGGAGCCTCCGGCCGTCGCGAATCTCCTCGTGAACGACCTCCGCGTGACGAACGAGGCTGTACCGGCGACGCTGCTCGATCTGGCGGCACGCCGAGTCGTCGAGATTGAGCAGCGCGGGCTTGGGAGCTTCTACGTCCGCCTTCGCTCGCAGGCGACGCACGCCCTGACGGGCTACGAGCGTCAGGTTCTCGGGCACCTCGCGCGGCTCGCGCGGGAGGACGTCGTCCCGGTGCAGGCCCTCACGACCGGTGAGGGACCGGACTCGAGGCGATGGTGGAGCGCGTTCCGGAAGGAGGTCGTGCTCGACGCTCAGGCGCGCGGCCTCTCGCGCGACGCGCTGGACGGTCGCGAGCTCGTCGTGCTGGGGATCGCTGCAGCGATCCCGGCCGCGTGCTTCTGGGCGGCGTGGGGGCTGGTGGCTGCTGCCGCGGTGCTCGCGTGCGCGGCCGTGCTGCTCGGGTGGACTCGTGCGCGATACCCACAGCGCGAGACGCCCGCTGGTCTCGAGGCAGCTTCACGCTGGCACGGCGTGCGCGCGGAGCTCGCGTCGAACGAAGAGCTCAACCGGCACTCGCCGCTGACCGTCGTCCTGTGGGACAGGCTCCTGGCCTACGGTGCCGCACTCGGAGTGGCATCCGGTGCGGCGCGATCTCTCCCGCTCGGGATCGAGTCCGACACGCGGGCCTGGTCCTCGCACGGGGGCGAGTGGCGCGAGATCCGTGTCCGGTACCCAAGGAACTGGCCGCCGGCGTGGGGCACCGATCCAGCGACGGCATGCCTGCGAGGCCTCGCGATCGTGGCGGTGTCGGTTCTCGCACTGGGTGCACTGCAGCGCCCGGTCGTCGATGCGGGTCTCGTCTCGGCCGCCGTCGCTGTCGCGCTCGCGCTTACGTTGCTGCTCGGCGGAGCCGTAGTGGCGCTGGGCGCCGCCGACTGGCGCGCCGCTGTCGAGATCACGGGGCCGATCCTGCGGCGGCGCAGGTTTGGAGCGGGCGGGAACGTGCGCTACTACATCGCTGTCGACGACGCCGTGTCCACCCGGATCAACGCCTTCCGGGTCAGCCGCGCGCAGTACGACACGGTGGAGCAAGGCGACGTCGTCACGGTGCGCACCACGCCGCGGCTCGGGCGCGTTCGCTGGATCATCCCGGCGTCCGGGGCCGCGTAGACTCGAGCGCGCCATGCCCGCGCCCAAGCGCTTCCCGGAACGCGACGAGATAGCCGCCGTCCGGGCGGAGATCGAGCCTCTCGAAAGCGGTGGCGCAGCTCGACGAGGAGCGGCGGGTCGCCGGCCGGGTGATGGCGCGTCGGGAGATGGGGAAGCTCGTCTTCCTCGACCTCGTCGACCGCTCCGGGCGGATCCAGCTCATCTGCGACACCGGCCGGACGGGCGACGTGGACGTGCACCTCGGCGACATCGTCGGAGTGGTGGGGAAGCCCGCGAAGTCCCGCCGGGGCGAGCCGTCGCTCGCAGTCGACGCTCTCGAGACGCTGTCGCGGAACGAGAGCCCGCTTCCGGACACGTTTCACGGCCTCACCGACCAGGAGACGCGCTACCGCAGGAGGTACCTCGATCTCCTGATGAACGACGACGCGCGCGAGCTCTTCCTGCTTCGCGCACGCATCGTCACGGCGATCCGGCGGTACCTCGACGCGGAGGGATTCGTCGAGGTCGAGACGCCGGTGCTCCAACCTCGCTACGGCGGAGCGTTCGCGCAGCCCTTCCTCACGCACTCGAACGAGCTCGAAGCCGACCTCTACCTCCGGATCGCGACCGAGCTCTATCTCAAGCGCCTGATCGTCGGCGGCCTCGAGCGCGTGTACGAGATCGGGAAGGACTTCCGGAACGAGAGCATCTCGTACAAGCACCAGCCGGAGTTCACGATGCTCGAGTGGTACGAGGCGTTCGCGGACTACCACGATGCGATGGATCGCATCGAGACGATGCTCGAGCGCGTCGCACTCGAGGTTCTCGGCAGCACGCAGGTTCAGTTCCGGGGGCACGACGTCGACCTGAAGCGGCCGTGGCGCAGGGTCGGGTTCGTGGAGTCGCTCGAGGCGCTCGAGCTCTGGACCCGCGACGAGGCCGAGCTCCGCGCGTGGCTCACCGAGCGCGGCGTCGACGCGGAAGCCGACCGGGACTGGCCGCAGCTCGTCGATCACGCGTTCTCGCACTTCGTCGAGCCGACCCTGATCGAGCCGACGATGGTTCACGGGCATCCGATCGAGCTCTCGCCCTTCGCGCGCACGATGGACGACGACCCGTCGCTGGCGGAGCGGTTCGAGTTCTTCGCAGCGGGGATGGAGCTCGGGAACGCCTACTCGGAGATCAACGACGCCAGCACGCAGCAGCGTCGCTTCGACGAGCAGGCCGAGCACGTCGAGGGTGTGCCCGGCGACCCGGACTACGTCGAGGCTCTCTCGTACGGGATGCCGCCGACAGCGGGACTCGGCCTCGGCATCGACCGGTTGGCGATGTTGCTCTCCGGCCGCGAGACGATCCGCGACGTGATCCTCTTTCCGGCGCTACGCCCGGACGGGCGGTAGTCGCTTCGCCACGGGCGCCTCGGCGCTCCAGGGGAAGTCGATCCAGAGCTCGGTCCGCCTCCACACGTACTCGCTGCTCACCGTGGAATGCGGCTTCTCGTAGAGCACCGCGCAGCGAACCTCGCCGACCTTTCCGACGCAGAAGCTCTGCACGAGCCTGAGCGTCTCGCCCGTGTCCGCGACGTCGTCGGCGATGAGCACTCGCGCCGACTCGAGATCGACGAGGTCCGGAACGGGCGGAAGGATCATCGGCACGTCGAGCCGCTCGTCGACGCCGGTATAGAACTCGACGTTCATCGTCCATGCGTTCTTGACGTCGAGCGCGTACCCGAGCGCAGCTCCCACGAGGAGCCCGCCTCGCGCGACGGAGAGGATCAGGTCTGGCTCGTAGCCGTCATCCGCGACCTGGCTTGCGAGTACCCGCGTGGCGTGTCCGAACTCCGTCCACGAGAGCCGTTCGCGTTCCTCGCCTCCCGGTGCATCGTCCACCGGCCGATCCTAACCGGCTACGTCGCCGCTGCGGACTTCCAGATGGGGCCAGACTCGCGGACGGTGCCTTCGTGGTCCGCCGTTATCGGGACGTCGTCCTCCGGGTGTGCGGCCCGGTGCTCGCGGAACCAGGCGACCGCGCGTGCGATCCCCTCGTCGAGTGGGACCTGCGGGTCGTAGTCGAGGAGCTCGCGGGCCTTGGAGAGGTCGGCGACGTAGTGCGTCACCTCGCCGAGCAGCGACGGCGCCATCGTCATTCTCGGCTCGACCCCGAGCTCTGCCGCGATTCTCTCGGCGCAGTGCACGAGGGTGTTCCCCTGCCCGTAGGCGAGATTGATGGTCTGATTCACGACGCGGCCCTCGGCGAGCGCTTCGACGCCGCTCACGATGCCGTCGATGCAGTCGTCGACGTACGTGAAGTCGAGTGTCTTGTCGACCCCGCCGTAGATCGTGATCTCCTCGCCGCGCAGCATCGAGTGGATGAACAGGGGGATGACCCGCACCATGCGGTTCAGGTCGTTGTCGTAGCGGCCGTAGACGTTCGAGAACCGAAACACGAGATAGGGCAGTCCGTAGCAGCGTGCGTACGAGTAGATGAACGCCTCGCCCGCGATCTTCGACGCCGAATACGTGCTCTCCGCGAACGCGAAGTCGGCTGCCTGTTCCGGGTATTCCTCGAACCGGTGGACGTCGCCGTAGACCTCCCGGCTCGACGAGAACACGATCGGAAGGTGCCGTAACCGTGCGTATTCGAGGACGTTGAACGTCATCACGGCGTTCTCGAGCGCACGCTGGGGCTGCCGCACGAGCTGGTGCACCTTCGCGTGTGCTGCCAGGTGGACGACGAGGTCGACGTTCGGGTACTCGACGCCGTTGATTCCGCCGCGAAACGGCGCGTAGTGGCCGGCGAGATCCTGGAGCAGGTAGGGGAAGTCGTCGGTCCACGTGTTTTGGCGCTTGTCGACGCCGAAGACGTCGTGACCTTCCCTCTGCAGCCTGAGCGCGAGGTTCGTGCCGATCTGCCCGGACGAGCCGGTGACGAGGATCCTCACGGACCTAGACTAACGGCTGGATTCGACGGCACTCGAGCGCTCACGGAAGGGTATTCACGAGCCGATGAGAATTCGTGAACGTCTCTGTAAAGCCATGAGCTGGAGGCAGTCGGCTACGATCAGACCTCACCTTCGACCCGGAGTGCGGCATACCTGGCGGCCTCCGGTGAGGAGCACAGGGGAAAGGACGGTCGAGGGAGTTGTTCGAGCGATTCACCGAGAGGGCTAGGCAGGTCGTCGTTCTCGCTCAGGACGAGGCGAGGGCGCTCAAGCACAACTACATCGGCACCGAGCACATCCTCCTCGGATTGCTGCGCGAGGAAGAGGGTCTCGCCGCGCGCGTCCTCGAATCCCTCGACATCACGGTGGAGGAAGTCCGCGCGCAGGTTGCGCGCATCGTCGGCCAGGGCGACGAGGTCACCACCGGCCAGATCCCGTTCACGCCGCGCGCGAAGAAGGTCCTCGAGCTCGCGTTGCGCGAGGCGCTCTCCCTGGGTCACAACTACATCGGAACCGAGCACATCCTGCTCGGGCTCGTCCGCGAGAACGAAGGGGTTGCCGCACGGATCCTGCTCGACTTCGACGCAGACGCGGAGAAGATCAGGAACGAGATCATCCGGATGCTCTCAGGCCCCGGCCGCCGACAGGCGGGCGCGGGCGCGCCGGCTGGCGAGAAGACGAAGAGCTCGAAGCTCCTGGACCAGTTCGGGCGCAACCTGACGAAGGCTGCCGTCGAGGGCAAGCTCGACCCCGTCGTCGGTCGTCAGATCGAGATCGAGCGCGTCATGCAGATTCTCTCGCGGCGCCAGAAGAACAACCCTGTGCTGATCGGCGAGCCAGGCGTCGGCAAGACCGCCGTCGTCGAGGGCCTCGCCTCGCGTATCTCCTCCAGCCAGGTGCCCGAGCTCCTCAAGGGCAAGCAGATCTACACGCTCGACCTGGCCGCGCTCGTCGCGGGGTCGAAGTACCGCGGTGAGTTCGAGGAGCGGCTGAAGAAGGTCATGAAGGAGATCATGCAGCGCGGCGACATCATTCTCTTCATCGACGAGCTCCATAACCTCGTCGGTGCGGGCGCCGCCGAAGGCGCGATCGACGCCGCCTCGATCCTCAAGCCCGCGCTCGCCCGCGGTGAGATCCAGACGATCGGGGCGACGACGCTCGACGAGTACCGGAAGTACCTCGAGCGGGATGCCGCACTCGAGCGCCGCTTCCAGCAGGTGCGCGTCGAAGAGCCGACGATCGACGAGACGGTCCAGATCCTGCGCGGCCTCCGCGATCGCTACGAGGCGCACCACCGCTGCAAGATCTCGGACGACGCGCTGCAGGCCGCAGCCGTCCTCGCCGACCGCTACATCCAGGACCGCCATCTTCCGGACAAGGCGATCGACCTCATCGACGAGGCCGGCTCGCGCATCCGCATCGCGACGATGGCCGCACCTCCGCGCTACCGCGAGCTCGAGGAGGAGATCGACAAGGTGCGCGCCGACAAGGAAGCCGCCATCGAGGCGCAGGAGTTCGAGAAGGCCGCGCAGCTCCGCGACAAGGAGCGGAAGCTCTCCCAGAAGAAGAAGGAGCTCGAGGAGGACTGGCGCAACCAGGCCGACGAAGAGCAGCCGGAGATCGGCGAGGACGAGATCGCCGACATCGTCTCGATGTGGACGGGCATCCCGGTGTTCAAGCTCACCGAGGCCGAGTCGCAGAAGCTCATGCGGATGGAGGACGAGCTCCACAAGCGCGTCATCGGGCAGCACCAGGCGATCGTCGCCGCCTCCAAGGCGATCCGGCGTGCCCGAGCAGGCATCAAGGACCCGAAGCGCCCGACCGGCTCGTTCATCTTCCTCGGGCCGTCAGGCGTCGGGAAGACCGAGCTCGCCCGCACGCTCGCCGAGTTCCTGTTCGGCGACGAGGACTCGATGATTCAGGTCGACATGTCGGAGTACATGGAGAAGCACTCCGTGTCCCGGCTCGTCGGCTCTCCGCCCGGCTACGTGGGTTACGACGAGGGCGGCCAGCTCACCGAGGCCGTGCGGCGCAAGCCGTACTCGGTCCTCCTTCTCGACGAGATCGAGAAGGCGCACCCGGATGTCTTCAACATCCTCTTGCAGATCCTCGAGGAGGGAAAGCTCACGGACGCGCAGGGGCGGAAGGTCGACTTCCGCAACACGATCGTGATCATGACCTCGAACCTCGGTGCAGCGCAGATCTCGAAGAACCAGACGCTCGGCTTCTCCATCGGCGACGAGCAGGGGCTGACGTACGACGAGATGAAGGAGCGCGTCATGTCGGAGCTCAAGAAGGTCTTCAGGCCTGAGCTCCTGAACCGCATCGACGAGGTCATCGTCTTCCACAAGCTCGAGCGCGCAGAGATCCTCGAAGTCGTCGATCTGCTGATGAAGCGAGTCCGCGAGGAGATGGCGAAGCACGGAACCGTCATCGAGCTCACGGACGAGGCCCGCGAGCTGCTCGTCGACCAGGGCTACGACCCGGCGATGGGTGCCAGACCGCTTCGCCGGGCGATCCAGCGGCTCATCGAGGACCCGCTTGCCGACTTCATCCTCGGCCGCGAGCTGACGCCCGCGACGACGATCGTCATCGATCGCCGCGAAAACCCGGTCGAGGGCGAGTCGCTCGTCGAGATCAGGCTTGTCGAAGGCCCGCCGGTGCCCGCAACCGTTGGTGCTCCCGAGGACGAGGGTGTCGACGACGCGGACGAACCGGCTGACGCGGACGACTAGCCAGTCCGGCTTCGCGTAGCTCTGCTACCAGCGGGGCGTCGCCTCGTCGCCCGACGTGCGTCGTGGCGTGGGGTTTCGCTCCTGCTCGCGGTCTCGTGGTTGCCAGGTCTGCCCCACCACAGGAGTCGGCTCCCGCTCGTACGTGAAGTTCAGATATGCGCCCGCGGCCACGAGCCCCGCGAGCACGACGCCGACGTAGCTCGCCCACGTGGAGTCGCTGTCGCGAAGGTTCTTCAGCACCACGAGGGCGAAGACGAGGATGCCGAGCCCGAGTACGACGCGGCTCCAGCGGGCGTCGAAGGCCAGCCCGTCGTCGAACTCTCGAGCGACCACGAGGATCACGATGAACAACGTAGCCAGGCCGATGAGCAGGCCCCAGCCGTCCCAAGCGTCCAGGCTCTTGGTGACCGTCACATTTCGACCGAATTTCACCGGAATCGCCTGCCAGGTGAGGAAGAGGTCGACAAGCAGCAGGCCGCCCGCGGCGAGGACAAGCTTCGTCCCGGTGCCGAATGTGGCGATCGTCTTCATCAGCGCGGTCGGCAGAGCGGGTCGTTGGCCAGGAGCTTCGCCTGTAGCTGATCGGCGGCGAGGTCGGCCGCTCGGTCGTACGCCTGGGGCGGCGTCCCGGTCCAGAAGACGTCGGGCAGCACGCCCGGGCCGCTGACGCTGATTCGGTAGCGCTGGCCCATGCCCGACGGTCGCGGGGCGTGGGCGTAGAAGCCGTAGCAGAACCCTCCCGTGCCGTTGTGGCTCAGGAAGCTGTTCTCGCGGTACCAACCCTTCCCGTACGCGGAGTCGAGCGTGTCGACGTAGAGGTTGCGCCCGAACGTGTCGAGCGGGTTCCCGCTGGGTGTCGCGGAGAATCCGTAGACGCCTTGCCCGCGCCAGGTGTAGCGGCCGAAGAGCGAGTGATAGCGCCGGTAGGCCCACCCGATCCCGACCTCGAGCTTCGGCAGCTCACCGGTCCAGTGAGAGAGCCGGAGCTCCCAGTCGTCGTGTAGGCCGGTCGACGGGACGCCGTAGTCCCGGAGTCCGCGCTGCCAGCTCTGGAGCGCCCAGAACGACCCGTCTGGTGCGCGGCACGCAGCCACGAGCCACGTGAGGTCGACGTGCGTCGGCTTGCAGACGTTGCGGAAGTTCTTCCACAGGTTGCTGCCGAACGAGCTCCAGCCGCCCGAGTAATCGACCTTGAATGCGACCTGCTTGCGATGCTCGTTCGGATGAATGGCGTCCACGGCTCCCCACGCGAGCACGTGCCGCTGGAGCGCACCGGTCCTGTACGTCAGGAGTGCTCTGCCCTTGCTGTCGACCTCGAGCTTGACTCCCTTGGCGTCGCGTGCGATGAGCTGTGACGCGCCTGCGGGAGACACGAACGCGCTCGCTGCGACGAAGACCACGACGAGCGGCCCGATGCGGCGGATCCAGGACATTCTTCTCACTGTTCGGCTTTGCGTCGCCAAGTCTCGCTCCCGCTCGCGGGGGATTGCGGCATTCGGCGCCGAGACGGCCTGGCTAGGGTATCCCTCGCGGTGATGATCCGGCACGCGCAGCCCTCCGACTACGGTCGCGTGATCCAGCACGTGAACGCGTGGTGGGACGATCGCGACATGGCGCCGATGCTGCCGAAGCTGTTCTTCATCCACTTCGAGGGTACGAGCTTCGTCGCCGAGGACGAGCAGGGCCGGCTCGCCGGGTTCCTCGTCGGCTTCGTCTCGCAGACGGACTCGACGGAGGCGTACGTCCACTTTGTCGGCGTGTCGCCCGAGCACCGTGGATCGGGGGTCGGCCGTGAGCTGTACGAGCGCTTTTTCGCGACGGTGCGCGAGCACGGACGTACGACCGTCCGCTGTGTAACGTCGCCTATGAACGAGAGCTCCCTCGCGTTCCACGAGGCGCTCGGCTTCGAGAGAGATCGAGTTGCGACGGACTACGACGGCCCAGGTGAGGACCGCGTTCTGCTCGTCAAGCGACTGAGTTGAGTGGCGCCGCGGCCGCGCGTGTCCGCGCGGCCGCGTACGACACTCCTACGAGGTGCTCAGGTGTTGCTGTCGCCCGAGGCCTCTTCGGCGGCTTCCTCGGCTGCTTCGGAAGCTGCCGCCGGTGGCGCAGGGGCAGGAGCCTCGGTGCTGGCAGGCGGAGCCGCTGCGGGTGCTGCTGCTCCTCCTCCCCCCGATGACCCCAGGCTCGACGCCTCGCTCTTCAGCGTGTCGACTCCTCCGGCCTCCTGCACTGTCCTGAATGCGCCGACAGCGACGAGGATCGCCAGTATCAGCCCTATCCATGCCCAGATCGTCTGCTCGTCGCCGAGGATGGTCAGCAGCTTGATCACGGCGAAGATGAGGATGAGCACCCCGAGCATTGCCGCGGTCATCGCCGTCGAGACGGGAAGCGGGATGTTGACCGAGGCAAGCCGCACGATGACCCACGCGAGCAGAATGACCACCAGAAGTCCGAGAACGACTCCGGCGAACCCGCGCCAACCACTAAAGCTCGCGTCGACCCCGAACTCGTCTGCGAGCCCGCCGAGATTGAAGTCCTGCCACGGCAAGAAGAGGTCGATGAAGAGAAGCAGGGCTGACACAGCCATCAGCTGTGTCCCGCGCCCGAGTGCGTTGAACCTATCCATGCGGCCTACCTTTCCCAGATCTTCGGTGTTGTAATCCGGGACTCTTAAGCACCAGCGTCCTACATGCAAGCCGGATTGACGCGCATCCGTGACGATTGGCGTCGGATGCCACTCCTAGACTGGCTCCGTGGCCCGGCCCGCAACCCAACACGTGTGCACGGAGTGCGGGAGGGGAAGCTCGCGCTGGCTGGGAAAGTGTCCCGGCTGCGGAGCGTTCGGGACGCTCGTCGAGGAGCTCGTCTCGACGGACGCTCGAGTCGGCTCTGCGCGCGCGCGACCCCCCGTGCCGCTCGGCGAGGTGGCGGCGAACGAGATGCCGCGCATGACGACCGCGGTTCCGGAGCTCGACCGGGTACTCGGTGGCGGCCTCGTTCCGGCGTCCGTCGTCCTCGTCACTGGTGAGCCCGGGGTCGGCAAGTCGACGCTCCTCCTGAGCGTCCTGGGCGCGATAGCGCGCGCGGGCAGGAAGGCTTTGCTCGTGACGGGCGAGGAGTCTCCGGCCCAGGTCTCCCTTCGCGCGACGCGAATCGGCGGTGCCGAGGCTGTCGACATCATCGCCGAGACTGCCCTCGACGTCGTCTGCGCCACGATCGAGCAGGAGCGTCCGGACGTGTGTGTGGTCGACTCCGTACAGACCCTGTACGCGCCGGAGATCGGCTCGGCTCCCGGGTCCGTCGTGCAAGTGCGAGAGGCCGCCAGCCGTCTCCTGCGGGTTGCGAAGGACAACGGCGTTGCGACCATCCTCGTCGGGCACGTGACGAAGGACGGGGCGGTGGCCGGCCCGCGCGTGCTCGAGCATCTCGTGGACTGCGTGCTCCAGTTCGAGGGCGACCGCTACCACGAGCATCGCATCCTGCGGGCGACGAAGAACCGGTTCGGGTCGACCAACGAGCTCGGCGTCTTCGAGATGACCGCAGCCGGCCTCGTCGGGGTGCCGGATCCGTCCCAGCTGTTCGGCGCGACGCGCGATGGGGAGATCGGCGCCGCGGTCGGGTGCGTGCTCGAGGGCACGCGGCCGCTGCTGCTCGAGATTCAGTCGCTCGTTTCGCCCACCGACCTCGCGATGCCGCGCCGTGTCGGAACCGGCGTCGATCCGAAGAGGCTGGCGATGATCGTCGCGGTCCTCACCCGCCATGCCGGTCTGAGTCTGGGCGGTTCGGACGTCTTCGTGAACGTCGCGGGCGGCGTACGGATCGAAGAGCCGGGCGCGGATCTCGCGATCGCGCTCGCGATCGCGTCGGCTGCGCGCGGGCTCCCCGTTCGGCACGGCCTCGCGGTATTCGGTGAGATCGGGCTCACGGGGCGCCTCCGTCCTGCATCCCAGGCCGAGCGTCGCCTCGACGAGTGCCGGAAGCTCGGGATCGAAGCGGCCGTAGCACCGGAGGGCACGCCGGAGCGCGCGCATCCGCGCGTCCTGCCCGTGGAGAGCCTCCGGGCTGCGATTCGGGCTTCGCTCCAGGCCGCGCCGACCGCTGATCGATCTCGAGCTGCTGAGGATGGGGACGAGATCGATGCCCAGGCCGAACCCCTGGCTGAACCACTGGCGGTCGCCGGAGGCTGACGCAGCCGGCAAGGCCTCTTCCCGCATCGAGAACAACCCGTTCAGGTTCCGTTAAGAACCTGTCGGAAACGCGCTATCATTCGACGGCGCAGTCGGCACGAAAGAGGAGTGCCGACTTTTTTTTGTGACGGCGTCGACTACACATCGCGGGGAGGCTGGCTTGTTCGATATTGGCGACAAGGTCGTGTATCCGCACCACGGCGCGGGAACCGTCGTGAAGAGGGAAAAGCGCGAGGTTCTCGGAGAGACGCGGGAATACCTGACGATCCAGATCCTCCACAACGACATGACGGTGAACGTCCCGTGTGACAACGCCGAGCGTGTCGGCTTGCGGCAGGTAATCGACCAGCGAACGGTGCAGATGGTCGTGCGAACGCTCTCCGGGGGCTCCACGGAGATGCCGAAGAACTGGAACCGCCGCTTCAAGCACAACCGGGACAAGATGAAGACCGGCAACATCTTCGAGCTTGCAGAGGTCGTGCGAAACCTCGCCGTCCGCAACAACGAGAAGGGCCTCTCGACCGGCGAGAAGCAGATGTTCGTCAAGGCGAAGAAGATCCTCGCCTCCGAGCTCATGTATGCGAAGAGCATGTCCGAGGATCAGGCCGCGGCCTGGCTCGACGACGTCCTCTCGCGGGCCGGACAGACGAAGCCGAGCTCCAGAGCCAAGCCGAAGGCAGCCGCAGCGAGTGCCTGACCTGCACGGGGGTTCCGGCTCGTCTGGAACTTCTGCTGCAGATACCACCCGGGCCGAAGCGACCTGGGCGCTCATCGTCGCCGGGGGCGTCGGCGGGCGCCTCGGTCTCGATCGACCGAAGGCCTTCGCTCCGCTCGGGGGCCGACCTCTGCTCGCCGAGAGCGTGGACCGGCTCGACCGCTGTACGTGGATCGACGCGATCGTCGTCGCGGCTCCCGAGGGTTGGGAAGAGGCGGCGATCCTCCTGAGCGAGGAGCTCGTCGCGACGAAGGTGGTCTCCTGCGTCACGGGGGGCGCGACGCGAGCAGAGTCCGTCCGCGCAGCGCTCGGGGAAGTTCCCGACTTCGCGCTCGTGATCGTCGTCCACGACGCGGCTCGTCCGCTGGTCGGCGATGACGTTGTGGAGCGCGTCCTGGCGCCGCTTGCAGAGGGCTACGACGGTGCGATCCCGGTGGTCCCGATTCCGGACACCGTGAAGCGCATCGAGAACGGGGCAGTGGTCGAGACGGTTTCTCGCGAGAACCTCGTCGGGGCGCAGACTCCACAGGCGTTCCTCGCCGCGGCTCTCCGCAAGGCATTCGCGGGAGAGCTCTCGGGAGCGACCGACTGCGCGTCGCTCGTCGAACGGACCGGAGGGCGGATCGCCGTCGTCGACGGCGATCCGCGCCTGGTGAAGGTGACGACGCGCGAGGATCTCGCTCTCGTCGAATCGTGGCTCTGAAGGCCGTGTTCTTCGACGTCGGCGAGACACTCGTCGACGAGGAGCGCTGGTGGCGCGAGCTCGCGACGCGCTCCGGTCTCCAGCCTCATGTCGTGTGGGCGGCTCTCGGTGTCACGATCGAGCGAGGAGAGGAGCACGACGCGCTCTGGGGCCACCTGGGCATCGAGCGCCCAGATGGTTGGTGGTACGGCCTCGAGTACTCCTGTGACGACCTCTATCCGGACGCAATCGACTGTCTCGAGCGCCTCCGCGGCGCTGGGCTGCGGGTCGGCATCGTGGGCAACCAGACCGAAGTGCTCGAAGCCTGGGCGCGGGAGGCGGCGCTCCCCGCGGACGTGATCTCGTCGTCCGCGAGTCTCGGCGTGCGGAAACCGGATCCGCGGTTCTTCGAGCGCGTCGTGGAGCTGGCAGGCTGCCAGCCGGAAGAGGTCGCCTACGTGGGCGATCGCGTGGACAACGACGTGCTTCCGGCGCTTGCCGCCGGGCTCGTCGCGATCCATGTCCGCCGCGGCCCCTGGGGGCGCCTGCAGCCGACACCTCCAGGTGCGCTTGCGATCGAGTCGCTTGTCGAGCTTCCGAACGCGCTAGCCTCGCGTCGATGACCGCCGCCGGAGAGTTGAGAGTCGGATTGGGCGTCGACGCCCATGTGCTCGAAGATGGCCTCCCGCTCGTCCTCGGCGGCGTGGTGTTCGATCATCCGCGCGGTCTCGCCGGCCACTCGGACGGCGATGTCATCGCGCATGCGTTGATCGATGCGCTCCTCGGCGCCGCCGACCTCGGCGACATCGGGTCGTTCTTTCCGTCGGACGACGAGCAGTACCGTGATGCGTCTTCGCTCGACCTCCTCTGGAAGGCATATCGCGAGGTGCGTGACGCGGGCTGGGAGCTCGTGAACGCCGACTGCGTCCTGATCGGAGAGGAGCCGAGGATCGAGCATTCGCGGGAAGAGATGTCCGAGGCCCTCTGCGAAGCCATCGCCGTCGAGAGCGGCCGCGTGAGCGTGCGCGCGACGACGACCGACGGGCTCGGGTTCACGGGCAGAGGCGAGGGTCTCGCGGCACAGGCCGTCGCACTGCTGCGCCACCTGTGAACGTCGTCCGGTACGCGGACCATGCGGACCTTCTCGAGCGGCGCTACGAGGAGCTCACGAAGCCGACGTTCCCCGAGTACATGAACGAGAACGAGCCGGGAAACCTGTACTGGGGGCGGCTCTACACGGACTTCCCCGACTTCCAGGTGGCGCTTGTCGAAGGCGATGAGCTGCTCGCCGAGGCGCACGCGATTCCGGTGCCGTGGGACGGCACCCTCGACGACCTCCCGTCCGGCTGGGACGAGGGCTTCGTGCGCGGCATGACCTCGGAGCGAGAGGCGACCGCGCTGATGGCGATCGCGATCAGCGTCGCACCGGGCCGCCAGGGACAACGGCTGTCGAGCCGGATGATCCAAACCTTCGTCGACGGGGCGCGCGCCGCTGGTCTGACGTCCGTCATCGCACCGGTGCGGCCGACCTGGAAGGAGCGGTACCCGCTGATCCCGATCGAGGAGTACATCGAGTGGAGGCGTGAGGACGGCAGCCACTTCGACCCGTGGATTCGGATCCACGAGCTCGTGGGCGGCGAGATCATCGCGCCCGCGCCGGGGTCGATGGTGATCCGCGGGCCTGCTGCGGACTGGGAGGAGTGGACCGGGATGCCGTTCCCCGCGGACGGCGAGTACGTCTTCCCGGGCTGCCTTGCGACGTTGGTCGTCAGCGACGGTATCGGTACGCACGTCGAGCCGAACGTCTGGGTGCTTCACCCCGTCTCCTAGCCGGAACCTCTATGCCGGCAGCTCGACGAGGCCGTCCCTGACGACCACGAGCCCGTCGCGCTCGAGCGCACGAACGGCCTCGGCGTCGAGCGTGTCCAATGGGCGTGCGAACGTAGTCACGAGTCGGAGAGCTGCGGCGCGGCGCTGCCGGAACGAGCCTTCGAACGGCCCCTGCTTCCGAGCCGGTTCGTCACGAGTCCCGCGCGACGGGCACGCGGCAGAGAGGGGGCACGCACCGCAGCGCGGGATCCGAGCGAGGCACACGGTGGCGCCGAGGTCCATGAGCGCCTGCGCCGATCGCGAAGTGAACTCGTGACCCGTTCGCCTGGTCACCCGCGCGACGTTGACGTCGACCGGGAGGACATCCTCGCCGAAGGCGAAGCAGCGGATCGCTGCTGCCGTATAGGGACCGACCCCTGGAAGCTCCGTCAGATCGTCCGGCCAACCTTGTGCGGCGATCACAGACGCGGCGCGATGCAGATTCAGACCGCGGCGGTTGTGCCCGAGCCCTTGCCACGCGCGGATCGCCTCGGCCGCGGGCGCCTGTGCCAGCGCCTCGGGAGTGGGCCAGCGCTCGAGCCAGGCGCGATAGCGTGGGACGACCCGATCGACCTGCGTCTGCTGGAGCATGACCTCGCTGACGAGAATCGCGTACGGGTCGCGCGTGTGACGCCACGGGAGGTCGCGTCCGTAGCGCTCGAACCACCGGTGCAGCTTGGCCTCCAGAGCTACGGCTCCCGGTCGGGGTGTCGCGGTCTCGAAGCCCAGTCGTCCCGCAGGATCGCATAGCCGACGCTGTCAGACCAACCCCCGTCCTCCGTCGGCCACGACTGGCGATAGCGCGCCTCTTCAACCCAGCCGCAATGCTGGAAGACACGGCGCATCGCGAGGTTGTCCACACGGGTTTCGCCGGCGAGCCGGTGCTTGGACGTCGTCGTGAAGAGGTGTTCGGCGGCCCATTCGACCATACGCGTGCCGAGTCCGCGCCCTCGATGGGCCGAGAGGAGCCGAAAGTCTCCGTCTGGGCTCACATCCTCCAGATAGCGGTAGTGGACTATCCCGACTCTTCCCGAACCCTCGAGCTCGACCCAATAGGTGGGGTTCGTCCCCGAGAAGTCGCCTGCACGGATCGACTCGAGTGCGGCCGACGGCGTCCAGCGCACGCGGGCGTGGAACGGCCATGTGTCGGCGGCCAGCCACGCAGCGAGGGCATCGGCCTCCTCGGCGTGGAAAGGTGTGAATGCGAGCGACGCCGGCTCGATGCACATCGCCGAATCGAAGCAGGTCGCGGCGGCTAGCGTACGGCCATGCTCCTCTATAACTCGGCTGTTTCGGGCAACTGCTACAAGGTGCGGCTTCTGCTCGCGCACCTCGGGCTCGAGTACGAGACCGTCGAGCTGAGCGTCGTAGACCGGTCGAACCGGAAGGACGTCCTGGGCGAGCTGAATCCCGGGCTCCGGGTTCCGACGTTGGTGCTGGACGACGGTCGACCGCTCGGCGAGTCGAACGCCATCCTCTGGTACCTGGGCGACGGCACGGAGTACGTGCCCGAAGACGCTTACGAGCGTGCTCAGGCCCTTCAGTGGATGTTCTTCGAGCAGTACAGCCACGAGCCGAACATCGCCGTTGCGCGCTTCTGGCTGGCGTACTCGGGAACCCCTGAGCGCTTTCGGGAGCAGCTGCCTGCACGCATGCAGGGCGGGTATGCCGCGCTCGATGCGATGGATGGACATCTCGAGAGACGGACGTTCCTCGTGGGCGAGCGGTATTCGATCGCCGACATCGCGTTGTATGCGTACACGCACGTCGCGCACGAGGGCGACTTCGACCTGGCGCCGTACGCGGCGATCCGAGCGTGGCTCGATCGCGTTGCCTCACAGGCGGGGCACGTCCCGATCGACGCCTGAGCGCCTAGAGTCGCGGCATGGCCGTACGTGTGCGCTTCGCGCCGAGCCCGACGGGCTCCCTTCATCTCGGAAACGCCCTAACTGCAGTCGCAAACCGGCGCTTCGCCGACGAGCGTGGAGGCGTGTTCGTGCTCAGGATCGACGACACGGACTCGTCCAGGACGGTCGCGGGCGGCGAGGCCGCGATCCTCGACGATCTCGCGTGGCTCGGTGTCTCCTTCGACGAAGGCCCGGTGCGTCAGAGCGAGCGAGGGGATCTGTATGCGGCAGCTGCGGCGCGAGCGGTCAGCTCCGGCGCGGCCGAGCGCGACGACGAAGGTGCCGTTCGCCTGGCGGGTGGCGCCACGACTCTCGTCCGACCCGATGGGAGCGCGACGTATCAACTCGCCTCCGTCGTGGACGACCTCGAGCTCGCGATCACGCACGTCATTCGAGGATCCGATCATCGCCCGAACCTCGAGCTGCACCGGCGGATCGCGCGGGCGGTGGGGGGAGAGCTCCCGGAGGTGATCCATCACGGGCTCGTGCTCGGGCCGGACGGGAAGAAGCTCTCGAAGCGCCATGGACACTCGGCGATCGTCGACCTCCGCGAGGAGGGATTCCCGCCGCAGGCCGTTCACGCGTACCTCGAGGAGCTGGGACTCCCCGAGCACGACGTCCAGCTCGACCTGGCACGGCTCCGCCGCCTGGCGGTCGACGCGATCGGTGCGATGTCGGACGAGGACCTGGCTGCCGTTGCGGGCACATCGATCGAGGTCGCTCCCGTGCTACGCGGCGCGCGGTCTCTGGTCGAGGCGAAGGCTTACGCGGAGCTCGTCACGCAGCCTCGTCTCGTGCAGCTCCCCGCCGAGGCCATGCCGACGCTCGAGCGATTTCTCGAGCTTCGCGCGGCTGCAGAGGAGCGACTGGACATGGACGGTGCTCGCGGGCTGACCCGCGAGTTGAAGGCCGTCGGCGGGGACTTGCGCGCGCTCCGCGTTGCGTTGACCGGGGCGGAGACCGGGCCCGAGCTCGCAGCAGTCCTGGTGGCGGTTCCTCGAGCAGAGGCGCTCGCCCGCGCCGAGCACGCGATCGGCGGCTAGAGCCGCCGTTACGATCGGCGTCGTGCGCGTCTACGACACGCTGTCGCGATCACTCGTCGAGCTGCCGCCGCCACCGGAGCCGATCGGGATCTACGCCTGCGGACCGACGGTGTACCAGCGCGCGCACATCGGTAACGCGCGACCTTTCATCGTCTTCTCCTGGCTGGCGAGCTGGCTGCGCGAGCTCGGATATCCCGTGAAGTTCGTCCACAACGTCACGGACGTCAACGACAAGATCTACGACGCCGCACCGGGGAGGAGCGCGGAGCTCGCGCGCGATGCGACGGCCTGGTACCTGGAGGACACGGGCGACCTCGGGCTCGGGATGCCGGACGAGATGCCGCTTGCCACGGACACGATCCCCGAGATCGTCGCGCTCATCGAGGAGCTGGTCGCGGAGGGCTACGCCTACCCGGTCGAAGGGGACGTCTACTACCGCGTCTCGCGCTTCCCTGAGTACGGAAATCTCTCGGGGCAGCGCCCGGATCAGGTCGAGGAGCAGGAGCCGAACGCGCTCAAGGAGGATCCGCGCGACTTCGCCCTCTGGAAGGCGAGCAAGGAAGGCGAGGACACGTCGTGGGACTCGCCCTGGGGCCGCGGCCGGCCGGGATGGCACATCGAGTGCTCGGCAATGGCCGAGAAGACGCTCGGGTCGGAGTTCTGGATCCACGGCGGTGGGCTCGACCTGGTGTTCCCGCATCACGAGAACGAGATCGCGCAGTCTCGGGCCGTCGGTCGTCTGTTCGCGCGGATCTGGATGCACAACGGGATGCTCGAGCTCGGCGGCGACGAGATGCACAAGTCACTGGGCAACGACATCTCGCTGCGCAACGTGCTCGACACCTGGGGGAGAGAGACGACGCTCGTCTACTTCCTGACCGGGCACTGGCACGGGCCGATCGACTTCTCCGACGAGGCGATGGCCGCCGCTGATGCCCGCGCAGACGGATTCCGAGAGGTGTTCCGCAATCCGTCCGAGGAGGCACCCGATGGCTCGTGGGAGCGGTTCGCAGGCGCCCTTGAAGACGATTTCAACACGCCCGCCGCGCTCGCGGTGCTGCACGAGTGGCGCGACCACGACCTCCTACGTCGCGCGCTCTCCGTCTTCGGGCTCGGGTCCCTCGCGGAGGAGGCGCATGCGCCGGCTGAGATCATCGAGCTTGCGGAGATGCGTCAGGCGGCACGGCAGTCTCGCGACTTCCCAGAGGCCGACCGACTCCGAGCCGAGATAGAGGCTGCGGGCTGGGAGGCGCGCGACGACGCGGGCGGGTACCGGCTCGTCCCACGGAAGTGACCGCGACACGCGAGCTCGTCTACGGCCGGAATCCGGTTCGGGAAGCGCTCCGCGGGCAGCGCGAGGTACACGAGATCTGGGCGACCGAGCGAGCGGCCGCACAGATCCCCTGGGTCGACCACGCGCCGCGACGCCAGATTCGACCGGAGCGCGAGCTCACCGCGGCGGCGGGGACAAGAGAGCATCAGGGCGTCGTCGCGTGGTGCGACCCGCTTCGCTACGTGGATGCGCAGGAACTGGCGGAGGCCGAGCTTCCCCTGCTCGTCTGTCTCGACCAGGTCACGGACCCGCAGAACCTCGGGGCCGTGATCCGAAGCGCGGAGGCCGCCGGGGCAACGGGTCTGGTCGTTCCGGCGCACGGCTCGGCTCGAGTCACGCCGGCCGTCGCCAAGGCATCCGCCGGCGCGATCGAGCACCTTCCGATCGCCGTCGTCCCGAATCTCGCTCGCTATCTCGCGGGCATCAAGGGGCCGGCGCTCTGGGTCTACGCCGCGGAGGCCGAAGGGGCGCTCACGCTGTGGAACTCCGACCTTTCCGGAGGAGTCGCGCTCGTCTTCGGTGCAGAGGGCCGCGGCGTGCGGCCGCTCGTCCGCCGCACCTGCGACGCGGTGATCTCCATACCCCTGGCGGGTCACGTCGGCTCGCTCAACGTCAGTGCCGCTGCCGCCGTCCTCCTCTACGAGGCGAGGCGCCAGCGCGCGGCGACCAGCTAGCGATGGCCGATCCGACCCTGTACCTCTTCGACGGGCACAACATGCTGCACGCCAGCGACTTCGGGGACGAGCGCGAGCTCGTCGACGCGCTCGCGAGCTTCGTAGCAGGCCGCGGGGTGCGCGGGTACGTGGTGTTCGACGGTGGCGGGGAGGAGCGCGAGATCGGTCCGCTCTCCGTTCGCTACGCCGCGCACGCCGATGACTTGCTCGAGCGGCTTGCAGCCGAGAACAGGACGAGCGAGGAGGTGTGCCTCGTGTCCTCCGACGCGGCGATCCGCGGTGTCTCGGGCCAGGAGGTGCGAAAGCTCTCCTCCCGGCTCTTCCTCGCGGACCTCGAGCCGGAGCAGCACCGCGATCACGAGCAACGAGGGAGCGGAGGTCGCCTCCGCGACCAGCTCGATCCAGAGACGAGAGAACGGCTCGAGCGGCTCCGGCGCGGGGAGTGAACGCAAAGCGCCCCGGCCGCCGACTGGCGACCGGGGCGCTTCGGACTGCTGAGCTACGCCTGCTGGGGCGCGGGCTCGGAAGACCTCTCGTGCTCGAGGCTGGGGAGCCATGCGAGCCAGGACGGGAGGTACCAGTTCCACTTGCCGAGCAGCTTCATCGTCGCCGGCAGTAGCACTGCCCGGACGATCGTCGCGTCGATCAGGATCGCCGCGGCGAGACCGATGCCCATCTCCTTCATGTCGAGGAGCGGCATCAGGGCGAAGACGCCGAACACGAGAACCATGACCACCGCGGCACTCGTGACGACACCGGCTGTCGACTTGATCCCCTTGGCAACCGCGTGCTCCGTGTCCAGACCGCGGTCGTAGTACTCGCGGACCCGGCTCAGGATGAACACGTGGTAGTCCATCGAGAGGCCGAAGAGGATCACGAAGAGGAACATCGGCAGCCAGGCTGCGACGCCGCCGTTCGAGTTGAAGTCGAACAGGCTCTCGCCCCAGCCCCACTGGAAGACCGCAACGACGACGCCGTACGCGGCCGCGACCGAGAGGAGGTTCATCAGGATCGCCTTCGCCGGGATGACGACGCTGCGGAACGTGACGAGCAGGAGCAGGAACGCGAACGCGAGGACGAAGCCGAACACGATCGGCACCGCCGACTTCATCGCCTTGTCCCAGTCACTGGACGCGGCCGTGTCGCCGGTGACGGCGTACTCGATGCCGTCGACCGTCCCCAGCGTCGCCGGGATGACGTCGTTGCGGAGCGTCGTGAGCGCGTCCGACGACGCCTTGTCGGTCCCTTCGCCCACGAGCGGGATCAGCACCTGGACTGCCTTTCCGCCCGGAGCGACCTCGACGTAGATCGGCTCACGCGCCTGTCCGCTTGCGAGCGCCTGCGTGCGCAGCTCGGCGATCGCAGCCTTGAGCTCGGGATCCGATGCATTGCCGGCGATGGCCACGATTGCCGGCGTCGCGCCGCCCGGGAAGGCGTCGTTGACCTTGTTGTAGGACTGGAGCTCCTTGAGCGATGCAGGCAGCGCATCCAGCCCCGACTTCGCGGTGTTCAGGGTAAGGGCGGGTGCCGCCAGCGCGAGGAGCACGGCGGTGGCAGCCACCGCGGAGACGACAGGCCGGCGGAGGACACGGTCGAGGATCGCGCCCCAGACGCGCCCTTCGCCGCTGTCCCGGCGAAGCCGTCCGATCAGCGGCACGCGCACCTTGTCGATGCGATCGCCGAGCCAGGAGAGCATCGCGGGCAGAACCGTCAGCGAGCCGATCATGGCGACGGCCACGACCATCATCGTGCCGATCGCGAACGACATGAACGTCTTGTCGCCCGAGAAGAACATTCCGGCCATGGCGATCATCACCGTGACGCCGGAGATGAGCACCGCACGACCCGAGGTCGCAGCGGCGGCCTCGAGTGCGGCCGATTCGCTCCGCCCAGCGCGCCGCTCGTCACGCTCGCGGCGGATGTAGAAGAGCGAGTAGTCGACGCCGACTGCCAGTCCGATCAGGAGGATGACCTCGGCGATCGACTCGTCCATCGGCACGATCTGGCTCGGCAGTGCGACGAGGCCCATGGTCGCGAACACGGAGGTGAGCGCGAGCAGGAGCGGGATCGTTGCGCCGATGAGCGAGCCGAATACGAGTAGAAGGATCCCGAGGGTCAGCGGGATGGACAGGAGGCCCGCAATTGCGAGCTGACCCTTGAACATCTCGTCGAGCGCCTTGCCCGTCGAGGCCGAGCCGGCCTCTCCGACGTAGAAGTCGGGATTTGCGGCCTGCACCTTGGCGGTGGCCGCGGTGATGGTGTCGATGTACGTAATGGCCTCGTCATACGTCCCTTCCGGGCTGAACCCGATCAGCGCCGAATGTCCGTCTTCGGAGATCTGGCCTTCGTTGCCCGCCGCCAATGGCGAGCGGAGCTTCGTGACCTGCGGGAAGCCGTCGAGTGCTGCGACGGCCTGGCTCACGACCGCGCGGAAGGCCGGGTCGTCGGCCGTCTTCGTCTTCGACTGCACGAGCACGAACTCGCCCTGCTCGTCCGGCTTGAAGCCGCCGTCGCGAATGATGTGGTCGCCCGTGCGGGCTTCGCCGACGTTGAAGTCGGTGTCGTCGATCATCTTCATCGGTACGAAGAAGCTGATCGCAAATGCTGCTACGACGAATGCAAGCCATCCGAAGATCGCGGTCTTGCGGTGGCTGGCGCTCCAGCGACCCATACGGGCCGCGATGTTGGTGCTGTGCTTGAGAGGTGACATTTCGCGTTTCCTTTCCTGGGTCGTTGACAGTTCCCAGGCTCGCACCGAGCGCGCGCCGCCACAGTGCGGCGGTCAGGTGTCTTCGGGTGCGGTTTTCCGCACTCACCGTGGGGGGCTGTCGGAGTCCCCGTGCGGGCACGAGCGCTTGCTGGGGCGTTACTGTGCCGCGAGATACTGGGGAATGCCCGCCGCTCCGCCCAAGATGGACGAGGCCGATCTTCTGGATCGGATGGCTCTCGTCATGCAAGCCTTTCGCCCGGCCGCTCCCATCGATCGGCGCAGCCTCTTCGCCGGTCGCAGCGATCAGATCGCCGACGTGTTCTCCGTCGTCGCCCAGCCCGGACAGCACGCAGTCATCTACGGCGAGCGCGGTGTGGGCAAGACCTCGCTCGCCGGGGTGACTGCCGAGATGCTGGCGGGCGCCGACGTCCTCACTGCGCGCGCGACGTGCAATGCCGGCGACGACTTCGGGAGCGTCTGGCGACAGGCTCTCGAGGAGATCGTCATTCACTCGGCATCGCCGGCGCTCGGCTTCGCCGATCGCCAGGACGCTTCGAGCCGGTCCGCGTCAGATCTCCTCGGTTCTGCCCCGGTGACCCCGAACACCGTCCGGCAGGCGTTCGAGTCGGTGACGCAGCTCGGTCAGTTGGCCGTCTTCATCGACGAGTTCGACCGGCTGCGGGATCCTGAGATCCGGGTCCTGTTCGCTGACACGATCAAGACGCTGTCGGATCGCGTCGTGAACGTCACCGTCTTCCTCATCGGCGTCGCCGACAGCGTCGGAGAGCTCATCCGCGAGCACCGCTCGATCGAGCGCGCCCTCGCCCAGATCCATATGCCGCGGATGACGACTGGCGAGCTCTCCGAGATCGCCACGCGCGGCGTCGCCACCGCTCGGATGGAGATCGCCGGAGGAGCCGTTCGGAAGATCACGACGCTGTCGCAGGGACTGCCGCACTACACGCAGCTCCTGACGCAGCTTGCCGCCCAGGCCGCGCTCGGACGCAGGCGAGCCGATGTCACGTCCCGGGACGTGGATGCCGCCGTTGCGCGGGCGATCGACCGCGCGCAGCAGAGCATCGTCGAGGCCTATCGCGATGCGACGGTCGGCGAGCAGCTCAGCATCTACCCGGCCCTCCTGCTCGCGTGCGCGCTTGCCGACGAGGACGAGTTCGGTTTCTTCGCCGCGTCCGACGTGCGTGACGCTCTCGGGCGAATCGTGGACAAGCCGCCCAGCTCGGCGGTGTTCGCACGGCAGCTCAACGAGTTGTCGCAAGACGATCGCGGAGCGGTGCTGCAGAGGCACGGTCCTGCGAAAGCGGCGCGATATCGCTTCGTCGACCCGCTCCTGCAGCCGTATGTCGCGATGCGGGGTATCTCGGAGGGAGTCGTCCGCGTACGGGATCTGAGCTAGCGGGGAACCGTTCTCAGTCGCGCAGGAAGAGCAGCACCGCGAGCACGCGCCGGTGGTCATCCGAGCTCGCCGGTAGGCCGAGCTTCGAGAAGATGCTCGTGACGTGCTTCTCGACTGCCCGTAGCGTGACGAACAGCCGATCCGCCATCGCCTGATTCGACCGCCCCTCCGCCATCAGCTCCAGGACCTCGCGTTCGCGCGGGGTGAGCTCGCCGAGCGGGTCGTCGTGGCGACGGCGCGAGACGAGCTCGCCGACGACGGCCGGGTCGAGCGCCGAGCCGCCCTCGGCCACGCGACGTACCGAGGCTGCGAACTGATCGATGTCCGAGACGCGGTCCTTCAGCAGATAGCCGACGCCCTCGGTGCTCTCGGCCAGGAGATCCATCGCGTATGCGGCCTCGACGTACTGAGAGAGCACGAGCACGCCCGTCTCAGGGAAGGACTGTCGGATCTCGCGGGCTGCGCGCAGGCCTTCGTCCGTATGGGTCGGCGGCATGCGGATGTCGACGACGGCGACGTCGGGCTTGTGCATGGCCACGTGCCGAAGGAGATCCTCGGCATCGCCCGCCTGAGCACAGACATCGAATCCGGAATCGGCGAGGAGCCGCGCGACGCCTTCCCTGAGCAGCACAGTGTCGTCGGCGAGCACGACCCGAATCCCCGCTCCGAATGTCGAGACCGTGTTGCGAAGCGGCGGAAAGTCACGCGGGAGATCGTCCGCCTGGAGCTGGTAGATCCGCTCGGGATCCGGGAGCCCCTGCAGCCGGAACTCTCCGAGCTCGCGTAGCGGAAGGTTCTTGAACTCCGCTGCCGCTTCCGCGGAGGACACGATCTGCCCTCCGTGACCTGCATTTGCGATGCGAGACGCGCGAACGACGTCGATCCCGGTGTAGCCCTCCTCGCCGAGCGCGGGAGTGCCCGTGTGCAGGCCGATTCGCACGCGTACTGCAGTAGTGGGCCACTCCTCGTCTCGGAACGCGCGCTGTGCGGCAATCGCAGCCTCGGCGGCTCGACCCGCATCGTCGAAGACGGAGACGAATTCGTCTCCGACCGAGTCGGCCTCTTTCCCTTCGTGCCCTGACGTCGCTTCACGTAGGAGGCGCCGGACGATCGCGATGACCGCCGGGTAGTCGCACCGCGGCTCCTGCTGGAGCGCAGTGGAGCCCTCGACATCGGCGAAGAGGAACGTGACCGTGTCTGCTGCGCTCACGCATACGAGTCTACGAACCGGTGCCCAGGGGGTGACGGTCGAACGGTCGACGGCGCGGCGCGGTCAGCGTGGCTTCGGCTGCGAGGCGGGCATCACGCGACGACATCGAGCACGTGGACGTTGCGAACCGCTGCGTATGCGTACGGGTGCTGGAAGGCGTCGAGAGCCTCGTGCGGCTCGACGGCGATCTCGAACGAGTCGCCAGCGTCGTCGACCACGGTGACGAAGAGCTCGCCTCCGATCGGGCACCACGAGAGGGTGACATCGATGCCGTTCGAGTGCCGGTGATCGAGCTCCCGGCGGCCGGCGGCTGGAGGTGACATCGTGAGCGTTGCGGTCATCGTGGGCCTCCTGTTCGCGGTGGTCATGTGAACAGCACAGTCCCACCACGGCGGCCGAGCGGCGCTACGGCCTACAGGCGTGTGCGGGTACGGCTGGCCCTACTCCGTCCCGGTGTCTGCGGGCACGGGGATCTCGGCGCGCACTCGAGTGCCGTGCCCGACCGGGCTCTCGACCACGAGCGTGCCGTCGAGGGATGCCACCCGGTCGGAGAGCCCTCGTAGTCCGCTTCCGCGCGCAGGGTCGGCGCCGCCTGCTCCGTCGTCGCTGACCTGGATCACCACAACGCCGTTGTCGTGCGTGACCTGGACGCTCGCCGTCGACGCCCCTGCGTACTTCGCGACATTCGTCAGAGCTTCGGCGACGACGTAGTACGACGCCGCTTCAACGGCCGGCGGTAGCCGGCCCGGGGCGACGTCGACCTCGACGGGCAACTGCGCTCGGGCAACGAGTGCGTCCACGGCCGGGGCCAGGCCGCGGTCCGTGAGCACGGCGGGGTGGATCCCGCGTGCGAGCTCGCGAAGCTCGTCGATCGCATGAGCCAGCTCCTCGCGTGCGCCGCGGACGATGTCGGACGCGCCGGCGGGGTCGTCCGCGAACCTCGTCTCGGCGAGCCGAAGGCTCACGGACAGCGCGACGAGTCGTTGCTGGGCTCCGTCGTGCAAGTTCCGCTCGAGACGTTGACGGGCGTCGTCCCCCGCAGCGACCAGGCGTGAGCGCGACGCTCGAAGCTCTTCTTCGTAGCGCTTGCGATCGCTGATGTCGCTCAACACGGCCATCGCGCCGACGACCTCACCGGAGCCGTCGCGGATCGGAGCAGCCGAAATCTCGACCTCGAGCCGTCTTCCATCACGGTGGATCCGGACCGTCTCGTGGCCGGTGTACCCGACCCCGGCGGCCTCCTGCGCGCTGAGCCTGCGGAACTCGGATCGAAGATCCTCCGGAACCCACCGAGGTGGACTTCCGATGACCTCTTCGGGCGACCAGCCGAAGATCCGCTCCGCTGCGGGATTCCACAGCTTGACCATTCCGTCCGGGCCGATCTCGGCGATCGCGACCGGCGCGCTCTCGATTACCGCACGAAACCGCTCTTCCCCTGCGCGAATCTCCTCCTCGCGCCGCTGGCGCTCGGTGACGTCCAAGCCGCTGACCAGGAACAGCGTCCGGTCGTCGACCCTCGGCAGGGGGACGCATGTCCAGGCGATCGTGAGCCTTCTGCCCTTGCTCGTAACCCAGTGGTTGTCGTGCTCGCCGACCGCCTCGCCACCGATCACGCGTTCGATGAGCTGCTTCACCTCCTCCTGATCCTCCTCTGCGATGTACTCCTCCCAGAACACCTGCCCGCCGATGCTCGACGGGTCATGCTCGAGCAGTTGCTCGAACGCGACATTTGCGCCCCGATCGGTGAGGCGACCGGACTCGTCGACGAGACAGAGGGGGCTCGGTGCGTTGTTCGCAATTGCATTCAGAAACGCGCGCTCGCGCTCCTTCTCGTGCTCCAGTCGATATCGCTCGGTGACGTCGACGCCCGAGACGAGCACGAGCGCCTCCGTTCGGCCGGTGACGTCCGCGACGGGAACGGCCGACCACGCGAACGCCCGGACCCCTCCGTCCGCGCAGCGGATCTCCGAGTCGATCTCGCCCGAGCCCGTTCCCGAGGCAGCAGCCTCGAGTGCGGCCGCCGCACGGCCGTCCTCGTCTTCGACGATCAAGTCCAGGAAGGAGCGCCCTACGAGCTCGTCGTCGCGCCAACCCAGCACCTGGCGAAACGCGCGATTTGCTCCCACACGCGGGTTGTCTACGTCGCGGTCGCGGATGGTCCCGTCTCGATCGAGCACGACGACGATGCTCGCGATCGACTCGAGAACCGTGGTCGTCGCGTCGCGTTCGCGTTGCAGATCGAGCTCCCGGCGGCGGCGTTCCGTGATGTCGAGCCCGCCCGACACGATGCTCACGACGCGCCCTTGCTCGTCGTGCACCGGCGCAGTGCGCCAGTAGATCGTTCGCACCTCTCCTCGGGCATTTCGGAACGTGTTCTCGTACTCCCCCGCCGGGAAGTCGGGCGCGAGCGCCTGGAAGCGCGCGATCATGTCTGCTCGCTCGCTCGGATCGATGAAGACGTTCCAGTAGTGCTGCCCTCGGACCTCCTCGTCCCTCTCGAACCCACTTGCATCGAGCGCTGCCATGTTGACGTTGCGGATCTGACCGTCGGTGCCGACGTTGACGAGCAGGCTCGGAGCGGTGTTCGTGACGGTGTTCATGAACTCCACCTCTGCGCGTAGCTCCGCCTGCAGACGGTCGTTGTGAAGTGCCAGCGCCGCGGCGGCGGTGATCGCGTCCAGGAGCTCCGGATCGGCGTCGAGCGCCGGGTCGTAGAGCACGGCTGCGATGCGTTTGCCGTCGTGCTCGACGTAACGTGCTGTTCGTGTTCCGTCGGAGCCCGGATCGGGGACGGGCTTGCCCTGCGGATCCACCCAACCGGCGCCACCGAGCCCACGTCGCCAGTCCAGCCAGTACACGATCTCGAGAGACGGATCGCCGAGTGTCTTCGCGAGAGCGTCGCCGAGGGGAACTCCCTCGTCCAGCGCGACGACGAGCTCCGTCACCGAGGTGCGCCCCAGCCGAGTCCGCAGGATCCCGAAGAGGAATGCGAGCGGAACCGTGGCGAACGATGCGAAGAAGACAACTTGGAGCCAGCCCGGCGGAGTGTCGGTGACCTGATCTGCGATGACCACCAGGCCGACGGCAAGGAGCGTGGCTATCCCCGCGCCCGCAACGGGCCAGAGCGAGCGCCTGAGCGCCGGAGTGGCTCCCCGCCAGCGACGAACCAGGATCGCCACCACGAGCCCGATGAGCGCGAGCCCGATCAGGCTCCCGAGCGCGTCGAACGCCGCTCCGATCCCGGGTCGGTCGACGATGACGATGGCGCTTCCGGTGCACGTTTCGCACCGATCGGGATCAGGGGTCGGATCGAACAGCAGCGTGAGGAACGACGGGATCACGAGCAGCGCGCCGACAGCAATCGGAATCGTCCGATCCAGCTTGCTCTCGAGGCGGCCGGTGGGGTACGCGAGAACGAGTGCCGTGAACGGAACCCAGACGAGGTTCCCGACGAGGAAGCCGAGGCTGTAGACCCAGTCGTTCGTCGCCTCGGTGAGAGCGCTCAGGAACCAGACGTATCCGGTCGCTGCCAGGTAGACACCGGTCCGGTTGTCGGGGCGGAGCGCAAGAGCGACGAGGCCGCTGACGACGAACGCAGCGCCGGCCGACAACGCAAGCCCGATCGCGGCCCAACTTGGGTTGTCCTGGTCGTTCGTCGCGAAGATGGCGACAGTGATGCTCGCCTCGACGACGAGCAGAGCCAGGCCGAGCGCGAGCGTGAGACGGCTCAATTGAGCAGTGCGGAGATGGCCTCGCCCGAGAGCTCGGCCTTGGGAACGAAGCCACGCGCGCCCGAGGTGGTGACGAGGTCGCCGTAGTCGCTCGCGTCGCGGCTCGAGACGAGGATCACGACCGGAGCGGATCCGTTCCTGCTCGCGAGCGCAGCGCAGATCTCGAACCCCGTCATGTCAGGGAGCTGGACGTCGAGGAGGACGACCTGCGGCTCGAGCTCGGCGATCGCGGCGAGCGCAGATACGCCATCCTCCGCTTCCCCGACCACGTCGTAGCCCTCCGACTCGAGGACCGCGCGTGCGGATGCTCTGAAGCTGGGGTGGTCGTCAACGACGAGGACGGTCTGCATGAACCGATCGTCGCAGACGGTCACGCTCCGTGCGGTGCGGGGAACCGAACTTCGCTCCGGCGCGTACACGAACATATGTTCTTAGCATCCTGCATTTCTCGCAAGGTCTTGTAACGCTCCGTGAATGGTGCTAGCTTCTCCCTCAACTTCAAGGTGAGACTTGGTCGAGCCGATAGATAGCTCGATCGGAAATCCGCCAACCTGGCTCCGTCCACGGGGGTATCGAATGGCCGCTCGCACCGCAGCAGCACCGAGAACCGCTCAGCGAGCTCAGCGAGAGCTCGAGGACCTGCAGCTCGTGCTCAAGGCACGGAACGGGAGCCAGGAAGCGCTCGACGGCCTCATGCGCCGGTACGCCGGATTCGTCCGCCTCAAGGCGAGCTCGTACTTCCTCGCCGGCGGAGATGCGGACGACCTCGTGCAAGAGGGGATGATCGGCCTGTACAAGGCGGTGCGCGACTTCCGGACCGACAAGGAGACGTCGTTCCGCAGCTTCGCGGAGCTCTGCGTCACGCGCCAGATCATCACGGCCATCAAGACGGCCACGCGTTACAAGCACGCGCCGCTCAACACGTACGTCTCCTTCAGCCACACGCCGGCGGGGCAGGAGTCGGACGGCGACTGCACGCTCGGAGACGCTCTCCCCGGCCCGAACGTCAACGACCCGTCCGTCCGCGTGATCTCGACCGAGGAGCTCGAGAGCCTCGTGTTCTGCCTGGGGACCGGGTTGTCGTCGCTCGAGTCCGAGGCGCTCCGGCTCTACCTCGAGGGCAACTCGTACGAGGAGATGGCGGTCGACCTCGACTGTGACACGAAGACGATCGACAACGCACTCCAGCGGGTCAAGCGGAAGATCATCGCGCACCAGAAGACGCGCGAGGTGCTCGCCTAGGGGCTCGAAGCCGGAGGCGGGACTCGAACCCACGGCCTGCCGCTTACAAGGCGGCTGCTCTACCAGCTGAGCTACTCCGGCGTAGCGCACAGAGTACGCCGTACTCCCGTCGCCGCTACCGAGTTGCCCGGAGCGGCCGCACACTCGATAATCCCGCGATGTCGTTACAGGAGCGCACAGCTTCAAAGCGCGTGACCGACGAGCGCGCACAGTACGTCACCCCGGGAATCTCGACGCCACGCCTCGTCGTCGCGCAGGCGGAGGGCGCCCGCATCACGGACGTCGACGGGAGGAGCTTCATCGACTTCGCCGGCGGCATCGGCTGCCAGAACACGGGGCATCGCCATCCGGCGGTCGTCGAGGCCGTGAAGGCGCAGGCTGACCGCTACCTGCACCAGTGCTTCATGGTCGGCATCTACGAGCCGTTCGTCGAGGTGTGCAAGCGGCTTGCCGACCTCTCGCCGTGCGGGGGAGGAGAGCAGCGCTCGATTCTCGTCAACACCGGCGCTGAGGCCGTCGAGAACGCCGTGAAGATCGCCCGCGAGGCGACCGGACGACCGGCCGTCGTCGTGTTCGAGAACGCGTTCCACGGACGCACGCTGCTCGCGATGACGATGACGGCGAAGGTCATGCCGTACAAGAAGGGATACGGGCCTTTTGCGCCGGAGGTGTACCGCGCTCCCGCGCCGTATCCGTACCGCGGGATCTCGTCCGACGACGCGATCCAGGGGCTCGAAGACCTCTTCCGCAGCGATGTCGACCCCGCGTCGGTCGCGTGCATCGTGCTCGAGCCGGTGCAGGGCGAAGGCGGGTTCATCGCGATGCCGCCCGACTACCCGGCACGACTCCAGGAGATCTGCAGGACCCACGGGATCCTGTACGTCGACGACGAGGTACAGGCGGGTGTCGGGCGCACCGGGACGATGTGGGCGATCGAGCAGTACGAAGGCGTCGAGCCCGATCTCCTCGTCTCCGGGAAGTCCATCGGCGGAGGGTTGCCCCTTGCGGGCGTGACCGGTCGCGCGGAGATCATGGATGCAGTGCACCCCGGCGGGCTCGGGGGGACCTTCAGTGGGAACCCGCTCTCGTGTGCCGCGGCTATCGCCGTCCTCGACATCGTCTGCGAGCCGGGGTTCCTCGAGTCCGCGCGTGAGCTCGGCACGAAGCTACGCGGCCGGCTGGAGGACATCGCGTCGCGGCGTCCCGAGATCGGCGAGGTCCGCGGCCTCGGCCCGATGCTCGCGTTCGAGTTCGTGGAGCAGAGCGGCGACCGCGCCAAAGCCGTCCTCGCCGCGGCCTTCGATCGAGGCCTGATCCTCCTCTCGTGCGGCCTCCACGGGAACGTGATCCGGCTGCTGCCGCCGCTGACGATCCCGGATGCAGATCTCGACGAAGGACTCGCCATCCTGGAGGAGGCGCTTGCCGCCGGTGACTGACGCGGTCGCGGACATCCGCGTTCGTGGTCTAACGAAGAAGTTCGGCGACGTGGTGGCGGTCGACTCGGTCGACCTCGATATCGCGCCGGGAGAGTTCTTCACGCTTCTCGGGCCGTCCGGATCCGGGAAGACGACAACGCTGCGGATGATCGCGGGCTTCGAGATTCCCGACGGAGGCTCGATCGAGCTTGCGGGCGAGGACGTGTCCCGGCTTCCGCCGTACGACCGGCCGGTGAACACGGTGTTCCAGGACTACGCGCTCTTCCCGCACATGACCGTGCAACAGAACGTCGAGTACGGGCTCAGCGTGAAGCGCGTTGCCAAGGACGAACGGCGTGAGCGCGCGCAAGGGGCGCTGCGGATGGTGCAGCTCGAGGGGTACGGCTCGCGCAAGCCGTCGCAGCTCTCCGGAGGTCAGCGGCAACGGGTGGCGCTGGCGCGTGCCATCGTCAACCAGCCGAAGGTGTTGCTGCTCGACGAGCCGCTCGGAGCGCTCGATCTGAAGCTCAGGCAGGAGATGCAGATCGAGCTCAAGAGCATCCAGCAGGAGGTCGGGATCACGTTCGTGTACGTGACGCACGACCAGGAGGAAGCGCTCACGATGTCCGATCGCCTCGCGGTCTTCAACCACGGGAAGATCGAGCAGATCGGGCCCCCCGCAGAGGTGTACGAGCACCCCCAGAGCGAGTTCATCGCAGCGTTCGTCGGAGTCTCGAACGTGATCGAGCGAGGCGGCCGGAGGTACACGGTGCGTCCGGAGAAGATCCACATTCTCGAGGATGGCGCGGAAGGGACCGGGCTCCACATCGAGACCGGGGTCGTGCGCGACGTCCAGTATGCGGGGCCGTTCACGCGCCACTACGTGAAGCTCGAACACGGCGGCGAGCTCCAGGTGCTCACACAGAATCTCGACGAAGGCTCGGTGCAGGTGCTCGAGACGAAAGGCCGCACGGTGCGTCTGGCGTGGCGCCCGGAGCAGGAGTCGATCATCGACGAATCACAGGGAGGATCCGAATGAGCAGGAGGAATCGCGCTGCGGTCTGCGCTGCGCTGGGCTTGCTGGTCGCGGCGCTGAGCGTCGTGGCCGCCGGGTGTGGTGGCGGTGGAAGCGACAGCGCCAGCACGGACATCGAAGGGCTCGGCACGACACTCGATGAGATCCGTGCAAACGCGAAGGACGAGGGCGAGGTGAACCTCGTCATCTGGTCGGGCTATGCGGACAAGTCCTGGGCGAACGCGTTCACGACGCAGACGGGCTGCAAGGTGAACACGAAGGACGGCGCGAGCTCGGACGACATGGTCGACCTCATGTCGACCGGCGCCTACGACGGTGTGTCGGCATCCGGCGACGCTACGTTGCGCTTGATCGCGAACGGGGACGTCGCTCCGGTCAACTTCGACCTGGTCCCGAACTACGCCGACGTGTTCGAGGGCCTGAAGAACCAGTCGTACAACACGGTCGACGGCGTCGGGTACGGCGTGCCGCACGGCCGGGGCGCGAACCTGATGGTCTGGCGCAACGACACGCTTCCGGCAAGCAATGACACGTGGGCGCCCATCTGGCCCGGCACCGACTACAAGGGCAAGCTCTCGATCTACGACAACCAGATCTTCATTGCGGACGCGGCTCTCTACCTCAAGGCGACGCAGCCGGATCTGAACATCACGGACCCGTACGAGCTCGACGAGGATCAGTTCAACGCTGCCGTCGACCTTCTCAAGCAGCAGCGACCGAACATCGGCGAGTACTGGGACGGAACGACGTACGCCAAGCAGGTGACCTCGTTCAAGTCGGGTGAGAGCGCGGTCGGCACGACGTGGCAGTACATGGTCAACCTGATGGAGGCCGAGAAGCCTCCTGTGGAAGTCACTGCCATCGTTCCCAAGGAGGGCACGACGGGCTGGTCGGACACGTGGATGATCGCGTCGAAGGCCGCGCATCCGAACTGCATGTACCTCTGGATGGACTACATCATCTCGCCAGAGGCGAACGCGAAGGTCGCGGAGTGGTTCGGCGAGGCACCGTCGAATGCGAACTCCTGCAGCCTGACCACGGACCCGAACCACTGCAAGACGTACCACGCCGACGACGAGGCGTACTGGGAGAACATCTACTTCTGGAACACGCCGCAGGCGAACTGTGGCGACGACAGGGGTGATGTCTGCAAGACCTCGGAGGACTGGCGGGCCGCCTGGACAGAGATCAAGGGTTAGTACCCCGCCGCACGACGTGACCTCGATCACGAACGAGTCGCCGCCCCGGGTAGGCCCGGGGCGGCGACTCTCGAGCATCGTCTTCCGCCATCCGCGGCTCAGGCTCGCGCTCCTGCTCGCGCTGCCGATCGCATGGCTCGTGGTCATCTACCTCGGCTCGCTCGTCCTGCTCCTGCTCGCGGCGTTCTGGGACACGGGCGGACCCTTCGGGTCGGACGTCGTACGCGACTGGAATCTCGGCAACTTCCAGCGGATCATCGAGGAGCCCGTCTACCGGAACGTCGTGTTCCGCACGGTGAGCATGGCGATCTACGTCACGATCGCCGACGCCGTTCTCGCCTTTCCGCTCGCGTACTACATGGCGCGGGTGGCGTCGCCTCGCCGCCGGAACGCGCTCGTCGTGGCGGTGCTGATGCCGCTCTTGGCGAGCTATCTGGTCAAGGCATATGCGTGGCGGACGATGCTCGGCGAACAGGGCGTCATCAACTGGCTGCTGGCGCCCATCGGCGTGAGCGGCCCCGGATACACGACCACGGGGCTCTGGCTCTCGTTCACCTACCTCTGGCTCCCGTTCATGATCCTCCCGATCTACGCGGGGCTCGAGCGGATCCCCGCATCGCTGCTCGAAGCCTCATCCGATCTCGGTGCGAAGTCGATTCGGACCTTCTGGAAGGTGACGCTTCCACTCGTGTTCCCGGCCGTCGTCGCCGGATCGATCTTCACGTTCTCGCTGACCCTCGGCGACTACATCCTGCCCGCCCTCATCTCGAACGAGCAGTTCATCGGAACCGTGATCTATTCGGCCCGCGGTGTGCAGCTTCCGGTAGCCGCGGCGTTCGCGATGGTGCCGATCCTCGTCATGACCGTCTACCTGATCGGCGCGAAGCGGCTCGGCGCGTTCGAGAACCTGTGATGGCCGGCTGATGGTCGAGTCACGACTCACGCGCGCGCTCCTCCGGTTCGGCGCCGGCGCGACGCTCGTATTCATCTACGCGCCGCTCTTCGTCATCGCGATCTATGCGTTCAACGAGAACATCTCGCAGACCTGGCCGATCGAGCACTACACGACGAAGTGGTTCGGCGAGGCCTGGCGAGACGACAGCGTTCGGGAAGCGCTCGCGCTCTCGATCAAAGCCGCGTTGGGAGCGACGGTCATCGCGTGTGTCCTTGGGACGTTCGCATCGCTCGCCGTCTCTCGCTACCGATTCTTCGGCAAGGAGACCGTCTCGTTCCTCATTCTCCTCCCGATCGCGCTGCCCGGGATCATCACGGGGCTCGCGCTCCAGGCGACGATCCTGAACGTACTGACACCGCTCGGCATCGGCTTCAGCATGTGGACGATCATCATCGGGCACGCGACCTTCTGCATCGTCGTCATCTACAACAACGTCGTCGCCCGTACGCGCCGCCTCTCCGGGTCGCTCGAGGAGGCGTCAATGGACCTCGGAGCCGACATCTGGCAGACGTTCCGGCACGTGACGTTCCCGCAACTGCGGACGGCGTTGCTCGCGGGCGGGTTGCTCGCCTTTGCGCTCTCGTTCGACGAGGTGGTGGTCACGATCTTCACCTCGGGCGCCCAGCAGACTCTGCCGATCTGGATCTTCACCAACTTCGGTCGGCCGAGCGAGCTTCCGGTCGTGAACGTCGTCGCGCTCTTCGTGATCGTCGCGTCGATCATCCCCGTCTGGATCGCGCAGCGTGTCGCGGGTGGGAGCGGGCTCGTGGGTGAGCGGCCCCGCCAGGAGGACGTCGGCGCGGTGATCGACGCGGAGCCCTAGGCCCGCTCAGTCGCCGGAGGCGACGCGGGTCCCGATCGGACAGGAGACGCCCGTGCCACCGAGGCCGCAGTAGCCGTTCGGGTTCTTCGCCAGGTACTGCTGGTGGTAGTCCTCGGCGTAGTAGAACGGCCTCGCTGCGGCGATCTCCGTCGTGATCGTCCCGTAACCAGCCTTCTCCAGCTCTCCCTGGAACATGTCGCGGGAGGCGGTCACGGTCGCCTGCTGACCGGCGTCCTCGAAGTAGACGGCCGACCGGTACTGCGTGCCGACGTCGTTGCCCTGGCGCATGCCCTGCGTCGGATCATGGCCCTCCCAGAAGATCCGGAGCATCTCCTCGAAGCTCGTGCTCGCCGGGTCGAACACGGCGAGGACGACCTCGGTGTGCCCCGTGCGTCCCGAGCACACCTCCTCGTACGTCGGGTTCGGGGTGATGCCGCCCGCGTAACCGACTGCGGTCGTGTGCACCCCGGGCGCCTGCCAGAACATCCGCTCCGCGCCCCAGAAGCACCCCATCCCGACGACGATGCGCTCGAAGCCGTCCGGGAAGGGCGGAACGAGGGGTGTTCCCAGGACGAAGTGGCGCTCGGGAACCGGGATCGGCGTTTCGCGCCCGGGTAGCGCCGTTTCGGCAGTAGGGAGGTCGAGCGGCTTGCGTGTGAAAAGCACCTCGGTACGGTAGCGCGGGAGGGCACGGCTACGGCTTCGTCGCCGCCTCCCAGCCGTCGTATTCGCCGCCGTGCTCGCTCGCCACCTGCTCGAACCACCGCCGGTAAGCCGGGACGGTCGTCTCGTCGATGACGCGAGTGGTCTCGGCTCGCACGACCCACTCGGCGACCTGCTCGTCGGGTGGGCTCACCTCGAACTCGTAACCTCCCGCCGAGAGTGCCTCACCTGCGGCACGCGCCGCCTGCTCGTCCTCGAAATAGACGAAGTGCAGGATGTGGCGCGGTAAAGAGAGGTCTGCGCCTCCCTGGCGCAGCTGTTTGAGCGAGATCCGGTCGAGCTCGGGTGCCGATGGCGGCTCTTTTTTCTTGAATCGGTCGAGAAGGCCCATCTATCAGACCTCTGCGAGCGCCCGATCCAAGTCGGCCCACAGGGCGTCGACGTCCTCGAGCCCGACAGACAGCCGGAGCAGGCCCGGCGGGACGCGCGCGCCCTCCCAGCGCGACCTGGCCTCGATTCGGGACGTCACGCCGCCGAGGCTCGTCATGTTCGCTATGAGAGTCGTGCTCGTCTCCACGCGCCGAGCTGCTTCTGCGTCGGCGACGTCGAAGGAGAGGAGGCCACCGAAGCCCGGATATCGGACCGTGTCCACTGCCCGATGAGAGCGCAGCTTCTCCGCGAGCTGAATCGCGCCACTCGTCTGGCGCTCGACTCTGATCTCGAGCGTGGCCAAGCCCCGAAGAAGGAGCCAGGCGACGTCCGGCGCCGCGATCGGCCCTGTCTTCGAGCGGAACTCTCGGAGCCGGGCCGCGTCCTCGGCTCGCCGGCAGACGACGGCTCCGAGAAGCACGTCGTCGTGTCCGGCGAGGAACTTCGTGGCCGAGTGCACGGCGATGTCACAGCCGCGCTCGAGCGGCTTGACGTTCAGTGGGGTGGCGGCGGTCGAGTCGCACACCACGGGCGCACCCTGGCCGACGACCGCCTCGAAGTCCGGCATCGTGAGAAACGGGTTCGTCGGCGCTTCGACCCAGACCAGGTCGACGCCGGCGGGGGGCGGACCTTCCTGGTCGAACTCGACGTGGCGCACGCCCCAGCGTGCGAGCTCCTCGAGCAAAGCGCCGGTTCCGTAGTACGCGCCCTCCGCGAGTGCGACGGTCTTCCCGGGGGAGAGAAGCGCCAGGATCACGCTCGCTGCCGCTGCGGTGCCCGACGCGAAGAGGAGGGCCTCGCCTCCGTCGAGCTGCCCGAGCACCCGCTCTGCCTCCGCAACCGTGGGATTCGAAAAGCGTGCGTACGTGAAGGGCCCGGGCTCTCCGTCGACGTACGGCCACGTCGTCGATCGGTCAACCGGAGTGGTCATCGCAGCGACGCTATCAGCGTCAAACGACCGTTAGGCTCCGCTGCGGTGGCCGAGACCCACGACACGACAGAGGCGAAGCTCCGTTGGCTCGAGGAGCTGAGCGAGGAGTCACTGCACCCGGCCAGCGAGCTCCACGTGGCACGGCAGCGGGAGCGAGGGAAGCTCCTTGCCCGCGAGCGGCTCGTGAAGCTTCTCGATCCCGGCTCGTTCGTCGAGCTCGACCGGTTCGTGAGGCATCGCGAGGTCGAGTTCGACATGCGAGACAAGCGCCCGTGGGGAGACGCGGTGGTGACGGGCTACGGAACGATCCTCGGCCGCAAGGTCTTCGTCTTCTCACAGGACTTCACGGTGTTCGGCGGATCGCTCTCCGAGGTGTTCGCCGAGAAGGTGTGCAAGGTCATGGACCTGGCCGTCAAATACGGGTGCCCCGTCGTCGGGATCAACGATTCCGGTGGAGCGCGGATCCAGGAGGGAGTGGTCTCGCTCGCCGGGTACGCGGAGATCTTCTGGCGCAACGTGCAGTCCTCCGGGGTCGTCCCGCAGATCTCGCTCGTCATGGGGCCGTGTGCCGGGGGTGCGGTCTACTCGCCTGCGATTACGGACTTCGTGCTCATGGTCGAGGAGACGGCCTACATGTTCATCACGGGCCCCGACGTCGTGAAGACCGTCACGGGGGAGGACGTGACGTTCGAGGAGCTCGGTGGCGCGTCGGCCCACGCGACGAAGTCGGGTGTTGCGCACTTCACCGCCCCCGACGAGGAGACGTGCATCGAGGACGCGCGGTACCTGCTCTCGTTCCTGCCGCAGAACAACCTCGAGCCGCCGCCGTTCGCACCGCCGGCCGATCCGGTCGAACGTGAGGATGCGGCGTTGGACACGATCGTCCCGGACAACCCGCACCAGCCCTACGACATCAAGGACGTCATCGGGAAGGTCGTCGACGACGGGGACTTTCTCGAGGTACAGCCGAACTGGGCCGCGAACATCGTGTGCGGCTTCGCGCGACTCGGCGGCTACTCGGTCGGAGTGGTCGGAAACCAGCCTGCTGCGCTGGCCGGAGTGCTCGACATCGACGCGTCGGCGAAAGCCGCACGGTTCGTACGGACCTGCGACGCGTTCAACGTCCCGCTCGTGACCTTCGTCGACGTCCCCGGCTTCCTGCCCGGGACCGAGCAGGAGTGGGGCGGGATCATCCGCCATGGCGCGAAGCTGCTCTACGCGTACTCGGAGGCCACCGTCCCGAAGCTCACGGTGATCACGCGCAAGGCGTACGGCGGCGCCTATGACGTCATGTCGTCCAAGCACATCCGCGCCGACTTCAACGTCGCCTGGCCGACCGCCGAGGTTGCCGTGATGGGGCCAGAGGGCGCCGTGAATATCGTGTTCCGGCACGAGCTCGAGAGCACGGAGGACCCGGACGCTCGCCGTGCGGAGCTGATCGCGGACTACAAGGAGCGCTTCGCGAATCCGTACACCGCTGCCGAGCGCGGGTACGTCGACGACGTGATCGAGCCCCGGCGGACGCGTCCGTGGCTGATTGCCGCCCTCGAGACGGCTCTCTCGAAGCGAGAGCCGACCCCGAAGCGCAAGCACGGGAACATTCCACTTTGAGCACCATGAAGGGCATGGACACGCCGCCACGCAGCGCAGTCCCGGTCGAGCGCACCTGGGACGCGGCGAGCGTCTTCGCGACGGTCGACGCGTGGGAAGCGGAACTGGACGCCGTGATTGCGGACCTCCCGAGCGTTCAGGCCTTCGAGGGGCGGCTCGGCGAGGGCGTGCTGGTGACGATCCAGGCACTGCAGGCTCGTGACGACCTGACGCGGCGCGCAGGCCCGGTCTTCATGTACGCCGTCATGGACTACGCGGTCGAGACGACGGTGCCCGAAGCGGTCGCCCGCTACGGGCGTGGTCAGGGCCTCATGGCCCAAGTGGCGGCCGCCTGTGCCTTCATCGAGCCGGAGCTACTGGCGCTCGGGCGCGACCAGTTGCTCGAGTGGTCGGAAGGCGACCCCGCCCTCGCCGAGTACGAGCACTACTTCGACGACCTCTTCAGGCGAGGGGAGCACGTGCGCTCGTCCGAGGTCGAAGCGCTCCTAGGGCTCCTCGCCGACTCGCACTCCGGCGCGTACACGGTGTACACCAGTCTCGTCGACAGCGATCTCAGCTTCGCGCCGGCGACGGCAGCGAGCGGCGAGACGATCGAGGTGACGCAGGGGTCGGTCGCAGCCCTCCTGGCGAGCCCCGACAGGGCTCTGCGCCGCAGCGCGTGGGAGAGCTACGCCGACGGCTATCGCGACTACCGGAACACGCTTGCCGCGAACTACACGACCGCGATCAAGCAGGACGTCTTCTCTGCGCGGGCCCGGCGGCACCCGTCGACGTGTGCCGCCGCGCTCTCCCGGGCGAACATCCCCGTCGAGGTACTCGACCGCCTGCTCGCCGCATTCGAGCGAAACCTGCCGACGTGGCACCGGTACTGGCGCGCGCGTGGAGCCTCTGCTCGGCGTGGAGTCTGTGCAGCCATACGATCTCTGGGCGCCGTTCAGCGGAAGCCCGCAGTACTTCGAGTACGAGCAGTGCGTCGAGTGGGTCTGCGAGTCGCTGGCACCGCTTGGTGACGACTACGTGAGCATCGTCCGGCGGGGCTCCCTGGAGGACCGGTGGATCGACGTCTACCCGAATCAGGGAAAGATCGGCGGCGCATTCTCGGCCGGCGCGCCTGGCATGCGCCCCTTCATCGTGATGAGCTTCGACGGCTCGGCCACGAGCCTCGGGACCCTCACGCACGAGCTCGGCCACTCCATGCACTCCTATCTCAGCTGGGAGACGCAACCCCAGATCTCGACTCACTATTCGCTCTTCGTCGCCGAGGTGGCGTCGAACTTCCACCAGGCGCTGCTGCGTGCATACCTCCTCGAGTCGAACCCCGACCGCGAGCTCCAGCTCGCCGTGCTCGACGAGGCGATGTCGACCTTCCACCGCTATCTCTTCATCATGCCGACGCTCGCGCGACTCGAGCGCGACGTGCACGAGCGCGTCGAGCGCGGCGAAGGGATCACGGCCGACCTACTCGAGGAACGGACCGCGGCTCTCTTCGGCGAGGCCTACGGCCCCGGCTTCGAGGTCGACCACGAGCGAGTCGGGATCACCTGGGCGCAGTTCGGGCACCTGTACGAGCCCTTCTACGTCTACCAGTACGCCACGGGCATCGCCGGCGCTCAGGCTCTCGCGAAGGGTGTGCTCGGTGAGGATCCGGGTGCGGCCGAGCGCTACCTCGACTTCCTGCGTTCCGGCAACTCGGCGTACCCGATCGACATCCTGCGCCAGGCGGGCGTCGACCTGACCTCGCCCGAGCCGGTCGAGGAGGCGTTTGCCGTCCTCGCATCGTTCGTCGACAGGCTCGAAGCGCTCGCGGAATGAAGTGGGTCACCCGCGAGCGGCCGAAGACGGACCGGATCGCATGTCCCTGGCTGATTCTTCACTTCATCGACAGCGACGCGGAGTTCCTCTTCGTCCCGGCGGCGGACGTGCTCGACGTTGCGGAGCGTGAAGGCGGTCTCTCTTTCGACGCGCCGGGGGCGCGGTTCGACCACCGTGACGGTCTCTGCACGTTCGAGGTGCTGCTCGAGGAGTACGAGCTCGACGAGCCGGCGCTCGAGTTGCTGGGGCGGATCGTGCACGGGGCTGACATCGCCGATGATCGCGATGCCACTCCGCAATCGCGCGGTCTGCTCGCGATCGCCGAGGGCTTCTACCTCCTCGAGCTCGACGATCACCGCCAGCTCGAGCTGAGCCTGCCCGTCTACGACGCTCTCTACGCGTGGTGCAGGAGGGAGACCTCGTCCACGCCCTGAGCGGCGACGCGCACGCCATCTTCTCGGCCCAGGCGCTGCGGGCGTTCGCATACGGCGTCGGCAGCATCGCGCTTGGAGTTGGTCTTGCAGACGCAGGGCTCGATCCGCAGGAGGTCGGGCTCGTCCTCGCCGGAGTCCTGGTCGGGAGTGCGGCGAGCTCCGTCGTCGTCGGGCGCCACGGAGACCGTCTCGGGCGGCGTCGCATGTACCTGGCGCTCTTCGTGCTCATGGCCTGCGCCGGGACGACCTTCGCGTTCACGGACTGGCTTCCGGCCCTCGTCCTCGCGGCGCTGACCGGGACCGTCTCCGCCGATGTCGTCGAGTCGGGGCCGTTCACCTCGCTCGAACAGCCGATGCTCGCCGGCGTCCCCGTGTCTTCGGGTCTCGCCCGGACCTACGGCGTCTACAACACGATCGCCACGATTGCCGGGTCCCTCGGTGCAGCGGCAGTCGCAGGCGTGGCGCTGCTCTCCGATCCTCCGTCGACGCAGCACCTCTTCGTCGTCTATCCGATCACCGCACTCGGGGGCATGCTGCTCGCGGCGACACTCTCCCGCGCGGTCGAAGCCCCTCGGGTCGCGCCGTCGGCTCCGCGAGCCCCGCTCGGCGAATCGCGTCGGGACGTCTACAAGCTCTCCGGGCTCTTCGCGCTCGACTCCTTCGGCGGCGGGTTCGTGGTTCAGACGTTCATCGCGTACGTGCTCACGCGCCGCTTCGACGCCTCGCCGGAAGTTCTCGGGACGGCGTTCTTCGCCATCGGGCTCCTCCAAGCGGCGTCGTTCCAGGTCGCGGTCCGCCTCACGGGCCGCATCGGGCTACTCCAGACCATGGTGTTCACGCACCTGCCGTCGAATCTCCTGCTCGCCGCGGTCGCATTCGCACCGAATCTCGCGACCGCGCTCGCACTGCTCTTCGCGCGCTTCGCGCTCAGCCAGATGGACGTTCCCGCGCGGCAGGCGTACGTGATGGCTCTCGTCACGCCCGAAGAGCGGACGGCCGCGGCCGGATACACGAACGCGGCTCGCTACGTCTCCCGGCCTCTTGCGCCGGTGGTTGCCGGGGCGGCGGCGTCGGTATCGCTCGTGTCCCCGTTTCTCGTTGCCGGCGTGGTGAAGAGCGTCTACGACCTCGCCCTGTACGTCATGTTCCGCCGTGTCCCTCTGCGATCGCCCTAGGTCGAGCCTGCGAGTGCGCGGAGACGGCCGGCCCGCTCCTCGTCGGCCTCGAATCCTGGGTCGGCCTCGAGGAGTAGGGGGATCGCCAGCCGCGCTTGCTCCCGAGCGTCACCTTCCCGACCGACCGCCGCGTACTCCTCGGCGAGCTCTTCGTGGTACCAGCCGTCCGGAGCACCTTCGGCCTCCGCCCAGGCAACTGCCTGTTCCAGGAGGGGGATGGCCTCGTCCGACCGACCGAGCCCGCGCAGAGCCTTACCGACGGCGTAGCGCGCGAGAGCGATCGGCTCGGGCTTCGAAGGATCTTGCTCGCGCGCGCGGAGAGCTCGCTCGAAGGCGTCGAGCGCCGCCTCGAGGTCGCCCGCCTCGTAGTACTCCCAGCCGAGGTTGTTCAGGAGCGGCCCGAGCCAGTACCTGGCAGTGTCGTGCTCTTCTGCGAGGTCGATCCCGCGCTGTGTCCAGACGATGAAGCCGTCGCGCCCCGACACGGCGAGTGCCGCCATGTGCATCGCGTCCGCCGCGACGAAGTAGTCCTGCGCCCTCGAGGGCCGTCGCTACCGCCGACTCGAACAGCGGGAGCGCAGCCTCCGGGTTCCCGCTCGACCGGCGGAGCCGACCGCGCTCGAGGTCGATGCTCGTCCGGGCGACGAGGTCGTCGCCTGCGAGGGCCTCCGCCTCCTCGATCAACTGCTCGCCCTGGTCGAACTCTCCGCGGAGGCCCTGGATCCGCGCGAGCTGCGTGAGCACCTCGGCTCGACCCTCGTCCGTCGTCTCGCGCGAGAGCTGCGCCCTGAAGCGCTCCTCGGACGCATCGAGATCCTGGAAGTCCCAGAGCGGACGAAGTCGTTCGGTCATTCGAGAGCACCCTACGGTCCAGCGAGCGGGAACACTGCGCGAGACTGCCAACGTCGCATGTCCGTCTCCTCGAGGAGCACGACCTCGTGCGCCTCGGCCGCGGTCGGGAGCGCGGGCGCGATGTCCGCCTCGGCCGCGTCGAGGATCTCGTTCTCGCCTTCCGCTGCGGTCACATGCGGGACGACCGTCTCGAACACTCCGCCGTACGGCGGGTACGCGGGATAGGCCGCGACGACGGCTTCGGTCAAAGAGCGAAACGGGTCAGGAGGCTCCGGGGCGAGGTAGAGGACACCCTCCGGGAAGCGCGCGAGCCGAGAGAGCGTGAACACGAAGCCCGGAAAGCGAGCGAACATCGCTGCCAGGTCTTCGAGAAGCGCGTCGTCGATCTCCCGCGCCGGGACGAACGGATAGAGGATGGTGGCGTGAGCGGGGATGCCGTCCGAGGGTTTGGCCTCGACCGTTCGCTCGAGCCACGGCTCGAGGACCGGCGCGACCTCCGGCACTAGAACGACCAGAGCGCTCTCGAGCTCGCTCAACGGACTTTGACGGCGTCGGCAACGGCGGCGTCGAGAACGTCCGTCGCAGTGCACGTCCGCTTGACGACCACGCGCGGATCCTATAGTTCTTAGGCAATGCCTAAGCAGAACTATACGGCGGCCGAGGCGGCGAGGGCGCTCGGCATCTCCCTGGACACGCTTCGCCGCTGGGATCGGTCGGGGAAGATACGCGTCGAGCGCGACGGGGCCAACAAACGGGTCGTGCCCGCCACCGAGGTGGATCGACTGAAGGGCTCGACTGGCGCCGAGCAGTTCTCGGCTCGCAATCACTTCCGTGGCGTCGTGCGGTCGGTCGAAGTGGACGGCCTGCTGGCAAAGGTGGAGATCGACGTCACCGAGCCCGCTCGGGTCGTCGCGATCATCACGCGGGAGTCCGCGGAGCAGCTTGCGCTGAAGGCGGGCGTGAGCGCTGCTGGCGTCGTCAAGGCGACATCGGTGATGGTCGAGCGATGAGGCGGGTCTCCGTCCTCCTCGCTCTGCTCGCTGCACTGGTTGCGGCAACGACCGCGGCCTCGAGCACGAACGCGGGGAGACCCGTAGTCCTCGCTGCGTCATCGCTGACCGAGGTGCTGCCGCGGATCGAGCCCGACGCCACCTACTCCTTCGGAAGCTCTAACTCGCTCGCCGAGCAGATCCGACGGGGCGCACCGGCCGATGTGTATCTCTCGGCGAGCCCCATCTACACGCAGGCGCTCTACAGCGAAGGGCTCGTACGAAAGCCGGTTGCATTCGCGACGAACTCGCTCGTGATCATCGTGCCACGCTCGAATCCGGCGAAGATCAAGACCGTCTACGACCTCGCGAAGAGGCCGAAGCTCAAGCTCGTGGTGGCCGGGCCGAAGGTGCCGATCGGCCTCTACACGCGGGAGGTGCTGAAGCGCCTCGGGTTGCTTCGGGTGCTGAAGAAGACGGTCAGCCTCGAGCCGGACGTGAAGGGAATCGTCGGCAAAGTCGCACTCGGCGAGGCCGATGCCGGATTCGTGTACCTGACCGATGTCGCGCCCGTGGCGTCGCGTGCCCGCGCAATTCGGATTCCCACCAAGGCCCAGCCGACGGTGATCTACGAGCTTGCGATAGCTGCGAAACCGAACGATCTCGAGGCGGCGCAGGCATTCGTGATCGCCGTTCTCGGGCCTGACGGACGCCGCGAGTTGCGCGCCGCCCGCTTCGGGCTGCCGTGAAGCCCACGCCATTCGCCGCCGCGCTCGTCGCGACGACGACGCTCACTCTCGGCTTCCTGCTGATCCCGATCGTGGCGATCTTCGCCGAGCTCTCGCTGAGCGAGCTTCGCGCCGGTCTCACGAGCGACGTGACGCTCGATGCGCTCCGAGTGACGGTGGAGACGAACCTCGTGGCGATGGCGCTGATCGTCTTCTTCGGCACCCCCACCGCCTATTTGCTGGCAACGAGGCGATTTCGAGGACGGGCGCTGCTCGTGACCGTCGTTGAGCTGCCACTCGTTCTCCCGCCGGCGGTCGCGGGAATCGGCCTGCTCGCTGCCTTCGGCCGTTTTGGACTTCTCGGTGGCACGCTCGGGGCGCTTGGCATCGAAGTGGCGTTCACGAAAGTCGCTGTCGTGCTCGCCGTCACCTTCGTAGCGAGCCCGTTCTACGTTCGGACTGCCGTCGCCGCCTTCGAAGCCGTCGATCCCGACCTTGTCGCCGCATCGCGCACTCTTGGCGCCGGCCCGGCTCGGACGTTCGCGCGCATTGGGCTCCCGCTCGCGTCTGGCGGGCTCGGAGCTGGGGCTGCGCTCGCCTTCGCTCGCGGCATCGGCGAGTTCGGTGCGACGCTCATGTTCGCGGGCTCGCTCCAGGGTGTAACGCAGACGCTCTCGCTCGCCGTCTACCAGCAGTTCGACGTCGACTTCGACACCGCCCTCGCGATCGGCGCGTTGCTCGTCATCGTGAGTGCGGTCGTCCTGTTCGTCGCCAAGCTGATCGTTCCGGTATGGACACGCTCCGGGTCGACCTCGATCACGGTCTTCGCGCCTTCCGGCTCGCAGTAGCGCTCGAGGTAGGGCGGGAGACGGTCGCCCTCGTCGGGCCCTCGGGAGCCGGGAAGACGAGCGTGCTTCGCGTGATCGCCGGACTGCTGCGACCCGAGCGCGGGCGTGTCGCGCTGCGGGACGAGACGTGGCTCGATACGGAGAGCGGCCGCGATGTACCACCTGAGAGCCGCCGCGTGGGGTTCGTGTTCCAGGAGTACGCCCTCTTTCCGCACCTGAGCGTGAGGGCGAACGTCGCCTTTGGCGGACACGACCGCGTGGACGAGTTGCTCGACCGCTTCGGGATCTCCCATCTCGCGGATGTGCGGCCATCGACGATCTCCGGAGGTGAACGGCAGCGGGTTGCGCTAGCCCGAGCGCTCGCGCGGGACCCCGAGGTGCTTCTCCTCGACGAACCGCTCTCGGCACTCGATGCCTACACACGTGCACGAGTGCGATTCGAGCTGCGGGAGCTGCTCCAGGAGCTCGCGCTGCCAACGCTGATGGTCACGCACGACTTCGACGACGCGGCGGCACTCGCGGACCGGGTCGGTGTCCTCGTCGATGGGCAGCTGCTCCAGGTTGCCGCGCCGTCCGAGCTCCTGGCTGCACCCGCAGATGCTTTCGTCGCCGGCTTCACCGGCGCGAATCTCCTGCGTGGCGTCGCCTCGGAAGGTCCCGACGGGCTCACCGCAGTCGCGCTCGAGGCGGGCTTCACTGCGTACACCGCCGATTCGGGTGAGGGAGATGTGGCCCTCGTCGTCTATCCGTGGGAGGTGTCCATCGCGCACGAGACGCCAGATGACTCCGCCGTCAACCACGTGCGTGCGCCGATTGCCTCGCTCGTTCCGCTCGGCAATCGCGTCCGAGTCCGGGTCGGCCCACTCACGGCCGAGGTCACCGCTCGCTCGGCGGAACGGCTCGCGCTACGTCAAGGCGCAATCGTGGTCGCATCGTTCAAGGCGACCGGCGCTCGTCTCGTGCCTCACGCGCACTCCACCCCGTAGTCTTGGGCGATGACTCTGGAGGTGCGTCCACCGCTCCCCGAGTCGCAGTACGCGGCTATCCGCGTTGCTCTCGCTCGGGCGGGAGCTCAGATCGACGTCGGCTCGAACTCTGTCGCGACCTCCTGGTGGCGCGCGGGAGTTCGCGAGGGGGTCGACCGCGAGCTGCGGGCAGCTCGCTACGCGCCTTCGCGGCGCAGCACCCGCGGCGCGACCCGCGCGTAGTCGAGACCCGAGACCCAGGTCGCGACGAGGGCGACGAGAAGTGCCCACCAGGCGACGGTGTCGCTCCATGCGCCCGCCGCCGCGTAGCCCGCGACGGCCGCCGCGACAGCCTGTGCCCAGGTCTTCACACGCCCGAGATCGCGCGCTCCGAGGACGACTCCGCGCTCTAGCGCGGCGAGACGAAGCCCGGAGACGAGGATCTCGCGAACGACGATGAGCGCGACCATCCATCCGGGCGCCACGCCTTCGCCGACGAGCATCACGAGCGTCGCCAGCACGAGGACCTTGTCCGCGACCGGATCGAGGAGCTTCCCGAGCTGCGAGCTCGTTCCGCTGCGTCTCGCGAGCCAGCCGTCGACCTGATCGGTGGCCATTGCGACGACGAAGACCGTCGTCGCCCAGTACGCATGGTTGTCGAAGTTCCATGCGTAAAGGAGGACGACGACCGGGACCGCGACGACCCGCAGGACCGTGAGCTGATCCGGAAGCGTCACCGTCCGAGAGAATACGCTCCCCGTGCCGCCGTTCTCGAAGATTCTGGTCGCCAACAGAGGCGAGATCGCCGTCCGCGTATTCCGTACGTTGCGCGAGCTCGGCATCGGCACGGTCGCGGTCTACTCGGAGCCCGACCGCGACAAGCTGCACGTGGCAGTTGCCGACGAGGCGTATCTCCTCGGACCCGGGCCGGCGGCGGAGAGCTACTTGCACGTCGAGCGAGTTCGTCGAGGCGGCACAGCGGTCCGGCGCGGAGGCGATCCACCCTGGATACGGGTTCCTGGCTGAGAACGCGGACTTCGCCCGTGCCGTAGAGGACGCCGGGCTCCGCTGGATCGGCCCGCCTCCGGCGGCGATCGAGGCGATGGGCTCCAAGATCGCGGCTCGCGAACGGATGCATGCCGCAGGCGTCCCGATCGTCGCGGGGAGCACCGAGCCGGCCGCCGACATCTCGGACGTCCTTCGAATCGCGGACGAGATCGGGTTCCCGATAGCGATCAAGGCATCCGCCGGTGGTGGCGGGAAGGGGTTTCGCGTCGCAGGCTCACCCGAGGAGGTGGAGCGCGCTTTCGAGACGGCGCGGCGGGAGGGCCAGGCGTACTTCGCGAATCCCGAGGTCTACGTCGAGCGCTACCTGGACGACCCGCGCCACGTCGAGGTGCAGGTGCTCGCCGACGCCCACGGCAACGTGATTCACCTCGGGGAGCGGGATTGCACGATTCAGCGGCGACACCAGAAGCTGGTCGAGGAGACGCCTTCCCCGGCTGTCGACGACTCGCTCAGGGAGCGGATCGGCGCGATCGCGGTCGATGCGACGCGTGCCGTCGGCTACCGGTCGGCCGGAACGATCGAGGGCTTGCTCGCAAGCGACGGCTCGTACTTCTTCCTGGAGATGAACACGCGCATCCAGGTCGAGCACACGATCACGGAGGCGGTCACCGGGATCGACATCGTGCGCGAGCAGGTGTACGTCGCCGCCGGTGAGGCGCTCTCCGTCTCCCAGGACGACGTCGTCCTCCGTGGGCATGCGATCGAGTGCCGGATCAACGCGGAGGACGTCGCGTCGGGGTTCCTGCCGGCGCCCGGACGGATCACGGCGTACTCGGAGCCCGGAGGAATCGGCGTCCGGGTCGACTCCGGCGTGCGCGAGGGCGACGAGATCTCGGATCTGTACGACCCGCTCGTCGCGAAGCTCGTGGTCCACGACGTCGATCGAGAGCGAGCGCGCCACCGGATGCTGCGCGCGCTCGAGGAGTACGTGATCGGTGGGCCGACGACTCTCGTCGACTTCCACCGCGCGCTGCTCGAGTCGCCGTGCTTCATCGGCGGCGAGACTTGCCGAGACGTGGTCGAGTCGGAAGCGCTCGCCCGGCGCGCCCTCGCGCTGCGGGACGGGAGCATGCCCGCCGCTGCCTCGACGTCACGATCGGGTCCAACTCGCGAGCGGGCCGTCGTGGTCGAGCTCGACGGACGCCTCCACGAGGTGCGTGTCCATACCCCCGAGCCGCCGTGGGCGGAGCTCGCCAGGCGACGCCGGAACCGGGCGTCGGGCCTCTCGAGCAGCTCGACGAACGCCGTCGTGAGCCCGATGCAGGGAACCGTCCTCCAGATCGAGGTCTCGGAAGGGGACGTCGTCGAAGCCGGGCGCGTGATCTGCGTCGTCGAGGCGATGAAGATGGAGAACCCGATCGCGGCGCACCGCGAAGGCGTCGTCTCGCAGCTCGACATCGCGGTCGGCGAGCAGGTGACGGGTGGCCAGCTCATCTGCGTCCTCCTACCGACCTCCGAATGACGGCGACGTGCTCAGACGCCTCGCTTGCGGCTGGCGAGGTGCTGGCGGCGACCGCGGTGACGGCGCAGCGGTGGTTGCTCGTCGAGGTGCCCGGGGCGTGGCCTCGCGATGTCGGTGCGGAAGGTGTGCTTCCGGTGGATGCGCAGGCAGCCGTCACCGCGTGGCTCACGGAGACGCCCGGCGCGCGCCTCCAGTTCGTGCGAAGACCGGGGCGTGCGACACCCGGTCGAGTCGTGTTCGTGATCACGGCGGAGGAATCGCAGCAGGAGGTCCGCCGGATCGAAGTCGATGACCTCGAGGACCTCGCGGCCATCGATTTCGACGTCGCGGGAGCCCGTGTGGACACGTCGCTCGTGCTCGTCTGCGGGCACGGCAGCCGCGACCAGTGCTGTGCGCGTCGCGGCACTGCAGTCTTCGGGGCTCTGTCGCGACGGCTCGACGGCGAGGAGCTGTGGATCGCTTCGCATCTAGGCGGGCACCGCTTCGCCGCCAATGTGCTCGTTCTCCCTTCCGGCCTTCAGCTCGGCCGGGTCGACGAGAGCGAGGCGCCTTTCGTCGTCGCGCGCGCGCTTGCAGGGCGGATCGAGCTGGAGCGCTATCGGGGCCGGACGTGCTACACGCCGACCGTGCAGGCCGCAGAGCACGCCATCCGAGCGGAGTCAGGGCTCGACGGCATCGACGATCTTCGGCTCGAAGGGGTGACCTACGCCGGCGTTCGCTTCCGCTCGTGGGACGGAACCGAGTGGGCCGCGCTCGTCGAGGAGGCGGAGGGGCCGGTCGTACCGGCGAGCTGTGGTGTCGACCCCGCTCCGCAGCGCGCTCTTAGTGCGCGTGTGCTCTGATCCGAGCTAACGCAGGCGCGACGATCAGGGCTCGAGCTGGTATGCGTTGTCGGTGATCCAGACGACGCTGTCGTCGAGTCCGTTCTTTGGTGTGCCGACTGCAACGAGCGTCCCGAACACGACTCGCACCCAGCTTCGCGCGACCAGCGCGCCCGGCGCGGAGATTTGCCCCTTCCAGGACGCGCCGGGCTCCAGGATCTTCGGAAGGCTCGGCTCGTAGCTGACGGCCGGGCGTGTTGCGGGGAGCGTGCCGTTCCGATTTCGGTGTTCGAGCTCGCGCGTCTGGCCGGTCCTGAACAGCATCAACCCGAAGGCGCGATCGAGCGTCGCCGGGTCGCCCACCTCGTAGGAGATAGAGGTGTGGTTCGTCAGGACGAGCGATGCGCGCCACCCCGCGTCGGTGACCTGGAGCCGCTCGACTCCGAAGACCAGCTGCTCTCCCGGATCCCCGTACGTCTCACGCCAGTGGAGCTCTGCCGTTTGAGGGCTCGCTGCGACGGTCGGCGCGGTGTCGGGCTTCTTGTCCCGGAACTTGCCCGTCGCGGACGAGAAGGCGAAGCCGGCGAGTGCTGCACCCAGCACCACGAAGACGAGGGCCGTGCTCCGGGTCATCGGCGGCATGCTCGCACACCCCGGGCTCACACCCCGGCTCACGCCCGGCCACCGCCGCGGCCGATAGACTCGCGCGCGCTTTGGACCTGTACGAGTACCAAGGGAAAGAGCTCTTTCGGAAGTACGGCATCCCCGTCTCCGAAGGACGTCTCGCGACGTCTCCCGCCGAGGCGCGCGAGGCTGCGCAGGAGCTCGGCTTCCCCGTGGTCGTCAAGGCGCAGGTTCTCGTCGGCGGTCGAGGGAAGGCGGGCGGCATCAAGCTCGCCGAGAGCCCGGAAGAGGCGGAGGCTCGCGCTTCCGAGATCCTCGGCCTGGATATCCGCGGTCACACGGTGGAGTCGGTCTGGATCGAGAAGGCGTCCGAGATCGCGCGCGAGTACTACCTCTCGGTCACGTTCGACCGCGGCGCGAAGAAGCCGCTCTTCATGTTCACGACGCAGGGCGGGATCGACATCGAGGAGGTCGCGGCCGAGAGCCCCGATGCGCTCGTGCGGCTGCACGTGGACCCGCTCGAGGGATACCACCAGTGGCAGGGCCGGCGCCTCGTCTACGAGGCGGGCGTCGAGGACCCCGGCGAGCAGAAGCAGATCGCGGCCATCGCCGGCAGGCTCTACGAGGCGTTCGTCGGCTCCGAGGCCATGCTGTGCGAGATCAACCCGCTGATCGTCTCGACGGACGGCGAGGTCCGCGCGCTCGACTCGAAGTTCAGCGTCGACGACAACGCGCTCTTCCGCCACCCCGACATCGCTGCGATGCAGGATCTCGCGGCTGCGGACCCTCTCGAGCGCCTCGCGCGCGAGAAGGGCGTCACGTACGTGAAGCTCGACGGCGACGTCGGCGTCCTCGGGAACGGAGCCGGGCTGACGATGTCCAGCGTCGACGTCGTCGCGTTCGTCGGCGGGAGCGCGGCGAACTTCTGCGATCTCGGGGGTGGAGGCGACGCTCAGGGCGTCGTCGATGCCCTGAGCGTGATCACCGAAGACGCTCAGGTTCGCAGCATCTTCTTCAACATCTTCGGCGGGATCACACGTTGCGACGAGGTCGCGCGCGGGATCCTGCAGGCGCTCTCCCAGATGGAGATCGGGGATCCGATCGTGGTGCGCCTCGACGGGACGAACGCCGAAGAAGGCCGTCGGCTCCTTACGGAGGCCGCGCCGCCGAACCTGCATGTCGAGGCGACGATGCTCGACGGCGCGCGACGCGCGGTGGAGCTGGCGCGATGACCGATGTGTGGTCGGACCGCGCGAGGCTCTACGTCGAGTCGGATGCGCATCGGGCCGGTGACGACCTCGAGCTCATCGTCGCCTGGGCCGCGGGTGCGAACACGGCGCTCGATGTCGCAACGGGAGGCGGACACGTCGCTCGCCGCCTGCGGGAGGCCGGGCTCACGGTCGTGACGTGCGACCCGGCACCGGGCATGCGTCCCGACGTCGTGTGCCGCGCCGAGAAGCTTCCCTTCGCGGACTCGAAGTTCGACGTCGTCGCCTGCCGTACCGCCGCGCACCACTTCTCCGATGTCGGCTCCGCCGTCCGGGAGATGGCACGAGTCGGCCGCGACCAGGTGCTGCTCGTCGACACCGTGAACATGGGAGACGCCGCCGAAGACGCCGAGAGGCTGCGCGATCCCTCGCACGTGCGGAACTACACCGAAGTGGAGTGGTTGGACTTCGTGAGCTCGGCCGGCCTCGAGCTCGACGAGATTCGTCACGTCGAGCACACGATCGACTTCCAGCCATGGCTCGAGCGGACGGGTTGCACGGGGGAGGACGCCGAGCGCGTCCGGGAGCTCTGGGGCACGCGTGTCGAGCGCGGCCGGCTCACTCTCGACAAGGTCGCGATCCGCGCCCGGAAGGTGCGCTGACATGGCGATCCTCGTCGACGAATCGACGCGACTGGTCGTTCAGGGGCTCACCGGCTCCGAGGGCCGCTTCCACGGCCTTCGCAACCGCGCGTACGGGACGGCTCTCGTCGCAGGTGTGACTCCCGGCAAAGGCGGACAGGACGTCGAGGGGGTCCCGGTCTTCGACACGGTTGCATCGGCGGTGGGGGAGACAGGCGCCAACACGTCGATGGTCTTCGTCCCGGCGCCGTTCGCAGCGGACGCCGTCTACGAGGCTGTCGACGCCGGCATCGCCACGATCATCTGCATCACGGAGGGTGTCCCCGCTCACGAGATGCTGCGCATCCACGCATTCATCGCGGGGCGGGGAGTCACGATGATCGGGCCGAACTGCCCGGGCGCGCTCTCGCCGGGGAAGGCGAACGTCGGAATCATCCCGGGCGAGATCTTCCGGGAGGGATCGATCGGTCTCGTGTCTCGCTCAGGGACGCTCACGTACCAGATCGGACACGAGCTCACGCAGCTGGGACTCGGGAACTCGACGATCGTCGGCATCGGCGGCGACCCGGTGGTCGGATCGTCCTTCGTCGACGTCCTCAGCCGGTTCGAGGCCGACCCGCAGACGCAGCAGGTCGTCATGGTCGGCGAGATCGGCGGGGACGAGGAGGAGAAGGCGGCAGACTTCATCGAGTCGGCGATGACGAAGCCGGTCATCGCGTACATCGCGGGGTTCATGGCGCCTCCGGGGAAGACGATGGGCCACGCCGGGGCGATCATCTCGGGCTCGGCGGGCACTGCGCAGGCGAAGAAGGACGCGCTCGAGGCGAGGGGTATCCGCGTCGGGACGACGCCGACGGAAGCAGCGGAGCTCGTGGCCGAGATCGCCCGTAGCTAGTGGAAGTCCGGAATCGCGACCGGGACGCGATGCCGTTCACGACGAAGGACGGCTCGATCATCCGGGAGTACCTGCACACGAGCCAACAGTCGCTCGCCGAGGCGACGCTCGCCTCCGAGCAGGCGACGCAGCGTCACTACCACGCCCGCAGCGAGGAGATCTACCTACTCGTCGACGGCAGCGGGCACATGGAGATCGACGGTGACGAGCGCCCCGTCGGTCCCGGCGACGCGGTGCTGATCCCTCCCGGTGCCCGGCATCGCATTGTGGCCGGACCGGACGGTGTCCGGTTTCTGTGTTGCTGCGCGCCGCCCTACGCCGACGAGGACACGTACTTCGACTAGCCGGCGTCGCATTGCGCCTGGAAGGCGAGCGCGCGACCGGTACGCTCGCGGGCGTGACACCAACGACCATCTCGTTCGCACGCGGTGCGCCGGCACCAGAGCTCATTCCCGCCGCACAGCTCGCCGAGTGCGCCCACGCCGCGGCTGTGCGCGACGGCGCTGCGCTGTTCTCCTATGGCCCTGCCGGCGGGTACGGCCCGCTGCGCGAGTGGGTCGCAGAGCAGCATGGAGTCGCGTCAGAACGGGTCGTGCTCACGGTCGGCGGGCTGCTCGGATTCGTCCTGTTCGCGGCCGAGAAGCTCGAGGCCCGGCCGGGACGGGTGCTCGTCGAAGCACCGAGCTACGACCGCCCGCTCAAGATTCTCGCGCAGGAGGGCGCCGAGATCGTCGCGCTTCCCATGGACGACGAGGGCCTCGAGCTCGACGCGCTCGAGGCCGAGCTCGCGTCCAGGCCCGACCCGCCGTCGTTCCTCTACACGATCCCGACGTTCCAGAACCCCAGCGGGCGCACGCTGTCGACCGAGCGCCGGCGCCGGTTGGCCGAGCTCGTACGTGCGCACGAGCTACCCGTTCTCGAAGACGACCCGTACGGCCTCGTTCGCTATGAGGGAGCGCCTCCGCCAACGCTGCACTCGCTCGCGGGCGGCGACCTCGTGACCTACACCTCGTCCTTCTCGAAGACCGGAGCGCCCGGGCTCCGCACCGGCTATTTCGTGCTTCCGGACGCGGACCGTGAGGCGTTCGAGCTGCGCGCGAACTCCACCTACATCTCGCCGCCGTATCTCGTGCAGGCGACCATGCACGAGTTCATCAGCCGTGGCTTCTTCGAGCCGAACCTCGCGAGCGTGCAGGCAAGCCTGAGAGAGCGGCGCGATGCGATGCTCACGACGCTCGAGCGAACGTTCCCGGGCTACGTCTCGTGGAGCCGGCCGGAGGGCGGCTACTTCGTCTGGCTCGAATTCGGCGATCGGGTGGACACGTCCGAGCTGGCCGTACGCGCAGAAGCGCAGGGAGTGACGTTCGTGCGCGGGGCCGACTTCTTCCCGCACGGGTCCGGGCTCGGCACGGGCTCGGCGCGCCTCGCCTTCAGCTTCGAGCCTCCCGAGCGGATCACCGAGGGGATCGAGCGGCTCGCCAGCCTGCTCGAGTCGCCCTAGACGTTCACTCGACCTCGTGGCTCCGTCTTCGGTCGAGCCAGCGGTCGAACAGATAGCCGAACACGAAGCCGATGCCGAGGCAGAGGAGGATCAGGACGAGCTTCGAGATCCTGCCCGAGAAGAAGACGAAGCTGATCTCGACTTCCTCGCGGTTCAAGAGCACGATGAGGACCGCGTAGACGGCGAGTGCGCCGATGCCGATGAGGCCCCAGGGTGTGTCCCGCTTCCCGGGAGGCTTCGAGCCCGCGCTCACGCCGGAATCCTACGCCGCGTGCACGACCGCGACCTGTCCGAGCGGTCGAGGCACGAGCGGAGGCTGGCGAGGCGGTAGCAAGGTGCCCACCGCGGCAGCCCTGAACGTCGGGCACGGCACGTTGCCGGAGAGAGCGCACAGGCCCTCGCGACGGAAGTAGCAGTCGTCGCACGTGGACTCTGAGCGTCTCTTCTGAATGATTGCCTCCCGGATCGGGTCGTAGTGCCAGCACCGGATCTTGTCGCGCCTGCCTGTCAGTCGCAAGAGTGCGCGGGAAGGAAAGTCCCGCAATTTGCTCGTGTTCTCAGGTTTGAAGAAAGGCCTGCAAAATCAGCACTTTGGCGGGTTCGTTGTCAGCCTTCGCAACGCCTGTTGAAAACTCCTAACAGGGATGACGGGCACTCCGGCCGCATACTTCCGCGCTTCCGCGACGTTCTCCCCGACCGGAACGAGGAAAGCATCCACATGCGATCGACGCGCTCCGATCGTCTTCTGTTTGAGTCCGCCTACCGGGTGCACGCTGCCGTCGAGAGCAAGCTCACCGGTCGCCGCGATGGTGCATCCGTGTGTGACGTTGCGGCCGAGCATGCGTGCGATCTCGAGCGCGAAGGGGAGGCCTGCTGAGGGACCGCCGACCTGGCCGAGATCGATGTCCACGTGGATCGGCAGGTGGATCTTCGCGTCCTGGTCGACGAGGATCCCGACGATCGGCCGCTTGGGATCGGATGGATCGGCGATCGTGCTCACGACCAGCTCGACGTCCTCGCCTGCTCGACGAACGGTCAGGCGAACGTCGTCGCCCGGCTTGCGCTGGCCGATCGCCGCACGGAGCTCATCGGGTGTCTTCGTCGGCTGGCCGTCGACGGCGACGATGACGTCGCCGGTCTCGAGCTTCCCGGCAGCCGGCCCATCGGGTGCGACGCCGGTGACGGTCGCCCCGCGCGGTGTTGCGCGAACGTCGTAGCCCAGCGCTTTGAGCGCGACCGCCGAGGCGATCACCTCGGACTGCTTCATGAGGTTCGCGTTCTCGCGGTCGCGCTCCGCGTCGCTCGTCCCCTCCGGTAGCAGCGCGCGCTCCGGAACGATCGTCGAGCCGTCCGGGCGCGTGAAGGGAAGGAGCTGCTCGAGGCGCGTGGCCCGGCGTACGAAGACGTCCACGTAGTAGACGTCGCCGTCCTTCGTGGGCTTCGCGCCCTCGACCTGAACTCGGCCATCGAGCGACTTGGCGCGATCGGGCGTGAAGATGAAGTCGCTCGCCGGGAGCGTCCAGAGGACGAAGGTGCCTGCCGCGACAACCGCGACGACGAGACCGACGACCCAGCGGATACGCATCAGAGGAGCCCGCGTGTGAGGCCGCCGTCGACGGAGATGAGCGTCCCCGTGACATACGCCGCTCGCTCCGAGCACAGGAACGCGACCACGTCACCGACCTCGCGCGGCGTACCGAGCCGGCGCAGGGGAATCGTGGCGAGGTCCTCCTCGGTAGGTCCGTCCGGGTAGACCTCCCGGATCCGTTCGGTGTCGATGCGTCCCGGTGCGATGCAGTTCACGGTGATCCCGAGCGGCCCGAGCTGGCGAGCGAGCGTCTTCGACCACCCGACGACGCCGGGTCGGACGGTGTTGGAGAGCGCCAGGCTGTCGATCGGCTCACGGACGCTGCTCGACGTCACGTTGACGATCCGCCCGGCCGGGCTCTGTTCGAGATAGGGGAGACACAGGGACGTGAGCCGGATCGCCGACGTGAGGAGCAGCTGAACGGCCTCCAGCAGGTTGTCGGCATCCACGTCGCGGGCTGTAGCGCGCGGCGGGCCGCCCGAGTTGTTCACGAGCACGTCGACCCCTCCGAATGCGTCGACCGCCGTCCCGACGACGCGCTCCAGATCCTCCGCGCTCCGGACATCCCCTTGCACGGCAAGGGCTCCGAGCCGCTCGGCCTCGCGCTCGAGCACGTCCGGCCGGCGCGCGAACAGCACGAGGTTCGCGCCCTCGTTCGCGAGCGCCTCCGCTATGCCGAGCCCGATCCCCGCTGAGCCGCCGCAGATGATGGCCGTCCGGCCTGTGAGCGAGAGATCCATCGCTACGGCTGTGTGGCCCGACCGCGTCCTACGACCGCTTGAGGATGGAGACGACCTCGCGTACCGCCGCCGCGGAGGTGCGGAGCATCTTCTTCTCCTCCGGCGTCAGCTTGAGTCCTTCGATCTCCTCGACCCCCGAGGCACCGAGCTTCACCGGGACACCCATGTACAGGCCACGGATTCCGTATTCGCCCTCCAGGTAGGCAGTGCAGGGCAGCACGCGCTTCTGATCGAGGCAGATCGCGTCGACCATCTGCGCTGCGGCTGCACCGGGCGCGTACCAGGCCGAGGTGCCGAGGAGCTCGACGAGCTCGCCGCCGCCGAAGCGCGTTCGCTGCACGAGCTTTCGGATCCTCGGCTTCGAGAGCAGTTCCGAGAGCGGGATCCCTCCTACGGTCGTGGCCGAGACGACCGGCACCATCTGGTCGCCGTGCCCGCCGAGAACCGTTGCGGTCACATCGCGGACCGACACGTCGAGCTCCTGCGAGATGAAGGCTGCGAAGCGCGCCGTGTCGAGTATCCCCGCCATGCCGACGACCCGCGTCTTCGGGAACCGCGAGGCGGCTTTCGCCACGTGGCACATCGCGTCGAGTGGGTTCGAGACGACGACGAGGACGGTCTTCGGGGAGCGCCGCACGACCTCCTTCGTCACCGAGGTGACGATCGCCTCGTTCGTCGTGACGAGGTCGTCCCGGCTCATTCCCGGGGCGCGTGGCCTGCCGGCCGTGATCACGACGACATCCGACTCGGCGGTCTCGTCATAGCCGTTCGTCCCCGTGATCCTCGGCTCGTATCCGAGGACCGACCCGGCCTGATTCATGTCGAGCGCCTTGCCCTGCGGGAAGCTCGGGATGATGTCGACGAGGACCACGTCGGCGTAGTCCCGACGCGCGAGCTCCTGCGCGCAGGTCGCTCCGACATTGCCGGCGCCGACGACTGTGACCTTCTTCCTACCGTTCACGGCGTTCCTTTCCTCGACGGTCCACCTGACCTACGCGCTCCCGAGCCTCTCGATGATGGCGTCCGCGTACTCGGAGGTCCCGACCGCGGTCGGGTCGTCGCGGTGCGGCTTCAGGTCATACGTGACCCGGTCGCCGTCGGCGATGACGCCGGCGACCGCCTGTTCGAGACGACGCGCCGCGTCGCGCTCGCCGAGGTGCTCGAGCATCAGCTTGCCGGAGAGGATCATCGCGGTCGGATTCGCCTTGTTCTGGCCCTTGTAGCGCGGTGCGGAGCCGTGAGTCGCCTCGAACACCGACGCCGCCGCTCCGATGTTCGCGCCGGGCGCAAGCCCGAGCCCTCCGACGAGCCCGGCCGTGATGTCGCTCACGATGTCTCCGTAGAGATTGGGGAGGACGAGCACGTCGTACTCCTCGGGGCGCTGGACGAGGCCCATGCAGAGCGCGTCGACGAGCACCTCTCGTGACGCGATCTCCGGGTAGTCCGCCGCGACGTCCCTGAAGACGGAGAGGAACAGCCCGTCCGTGAACTTCATGATGTTCGCCTTCGTGATTCCGGCGACTTCCCGGCGGCCGTTCGCCCGCGCGTAGTCGAAGGCGAAGCGGATGATCCGCTCGGATGCGGAGGCGGTGATGGGCTTGACCGAGATACCCGCCTCGGGTGAGATCTGCTTCGACTGAAGCGCGTTCAGCGTCTCGATGACGTGCTTCGCGTCGTCGCTGCCGGCTTCGTACTCGATTCCGGCGTAGAGATCCTCGGTGTTCTCGCGCACGACCACGATGTCGACGCCTTCGTAGCGAGAGCGCACGCCCGGATAGGACTTGCACGGCCGCACGCAGGCATACAGCTCGAGCTCGTGGCGAAGCGCGACGTTCACCGACCGAAAGCCTGTGCCGATCGGGGTGGTGATCGGCCCCTTGAGTGCGATGCCGTTGCGCTTGATCGACTCCAGCGTCTCTTCGGGAAGTGGCGTCCCCGCCTCTTCCATGACCTCGACCCCTGCCTGCTGGACGTCCCAGTCGAAGCTGACCCCGGTCGCCTCGAGAACGCGTCGCGCGGCCTCCGTCAGCTCCGGGCCCGTACCGTCTCCTGGGATCAGCGTCACGCGATGGGCCATGAGCGCGGCCGATCGTACCTGGCTCCCGGCCGAAACTCCCGTCAGGTAGCGTGCCTCGCCGGAAGCGATGAGCGAGACAACCGACTTCAGACCGGGGCTCGAAGGTGTCGTCGCGGTAGAGACCGAGATCGCGGAGCCCGATCGCGAAGGCGGCGTGCTCCGCTACCGAGGCATCGACATCGAGGAGCTCGTCGGCCGCTACCCGTACGAGCACGTGTGGGGTCTGTTGGTCGATAACGACCTCGACTCGGTCATGCCGGAGCCCGAGGCGTACGAGCCGGCCGGTCTCACGGGCAACGCGCCGGCCGACCTCCAGGCCGAGACGGCGCGTCTCGCGGGACACTGGGCACTCGGCAAGCTCAACGAGATCTCCGACGAGCAAGCGCGCGAAGACCTCGGCCGGCTGTCGTCGCAGATGATGGGGATCGTCGCTCGCTCTGCTCGCCTCGCCGACGGTGCGATCGATGCGGTCCCCGACGACCTCGTGGGCCGCGGCCGCACTGCCGCGGAGCGTTTCCTTCTCCAGTGGCGGGGCGAGGCGGACCCACGCCACGTGAAGGCGATCGACACGTACTGGATCTGCACTGCCGAGCACGGCCTCAACGCGTCCACGTTCACGGCCCGCGTGACTGCCTCAACGGGCGCCGACTGCGGTGCCGCCCTCTCCTCGGCGGTCGGTGCGCTCTCAGGCCCGCTGCACGGCGGCGCGCCCGCATACGTGAAGCCGATGCTCGAGGAGGTCGCCGCGCTGGGAGACCCCGAGAAGTGGGTACGCGACTCGCTCGACTCGGGCAAGCGCATCATGGGGTTCGGTCACCGCGTCTACCGGGCGGAGGATCCGCGCTCGCGCATCCTCAAGCGTACGGCGCGCGAGCTCGGCTCGCCGCAGATCGAGATCGCCGAACAGCTCGAGGACGCCGCGCTCGCCGAGCTCGAGCGACGCCATCCCGAACGGCCTCTCAAGACGAATGTCGAGTACTACTCGGCGCTCGTTCTCGACGTTGCCGAGATCCCGCCGCCGCTTGCACCGGCCATGTTCGCCTGCTCGCGGGTGGCCGGTTGGTCAGCGCACATCCTCGAACAGAAGCGAACGGGACGGCTGTTCCGTCCGTCGGCGCGCTACGTCGGCCCGGCACCGCGCTCGCTGCAGTCGGCGTGACGCTGCCCGAGGCCGCCGCCGAGGCCGATGCTCTCGCGCAGGCCGGCGACGAGCGCGCTCTGGCGCAGCTCCGTGCCAAGTGGGACGACGAGCTCGAGGCCGCGGCGCGGGACGCTGACTATCGGGTTCGCGCTCAGGCGTACCGCGCCATTGCCCAATTCCGCTTCCGCCAGAAGCGCGAGCTGCTTCGGCGTGGGCTCGAGGACGAGAGCCCGGCCGCGCGCGGCTCCGCGCTGATCGCGCTCGAAGCGTTGTCTCGTGACCATCCTGGCGACGTCAACGCATACCGTCCCCTCCTGCACGAGCTCGCGGCGCGCGATCCCAACGCGGCCGTCCGGCGGCTGGCAGTCATCTGCCTGAAGAACGGGACGGCAAGCCGCGACACGATCCAGCTTCTCGAAGGGATCGCCGAGTCGGACGAGACCGATGCGGAGTTGCGGAAGACGGCGCGCGCCGTCCAGGCTGCGCTCAAGAAGAAGGCGACGGCGGGATGAGCGTGCAGGTAGCCGTGATCATGGGCTCGCGCTCCGACTGGGAGACGATGGAGCACACGGTCGAGACGTTGCGGAAGCTCGAGATCGAGCACGAGGTCCGCGTCCTCTCCGCCCACCGGACGCCCACAGCGCTCGAGGCCTATGTGGCCGATGTCGAGGCGCGGGGCGCACAGGTGTTCATCGCGGCAGCAGGCGGAGCTGCGCACCTCGCCGGTGTCGTAGCGTCGAAGACGCTCCGCCCCGTGCTCGGCGTGCCGATGGGAACGCAGCTTGGTGGCCTCGACTCGCTGCTCTCGACTGTCCAGATGCCGGCCGGAATCCCGGTGGCAACGCTCGCGATCGGACGAGCGGGGGCTGTCAACGCAGCGCTTCTCGCCGCAGCGATCCTCGCAGGTACCGACGAAACACTCCACGAGCGGCTCCGAAACCATCGGGAGGAGCAGGCCCAGGCTGTGCTCGAGGTAGGAGATCCGAGCGGCGGCGAAGTCTAAGAACCTGTTGCGTCCCTGAATCGAGGGGTTGCCGCGTGGTATCCAGGTTGTATCCTCCGGTCTGGGCGTTTGCGGTGGGAGCAGAGCCTTGCGGTTCTTTGTGTATTTCTGGGGAGGTTCGGGGATGGTCGTGCGCGATGGGAAGCGGATGCATGCTGCGGTGGGCGCCGTTGTTGCAGCAGCATTTCTGACAGCAGTGGTCGTGGGGCCGGCTTCAGCGGCTCCCGAGTCCTGTTCGTACAACGCGGCCACGAAGTCGGTCACAGCCACGATCGCCGCCGGCGGCCAGGCGTCGCTCGTTCTGGTCGGCGATGCGCTCAACTTCGGTGCAACGCCCTCACCGTGCGGTGCCGCGACGCGTTTCAACACGGATTCGATCACGATCAACGGGGCCGTCGGCTCCGACGAGGTCCTCACGCTCGATGAGCGAGGCGGCTTCTTCGGGCCCGGCTTCACGCCGGAGTCGAACACGCCTGAGATCGAGATGGCGACCGCGCTCGGAGATGCGACCGACCGGATCATCGTCTATGCAACCGGGGCCGACGACACCATCTCGCCCGGTCAGTTCGGGATGGCGCTCGACGCCGACGGAGACGTCGATGTCACGTTCTCTCCCGGGATCTTCCCGCTCGAAGCCCACATGCTCGGTGGCAACGACTTCTTCAATGGCCGCGGTCAGGGCGGTGCCGGACTGCACTTCCTCGGACCGCTCACGGTGTATGGAGACGACGGCAACGACCTCCTCCGGGGCAGCTCGAACACTGACTTCATCGATAGCGGTGCCGGCAACGACACCATCGACGCACAGGACTCGGCGGACGTCATCTACACCGGCCCGGGCAACGACACGATCGGTGCCGGCGACGGCGACGACCTGGTCTACGGAGGGCCAGGGCAGGACAGCTTCGCCGGCGCGGGCGGGAACGACATCATCCACGCCGACGACGGCGAGGCGGACGCCTCGATCAACGGCGGGCCCGGCAGCGACACGGCGTATATCGACACGGGTGTCGATCCGACGCCGATCGCCGTCGAGATCGTGAAGGGCGGTGGGTCGCCTCCGCCTCCGCCTCCTCCGCCTCCTCCGCCTCCTCCGCCTCCTCCGCCTCCTCCGCCTCCTCCACCTCCTCCACCTCCTCCACCTCCTCCACCTCCTCCACCTCCCACCTCCACCTCCACCACCTCCACCACCTCCACCTCCTCCACCTCCACCTGGACCCTGCGTCTACGACGCAGCGACGAAGTCGGTGTCGGCGACGCTCGATCCCGGATCGCAGGCGACCCTGGCAGTCGTCAGCGGAGCCATCGCGTTCGGCTCGCCCGCGACGGCATGCGGTGCGGCGACGACGACGAACACGGACTCGATTACGGTCACAGGGTCGGCCGGGAGCGTCGAGACACTCACCCTCGACCTCTCCGGGGGTGCATTCGCGCCGGGTGCCTCGTCCGAGACGGATACGCCCGAGATCGAGATGACGTTCTCTCTCGGTGACTCGAGCGACCATCTCGTCGTCAACGGCTCTGCGGGCTCCGACTCGATCAAGATCGGTCAGTCCGGGATCGCACTGAACGCCGATAACGACCGCGACATCACCCTGACCACGCTTCCGGCGGCGATCGAGGTATACGGCAACGGTGGGGTCAACGCGCTGACCGGCCAGGGAGGCTCGGGAGCGGGCACCGCATTCCTCGGCAAGGTGATCCTGCACGCAGGCGACTCGGGCGACACGCTCACCGGCGGATCCGGAGACGACGCGCTCTACGGCGGGGCAGGGGCCGACACGCTAGACGGCGTCCTCGGCAACGATGTCGTCTCGGGAGGCGCCGGCAACGACGTCGTGAAGGGTGGCGTGGGCGACGATGACCTGACGGGTGACGCCGGAGCCGACCAGCTCATCGGCAGCGACGGAAACGACACGCTGCACGCCGATGACGACCAGGCGGACACGAACATCAACGGCGGCCCCGGCACGGACACCGCTTATTACGACCTCGGGGTCGATCCGACTCCGCTCGCGACGGAGAACCGGATCCCGGCCTAGGTTTCGGGACGCGAGGTCTTCCGGCGCGCGTGGGGGTGGGCGCTGAAGTAGACCTCGCGTCTCCGACGGTCCGAGACGTGCGTGTAGCGCTCGGTGGTGCCCAGGTCGGCGTGGCCGAGCATCTCCTGGACACTTCGCAGGTCGGCGCCGCCTTCGAGGAGGTGCGTCGCGAACGAGTGGCGGAGCAGATGGGGATGAACGCGCTCCGGCTCGAGTCCTGCCCTCTCGGCTAGGCGACGGAGGATGAGGAATGCGCCTGCCCGCGTGAGCGGTCCGCCGCGGGCATTCAGGAAGAGCTCGTACCGGTACCGCCGGTCCAGATGCGGGCGGCCGAGCGCGAGGTAGCGGCGAACCGCTTCCGCGGCGGGGCGGCCAAGCGGCACGAGGCGTTCCTTACCGCCCTTGCCGAGGACACGAACGATCCGTCCTTCGATGTCGACGGCGCCGCGCTCCAGCCCAACGGCCTCGGAGACACGGAGACCTGCTCCGTACATGAGCTCCACGAGCGCGCGATCGCGGAGCGATCGCGGCGTCGAACCGGTGGCTGCGTCGATCAGGCGTTCGGTCTCGCCGGGTGAGAGCGCCCGGGGAATCCGGCGTCCACGCTTGGGGAGGACGAGAGCCGCTGCCGGGTTGTCGGATCGTGCTCCGATGAGCCCCAGGTGACGGAAGTAGCTTCGCGCCGCAGAGGTACGCCGCGCGATGGTCGAGGCGGCGAGACCAGCGGCACGCATCTCGGCCACCCACTTCTCGAGATCGTCGACGGTGGCGTCGCCCACCGGGCCGCCGCGGAACGTCGCAAGCGCTGTGAGGTCGCGGCGGTACGCGTCGACGGTGCGAGGCGAGCGCCTGGCGGCCAGGTAGAGGAGGAAGCGCTCGACGTCGGTGTCGGGAGTGGACACGGGCCGTGACCGATTCGGCGCCGCGCTGCTTGCTCCTGCTGCTACGAGCGCGGGTGCGAGCGGTCGTAGACGCGCCGGAGCCGCCGTGCGTCGACGTGGCTGTAGATCTGGGTCGTCGACAGGGACGAGTGGCCGAGCAGCTCCTGGATCGTCCGCAGGTCAGCGCCACCCTCGAGGAGATGTGTTGCGAAGGCGTGTCGCAGGCGATGCGGATTGCGGATCAGCCGGCGGATCGTGCTCGTGTCGAGCCGCCGCCCGCGCACGGAGAGGAAGAGCGCATCCTGCGCTCCCTGCACGAGCTCGGGCCGGGCCTCTCGGAGGTATCGGGCGACGTGGTGCGCTGCCTCCTCGCCGAGTGGGACGGAGCGTTCCTTGCCTCCCTTACCCCGCACGTGGACGGCCTCGCGCTCGAAGTCGACGTCGGCGAGGTCGAGCGCGACGATCTCGGCGCTTCGTAGGCCGTCGGAATAGAGCAGCTCGAGCAGGGCGCGATTGCGAAGAGCGAGCGGGGAGTCTCCCTCCACGACCTCGAGCATCGCCGCGATCTCGCTCTCCTTCGGTGCCTCGGGCAGCCGTCGTGGGCGCGCGGGGGCGAGCGAGGCGTCGGGCACACGAGCTGCGCCGAACGTGAAGCGGATGCACGCCCGGATCGCCGCAAGCCTGCGTGCGATCGACGCCGGCGCGAGCCGTTCACGCCCCTGGCCGAGCTCCGCGACGTAGTCCGCGAGAAGCCGCGTGTCGACATCGTCGAGGACAAGCTCTCGCTGTCCGAGCCACGCCGAGAACGAGCGGAGGTCGGAACCGTATGCGCGCTGCGTCGCAGCGGAGAGCCCGCCGTGCTCGAGGAACCGGTCGATGGCGGCTTTCGTCTCCACCAGGCCGAGTTCGGTGCAGCACGGCGGTTGCCTGCCGAGGCGTAGCCCACCCGTACGCCGCCCGTACCCTAAGGCCATGTCCGGCATGCGATTCGAGCGTCGTGTCTCGGAGAGTCCGCCCGAGCGGCCTGCCGACCCGGAAGTTCGCCGGGCCAACTTCAGGCGCATCGTCGGTCTCTTCCAGCCGTATCGAAAGCGGCTCGGATCCGTCTGCGCGCTCATCGTCTTCTCGGCCGGGCTCGGCGTCATCTCGCCGTTCCTCCTGCGCGACGTGCTCGACGTCGCGATTCCGGAGGAGAACGTCCCGCTGCTCACCGCGCTCGTCGCCGGAATGGTCGCGATCCCGATCGTGACCGGCGTCCTCGGTGTCTGGCAGACGCTGCTGTCGAACCAGGTCGGTCAGAGCGTGATGCACGACCTTCGATCACAGGTCTACCGGCATCTCCAGCGCCTCTCGCTCGCGTTCTTCACGCGCACGCGGACAGGAGAGGTGCAGAGCAGGATCGCGAACGACATCGGCGGGATCGAGACCGTCGTGACCTCGACCGCGACCTCGGTGCTCTCGAACGTCACGACGGTCCTCGCGACCGTCGTCGCGATGCTCTTCCTCGACTGGCGCCTCGCGGCCTTCGCGCTCGCGCTCCTCCCGCTCTTCGTCTGGCTCACGAAGCGCGTCGGCGCACAGCGCAAGAAGGTCACGGCCGAGCGCCAAGCGTCTCTCGCCGACGTGTCCTCAATCGTCCAGGAGTCACTCTCCGTCTCGGGGATCCTGCTCGGCAAGACCATGGGTCGCACGGATGACCTGGCCGTGCGCTTCGAGACCGAGTCGGCCCGGCTCGCCGAGCTCGAGGTCCGAAGCCGGATGACGGGGCGCTGGATGATGGCTGCGATCCAGACGACGTTCGCGGTGATGCCGGCGCTCGTCTACTGGTTCGCCGGGTTCACGATGGCGCACGGGTCCGGGACGATCACCGTCGGCACGCTCGTCGCGTTCACGACGCTTCAGACCCGGCTCTTCTTCCCCATCGGCAGCCTGCTGGGCGTCCAGCTCGAGGTGCAGAGCTCGCTCGCGTTGTTCGACCGGATCTTCGAGTACCTCGACCAGCGGGTCGACATCGTGGAGGGAGCGCGCATCCTCGAGCAGCCCCGCGGTGAGGTGCGACTCGACTCGGTGTGGTTCCGCTACGAGGATGCCGCCTGGACGCTCGAGGACGTCTCATTCTCTGTCCCTGCGGGAACGAAGACCGCCCTCGTCGGCGAGACCGGCTCGGGAAAGACGACCTGCGCCTACCTCGTCGCGCGGCTCTACGACGCCACGAAGGGATCCGTGTCCATCGATGGAGTCGACGTTCGCGACCTCACGTTCGCCTCGCTCTCCGCAACCGTGGGAGTCGTTTCGCAGGAGACGTACCTCTTCCACGCGACCGTGCGTGAGAACCTGCGGTTCGCAAAGCCCGAGGCGACGGACGAGGAGGTCGAGGAAGCCGCTCGCGCAGCGCAGATCCACGAGCTGGTCGCGACCCTCCCCGAGGGCTACGACACCGTCGTCGGCGAGCGCGGCTACCGCTTCTCGGGCGGGGAGAAGCAGCGCATGGCGATCGCGCGGACGATCCTCCGGAACCCGCCCGTCCTCGTGCTCGACGAGGCGACCTCGTCACTCGACACACAGACCGAGCGGATGGTGCAGGCCGCACTCGAGCGCCTTTCGGAAGGGCGCACGACAATCGCGATCGCGCATCGCCTGTCGACGGTCGAGGACGCGGATCAGATCGTCGTGCTCGACCGCGGCCGCATCGTCGAGGTCGGGACGTATCCGGAGCTCGCGGCGCGCGGCGGTCGATTTGCCGAGCTCGCCGCACGCGAGGACGGAACAGCAGCCCCGGCAGGCGTCGCGGGCGTACCATAGGGCCGCTTTCCAGCATGAACATCTCGACGAAAGACCTTCGATGACCGCGACAGTCCCGGACCGGGGCTTGCTCGCAAACCACGGGATCGACGTTCGTGGGGACGTCGTGCTTCGTCCCACCGTCTCGCAGCTGTACATGCATGCGGTCGCACGCGGAGACGGGCAGATCTCCGAAGGCGGCCCCCTGGTCGTCGACACAGGGGTGCACACTGGCCGGTCGCCGAAGGACAAGTTCGTCGTGCAGGAGCCGGGCTCGAGCGGTCGGATCTGGTGGGGCGAGATCAACGCGCCGATCTCGGAGGATCACTTCGAACGCCTCCGCGAGAAGGTCACGACGCGCCTCGGTGAGCAGGACGTGTACGTCGTGGACGCGTTTGCAGGCGCCGACACCGCGCACCGCATCGCGGTGCGCATCGTCACCGAGAGTCCATGGCACGCCCTGTTCGCGAGGACGCTCTTCATCGATCCCACGGCGGGGGAGCTCGAACACTTCGAGCCGGACGCACTCGTCCTGCATGCGCCCTCCGTCTCCGCGTCTCCCGACGAGGACGGCACCAGGACGAGCACGTTCGTCGTCCTGCACCCGTCGCGGCTCGAGGTCGTGATCGGCGGCACCTACTACGCAGGAGAGATCAAGAAGTCGATCTTCACGCTCATGAACGACCGTCTCCCGCTTCGGGGCGTTCTTCCGATGCACTGCTCGGCGAACGTGGACGAGGACGATCGCGTCGCCGTGTTCTTCGGGCTCTCCGGAACCGGGAAGACGACGCTCTCGGCCGACCCGGCACGGCGGCTTGTCGGCGACGACGAGCACGGCTGGAGCGACGACGGGATCTTCAACATCGAAGGCGGGTGCTACGCGAAGGTGATCAGGCTCTCCGCGAGGGCGGAACCTCAGATCTACCGGACGACTCGAACCTTCGGCACCGTGCTCGAGAACGTCGTCGTCGACGAGCGGGGCGCCCTCGACCTCGACGACGACTCGAAGACCGAGAACACGCGAGGGGCGTACAAACTCGAGCAGATCGCGCACGCGCTGCCAGTCAAGCGGGCCGCGCATCCGACCTCGGTCGTCTTCCTCGCTGCCGACGCGTTCGGGATCCTCCCTCCGATCGCGAGGCTGACGCGCGACCAGGCGTTGTACTGGTTCCTGTCCGGCTTCACGGCGAAGCTCGCAGGCACGGAGATCGGCGTCACGGAGCCTCAGCCGACGTTCTCCGCGTGCTTCGGCGCGCCCTTCTTGCCTCAGCCGCCCTCGATCTACGCGCGCTTGCTCGGTGAGAAGCTCGACCGACACCCGCACACCGTGGTCTGGCTCGTGAACACCGGCTGGACCGGGGGCCCGTTTGGCGAAGGGCACAGGATGCCGATCCAGGCGACGCGCACGCTGCTCGACACGGCACTGTCGGGCGAGCTCGAGCACGTCGAGTACCGAATCGACGGTACCTTCGGCTTCGAGGTCCCGGTCCATGTGCCAGGCGTCGCGACCCGCCTGCTCGATCCCCGATCGACGTGGAATGACGCGCAGGCATACGATCGGAAGGCGGCCGAGCTCGCACGGATGTTCGCCGACAACTTTTCCCGCTTCGCCGACGAGGCCGGCGACGCTGTTGCGGCTGCCGGTCCCCAGAGCTGAACGTGGGGCACGAACCACGGCTTAACGGGGCCCTTACTCCGCTCTCAGGTTGCTCTTACGTACCGCTGGCGTCATGGGGCGAGTGAGTGCCCGCCTCCTCGGTCGGTCGAGTCGTCGTGCTGCGGTCGTGGTGGCTGCGGCGGTTGCGGTCGTCGCATTCCCCGCGGCGGCGGCGCGCGCAGGCAGCGAACAAGACCTGACGCCACCGCCCGGGATCGACGACGTCGTCATGCGCAGCACCGCCCTCACGGCGATCCCGTCGTCACGATCGTTGACCTCGGCAACGTGGTGCGGAACACCTTCTGTGATCGACGCGAAGCCGAACGCCGTCTCGGGCTACCCCGTGCACTTCGTCTACGCGGTGCCGTCGGACGGGACGGATCGGCTCTCGACCTATGCGAGCCGCATGCAAACCGACTGGGAGGCAATCGACTCCTGGTGGAGGGGTCAGGATCCGACGCGCACACCTCGTGCCGACGTTGCGCAGTTCCCGTGCGGGCTCCAGATCGACCTCTCCTCCGTAAAGCTCCGGCAATCGAGCGCACAGATCGCTGCCCAGGAAGAGCCGTTCGACCAGATCTTCGACTCGCTCGACTCACTGGGGTACACGTCGCAGTTCACCAAGTACGTCGTCTACTACGACGGGCCGGTGGGGGACGACGACATCTGCGGCATCGGCGGCTCGCTCCGTAGCGGGTTTGGCCTCGCCGTGATCTCGGTGCGCGCTTGCGCGGGGGTCGACTCAGCACAGATCGCCGCGCACGAGCTGACGCACACTCTGGGTGCCGTTCCCTCGGGGGCGCCGCACGACTGCCCGCCTCCAAACGACGGCCACACGTGCGACAACGATCGCGACCTCATGTACCCGACGACGGATGGGACGCCGCTATCCGGCCTCATCCTCGACCCCGGCCGCGACGACTATTACGGGCACTCAGGCCCCTGGCTCGACGTCCAGGACTCGCCCTGGCTCGTCCAGCTCGACCGCCAGTCGCCGTTCTCGCTCGCGATCTCGGGCTCGGGCCAGGTCGAGGCCGATGTCCCCGGGCTGCTCTGCAGCCGAAGCTGCTCGACGAGCTGGAACACCGGAGCGCAACTCTCGCTGAGCGCGACCCCGGTGCAGAGATCCAAGTTCATCCGGTGGGGCGGCGCCTGCGCGGGATCGTCCCAGTGCCTCGTGACCGTCGGTCAGACCGGACCTGTCAGCGCGTTGTTCGCACCGCTCACCTACCGGCTCACGGTGCGAGTGACGGGCAAGGGCAGCGTTCGCGGCGCGAGCGCCGGAATCGCGTGCCCGGGCCAGTGCAGGGCGACGGTCGGCTCCTACAGGCAGCTGAGCCTGAGGGCGGCTCCGGCGAAAGGCTGGAAGCTCAGGAGCTGGACAGGGGCCTGCACCGGCAAGCGGGCGGTGTGCACGCTCCCGATGACCGGGAACGCGTCGGCACGCGCCGTCTTCGCCAGAGCCTGACGGCCTAACCGAGTCCCGCGCGAACCGCATCAGGTAGCGTCCTTCGCAATGGAGGCGATGCACGACGTCGTGGTCGTCGGGGCCGGCTGCGCCGGGATGCGCGCGGCGATCGAAGCGGCCGACGCGGGCGCGAACGTCGCGGTCGTCTCGAAGCTGCACCCCACGCGAAGCCACTCGGGAGCCGCAGAGGGAGGCATCAACGCGGCTCTCGGGAACTCGGCCGAGGACAGCCCCGAGCAGCACGCGTACGACACGGTCAAAGGCTCCGACTACCTGGGCGACCAGGACGCGATCGAGATCCTGGCCAACGACGCGCCGGGAGACATCTACCAGCTCGAGCACTGGGGCTGCGTCTTCTCGCGGAACGACGACGGGAAGCTGGCGCAGCGACCCTTCGGCGCAGCGGGGTCTCCGCGGACCGTCTACTCGGCGGACATCACGGGCCACGTGCTCATCCATGTGCTCTACGAGCAGCTCATGAAGCGGATGGAGCAGACCGAGCTGCGCGTGTTCGAGGAGTACTTCGCATGGAAGCTCGCCATCGAGGACGGGCGTTGCGTCGGGGTCGTCGCCTGGGATCTCGTGAACGGTGGCCTGCAGCTCGTCAGGGGACGGGCCGTCGTCCTCGCGACGGGCGGGATGGGCCGCATCTACCGCGTGACGACGAACGCATACGCCTGCAACGGCGACGGCATGGCGATGGCCCTGCGCGCCGGCGTGCCGCTCAAGGACATGGAGTTCATGCAGTTCCACCCGACGACGCTCTACCCGAGCGGCGTCCTCATCACCGAGGCATGCCGCGGAGAGGGCGGCTACCTGATCAACCGGGACGGCGAGCGGTTCATGGCGCGCTATGCGCCCAACGCGCTCGAGCTGGCTTCGCGCGATGTCGTCTCTCGCTCCGAGACGACCGAGATCGAGGCCGGTCGTGACGTCAACGGCTCGGTGCTCCTCGACCTCCGTCACCTCGGTGCGGAGAAGATCCTTACCCGTCTTCCAGGTTCCCGCGAGCTGGCCACGACCTTCGCCGGCGTCGACCCGATCTTCGACCCGATCCCCGTTCGGCCCGGCGCGCACTACCACATGGGCGGCATCGCTACCGACAACTGGGGTGCGACTGAGCTCGAGGGCCTGTACGCGGCAGGGGAGGTCGCGTGTGTCTCCGTCCACGGCGCGAACCGGCTCGGGGGGAACTCGCTGATGGAGACCATCACCTTCGGCCGGCGCGCTGGACGTGCAGCCGCGGAGCACGCGCTCGCGAGCAGGGTTACGAGCATGACGGATGCAGCGCTCGCCGACGCCGAGCGCGAGCTCGACACGTTTCTCCGGAACCGCGAAGGCGAGCGCCCCTGGAAGATCCGGGACGAGCTCGGCGCGTCGATGCTCGAGAACTTCGGCGTCTTCCGCTACGGCGACAAGATGGAGCGGCAGCTCGAGATCATCGCGGGCTTGCGCGACCGCTACGAGCATGTCGTCATCGAGGACAAGGGCGACGTCTTCAACACCGATCTCACGCAGGCGATCGAGCTCGGCTACATGCTCGACCTCGCCTGGGTCATGGTGCAGGCAGGACTTGGGCGCGAGGAGAGCCGCGGCTCCCACTCGCGACCGACAGAGTTCCCCGAGCGGGACGACGAGAACTTCCTCAAGCACTCGAGCACACGTTGGACGGACCAGGGGCCTGAGCTCTCGTACTCGGAAGTCCGAATGACGAAGTGGAAGCCCGAGGTGCGAACCTACTGATGAGAGTTGCCCTCAAGATCTGGCGCTACGACGCAGTCGCCGGAGAACGCGCGCTCAAGGAGTACGAGATCGACGCGCCGGAGGAGGCGACGCTCCTCGACGCCCTCGACATCGTCAAGGACCGTCTCGACGGGACGCTCGCCTACAGGAAGAGCTGCCGCATGATGATCTGCGGCTCCTGCGGCATGCGCGTGGACGGCGCTGCCGTGCTTGCCTGCAAGACGCGCATGTACGACATCGCGCAGTCCGGGCACGTCCCGGTGATCTCCGCCATGGGGAACCTGCCGATCGTGAAGGACCTCGTCGTCGACATGGGGCCGTTCTGGGACAAGATCCGCGCGGTGAGCCCGTGGCTCGAGCCGGGCTACTCCGACCCGGGCGAGAAGGAGAACATTGTCTCCAAAGCCGAGATGGACGTGATCCACAAGGAGTCGCTCTGCATCATGTGCGGCTGCTGCGTCTCCGAATGCAACTCGATGGAGGCCGACCCGGACTTCCTCGGGCCGGCTGCGCTAGCGAAGGGCATGCGATTCGTCGGAGACGCGCGCGACCATGCCTCCGTCGAGCGTCTCCAGGAGTATTCGGGACCCCACGGAATCTGGGACTGCACGCGCTGCTACTTCTGCCAGGAGCGCTGTCCCAAGGGCGTCGACCCGAGGGACGCGATCGCCAAGCTCGGTGCGGAGGCGATGAAGGCCGGCATCGACTCGGACATGGGAGCGAAGCATGCGAAGTGGTTCGTCACATCGGCCAAGACGACCGGGTGGTTGCGCGAGACCGAGCTCGTCCCGAAGACGCAGGGGGTCGTCAGGTCGCTCAAGGACGTGAAGTTCGCCATGGGTCTCGTCCGGCACGGCAAGGTTCCGAGTCCCATTCCACACCACGTCGCCAAGGACGTCGGTGAGGCCCGCGCCCTCTACGACCTGGTCCAACAGCAGGGGCGCGACGGCGCGTCCGGGATCGTGCAGGGCGAGAAGGCACTCGGGGCGCTCGAGCACGGCCATGGGGAGAGCGAGGCGGCCGCGCGCGGACCGTACGACGAGGGATCTTTCGTCGCGCCATACCTGCCCGGCGAGGAAGAGGCGAAGGAGGAAGGCGAGTCTTGAGAACGGTCGCGTACTACAAAGGCTGCCTGGCATCTCTGTCGGCAAAGGAGCTCGACATCTCGACGCAGGCGCTCGCGCCGAAGGTCGGGCTGGAGCTCGTCGAGCTCGAGCGCGTGACATGTTGCGGAGCCGGAGACATCCACGAGGCGGAGCCCGACTACTACCTCCACCTGAACGCACGGATCCTCGCGTACGCGGAGGAGACGGGCTCGGACACGCTGATGACGGTCTGCAACGTCTGCACGCTCAACCTCCGGCAGGCGAACTTCCAGCTCAAGGGGGACGCCGCGCTGCTCGCGCGCGTGAACGAGAACCTCGAGTCGGTCGGAGCGCCTCCGTATTCCGGTGGGGTCGACGTCCAGCACTTCCTCTGGCTCGTGTCCGCAGGCGACGGTTACGAGCTGCTCAAGGGCGCAGCTCACAAGGGGCTGAAAGGCCTGAAGATCGCACCGTTCTACGGCTGCCAGATCCTGCGGCCCTCCAAGCTCCTCGGCTTCGAGGATCCCGACAAGCCCGAGTCGCTCGAGCGGATCATCGAAGCGTGCGGCGGCGAGGCGATCGACTATCCGGCCAAGATCAAGTGCTGCGGCTTTCCGATCATCCAGGCGCGTGAGGACGTCGCGCTGGCCGAGCTCATCCAGCCGATCGAGCAGGCCGCCGAAGCCGGTGCCGACGCCATCGTGACTCCGTGCCCACTTTGCCACCTCTCGCTCGATGCCTGGCAGAGCAAGCTCCGCGAGCAGACCGGGAGGGACTTCTCGATGCCGGTCCTCCACCTCTCCCAGCTCATCGGCGTGGCGGCCGGCCTCGACGGCTCCGAGCTCAAGTTCAAGCGCCATGTCGTCTCGGTCGACCCCGTGGTCGACAAGCTGACCGTCTGACCGTTGCACGACGGCCTCCCAGTGAGGCTCACTCCATGCTGACCTGGCTCATCGGTGCGGCAGTCGTAATCGTCCTCGTGGCGCTCGTCTGGGCGTGGTTCGAGGCTGGCTGGCTGCGACGTCGTGTGATCGAGGTCGAGCTCGACGGCCTGCCCCGCGAGCTCGACGGGCTCCGGATCGCACATCTCTCCGATCTGCACTGCGGCGTTCCCTCACGGGGACGCAGGGCCGTTCTGGACGCGGTCGACTGGGTGGTCGAGCGCCGCCCGGACCTCGTGTGCATCACGGGCGACCTCGTCTCGCGTCGTTCGGGAATGCGGGACCTCGAGCTCCTGCTCGGCAAGCTCGGACCTTGCTACGTCGTCCTCGGGAACCACGACTTCGCAGACAGCCGCGATCCGTTCTCGCAGCGGATCGATCCGGAGGCGATCGAGGCCCTCGAAGGCGTGACGTTGCTCGGGGACGAGGCTGTGGACGTCGAGATTCGCTCCCGGCCCGTCCAGATCGTCGGCGTCGACCCGCAGACGTACGACGCAAGGGAGGCATCCCCGCAGCAGCTTGCCGCAACGGATGCCGATCTCCGCATCCTCCTGTGCCACTTCCCGGGGATCGTCCAGCGGATTCCGGACGCCTTCGATCTCGTGTTGAGCGGTCACTTCCACGCAGGCCAGATCGTCGTCCCGTATCCCGGCGGGAAGCTCCGCATGGCGCACCTCCGAGCTCGCGACGTCGAGGGGATCTATCGCTACGGATCGTCCGTCCTGCACGTCTCGCCTGGGCTCGGGACGACGTTCGTGCCGTTCCGCTTCTTCGCGAGGCCGGAGGTCACGGAGCTCGTTGTACGATCGGCGTGATGGACGAACGCTCGCTCCTAGCCGCTGACGTGCTCGCACGCTCCGCCGCCGCTGCGAAGTGACGACGCGGCTCACCGGGCTCACGGGGGCGACTCTCGAAACGGCGCCGAGCGTCTGCCGGGGCTGCGTGTGGTGGCAGTCGCGCGGCAACAAGGAACCGGACAAGTCACGCTGGATCGAGCGGGTCGAGGACGAGTGGGGAGCATGGGGCACGATCTACCGCGACGACGACGGCCGTGTCCTCGGATCGATGCAATACGGGCCCGCCCATCTGTTTCCGCGCGCCGCAGACCTGCCCGCCGGGCCGCCGACGGCCGACGCCGTTCTCGTGACCTGCGCCTATCTCGTCTCCGACTCGCAGCCCTGGGTCGAGCAGTCGCTCTTCCTCGCCGCGATCGGCGAGGCGCGCGACAGGGGCGTGCGCGCGCTCGAGACCTTCGCGTACCGCTATCGCGAAGGAACCCCGGCGCGCGAGAGGTTCCTTGCGCATCGCACCGTGTTTCCGCGCGACTTCCTCTCCGACTTCGGCTTCCAGACGGTGCGCTCAGTGGGCAGGATCGAGCTCGCCCGTCTCGAGCTGGGCGGTCTCGAGCCCGTTGAGGCTGGCGCACGGGATAAGGTCATGAAGGTCGTGCGCGACGCGTTCCAGCCGTCGCCGACTCCTGCTCCGCCTGCCGGCTAGCTACTCGGAGCGACTGTCCGCCTGGCCATCCTGCGGCTCCGAGCGGATTGCGACTGCCTGCTCCGGAGCCTCACCGTAGGGCGGAGGCCTGAGGCCGGCCAAGGCGGCCAGCCCGGCACGCGAGCCCGTGCGACGCTGCCGCCGTTCATCGGTTCCTCCCGGAAGCAGCGATCGGATCGAATACCGGAGTCCGACCGCCCCGAGGTAGAGAGCCTTGTGCACGGGCGAAAAGTTCTTCTCCGCGTAATGGCGGCACGCGTAGGCGCGCTGCGCCTCGCGCCGCGGGTTGTAGCGCGACCGGTCGAAGTGGTGGCGGATCGTCATCACGGGCAAGTGATGGATGGACCAGCCCGAGTTCTTGATCCGGAGGCACATGTCCGTCTCCTCCGAGTAGATGAAGAACCGCTCGTCGAAGTACCCGGCGCTCTCGAGGGCCTCTCGCCGGCAGACCATGAACGAGCCCGCGGTCCAGTCCGCGGAGAACTCCGTGTCGTAGAGGTCGAGCTCGAGCACCCGCTCGCCGAACCACGGGGCCGTGAACGGCAAGCGCTCGGAGCCGAGCGCCTCGCCGAGGGCCCGCATGGCGTTCGGGAAGCGCCGCATCGTGGGGTACAGCTCGTCGTCCGTCGTCAGCTGTCGTACGCCTGCGACGCCGACGCCCGGCCGCGCATCGAGCATCGCGATCAGCTCTCGGAAGGTGCCGTCCACGATCTCGGTGTCGGGGTTCAGGAAGAGGACGTACCGCGCGTTCGTCGTCATCAGGGCACGGTTGTTCGCGTGGGCGAAGCCGTGGTTCTCGCAGAGCACCGTTCTCGCCTGCGGGAACTCGTCACGAATGAGCTCCTGCGTGCCGTCCGTGGACATGTTGTCGGCGATCACGACGTCGAGATCTGCGCCGACCGCATGCTCGTACACGGTGGTGAGGCAGGGCCGAAGCCACTCGGCTTCGTTCGTCGAGATCACGATGATCGCGAGATCGTTCACGGTCGAAGGCGTCGTGATGTCAGCGAGCCAGGCCGCGGGTGACGAGCTCGTTCGTCGCAGAATCCACGCGATCCACCGCTTCCTGGCCGACGAGCCATCCGGTCAACTCTCGCATGCCGTCCTCCAGTGAGACCGCCGCGGAGAAGCCCAGCAATGCCTTGGCCCGCGCCGGATCGGAGTAGCAGTGGCGAATGTCGCCTGTTCGGTACTGGCCGGTAACAACGGGCTCGAGGTCGACCCCCAGGCCGTCGCCGAGCACCGCGGCGATCTCCCTGACGCTCACCGGCCGTCCCGTCCCGAGGTTGAGGGCGTTGCCCACGGCGTCGTCGGCCTCGAGCGCGAGCAGGATCCCCTCCACGATGTCGGAGACGTGGATGAAGTCGCGTGTCTGCTCGCCGTCCTCGAAGATCACCGGGGCATGTCCGTTGAGGAGCCTCGATGCGAAGATCGCCGCGACTCCGGTGTACGGGTTGGAAAGGGCCTGCCCGGGGCCGTAGACATTGAAGAACCTAAGCGCGACGGTCGGGATGCCATACGCGGCGCCGGTGACCAGGCAGAGCTCCTCGTGATCGCGCTTCGTGATCGCGTAGATCGACGTCGGGATGAGGGGCTTCGACTCGCTGGTCGGCAACGGCGCCAGCGTCCTGTCGCACTCGGGGCAATGCGCCTCCCACTCCCGGGCGAGAAGCTGGGCCTCGGGCCGCGGCCCTGGGGCGACGCGGCCGTGCTCCGAGCACTCGTACTCTCCTTCACCGTAGATCGACATCGACGAGGCGACGACGAGCCGCGACGGCCGGGGTGACATTGCGACGATCCGCTCGAGGAACGTCGCGGTCGCGAGAGTGTTCTGACGGACGTAGCGATCGATCTCGTACATCGACTGCCCGACCCCGACCGCTGCAGCGAGGTGGACCACCTTGTCGACTCCGGCGATCGCGCGCTCGACTGCCGCGAGGTCGCCGACGTCACCGCGTACCAGCTCGACGCCGTCGGGGAGCTCCGGCTGGCGACCGTCATGGACTTGCTCGTCGATGCTGTCGAGCACGACCACGTCCGCACCCGCTTCCGTGAGGCGGCGCACGAGGTGCGATCCGATGAAACCGGCGCCGCCGGTCACGAGCGTTCTCATCGCGCTCACCCTATTGACGGCCTTTCGGGACGTCAACGGGGACCGCCTCGCCCAGGATGCTCGTACCCCGCATGGTGGGCGGCACGCTCACGCCGAGGAGCTCGAGCACCGTCGGCGCGATATCGAGGAGCTCCGCGTGCGTCGAGCCGGCCGCGGGAATCCCTGGGCCGGCGATCACGAACAAGCCGTCCTGAGCGTGATTCGCGTCGTCTGGACCGGTGTCGTTCTCGAAGGTGTGCACCCCTTCCTCGCCTCCGACGGTCCCCACCGATCGCCAGGCGAGGTCCCCGAAGTGCACGATCAGATCGGGAGCAACGCCGTTCACCTCGGGGTACACGTCCTCGGGCAGGTAGACGCGCGTTCCGAGTGGCCGCCCGAGCTCGTCGGGTATGGCTGCAATCCGTTTCGCGAGGTCGGCGCGAACCGACTCGTAGTCCTCGGGAGCGACGATCCCCTCCGGCTCCCTCCCGCGGACGTTCATGAAGATGCGCGCGTAGTACCCGCCCTCGCTCCACGCAGTCGTCTTCGACCAGTCGATACCGACGTCCCTGAGGGAGCAGAGCTCGGTCGGTTCCCGGAGCGTCGTCAGCAGACCCTCGCGCCGCAGCCACTCGTTGATGCGAATCCCACCGTCCATTCGCTTGGCGCCGTGGTCGGATACGAGGAGAACGACCGTGTTCTCGTCCGCATGCTCGAGCAGGCGTGCGATGAGGCCGTCGACATGGCGGTGGTAGTCGAGGATGGCGTTCTCGTACGGATTCCCGGGCTCGTAACGCCGGTGCTCGGGGTCCATGAACTTCCAGAACCCGTGATGCATCCGGTCCGGGCCCATCTCGACCATGACGAAGAGCTCCCACGGCCGTGTCTCGAGGAGGTGCTCCGCGAGGGCGAACCGCCGATCCGTCATCTCGTACACCTGTCGCAGGAGGTAGTCCTTGTCCTCGGTGCGGAAGTCCTTGCAGTCGAGGATGTACTCGCCGACGGTCTTTGCGATCTCCGCTTTCAGTGCCGGCGGATACGTGTACGCGCTCTCGATGGACGGGGTCAGGAAGCAGCTCACGAGCACGCCGTTGAGCGGGCGCGGCGGGTACGTGCCCGGAACTCCGAGGACGATCGAAGGCTTGCCTGCCCGCGTGGCGAGATCCCAGAGGCGCGGCTCCTTGATCGCGTTGCCGTCGGCGATGAAGAGCGCGTCGTACGAGTGGTCGGCGCGGTTGCGGAAGCCGTACACCCCGAGGTCGCCGGGCGTCCGGCTCGCCATCATGCACGACCATGCAGGAACGGTGATCGGGGGGATCACGGACGTCAGGCGGCCGTAGGTCCCTTCGCTCATCAGCCGCGAGATGGTGGGCAGCTCGTCGCGCCAGCGCTCGAGGACGAGCGACGGCTCGGCGCAATCGAGTCCGATGATCATGACCTTCACGGGCGGCTTCGCGCTCATCCGAAGTCAGTCTAGAGTCAGCGGCGCCGCGCTCCGGCGTCCACCCGCCTGCGGCATTGCACCGACGATTCCGGGCTTATTCGAGGTATCCGAGGCCGCGGAGACGCTCTTCGACGGCCTTGGTGTCCTCTGGCGAGTAGTCCTCCATCGCCGCGACCTCGACGTCCGAATCCGAGTACTCGGGAGCCCGACTGTCGAGGAGCGCAGGGTCGAGCGCCTCGGCCACGAGACGTCCGTCGAGGTCGCTCGGTATCGGCTGGCCGAGGAGATAGAGGACGGTGGGCGCGACGTCGGCGATGTCGACTGCAATCGAGCGACCGGCGGCCGCCGAGGGACCGGCCAGCACGATGATCCCTTCCTTGCGATGGCTCCCCACATAGGAGTGCCGGCTCCCGGACTCGATCTGGATCCGATCCTCGAGCGGGCCTCCCCGGCGCTGAAGGTTGCCCTTCCCGAGCCATTCGTAGTCCGCGAACTCGACGATGAGATCGGGCACCTTCGAGAGCTCAGGCCCGTAGCAGAGGTCTTCGCGGCGATGGACCGCAGCGACGATCTTCTCCCCGTCCGTCCCGCGGATGTCGGCGAGGGCCTCAGCGACCTCCGTGCGCACGGACTCGTAGTCCTCGGGCTCCACGACTCCTTGCTGCTCTCGGCCACGGAGGTTGATCACGACGTTGCCGAACGTCCCGTAGGCGAAAGCACGCGTGCGAGGCCAGTCGACCACGGTGTACGCGGTCGTCTCGTATGCCCACTCGCGAACTCCTGGGAGCTTGCGTTTGACCGACCGGCGGAGGTTCTCGGGGAAGGCGCGGCGCATGTTGAAGACGCGACGGGTGAAACGTCCGCCGAGGGCGGTGCTGCTTCCGCCGTATTCGAGGAAGCCCCGGGAGGCGAGAAAGGCATTGAGGTTGACGACCCCTTTGAGCTCGCCGCCGCCGTGGTCCGACACCACGAGGACGTCCTCGTCGGTACCGGCTGCATCCGCGAGCGTGCCGACCGCTTCGTCGAGGATGCGATAGACGTCGGCTACGAGGCTCTCGACTCCGCGGCGCTCCCAGTCGTCCCAGCAGAGATGGTGGACGTGGTCTGCCGACATGAAGACGACGAAGAGCAGGTCGAGCTCGTACCGCTCCTTGAGCCACAGTGCGACCTCGACCTTCTGCTCCGCAGCTCTCCGAACGATGTCGAGGTCGAGATTTCCGTCCTTGCCGAGGGGGAAGCGATGGTCGAGCACGAGCGAGCCGAAGCGCTTGCGGACCTCGGCGAGGAGCGTGCTCGGATGCGTCGACCCCTCGTCCCGCTCCGCCGTGTCGAAGCCGGAGATCACGCAGCCGTCGATTCGCGGGGCGGGCCACGTGAACGGAACGTTGAGGAGACCCGCGCGCACGCCGGTCCCCGCCAGACGATCCCAGATCGCCGGGCTGCGGCGATGGCTGCCGTTGACGATGCGCAGCTCGTACGCCCCCTTGTCACGAGCGGTGAAGTCCCAGATGCCGTGGCGCCCGGCGTTGACACCGGTGGTCATCGTCGCCCAGGCATGCGGGGTCAGTGGATGCGTGACCGACCGGAGGATGCCTCTCGTGCCGGTGTCACACAGGCGACGGAGATTGGGGAGATCTCCGGCCTCGAGCAGGGGATCGATGACGCTGAACGTCGCAGCGTCGAGGCCGATCATGGTTAGCCTGTGAGTGGACACCCGCCGTATCACAGCCTATAAAGAGGAGAGGGGATGAGGGTGGCTCGGCGATCACTCGCGGTGCTCGTCTTCAGCGCGCTATTCGCGTGCGGTTTTGCGCTTGCCGCAGACGTGTCGGTGTCGCTGACGGCGCAGGGTCCGCAGCCTGCGACCGTGACCGCGGAGTGGGGCGATACCGTGACCTTTTCGAACGCCGACTCCATCGACCACGGCGTCAACTCTCCGCGTGCAGGGATCGACAACGTCGCGGTCCCGGCCGGGGGGACGTACGTGTACCACGTCGAGGGCAGGGCAGGCCGATACAACTACACGCAGACCGGACCGAAGCCGAACTTCTCCGGGGTGCTCGAGGTGACGGCTACGGGCAAGGTGACGCTCAAGCTCAGCAAGAACGTCGGTGTGTTCGGCTCGACCGTGACGCTCTCGGGCCGCACGACCTACGGCGGCACACCTGTCCAGATCGAGCTGCGCTCCGCGGGGGCGTCGAGTGACTGGACCGAGCTCGCCGTACCCGTGGCGGCAGCCGACGGGACCTACCAGGCGCAGATCAGACTCGCGGCGGGCGGCCGGATCCGGGCACGCGTGGCAGCGGGTCAGATCTCCTCGCCCATCCTCGACCTGGCAGTCGCACCGAGGCTAGTGACGACCGTGCGGCCGCGCCGAGCGAAGAAGGGCGCGCGCGTCGTGGTCACCGGAAAGATCGTTCCCGCCGGTGCGGCGTCGAGTGCCGACCTCGAGGAGTTCGACGCGGAGCGGAAGACCTGGACCCACAAGGCGACCCGGGCGGTCCCCAAGACCGGGGTCGTGAAGTTCAGCCTGCGCGCGGCTCCCGGGCGCATGCAGCTTCGCATCTCGCTGAAGCGATCGGGGACGGAGGCCGGATTCATCCCGGTCACGAGCCGAACGCTCTTCGTCGTCAGCTCCTAGGCGCGCCCCGGCAGCCTGAATGCGACTCATCCTGCATGCCGACGACTTCGGCAGCTCGAGCGACACGGTCCGCGCGACCATCGAGTGCTTCGAGCAGGGAGCGCTTACAAGCGCGTCGATCATGCCGGGGATGCCGGCGACGGCCCAGGCGGCCGAGTTCGCCCGTGCGCATCCGGAGCTCGACTTCGGCGTGCATCTGACGTTCGTCGGCGGAGAGGACGAACGTCCGCTGTCGGCGCCGAACGAGATCCCGGCGCTCACCAAGCCGTCGGGAGACTTCCGCCCGACGCGCCAGCTCAGGATCGGGGCGCTTCTGCACCGCCTCCCGGTCGACCAGATCGAGCAGGAGCTCGTCCGCCAGGTCGAGGCCGTGCGAGCTGCAGGAGTCGAGATCACGCACGTCGACTCCCACCGTCACCTGCACAAGCTTCCGTCGTTCCGCCAGGCCCTTGAGCGCGCGCTCCCGCGCCTGGGGATCCGGCGTGTTCGCCGGGTGCAGGACGTCTACCTGAGCAGGCCGCTCGGCAGCCCCACGTACTGGCTCGGCCCGCGCTGGGCGCGGCGTCTCGCCCGCGCTTTTTCGACCACGGATCACTTCTACATGCCGACGAGCCGCGGCGACACGAGCTGGGAGCATCGGCTCGCCGAGATCGTCCGCCATCTCGGCGGACAGACGCTCGAGGTGGGCGTTCATCCCGGGTGCGAGAGCTGGCGCGACCAGGAGCGGGTGTCGCTGGTGCGCTTCGCTTCGTTGGCCCGCGACGGAGGGCACGACCTCATCGCGTGGAAGGACATTGCATGAAGGGCGCACGCTGGAGCCGTGTACTCGGGACCGCGCTCGACCCCGGGACCTACCTCCATCCAATCCGGCTCCTGCACTACTACAGCTACTCGCATGTACGCCCGCGACGCAGGCTCACGCTCGGCAAGGGCGCTCGCATAGCGCCCAACGTGTCGATCCGGAACGGCGAGCGCATCAGCATTGGGGCAGAGAGCCATGTCGGTGAGCGTGCATACCTCTGGGCGGGCGACGAGAGCGGCACGATCTCGATCGGCGCGCACTGCAGGATCGGCCCCGAGGTCTTCATCACCGCGTCGGACTACGGCCTGCGGCCGGACGCGCTCATCGCGTTGCAGGAGCGGAGCGAGCGCGACGTCGTGATCGGCGACGACGTCTGGCTCGGCGCGCGGGTGTTCGTCGGTGCGGGCGTGACCATCGGAGACGGCTGTGCGGTCAGCGCAGGCTCGGTCGTCGCGCGCTCCTTGCCTCCCGGGTCGATCGCCGTGGGAGTCCCCGCGCGGATCGTCCGGAGGCGAGAGGACTACGGGCCGCGCGACGTGGGCGAGCCGGCTGACGACGTCGTCGTGCCCGAACCGGTCGCGGACCCGGGACGGTGAGCCATAAGCGGTGAGCCCACGATTCGGCGGTCGCTCGGGTGGGCGGCAGCGCTGAGCTGGGGCGAGCGTGCGATCACCATGGCGTTCACGATCGTCCTTGCGGCGATACTCGGCCCGGAGGCGTTCGGGATCGTCGCCATGGCGCTCGTCTACCTCGCGGTCGTCGATCTCTTTCTGGAGCAGGGCTTCCTGACGACGATTGTCCAGCGGGAGCAGCTCGACCGCGAGCACCTCGACTCGGCGTTCTGGGTGAACCTCGCGTTTTGCCTCGTGCTCGCTGCCGCCAGCTTCGCGCTCGCCGGCTGGTGGGCGGGGGTCAACAACGTTCCGGAGCTCCAGCAGGTGATCCAGGTCATGTCGGTGCTCGTTGTCGTGACCGGCCTCACGATCGTGCAGCAGGCGCACCTCCAGCGGCAGCTCCAGTTCCGGCGGCTCGCCGTGCGCGCGAACATCGCGGCACTTGCGGGCGGCATCACGGGTCTGGCATTCGCGCTTCACGGAGCCGGCGTGTGGTCGCTCGTCGCGCAGCAGCTCACAACCGGCTTCGCCTCCCTCTTCCTCCTGTGGGCGGTCAGCGACTGGCGGCCGGGCTTCCGCTTCTCGCGGCAGCACGCGCGCGACCTCTTCGGGTTCACGAGCGGGGTCTTCCTCGCGAACATCGGCGGCTTCGTGAACCGGCGCAGCGACACACTCCTCATGGGCATCTTCTTCGGCCCGACCGTCGTCGGCATCTACCGGCTGGCAGACCGCTTCGTCGACTCGATCCTCGAGCTGACGATGAGGCCCGTCGGGCTCATCTCGCTGCCGCACCTCTCGCTTCTCCAGCGGGACCACGCCGCGCTGAAGAGGACCGTGGCGACCTTCGTCCGCATCGCAATGCTGACGACATTGCCTGCGCTGCTCGTCTTCGGGTCGTGCTCCAGCTACGTGATGGCCGTGATCGGCCCGCAGTGGCAAGTGGGAGCGGACGCACTGCTGCTGCTCTGCATCGTCGGGATCGTGAAGGGGCTCGTGTACTTCACGGGCCCGTTGCTCTTCGCCGTCGCCAAGCCGTTCTTCCGAGCGATCATGCTCTGGTTCCTCGCCGGTGTGAGCGTGGTCACGGTCGTCGCCGTCGGTTACGCGCTCGAGGGTGCGGGCGAGCAGCGCCAACTCGTGGGGATGTCGGGCGCGCGGGCGCTCGTCTCGCTGTTCATCATCCTGCCGCTGAACCTGCTCATCATCTCGCGCGTCGCAGGTCTTCGCCCGCGGACGTTCGCACCGTGGCTCCCGGTGCCGCTCGCATCGGGTCTCTCGGCCATGCTCGGCGTCACAGTGCTGACCATGACCGGGGTATTGGACGACGCTTCGCCCTTCGTCGCACTGGCCGTGGCCGGCGGGGTCGCCGTCGCGATCGCCGGCGGGATCATGATCGCGTTCGAGCCACGGGCTCGGGCGGAAGTGCGTCGGCTCCGGCGAACATTGAGTCCGTCACCGACAGGTCCGTAGCGAGACTCGGGTAGCGTGGCCGACGTGGAGCGGGGGACGGAGGGGGAGCGACTCGCGTTGGGCGAGCGGCTGACGTCGCTGGGCCCCGGAGTCATCGGTGCGACTGGAGGCTCCGGCACGCGAGTCCTCGCGCGCATCGTGCGGACCGCGGGGATGTATATCGGCACTGAGCTGAACCCGTACGAGGACGCGCTCGACTTCGTGTCGTTCTCGGACCGCTGGATCAACAAGTCGCTCGAAGGACCCGACGCGATCGCGCGCATACACGGGGCCATGCTCGACGATCTGGATGCTGTCGTCCGCCACCACTGCGCCGATTTCCCGAGCGACGCGCGCCGCTGGGGCTGGAAGGAGCCGCGGAGCATCTATCTGCTCGCGTTCTTCGACCGCGCGATGCCGACGCTCCGCTACGTCCACTTCGTGCGCGACGGCCGAGACATGGCGTTCTCCGACAATCTCACGCAACTCGTCAAACACGGCTCCGCAGCGCTCGATCCGGAAATGCTGAGGCTGAAGAAGCCACTCCAGGCAATTGCGCTCTGGAACCTCGTGAACATCCGCGCTGCGGACTACGGCGAGGCCGTTCTGGGCGAGCGGTATCTTCGGGTGCGCTTCGAGGACCTCTGCGCCGAACCCGAGGACACGGTGGAGCGCGTTTTCGACTTCTTCGGCCTCGCCGGTGACGCCGCCGCGATCGCGCGCGCCGAGGTGGCGCCGCCAACGACGCTCGGTCGCTGGCAGCGCGAGAAGCAGGACACCGTGCGGGCGCTCGAGGAGCACGGTAGACCGGCTCTGACGCGCTTCGGCTACTTGTAGTCGCCTGTCTCCGCCCGTTGTGCGAGGGCGGCAGCCATCCTTTCGAGGCCATCCGTCGTCGCCCCGTGGTCGACGAAGGGCGCGAGCAATCCTTCGAAGCGCGCCCGCTGCACGAGCTCGGTGCGGCTCGGCCCGAGCGGCGCGACGATGATCTCGTACTCGAGATCCCGCACCCCGGGGAGAAGCGTGCGGCTCTGCCAGCGGAGCTTCCTCGGCGGCCTGAGGACGAATACCGTCGCGTCGGCGTCCTGCGTCCCGTGACCAGGTGTGCTGAGTCGGATCGCGAGACTCTCGCCGACTCTCGCGTCACCGCTGACCGTCATGTACGGATTCCACTCCGGATAGGAGGGGAAGTCCATGACGATGCCCCAGACCACCTCGCGCGGCGCGCCGATCACCGTCGACGTGGTCGACGTCTGCGACGGCGCGTCGAGAGCTGCGCTCATGCCGATCGAAACGACGAGAAGGACCGCGAGGGCGACCGCGATCGCGAGGATCCAGCGGAGCCACTTCACGTTCTCGCGCGGTCCCCTTCCTCGAGACGCCGGCGCCACAGCCTCTTCGTCCGCTTCCCCAACGACCCGGCGACGGCTCTCGAAGCGCTGTCGACCCCGGCGATGCTCGTCCTCGCGATGTCGACCCAGATGCCGCGTGCAGAACGTGCGAAGACGAAGGCGTCCAGCTCCTGCCAGCTGTCCGTCCCGAACGTGTGCTTGTACTCGGCATCGCCGAAGCCGTAGTCGACTGTGTGGAACGCGTCGTCGCGTGCGAGGTCGTCGAGCAGGCACATGAGGACGTACGTGCCGACGTGGAAGTCGGCGTAGGCGGGGTCGTAGCCCGTCAAGCCCGTCCGGAAGACACCCCGGTACCCGAACCCGGTCCAGAAAGCGCAAGGCTCGTCGTCGACGTACAGCACGTAGGCGCGAAACCAACCGTGCTCAGTCCCGACCGAGCTCAGGTTGCGGAGGAGCGGGTCGTCCGCGAACGTCACTCCGAGACCGCGCTGGTACGTCCGCCGCGCGACGCTCTCGACGTCGGCGACCACACGGTCGAAGTCCAGCGGGTCGTCGTACACCTCGAGGCGGTGGCGACCGTCGAACTCCTCGAGAAACCGCTTTGGGTACCTGCGGATGCGGCCGCGCGAGCGGGTCGACTTCGTCTGGACGAACTCTTCGAGAGATCCGGGCAGCACGAGTTGCCAGTGCTCCTTCGTGCGTGAGAACCGCGCTTTCGAGGCGGCTTTCACGAGGGCTGTGTGATGCGCCGAGCCCACGGCGAGGTTCGGGACGTACAGGAGGTCGGCGTCGCCGGCGGACAGGGCACCGAGCAGCGCGTCAACGAGGATCTCGGCCTCGGCCTCCGCCTCCGGGCCGAGGAATCCTCGGTACACGACCGTGAGGGCCCGAACGCGGGGCTTGTAGACGGTCTTGTAGCCGACGCGGCAGGCGAGCTCGTAGCGCTGGAGCAGGCCGACCGCCATGGCCCGCGGCTCGCCGCTCCGCTCGACGAGGACGACGTACGGCGCGTAGGCGCGCGGGTTGTGCTCGAGCACCGCCTGGTAGTGCGCCGGGTCGGTCATGACGACGTCGCGCTGGAATGCCTGCCACGTCGAGCGCAGCCGCTCGACGTCCTCCTCCGTCCGTGCGACCGTGACCTCGGTGCCGCCCTCGGCGGCGCTCACCGCGCGTCCCGGCCGATCGAGCGCCGGAGGCGACCCAGCTCGACTCTGAGGCGGCGAACCGCGCGACGGGAGTGGTACACCGGGAAGCGCAGCTGGGCTAGCTCCTGGACCTCGTAAGGGGTGAGCGCGAGCTCGGAGCCGCCGAGGTTCTCCTCGAGGTGTGCGACGCTGGAGGTGCCCGGAATCGGCACGACTGCCGGCGACAGGTGCAGGAGCCAGGCGAGTGCGACCTGCGCTGGAGTGGCATCGTGTCGCGCTGCGATCCGGGCTAGCGCGGCCTGTCGGCTCAGCGCACCCTTGGCGAGAGGGGCCCAGGCGATGAAGGCGATACCCAGCTCGTCGCAGTGGCGGACGAGCGCGCTCGAGGACTGGTCGACGAGGCTGAACCGATTCTGGACGGACACGAGCGGAACGACCGACAGCGCTCGTTCGAGGTCTTCCTCCGTGATGTTGCAGATCCCGATGTGCCGGATCTTTCCCTCGATACGGAGCTCCGCGAGTGCGCCGACTGACTCCTCGAGCGGGACCTCGGGGTCGACGGCATGGAGCTGGTAGAGGTCGATCCTGTCGATCCTGAGGCGACGGAGGCTCGCCTCACATGCGGCACGGAGGTGCTCGGGTCGGCAGTCGCGGCTCCAGCGGCCGGGTCGCTGTCTCGTCAGGCCGCCCTTGGTTGCGATGACGACGTCGCAATACGGGTGGAGAACCTCGGCGACGAGCAGCTCGCTCACCTCCGGGCCGTAGGAGTCCGCCGTGTCGAAGAAGCTCACACCGCGCTCGCGCGCATGCCGGAGGACGTGACGCGCCTCGTCCGGGTCGCGCGGCGGCCCCCACACACCTGGCCCCGTGAGCGACATCGTGCCGAGGCCGAGTCTCGAGATCGCGAGGTCCCCTCCGAGAGTCGCCCGGGTCGCCGCTGCTCCCATACCTAGCGAGGCTCCCACACCTAGCGAAACCCCATGCTCAACGAAAACCTGCGCCGCGTTGTCCCCGCGCGGGTGGCGGTCGGAGCGTGTAGCGCAGCGCGCTCGCTCCGAGCGTCCACTCCGCGACGACGAGCCGTGGGAGCTCGCGGATGAACCGCGATCGGAGCTCCGGGATCCCGCGAATCCTGCGGAAGATGACAGGTAGCCGCAGGAGCGCGAAGTAGTGGATCGGCAGGCGCGCCAGCACGCGCTTGTGCGTGCCCTCGCGCTGCACGGGCCCGAGACGGGCGAGCCCGTACGCGAGTCGCCGCTGCTGCCCTCGAAGATCCTCGAAGCCCTCTCGCCCGTGGTCGTGCACGGCGTGAAAGCGCGGGTCGAACACGAGGTGGATCCCGGCCGCGATCGCGTCGGCCGAGAAGACACCGTCCTCGCCCCCGTAGCTCTCGTCCCAGCGCAGCGGCGCTCCGCGCGGGACCGCGATGCAGAAGGACGACACGAACCGGCGCTCGTGCGGCTCGCCCAGCGGGAGGTACGGGGTCTCGAACTGGAGATAGGCAACCCACCCCCAGGAGCTCGATGCCGAGAACCTACGGGCGCAGCCGATGATCGCGTCCGGGAACTCGTCGAGCGCCCGGGCGAGGCCTGCGGCCCAGCCGGGGTCCGGGATCGCATCGGAGTCGAGGAAGACGACGGTATCTCCGGATGCCGCCTCCCAGCCCTGGTTCCTCGCGCCACCCGCGAAGCCCATCCCCGTGCCGGCGACGACGCGCGCTCCGAAGCTCTTGGCGACCGCCGAGGTCCCGTCGCTCGAGCGGTCGTCGACCACGATGACCTCGGTCGGGGGCGGATCCTGGCCGGCGAGTGAGCCGAGCACCGCGCCGAGCGTGCGCTCGGCATTCCGCGCCGGTATCACGACGGAGTAGGAGCGACTCACGCCCGCCTCCACGGTCCCACAGTGTGCTGAAACCTATCCGGCGTGCGGGCGGAAGAGTATGGGGATCGTCCGCAGGATGAGCTTCACGTCGCTCATCGGGGACCAGTTCGTAACGTAGATGTAGTCGAGCGTGACCATCTCCTCGAACGGGATGTCGTCGCGCCCGAGGACCTGCCACATGCCGGTGATCCCCGGCTTCAAGTTGAGGCGCTGGCGGCGCCAGTCGACGACATGGTGATCCTCTTCGAGGATGAGCGGCCTCGGCCCCACCAGGCTCATGTCGCCCATCAGCACATTGATCAGCTGGGGGAGCTCGTCCCACGAGTAGCGGCGCAGGAAACGGCCGGCCCGGGTGACCCGAGGGTCGTCCGTGATCTTGAACATCCGCGGGTCGCCGCCGTCCCCGTTGTGCTTGCTCAGCTTGCTGACCTCGTGCTTCCGCTCGTCCGCGTTGACTTGCATGGTGCGGAACTTGAAGATCCGGAACGGCCTCTCGCCCCTGCCCATGCGAACTTGACGGAAGAAGACCGGGCCTCGCGAGTCGAGCTTGATCGCGAGGGCCGTGAGCAGGAGAAGCGGCGACAACAAGAGCAGGCCGATCGCCGAAACCGTCACGTCGAGCGTGCGCTTGAGCATCAACGCCGACCGTGAGAGCCTGAGTGGCGAGAGGCCGAGCATCGGCACGCCTTCTGTGTGGTGGACGCTGACGTTCGCGCCGATCACCTCGAACAACCTCGGCACGATGTCGATCTGGATGTCGAGCCCCTTGAGCGATCGCACCAGCTCGATCTGTTGCTCGTGAGAGTCGTTCGAGAACGCGATCACGACCCGCTCGACCTGAAGAGCCGATGCGATCTCGACGAGTCGATCGGGTGAACCGAGGATCGTGAGGTCACCGAGTCCGGGCCTGCGAGCCATTGGCTCCGCGTCGACGAAGCCGACGAGGTTGAGACCGTATTCGGGGTGCTGGCGGATCTTCTTACCAATCAGTTGCCCGACCTCGCCTGCGCCGACGATCAGCGTGTTCTGCAGGTAGTCGTCGGTGCGACGGCAGAGCGCGCGGGCGAGTGCGCGGAACGACGTGATGAACACGATCGCGAGAAGCCAGAAGGAGACGAGGCGCTGGACGCTCGGATGAGCGGCCTCGGTGAAGACGACGACGAGGAAGAGCAGCCAGCTTCCGACGGTGACGAGGTGGAAGACGCCGAACAGGTCGTCCGCCGTCGAGTGGTCCGTGCGCTCCTCGTCGTCGGAGTACAGGCCATACAGGTTCGCGGCGACGATCCAGAGCGGGAGCGAGATTGCGAAGATCAGAAACTCGTACGGGTCGTGAACGCGGTCCATGCCGTCGCTGCTCGAGCCGGCAAGGGAGAGCGTCAGGCCGAAGCTGAGTGTGAGGCCGATGACGTCGGCGAGCGCAAGCGCCCTGCGGACGAGGTAGCCGCGGCCGCGCCTACCGCCGCTCGCGCGCAGGCGTTCGATGACCGCAAGCGTGCGCTCGTCGAGGCCGGGTGCTATCCGCTCGAGTGTCTCGTCTCTCGTCAGGATGTCGGCGGGAGACGTGCTCACGCGGAAACCTCGCGTCGCGCGCGCAGCCTGCCCACCAGGTTGTGATGACCCCGTTCCCCCACTGCCCAGCCCCTAGTTCGTACTTCTCCCGGGTCACAACGTACCCGTCTCGAGGGCGGAATTCAACGGCTCGAACGAGGGAGTTCACGAGAGCGCTTGACTCGAGCGGCCTCTCGGCCGCCTCCGCCGGGCGTCAGGCCTGCTTCGACTCGACGAGCGCGGCGATGTGACGGATCGTCCGAAAGTTGCCGGGAACGACGTCGCTGTCGTCGATCTCGACGTCGAACTCGTCCTCGAGCAGGGAGATGAGCGTGATCATCCCCAGGGAGTCGACGACCTGCTTCTCGAGCAGCGGGTAGTCCTCGTCGACGTCGCTCCACGAGCCACTCCACTGCAGATTGCCCTCCATGAGGGTCTTGACGCGTTCTTCGGTCGACACCGTCGGCTCCCTTTCGTGGTCAGGTCGCGTGCATCTTGATCATGCGCTCGGATCCCATGAGGCGAGCGGCGCGCTAGCGGTGGCCTCGGTCGAGAGAGCACGCCGATCGACCTTGCCCGTGGACGATCGCGGAAGCTCGTCCCGAAGCTCGTAGATCTCGGGAACCATGTAGCGCGGAAGCCGCTCCGAGCAGAAGCGCGAGAGCTCGTCGTCGTCGACATCCCCGCGAGCGACGACGAAAGCCTTGATCCGGTTGGTGACGATCTCGTCCGGAATCGCGACGACCGCGCATTCCACCACCGCGGGGTGGAGGTGGAGTGCGGCCTCGATGTCGCCGAGCTCGATGCGGTAGCCGCGACTCTTGATCTGGGAGTCTCGTCTGCCCAGGAAGATCCAGTCTCCACCAGCGTCGAGCTGGGCGAGGTCGCCGGTTCGGTAGATCGGGTAGCCATCCGTGTTGCCCTGCCAGCCTCGAAGGAGCGTTGCCTGAGTTCGTGCCTCGTCACCCCAGTAGCCCTGCATGACCGTCGGTCCGCGAACGTAGAGCTCGCCGACCTCGCCGGCGGGCACGATGGCGCCGTCCTCTCCGACCGCGAAGGCCTCGACGCCGGCGATCGCCTTGCCGATCGGGATCGACGCGGGAGGCTCACCGGCCCAGCGGGGGACCTCGTACCACGTGCAGACGTTCGTCTCGGTCGGCCCGAAGAGGTTTGCGAAGCGCACGTGCGGAAGGAGCTCCATGAGTGCGTGGAGGTACTTGGTCGGAAAGACCTCCCCGGCGAAGAGGATCGTGCGGACCGCCGGAAGTGGCGTCTCCTGAAGCTTTCCGCGCAGGACCATGAGCGTGAGGATCGAGGGCACCGAGTACCAGACCGAGATCTCTGCATCGCGGATCCAGCGCGCGAGCTCGGTTGGGAAGAGCGCGAGCTGCGCCGGGACGATGACGACCGCGGCTCCGGCGCTCGCCGCAGCAAACAGGTCGAACACGGACAGGTCGAAGTGGAGCGGTGCGTGACTCGACAGACGGTCGGTCTCCGTCACCTCGAACTCGTCGGCAGCCCAGTCGACGAATGCCATCGCGTTCAGATGCGAGAGCATCACCCCCTTTGGCGCTCCGGTCGATCCGGAGGTGTAGAGGATGTACGCGAGATCCGAGCTCGAGCGAGGGATGTCCGGCACTGGATCTGCGGGGAGCTCCTCGAGCGCTGATTGCGTCACGACGCGAACGCCGGGGGGGCCTGCAACCTCGCCATCCGCTGCGTTGAGCACAACGAGCGTCTCCAGCGGGGCGCCTTCGGCGAGCAGCGCTGCCCAGTGCTCGCTCTTCTCCCGACCCGTGATCAGGCAGCGGAGCCCGGCGTCCTTGGCGATCGAGCCCAGGCGAAGCGGCGGCGCGCCTGGATCGAGCGGAACGTACGTCCCGCCCGTCTTGAGGATTCCGTAGATGCCGACGAGCGCCTCCAGGGACTTCTCGAGGTACAGGCCGACCCTGTCGCCATGGCGTACTCCCTGTGCCGAGAGGAGGCGCGCAAGGCGGGTCGCCGTCGCATCGAGCTCGGCGTAGGTCAGCGCCCGCTCTCCGTCGACGACGGCAGTCCGGTCGGGGAAGCGCTCTGCCGACCGCGCGAGCAGGTCGTGCACGAGCGTCTCGGTCACAGCCCCAGGTTCCGAGCCGCGATGTTGTACTGGATCTCGGACGTCCCCGAGTACAGGCGGCTCCCGATCGCGTCACGGACCTCGCGTTCGAGCTCGTACTCCGTCATGTAGCCGTAGCCGCCGTGCACCTGCAGGGCGTCAAGGCTGGAGCGGACGTAGCTCTCACTGAGGTAGAGCTTCACGAGCGCGGAGTCGAGCGTCGCCGGCTGCCCCGAGTCGAGGAGCCAGCCGAGTCGATACAGGAGAAGCCTCGAGGTCTCGAGCCTGACCTTCATGTCGACGAGCAGGTGCGAGACTGCCTGGAAGCTTCCGATCGGGTTGCCGAACTGCTTCCGCTCCTGCGCGTAGGCGACGGACTGCTCCAGCTGTCGCTCCATGGCACCGACCGTGCTCGCGAGGATGCAGCTTCGCTCCCATGTCATCGACGAGTTGAAGACGACCATGCCGCCGCCGGGCTGTCCGAGGACCGAGTCGTCGGAGACCTCGCATCCTTCGAGGAACACCTCGCTCATCGGCGACGTGCGGAGACCCATCTTCGACAGCGGGTTGCCGACCGAGATGCCCGGCGTTTCGGCATCGATCAGGAATGCGGTTATCCCGGCGAAGCCGAGCGAGCGGTCGATCGTCGCGAACAGGAGGTGCAGGCCGGCCTCCGGTGCGTTCGTCACGAACGTCTTCGTGCCGTTGAGGACATAGCCGCGTTCCGTCTTCTCGGCCGTCGTCGCGAGCGCGAAGGCATCCGAGCCGGAGCCGGGCTCGCTCATTCCGTGCGCGGCAACGAGCGAGCCGTCGCACAAGCCCGGTAAGTAGCGGCGCTTCTGCTCTTCGGTGCCGAAGTGCGCGATGGGCGTCTCGCAGGCCCATATCTGCGCGTTGAGGGAGAAGACGAGGCCGTTGTCGGTGCAGGCGTAGCCGAGCGCCTCGAGAGCAACGATCGTGGTCAGGGCGTCTGCTCCCGCCCCGCCGTACTCCTTGGGCACGGGCAGCCCGAGGAGCCCGAGGTCCGCGCACTTGCCCCAAGCCTTCCGCGAGAACTCAGCCGTCCTGTCTCGTTCGACCACCTCGGCGTTGAGCTCGCGCCGCGCGAAGTCGATTACGGATTGCCGCAGAGAGCGTTGGTCTTCGGTGAGCTCGAAATCCATCGTCGATGGGTGCGAACGACGCTTCGGCCCGCCCTCGCCCGCGCCTGGTTGACGTCCCGGCCGAGTCGCTTTATAGCTTCGAGCGGAGAGGATGACAATAGCGGGGGCGGCCGGAGGCCCTGTGCTTGACTATCCGGTCGGGGGACACGCGACCGCGCGCTCCCGTCGCGATGACGATCGACAACGACGGCTTGACACGGTTACGCCGGTACGAGGATCTCGAGGCAGGAGTGTCCGAGGAGTTCCTCGAGCGGCGGCTCGGTTCCGGCCGAAGTCTTGCGCTGCTCACCTCGCCGCTCCGCGAGCCTCGACCGCTCGGCTGGGTCATCTCACCGTCCGGCGGTCCAGAGCACGGAAACCTCCGTCGCCTGGAGACGCAGCTCGCGAGGCGGCTCGCGGCTGCCGGCTTTCCGACGCTTCGCATCCGCCCCGATCTGCACCCGCAGAACGGGGCGCTGGGCGAGATCGATGTGTCCGCACGTATCGAGGACGCGACCGAGGCCGTCGCCGCGATCGTAGAGGAGACGGGCACGCGATCTGTCGGCCTCGTGGGCATGCTCTTCGGTGGAACGGTCGCCGCGCTCGTCGCGGAGGAGGTCGGCGCAACGGGCCTCGCGCTCGTCGAGCCGGCGATTCGGGGAAAGCGCTACGTCCGCGAGACGATGCGTCGCCAGGCGGTCGCGGAGCTCATCGCCGGATTCGACGAGGAGCCAAGTGAGTCGCCGTCCGACCTCGAGCGAGGCGGCACTTCCCGATCTCCGCTCGAGGAGCTCGCCGAAACCGGGCGCACGTCGATACGCGGCCTCGCCCTCTCGCAAGCCGAGTACGAGCGCATATCGGCGATCGATCTCGTCGAGGACCTGCGGACCTATCGAGGAAGCTCGCTTGTCGTCGGTATCACGCCGTCAGGCAACATGCCCGCGGGCCTCGCGAAGCTCGGAGATCGTCTTCGCGCGCTCGACGGGGCCGTTGCCCTCGAGGTCATCGAGGATTCGCTTCCTGCCCCGTTCGGCGAGTACTTCTACCGGAACGCCGGCCCGGTCAGGCTGGACACGCGGCTCGAGCTCGATGAGATGATCACCACAGTCGTCGTCGAGTGGGCAATCGGCAGCGTCTCTGGCGACCGGCATGCAGCAACATGAAGCTGTTTCCCATCTTCGTGGACGATGGCGAGTGCCACGTGGCGGCCATCGTCACCGTGCCGGATCGCGATCCGAAGGGCATCGTGATCTCGCTTGCGGGAACCGGGAGGCACAACCTGGTCGGGTCGACTTTTTGTGCGCGGCTCTCGCTGCGGCTCGCCGAGGAGGACTTCGCGTCGGTGAGGCTGGACTACTCGGGAGTCGGAGACAGCCCGGGCCTCATCCCCGAATGGCGACTCTCGGACGTGGAAGCTGCCACCCGACAGGCGCGTGCGGTCCTGTCGACGAGCATGGAGCTGCTCGATGTCGACCGATTCGTAACGGTGGGCACGTGCTATGGCACACGCGTTGCCCTGAGCCTCGTGCCGCAACGGGGGTGTGTCGGAGCCGTCTGCCTCGCTCCGCCGATTCTCGAGTACGGCGGCGCGTCCCGCCTGGGGCGCCGTGTCGGCGAGCGGACGGTGCTCTCGTACGTGCGCTCCCACGCGGCACTCCGGAGGCTGGCCGCCCCGCTGCGGCGCACCATGCAGGCAAGCCGACCCGCGGCACAGGTGACAGCCGCGTTCGAGCATCTGGATCGGACCCATATCGCATTCCTCTTCGGAACACCGCCCGGGGACGACCACTACTCTCAACGCGCGCAGGACGTGCTCGACGCGACGCTCGCCGCGCTCCCGCCGACGCGACGCCAGCGCTTTGCGCAACGGATGCTGCCGTGGGGCCCGCTTTCGACGTTCGACATCCTCTCGCCGGACGATCAGGACGCTGTCCTCGGCGTGGTCGTGCCGCTCGTGGTCGGGGCATTCGCTCACGAGTCCGGCCCGGCAGAGGCATCCGTGCTGCCGGTCTCCTAGGCGGCCCGGTGTCTTCGAGGAGCCCGGCGGACGTGCCCGGGCTCCTCGTCTCGGTTTCGGGGGGACTACCGGCTCTACGACGGCGGAGTGCTCCGCCAGCTCCTCGTCGACCGGTTCCACTTCTCGCAGGTGACGTTCTCGAGGCGCAGGCTGGACGTTGCCACACACGGATCCGAGGCGGCGAAACCGACGCACTTGGGGTCGGACCCGTCGTTGCGTCCGGTCCGGAACGAGGCACCGACGACCTGGTTCCCTGAGTGGGTCTGGCCGGCGCCAAAGAGACCGTGGTTGCAGGTGACGTAGCGTCCTCCGTACACGTCGACGTCGTAGTTGTCCGACCAGAAGATCGCACCGCCCGCCCCGACGCACGTGCTCGTGCCGGCACCCCAGTTCCCCGTGGTGCCGTTCACGATGTCGAGCCGAGCGGGCACGTGGTCGGGGTGGAACTGCCACGTGTCCTGGTGTGCGACCGAGTTGCCGAGCGGCCCGCAGTCGAAGTTGCCCGTGATCTGGATGTCTGTCGGCCCGGCCGTACGGAACTTGCCGGCACCTCCGGCCGCGCCGAGCTTCACGCCGTCGGCGTTCGACACGACGATCAGGTCGACCGTGTCGGAGTTGCCGTCGCCGCGACAGCCGGAGACGAGGTCGACGTACCCCTGGTCACCGAAGTCCGAGCGGCCTGTGAACTTCCAGACGACCTTGATGGGAAGTGCTCCGTACGAGGACAGCGGTCGATCACAGTGGAACTGCCCGTTCGTGAAGTTGAGCACGGTGCCGGCCCGGCAGTTCGTCCCGGCGAGGTTCCACTGCGCTCGGTTCGAGACGAGGCAGTTGACGTTGTTCGACGGTGGCGGCGAAGGCGGAGGCGGTGAAGGCGGAGGCGGCGAAGGCGGAGGCGGCGAAGGCGGAGGCGGTGAGGGCGGAGGCGGTGAGGGCGGAGGCGGTGAAGGCGGAGGCGGGGGAGGAGATGTCGATGCAGAAGCGACGACCGCACTCAGATAGCTGCGCAGCGAGGCCGAGCCGCCGGAGTTCGTGGCGGTGACGAGCGAATAGAACCGCCGGCCCACGTCCGCCTGGCTCACGCGGTAGGACTTGGACGTCGCGGCAGCGATGGTGCTGCAGTTGTTGCCGCTCGTGTCGCAGCGATGCCACTCGTATTTGTACGTGATCGGCGTGGTCCCGTCCCAGGTGCCGTCGGTGGTCGCGACGAGCTCTCCCTCGCGGGCGATTCCACTCAGGGTCGGGCGCACCACGTTCGAGGGCGGCGTCGGCGCCGAAGGCCCCCCTGCTCCGATCGCGAGCCCGGACGAGATCGACGTCAGCGCGACGAATGCAAGCGCGAGTGCGGCGACGCGATATCCGGTGAGTGAAGAGCGAGCGTGTTCTCGAAAACGCTGAACGGGTTCGTGCCTTCGCATTAGAACCTCGCAGTTAGACGACGGCGGCAGTGGGGCTGTGCGGGCATCAGCGTCATCGGAACGGCCATGGGTGCGTCGTTCCCCCGATCGGGGGGGCAGCCCGGGGTTCCCTCGATCGAGACGTCTTCACACTTTCCGAACGTCTCGGCCAGGGTCCACGGGCGCGCAACGGAGGGCTTGACCTCACGGCCGACTTCGATGAGCCTTAGCTTCGTGGGGGACGTCGGGCCAGAGTCTGCGGTGCGTCGACCGGGCATCGCGGCCCGGATCCGCGCCCGGACGACAGGCTGGGCTGCAAACAGCGACCGCATCCGTCGCGGCCGCGAGGAGCGCTATCGGACGTTCATGGTGCTCTGCGATGTGCGTCCGGGCGAGCGGATCCTCGACATCGGGGCGGGCCACGGCGCCGCGCTCGAGCGGTTCAACTCGGAGAATCCGATCCTCGCCGTCGACCTCGTGCCGCCCGTGGCAAGCGGCTGGCTCGGGACACCGAACGTGGAGGTTGCGCAGGCGGACGGTACGAATCTGCCGTACGGCGATCGCGAGTTCCCGGTTGCGTTCTCCAACTCGGTCATCGAGCACGTGCCGAAGGAGCTCCAGGCGGCCTTCGCAGCGGAGGTCAGCCGCGTAGCCGATCGCTACTACGTCCAGACGCCGAACAAGTGGTTCCCGATCGAGCCGCACTATCAGCTTCCGTTCGTGCAGTTCTTGCCCGAGCGGGTCATGAAGGCCCTGAACCGGCGATTCTCGTTCGGCTGGCGTGAGAAGGGACGCTGGGAGCCGATCCGGCTCCTCGACGCCGGTGAGCTGCGTCGGCTCTTCCCGGAAGCCGAGATTCACCGGGAGCGCCTGTTCGGCCTCACGAAGAGCCTCATGGTGGTTCGCCGGTTCCCGGCGGATGGGGCGAACGCCAGCGCCGAGCGGTCGAGCTGAGGCGTCCCCAGACCGCTCAGGGCTCGGTGCTGGGGACGCCGATTCATCGTCTCCACTACTGGTCTTCCCAGCGGTCGCGACTCGCGTTCCATCGCTGGCAGGTCACGCCCGATCCGCGCGTGATGCTCGAGGTCTCGAAGACGCAGGGATCCGAGGAGCTGTAGTTGCACGCCGGGTCGGAGCCGTCGTTCCTCCCCGAGCGGAAGCTCGCCCCGGACACGGACCCCGAGCCGGCGCCTGCGAGCAGCGAGTGGTTGCAGGCGATGAACTTCCCGCCTTGAATCCGCGTGTTCGTGCTCGTCATCGAGTAGAAGAACGCGCCGCCAGCGCCCTGGCATGTCGACAGCCCCGCGTCGTAGTTGCCGACCCGGAAGTCGACCCAGGTGATGTTCGTTCCGCCGAGCACCTGGATCCCGTCCTGGTGGATCTCGGTGATCTCCTTACGGCCGCAGTTCGCGTAGCCGCTGATCTGGAGGTTCGAGGCACCCGGGAGCTCGTTCATGACCCGGATGGCGTCCTCCTGCGGACCGTACGTACGGCCGTCCCCGTTGATGCTGAGCACGAGGTCGATCGCGTTCGTCCCGTCTCCCACGCAACCCTCGTCGAGCCTGATGCCGAACCCGTTGTAGTTGCGCGTGTAGTTCATGACGACCCGCAGCGGCAGACCGTTCGTCGCGAGCTGCTTGACGGGCTGGGAACATGTCCACGTCGCGTTCGAGAAGGTGAGCGTCGTGCCACCTGACGGAGGGGCGGGCGGCGGAGGCGACGGTGCCGGAGGAGGCGGCGCAGGCGGTGCAGGCGGGGGTGAGGGCGGCGGCGGTGAGGTCGACGAGCTCGACTCGCAGCCGGACACGATGTCGATCCGGTCCGAGCTCGCGCTGTCGCGTCCCGTCCCGCAGTCGATCTGGTCGCGCGTGCCGTCGAGAGCGCTGACGCTGTCGTATCCCGCGCCGCCCAAGATGGTGTCCTGCCCTGGGCCGCCGACGAGGGTGTCGTTGCCCCCGTTGCCGATGATCCGGTCGCTCCCTCCTTCACCGTAGATCAGGTCGTTGCCCGGACCGCCGATCAGGACGTCGTTTCGGGGGGTGCCGCGGATCGTGCGCCCGCTGTTTCCGTTCCCCGAGCCCCCCGATCCGTTCGGAGGCTCGGTCGCGGCAGCGCGAGCGACCTGCTCACAGTCTGCGGCGACCTGGTCGAGCGCGTCGACCGTCGCCGTGTCGCCCCCGTGTCCGCAGGCGACCATGTCGCGCTCGCCGTCCCGGGCGAAGATCGTGTCCGTTCCGGGGCCGCCCGTCAGGCTATCGCGGCCGTGCCCGCCGTAGATCGTGTCGTTTCCGCCCCGCCCGTCGATGCGGTCGTTCCCGGCGTTGCCGTAGATCGTGTCGGAGGCAGGGCTGCCAGCGAGGACGTCTCCCCGTGCGGTTCCCGTGATCACGCGGTTGCCCGTGGGTGTCGCGGCGGCGGCCGAGACCGCTGCTGCGAACACGAGGACGACCGCGATCGAGCTCAGAGCTTGCAAAGCTGCTCTTCCGCGGCAGACCTGCTTCATAGGTTTGCACCCCTCTTGGTCGCTGTCCGTGCGGAAGGCTCCGAAGCTAGCAGCGCCCTCAGAGGCACCCGGGATGGCCGGCGGGATGCTTACAGACTTCTTGCAGAAATCGCCGAGTTTGCGGCTGGCGCGTCTGCGAGCCTCGCTCGCCGGGCACAAGGACGGGGCGAATGCGGCGTGCCGGATGCCCGGACCGCCCGTCGGACGGCGGGGTTCAGCGTCCCGCGGACGGGGGAGCCGATGTCAGGCTGCTGATTGCCGCGGATGCAAGGAAGCATCCCCGTCTGCGAGCACGATGGTCTTGAGGCCCATCGCAGCGGTGATGAAGAGCAGTAGCGTGACCTGGATGAATGCGATCGAGTCGAAGAGGAACATGCCTGCCCCGTAGCCGGTACATGCCACTGAGCACGCGGCCAGGAAGTCGCCGTGCCGCCCGGCGACGACTCGGGATGCGCGACCTGTCTTGAGCACCGTCCCCCAGACGAACCACGTAACGCCGAGAAGGCCGGCGAGGCCCAAGGTCACCAGGGTGTGCAGGTACTGATCGTCGAAGATGAGCGCGATGACGGGCTGCGGTCCAGCCGCAGTTGCCGTGGTGGCCTCCGTCGTCGCGGTCGAGGCGCCCGTGGTCGCGATGTCCGGGTTGTCGATGCCGAGGCCGACGATCGGAGACTGCAGCCACAGGTGAAGACCTGGCCCGATGTCGGCGAGCCGGCCCGAGCCCGTCTCACCCCCGCGCGTGTAGAAGGATTGGATGAAACCCGTTCCTTGCTGGCTTCCGAAGGACTTCACGAGCCCGCCGATCGCGCCTGGAGCGGCGGCGTGGACGAGGATCGGAAGCACGAGGAAGACGGGGAGGAGCCGGATCAGCGCCTGACGCCGGAGGACGAAGGCTGCGACTCCCATCGCGGCGCCCATCACCACGGTAGTGCGCGAGATCGTGGCGGCCGCACCTGCGGCGACGATGATCACGCTGCCAATCCAGAGAGCCTTCATCGCCTGCGTCTTCGCGGTCGTGTACAGGTACATCCCCAGCGGGACGAGCATCGTGAACGCTGCTCCCAGGGCGATCGGATGCTGCGCGGACGCGTGAACCCGCAGGCGGCCTCCGCGGATGTCGAGCACCTCGCGCGGGTTCTTGACGAAGCCCGGGAACCAGCTGGAGAAGTGGTCGAAGACGTTGAAGTTCGTGCGTCCCTCGTACAGCGCCGCGATCGCGACGACCACCCCGGCGAGGACGATCACGGCGACCATCCGCTCGATCTCGCGGAAGGTGTCGAGCGTCGACGCGAAGATGAGGAAGACGACGATCAGGCTGAGGAACATCGACAGCGACTTCAACGACTGCCCTCCGGTGTCCGCCGAATCGATCGCCTGCGAGTTGATGACCTGGGAGGTGAGCGCCGCAACGGCCATCACGAAAAGCGGCTTCCCGACGCCGAGCGTCTCGACCTCGCGCTTCGTCGTGAGCGACCCGATGGCGAAGCCGACCACGAGGAGCACGATCAAGACCCGGTAGACCTCGAGCTGGAACGGGAGATCGACCGGGAGCCGGTAGAGCTTGATCGGCACGAACCACAGCACCCCGATGAAGACGGCGAGCGCGTTCGGCCACGTGACGACCGGGTATGCGGTCTGACCGAGGCCGATGAGCGTCGCAACGAAGAACGCGATCGCGCCGGCTGCCGCCGCGTCTCCTCCCGTAGCGACACCGGCGCAGAGGGCGATCAGGCCTGCGCCGATGACTGCGACGATCGGAACCGGGTTGGGCCGTACCGCCTGGACGCCGTCCACGAGGTGGTGGTTCAGTTCGTCCGCGTCTGCTGCTGGGGCTGGGGTGATGCCGCTCGGGTGCGTAGCGGGAAGATCTGGTCGAGGACGACGGCGAGCATGCAGAACGCCGCGATGACGGCGAGCATGATCAGCGTCGGGATCCCGTAGGACACGCCGCCGATGACGTAGACGTCACGTGGTGCGCGGAGTGACTGGATCTGGATCCGCTCTGCCAGGGACAACCGTGCTCGGTCCTGCTGCTGGACGATGTACTTCTTGAACGCCTCCGCCGTCTTGTCGGCGAGCGTGATGGCATTCGGCCCGGTGTCCGCGGTCGCGAAGATATCGATCACGGGGATCTGAGCCGGAGCGAACCGCTGGGGCGTGCTGACGGCGCTGTACGCGTTTGCGGAAACCGTGCCTGGAAGCTCGCCGTAGAGCTTCGTGCGGAGCTCTGCCACCTCGTCCGACTCGATGAGAGTGGGGTACACGTTGGCCGCCTGGAGGAGCGGTTCATAGTCGGGCGGCACGTTGAGCACGACCGGACCGCCGCCGCCCGTTGTCCCCTGGGTTCCGTCCGCCGTGCCGGCGTCGACGGTGCGTGGGACGCTCAGACGGAGGTACTGGCCCTGCGCGCTCGTCACGAAGAGCCGCGACGTCGCCGTGTACTCGGGCTGCTCCCGGGTCGTGAACTCGGGCACGTTGTAGACCATTACGACGGCCACCGCGACGCCGGCGAAGATGCCGATCGCGACGACCCACCAGAAGCGCTGGAGCGCCGCGCTCACGTTCGAGCCTTCGTCAGATCTCGGCGCCGCATGATGCACAGTTCGCTAGGTATTGCGAGCTCCCTGCCGCTCATTTCCTCCCCCACTTTCGACGGTACGGCCCGTATTTCGAATCCGGGAGAACCCGCCAGGGACCCTGCGACCGCCGACGACGCTCCCCACGCCTTCTATGAACCTCCCACCCCTAATTCGCTCCTAGTTATAGGCGCTGCGCGCAAAAACGTCCACCACGGCCTGTTTCGTTTCGGTTAGCAGCGTGGATCGTCGAGGTGGAGCATCTTGGCTTGGGTATCGACCGGGTCGATCGCGGTGGACTGCGCCATGAAATCGAAGTAGCGACCCGGACAGACGATCGTCCTCTTTATGCCGGACCGCACTGCGTCTGCGAGGAGGATCGTGTGTGCGGCGTCAGGCCCGAGGAAGCCGTCCTCGAACACGATGTCCGTGGGAGTCGACGCCTCCGCGCCTCCGCGGGCGACGAAGAAGTTCGCGTTCACGCCGGGTCGACCGCAGTCGACACGGAGGTGCCGGAACGTGATGCGGAACCCACCCATCGCCTGGATCCCGTCCTGGTGATAGGGGCCTGTCTTGTCGTAGCAGCGCACGTACCCGGACTCGATTACGAGGTCGTGTGCGACCGGCGCCGCGTTCTGCACCTTGATCCCGTCTCCCGACCACGTGTCGACCTCGATCCGGCGGATCACGCCGGAGCAGTCCTTGCTGATCGACACCGCATCGAGCGGCGTGGTCCTGCGATGCATCGTCACCTTGACCAGGTCCATGTCCACCGGCCCCTCACAGACCCACGGCTCATCGGTCACGGCGACGGTTCCGGTCGTCTGACCGGCGCCCGGGCCATAGCTGCCTTCCGAGCTCGCAGTGGGCGGGTCGGGAGTCGCAGGGGACGACATGTCGGTCGCGTAGATCGTCTCTTCGCATTCGGCGACGACGTCCGACGGGTCGACGAACGCCGTATCGAAGCCGCTCCCGCAGTTCACGACGTCGCGGCTGCCGTCCAGCGCGCGGATGCGGTCATCGCCAGGGCCGGCGTTCACGCTGTCCTCGCCGTTGCCGGCGTCGATCAGGTCGCTCCCGTCCCCGCCGTAGATGCGATCGCTTCCACCGAAGGCGAAGAGAATGTCGCTTCCGGGCTTTCCCTGGAGGACGTCCGGTCCGCGCGTGCCCATGATGTCGTCCCCGTGAAACGCGCCCGCCGTGTTGACGGCAGACGACGACTCGGAGGCCGTCCCCGGTACGTGTCCGCTGGCGCTCAGAACCGCGACGACGGCGAAGACGCCGCCTGCGACCCACCACCATCGTCCGCCCGGGAGCGGGCCGCCTGCAGGCTTCTGCACGCCGCTACCCACCCCGCATCGGAGCGTACCACCGTCCTCCGCGATCAAAAGTGCCGTAAACGGCCGATTCCAGCGCAGGTTGGCGAGAGACGCGGTTCCGGTGGACAATCCCAAGATCCGCAGCAACGATGCGCTCCATGGCGGCGGCACCGAAGGAGCGAGCGGATCTCCTGCTCGTTTGCTCCACCGGAGGGCACCTACTCCAGCTCGTCGCGCTCCGCGACGTGTGGTCGGACCGGCGCAGGCTCTGGGTCACGTTCGAGAAGAGCGATGCTGGGACGCTCCTGCGGAACGAGGACGTCCTGTTTGCCTTCGGTCCGACGAACCGGAGCTTCGGCGTCACCGCCGCGACGAACACGCTGCGCAACATCGTGCTCGCCTGGCGGACAGTCAGCCGCGCGAGGCCGTCAGTGATCCTGACCACCGGGGCCGGAGTCGCCGTTCCGTTCGCCTGGGTCGGTCGTCTTCGCGGTGCCCGCGTGGTCTACGTTGAGAGCTTCACGCGGATCGACGGGCCGTCGCTCAGCTGTCGGCTGATCGCTCCCGTTGCGGCGCGCGTGTACGGCCAGTGGCCGGAGTTCGCGGTCGCAGTGCGCCGAGCGCGTTATGCAGGGAACGTGTTCTCCCGCGAATGATCGTCGTCACTGTCGGGACGAACGAAGCTCCGTTCGACCGGTTGCTCACTGCCTTCGACGGCTATGCGGGGGACGAGCAGCTCGTCGTCCAGCACGGGCCATCGCGGATCCGGCCGGCCGGCGCGCGCTGTGTGGAATTCCTCCCCTACGACGAGCTCGCAGCGGCGATCGCGGGGGCGCGAGTCGTCGTGACGCATGCGGGAGTCGGCTCGATCATGACGGCGCTCGCCAACGACAGGCGGCCCGTCGTCGTCCCGCGGCTCCGTGCGTTCGCGGAGGCGGTCGACGATCACCAGGTCGGGCTCGCGCGCCGTCTCGACGCCGCAGGCCTTGTCACCCTCGTGGAGGACCCGAGCCGCGTCCTCTCTGTCGTCGAGACAGCTTCGGGCTCGTCAGGCGTCGAGCTCGGGGCTAACCCGCGACTCGTCGGCGAGCTGCGGGACTACATCGACGCACGGCTCAAGCGTTCGAGCGGCTAGAGCGCTAGCAGAGGCTTGCTACATCTCGACGATGCGCGAGAAGGGTGGCCCGGCGGGATCGAGGAGGGGTTCACCGTCGATCTCGACCCACGCGTGCGCCAGGAACTCCGGCTCGGACGCGACGGCGATCACGAGCGACGACTCGATGCCACGTTCGGTGAGCAGCGAAATGAGAACGAGCGAACGCAGAAGGCATCTCGAGTCGAACGGCACATGACGCAGCGTCTTGCCGATCGCCCGCCCGAGACGCAGCCCGGCCCGATGCGTCTGCGGGTTGCTCGCCTTTGCGGAGCCTGCTGCCCGCAGCCCGGCGACGGTCGTGGGCAGATCCGTCCGCCAGAGCAGCCAGCGCGCGCGGACGTATGCGCTGACGATCTCTGAGCCGAGCACGACCTTTTGGCGCGGCGTGAAGCCGCGCTCGAGCTGGTCGGGGTCGACCGAGACCTTCACGACGGGGGTCCCGGGAGCGTCCTCGTATGCGCCTCGACTACCGCCGCGACGTCGAGTGCGCGGGCGGAGGGCGGCACCGAGAGCACGAATGTGGGGACGTCGACCGCGATGCGGGCGCAGATCTCCAGATGACCGACGAGGTAGCGCGGATCGCGGAGGTAGGCGATGAAGCTGCTCCCGAGAAGGAGCGATGCGTCCGAGGTGTCCGTGTCGACCTCGATCTCGCCGGGCTTGCAGCGGACGATGAAGTAGAGAGCCCGAAGCGGGCACGGCTCCCGTGTCACCGGAGCTGCCAAATATGCCTTCTCGGCCCGGCCAACACGGGTGCCGATGCGTTGTCGCCCGGCCGGGTCCATGGCCGTGAGCTCGCGCGTGTCGAGTCCCGCGAGCCCGGAGCCCGGGTGCGCGAGCACGCTTCGCGCACCGTGCTCGAGCGCGAGGACGTCGTCGGTCACGAGAGACGCACCTCGAGCGACAAGATGGGCGGCGATAGAGCTCTTGCCTGTGCCCGACAGGCCGACGAACGCAAATGCGGAGCCCTCGATCTCGACCGCGCTCGAGTGGAAGAGCTCCCGCCCGCGGAGTGCAGCCGCGAGCGGCAGGACCTGCGCGAAGAGGAGCCGCTCCCAGCGCCATGCCGTAACGCTCGGAACCGCGCACTTCACCTGGGATCCATCCTCGCGAACGACGTATCGGCCGACCCGGGGAGCCCACACCTGGAATCCGGCCTCGTCGTGGTGCTCGACCACCATCATCGGGCTTCCGTCGGGGAACGTGCGCTCGACGAGCCTCTCGGTGTTCCGTCGCGGCCATGCCTTCCTCAGCTCGGCGTACGTGGCGCCGATGAGTCTCGTCGTTGGGTTCGTGCCTGCAGCTCCGGCTCCGGGGAGGTCCGGAACTGCGAAGGCGGACTCCACGTCGATCCCGAACGCGCGCCCCCGAAATCGCTGCGATCCGTTGGAGCGCTCGGCGCCCGCGTCAGCCGTCGCCACCGGACCCGGCGGCGTCGAACGGCCGACCGTCCGAGCCCGTCAGCTCGATCAGTCCGCGCTCCAGCAGGTCGCCGCAGAGCTCGGAGATGTCCTGTTCGATCTCCTCGACCGGGCGGTCGTAGCGCGACGCCAGCTTCGCAGCGGCCTCACCGAGCGTAGCGCCACGCTCCAACTGCGTGAGCATCGCGTCCGCCGTCGGGTTGAGGCCGTGGTACTTCCCCGTCTTCAGGTTGAGGATCACGGTCTCGTGCGCAAACGAGCGATGGACGACGTGGTCGGGCACCCGGGCATGAGCTCCGAGCAGCTCGTCGTCGGAGCGTTTTGGCGTGCTCATCAGTACTCGAGCACCGTGCCTTGTCGCTGCGCGTGCCGCAGGCAGGCTCCGAGAACGAGGATCGAGGGGGGGAGCAGCACGATCGTGAACGCGACGAGCCGGAAGACCGGCCACCAAACGGAGTCGATCGGCGTCCCGACGACGAGATGGCGGAGGAGATCGAGCGCAGGCGTCAGCGGCTGTACTTCGGATGTCCACTCGATCCAATTCGGGAGGAGCGCGACCGGGAAGAAGACGCCTGCGATGAGCGACAGGCACGTGACGAGGAAGCCGGCGCCGACTCCCGCCTGCTTGAAGACGAAAACCACGCCGGTGATCAGGACGGCGAACGGGAGGAAGGCAAGGCTTCCGAGGAGAGCCACAGGGACCGCGAGCACGGCTGTCGACCAGCGGATCGGCAGGTCGAAGACGATCGCACCGACCGAGATCGTAATCGTCGCCATTACGCCTGCGCTCAGGAACGGGAAGATGAACATCGCGAGCACGCCCGAGACCGCACCGAGCGGCGAGACGAGGATGCGCTCGAACGTCCCGGCGACGAGCTCCTGGCGCACCGACATCGGGAGAACGACGATGGCCGCGGTCATGACCTCGAGCATCGCGAGGCCGATGATCGCATAGCCGAAGTACTCGTCCGAGCTCTTGAACGTGCCGCCGGTGACGAGTCGGGAGACGAAGTAGAAGAGCGTGACGCCGAGCACTGCCGAGACTATCTCCGAAAGGAACCGCATCCGGTAGCTCGTGAAGATGCGAAAGTCGCGCACCACGATCGCGGCCGCGCCTGCGCCGACAGCCCGCACCAGGCTCATGCGGCCGCCAGGGCGCCGTCGACGAGGGAGTAGATACGGTCGATGGTGACGCCCTCGACGCCGTGCCCGCTTGGGATGCAGAAGATCCCGCTGCCGCCGCGGGCTGCGAAGTCCGTGATGGCCGCGTTCAGGAGCTCGACTCCCTGCGTGTCGAGGCTGTTCCACGGCTCGTCCAAGAGGACGAGCGTCGGATCGTGCATGAGCGCAAGCGCGAGCGTCAGGCGCTGGCGTTGTCCCATCGAGAGCCGGCTGGCGCGCTTGCTCGCGACGTCCTGGAGCTCGAACCGGGCCAGCGCGGCCTCGACCTTCGCGCTCCGCTCCTCTGCGGGAATCAGCGCCAGCCGTGCCCAGTAGCCGAGATGCTGCGCCGCCGTGAGGCGTGCGTAGAGCCCTGTCGATCCCGCCGCGAGGAACCCGACCTTCGCCTGGTAGCGGCGGCGATCGTGCCGCGCCGAGAGCCCGTCGATCTCCACGACACCAGCGTCCGCCGCGATGACACCCGCGACGATCCTGAGGAGCGTCGTCTTTCCGGCCCCGTTCACGCCCATGACGAGCGCGAGCGTGGACGGTGGCAGCTCGAGGCGCACGTCCTGGAACAGCGGTGTCGCGACGCCGCGCCAGCGCTTCGAGACTCCGTCGAGCACGAGGCGAGGGCGTGTGGCTGTCTCGACCGCTGGCGGGATCATGGCGCGCCGTTGAGGGTCTGCTCGTCCGAGGCTCAGCCCGAGTCGGCGATCGTGAGGATGCCGGTTCCCAGGCCCATCCCGGGGTCGAGGATCAGCGTCGCCGCCTCGTTGCGGGACCGCACGCCGAGCTTCGTGAATGACGAGGAGAGATGGCTCTTCACGGTGCTCTCCGAGAGGTGGAGCGTGCCGGCGATCTCCCGGTTCGTCATCCCTAGGACGACGAGCCCGAGCACCTGCTTCTCGCGGCTCGAGAGAACGGGTGGCGCGAGCGTCGCGCGGAGCGACCCGGGGAACGCGAGCAGGCCGCCGGTCGCGCTGCGCACCGCCAGGCCGAGCGTGGCGTCGACGTCGTCGCTGAGCACGAAGGCGTCGACCCCCTCGCCGAGGAGCTCACGAAGCCGGCGCAGGTTCAGCGTTGGCGCGACGAGGACGAGCGGTGCATCAGGGATGCTCTCGCGCACGCTCCGCACGGCGCCGACCGGGCTCGGATCGATGCCCGGGGTGTGCAGCACGACGGCCGCGAGGGCATCCGATGCCGGCACGGCCAGCTTCTCGGCCGACGACGCTCGCGCGACGACCAGAATCCCGTCGGCCTCGAGCGAGCGGACGATGCTCCCTGCGGCGCTGCGGCCGGCGACGACGGCGACGCCCGGCTCTTCAGGCGATGTCGGGCGCTTCTGCGATCTCGAGCCATTAGTCACTTGGATTCACTATGTTCGCTTGTGAAGTGGTCGATACTGCGCTGCATGATTCTGCACATATGAGCTCACGTTACGGAGAAGCCGGGCCAACGGATACGTCGAGCTTGCGAGGATGCCCGGCGTGGCGGTAGGCGCGAGCGTGGGCAGAGCTGTGGACTCGCAGCCGGGAGTCGACTCGCGGGCGCGTATTTGGTCGGCGGTCGAGCGTCTCGTCGATCGCACGCCGGACATCACCGCGCTTCGAGCGAATCGGCTGCACCTGCTCGCGGCACGGCGCTGGCGACAGCTCGGACGACCGATTCCGCCCGACCTCGAGGACGCCGAGCTCGTGAACAGCGTTGCAACCCTTGTCGCCCCCGAGGTCATGACGTTGGTGCGTCGCGGGTGTGAGGGGCCAGTCGTCCTGCACAAGGGCCCGGACGTCGCCGCGTTCTACCCGGACGCCGCGCTGCGCCCGTTCATCGACCTGGACGTGCTCGTGCCCGACGCCGCTCGGGCGCAGGCGTCCCTGCTCGAGTCCGGGTTCGTGGAGGTGGGGGATCCGACCGCGTACGTCGTAAGCCCGCACCTGCTCCCGCTCGAGTGGCCGGGGCTCCCGCTGCGCGTGGAGGTCCACGATCACCCCAACTGGCCAAGGTGGCTCGATGACCCGCCCATGCAGGAGATGTTCGATGAGGCGGTGCCCTCGGTGCTCGGTGTCGACGGCGTCTCGGCGCTCGCGCCCGTACACCAGGCGCTCGCGGTCGCGGCGCACTCGTGGGCGCACGGCCCGTTCTCCCGGGTCGGCGATCTCGTGGACATCGCCGCCGTCACAAGCGGGCTCGACGACGAAGAGGTTCGGCGAGTCGCGCGCCGATGGGGGCTCGAGCAGCTCTGCCGGACGACAACTCGCGGCGCGGACGCAGTCCTCTTCGGCGCGAAACAACCGCTCGCGCTGCACGTCTGGGCGCGCAATCTCGTCGAGGTCCGCGAGCGGACGGTGCTCGAGATCCATCTCGGCCGCTGGTTTGCCGGCTTCTCGACGACGAGTCTCCGAGGCGGTTTCGCGCTTCTGTGGGAGGAGGTAGGGCGGGATCTTCGTCCGCACGGCGAGGAGCCCTGGCGAGTCAAGCTCACGCGGGCCAGGCTCGCATTCCGCAACGCGCGAGCCACGAAGTCCCAGCACGACGAGGCGGTCGAGAAGACGCTCAGGCGGCGCTGACGACTCCGTGGCTCTCGAGGAGCCGTTGCGGGAAGTCGGGGTCATGCTGCGAACGGAGCCACGTCTCGGTCGTCGCCAGTCGCCAGACGAGCCGGCCCCAGACGCCGTGCCGGCGTTCGACGGGGGTCGCTAGCAGGTCTCGGACCTTCGCGGACGCCACGTACGCGAACAGCTCGGCATCACCCGCGCCGAGCAGCTCCACGACGATCCGGTGATCCGGGCCGCCGAGAGCTTCGACGAGGAGGGGGCTGAAATCGACCTTGTCGCGGCGAAGCCGTATGTCTTCGGGGAGCGCCCCCGTGACCGCCTGCCGGAGAACCGGACGCGTCAGCGCACGGTTGAAGGCCAGTTCGGGCGGGAGCCTGAGCACCAACTCGACGAGATCGAGGTCGTCGAGGAGCGGATGGCCGTTGTCCACGCCCGCTAGCGCTGCGCGATGGCGGAAGAAGTCGTGTCCGACCGTTTCGCCCGTCGTTGTCACGAGATCGGCGAGATACGCCCACCATCGTGGCCCGTCGAGTCGCTTCCACGTCCACCGGTCGCGTGCGCTCGAGTAGAGATCGGCGCTTGCCGGGGTGAGCAGCTGCCGCGCGTACCCGCGCCGCCTCGGGAGTCTCCGAAGTACTCGGTGGAGCTCGTACGGTGCGATCCCCTTCAGCCCGATGTCACGGAGGAGAGCCCACAACTCGCGTTGCGAGTCCGTGCCAGGGAGCAGCTGCGCTAGGCCGATCGCCCCGCGTACGTCGAGCCGGCGCAGACGGTCGGCGACGAGAGGCGGCGAGCAGCCGAAGAGCTCGTCGCCGCCTTCCCCGTCCAGGACGACGCGCACGCCGTCGCTCGCAGCTCGCCGGAGCAGGGGCAGCGTGAAAGCGAGCATCGGCGTCGGCGACGGGAGGTCCCAGGCACGCTGGTATTCGAGAGCCGTGGGCATGGTGGCCGGACCGCTGATCGTCAACGCGTCGCTCCGCAGGCCGAGAGCTCGCACGACCTGCTCGACGTGAGCCGACTCGTCGAGCTCGGGATGCGCAGGGTGCACGAGCGAGTAGGCGTGCACCGGTCCACGAGGACGCTCGAGCCGGCTCGCGACCGCGGCCACGGTGGAGGAGTCGAGCCCGCCGCTCAGGAGCACCCCTGTCACGCCGTCGGCTGCCATGCGACCCGAGACTGCGTCAACGATGGCGGCACCGACGAGATCAGCCGCCTCCGCGGGCGATGTTGGCGCGGGAGCCACGTAGCGCGGCGACCAGTAGCGGTCGGCTCGCCAGCGGTCCCGTTCGAGACGCACGAGCTGGCCTCCCTCGAGCCGCCGGATCCCGCGGAGAAGCGTCTCGCCTCGCTCCAAGTAGCCGTCGACGAGCCATTGGACGAGTCCGCGCGGCTCGGGTGCGGGGCGAACGGGGAGGAGGCTGGCGAGATCGGAGACCTCGGTCGCGAACGAGAGACGACCGGCAGCCTCGTGGAAGAAGAGCGACCCGACTCCGAGCTGATCCACCGCGACGAATCCCGCCTGCGTCGCTCGCTCCCAGACGACGATCACGAAGCTTCCACGGAGTCGCAGCAGCATGCCCTCTCGCCAGCGGCGGAAGGCGAGCGCGAGGACGTGCTCGGGAGCAATGCCCTCCGCCCGCTCTTCGACGCCGAGCTCGCGGCCGAGCGACGGGAGGTTGTTCAGGCGCCCCGAGACGAGCAGCGTCAGGTCGCCGCGGTGCGCGCCGGCGCCGGTCCACGCAAGGGCGAGTGAGGAATCGTCGAGGCGTTCCGCGTCCCCGAGCCGGCGTCGCGCGACCGCGGCCGTCTCGGCCGCACCGGTCTTGGCCGCACCGGCGCCGAAGACACCCGCGATGGCGCGCGTCACGCGTCAGAGGATGGCATCAAACCCGGCGGCCCCGAGAGGGTCGGCCGGGCTCGAGATGCCGCAGTGATCGAAGCCGCTAGGAGTAGAAGGTCAGCTTGCGCTTGGGCGTATTGATCGGGAAGGAGGCATCGAGCCAGTTCCCCTCATGACGCCCTGCGGTCAAGTCGATGAGGTCGCCGTAGTCGACGATCTTCGGCTTCTCATACTCCGTTTCCACCGATTCGGGCTTCTCGTGCTTCATTGCTTCCTTTCACGTGCCCTGTTCGAGGAGCTCTCCCCGGGCCCCTCGTCCCGCAGAACCTAGCCATCTCGCTCGGAAAGTGTCAAGGACGAAAAACGGCCACCGAGGCGCGAATCTCCGCTCTGATGCTCGCAATCCGTGTCTCAGTGCCCGATTTCGGGCACGGTCTCGACGAGCTGGGGCGCAAGCTGGAGGTAGGCGGTGGCACGGCGTTTCGTCTCGATGTCGTTGAACACGCGCTGGACGTCCTCCTCGGAGAGGCCCGAGGCTCCCGCGACTTCGGCCGCCTCAATGCCGTGGTTGTGGGCGTACAGGCAGAGATCCATCGTCTCGTAGGGCACAGAGAAGTAGAACTCCTCCTGGCTTTGTGCGAGTGCGTACGTGTCTGTCGTCGGCGGCCGCGAGCGGACGATCTCGGGCACGGCGAGGTGCTCGGCGAGCTGGTACACCTGGGTCTTGTAGAGATGCGCGATCGGCTTGACGTCGGCCGCGCCGTCCCCGTTCTTCACGAAGAAGCCCTGGTCGTACTCGAGCCGATTCGGCGTGCCGACGACCGCGAAGTTCGTGCGGTCGGCGTGGTAGTACTCGAGCGTCTTCCGGGTCCTCTGCTTGAAGCTCGTCGCCGCGACCACCTCGCGGTAGGCCGCTGCGGTCAAGCGTGCCTCCCGTCGCTCTCCGTCCGGCGACTCGGCCACGACCGTGAAGAGTCGAAATTGGTCGCTGCCCAGCAGGCTCGGGAGGACGATCTTCGCCCGCCAGCCCTCTCCGTACTCGGGCAGCACCCGGCGGATCGCCTCGTCCCGCCGGCGGTAACAGCCGGCGGCGTCGAGCATGCCGCTGATGTCCTCGACGACGGTCTCGACGCCGTAGTGGTCGGCGACGAGATGCGAGAGCTCCAACGTGTCGTCGGCCGACTCCGCTTCCGGCATCAGCAGAGCGAGAACGCGCTCGGGACCGAAGGCCGTCGCGCAGAGCCCGATGCAGACGCTCGAGTCGATCCCGCCGGAGAGCGCGACGACCGCCCCGCGCCGGCGCATCGTGCCGAGGACGATCGCCTTCAGGCTCTCGGTGATCTCCTGCGTCGCACGCTCGGTATCGAGTCGAAGGGACTCGAGCGAGAGCGGCCCGTCAGGCGCCGGCATTCGAGTTCGAGCCCGCGGCGCTCAAGCGCATCGCGACGTAACGCGTGATCGCGTCGATCGAGTCGAGGTTCTCGGGCAAGACGTCGGCATCCGGGATCTGGAGATCGTACGTCGCCTCGAGGTGCTCGATCAGCTCGAGAACGCCGACGGAGTCGATGACGCCGACTTCGAGCAGCGAGTCTCCGCCCGATAGCTCCGTCCCGCCGCTGCCGAGCGGAAAGTTCTCCGTGATGAACCGGCGAACGTCGCTCTCTATGCCGTCGAGTTGTCGCTCCATCGAAGGTTCCCCCGTCTGCGGTCGGCCCAGCTACACGGTATCGGCAGTGCGAGCGCACTCTTGAGAGCAAACGGCCGCTCTGTTGCTGGGTGCTGGGGTCGTCCATATCCTTCGGTGAGGGGTCGACTGTGTGTGGCATCGCTGGCATCTACGCCCGGTCGGGGCAGCTCGCCTCGCCGGAACTCCTCCTCGCGATGGCGGGAGAGCTTCATCACCGTGGTCCCGACGGGGTCGGGCTCTATCTCGACGGACGGTTCGGGATGTCGAACACGCGACTCGCGATCGTCGACCTCGCCGGCGGCGATCAGCCGCTATCGAACGAGGGCGGTCGCTACTGGGTCATGCAGAACGGGGAGATCTACAACTACGTCGAGCTCCAGGACGAGCTGCGCTCGCTCGGTCATCGGTTCGAGACCTCGTCGGATACGGAGGTCATCGCGCACGCCTACGACGAATGGGGAGCGGGCTGCCTCCCCAGGCTCAACGGCGACTTCGCGTTCGCGGTCTGGGACCGGCGAGAGCAGGAGCTCTTCCTCGCGCGCGACAGATTCGGGGTGCGTCCGCTCTTCCTCGCCGAGATCGATGGCGACCTCTGCTTCGCGTCCGAGGCGAAGGCGCTCTTCCGGCATCCGGCGTCGCGCCGAGAGCTCGATCCGCTCGGGCTCGTCGAGGCGTTCACGACCTGGTCGATCCTTCCCGACCGCTCCGCGTTCGTGGGTGTCCGCGAGCTCGCTCCCGCCCATTACCTGAGGCTCGGCCCGAACGGCCTCCTCGAGGAGAAGCGGTGGTGGGACCTCGAGTTCCCGCGTGTCGGCGACGAGGAGTCGAAGGGAGAGTCCGAGCTCGCGGCTGAGCTGCTCGACCTCCTCACGGACGCCACGCGCATACGCCTGCGCGCCGATGTGCCGGTCGCTGCGTACCTGAGCGGCGGGCTCGACTCGTCCCTCACCGCGGCCCTCGCTCGCAGTCTCTATCCCGAAACCTTGAACTCGTTCGGGATCGGCTTCAGCGACCCACTCTTCGACGAGAGTCGGTATCAGGACCGCTTCGTCGAGGATCTCGGCACGAGCTTGACCCGTGTGGTCGTCGACTCGTCCGACATCGCAGAGCTCCTCCCGCGTGCGGTCGAGCTCTCCGAGAAGCCGACCCTGCGCACGGCTCTGGCGCCGCTCCTGCGGCTGTCCGGAGCGGTCCGCGACGCGGGTCTCAAGGTGGTCATCACCGGTGAGGGCGCGGACGAGCTGTTCGGTGGCTACGACATCTACCGCGAGAACAAGGTCCGCCGGTTCTGGGCACGGGTCCCCGAGTCCGAGCTCCGGCCGCTCCTCTTCACGCGCCTGAACGAGTTCCTCGGCAAGGACCTGAAGCGCTCAGGCGCGTTCCTGGCGGGGTTCTATCGCCGCGGGCTCGAGGACACCGGCGACCCGCTCTACAGCCATCGCCTTCGGTACGCGAACACGGCACGCTCGCTTCGGCTGCTCCAGGGAGACGTCCTCGAGCGCGCGGCGCGTGACGGAGACGTTCTCGCTCGAGTGGGCGACCGGCTTCCCGCGGGATTCGGGAGCCTGACACCTCTCGGCAAGGCGCAGTACCTCGAGGTCATGACCTTCCTCGACGGCTATCTCCTGCACTCACAGGGAGACCGAATGCTGATGGGGCACTCCGTGGAAGGCCGTTTCCCGTTCCTCGACTACCGAGTGGCCGAGTTCGCGGCGGCGCTGCCGGACCGCCTCAAGGTGAGGTGGCTGGAAGAGAAGTACCTGCTCCGCAAGGTCGCAGCTCCGCTCATCCCTGCGGAGATCTCCGCGAGGAAGAAGCGTCCGTACCGCGCTCCGATCGCGTCCGCGTTCGTCGGTCCGGCTGCCCCCGAGTACGTACGCGATGTCCTCTCGGCCGATCGTCTGCGCGATGTGGGGCTGTTCGAGCCCGACGCGGTCGCTCGACTCGTCGCCAAGTGCGAAGGCGCGGGTGAGCGCGGGGTCGGCGAGACCGACGAGATGGGGCTTGTGGGCACCATCTCCGTGATGCTCCTCCACGAGAGCCTCGTCGCCAGTCCCCGGCTTGCCGCGACCGCCGAGCCGACGCGTGTCGTCGTCGGTGACACGGTCCGGGAGTGGCCGTCCGAGCCCGCACTCCTGGCGGCCGAAGCCCGCTAGCCATGCGCGAGAACCGGCTTCTCCACGACAGCCTCGTCGCTGCCGCTAGCTCCGACGGCGGTAAGGAGGCTCTCGTCGTCGACGACCAACGCCTCACGTACGGCGAGCTCCTCGACTCCGCGCAGCGGTTCGCCCGGGCGCTCCAGAATCTTGGCTTGGAGCGCGGCGACCGTGTCATCGTGTTCACGGACAACTCGCTTGCCTGCGTCGTCTCGATCTTCGGGACGCTCATCGCGGGCGGTGTCTTCGTCGTGGTGAATCCGCAGACGAAGGAGGACAAGCTTGCGTACATCCTTCTCGATTCCGAGGCGTCGTTCCTCGTCACCGAGGGGACGATCGCTCGCGTCGCCGCCCGGGCCAGTGAGCAGGCTGCCGATCAGGCCACGTCGCTCCGAGCGGTGATCCGCGCCGGTGACGGGGACGAGATCGACGGAATGCTCCCGTACGAAAGCCTCCTCGCGGACGGCGAGCCCGTCTCCCGCGATCCCGGCACGATCCCGCTCGATCTCGCCGCGCTCATCTACACGTCCGGCAGCACGGGAAACCCGAAGGGCGTGATGATGACTCACGCGAACATGGTGTTCGCCGCGGGCAGCGTCAGCGAGTACCTGCGCCTTGGCCCGGAGCACCGCATCATGAACGTGCTCCCGCTGGCATTCGACTACGGCCTGTATCAGCTGCTGATGAGTGTGCGCATGAACGCGACGCTCGTTCTCGAGCGCTCGTTCGTGTACCCCGCCCAGGTGCTGAAGCGGCTCGAGGAAGAGAACGTCACGGTCTTTCCAGGCGTGCCGACCGTGTACTCGACCCTCGTCTCGATGCACGAGCGTTCACGGCTCCGGTTCCCGTCGGTCGAGCGCGTCACCAACACCGCGGCGGCTCTTCCGCCCAGCTTCCACGACCCGCTGAAGGAGATCTTCCCGAGCGCGCTGGTCTTCCGCATGTACGGGCTGACCGAGTGCAAGCGCGTGAGCTACCTGGAGCCGGAGCTGCTCGACGAGAAGCCCACATCCGTCGGGAAGGCGATCCCGGGTACCGAGACGCTGGTGCTCGATGCCGAGGGACGGCCCGTCGGGGCGGGGGAGACCGGCGTTCTCCACGTTCGCGGCCCGCATGTGATGGCGGGGTACTGGCGGCTGCCGGATCGGACTGCCGAGATGCTCGTCGAGGGGCCGCTTCCGGGCGAGCGAATGCTCTGTACGCACGATCACTTCACGATCGACGACGAAGGCTTCCTCTACTTCGTCGGGAGGAGCGACGACATCATCAAGTCGCGCGGCGAGAAGGTGAGCCCGGCCGAGGTCGAGGATGCGCTGTACGCGATCCCCGGCGTACGCGAGGCAGCGGTCATCGGCGTGCCGGACGAGCGCCTCGGCGAGGCCATCCATGCGTACGTGGCGCTCGAGGAGGATGCGGAGCTCGGCGAGCGGGACGTCATCGGCGCCTGTCGTGAGCGGCTCGAAGGCTTCATGGTGCCGTCGCGGGTCCTCTTTCTCGACGAGTTGCCGAAGACGGCAAGCGGAAAGATCAGGAAGAAGGGGCTGACGGAGCCAACCACCGCAACCTAGAGCGGCTGCTCCTCTCCTGATGTCTAGTTGGGCGGGACGGCGACCCAGCGACCGCCGATCCACTGCTCGCAGACGATGCGTTCAAGGGCCAGGGAGGCCGTGTTCAGGCATGGGCGCCCTGAGCTGAAGCTGCAACTCGGGTCGGAGCCGTCGTTCCGTCCGGATCTGAACCTCGCGTTGACGATGCCGTTGTTGGTCCCGGCCTGGCCACCGTTGAGCGCGTGGTTGCATGAGATCCACGAGCCGCCCAGGACGTCTACGTTCGTGATCCGGTTGAGCGAGTAGAAGGGCCCGCCGCCGGCTCCCTGGCAGGTCGACAGACCGGCCGCGTAGTCACCGCCGGCCTCGACGTTCACGAAGGTGACATTCGTCCCGCCCTGGATCTGAAGAGCGTCCTGATGAGCGTCCGCCGCGCGCCGGCCGCACTGGATCGAGCCGGTGACCCGCAGATCCTGGGGGTTTACCCGCGTCTTCAGTGCGTCGTACCCGGGCCCGTCGGCCGACGTCGGCCCGCCGCCCCGAATGTCGAGGATGACGTTCACATCGGACCCCGGCGATCCCGTGCACCCGGAGTCCAGAGTGATGGCCGCGCCGTCGCTCCATGGCTCCGTCGAGATCGAGACGACCTTGAGCGGGAGTGGCCCGTACTCGGAGAGTGGCTTCGTGCAGTGCCAGGCCTCGTTTGTCAGGGTGATCTTCGTGCGCGGCTTGCATTCCTCCCAGCTCCAGTCGGCGAAGTTCGTCGTCGCGCAGTCCGTTCTCGACTCGGGTGGCGGAGGCGGAGCGCTCTGGCGCAAGACCTTCTCGCAGTCGCGGCCCGCACGGTCGACGTCGTCGACGACGGCCCGGTCGTTGCCGAGGCCGCAGTAGATCCGGTCGCGGGAGCCGTCACGGGCCAAGATGCGATCGTCGCCCGGCCCACCCGACACGATGTCCTTGCCGTTTCCTCCGTCGAGGATGTCATTGCCGCCCATCCCTCGTAGCCAGTCGTTGCCCGAGTAGCCCAGCATCCGATCGGCCCGGGCCGTGCCGACGAGGGTGTCGGCTTTCTTCGTCCCTCCGATGAGAGCAGAGTCGACAGCAGTTCCGGCACGTACCGAGGCGGCGACGAGGCAGGCCAACGCAGCGACGACGCACCCGGAGACGATCGCTCGCCGCCGGTCCGCTCGTCGCGTCGAACGACGCGGCTCCCCACCCATTTGGCGAAGGTAGCAGCGAAAACGGGCCGCTCAGCCCGTTGATTACCTGGAGTTAACCGAGACGGTGGAGTGGGCGCCGAGGACGAGCTCGGCGATCTGCACGGCGTTCAGCGCGGCGCCTTTGCGGAGGTTGTCGCACGCAATGAAGAGAGCCAGGCTGTTCTCCTGGGCCATGTCCCGGCGCACCCGGCCGACGAGAACGTCGTCGGTGCCGGCCGCCGCCCGCGGCGTCGGTACGGCCTCGAGCCGGAGTCCTGGCGCCTCCGCGAGGATCCGTTGCGCGTCCTCGGGCTCGAGAGACTCCTCGGTCTCGACCCACACGGCTTCGGCGTGCCCGACGGGAATCGGCACCCGAACGCAGGTCGCGCTCAGGGGGAGATCGGGGAGCTCGAGGATCTTGCGGGTCTCTTCCCGGATCTTCGTCTCCTCGTCGAACTCGACTCCGTCGAACGACCAGTCCATCCGGAGATCGTGCTCTGCGGGCGGCTCGTTCCGAAGCCGTTCGACAGCCTGGGATCCGGCGCCGGAAACCGATTGATAGGTGGAGACCCGGACGCGGCGCAAGCCCGCCGCATCGCGAAGCGGAGCAAGCGCCATTGCGAGCGGAATCGAGCAGCAGTTGGGGTTGGCGACGATCCCCGAGTGCTCCAGCGCCCGGCTGCCGTTCACCTCGGGCACCACGAGCGGGATGCCGGCCTCGAGCCGGAACGCGGCGGACTTGTCGATGCAGAACGCGCCGGAGGCGGCGGTCGCCGGGACGAGTTGGCGGCTCGCGTCGGTGCCGACCGAGAAGAGGCACACGTCGAACTCCCCCGAGCCCAGGCGTTCCGGCGTCGCCTCGTTGACCACCAGCCCGTCGATCTCCGTGCCCGCCGAGCGGGCCGAGGCGAAGGCGGTCACGTCGGCGTACTCGCGCTCGCGCAGGAGTTGGAGCGTGACGCGACCGACGGCGCCCGTTGCACCGACGACCGCGACGCGGGGAGTGGACGCGCTCACTTGGCCAGCTCGAGCCCGAATGCGTCGTGCAGCGCGACGACTGCGCGTTCGACGTCGTCCCGCCGGATGAAGCACGTGATCTTGATCGGTGATGTCGTCACGACGACCGGCTCGACCCCGTTCGCCGCAAGGGTTGCGAATGCCGTCCCTGCGACCCCGGGGTGGCTTCTCATTCCCGCCCCGACGATGCTCACCTTCCCGAGCTCTGCGTCCGCGGTCCAGATCGTGCCGAGCTCGTCGAGCGCGCGGGCCGTGGCCTCACTGTCGTCGTCCTGGACCGAGAGAACGATCTCGGGGCCGGATTGGAGGATGGTGTCGACGTTTACGCGAGCGTCCGCGAGTGTCGTGAAGAGGGTGGCCGCATTGACTCCCTCGACGCGGTAGACCGTCTCGTCGAGCGTATGCGCGACGCCTGAGATCATCGCCTTCTCGAGCACTCGTTCCGACTCCTCGGTCGTCACCCACGTTCCCTCGCCGTCCGAGAACGACGAGCGCACGTGCAGGTCGACCCCGTGGTTCCGTGCGAACTCGACCGAGCGTAGCTGGAGCACCCGCGCGCCCGACGCCGAGAGCTCCAGCATCTCGTCGTACGTCACGACGTCGAGTCTCCGTGCGCCCGGCACGAGCCGCGGATCAGCCGTGAAGACGCCTTCCACATCGGTGTAGATCTCGCACATCCCGGCTCCGAGAGCGGCCGCGAGCGCAACCGCGGTCGTGTCCGATCCACCGCGTCCGAGGGTCGTCACCTCCGCGTCGGTCGAAACCCCCTGGAAGCCCGCCACCAGCACGATCGCGCCTCGGTCGAGGGCCTCGTGGATACGGCGTGCGCGCACCTCGACGATCTTCGCGCGACCGTGGCTCGTGTCGGTGACGATCCCGGCCTGGGAGCCCGTGAGCGAGACGGCATCGACGCCGAGCTCGATCAGCGCCATCGCCGCCAGCGCGCACGAGACCCGCTCTCCGACCGAGACCAGCATGTCGAGCTCGCGCTCCTCGGGATGCTGGGAGACCTCACGCGCGAGAGCGAGCAGCCCGTCGGTGGTGTGACCCATCGCGGAGAGCACGCCTACGACACGGTGACCTCCGCTGCGTGCGGCAGCAAGCCTTCGGGCGACGGCGAGGATGCGCTCCGGGTCGGAGACCGACGTGCCGCCGAACTTCATCACGACGACGTCGAGCGCTGTCCCCTCAGCGTCCGTCCCGACCGCCGGGACCGCCTCGAACTCGGTCGCGGTCATGCGGGAGAGTGTAGGGACGGAGCCGCCGGGCGAGAGCCTTCAGCCGCGAAAACGTCCCCAGAAACACTGAAACCGGCTGACCCGAAGGCCCGCCGGTTTCAGTGGGTGCAATCTATGAAGCGCGACGGCGGGTTGCAAGGGGTCGCGCGAGACGAAGAGCGCTATTTGCGGAAAAAAGTTGGCGGCTACATCTCGCGACGACCGGAGAGGGCCCGTCCGAGCGTGACCTCGTCCGCGTACTCGAGATCACCACCGACCGGGAGCCCGCTCGCGAGCCTCGTTACACGCACCTTGTCGCGCAGTCGGTCTGCGATGTACGCCGCTGTCGCCTCGCCCGTCATCGTCGGGTTCGTCGCCAGTACGACCTCCTCGACACCACCGTTTTCCACGCGGCCCAAGGAGGCCGGCGATGCGCAGATCCGACGGATCGACGCCGTCGAGCGGCGAGAGCGCACCACCCAGCACGTGGTAGAGGCCGCGGAACTCGTGCGTCCGCTCGACCGAGACGACATCCACGGGCTGCTCGACGACACAGATGACCGTGCGGTCTCGCCGCGCGTCCGCACATACCTCGCAGAGCTCCTCCTCGGTCAGGTTGCCGCACTCACGGCAGAAGCGCACTCGCGTCTTGACGTCCTCGATCGCGCGCGAGAGCTCGAGCGCGTCCTCGGCAGGTGCGGAGAGCACGTGGAAGGCCAGCCGTTGCGCTGTGCGACGGCCGATTCCGGGCAGCTTCGTGAGCTGGACGACGAGGTTCTCGACGGCAGGGCTCAACACGCACGGAGCCTAGCCGTCCCCTCCGGACAGGAGTCCGCCGCTTCCGGTGCTGTCGCTAGGCGCCCGGGAGCAGTCCGCCGAGGTCGCCGAGCCCGCCCGGAACGATTCCGGACATCTTCGACTCCACGAGGCTTCGTCCGGAGCGAAGCGCCTCGTTGACGGCGGCCAGGATCATGTCCGCGAGCAGCTCGGGGTCGTCCGGGTCGATTGCCCGGGGGTCGATGCGGATCTCGAGCAACTCGCCCGCTCCGTTCGCCTTCACGGTCACCATGCCGCCGCCTGCGGAGGCCTCGACGACCTCTGCGGCCGCCTCCTCCTGGACCTTCGCGAGCTCGTCCTGCATCCGTTGCGCTTCCTGGAGCATCTTGTTCATGTCGAACTTCATTCGTCCGTCACCTCTTCGGCGTCGAGGGTCTCTTTGAGCAACGAGATGACGGCGTCCTCGGACAGAGGAGCTTCGTCTCTCTCCTCGCTCGTGTCCGGGTCGCCGGTCTCGAGGACCACGGCGAGCTTGCGGCCCGTAACTTCGTAGAGCGCGTCGCGCAGGACGCCGATGTTGCCGGGCTCTGCGACCTGACGACGGTGGAAATCTGCCTCGGCGGGGAACGCAAGCGTCAGCGTGTCGCCCTCGAGCTCGGTCGGCCGTGCTTCCGCGAGCAGGCTCGCGACCGGGATCGACCGCTCGCGAACGGCCTCGACGATCGTCCGCTGCCAGGCGTCCACGACCTGCTCGAGCTCGATCCCGGATGCCTGAGGCTCCGAGGCCTCGATCGTCGGAGGCGCATCGTCGACGGCGGGCGGCTCGACGACGGAATGCTCCCTGACCGTCTGCGGGCCGGAAGAGTGCCCGGAAGAGTGCGGAGGAGAGTGGGCCGGCGAATGAGCCGGGGCATGGGAGCGGCTCTCGAGGACCTCGACGCGATGCGCGAGGGACTCGCGCGAGAGATCAGCGTGCGGTCTCGTGACCTTGACGATGGCGAGCTCGAGCGGGAGGCGAGGGTCTCCACCCTGGCGCGAGTCCTCGACTGCGACTGCGAGGAGGTCGATGAGCCGCAGGACGGTCGGCTCCGGGAGCTGGTTCGCCTGCTGGCGAAGAAGCTCTTTCGTCTCCTCGGTCACCGGCAGCGAGTCCGGGACGTGCCCCATGTGCTGGACGAGAAGCAGGTGGCGGAGATGCTCGAGAAGGTCGTTGACGAGGCGACCGAGGTCCTGACCCTGCTCGGCGAGCTGCTCGATGAAGACGAGCGCTCCGGCCGTGTCGTGGTCGACCACCATGTCGCAGAGCCGGAGGAGCGAGTCCTCGTCCACGGTTCCCAGAAGCTGGAGGACGGCCTGCGCGTCGATAGCTCCGTTCGTCGCTGCCGCGAGCTGGTCGAGCGTCGAGACGGCGTCGCGAAACGACCCGCGTGCGCTCCGGGCGATGAGCGAGAGCGCCGCATCGGGCACCTCGATCGACTCGCCGTCGGCGACCCGCCGAAGGACTGCGACGAGCTCCGCGAGCCGAGGGCGCTGGAACACGAACGTCTGGCAGCGCGAGCGCACGGTCGGGATCACGTTCCAGTGCTCTGTCGTGCAGAAGATGAAGAGCAAGTGAGGCGGGGGCTCTTCGATGAGCTTGAGCAGGGCGTTCCACGCGGCACCGGTGAGCTGGTGCGCCTCGTCGAGGATGTAGACCTTGTAGCGGCCCTCGACCGGCTGGAGCACGACGCGCTCGCGAATCTCGCGGATGTCGTCGATGCCACGCTGCGAGGCCGCATCCATCTCGACGACGTCGAGTGAGCCGCCGTTCGCGATAGCGACGCACGAGTTGCAGGTGGTGTCGGGCGACGACGTCGGGCCCTCAGCGCCGAGGCAGTTGAGCGCCTTGGCGAGGATGCGCGCCATGGACGTCTTGCCCGTGCCCCGCGGCCCTGCGAAGAGGTACGCCTGGCGCACGTGACCCTGGTCGATCGCGTTCCGAAGCGTCCGGACGACCGCCTCCTGCCCCACCACGTCGTCGAAGCTCTGCGGGCGGTACGTCCGGTAGAGCGCGGTCACCCAGGGATTCAATCAGCTGGGGGTCCGAGCGGGCGAGGGTCTGCTGGGAGATGCCCGGCTGCGCGCTCCGGCTTCGAGATCGGCCTCACCGGAGGTACCTGCGTCGCTCGCTCGGATCGGGCGGAGCCGCGGCACCTGAGAGGGAGTCCTTAGCGCTGCTTCCTTCCGGACCTGACGCGGTTCGGACGCTCCCAGTGCGCGGAACCCGATCTGTCAACGCTGCGTGCGCAGACCCAGTCCCGACGAAACCGTCCCTCGGACGGCGTTCGGCCCCGCATGGAGCGGATTTCGGGTTCAGGGAACCGCTGACTCCCCACCTAGCGCAGCCGGGCAGGCGCAGCCTAGCAACGCCGGGAACGGGTCGAGCGCCTTCGCCACGAGGGTGCCGGTGACTACCATCGACGCAGTGACCGCGATCGACACCACGCTCTACACGGATGCCGCGTGCCCGTGGGCGTACTCCGCGAACCCGGCGCTGCGGGTGCTCGAGTGGCGGTTCGGCGACCAGCTCTCCTGGCGCCTCGTGATGATCGGCCTCCGCGACGAGGTGAGCGACGCGGCGCGGGCCACCTTCGATCCAGGCCGCAGCGTGCACGGTCACATGACCTTCCGGCGCCGCTACGGCATGCCGTTCGGACTCGTGCCGAAGGAACGACCAGCCGCGACCGGGCGGGGTTGTCGAGCCGTCGTTGCGGCCCGCCTCCTCGATCCCGGAAGCGAGTGGCGTGTCCTGCGCGCGCTGCAGCTCGCTCAGTTCACGACCCCGCTACTGCTGGACGATGACGAGCTGATCCGGGAGGCGCTTCGCGCCGTCCCGGGGATCGCTGCAGACGCGATCGTCGACCGCCTCGACGAGCTCGATGTCGAGGAGGCCTACCAGCGCGATCGCAAGGATGCGCGGTCGGCGGCCGGAACCGCCGCCGAAGCGCAGGAAAAGACGTCCACGTCAGACGGTCCGGTGCGCTTCACTGCGCCGTCGCTCGTGTTCGAGCGAGACGGCGTGACGCTCGTCGCGGGCGGCTGGCAGCCGCTCCTGGCGTACGACGTGCTGCTGGCCAACCTGGATCCCGGGCTCGTGCGGACCCCTCCGCCCGATAGCGCACTGCCACTTCTCGAACGCTTCGTGGACGGGCTGACGACCGCCGAGGTCGCGGCGTTGCTCGCCGACGGCGCGGATCCCATTCCCGATCACGACGGGGCGGAGCGGGCTCTGCTCCAGCTCGTCGCCGACGGCGAGGCGACTCGCGTGCTGCTCGGTCAGGACGCGATCTGGCTCCGGGCTCCCGGAGTCGCACCGCGGCTGCCTGCGAAAGCAGCGGCGGCGGTCGTCTAGGCTCGGCTCTCGAGCTCCGCGATCCGGGTCCGCAGCGTTGCCGTAGCGCGCTCTTGTTCGCCGAGCAGCTTTTCGATCTCCCGGAGCGCCTCACCGCGATCTCCAGCTGCTGCTTCGGGGGGCTCGGAGGCATTCGTCCGTGTCGCCGAGAGGAACGTGTTCGCGAGGAAGCCCGAGAACGTGGCGAAGAGAGCCACCCCGACGGTGAGCATGAGGAGCCCGATGATTCGGCCGCCCGTCGTGACCGGATACTCGTCTCCGTAGCCCACCGTGGTCGCCGTCACGTAACCCCACCACAGGGCGTCGCCGCCCGTCGTGATGTTCGCGCCCGGCGCGTCGTGCTCGAAGTGGAGCTCGAGCAGTCCGACGAACTCGAGCGTGAAGATGCCGAGGAAGACCACGAGGTAGAGAGTCCCGGAGGCAAGCCCTCTGTGAAGCTCGCGGAAGACCCGCGGGCCTCCGAGCTGCCTGATGAGCCTCATCGCACGGACGATTCGGAACAACCGGAAGATGCGAAGCACCGGCACGCAGCCGAGGAAGTCGAAGACGCCGCCACCGTGGATGAGATAACCGCGCTTGGTCTCTGCGGTGAGCAGGCGGAAGGTGAAGTCGATCACGAAGATGGCCGTGAGCAGTACGTCGATGTAGACGATGATCCACCAGGGCTGAGAGCCCCACGGTAGGAGCGCGAAGAGCGCCAGGTTCACGATCGAGAGGATCGAGATCGCGAGGATGAAGAACTCGTAGGTAGTGCTCTTCAGGTCCCCTCTTGGCACCGGAGCGTCCATGGAGATCGTGATTCGCTCCGCTTACAGACCGGTCCTCTCGAATTCACGTTGACCGAGGGCTCGAGCAGCGCTAGTCTCGGGCGTGGATACAAGCGGAACGCGCGTGGGGACGCGCCAGGGGATGTGCTGGGGGAGGAACATGGTGGGATGTTCGGCTGAGGACGCTGCGGCAGCGCACCGGCCAGTAACGGGCTCCTGCGCGATCGCGCCCGTCGGCGGCGCAGCGGCGCACTCCGTGAGACGCCTTGGCCTTGCGATCGCGCTCGGGTTTGCGTTCCTGCTCGTGGTCGGTGCATCGGCCGGGTCGGCCGTTGCTATCGAAGGCCCCGGCATCGGCTTCGGGATGGGCGGACGCGACTTCTACGTCAGCCCGAGCGGGAGCGACAGCAACACGGGTCGGTCTCCCTTCGCGGCGTGGAAGACGCTTGCGAAAGTCGATGCGGCGGCCTTGCTTCCCGGCGATCGCGTCCATCTCGAGGGCGGCGCCGTCTTCACGGAACCGCTCGCGCCCTATGCCGGGATGGCGGGGACGCCCGATGCGCCGATCGTCTTCGACTCGTATGGCGACGGGCGGGCGACCGTTGCGGCCAGCATCTATCTGAAGACGGTTTCGAACCTGACCTTCGAGGACTTGAGCGTTTCGCCGACGACTGGAAAGGGCGTCTTCTCGTCTCAGTCCGGCGGCGGAGCACAAGGGATCACGCTCCGCAACCTGACGATCTCGGACGTGCCGCTCACCGGGATCAACTCCGGCAACCCGGCAGACGCTGGTTGGCTCGTCGAGAGCGTGAGCATCGAACGGACCGGCGATTCCGGGATCTACTTCAAGGGCTCGGACTTCGTCGTCGAGAGCTCGACGATCGCGGACACGGGTACCGATGACTCGATTCAATATCCGCGTCACGGCATCTACGCGGCCGGTCCGGACGCGACGATCGTGAACAACACGATCACGGGCTTCTCCTCGAGCGGCATCTCGCTCCGTTTCCAGAACGCGTTCGTCGAGGGCAACCGGATCTCCGGAGGCGCCAAGGGCATCTCGTTCGACGACGAGGAGACGGCCCCCGGGACGACCGAGATCTTCTACAACACGGTCTCTGACGTCTCCGACGCCGGGATCGTCGTCGCGACCTCTTCGTCGGAGAGCTTTCTCGTCACCGACAACACCATCGTGGGGGCCGGCAACTACGGGATCTACGTTCAGGTGGTGCCCACCCTCACGCTCGCCAACAACATCGTCGAGGCAACCTCGGACACCGCGAACCTCCTCAACGTTCGCCCTCCGACCTCGGGCTACTCCGAGCACCACAACCTCTGGTGGGGAGGCTCGAGCTCGCCCTTCTTCTGGAATGGCTCGGCGAGGACCTTCCTCGACTATCGGAGCCTGAGTGGGCAGGGAGCGAGCGACGCGACGGACGATCCGCTGCTCGATGCCGAGCTCATCCCGAGCGCGGCTTCACCGGCGATCGACGCTGGAGCGACCGAGGTCGACGCTTCGCTCGACTATCTGGCCGTGTGTGACGGTCGGTTCTTCCACTACTGCGGCATCGCCCCTGATCTCGGCTCCAGCGAGCCTCCTCCATTGCCGACGGTCGGACCCGCGCCGCCTGGCGAGGAGTGAGCGAGGCCGACCGAGGGTCGGCAAGGCTGGTGCGCAGTGCCGACTCGTCCGTCTGGGTGAGCGCTCTGGAACGGTCGCTGTTCATCGCTCTGCGCCGTCGCGCGACGCGAGCCGCTGACGGGCCGCTTCCGCCGCGACCGTCGAAGGAACAGGAGCCCCGCTCGGCTGGGCGGGGCTCCTTGAGGCGGGTGGAGGACCAGGTCTACGCGTGCGTAGCCCTGACGAAACCCGCCACGAACCAAACGATCAGAGCCAGGCCAGCGATGACCATGGCGAGGAAGATGGCGCTGGCGACAATGACCAAGCCCACCTCGAGCGCCGACGCAACCATGAAGACGGAGGACATCGAATGCCTCCTTTCCTTGACTCGGTCAGTGTCCCGCGAAGCGGTCCGTCGCGCGACGGGAACAACTACTGATCTCCGAGTAGGACAACGGCCCCTGCCGAGATGCTCCGCTCGTGCACGCTCAGCCGCGTGGAGCCGGGGGTGGGCGCACGAGGCCCAGAACATCGCTGCAAACGCTGAGCTTTCCGCATCGGAGGTGTGCAGACGGTCTAGCATCGCGCCGTTCGGCCCGGAGATTCGCGGCCGTGTCGAAGGGGAGGGACTAGATGATCAGGACGAAAGTCACCGTGCTCGTGCTCGTCACGGCGGTGCTCACGGCCGGCGCGCTCGTCTTTGGCTCGGTCGCGGCGCAAGGGAAGCAGAAGACGCCGAAGCGTGTGCTCATCGTGCTCTTCGATCAGATGCTGCCGGAGTACGCGAACCAGTTCGACATGCCGAACTTCCGCCGGCTGCGGGACGCGGGCACGAACTTCCGGAACGCGTACCTCGGGTACATGGCCTCGGAGACGGTGATCGCCACAACGTCATCATGTCGGGCCAGCTGCCCAAGCACATGGGCTGGACCGATGAGGCGTACCGTGACGCCGAAACGGTTGGCTCGGGCCCGCGAACTCGATGCACATCACGGGCGACCTGTCGCTGGCCGACTTCAGACGCTGATCAACCACGAGGGCTACCCGAAGCTCCCGGACTACCTGCCGCCGCGTACCCGAGCACGAAGTTCATCGTGGTCGGCGAGAAGTCCTACGCGGTGGAGTCGGCGATCGCGCCGTCGACGGTCGCCTGGGCGACATCGCGGTGCGGTTGTCGAGTCGCCGGCTCGTGGTTGAGTGCCGCCCGATCCGGCGGTCGCTAGCTTCCCCACTGGACTGAACGTGCCCTCGTATCTCTCGGCGTTCTGCGGCCGGTACTACATCAACTCCTCGACGGCCGGCAACGGCTACGACACGGGCGCAGCTTGCCCTCCGTCGTGGATGTACCCGGAGGAGGCGGAACCGGTTCTTCCCGGTGTCACGTACACGGGGCACCTCGGCGGCGACACGTGGGCCGCCGACGCCGCGATCGAGATGATGGGCAGAAGAGCCCTGGTCGGGCATGTTCGTCACGCTCGGCGCGATCGACAAGGCAGCTCACATGTGGGGAGCCGACCAGGACACCGAGGGCCATGACTGCTCGGTGGGCACCGGGCAGGTTCATGTCGATTGCGCGGCGAAGATCGCCGACGCCCAGCTCGGTCGGATGCTCGACAAGCTCGAGGCACTCGGCCAGCTCGACGACACGCTCGTCGTGCTGACCGCCGACCACGGGGCGACCCATGGTGGGCCCCTGACGAACGGGGGTACCAGTGCCGCGACCTTCTACGGAAAGACGACTGCGGGCGCAGGCGACACGAACTGGTACTACGGACCCGGCAGCGACATCATCGACGGTGGCGTCCCGAGCACGGCGTACAACAGCCCGTCTCCCGCACTTGCGCCGCTGATCGCCACCAACAACATCCAGTTCTCGTATCAGTCCACGTCGATCCAGGCATGGCTCAGGGACAACTCGGCCACCAAGAAGGCTCAGGCGGCCTCGGTCATGGCGACCTTGCCGGGCGTGATCGCGAGTTACTGGCGGGACGGCGACCACTTCGTCCTTGCCTTTACGAACGACATGACCAAGTCCGAGCAGACGTGGTGGAAGAAGACCGGTCAGCACATCGTCGACACGATGGCGGCGGACAACGGCCCCGACGTCGTCGGACTGCTACATGACGACACGAGCTACGGGGTCTACGGCGACCACGGCGGCGCGTCCGAGGAGGTGCAGCGCGTACCGGTCGTGTTCTGGACCTCGGACCAGCCTCACGGGAACACCGTCGGTCAGGCCTTCCAGACGCCGGACATCCTGCCCACGATCCTGAGGGCGTTCGGGATCCCGCTGACCTACCCGGTCGACGGGCACTCTCGCAACCTGAAGTAACTGGACGAAGGTGTGATCGCCGGGTCTCGCGTGGCCCGGCGATCACAGCCTTTTGCGACTCTAGCGCGGCTCCGCAAGAGCAATCCGGCCTGGCGAGGCCGTAGGTGTGGAGCGCTGGTAGTCCCTACGGCTACGCACTAACCCCCACGCGCAGCACGCGGATTCCCCGATGGTCTTGCGAGGCCGATGGGGCAACGTGAGCGTGCGAACTATCTCCAGGGAGGTGCGTCATGAAGTTGCTTGTCGCTTTCGATTCAGAGGAGCACAGTGTCCTCGCACTCGACAAGGCGGCAGAGGTCTCGGTGGCCGAGGAAGCTGACGTCACCGTCTTGAGCGTCGTTCCACCCAGCGCTAAAGGGACGAAGTCGGGGGGCCACATGGGCCTTCCTCCACACGCCGACAAAGACGTCGCTTTCGCGGAGAAGTACCTCAGCGATCGCGGAGTCCACGCGGTCACCAAGGTCGCCCAGGGCCACCCTGCCGACGAGATTCTGCGGGAAGCGCGGGCCGGCGACTATGACGTGATCGTGGTCGGAACGCGGGAGCTCGGCCCTGTGGTCGGTCGCCTGCTCGGCAGTGTGAGCCGCAAGGTCGTTCACGACGCTCCCTGCCCCGTGATCGTCGCCGGCAAGAGCGGCGCCACGCAGATGGGGGTGACTGCAACAACGACCGCGTAAAAGCCTGGTAGCAACTTCTTGTCGCGAGCGCCGCGGGGCGAATTACTGGACTGCACGATCAGGTCGGCGGTGCTAGGAGGCGGTGCCGGCCGTCGGTCTTGCTCGCACCCGCCAGCACCGCGGTACGTAACGCCGTCGCGCGACGCGAGCCGCTGACGGGCCGCTTCCGCCGCGACCTTCGAAGGAACAGGAGCCCCGCTCGGCTGGGCGGGGCTCCTTGAGGCGGGTGGAAAACCAGGTCTACGCGTGCGTAGCCCTGACGAAACCCGCCACGAACCAAACGATCAGAGCCAGGCCGGCGATGACCATGGCCAGGAATATGACGCTGGCGACAATAACCAAGCCGACCTCGAGCGCCGACGCAATCATGAAGACGGAGGACATCGAATGCCTCCTTTCCTTGACTTGGTCAGTGTCGCGCGAAAGCGGTCCGTCGCGCGACGGGAACAACTACTGATCTCCGAGTAGGACCTCGTTCGGGATGTTCTGGGAGGTCCTGTGGGCATTGATCCGCGGCTTTGCGTTCTCCGGGCGGCAGGCAGTCGTCCCGAAGCGGGAGATGCGCCGATTGTTTCCGGATGACTCGGCACTGCTCCCGCGGTTGCCGCAGGGCTCGGACGCGCGCCGAATGGGTGTTTCTACTGATGCCCGGTCGCCGTGCAGAGAGAGAATCTCGGCTTGATGGGGCTCTACGCGATGCCCCTGACAATCGGAGGTTCTCATGTTCACGTATGTCGGGCTCTTCAGGGTCGCGCCGTTTGCGCGCGAGCACCTCGAGAAGACCCCCGAGTACTTCGAGAAGATCCACAAGATCGTCGAGACCGAGGGCGGGACTGTCGAGCGATTCCTCGCAGTCATGGGTCCGTGGGAGTATCTCGGCATCTTCGAGTATCCCGATCTCGAGACCGCGTTCCGCGTCCTCGGCAAGATCGCGAAGCTCGAGATGTTCGAGACCGAGACGTTCCCCGCAGAGGACGTCAAGGTGTTCTGGAAGACGCTCGTCTAGCGTCGATCTCTCTCCCCAGAAATACCGCGTGGGGCCGCCCGCAAGACGGCCCCACGCGGTGTGCTTTTCCTGCGGCTTGGGTTCCCCCTGTGGGCCACGGCGCTCACCTACGTCGCGCGGAAGCTGACTGGCTGGAGCGGCCGCACGATGCGGACGCTTCGGCTCATCAGGCGCGTGTGGGCGTTAGCAAGCGGTCTTCATTACCGTCGGCCTCGGGTGGATGTGTGTTGCTCGAGCGCCCGCGCTCAGGTAGTGGGCGCACCTGGGATCGAACCAGGGACCTCTCGCGTGTGAAGCGAGCGCTCTCCCGCTGAGCTATGCGCCCGAGAGCGCGTAGGTTAGCGCGCACCGTTGGTACGGTCCCGCGCATGTCCGGCACGCTCACTCCGCCGCGTGAGCGCGTGCGTCGGGGCGGAGGGACAGGGCTCGGGAGGCCGTGGCGGGTGATCGTTCTGAACGACGACCACAACACGTTCCCGGGGGTCGCATTCGCGTTGTCGAGCGTTCTTCCCGGCGTCTCGTACGACCGGGGGATGCAACTCGCGAACCGCATCCACGACACCGGACGGGCGATCGTGTGGTCGGGGCACCGCGAGCAAGCGGAGCTCTACTGGAGCGAGCTCGAGGGGTTCGGGCTGACGATGGCGCCCCTCGAGCAGTAGCGGCTGTCTCCCTCTGAGGCCCGTGGTAGCGTCCTCCCGTGCCGCTGGCGCTGACCCAGTACGAGACCTTGCTGCTGGTCGTCGCGGGGACCTTCATCGCGTTCGCCCTGATCGTCGCGCTCGTCGTTCCGCGATCGCGGCCCGGGTTCCCGGCGAATCGTCTCGGGTTGTTCGTAGGCGTGTGCGTCGTGCTGTTCCTCGCGCAGCTGAGTGCCGTCTTCTTGCTTGCCGAGAAGGGCGAAGCGGACGAGCCGGTCGCTGAGGAGACCTCGACGACCCCGACGGAGACGACACCGACCGAGACGACCGGGACCGAAACAACGCCGACAGAGACGACGCCCTCCGAGACCGAGACCGAGACGACGACGCGCCCACCGAGGTGCAGGGCGACCCGGTTGCGGGCAAGGAGGTGTTCCTCACGGTCGCGTCTCCGCCCTGCGCCGGCTGTCACACGCTCTCGGATGCGGGGTCGACCGGCGCGGTCGGTCCGAATCTCGACGAGGCGAGCCCTTCGTACGACAAGGTCGTCGAGCGGGTAACGGGCGGCGCGGGGGTCATGCCGTCGTTCCAGGGCAAGCTGACCGACCAGCAGATCGCCGATGTCGCTGCGTACGTCTCGTCGGTCGCGGGAAGCTGACCCGCAGCGGCACCCGTCGCTAGGCTGTAGCTCCCTGGAGAGGTGTCCGAGCGGCCGAAGGAGCGCGACTGGAAATCGCGTACGTGCTGAAAGGTGCGTCGCGGGTTCAAATCCCGCCCTCTCCGCTGCAGAGACCCCGTTACGGGGTCTCTTCCGTTTGTGAGAGACGAGGAGGCGCATGCCACCGGTCGCAAAAGTCGTCGTACTCGGAGCCGGCTCGAGCGGCGAGCACTTCGTCGGTGCGCTGCGCCGGCTCGACGACGAGGTCGAGATCACGGTCGTCGAGCGCGAGCTGGCGGGCGGAGAGTGCTCGTACTACGCGTGCCTTCCGACGAAGACGCTCCTGCGACCCGTCGAGGTGCTCGCTGCGGCCCGGCTTGCTCCCGGTGCCGCAGGTGCGATGGCGGGTGACGTCGACGTCGAGCGCGTTTTCTGGTGGCGCGATCAGGTGACGGACGGGCGCGACGACTCCTGGCACGCAGGCTGGCTCGCCGACCAGCGGGCCGAGCTCGTACGCGGCGAGGCACGCGTGATCCGGCCGGGTGTGGTCGGAGTGGGGGACTTGGAGCTCGAGTACGACGCCCTCGTCGTCGCCACGGGCTCGTCCGCTGCGATACCGCCGATCGAAGGGCTCGACGGCGTCCCGTACTGGACGAACCGTGACGCCGTGTGGGCGAGCGACGTACCGGAGAGCGTCGTCGTGCTCGGCGGCGGACCGGTCGGAGTCGAGCTAGGGCAGTTCTTCCACCGGATGGGATCCAGGGTCGCGATCGTCGAGGGGAACGACCGGATCCTTGCGAGAGTCGACCCCGAGGCGGGTGCGTTGCTCGGTGAGTACCTCGTCCAGGAGGGGATCGACCTTCACCTCGGCACGCGCGCCGATCGGATCGAGGCGACGTCTGCAGGAGCGCGCGTGTGGCTCGGGTCGGGCGAGGAGCTCGAAGCGGCACGCGTTCTCGTTGCGACGGGCCGGACTCCCAACGTCGCCGGCTTCGGCCTCGAAGCCCTCGGCCTCGAGATCTCGGATCGCGGGGTGAGGGTCGACGAGCGAATGCGCGCCGGCGAGAAGGTGTGGGCGATCGGCGATGTCGCCGGGGTCGCGCTGCTCACGCACGTCGGCAAATACCAGGCGCGGGTCGCAGCGGCAGACATCGCCGGACACGATGTCGCGGCCGACTATCGAGCGATTCCCGCTGCGGTGTTCACCGATCCGCAGGTGGGGAGCGTCGGGTCGACCGAGGGAGACGGGATCGTGGCGATCTCGCACCGGATCGTGGGCGGGCGTCTCTCGACGTACGAGCGGCCGAAGCGGCCCGGCCTCGTGAAGCTTGCCGCCGATCGCTCGCGTGGCGTGCTCGTCGGCGCCGTCGTCGTGGGGCCCGAGGCGGGGGAGTGGCTCGGGCAGCTGACGCTGGCCGTCCGCGCCGAGGTGCCGCTCGACGTCCTCCTCGACACCATCCAGCCGTACCCGACGTTCTCGGAGTCGATCTTCAACGCGCTCCGTGACCTCGAGCTCGCACTCGCTGCATGACTCGCCGTGCTCTCAGGGTCGCTTTGGTCCCGGCGGTAGTCATGTTGGCGCTCGGGGTCGTGCTGGTCCTTGCGCGCGGCACGGCCGAAGCGGGTCGGGCCGTCTCCGTCGAAAGGACGCAGTGCCCGGGTGAGGCCGTCGACATCGAGCGGCGTGCGCGTTGTGGGTTCGTCGCTCTACCTCTTGATCGATCGAAGCCCTCTGGCAGGACGATCCGCGTCTACTACGAGCTCTATCCGCGCAGTAATACGGCGCGGCCGGCGTGGTCGACCATCGTCTCGATCGAGGGCGGGCCTGGGTATCCGACATCGGACGATCGAGACGGGCGCGCAGCGTTGTGGCGCCCTGTCTCGGCACGTCGGAACCTGCTGCTCGTCGACCTGCGGGGCACGGGGAGGAGCGAAGCAATCGCGTGCACGGCGTTCTCGCGTTCGACGGTCGGATACATCAGGCGGGCTGCCCACTGCGCCCGCCAGCTCGGCCCGGCGCGCGATCTGTACTCGACCTCGCAGGCCGTCCAGGACATCGAGGACGTCATTCAGGCTCTCGGCCTCGGGAAGGTCGACGTGTACGGAGACTCGTACGGCTCGTATGCGGCGCAGGCGTTCGCCCTTCGCTTCCCCGAGCGGCTTCGATCGCTCACGCTGGACGGCACCTATCCGTTGCCCGGGTCCGACCCCGCGGCCGCCGATCTCGTCGCCGCCGGACGGCGTGGACTCAGGCTGACGTGCAAGCGAAGCCCCGGCTGCCCGCAGCCTGCTCGTAGTGATCCGGTCGGTCTCGTCTCTCGGTTCGTGGACCGCGTTCGCGCTCACCCACTGGTGGGCTACGCGCCGGACGGCGATGGCAGTCGGGTGCGTGTGCGAGTGAACGAGGACGGCCTCGTCCAGATCTACTCCGCCGGGTACTACTTCCCGTCTCTTTGGCGAGAGCTTGCCCGCCGCGATCCTTGCGGCCAGGCACGGCGATCCCGCTCCGATCCTGCGGCTTGGCGCGGAGACGATCACTGTCGATGCGGGCGGCGAGGACCCGCCGGCGTCCTCGGAGGGGCTGTACCTCGCCGTGACGTGCCACGACTACCCGCAGGTCTGGGATCCGGCCACGCCGATCCGCGACCGGCCGGCCGAGCTCGCGCGGGGGCTCGCGGCCTATCCACGGGGAACCTTCGAGCCGTTCTCGGGAGCGGCGTGGAACGGCACGGACTACGAGGGCTGGCAGGCCTGCCTCCGGTGGCCGTCCCCGCGGGTCGCCGATCCGCCGGATCCGGTCGGTGCCGTCTACCCCGATGTACCGACCCTCGTCCTCAACGGCGATCTCGACACCATCACCGCCTCGTCAGGGGCGAGGGAGGTCGCGCGCCGTTTCCCCGGCAGCACGTTCGTCGAGGTCCGGAACTCCCTCCACGTGACCGCGCTCTATGACAAGGACGACTGCGCGTCGCGCATCTACATCCGGTTCGTCGCGACGTTGAAGCCAGGCGACACGACATGTGCTCGCCGCGTGCCCGAACAGCATCTCGTGCGACGCTTCGCCGAACGCCTCGCCGCCGTGACCCCGGCGCGGCCGGCGGCAGGCGACGCGTCGACGCCGAGCGACCGCCGGCTCGCCGCTGCTACGGCTGCGACGGTCGCCGACGTCGTTGCGCGCTGGTGGGTGAACTACGACGGAACGAGCGTCGGCCTCCATGGCGGGACGTGGTCGTACGAGGGTGACGACCCCGTCGACTTCACGCTCCACCGGGTCGAGTTCGTCCCAGGTGTCGAGGTGAGCGGGACTGCCAGGTGGGATTTCCGGCACGGAGCCGTGACGGCCGATGTGACGGCGCGCTCATCCGACGGCGCTTCCGGTCAGTTGCGCATTCGCTGGTCAACACGCCAGCAGCACGCGGTTGCGCGGTTACTCGGGTCGGTGGACGGCCGACGGCTTGCCGCCACGATGCCTGCGCCGTAGTCGGCGGACAAAGGGGACAGGACCGAGCGGTACCGTTTGCGCCGTGTCCCGAGACGACGAGCTCGAGCGCTACCGTGCCGCGATCCGGCGACGGCTCATCAGTGAGTTCGTCGAGCGATGGGGAGTCTGCGAGCGGGGCCACGTTCTGACGGACCTGAACCGCGACAAGCAGGGACGCTGCTGGTGCTGCACGCGCGCGCACGAGCGAGCGTTCGAGACTCCGGAACCCGGGATGTGGTCAGGGAACCTGGGTTAGTCGCGGCGCGAGTGCTCGACACCCCGAGAGCCGCGCGGCACAGACTGCGGGCAAAAAGAAGTTCACCGAGCCGGTGGCGCTTTCGTCCACTCAACCCACTGACCTTCCGCTTCCGCGTAGAGCCTTCAGGCTGAGCTTCGACCTACTCGCGCTCCGTGCTCGGTGCGAGCGAGAACCTATGGGACAGTGCCGACGAGGTCAAGCCCGCCGCTCATCCAATTGCCGCACTTTGCGAGCTTCTTCTGACCGGTCATCGCCCGATGCGATCTCCTCCCCGTCGCGACGTGCTCGGGCGCCGGGGGCCTGTTCGAGAGTGGCACCTCGCTGGTCTGCGCGTGTTGAAGCGAGCCGATCCGAAGACGACGAGTTCACTCCCCGGCCGAACCAGCACGGTGCCACGAAGGCTCGGAAGTGCGATGATTGCAGCGGCTGACCTGCGGGATTCCCGAGAGAGCGGCGCAGGTCGGAATGAGCATCCGTGCAAATGCGCTCTTCCCGTAGCGCTCGGCAGCCGCGGGCAGTAGCTCTCGTCGTTCGCGCTGGCGGCGCTGACTCGGCGTCTCCTGTGCGACTCTGCCCGATCGTCCTCGCCGTCTTCGAGCGGCGGCTGTTCTGCTCACGCGCTCTGGCGGACGGCCGAGCGCCGACGAATGAGCCGGGGAGCGCGAGTCCGACACGAACGAGGTGTATCTCTACCGTTGGTCCAGGTCGGTACCGACGGCCTCGTGCGGGCCGAGTTCGTGGCACCGTGCACGGCGGCCAGTAGACTTCAGGACGCTCCGCAAAGCGAACCAAGCAGCCCGCATGAGACGCCTGAGTCCTGAGCTTCACAACTGCCTCTAGAAGCTCGTTGACCATGACAAAAGAGTCATCGGCCGCGGTCATCGCAGGCGTTCCACCCCGTCCGGCGGTCGGGTGAGCCGTGCGCCACTAGTCCAGTGCGTGAAATCGCGCACCCAACGCGGACAGCGACGGACGTCTTTCGAGGCCTCGCCGACGACGCTCGCAATCCCTGTCGCTATGCGGGATTGCGAGCGTTCACCAGCGGAGGGGGAGAGATTTGAACTCTCGAGACGCTTGCACGCCTAACGGTTTTCGAGACCGCCCCGTTCGACCGCTCCGGCACCCCTCCGAGGTCGCCTAGGGTAACCGCACCCACGTACGGCGCGACGGACGTCCGGTACAGGTGGCGGGTGGAGCGTCCGATATCCTGGCCACCTCTTGGAGAAGTGGCCGAGTGGCTGAAGGCGGCGCCCTGCTAAGGCGTTAGGTGGGGTCATCCCTGCCTCGAGGGTTCGAATCCCTCCTTCTCCGTTTCCGGGCTACTCCGCGACTCCGCAGGCAGAGTCTCAGCGGGAACTTGTTCTCGACGCGTCCCAGAGGAAGTAGACGAAGAGCCCGAGGATCGGCACGAACAGGATCACGAGCAGCCAGACGATCTTGCCGACGAAGCCGATGTCGTGACGTCGAACGACTCTGATCGCGACGAGGAACCAGACGAAGATCCACACGACGAGGGCCGCGAACGCAAGGCCCGTTCCGAAGGTGTAGGCGAGCAGGGTCGCAAGCATCGCGGCAGAACCTACCGCGGCCCGGAGTGGCGTGCGCTAGTCGTGGATGCGGGCGATCAGGTCCTCGCGCTTCAGGACCTTGACCTCGATCCCGCCGAGACGGACGTCGTAGCCCGCTTCGCGCGGGTAGAGCACCTTGTCGCCCGCCTCGACCCCGCTGGCGTCGCTCCCGACCGCCGTGACGATCCCGGTGCGACACGCCGCCGCTGCGGCGGCAGACGCAGGGAGGAAGAGCCCGGAGCGGGTCTCGGTCTCGTCGGAGACCGGCTGGACGACGACGAACTCGTCCAGCGGCTCGAGCGTCACGTCCACGCGTCTCGACTCCTCCAGCACGCCCTAAGGTTACGCACGGTTCGGGCTCAGAGGCGCCCCGCCTCGACGATGCGCTGCAGGAACTGCTGGGTCCGCGGCTCACGCGGAGCGCCGAAGATCTGCTCCGGCCGCCCTTCCTCGAGGATGACTCCCTCGTCGAGGAAGCACACGCGGTTCGCGACGTCGCGCGCGAAGCCCATCTCGTGAGTTGCGATGAGCATCGTCATCCCCTCCGTCGCGAGCTCGCGGATGACCTGGAGCACCTCCGCGACGAGCTCGGGGTCGAGCGCGCTCGTCACCTCGTCGAGGAGCATGAGCCCGGGCTGCATCGCGAGCGCGCGCACGATGGCGACGCGCTGCTGCTGACCTCCGGAGAGGCGATCGGGAAAGTCGTCGCGCTTGTCGGCAAGCCCGAATCTCCTGAGGAGCTCGTCGGCTCTGGCCGTCGCCTCGGTGCTCGAGAGACCGAGCGCCTTGCGTGGCCCGAGCGTCACGTTGTCGCGCACTGACATGTGCGGGAAGAGGTTGAAGGACTGGAAGACGATCCCGATCCCGCGGCGAACGCGATTGACGTCGACGCCCGGCGCCGTGATCTCGTCTCCGAGAACCGAGATCGTCCCTGCGTCGATCGGCTCGAGCAGGTTCACGCAGCGGAGAAGCGTCGACTTGCCCGACCCGGACGCTCCGATCAGGCACACGACCTCGTGCTCCGCGAGCGAGAGGTCGATTCCGCGCAGGACCTGCAGCTGGCCGAACGACTTGCTGACGCCTTCGAGGACGAGCGCTGCTCCGTTCGCGCTCACGTGAGTCCGCCCGCGCGCTGCTTGCGGCGGTCGCGCTCGACGAGCCAGTCAGTGAACCGGGCGAGCGGGATCGTGATCGCGATGAACAGGATCGCTGTGCAGATGTAGGGCGTGTAGTTGAAGGTCGCAGAGACGTCGATCTGTGACTGGCGGAATGCCTCGACGACCCCGAGCAACGCCACGAGCGCCGTGTCCTTCTGGAGCCCGATGAAGTCGTTCAGGAGCGGAGGGACCACGCGACGGACCGCCTGCGGGAGCACGACGAAGCGGAGTGCCTGCAGGCGATTCAGCCCGAGGGATCGTGCAGCTGCCTCCTGGCTCGGGTGCACGGACTCGATCCCGGCTCTGTACACCTCGGAGACGTACGCCGAATACACGAGCACGAGCGCGACGGTGCCCCAGAAGAGCTCCGAGACCGGGACTCCGGGTAGCTGGAGCGCTGTGACCCCGAAGCCGAGGATGTAGATGACGAGGATCGTCGGGATTCCCCGGAAGAGGTCGGCGTAGACCGTGGCGAGCATCCTGACCGGGAAGAACACGGGGCCTCGAAGGCCGCGAAGGACTGCGATGAAGAGCGCGAACACGAGGATGAAGACCTCCGCGATGAGGAAGATCTTCACGTTCACGAGGAAGGCGCGCGCGATCTCCGGGAACGACTCCCGGAAGATGTCGCGGTTGAAGAAGGCCTGCTTGACGTCGGGCCAGCCCGCCGCGTTCACGACGAGAAGGACGAGCAGCCCGACGAAGACGAGCGTGCTCAGCGTCGCCACGGCGATCGCCCGACGGCTGCTGCCGCCGGACGACGCCGTACCGAGGATGCGTGAGCTCCGGTTGCCGGTCAGCGCCAGCTGAGGTCAGGCGCGCTCTTCTTGAGCCACGTCTGCTGGAGCTTCTTGATGGTCCCGTTCGTCCACAGGCGATTGAGCGCACGGTTCACGCAGCGCGTGTTCGGACTGTCCTTCGGCAGCACGATCCCGAAGTGCTCCCGCGGCCCACGCGTCGGGAGCTTTCCGACGATGACCCCGTTGTCGAGCTGCACGGCGGTCACGTAGAGCGCCGAGGGGAAGTCGACGACGATCCCGTCGATCTGCTTGGAATTGAGCGCCGACACCGCGTCCGTCTGGTTGTCGTAGACGTTGGGCTTCTGTGTGGGCTTGATGTTGCTCGTGACGTAGTCGTAGGCGGTCGTCCCGATCGTGACTCCGAGCTTGTACTGGCGCAGGTCGGCGACGCTCTTCACCTTCGCGATCGGCGTGCCGGCATTCGCGACCAGGGACTGGTTGAGGAAGAGGTACGAGTTCGAGAAATCCGCGTTCTTCGCGCGCTCGGGTAGGTACGAGATCTGCGCGAGGTACATGTCGAAGGGCTTCTTGCCCGGCCTGAACGAGGCCGTCCACACGAGTGGCGTCCAGACGACCTGGCTCTTCGAGAACCCGAGCTCCTTCGCGACCGCGTAGGCGACGGCCGACTCGTAGCCCTTGCCGCTATACGGATTCGAGATCTTCCACGGCTTCTTCGGCGCTCCCCCGTAGAACGGAGGGAACGACGGGTTGTCCCCGCCGATCGTCAGGGTCCCCGCCTTGAGCAGCGTGAGGTCGCTCTTGCCACAACCGGGGATCGCGGCCTGCGTCGACGGCCCCCCCGTTGCGGCAGCTGCGAGCCCCAATGCAAGTGCAGTCAGGGCCAGACCGACGAGAACCTTCGTACGCATCGCACCACTCCTCGAGACGGGGGACTCGGCGCGGCGAGCGTACCACCGCGGCTCCGGCCCGCGAGTTCCGGCTAGCGTGACGCCCGTGGCGAGCCCGTTCGTCGAGCTCGAGGTGGGGGAGCGCGTCGTCAAGGTGACGAACCCCGACAAGGTGCTCTTCCCGAAGGCGGGCAAGACCAAGCGCGACCTCGTCGAGTACTACATCGCGGTCGGCGACGGGATCGTGCGTGCGCTGTACGAGCGGCCGACGCAGCTTCGGCGGTTCCCGGACGGGATCGACGGCGAGATGATCTACCAGAAGCGAGTCCCGGAGAAGCGTCCCGAGTGGGTCGAGGCCGTGCGCGTCACGTTCCCGTCGGGGCGTCATGCGGACGAGCTCTGCGTCACCGAGCTCGCTCAGGTGGTCTGGGCGGCGAACCTCGCGGTCGTCGACTTCCATCCGTGGCCCTCGCGCCGCCGCGACACCGAGCATCCCGACGAGCTCCGCATCGACATCGACCCGCAGCCCGGGACGACGTTCAAGGACGCGAAGCGTGTGGCGGCGCTCGTGCAGGAAGTGCTCTCGGAGATCGGCTACGTCGGCTGGCCGAAGACGTCCGGGAACCGCGGGATCCACATCGCGTGCCGCATCGAGCCGAAGTGGGAGTTCCCGGTAGTCCGCCGCGCCGCGCTCGCGTTCGCGCGGGAAGTCGAGCGCCGGCTGCCGCGCAAGGTCACGACCGCGTGGTGGAAGGAGGAGCGCGGGCGGCGCGTCTTCATCGACTACAACCAGAACGCCCGCGACCGCACGATCGCGTCTGCGTACTCGGTGCGGGCGCGCAAGGACGCAGCCGTATCCGCGCCTGTCACGTGGGACGAGCTGCCGGACGTCGCGACCGAGGACTTCACGATGACCACGATGCCGAAGCGGTTCGCGAAGCTCGGTGACGTCCAGGCCGGGATCGACGAGAGCGTGTGCGACCTGCGCGTCCTGCTGGAGTGGGTCGAGCGCGACGAGAAGACGGGTCTCGGCGAGGCGGCGTACCCGCCGAACTTCCCGAAGATGCCGGGCGAGCCTCCGCGCGTGCAGCCGTCGAGAGCACGCAAGCCGGAGTGAGCGACGGCATCGAGCTCGTCCTTCTCGATCTCTCCGATCAGGAGATCGCGGCGCGGCTCCTGGAGCTCCAGCGCAGCGCCTACCGCGTCGAAGCCGACCTCGTCGGCTCCGATGACATTCCCCCGCTGCACGAGACCTTCGAGGAGCTCGTGGGCTCGGAGGAGGTCTTCCTCGGCGCGCTCGTCGACGGTCTCGTCGTCGGCGCGGTGTCGTGGAAGATCGTCGACGGGACGCTTGACATCCATCGGCTCTTCGTCGATCCGCCGCACTTCCGCCGCGGCATCGGCGTGGAGCTCGTTCGGGCCGCGCTCGGAGCCGAGCCCGGCGCGACGCTCGCGGTCGTCCAGACCGGGGCCGCGAACGAGCCTGCGAGGAGGCTCTACCTCGGCGAAGGCTTCGAGCAGGTGGACGAGATCGAGGCCGTCCCTGGCCTGCGCGTTGCGCGTTTCAGGAAGCCGCTGCGCTGACTGCCATCACCCGGGAAGCAGGTCGCCGAGGCCGGTGCCCGCGGCCGGAGGCGGGCGCAGCTCGAGCCAGGTGCACTGGGCCGGATCCTTGTCGTCGCGGAAGCGGATGAGCTTCGTGCCGTGGCGGAAGCGGTTCGCCTGCACCTTGTCGTAGCGCACCTCGACGACGAGCTCCGGGCGGACGGGCGACTGCTCGAGCTCGCCGCCGCCCCACCGGCTCGGCTCCGAGAAGCGGCGCTCGGGCGCCTGCTCGAGCAGCGGCAGCACGCGCGAGGCGATGTCCTCGTGGCGAGCCGGCGCGACGGCGGCCGTGCCGACGTAGTCGATCTCGCCGTCGTCTGCGTACAGGCCCAGGAGAAGCGTCGCAATGCGATCGGGCTTCGACTTCCAGCGGATGCCGACGACGACGCAATCCGCGGTCTTCTCGGGCTTGACCTTCACGACGCCGTCACGCGAGCCGGGCAGGTACGGGGAGTCGAGGCGCTTCGCCACGACGCCGTCGAGCCCGATCGCCTCGAAGCGCTCGAGCCAATCCAGTGCCTCGTCCCGATCCGACGTGGCAGGGGAGAGCGTGAAGCGCTTCGCCTTCCGCTCGAGGTCTGAACGCCGCTTCGAGAGCGGCTTGTGCCAGATCTCCTCCCCTTTCCAGACGAGCACGTCGAAGGCGATGAACGAGGCGGGGATCTCCGCCGCGAGCTTCCGCACCCGGCTCTCGGCGGGGTGGAGGCGCGTCTGCATCGCGTCGAAGTCGAGCACGCCACCGCGCTCGATCACGATCTCGCCGTCGAGCGCCGAGCCTGGCGGCAGGAGCTTCCCGAGGGGCTCGAGCTCGGGGAAGTAGCGGAGCAGCGGCCGCGCGTTTCGCGACCACAGGCGGAGCTCGCCGCCCGTGTTCTCGAGGAGCCCGCGAAAGCCGTCCCACTTCGGCTCGTACTGCCAGCCGTCTCCCTCCGGAAGCTCGCGGACGAGCTCGGCCTCCATCGGCGGGAAGGGAACTCCGGCATCGAGCTCGGCAGGGCGCTCGACCGGCTCTCCGCTCGGAAGACGGCGGCGGGGGCGGGACACCGCCTCAAGCTACTACGCTCTCCGTCTCGTGCGCCGCGTCGCCGTCACCGGTCTGGGAGCAGTCACCCCCCTCGGGCTCGATGCGCGCACGACCTGGGAGGCTGCGGTCGCGGGTCGCAGCGGCATCGACTGGATTCGCTCGTTCGACCCTTCCGGTTACCCGGTGCGGATTGGCTCCGAGGTGAAGGACTTCGATCCGGTCGAGGTGGTCGGGCCGAAGGACGCGCGGAGGCTCGAGCGGAACGTCATCCTCGCCGTCGCCGCTGCCCGCGAGGCGTGGGCCGATGCCGGCGTCGGGGAGATCGATCCGGCTCGGGCGGGGATCCTGATCGGCTCGGCGATCGGGGGCGTGACCGGCGTTCTCGCGCAGAACGAGGTCCTCCGGGAGCGCGGTCACGAGCGCGTGTCGCCCTGGTTCCTGCCGAACGTCCTCGTCGACTCCGCGACCGGCCAGATCGCCATCGATCTCGGGCTTCGCGGCCCCAACTACGCACCTGTATCCGCGTGCGCAACGGGCTCGCACGCGGTGGGGGAGGGCGCGGAGACCATTCGTCGCGGAGATGCCGATGTCGTGCTCGCAGGAGGCACCGAGGCTTGCATGCACCCACTCATCCTCGCCGGCTTCTGCGCCATGCGCGGGCTCGTCGCCGAGGAGGAGGACCCGACTCTCGCGTCACGCCCGTTCGACGCGACCCGCGCCGGTTTCGTGATGGGGGAGGGAGCGTGCGTGCTCCTCCTCGAGGACATGGAGCGCGCGCAGGCTCGCGGTGCGCGCGTCTATGCGGAGGTCCTCGCCTACGGGACGTCGAACGACGCGCACCACATGGCGCAGCCGGACCCGGACTCGGTCGGGACCGCGGAGATGATGCGGGCGGCCCTGAACCGGGCGGGCATCGAGCGTGAGCGAGTGGGGTACATCAACGCGCACGGGACGTCGACTCCGTACAACGACCGTGCCGAGACGAAGGCGATCAAGGACGTCTTCGGCGATCACGCCTATTCGCTGGCGGTCTCGTCGACGAAGTCCGTGCTCGGGCACCTGTTCGGAGCCGCCGGAGCGGTCGAGGCGATGATGTGCGTCCTCGCGCTCCACGAAGGCGTCCTCCCGCCGACGATCAACTACCGGAACCCGGACCCTGACTGCGACCTCGACTACGTCCCGAACGAAGCGCGCCAGGTTCAGGTCGACGTTGCGCTGTCGAACGCGATGGGGCTCGGGGGTCACAACGCGTGCGTCCTGCTCGCTCACGTGCCGGACTGACGCAGCGATTCAGCCCAGCGGATTCAGGGCAGGCTCGTGACGGTCTCCGGGCCGAGCTCCCCGATCGCCGCGAGCACGCGATCGGCAAGCGCGAGCGCGTCGGCGGCAGGCGGGTAGCGCGGGTTCGGGATCGCGATAACCCGCATCGCAGCGGCGTGGGCGGCCCGAATCCCGTTCGCTGAGTCCTCGACCGCGACGCAGAGCTCCGGCTCCACACCGAGGCGCCTCGCGGCCTCGAGATAGACGTCCGGCGACGGCTTCCCGCGCGCGACCTCCTCCGACGAGACCGTCGCCTCGAAGACATCGCCGAGCCCGGTCTCGCGGAGCACGGTGTCGATGAGCGGCCGGTTCGCGGACGATGCGAGCGCGAGCCGATACACGGCGCCGAGTCGCCGCACAGCCTCGACGGCCCCGTCGATCACGGGGAGGTGCTGCTCGTAGCGCTCCTGCATCGCGCGCACGACGTCCTCGTTGATCCGGGCGGGTGCGTCCTCGAGACCGATGACGTCGTGCATGTACCGGGACCACTCGGTCGAGCTCATCCCCATCATGTCCGTCTCGGCCCGAGGGTGCCAGCGGCCTCCGCGCTCGCGAGCCAGCGCCTCTCGCACCTCGCTCCAGAGGTGCTCCGAGTCCACGAGCACGCCGTCGAGGTCGAAGACGACCGCATCGACTCGGCGGGTCACGTCTCGCCGTACTCGTTGCGAACGCGCACGAGGCCGGGTGCGTCCACGCCGGCCTCCACGCGGCGCACATCGCACACGAAGAACGTGTGCGTTCCTGTCTCGACCTCTTCTCGGATCCCGCACTCGAGCCAGCCGAGCGCGCCGACGAGCAGCGGCGCCCCGCTCGCGCCGGGCTCGGTCGCGATCCCGTGCCACATCGCAATCGGAGGCACGCCGCGCGCGAAGTGCTGCGCAAGCCAGTCCTGTCCTGCCGCGAGGAGCGAGATCGCGCAACCGCCTGCCTCGCGCAAGAGCTCGTGCATCGCGGCCTCCCGTCGAGATCGCGAACCCGACGAGCGGCGGCTCCAGGGAGAGTCCCGTGAGCGAGCCGACCGTGAGGCCGAGCTTCTGGCCGTCCGCATCGACGGTCACGACGCTCACTCCGGTCGGGTGGCGGGCGAGCAGCTCTCGTAGTTCTTCTGGAGAGGTCACGGCCTCGCTCAGTGAGCGCGCTCGACCGAGTCGCGCCCGATCTGCGTCACGTCGGCGCAGCCCGCGAGGCCCATCGTCAAGTCGAAGTCCGCGCGCATGTTGCGAATGACCTCACGTACTCCATCCTGACCGCCCGCGGCGAGCCCCCACACGTAGGGGCGCCCGAGTCCTACTGCCGCCGCTCCGAGTGCGAGTGCGCGGAAGGCATCTGCCCCGGAGCGGACGCCGCTGTCGAGGAGTACCGGGACGCGGCCCGCAACGGCCTCGACGACGCCGGGGAGCGCGTCCATGGTCGCGATCGCGCCGTCGACCTGCCTCCCGCCGTGGTTGGAGACGACCACCCCGTCGATTCCGTGCTCGATCGCCATGACCGCGTCCGCGGGGTGGAGGATGCCCTTGAGCAGGATCGGCAGGCGCGTCCGCTCGCGCAGGAACGCGAGGTCGTCCCAGGAGAGCGACGGACGCGAGTAGGTCTCGACGAATCGCCGCACCGCAGCGCGCGCGAGCCCCGAGCGGAGGTTTGCGATTCGCGATCCCGGAAACGAGCCGGCGAGCTCCCAGAGCGTGCCGATGGCCGAGAGCGTGATCCGGCCGCTCGGAGGAGGAGCCTGGCGCAGGGTCTCCTGCAGTGCCTCCAGGAACACAGGATCGCTCGTGTACTGGGCGATCCCCTTGCCGCGCAGGAAGGGGAGGTAGGCGAGGTCGAGGTCGCGGATGCGCCAGCCGAGCATCGTCGTGTCGAGCGTGAGGACGATCGCCGAGCAGCCGCACTTCTCGGCCCTGCTGACGAGGCTGGCGACGAGCTCGTCGGACGTACTCCAGTAGAGCTGGAACCAGCGCGCGGCGTCCCCCATCGCCTGCGCGGACTCCTCCATCGGCCGCGACGCCTGGTTGGAGAAGATGAGCGGGACTCCTTCGTCCGCAGCTGCGCGCGCGACCGCGACGTCTGCATCGCGGTGGGCCATCTCGAGGACGCCGATCGGGCAGAGCGCGAACGGGCTCGTCATGCGAGTCCCGAGCACCTCCACCGATGTCTCTCGCACCGAGACGTCACGGAGCATTCGCGGCACGATGCGCCAGCGCTCGAAGGCCGCCCGGTTCTCGCGCATCGTCTCCTCGGTCCCGGCGCCGCCTGCGATGTACGCGTACCCCTGAGGCGACATGGTCTCGCGCGCCCTCCGCTCCAGCCGCTCGACCGACACCGGAACGCTCGGGTACACGCCTCGCGCGCCGTCGACGTAGACCTCGAACTGGCGCGTTCGCCCGATGCCTGGAGCCGGACGGCCGCTGCCTGCGTCGGACATGTGTGCACCCTAGTCGCGCCCGGGGGACAATCGGCCGCGATGACCTCGGCTCCGGTTCGCTATCCAGCGTCCAAGCGTCTCCTGGACATGAGCGTGTCGATCGCGCTCCTCTTCCTGCTCTCGCCGCTGCTCGCGATCGTGCTTGTGGCCATGGCCGTGGACACGCTCCTCGTCGCGCGGGATCGCGGCCCGTTTCTCTATCGCGAGCGACGTGTCTCGCGCGGTGGGGAGTTCGATCTCCTGAAGTTCAGGACCCTCCAGCGCAGCGCCCTGTCCACGCAGGCAGACGGTGAGGCGCATGCGCGGTTGCTCGAGGCGGCTCCGGCGAACCTCACCTGGGCGGGTCGCCGCGTTCTCAAGCCCTGGTACCTGGACGAGCTCCCGCAGCTCCTCAACGTCCTCAAGGGCGACATGAGCCTCGTCGGCCCACGCCCCTGGCCGCCTTCGATGGTCGCGCAGCAGGTGTCGGATGGGCTCGACTACCGGAACCTCATCACTGCCGGCTGGACGGGACCGGCCCAGGTACAGAAGGACGTGACCGAGACGTCGGGCTACACGCAGCTCGACCTCGACTACGTGGACGCGTGCCGGAGCTGGGGGGCCGCCCGACTTCTGCGCTACGACCTCGGGATGCTCTGGCAGACGGTGCGGCTCATGGCCCGGGGTGAGGGCCTTCGCTTCTGAAGCTTCGTCACCCGCCCGCGCCGACTCCCTGGACGTGACGTTCCAGGAAGTCGAGGATCGTCCGTACCTGCCGGACCCGCTCGCCGACGTCGAAGGACCCATGCCCGGTCGGGAAGACGTACACCTCGTTCGGATGGCCGCGGGCCTCGAGCCTCTCGACATACCGCATGGCCTGTCGATAGGGACAGCGACTGTCGTTCTTGCCGATGATGAACAGAACGGGCGCGACGACCTCGTCGGCGAAGTTGATCGCATTGCGATCTCGCATGAGCTGCGGGAGCTCGGCTGGCTCGTGGCCGCCCAGGAGCGCCCGATCGTAGGCCTGAAGAAGCGGTGACATCTCCTCGTAGCTGTCCTCGTAGTCGCCGACGGGGACACCCGCTACTCCGCAGGCCCACAGCTCGGCGTGCTTTCCGAGCTCGAGCAACGTCACGTAGCCACCCCACGAGTAGCCGGCGATCACGGCCCGCCCGGGGTCGGCGACACCCTGCTTCACCAGATCCGCGAGTCCCGCGTTCACGTCCTCGAGCTCCGGCCCGCCGATGTCGCCGACGAGAGCGTCGCGCCACTCGCGGCCGTACCCGGTCGAGCCCCGGTAGTTGACCATCCCGACCGCGAGCCCCGCGTCGACATACGCCTGCACCTCAGGTTGCCACCGGTCAGTGTCGAGCCACGTCGGGCCGCCGTGTACGAACATCACGACGGGGAACGGACCGCCTGAGTCGTCGGGTGTCACGAAGAAGCCGTGCACGCGCTGCCCCCGTGGGTTGTCGAAGTGCCAGGATCGGTACGGGCGCCCTGTCGGAGCCGCGTCGCCTTCGAGCGCGAGAACCAGCTCGCCCTCGTCGTCGAGAACCTGACGCTGTCGGTGTCCTTGCTCGTGGGTGAGCCAGACGCGTCCGTCGGGCCGAACGCGTGCTTTCCACACGATGCCGGGCTCTGTGTCGAGCTCTTGCCATGTTCCTCGAGCGAGGTCGTACCGAAGTAGGCGGTCGCGACCTTCGAAGCGATTGACGAGCAACAGCGCCGACGCGTCCGGCCACCAGTCGTCGACACGCACGTCTCCGTCGATCTCCAGATGGAGATCACGACGCTCACCGGTCGTGAGATCCCAGATCGCCGGCCGGCCGAAGTCGTCTCGCTCGTGATCGAGCGCCAGCCTGAGGTCGCCTGCGACGGGCGACCAGCACTTCGCGCTCAGCGACATGCCGTCGTCGCGCTCGTCACCAACCGTCGCACCCGTTCTCGGGTCGATGACACGCAGCGCCTGGTGCAGCAGGTCGCCGTGCTCGGCATGCTCGAGACAGAGCAGCGATCCGTCGGCCGAGAGTCCCGCCGGCAGGAATCCACCTTCGTCCACGCTTCCGATACGAACCGATTCCGACGACCGATACATCTCGGTCGGTGATCCTCCGTCGAGCGATACATGGACGGCGAAACCGTCGCCGGTGCTGATCCCGGCGACCACGATCCCGGGAGCCTGTGCCAGGCCCTCGCTCCAGCCGTTGGGAAAGCCGAGGAACGGGTGCGTCTCGCCACCGGCGAACGGCTGGACGACCCAGCTGCCCGCCTCGGATCCGGTCTCGTCCTGGAACCATACGACTCCGCTTCCGTCCAGGGTCGGGGTCGCATCGATCACGCCGACCGGGTCCTCGGTGACCTGCCTTCGCTCGCCCGATGACGCGTCCCACGCGTGCGCTTGCCAGCTGCCGGACTCGTTGGACGTGTAGACCATTGCGCCGGGCGCGTGAGGAGACCACTCCGGCAGATACGAGACCGGCGCGCGAAAGCGGCGTTCCCAGTTCGGAATCGAGCCTTCGGCGTCACCCATCGCCGTCGAGGCTAACAACGAAAACGCAACGGAGCCGTCCGATCCCGCCTCATAGACTCGCGGGCGCCTTGAGCCGGGTACGCGCTTTGCCGAGTTCGTGTCTGCGAATGGCGCTACTGGCGATCGTGCTCGGAGCCGTGGCGCTGGCATCGGGTTGCGGCGAAGCCGATCAGTCGAGCGCTGCTCCAGCCGACGGCATTCACGCCATCAAGCACGTCGTGGTGATCATGCAGGAGAACCGATCCTTCGACTCCTACTTCGGCACGTACCCCGGCGCGGACGGGTTTCCCATGAAGAACGGCCGCATGACGGCGTGTGTCCCGGACCCGCTCGCGCACCGCTGCGTCCGTCCCTTCCACGATCCGCATCTCCGCAACGAGGGCGGTCCACACGGCCCGCAGAACGCACGCCGCGACGTCAACGGCGGGAAGATGGACGGCTTCATCCGCGAGGCGCTCGCGGCGAAAGCGGCGCTGGCCCATGGACAGCGGCTGGCCCACCGCATCGCCCACTGCAAGGATCGGAACGCGATCGGCCCTCGCTGCGAGCTCGGCGCACCGGTCGACGTCATGGGCTATCACGATGCGCGGGAGATCCCGAACTACTGGGCGTATGCGCACCAGTTCGTCCTGCAGGATCACATGTTCGAGCCGAACGACGGCTGGAGCCTCCCCGCCCACCTGTTCGCGGTCTCCGCGTGGTCTGCGCTGTGCACGAAGCCGACGGATCCGATGAGCTGCAGGAGCGACCTCGACGATCCTCCCAAGGGGCCGGCGGCGCTGCGCAAGCGGTATCCGAACGGCCCGCTCTACGCCTGGACCGACCTGACCTACCTGCTGCACCGCAACCACGTCAGCTGGGCGTACTACCTCTTCCCCGGGACCCAGCCCGACTGCGATGACGAGGCGGCGCTGACGTGCCACTCGAAACCGCTCAGGGTGGGGACGCCGAGCGAGTGGAATCCGCTACCGGGGTTCACCACCGTTCGCCGGGACGGTCAGATCCGGAACATCCAGGCTGTCGGGCACTTCGTGGAAGCTGCAAAGCGCGGCAACCTGCCTGCAGTCTCCTGGGTGATCCCCGACTTCCGGCACAGCGAGCACCCCGGCTCGCTCCTCAGTCACGGGCAGGCCTGGGTGACTCGCCTGATCAGCGATGTCATGAGCGGACCTGACTGGGACAGCACCGCGATCTTCCTCACCTGGGACGACTGGGGCGGGTTCTACGACCACGTCATGCCCCCGAAGATCGACGTCAACGGTTACGGCCTGCGCGTCCCCGCGCTCGTCATCAGCCCGTACGCGAAGCACGGCTTCGTCGACCACCAGACGCTCTCGTTCGACGCCTATCTGAAGTTCATCGAGGACGACTTCCTGAGCGGCGCACGCCTCGACCCGGCGACCGACGGCCGCCCCGACCCGCGTCCGACCGTCCGCGAGAACGTCCCGCAACTCGGGGACCTGGTGAACGACTTCGACTTCACCCAGAGTCCCGGGCCGCCGCTGTTGCTCGCGCCCACGCACCCCGCGAGGCCACCCGCGGTGTCGCACCAGGAGCACGCGACCCGATAGGCGGTTCTTTCACTGACGTAGAGCGGCGGGGGTGGGATTCGAACCCACGGGGCGCTTGCACGCCCATCGATTTTCAAGACCGACCCGTTCGACCGCTCCGGCACCCCGCCACCGCGCATTGTGACCGACGCTTAGGATCGAATCTCGGCCGGGGCTCCGTACTCGGTCAGGATCTCGGGCACCCCGCCCTGGAAGTTCTCGAGAATTGCGAGTAGCGCGCGGTCGGTGACCATCGTGCCGTTCAGCGTATGCGGGTGCTCGAGGCCGGCGTCGCTCCGGTACCGGATTCCGAGTCGGCGCGCCTGGTAGTCGGTCGTGTTCGAGCAGGACGTCACCTCGCGGTAGCGCTGCTGGAACGGGAACCACGCCTCGATGTCGTACTTCTTCGCCGCGGACGCGCCGAGGTCGCCCGCAGCGACGTTCATGACCCGATACGGGAGGCCGAGCGAGCGGAAGAAGCTCTCCTCGAGCTCGAGCATCCGCTCGTGCTCGTCCCAGGACGTATCCGGCTCGACGAAGACGAACATCTCTACCTTGTTGAACTGGTGCACGCGGAACATCCCGCGCGTGTCCTTGCCCGCGGCTCCCGCCTCGCGCCGGAAGCACGTCGAGAAGCCCGTGTACCGGAGCGGCAGCTCGTCGAGAATCTCGCCCATGTGCAGGGACGCGAGAGCGACCTCTGAGGTGCCTGTCAGATAGAGGCCGTCGGACTCGAGCGCGTAGATGTTCGCGCGATCCGTGGGGAAGAAGCCCGTCCCGTACATCGCCTCCTCGCGGACGAGTACGGGCGGGATGACGGGCGTGAACCCGGCCTTTGCGAGGTGAGCCAGTGCGTACTGGTAGAGAGCCATCGCGACGAGCGCCGAGTCGCCCACGACGAAGCCGAACCGCGCGCCCGAGATCCGCGCGGCCCGCTCCATGTCGAACCGGCCGATCTCGGTGTGCTCGCGGGTGGGCTCGGAGACCATCGGCTCCCCGACCGTGCGCAGCTCGACGGCGTCGTCCTCCGTGTCCCCGTCGGGAACTGACTCGTGCGGCGGGTTGGGCACGAGCGCGAGTGCCGCGTCCCGTTCGGATTCGGCGGCGGCGAGTTTCTCTTCTGCCTGCCTGAGCTCGACCTTCACCTGCTGCAGCGCTTCGAGCTCGCCGGGGCTCGGCTTTCCCTTGAGCTTCGTCCGCGACCGGAGGTCGTCGACTTCCGGGATGAGGGCTCGCCACCTCTCGTCGGCGACGAGCGTGCGATCGAAGTCGTCTGCGCCGCCCTTCCGCGCGAGCGCAGCACGCCACCGGTCGGGATCCGCTCGAGCGGCCTTGAGATCGATCACGAGCGGAGTCTAGAAAGAGTCGCGCCGACTACGGGCGCGGCGGGCGGTGTCAGCTGCCCGCGACCGACGAGACGTACGCCGCGACGTCGGCGATCTGCTGATCGGTCAGCGAGCCCTTGAACGAGGGCATGCCCGCCGGGCTTCCGTTCGTCACGCGTTCCACGACCAGGTCCGCGCTCGGCTTCGCCTGGTCGAGATTCGGCCCCACCGTGCCCGTTGCTCCGGCGTCGGCGAGCGTGTGGCAGTTGATGCAGCCGGATGCGCCGGTGAAGACGGCTTTCCCGGCGACGGGGTCGCCTTCCACGGCGGCAGGAGTCGTCTCGGTCCCGGTCGTCTCGGTTCCGCTCGTCTCCGTCCCGGTGGTCTCGGTTCCGGTGGTCTCCGTCGTCTCGGTCGGCTCCGTTTGCGGGACGGTTCCGACGACGGTCTCTGGCGTCGGCGTCGCCTCTTCCTCACCGCCACAGCCCGCAACGGCGAACCCGAGTACGGCAGCGAGTACGGCGAGCAGGAGAGCGGCGCGTCGCATTCGAGGCGATCCTATACGCCACGAGAAGAGGGCTGGCCGGCCAACCCTCTTCTCGTCTCGCACGCTTCGACTCACGCCCGAGCGGTCTGCTTCTGAAGCGACTTGAGCTTGAACGCGAGGAAGATGTCGGTGAGCCCCTTCGAGAGCGCGACGATCCCCACGTAGACGATCAGCAGTGTCGCCTTCCGTTGAAAGTCTCCGGCGACCCAGAACGCGAGGCCGATCTCGATCAGGCCGACGACGAGCTGTACCCACCACATCTCGTACTCGGCCTTGGTCGCGAACGCGACGGCGAGGTCGAGGATTCCCTTGAAGAGCAGGAAGAACCCGATCAACGCTGCGAGCGCTTCGAACGTGCTCCCCGGGTGAGCGAACGCGAAGATCCCGACGATGATGAAGATGACTCCGAGGAGCCCGTGCACGATCTTCCAGCCGGTCGTGGATACGCCGATCGCCATGAACTCGTCGACTCCGGCGACGATGGCGACGATGCCGAAGAGAATCGCGATTGACTTCGCGCTCGTGATGTCGAAGCGGAAGATGACGAGCGAGAAGACGAGCCACGCGATTCCTGCAAGCAGGAACAGCCACCACCATCTGGCGGCCTCGCGGACGACTTCCCGCTCTTCGAACATGTTGTCCAGAGTGGACATCCAGCCTCCTCCAGTCGTGTCCCGCGCGCGGTTTCTGCGCTAGAGGGCCTTATCCTCCCGTACGATCCGGTCGGAGATGCTCATCGAGCGAAGCATGCATCCGGGCTGGCTCTCGAACGCCTACGTCCTCGGAGACGAGCCGGGAGGGACGGCGGTGTTCGTCGACAGCGGCGCGCCGCTCGAGCCGCTCATTGCCTTCGTCGAGAGCGAGCGGCTGACTCCGACCCATCTGCTCGTGACACACGGCCACGCCGACCATGTGGCGGGCAACGACGAGCTCGTTGCGCGGTTCGGGCTCGAGGTGACGTCGGGCCGGATCGAGACCGGTGGGCTTCGCGTCGAAGTGCTCGATACGCCGGGTCATTCGGACGACGGCGTCTCCTTCGTCGTCGGCGACGCGTGCTTCACGGGGGACACCCTCTTCAAGGACGCCGTCGGCGGCGGTCCGGCCGACGAGGTTCGACGCTCCGTCATGGACGTGCTCATGGCCCTCCCGCACGAGACGCGCGCATATCCAGGACACACGGACGAGACGACGATCGGGAGAGAGTGGGACGAGAACCCGTTCGTCCGGTACTGGCGCGGGATCGACCCGGAGGACGGCAGGTCCTGCAAGGCGGTGGACGAGGACGCGACCATCGTGGTCTGGTCTCCCGACTACGACGGCAAGGGCAAGGCGCTCGTTCGCTTCGCCGACGGCTCCGAGTCGATCCTCGGCGCCTCGCGTCTCGCGTTCTAGGCACTCTGCCTCATATACCCGCGAGGGGTATACTTCGAGTCGTTGTTCGACCCGAAGGAGTGCCGTGAGCGACACGCTCATCTATGCAGTTCCGGCGATCCACTGTGAGCACTGCGCAATGTCGATCCGGGAGGAAGTGACCGAGGTTGCGGGCGTCGAGACGGTGGAGGTCGATCTCGACGCGAAGACCGTGACGGTCTCGGGTGAGAGTCTCTCGGACGAGCTCGTCCGGGCTGCGATCGGGGAAGCGGGGTATGAGGTCGCGTGAGCACGACAGCGACCCAGCCGAGAGACGTCCAGTCGAAGGAAGTGCGCCTCGATCTCGAGGGCATGACGTGCGCGTCGTGCGTCAACCGCATCGAGCGCAAGCTGAACAAGCTCGATGGCGTCGATGCCTCGGTGAACTTCGCGACGGAGCAGGCGACCGTCCTGTGTGACCCCGCGGTCACGGTCGACGACCTCGTCGCGGCGGTCGAAGCGGCCGGGTACCACGCACATCCCGTGACGAGCGACAGCGCGGCGGGGCATCACCACCACGAGGAGTCCGCAGCGGCGCTTCGGCGGCGCCTCGCAGTGGCGGTCGCGCTGACCGTTCCGGTCGCGCTCATCGCGATGGTCGAGCCGCTCCGGTTCCCCGGCTGGGAGTGGGTCGTGCTCGCCCTGTCCACGCCGGTCGTGTTCTGGAGTGGCGCCGGCTTCCATCGCGCCGCGCTGCAGTCCGCGCGGCACCTCACCGCGACGATGGACACGCTCATCTCCATCGGGACCCTCGCTGCGTGGCTCTGGTCCACCGTCGTCCTCGTCGGTGGCCTCGCTGAGGACACGTACTACGAGGTGGCTGCGGTGGTCACGACCCTGATCCTGCTCGGCCGCTACCTCGAGGCGCGCGCGAAGAGCCGCTCCGGCGAGGCGATCCGCAAGCTCCTGGAGCTCGGCGCGAAGGACGCGCGCGTCCTTCGGAACGGGGAGGAGATCGCGGTCGCGATCGAGGACGTCGCCGTCGGCGATCTGCTCGTCGTCCGGCCGGGCGAGAAGATCCCGACCGACGGAGAGGTCGTCGAGGGCGAGTCGGCCGTCGACCAGTCGCTGCTCACCGGCGAGTCGCTCCCGGTCGAGGTCGAGCCCGGATCCGACGTTGCGGGCGCGACGATCAACACGTACGGCCGCCTCGTCGTGCGCGCGACGAAGGTCGGTGCAGACACCGCGCTCGCCCAGATCGCACGCCTCGTCGAGGACGCGCAGTCGCGGAAGGCTCCCGTGCAGCGGCTGGCCGACCGGATCTCGGCGGTCTTCGTCCCCATCGTCATCGCGATCTCACTCGCCACGCTCGCCGGCTGGCTCATCGCCGGATCGTCGGCCGCGGCAGCGTTCACCGCGGCCGTCGCGGTTCTCATCATCGCCTGCCCATGCGCCCTCGGCCTCGCAACTCCGACCGCGCTGATGGTCGGGACCGGGCGCGGTGCGCAGCTCGGGATCCTCATCAAGGGACCGGAGGTCCTCGAGCAGACGCGCAGGGTCGGGACGATCGTCCTCGACAAGACCGGCACGGTCACGGAGGGACGCATGGAGCTCACCGACGTCACGCTGCTCGACGGGCAGACGCGGGCCGACGTCCTTCGCCTCGCCGGGGCCGTCGAGTCTGCGTCCGAGCACCCGATCGCTCGTGCGGTCGCAGCAGCGGCCCGGCGCGAGGTCGGTGAGCTGCCGCCCGTGACGGAGTTCCGAAACGTTCCCGGCGTCGGAGTCAGCGGGCTCGTGGAGGGCCACGCGGTCGAGGTCGGCCGCGGCGACGGCGCGATCACCGTCTCGTGGGACGGTCGTCCCTACGCGAAGCTCGTCGTCCGCGACACGGTCAAGCCGACGAGCGCCGAGGCAGTCGCCGCAGCTCGAGTCGCTCGGGCTGACGACGGTGCTCCTCACCGGAGACAACGCAGAGACGGCCGAGCGGGTCGCGCGTGAGGTCGGGATCGAGCAAGTACGTGCCGAGGTCTATCCGGAGGACAAGGTGGCCGAGGTGCGGCGGCTGCAAGAGCTGGGCGAGGTCGTGGCGATGGTGGGCGACGGCATCAACGACGCCCCGGCGCTCGCGCAGGCGGATCTCGGGCTCGCGATCGGAACGGGCACAGACGTTGCGATCGAAGCCTCCGACATCACGCTCGTGTCCGGGGACCTCCGCGCCGCTGCAGACGCGATCCGGCTCGCGCGGCGGACCCTGCGCACGATCAAGGGCAACCTCTTCTGGGCGTTCGCCTACAACGTCGCAGCGATTCCGCTCGCAGTCGCAGGCTTGCTCGACCCGATAATCGCCGCGGCCGCAATGGCGTTCTCGAGCCTCTTCGTCGTCACGAACAGCCTTCGCCTGCGCCGATTCTCGAGCTCGCGGGAAGGAGCCCCGACATGAGTCAGACCGAAGCCGACACGCACGGATACACCGCAGACAAGGATGCGATCGTCCGCCGCCTCCACCGGATCGAAGGCCAGGTGCGCGGGATCGAGCGCATGGTCGAGGACGATCGCTACTGCATCGACGTGCTCACGCAGATCGCCGCAGTCTCGACCGCGCTCGACAGCCTCGCCTTCAAGATCCTCGACGACCACGTGAACCACTGTGTCGCAGGAGCGCTGTCGTCCGGGGACCCGGCGGCAGCGGAGGAGAAGAGCAAGGAGCTCCTCGCCGCGGTGCACCGCTTCGCGCGAACGCGTTAGCTAGCCGCGAGGCCATCGATCACGCTGGAAGCATCGTGAGGCAGCGCGCGTTGTCCGTCTCACGATGTGGGGGCCGCCAGCGTTGTCACGGTCGATGGCCTCGCGTGCTCATCTGTCGGTGCTGGGGGTCGTGGTCGTCTGGGCGGGCTCGTTCTCCGTGATCAAGGTGTTGCTCGACCACGGGTTCGTGGCGAGTGACATCGCTCTCCTCCGGTACGCGATTGCGGCTCCCGGGTTCGCGTTCATCCTCTGGCGGGCACGCGGCCTTCCGGGTCTGACGCGCCACGATGCCGTGCGGGTGGCGGTCGCCGGGCTCGTCATCGTCCTCGGCTACCACCTTTCCCTGAATGTCGGGACGCAGTACACGACGCCCGGCGTCGCTGCGCTCGTCGTCGCCCTCGCACCCGGCATGACACTCATGCTCGCCGTTGTCGTCGGTCTCGAGCGCTTCTCCGCGCGCCGGCTGCTCGGGCTTGCGATCGCGCTTGGGGGCGTCGCGGTCGTCGTGGCGCTCGGAACGGGAGAGGAGCTGTCGTTCCAGAGCGCGAAGGGGCCGCTGATCGTGATCGGAGCGCCGCTGTCGTTCGCGCTCTACAACATCATCCTGAAGCCGCTCTTCGCTCGCCACGACCTCCTGGCTCTGACAGCAGCCACGAGCCTGGTGGGAACGATCGGCCTCGTGCCGTTCTTCCAAGGGTCGACGGTCGACGCCGCGACGGGGCTCTCGGCGGAGGATGCGGCGCTCATCCTCTACCTCGGGGTCCTGGCGACGCTGCTCGGCTACATCTTCTGGAACGTCGGTCTCCGTGGCCTCGGGCCGACGCGCGCGGTTGCGTACACGTACGGGATCTCCCCGTTGGCCGTGCTCATCAGCGCTGTCGTCCTCGACGAGCCCGTGACCGTCTGGCTCGCCATCGGGGCCGCGCTCGTCGTCGGGGGTATCGCGCTCACGCAGCGGGCACCGGTCCGGCCGGCGTCCTCGGGTAGCGTCGAGCCGTGGCAGAGCGGACCCTCGCGCAGCGCGACCTGAACCGGGCGCTGCTCGCGCGCCAGCTCCTGCTCGAACGCTCGACACTTCCCCTCCCGCGCGTCGTCGAGCGCATCGGGGGCATCCAGAACCAATACGCACCGAACGCGTACATCCGGCTCTGGTCCTGCGTCGAGGGCTTCCGGCGCGACGACCTCACACGCGCGCTCGAGCGGCGGACGCTCGTCAACGCGACGCTCATGCGGGCGACGATTCACGTCGTCTCGAAACGGGACTTCTGGCCGTTTGCCGTTGCGATCCGCCGGGCGCAGCAGGACTGGTGGTTGCGAGTGCGGCGGCCGCGGCCGGTCGAGGAAGAGCTCGAGCGGGCGGCCCGAGAGCTTCGCGAGCTCATGTCCACCGGCCCGCGGCTTCACGAAGAGCTTGTCGAGATCGCCGGCCCGGAGTGGGGGATGGTGGGCCCGTGGCTCGAGCTCGTGCGGGTTCCACCTTCGGGGACGTGGAAGCGGCGGCGCGCCAACCTGTTCCAGACCGCCGAGCGTTGGATCGGGCCGGAGCGGATTGCCGTCGACGATGCGCTCGATCACCTGGTGCGGAGGTGTCTCGCAGGCTTCGGGCCCGCACCGCGTAGTGACATCGCGCTCTGGGCGGGCGTCAAGGCGCGCGATCTCGCGCCCGCTCTAGAGCGGCTCCCGCTTCGTCGGTTCCGTGACGAACAGGGCAAGGAGCTCCTCGACGTCGAGCGGGCACCGCTCCCCGATCCCGAGACGCCGGCGCCGGTGCGGTTCCTCCCGTGGTGGGATGCGACGCTGCTCGTTCACGCGCGGAGAACCGGGATCCTCCCCGAGCGCTACCGGCCGCGGATCTTCTCAACGAAGACACCGCACTCGTTCGCGACCTTCCTCGTGGACGGCCAGGTCGCGGGCACGTGGCGATTCGACGACGGTCGCGTGCGCTGCGAGCCGTTCGAACGCCTCGACCGCCGGGCAGCCCATGAGGTCGAGGACGAGGCAGACCGACTCGCCGCGTTCTACGCATAGCGCAGAATGCGATTGCGATGAGCGAGCAGGACCACGTCCACGTCGTCGACCCGGAGCAGAACGAGATGTGGCGCCGTGTCCTCACGGGCGATCTCGGCCAGCTCAAGTACTTCCGCGCCGTGCTCGGGAGGATTCCGGCAGGCCCGCGGTGCAAGCTCTGCGCCGCACCGCTCAAGGCGCCGGGAAGCCTGCTCCTGAAGCCGCTCGGCTTCGGCCCGTCCAAGCTGAACCGCCGCCTCTGCCGCGCGTGCTTTCGCACGGTCGACAAGAAGCCGGGCGGCGCCGAAATCGAGCTGTCGCTTCTCTTCGCCGACGTGCGCGGATCGACTGCTCTGGCCGAGCGGATTCCCGCACAGGAGTTCTCCCAGCTCATCTCGCGCTTCTACGGCACGGCCGCGCGTGTCGTCGACGAGTGGGACGGGATCGTGGACAAGTTCGTGGGGGACGAGGTGGTCGCGCTCTTCGTCCCCGGCTTCGCGGGAGAGGATCACGCAAGCCGGGCGGTGGAAGCGGCGCGTGCGCTCATGCGGGCGACCGGGAACGACGGCGGAGATTCGTGGATACCGATCGGCGCGGCGGTGCATACCGGGGTCGCCTACGTCGGCCGGGTCGGCGAAGGTGATGCCTGCGACTTCACGGCGGTCGGAGACGCTGTGAACACAACCGCTCGTCTCGCATCGTCGGCGGCGGCAGGCGAGATCCTGGTGAGCGCGGCGGCCGCCGACGCGGGTGCGCTCGATACGACCGAGCTCGAGACGCGGACGTTCGACCTCCGCGGTCGTGAGGAAGCCGTCGCGGTCTGGGTCGTCGGCTCCTAGCGCGCCCGCGGGGGAAGCGGAACGAACGCGCTGGTCTCCCGCTGGTAGCGCCGATAGTCGTCGCCGCGGCTCCGGAGTGCCTGCGCCTCGGACGGCGGGATCCCGGTGACGAAGAGAATCGAGAGCAGCATGACGGCCGGCGCGATGAGGCCGAGCCAGCCGTACGCAGCCGGTAGCGCGATCAGCGCATACGCGACCCAGGTCAGCCACTGGAAGAAGTAGTTCGGGTGCCTCGAGTAGCGCCAGAGGCCGCCGCGCAGCGTCTTGCCTCGGTTACCGGCATCCGCCTTGAACGCCGCAAGCTGACGATCAGCCAGCCATTCGCCGGCGAAGGCCACGAACCAGAGCGCTGCACCGGCCCACTCGAGCGGCTCGAGGCCGTCATGGTCGTTGAAGGACACGAGGAGGAACGGGATCGAGAGGATCGCCGCCACGAGCGCCTGCGCCTGGAAGAACACCGCGAAGCTCGCTTGCTCACGGCCGCGGGCACGCCACCGTTCCCGTAGCTCCGCGTAGCGAGCGTCCTCTCCGTTGCCGAGACGGCGGGCGACGAGCCAGCCGATCCGGATCGACTCGACGGACGCGAGGATCCCGATCAGAAGCCGGTGCTCGAGCCCGCCAGGCGCGAGGAACGCATAGAGGACGGCGAGCAGCGCGAGCGAGAACGCCCAGCCCGCGTCCACGAGCGTCGCGTCGCGGGTCGAACGCTGACGGAGGTAGAGAGCGCCTTGAAGAACGGCAACGACAGCCCAGCCGATGAGGAAGAGGAGCCAGCGCTGCTCGATCACGAGGCGGCAAACCTCCGGAGCTCGCTCTCCACGAGCTCCGCCCAGCGCTTGGCTCGCGGGAGCGCGACGAGCCCTCCGTTTCGTCTGCGCAACGCGACGCCGTGCAGCGCTCCGGGGATGAGCGTGTACGTGCCCGACGCGCCGGTCTCGAGCGCTCGCTCGAAGCCCTGCCTCGAAGAGCGCGGCGAGACGCTCGGAATGCCCGGGAGCCACCGGTCGAGGGAGCCGTGGAGCACGGTGAGCGCCTTGCCGGCGATCGGCCGGAGGTCGAGCGGGTCGGGGATCCACGGGGCAAGTCCGATGACCTCCTCGACAGACGGGTCACCCGCCGAGGCGATCGCTACGGCGCCTCCCATCGAGAAGCCGAGGAGCAGCGTGCGCTCCCCCGCCGCCTCGCTGATCGCTGCTTGGGCGTCCTCGATGCACGAGTCGAGGCGGCGCCACGACCTGACGCGGTAGCGCACCTCGGCGAACGCAAGCTCGGGGAGTCGCGGGGACAGCCTCTGCACGAGCCACTCGATCGAAGCTCCCCACGTCCCTTCGGCCTCTTGCGCCCGGCCACCACCCAGGCAAACGACGGTCCCGAGTCGACCCGACCCGGACACGCGCATCTCGGCCCCGGTCGACAGGCGGCTCATCGCCGCGCGAACGCTAGCGGTGTCGTGTCTGTAGAGGAACAGAACTAGTTTTGTCCAACGTTCTGTACGATCGGTGAGATGAGCGGAGAGGGCTACCTGCGAATCGGCGAGCTGAGTCGTCGCATCGGTCTCAGCCCGGAAATCCTGCGCGCGTGGGAGCGGCGCTACGACCTGCTCGAACCCCAGCGGTCGGCGGGTGGGTTCAGGCTCTACTCGGACGCCGACGTCGAGCGGATCGGCGTGATGAGGGAATACCTCGCGCGTGGACTGTCGCCGGCCGAGGCGGCACGTCTCGCGCGGGCGGGGACGCCGATGCCGGTGCAAGCGGTCGAGGATCGAGCCGAGCTCGCTGCCGCTCACGACGCGCTGCACGACGCCCTCGACCGGTTCGACGAGGTGGGCGCACAGGCAGCGCTCGACCGCCTGCTTTCGACGTTCACGGTGGAGACGGTTCTCGGCGACGTCGTCATACCTTTCCTGCGCGATCTTGGCGAGCGTTGGGAGCAGGGGGAGGCGACGATCGCCCAGGAACACTTCGCGAGCAACCTTCTTCGGGGTCGGTTGTTGGGGCTGGCGCGTGGCTGGGACCGGGGGAGCGGGCCGCGTGCGGTCCTCGCTTGTCCTCCGGACGAGCTGCACGACCTCGGACTCGTCGTCTTCGGGCTGGCGCTGCACGCGCGTGGGTGGCGCGTCATTCTTCTCGGCGCGAACACGCCGCTCGAGACGATCGCCGACACGGCGCGTCGGGTGTCTCCCGACCTCGTCGTCATTGCTGCGTTGATGCCGTCTCGCATTCGCTCCGTGCTGCCGGAGGTGCGCCAACTTGCGCTCGACTGGCGCGTCGCGCTCGCTGGAGCGGCGGCGACGCAGAAGTTCGCCGAGCAGGCCGGGGCAGAGCTGCTCGGCGAGGATCCCCTCGCCGCCGCCGAACGCGTGGCCGACTTCTCGCCCGCGGCGAGTGGGTAGACCCCCGCAAATCAACCGGCGTCCATCCCGAGCGCGGAGCGGGCCGCCACGTCGAACGGTGTCAGCTCGAGCGGGATCAGAGAGCGGATTCGCGTGTCGCGCACGACGGTCTCGTTGCGCAGTCCCTCGATCAACGGGCGGGCGACCGCGGCCCCGACCGGCGTGACAAGGTGGAGCCAGTACGAGGAAAGACGTGGCGTCAGGACCGGCACCTCGACGATTCTCGACCGTCGACCCAGCAGCTTGCCGATCCGCTCGATCATGTCTCGATAGGTGAGCACCTCAGGGCCCCCGACGTCGAAGGTCCCTCCGTCGAGGTCCGGACGGTCTGCAACCTTGCTCAGGTAGTGGACGACGTCGTCGAGTGCGATGGGTTGCGTCGGAGTCGTGACCCAGCGCGGGCACACCATGACGGGCAGCCGCTCGACCAGCGCCACGATCGTCTCGAAGGCGGCGCTTCCCCGCCCGACGACGATGGCCGCGCGCAGGGTCGTCACCGGCACGGTTCCCGACGCGAGCCGAAGTCCCGTCTCGCGTCGGCTGCGCAGGTGTGACGAGAGATCGGCCGCGTCGTCTCCGAGCCCGCCCAGGTAGACGAGCCTGCGAACGCCCGCGCGCTCGGCTGCGCGTGCGACGTTCTCCGCGGCGTGGGCATCGCGCTCCTCGAAGTCGCGTCTTCCGAGCGAGTGCACAAGGTAGTAGGCGGTGTCGACTCCCTCGAGCACGGCGCGCACCGCCTCAGCCTCGAGCACGTCCGCCTCGAGCCAGCGAACGTCGTTCAGCGGATCCGGCCCGTGCGGCCGCCGCGAGACTCCGATCACCTCGTGGCGCGATGTGAGAACGGGAAGCAGGGCACTGCCGACGAAGCCGGTCGCGCCGAAGACGGCGACCCTCATGGCCGGTGCCCCGCGGCGAGAGCCCCGAAGAAACGACGGCTGATCCATACGTGCAGGCGGTGCTGGAATAGCGCGTAGAGCGGGCGCGACCAGCGCGGCCGGCCCGGCCGCGCGGCGAGCCGGGGATGGAACCCCGTGACCACGGATCGGAGACCCGGTGCAGGTAGACGGAGCTGCGTGAGAGCGAGCGAGCCGCGTGGACCGCGCGCGAGAAGACCTCCGCGGATCGCGAAGCGGCACGTGACACCGTCGCCCGAGACGATGATGTCCGCAGGCGCGAAGACGAGCAACACAGGCCCGCGGTCGAGAACTCGCAGCTCGACCTGTCGTTCGCCGTCGCTCGACCCGACGAAGCGAACCCTGACGAGCCCGAACGTCGACTGCTCGACCTCCGACCAATAGAGGCAGCCGAGCTCGCGGGCACCTTCACGCGAGTGCTCCACTGCCGGGGAGCCGAGCTCTGCGTACTGCTCCGACTCGACCGCGCCTTCAGGGGTCAGCCGATGGGTGGACCGCCAACCGTCGAGTCCTTCTTCGTGTGCCAAGCGCATGTCACCCATCATATAGACAAAGATTTGACAAACTCTCTACAAACATGCATCCTGGTCGGCGTTCCTTCAATGACGGGAAGCAAAGGAGACAGCAATGCGCACCAAGAAGATCGCGCTCGCGCTGGGAGCCCTCGCCGTTGCGGCGGTCGCCGCTTTCGGCGGGCAGGCTTCGGCGGCACCGGCAGAGCCAGCCGCCAACAAGAACATCGTCCAGACGGCGGTCGCCGCCGGTCAGTTCAAGACGCTTGCCTCACTGGTGAAGAAGGCCGGCCTCGCGTCGACTCTCTCCGGCAAGGGGCCGTTCACAGTGTTTGCGCCTACCGATGCGGCGTTCGCCAAGGTTCCCAAGGCGACCCTCGACGCGCTGGCCAAGGACAAGGCACAGCTCAAGGCCGTTCTGCTCTACCACGTCGTCAGCGGGAAGGTGACCGCGGCGAAGGTGGTCAAGCTGAGGTCGGCGAAGACGCTTCAGGGCCAGTCGGTCCGGATCCGGGTGACGGGTGGAAACGTCTTCGTCGGGGGCGCGAAGGTCGTGACTCCCGACGTGATGGCCTCCAACGGCGTCATCCACGTCATCAACAAGGTCCTCCTGCCGCCTACGTAGCGTCGAAGGAGGAGTGGGGCCAGGGCTGCGTCATCGCCGGTGGCCCCACTCCTCTCGGACGAGGCTGGCGAACGGCCTGAGATGAGACCTGCGGTCATGCTCTTCACGCGTGACCTTCGCGTTCATGACCATCCTGCGCTGAGCGCCGCGACGCGTGAGTTCGAGCACGTCATCCCGCTGTTCGTGATCGACGACCGGATGTCGAAGAGCGCCAATCGCACGGCGTTCTTGCTCGAGGCGCTGGCTGACCTTCGCGGCTCGCTGAGAGGCGCTCTCGTGATCCGGCGAGGGGATCCGGTCGCCGAGGTCGCGGCGCTCGAGCCCGGGGCCGTCTTCCTAACCGGTGACGTCAGCCCCTACGCAAGAGCACGGGAGCGAAGGCTCAGGGAGATTGCCGAAGTCCGAACGCTGCCCGGTGTCGCCGTCGTCGATCCGGGATCGATCGCGCCGCAGGCGCGAGACCACTATCGAGTCTTCACGCCGTACTTTCGTGCGTGGGAGAGGGCGACTCGGCGAGAGCTCGTACCTGTGGCCCCGGCGGTCTCGCTTCCCGCCGGGGTCGATCCGGGCGTGCTGACTCCCGCTCACACGCTCCGACCGAGAGCGCCGTCGCCGGACCGTCTTCCAGGCGGCGAGACAGCGGCGCGCGTCCAGGTCGAGCGGTTCGTGCGGGACGGCCTCTCGCGCTACGGGGCCGAACGAGATGTGCTTGCCGCAGGGGCCGGCTCACGACTGTCCCCGTACCTGCGGTTCGGCTGCATCTCTCCGCTCGAAGTCGTCCGCCGGATCGAGCGAGCTTCCGAGTCGGGGCAGTTCATCCGCCAGCTCGCCTGGCGCGACTTCTATCTCCAGCTCCTCCTTGCGAACCCACGGCTCGCGTCGGAGGACCTGAACCCCCGCGGTGACGTCTGGCGCGAGGCCCCCGACGCACTCGCCGCCTGGCGCGACGGCCGCACCGGGATCCCGATCGTGGACGCGGGGATGCGTCAACTTCGTGCCGAGGGCTGGATGCACGGTCGCGCGAGGCTGCTTGCAGCTTCCTACCTGGTGAAGCACCTGGGCGTGGACTGGCGGCGTGGCGCGGAGCACTTCTTCGAGCTCCTCGTCGACGGTGATCTCGCGAGCAATTCGGGAAACTGGCAGTGGGTGGCAGGGACGGGAACCGACACACGACCCAACCGCGTCTTCAATCCGATCGCCCAGTCACGGCGCTTCGATCCCGACGGCGCCTACGTGCGCCGCTACCTGCCTGAGCTCGCAGACCTCCCGGAGAGCTCGATCCACGAGCCGTGGCGCTTCGGGCCTTCGGAGCTCGCGCGCCTTCGGTATCCGGCTCCCGCGGTCGAGCACGCCGAGGCCGTCGCCGCCTTTCGCAGCCGCCGGGCTGCGCGCCGATGACTGCCCGCTTCTGTGACGAGTTGCCGTTCGGCTTCGGCTGGATCGCGGCCACACCCGGCTACATGCAACGTGCGTCGCACGCGCTCGTCGACGAGGGGCGAGTGTGGCTGGTGGACCCGGTCGACGTCGAGGAGCTCGACGAGCGGATCCGGGCGGTCGGGAAGCCGGTGGGCGTGATCCAGCTCCTCGATCGGCATGGCCGGGATTGCGCGGCTCTGGCGGAGCGGTACGGCATCCCTCTGCACCAGCTGCCGTTTTCGGGAGTGATCGGCTCGCCCTTCGACGTCCGACGAAGCGTCGATCTCCCACGCTGGCGCGAGGCCGCGCTGTGGTGGCCGGCACGCCGGACACTGATCGTGGCCGACGCTCTCGGGACCGCGAGCTACTTCCTCGCGTCGGGCGAGCGCCTCGCCGTACATCCGCTGTTGCGCCTCGTTCCACCGCGCTCGCTCGCCGGACTCGAGCCGGAGCATGTGCTCTGCGGCCACGGCGAGGGAGTGCATGGAGTCGAGGCGACCGCCGCCCTCGTAGGCGCGCTTTCGACCTCGCGCCGTGGCATCCCGCGCTGGCTGGTCGGCTTGATGCGCCACCCACGAAGCGTCTCGTAGTGCCCGGAACCCGCTACGCAAGCCGGCCGAGGGCGATTCCGAAGAGTGCGTGACGCCAGGTTGCCTGCGCGAAGGCCCGTGGATTGGTGAACAGCGGAGGCACCCCGGCCTCGCCGCGCGCCGGGTGGTAGCGGTCGACGACGTAGCAGAGCGGATACAGGACGACATGCTCGGTGAGCGCCATTCCGAGCGCGAGCCGCCTCGGTTCCGCGCGTACGAGACGACGCGCTTGGTGGTACGCAAGCCCGAAGAGCGCGCCGTTCAGGAGGTGGGCGGCGAGGCCGATGCCGCGCCAGCCCGGCTCGCGCGTCACTGCCTTGCCGAGTACGGCGACGTCCGAGTAGTCGCAGCGGAAGAGTCGCTGGTCGAAAGGCTCCTGAGCGGCCCAGACAGCGGCTGCGAGCGCACCACCCGCCGCAGCTTTGAGGCGCTCCCCCACGGCGTCAGTCTGCCAGTCGGTCGGCTACTGGTAGCGGAGCGCCTCGGCGGGCTCGATCTTCGACGCGCGAAGTGCCGGCGCGAGGGTCGCCGCCAGGGCGACCGCGTAGACGACGAAGAAGATGACGAAGAGGTTGACCCAGGGCACGATCAGCGTGAGGTTTTCCCAGCTCGGCTGAGCCTGCTGGTCCCGGACGATGTTCCAGGCGAGCAGCAGGCCGAGGATCGTTCCCACGACGATCGCGGTGAGGGCGACGAAGGAGGACTCGAGCAGGAAGGCCGCCTGCACCATGCGGCTGCGGAATCCGATTGCGCGCATCACGCCGATCTGCTGCCTCCGCTCGACGACGGAGCGCGCGCTGATCACGCCGAGTGCCGCGACCCCGACGAGCAGGCCGAGCGCGAGGAACCCCTGGATGAGGTGGTTGAACGTGAGGCTGGCGGCAATGCTGTCGTCGACGACTTCCTGGATCGACTGCGCCTCGAGCCCGTTCGCGAGGAACGCGGACTCGAGCTTTGCCGCCTCGTTCTCCGGGTCCACCCCCGAGGCTGTCGCGAAGTAGTGGATCGTCGGTCGCACGCGTCCTGGGAATGCCTTCGCGAGCGTGGACTGCGACGTCGAGATCCCGAGCATCTCGAGCGGCGCCGTGTCCTTCAGGATCCCGATCACCGTGAGGTGGAGCCGATTCCCCGTCTGCTTGTCTCGCACGTCGAGCGGGATCGCGTCGAAGCCCTCCTCGAAGAGGAAGCCCGAGAGCTTGAAGTCCGGCGGAACGCCGAAGTTCCAGTTGTCGCGGCGAGGGACGATCATGCTGTCCACCACTGCGAGCCCTGGGTGGTTGCGCAGTGCAGCCCACACTTGCGCGGCGGAGGTGTAGCCGCGCGCCATGTCTCCGAGCCCGAACGTCGTGTGCTCGAGGAACCGCCGGTCGAGGCCCCTGACGAGGTAGGTCTCCTCGGGACGCGTCGTTCCGCGTTGCCTCGCCTCGACGGCGAGCACCGACTGGCTGCCGACCGCCGTGAAGTCCGACGAGTCGATACCGGGTGCGTGGGCCAGCGCAGTCTGCATGTCGGTGATCGGCGCTTCGCCGGCGGTGCCGGATCGGATCTGGAACCCGCCGCCGTAGTCGTCGACCCCGATCGCATGGACGAAAGAGCCGTTCGACGCCGTCCCGGTGACGAGCGTGAAGACGACGAGCGTGAACATCGCGAGCGTCGTGCCGGTGCGGAACCGCGCCGCGAGTGGGTACGCGATCGACATCCGCAGCACCGGCGCGAGGCTCCGGACGCGTCCGAAGAGCCTCATGACGAGGCCGAGCAGGAGATCCGCGTTGAAGACGATCAGCCAGACCGCACCGACGACGATCATCAGCCCGGCGACGATCCAGGTGGAGAAGTCCATTGCGAGCTTCCCGAAGACCGCGTCCCACAGGCTCCACGGCAGCATCAGGAGCACGACGATCGCGCCGCCGCACGCAGTTACGGCGATCCGCTCCGGTACACCGAGGACGCGGAGCAACGGCACGAGGCCCATGAGCACGAGCGAGACGCCGAGCATCACCGGGGTCGCCGTGCCGGAACGCGTTCCCGAGACGACGAGCACGAGGCCCAGGAAGATCCCGAGGCCGGCGAGCACGAGACGTCGGCGTCGCCGGGTGACCGCCGGCTCCGGGAGGTTGCGGATCGCGGTCGAGATGTTCATCACGCTCACCCTCCACGCCGAGACGGCTACCACGACGAGGGTGAGGAGGACGCCGAGCCCGGCCGCGACGACGAGGCTCCGCACGGACACGGCGAACTGGATCTGGAGCCCTTCATCCGCATCAGCAGCCCCGAAGGCGCTCGCCATGACCAGGACCATCACGAGGGCGACGACCGCGCCGAGCAGGGCGCCGACGACCGCGGCGGCGAGGTCGTACGCGGCGCCCTCGAACGTGAACATCTCGACGAGATGGCCGCGGCGCATTCCGATCGCGCGCGCGATCCCGAGCTCACCCCGTCGCTCCGCTGCGAGCATCACGAAGATCAGGAAGATGAGCAGGATGCCCGCCGCGATCGAAAAGGAGCCGAAGGTGGTGAAGAACGCCATGAACGCAGTGCCGGCCGCCTGGGCGTCTTCGATCGCGTCCTTCTTCACCGTCTGCACCTCGAGCCCTGAAGAGGCCGCGACCGGCTGCAGCCGCTGAGAGACGTCGTCGCTCAGCTTGGCTCCCGAGACCGCGTCGCCGCGGTTCGAGACGAGGACGATCTTTACCTGTCCTTCGTGTCCGAACAGGTGCTGGGCCGCGGAGAGGGGAAGAAGCATGGCGGTGTCCGCAGTGCCCGAGCCGTCGAAGCTGACTGCATCGCGCACGGTCGCCGGGACCGGGCGACCACCGGCGTAGACGAGGATCTCGTCGCCGGGTGCAACCCGGAGCTCGCGCGCGGCCTTGCGGTTGAGGAAGACCTCCCCCGGGCGAAGGTCCGCCAGCGAGACGGTCCTTCCATCGCTCGCACGGATCTGCGAGAAGCCGTCCATGCGCGCGGGATCGGCGGCGAAGAGGATGACGCTGGGCTCGCTCTGCCGCTCCGCGACGGCCTGCACCGCGACCTGCTCGACGATGGCGCCGGTGACTCCGTCGACGAGGCCGGAGCCCGCGAGCGCCGAGTCGATCCGTTCGACCTCCGACTGATCGAACCAGCCGGTTCCCGTCGCCGAGCCGAGCGCGCCGGGAATGTCGTCGGCGGCACCCTTCGCGGCGACCGTCTCGTCGGTGCTTCCGAGCGACTTGACCGCCGTCGACCGGATCGTGTTGTTCATCGTGTCGCCGGTCGTCAGCGCGGCGGCGATGATCGTCGTTCCGAGCATGAGTCCGACGACGATCAGGGCGCTGCGCCCGGGCCGGCGCTCTGCGCTACGAACGGCGAGCTTCAGCAGGACGCCGTTCCGCACGGCGAGTGCGGCCAGCACTGCGAAGGCAACTCCGAGCGCCACCGCCAGGATGACGAGCAACGTGTCGACCGGGATGCCGAAGAGCTCCTTCATCGCTACGCCACGGCCACCGCCGGCATGTCGGCGAGGACCACCTCGTAGTGCTCGCGTCCCGGAGGCGAGCGGAAGAGCGTGATTCGATCCTCGACCGCCGTTGTTGCGAAGTGCGCCGCTGCGTCCGCGTCCTCCTCGGTGTCCCAGGCGGTGATGATCATGCCCTTGCCCTCAGGCGTAGCGAGGACGACAACCCCTGCGTAACCGTCCAGCTCCTGGAGGGACGGCAGGACCTGCTCCCTGAACACGGCGACGGCCGCGTCGACGTCGATCCGCATCGTGTCGATCTCAAGCAGCGTGACTCGCGAGTACACGTGGCACCTCCAGTCGTTGCTCCTCGACGACCTGCCCGTCGAGCATTCGCACGATCCGGTCGGTCTTGCGGCCGACCGAGATGTCGTGCGTGACGATGAGGAACGTCAGCCCGCGCTCGAGGTTCAGCCGGCGCATGAGCATCACGATCTCCTCGGCGTTCTCCGAGTCGAGGTCACCCGTCGGCTCGTCGGCCCAGACGATCGCGGGGTCGTTGACGAGCGAGCGCGCGATGGTCACGCGTTGTCTCTCGCCGCCGGAGAGCGCGTCGGGAACGTGGCCGGCGCGATCCGCGAGGCCGACGAGGCCGAGTGCCCCGAGCGCCCGCTCGCGTGCCTCCGCGCCGGAGACGCGGGCGACCAGGAGTGGCAGCTCGACGTTCTCGACGGCGGTCAGGACGGGGATGAGGTTGTAGAACTGGAAGACGAAGCCCATCCGTCGGGCGCGATAGTCGGTGCGCTCACGATCGGACATTTCCGACAGCGGCGTCCCCTCGATCAACGCCTCCCCGCCGTCGATGGAATCGAGCCCAGACAGGCAGTTGAGGAGCGTGGTCTTGCCGCAGCCGCTCGGGCCCATGATCGCGACCATCTCGCCGGGCTCGAGCACGAGATCGACCCCGCGGAGTGCGTCCACGCGGACTGAGCCGGTGTCGTACGTCTTGCGAAGCGAGCGGGCCTCGACGATAGGTGTGCTCATCTATGTCGTTCCTTTCGCTCGTCGATTCGAGCGTCCCATTCCGCGCGAGGACTCACGTCGGCAGGAGGCCGCGAACCGCGATCGGGAAAGTACGCATTCGCTTCCCGAGAAGGTGACGGGCGGGTGGCCGCGAACGAGCGCCACCATGGAGGCAGCTCAGCTCTCGACCGCCTCGCTCGATGCGCTGCCACCCGCCGAGATGGCGCGAAAGGCCGAGCAGGTCGGTGTTACGAAGGCGGGCCTGGACGCGGCGACGACCTTCGCGCTCGCCGTCCTCGCGGGCGCTTTCATCGCCATGGGCGCGGTGTTCGCCACGACGGCCACTGCCGGCGGCAGCGACCTGCCCTATGGAGTGGCGCGGCTCATCGGCGGTCTCACGTTCTCGCTCGGCCTGATCCTCGTCGTCGTCGCGGGCGCGGAGCTCTTCACCGGGAACAACCTGATCGTGATGGCATGGGCGAGCCGTCGCGTCTCCACGCTTCGACTTCTACGCAACTGGGTGATCGTGTACGCCGGGAATCTCGTGGGCGCGCTGGCGACCGCCGGGCTGATGTACGCCTCCAAGCAGTACGAGTTCGGAAACGGGGCGGTCGGGCTGCAGGCGGTGACCATCGCGGCTTCGAAGACGAGCCTTGGCTGGGGACAGGCGGTCGTGCTCGGAGCGCTCTGCAACGCGCTCGTCTGCCTCGCCGTCTGGCTCTGTTACGGCGCTCGCACGACCGCCGACAAGATCCTCGCCATCATCCCGCCCATCGCCGCGTTCGTCGCGGCCGGCTTCGAGCACAGCGTCGCCAACATGTACTTCATCCCGTACGGGCTCCTGGTGGACTCGAACGACGCGTACTGGTCGCAGCAGCAGGACGTCACGCTGCCGACGTCACCGGATCTCACGTGGAGCGGCTTCGTGACGGCCAACCTCATCCCCGTGACGATCGGGAACATCGTCGGCGGCGCGCTCATGGTCGGAGCGATCTACTGGTTCGTCTACCTGCGCCCTCGAGAAGCCAAGGCCTAGGCCCGGCGAGCTACCAGCCCTTCGTGCGCTGCACGTGCTGGGGTGTGCGCAGGAGGATCCGGGCGTCGACGGCGACGTAGCCGCTCGCGAGCCCGAGCACCGGATTGAGGTCGAGCTCCGCGACCTCGGGCTGATCGTCGGCCAGCCGAGAGAGCCGGAGGACGAGATCGGCGAGCGCCGGCGCGTCTGACGGCGTCGCTCCGCGGAATCCCGCGACGAGGCGGCCGGCTTTCCCCGTAGTGACGAGCTCGAGCGCATCGATGTCCGTGAGCGGCGCGATGCGGAACGCGGCGTCTCCGATCAGCTCGGCCAGCACGCCCCCGGGGCCGAACGCGACCAGCGGTCCGAAGACAGGATCCTGCACCACGCCCGCGAGCAGTTCCGCGCCCCCCTCGAGCATCGGCTGCACGACGACGGGAAGGCCGATGCGAGTCGCAGCTTCGCGTACCTCCGCCCCGTTCTGGAGATCGAGTGCGAGCAAGCCCTTCTCGGTCTTGTGCGCACCGGGCTCTGCGGTCTTGACCACGACCGGATAGCCGAGCGCGTCGGCCGCGGCCACCGCCTCGTCGACAGTGGCGGCAAGGTGTTCCGCGACGAACGAGATGCGGTACGTCGCGAGCAGCTCCCGGACCTGCGCCGGAGTGAGCCAGGCCTCGCTCGAGTCCCCGAGAGCCGCGCGCACGAGCGCTTCGGCGGCGGGACGGTCGATCCCGTCGAGCTCCGGGACTCTTCCGACCGGCCGGCGGAGCCACTCGGCGCGTTCGACGACCCGGCCGAGAGCTCGGGCTGCCGACTCCGGGTACGGGAACGCTGTCACGCGGCGCTCCCGAATGAGTGCCGCCGGCGTTCCCTCGTGGCTGACGAAAACGCCGAGAACGGGCTTCTCGCTCACGGCCGCGGCCTCCACAGCACGAAGCACCGCTGCCGCGACGTCTTCGGCATTCGCGACGACGGGCGGGACGAAGAGCACGATGACCGAGTCGACGCCCGGATCGCGAACGATGTGGGGGAGGACTGCTTCGAACGTCTCCGCGGTCGCCGAGCCGAGCATGTCCACCGGGTTGGCGAGGCTCGCCTCCGTCGGGAGCATCGCCTGCAGTGCGTCGCGGGTCGCGTCGGAGAGTGGGGGCAGCTCGAGGCCGGCGGCCTCGCATGCGTCGGCGGCCAGGATCCCGAGCCCACCTGCGTTCGTGAGCAGCGCCACGCGGCGTCCCTTCGGAAGCGGCTGAGACGAGAACAGAGCGGCCACGTCTACGAGCTCCTCGAGCGTGTCGGCGCGGATCACGCCGGCCTGGTGGAAGAGGGCCTGGACTGCGGTCTCGGATCCCGCGAGCGCCGCGGTGTGGGATCCGGCGGCGCGGGCACCGGACCGCGTTCGCCCTCCCTTCATCGCGAGGATCGGCTTCTCGCGAGCGACGCGACGGGCGAGCTGCGCGAACTTGCGTGGGTTCCCGAACGACTCCAGGTAGAGAGCGATGACTGTCGTAGAAGGATCGTCCTCCCAGTACTCGAGGAGGTCGTTCGACGAGACGTCGGCCTTGTTCCCGATCGACACGAACGCCGACAGGCCGATTCCGCGTGAGTCCGCCGCCTCCAGCAGTGCGAGCCCGAGCGCTCCGCTCTGCGACGAGAGCCCGACGCTTCCCGGGGGAAGCGGCCCAGAGCTGAATGTCGCGTTCAGCCCGGGACCCGCGACCGCGATGCCGAGACAGTTCGGCCCGATCAGTCGAGCGCCGTGAGCCCGGATCGAGGCGAGGAGCTCGTCTTGTCGCCGGGCTCCTTCGGATCCCGTCTCCGCGAAACCAGCCGAGATGACGCAGATCGCCTTCGTGCCTGCCCGGAGTGCTTCAGCCACTGCCGGGAGCACGTGCTCTCCCGGGAGGCAGACGACGGCGAGGTCGACGGCCTCCGGTATCTCCGAGACCGAGCGGAAGGCCTTGACCCCTGCCACAGGCTCGCCCTTCCTGTTCACGGGGAAGGCGGCGCCCGTGAAGTCGGCTTCGAGGATGTTTCGGAAGAGCTCGCCTCCGATCGTCCCCCGCCGCGAGGAGGCGCCGAGGACGGCGACCGTCGTCGGCTCGAAGAAGGGACGCAGGGACGCAACGACCGCGACGTGGTCGCGCTCCGCGACGCGCTCGGCGAACGCCTCTGTCGCCGCGATCGGGAACGCAACCTCCGTCTCGCCGCCCTCGAGCGTGCGCGTGACCTCGAACCCGGCGTCCTCGAAGACGCGCATCATCGGCGTGTTCCCCGACATCACCACCGCGACGAAGCGCTCGATGCCCTGCTGCGCTGCGCGTGCCGCGAGCTGCTCGAGCAGCCGGGTTCCGACGCCTCGGCCCTGGTACGCGTCCGCAACCGCAAAGGCGACCTCGGCCGCAGCGGGATCCCGGAGCCGCACGTAGTTCGCAAGAGCGACGATTTGCTCTACGCCGTCCTCAGCCACGGCGCCAATGAACGCGCCGCGTTCGGCCCAGTCGGGGTCGAGCGACGGCTCGACGAGGCGCACGTCGAGGCTGGGGTGGCCGTGGAAGCGGCGATAGAGGCTGTCGTCGGAGAGGCCTCGGAAGAAGTCGACGAGCGCGTCCGCGTCGGAGCTCAACGGAGGTCGCAGGCGAAGCGTGCTCCCGTCGCGGAGGATGACGTCGACTGACTCGGCGGCGATAGTCACGGCGTCATTCTCGATGAGTTCGAGGCAGAAATCCCGCCCGAGCTCCAGCCGTGCCTTCGGGGAAGCCCCAGCGCCGCTGCGACGGCGTCGTACACGTCGCGTTCTTGGAGGTCGTACGCGTTGTCGAACTCGACTGCGCCGTTCAGCTCGAGAACGACGTACCCCTCACCCGTGGGAAGCAAGTCCACCCCGACGAGATCCGCGCCGATCGCCACGGCGGCACGAACACCGAGAAGACGCGCCTCCTCGGACGGGTCTGCGGGGCGCCTCGTACCGCCGAGCGCGGTGTTCGTCCGCCACTCGCCCGCGCGGGCGACGCGCTCGGTGGCGCCCACGATCTCACCCCCCGCCACGACCACGCGTAGGTCGTAGCCGAGGGGAGGCACGAGCGCCTGGAGGAGCGCACCGCCCTTCCGAAACCAGGGTCGGTCCGCCACCGCCTCGAGCGTCTGCTCGAGCTCGGCGACGGTCTCGCACCGCAGGACATCAACCCCCCAGCTTCCGAAGCGGGGCTTGACGACGAGCGGCAAGGCGACACCCGCAGCGTCCTCCCGCCGGAGAATGTGGGTGGTCGCCGGGTGCGGTAGGCCGGCCTCGCGCAAGCGTGCGGCGGTGCGGAGCTTGTCGTGCGCCGCGACCAGCGCGTCGACGTCGTTCAGGACGCGGACTCCGCATGAGCGAAGCTCGCCGAGGGTCTCGATCCCGGGCTCGATTCCGTCCACGGTCGGAAGAACGTCCAGCCGACCGATAGCCGTGTCCCCGGGCGCGAGACGCCGAAGTGCCTCATCCGGGTGGACGAGGAGCGCCTCGATCCCGAGCGCACACCACTCGGCGGCGAGAGCCTCGTTCGTCGTCTGCGGCCAGCCGAAGATGCCGACGATCGGCTCTGCCCGGCGGCGGCCTGAGCGCGCTCCGAAGGTCATGACTCGTTCCTGCTATCCGTGCGGGAGCTCGGCGATGTCCGCTCCGCGCTGCGTCCGCGGTCGGCGTGCGACTCCTGCGAGCTCCGCAGCCTCGGCGACCGCGCTCGCGACCGCCGGGGCGACCTTGCGGTTGAAGACGCTCGGGATGATGTAGTCCGCCTCGAGCTCGTCGGGCTGCACGACGGATGCGATCGCGTGCGCGGCAGCGGTCTCCATCTCGTGCGTGATCTGACGCGCTCGAACGTCGAGCACCCCGCGGAACACCCCGGGGAACGCGAGCACGTTGTTGATCTGGTTCGGGTAGTCGGAGCGCCCGGTGGCGATGACCTCCACCGCGTCGGTGATCTCTTCGGGCATCACTTCGGGTGTCGGATTCGCCATCGCGAACACGATCGCCCGGTCGGCCATGCGGCGGATCGCGCCCGCGCTGACCGCGCCCGGTGATGAGAGGCCGATGTAGACGTCCGCACCTTCGAGCGCCTCGTCGGCGGAACAGCGCAGGCCGCGCGGGTTGGTCAACTCGGCGTAGGCAGCCTTCGCGGCAGTCAGATCTCCGCGCCCGGGGTACAGCGTCCCCGCTCGATCGCAGCCGACGATGTCACGCGCACCCGCGGCGAGGAGTGCCCCCGTCGTCGCCGCTCCGGCTGCGCCGACGCCCGTGACGACGATACGGACGTCCTCGATCCGCTTGTCGACGACCCTGAGCGCGTTCAGCAGGGCGGCGAGGACGACGATCGCCGTCCCGTGCTGGTCGTCATGGAAGACGGGGATGTCGAGTGCCTCGCGCAGTCGGCGCTCCACCTCGAAGCAACGTGGTGCGGAGATGTCCTCGAGGTTGATGCCGCCGAAGACCGGGGCGATGGCGATGACCGTGCGCACGATCTCGTCCACGTCCTTGGTTGCGAGGCAAATCGGGAATGCGTCGATGCCGCCGAACTCCTTGAAGAGGACGGCCTTGCCCTCCATGACGGGGAGCGCGGCCTCGGGGCCGACGTCACCGAGCCCGAGCACGGCCGTGCCGTCGGAGACGACGGCGACCGTGTTCTGCTTGATCGTGAGCGCCCAGACCTTTGCGGGGTCGTCGGCGATCGCCGTCGAGATCCGTGCGACTCCGGGCGTGTAGGCCATCGAAAGGTCGTCACGCGTCTTGAGCGGAAAGCGCGGAGCGATCTCGAGCTTCCCACCGAGATGCATGAGGAACGTCCTGTCGGAGACGTGCTCTACCTCGATTCCGTCCACGGCGGAGACCGCCGCGATGATCCGCTCGAGGTGCGCTGCGCTGCCGGCGAGCACGGTCACGTCCCGGACCTTGTGGTCGCGCCCCACTCGCACGAGGTCGATGGCGCCGAGCAGACCTCCCGCCTGCGCGATCGCCTCGGCGAGCGCCGCGAACGAGCCCGGTCGGTTTTCGAGGCGCACGCGGATGGTGGCGCTGAAGGACGCGGAAGGATGCACGGCTTGGGCGGGTGCCGGAACCGTGCGCGGGGTTTCCGTCGCAGTAGTCATGCCGACATCGTCGATCGCGAGGGGTGGTCTTCGCATCGGGGTTCGGCCGACCGGCGACTGTGGCTTTTCCGTACAGAGATCAGGCTCGCCTCTGATGCCCGTGCGACGCCTGGGTCGCAACAGTGGGCCAAGAGATCAAGCGGTACGGGAGGTATGGAGCGTGTTCCAGGTTCGGATCCACGGGCGAGGCGGCCAAGGAGTGGTAACCGCTGCTGAGCTCATGTCGCTCGCGGCGTTCGCCGAAGGACGCCATGCGCAGGCGTTTCCGACGTTCGGATCGGAGCGAATGGGCGCGCCGGTGACCTCGTTCTGCCGCATCGACGACCGCGAGATCCGGGCCCGGGAGCCGATCTCGGCCCCTGATTGCGTCATCGTCCAGGATCCGACGCTGCTCCACCAGGTCGACCTGTTCGGTGGGCTCGGGCCGGATGGATACATCCTGATCAACACGACCCGCAGCTTCGACGAGCTCTCGCTCGGCGAGTTCTCTGCGCAGTTTCGCTCCGAGCGCCTGCTCGCGGTACCGGCTACCGAGCTCGCACGAGCGCATCTCGGGCGACCGCTGCCGAATGTTCCCCTGCTGGGCGCGTTCGCGGCTCTGACGGGGGTGATCACGCTCCCGTCGGTCGTCGCGGCAATCCGCGAGCGGTTTGCAGGCGCGGTGGGAGAGGGGAACGCCGCCGCCGCCGAAGCCGCTTACGAGCTCGCTCTCGGCGCGCACAAGGAGCACGTCCATGCCTAGCCAGGTCGAGGGCTCGTACGCGGTCGCCAAGGGCGTCGCGCTCTGCCGGCCCGAGGTGATCTCGGCCTATCCGATCTCGCCGCAGACGCACATCGTCGAGAACCTCTCCGACCTCGTCCGTACGGGTGAGCTCGCACCGTGCGAGTACCTGAACGTCGAGTCCGAGTTCTCCGCGATGTCCGCGGCGATCGGGGCCTCCGCAGCGGGTGCGCGTGCGTACACCGCGACCGCGAGTCAGGGGATCCTGTACATGGCAGAGGCGCTGTACAACGCCTCGGGCCTCGGACTCCCGATCGTCATGACGGTTGCGAACCGTGCGATCGGCGCCCCGATCAACATCTGGAACGACCACTCCGACTCGATGTCGCAGCGTGACTCGGGCTGGATCCAGCTGTACGCGGAGTCGAATCAGGAGGCGCTCGACCTCCACATCCAGGCGTTCAAGCTCGCAGAGGAGCTCTCGCTTCCGGTGATGGTCTGCATGGACGGGTTCATCCTCACGCACGCGTACGAGCAGGTCGAGATCCCTTCCCAGCAGCAGGTGGACGCCTTCCTCCCGCCGTTCGAGCCGCGTCAGCTGCTCGATCCCAACGACCCGGTCACGATCGGTGCGATGGTCGGTCCGGAGGCGTTCACCGAGGTCCGCTACCTCATGCACGCCAAGCAGATGCAGGCGCTCGACCTCGTACCCGAGATCGCCGCCGAGTTCGCGCAGTCGTTCGGACGAGCGTCGGGAGGCCTGCTCCGCCGTTACCGGAGCGAGGACGCCGAGACGGTCGTCCTGGCGCTCGGCTCGGTGCTCGGCACGATCGAGGACGTCGTCGATGAGTTGCGGGAGGAGGGTGTGCGCATCGGCGCGGTCGGCCTCAAGTGCTTCCGCCCCTATCCCCTCGAGGAGCTGCGCTCAGCACTCGGACACGCGCGGCGGGTCGTCGTCCTCGAGAAGGCGTTCGCGGTCGGTGTCGGCGGCATCGTCGGCCAGAACGTACGACTTGCGCTCTTGGGCCTCGACTCACAGGTCTTCGACGTGGTCGCGGGGCTCGGAGGGCGACCGATCACGACGGCATCCGTTCGACGACTCGTCGGAGACGTGCTCGAGGGCAGGATCGAACCGGGTCGGCTGACCTTTCTCGACCTCAACGTCGAGCTCGTGGAGCGCGAGCTCGTGCGGGCGAGCCAGAAGCGCCGTTCGGGACCGCATGCAGAGAACATGCTGCGCGATCTCGGTGTCGTGGCCGCGGGGTCCCACTGAGGAGGCGGGGATGGCGACTCAGCCGATCAAGCTCTACCAGGTAGGCACCTTCGCGGTCGGCAACCGGCTGCTCAGCCCCGACGAGCGCACGGTGCAGGCGCGGACGGAGCGCTCGAACACGCTCACCTCCGGCCACCGTGCGTGCCAGGGATGCGGGGAGGCGCTCGGCGCACGCTACGTCCTCGACGCCGCAATGCGTGCGACCGAGGGACGCCTCATCGCAGCGAATGCGACCGGGTGCCTGGAGGTGTTCTCCACTCCGTACCCGGAGTCGTCCTGGCAGCTCCCGTGGGTCCACTCCCTCTTCGCCAACGCGCCGGCGGTCGCGAGCGGGATCGCGGCGGCGCTCAAGGTCAAGGGGAGGACGGATATCCGGGTCATCGGCCAGGGAGGAGACGGCGGGACGATGGACATCGGGTTCGCCTGCCTCTCCGGGATGTTCGAGCGCGGGGACGACGTGCTCTACGTCTGCTACGACAACGAGGCGTACATGAACACCGGCGTCCAGCGCTCGAGCGCGACGCCGCCCGCCGCTCGCACGGCGACCACGAAGCCGGTGGGGGATGAGCCGGGCAACGTCTTCGGCCAGGGGAAGAACGCGGCGCTGATCGCGATGGCGCACGAGATTCCGTACGTCGCCACGGCGACCGTCGCCGAGCTGCACGACCTCGAGGCCAAGGTCGAACGCGCGATGGAGATTCACGGCCCGCGCTACCTGCATGTCTTCGTTCCGTGTCCACTCGGCTGGGGATCCGCGGCGGGGGACACGATCAAGATCGCGCGGCTCGCGAAGGAGACCGGGCTGTTCCCGGTGATCGAAGCAGAGCACGGCGAGGTCACGAGCGTCTCGAAGATCCGGCGCCCCGTTCCCGTGGAGGAGTACCTGCGACCCCAGAAGCGGTTCGCGCATCTCTTCGGCGATCCGCCTCAAACCGATGTCATCGAACGGATCCAGGCGCACGCCGACCGCAACATCAGGCGCTTCGGTCTGCTGGACGAGAGTGGGAGAGCCGAGTGATGGAGAAGCCGTTCGCAATCACACTGGACGTCGGCTCGAGCCTCGCGAACAAGACGGGGAGCTGGCGCACCGAGCGGCCCGTGTATGTGCACCGCCTGCCGCCATGCAACAACGCGTGTCCGGCAGGCGAGAACATTCAGCAGTGGCTCTACGACGCCGAGGACGGGGGTGCCGGCTACGAGCGCGCGTGGCGGCAGATCATGGAGGACAACCCGTTCCCCGCCGTCATGGGCCGCGTCTGCTACCGGCCTTGCGAGACGGTCTGCAACCGCGCCCAGCTGGACGAGGCGGTCGGGATCAACTCGGTCGAGCGATTCCTCGGCGACGAGGCGAGAGAGCGGGGCTGGAAGGTGGAGGTCTCCGTCCCGAGCACCGGCAAGCGCGTGCTCGTCGTGGGCGCCGGCCCGTCCGGCCTGTCGGCGGCCTACCACCTCGCTCGCCTGGGCCACACCGTCACGGTTCGTGACGCCGGCCCGCGGGCGGGCGGGATGATGCGCTTCGGGATCCCGACCTACAGGCTTCCGCGCGACGTGCTCGACGCCGAGATCCAGCGCATCCTCGATCTGGGGGTGACCCTCGAGCTCGACAGCAACGTGACGAGCATCCGCGAGGCCATGGAGGACGGCGGCTTCGACGCCGCGTTCCTCGCGATCGGCGCGCATCTCGGGAAGCGCGCGTACATCCCCGCTGGAGAGGCGGCGAAGATCCTGGACGCGGTCTCGCTCCTCCGCAGCATGGAGGGCGAGGAGAGGCCGCTCCTCGGGAGGCGCGTCGTGGTCTACGGCGGGGGGAACACCGCGATAGACGCCGCGCGCACGGCCAAGCGGCTTGGCGCCGAAGAGGCGATCGTCGTGTACCGCCGGACGCGCGACCGCATGCCGGCTCACGACTTCGAGGTCGAGGAGGCCGAGGAGGAGGGCATCCTGATGAAGTGGCTCTCGACGATCAAGCAGGTGGACGGCGCCAAGCTCGTCCTGGAGAGGATGGAGCTCGACGAGACCGGCTTCCCGCAGCCCACCGGCGAGCTCGAGGAGCTCGAGGCCGACTCGCTCGTCCTCGCGCTCGGCCAGGAGACCGACCTCTCGCTCCTCGACGGCGTGCCTGGGCTCGAGGTCGAGGACGGCGTCGTCAAGGTCGCGCCGAACATGATGACCGGCTACCCGGGGATCTTTGCGGGCGGCGACATGGTGCCCGCGGAGCGGACGGTGACCGTAGCCATCGGACACGGCAAGAAGGCAGCGCGACACATCGACGCCTGGCTCCGCGCGGAGAGCCGCGAGCTCGTCGAGAAGCACGAGCTCGCCGACTTCGACCTCCTCAACACCTGGTACTACGCGGACGCGCCGAGGAGCGTGCAGCCCCAGCTCGAGCTCGCACGCAGGCGGTCCACGTTCGAGGAGGTCGTCGGCGGGCTAGACGAGTCGACGGCGCTCTACGAGGCGCGGCGCTGTCTCTCGTGCGGGAACTGCTTCAACTGCGACAACTGCTACGGGGTCTGTCCCGACAATGCGGTGATCAAGCTCGCCGATCCGGACGAGCCGTACGCGTTCGACCTCGACTACTGCAAGGGATGCGGCATCTGCGCGGCTGAGTGCCCCTGCGCTGCGATCGTGATGGTGCCGGAGACGATCTAGCCCCGCCGCGCGTGGCCGCGATCTCCTGCGCCCACGGCTCGATGTCGGCGCAGTCGCGGTAGTCGCCCTAACCCTGCACGAGGCCGGCAAGGCCGCGTGCCTTGCGGCTGGCCGCGGTCTGACGGCGTTGCGCGGAGAGCTCGATCTTGCGCATGCGAATGTCGCTCGGCGTGACCTCGACGCACTCGTCCTCGTGGATGTACTCGAGTGCCTGGTCGAGCGACAGCGGTCGCGGCGGGATGAGTCGGACCGTGGCGTCCGCCGACGGCGCGCGGGTGTTCGTCAGCTTCTTCTCCTTCGTCGCGTTCACGTCGAGGTCTTCCGCGCGCGCGTTCTCGCCGACGATCATCCCCTCATACACGTCGACGCCGGGCGAGACGAAGAGCGAGCCGCGCTCCTGAAGGTTCAGGATCGCGTACGACGTCGTCTTTCCGATGCGGTCGGCGACGAGCGCGCCGGTGGGCCTCGTGCGGAGCTCGCCGAACCACGGCTCGAACCTCTCGAAGACGTGGTGCAGGATCCCCGTTCCGCGCGTCTCCGTCATGAACTCCGTGCGGAAGCCGATCAGACCGCGTGCCGGGACGATGACGTCCATTCGGATCCAGCCGCTGCCGTGGTTGACGAGCGCCTCGGTACGCCCCTTGCGGAGCGCGAAGAGCTGCGTGAGGACGCCGAGGTACTCCTCGGGCGCGTCGATCGAGACGCGCTCGACGGGCTCGTGTACCCGACCATTGATCTCACGCGTGACGACCTGGGGCTTGCCGACCGTGAGCTCGAATCCCTCCCTGCGCATCTGCTCGACGAGAACCGCCAGCTGGAGCTCGCCGCGTCCCTGGACTTCCCACACGTCGGGCGAAGGGGTCGGGAGGATGCGAAGCGAGACGTTCCCGATGAGCTCGGTGCGAAGCCGACCCTCGACGAGGCTTGCGGTGACCTTGTCGCCGGACTGCCCGGCGAGCGGCGAGGTGTTGATCCCGATCGTCATCGACAGCGACGGCTCGTCGACGGCGATCACGGGGAGCGGGCGCGGGTCGTCCGGATCGGCGAGCGTCTCGCCGATCGTCACCTCGGGGATGCCGGCGACAGCGATGATCTCGCCCGGACCGGCCGTATCTGCCTCGACGCGGTCAAGTGCCTCCGTGACGTAGAGCTCCGTGACCTTCGCGCGCTCTATCGTCCCGTTCGCGCGGCACCACGCGATCTGCTGGCCACGGCGGATCGTCCCCTGGACGACGCGACACAAGGCGAGCCTGCCGACGTACTGCGACGCGTCGAGGTTCGTAACGAGCGCCTGGAGCGGGTGACCCTCCTCGTACGTCGGAGCGGGGATGCGCTCGAGGACGAGGTCGAGGAGCGGCTGGAGGTCGACGGCGAGCTCCTCGGGGTCCGGTGAGAGCGATGCGCGCCCCGCCCTGGCGTTGCAGTAGACGATCGGGAACTCGATCTGGCCCTCGTCCGCGTCGAGATCGAGGAAGAGCTCGTACACCTCGTTCACGACTGCCTCGATCCGCGCGTCGGGGCGGTCGACCTTGTTCACGACGAGGATCACGGGGAGTCGCGCCTCCAGCGCCTTGCGCAGCACGAAGCGCGTCTGCGGAAGCGGCCCCTCGCTCGCATCCACGAGCAGGAGCACGCCGTCGACCATCGTCAGGCCACGCTCGACCTCGCCTCCGAAGTCGGCGTGACCAGGCGTGTCGATGATGTTGATCTTCGTCCCGCGGTACCGAACTGCGGTGTTCTTGGCCAGGATCGTGATGCCCTTCTCGCGCTCGAGGTCCATCGTGTCGAGCACGCGCTCGGCGACGTCCTGGTTCTCGCGGAACGCGCCCGACTCCCACAGGAGCGCGTCCACGAGCGTCGTCTTCCCGTGGTCGACGTGCGCGACGATCGCGACGTTTCGGATCTCGGAGCGGATGGCCACGCGCCCGAGGGTATCGGCTCGGGTTCGGGCAGCTGGGCCACGAGCTCGACCATGGTCACGTCGAGCCGCCCCAGTGAGGTCATGCGCTGTCGTACGAAGGTCGACGTGACGGGGGAGAGCGGCGACCGGGTAACCGTCAGGCGGCGACGCGAGCCGACACGGGGTGGGGGCGACCGAGTGCGATCACGCGTCTATCGAACGACACGTGCTCGACGTCGCTTTCGGGGATGACGAAGAGGACCCGTCCTCGCCTTCCTGCTCGGACGACGAGATAGGCCTCACAGCTCCCCGTGCAGAGCGTGACGGCCTCCTGAACGATGCCGAGTCCGACCGCCCGGGCACTCGACCAGGAAGCCCTCGCAGCCGGCAAACCGCGAGTGCGATCTCCGAGAGGGCAGGTTCCGCGTGTCTCTCATGTCGTCCGTCATTTGACGACCAGCGTTCCTTCCATACCGGCTTCCCGATGCCCGTCGACCCGATCCCGCTGCCCCGACCGATGTGGGCTCATGGATGGGGCGGGAACCGACCTCAGCTCATGGGCAACCATCAGGGGTCGCAGAAGCGCGAGGTCGGTTCCCGGGACGAGCCTCCGCCCCGCTAGCTGGAGCGAATGAGGCTCTCGATCTCGAAGAACTGTGACTGGTCCATGAACATCCCGGCGCCCATGACCTCTTGCACGGCCGGCTCCAGCTTTTCCTGCCCGAACCGCTTGAAGTCCTCCGGGGTCTCCCAGATGTCGTAGATGTACCAACCATCCGGGCTCGGGCCTGCACTGTGGACGATCAAGCCGTCCGGCGCTCGGCTCGAGTCCGGGGGGTACTGGCCGAACACCTTCTTGGTCACCTGCTCGTACTGCTTCTGGGTCACACCGGGCAACGTGGATCGAACACCTACTGCCATGTCGGCCTCCCTCGGTCGTTGAGAACAGCAACGGTCGGCAACTCCTCACCGCTCAAGCTTGGGCTCCGCGCCTCTTCGTCGGAATCGACCGATCGGCCCCTTGCCGAGTCCGAAGCGGCCCGCTCGCTGCGATCGCAGGCGAGTCTCGTCCGCATGGAGGAGGTGATCTCAACGTGCGAATGGTGCGAGCGGTGGATGGCTCGAGCTCGGGTTCCCGGTGCAAGCTGCGGGCGGAATGGCGACGTTCAACGGCAACGGCAACGGAAATGGCTCCGGGGAGACAGTCACGTCGACGGCGCATGGTGCTACCGCGCGCTGCGTGGCCCGGTCAGTCGTCGTTGCGTTCGACGCCTGTGCGGATTCCGGGGTCCCGCTCTCACAGCTCCAGAAAGTGACGCTCATCGAGAGCGTGCTGCTCGAGTTCGACGGGTTCGGTATCCATCTCGCCTCGCTCGCCACCTTGGGTCAGATGCTGGGCGATCTCGGCTGGATGTGACTCCGACCGTCAGGCGTGATGACGTCTAGCCGGGGAGGCGAATCTCGGCTCGAGTGCCCTCTTCTGGTTCGGAGACGACCACCATGCTGCCTCCTGCGGCCTCGACCCGGAAGCGTTGCGAGGCGAGGCCGACGTGGCCGGAGGCGAGCGCTTCGGCCAGCCGTTCGGGAGGGAAGCCCCGTCCGTCGTCTTCGACGACGAGCACGAGCTCGCCGGACTCCTCGGCAAGCCGCACCGTGACCCGGGTCGCGCGGGCGTGCTGGACGACGTTTGCCAGGAGCTCGCGCGCGGCGGAGTACGCGAGTTGCTCCTGTGGATGGCGCTCCTTGTATCGGAGGTCGAGTCGGAGCTCGAAATTTGCGCGCTTCGCGGACTCCCCGGCTGCCGAACGAAGCGCGGCCTCGAGACCGGCTCCCTCGAGAACGTACGGATGAAGGTCGAAGACCGCGTCGCGGAGCTGCTTGATCGTCTCTGCGATGGCCGCGTCGGCGCGGGCGAGGGCCGGATGCGCAGAGAGAGCCTCCCCGGCTTCCTGGAGCTCGTGTCGAACCGAGAGCAGGTTCTGGATGGCCTGGTCGTGAAGTCCTTCTGCGAGCGCGATGCGTTCTCGCTGCTCCGCCTCGAGCGCGTCATCCAGGAGGCGCGTGCGATCGACGACGAGCCCCTCTATGAGCATCGTCCGTCGTCCGAGCAGCAGCGAGAGGAGCACGCACGCGACCCCGATCCAGGCCAGGTATCCCGCCTGGATGAAGATGAAGCGCCCCGCTTGAGGCGCTCCGCTTGCCGGATGCGCGAGCGCCTGCACGACGTACGCCAGTGTGGTGAACACCATGGCGGCGCTCGTGATCGCAGGGCGAAAGCGAAACGCAACGGCGACGGGAACGAGGAAGAAGGCTAGTCTCGCGTGGGAGAAAGGCCCTCCGGAGAGGACGGCGAGGACGCTTATCGCGACGATGTCGATGCACGTGGCCGCCAGGGCGAGGCCGATGCTTGCCGGCCGGAGATACACCCAGGCGAGCAACCCTGCGCTCCAGGCGGAGAACAGCGCCAGCGTCACGACGAAACCCGTCGCATGGGGATTCGGATGGTCGAGGCCCTGACCGAGGGCGATGAGTGCGATCGCCGGGAACCGAAGCCAGGCGACGACGCGTTCTGCTTCGGCTGTCGCTTCCCCGGGCGCGACGGCGAAGGTCGAGCTCGACACCTTCCTACTCGATCAAGCCGCGCCGCATTGCGCTTGCCACTGCCGCCGCGCGGTCCGACACCTCGAGCTTCGCATACAGATGCTGAACGTGAGTCTTCACGGTGGTGAGCCCCAGGTAGAGCTCCTTCGCGATCTCCGGCAGGCTCTTGCCGGCGGCGATCAGGTGGAGGATCTCCTGCTCGCGCGGTGTGAGCGCAGGCGCGTCGTCCTGCTTGCGGAGCCGGATCTCCGAGACGAGGCTCGCCGCAACGTCCTGTGGCACGACGTTCTCACCACGTGCGCAAGCCAGCACGGCGTCCACAATCTCTTCGCGTCTTGCCTCCTTCGATATGAAGCCGGCCGCGCCCGTTTCGAGCGCCTTGTATACGACGCCGCTGTCGGTGAAGGCGGAGACGAACAGGACACGCGTCGACAGCCGCTCCCGGACGACCGCATTCGTCACTGCGACTCCATCGAGCTCCGGGAGCTTGTAGTCGAGCAGGGCGATGTCGGGTACGTGCTTCTGGATCTCGGCGAGCGCAGAGCGCCCATCCTCGGCCTCCGCGACTACTTCGATCTGACCGCTCGCGCGGAGCGCGCGCACCACACCTTCTCGATAGAGCGGGTGATCGTCGGCGACGAGGACGGTGACCCGCTTCCTTCCTTGCTCGTCCATGGTGGCGCCGCTCATCGTACGTCGGCCTATGCCGGGGCGTTGCCCAGGGTGATGTCGACCGTGCGGCTGACTCCGTCGCGAACCACCTCGAAGGCGACGGTGTCGCCCGGCTTGTGACGGGCGACGACCGCACCGAGCTGGGCTGACGACGAGATCGCCGTTCCTTCCGCGCCGACGATCGTGTCGCCGCCGACAAAGCTGCCGGCCCCGTCAGCGGCGACGTGCCGCGTCGCAGCTGCGAGGCCCGCATGTGCGGCGGGGCTGCCCTTGACGACGCTCATGACGGCGACGCCGTGGGCGGGAAGGCCACGCACTGCCTGCGCCACGTCGGGTTCGATCGTCTCGATCTCGACTCCGAGCCAGGCATGAGCCGCATGTCCGCTCGAGGCCAGCTGGTGTGCGACGGAGCGGGCGGTGTCGCTCGGAATGGCAAAGCCGATACCGACGTTCGCGTCGACCGTTCCGCCCTCGATCTGGGCATTGACGCCGACCACGCGGCCGAAGCGATCGAGAAGCGGGCCGCCGGAGTTCCCGTGGTTGATCGAAGCGTCCGTCTGGATCGCATTCGCGATCGTGAGGTCGTTCGGAGCCTGGATGTCACGTCCGGTCGCGCTGACGATCCCCGCGGTCATCGTTCGATCGAGTCCGAATGGATTGCCGATCGCGTAGACGGGCTCTCCCACCGCGACCGCGCTCGAGCTCGCAAATACGAGTGGATGCAGCGCGGACGCAGGTGCGCGCACCCGTACGACCGCGATGTCGGTGGAGGGGTCGGTGCCGACGATCCTGGCCGGATACGAAGCGCCACTCGCGAACCCGACCCGGACTCCGGTCGCACCGTGAACGACGTGCTCGTTCGTGACGATGTCCCCTCTCCGATCGATGACAAAGCCTGAGCCGAGGGCGCCGACGCGCTGCGTCTCGCGCGGCGTGAAGACGGTCGACGGGATCACCTCGGTCTGCGTGTCCGTGATGACGGCGACTCCAGGCGCATCGCTCCTGTAGATCTCGGCCGGTGTCAGCTCTCTCTGCTCAGAGAACCCATCCGTCTCTGGCAAAGCGGCGGATGCGGGCTGCGAGGTGGCGCCGGCGCTTGCTTTCGGGCGCTCCCCGTCCAGCAGTAGCCCGATCACGCCGCCTGCGACTCCTCCGGCGATCGCCGCGGCGACAACGAGCAAGAGAACGATCGTGCGGGCCATGGAGTCTCCGGTGCTGTCGAGGAAGCTTCGGGTAGAGGCATCCTTGCTCGGACGTGGCGATGCAGGGCATCGCCCACACGGACCATCAGCGCGCCGTGCTGCAACGGCTGGTTGGAGGAGTTCGCGCTCCGCTCGACGATCGTTCGGTTGGCGGATGACCGTTGCACGGGATGAAGACCACCGTTGGCCTCTGGATGGTCACGGCGCCCACCGACCCGCGACGGGAAGACCGAGCCGGCAAGGAGGAGCGACACGCGCCTCCTCTGCTCCATCCGATCCGTGCGGCCGAGCACGAGGCCGAGCATCTCAGGCGCATCGTCAGCGAAGGGGAGAGCCCCGCCGCTCTCGTGATCCTGATCGGCACCTGGATAGCAATCGTCGTGCCGCTTGTCGGGCTCGTCGTCGCCGTCGCGCTTGCCGCCGCGTACCTCGCGACCCATTGAGGCAGGCTCGCGGCGCAGTTCGCGACGAGCCGACTGTCCCCGATGTGTGCCCAATGTCGGCGCCTCGGGCGGGAACGACACGCTCCCCCCAGCGCTGGCCCCAAGGCTGGCCCCACCACCGGCCCACCGCCAGCCGAGCGTACCCGGGCCGGACGCTCCCTATCACCCATCCGCCCGAGGCCTGCCGACATCGTCCGCCCATGCTCCCGCGCCACGCGGCGACGGCCCATCGGCCGTACGGAGGATCGAGCGGATGACGCCGAGCGATGAGAGCCGGGGGATTCGGGCGGAGAGGGCGCGCGCCTCTCCGCCCGCCGGCGACTACGGGTTCGTGATCTCCTGCTACCTGACGAGGTAGGCGTCGACGATGGTCTGGCGCACGGACCTACCGGCTGTGTCGGTCGCGGTGACGCGAAGCGACGCGGACTTGTTCCGGATGTTCTGCACCTGGGCCGTGCAACCGCTCGGCCCGCAGTTCTTGAGAGCAGCCTTCGCCCAGGTCGTGCCCTTGTCCCACGAGACCTCGACGGTGACCTTGGCCAGCGGCGCTGGATCGACCTCGAGCGGCATCGCGAACTTCACGCCGAAGCTGTACGCGCCCGGGGACGCCGAGCTGTACTTCGTCAACCCGAGGTCGTAGTCGACGCTCAGCAGTGGGAGGACATCGTGATCACCGCTCGGGGTCTGTGACCGGAAGTGCCACGCGGTCTCGGACGCGATCGATCGCTGCGAGAAGGCGCTCTGGCGATGCGTCGTGTACACGAGCTCGTAGTCGTGAGCCTCGGGCGGCGACACGGTCTGCATCCAGATCGGATCGTCGATGACGTCCAGGACGAGCTCTCCGTCCTGGTACAGCTTCCCTTCGAACTCGTTCAGGTAGATCGGCCCGCCGACGTGGCCCGCGTCGTCCACGAACGACGACGTGAAGAGCCACATGAAGTCGCCCTGGCGATAGGGGTATGCCTGCCAGCCGTACTTGGCAACGAGCGGTGAGAGGCTCGTCGTGACGGGGCCGCCGAACCAGCGGTCGCTGATCGTCTTGCCCGCGACGACCGGGACGCTCGGCGCCGCGAGCGACGTCTCCGGGGCACCCTCTGCGCTACGTACCTCGACCCAGCGCTCCCACTCGGCAATCGGGCTCGCGTAGTGCATGACATTGCCCGGGACCGACACCGGCCGGACGAGCCCGAACGCGGCCACGCCGCGCCCTGGCACCCAGCCGATGCGGAGGTCCCAGACCTTGTAGCCCTCTCTCGACGTGCCGCCGAGCGAGTCGTACCGCTCGTCGAACGTTGCGACGCGCTTCGCGCGCCCGTCGAGCGTGGCTCCCGCGGGCACCTTGTCCAGCCAGGCGCCCATGAGGTCGTAGATGTACTTCGTGGTGTAGTGGGTGACGATCCGCCCCGGCTTCCCGCTTGAAGCGAGGAGGCGCGTCGCGTCGTAGGGCCGGGCCTGGAACGCCGGGAGCACCGAAGGCTGCTCGACCGTCCCCGCGCACTCCGCTCCGTCACCCGCATACGCGACCATCGCGACCGCTCCCGCCGCCTTGAGTGCCTTTGCGGCGTCGGTGAGGTCGCCGCAATTGCCGGCGACGACTGCGATCGAGCGATTTGCCGCTGACGTGTCCAGGTTGCCGGCGTCACCCGCGTTGACCACTTTGTAGGTGCCTTCGAACCGCTCGACCGGGACGTCCCACGGCTGCTGACCGGGTGCCGCGAGCGACTGCATGGGAACGGACTCGCCCGAGGCGGGAAAGACCTCGGCGGCCGGCTGCGAGAGCATCCAGTTGAGCGAGGACGTGAACGTCGCGCCTCCCGACGGGTCGGACTGCGTTGCGTACAGGCGGTCGACGTTCCCGGCGAAGATGAGGCCTGCGAAGCCACCTTCGGCGCTCCAGTCGGCCAGCATGATCTGTCCGTCGCTCGACGCGGGACGGCTCGTCACGTACGTGAACGGCTTCGCCTTCCCGGCATCGAGGACGACTTTCGTGTTCGACGTGAGATGGATCGTCGGGTCGAAGCTCACGACCCCCTCCTGCGCCTCGTCGGCAGCCATCCCGAACGTGAGCGCGCTTGCGCTGTACGTGCCCGGAGGTAGCCGGAAGGTCACTGACTGCGGGCTGCCGTCGCCGATCAGCTCGCGCTGGTCGTAGCTGAAGGGGTCGAGGCCGACGAGAGCGACCGTGTGCGTCGCGCTCTGCGTGCCGGCCCGCGGATCGACTTCGACCGTGAGGTTGTAGTGCTCGCTCTCGAGCGTGAACCCGAAAGCCGTGCGGACCGTCTGCCCGCTTCCTGCGTCGGCGACGATCACGCCGGAGGAGTCACCCAGGACTGCGGTGCTCGGATCGAGCACGACGTCGACCGTGGCCTGCCCACCGGCGGGGACGGTCAGCTGGTCAGCTGAGAGGGTCACGCCCGCAGGCGCGTCTCCCGCCGGGTCCTGCGCCGCGACCGAGAGGTCGAGTGTGGCTGGCGCGTTTTCGAGGTTCGTGTAGGTCAGCGGCGTCTTCGTCGGCGTGAGGTCGGTCTGCGGGAACGGGTAGTTCCCGAGATTCAGCGAGGGGCTCGAGACCACCGTGGAGGCGATCGCATTCGCTGCGTCGACCCGCCCGGTCCCTGTCTCGAACGCCGTCGACCCCGGCACGGCCACGGTCGAGCTGCTGATGACGGACTTGATCCGCTCGCCGTCCCACGAGGGGTGCTCGTTCTTGAGGATCGCTGCGACCCCCGAGACGTGCGGCGTTGCCATCGACGTGCCGTCGAGACTCGTGTAGTAGTCGTCGACCGGGTAGCCCTCCGACGTCCCGGCCGCTCGGGCAGCGATGATCGAGACTCCGGGAGCTGACACGTCCGGCTTGAGCGCGCGGTCGCCGGAGCGCGGGCCGCGGCTCGAGAACCATGCGAGCGTGTCGGTGTCGTCGACCGCGCCGACCGTCAGCGCGGCGTCGGCTGTGCCCGGCGTTGCCACCGTCTCGGGTGCGCCGTTGTTGCCCGCGGCCACGACGAAGAGCGTGTCGGACTGCGCGGAGAGGTCGTCGATCGCCAGGCTCAGCGGATCGGTGCCGTCGGTGACGTCGCCGCCGAGGCTCATGCTCACGACGTCAGCGTGCTGCGCGACGGCCCATTCCATGCCGGCCATCACCCACGAGTCCTCGCCGTAGCCCGCGTCGGCGAGAACCTTGCCGATCATCAGGTCGGCGCCGGGAGCGACGCCGCGGTACTTGCCGCCCGAGGCGGCGCCCGTGCCTGCGATCGTCGAGGCGACGTGCGTGCCGTGCCCGTTTCCGTCCGTGACCGTCGGGTCGGTCGTGAAATTGGCGGTCTGGGTCACCTGGCCCGCGAGATCGGGATGCGTCGGGTCGTAGCCGGTGTCGAGGACGGCGACCTTCGAGCCCGTGCCGTCGTAGCCCGCGGCCCATGCCTCCGGGGCGTGAATCTGAGGCACCGAGACGTCGAGTGTAGGCTCGACACGGCCGTCGAGATCGACGCGGGCGGCCCCGTCGGAGAGTCCCGTTGCGGCGCCAGACGCGTCCACCCCTGTCGTCAGTGAGCGCCAGAAGCCTCGCGCTCGTTCCTTGTTGGCCGAGTACGCAGCGGCACCGACGGAGGCGATCGTGACGGTCTTCTTCGCGGCGTCGATCGCGGCGCTTCGAGACTCGTCGGCTGCGACCGTGCCTCGGCCGTAGTCGACGATGACCGGGATCGTCGAGCGACTCGCGTCGTCGTACTTCAGGTCGATGAGAGCTGCGACGTCGAAGAGATCGAGATCGAGGCGGCCCTTCGCGAGCAGCCGCGCGGCCCGCTGCGGCACGACGTAGAGGTGGTCGCCCGCCTCGCTGATCGCCGCGTTGGGTACCGCGCCAGTCTCCGTCGGCTCGAGGCTGACGGAACGCCTGCCGTCGCTGCGCTCGGCCACGCGCACGACGTCGCCCGTGACGAGGGTGACCACGTGAACCGTCGAGATCCCGACCGGCTTCGCTGATGTCTTGCTCTGCGCGCCGGACAGCGGCACGCCGACGAGAGCGGCGGTCAGGACTACGAGGACAGGGAGGGCGACGTGGCGCCTCCACCTGGTCGGCCTGCTCGCGGATGCGAGGGCGCTCGGGCGTGTCGGCATGTCGCTTCCCTTTCGTCGATGTGCGTTGGCAGTACGGCGGACCGCCACACGCTCGCTCCCACCGCGAGCACATCGACGGGTCACGAGCGTTCGACGTCGATGCCAGTCGAGAGTTAGACGCGACAACGTCACCTCAACACCTCAAACGGCAGCCTGGGCGGATTGACATCGCCACCGTGCGACGGGATGATGGCGCGGTCCGTTGGGGGATGGTCGAGAGAGGGCTTTGAAGTTGCCGCTGCAAGGTCGAGGGGGGCGGGGAGGTCGTCAGGCCGCGTGGTCGGTGCGACCGCGTCCCGCGAATCACATACAGGGGAGGGTGAGATGCTGAGCTCGCGAGCCCGCGTTGTGCTGCTGCTCGTGTTCGTATTCGTACTAGCTGTCTTTACGGGCGTCGGAGGGACGTCGACGACCAAGGCGTCGGGAACGTCCTTGAGCGGGGGAGAGAGCTCCGCGGTCTTCTTCGTCGCCGACGGCATGCGCCAGGATCTCGCCTCGTACTACGCGGCGAACAAGTCGATGCCGACGATCGCGAAGTTCCTCAAGTCTGGCGCCAAGGCCGGCGGCGAGGGGCTCCTCACGCAGGCGCCGCCGAACACGGGCGCGGGCTGGTACAGCCTCGCGACCGGTGCGTGGCCCGGCGTGCACGGCTCGACGAACAACACCTTCCACATCAACGGAGCGCCGTTCGGGAACCGCACCGCGTCGTTCGACTCGGGCGTTCTCCAGGCCGAGACCCTCGCGCAGTCCGCCGAGCGCGGCGGCAAGAAGGTCGCCCAGATCGAGTGGGCGGGCGGCCGCATCGGCGCGATCAACGGCCCGACCGTCGACTTCCAGAGCTTCTTCTCCGGGCGCGGCGTGGCGACGAACTACATCAGTGCGGACGACAACGCGGCCTTCGTCGCCTCGTTCGGCCTCCAGTTCGACCACCCGGCCGGATTCGCCGGACAGGCTCCCTTCCCCGGAGCGCAACCGGTCGATGCAACCGGCTGGTCCGGAACACCGCAGTCGTTCAGCCCGGCGAAGGAGATGCGCCTGCGCGTCCTCGACTTCGGCGTCGACAAGTACGGCCTGAACGCATACATCTACGACTCCACGAACAACGGCAAGGTCGACTACGACAAGGTGCTGTTCTCGCCGAGCAAGAGCGGTGCCGACGCTGTCGCCAACCTGCCCAAGGGTGTGTTCGGCGACGTGAAGGTGAAGATCTCCGGAGGCTCGCTCGACGGAATGACGGCCGGCATGCTCGTGAAGGTCGAAGAGCTGACCGGGAACCTCTCCAAGGTGCGGCTGTTCCACACGTCTGTCTCGCGAGCGATCGCCAGTTGGCCGGGCTGGTCGGAATCCGGGTTCACCGGCGACTTCGCCGAATACCTGGCGCAGAAGTTCCCGACTGCCACGGCTGCCGACTTCGCGATCGTGGAGTCCGGGATCGTCAGCGAGGAGACGTACGTCCAGCAAGGCCTGTACTGGGCTACAGGCCATCAGCCGATGATCAAGTACATCCTCGACAAGTACAAGCCCGACCTCGCGATGGTGGGGTACCCGACGACGGACGAGTTCCAGCACCAGTTCCTCGGGCTCGTGACCCAGACCCTGCCGAACGGGGCGCCGAACCCCGCGTACGACGACGTGCAGGTGAACGGCACCCCGGACAAGCGCGTCCAGCAGCGCAAGGCGTTCCTGGAGAGGGCGTACAAGGGTGCTGACGACACGCTGGCCCTCGTCGATTCGCTCATGCCCAGCGGGGCGACGAACTTCGTGTCCTCGGATCACGGCTTCGCGCCGCAGTTCCTTGCCATCGACGCGAGCAAGGTGCTCGTCGACATGGGCTTGCTCTCGAAGCCGCAGACCTCGAACTGCCGCCCGGCCACCGGTGAGACCATCGGCAAGGCGAAGGCCTGCTGGGCCGGCGGCACCGTCCAGATCTACCTCAACCTCGCAGGACGTGACCCGGCCAGCGGGTTCCAGCAGGTCGCCGCGGGCGACGAGGCTTCGACCGTCGCCGCGATCAAGGCGGCCTTCCTCGGGCTCTCCGATCCGAACGACTGGACCGGGGACAACTCGCCGGAAGGCTGGAAGACGATCGACCGGGCTTACACGAAGGCGGAAGCCCGCTACATCCCGAACGGCCCGGGCACGACCGTCGATATGGCGCATCCGACGCGCACCGGCGACCTCGTCGTGTTCGCCTATCCGCCGTACCAGTTCGACGCGGCGACTCCTGGCACGCTCGTGGCTCGGTCGGCCTTCTTCGGCCAGCACGGCTACGTGCCGGACGTCCAGGTGCAGAACGCCAACGTCAACATGCGGGCGACGTTCATCGCGAGCGGCGACGCGATTCGGCCCGGAGTGGTCGCAAAGGGTCTGCGTACGATCGACCTCGCGCCGACGCTCGCATATCTGCTCGGCGTTCCCGAGCCGCAGCAGTCGGAAGGAGAGGTTCGGCTCGACCTCCTCCGCGGAGGCGACCAGCGCATGGTCGTGCCGTTCGTCGGCCTGACCGACTTCCACGGCCAACTCGAGCCGACGTCGATGACGATGGACGGCCTCAACGTGTCGGTCGGCGGCAGCGCGCAGCTCGCGACGATGTTCGACGAGGAAGCGGCACAGCTCTCGGAGAGCTCGTTCCTGTTCGCGTCGGGCGACAACGTCGGTGCCTCACCGGCGAACTCGGGCCTGCTCGAGGACAAGCCGGCGATCGACGTGGAGAACGCTTGGGGCCTCCAGGCGACGTCGTACGGAAACCACGAGTTCGACTACGGCGTGGACCGTCTGAAGCAGCACCAGGCGCGTGCGCACTTCCCGTTCCTCGGCGCCAACATCGTCGACGAGGACACGTTGAAGAACCCCGACTGGGTCAAGGGAACCAGGGTGTTCACCTACAAGGGGCTCAAGGTCGGAGTGATCGGGATCGAGCTGGAGAGCACGCCCGAGCTCGTGAAGGCGGGCGCGACCGAAGGGCTGAAGTTCCTGCCCGCGATCCAGACGATCAAGACCGAGTCGGCGAAGCTCAAGGACCAGGGCGTGCAGATCCAGGTCGTCCTGATCCACGAGGGCACCGCTCTCGGCTCCAACGCGGTCGACGGGACCCCGCCGGTGCCCTGGCAAGGCCCGATCATGACGATCGCGCAGGGCGTCCAGGACACGACCGTCGACGTGATCATGGCCGGTCACACCCACCGGGTCTCCAACCTGATGGTGGGCGACATCCTCGTCGCCGAAGGGATCAACGCCGGCGCGAGCTACTCGGTCGTGCAGATGGTCGTGAACGGCGGTGACGTCGAGTGGGCGGGCGGGGCGACCCGAATCGCCAAGAACATCGGGGTCGCCAAGCGCGCTGACGTCCAGGCGATCGTCGACGACGCCAACGCGCAGACTGCTGTGCTCCGCAACAAGGTGATCGGGACGCAGCAGTTCGACATCAAGCGAGCACCGACGAGGCTGTTCGAGTCGGCGATGGGGAACATGGTCGCCGACGCGATGCGGGGTGCCTATCCGGGTCTCGACGGTGCGTACACCAACTCGGGTGGCCTGCGCGCGGACGTCAACTGCGCTCCGCCGTCGGCGAGCGAGCAGCCGTGCGAGATCACCTGGGGCGAGATGTTCTCGGTGCTCCCGTTCGGCAACCGCACCGTCATCCTGACGCTGACCGGTGCGCAGATGGAGCAGGCGTATCTGAACGGCTTCTCGCCGGTCTGCAACCCGGCGATTGCCACCGGGCGGTTCCCGCAGATCTCCGGCCTGAAGGTGCAGTTCCACTGCAACGGCACCACTCCCGTCATCGACGGCATGTGGAAGGCGCCGGATGGTCCCAGCGGGCCGCTGACGGTGATCGGCCCGGCGGACAGCGTTCGCTTCGTCACCAATGACTTCATGTACACGGGTGGCGACGGCTACACGGTGTTCTCGCAGGGCACCAACGTTCTGCAGCCGGGCGACGATCTGCTGCAGGTCGCCGTCGACTACGTGACAGCCCACTCTCCAGTCGGTCCGGTTGTCGACGGAAGGATCGTCGGCCCGTAAACCTTCTCGCTCGTGGGGCCGGCCGTGAGGCCGGCCCCACGGCGGAAAGCCCATCGCCTCAGTTCGCGGGCTCGGCGCCGTCAGCACGAGTGCGACGGCGATGACGCCGTGTCGGAGGTCGACCTCCACGCTCTCGCAACGCGGGCCAAGAGTTGACAGATCGACGTTCTTCGATACATTGGCAAACGTCGATATGAAGGAGGCGACGGGATGACGATCGAGACGGCGGTGCCCGTGGCGTGTTGTGCGCCTCTCGCTGCAGCGGCCATCTCGGAGGAGGAGGCGCTGGCGACAGCAGAGCTTTTCAAGGCGCTCGCCGATCCGGCACGCGTGCGCATCGTGAATGCGCTTGCTCGGAGCGCCGAGCCGGTATGCGCATGTGAGTTCGAGCCTGCGCTCGGCCTGTCGCAGCCGACGGTGAGCCATCACCTGAAGAAGCTGACGGACGCCGGACTGCTCGATCGTGAGCAACGGGGCAAGTGGGCCTACTTCTCTCTGAAGCGCGACGCGGTGGAGACGCTCGCCGCGGTCGCCGACCTGAAAGGGGCGTGTTGTTGATGTCCACCACCGCTGACGATCTTCGCGAGGAGGTGCGGCGGCGCTACGCGGAGTCCGCCCGCGCGGTCTCAGAAGGCGCCGGAAGCTGTGGCTGCGGGAGCGGCTCGTGCTGCGCCGACGGCGAGACGGACCCGTCGAAGTTCGGCGAGGCGCTGTACGACGAGGAGCAGCGCGGCGAGCTACCGGAGGCGGCGACGCTCGCGTCGCTCGGCTGCGGAAATCCGACCGCCGTCGCCGAGCTTCGCGAGGGCGAGACGGTGCTCGACCTGGGCTCGGGCGGCGGCATCGACGTCATCCTCTCGGCGAAGAGAGTCGGGCCGACAGGGACCGCATACGGCCTCGACATGACCGACGAGATGCTGGCGCTTGCGCGCGCCAACGTCGCCGAGGCGGGCGTGACCAACGTCCACTTCCTCAAGGGAGTGATCGAGCAGATCCCGTTGCCCGCGGACTCGATCGATGTCGTGATCTCGAACTGCGTGATCAACCTCTCCGTCGACAAGCCGGCGGTGCTCACGGAGATCGCGCGCGTTCTCATGCCTGGCGGCAGGATCGGGATCAGCGACATCGTTGCGGAGGACCGACTGTCGCCCGACGAGCGCGCTGAACGTGGAAGCTTCGTCGGCTGCATCGCCGGTGCGCTCTCGAAGGGTGAGTACGAAGCCGGGCTCGAGGCGGCCGGGTTCGAGCACATCTCCGTGGAGTTCACCCACCAGGTGGCCGACGGAATGCACGGCGCGATCGTCAAGGCAGTGAAGACGAGATCGCCCGAGACGAAAGGGCTGCCGGTAATCCGGCCAGCCGCGCACGCAGGTTGCTGCTAGGCCAGGAGCTCTCGCACCGAGGCCAGCTGATCGGCGAGAACGCGGAAGTAGGCCCAGCTTCCGCGCTGCTCACGCTCGACGAGGCCTGCCTCGAGCAGCACCTTCAGGTGGTGACTGACTGTCGGCTGTGTCAGCCCGAGTGGCTCGATGAGATGGCAGACGCACGCTTCGCCAGTCGGCTGTGCCTGGATCAGGCTCAGGATCCGCAGGCGAGCCGGATCGGCAAGCACTCGAAGGACTCGAGCGAGGCTGTCCGCGTCCGTCGGGTCGAGCGCCCCGGCCAGAAGCGGGGGGCAGGTAGGCGTCGCTGTCGTAATCGTCTTCACCACCTAGATATTGACAGGCATCGATGACCACGTAAGACTCCAGCACATAGATCGCCGTCGATACGTGAGGAGCTCGCAATGAGCCAGGCTCTCGATCCGGTCACGCAGCACCATGTTCGCCAGGTAGCAGAAGCGCTCGCAGATGAATTCGCCGGGATCTTTTCGAAGGAGACGATCGAGCGTTATGTCGGCGAGTCGGCCGACCTGCTCGGGGGCGGCCGGATCAACGTCTTCGTGCCCGTGCTCGCACACCGGTTCGCACGCGAGCGACTGAAGGCGCTCGCCCAGGCGGAAGGCATGATCACGAAGGAAATGCCCGAGGTCTTGTTCGTCTGCGTGCACAACGCCGGGCGGAGCCAGATGGCTGCCGGCCTCGTCAAGCTGCGCTCGGGCGGCAACATCCACGTCCGCTCCGCGGGCAGCGCCCCTGCCGACGAGATCAACCCCGCCGTCGTCGAGGCGATGAGTGAGATCGGAGTCGACATGGGCGAGGAGTTCCCGAAGCCCCTCACCGACGAGGTCGTGCGCGCTGCCGATGTCGTCATCACCATGGGATGCGGTGATGCGTGTCCGATCTTCCCCGGGAAGCGGTACGAGGACTGGGTGCTCGACGACCCCGCCGGCCAGGACCTCGCAACCGTGCGCCGTATCCGCGACGAGCTCGACGAACGTGTGCAGGCGTTGATCGCCGAGCTGCTTCCGGAAGACCTTCACCCTGCTTCCTGACGGCCTCGTGACTTGCAGCCTGTGACCGGGGCCGTCCTCGGCCGCGTCCGCTTGAGCCGGCTGGCCGCGGAGTTCGTCGGCACATTCGCGCTCGTCTTTGCGGGGTGCGGCGCGATCATGGTCGACGCGAAGACCGGTCAGCTCGGGCACGTCGGCGTTGCGATCAGCTTCGGGCTCGTGATCATGGTCATGATCTACGCGCTCGGCCACGTCTCAGGCGCACACCTCAACCCGGCGGTCACGCTCGCCTTTGCGCTCACTCGTCACTTTCCCCGCCGGCAGATCCTTCCGTACTGGACAGCGCAGCTCGCGGGCGCGCTTGTCGCCGCCGCTCTGCTGCGGGCGTCGCTCGGCGACCTCGCCCACATCGGCGCCACCTTTCCGAGTGGGAGTGATGCGCAGGCCTTCGTCTGGGAGACCGTGCTCACCTTCTTCCTGATGCTCGTGATCATGGCCGTCGCCACCGACACACGAGCGGTCGGTGAAGCAGCTGCAATCGCTATCGGCGCGACCGTCGGTCTCGACGCGATGTTCGGCGGGCCGATCACGGGCGCGTCGATGAACCCTGCGCGGTCGCTCGGCCCAGGCATCGTCGCGGGTGATCTCCACGCGATCTGGATCTACCTCCTCGCGCCCGCACTCGGCGCTGCCCTCGGCGCCCTCGCCTACTTCGCGATCAGAGGCGAAGCCGATCCCGTTTGAGGCAGCCCACTGCCGACACTGCCGCGCGGGTTGACATGCACTCAGGTATCTGGTTTATTTAGCCATTGTGCTAATTAGCAACACAGCTAAATGAAGGCGGATCAGCTCAGCATCACGTTCGCTGCCCTTGCCGACCCGACCCGGCGGGCGATCCTGAGCCGGCTGACGGAGGGCGATGCGACGGTCAACGAGCTGGCCGCGCCGCACGCGATGAGCCTGCCGTCGGTGTCCCGCCATCTCAAGGTGCTCGAGCGGGCCGGCCTGGTGGTCAAGGGTCGGTCTGCGCAGTGGCGTCCGTGCCGGCTCGACGCAGCGCCACTCGCCGAGGCGGACGCGTGGATGGCGCCGTACCGCGACTTCTTCGAGGCGCGCTTTGCCCGCCTCGAACAGCAACTGGCCGACGAACGAAAACAGGAGGAGTCATGACGAGCACCGAGAGCCCGCAACGCGACTTCACGCTCGCCTGGACGCTCGATGCACCCCCGGCGCAGGTCTTTCAGGCGTGGACCGACCCGGATCACCTCGACTGGTTCTACAACGACAACCACCCCGTACCGAGCGAGCCGATGGAGCTCGACCTCCGTGTCGGTGGGGTCTGGCGCCTGCACATGATCATCGACGAGTCGACGGACTACTTCACGGGTGGCGTCTACCGCGAGATCGTGCCCGACGAGAAGCTCGTGTTCGCGTGGGGTGCGACCGACGGCTGGCCGAAGCTCGACCCCGATCAACTCGACGACAGCCCGCTCGTCACCGTGACGCTCAGCGAGACCGACGGGCGCACGGAGATGACCGTTCGCGTCGAGCTGCCTGCGAGCCTCCCGGCCGATGGCGTGCCCGAGTGGTGGTCGTACGTCGAAACCGGCTGGGGAGAAACCGTCGACCGTCTGGCTCTCGCGCTCGAGAGCTCCTCGACCACGGCGGACTGAAGTCGCAGGCGCGAAGCGCGCAGTGCTTCGTAGGATCCCGACGCGGCGGCGGCGTGGGCTTGACTCTGCCCCTGGGGTCAAGTCCATTGTGCGGGGGTCATGGAGAACCTGCTGACGATCGGCGAGTTTGCAGAGGCAACTCGGCTGTCGCCCAAGGCACTGCGGTTGTACGCAAAGCACGGGCTGTTGTCGCCGACGCGGGTGGACAACGATTCCGGCTATCGCTACTACCGTCCGGAGCAGCTGCACGTCGCGCGGGTGATCGCGCTCTTGCGTGCCGCGGGGATGCCGTTGCGCGAGATCCGGCGCTTTCTCGTCGACCCGCGGCCAGAACTGCTCGACGACTACGAAGGACGGTCGCGGCGCGAGCACGCGGGGCGGATGAAGGTTCTCACGTATGCACGACGAGTGATCGAGGAGGGACCGATGTTCGAGGTCGAGTTGCGGGACGAGCCCGCGCTCCGGTACGTCTCGCGCACGAGCAACGTCAAAGTCGACGAGCTGTCGCAGTTCATCTCCGAGACGATCGGCGAGCTGGTCGCTGGCGGAATCGACGGGCCCCCGTTCGCGATCTTCCACGGCCCCGTCAACGAGACCGACGAGGGGCCGGTCGAGGTGGGCGTCCCACGGGCGGACGGCGACCGCGAGTTCGCCGCCGGCGAGTACGCGTGCACGGCGGCCGTAGATGAGCAGGCGAACTTCCCCGAGATCCTCGGCGCCTACGACGCAATCGCCCGGTGGGCGAAGGAGCATGGGCGTGAGTTCGCAGGATCGCCGCGCGAGATCTATCTCAGCGCTCCCGAGGAGCCGACGCGCTGGGAGATCGTCTGGCCGCTGCATCGATAGCGAGTCCCCGACCAGCCACCCAGAGGGTCGCCCCGTATCCGCTTGTTCGGGGCGATCGCTGGCTCGATGTGTTTGGGAACCGTACGGCAAGACTGACTTGACGGCGGAACGGGTATAGGGTTGTCGCACAGGTCGCCGACCCCAGCCCTGCGATCCCAGCGTCCACCGCACCCGATCCCGTGGAGGTCACGCGATGAGCAGCCGACTTCGGCGTTTGATTGTTCTGACGACCCTGCTGGCCCTCTTGCTCGCCGCATCCGGGGCCGCAGCTCTGATCGGCCAAGCGGCCAACTCGCCGCCGCCGACCAAGGTTGGCGGCATCGACGTCGATGCGACGACGATCCCGCAGCTCCAGCAACTGATGAACTCGGGCCGGCTGAGCTCCGTCGCGCTGACGAACTTCTATGTCAAGCGCATCCACCAGCTCCACAAGACGCTCCACGCGGTGATCACGGTCAGCTCGACGGCCGCAGACGACGCACGCGCAGCCGACCAGGCGCGACGCAACGGTGATCGCCGTCCACTGCTCGGGATTCCGATCATCGTCAAGGACAACGTCAACACCACCGGCATGCCGACGGCAGCCGGCTCCTACGCGCTCGCCAAGAGCACGCCCGGCGACGCGTTCATCGCGGCGAAGCTGAAGGCCGCGGGCGCGATCATCATCGGCAAGGCCAATCTGTCCGAGTGGGCCAACTTCCGATCCGGCCCGTCGTCGAGCGGCTGGAGCGGCATTGGCGGTCAGACGAACATGCCGTACGTTCTCGATCGCAACCCCTGCGGCTCGAGCTCCGGCTCCGGCGTCGTGGCGGCCGCCGATCTCGCGGTCGCGGCTGTCGGCACGGAGACGGACGGCTCGATCGTCTGCCCGTCCGGCGCCAACGGCGTCGTCGGGATCAAGCCGACCCTCGGGTTGTGGAGCCGCGCGGGCGTGATCCCGATCAGCGCCGACCAGGACACGGCCGGCCCGATGGCCCGCAACGTGACCGACGCCGCGGTACTCCTCGGCGCAGCGACCGGCGTCGACCCGGCGGACTCCGCAACTGCCGATCAAGCCGGCCACGCTTTCACCGACTACACCGCATTCCTCGACGACGAGGCGCTCGATGGAGCTCGCATCGGTGTCTGGCGCGCCGGGACGTATGACCCGTCGTTGGTCGGCCCGGTCGTCGAGCCGATCCTCGACGACGTGACCGCGGCGCTCGAGGCGCAGGGCGCCACCGTGATCGACAACACCGACATCGACCTGTCGGCGACCGCCAACGAGTTCCCGGCGCTCCTCTGCGAGTTCAAGACGGACATCGCGACCTACCTCGGGACCTACGCCCACGGGACGAACCCGAAGACCGGGCGGCCGTATCCGCAGACCCTCGCCCAGCTGATCGAGTTCAACCAGCACCATCCCACGCTCGAGGGCCCCTGGAACGATGCGGTCTTCGAGCTCGCGGAAGCGACGAACGGCCGTGACGCCGCTTGCGCCGACCTCAGAGCGGCGACGACGCCGCCCGTCCAGGACGCGATCAACCAGCTCATGGCCGACAACGACCTCGATGCCATCATCGCGCTGACAAACGGCCCGGCGTGGCCGAACAACGACAACCCCGATGAAGGTGACCTCAACGGCCACTTCGAGTACTTCGTCGGCTCGTCGACGGCGGCTGCGGTGTCGGGCTACGCCGACATCACGGTGCCCGCCGGCTACGACGAGGGACTGCCGATCGGGATCACCTTCATCGGCGGTCGCTGGGCCGAGCCGGAGCTGCTCGGCCTCGCCTACGACTACGAGCAGGCGACGCATGTCCGTGTCCCGCCGCAGTTCATCCCGACGATTGGCGACGCTTTGTTCCCCGGCGTCCCAAACCCGACGGCTCAAGCGCAGCGGCAGCAGGCGACCCAGCGTCCGAGCGATTTCGTCCTGCACTTCCGGTAGAGGCATGTCACGGAGACAACGAAGCCCGGCCATTTGGCCGGGCTTCGTGCTGTTGGCCGCCTGCTCCGTACTTGGCCGGCGCGTACGCATCGACTCAGCAAAGCAAGATCGCTAAGAGCCAAGCCACGCGAGAAGTCGACGGCGTCGTGCCCCTCCCCGCGACCCAGGCCCCGACCCGACCAACACGTTCGCGGGGCGCTCGCGACGAGCCCGCCGCCCCGCGAGCCCCAGCCCTCGACGCCCGTTCACGGAATGGTGTAGACCCTCCGCGCACGGACGGAGCCAAGATAGAGGGAAACGCTTGCGAGGAGTCCAGCGGGTGACCTGGTACGTGCTCTGCCGGATCAGTCCTGCGGGCGGAATGCTAGGAGCTCGGGTCCGTATTCACGCAGCCAATCGCGCTGGTGGCGCCAGTGCGGGCGATGTCGCTCGACGAGCGCCCAGAACCGTCGCGAGTGGTTTGGAATACGAAGGTGACAGAGCTCATGCACGACGACGTAATCGAGCACCTCACGCGGCGCGAGTACGAGCCGCCAGTTGAAGGAAAGCGTGCCGCCTGGAGAGCACGAGCCCCAGAGAGTGCGTTGCCCTCCGATACGGATTCGGCGGTACTCGACGCCGATGCGCTCGCTCTGCTTTTCGGCCAACCTTGAAACGAGTTCTCGCGCGGCCGTACGCGCCTCCGACTCGCTGACCAGGGATGGGTCGAGGCCGAGTCGCGGCACCTGGCGCATTTGCTGTTCCATGATCCACAGCCGTTTCTCCTCGAGCAAGCGCTCCACGTGGGCCTGACCCGTCCCTCGTGGCACGGTCAGCCGCGGCGCCTCTCCCCACGGCACCTCCAGTCGCCATCGCCGCGCCCGCGGCGACCACCGCACCTCGACCTCCTGCAAACCGGAACGAGCCTAGCCGGCGATTCGGGCGGTCATGAGTTGGTGTCGATGCGTGCGCGCTCGAACTCGAGTTGGCGGAGCTCGATCCGGCGAATCTTTCCCGTGAGCGTCTTCGGTAGCTCAGGTACGAATTCGACACGACGCGGGTAGGCGTACGCGGACAAGCGTTCGCGTACGTGGCCTTTGATCTCATCGGCAATGGCCTCCGACGGCTCGTATCCGTCTGCGAGGACGATGTACGCCTTGACGACGTTGCCCCGGAGCTCGTCGGGCGATGCCACGACTGCGGCCTCGCGAACCGCGGCATGTTCGAGACACGCCGATTCGACCTCGAACGGCCCGATCCGGTACCCCGCGGCGATGATCACGTCATCGGTGCGTCCGACGTACCAGACGTAGCCGTCGTCGTCCTCGACGGCCGTGTCCTTCGTGTGGAACCACTCACCGCCGAAAGTCTCCGCGCTCGCGTCTTCGTTGCGCCAGTACCCAATCGGATAGTGCGGGTTTGAGCGGGCACGCAGGCAGATCTCGCCTCGCTCCCCGTGTCCAACTGGCTCCTCGTCCTCGTCCAGGAGCTGCACGTCCCAACCCGGCATCGGTTTGCCCATCGAGCCCTCACGCACCTCGAGGAACGGGTAGTTCGCGACGAGTGGATACGACTCCGTCAGCCCGTAATAGTCGAGCACAGTCACGCCGTACTGCTCGCGAAACCAGCGGATCGCCTCCGGATTCAGCGGCTCTCCCGCCGAGCACACGCGGCGGAAAACCTGCGGGTAGCGTGTGCCCGCATCCTCGATCGCCATCATCGAGCGCATCGCCGTTGGCGTCGTGAACACGTTCGTCACCGAGTGCCGGCTCAGGAAGTCGAGCTGCTTGTGCGGGTCGAAGCCCCCCTCGCGCCGGTAGACGCACTGCAGCGCGCCGAGCCGCCAAGGGCCGAGCAGCGGCGCGATCCCGGCCGCCCAGGCCCACTCGCCCATCCCGTGGAAGCGCTCGCCATCCTGGACCTCGTGGCAGTAGCGGAACTCCTCGTGCCCGAGGATGTAGCGGTGAGCATGGACGATCCCCTTCGCGAGCCCCGTCGTCCCGGATGTGTAGTAGAGCTGCGCCGGGTCATTGGCGGCGGTGTCGGCGCACAAGAACTCCCTCGGGGCCGCTGCCAGGGTGTCGGGCTCGAGTACGAGCGTGTCCGGCGCCCACGGTCGGTCAAAGCGCGGAGCATTGCCGGAGTCGGTGACGAGCAGCTTTGCTCCGGAGTCCGAGAGGCGATGCTCGATCCCATCGTCGCCATACAGCACAGACATCGAGAGCAGGATTGCGCCGAGCTTCCAGACTCCGAAGAAAATGGCAGCGGCCTCTGGCGTCGGCGGCAGGACGACCGCAACCCGGTCGCCCTGCGTGGCACCGCATGATGCGAGAATGTGCGCTGCCTGGTTCGCGAGATCCTGTAACTCGCCCCATTCGAGCTCGCGGACGGAGCCGTCGAAGCTCTCCCAGATCATCGCCGGCTTGTTGCGGGGATGCTTGTCGCAGACGTCGGCGGCGATGTTGTACCGGGCCGGAACCTCCCAGCGATGACCTTCGCAGATCTCCTCGTAGCTCGTTGAGCTCATCGCTACCCCGGCAGCCTAACCACGCCAGGCGGCGCATCCATCGGGACAACTTTCCTGCGGGACACAACCGCCGACTGCGATAGCGCTGTCACCGAGAGCCGATCACCAAACGCATCGCATCTCCGGACCTGGGTAGGGAGGTCGATCACCGGCATGCATGAACGAAGCACACCAGAAACCCGCTCTGCGCCTGGGGTTCAAACGCTATCAGTCCACGGCGGGTCGCCTGACGACGGCCGTCCCCAGTTGCGGAGAAACGGCCCGGTCAAGCGATGGAAGCCGACGGCTAGGACCCATGCAAGGGTGGCGTTTCATACCTGACCCCTTTCCTAGTAGACGGCGGCGCACGTTTGAACCGGAGTGAGTGGAGCTAGCCGGGCTCGAACCGGCGACCTCCTGGGTGCGATCCAGGCGCTCTCCCAGCTGAGCTATAGCCCCGGGAAGCCGGGATTGTACCGAGCCGACTGGCGCACCTAGCCTCGTGCGCGCTACGACCCGAACGCGTCCGTCAACAGGTCACGCGCGATGCCCCGCTCGGAGTAGTGCGAGGTGCCGTCTGCGAGCAGCTCGCGGGCGCCTTCTGCGAGCGCTCCGTATGCGTACCCGGTGAGCGCGCCGCCGGTCGAGACGCGGCGAACCCCGACGGAGGCGAGCTCTGCGATGGTCGGACCGCTCGCGAGCAGGAGGACGTTCACCGGTACGCCGACCGAAGAGACGAGACGAGTGATCTGGTCGAGGTCGCGCAGGCCGGGCGCGTACACGACATCTGCGCCTGCCTCCCGGTAGGCGATGAGTCGCTCGATGGTGTCGTCGAGGTCGTCCACGCCGTTGAGATGGTTCTCGGCCCGGGCGGTGAGCACGAGTGGATCGGGGCGATCGTGCGCGGCGTTCGCCGCCAGCGCGACCCGTTCGGCCGCAACGCCCACGTCGTCGATCGTGCCTGCACGCGGGTCGAAGTCCTCGATGGAGAACCCCGCCGCGCCCGCATCTGCGAGCAGGATCACGGTCTCGGCGACGCCGCCCGGGTCGTCCGGATAGCACCGCTCGCTGTCGATGTTGAGAGGAAGCGGCGTCGCGGCGGCGACGTCTGCGACGTGGGCGACGAGCTCGTCTCGGGTCACCCGCTGGTCGAGCTTCCCGAGCGACCAGGCGAAGCCCGCGCTCGTCGTTGCAAGGGCCTCGAATCCGAGTGTCGTGAGCAGCTTCGCCGAACCAACGTCCCACGGGTTCGGCATGACGAAGAGCTCGTCTCGTTCATGTAGTGCGCGGAAGCGAGCGCGACGATCGGCCGCGGTCGAGCTCACGGGCCGGGGACGTATGGCGTGCCGAAGGTGGGACCGGTCGGCGCAGGCGACGGGGGAGGGGTGGTCGTCGGCTTGCAGATCGTGGGCTCTTCCGCCTTGGGAACCACGCGCGGAAGGTCCTGGGCGTGCGGGATGGCGGCACCGCCGATGAGGATCCCGAGCACGAGCAGCCAGAGCGCGGCGGTCACGCGCGCCCAGATCGGATAGGGGCGGTGGTAGTGCGCCTCCTGGGCGGGCGCACGTGGGACCGGGCTCGGCGCGACCGGGCCGACCGTACGGAACACCGGCGTCCGGTATCCGCCCGGATCGGGGAGGGCCGCCCGCGCCCGGGCGGCCAGATCGGGGTCGATGAGAGCGAGCTCGGGGCTCAGGGGCTCGTGCATATGCCTGCATTCTGGCGGACACGACGGATCCCTCGGTTCAGGTGCCGCCTGTGGACGACCGGTCACGAGTTCGCGCCGAGGTCTCCCCAGCACCACGGAGTCATGCGGGATCGAGGACGCACTGTCCTATCGGGCCGTCTGGTCGGCGAGCGACGGGCGGGATACGACAGGCGACGTCATCGAACCAAAGGAGGATGCGTGCACTCGCGCATGATCGGAATCGCGCTCGTCGGGCTCGCCGCGCTCGGCGTTTCGACCGCGCTCGCAGGCGGCGGCAACGGGACGACCGACGGCCGGATCGTCGCCTGTCAGAAGAACGGCGGCTATCTGCGCATCGTCGACAGCGCCTCGCGCTGCCGCCAGTCGGAGCGTGTCGTCATCTGGAACATCCGCGGTCAGGCCGGAGAGAACGGCCCGGCTGGCCCCGCCGGGCCACCCGGGCCGGCTGGGCCGGCGGGATCTCCCGGGCCCGCGGGTCCGAAGGGAGAGCCGGGTCCGCCCGGGACGCAAGGAGCCCAGGGACCGCCCGGTCCTTCTGGACCGCAGGGTGCCCAGGGACCGCAAGGCCCCCAGGGCGAGCACGGCGCCGCGGGATCGCCGGGGCCCCAAGGGCCCGCTGGACCTGCCGGCCCTGCTGGCCCGGCCGGCCCACCCGGCCCGGCATCGCTCTCCGCGCTCTCCGGAACGGCGTGCACACGGGCGGATGGATCCGCCGGAGCGATCGAGGTCGCGACCTCGGCTTCCAACGTCATCGAGCTTCGCTGCAGCTCGGGAAGCCCACCGCCTCCTCCGCCTCCTCCGCCTCCTCCGCCTCCGCCTCCGCCGCCTCCTCCGCCCCCGCCTCCACCGCCTCCACCTCCACCGCCTCCACCGCCTCCACCCCCTCCGCCGAGCTCGAGCCTCGTCATCAACGAGATCGACTACGACCAGGTCGGCGCCGACGGGACGGGGTTCGTGGAGATCAAGAACGTCGGGGCATCTGCGGCGACGCTCGAAGGGATCGCGCTCGTGCTCGTGAACGGCGGTGACGGGCTGGAGTACGACCGTGCCGAGCTCACCGGGTCACTCGCCGCGGGGGCGTATCTCTCCGTTGCCATCGAGGCGCAGAACGGAGCGCCCGACGGCGTTGCGCTCATCGACACCGCTGGTGCGTTGCTCGACGCGCTTTCGTACGAGGGGTCGATCACCGCAGCGGTCATCGACGGGAAGACCTACAACCTCGTCGAGGGAACCGTGCTGCCGACCTCGGTTGCCGATTCGAACACGGTGGACGGGTCGCTGTCGCGCATTCCGGACGGGCAGGACACGAACAACGCTGCCTCGGACTGGAAGTTCACGACGACGAAGACGCCAGGTGCGGCGAACGTGCTGACGAGCTGAGCTACGAGCCTCCCGTGCCCGGCTTTCTGCGCCGGGCATGGGAGCGCTCCTGCCGCTCGAGCTGCGTGTCCAGCGCGGCGAGCTCGCGCTCGAGCTCGCAGTAGCTCGCCCACCTGTCCGCGGAGAGCGTTCCGTCTGCGAGGGCCGCAAGGATCGCGCATCCCGGCTCGGTTTCGTGCCTGCAGTCCGCGAAGCGGCAGTGAGCAGCGAGGTCGACGACATCGCCGAACGCCTCTTCGAGACCCTCGCGCGCGACCCAGAGGTAGAGCTCGCGGATGCCCGGGTTGTCCACGACGATGCCACCGGCGGGGAGGACGACGAGCTGACGACGGGTCGTCGTGTGCCGTCCGCTCCCATCACTCGCAACCGAGCCGGTCGCCAGGAGCTCCTCACCGGCGAGCGCGTTGACGATGGTGGACTTACCGACGCCCGACGGACCGATCAGCGACCCGGTCGTCCCCGGCTCGAGGACGGCTGCGACGCGGTCGAGCCCGAACCCGGTGCGAGTCGAGACGGCAATGACGGGGACGTCACCCGCGATCGCGGAGATCTCGGCTGCGCGGGCTTCCGGATCCTGGACGAGGTCTGACTTCGTCAGCAGGATCGCCGGCCGAGCGCCGCTGTCCCAGGCGAGCGTGAGGTAGCGCTCGAGCAGGCGCAGGTCCGTCTCGTCGGCGAGCGAGAGGGTGATGAAGACGACGTCGACGTTGGCGGCCACGACCTGCTCGCGAGCGAGGTCGTCACTCGTATCGTGCGCCGCGCGCCGCGAGAGCTTCGTCCGGCGGGGGAGCACCGCGTCGATTGCTCGAGCTCTCTCGGCTGCCGTTCCGAGGACGACCCAGTCTCCGACCACCGGGCGGTCCGTGACGGCCGCCTGCTTTCGCGTGCGTCCCGGTAGCCGAGCGCGCACCTCGCCTCCGCCGGTCAGGACGTCGTATGCCCCTCCGCGGTGAGGCGCGGCGATCCGCCCCGGCTCGACGTCCTCGTGCGCGTACTCCGCGAAGGCCGCTTCCCACCCGGCGTCCCATCCCAGCGATCGGAGAGCGGCGGCTCCGTCGTCGGGCGTCACTCGGCGAGAGCCCGCTCCAGTGCCGAGCCGAGGTCCGCGTAACGAAACGTGAAGCCGGTATCGAGGAGCTTCGCAGGCAGCGCGCGCTGGCCTCCGAGCAGCACCTCGCCGCCCATCTCGCCGAAGATCGTCCTCGCCAACACGGTCGGCAGCGGAACGACCGTCGGTCGGTGGAGTGCCTTCCCGAGTGCGCTCGTGAACTGCTCGTTCGTCGCGGGGTTCGGCGACATCAGGTTGACCGGCCCCGTGAGGTCGCTCGTCAGCGCATGGCGATACGCGTCGACGAGATCGCTCGACTCCACCCAGCTCCACCACTGCTTGCCGCTTCCGACACGTCCGCCGACGCCCAGCTTGAACGGCGTCAGCATCCGCTCGAGCGCGCCGCCTCGGCGCGTCAGGACGATGCCCTGCCGGAAGTTGACGACGCGGATCCCACCGGCAGCCCGTGCGGGCTCCGCGGCCTCCTCCCAGGCCCGTCCGACGTCGGCGAGGAATCCATCTCCTAGGGTCGACTCCTCCGTCAGGATCTCGTCGCCACGGTCGCCGTAGATCCCGACGCCGCCTGCACAGACGAGCACAGTCGGTCGCGGGTCGAGCGCTGCCAGCGCCTCGGATAGAAGCCGTGTGGAGTCGATTCGCGAGGCAAGGATCTCTGCCTTTCGCGAGCTCGTCCAGCGGCGGCCGATGGTGGCGCCGCTCAGGTGGATCGCGGCCTCCACGCCGGCCAGTGCTGTGGCGTCGATCGTTCCAGCTGCGGGGTTCCACGCGACGTCCCCGTCGCTCGAGGGCGGATGCCGGACGAGCCTCAGAACGTCGTGCCCGTCGGCCTCGAGCGCCGGCAGCAGTGCCGATCCGAGCAGGCCGGACGTGCCCGTGATGACGACTCTCACGCCCCCGATTCTGACAAGGACGCGACTGCTAGGTTCGTTCGATGGGCCGCGAGCGCACCGAGCCGACGGTGGGGGACGGCGTTCGGGCGGCACTCCCGCTCGCTCCAGGCCCTGTGATGTTCGGGCTGACCTACGGTGTGCTCGCCCAGGCCGCCGGCATGGGCGGAGCGGCAGCGGTGGTGATGTCCGCCACGACATTCGCCGGCTCCGCGCAGTTCGCGGCCGCGTCCGTGCTCCAGGATGGTGGCACGGCCGCCGCGGCGATCGTGTCCGCGTTGTTACTGAATGCGCGCTACGTCGGGATGAGCGTCGCCGTCGCCTCGATCTTCCCGGGACGGAGAGCGCGGCGGTTCGTCGAGTCGCAGCTGATCGTCGACGAGTCGTGGGCGCTGTCGGGTCGGTCTGGCACATTCCAGTGGCCGATCCTCGCCGGTGCCGGCCTACTGCTCTATGCGCTGTGGGTCTTGAGCACGCTCGTCGGAACGATCGCGGGTGGGCTGCTCGGCGACCCGAACCAGCTCGGCCTCGACGCGGCGTTCGCCGCGCTGTTTCTGGGTCTCGCGCTGCCGTATCTGAAGCAGAGGCGCGCGCGCGAGGCGGCCGGGCTCGCCGCGCTCATCACACTCGTGCTCATCCCGATCGCGCCTGCAGGCGCGCCGCTCGTCATGGCCGCGATCGCGTGTCTTCTGGGGCTGAGACGATGATCGCCGCGGTCGCCGCCTCGTCGACAGAGGCCTGGGTCGTCGTCGGTGTCGTCGGAGTCGTGACGTTCGCCTTCAAGGCCGCGGGGCCGGTCTTTCTCGGAAAGCGACCGCTCCCGGAACGGGCGGACGCCGTCGTCGCCCTCATTGCGCCCGTGATGCTGACGGCGCTCGTCGTCGTGCAGACGTTCGGCGGCCACGAGCAGATCTCGGTGGATGCCCGGGTCCCAGGGGTGGCAGCAGCAGCCGTTGCCCTCTGGAGGGGTGTGCCGATCGTCGCGGCGATGGCGATCGCCGCTCTGGTTACCGGCCTGCTTCGCCTAGCCGTCTAGGAAAGGCGACGCGCGGGGCCTCGCCAGAGGACCGCCGCCGCGCCGACCGCCTGCGCGAAGAGGCTGAAGACGCCGATCACGAGTAGCCACAGACGTACGTGCCGCATCTCCGCGTTATCGGCCGATTCTGGCCGTCGGTCAAGCCTCGCGGGCTCAGGCGCTCGGCATCACGAAGGCGGGCGCAGGACGGCGAACGGATCGGTGACCTCGAACCGGTGGGTGCGGAAGCGGAAGAGCTCCGCAGGCCGTCCGCCCGAGGGGCCGTGAGCCCGGCGCGCGCCCGTCGCGGCGATTGCCCCCCGGCGTAGCAGCACGCGCTTCAGGTTCGTCGGCGAGACCTCGTACCCGAGTGCCGCCGTGTACACGTCGCGAAGCTCCGCGAGCGTGAAGGACGTGGGGGCGAGCGCGAAGCCGATGTTGGAGTACGAGAGCTTTCCCCGGAGTCGCTCGCGGCCCGCGAGGACGATCGCACCGTGGTCGAACGCGGTGTGCGGAAGCGCATCCACGGCGTGCCAGCGCGTGTCGGTGGGGATGGGCGGATCGATGCCGAGCGGCACGAGGCCGAGGTATGCCGTTGCGAGCTCCCAGCGCTCGGGGTGCCTGCCGGGATCGCTCCACGTTCCGAGTTGCTCGAGGTGGGCGACCTCGCGAACGTCGACCTTGGTGGCCAGGTGGCGCAGGATGGACTGCTCGAGGGTCTCGGTGGGGGCGAGGGTCCCGCCGGGGAGCGACCACGCGCCCCGATGCGGCTCGCGGGCTCGCTCCCAGAGCAGCACCTGGAGGACACCGGCGCGCACCTGGAACACGACCGCCAGTGCGGTGTGTGCCGGTGAAGGGCCGGATGGCTGGCCGGCGGGTTGGCGCGTGGGCCGGCCGGAGGGGTCGACCGTGCTAGACTGCGACATCAGGTTATTGCCTCTCAGGCGAAAACTACTCGGCGAAAACTAGCATGAGTCACACGGGGAGAGCGCAAACACAAGATCGGGCAGACCTCCTGGTGATCGGGAGCGGCGTCGCGGGCCTGTTCGGAGCCCTGTGCGCCGCGTCCGAGGCTGATGTGGTGCTCGTGTCCAAGGGTTCGCTCCTCGCATCCACGAGCTCGCTCGCACAGGGGGGGATCGCGGCGGCCGTCGGCGAGGACGACGCTCCCGAGCTCCATGCCGCGGACACGATGCGAGCGGGGCGCGGCCTCTGCCGGCCGAGTGCGGTTGTAGCGCTCACGGAGGAAGCGCCGGCCCGGATTCGCGATCTCGTCGAGCTCGGTGTCGAGTTCGACGACGGCCTCGGGCTCGAAGGCGGCCACGATCGGCGTCGCGTCGTCCACGCGGGCGGTGCCGCCACCGGCGACCGAGTCGCCCGGGCGCTGGCTGACCGCGTGCTCGAGCACCCGAGAATCCGCATCGCCGAGGGAGAGAAGCTGCTCGCGCTCGACACGGCCGCCGGCGAGTGCGTCGGCGCCTTGACGGACCGGCGGCGCATCACGGCTCGAGCGACGCTCCTGACGACGGGGGGAGCGGCCGCGCTCTGGGAGCGCACGACGAATCCTCGCGGTGCGACAGGGGAGGGGATGGCGGCCGCCTATCGAGCCGGCGCCGCGCTCGCCGATCTCGAGTTCGTCCAGTTCCATCCGACGACGCTCGTCGACTCGTCCTTGCTTCTGTCCGAAGCGCTCCGCGGCGAGGGAGCGGTGCTGCTCGACGAGTGGGGACATCGGTTCACCGACGAGCTTGCGCCGCGCGACGTCGTCGCGCGCGACATCGCGGCCCGCGGCACGGCGCTGCTCGACCTCCGCGACATCGATCGCGGCAGGTTCTCGACCCTGATGGACACGCTCGAGGAGTCCGGCTACGACCCGGCGGAAGTGCCGATCCCCGTAGCGCCCGCGGCCCATTACACCGTCGGCGGCATCCTCACTGACCTCGACGGGCGCTCCGAGCTGCCACGCCTGTACGCGGCCGGAGAGTGCGCCGCCACCGGCGTGCACGGTGCGAACCGGCTTGCCTCCAACTCGCTACTCGAGTGCCTCGTCTTCGGCCGCCGCGCCGCTCTTGCAGCGGTTTCCGAGCCCGGCCTTGCCCACGCCGAGCTCGATCCGCCCGCGCCGCGCGCTCTCGAGCCCGTGACCGACGAGCTGCGTCGCGCGCTCTGGCAGGACTGTGGCGTCGTGAGGGACGCGGCGGGACTCGAGCGGCTTCGTGCGGTGCCGCATCTGCTTGCGAGACTCATTGCGGAGAGCGCTCTCACGCGTGACGAAAGCCGTGGGTCGCACTTCCGCGTCGACTTCCCGTCGCAGCGAGCCGAGTTCGAGAGTCACGTCGTGCTGCGACCCGGTGCGATGCCGGAGTTGGAGACATGGCTGTAGCGGCCGGCGCACTCGAGCGCCTCGTAGAGGCCGCGCTCGCGGAGGACGTCGGGAGCGGAGACGTAACGACGGACGCGACCGTCGACGGCGACGCGGTGGGAACGGCGGACCTCGTCACACGTTCTCCCGGAGTCGTGTCCGGCCTCGAGGCGGCGGAAGCCGTCTTCCGGGCACTCGATCCCGGGATCGAGTTCGAGCGGCTGGTCGAAGAAGGTCAGGTGCTCGAGCTTCCGGGTCCGGTGGCCCGTGTGAGCGGATCGCTTCGCGCGATCCTCACGGGCGAGCGGGTGGCGCTCAATCTGCTCGGCCGACTCTCCGGCATCGCAACGCTGACGCGGCGCTACGTCGACGCCGTCGCTGGAACGGGCGTCGCGATTCTCGATACACGCAAGACGACGCCGGGCTTCGCGGCGCTCGAGAAGAGCGCGGTCGCGTCAGGTGGGGGCCAGAACCACAGGTTCGGCCTCGACGACGGCGTGCTCGTGAAGGACAACCACCTCAGCGCCGCCGGCTCCGTCCGGGAGGCCGTTGCACGCTTGCGCATAGCCACCGACCTTCCGATCGAGGTCGAGTGCGACACGCTCGAGCAGGTGCGCGAAGCAGTCGAAGTGGGCGCCGACGCGATCCTCCTCGACAACATGGGCATCGATGAGCTCAGGGCCGCCGTCGCCGTCGTGGACGGTCGCGCTCGGCTCGAGGCCTCCGGGGGCGTAACGCTCGACACCGTCCGCGCCATCGCCGAGACCGGTGTGAATGAGATCTCGGTCGGCGCGCTTACGCACTCGGCCCCAGCCCTCGACGTCTCACTGGAGCTCACATGACCACACTCGAGATCGAGACCATGCAGGAGGAGATCCGCGCGCTCGCGGCCGAGCGCGACGCGGTCATCCTCGCCCACAACTACCAGGTGCCCGAAGTCCAGGATGTCGCCGACTTCGTTGGCGACTCGCTCGGCCTCTCCCGCGAGGCTGCGGCCACCGACGCCGATGCGATCGTCTTCTGCGGCGTCCACTTCATGGCGGAGACCGCGGTCATCCTCGCGCCCGACAAGACAGTCCTCATCCCCGACCTCGATGCAGGGTGCTCGCTCGCGGCGTCGATCACGGCCGATCAGCTGCGCACGTGGAAGGCGGAGAACCCGGGTGCGGTGGTCGTGTCCTACGTGAACACCACGGCCGAGGTGAAGGCCGAGAGCGACTACTGCTGCACGTCCGGGAACGCGAAGGCAGTCATCGAGTCGATCCCGGAAGACAGGGAGATCCTCTTCCTGCCGGACATGTACCTCGGGCTCTGGCTCGAGAAGGTGACCGGGCGCAAGCTCCGGATCTGGCTCGGCGAGTGCCACGTCCACGCCGGCATCCGTCCCTCCGACATCGAGCGCTGGCAGGCAGAAGCGCCCGACGCGGAGTTCCTCGTCCATCCCGAGTGCGGCTGTGCGAGCCAGTGCATGGCGTTCGGGAACGACCGGACGCACATCCTCTCGACGGAGGGGATGGTCAACTTCGCACGGCGTTCGCCCAAGGAGCGCTTCCTGATCGCGACCGAGACCGGGATCATCCACCGCCTCCAGAAAGAGGCCCCGGAGAAGCGCTTCGAGGCCGTCTCCGAGAAGGCGATCTGCCGGTACATGAAGATGATCACGCTCGAGAAGCTGCGCGACTCGCTACGCGACTGGAAGCACGTCGTCACGGTTCCCGAGGACATCGCCGAGCGCGCGCGAGGCGCAATTGACAGGATGGTGGCGATCTCGTGAAGCAGCTCACCGCCGAGGAGCGCGAGTTCCTGGAGAACCCCTTCGTGGGCGTCGTGACGACCCTGCACGCTGACGGGTCGCCGCAGTCGACGGTCGTCTGGGTCGACGTCGACGACGAAGGCCCGTCGATCAACACTGCCTACGGGCGGGTGAAGCCCCGCAACCTGGCTCGCGACCCGAGGATCTCGCTCGTGGTCGTCGACCCGAACGACCCGTACCGCTGGGTGAAGGTCAACGGCACGGGGACGTTCGTGGACGAGGGCGCCGACGAGCACATCGACCGGCTCTCGCTCAAGTACACCGGCAACCCCGTCTACGCGAACCACACGCCGGACGAGCAGCGCGTGACGGTTCGGATCGCGCCCGACCGGATCCTGAGTCGCGGGCTCGACTCAGCCTTCCGCTAGGCCGCCCGCACGGAGTGGACGGGCGGGAGCTTCGAGGCCGCCGTGAACCACGTCGCGCCCGCATCGCCGGACCCGAAGACGTCCCCGGACGTCGCGCCGAAGTAGAGCCCCATCCCTGGCCCGGAGCCCTCACGTGCGAATGCCTGCCGGAGAATCGTGAGGTACGCGTTCTCCGCGGGTAGGCCGTCCCCCCGCGCTGTCCACGACGCGCCCGCATCCCGCGTTTCGTAGACCCGCACGCGACCGTCGGGAGTGACGCGGTCCAGGTCGGCGGTCAGCGGGATGACGTACGCGCTGTCGGGGTCGTCCGGGTCGATCACGAGCGGGAACCCGAAGTCCGACGGCAGGCCGGTGTCCGTCCCGATGTCGATCCAGCTCTCGCCGGCATCGTCCGAGCGGTACACGCCGCCGTGGAACTGCATGAAGAGCCTCTCCGGTTGCGACGGGTGGCGGTGCAGGTTGTGGACGCACAGCGTGATCGTCTCCTCCCGCGACTCCTCCGGGACGTAGCGGGGCACGAGGCCCTTGTTCCCGTGGCGCCAGGTGCTCCCACCGTCGTCCGACAGCCAGACGCCCACCGCCGAGATCGCGAGCGCGATCCGCAACGGGTCGCCGGGCCAGGTTGCGATCGAGTGCATGCACATCCCACCGGCACCGGGGTTCCACTCCGGCCGGGTCGGCTGCTCCCAGAAGGCCTGGTTCAGCTCCCACGTCGTGCCGTTGTCGCGGCTTTCGAAGAGGACGCCCGGTGCTCCGCCTGCGTACAGCAGGCCCTCTTCCTCACCGGGGACGACGGACCAGAGACGCTCGAGCGACTTCTCACCGCCCTCGGGAAGCTGGAGTCCCTCCGCCTGCTGCCACTCGCCCGCCAGATCGTCGGTCACGAAGATCTTGGGGCCGTAGAAGGCCGACGTGACGCACGCGAAGTAGCGGCTGCTCCGAGGGTCGCGCATCGCGAACTCGACCGGCTCGCCCGCAAACGCGCGCGCCGTGATCTCGAAGCCGTCCTCGTCTCCCTGGAGCGCGAACAGTCCCTTCTTGGTCCCTACGAGAAGCTCGGTCATCGCTAACCCCCGCTGATCGATGGAATGACGTGAATGCGATCGTCGGCGTCGAGGGTCGTCTCCTCCCGGCCCTTCTCGCCGTTGACGAACACGTTGATGTGCTCCCGGATGGTCGTCTGCTCGTCGAGGATCCAGCCCTGGATCGCGGGATGCTCCCGCTCGAGCGCGCGCAGGACGTCGCGGACGGTTGCGCCCTCGAGGCGAAGCTCCCGTCTGCCGCCCGCGAGCTCGGAGAGGGGAGCGCGCAGCCTCACGACCACCATGGCTCGATCCTAGATCGCATCGATGGTAAGACGACGAACGAGGGCGGAACTCATCGACACTTTCCGCTCGAACGACGCGAGCCCGAATACAGGAGCGTTGCGGCTACGAGGACGGGTCGAGCTCGAGGACGCCGTGCGGAGCGCCGTACTCGGCGAGCTTCGCGAGGAACGGCTCGGCGGGGAACGCCTCCGGCCCGAGGACGCCCGACCCCTTCCAGTCGCCCGACGCGAGCAGCTCCAGCGCGATCACGGGGTTGATGGCGGTCTGCCAGACGACGGCTTGTGATCCGTACTCGCGCATCGTCTCCTCGTTGTCCACGACGTGGTAGAGGTAGGTCTTCCGCGGGTTGCCGTCCTTGCCGAGGCCTGTCACGAGCGTCCCTGCGCAGGTCTTCCCGGACATCCGGTCTCCGAGCGTCATCGGGTCGGGGAGCGTCGCCGCGACGACATCGCGAGGCGCGACCGCGACATCGCGGACGCGCACCTTCTCCTTCGAGTCGAGCCCGAGCTTGTGGAGCGTCTTGAGCACCTCGATGAACTCGTCTCCGAGGCCGTACTTGAAGGTGACGCGCCGGCAGTCGACCCACCTCGGGACGAGGAGCACCTCCTCGTGCTCGACGTTCACGCACTCGACCTGGCCGATCCCCTCCGGGAAGTCGAACACCTCCGGCTCCGAGAACGGCGGCGTCGTGAACCAGCCGTGCCCCTTCTCCCAGACCACAGGCGGGTTCAGGCACTCCTCGATCGTCGTCCAGATCGAGAAGGTCGGCGCGAAGTCGTACCCCTCGATGACGAGGTTTGCTCCGTCGCGGATTCCCACTTCGTCGATCTCCGAGAAGAGCTCGTCCGCGGCGTGTCGGGCGAAGACGTCGGCAGCTCCGGGCTCGATCCCGATCCCGACGAGCGCGAGCAGGTCCTCCTGCTTCCAGTTCTCCTCCTGCGCAAACTGGTAATCGCCGAGCTTCACGTGTGTTTCTTCATGGGGATGCGTCGGATGAGGTTCCGAGAGCGTCATCGCCATGTCCAGGTACGTGACCCGGGCGCGAAGGCAGGCGTCGAAGATCTGCGGGTTGAAGCGCGGGTCCGTCGCGTTGAGGACAGCGTCCGCCTGGATGTCGGAGATAAGGCTGACGATCGCGTCCTCGTCCGAGGCGTCGAGCCCCGCCGAACCGAACCGGTCGTGTTCACCGAGCCGGTCGACAACGGCTTGTGGGCGAGAGGGGTCGAGGTCGGCGAGCACGATCCGCTCGTAGAACGAGCGGCGCTGTGCGATGGCGGCGAAGGCCGAGCCGACACCACCGGTTCCCACGACGAGGACTTTCACGGCGGCCCATTTGTACCTGACCGCGCGGTCAGGGGCGTTGGCGGCGCGGCGCGGCTTGCAGTTGTCCGCGGTCATGCAGGGCGTTACGCTCACCTTCGATTTCACCGAACGGAGGTCGGCTGTGAGCGTTTCGGTAACCGAGCACAGGCAGTTCATCGGCGGTGAGTGGGTCGAGTCCTCGAGCGGCGAGACCATGGAGGTCCTGAATCCGGCGACCGGCGAGGTGATCGCCGAGGTGCCGCGTGCAAGCGCGGACGACGTCGCGCGCGCGGTCGATGCAGCGAAGAGCGCATGGGCCGCCTGGCAGCTGAAGACTCCGAAGGACCGGATGGAGCTCCTGCTCGCGCTCGCGGACGTCATCGACGAGAACGCCGAGGAGCTCGCGCGACTCGAGTCGACGAACGTCGGCAAGCCGTGGTGGGTCGCGAAGGACGAGCCGCCGGCGATGTCCGACTGCCTGCGCTTCTTCGCCGGGGCCGCGCGGAACCTCGAAGGCAAGTCGGCCGGGGAGTACGTCGAGGGCTATACGTCGATGATCCGGCGCGAGCCGCTCGGGATCGTCGCGGGAATCTGCCCGTGGAACTACCCGCTGTACATGGCCATCTGGAAGCTCGGACCCGCGCTCGCCGCAGGGAACGTTCAGATCATCAAGCCCGCCGAGCAGACGCCGCTGACGCTTCTCCGCTTCGTGGAGCTCGCGCAAGAGGTGATTCCCGCGGGCGTTCTCCAGGTCGTGACCGGAGACGGCATCCCGGCCGGCGACGCGCTCGTACGCCACCCCGACATCCGGCTCGTCTCACTGACGGGCGACACGGCGACGGGGAAGATCATCGCGAAGAACGCCGCCGACACCGTGAAGCGGCTGCACCTCGAGCTCGGAGGCAAGGCGCCGATGGTCGTTCTCGACGACGCCGATCCGGCCACTGTCGCCGAGGCGATCAAGGTCGGGGGCTACTTCAACTCCGGGCAGGACTGCACCGCCTCGTCCAGGATCCTCGTCTCCAAGGGGATCTACGACGACGTGCTCTCCCAGGCCGCGAGCGCGGTGGGCGGCATGAGCGTGGGCGACCCGGGAACGGATGACGAGATCGAGATGGGCCCGGTGATCTCGGCCGAGCAGCAGGAGCGCGTTCTCGGCTTCCTCGAGCGTGCGACCGCCGCCAAGGCGACGATCGTCACGGGCGGCGGAGCGGTCGGAGACAAGGGCTTCTTCGTGAAGCCCACGATCGTCGCCGATGTCAGCCAGGACGCCGAGATCGTGCAGAACGAGGTGTTCGGCCCCGTCGTCACCGTCCAGCCGTTCTCCTCGGACGACGAGGCGATCGAGATGGCGAACGGAGTCCGATACGGGCTCGCCGCCTCGGTCTTCTCCGAGAACGTCGGCAGGGCGATGAAGGTCGCCGCGAGGCTCGACTTCGGGACCGTCTGGGTCAACGAGCACCTGTTCCCCCTGACCCCGGAGATGCCACACGGCGGCTTCAAGGAGTCCGGTTACGGAAAGGACATGTCCATCTATTCGATGGAGGAGTACACCCGCGTCAAGCACGTCGTGGTGAAGCTCGCGTGACGACTGCAGACATCCCCACTCCCGCCTCGTTGCCACACGGCGAAGGTGCGCTCGAGAAGGGCCTGAAGACAGGCGCGATCGGCTTCGTCTCGTCGGTCGTCATCGGCGTCGCCTCGACTGCTCCGGGGTACAGCCTCGCTGCGTCGCTCGGCTTCGTCGTGATCGCCGTGGGTTTCCAGGCTCCGGCTGCACTCCTCGTCGCGTTCGTCCCGATGTTCCTGATCGCGGGCTCGTACTACTCCATGAACCGGGTCGATCCGGACTGCGGCACGTCGTTCACGTGGGTGACGAAGGGCATCGGCCCGAAGTCGGGCTGGATCGCCGGCTGGGCGCTGCTGCTTGCGGACATCCTCGTCATGGCGAGCCTCTCGCAGATCGCCGGTCAGTACACCTTCCTTCTCTTCGGCGCCGACAAGCCTCGCGGCGAGCGTCTTCTGGGTGACCGTCGTCGGTGTCATCTGGATCGTCGTGATGACGTGGATCTGTTACGTCGGCATCGAGCTCTCCGCGAAGACGCAGTGGTTCCTGCTCGGCGCCGAGATCGTCACGCTGGCGCTCTTCGTTGTCATTGCCCTCTGGAAGGTCTACGCGGGCGACTTCCCCGACTCGGTGAACCCGAGCCTGAGTTGGCTCAACCCGTTCGACGTGTCGGCGACCGCCATGACGGCGGGGGTGCTCACGGCGATCTTCATCTACTGGGGCTGGGACACGGCGGTCGCCGTGAACGAGGAGACGACGGACGCGACGCGAACGCCGGGCATCGCGGCAGTGGTGAGCACCCTGCTGCTGCTTGGCATCTACATCGGCGTGAGCTATGCGGCGATCGCCGTCCACGGGCCGCAGTTCCTCGTCGACAACGCCGACGAGGTGTTGAACCCGCTCGGGCAGGACGTGATGCCCTACGGGCTCGACAAGCTCCTGATCATCGCCATTCTCACGTCGGCGTCGGCGTCGACGCAAACGACCATCCTGCCCGGGACCCGCGCAGCCTTGTCGATGGCAGCGCACGGCGCCGCTCCGAAGAGGTTCGCGTCGATCCACCCAGGGCACCTCACGCCTGGGTTCGCCACCATCGTCTACGGCGTGATCTCGGTCGTCTACTACGTCGCCCTGACGATGGTGAGCGGCAACATCCTCAACGACTCGATCACCGCCACGGGCCTGATGATCGTCTTCTATCTCGGAATCACCGGCGTCGCCTGCGTCATCTACTTCCGCAAGGCGCTCTTCAACGATCTGCGGACGTTTGCGCTCGCCGGGCTCGGTCCCGCGCTGGGAGCTCTGATGATGGGGTACATCTTCGTGAAGTCGGTCATCGACCTGAACGATCCGGAGAATTCGTACTCCGGCACGTCGCTTCTGGGCGTGCAGCCTCCGCTGGCGATCGCGATTCTCGGCCTACTCCTCGGGGTGATCCTGATGGGACTGCAGTGGTGGTCGAACCCGGCGTTCTTCCGGCGTAAGAGCGAGTCGGCCGACGCGGAGATGCGGCTATGAGCGTGACGATGGTTCTCGGGTACGACGGCTCGGAGTCCGCGGACGCTGCTCTTCGGGAGACGGCGGTTCGCGCAAGGCAACGCTCCGCGAGCGTCGTCGTCGTCTTCGGCTTCACAATCAATCCCCTGGGAGGCACTGCCGGGGGCTCGATCCGCGAGGCAATGACGCAGGTCGGCTCGAAGGCCGTGGAGCGTGCTGTCGCGGATCTCGAGGCCGCGGACGTCGAGGTCTCGTGGCGTATCGTCGAGGCGAAGCCTGCCGACGCGTTGATCCAGGTGGCGGAGGAAGTGGGAGCCGACACGATCGTCGTCGGGACCGTCGGAGAGAACCCGATTAGCGGAGCACTCTTGGGATCCGTCGTCCTCCGGCTAGTACAACGCTCGAAGGTTCCGCTCCTCGTCGTCCCATCGGCCGAGGGGTGAGCGACACGCCGGCACCGGACGTCCGGCTGGAGGGAGTCGTCAAGCGCTTCGACGACGCAGTCGCCGTCGACGGGATCTCGATGGAGGTCCCACGCGGCTCGTTCTTCGCCATGCTCGGGCCGTCGGGGTGCGGCAAGACGACGACGCTCCGCATGATCGGCGGCTTCGAGGAGCCCACCGAGGGTCACATCTACCTCGGCGACCAGGACGTCGTCGGGCTACCCCCGTACAAGCGGGACGTCAACACGGTGTTCCAGAGCTACGCGCTCTTCCCGCACATGACGATCGAGTCCAACGTCGCGTTCGGGCTCGAGCGAAAGGGAGTCGCGAAGGACCAGGTCAAGGGCCGCGTCGCCGAGATCCTCGAGCTCGTCGGGCTCACCGGCTTCGCGAAGCGGAAGCCCAAGCAGCTCTCCGGGGGCCAACAGCAGCGCGTCGCGCTCGCGAGGGCGCTCGTGAACCATCCGCGCGTGCTCCTGCTCGACGAGCCGCTCGGCGCACTCGACCTCAAGCTCCGAAAGAACATGCAGATGGAGCTCAAGCGCATTCAGAACGAGATCGGCATCACGTTCGTCCACGTCACGCACGACCAGGAGGAGGCGATGACCATGGCGGACACGATCGCGGTCATGAACGGCGGTCGCATCGAGCAGCTCGGCCACCCGCAGGAGCTCTACGAGAAGCCTGCGACGGCCTTCGTGGCGGGATTCCTCGGCGTGTCGAACCTGCTGAGCGGGTCGGTCGAGGGACCCGATGCAGTGCGGCTCGATTCCGGCGACCTCGTACGTGTCGAGGTCAACGGTCGCACGGGCCGCGTCTCGGCGGGAGTCCGACCGGAGAAGATCACGATCGGCAGCGGGGGCGGCGCCAACGAGCTTCCCGGGACGATCTCCGAGAGTGCATACATCGGTGTCGCGACGCAGGTCGTCGTGAGGACGAGCGCCGGTGAGATCCATGTATTCGCCCAGAACATCGACCGCGGCGGTCGCGTTCCGGCCCCAGGGGAGAACGTCATTCTCAGCTGGGCCCCCGACGCGATGTTCGTGGTCGCCGACGAACCCGAACCCACTGCGGAAGGCGAGGTGAGCGAGACATGAATCCGAGGATGACCAGGGACCAGCTCTTGCGGCGTGGAGCCGCGGGCTTGACGGTGCTGTCGCTGCCGAGTCTGCTCGCGGCCTGCGGCGGGGGCGGCGGGAGCAGTGCGGCCGACGGTGAGGTGAAGGACGTCCTCAATTTCTCCAACTGGGAGCTCTACATCGACACGCCCTCGCTCCGCAAGACCGCCGGCATGACCCCCAATCCGACGACGCTCGAGCAGTTCACGAAGAAGACGGGGATCAAGGTCAAGTACTACGAGGACATCAACGGGAACCCCGAGTACTTCGCGACCGTCCAGGGACGGCTCGCTCAGGGGCAGGGGATCGGTCGCGACATCATCGTCTCCACCGACAACGACAAGTACCTCGGCGAGTACCTCGACAACGACTGGGCCCTGAAGCTGGACAAGAGCCTCATCCCGAACATCTCGAACCTCATCGACGTGCAGGCGAGCCCCCCCTTCGACCCCAACCGCGACTACACACTGCCGTGGTTCTCCGGCATGGACGGGATCGCCTGGAACGAGGACGTGACCGGCCCGGTGACGACCGTGAAACAACTCCTCGAAGACCCGAAGCTGAAGGGGAAGGTCGGCGTCTGGGGTCAGATGGGCGACACCCTCGGCCTCATCATGCTGTCGAACGGCGACGATCCCGCGAAGGTCACGGACGAGTCCTTCGATCGGGCGCTCACCACGCTCAAGACGGCGGTGGACTCGGGCCAGATCCGCAAGTTCTACGGCAACGACTACGCGCAGCCGCTCTCGACGGGCGACCTCGCGGCGTCCTTCGCGTGGTCGGGCGACATCGTCAACCTCCAGAACCCGAAGCTCAAGTGGGTCATCCCCGAGACGGGGGGAATCATCTGGACCGACAACATGCTCATCCCGCTCGGAGGCAGCGTGCCCACGGCGTCGACGTACATGAACTTCGTGTACGACCCGAAGATCGCCGCGCAGCTCGCTCTCGGCGCCAACTACATCTCAGCGGTCAAGGGCGTCAAGGAAGAGGCGGCGAAGATCAATCCGAAGGCGGTCGAGAACACGCTCGTCTTTCCGACGGACGAGATGCTCGCGCAGATGCACCAGAACGACCCGACGATGTTCTCCAACCAGGACTACGTCGACCAGTGGCTGAAGGTGAAGGGGACGTAGCGCGTCGCGATGGGAACGTTCTTCCACCGGCACCGGAGCGGTACGCCCTATCTCCTCCTCGCACCCGGGATCCTCTGGCTCGCGATCTTCTTTCTGATCCCGCTCGTGTTCCTCGGGTACGAGTCGCTCCAGTCCGGCGTCTTTCCGCACTTCCAGTTCACCTGGGAGTTCTCGAACTTCTCCGACGGGATCCGCGACTACCACCAGCAGTTCGTGCGGTCGTTCGTCTACGCGGGGATCGCGACGATCGCCTGTCTGCTGCTGGCATATCCGCTCGTCTACTGGATCGCGTTCAGGTCAGGCCCCTGGCGCAACCTCTTCCTGCTCGCAATCGTCGCGCCCTTCTTCGTCACCTACCTCGTACGGACGATTGCGTGGCTCAACATCCTCGCCGACCAGGGGCCGGTCGTCTCACTCCTGAGAGACCTCCACATCCTCGGCCCCGATGGGCGTCTGCTCGCTACGACGTTCGCCGTGGTCGCGGGAATCACCTACAACTTCTTCCCATTCATGGCGCTCCCGATCTACGTCTCGCTGGAGCAGATCGACCCGCGCCTCCTCGAAGCGGCGAAGGACCTGTACGCGTCGCCGACCCGGGCGTTCCTGCGCGTGACCCTCCCACTGTCGGCGCCGGGGATCGTGGCCGGGACGCTCCTCACGTTCATTCCGGCCGCTGGCGACTTCATCAATGCCGCACTTCTCGGCACACCCAAGCAGTCGATGATCGGGAACGTCATCCAGTCGAAGTTCCTCGAGTCACTCGACTACCCGAGCGCAGCCGCCCTCTCGTTCCTCCTCATGGGCGCCATCCTGGTCGCCCTGCTGATCTACGCCCGTATCGTGGGGTCGGAGCGGCTGACCGGATGACGAGCGTCGCGGCGCCCACTCCCCGTGCACGGCCTGGCATCGCCGCGCGTTCGTGGGCGTTCGTGAAGCGCCATGCGCTCACCGCATACGCGCTCCTGGTCATCGCCTACCTGATGCTGCCGATCGTGGTCGTGATCCTCTTCTCCTTCAACGCTCCCTCCGGACGCTTCAACTACGTCTGGGAAGGGTTCACCCTCGACAACTGGGCCAACTGGAACGACGTGCTCGGCATCCAGGCTGCGGTCATCCGGTCGCTGGAGATCGGCTTCCTCGCGACCGTCGTCGCCACGGCGCTCGGCACGCTCATCGCCATGGCGATCGTCCGCCATCGCTTCATCGGACGAGGGCCGACGAACGTGCTGATCTTCCTGCCGATGGCGACGCCGGAGATCGTCCTCGGCGCATCGCTCCTCACGCTGTTCCTGAACACCACTGCGGTCTTCCAGCTTGGGTTCGTGACGATCTTCATCGCGCACGTGATGTTCATCGTCAGCTTCATCGTCGTCACGGTGAAGGCTCGCCTGATCGGGTTCGACCGGCATCTCGAGGAGGCCGCGATGGACCTCGGCGCGAACGAGATCACGACGTTCCGCAAGGTGACGCTGCCGTTGCTCGCGCCGGCGATGCTCGCCGCCGCGCTCCTCGGATTCGCGCTCTCCATCGACGACTTCGTCATCACCTACTTCAACGGCGGGAGCGTGACGCAGACGTTCCCGGTCTTCGTCTGGGGCATCGCGCGCGTCTCGGTGCCGCCGCAGGTGAACGTGGTGGCAAGCGCGATCTTCCTGGTGGCGATCGCCCTGGCCCTCGGTAACGTCTTCTGGGAGTACCGAAGCGCCAAGCGAGCGCGCGGCACCGCCTGACCGCGACCGAGGACCTCGCCTTGCGACGGCGGGCGAGACGAACCCGAGCCACCGCGCCGGCCACATGACTCGCGATTGGTACGTTCGGTGGTCGAGTGGCCGATCTGTCTGCACACGCCGTCGCACCGCGTCCTCGCCTCGTGCTCGCAGTGCTCGCCCTCGGGTGCGCCGGCTACGCGATGCTGCAGTCCCTCGTCATTCCTGCGCTCCCGACCTTGCAGCACGATCTCGGGACGACGCCGACAGGCGTGACCTGGATCTTCACCGCCTACCTCCTGTCCGCCTCGGTCGCGACGCCGATCGCGGGTCGCCTCGGCGACATGTTCGGCAAGAAGCGGACGCTGCTCGTGGTGATGGCGGGGCTGGCCGGCGGCTCGCTCCTCGCCGCGCTCGCGACAACGCTGCCGGTGCTGATCGCCGCCCGCGCCATTCAGGGAGTAGGCGGCGCGATGTTCCCGCTCGCCTTCGGAATCATCCGCGACGAGTTCCCGCGTGAGCGCGTCGCGGGCGGGATCGGGCTCATCTCCGGTCTGCTCGGGATCGGCGGCGGCCTCGGCATCGTGCTCGCCGGGCCGATCCTCGACAACCTCGGCTACCACTGGCTCTTCTGGATCCCGTGCGCGGTCGTCGTCGCGACGGCGGTAGCCACCATGTTCTTCATTCCCGAGTCGCCGATCCGCGCACCGGGCTCAGTCGACTGGCTCGGCGCCGGACTGCTCTCGGTCTGGCTCGTCTGTCTCTTGCTTGCGATCAGCGAGGCGCCGCAGTGGGGGTGGACCTCCGTACGAACGATCGGGCTTCTCATCGTCGCGGCCGTAGCGGGAACAGTCTGGGTCGTCGTCGAGGCCCGGACGAAGAGCGCCCTCGTCGACATGCAGATGATGCGGCTGCGTGCGGTCTGGTCGACGAACCTGGCCGGCTTCCTGATCGGCTTCGGCCTGTTCAGCGCGTTCGTGCTCATCCCGCAGTTCGTCCAGACACCGCAGACGAACGGATACGGCTTCGGGTCGAGCGTGACGCAGTCGGGCCTGTTCCTGATCCCGTCGACGCTGATGATGCTGATCGCTGCCCCGTTCAGCGGCCGGCTCTCGAGGATGTACGGATCCAAAGTCCCGCTCGTCCTCGGCGCTGCGATGACCATGCTCGCGTTCGTGTTCCTCGCGATCGCGCATTCCAGTCACTGGCAGTTCTACTTCGCCTCCTTCCTCCTCGGGATCGGCGTCGGCTTCGCGTTCGCCTCGCTCGCGAACTTGATCGTGGAGGCGGTGAGGCCTGACCAGACAGGCGTCGCCACCGGGATGAACGCGGTCATGCGCACGATCGGCGGTGCGATCGGCGGCCAGGTCGCCGCGAGCCTCCTCGCGAACAGCCTGCTGGCGAACGGATATCCGTCGGAGCACGGCTATGTCGTCACGTTCGTCGTCATGGCCGGGGTGCTCGCAGCCAGTGTTGCGGCGTCGCTGGTGGTGCCCGCCCGCAGGCCGCATCGCGCCCACGTCGTCATGCTGACCGAGCCGCAGGGATCGCTCGACTGAGCGCGCCAGGTTCCCGACTGGTCGTCGTCGGCGTCGACGGCTCGCGCGAGTCCGAGGCCGCGCTTCGGTTCGCAGCCGACGAGGCGAAGCTGCGCGGGGCCTTGCTCCGGATCGTCTGTGCCTGGGAGCCGTCGGCGTCCGGGTCATTGGGAGAGGCCTTCACGCCGACCCCCGACGCATTCGTCGAAGCGGAGCGCCAGGCCGAGGATCTGCTCCGCACCGCCCTGCAGCGACTCCAGGGAGAGTCGCTGGAGGTCGAAGCGATCGTCGAGGAGGGTGGGCCGGCCGCCGTCCTGCTCGAGCAGGCCGCCGGGGCGGAGCTGCTCGTCGTCGGGTCACGTGGCCGGGGTGCGGCGAAGCGACTGATGCTCGGCTCGGTCAGCCACGACCTCGCGAATCGTGCACGCTGCCCGCTCGTCATCGTCCGAGCGTGACGCCGGGCATGTGTCTGTGAGCGGGAAGGACACTGAGATGGAACAACTGCTTTGCGACCGCGGACCGTCGATACCCGTCTGTAGCCTTCGACCCGCATGGCAACCTTCACCACTCTCGACGCTCTCTCGTACCAGCGACTCGCGAAGGAGCACGTGGGTTTCGAGAGCAACTGAGCACACGAGAGAGGCGGCCACCCTGTGCCGCTCGCTGAGCTCTGGCGTTCACGACCCGGGCGTTGTCACAAGACCTAGACCGACCGCGTAGTTCCTCACGTCGACGTCCGGATACGGCGCCCGGACGCCCGCGTCGGCCCACGCTTGCCAGGCTGTGTTCGCCGCGTTTACCTCGCTCCCCAGCACGATCACGGTGGGCGCCGCCCTGTCCGGCGGTGCAGCGACTGCGCCACTGCCTCAACCGTCCCTTCTCGGTGCTGCGCGCGGACGGCTGGAGCGTCCGCGCCTGGGACGGGCTCGGAGGAAGCGCGTGAGGGTGTGGCTCGACGACCGTCGGCCGCCATACCCGAACCCCGAGGAGTGGGTCTGGGTGCGCACGCCCGCGGAGGCGATCGAGCTCCTCGAGACGGGCGAGGTCAACGTGCTTAGCCTCGACCACGACCTCGGGCTCACCGAAGGGGAGCGGGAGCTGACGGGCTACGACGTCGTCACCTGGATCGAGTGGGCCGTCGCCACCGAGAAGTTCGTGCCGCCGCGGACGATCCGGGTTCACTCCTCGAACGCGTCGGCCGCCCCGAAGATGGAACGCGGGATCGAGTCGATCCGGCGCCTCGCCGAGCACTCTCCGGGGAGGCTCCCGGACCAGCCGGCAGAATGACCTAGGATCGGCTCGAGGTCGCCGTCGCTCCGTCGCCACTCGACGCCGACAGCCTTCTCGACCTAGCCGAGGAGCAGGCTCAGCGCGCAACGGCGGGCTCGGGTCACGGGACCCCCTCCTCCGTCCGGTGCCCGCAGCCGCGCAGAGGTAGCCCAGAGCGGCCCTCTCTGCGCGCCTCTGGCCCGCGGGCACCTTTCGGATACGGGTGGATCACTCGGCGGCCCTTCGCGGAGAGATCGCCACCCTGCCCGGCCAGCCTGCCCCAACGGCTCCGCGGGCCTCAAACGGCTCGGTTGAGCCAAGAAGTGGAGGACCGCTCCCGAAGCCGCCCGCCTCCCGCACAAACCGAACGCGCTGCGGGAGGTGGATCACGAGGCACACGCCCCCAGGGCGCTTACTCAAGCCGTTTCTGGACCGCGTCGGCGACGCACGCTCCAGAAGCCGGGCGAAGCTGGAGTGTTTCGCACAGCTGGCGCGGGCCTAGCAGGCAGTGCCTCCGCGTGCGTCCCGGAGCCTTGGAGACGCGCCGATCTTCCGAATAGGTACTCGAGGGAACGTCCTACGCATCGAGACCGGCCGGGCGCCGTCCCGCCGGAGGACAGGAGGGAGGGGCCCGACCCCGGGGGCGGCGCTACACTGAGATCTCCGCGACTCCGGCGCGTGCTCGCCGTGGAACACGATGGAGCCGGTTCCACAGACGCGGTTCGAAGGAGGGAGATAGTCCCAAGATCTTGCCGACCGAGCCACTCTGGCATGGCGTCGGCCGGGCTCGTCCGTCATTCTCGACAGCTCGCCAAGGAGGACCTTTCATGGATCCCCATCTCGTGCATCCGCATCGCACCACCCGGAGTCGCCGCTGGTTCTTGTTGGCGGTCGTCACGGTCAGCGCGCTCGCCGTTGCAGTCGGCGCCGCCCTCGGCTCGCCGACGAAGAGCGACGCCACCACACTGACTGCACTAATCGGAAGCTCTGGACCCGCCGAGACCTTCGCGGTCAACGGTGCGGCGAAGGCGTTCACGAAGCAGACCGGCATCGAGGTGAACGTGGTCGTCGCCTCCGACCTCGGGCAACAGCTCGCCCAGGGCTTCGCGTCCGGGAATCCGCCCGACATCTTCTATCTCGGCAACGACAGTGTCGCGACGTACGCGAAGGCGGGCAGCCTCGCCCCGCTCGACAAACTCAAGAACGTCAAGGCCTTCTATCCGAGCCTCCGCGCGGCGTACACGTACAAGGGCCACCTGTATGCGGCGCCGAAGGACTTCTCGACGCTCGCCCTCGTGATCAACAGCGCTTCGTGGCAGCGTGCGAAGCTGACGGCCAAGGACTACCCGAAGACGTGGGCGCAGCTCGCGTCCGTCGCGAAGAAGCTCACCCGCTCGGGGCAGGTAGGCCTCTGCACGGGTGCCGAGTTCCACCGCCTCGGCGTGTTCATGATTCAGAACGGCGGCTGGCTCGTCTCCAAGGACGGGAAGACCGCCACGGTCAACAGCAAGGAGAACATCCAGGCGTTCAACTTCGTCAAGCAGATGATCAATGCCGGCTCGTTCAAGCTCACCAACCAGCTCGGTGTCGGCTGGGGCGGTGAAGGCTTCGGGAAGCAGCAGTGCGCCATGACGATCGAAGGCAACTGGATCGCAGGCGCAATGACCCACGACTACCCGACCGTCAAGTACCGCGTCGTCCAGCTCGCGGCCGGGCGTGCCGGCATGGGGACGCTGCAGTACGACGGCGGGTGGGGCATGGCCGCCGCCTCGAAGAACAAGACCGCCGCGATGTCCCTGATCTCGTACCTGACCTTGCCGAAGGTCCAGCTGGGTAACGCCCGGGCGTTTGGCGTGATGCCGTCCGTGAAGGGGGTCGCGAAGACGTGGAGCAAGCTCTACCCGCAGTTCGCTGCCTACCTGGCCGGTGCCAACTACTCGAAGAGCATCCCGAACGTGCCTGGCATCGCGACGGTGCTCGGCGACTTCAACCAGCAGCTCCAGGGACTTCCGAACACGGATGCGAAGACGATCCTCGATCGGATAGACAGCGAGCTGCAGGCGATCCTGAACCAGTAACGCACAGGAGGAAGCCCGCCGGCGGCGCTCGCGCCGCCGGCGGGCGACGGCACGCACGAGGAGGCGCGCTTGCTGAATAGGTTCGCGCGGCGCCGCGACCCGGGGATTCGCGGGCATCAGGCGGCGGCCGGCTGGCTGTTTCTCGCGCCCGCGATCGTCATCCTCGGGCTGTTCCTGGTGCTGCCCATCGCCATGGCGCTCTGGGTCAGCTTCTCCGACTGGAACGGCAACGGCAGCCCGTTCGGCCCGCACGCCCACTTCGTCGGCCTCGAGAACTACAGGCACCTGCTCACGCAGCCAGGGCTCGACCAGAGCAACTTCGGGACGTCGCTGCGCAACAACGTCTACTACGTCCTCCTCGTCGTCCCGATCCAGACGGCCGTCTCGCTGTTCCTCGCGGTGCTCGTCAACCGTGGCATCAAGGCCGTCGGGTCCTTCCGGACGGCCTTCTACTTCCCCTCGGTCACGAGCTCGGTCGCGATCACGATCCTGTTTCTCTTCCTCTTCTCGCCAACCGGCGTTATCAACGAGCTCCTGTCGTACGTCGGTGTGACCGGGCCGTCGTGGCTCTACGACCCACGCGGGCTCTTCCACGTCATCCTCGAGCAGTTCGGTGTCAACCAGCCGCCCGCCTCGCTCGCGAACGGGATGTTCCTCGGCGTCAGCTATTGGGACTGGCTGTCCGGCCCGAGCATCGCAATGTGCGTCTTCATCGTGATGGCCGTGTTCACGACGTCGGGGACATTCATGCTGCTCTTCCTCGCTGCGCTGCAGAGCATCGACGACTCGGTCAACGAGGCGGCCGCCCTGGACGGCGCGACCGAATGGCGGAAGTTCCGGTACATCACTGTGCCGATGATCCGGCCGATGATCTTCACGGTCGTGACGCTCGGCCTGATCGGCACCTGGCAGATCTTCGACCAGATCTATGTCGGGACGAAGGGGAGTCCATCGAACACCACGCTCACGCCGGCGTTCCTGTCGTTCAACACCTCGTTCAACGGCAACGAGTGGGGAGTCGGCGCGGCGATCGCCTTCATCCTCTTCGCGATCATCGTCTTCTTCACAGTCGTGACGCGACTCGTGACGCGCAATCCCGACCGCGTCCCGCGCCGGCGCCGCTTCGGGCCGACGCAGCCGCTCGGCTCAGCCGACGCATCGCGCATCGCATCGGGCGAGCCAGGGAGCGCACGGTGAACGACGCGAGCGCCGTGCGGCGGCGACGGCTGCGAACCGGGCTCTCGTACGGCGTCCTCGTCGCGATCGCGGTCGTCTTCCTCTTCCCCTTCGTGATCGCGGTGGTGACGTCCTTCAAGACGGAGCCGGACGCGACGGCCAATCCGCTCACCCTCATTCCTTCCCCGTTCACGACGGAGGCGTACAGCCAGCTCTTCAAGGATCAGGACTTCCTGCTCTGGGTGAAGAACTCGGTGATCGTGACGCTCAGCGTCACGTTCTTCCGCGTCTTCCTCGACAGCCTCGCCGGCTATGCGCTTGCGCGCCTGCGCTTCCGTGGGCGCGCCGCCGTGTTCACGACGATCGTCGCCGTCATGGCGGTGCCCGGGGTCGTGCTCCTCATCCCGAAGTTCCTGATGATCCGCCAGCTCGGGATCTACGACACGTACCAAGGCATGATCATCCCGCTGATCTCCACCGCCGCCGGCATCTTCATCATGAAGAACTTCTTCGAGTCGATCCCCGTGAGCGTGGAGGAGTCGGCACGGATCGACGGCGCGAGCCTCTTCCGGATCTACTGGTCGATCGTGTTGCCGATGGCATGGCCTGCGCTCATCACGCTCTTCATCCTGTCCTTCCAGGGCTCGTGGAACGAGCTGGCGCACTTCATCATCTCCACGCAGAGCACCAGCCTGAACACGCTCACGAAGGGCGTCGCACAGCTCGCATCCGGGCAGCTCGGCTCCGGGAACCGTTACCCACTGAAGCTCGCGGCGTCGGTGTTGATGACGATCCCGGTCGCGATCCTGTTCTTCATCTTCCAGCGGCGGATCATGAACACGTCCGCCGGTGCCGTGAAGGAGTAGCCGTGGCCGGAGTCACCTTCGACAACGTGACCAAGACCTACGGCGACGGCTTCCTTGCCGTCTCCAACCTCAACCTCGACGTGCACGACGGCGAGTTCGTGGTCCTCGTCGGCCCGTCCGGCTGCGGCAAGTCCACCGCGCTGCGCATGCTCGCGGGGCTCGAGGAGATCTCGGGCGGCACGGTCAAGATCGGCGAGCGCGTCGTCAACAACCTGCCGCCGGGCAAGCGCGACATTGCGATGGTCTTCCAGAACTACGCGCTCTACCCGCACATGACAGTCGCCGAGAACATCGGCTTCGCCCTGCGCATGCGCAAGGTGCCGAAGCGGGAGGCGCGCCGGCGAATCGAGGAGACCGCCCGCATCATCGGCCTCCTCGACCACCTCGACCGCAAGCCGCGGCAGCTCTCCGGCGGCCAGCGGCAGCGCGTCGCGATGGGCCGCGCGATCGTCCGCGAGCCGCAGGTGTTCCTGATGGACGAGCCGCTCTCGAACCTGGACGCGAAGCTGCGCGTTCAGATGCGCGCCGAGATCTTCCGCATCCAGCGCCAACTCCACGTCACCACGGTGTACGTGACGCACGACCAGGTCGAGGCGATGACCATGGGGGACCGCGTCGCGGTGCTTCGGCGTGGCGTGCTACAGCAATTCGAAGTGCCGCAGCACCTCTACGAGCATCCGGCGAATCTCTTCGTCGCGAGCTTCATCGGCAGTCCCGCGATGAACATGCTGGAGGCCACTGTCGAGCGCGATGGTGACGCGCCCGTGCTCCGTCTCGGTTCATCGACGCTGCCGGTTCCACGCGACGCCGCCAACGAGCTCGGCCGGCACGCCGGCAAGCGCATCGCCCTCGGCATCCGCCCGGAGGCGCTCCGGGAAGTGGACGCCCGCGGCGACGACGGACTCGGCCGCCTACGCGGCATCGTGCGCGCGGTCGAGGCGCTCGGTCCCGAGCAGCTCGCATACGTCGAGCTCGAGGCATCCTCGGTTCTCGTCGAGGACGTGGTCGAGGGGCTCGTCGACATGGAAGAAGCCACCGACCTCGCGGAGATCAAGCAGGAGGGTGACGGCGCGCGGGCGCTCGTCGTCGCGCGGCTCGACGCATCGTCGAGGGTGCGTCCGGACGAGCCGCTCGAGCTCTCGGTCGACCTGCGCCGGCTGCACTTCTTCGATCTTGACAGCGGCTCTGCGATCGGCGCGTAGACTCATGGCTGTCATGCGCCGGCCATGGTCGAAACGGCCATCTAGGCTCTGGTGAGATCCGAGTTCTGCGGCGTTCAGGCAGCCACCCGGCCACTTGCTCGCTAGCCGTGGTCGGCGAGCACCTCGTCGATCACCTGGCGAGCGCCGATGCGCCAGCCGAAGCGCTCAGCAGCCGCGCCGGCACCGTCGTTGGCCAGTGTGATCAGCGCCTTCCAGAGAGCCCAACCGCGTCCCCGCGCCCACGTTCCATGTCTAGCCGTAGCCGGTCTCGAAATGCCTGGCGGCTGTCGGATGACGAGCCGGGGCTATTGGCTCTGGCGAGCTGAAGCCCGGCGCGATCTTCGCCGTCGCGAACCATCTCCAAAGCCCGGTTCCAGCCGGGCCGCGTCGAGTCGCCGCCGGAGGCGTCGAGCTCCTCGATAACCTCGACGATCTCCAGTCCCTTGCGGGCCGCTACGCGGCCGATCTCTTCTCGCTGGAGGTCGGGCGAGAGAAACCTGTCGCCCCCGCGCCCGCCGACTCGGCTCACGCGTACGTACCCGACCGCCCGGTTCTTCGCTTGCGTGTCACGCCCCATCGCTAGATTCCCTCAAGATCATGGTCGCACCCTCGGATCAGAAACTCGCCTACTCCGCACCCTCGTATCAGAAGCTCGCGAAGGACCACCTCTGGATGCACTTCACTCGCATGGGCGAGTTCGCGACGGAGGACGTTCCGATCATCGTCCGCGGCGACGGTTGCTACCTCGAGGACTCGAACGGGAGGCGCTACATCGACGCGCTCGCCGGGCTCTTCTCGGTCAACATCGGCTACTCGTTCGGGGACGAGATCGGCCAGGCGGCGCACGAGCAGATGCGCGAGCTGCCGTTCTACACGAACTGGTCGTACGCGCACCCTCGCGCGATCGAGCTCGCGGCCGAGGTCGCGTCGCTCGCTCCAGGCGACCTGAATCGCGTGTTCTTCGTCAACGGCGGGTCGGAGGCGGTCGAGGCCGCGTGGAAGCTCGCGCGTCAGTACTACGCGGCGCGCGGCGAGAAGCACGTGGCGCGGCGATCGTGACGCCTGGAGCGCGCGCCGGTGCTCAGGAAGCGCGAGGTGGAGCACGACGCGATCGTGGCGGCGGCGAAGGGCGTGTCCCGGCCGTACAAGGCGATCGCTCGGCACATCGCGTACCACGGGACGACGTTCGGCGCGCTCTCGATCAACGGGATCCCGGCGCTCCGCGAGCCGTTCGAGCCGCTCGTCTCGGAGGTGCGCCACGTCTCGAACACGAACCGCTATCACCGACCTCCGGACGAGACCGAGGAGCAGTTCACGCGCTTCCTCCTCGACGAGCTCGAGCACGCGATCATCTCCATGGGCCCGGAGACCGTGTGCCTCGTGCACATGGAGCCCGTACAGAACGCCGGCGGCTGCTTCACGCCGCCCGTCGGCTACTGGCAAGGCGTTCGCGACATCTGCAACCGCTACGACGTGCTGCTCTCGGCCGACGAGGTGATCACGGCGTTCGGTCGTGTCGGCCACTGGTTCGGCTCTGAGCGCTACGACATCCGGCCCGACATCGTGACGTCCGCCAAGGGGCTCTCATCCTCGTATGCCTCGATCGGTGCGGTCATCGCGACCGACACGGTGATCGAGCCGTTCCTCGAGGCGACGTCGATGTACTCCCACGGAATCACATTCGGCGGTCACCCCGTGATGTGCGCCATCGCTCTCAAGAACATCGAAATCATGAAGCGCGAGAGGATCATCGAGCACGTGCGCGAGAACGAGCAGGCGTTCCACGACACCCTCGCGCAGCTCCTCGATCTGCCGATCGTCGGCGATCTGCGCGGGACCGGGTACTTCTGGGCGATCGAGCTCGTCAAGGACAAGGACACGCGCGAGACGTTCTCGGACGAGGAGTGCGAGCGGCTGCTGCGAGGCTTCCTCTCGAACGCGTTGTTCGAGGCCGGGATGATCTGCCGAGCGGACGATCGTGGCGACCCGGTGCTCCAGATCTCGCCTCCCCTCGTGGCGGGGCAGAAGGAGTTCGACGAGATCGTCGGCATCCTCGGTGAGGTGCTGGCCGAGGCCGGCGCGCTCATGCGCTCCTGACCCGGTCGCTCGGGCGATCGCCGTCTGTGGCCCGCTCGCGATCGGGGCTGTAACTTTCCGCCGGGAAGTCGAGAGACGAGCCGGGAGGTATGAACGTGAGCGAGAACGAGAGCCCGAATGGGGCTGCGGTGGTGGCGCGAGACGTGACACGCCGCTACGGGGAAGGAGACACTGCGGTCGACGCGTTGCGCGGCATCAGCGTCGAGATCGCGCCGGGGAAGGCGACTGCCGTCATGGGGCCCTCGGGCTCCGGGAAGTCGACCTTGATGCACATCCTCGCGGGGCTCGACAAGCCGACGTCCGGCAGTGTCGGCATCGCCGGGACCGATATCACGACGCTTGGAGACAACGATCTCACGAAGCTCCGTCGCGAGCACATCGGCTTCGTGTTCCAGTTCTTCAACCTCCTGCCGATGCTGGACGCGAAGGAGAACATCCTGCTTCCGCTCACGATCGCCGGTGAGAAGCCGGACAGCGCGTGGTTCGACCAGCTCGTCTCCGACGTCGGACTAGGAGACCGCCTTTCGCATCGTCCGGCCGAGCTCTCCGGCGGTCAGCAGCAGCGAGTTGCGATCGCGCGTGCTCTCGTCTCGCGGCCGACGGTCCTGTTCGCGGACGAGCCCACCGGAAACCTCGACTCGACGACGTCGAACGAGATCCTCGAGCTGCTGCGCCGCTCCGTCGACGAGTACGGCCAGACGATCGTCATGGTGACGCACGACGCCCGAGCTGCGTCGAAAGCGCACCGGGTGCTGTTCCTGGCCGACGGCACGATCGTGCGCGAGCTGGGCGAGTGCGACTCGCACCGAATCCTGGAGGTCATGGAAGAGGTCTCCGCCGAGTGATCAAGGTCTCGCTGCGCGGCCTGGCGGGCCGCAAGCTTCGCGCGGTCCTGACGGGTATCGCGATCGTCCTCGGCGTCGCGATGATCAGCGGCACCTACATCCTCACCGACACGGTCCAGAGCGCATTCACGAATCTCCTCGTCGACTCGTATGCCGGAACCGACGCGGTCGTGACCGGAAAGGGCCTTGACATCTCGATCGACGGGGAGAAGCCCCCGACCCCGCCCGTGGACGAGTCACTGCTCGACGACGTGCGCGGCGTCGACGAGGTCGCGCTCGCAACCGGGAGCGTGCTCGACGAGGACTCGACGAAGATCCTCACCGCCGACGGCGAGGCGATCAACACCGATGGTTGGCCGACGCTCGCATTCGGCATCGACACCGATCCGGCGTACGCACGGTTCAACCCGCTCACCCTCCACGAGGGCCGTTGGCCCGCGGCCGCCGACGAGGTTGCCATCGATGCGGGAACGGTTGACAAGCAGGGGTACGAGGTCGGCGACATGGTGCGGGTCTCCACGCTGCAGCCGAAGCGGGCGTTCAAACTTGTGGGAGTCGCCCGGTACGGGGACGTCGACAGCCTCGGGAACATCAGCTTCATCACGTTCACGATCCCGACCGCCCAGAAGCTCCTGGGGCGCGAGGGGCAGTACGACGCGATCTCCGTCGCCGCGCGCAAGGGAGTGACCGAGGACGAGCTCGTGGACGCCATCCGCCCGGCGCTCCCAGATGATGCAGAAGTCGTCAGCGCGACTGCGGAAGCCCAGGACCAAGCGGACGACGTCGGCGAGTTCACGAAGTTCCTCCGTTACTTCCTCCTGGCCTTCGCCGGCATCGCCCTCTTCGTGGGCGCGTTCGTGATCTTCAACACCTTCTCGATCACAGTCGCACAGCGGACGCGCGAGTTCGGCACGCTGCGCACGATCGGGGCGTCACGGCGACAAGTGCTCGGGTCCGTGCTTCTCGAATCCTTCGTGATCGGGCTCGTCGCCTCGCTCGTCGGCCTCGTTCTCGGTCTGCTCCTGGCGGAAGGGATCCAGGCGCTCTTCCGCGCTCTCGGCGCGGACTTCCCGACGGGCGATCGCGTCTTCGCAACACGGACGGTCGTCGTCTCTCTTCTCATCGGCGTCGGTATCACGCTCCTCGCCGGCCTCTTTCCCGCCATTCGCGCAACACGCGTCCCGCCCATCTCCGCCGTCAGGGAGGGCGCCACGCTTCCGAAGTCTCGACTCGCGCCGTTCACGCCCTGGATCGCAGCGCTGTTCGTCATCGCGTCGCTTGTTGCCCTGGCGCGGGCGATGTTCTCCGATGAGCTCGGGACCGGAGACCGCCTGCTGTCGATCGCCGGCGGAGTCCTGCTCCTCTTCCTCGGCGTCGCGATGCTCTCGTCGCGCCTCGTTCGTCCGCTCGCAGCGATCGTCGGGATACCGGCGCGGAGCGCTGGCGGTGCTGCGGGGAGGCTGGCCAGCGGCAATGCCGTCCGCAACCCGGGGAGGACGGCCTCAACCGCCGCGGCTCTGATGATCGGGATCGCGCTGGTCTCGTTCGTCGCCACGCTGACCAACGGCATGAAGGCGTCGAACCGGGAAGCGATCGAGGAACAGGTGATCTCCGACTACGTCGTGACCTCGCGCGACGGCTACACGCCGTTCGTCGCGGCTGCGGGCGACGCGCTGGCCGCGTCACCGGTGCCCGAGACCGTGACGAGCGTTCGCTCCGAGGGCGGTCAGGTGAACGGAGACACGGCCGACATCGGCGGCATCGAGCCCGACACCATCGCCAAGGCCTACGTCTTCGACTGGAAGGACGGGGACGCGAGTGCGCTCGCCACCCTGGGCAAGACAAGCGCGGTCGTGAGCAGCAACTTCGCCGACGACCACGGCATCGAGGTCGGAGACGTCGTGACCATTCGCTCGACGGCCAACCGAACCGCGGACGTCAAGGTCGCCGCCGTGTACCAGCCGTCCCCCTTCTACCCGTTGCTCGGCAGCCTCAACGTCTCGACTCAGCTCTTCGACTCGCTGTACGACCGGCCGCGCAACCAGTTCACCTGGGCGAACGTGCCCGGCGAGCCGAGCGAGGACAATCGTGCGCAGATGGAGGCGGCGCTCGCCGGCTACCCCGACACGCAGCTCGAGACTCGCGACGAGTGGATCGCGCGCGAAGACGCCGACTTCAACGAGTTCATCACCTTCCTCTACGTGATGCTGACCCTCGCGGTCTTCATCAGCGTCTTCGGGATGATCAACACGCTCGTCCTCTCGGTCTACGAGCGCACACGTGAGATCGGAACGCTCCGTGCCATCGGGATGACTCGACGCCAGGTTCGCCGGATGATCCGACAGGAGAGCATCATCACGGCGCTCATCGGAGCTGCGATCGGTCTACCGCTCGGGATCTTCCTCGCGGCACTCGTCAACCGGGCGCTCTCGGAGTTCGACGTGCGCTTCTCGATACCGTGGATCCAGCTGGCCGTGTTGACGTTCGTCGCGATCGTCATCGGGATCCTCGCCGCGATCATGCCGGCGCGGCGGGCGGCCAAGCTCAACCCCCTCGAAGCGATCGCGTACGAGTGACCCGCGTCGCTCTCAAGGGCCTGCTCGGCCGGAAGCTCCGTACGGCGCTCACCGCCATCGCGATCGTCCTCGGCGTCGCGATGATCAGCGGAACCTTCATCTTGACCGACTCGATCGATCAGGCGTTCAACACGATCTTCACGGACATCCGCAAGGGCTCGAACGTCATTGTCAGCGGGAAGTCGGCGTTCGACGTGTCGGGGTCGGACGCGAGTCTTACGCCGTCGTTCGACGAGTCGCTGCTGCCCAAGGTGGAGGCTCTACCGACCGTAGCGGCGGCCGAGCCGAGCGTCGACGGCCAGGCGCAGCTGATCGGCAGCGACGGCAAGGCGATCGTCTTCGGAGGGGCGCCAAATCTCGGTTTCTCGATCGCGAACGGGAATTCGCAGTTCAACCCGCTCGTGCTCCTCGACGGCTCCTGGCCCAAGACCGACGAGGTAGTGGTCGACAAGGAGACGGCGAGCAAGGAGCACCTTGCTACGGGTCAGACGATCGGCGTTCAGGGCGAGGGCCAGGTTCAGCGCCTCCGAATCTCCGGCATCGTCCAGTTCAGCTCCGGGCTCACCATCGGCGGCGCAACGCTCGCCGGCTTCGATCTCCCTACTGCGCAGCGCCTCTTCAACAAGCAGGGCCGGCTCGACGAGATCGCCGTTGCAGCGAAGCCGAACGTGACCGATGCCGAACTCGTGAAGGAGATCGAGCCGATCCTGCCGCCGGGAACGCAGGTGAAGACGTCGCAGCAGCAGGCGGCGGCCGACGCCGAAGATACGAACGCGTTCATCTCGTTCCTGCGGGGTTTCCTTCTCGCCTTCGGAGGGATCGCGCTCTTCGTCGGCTCGTTCGTGATCGCGAACTCGCTCTCGATAACGATCGCCCAGCGGACGCGGGAGTTCGCGACGCTGCGGACCATCGGCGCTTCGAACCGCCAGGTCCTCGGCTCCGTGTTGATCGAAGCTCTCGTCGTCGGGGTGATCGCGTCCGTCGTCGGGCTCTTCCTCGGTCTTCTCCTCGCGAAGGGTCTGTTCAAGCTGTTCGACGCCGTCGGGTTCACGCTGCCGAACAGTGGTCTCGTCTTCGAGCTCAGGACGGTGGTCATCGCTCTCGCGGTCGGGATCCTCGTGACCGTGCTCGCGAGCGTCTACCCGGGTATCCGGGCAACGATGGTTCCGCCGATCGCAGCGGTTCGCGAGGGCGCCACTCTCCCTGGCGAGCCACTCGACTCGGTCAGGGGCGTGTTGGCGGCGGTTGTCGTCGTCGGGTTGGGCGTCGCCGCCACCGTTCTGGGGGTCTCGGCAACGCCGGTGAACACCCTGGTCAGCGTCTTGATCGCTGCGCTCGGTCTGATCCTCATCCTCTTCGGCTGCGCACTGCTTCCGTCGCGCAGCCTCGGGGCGATCGTCTCGTGCGCGCTCGGGTTCGCGGCGCTCGTGTACGGCCTGTTCGCGCCGGATCTCGGCACGACGAGCGTTCTTCTCTGGATGGGCGTCGGGGTGCTGCTCATCTTCTTCGGCGTCGCGCGCGTCACCACGCGGCTGATTCCCAGGCTCTCGGTCTTCATGTCCCCGATTGCCCGCTGGTCGGTCTTCCTCCTACTCGTGCTCTTCTGGCCGTTCTTCACGCTTCCATACTGGCTCCTGCGCTACGGGGCCTGGGGGCCGGGCGGTCTCGGGCTGCGCGCCATCGCCTTTGTCGGCGGCGCGCTCATCAACCCCCTCATCCTGGTGATCGTCCTCCTGATGTGGCTCCGAAAGGCGGTGACCCGGTGGGAGCCGGAATGGCCCGCGGAGTTCCCAGGCGTGATCCCCGACCGGACGACGACTCGGATCGGCGGCGAAAATGCGCGCCGGAACCCTCAGCGCACTGCGTCGACCGCGGCCGCGCTGATGATCGGTCTAGCTCTCGTCGCCCTGGTTGCCACCCTCGCCTCGGGCATCGTGCAGACGTTCCGCGGCGCCGTCAACGACCTCTGGGAGGGCTCGGATTCGGATTACGCGATCACCGCCCAGAACAACTTCTCCCCGATACCGATCGCAGCCGCCGAGGCCGCCGCGAAGACGCCGGGAGTCGAATCGGTGATGAACGTCCGCACAGGCGAGGCGCTCGTCTTCGGCAAGGCGATCTTCGTGACCGCCGTGGACCCGACCGCCCGAGAGAACATCGCGCTCACGTGGAAGGAGGGCTCACAGGACGTGCTCGCGAACCTCGGCAAGAACGGAGCATTCGTGGATAACGGGTACGCGGACGACCACAAGCTGGAGATCGGTTCGCCGATCGAGATGACGTTTCCGAACGGCACGAAGGCGGTGTATGAGGTGAAGGGCATCTTCGACCCGCCGACCGGTGGCTCGCCGTTCGGGTCCGTCACGATCTCGACCTCCGCCTGGGACGAGCACGTCCCGAATCCGCAGAACCTCTACTCGTTCGTGGCCATGAAGGGCGACGTGACCGATGCGAACACGGCGGCCCTCGAACGCACCCTCGACGGTTTTCCGAACGCCAAGGTCCAGACGCGCGAACAGTTCATCGACAACCAGATCTCGGGGCTGTCCTCCGTCCTCAACATCCTCTACGTGCTGCTGGCGCTCTCGATCGTCGTGAGCATCTTCGGAATCGTGAACACGCTCGTCCTGACCGTCTTCGAGCGAACGCGGGAGATCGGGATGCTCCGCGCGATCGGGATGACGAGGCGTCAGATCCGGCGCATGATCCGGCACGAGAGCGTGATAACCGCCCTCATCGGTGCTTCGATCGGCATCGTCCTGGGTGTCGTTCTCGCAGCTCTGTTGATCGCACGAGTCGACTTCATCGACTTCGTGCTCCCGACGACGCAGATCATCGTGTTCGTGATCGCCGCGGTCATTGTCGGCGTCCTCGCGGCAATCTTTCCGGCTCGCAGGGCTGCCAAGCTCGATCCGCTCGAAGCCATCTCGTACGAGTAAGGCTCAGCCCAGCCGATCAACCGAGCCTGACGACGCTGTCGGCCGCGAGCGCGGCGATCTCGCCGTCCGAATAGCGCGCCTCCCGGAGCACCTCCGCTGAATGCTCGCCGATGCGAGGGGGAGGGCTCCGATGCGTCGCTCGATGGCGGTCGAACGACAGCGGGAGTGCCGGCAGGGTCAGCCCGCGGATACTGGGGTGCGGGAGCGGCTGCAGCATCCCGAGCGCGGCGGTCTGCTCCGACGAGACGACGTCGGCGACGTCCGCGACCGGTGCGACGGGCACCCCTGCTCGTGTGAAGGCCTCGTGCCAGTAGCTCGTGTCGTGCTCCCTCAGGAGGTCGGAGAGTATTGCCACGAGCTCCTCGCGGTGGCGGACGCGGTCGGGGTTCGTGCGGAAGCGGGCGTCGCCGACGAGCTCCGGAGCGCCCACCACGTCGCAGATCGCGGCGAAGAGCCGGTCGTTGCCTCCTGCGACCATGAGCTCGCCGTCCCGGGTCGGGAGCACCTGGTACGGAGCGACCATCGGGAACACCGTCCCCTCTCCCGACGGAACCGTGCCGTCCGCCAGGTAGCCGACGAGGTGGTAGCCGATGTAACCGAGTGCGGTCTCGTACAGGGACGTGTCCACGGTCGCACCCGTGCCGGTCTGCTCCCGGTCGAGCAGCGCGGCGAGGATCCCGAGCGCGGCCCACATCCCGGTCCCCATGTCGATGAGGGAAGCGCCGACGCGCACCCCCGGTCGTCCCGGCTCCCCGGTCATGCTGATGAGGCCTCCGGCGGCCTGCATCAGCGCGTCGTACCCCGGCTCGGCACGTAGTGGCCCGACCGGCCCGTACGCGCCGATCGAGCAGTAGACGATCCTCGGGTTTCGTGCGCGTACGACGTCTGCGCCTAGGCCGAGCCGCTCCGCGAGCCCGGGGCGGAGGCTCTGGAGGAAGACGTCGGCGCCGTCGGCGAGTCGCAGCATCGCGTCGCGTCCGCGGTCGTCGCCGAGCGATATGGCGAGCGAGCGCTTGCTGGCGTTCACCGCGAGGAACATCGCGCTCTCGCCGTTCCAGAACGGCGGTCCCCAGGCGCGACCATCGTCGCCCGTGTCCGGGCGCTCCACCTTGATGACGTCGGCCCCGAACGCACCCAGGATCTCGGCACAGAACGGGCCGGCGATCGACGTCGTCGCGTCCACGACGCGCATGCCCTCGAGCGGGAGGAACGGCATCAGCCCATCATCGCCGCTTCGCCGACTGCGAGGATGCGGCAGTCGTGCCCCACTGGCTCAACTTCGATCAGATCTCCGAGTGGGTCTCAGGAGCGTGGTGGAGCTACCCCCTCATCTTCTCGGTGGCGGCGGTGGATGCGTTCTTCCCGCTCGTGCCGAGCGAGACCGTGCTCGTCATCGGCGGGACCTTCGCGGCGTCGGGCGATCTCAGCCTTCCGCTCGTGATCCTCGTCGGCGCGCTGGGCGCGATCGTCGGCGACAACATCTCGTTCGGAATCGGCACGCTCGTCGGCGAGCGGACGGTGAAGCGCTGGTTCCGGGGCGAGAAGGCGCATGCACGGCTCGAATGGGCCGAGCGGACACTCGACGAACGCGGCTCCTACATCATCATCATCGCCCGGTTCATCCCCGGTGGCCGAATCGCCGTCACCTTCTCCGCCGGTTACATCCCGACGTTCCCCTGGAGGCGCTTCATCGTCTACGACGTCGCGGCCGGCTTCATCTGGTCGTCGTACGCAGTTCTCCTCGGTTACTTCGGCGGTAAGACGTTCGAGAACCATCCGTTGTTCGGAGTCGCGCTCGCGCTCGGCATCGCGCTGTCGGTTGGCTTCGTCATCGAGCTCGTACGCCACTACCTACGCCGTCGCCGCTCCGTGGACTGAGGCCCTTTTCAGATCCACCGTTGCGCGTACGCTCCACGCGTGAACCGTCTGGCCGGCGCGACGAGCCCGTATCTCCTCCAGCACGCCGACAACCCGGTCGACTGGTACCCGTGGGACGACGAGGCGTTCGAGCGCGCGCGGCACGAGGACAGGCCACTGCTCGTGTCGGTCGGCTACAGCTCGTGCCACTGGTGCCACGTCATGGCCCACGAGTCGTTCGAGGACCGCGCCACCGCGTCGCTCATGAACGAGCTCTTCGTGAACGTCAAGGTCGACCGCGAGGAGCGTCCGGACGTCGACGTCGTGACCATGGAGGCGGCGGTCGGCATGACCGGCAGCGGCGGCTGGCCGACGACCGTCTTCATGACGCCGGACGGCAAGCCCTTCTACGCGGGGACGTACTTCCCACCCGAGCCCCGCCACGGGCTACCGAGCTTCCGGGATGTCCTCTCCGCAGTGGCGGAGACATGGCGAGAGAGGCGAGCCGACGTCGATCGGCAGGCGGATCGGATCGACGAGACTCTGCGCAGCGTCGCCCGGGCAGCCCCGTCGCCGGAGCCACTCACATCGTCGATCGTCGCGCAGGCGACCCGCGGCATCGCGCGCACCTTCGACCCGACCTTCGGCGGCTTCGGCGGAGCACCGAAGTTCCCGCCGGCGTCCACGCTCGAGCTCCTTCTTCGGCGGGGAGACGGCGAGGAGCTCGCGATGGCCGTCGCGACGCTCGACGCGATGGCAGCGGGAGGCATGTACGACGTCGTCGGCGGGGGCTTCCATCGCTACTCCGTCGACGACCGCTGGCTCGTCCCCCACTTCGAGAAGATGCTCTACGACAACGCCCTGCTCGTGTCGGCATACCTCCACGCCTGGGCCGTGACGGGGCGGGTGCGGTACCGGGAGGTCGTCGAGGAGACGGTCGACTACATGCTTCGCGAGCTTCGACTTCCGGAAGGCGGGCTCGCGTCAGCACAGGATGCGGACACCGACGGCGTGGAGGGCCTCACGTACACGTGGACGCCGGACGAGGCGGCGGATGCCGGCATTCCGGCCGAGCTGCTCGAGCCGTTCGAGCACGGCCGGCTGATCGTGCGAGGCGAGCTCCAGCCCGAGCTGCGGGCAAGCGTCCTCGAGCTCCGGGCGCGCCGGATGCAGCCGTTTCGCGACGACAAGGCCATCGCGTCGTGGAACGGGCTCGCGCTCGCTGCGCTCTCGGAGAGTGCGCGACGGCTCGACCGTGACGACTGGCTGCGTGCCGCGCGAGAGCTCGGCGAGTTCCTGCTCGGGCCGCTGTCGACCGACGACGGCCGCCTGCGGCGCTCGCTCCGAGACGGCACCTCGAGCGGCCCCGGCTTCCTCGACGACTATGCGAACGTCGCCCACGGCCTCATGGAGCTCCACGTGGCGACCGGCGAGGTTCGCTGGCTCCTCGAGGCGCGAAGGCTCGCGCTGCTGGCGATCGAGCTCTTCGCGGACGAGGAGCATGGCGGCTTCTTCCTCTCGCCCGCGGACGGGGACGGGCGCGTACCCCGGACGAAGGACCTCCAGGACACGCCGGTGCCCTCCGGGAACTCGATGCTCGCGTGGGTACTGCTGCGGCTCGGGCGCCTCTGGGGCGACGACGAGCTGGAAGGGAAGGCCATTTCGGTCTTTCGCCTCGTCCAGCCTGCGATCCAGCGGGCACCCGGAGCGTTCGCGTGGGCGCTCTGCGGTCTCGATCTCTGGTTCAGCCCTCCCCGGGAGATCGCGATCATCGGCTCGCTCGGCTCGCTCGTCGCCCGCGCCGCGCTCGAGCCGTTCGAGCCGCGCGCGGTGGTCGCTGTCGGACCATCCGAGGATGTGCCGCTGCTCGCCGCGAAGGGTCTGGTCGACGGCAAGCCCGCTATCTACGTCTGCGAGCGCTTCGTCTGTCAGAGGCCCGTGACCGATCCCGTCGAGCTGGGGGTGTGACGTGGACGTGTGCTTGATGATCGAGGGCCAGGAGGGCGTCTCGTGGGGCGACTGGGTTCGGCTCGCGACGCTCGCGGAGGCCCACGGGCTCGACGGCCTCTTCCGCTCGGATCACTACACGGCGATCATCCGGCCTCGAGCCGCCGCCCTCGACGCCTGGGCAACCCTTGCGGGTCTCGCGGTGGTCACCGATCGGATCCGACTCGGCACGCTCGTCTCGCCGTCGACGTTTCGACACCCGAGCGTTCTGGCGCGCATGGCGACGACCGTCGACCACATCTCGGGCGGGCGCGTCGAGCTCGGCATGGGAGCGGGCTGGTACGAGCGCGAGCATCTGGAGAACGGCTTTCCGTTCCTCGACGCGAAGCAGCGCTTCGAGCTCTTCGCCGAGCAGGTCGAGATCGTCGTTCGCTCCTTCACCGAGACGGGCTTCGACCACCGTGGGGCCGCGTATGCGCTCGCCGACCAGACCGCGTTGCCCGAGCCCGTGCAGCGCCCGCATCCGCCGCTCGTCCTCGGCGGGAGCGTCCGGCCGCGATTCGCCGCGCTCGCCGCCCGCTATGCGACGGAGGTGAACACGCTCGGCGCCACGAACGACGAGCTGCGCGAGCGGAAGAAGCGGCTCGATGAAGCCTGCGAGGCGGCAGACCGTGACCCCGCAAGCCTCGGGTTCTCCGTCATGGCGGCGTGCTTCGTCGGCTCCGACCGCGCCGAGGCAATCGATCGCGTCCGCGCATTCCTCGACCTTGGTGGAGACGATGACCGCCCGGATCCGGAAGAGCTCCTGCTCGAGCGACAAGGCCGGTGGCTCGCCGGCACGGTCGAGGACGTGATCGAGCGGATCGAGGAGCTGCGGGAGATCGGCGTCACCCGGGTTTTCCTGCAGCACCTGAACCACTCGGACGACGAGATGGTCGTGCTCATCGGCGATCGCGTGGCTCCTGCCCTCAGGTAGCGTCTTGGCCATGACGACTACGGAGCTGACAGGTGCCGAAGAGGTCGCGTGGGACCTCTCCGATCTCTACGAAAGCAGTGACGATCCACGCATCGAGGCCGACATCGACGAGGCGGACGAGGCAGCCGCGTCGTTCCGCGATCGCTACCACGGCAAGGTCGCCGGCCTCTCGGCCTCGGAGCTGGCGGACGCGATCGGCGAGCGTGAGCGGATCGAGGAGATCCTCACGCGTGTCGCCTACTTCGCCCACCTCCACTTCGCCACCGACATGGCGGATCCGCCGAGGGGCGCGCTCGTGGCGCGCATCACGGAGAAAGGTGCCGCTCTCGACACGCAGCTCCTGTTCTTCGGCCTCGAGATCGCCGAGCTCGGCGATGACGTCTCGGAGGCGCTGCTCGCCGGCTCCGAGCTCGAGCGCTGGACGCACTGGATCCGATCGCTCCGGAAGTTCCGCCCGTACCTGCTCTCCGAGCCCGAGGAGAAGATCGTCACCGAGAAGACCGTCTCCGGCGTCAGCGCGTGGGGCCGGCTGTACGAGGAGCTCCTCGGCGCGCTCCGGGTCTCACTCGACGGGACCGAGATCCCGTTCGAGGAGGCGATGTCCAAGCTCTACTCGGGCGATCGCGACACGAGGCGCAATGCGGCCGAGGCGGTCACCGAGTCCCTCGAGACAGGCCTCCGGACCCGCACGTTCGTCTTCAACACGGTTCTGCTCGACAAGTCGATCGACGACCGTCTGCGTGGATATCCGTCCTGGATCTCGTCCCGGAACCTCCGGAACGACACGACCGATGAAGCCGTGCAGGCACTCGTGGATGCGACCGTGTCGCGCTACGACGTCGTCCAGCGCTACTACCGCCTGAAGGCGAAGCTGATCGGCATCGATCGGCTGGCGTTCTACGACCGGATGGCGCCGATCGGCGAGGATCCGAGCAAGGTCTCGTGGGCGGATGCCCGGGACATCGTCGTCGGGGCGTACGCCGACTTCGCGCAAGAGGCCGGCGACATCGCCGAGCGCTTCTTCAGCGATAGCTGGATCGACGCTCCTGTCCGAGACAACAAGCGGACGGGCGCTTTCTGTGCGACCACCGTCCCCGGCGTTCACCCGTACGTCCTCATGAACTTCACCGGTGATCGGCGTTCGATCCTCACGCTCGCCCACGAGCTCGGCCACGGACTGCACGGAGCTCTCACGCAGCCGCTCGGCCTGTTCAACGCGGACACACCCCTGACGACGGCCGAGACCGCCTCCGTCTTCGGCGAGGCGCTGACGTTCAAGCGCCTCCTCGCTGCTGGAGGAGGATCCGGGTCGGCGCCTCAACCTCCTGGCCGGGAGGATCGAGGACTCGATCGCGACGGTGTTCCGGCAGATCGCGATGAACCGCTTCGAGGACAGCGTCCACACGGAGCGGCGCGAGCAGGGTGAGCTCGCGTCCGAGCGCATCGAGGAGCTCTGGCTCGACTCGCAGCAGCGGCTCTTCGCCGACTCGGTCGACGCATCGGGCTACGGGACGTGGTGGAGCTACATCCCGCACTTCATGAGCACGCCCGGCTACGTGTACGCCTACGCGTACGGCTTCCTCTTCGCGCTGGCGATCTTCCGCCGCTACGAGCTCGAGGGCGACGCGATGGTCGAGCCGTACTTCGAAGTGCTGCGTGCAGGAGGGTCGAAGCCGCCGGAGGAGCTCGCACGGATCGTCGGCCTCGACCTCACGGACGCGCGCATCTGGGAGAGCGGGATCGACGCGCTCGCCGAGGAGCTCGACGAGGCCGAGGCGCTCGCGACCGAGATCGGCCTCGGCTAGCCGGCGCTCGCGCCGACGCCGAGGAGCGCGGCCTCGATCGCCCGCAGGCGGTCGACGTCGCCGCGAATGCCGCGAACGGCGTCGTTGAAGAGGAATGCCTCTGCCAGGCGCACGATCGCGTACGCGAGGATGGCCGGTTCGACGGGCGACACGAAGCCGCCCGTCCGGATCTCCTCCTCGATGAAACCTGTGATCTTCGCGACCATGCGGGGTTGGACGAAGCCACCGCTCGAGGTCATGATCCGCAGCGCGTCGCGCTCCTGCTCCAGGAACGTGCGTAGCGCCGGAGCCGACGCGAGCTCGCGGTTGATCCGATCGAACGTGTCGAGCAGCGCGAGCGCTCCGGACCCGCTCGCGTCCTTGCGGGCCGTGTCGAACACCGGCTCGGCCGCGCTCACGAGCACCTCGCCGAGCAGTCCGTCTCTGGAGCCGAACCAGCGGTAGATCGTCGTGCGGCCCAGGCCGAGATCGCCTGCGAGCGCCTGGACGTCGATGCGCCGCCCGTGCAGGTACCGATCGAGAGCCTCCGCGAGCACGTCGTCGCGGCTCGCGGCAGGGCGTCGGCCCCGGCGGGCCGGTGAGCGGCTGTCGCTGGCTGACGTCTCGGCGAGGCTCATGGAGCGGCGAGGATAGCTGCGGGCCTGGAACATCTCATGTCCCGTGTATTGATACACGACGATCACTGTGTCATCATTGCGCCGACTGCGCTCGGAGCTGCCGAAGGGAGGCGAACGGGATCTCGCTCGACGACGACTCGACGCGACCGTGGTCTCGCACGCGGGTCGAGTCGCCTAACCGAGAGCTCCGGACGACGTTTCAACCTATAGCGGCGCGGCTTTCTCGGCGGTACGCTCGCGCTGACAGGCAGGAGTCGGAGGGAACAAGGAGGAGTTCGTTGCGAAAGCTCATCGCGTGCGGCATCGCTCTCGTCGCGGCGCTCGCGCTCACCGTACCCGGTGCGATCGGCGGCGCCGACGCGACACCAGGTGTAACAGCGAAGACGATCACGATCGGCGGGACGTTCCCGCTCACCGGGCCGGCGGCGTCGTACGCGCCGATCCCGGTCGGCATGAAGGCGTACTTCAGCTACGTCAACGCCCGCAAGCGGTCCGGACGGCAAGCGCGGGCGTGATGGGCCGCCAGATCATCTGGAAGTACTACGACGACGTGCTACAACCCCGCCAACACCGCACAGCTCACACGGCGGCTCGTCGAGCAGGACAAGGTGTTCGCGACCGTCGGCCAGCTCGGCACCGAGCCTGTCCTTGGCGCGCGTGAGTACCTCAACCAGCAGAAGGTGCCGCAGGCCCTCGTGTCGACCGGTGCGTCGTACTGGGGCCTGCAGTACAAGGAGTTCCCGTGGACGACGGGCTGGCAGCCGGACTACATCGCCGAGGGTCGCCTCTACGGTCTCCACATCAAGGCGAACCACCGAGGTGACAAGATCGCCGTGATCTACCAGAACGACGACTACGGCAAGGACTACCTCTACGGCTTCCGTGCGTCGCTCGGGAAGGCGTACGCGGATCAGAACATCGTGGCCCAGGAGCCGGTCGAGGCGTCAGCCACGTCCGTCGCCGCGCAGATGACCCGCATCAGGGCGAGCGGAGCGACCATCTTCGCCATCTTCCAGCTCCCGACGCCGACCATCCGCACGATCGCGACGGGCAAGGCCCTCGGCTTCAACCCGACGCAGATCTACATGAACTCGGTCGCGGCGGCCAAGGCCGCAATGGACGCCATAGTCGCGTCGGCGGGAGCCGCTTACGCCAACGGCATCATCACCGTCGCCTACGCGAAGGATCCGCAGGACACGAGGTGGAACAACGACGCGGCGATGAAGCTCTACCGCGCGATCATCGCCAAGTACGGCGGCAGCGCAGAACCCGAACGACAGCTACGTCTTACTACGGCGTCGCCAAGGCGGAGGCGTTCACTCAGATTCTGTACAAGGCCGGGAAGAACCCGACCCGCGCCAGCCTGATGAACGCGATCCTGAGCATGAACTATCCGAACAAGTTCCTGCTCCCCGGCATCGTCCAGAAGACGTCCCGGACCGATCACTTCATCGTCAGCCAGATGCAGCTCCAGCGGTTCAACTCGACCACGAAGCTCTTCGTGCCGTTCGGCAAGCTGATCGAGGGTCGCCCGCGCTAGGGGCTCTCTCGCGTACGTGTGTAGGTAGAGGCCGGGCTTGCCCGGCCTCTACTCGTTTCCGAGCAGGTGCAGGAACGGCTGCAGCTCCGTCCAGTAGCCCTCCATCGTCGTCATCCGCGTCGACGTGTGCAGGAGGTCGAGCGGTGCGACGTTGACGGCACGGACGATCCACTCGTCTCCGACGTCGAGGACGTTCACGCACCCCGGGGCCTGCTCGAAGTGCCCGAGGAACATCCGCTCGCCGGTCAGCGCGTACGACAGGATCGCGCGATTCACCCGCCGTGGAGGACGGCGAGCGCCGTGTCCCAGCCGGTGTCCGCGAGCAGCCGCTCGAGGCGGGGAGGACCCGGTCGAAGAGCTCGCCGATCGTCTCGCCGCCGAGAAAGCGCTTGTCGTTCGGCACGACTCCGCGGAACGCGTGCGACGAACTCCCGCTCGAGATCGTCGGGCGGGATCGACGCGAGACGATCGCCGCGAAGCTCGCGCAGCTCGGGCCAGTCCTCGAGTGCGCCCTCGTGGTTGCGGGCCACGATCTCCGCTGTCTGCACGGCTCGAACCATTCCACTCGTCAGCACGCGGTCGAAGCGAACGGGATCGAGCAGCGCCCTGGCCGCCTCAGCCTGCGCGCGACCCTCCTCGTTGAGCGCGACGTCGTCCGGCTGCGCGGGACGACCGTCGTCGACGAAGTAGGAGACGGCTCCATGGCGCATGAGGTAGAGACGGCGGCGCATCGGCGGCATAGGATCGCACGGTGGCTGCTTCTCCCGGGGCTGCTCCTCCTGGGCCCGCTTCTCCGGGGTCGTCCGGCGATATCGTCGACATCTCGGCCGACGCGGCACGGTTCGACAAGCCGCCCCTGCTCGTGCTCGATCGCGTGCGTGCGTTCCTCGACGAGCACGGACTCGGTGCGGGCGAGGTCCGAGCTCGGCGCATCGGCGAAGGCGGGGGCTCGAACTTCACCTTCTTGCTCGAACGCGACGAGGGTCGCTTCGTCCTGCGGCGGCCGCCGCGTCCTCCGCTCCCGCCTTCAGCTCACGACGTCGTGCGGGAGGCGAGGCTGCAGCTGGCGCTACGCGATGCGGGGTTCGCCCGTCTCCCCACGATCGTTGCGATCGGCGACGACGAGAGCGTGCTCGGCGTGCCGTTCTACGTCATGGACTACATCGAAGGCCATGTCCCGACTGACGAGCTACCGCCCGGGCTCGAGAGCGAGGCGGCGCGTCGGGGCCTCGGCAACGACCTGATCGACTCGCTCGTCGAGATCCATGCCGCCGACGTGAGCAGTCCCGGGCTGACGGCGTTCGCCCGTGCGGGGAGCTACAACGAGCGCCAGGTAAGGCGTTTCGCGCAGCTCTGGGAGATCAACAAGACGCGGGAGATGCCTCAGGTGGAGGACGTCGGCGCCCGTCTCGCGGACACCATGCCGACGGCTCTGCCGGAGACCGTCGTGCACGGCGACTTTCGCCTCGGAAACATGATGGTGGCGTCCGCCGAGCCCTCCCGGATTCTCGCCGTGCTCGACTGGGAGATGGGAGCTATCGGAGACCCGCGCGCCGACGTCGGCTACCTGCTTGCGACGTACAGCGAGCCGGGCGGTCCGCGGAACCCGCTCGGTGCGTCGCCCGTGACTGCGCTGCCGGGCTTCCCGACGAGAGACGAGCTCGTCGAGCGCTACGTCGCGAGGAGCGGCCGTGAGGTCGAGCCGCTGCCGTGGTTCGAGGCGCTCGCTCTCTGGAAGGCCGCCGTCTTCTGCGAGGCGATCTACGGCCGGTTCCTGCGTGGCGAGCTCGGCGCAGAGGACGAGCGGGCCGCGCGCTTCGAGCTGGGCGTACCGCAGCTCGCCGAGGCCGCGGCAGTCGGCGCTGGCTCGAGTCTGACGCGTAAGCCTCGTGGTCTAGCGATGGGCCGTTCGTGCGACGGTGACGATCTCGGGACTCGCGACCTCGAGCGTCTCACCACGCCAACCGCCGTACTGTGCCTCGATCGACAGATCGGCCTCGGCGAGGAACCGAGCGAGCGCGTCGACATCGACGAAGCGCAGGCTTGCCCGCTCGACGCGTAACGGCGTTCCATCTCTGTCACCTGTCGTCTCGGTGAGCGTGACGACGTCGTCGGCGACCGCTTCCACCTCGTGCCAGATGCGGATCTCGCGACCGGATGCATCGACCACGTCCATGGCGTTCTCGGGGATCCAGCTCTCCCACGCTCGCGCGAGTGGATTGCGCGTCTCGAAGGCGAAACGGCCGCCGTCGACGAGTGCGCGGCGGATCGCCTCGAGCGATTCTCGGATGTCCTCGTCGGTGACGAGTTCCTGAAACGCGTGGCCCGTCATGAGCGCGAGCTCGAACTCCCGCGCGAACTGCATCGCTGCAGCCTTCGCGGACATCCACTCGACGTCCGCCCGTCGCCGCGCCACGGTGAGTCTCGACTCGTCGGGGTCCACTCCGCAGAGCCGTCCCTGGTGTCCTGCTTCCCGCGCTCGGCGCAGCAGCGCTCCCGTCCCACAGCCGACGTCGAGAACGGAAGGAGCCTCGAGCGCGAGCGCCAGATAGAAGTCGTCGGCTCGGCTCCAGGGGTTGAGCAGGTCGTAGAGAGCGGCGGCCTCGTCGTCCGAATACGTGCTCCGAGGCTGCACGCGTTCTCCGAGGCGACCTAGAGCGCGATCTCGGCGAGCGCGCGCAGGGCTTCGGGCTGCTGCGTTGAGACGAGCAGCGACGTCGCGCCCGATTCCCGCCACGCCTCGAGGCGCTCGGCGAGCCGTTCCTTCGGGCCGACGAGCGCCACCTCGTCGATGAAGGCGTCCGGCACGAGGGCCGCCGCGTCGCGCTTGTTCCCACCGAGGTACAGCTCTTGGATCGCCTCGGCCTCCGCCTCGTATCCGTACCGGCGCATGAGGTCGTTGTAGAAATTCTTCCCTCGCGCGCCCATGCCCCCGACGTAGAGGGCGTAGTACGGCTTCAGGAAGTCTCGCCCGGCCTCCACGTCGTCGATCAGGATCGTCGGCGCGCTCGGCGCGATGTCGAAGTCGTCCCCGCCGCGCGCGACCGCCTCGGGGAACGTCGCGCGTGCCTTCTCCGGCGACCAGAAGATCGGTAGCCAGCCGTCCGCGATCTCGCTCGCCTGCGCGACGGCTTTGGGAGACATCGCGGCGATGTAGATCGGGATCTCGGAGCGCAGCGGCCGGGCCATGAGCTTGAGGGGCTTACCCAAGCCGGTGCCGTCGCGACGCGGGATGTCGTAGTGCTCGCCGTGGTGCTCGACCAGCTCGCGGCGCAGCGCCATCCGGACGATCTCGACGTACTCGCGCGTCTTCGTCAGCGGCTTTCCCCACGGCTGCCCGTGCCAGCCTTCGACGACCTGCGGCCCCGAGGTCCCGAGCCCGAGCAGGAAGCGCCCGCCGGAGAGCAGGTCGAGCGTTGTCGCCGTCATCGCCGTGTTCGCAGGCGTGCGACCGGGGATCTGCATGATCGCCGAGCCGAGCTTGATCTTCGTGGTCGTCGCCCCGAGCCAGGCGAGCACGCTCACGCAGTCCGTGCCCCAGGCCTCGGCGGCCCAGGCCGAGTCGTATCCGAGGCGCTCGGCCTCTTGCGCGAGGGCGATGGGCTCGAGCGGGCTCGTTCCGGGCGGTGCGTAGCCCATGTAGAAGCCGAGGCGCATCGCTATGCCTGTGGTCGGGTGGCCATGAGCCTGCGATGCTAACGACGTGACGATCGCCGACCTTCGTCCCACCGACGAGATGCTCGAGCTCCGGGCCCGCGTGCGGGCCTTCATGGAGGAGCACGTCTATCCGAACGAGCGCGCCTTGGGGCAGGAGGACGAAGCGGCGGACGAGCTCGTCGAGCGACTCCGCGGCGTCGTCAAGGAGCAAGGTCTGTGGGCGCCGCACCTGCCGCCCGAGGCGGGCGGCTCCAACGGGAGCTTCCTCGTGTACGCGCACCTGAACGAGGAGATCGGGCGCTCGACGTGGGCTCAGCTGATCTTCGGCTGCCAGGCGCCTGATGCCGGGAACGGGGAGATTCTCTGGCACTTCGGAACGGACGAGCAGAAGGAGCGCTGGCTACGGCCGCTCGTCGCCGGGGAGGTGCGCTCGTTCTTCTCGATGACGGAGCCGGATGTCTCGGGGTCGGACCCGACCGGCCTTCGAACGCGTGCCGTACGAGACGGCGACGAGTGGGTCATCGACGGGCACAAGTGGTTTTCCTCCGGCGCGGAGGGCGCTGCGTTCGGGATCGTCATGGCGGTGACGGATCCCGATGCCGAGCGTCACAAGCGCGCGACCCAGATCATCGTCCCGGCTGACACGCCCGGCGTGGAGATCGTCCGCGCCGTTCCGACGATGGGGCACCGCGGCCGCGGCTGGACGACGCATTGCGAGGTGCGCTACACGGGTGTCCGCGTTCCCGTCGAGAACGCGCTCGGCGAAGTCGGAGACGGCTTCCGCATCGCGCAGAAGCGGCTCGGGCCTGGCCGCATCCACCACGTCATGCGCTGGCTCGGTCAGATGCAACGCGCATTCGAGCTCATGTGCTCGTACGCACTCGAGCGGGAGACCTTCGGCGGGCCGCTCGCGGACAAGCAGACGGTCCAGAACTGGATCGCCGACTCCGCGGCCGAGATCCAGGCGTGCCGCCTGCTGACCCTCGACGCGGCGCACAAGATCGACCAGGGCTCCGAAGCGCGCGTCGAGGTTTCCGTGATCAAGTTCTACGCGGCGAAGGCGCTGAACGACGTCATCGACCGTGCGGTGCAGGTACACGGCGCGCGCGGGCTCACCGACGAGACGCCGCTCGCCCCGATGCTCGCGATGGCGCGCGCCGCGCGGATCTACGACGGGCCCGACGAGGTACACCGCATGGTCGTCGCCCGTCGGATCCTCAAGTCGTTCGCCGCGGGCGACGGCTGGCGCTTCGACTAACGCCAGTCAGCGAGGTCCCGGAACGCCCTTGAACTCGTAGTGCAGCGGCTCGCGGCCGGGCTGGACGACCCAGGCCTCGCCTGTGCCCTCGCTCTTGTACGCGGCCCAGACGCCTTCGGCGACGTCCTTTGGATGGAGGAGCCGGTAGCCCCGTTCCATGAGCTCTTGCCGGAAGCCGTTGGTCGTCAGAGCCGTGTCGGCCCAGCCCGGGCAGACCGCCTGAATCCGGATCCCACGCTCGGCGAGCTGCGGCGCCACCGAGCGCACGAAGCCGACGACTGCGTGCTTCGTGAGGGCGTAGATCGGGTCGTCCGGCACACCCGTCAAGCCGGCAAGCGATGCCGTGACGACGATCGTGCTCCCCTTCGGCATGACGCGGTCGAGCCGGCGTACACCGAACACGACGCCGTCCACGTTGACGCCGAGCGCCCGGCGGTACTGCTCGTCCGTGAGTGACGCGATCTCGGCTTCCCCGGTCACGACGCCCGCGTTGAGGCACGCGAGATCGACCGAGCCGATGTGCTCCCAGGCCTCGGGGTCGGCCACGTCGAAGCCGGACACGAGGTCGAGCTCGAGGACGCTGAAGTCCTCCGAGCGGAGCTTCGCGACGATCGCGGCTCCAATGCCCCCTGCGGCGCCGGTGACGAGAGCTGTCACGGAATCAGAACCACCTTTCCGGTCGTCTTGCGTTCCTCGATCATGCGGTGCGCTTCCCCGGCTTGCTCGAGCGGGAACTCGTGGCCGACGATCGGCCGCACGGCGCCACCTTCCCAGAGACGCAGGACGTCGCCCATGGCCCGCTCTACGAGATCCGGGCGGAGGCCCATGAGCCGGCCGAGGTAGAAGCCCTGAACGCCGATGTTGCGACCCACGAGCCATGCCGGGCTCACGTCCTCCCAGAGCCCTCCGGCGTAGCCGACGGCCACCGCTGAGCCGAGCGGCTTCAGGAGCCCCAGCGCACTCTTGAAGACGTCTCCGCCAACGAGGTCGAAGACGGCGTCGACGGGCTCGAGCTCACCGAGAGCGTCGTACGTCACTCCCTCGTCGGCGCCGAGCGAGCGTGTGAGCTCGAGCTTCTCCTTGCTGCCCACCGCAGCGACGGGCCGACCGTTCATGGAGCGAACGAGCTGGAGAGCGGCAGTCCCGACCGCGCCCGCGGCGGCCGTCACGAGCACGCGTGAGCCGAAGCCGATGCGCACGAGCTCCGTCAGCGGGATCCACGCTGTGAGGAACGCCATCGGAAACGCCGCACCCTCAGCGAAGCTCGCGGACGCCGGGAGGTCGAAGACCCAGCGGGGGTCGACGGCGGCGCGCTCCGCATATCCGCCGCCCTGGGAGCGCACGAAGCCCATGACTCGTCGACCGTCGATCTCGCCCGCGATCTCGGAGCCGAGAACGGTCGGCAACTCCGGAGCCTGCGGGTAGCGGCCGAGGCGAACAAGGATGTCCGCGAAGTTGATTCCCGCTGCCCGGACGTCGACGATCGCCTGACCCTCGATCGACTCGGGCTCGGGCACCTCCCGGACGGCCAGCTGTTCCGGCCCGCCGGTTCCTTCGAGAACGACGGCTCGCACTAGCGTCCGGTGAACTGAGGCTCGCGCTTCTCGAGGAACGCGGTCACGCCCTCGAGCCCGTCGTCGCTCGCCAGGCAGCGGCGGAAGCCCTCCGCCTCGCGCCGCAGGCCCTCCTCCAGCGAGAGGTCGCGTGTCGTGCGTGCGAGCTCGCGCAGGACGGCGATCGCCACGGGTGAGCGCTCGGAGATCGCCCTGGCGATGCCGAGCGCCGTCTCCAGCAGCTCGTCGCGCGGCGCCAACCGTTCGACGAGACCCCACTCGTACGCGGTGCGCGCGTCGATGAAGTCGCCGGTCATGTTCAGGAGCATCGCGCGGCCGATGCCGACGAGCCGGGGGAGGCGCTGCGTGCCGCCGCCGCCGGGAATCAGCCCGAGCTTGATCTCCGGCTGCCCGAGCTGAGCGTCGTCGGCCGCAACCCGGATGTCGCAACACATCGCGACCTCGAGCCCGCCGCCGAGGCAGTAGCCCTGGATCGCCGCGACGAACGGCGTCCGCGCGGCGTCCATGCGATACCCGAGCTTCTGGATGCCGCGAGCCGAGCCGCTTTCCTGAGCCTCCGCGGCCGCCTCTCTCAGCGACGGGAACTCGGAGATGTCCGCGCCGGCGACGAACGCGCGCTCTCCTGCGCCCTGGAGCACGATCGCGCGCACGTCAGTCGTCCGCGTCGAGACGATCGACCTCGGACTCGAGCTCGTCGAGCAGGCGGCGCTGAGAGTGCGTTGACGGGCGGGTGGTCGATGGTGACGACCGCGACGGCGCCGTCGTGCTCCGTCGAGATGAACTCGCCCACTACGCGGTCTCCGCCGTCTCTGCGACGGCGAACGTCTCGCGCAGTGCCGTCTTGCGGAACTTGCCGACCGCCGTCTTCGGGATCTCGTCGACGAACTCGAACCGGTCGGGTAGCCACCACTTCGCGAAGCTCGGTGCCAGGAACTCGCGCAGCTCGTCGTCCGTCGCGGTCTGGCCTTCCCGCAGGACGACGACTGCGAGCGGGCGCTCGGACCACTTCTCATCGGGTATCGCGATGACGGCGGCCTCCGAGACCGCCGGATGCCCCATGAGCGCGTTCTCGAGCGCGACGGTCGAGATCCACTCACCGCCCGACTTGACGAGGTCCTTCGCGCGGTCCTGCATCTCGACGAAGCCGTCGGCGTGGATCGTGACCACGTCGCCGGTCCTGAACCAGCCGTCGGAGGTCCAGCGGTCGGCGCCCTCGTCCGACTCGAAGTACGCGGACGCGATCGACGGGCCGCGGACCTCGAGCTCGCCCATCGTCTGGCCGTCCCAGGGGACGAGCCCCGCTTCGCCACTCGCGCGGATCTCGACGAACGGGATCGGGAGCCCCTGCATCGCACGTCGCGAGTACGCCTCCTGCGTAGAGAGCCCCGCTTCCTGGCCGGGCGCTCCGGAGATCGTCCCCACCGGGCTCATCTCGGTCATGCCCCAGCCGTGCGTGATGTGCAGGCCGTGCCGCTCGGCAAATGCTTCGATCATCGCTCTCGGCGGCGCGGCGCCGCCAACCGTCATGTAGCGGATGGTCGAGACGTCGTACGTGCCCGGGTTCGCGTCGAGGGTCTGCAGGATCCCCATCCAGATCGTCGGCACTCCTGCCGTAACGGTGACCTTCTCCTGCTGGAAGTCCTCGAGCAGGCTGACTGGATCGAGGTGCGGGCCGGGGAACACCTGTTTGACGCCGTTCATCGTGCACGAGTACGGGAAGCACCAGGCGTTCGCGTGGAACATCGGGACGACGGGGAGGCAGACGTCGTCCGCATGCATCCCGAGGCACGCGGTGACCGTGAGCGCGTGCAGCGCGATGGCGCGGTGCGAGTAGAGAACGCCCTTCGGGCGACCCGTGGTGCCGCTCGTGTAACACATCGCCGCCGCCGACCGCTCCGGGATGTCGCGGTACGCGAACGCCGACTCGTCGGCGTCGGCGATGAGCTCCTCGTAGTCGATCGCGCCGTCCGGAACCGGCCCGTCGCCGACCGCGATGACGTGCTCGAACTTGCAGCGGCCGACGAACGGCTCGGCGAGCGGCCACAGCACCTTGTCGACGATGAGCACGCGGTCGCCGCCGTGCGTCGCGATGTACGTGTTGTCGTCGGGGTGGAGACGGAGGTTCAGCGTGTGCGTCACGAACCCGCCGACCGGGGAGCCCATGTACGCCTCGAGGTGCTGGGAGTGGTTCCACATGAACGTGCCGACGCGGTCACCGTCCTCGAGGCCGAGCTTGCGGAGTGCCACGACGAGCCGCTTCGTGCGCGAGACGAAGTCCGCGTACGAGTACCGGTGCCAGGTCTTGTCCGGCAATCTGCTGGCGATCTCGTTCTCGCCGTAGAGCTCGTCGGCGCGACGGAGCAGCGCCGGCACGTTGAGCTCGTAGTCCATCATCAGCCCGTCCACATCAGCCTCCTTCCGTCACCGACACGGGGATCTGCGTGGTCGCGGATCCCGGGGTCGCCGGCCCGTCGAGAAGCGCCGCGGCAACGTCCGCCCGAAGCCGTGTTCCGGAGGCGAGGAAGCTCTCGTTCCAGAGCGCGCGCTTGTAGAGCCGATGCAGAACGTGCTCCCAGGTGAAGCCGATGCCGCCGTGCGCCTGAATCGCCGTCTCACAGATGAAGACGGCTGCCTCCGAGGCGTACGACTTCGCCGCTGCCGCCGCGATGGTCGCCTGCTCGTCGTCCGCCGCGACGCACCAGGCGGCCCAGTACGAGAGCGAGCGCGCCAGCTCGAGCCGCGTGTACGCGTCGGCGAGCGGGTGCGAGATCGCCTGGTAGACGCCGATGCGCTTTCCGAACTGCTCGCGCTCGACCACGTACTCGATCGCGTGCTCGAGCGCCCGTCGAGCGAGACCGCACGATTCGAGCGCGAGCGCGACGAGCGCGCGCCTGCGAATCTCGTCGAGTGCGGAGGAGTCCGCCAGCCGTCGGCCGGGAGTCCCGCCGCGGACGGTTCCGAGCGGCCGTGACTCGTCCAGGGTCTCGAGGGTCTCGCTCTCGCTGCCCTCGAGCTCGTAGATCCCGTCCCCGCCCACGATCGCCACGCGACCGGCGGTGTCGAGATCGGAGACGAGAGGAGCCAACGCCAGCGTCCAACTCGACGCGCCGGCGGCCACCTCGGCCTGTAGGTCGCCGGGGAGCGCCGGCAGCGTCAGCGCGATCGTCGAGAAGTACGGGCCGTGGTAGAGCGCGCGGCCCAGCTCCTCGAAGAGGACTGCTTCTTCGAGGAACGTGAGGCCGGCACCGCCGTGCTCCTCGGAGATCGAGACACCGGTCCAGCCGAGCTCTGCGAGCTCGCTCCAGGTCGCCGCCGGGTGCTCGGCGAGGAACGCTCGCGCCTGCTCGCGAAGCTCTTCCTGCTCAGGGGTGAAGGTGAAGTCCATCAGCGGGATTTGGGTAGGCCGAGGACGCGCTCGGCGATGATGTTGCGAAGGATCTCCGAGGTGCCCGCCTCGATCGTGTTGCCGCGGCTGCGGAGCTGCTGGTACTGCCAGTAGCCGCCGTACGGCGCGTTCCCGTCGGCGAGCGGCGCATCCGGGCCGAGCAGCTCGAGCGCGAGCTTCGTGATGCGCTGGTTCGACTCCGACCAGACGAGCTTCGCGATCGATCCCTCCGGTCCAGGGATCCCGGTCTTCATGAGTTGCGAGAGAGCGCGCGCGTTCGTGAAGCGGAGCGCCTGGAGCTCGATCCACTCGCTCGCGATCCGGTCGCGCTGCAGCGGGTCGGCGCCACGATCGCGGGCGAGCCCGGTGAGCTTTCGCACCTGCACCTCGAGGACGGCCTGAAGCGCGAAGCCAAGCGTGCCGCGCTCGTGGAGGAGCGTCGTCATCGCGACCGCCCAGCCGCCGCCGATCTCTCCGACGACGTTCTCGGCGGGAACCTCGACGCCGGTGAAGAAGATCTCGTTGAACTCCGCCTCGCCGGTGATCTGCCGCAGCGGGCGCACCTCGACCCCGGGCGCGTGCATGTCCACGATGAGGTACGTCAGACCGGCGTGGCGACTCGACTCGGGGTCACTTCGCGTGAGCAGGATGCAGAAGTCCGCGATGTGCGCGAACGACGACCACACCTTCTGGCCGTCGACGACGAAGTGGTCGCCGTCGAGTCGAGCGCTCGTGCGGACGCCGGCGAGGTCGGATCCCGCGCCAGGCTCCGAGAAGCCCTGGCACCAGATCTGCTCGGCCGAGAGGGTGGGGGCGAGGTGGCGCGACTTCTGGGCGTCGGTTCCGTGCGCGATGATCGTCGGCCCTGCCATGCCGAGTCCGATCACGCCGATGTGCGGCGGAGCCTCGGCGCGGGCCATCTCCTCGAGGAAGATCGCCTGGTGGGTGTACGGCGCGCCGCCGCCCCCGTACTCCTCGGGCCAGGTCAGCCCCGCGTAGCCCGCGTCGAAGAGCGCACGGCTCCAGGTGCGCATCGCCGGCTCGTCGAACCGAGCAGCGCCGCCCCGGTGCCCCTGGAGCTCGGGTGGAAGGTTCGCCTCGAGCCACTCCCGCAACTCGGTCCTGAACGCCGCCTCCTCGGGCGTGTCGCGCAAATCCATGGGCGCGATGCTAGTGGTGCGCACGACCCAGCGTCCACGGCAGCGATTGGCAACGACACTCGATCGAACGACGAAGCCCGCCTTGCAGCGGGCTTCGCGGGTTGAGCGGGGATAGCCCCGCGCACGATCGAGAGTCAGTTTCAGTGTACGCCGCAATCGATTTGGGGCAGAGGGCGCCGGACTCGAACCGGAACCGATTGCTCGGTCGCAACGACTCTCGATCGTGCATCGCACCTTGCGATTTCGACCCTCCGCCAGTGTCGAAGGTAGATCAGCTCGACATTGCGCTGCCGATGCGGCACGGAGTCGGAACGGACTTGGCACGGAGGAGCAGGACTCGCCGCTCATTGCAGTCGTCCGCGTGAGCCGTTTAGGGTTTCGCGCCAGATGGCTCTGCTCGCCGTCCGGGACGTCACGCTCCGCTTCGGAGGAATCGTCGCCCTCGACGGTGTGTCCTTCGACGTCGAGAAAGGGCACATCTCGGGGCTGATCGGCCCGAACGGCGCCGGTAAGACGACGGCGTTCAACGTCATCACGCGGTTGTACAAGCCGGACGCGGGCGAGGTCGAGCTCGACGGCGAGTCGCTACTCCGGGAATCTCCGTCTCGGATCGTGCGCCGGGGGATCGCGCGCACGTTCCAGAACATCCAGCTCTTCCGCTCGATGTCCGTCCTCGAGAACGTCCTGGTCGGCGCGCACACGCGGGGCCGGAAGACGAGCGAGGCGGACGCGCTCGAGGTGCTCGACGTCGTCGGTCTTCGAGGGCACGCGAACTTCCCGGCGGCAGCGCTCTCGTACGGGACGCAGAAGCGTGTCGAGCTAGCTCGTGCGCTCGTCGCGAAGCCGCGGCTCCTGCTCCTCGACGAGCCCGCAGGCGGACTGAACCACGAAGAGGTGGCAGAGCTCGGCGTCTTCATCCGCAAGATCCGCGACGACTTCGAGCTCACGGTTCTCCTCGTCGAGCACCACATGAACCTCGTGATGACGGTGTCCGACCACGTCAACGTCCTGAGCTTCGGCCGCAAGATCGCTGACGGCCCTCCCGCCGAGGTGCAGGCCGACCCGGCCGTCATCGAGGCGTACCTCGGCAGCCCTGACGACGACGAGGAGGAAGCGTGACCGCGCTGCTCGTGCTCGACGGTCTCGAGGCGCGGTACGGGCCGGTGCAGGCCTTGCACGGGATCTCGCTGACGGTCGCGGAAGGAGAGGTGGTCGCGGTGCTCGGCGCGAACGGCGCCGGGAAGACGACGACGCTGCGTGCGATCTCCGGCACGGTCTCGCGTAGCGGCACGGTCCAGCTCGAAGGGAAGACGCTGCGCGGAGGGCCCGAGGTTGCGGCACGCGCGGGGATCGCCCACGTGCCCGAGGGGCGAGGCACGTTCGTCGACCTGACCGTGACGGAGAACCTGCGGCTCGGCGCGTACACGCGGCGCGACCGGCAGGTCAAGGACGACATCCGGCGTGTTACCGAGTACTTCCCGTGGATGGACGAGCGTGGCGGCCAGCGAGCCGGGACGCTCTCGGGCGGCGAGCAACAGATGCTCGCGCTCGGTCGTGCGCTCATGAGCCGGCCGAAGCTGCTCCTCCTGGACGAGCCGTCGCTCGGCCTCGCGCCGATGATCGTGCGGGAGTTCTTCCGCATCGTCCGCGAGCTGAACGACACCGAAGGCCTCACGGTTCTCGTCGTCGAGCAAGACGCGAGGATCGCGCTTTCCATCTCGTCGCGTGCGTACGTGCTCGAGGTCGGCCGCGTCGCGCTTACGGGCGCGAGCGAGGAACTGCGCCGAGACGAGAACGTGCGGCGGAGCTACCTGGGCTACTGATGGTCGTCGCCGCCTTCGCCGACTTCATGCAGCAGATCGTCTCCGGCCTCGCCGCGGGCGGGATCTACGCGCTCCTCGCGCTCGCGCTCGTGATCATCCATCGCTCCACCGGAGTCATCAACTTTGCGCAAGGCGAGATGGCGACGCTCTCCGCGTACATCGCGTGGACGCTCATCGTGAACCACGGCTGGAACTACTGGCTCGCGTTCACGGCGACCCTGGCGATCTCGTTCGGCGGAGGGGTGCTCATCCATCGGGGAGTCATCCGCCCGGTGGAGCGAGGCAGTGTGCTCCGCATCGTCATCGTGACGATCGGCCTGCTCGTGGCCATCAACGGTTTCATCATCTGGCAGTGGGGCGGCGAGCCCCAACTGCTCCAGAGCCCGTTCGGGGCGAGCACGTACGACTTCCACGGCGTCGTCGTGTCCGCTCACGACATCGGGACGATTCTCGTCGCCGTCGCGATCGTGGTGCTGCTCTGGCTTCTCTTCCGGTTCACGAAGCTCGGGCTCGCTATGCGTGCGGCGGCTGTCAACCCGGAGGAAGCGCGCCTCGTCGGCGTGCGCGTCACCTGGATGCTCGCCCTCGGGTGGGGGCTCGCGGCAACGCTCGGCGCGGTGGCGGGAATGCTGACCGCACCCGCGGTCTTCGCGCTCGACCCGAACATGATGGCGCCGGTCCTCATCTACGCCTTCGCCGCCGCGGTGCTCGGCGGCATCGACTCCCCGATCGGCGCCGTCGTGGGAGGGCTCCTCCTGGGCGTCCTTCTGAACATGCTGAGCTACCTGAGCCAGTACGGCGCGTTCGGCTGGTTCACCGAGGAGCTGCGACTCCCAGCGGCGCTCCTCATCATCCTCGTCACGTTGCTCGTGCGGCCGCAAGGCATCTTCGGCAAGCCGGAGGTGAAGCGGGTTTGAACCCACGCCAGACACGGGTTATCGGCTTCGTTGCCTTCGCGGCCTTCGTCGTGTTCGTCGCCGTCTTGCCGGCTTTCATCAGCGACTTCAAGGCGCGCGACTACGCCTATGTCGGCATCTACCTGATCGCGCTTCTCGGGCTCAACGTCCTGACCGGTTACACGGGCCAGATCTCGCTCGGCCACGGCGCCTTCATGGCGATCGGCGGGTACACGACGGCGATCCTCATGGCCGGCAACGAGCAGTTCGGCGGGCCGATGTCCGGCGGGATGAAGGATCTCTGGACGCTTCCGATCGCCGGGGTCGTAACCGGGCTCATCGGGCTTGCGTTCGGCGTGCCCGCACTCAGGCTCTCGGGTCTCTACCTCGCGCTCGCGACATTCGCAATCGCTGTCGCGATGCCGTCCACTCTGCGCCGCTTCGACGAGTTCACGGGAGGCGGCACCGGCATCCAGCTCGGTGGGCTGCCCGAGCTCACCGGCTCGAGCGCGAACGTGGACATCCTCGGCCGCTCGCTGACTCCGAACGACTGGGTCTACTACCTGTCGTGGTCGATCGCGCTCCTTGCGTTCGCGATCGCGTGGCTCGTGCTCCGCGGCAGGACGGGACGGGCGTTCCGAGCGGTGCGCGACAGCGAGACCGCGGCCATGTCCTCGGGCGTTAGCTTGGCGCGGTACAAGACGCTCGCGTTCGGGATCAGCGCGACGTACGCAGGTGTCGCCGGCGGGCTCTTCGCGATTGCGACCGCGAACGTCAACCCGGACTCCTTCCCGGTTGCGCTCTCGATCTTCCTCCTCGTCGGCATCGTCGTAGGCGGCCTCGGCCGCCTCTCGGGGCTCGTCTTCGGCGCGATCTTCGTCTACTTCCTACCGCTCTGGGCGCAGGGTCATGACCTCGGCTCGCTGCTCCCCGGTCGCATCGTCAGCGAGGCGCAGAAACCGGGTGGCGCGGCGGTCGTCTTCGGCGTCGTCCTCATCCTCGCGATGTTCTTCCTGCCGAACGGTGTCAGCGGCCTCTTCCGGCGGGTCGGCCTCGCTATCGCAAGCCGGCGCGCCCGGTCGTCGTAGCGTCGTTCGCGGTGAGCAGCTACATCGAGATATGGGCGCGAAGCGGCAGGGAGCTTCGGACGCTCGAATCCGAGCGCGTGACGGTCGGAACCCTCGAGTCCAACGACGTCGTCGTGGATGCCGACGGGGTCTCGCGCGTGCACGCCGCGCTCGAGCGGTTCGGCGACACCTGGTGCGTCCGTGACCTCGGATCCCGCAACGGCACGTTCGTGAATGGAGAGCGGATCATCGGAGAGCACGCGCTGCACTCGGGCGACGAGGTCGTTCTCGGACGACTGCGCCTGGTGTTCCACGGGCCGGCCCGAGGGACGGAGACGGCAGCGATCGCGCAGCCGCCGCCTCTCACGCAGCGCGAGCGCGATGTGCTCGTGGCGCTGTGCCGACCGCTGCTGACGGGCGACGCGTTCACCGAGCCGGCGTCGACCCGGGCGATCGCGGCGGAGCTCGTCGTGTCCGAGGCCGCCGTGAAACAGCACCTGTCGCGCTTGTACGTCAAGTTCGACGTGGAGCACGACGAGCGCAGACGCGTCCAGCTTGCCAACGCGGCCGTCTCCACCGGAGCCGTGAGGGTGAGCGACCTCCAGCCTCACGCCTGACCCGGCGATGGAGCTCCTCGGCGACCGGTACGAATCGCTCGAGGTGGTCGGCGCGGGCGGCGAAGGGCGTGTGCTGCGGGCGCTGGACCGCCAGCACGACCGTCTCGTGGCCCTGAAGATCCGACCTGCGCCGACGGGATCCGCGAGAGAGGAGCTCCTCCGGGAGGCGCGGGTCCTCCTCTCCCTGGAGCCGCACACCGGCCTGACGGTGGTGCGCGACGACTTCTTCCACGAAGACGAGTACGTCATCGTGATGGACTGGATCGAGGGGACCGACCTCGGCCGTCTGCTGGTCGAACAGGGCACGCCAGGGCTGCCGCCCTCGACCGTCCTTCGCTCCCTCGCCGAGGCGGCGGAAGCGCTCACCTTCTTGCACCGGCACGAGCCGCCCGTCGTCCACGGCGACGTCAAGCCCGCCAACCTCGTCCTCACCGAGCACGGCCGAATCGTCGTGGTGGACTTCGGGATCGCGTCGACCGGCGACGGGGTCGTCCGGATGGGGACCCCGGGCTTCGTCGCGCCCGAGGTGGCGGCAGGCGAGCCGCCCACCCGCGCCTCGGACGTCTTCTCCCTGGCCATGACCGCGTTCACGCTCCTCACGGGAAGCTCACCGCGAGGAGGAGCTCCCGAGTGGCCGGCCGGTCTCGACGCCGAGCGGCGACGTGTGTTCGAAGAGGCGATCAGGCTCGGGACCGCAACCGATCCGTCCAGACGTCCCTCGTCGGCCGGGGAGTTGATCGAGCGTCTTCGCGCCGGCTGGGAAGCCGATCTCCCTACGGGCGTCGTCACGTTGTGCATGACCGACATCGAGGGCTCCACCGATCTCTGGCAGGCCCATCCGCACGCGATGCGCGGTGTCCTCGTTCGCCACGACGCCATCGTCGCTCGGGTGATCGAGGGGCACCGAGGCCGGCTGCTCGAGTCGATGGGCGAGGGCGACTCGACCGTCTCGATCTTCACCGGCGCCGCCGAGGCGGCCCGTGCAGCATCCGAGCTCGTCGGCGCGATGACCGCCGAGCCGTGGCCGGACGGCATTCGGATCCGTGTCCGGGCGGGGTTGCACACGGGGGAGGCCGAGGGCGGTGGCGGTCGCCTCGGGCCGACGGCGAATCGTGCCGCGCGGATCCGTGCCCTGGCGGACGGAGGCGAGGTGTTCCTCTCTCATGCCACTGCCGGGCTCGTCGCAACCCGTCTTCCCGACGGGTTCAGCCTCGTCGATCTGGGGCCTCACCGGTTGAAGGGCTTCGATCGCCCGGAGAACGTGTACGCGCTGTCCACATCGGCTCTGCAGGCGGTGCCGTCGCCGGCCGAGTGTCCGTATCGAGGCCTCCTGGAGTACGAGCCGGACGACGCGGATCTCTTCTTCGGTCGCGACGACGTTCTCGGAGACGTCCTGGCGCGACTCGGCGACAGCCCGTTCGTCGCAATCGTCGGGGCCTCTGGGTCCGGGAAATCGTCTCTGGTACGGGCCGGTGTCATCGCGGCCGCGAGGCGGGGCCTCCTCGCCGGGGTGTCGAGCACGGCCTTGCTTACGCCGGGGACGGATCCGCTCCTGGCGCTGGACGCTGCGACCACGGAGGACGACGCTGATCTTCTCGTCGTCGATCAGCTGGAGGAAGCCTTCACCCTCTGTTCCGACGAGTCACGTCGCGCGAGGTTCTTCGACGAGCTCGTAGGCCGCCGTGGAAAGACGCTCGTCTCGCTGCGAGCGGACTTCTACGGCCACTGCACGATGCACGAGGAGCTCGCCGACCACGTGTCCGCGAGCAACGTGCTGCTCGGCCCGATGACCCAGGGCGAGATAAAGCGAGCCATCGAGGAGCCGGCGAAGGCGAAGGGGCTTCGGTGCGAGCCCGGCCTGGTCGAGCTCATCCTTCGGGATGCGGCCGGGGAGCCCGGCGCTCTGCCGCTGCTCTCGCATGCGCTCATGGAGACGTGGACCCGGCGGGACGGACGGACTCTTACCCTCGACGGGTACCGGGATGCCGGAGGTGTACGGGGTGCCATCGCCCAGACCGCCGAGGAGCTCTTCGCGAACGCCGCCGAGTCCGAGCAGCACCTCCTGCGGCGGACGTTCCTCCGGCTGACCGAGCCCGGCGAGGGGACGGAGGACACGCGTCGTCGGGTGCCCTTGCGGGAGCTGGCTGCGGGCGCGGAAACCGCATCGGTGGTGGACGACCTCTTCGACGAGCTGGTTCGGGCGCGGCTGGTGACGGTGGACGAAGGCACCGTGCAGTTCGCCCACGAAGCGCTCATCCGTGAGTGGCCGAGGCTCCGGGGGTGGCTGAACGAGGACCGCGAGAGCCTGCGCGCCCACCGACATCTCACCCGGTCGGCACAGGCATGGGAGGCGATGGGACGAGACCAGGGCGAGCTGTATCGCGGTGCGCGGCTCGCGGCCGCCCTGGACTGGTCCGATGACCGCGTCGACCTCACCTCCGATGAACGGGCCTTCCTGGACGCGAGCGGCGCTGCGCAGGAGCGCGAGCTCCACGATGCGCGGAGCCGTGCCCGTCGTCTGCGAATCCTGCTCGCGGGCGTCGTCTCGCTGCTCGCGCTAGCGCTCGTCGCGGGCGTCGTGGCGCTCATCCAACGCGGCCATGCCCGCCACTCAGCCACCGTCGCCCAGGCTGGGCGCCTGGCAGCCGAGTCTCGCGAGGCAGCGGGAAGGCAGCCCGACCTGGCACTCCTCCTCGCGCTCGAGGCCGGCCAACTCGACGACTCGGTCGACTCCCGTGGCGCGCTGCTGGGGGCGCTCGAGCACGGCTCGCGGATCCGAGCCTGGCTCCAGAACTTCGACGCGCCCGTGGTCGCGACGGCGTTCAATCCGCGCGGGACGCTCCTCGCGGCCACGACCATCGAGGGAACCACGCTCTACGACACGGCTACGTGGAAGCCGCGCGGCGAACCTCTGCGGTCGGCGCAGGGCGGCTCGTCGGGCGTCGACTTCAGCCCCGACGGTCGGACGCTCGCGATCGCGGGCGGAGAGGGTCGCGTCGAGCTCTGGGACGTGGCGACCAGGAAGGAGCTTCGCGAGCTGACCGATCCGGCGGCCGTGGCCTACGGCGAGCCCGCGCTCGCCGTCGTTCGGTACAGCCCGGACGGCAGCGTCATAGCAGCCGGCGGGCTGGAGGCGAACCACGTCACGCTGTGGTCTGCCGCAGGCGGCCGGCTGATGGGCCGGCCGATCACCACCAACCCGCCGGGGTCGGGCGCGCAGTCGATCTCGTTCAGCCCGGACTCGAAGCGGGTCGCGGTTCCCGGCGCTCCCGGGACCGTGGGCATCTGGGACGTCGCCAGCGGACGTCGGGTCGGAACGCCGGTCGCGATCGGGAGCGCCGACGTCGCCGACACCATCTTCGCCGAGGGCGGCCGGACTCTGATCGCGAGCGACGAGGAGGGCTCGGTGTCCTTCGTCGACCTCCGCACCCGGCGAGCGATCCGACCGCCGTTGTCGGTCGGCGATGAGGCCGCCGACTCGCTGGATCTGAGCCCGGACGGACGCCTGCTGGCCGTGGCCACGTTCGGAGGGTCGGTCTTCGTGTGGAATGCGAAGACGGGAGATCCGTATGGCTCATCGCTCGGGGCCGACACGAGCCCGGTCGGCGATGTGGAGTTCGGCCCCGACGGCCGGACCCTCGTGAGCGGGCACGTGCGGTCGGCGGTCGTGTGGGACATGAGCGGACGACAGGCGATCGGAGAGCCACTGGACGGAGGGCCCGATATCACCACCGACATGGCGTTCAGCCCCGACGGCAAGCTGCTTGTCGTAGGTCGCTACGGAGGAGACGTGCTGGCGGTCGACACGGCGACGCGCCGACAGACGCGCCTCCTCGGTGCGGGCTCGATCGTCACTGCCGTCGCGCTCACCCCGGACGGCAAGCGTCTCGCGATCGGGACGATCGACGGTCGCGTTCGGCTCGTCGACCCGAGGACAAGGTCCAGCGTCGAGCTTCCGCTGAACGTCGAGGGCGCAGCCGTCTGGCAGGTGGCGTTCAGCCCAGACGGGCGGCTGCTCGCGGTCGCCGTGGATCCGAACGGTGGCGGGGACGGCTTCTACCTCCAGCAGCGACAGGGCGAGGTCCAGCTCTGGAACGTTGCAGCGCGGCGTCGGATCGGACGGAGCATTGTGCCGGGCGCGGGATCGGTCATGTCCCTGGCCTGGAGCCCGGATGGTGAGCTGCTCGCGACCGGCGGCGGGCAGCTCGACCTGTGGGATGCAGCGACCCAGGTGCGCCACGGACGTCCGATGAAGATCGCCGACGACGGCGTCCCGAGCGTCGCGTTCGACCCGAGCGGCCGGCTCGTCGCCGGCGGCAGCGCGATCGGACCCGTACGTGTCTGGCGCGTGGCCGATCAGCGCCCGGCGTTTCCGCCCCTCACCGGGCACACCGGTCCCATCACGGGCGCCGCGTTCGATTCGGCCGGCTCGTTTCTCGCAACCACAAGCCTCTTTGGCGGTACCAGGCTCTGGGATCCCGAGACGGGCCTCGGCTACGGCGACCAGCTGACAGGCAGCGCCAGATGGCTCGGACCGCGCGCGCCGTCGATCGACCTTCCGTTCCTGGGCCTGCGCACGGCGTTCAGCCCGGACGGAAAGCTGCTGGCCGTCGCGGCTGCCGAGACTCTCGGGATGCTGTGGGAGGTCGATCCGGCCGTCTGGCGCGAGCGAGCGTGCTCGGTCGCCGGGCGCAACCTGAGCCGCGAAGAGTGGAAGCTCTACCTGCCTGCGGGGACTTCGTATCGCCCCACGTGCTCGGAGTGGCCTTCCGGCTGACTCGGTCGTTCGGCCGGGCGCACTTGCCATCCGGTCAGAAACTGTTCCCCTCGCGCAAGCACCGTGGGGTTGCCTGAGGGATCGTCGTCAGAGCTCGAGACCGGCAACGTGCCTCCTGTGCAGGAAGTCACTTCGACAGGAGGTATCCGATGAGGTTCAGCAGGGGATTCATGCTCGCCGCGGCGGTCATCGGCGCGCTCATCGTCTCGTCCGTTGCGCTCGCGTCAAGCAGCGTCGTCGGGACGTACTCGACCACGATAGAGAAGCCGTCCGAGCTCAAGGGGAAATGGGTCTTGAAGCTGGCAAACGGCGGCACGTTCACGGTGGCCCTGAACGGCCAGCCTCTGGCTCGCGGCAAGTACTCGGCGACGGCGACGACGATCACGTTCGGTCGCGAGACCGGCAGTGGATGCGCCGGATCAGGCACATACGCCTGGAAGAGGTCGGGGAAGACCATGCGGTTCATCCGCAAGCGGGAACACCCCACGTGCCAGGGACGCGCAGCCGTTCTCGCCCACCGGTTCACGCAGGGGCGGTAGGTCGATGTCGGCACACCGTTGCGGCTCGACCCACCGCGCACTGTTCGCCGCGACGACGGTCCTGGTGATCCTGGGGTCGGCGGTGCTGGCCGGCTGTGGCGGCAGTGCCGGCGATGGGACCGCGTTCGTGCCGGTGGCCGGCGCTGACAGCGCCTACTGCGACACCTACCGGGCGTACAAGGCGCAGGAGATCGACGGTGGCGGGGCCTACGACCAGCCCAACCCGGCCGCTCTTCGGAAGTGGTGGAACAACTACCTCATCTTCGAAGAGACCATGCTCCAGGACGCACCGTCCGAGATCGGCGATGAGGTCGCGATCAAGCTGAGCTTCGTTCGAACGGCACTTACTCCACTTCTCGAGAAGTACGACTTCGATCTGAACCGGATGCAGCGCGAGTCTGCCGCTGGGGTGGCCGCGTTCGCGAACCCGCCTCGCCACGTACAGAGAGCCGAGGAGGCGCAACACGCCTACGAGGCGAGAACGTGCGGGACGGAACCGTCGCCGCCGGCCGCAGACGTCGTCTTCAAGGCGGATGGATCGTCGAAGCCATTCTGCACGGCCCTGAGCACGTTCGATAGCGAGCTCGACGAGGTGGCCGCTTCGCGGTTCGACCCGGACGTGCTGAGGAAGCTCGTCACCGGCGAGCGCTTCTCGGAGGCTCTCGACGGGCTGGATCGCACGGCTCCAGCCGAGATTGCTGCAGACGTCGAAGCCGACAACGAGTGGTTCCGCACCCGCTGGAGTGACGTCTTGGCCAAGTACGGCTACGACATCCGCCGCATCTACCTGGATGCCACGCCCGAAGACCTGGCCGTGTTCAACCGAACCCATCCCGACGTTCTCGAACACACCTCTCGCAACACGGCCTACGAAGAGCAGGTCTGCGATGGCTGACCTTGCTGACCGCATTCCGAAACGGGGCCGACCGCAACCAACCAGAGAGATGGGAGGGGCACGATGAGACTCAGACGGACGACGCTGTCGCGCGAGCTTTCGTGCTCGACCCGCCGGCGATCACTTTCTGCCGCGACGGTCGTGCTGATCGCCGGGTTGGCTGTGCTGGCCGGCTGCGGCGGTAGCGACGACGACACGTCGGCTCTACCGGCCGAGCAGGTCGCAGCCTTCGCGAGCCCGTACTGCGTCACGGCTCGCGAATGGGCGGTGCACGAGCTGGACGGGAGTGCGGACGGGGCGTACGCCCGTGGTGGTCCTGCTGCGCTCAAGAAGTGGTGGAGCGAGCAACTCGCCTACTTGAAGACCTCGGTCGAGCAAGCCCCGCCCGAGCTTCGCGACGCCGAGGCTCGCGTCGAGCGCGCCTATCGGACACGCCTGACTCCGCTCTTCGAGAAGTACGGCTTCGACTTCAAGCGGATCGAGGCCGAGGCCTCTGCCTCGGAGAGCGCTCTCGCCGAGCCGACACCTGGGGAACAGAAGGCGCAGCAAGCCTACGATCTGTACAAGGACCGGGTCTGTGGTTACGGGAACTCGCCTCCGCCCGCACACGTGACCTTCACGGCAAGTGCCGCCTCGAAGGCGTACTGCAAGGCGGCGGCTGCGCAACAAGTCGGCCTGGAGAAAGTCGTGTCCTCGGGGTTCGATCCCGAAGCGTTCCGGACGTACGTCACCTCCGACAGCTTCCTGGACGCGCTCGACGCACAGGATGCGGCAGCTCCTCCCGAGATCGCCGCTGACGTCACGACCGACAACGAGTGGGTCCGCGCTCGCAAGCTCGAGCTGCTGGACGAGTTCGACTACGACCTCCGTCGCCTCATCCTCGAGGGCAGCGCGGAGGATCTCGCGGTCTTCACCTACTTCGATCCCGCGATCGTCGAGCACGACAGCCGCGTCTCGGCGTACGTGCAGCAGGTCTGCGGAGCCGGGTAGCGGTCGAAGGCGCCCGGGCTCGCGGGATCTCCCGTTGGCTCGGCGCCTTTGGGGCGCCGTGCGGAATACGAGGTCTGCCGCTGGACGTATGCTCGCGGAGATGGCGATCGCCGGCGCCGATCTTCTCGCAGCACCCCTCGAGGAGCTGCTCGCCGAGGCGCGCCGGCTCCGCGCCGGCCCGCTCGTCACCTACTCGCCCAAGGTCTTCATCCCGCTGACGACGCTGTGCCGCGACGTCTGCGGCTACTGCACGTTTGCGCGACCGCCGCGGCGCGGCGAGCGCGCGTACCTGACCGAGGACGAGGTGCTCGACATCGCTCGCGCAGGCGCGGCGGCCGGCTGCCGCGAGGCGCTCTTCACGCTCGGCGACAAGCCCGAGCTCCGCTACAAGGTCGCTCGCGACGAGCTGCGCTCGCTCGGCTGCGGGACGACGATCGAGTACCTCGAGCGGTGCGCGCGGCTCGTCCTCGAGGAGACCGGGCTCCTTCCGCATCTCAACCCCGGAGTGATGACGCGAGCCGAGCTCGAGCTGCTCCGACCGGTCTCGGCCTCGATGGGGATCATGCTCGAGACGACGTCGGAGCGACTCGGGCAGAAGGGCGGCCCGCACTGGGCCTCGCCGGACAAGATCCCGGCTCGTCGGCTCGAGACGATCCGTCTTGCCGGCGAGCTCTCGATCCCGTTCACGAGCGGGATCCTCATCGGGATCGGGGAGACGCGGGAGGAGCGGATCGAGGCGCTGCTGGAGCTGAAAGCGCTTGGCGAGGAGCACGGCCACCTCCAGGAGGTCATCGTCCAGAACTTCCGCGCGAAGCCGGGGACGCGGATGGCCGGGCACCCCGAGCCATCCCTAGCCGACCACCTCTGGACGATCGCGGTCGCGCGGATCCTGCTCGGCTCCGCGTGGCACGTCCAGGCGCCACCGAACCTCGCCTACGACGACTTTCCCCGGCTCCTCGACGCCGGGATCGACGACTGGGGCGGCGTGTCGCCGGTGACCATCGACCACGTGAACCCGGAGGCGCCCTGGCCGGAGATCGAGCGCCTCGCGGAGGCGACCCGCTCCCGAGGAAGCGAGCTGGCGCCGCGCCTCGCCGTCTACCCCGAGCACGTCGCGGAGCTCGAGCGCTGGTGCGATCCCCACGTCGCCCCGTTCGTCCGACGCGCAGCCGACGCGACCGGGCTCGCGCGCGACGACGCCTGGGCGCCGGGTGAGCCGACTCCCGTCCCGTTCCTCGTCTCCCGGGACATTGCACCGCTCGATCTCGTGGGCGACGAGCTCGGCGAGGACGAGGTCACGAGGTTGCTGGAGACGCGCGGCGCCGAGGCGCAACGCGTGCTCGCCGCCGCCGACCGGCTGCGCCGCGAGGTGTGCGGCGACGAGGTCACCTACGTCGTCACGCGGAACATCCAGTACACGAACGTCTGCTACTTCCGATGCGGATTCTGTGCGTTCTCGAAAGGGAAGCTGGCCCGGAACCTGCGCGGCGCTCCGTACCTCGTCCCGCTCGACGAGATCGTCCGGCGCTCGCGCGAGGCGTGGGATCGGGGGGCAACCGAGGTCTGCCTCCAGGGCGGCATCCATCCCGCGTTCACGGGCGACTACTACGCGGACGTCGTCACCGCGATCAAAGAGACGGTGCCCGGAATCCACGTCCATGCCTTCTCCGCGCTCGAGATCTGGCAGGGGGCAGCGACGCTCGACCTCTCGCTCGGGGACTACCTGGCGCGGCTCCGCGACCTCGGGCTCGGCTCGCTGCCGGGTACCGCGGCCGAGGTGCTCGACGACGAAGTGCGCAGGATCATCTGTCCCGACAAGGTGACGACCCGCCAGTGGCTCGAGGTGCACGACGCGGCCCACCGCGTGGGCCTGCGCTCGAACGTGACGCTGATGTTCGGGCACGCGGACACGCCGCGGAGCTGGGCGCGTCACTTCGTGGTCGCGCGTGAGCAGCAGCGCCGTTCCGGCGGCTTCACCGAGCTCGTGCCCTTGCCGTTCGTCCCGATGGAGGCGCCCATGTACGTGAAGGGGCTCGCGCGTCGCGGGCCGACCTTTCGCGAGACGCTGCTCGTGCACGCGGTCGCGCGGCTTGCTCTCCATCCCGAGATCACGAATGTCCAGGCGTCCTGGGTGAAGCTCGGGCCCGACGGCACGCGCGAGGCTCTGCGCGCAGGCGTCAACGATCTCGGCGGGACGCTGATGAACGAGTCGATCTCCCGCTCAGCCGGAGCTGCGTACGGGCAAGAGCTACCGCCCGAGCGCATGGAGGAGCTCATCCGCTCGGCGGGGCGGGTACCGCGCCAGCGCACCACGCTCTACGCCGAGCCCCCGGAGGAGCGGGTACGCGCCTCGTTCGGAGCCGAGCGCCTCGCGGAGCCGCTCAACCCGCCGGTGCGCGACGCCGGCCTCGTCGCTCCTCCACGCCTCGTGCGCCCGGGTCTCGCCGCGGCCGCGAGCTAGGCAAGTGGACCATCTCGCTCTCGCCGTCACCGACCAGGAGCGCTCGCGGCGCTTCTACGAGACGTACCTCGGGTTCGACGCGGCGCCTGCCCGCCGCTACGACGACGACGTGCTGATGCTCTACAACGCGTCCGGCTTCGCGCTGGCGCTAGGCCCCACGGACGAGCCCGTCCGTACCCCGGCGTTCCTCCACTTCGGTACGGGCCTCGAGACCGACGACGACGTTCGTGCATTCCGCGATCGCCTCGTAGCGGACGGCGTCGAGATCGTGGGCGAGTGGGAGGAGCCGGACTACGTCAGCGTCAAGTTCCTCGACCCCGACGGCTACGTCGTCGAGGTCTCCTGGGAGCCGCGCGAGAGCTAGTACTCGGCGAGCACGTCTGCGGCGAGCGCCTTGCGCAGAAAGAACGGGAGCCACTGCTCGAGGTCGTCGTCGGCCTCGGTTTCCGCATTCGCCAGGATGGATCGGTAGCTCAATGCCTGGTTCAGCGCCGCGAACGGCTCGGCGAGCCGCCAGAGCTCGAGAAGCGTGTCGTACGGCGCGAACCCGATCCAGGCCGAGAGGTACAGGTCGCGCATCGCGTCGCGAACGCGCTCGTTCTCCTCGCGGATGATGTCGAGCATGTCGAGCAGCGGGTTCGACACGCACGCATCGCTCCAGTCGAAGAACACGTACTGCTCGTTCCGCTTCGCGACGTTGCTCAGGTGGAGGTCGCCGTGCACGAGCCCATCCGGCACGGGGCCGTCGGCGAGGCGCTGGCAGAGCGCACGAAGGTGCGGCCCGAGTGAGCGCAGCCTCGCGATCTCTGCGTCCGTCGAGGGCAGCGACGGCCGCATCGTCGGCGATGAGCTCGTCCACCTGGTTCGCAAGCCATGCCGGGCGCCGGTCGATGCAGCCGATAGCGAGTAGCTCGTCGAGGTGACGGGTCGACTCGACTTGCATGCCCGCGAACAGCCGCTGCACCTCCTCTCGCACTTCGACCGGCGCGCCCCAGCCGAGCTCCTGTCCGTGGTCGTCGAGGAGCATCCACCGACGGCTCGTTTCGATTGCCAGCGGCCGCGGCACGTTCGTGGGGAACAGCTGCGAGAGGCCGCGCATCACTTGCCCCTCGTCGACGAACAACGGGAGATCCGAGGTCGCCTTGAAGAACACCTCTCCCTCTGCGGTCGAGATGCGAAGCACACACGAGAGACACCACGCGCGCACTTCCTCGATCGGACCCGTCGCCGGTCGTCCGAGCGCGGCCAGGGACTCGGCGATCCACTCCGTCGCCTCGGCGCGCCATCCGTCGCGGGTCCACGGCGCCCGTCTTTCAGACGCTGCGTCCGGACCGAGCCCGCTCATGCCTGGGCTTGGGACTCGAGCGCGAGCAGATCGTCGACCGTCTCACGGCGGCGGATGACGCGCGCCTCGCCGCCGCTCACGAGCACGGCCGCCGGCCGTGGCACGGCGTTGTAGTTCGAGCTCATCGCGAGCGTGTAAGCGCCCGTCGCCGGAACGGCCAGGAGATCGCCGACGCCGGGAGCCGGCAGGACCACGTCGTCGATGAGCACGTCTCCCGACTCACAGTGGAGACCCGCGACGCTCACCGTCTCCGCCGCCGGCTCGTCCGCCCGGGTGGCGGAGATCGCCGTGTACCTCGCGCCGTACAGCTGCGGCCGAGGGTTGTCGGACATGCCGCCGTCGATCGCGACCCAGGTCAGGCCGTCGAGCCGTTTCACCGAGCGGACGCGATAGAGAGTGACGCCAGCCCGACCGACGAGCGCCCGTCCCGGCTCGAGCACGAGCATGGGTTGCGGGAGGCGGTTCGCCGTCCAGGCTTCGGCGACCGCGCCGGCGACCGCGCGCGAGAGCTCGCCGAGTCGAGCCTCGGGCTCTTCGACGACGTGGCGAACGGCGAAGCCGCCGCCGACGTCGACCACGGCCGGGGTCCAATCGAGCTCGTCGCGACAGCGGGCGGCAAAGGTCGCCAGGAGCCGGATCGTCTCCGAGTGCGCCGTCGCATCGGCCAGCTGCGAGCCGACGTGCACGTGTAGCCCCGCGACGTCGAGCCCGAGCGCGAGCGCATGCTCGATCGTGCGGATCGCCGCGTCCGGGGGAAGCCCGAACTTCGAACCGTGATGCCCCGTCTGGATCGCCTCGTGCGTGTCGGCCTCGACACCGAGCGTCACACGCACGAGCACGCGAACTACTCCCTCCCGAGCAGCACGCTCCGCCTCGTCCTCCGAGTCGAGTGCGACGGTCGCGCCCGCCTCGGCCGCCGCGTGCAGCTCCTCGTCGGACTTCGCGTTCCCGTGGACGACGACGCGCTCACCGGTGATCCCCGCCGCGCGCGCGAACGCCAGCTCTCCGACGGAGGAGACGTCCGCGCCGATTCCCTCCTCGGCGAGGAGCCGCATGATCGCGACGTTCGGGAACGCCTTCGATCCGTACATGGCAAGGGCGTCCGGTACCGCTGTCCGCACCTCTCGCGCGGACGCTCGCAGCGTCTCTTCGCAGTAGAGGACGAGCGGCGTCCCGAACCGTTCGGCGAGCGTCGAGCACGACGAGCCGCCGATCGTCAGCTCGCCCCCCTCGAGGCGGGCGGAAAGCGGGAAGAGCTCGAGCATCTGCCGATTCTGCCTGTTACCCTTTTCGGCTCGTGAAGCAGCTTCTTGCGTAACCGAGGGAGCGAACACGGCGAGAGCCGCGGCGTTCCCCGGAGGCCTCTCGCGAGAGAGGCTTTTTTGTTCCCGAGAACGAATTGAGACGGTGATGGAGCGGTACGACGCGAAGGCGATCGAGGAGAAGTGGCAGCGCATCTGGCGCGAGGAGCGCGCGTTCGAGGTGCCCAACCCCGATCCGGCCGAGATCGACGAGCACCGCTTGAAGACGTACGTCCTCGAGATGCTCCCCTACCCGTCGGGCGAGCTCCACATGGGCCACGTCCGCAACTACATGCTCGGCGAGATCGTCGCCCACTTCCGCCGCCGGCACGGGTACGCGGTCATGCGCCCGATGGGGTTCGACTCGTTCGGGCTCAACGCCGAGAACGCCGCGATCAAGGAGGGTGGCCACCCCCGGGAGGTAACCGAGCGCAACATCGCCGCCATCCGCATCCAGATGGAGCGCTTGGGGTGGTCGATCGACTGGAGCCGCGTCCTGGCGTCGCACGAGCCCGAGTACTACCGCTGGACGCAGTGGCTCTTCCTGCGCTTCTTCGAGAAAGGTCTCGCCTACAGGAAAGAGGCACCGGTCAAGTGGTGCCCGAACGACCAGACCGTGCTTGCCAACGAACAGGTGATCGACGGGTGCTGCGAGCGCTGTGGTGCCGAGGTCGAGGCGCGGAATCTCGTGCAGTGGTTCTTCAAGATCACGGACTACGCAGACCTGCTCCTGGAAGAGATGGCGCTTCTCGAGGAGTGGCCCGACCGCGTCCTCACCATGCAGCGCAACTGGATCGGTCGCTCCGAGGGCGCGGACGTCGTCTTCCTGATCGAGGATCTCGACGAGCAGGTCGAGATCTTCACGACCCGGCCCGACACGCTCTTTGGCGCCACGTTCTTCGTCTTCGCTCCCGAGCATCCGCTCGTTCCGAGGCTGGTCGAGGGTACGGAACACGAGGCGGCCGTCCTCGATTACGTGCGCCACGCAGCAGCGCGCTCCACGGTCGAGCGCGAAGAGAAGGAGAAGGACGGCGTGTTCACGGGGCGCTATGCGACGAACCCCGTGAACGGCGAGCGCATCCCGATATGGGTCGCCGACTACGTCCTCATGGAGTACGGGACGGGCGCGATCATGGCCGTGCCGGCGCACGACGAGCGCGACCACTCCTTCGCAGAGAAGTACGGCCTCGAGATCCGGAGGGTGGTCGAACCGGCATCCGGTGACGCACCGGAGGAGGGCGCATATTCGGCGCACACCGAGGATGAGCGACTCGTCAACTCGGGTGAGTTCACTGGCGTGCCGGCGCCCGCGGGCGGTCGCGCGATCGTGGAGAAGCTCGCAGAGCAGGGCCGCGCGCGCGCGACGATCCGCTTTCGGTTGCGAGACTGGCTGCTCTCGCGGCAGCGCTACTGGGGCTGCCCGATCCCGGTCGTTCACTGCGACGAGTGCGGGATCGTCCCGGTGCCGGACGAGGATCTCCCGGTGCTCCTGCCCGAGATCGACGAGTACCTGCCGAAGGGTCGATCGCCGCTCGCGGCGGCCGAGGACTGGGTAGCAACGACGTGTCCGCGCTGCGGCGGGGAGGCGCGGCGCGAGACCGACACGATGGACACGTTCGTCGACTCGTCCTGGTACTTCATCCGCTACGCCGACGCGCGCAACGACAAGGAGCCCTTCTCGCGGGCGATCGCCGACTACTGGCTGCCGGTCAACCAGTACATCGGCGGGATCGAGCACGCGATCTTGCATCTCATGTACGCGCGCTTCTTCGTGAAGGTGCTGAACGACCTCGGGCTCGTCGGCTTCCGTGAGCCGTTCGCGCGCCTCTTCACGCAGGGGATGCTGTACCGGGACGGGGCGAAGATGTCCAAGTCCAAGGGGAACACGATCTCCCCGGACGAGTACGTGGAGCGCCACGGCGCCGACGCGGCGCGCCTCTACCTGCTCTTCATCGGCCCGGTCGACCAGGACGCGGAGTGGCAGGACTCGGGCTTCGAGGGAATCGTTCGCTTCCTGCACCGTCTCTGGCGAATCGTCCTCGAGCAGAGCGTGAAGCCGGAGGTCGTGCCGTTGCCGGACACGCCGCTCGCGCGCAAGGCGCACCGGACCATCGCGAAGGTCACCGACGACATCGGCCGGCGCTTCGCGCTGAACACGCCCATCGCTGCCGTCATGGAGCTCGTGAACGAGATTCAGAAGACACCCGACGACCCGGCGGCGCGGTTCGCGGCCGAGACGGCGGTGAGCGTGATCCAGCCATATGCCTCACACGTCTCCGAGGAGCTCTGGGAGCGGCTGGGGCACGAGAAGCTGTGGGAGCATCCCTGGCCTGTGGCCGACCCCGCGCTGCTCGAAGAGGAGACCGTCGAGGTGGTCGTCCAGGTGAACGGGCGCATCCGTGATCGCCTCCACGTGTCCCCTGATACCCCCGACGACGAGCTGGAGGCGCTAGCGCGCGCGTCCGAGCGCGTTCAGTCTCATCTGGACGGTGCCGCGGCTGCCCGGGTGATCGTGGTCCCGGGCAAGCTCGTGAACTTCGTGACCACCTAGCGTGAGGACCCTCGCCCAACGTGCGGGCCGTCGCGCCTAGGCGTCGCGGATCTTCCAGAAGCTGTCCTTGCGCGTGATCCGTCCGTCGGAGTCGAACGTCCAGATGTCGCAACCACGCACGTCAACGATGACGCCGTCGACGGTCGTGCCCGTGATCGTCCACTCGGATACACCGCGAGTGCCACAGGCGAAGTGATCATCGTCGCCGTAGCGCACATTCGGGATGCCCTCGAATCGGGCGGCAAGACCGCGGCGCACCTCCTCCTTGCCGACGAAGCGGCGTCCGCAGCGGTCTGGCCCTCGGGGAGTCTCAAACACGCAGTCCTCTGCGAAGTGGGACATGATTGCGTCGAGGTCGTGGCTGTTGAACGCGGCGATCACCTCGCGTAGCTGCTTGACCTGATGGTCATCGAACATCGCGTACCTCCTCGATCTCGGGACGGCGGCGAGTGTATGCCCGCCTTGAGGTGATGGTTCCGAACAATCGCGCGCGGCGCGATTCGATCGGCACAGGGTTGCGACCAAGCCGTTCCCCATCTGTGACCCGCTCGTGGCGACGATTGACTCATGCCGTCGGTCTCGGTGTCGCGCTCGACTGCACTCGTCGTGATCTGTGCGCTCGTCGCGGTGCTCGTCGTGGCGGGCCATAGGCTGGCAGGGGCGGGAGCTGCAAGCGCACCGGACGTCGTCGCGCCGCTCGAGCCCGTGAGTCGCGCGACGCCGGCGTCTCCGCGGCTTGTCGTCCACGTCGTGGGCGCGGTTCGTCGGCCGGGCCTCTACCGGTTGCGAGACGGCTCGCGCGTCGCGGACGCGGTCGCACGAGCTGGCGGCGCGACTCGTCGCGCGAACCTGGCGGGGCTCAACCTCGCGGCGCCGCTCGTGGACGGGACGCAGGTTCTCGTCCCTGCACGTCTCGCTGCGGTTGCTCCGGGGACTCCATCTGCGCCACAGGATGTGACCGGGCTCGGTGGGCCTGTGCAGAAGGTGAGCCTCTCGACGGCGACGGCAGAGCAGCTCGACGCGCTCCCCGGGGTGGGGCCTGTCACCGCGCAGAAGATCCTCGACTACCGAACCGAGCACGGCTCCTTCCGATCGGTCGACGATCTGGACGCCGTGCCCGGCATCGGTCCAACGCGGATCGAGCAACTGCGCGACCTCGTGACCCCGTGAGGGATCTCGTCGAGCTGCACTGGCCGGCGCTTCTCGTCTCCTCGGCGTGTGTCGGGCTTGCGCTCTCGAACTGGATCCCGGGTGCAGGAGTTGCCGTCGCACTGCTCGCGTCCGCGGGCGTCTTGATGCTCGTCTTTGGCGGCACCGAGTGGCGCCTGGTCGCGTTCGGGCTCGTGCTCGCCGCCCTCGGTCTCTGGTGGGGCTCGCTGCGGGTCGAGGCGATGGCGCGAAGCGTGCTCGCGTCCGAAGTGGGCACCTCGGGAGAGGCCGAGCTCGTGGTCAGTGGTCCTGCGCGGCCGACGGCCTGGTCGGTCCGGGCATTGGCCGAGGTGCGCTCGTTCCGCGGACGACCCCTTCACGAGCGAGTGTTGCTCGTGCTTCCCGCCGGGCGATCACCTCCTCGTGGGGCCGTCCTCGAGGCAGCCGTCCGCGTGGCCGAGCCACATACGGCTACGACCGAAGGCGGGTTCGACGAGAAAGCCTGGCTCGAACGTCAGGCCGTCCACGTCGTCCTGCGCGCGAGCTCGTGGCACGAGGTTGGACGCCGCGGAGGGATCGAAGGCGTCGGTGACCGGCTACGCGACCGGGTCGAGCGCGCTGTCGGGCGCGGGACGACCGGTGTGAGGCGAGGGCTGGTGCTCGGCGTCGTCCTCGGCGAGGACGAGGGTCTCTCGGATCGCGTTCGGCTGGACTTCCGCCGTTCAGGCCTCTACCACCTGCTCGCCGTCTCGGGCCAGAACGTCGCGTTCATCGCCCTCGGCATCTACGGGCTCGGCTGGCTGCTCCGGCTTCCGCGCTTCGCGCGTGAGCTCGTCGTGCTGGCGGCGATCGCCTCGTACGTCCTCGCGGTCGGCTGGCAACCCTCTGTCGTCCGGGCCGGAGTTGCCGGCGCGTTGGCGTCTCTCGCCTGGATCGTCGCTCGCCCAAAGGATCGGTGGCACTTTCTCGCCGTCGGCGCGCTGATCCTGCTCGTGTGGGCGCCCCCGAGCGTACTCGAGCCGGGCTTCCAACTCTCGTTCGCCGCGGTCGGCGCGATCTTCATCGGCCTTCCGCGCGTCCAGCGCGTCGCGGAGGGGTATCCGGTGCCGCGGCGCCTAGCGGAGGCCCTCGGCGTCGCCGTGGTCTGCGGTGCGGTGACCGCTCCGATCGTGCTCGTTCAGTTCGACTCGGCTCCGCTGTACACGGTCCCTGCGAACGTCCTGGCCGAGCCGGCGATGCCGTGTGTCCTTGCTCTCGGGCTCCTCTCTGGCGTTGTCGATCCCGTGTCCCCTGAGGCTGCGACCGCACTCGCGTGGCTCGCCGGCTGGGCCGCTGCGTGGCTCGGGCTCGTCGCGCGCCTCGTCTCCGGGTTACCGGGCGCCTCGGTGGGTCCCGGCACTGCGATGTGGATCGGGCTAGCCGCTGCTGCAGCCGCGCTCGCGTTCCGGTTCGAGCGATCGCGTCGCGGCACGGGGCATCGAACGGCGATCGTCGTCGCCACGGGACTCGTGCTCGTCGCAGCGGCAGGAGCCTGGTCGCTCCGTCCGCCTCCGGCGTGGCATGCGCCTGCGGGATTCAGGGTGACGTTCCTCGACGTCGGGCAGGGTGACTCGGCACTCCTCGAGACGCGATCGGCGCGTGTTCTGGTCGACGAGGGGCCGCCCGAGGCGGATGTCGCGAGACAGCTCACGCGAATGGGCATCCACTCTCTATCGGCGATCGTCCTGACGCATCCCGAGCGCGATCACGTGGGCGGAGCAGCCGACGTCGTACGACGGCTGCGAGTCGGTGTCGTACTCGATCCGTTCCTCGCTGCCACGGGTCCGGATCGCGAAGAGGCGATCGCCGCGGCGCATGAACGTGGAGTTCCGGTACGAGAGGTTCGAACCGGCTCTGAGCTCCGAGCCGGCGGCATTGTCCTCCGCGTGCTCTCGCCGGACGATCCCGGGCTTCCGAGCGAGAATCCGAACTTCAACGCCGTGGTCATCGTCGCCTCGTACGGCGAGACCGACGTATTCCTGCCTGCAGACGCCGAGTCGGAGATAACCGCCAGGTTGCCGCTCCCTGCGATCGAGGTGCTCAAGGTCGCGCACCATGGATCCGAGGATCCCGGTCTTGCCGACGAGCTCCGGGTGCTTCGACCCAGGATCGCCGTCATCTCGGTGGGACGGAACAACGAGTACGGGCATCCGCGACCCGGGACCCTCGCCGCTCTCGCGGCGTCGCCGGGGCTCACCGTGTACCGGACCGATCGGGACGGGAGAGTGGTAGTCGAGGCCGACGGACGTGGCCGCCTTCGGGTACGGACGGGTGGATAGGGTTGCGTCGTGGCGCCGGAGCAAGAGCTGAAGCCCGTCTATCTCCTGACCGGCAGCGATCGCCCGAAGATCGAGACGGCACTCGTACGCCTGAAGAGCCGTTTCGTCGCAGAGTCGATCGAGGTCGTCAGCGCGACGGATACGGCGGGCGAAGCAGTCGTCGGGCTCTGTAACGCGGGCAGCCTGTTCGGGGACGCAAGGCTCGTTCTCGTCGAGGACGTCGACGGTCGCAAGGACTCCGACGGTCGCCGCAAGAGCGCCTGGAAGGCAGCTGACGCAGAAGCCGTCGCCGCATACCTGAAGAGCCCGGCGCCGACCACCGTTCTCTGTCTCGTCGGCGACGACGTGAAGAAGACCTCGGCGCTCGGGAAGGCATGCGCGAAAGCCGGGGAGATCCTCGAGTACGCGGTCGCGAAGAAGCAGCTGCACGCGTGGGTGGCCGGCCAGTTCCGGCAGCGTGGCGCACGCGCCGAGTCCGAAGCCGTCACCGCTCTCGTCCAGCTCGTCGGCGACGACCTGCACGCGCTTGCCGTCGAGGTCGACAAGCTCGCGACCTGGGCGGGCGACGAGCCGATCGGCGAGCGCGAGGTCCTCGAGCTGGCCGCTCCCGCCGGCGACGAGCCGATGTTCCTGCTGACCGATGCCTGGGGTGCCCGCGACGCGGGTCGCGCTCTCGCGATCAGCGAGACGATCTTCGAGCGGAGCGCCAAGCCCCGGCGCGACACCGCGAGCCGGCTGGCGGGCGCGCTCGGCTCGCACTCGGGACGGCTTAGCGCGGTCAAGAAGCTCGCGGCGGAGGGCGTCAGGCCTCGAGATGCGGCCGGCCAGCTTCGAATGCACCCGTACTACGCGGAGAAGATGTTCGCCCAGGCGGAAGCCTTCTCGCCGGAGGAGCTGCGGGCGGGAATCGTTCGGCTCGCGGAGCTCGACGGCGCGCTCAAGGGTCAGAGCAAGCTCTCGCCTGACCTCGAGGTGCAGCGAGCGCTCGTCGACCTCACGACGCAGAGCACGTCCGGTCGTCGCCGGACGTAACGAGCCGGCGTCTTCGGCGAGTTAGCTCGTCGAGCCGGCGGCGATCTTCGCGGCTTGCGACTTCTTCCGCGCAGCCGTGTTGGCGTGCAGCGCGCCGCGGCTCGCCGCGCGGTCGATCGTGCGCACGAGCTCCCGGTGCTCCGACGTCACGCGCTCGGCGTCGCCGTCAGCGGCGGCGCCTTCGAGGCGCTTCGTGAGCGTCTTGATCGTCGAGCGGTAGCGCAGGTTCTCCAGGTGTTGCCGCCCCTGGATCCGTACGCGCTTCTTCTGCTGCTTGATGTTCGCCATAACGAAGAAATGCCCGGTGCGCCGCTGTTCGGCGTGCGGGCGCCGCGATGGTAGCAGGATCCACTGAGACAATCCGCCGTCGTGACGTCATCCGAGCCCTCCGATCCCGCGCTCGACACCGAGCAAGGCCATCGTCGTCGGATCGCTCGATCGACGGCGGTGTTCTCGATCGCGACGGCCGTGTCGCGTGTCCTCGGCCTCGTACGAGAGATGGTCTCCGCGTACTTCTTCGGCGTCAGCGGGAAGATCAACGCGTTCACGGTCGCGATCCAGATCCCGAATCTCGTCCGTGCGCTCGTCGCCGATGCCGCGCTGTCGGGCGCGTTCGTCCCGGTCTTCAGCGAGCTGCTCGAGCGTGGTGAGCGCAAGCGCGCGTGGCGCGTCGCCTCGACGCTCTTCTGGCTGACTCTCCTGATCCTCGGCGGCCTGACCGCGGTCTTCATCCTGCTCGCGCCGCTCCTCATGAGGCCGTTCGGGGATCCCGGCGGGGACTTCGACCTCGCAGTCGGGCTCTCGCGCGTGCTGTTCCCGATCGTCGTTCTCCTCGGCCTGTCGGGGATCGTCGTCGGGATCCTCAACACCTACCACCACTTCGCGTTGCCGGCGCTCGCGCCGATCGCATGGAACCTCGTGATCGTCCTCGGCCTCGTCCTCGGCGTACCCCGGATCTCGAGCGAGAACGCGCAGCTCTATCTCTATGCGGGCGTCGTCGTCCTCGGGACGGTGGTCCAGCTCCTGCTCCCGATCCCATGGCTGCGGCGGCTCGACGGGCGCTTGACGATGGTGCTCGACTGGCGCGACCCGGCTGTCCGCCGGGTGCTCGTCCTGATGCTCCCGGTCACGCTGACGATCGGCCTCATCAACGTGAACTTCCTGGTCGACACGCTGTTCGCATCGCGGCTGCTGGACCCCGAGCTCGCCCCGGCGGCCATCGACAAGGCGTTCCGCCTGTACATGCTGCCGCAGGGCGTGTTCGCCGTCGCCGTGACGACCGTCCTCTTTCCGACGCTCGCCCGCCTCGCCGCACGAGGTGACGACGCGGGTCTGCGGCGCGCGCTCGACTCAGGGTTCCGCCAGATCGCGTTCCTCCTGATCCCTGCGAGCCTGGTCACGATCGTGCTCGCCACACCGATCGTGCGGCTCGTCTACCAGCGCGGCGAGTTCACGGCCGAGGACACGACGATCGTCGCGCAATGCCTGATGGCGTTCTCGATCGGCCTCGTCTTCAACGGCTGGATGCTGATCCTCAACCGGAGCTTCTACGCCGTGCAGACGAACTGGATGCCGACGGGCGTCGCAGTCGGTGCGGTCGCTCTCAACGCGCTACTCGACACCTCGTTCTACCGCCTGGGTATCTGGGGCATTCCGCTTGCCACCGCGCTCGTGAACGTCGTCGCGGCCGCGACGCTGTTCGTGCTGATGCGCCGTCTGGTCGGCCTCGAACGGGTCGGTCGAACCTTCGGCGTCGTCGTGAGGGTCACGGCAGCCTCGGTGCTCGCGGCTGCCGGGGGGCATCTCACGTGGTACGCGGCATACCGGGGGCTGGGGCTCTCGGTCGCAGCACAGCTCATCAGCGTCGGGGCGGGTCTTGCAGTCGCGACCCTGCTCTACGCAGCAGGCGCCCGGGCGCTCGGGGTTCGGGAGCTCGATGCGCTGCTACTGTTGCGCGGCCGGCGCGAGACGCCTCCCGAGTAGCGCCGAATTCCTATGGAGCAGGATCGGATCCGCAACTTCGCGATCATCGCGCACATCGACCATGGCAAGTCGACGCTCGCCGATCGCATTCTCGAGCTGACCGATGCCGTTCCGGAGCGCGAGATGCGCGAGCAGGTCCTCGACTCGATGGAGCTCGAGCGCGAGCGGGGGATAACGATCAAGGCCCAGGCGGTACGGGTGCTCTGGCGCGGCCGCGAGCTGAACCTGATCGACACGCCGGGTCACGTCGACTTCACGTACGAGGTCTCGCGCTCGCTCCAGGCCTGCGAAGGAGCGCTGCTCGTCGTCGATGCCGCGCAGGGGATCGAGGCGCAGACGCTCGCGAACGCCTACCTCGCGCTCGAGAACGAGCTCGAGATCGTTCCGGTCGCCAACAAGATCGACCTTCCGCAGGCTGACCCGGACGCGGCCGCCGCAGAGCTCGCGGAGCTCCTCGGCGACGTCCCCGAGCGGGTGCTCCGCATCTCCGCGAAGACCGGCTCGGGGGTGGAGGACGTCCTCGATGCGATCATCGAGCGGATCCCGCCGCCGCGCGGTGAGCCCGATGCTCCGGCGCGAGCGCTCATCTTCGACTCCTCGTACGACCAGTACCGCGGCGTCGTTGCCTTCGTCCGTGTCGTCGACGGGCGGTTCGAGACAGGCGAGCCGCTGCGCGCGATGGCTCAGGGGACGTCGTTCGACGCGGAAGAGCTCGGTGTCATGTCTCCAGCCCGGGTCCCGGTCGAGTCGCTCACTGCCGGCGAGGTCGGCTACGTGATGACGGGGCTCAAGGACGTCTCGCGACTCCGCGTCGGCGACACGCTGACGTCTCAGCGCCGACCGGCTGCCGGGCCGCTTCCCGGCTATCAGGACGTCAAGCCGATGGTGTTCGCGGGCATCTTTCCGACCGACTCCGACGACTATCCGGAGCTTCGCGACGCGCTCGAGCGGCTCAAGCTCAACGACGGCTCGCTCTTCTACGAGCCGGAGACGTCGCAGGCGCTCGGGTTCGGCTTCCGCTGCGGCTTCCTCGGCCTTCTGCACATGGAGATCGTTCGCGAGCGGCTCGAGCGCGAGTTCGACCTCGACCTGCTCATCACCGCGCCGACCGTCGCGTACCGGGCGACGAAGCGAACCGGCGAGGTCGTCGAGGTACACAACCCCGCCGAGATGCCGCGAGAGGTCGAGCTCGTCGAGGAGCCGTACGTCAAGGCGTCGGTGATCGTCCCGAAGGACTACGTCGGCCAGGTCATGGAGCTCGCGACCGAGAGGCGCGGTCGCTTCGACCACATGGAGTACCTGAGCGAGGGCCGCGTCCTCCTGTCGTACGAGCTCCCGCTCGGGGAGATCGTCATGGACTTCTACGACCAGCTGAAGTCGCGCACGCGTGGCTATGCGAGCTTCGACTACGACGTCGCCGGCTTCCGGCCGGGCGAGCTGTCGCGAGTCGACATCCTCGTGGGCGGCGAGCAGGTCGACGCGCTGTCGCTGATCGTCCACCGCGACGAGGCCTACGAGCGCGGCCGGCAGCTCGTCGAGCGCCTGAGAAAGGAGATCCCTCGCCAGTTCTTCGACGTTCCCGTGCAGGCAGCGATCGGATCGCGCGTCATCGCTCGGGAGACCATCAAGGCGAAGCGGAAGGACGTGCTCGCCAAGTGCTACGGCGGCGACATCACTCGCAAGCGGAAGCTGCTCGAGAAGCAGAAGAAGGGCAAGAAGCGGATGAAGCGGGTCGGCGGCGTCGAGGTTCCCCAGGAAGCGTTTCTCGCGGTCCTCAACCTCGGGGACGAGAAGAAACGCTGATGGGCGTCCGGCACCTCTACGTGCACCTGCCGTTCTGCGCGCATCGGTGTGGCTACTGCGATTTCGTCACGGTCGTCGGCCGCGGCGACGAGCACGCGACGTACGTCGATGCGCTGGTCGCCGAGCTGGCGCTCGAGTCGGGCGTCCTCGCCGAGCGTGTCGAGACGGTCTTCGTCGGGGGCGGGACGCCCACGTTCACGGAGTCCGGCTCGCTGCGCCGGCTGCTCGACGCGCTTCCTCCGGCCGACGAGCTGACGGTCGAGGCGAACCCGGAGACGGTGACACCCGACCTGGCACGGCTGCTGCGAGCGGCGGGAGTCAATCGCGTATCGCTCGGCGCGCAGAGCTTCGAGCCGCGGCTTCTGTCCGTGCTGGAGCGACGAGCAAGCGGGGACGACATCCGCCGAGCGGTATCGCACCTGCGCGACGCAGGGTTCGACAACATCTCGCTCGACCTGCTCTACGGGATACCCGGCCAGAGCGCCTCCGACCTCGAACGAGACTTGGCCGAAGCGCTCGCCTTGTCCCCCGAGCACCTGTCCTGCTACGAGCTCGAGGCCAAGCCCGGGACGCGATTCACGCACGCGCACGGTGACGAGCTCGAGCGCCAGGCGGAGGCGATGGAGGGGTACTACGAGCAGGTCGTCGACACGCTCACGGCCGCCGGCTACCGGTGGTACGAGACGGCCAACTTCTGCCTCGAGCTCACGAGGGCGGGCGGACGCGATCTCCGTGCACGGCACAACCTCGCGTACTGGCACGGGCGCGACTACCTCGGCGTGGGCATCGGCGCCGTGTCCACGGTCGACGGCGTGCGTCGGCGCAACGCCCCGGGGCTCGCGAAGTACTACGCCGCGCTCGGAGCCGGTGGGCGGCCTCCTTCCGAGATCGAGATCATCGACGAGGAGACGCGGACGCGGGAGCTGCTCCTCCTCGGTCTCCGACTGGACGAGCCGCTGGCGCTCGACGTCGTCGGGCGGGCGGTCGATCACGAAGCCATGGAGCGGCTGGCCGCAGGCGGTCTCGTACGAGCTCGTGCGTGATGCGGACGGTGACGGCGGGTACGTGACGCTCACCCGCCGCGGGCGATTCCTCGGCGGTGGCGTCACGGCCGAGCTCGCGTCGTTCGCAGCGGTCTAGTCGACCGCGACCCGCGACGGCTGGAAACGGCATGGGGCACGGGTACCATCGGACCAGATGCAACTCTCGCCTCGAAAGCGCGAGATCCTCCGGAAGGTCGTCGAGGAGTACGTGGCCACCGGGCAACCGGTGGGATCGCGCGTGCTCGTCGAGCGCTCGGGGCTCCAGGTCTCGTCGTCGACAGTCAGGAGCGAGCTCTCGGAGCTCGAGGGGATGGGACTTCTGACCCATCCGCACACGTCGGCCGGCCGGCTCCCGACGGAGACCGGCTACCGGATGTACGCGGAGGAGCTCGTGGACGCGGTGGAGGGACGTCCGGAAGCGCTCGGGGTCGACCTGAGCTCGATGCGAGACGAGGTCGAGGACGCGCTCCGGCTGACGACGGAGATGCTCTCGCAGGCGACCCGGCTGCTCGCTCTCGTGTCGGCGCCGTCGCTCGAGGCGGCCACGATCCGCCACGTCGAGGTTCTCGCCCTCCAGCCGACGACGATCATGGTCGTGGCCATCACGTCGACCGGAGGGGTCACCAAGCGTGTCTTCCGGCTGGACGAGCCGATCGACTCGGGCCTGCTCGCGTGGGCGTCCGAGTACCTCGCCGAACGCCTTGTCGGAGTCCGGCTCGGGTCGAACGCGGTGCGGCGCATTCTCGAGGCGCCGGAGCTCGGTGCGCGGGAGCGCGCCTTCCTGGCTCTGATCGGCTCAGCGGTCCTCGAAGCAGGCTCGGAGGAAACGCCGCAGGTCTTCGTCGGCGGGGCACCAGGTCTCCTCGAAGAAGCCCGCGCGGACGAGCTCGAGGCGACGTTCCGACTGCTCGACCTTCTCGAGCGGCGCGCGGCGGTCCTCGAGCTGGTTGGGGAGGCGCTCGAACCGCAACGAGCGGTCGTGCACGTCGGGCCCGAGCTCTCCGGCGGTCACATGCGGGACCTCTCGATCGTCGGCGCGACGTACGGGCTCCGGACGAGACCGCTCGGGGCAGTCGGCCTCGTCGGCCCGCTCCGGATGGACTACGAGAAGGCGATTCGCACGGTGCGTGCTGCGGCCTTCGAGCTGTCCCGGTTCGTCGAGGACGTGTACGAGGACAGCTGAGCCGGGTGGCTACGACCGAACGGGACTACTACGACGTGCTTGGTGTCGGCCGCGACGCTGCTGACGCCGAGATCAAGCGGGCGTTCCGTGCGCTGGCGCGGGAGCTGCACCCCGACGTCTCGGACACGCCCCAGGCAGACGAGCGGTTCCGCGAGGTCGCGGAGGCCTACGAAGTCCTCTCCGACCCGGAGAAGCGCGCGACCTACGACCGCTACGGCCACGCCGGCCTGCGCCACGGCGGCTTTCAACCGACCTTCGCGGACTTCGGCAGCCTTGCTGACATCTTCGCGGCGTTCCTCGGCGAGGACCTGCTCGGTGCTGCCGGCATGCGCGACCGCCGGCCTTCGCGTGGTGGAGATCTCCAAGCGCAGGTCGAGATCGAGCTCGAGGACGCGTTCAGGGGTCTGCGAACGGCCGTCTGGATCGACGTCGCGGAGCCGTGCGAGCAGTGTGACGCCTCCGGCTCCGAGCCGAACACGGGCATGCTCACCTGCAGCACCTGCAACGGCTTGGGGATGCTGCGGAGGATCTCGCGAAACGTCTTCGGGGAGTTCGTCAGCCAGCGGACGTGCCCGCAGTGCACGGGTGAGGGACGCGTGCTCGAGGCGCCGTGCAAGGTGTGCAACGGAGAGGGACGTGCGATCTCGAGACGGCAGCTCGACGTCGACATTCCCCCGGGCATCCATGACGGGCAGCGGATCCGCGTGCGCGGCCTTGGCCATGCGGCCTTTCGGGGTGGAGAGCGAGGCGATGCCTACGTCGCGATCCTCGTGCGTACGGATCCACGGTTCGTCCGCGACGGCGACGATCTGCACACGTCGACACGCCTCACCATGATCGATGCATCTCTCGGAAAGGTCGTGCGGATCGACGGCGTGGGCGGCGATGTCGAGCTTCGCCTCAAAGCCGGCGTGCAGCCGGGTGAGGTGCGCATCGTCGAAGGCGAGGGGATGCCCGCGCTCGGGGGCTCGCGCCGCGGCGATCTCTACGTTCGACTCGAAGTCGCCGTCCCGGCGAAGCTGACGGAGGAGCAGCGGCAGCTGCTCGAGGAGTTCGACCGCACGACTGGCGACGAGGCCTACGTCCAGGCAGATGACGACGAGGGGTTCTTCCGACGCCTGAAGAGCGCGTTGCGATAGGCAGGCTTCGTCGCGTCGCGGTCACCGTGGCCGCGGCGGAGGTGGAGATCGCCCGGGCGCAATTGGTCGAGCTTGCGCCGACCGGGTTCGAGGAGGTCGACCAGGGCGAGCAAGTCGAGCTCGCCGTCTATGCGGACGAGGCGGGCGAGCAGATGCTGCGAGCCGTGTTTCCGGCCGCGAGCTCGCGGCCGGTCGAGCCGGGCTGGGACGAGCGCTGGCGGGAGTTCCATCGCCCGGTGACGGTGGGCGGGGTCTGGATCGGGCCGCCGTGGGAGGCCGTTCCGAGCGGTGGGCTCGCTGTCGTGATCGATCCCGGCCAGGCTTTCGGGACGGGTGCGCACCCAACCACCCGGCTGTGCGTGGAGCTCCTCGCGGGCCAGGAGCGCGGAAGCGTCCTCGATGTCGGCTGCGGCTCGGGTGTGGTCGCGCTCGCTGCGACGCGCCTCGGGTTCGAGCGAGTGATCGCCGTCGACGTCGATCCCGTCGCCGTCTCGTGTGCGCACGACAACGCGGAGAGGAACGGCGTCGTCCTCGACGTGCGCCTCGTCGACGCGCTCGAAGAGGAGCTCCCGCCCGCCGACGTCGTCGTCGCGAACATCGCGCTCGCCGCGGTCGCTGTGCTGCTTCCGCTTCTTCGAGCGCCTCGTGCGATCACTTCCGGCTACCTGGCCGGCGAGGTCCCGAGAGCGCGCGGCTGGGAAGTCGTCGAGGAGCGTGTGCTCGACGGCTGGGCGGCGCACGTGCTCGCCTCGTAAGCTAGGCGGCCTGGTGGCCACGTTCTCCGTCAGCTTTCTGGGCTGCAAGGTGTCCTTTGCCGACGCGCAGGCGACGCGCGAGCGGCTCGTCCGGGACGGCCACACCGAGTTGAACGAGGACGCGGACGTCGTCGTGGTCAACACCTGCTGCGTGACGCACGAGGCGGTGTCGAAGTCGCGACAGGCGCTTGCACGTGCAGCCCGCCGCCATCGGCGTGTCTATGCCACGGGCTGCGCGGCCCGTCTCGAAGGAGCGTTCGACGGCCTGCCCGAGAACGTGCGCGTGATCTCGCGTACCGGTGACGACGCGGCAGTCGCGGTGGCGACCGATGTCGGACCGCTCGGATGCACCCAGAGCGAGGCGCGACTCGAACGCACGCGGGCATTCGTGAAGATCCAGGACGGCTGCTCGTTCTCGTGCGCGTTCTGCGTCATCCCCATCGTTCGAGGAGCGACACGAAGCCGCAGCGCAGATCACGTTCTCACCGAGATCCGTCGCCGTGTCTCGCAAGGCCACCGCGAAATCGTGCTCACCGGTGTCAACCTGGGTTGCTTCCGAGATCGCGAGGCCGGGTACACCCTTGCGCGGCTCGTGCGCGAGGCCGGGACGCTACCCGGAGTCGAGCGGCTTCGGCTGTCCTCGATCGAGGTCAATCATCTGAGCGCCGAACTCGTCGAAGCTCTCGTGGAGACCGATCGTGCCTCGGCTCACCTGCACGTCCCCCTCCAGTCCGGTGACGACGAGGTGTTGCGGGCGATGGGGCGTCGCTACTCGACCGCGCAGTACCTCGCGAAGGTCGAATCGCTCTCGCGCTTCAACCTCACGACGGACGTGATCGTCGGGTTTCCCGGCGAGAGCGACGCCGCGTTCGAGCACACGCTCGACGTCGTCCGGGCCGCCGGGATCACGAAGGTGCACGTCTTCCCGTACTCACCGCGGCCTGGAACGGTCACGGCGGCAGCGGACACGGTCCCGCCTGCGGTGAAGAAGGAACGCAGCGCGAGGTTGCGAGATCTCTCGGCGGATCTCTGCCGTCGCCGCTGGGAGTCGAAGATCGGGACCACCGACCGTGTGCTCGTCGATCGCCCAGGGCGCGGATACGGTGACGACTACTGTCCGTGGCTCGTCGACGCACCAGTCGGCGAGCTCGTCCGAGCCCGCGCCGTCGGCTCTACCTCGGAGGGAATCGTTGCCGTCGCCGCCTGACAGCCAGTGCCTCTTCTGTCGCCTCGTCGCCGAGGGCCAGCACGTCCACAGCGGGGAGGGGTTCGTGGCGATCCGCGACATCAACCCGATGTCCGAGACACATCTTCTCGTTCTCCCCGAGCGGCACGTGGACACCTTCAGGGAGGTCGACGCCTTTCCCGACGAGGAGGCAGGGCGCATGCTTCGGTTCGTGGCGGACACTGCGCGCACGGCGGGGCTCGACGACTACAGGGTGCTCGTGAACGTCGGCGCCGGCGCGGGCCAGACCGTCTTCCACCTGCACTGGCACGTGCTGGGTGGACGGGTCGACGCGGATCGCGTCGCCCACGCATTGGAGACGGCATGACCCTGGTCGAGCGCATCGAGTCCGACCTGAAGGAAGCTCGGCTCGCGCGCGATGACGACCGGCGCGACGCGCTGAGCCTCATCCTCAACTCGTTGCGTCAGGCGCAGAAGGAGCTTCAGCGTCCCCTCTCGGAGGAGGAAGGGCTCCAGGTGCTGCAGCGCGAGCGCAAGCGGCGGGTCGAAGCGGCGGAGGCGTTCCGGGCCGGAGGCCGCGAAGAGCGGGCGGAGGTCGAGGAGCGTGAGCTGGTCGTGCTCGAGGAGTACATGCAGAACCAGCTCTCGGAGGAGGAGATCGAAGAGATCATCGACGACGTCATCTCCGAAGTGGGCGCGACGAGCATCCGCGACCTGGGTCGCGTCATGGCCGGCGTCATGCACCAGGTCTCGGGACGAGCCGACGGCTCGACCGTCAACCAACTGGTCAAAGAGAAACTCGCCTAGGACCTCGCGTCCCCCGAGCGGGGCGTTGCCGAGCAGGGGACTTCGGCCGATGGAGATCGCATGCGGCGGTTCCTGCGGGTCGCGGTCCTCCTCGGCGTGTCTGCGCTCGTCGTCGTACCGGCGACCCTCGCCGCCGACGACGACCATGTGTTCCTCACCTCGGAGGAAAAGGCCAAGGTCGTTGCACTCGTTCAGGAGGACCCGCGCATCTCGGCGACGATCGACGATGCCGACGTGCACGCCGAGGACGTCCTGCCGTGGTCGGCCGACGGCACGCGGAAGACGCTCATGGGGGGAGGTGTCACGCTCGTCTTCGACAGGCCGCGCGACGTCGAGGCCGACTGGGCACTCATGGACTTCCCGGACGGCCCGGATGAGTACACCATCACGAAGATGCACTACCGCGTCCAGGACGCGGATGCGATCGACGCCTGGGTCGATCTCCGCAAGGGTCGTGTCGTCTCGTTCGACGTCCGTGACGGCACGGTCGACCAGAGCACGATCAGGGAGGTCTCGCCCACAGTGCGCACCGAGAGGAGCGCGCGCGGCGACAGCGGCCGAGGAGGGCCCTCGAGTGCCCTCTTGGCGGCCCTCGTCATGGGCTCGCTGCTCGCGAGCGGCATCGCACTCGGTCGCCGGTACGGACCTGCCGCCGATTGAGTGTGTCGAGTGCCGCTCTTCCTAGACTGAGAGCGTGCACGAGGTACTGGATGTCCCGAACGAGGTAGCGGCCGAGCTCGCAGGGGTCGAGGACGGCGTGCTCGACGCGCTCCGCGAGCGGCTTCACTGCTCGATCTCGCTGCGCGGCAACCGCCTGACGCTCGACGGCGAGGGCGAGCACGTCGCCGCTGCCCGGGCTGTCGTGGACGAGCTCGTGGAGCTCGTCGAGGGCGGGCACCAGATCGGGCCGGACACGGTCGGCGCGGTGCTCGCGGCGCTCGATCAGGCCGAGGACGTTCGCGACGTGTTCGACGACGTCGTCTGGCGTCATCGCGGCAAGAAGATCACGCCGAAGACCGTGAACCAGAAGCGCTACGTCGATGCGATCCGGCAGGGGACCGTGACGTTCTCCGTCGGTCCGGCCGGGACCGGCAAGACATACCTTGCGATGGCCCTGGCCGTGGCGGCGCTAACCGAGGGCGGGGTCGGGCGCATCATCCTCACCCGGCCTGCGGTGGAGGCCGGCGAGCGGCTCGGGTTCCTCCCGGGGGACATGCTGGCGAAGGTCGATCCGTACCTGCGGCCGCTCTACGACGCGCTCTACGACATGCTCGACCCGGAGCGGCTCACGGGCTACATGGAGCGCGGGACGATCGAGGTCGCCCCGCTCGCGTTCATGCGCGGAAGGACGCTGAACGACTCGTTCATCGTGCTCGACGAGGCGCAGAACACGACGCCGGAGCAGATGCAGATGTTCCTCACCCGACTCGGCTTCGGCTCGAGGATGGTCGTGACGGGCGACGTCACGCAGGTCGACCTGCCGCGCGAGCAGGCGTCCGGGCTGATCCAGGTGCGCGAGATCCTGGCCGGCATCGACGGAATCTCCTTCGTCGAGTTCGGGAACGAAGACGTCGTCAGGCACAAGCTCGTCCAGCGGATCGTCGAGGCGTACAAGCGGCATGCCGAGGAGACCGGCACCGCTCGCCGCCGCTGAGCCGTGATCTCGATCGAGACGTCCAACCGAAGCGGCATCGCCGTCGACGAGCAAGCCGCGGGCGAGCTCGCGCGCTCCGTGCTCGAGCGTGAAGGCGTCGTGGACGGCGAGCTCGGCATCGCGTTCGTCCCGCCCGCCGAGATCCGCGACCTGAAGCGCGAGCATCTCGGCATCGACGAGGAGACCGATGTCCTCTCGTTCCCGATCGACGGGCGAGACCGGGTTCCGGACGGCGTTCCCCGTGCACTCGGCGACGTCGTGCTCTGTCCACAGGTCGTGGGAGAGCAGTGGCATGCACCGCTCGTCCACGGGTTGCTCCACCTCCTCGGCTACGAGCACGGTGACGAGATGGAAGCCCGCGAGCTGGAGCACGCGCGATGACGCCGCGCCAGGCGAGTCAATCCCTTCTGCAGAGCTTCAACTACGCGACCGAGGGTGTCATCCACGCCCTGAGGACGCAGCGGAACCTCTGGATTCACTTCGTCATCGCGGTCGGCGTGTTGATCGCGGCGCTCGCCTTCGGAGTCGCGAAGATCGAGTTGATGGTGCTTCTGCTGGCGATCACGTTCGTGCTGGTCGCAGAGCTCGTGAACACGGCGATCGAGGCGGCTGTCGACGTTGCCTCGACCGCCTTCGACCCGATGGCGAAGCTCGCGAAGGACATCGCCGCCGGGGCAGTGCTCATCGCCGCCCTGAACGCGGTTGCCGTCGGCTACCTCGTGTTCTCCGGCGCCGTCGCCGACAGGAGCTCACGCTTTCTCGACCGGCTCGCCGACGTCCCCGAGGAGCTCACGCTCGTCGCCCTCGCGGTCACGATCATCGTCGTCATCGCGATCAAGGCGATCACCGGCCGCGGGACTCCGCTCCGGGGCGGCCTGCCTTCCGGGCACGCGGCGGTGGCGTTCGCCGGCTGGATGGCGGTCACACTCGTGCTGAACGATGCCGCGCACCACTTCCTGATCTCGTCCCTGACGTTCATCATGGCGTTGCTCGTGGCCCAGACTCGCGTCGAGAGCGGCATCCACTCCACCTCCGAGGTTGCGACCGGAGGCGTCCTCGGCGCGCTCATCACCCTCGTGCTCTTCCAGGCATTCGGATGACCGAGACACCCCTCACAGACCTCGAGCTCCTGGAGCGCGCGGCTGCCGCAGCGGCCCGCGCCTATGCGCCGTACTCGGGGTTCCACGTCGGCTGCGCTGTCCTCGCGCGCGACGGTCGCGTGATCGAGGGCGTGAACGTCGAGAACGCCGCGTATCCCCTCGGCGTCTGTGCCGAGCCCACCGCGTTCGCGCGGGCAGTCGCCGAGGGCTACCGGCCCGGAGACTTCGAGGTCGCCGCGATCACCGCGTCTCCGTGCGGCGGCTGCAGGCAGTGGCTCCACGAGATGGGCGTCGACCGCGTCGTGTTCCGGAACGGAGGAAGGGTCGTCACGATGACGACGGACGAGCTCCTCCCTGAGTCGTTCGACTCGTCCAACCTCGCTTGAAGTCGGGGATCGTCGCGGTCGCGGGGCGGCCGAACGTCGGCAAGTCGACGCTCGTGAACTCCCTCTGCGGCGAGAAGGTCGCGATCACGTCGAAGGTGCCGAACACGACGCGGCGCCGGGTGTTCGGCGTGGCGAACGGGCCGGGCTATCAACTCGCGCTCGTCGACCTTCCCGGCTTTCAACGGCCGCTCGACGAGTTGACCGAGCGCATGCAGGCAACGGTGGACTCCTCGTTCGAGGACGTCGACGCTGTCCTCCTCGTCGTCGACGCACGTGCGCACATCGGCGCGGGCGACCGCTTCGTCGCGCGGCGCGTGTTCGAGCTCGAGAAGCCGGTGATCATCGTCGTGAACAAGGTTGATCGCCTCAAGGCCGGGCATGTGATCTCGCAGATGAAGGCCGCCGCCCAGCTGGGCGACTTCCACGCGCTGCATCCGGTCAGCGCGTTGACGAAGGACGGCATCGGCGAGCTCCGCGACGATCTGGTATCGCTGCTGCCCGAGGGGCCGGCGTACTTCCCGCCCGAGCAGGCCACGGACCTCACCGTCGAGGAGCGGGTCGCCGAGGTGATCCGCGAGAAAGCGCTCCAGCTCACGCGCGAGGAGGTTCCGCACGCTGTGATGGTCGAGGTCGACGAGATCGGCGAGAAGGTCGTGCGGGCGTTCGTCTACGTCGAGACCGAGTCGCAGAAAGGGATCCTCGTCGGGAAGAAGGGCGCGATGATCCGCGAGATCGGGACCCGAGCACGCCCCGAGGTCGAGGCACTGGTCGGGCACCCCGTTTTCCTCGAGCTGCAGGTCAAGGTGCGTCCGAAGTGGCGGCGCGACTCGAAGCTGCTCGAGCGGCTCGGGCTCTAGCGATGCACGGCGCAGACACCCTGGCGTTGTCCGTTTGGAAGGTGTGGTGGAACGAACCGGCAGCGCTGAGCTCTGCAGCTTGCTGCGTGCATGAGATCCAATTGGCGTTGCGGGCGAGCCCCCCGACGAATACGACAGCTACGCACCTCGGCTCGCAGGGGCATCGCGGCGGCGGCGCTTCGACGTCCGAGGTGTTGGCCTATCTGACCCACGTGCGCGATCAGATTGGGGTCGACCCCGACGAAGATCGGGATCGAGACACGGCGGTGACGATTGTCGACTGGTATCGAGCCTCGACGCTCAGCGTTCGTCGAACCGGGATCGAGCCCGACCTAGGTACCGCTCTCTACACTCGGAGGGTGGCGCAGGCGCCCGCACTTCTCGGCGGGTTCGAGCTTCCGCTCGAGCCGCGGCTTCCCCGGATCGGCTCCGTCGACGCGGTTGCGCTCGAGGAGCGGGCCGCGACGCTCGCCAAGCGCTCGATCAAGCGCGAGTCGAAGCTGCAGGCGCTCGAGCTCGCGATTCGCATGATGGACCTGACGACGCTCGAGGGGCAGGACACTCCCGGGAAGGTCGCTGCGCTCTGCGCGAAGGGGATGCGCCCGGATCCGGTCGATCCGAGCATCCCGTCCGTCGCCGCGATCTGCATCTATCCCAACCTCGTGGCCACCGCGAAGGAGCGTGTAGCGGGGAGCGGTGTGCGCGTCGCTTCCGTCGCGACCGCCTTCCCCTCGGGCCAGTCGCCCATCGAGCTCAAGGTCGCCGAGACGAGAGCCGTTGTCGAGCTCGGCGCCGACGAGGTGGACATGGTCATCGACCGCGGGGCGTTTCTCTCCGGCCGGTACGCGAAGGTCTACGACGAGATCGTGCGCGTGAAAGAAGCGTGCGGCACCGCGCACCTCAAGGTCATCCTCGAGACCGGTGAGCTCGGCACCTACGACAACGTCCGCCGCGCGTCGCTGCTGGCCATGGCCGCCGGAGCGGACTTCGTCAAGACGTCCACGGGAAAGATCAACCCTGCGGCCACGCTGCCGGTGACGCTCTGCATGATGGAGGCCGTCCGCGACGTGTACACGGAGACCGGGCGGATGGTCGGCATCAAGCCGGCCGGCGGGATCCGTGTCGCGAAGCAGGCCGTCCAGTACCTCGTCGTTCTCTACGAGACGCTCGGGGGCGCGTGGATGACGCCGGAGCTCTTCCGGTTCGGCGCCTCGTCGCTCCTGAACGACGTCCTGATGCAGATCCGTAAGGAGAAGACGGGGCGTTATCAATCCGGCGACTACTTCACCATCGACTGATGGCTCAGGTCGAGAAGCGGTCGTCCGCCGTACCCGCTCCGCTCGAGTGGGAGTACGCGCCGGCGCCGGAAGCGCGCGACATCGTCCAGATCCGCGAGAGCTACGGCCTGTTCATCGGTGGCGAGGAGGTCGCGGCGCGGTCCGGCGAGTCGCTCGCGTCGATCTCGCCGTCGTCGGAGGAGCAGCTGTTCGAGTTTGCCCTCGCAGGCCCAGAGGACGTCGACCTCGCCGTGACCGCTGCCCGCTCGGCCTTCGAGGACGGCTGGAGCGGGATCGCGCCCTCGGAGCGTGCGAAGTACCTCTTCCGGATCGCCCGGATTCTCCAGGAGCGCTCGCGCGAGTTCGCGGTGGCCGAGTCGCTCGACGGCGGAAAGCCCATTCGCGAGTCCCGCGATGTCGACCTGCCACTCGCCGCCGCGCACTTCTTCTACTACGCGGGCTGGGCGGACAAGCTCGAGTACGCGTTTCCGAATAGGACGCCGCGACCGGTCGGCGTTGCCGCCCAGATCATCCCCTGGAACTTCCCGCTGCTCATGCTCGCGTGGAAGATCGCGCCGGCGCTCGCGTGCGGGAACACGGTCGTGCTGAAGCCGGCCGAGACGACCCCGCTGACCGCACTTCTCTTCACCGATGTCTGCCGGCAAGCCGAGCTTCCGCCCGGCGTCGTGAACATCGTCACGGGCGACGGCACGACCGGCGGGCATCTCGTCAAGCACGAGGGCATCGACAAGGTGGCGTTCACGGGATCGACCGAGGTCGGCAAGCTGATCATGCGGGAGCTCGCCGGCCGGGATGTGCGCCTGACGCTCGAGCTCGGCGGGAAGGCGGCGAACATCGTCTTCGACGACGCGGCGCTCGACCAGGCGGTCGAGGGCATCGTCAACGGGATCTACTTCAACCAGGGGCACGTCTGCTGTGCGGGCTCGCGGCTCCTCGTCCAGGAGTCGATCTACGAGCCGCTGATCGAGAAGCTCAAGCGGCGTTTGTCCACGTTGCGGGTCGGGGATCCGCTCGACAAGAACACCGACGTCGGTGCCATCAACTCGCGCGAGCAGCTCGAGCGAATCGAAGCGCTCGTCGCGAGCGGGGAGGAGGAGGGCGCCGAGATCTATCAGCCCGACTGCCCGCTCCCCGAGCGCGGCTACTGGTTCCGTCCCACGCTCTTCACGAACGTCGCGCAGAGCTACCGGATCGCTCAGGAAGAGATCTTCGGGCCGGTTCTCTCGACGCTGACGTTTCGTACGCCGGAGGAGGCCGTCGAGAAGGCGAACAACACCGCGTACGGGCTGTCTGCGGGGGTGTGGACGGAGAAGGGCTCGCGGATCCTGTGGATGGTCGAGCGCCTGCGCGCGGGCGTCGTGTGGGCGAACACGTTCAACCGCTTCGACCCGACGTCGCCGTTCGGTGGCTACAAGGAGTCGGGCTTCGGGCGCGAGGGCGGCCGCCATGGGCTCGCGCCGTATCTGAGGCTCGAATGACGAGCAGCCCCCCACCCTGGGTGGGGTGTTCGGCCTCCCTCCACCCACGGTCGATCCTAGTTCCGATACCGACACACAGGCGAGACGTGTTCGTGCCAAGGCTGCGCCGATCCGCCCACACTTCCGAAGGTGGAGAGGCGCGGCTGTGACACGGCTTCCGGTCAAGAAGACCTACAAGCTGTTCATTGGCGGAGCGTTCCCCCGCTCCGAGTCCGGCCGGACCTATGAAGCCGAGGGACAGAACGCCTCGCGCGCGTCCCGCAAGGACGTCCGTGACGCGATCCGCGTCGCGCGCGCGGCGTTCCCTGCGTGGTCGGGGCTAACGGCGTACAACCGCGGGCAGGTCCTGTACCGACTCGCGGAGATGATGGAGGCGCGTGCGTCCGACCTCGAAGCCGTGTGCACGGGGCGCTCGGAGGTCGAGGCCGCCGTCGATCGGGTCGTCTGGTACGCGGGCTGGGCCGACAAGCTGCCCCAGGTGCTCGGCGGCTCGAACCCCGTCGCCGGTCCGTACTTCGACTTCACGATTCCGGAGCCGACCGGCGTCGTCGCGATCCTTGCACCGGCCGAGCCTCCGCTCGCCGGGCTCGTCTCACGGATCCTGCCGGCACTGGTCGGTGGCAACACCGTCGTTGCCGTCGCATCCGAGCAGCATCCGCTGGCCGCGATCGAGCTCGCCGAGGCGTGGGCGACGTCGGATGTCCCGGCCGGCGCGGTCAACATCCTCACCGGCTTCGGCGACGAGCTCGCTCCCTGGCTCGCCGGACACATGGACGTGAATGCGATCGACATCACGGGAGCGGACGGGAACCGCGCCGAGCTCGAGCGCCTCGCGGCCGACAACGTCAAGCGGGTCGTGCGCTCGTCGGCCGATGCACAGAGTCCCTGGGAGATCGAGTCGTTCCTCGAGCTCAAGACCGTCTGGCACCCGATCGGTCTGTAGCCGCGATCGCCTTCAGAGAAGCCTGGCGCTGCTCACCCGCGAGTGGCGTACACCGCCTGGCGAAGCGTCGAGCCGACGGGCTCAGAGGCCAGGATCCAGACGGCGAGCGGACGCGTTCCCGCGTAGTGCACGGAGAGGTAGTCGGCGAGCATGCGGCCCGAGGTCGTGTTCGGCATCCACTCGACGCGCATCGTCTGCGCCGAGAGCAGACGTGGAGGCCCGAGCCGCTGGCCGTTCGGACCGACCTCCACCAACTCGGCGTCGATCCCTCGAGAGCCGACGACGTAGTAGACGAACGCCGCTCGGCCGGAGACGGGGTGGATGCCGATCGCCGGGAGCATCGCGTTCCGTCCCGACGTGACGGCGCTCGGAGATGTCCACGTGAGCCCGTCGGTCGACGTCGATACGACGACGCCGTTCTGCGAGCACCCGGCGCTGAACCGGCAGTCGTGCCAGGTCGCCCAGACCCGGCCGGTGGGATCGATGTCTGCGGACGGGAGCGGGAAGAGTCGGAGCCCGCGCATGGTGCGGGTCTGGACGTCGGAGACCACCGTGGGTGCTCCGAACGACGCGCCCCCGTCAGTGGAAACCGTGGCACCGATTCGACTCTCGGCCCAGAGGAACACGGCGACGATTCCGCCGTCCGGGCGGATCACGGGAAACACTCCAACGGCGTCGGTCACCTGGACTCTCGCGGGAGCCGTCCACGTAACACCGCCGTCGCCCGACGTCAGCGAGGCCAGGCTGCCGTCTCGGAGCGTGTCCGTGTACATGAGATAACAGCGACCCCGGAATCGGCTCGCTGCGCCGTTGTCGCAGATGAGCCAGTTCTTGTCGAACGCGACGTCAGCTGACGTCGCGTCCTCGATTGCCGTCACGGGATTGCTCCACGTGAGCCCGTCGCTCGACCGGCTGACGGTGAGGCGTGTCACCGCGCCGAGCGCCAAGGTTCCGATGAGCCAGGTGCGCGTCGTGGCGTCGTACGCAACCGCGGGATCGGTCGCCCGGACGCTCGTCCCGGCCGGGACGCTGGCTGCGGTCAATCCCGGAAGCAGCCCACTTCGCCACGTTCGACCGTCGTCGTTCGAGACCGCAAAGCCGACGTTGTTCGACGCCCCGTCGAACCGGCGGCCGACCTGGAACGCGACCACCGTCGTGCGACCGACCGTGAGGCTGTCCGGCTCGACTTCCGTCTCGTGCTGGCCGGAAGGGTCCGTGTACGGATCGCGGGACAGCCGGCGTGAGACCAGCTCGCAGTCGTTCGCAACCTTGTCGAGCTGATCGGCATCGACGACGTCGAGCCCGCCTCCGCACTGAACGCGATCCCTGCCCCCGTCGTACTGGGCGACGACCCGGTCGTTCCCGGGGCCGCCGTCGATGACGTCTCGACCGGCGCCGCCGGAGAGCAGGTCGCCGCCCGCGAGACCCTGGATCAGGTCGTTCCCGCCGCGGCCGAAGATCGCGTCTGCGCGCGGTGTTCCGACGAGAACGTCGTTCCGATCCGTGCCCTGGATGGTCCGAGCAACGGCACTTCCCGCGAGAACGAGACCGGCGAGCGCAAGCGCGAGGAGTGAGCGGCGCATGGCCTCAACCGTAGACGTCGCACCGAGCCGGGTGTTTGCTCAGTAGCATCCCGACCGGTGAGCAGGCTGAGCCAGGCGATTGCCGAGGGCGACGGGATCTCCGTGCTCGTCGAGGTCTCGGACGGGCACGAAGCCGGGAGCGCGGAGAAGCACGGCGCCGACGCGCTGGTCGTCAGGACGGGCGCCGGAGACGTGCGCGGTGTGTCGCAGCTACCTCTGCTCCTCGTCGGACTGACCGAGAGCGTCGCGGCAGTTCGAGCCGACGCGATCGTCGTTGCCCCGAATGTCGACGCCTGGGACGAGGCGCTCAAGCTCGGGGTCGAGTGCGTGGTGCGGGTATCGGATCCCGACGAGCTCGAGCTCGCGCTCGAGGAGCTGGATCCGGAGGTCTTCCTCTTGAGCCCCGATCCGTCGTCGGACGACGACGTCCTGGAGATGCTGCTGACCCTGCTCCACGACGTCCCGGCCGGGAAGCTCGCCATCGCCGAGCTGAAGGACGCGTCTGTGGATGACGTGGCCGAGCTCGAGCGCGCCGGGGTCGACGCGGTTCTCGTGCTGCCGGACGCCGTGGCCGCCCTCGTGCCGGCCGCGCCCCCCGAGGTCTAGGCGAGGCTTCCGGCTACGCGAGGACGCCGCTTGCAGCGATCAGCTCGGGCGGAAGCGTTCGTCGGGCCGCGGTGGCTTCCGCGAGCGCCACGTCGACGATCTCGTCGCCCCGCACGGCCGCCATGCGCCCCCATGATCCACGTGCTGCCAGCTCCACCGAGTGGAGGCCGAGCCTGGTTGCAAGGAAACGGTCTCGCGCGGTCGGCGTTCCTCCCCGCTGCACGTGGCCGAGCACCGTCACGCGGGTCTCGAAGCTCGTGCCGCGGGTGATCTCGTCCGCGACAATCTCGCCGATCCCTCCGAGCCGGGCGTACCCGTATGCGTCGACGTCCTGGACGACCGGGCCCTCCTTTGCGCCGGAGCGGCGGGTGAGCGGATAGCCCTCGGCGACGACGACGATCGAGTAGTCCCTGCCTTCCCGGTGCCGCCTGCGGAGGCGGTCGCAGACGTCCTCGATCGCAGTCGGCACCTCCGGAACGAGCACGACGTCGGCTCCGCCCGCTATTCCGCTCGTCGCGGCGATCCATCCGGCGCTGCGGCCCATCACCTCGACCACGATGACGCGGTTGTGCGACTCCGCGGTCGTGTGAAGACGATCGATCGCCTCCGTGCAGACGTGGACGGCGGTATCGAAGCCGATCGTGACGTCGGTTCCCGCTAGGTCGTTGTCGATGGTCTTCGGTACGCCCACGACTGGGTACTGGAGCTCGGAGTACAGCCTGTCGGCGATCCCGAGCGTCCCCTCGCCGCCGATGGCGATGACCCCGTCGAGCCCGAGTCTCTTCGAGTTCGCGAGCACGGCTTCGAGAGCGCCTTCCTCCCGGAACGGGTTGTACCCGGAAGATCCGAGGATCGTGCCTCCGCGCGGCAGTATTCCGGCGACCGCATCACGATCCAGGGCTACGAAGTCGTCCAGCGCGAGCCCGTGCCAACCGCGGCGAATCCCGACGATCTCGTGACCCTGCGTCGTCGAGCTCCGCACGATCGCCCGAATCGCTGCGTTCAGGCCGGGGCAGTCGCCTCCGCCTGTGAGGACTGCGAGGACGCTCAATAGAGGAACATCGGCTTCCCGAGGACGTGGCGCACCTTCGGCCGGTACTCGTCAGCGTCGTAGAGCTCGTCGACGTCGACGCGCTTGACGCCCTCGCGCACGACCGAGATCGGCACCGTTGTGTAGGTGCCGCTTCGGAGCGAGACGAGGCGGCCTGTGTCTCCTTCGATCGCAAGATCTGCGGCCATCACCGCGTAGTTGGTCGCGACCATGAGGTCGAGCGAGTCAGGGGTGCCCGAGCGCATGAGGTAGCCGAGCTGCTGGTAGATGATGTCCTCGCCCGTCCGCTCCTTCAGCGCCTCGCCGAGGAGCTGGCCGACTCCTCCGAGCTTGCGATGGCCGTATGCGTCAGCGTCCCCGGAGAGGACGAGCTCTCCGCTCGCCGGAACCGCTCCTTCCGAGATGGTCACCATCGCGTACGACGATGGGTTCTTGCGCTTGTCCTCGAGCAGAAGCGCAGCGAGTCGATCCAGGTCGTACGGCACCTCGGAGATCACCGCGCGGTCGACACCTGCCAGGTACGCGGTGATGAGCGAGGTCTCGCCGCTGTAGCGGCCGAAGAGCTCGACGACCGCGATCCGCTCGTGGCTCCCCGTGCTCGTGCGCAGGTTGTGAATGAACTGCACGCCCCGCGTGACGGCGGTCGAGAACCCGATGCAGTAGTCGGTTCCGTGGACGTCGTTGTCCATGGTCTTCGGGATGGCGATCACCGGGACGCCCTCGTCGTGGAGGCGGAGCGCGTAGGACAGCGTGTCGTCTCCGCCGATCGGCACGAGAGCGTCGATTCCGAGGTGCTCGATCACCCGCAGGACGTGCGCCGTGAAGTCGTAAGGCTCGTCTCCTTCCGCCTGGCCCGCGAGGAACGCAGGGGTCTCGCTCGCGCGCACCCCGCCGGGATTCGTGCGCGACGTGTGCAGCATGGTTCCGCCCGTTCGGTCGATCGTCCGGACGGATGCCGGGTCGAGCCGCTGGACGTGGAGCGCGCTGGTGGAGGGGTCGTCCGGGTCGAGGTTCAAGAGACCCGCCCACCCCCGCCGGATGCCGAGCACCTCGTGTCCGGCGTGGTCGGCGCGGGTGACGAATGCCTTGATGCACGGGTTGAGACCCGGTACGTCACCACCGCCGGTGAGGACCGCGAGGCGCATGCCGCCAGACTAACCTGGGTGTCGCGCCGAGTACCATCGCCTACAGCCGGAGTGGCGGAATTGGCAGACGCGCGGGACTCAAAATCCCGTGTCCTCCGGGACGTGTGGGTTCGACCCCCACCTCCGGCATTCGTGCAGACCGACGGCCGAGGCTTCGTCTGCTCCTGGTTGCGCCTTTCGGCCGGGGGACGGATACTTGCCGCACGCTGGTCGCACCAGCGCAAATTGGGTCATCCGAGGTGAGGAGGAAGAGGTTGACTATTCGAAAGAGCGTGGTCGCCGTACTGGGCCTGCTCGTCGCCACATCCGCGCTCATTGCTGCGGGTTGCGGCGGGAGCAGCAGCAGTAGCGGTGGCGCGCCCGAAGGGGCGCCGACGGCGTTGCCGTCGTCGTCGTGCGGGCCGATCCAGTACGAGGGCGAGGGCGACGCGCAGCTGCTGATCACCTCCGATCTCCCGCTGCAGGGATCGTCGCGCACCCAGACCATCCAGATCCAGGACGCGATCAAGTACACGCTCGGCCAGCAAGACTGGAAGGCCGGGGACTTCAATGTCGCGTACCAGTCCTGCGACGACTCGACCGCTCAGGCAGCCAAGTGGGACTCGGGCAAGTGTTCTCAGAACGCCAACGCCTATGCGGCCAACGACCATGTCGTCGGAGTCATCGGGACCTTCAACTCCGGGTGTGCCGCCATCATCATCCCGGTACTGAACCAGGCTGCTGACGGTGGAGTCGCGATGCTGTCGCCGGCGAACACCGCAGTGTGTCTGACGACGACCGCCGGAAGCTGTTCCTCGACCGAGCCTGACCAGTACTACCCGTCGGGCGAGCGGAACTACGCACGCGTGGTCGCGCATGACGCGTTCCAGGGCGCGGCCGTCGCCGAGTTCATGCAGACCAAGGGCGTGAAGAGCCTGTACATCCTGAACGACAAGGAGACCTACGGGCTCGGCATCGCACAGAACCTCCGCGATTCAGCCGAGTCGCTCGGGATCAACATCGCAGGCTTCGAGGCCTGGGATCCGAAGGCGTCGAGCTACGAGGCGCTCTTCCAGAAGATCGGCCAGACCGACGCGGACGCCGTCTTCCTCGGCGGCCTCATCGACGAGAACGGCGCGCAGGTGATCAAGGACAAGGTCGCCGTGCTCGGGCCGAACAACGGCAAGGTCGCGCTCTACGCTCCGGACGGCTTCGCCACGCAGGCGACGATCGACGAGGCGGGCTCCGCGGCTCAGGACATGTGGATGTCGGTCGCGGGTACCCCGATCGATGCGTACTCAGGGACAGCCCAGGAGTTCGTGACGGGCTTCACCGACCAGTACCTCGATGCGAACACGCCGATCGACCCGTACGCGATCTTCGGCGCACAGGCAGCGGTCGTGATGCTCGATGCGATCGCGGCGTCGGACGGCTCGCGCGCTGACATCATCACGCAGATGTTCGACACCTCGATCTCGGACGGCTATCTCGGCTCGTTCTCGTTCAACGAGAACGGCGACCCGCAGGACGCCTCCGGGACGATCGTGCAGTTCACGATCTACAGGGCGACTACGAAGCTCGAGACCGAGACCACGATCTCGCCTCAGCAGTCGACCGTCGACGCTGCGCTGCAGCCTTCGTCGGGCGGCGACACGACGAGTACCGGCTAGAAGAGAGCCGCAAGAGAACGATGACCGAGGGAGGGCGATGCCCTCCCTCGGTGTTTGTGCAGCTATTTACTCACACGGCGGCACCCACTACAGTCGTCCCCCATGTCCACCGCTGCGAGCCCCGACATGAAGCGGACGGTCGCCCTCCTGCACGTGCTCCGGAGCGCGAAGTTGATCGACTACATCGGCCTCACGATCGTCGGGATCGTCGTCCTGTGGCTCGGGATCAACTTCGTCATGGAGCCCGTCAACTTCATCAATGTCAGCTTCATCGGCCTGACGAATGGATCGATCTACGGCGTCGTCGCTCTCGGGTACACGCTCGTCTACGGGATCCTTCAGCTCATCAACTTCGCCCACGGCGACGTCTTCGCGCTCTCGGGGCTCGTCGCCAGCACGGTGCTCTTCACGGTCCTGAACATCTCCGCAGACTCGAGCACTCCGGCGATCATCGGCGGGATCGTCGTCTGCCTCCTCATCACCGTGCCGCTGTTCGCGGTCGTCAATGCCACGATCGAGCGCGTCGCCTACAAGCCGCTGCGGAGAGCACCGCGTCTCGCGCCGTTGATCACGGCAGTCGGGGTGTCGTTCATCGTCCAGAACGTCTCGCTCGCCCTCTACGGCGTCCAGTACAAGAGCGCGTCCGAGCTCATCCCGCGAACGCCGGTCTTCACCGTCGGCGGGGTCGAGTTCAAATGGAACCAGCTGACGGCGTTGTTGATCGTCGTCCCGGTGCTGGTCGTCCTCACGTGGTTCGTCCGGTCCACTCGGCAGGGGAAGGCCATGAGGGCGGTTTCGCAGGATCCGGATGCCTCCGCGATGATGGGGATCGACGTCAACCGGACGATCAGCGTCACCTTCGTCCTCGCCGGGTCGCTAGCCGCCGCGGCGGGCCTCGTCTTCCTCCTCGAGTACAGCATGCGCTACGACACCGGCTTCGAGCTCGGCCTCATCGCGTTCACTGCGGCCGTGCTCGGCGGGATCGGCAATCTCCCCGGAGCGGTCCTCGGCGCGCTGCTCATCGGGTACATCCAGGCGTTCAACGAAGGGTTGACCTGGCATACACCGGGCAGCGACTGGACCCGGTCGATCGTGTTCGGCATCCTGATCCTGACGCTCGTCTTCAGGCCCGAGGGTCTCCTCGGCGAGCGGACCCCAGAGGGCGCATGAGCGCCTACGCGGAGAAACTCGACCCTCGAGGCTGGACCACCGGCTCTCGGATCGCCGTCGCTCTCGTCATCGTGGCGGTGATCTACCCGTACATCGTCGTCGACCTCGAGGACCTGCCGCTGATCGGCGACTTCGTGCCGGCGACCGGATCGCTCGTCGTGATGCTCGCGTTCACGATGATGGCGGTCGGGCTGAACATCGTCGTCGGGTATGCGGGGCTGCTCGACCTCGGCTACGTGGCCTTCTACGCCGTCGGCGCATACACGGCGGGGTGGCTCGCCTCCGCCCAGTTCGATCAGGTCTCGATCCACATCGGTGCGATCGGCGTTCGGGGCGACTTCCCCGGGATCCACATCAACATGTGGTTCGTCCTCGTCGTCGCGGGGCTCACGACGCTCGCGGCGGGGGTCATCATCGGACTGCCGACGCTCCGTCTTCGGGGCGACTACCTGGCGATCGTGACGCTCGGGTTCGGAGAGATCCTGCCGGTGGTGATCCGCAACGGAGACAGCTTCGGCGGCTTCAACCTCACGAACGGGGCGTTCGGCATCCGGCCGGTCGACTCGCTCGGGTTCGGGAGGGTTGGAAGTGCGATCGGACTGCCCGAGGACTTTCGGACCGCGAGCGATCGGGCGATCTGGTGGTACTTCACGGCGATCGTCCTGCTGCTCATCACCGTCTTCGTGAGCGTCCGCATCCGCGACTCTCGACTCGGCCGAGCGTGGATCGCCATCCGCGAGGACGAGACCGCCGCCGCGGCAATGGGCGTCCCGCTCATGCGCACGAAGACGTGGTCCTATGCGATGGGAGCCTTCTTCGGAGGTGTCGCGGGAGCGTTCTACGCGAGTTTCAAGGGAAGCGCGTTCCCGGCGGACTTCTACTTCAACATCTCGGTCTTCCTGCTTTGCATGGTCATCCTCGGTGGGATGGGGAGCGTCTGGGGTGTGATCGTCGGTGCGCTCCTCCTCACGTACCTGAATGTCGAGGGCCTGGCGACGATCGGGGCAAAGGTGCAGGAGGCGGGGCTCGACTTCGACCCGACGCAGTACCAGTTCGGCATCTACGGATTCATCATCGTGGTCGTGATGCTCTTGCGGCCGACCGGACTGATACCCGAGCGGCGCCACCGCGTCGAGTTCGAGGAGGGAGTCCACGACACGCCGTTCTACGACGTGACTCACGAAGGCGCATTGACCGACCGCGACCCAACGGACGACTGATGGCAACTACTGCGACAGAACGGACCGCGGAAACCGACAGTGCCGGCGGCGATCTTGTGGTCACCACCACGCTCCGCAAGGAGTTCGGCGGCCTCGTAGCGACCAACGACGTCGACTTCACGATCCCGCGCGGGGGGATCGTCTCGTTGATTGGGCCGAACGGAGCGGGCAAGACGACGTTCTTCAACATGCTCACGGGCGTCTACACACCGACGTCGGGCTCGATCACGTTCGACGGGGAGGAGATCGGCGACCTCCCGCCCCACACGATCACGAAGCTCGGCATCGGGCGGACCTTCCAGAACATCCGCCTGTTCCAGGAGATGACCGCGCTCGAGAACGTGCTCGTGGGCATGCACTGCCGGCTCCACGCCCGGATCATCCCGTCGATCCTTCGCACACCCGGTGTCAAGAAGGAGGAGCGCGAGTCCCGTGAGAAGGGGCGCGAGTTGCTTGCGTACTGCAATCTCAGCGGAAAGGGCGGCGACCGCGCCGGCTCGCTCTCGTACGGCGATCAGCGGCGACTCGAAGTCGCTCGAGCGCTCGCAACCGAGCCCAAGCTCCTCCTGCTCGACGAGCCGACGGCGGGCATGAACCCGCAGGAGACTGCCGAGTTCACGGCATTCGTGGCGAAGATGCGCGGCGAGCTAGGCCTCACGATCCTGTTGATCGAACACGACATGAAGGTCGTCATGGGCGTGTCCGAGCGCGTCACGGTGTTCGAGTACGGGGAGAAGCTTGCGGAAGGGACGCCGGCAGAGATCCAGGCGGACCCGCGCGTGATCGAGGCGTACCTCGGGCAGGGCGCGGCCGGATGAGCGCGACTGCGAGTCCTGCGACCGGTCGCATCCTCGAGCTCGAGGACGTCCACGTCTACTACGGCGCGATCCACGCGCTCAAAGGCGTCTCCTTTCACGTCAACCAGGGCGAGATCGTGACGCTCATCGGAGCGAACGGTGCCGGCAAGTCGACGACGCTCCGGGCGATCAACGGGCTGAACCGGCCGCGACAAGGGGCGATCCGCTTCCAGGGCACGGACATCACGCGGACTGCGCCCCACCGGATCGTGAAGGACGGGATCGCGCAGAGCCCGGAGGGGCGGCGTCTGTTCCCGCGCATGTCGGTGACCGAGAACCTCGAGATGGGCGCCTTTCAGCGTTCCGCGACGAAAGGGGAGCTGCACGAGGACATGGATCGTGTCTTCCAGCTCTTCCCTCGGCTCCACGAACGCCGGTCGCAGAAGGCCGGCACGATGTCGGGCGGCGAGCAGCAGATGTGTGCAATCGGCCGCGCCCTCATGGCCCGGCCCAAGCTCTTGCTCCTGGACGAGCCCTCGATGGGCCTGGCGCCGATCTTCGTCGAGCGGATCTTCGAGACCATCAGAGAGGTCAACAGGGAGGGCACTCCGGTCCTGCTCGTGGAGCAAAACGCCCTCATGGCGCTCGACGTCGCCAAGCGCGGGTACGTGATGGAGACCGGGCTCATCGCCCTCGAGGGCCCGGCCGCAGAGCTGAAGACGAACGAGCAGGTCCGCAAGACGTATCTCGGCGAGACGTAGAGCTCAGCCGACGAGGAGCGCGGGATACGGGGGCGCCAGGAGGATCCCGACTCGTGCGTGTCCTCCCGAGACGCCGTGCGCCATCTCGAGCGCGCTGCCGATCCCGTGGCTCGGGACGAACCCGAGCGCGCGCGCGGCGATCGCGTCACGGCATCCTGCGACGACGACCCGCCCGAGTCTCGAAAGAGCGGGAGCACACCCTGCCCAGTCCGCAAAAGGAAGCAACGGATGGCATGCCTCTCCGGCTCGGTAGATGTCGAGCGCGCGGCTGTCAGCGGCGGCGGCTTTCTCCGCGTCTCCAAGCGAGCCCGGATCGCCTCCCGCGCGCAGTGCTTGGAACATCGAGGCGTAGGGAGCCTGCGTCACCTGGGCGAACGATCGACGGAGCGGATGGACCAGGACGAGGGTGCCGCCCGGGCGGATCGGGAAGGCGTCCTTCCGTAGGCGCAGTGCGAGGCCGAGTGCGATCGCTGCCGCTGTCACCGGGTTGACCGGCTCGCGCGGGATCTGCAGCCCGACCCACGGGACGCCGACGACGAGTGCGTCCACTGGCTCGTCGAGCGCCGTGCCTCGAAGAGCCGCGCCGCGCAGGAGTGCCTCCGCATGCGCGACTGAAGGAAGGCCCGCGAACGCGGCAGTCGCGGCCAGCCGACGTCCCTGATGATCCAGGAAGCCGCGGCGAAGCGGACCGGGGAGGCGCGAGAACACGGCGCGAAGCGACGACTGTGCCACCCGGTCGGTCACTTCCTGGCTCTCCGGGTAGCCGCGATACGCGCCGGTGAGACGCGGCAGGTCGAGGACGAGCGACACACCTACCAACGGAACTCGCTCTGCGAGCGCGGACTCGACGGCGAGGACGAGCTCCCACTCGGGGGCGCCCGCCGCCTCCAACAGCGAGTCCACCCCGGCGATGCGCAGGACGGTTGCCGCATCGGCTGCGCCCACGAGGGTTCCGGGCCCTCCGTGGACGATGGTCTCGGCTGCGCCGAGAACGAGAGTGAGGTCGGCGTCGAGAAGCGCGGGATGAACCCGGACGGCGTCGTCGCCGAGCGGCACGAGTCCCGCGTCCGCCGCGTCATGGACGAGCAGTCGGCCGCGGAACGAGCGTGCGCGCGGTGGTGGGAGGAGCGCCCGGACCAGCTCGCGCACGCCCTGGCGCCGACCAAGCCCTGCTGCCACGAGGATGGTCTGCCGGGAGTCCGGAATGCCGCACTGAGTGAGCTCGTCGAGGGCGGCCGCGAGCGCCTCTTGGCGCGGATCCTGAAGCACGCCGGGCAGAGGAAGCACGGGCGGCTCGACCACGATGGTGGCCCGGCCGTTACGTGGTGCCAGGGTGGCCAGCTGCGGGCCCGAGAGCGGGAACCGCAACGCGTCCCGCACCGCGGCAGCGACGTCCACGACCTGGTCCGGGGGAGGAGGAGGCCGTAGGACGACGTCGGCGTCGTCCACCGGAACGAGGACAACGTGCGAGCCGGAGACGAGCGGGACACGGCGCATGCCGCTATCCAATCGCACGGCCCGGAACCCGCCGGGCAGTGCCCGTAGAGTTGAGGGGTGCCGAAGACCGTCACCGGGGAGGAACTGGAGCTCGACGACGGTCCCGTTCGCGACACCGAGCTCTTCCTCGTCGACGGCAACAATCTCGCCTACAGGGGCTTCTTCGCCCTCCCGGAGGAGCTCCAGACGACCGACGGACAGCCGACGAACGCGCTTCTCGGGTTCACGAACATGCTGTTCAAGCTGCTCTCGGACTACAAGCCGCGCGGCGTCGCCGTTGCCTGGGACACGCGCCCGGTGCATCGCACCGAGATCTCGGCCGAGTACAAGTCCGAGCGCCGCCCGATGCCGGACCTCCTCCGCGAGCAGTTCCCGCACTTCAGGCCGATCGTCGAGGCGTTCGGATACCGGAACCTCGAGTTCGAGGGCTGGGAGGCCGACGACGTCATCGCTACGCTCGCGACTCAGGCCGACGAGGCCGGGATCAAGACGTGTGTCGTGTCCACGGATCGCGACGCGTTCCAGCTCGTATCCGAGAACGTCTGCCTGATGATGACGCCGCGCGGCGTGGCGGACGTCCATGTCTACACCCCGGAGCGGGTCGAGGCGCGCTACGGCGTGCGACCGGACCAGGTGCCCGACTTCATCGGGCTCAAGGGCGACACGAGCGACAACATTCCGGGCATCCCGGGCATCGGGGACAAGACGGCGGGGCAGCTCATCGCCCAGTACGGAACGCTCGACGACGTGATCGAGCACGCCGGCGAGCTCTCGCCCGCACGCTCACGGGCGATCGCCGAGAACGCAGAGCAGGCGCGCGAGTCGAGGCTCCTGGCCACCATGCGACGCGATCTCGACCTCGACGTCGAGATCACAGACCTCGTCTCACGCCCTCCCGATCGCTCGCAGCTGAAGGAGATCTTCCGCCGCTTCGAGTTCCGCGGGCTTCTCGGCCGGGTCGACACCCTGGACGAGGCGCTCCCGGCCGCCGAGCTGCCGAAGCTCGAGACCGAGACGATTCCGTGGCGAGAGGGCGAGCTCCCGAAGCTCGACGGGCTCGTCGGTCTCGCCGCCGACGCCGAGCGCATCGCCGTCGCGACCGGCAGCGAGGTGGTCGTCGCCCCTCGCGGCAGCATCCGGTTGGCGCCGAGCCGCGACGTCTCGATCTCCGCACACGACGCCAAGGCACTCCGCGTCGAGGCGTCCGACGACACGATGATCGCCGCGTATCTCATCGACCCCGGTCGGGCTGAGTACCTCCTCGACGATCTCGCGGCCGAGAATGGGCTCGAGCTCGAGCCGGAGCCCGCGGCGGAGGAGAGCACCGCAAGGCTGGTGCGCGATGCTGAGATCGTCCGCCGCCTGGCGCCGATTCTTCGTGGACGCGTTGGCGAGCGCGGACTCGAACGGCTCTACGACGAGGTCGAGCTTCCCCTGACGAGCGTGCTGGCCGCGATGGAGGAGGCGGGGGTCCGGATCGACACCTACCGGATGGGGGAGATCACGGCGCGTCTCCGCGATCGCGTGGAGGAGCTCGAAGCCCGTGCGCAAGACCTCGCCGGCGAAGAGTTCGTGCTCGGTTCCCCCCAGCAGCTCGGGAGGATCCTCTTCGAGAAGCTCGAGCTCACCCCGGGACGCAAGGGAAAGACCGGCTATTCGACGGACAGCAAGGTCCTCCGTGCGATCCGCGCGGATCACGAGATCGTGCCCGTGATCGAGGAGTGGCGTGAGCTCGCGAAGCTCCTCAACACGTACCTCGAGCCACTGCCGACGCTCATCGCCGAAGACGGGCGACTGCACACGACCATCAACCAGGCTGTCGCGGCGACCGGTCGACTGTCGACATCGAACCCGAACCTTCAGTCGATCCCGATTCGCACGGAGCTCGGCCGGGAGATCCGCTCGGCCTTCATCGCCGAGCCGGGGTATCGACTCCTCTCGGCCGATTACTCGCAGATCGAGCTCCGGATCCTCGCGCACGTGTCTGGCGAGCCGCGCCTGCGCGACGCGTTCCTGCGTGGTGAGGACATCCACACGGCGACGGCTGCCGAGGTGCTCGGGAAGGACCCCGCGACCCTGACGAAGGACGAGCGCAACGTCGCGAAGATGATCAACTTCGGGATCGTCTACGGGATCTCGGCCTTCGGGCTCTCCGAGAACCTCGACATCCCGAAGGACGAGGCACAGGCCTACATCGACGCGTACCTCTCGCGGTTCCCGCTCGTGCAGGCGTTCATCGCCCGGACGATCGCCCAGTCGGCGGAGGACGGTTATGCCACGAGCCTGCTCGGGCGGCGGCGGCCCGTGCCGGAGCTTCGCGCCTCGAACCGGCAGACCCGCGGCTTCGGGGAGCGCGTGGCCGTCAACTTCGTGATGCAGGGCTCGAATGCGGATCTCATCAAGGTCGCGATGGTCACGATCCACCGCCGACTGCGTGACGAGGGTCGCGGCGCACGGCTCGTCCTGCAGGTGCACGACGAGCTCTTGTTGGAGGTTCCCGAGACCGAGATCTCCGCCGTCCGAGACCTCGTACGGGAGGAGATGGTCGGCGCCTATCCGCTCGACCCGCCGCTTGCCGTGGATGTCGGAATCGGGGACGACTGGGCGGAAGCCAAGAGCTGAACGTCGCCTCCAGGGCCTCGACCCTGGGTTTTCCACAACCTGGCTATACTCCGCCACTCACAATGGCCAACGACACCGCCGAAAAGCCCACTGCCGTCGAGGAAGGTGTCTGGACGACCAACGAGGACGGGGAGTTCGTTCCGGACTACGACGCCGCTTTCCCCGAGATCAACGAGGGGGAGGTCGTCCACGGCACGGTCGTGCGCGTGGACAAGGACGAGGTGCTCGTCGACATCGGGTACAAGTCCGAGGGCGTCATCCCGGTCGCAGAGCTGACCATCCGGAGGTCGGTAAACCCGGCCGACGAGGTGGCGGTCGGCGAGGAGATCGACGCGCTCGTCCTCACGAAGGAAGACACCGAAGGCCGTCTCATCCTCTCGAAGAAGCGCGCCCGTTTCGAGCTCGCATGGAAGGCGATCGAGGCAGCGGCAGAGAGCGGTGAGCCCGTCGACGGCCGCGTCATCGAGGTCGTCAAGGGCGGCCTCATCCTCGATCTCGGCGTGCGCGGGTTCCTGCCCGCGTCGCTCGTCGACATCCGACGCGTCCAGGACCTGGACGAGTTCCTCGGCAAGGAGCTTCGCTGCAAGGTCATCGAGCTGAACCGATCGCGGAACAACGTCGTGCTCTCGCGCCGCGCCGTGCTCGAGGACGAGCGCAAGGAGATGCGGCAGGCGATTCTCGACCGCTTGAACCCGGGAGACGTGATCGAGGGCCAGATCTCCAACATCGTCGACTTCGGCGCGTTCGTCGACCTCGACGGCATGGACGGCCTCATCCACATCTCGGAGCTCTCGTGGAGCCACGTGAACCACCCGTCAGAGGTGCTCGACATCGGCCAGACCGTGAAGGTCAAGGTGCTCGACATCGACCGGGAGCGCCAGCGCATTTCGCTCGGGCTCAAGCAGACCCAGAGCGACCCCTGGCAGCAAGTTCTCGACCACTACAACGAGGGCGACGTCGTCGAGGGCCGCGTGGCGAAGGTGGTCACGTTCGGGGCCTTCGTCGAGATCCTCCCCGGGGTCGAGGGGCTCGTGCACATCTCCGAGCTCGCCGCGCACCACGTCGAGAACCCGAGAGAGGTCGTCCAGCAGGGTCAGGCCGTCAACGTCCGCGTCCTCGAGATCGACGGTGAGCGGCGACGCCTTTCGCTCTCGCTCAAGCGGGTCGAGGAGGGCGAGCAGCCCGTCCCGCGTGCAGATGGCGCGGAGTCCGTGCACACGACGCCCGATTTGAGGCTGACGGAGGAGGCGTTCCCGTCCGGGTCAGCCGTGGAAGTTGCCGAAGAGCTCGACGAGGAGATCGAGGTCGGCGAGCCGTCGGACATCGTCGAAGCCGACGGGGCCGAGGTCGACGAGCCCAAGGACGAGGCCGAAGAGCCCGAGGCAGACGAGCCCGAGGCCGACGAGCCGAAAGCCGAAGCCGACGAGTCCGAGGCCGACGAGCCCGAGGCCGACGAAGAGGATGAGGGCGAAGCAGCGGCAGTGGTGGCGGCGTCCGACTCGGACGAGTCGCCTGCGGACGAGCCCGAGCCCTCGGCGTAAGCCCGCTGAGCCGCCTGCTCGCGGTCGCAATCACCGGAGGTATCGGCGCCGGCAAGAGCACGGCGCTCGATTCGTTCCGCCGGCACGGGGCAGCAACCGTGTCGAGCGACGAGATCGTCCACAACCTGCTCCGCACCGATCCGGACGTGAAGCTCGCGCTGGTCGAACGGTTCGGGGAGGAGGTCCTCGACTCCGACGGCGTGCCCGACAGAGAGCGGATCGGCTTCCGCGTGTTCCGTGACCGTGATGCGCTCGACTGGCTCGAGAAGCTGCTGCACCCACTCGTGTCACGCGAGTACCTGCAGTGGCGAGAGCAGCTCGCCGCTCTCCCGAGCCCACCGGCTGTGTGCGTGACCGAGGTCCCCTTGCTCTACGAGGTTGGGGGAGAGTCGCGGTTCGACAGGGTCGTCGTGATCACCGCGCCGCGCAAGCTGCGGGAAGCCCGGCGGGGAGGTCAGCAGGACGACCGGGAGTCCCGTCTCCTTCCGGAGCGAGACAAGGTCGAGCGCGGCGACTTCGTCTACGTCAACACCGGCACGCCCGATGAGCTCGATGCGTGGGTCGCCTCGGTGATGGCCACCCTGACCGGCGAAGACGCGGCTGGCTCGTCGCCGTCGTAGCTCATGCGGCTTCTGACTCTTGCGGCTACTGCTGTTCTCGTCGTCGCAGCGATCGGCGCGTGGATCGCCGAGGCGAAGCCGGACTGGTACCTGAGAACGCGCTACCCGCTCGAGTACGAGCACATCATCCGCACGCACGCAGCGAATCACGATCTCGATCCCGCCCTACTCGCGGCGGTCGTGTACGTCGAGAGCCGGTTCGACCCGAACGCGGAGTCCGATGCGGGAGCGATCGGGCTGATGCAGCTCCTACCGGACACCGCGAAGGGCATCGCTCTCCGCACCGGGGGCGATGCGTTCGTCGTCGCCGATCTCCGGGACCCTGAGATCAACGTCCGCTACGGCTCGTGGTATCTCCACCACCTCCTTGATCGCTACGGGACCACGGACTGGGCCCTCGCGGCGTACCACGCGGGGCCGGGGAACGTCGACGCGTGGCAGCGCGACGGCAGCGGGATCGCGTTCCCCGAGACGCGCGACTACGTCCGCCGGGTTACCGAGCTCGAGCGGGTGTACGCGCGCGTGTATCGCGACGAGCTGCGGCCGTCGTAGCGGGACCACCGACTGCATCCTGGAGCAGCCCGAGGACCAGATCGGCATCCGGAGGCTCCTCGCCGGAAGCACGCTGGAGCGCGAGCCCGTTCAGGACGAGGTTGACGAACGCCCCGATCTCGCGTGGATCGAGGTCGTCGCGGAACTCGCCGGACTTCTGCGCCTCCTCGATCCGGGCTCGGTTCACCGGAACGACGACTTTCTGCCGCTCCTCCACGCGCTCCCGGAAGTCCCGATCCGTGCGCACGCGGCGGATGAGCTCCAGGTAGACGCCGAGCCACGCGGGATCGAGAGCGAGGACGTGCTGGACGACGGCTTCGAGACCCTCCTGCACCCAGAGGTCTGAGAGCTCTCGCGTGTCCTCGACTGCGAGCTCGATGAAGAGCTCCTCCTTCGATGCGAAGTAGTTGAAGATCGCACCGCGGGAGAGACCGGTGGCGTGCTCGAGCCGGGCGACGGTCGCACCTTCGTAGCCGTGCTCGGCGAAGCAGCTACGTGCGGCCGCGAGGATCTGCTCGCGTCGCTCGGCCTTGCGCTCGTCGGAGATCTTGGGCATCGCGAACTCGTACTTTACAAAACCGTACGGACGTTTTATTATCTCACCGCATGTCGGAGCCCGAGCTCATGCCCGTGAAGAAGCGCGCGGTCGGCGCGCTCGTCCTCGCCGAGACCGTCTCGGTGCTCGGAACGCGCATGACGTACCTCGCGCTCCCGTGGTTCGTGCTCGTGACGACGGGCTCGCCCGGAAAGATGTCGCTCGTTCTCGCGGCCGAGATCCTGCCGATGGCGATTCTCGGCATCCCGAGCGGGGCGGTCGTCCAGCGTCTCGGCGCGCGCACGACGATGCTCGTCTCCGACTTTGCCCGAGCTCCGATCCTGGCCTCGATTCCGTTGCTCCACGAGACGGGACACCTGAGCTTCGGGCTGCTGCTCGGGATAGTGGCTCTGCTCGGCTGCTTCATGCCGCCGTACTTCGCGTCTCAGCGCACGATCCTCCCCGAGCTCGTCGGCGAGGACGAGCGCCGAATGGCACAGGCGAACAGCTCGATCGAGGGCGGAACCGCATTCGCGGCCCTGATCGGCCCCGTCCTGGCCGGGCTGCTCATCCCCGTCATCGGGGCTCCCAACGTCCTGTACGTCGATGCGGCCACGTACCTGATCGCCTTCTGCCTCGTGCTGCTCTTCGTCCCCCGGCGCAAGCAGGTCGTGAGTGCCGTGCGCAGCGGAGTGCTCGCTGGCCTCCGCTTCATCCTGCAGGACAAGCTCATCCTGCCGATGGCTCTGACGGTGGTCGCGTTCGGTTTCTTCAGCGCAGGGATGTCCGCCGGCCTCCCCGTCTACGCCTACGACCAGTTCGACGGAAGTGCCCGCATCGCGGGTCTGTTCTATGCAGCGCTCGGCGCCGGAGCTCTCGTCGGCAGCTTGTTCGCGGTCCTCGTGGTCCGCAAGGTGGCTCCGCTGCGACTCGCGGCGTTCGGGATCCTTGCCTTCGCGGTCCCGCTGTGGGTGCTCCCGTTCCTGCCGCCCTGGCCGATCGTGTTCTCCGCCCTCTTCCTCGCGACCCTCTTCACTCCACTGGTGAACGGCCCGACGCTCGGCGTCCTGACTGCCCGCACGCCTGCGGAGCTGCGGCCCAAGGTGATGACCGCGGTCATCACCGCGAACACGCTCGCAGCACCGCTCGGGTTCCTCGTTGCCGGCCAGGTGCTCGAGCACTGGGGCGTCGTCCCGCTCTTCACCGGCGTGGTCGCCGGCATCACCTGGATGGCGATCGTGTTCGCCGCGATCGTCCTCCGGTATCGGGAGCCGGATCCGGCTCCCGAGCTCGCGCCTTCCTGATCCGAGTGGGAGCCGCCGGCGCGGGGAGAGCACACCCGCGCCGGCGGCGGATCGGGTTCATCTGCTCGAAGCAGAGCACCCGCCATCTTCGACTCGGACTACGGCTGCAGCGCTGCCGTCCAGGTTCGGCGACCGCTTGTGCACTTGTAGTGAGTGCCGTCGAAGTCGAACTCACTGCTACCGGTGACGGTGCCGGTGGCATTGGGTCCGTCGAAATGCCCCGTGACTTCGTCGACGAACGTCGCTGGAGCGTCGTCTATCGTCCCCTGCGACGTGGCCGAGAAGGCGAAGCTTCCGTTCGTGTCGATCGGATAGCGGGCCGAGCCCCAGTTCACGGTCCCGTAGACGTATCCGCCCTTGTCACAGTCTTCTCGGATGTAGTTGGACCTGAAGCCGGTGACGGTCCGATCCGACAGCACGTCGAAGAAGACGAAGTTGCCTTCCAGTAGCCCCTTGTAGGAGCCAGCTGTGACGGGCGCTGGAGGCGGGGGTGGGGGAGGCGGAGGAGGCGACGGCGGTGGCGGCGGTGGCGGCGGGGGAGATACGGGTCGGATCCCTCTCACGACCTCGCAGTCTTTCCCGGCCTTGTCCTTCGCGTCACCGCTCGCGACGTCGCGACCGGGGCCGCACAGGAGCCGGTCGGCGCCTGGGCCGCCTACGAGCAGGTCGTTGCCCGGCCCTCCGATCAGCACGTCGTTGCCGGCGAGGCCGTAGAGCTTGTCGTTGCCGGCTCGTCCGTTGAGCCGGTCAGCGCCTGCAGATCCGCGGAGCTTGTCTGCGCCCGCTGTCCCCGTGATGTTCCCGGCGCCGACCGCACCTACGCCGATCGCGAGGGCTGCGCATACGAGGAATGCGATGAGGCGTGAGCCTCTAGGTCTGGCACGCATTTGAACCTCCATTCGTGCGCTGTCGGTGCAGCGCGTTAGCAATCCGGCTGAGCTTGCGCCGGAAGGCTCAAGAAACGCTCAAGGCGTCCGGGCGGCGCAAACTGATGAGCAGCGCCGCGCCGCACGCGAGCGCTGCGAGGGTCGTGGCCGGAACCTCCCAGTCCCAGTCGAGGCCCGCGTGCACCAGGAAGGCGGCATAGGCCGCGGCAGCAATCGGTGCGACTCCCGCTCCCGGGCGGCGCACGCTTGCGACCAGTGGCGGGACGAGGACGGCGAGCACCAGGATGAGCCCTATCGGGCCAAGCTCTGCGAGAACCTCCAAGTACAGGCTGTGTGCATCCCGCACATTTGCGGGAACCGGGCGATTCGAGTACCAGACGTCGTCGAAGCTTCCCGCCCCGGAGCCCAGAACCGGATGCCGTGTGACGTCGGAGGCCGCCACGCGCCAGTACGCGGTCCGGTCGCCGAGAGATGGACGAGCGACTGCGACGAGCGCGCCCACGATGACGATCGCAAGTGCGATCGCGAGGAATTGCGATCCGCCTCGGAGCCGCGCAGCGGCGAGCACGACGAGCCCGGCTCCGAGTGCGAGGACGGCCCCGCGGCTCGACGTGAGTGCAAGGGCGACGATCGAAGTGAGGCCGGCCATGACGAACACGGCTCGAACCGGCGCACGTCGCTCCTCCCACGCGAAGCCGAGAGCCAGGAGCGTTCCCATCGCGGCGAGGATCCCGAGTGCGTTCGCGTACCCGATCGGCCCTGTGAGGAGAGTGCCCTGGGTGGGGTCGGGATCGCCTCTTTCGACCGCTCTCTGTCCGAATGCATGGCACTCGAGGGCGACGATCCCGGACAGGACGCCGATGAGCAGCGCCTTGACCGTCGTTCGCTCGACGACGATCAGGAATGCACCGAGGGCCGCCAGGTACATCCCCGCGCGCCCGGCCTCATGTGCCGCCTCTGTTCCTGGAACTCCCCAGAGCTGCGATGCGAGCGTCCAGATGGCGAGGCCGGCGAGCGCGACGGGAGAGAGCCACCCGGTCGGTCGCAGCCCGGGAAGCCCGCGAGAGAGCACTCCGAACGCTGCCGCGGCAGAGAGTGCGAGGGCCGTCCAGCCCCACGTGGTCGAGAAGTAGCCGCCTTCCTCGAAGCCGACGATCGTGACGGAAGCCGCTCCGAGCGCGGCGGAGCAGGCGGCTCGGCGTGAAGCGTGCGCGAGATACCCGCCGGTGCCTGCCGCCATCCGCGTACTGGCGGCAGACCCGGCGGAAGAGACGGGCTCGGCAATGCTGTCGAGCACCGCGTCTCCGATCGTTACCGGCCGCGCTTCGGCGGGCACTGGTACTGGTGCGCAGGTGCCGGAGCGACCGGCTGGATTCCTGCGATGCCGTACTGGTGTCCCGGAGGGGTGCACGGCCTCGGATGACCACGCATCGGCGATGCCGCTAGCGCGAGCTTGGCCAGCGACGCCGAAAGCACGACACATAGGAGCACCGTGGCGGCGACCCGTGCGGCCTGCCGCACTCGAGCATGCGGCCGGTGCACGCGGAAGGCTTGGTGAGGCCTCCGGTTTCCACGCATGTCTTCCTCCTTCTGCTGACGTTGGATCGACGTCGTCGATCGTCACGCGAACCGCTCAAGATGCGCTCAAAAGGACGTCAGCGCTCGACGAACTGGATCGATGCCGAGCTCGAGAGGACGAGACGGCCTTGGTCGTACCAGCGTCCGGAGAAGCGGTGCCAGCCGGCCGGCAATCCGGTCGCAAATGTGGCGAGGCTGTGCTTGCTTACGACCCGGCCGCCCTCCCCGGAGACGACGTCCGTCGCGATAGCCACGGGCTCGCCGTCCACCTCGAGCTCGAACCGCGTTTCGGATTCGAACATCTCGGATCCGATGGGTTCTGCTCCGGGCTCGGGGACGAATCCGTAGCCGATCCAGAATGGCTCACCGGCGGCGAACACCGAGGGTGTCGCAGCGCCGGGAAAGATGCTGAGTCGAGTTCCGGTGTGTGGCATGCCTTCCACGTCGGACCAGGGCATGACGACGAATGCGGCCATCGCGGTCTCCTTTTCGGGTCGAGCTCGGTAGGTGGGTCGTGACGGGCCGGCTTCGCGTGAGGTAGGTGGCTCTCGTCAACACGCATCAAGCATCCAGCGAGCGACTCAAGAAGCGCTCAAAGCCAATCAAGACGAAGGGCGGCGGCCAGAGGCCGCCGCCCTTCACACCCGGACTACCTCGCGGGTCTACTTGAGCACGATCTTGGCGCAGCTCGGCGCCGAGGCATTTCCGGCCCGGTCGTATGCCCGGACACAGTGCTGGTAGTTGCCCTTGGCGTCTGCCGGAGCCTTCCACGTAAGTGCGAGCGTGGTCGCACCCGAGGCATGAGCAAACGCTCGACGCAGGTTCGCGATCGTGCGCCCGTTCCGCTTCACCTGAGCGGTGATCCGAACCTCGCCCGAGTCGTCCTCGACGCGCGAGACGAGTCTGATCGTTCGCCCTGCGCGGCCCGTGCTCGGGAGTGCAGTGGCAGTCGGTGGAGTCACATCCGGTGGGTGCGGCAGCGTCAGCTCGCCGGCTCCGGTCTCGTTGTCGACACCCGGTGTGCCGAGATCCTGCGCACTTCGCATGAGGTACTGCTGAACCTCGGCAGGCCCGTACTTTGGATACGCCTGCTTGACGAGCGCGGCTGTTCCGGCGACCTCGGGTGAGGATGCCGAGGTCCCTGCGAAGCCGGACACGCATCCGCTGGACGGGCTGTAGGTCATCCCGGACACGCTGTCGTGACCGACGATCTCCGGCTTCGTGCGCCCGTCGATCGTGGGTCCCTGCGAGCTGTAGAACTCGAGCTGCCTCGACTGCACGCAAACAGCGCCCACGGCCATCACCGCGGGCGAAGAGGCCGGCGTGCCGATGCTTCCCGCAGCGACCGAGTACTGAAGCGGGGGGCTCCAGCTGACGAGGTCGAGACGCGGTGAGGTCGTGACCCGGTAGCCGCGGATTGCCCAGAACGCGACGACGTCACGCCCCGAGTTCTGAGCCATGCACACCGCCTCGAAGGGGGGCTCGCTACCGGACTGGTCCTCCGCGGACAATCCGACCAGCGTGTTGGAGCCACTGAGGAAGAGTCCGAGGTCGAAGTCGGAGATGCCGGCCGGCCACTCGTCCCACTTCAGGAACCCGCAGACCTCCTCGCCGTTCGGCCAGATGAACGAGTTGCCCATGTCGCCGTTCGGGTCCCACACGTGGATGTCTTCCACGGGGTTGTACGTGCCGGACCAGTGCGTCACCGCCTCATTTCCCGCGGAGTTGACCCAGAGGATTCCGTTCGCCCGCGCGTCGGCGACGATCGACCCGACCGGGCCGCTGCCGTCGTTGCGGTAGGGGCCTTCCCAGCCCATGGACTGGTTGATGATCTGAACCCCCTGGCTCTTGGCGTACCCCTCGGCGGCCGCGAGATCCACCTCGGATCCCACGCAGATGAGGTAGAGCTGGGCGTCGGGTGCCATTTCGTGGACGATCTCCGCCACGGCCGCGCCATGCTCGCTCTCGGTCGCGAGCTTGCCGCCACAGAAGTCCTGTGTGATCGCGTTCGTTGGGAGCTCTCCGGCGGCCTGGAGCTCGGGCAAGCCCTTGAAGCCGCCGTCGATCACGGCCACCTTGACGCCCTTGCCGGTGTAGCCCTTGTCGTTCCAGGCGGGGGCCAGGCTGGCGGCGATCTCTTCGCCCGACACCGCGTGCTCGACACGCGAGTACGGTGCTCGGACGGCATCGACCGCAGGTCGCGCGGAGAGCGCCGAAAGCTTCCCTCGCGGGATCGCAACCTGAATCAGGTTGCGCCACGAGCGCTCGACACGTCCTCCGAGACTCGTGACGTCTTGTGCGACCCGGCTGGGCCGGTCAGTCTCGACGACGACTCGTGCGAGGCCGCCCTTCATGGCCTGAAAGCCACTCGCGCTCAGCTGGACCGTGCTGGTCGAGCGGATGCTGGAATCCGTGTGCCGATCGAACAGGGCTCGGCCGCGGTCGACGGTCTGAATGACGTTTGTACCCCCGTCCGTCAGGAACGGGCGAGCATGGGTAGAGCGGCCTGACGCCGCAGGCGCGGAGGCGATGAGCGAGAGCGCGATGACCGCGACACCCGTCGAAACCCCCGCGGAGATCGTTCTTCGCAAGCTGGACATTCCTGCCTCCTCGTAGGTTTGAGAGGCAAGCGTGCGAGCCGGCGCTCAAGGATCGTTCAAACCGGACATGTCCCGGCGGGTTGAAATCGAGGCGGCAGCTGTCCAAGCTACGACGCACATCCGCCGAGGAGTACGCATGGCCAGGGCGCGCCAGGGGGGCGAAGAAGTGCTCGAGCTCCGATTGCTCGGCCCCTTAGAGGCGTCGTCGCGCGGTGGTGCCATCGGGCTCGGCGGGCCAAAGCCGCGCGCACTGCTCGCCGTCCTCGCGCTCGACGTCGGTCGCGTCGTCTCCGTCGACCGCCTCGTCGAGTGCCTCTGGCCGGGAGAGGCGCCCGAGACCGCCGCGCACGCCGTCCAGGTCTACGTGTCGCAGCTCCGCAAGGCGCTCGGGCCGGTCATCGCCACGCGCGCGCCGGGCTACGTGCTCGAGCTCGACACGGACCGGGTCGACACGCACCGCTTCGTCCGCCTCGCCGACGAGGGTCGAGACGCGCTTCAGAACGGGAGCCCCGAGGCAGCGGAGGCCGCTCTCCGCGAGTCGCTCGGCCTGTGGCGCGGCCCGGCTCTCGCCGACTTCCTCTACGAGCCGTTCGCGCAGACCGAGATCGCCCGGCTCGAGGAGCTGCGGACGGTCGCCCTCGAAGAGCGGATCGACGCCGACCTCGCGCTCGCGCGCCACGCCGAGCTCGTCGCCGAGCTCGAGGCGCTCGTCCAGTCGCAGCCCCTGCGCGAGCGGCCGCGCGGGCAGCTCATGCTCGCGCTCTACCGCTCCGGGCGCCAGGCCGATGCGCTCTCTGCGTACCGCGATGCGCGCGAGACCCTCGTCGAGGAGCTCGGCCTCGACCCTGGCCCCGAGCTGAAGGAGCTCGAGGCGGCGATCCTGCGCCAGGACGACTCTCTGCTGCTCGAGGAGACGCCACTCGCGAAGCCGCCGATGCAGTTCCGGCGGCTCGTCACGATCCTGTTCGTCGACATCGTCGAGTCGATGGCACTTGCGGAAGCGCTCGACGCGGAGGCGCTCGGCCGCGTCCTGCAGAGCTACTTCGAGTCCGTGTCCGCCGCGATCACGAGGCACGGCGGCACCGTCGAGAAGTACGCGGGCGACGCCGTGATGGCCGCGTTCGGCATTCCCGTGTCGCACGAGGACGACGCCCTCCGCGCAGCACGAGCGGCCTTCGACGTACAGGCGTCGCTCGCAGTGCTGAACGAGCGCCTTATGGCGGATCACAGCGTCGGGATCGAGATCCGCATCGGCATCGAGTCCGGCGAGGTCGTCGCGACGCCGACCGACGCGCGCCAGCGCCTCGTCACCGGCGAAGCGGTCGGTATCGCCGCGAAGCTGGAGGGGCTCGCCGCCGCAGGCCAGATCGTCGTCGGCGAGCTCGCCGGACGGCTCATCGACCATGCGGCAGAGCTCGAGCCGCTCGGCGCGCTCGAGATCAAGGGGAAGCGCGAGCCCGTGCGCGCGTACCGGCTCGTCACGATCGCGCAGGTCGCGCCGGCATTCGAGAGCAAGCTCGACGCACCGCTCGTCGGCCGCAAGCGCGAGCTCGCCGCCCTCCGAAGGGCGCTCAAACGCACTGCCGACACTGGCACCGCGCGCGCGGCAGTCGTGATCGGCTCCCCGGGCGTGGGGAAGTCCCGTCTCGTCACTGAGCTCACGCGCCGAGCGAAGGGCGTGACCATTCTGTGGGGCCGCTGCCTGTCGTACGGCGACGGCATCACGTACTGGCCGCTGCGGGACGTCCTGGGCAAGGCTCCACCGGGCGACGAGCGCGACGCGGTGCTCGCGGCGCTCGACGCCGACACTCCGCTACCGGCGCCCGAGATCGCCTGGCTCTTCCGCCAGTTCTGCGAGGCGCTCGCACGCGAGCAGCCGCTCGTGCTCGTCCTCGACGACGTCCACTGGGCCGAGCCGACCTTCCTCGAGCTCGTCGAGCACCTCGTCGAGCAAGGGCGAGGCGCCGATCCTCGTCGTCTGCGTCGCTCGCGACGAGCTCCTGGAGGACCGGCCCGCGTTCCTCGAGGGTCTCGTGAACGCCGATCGGATCGTCCTGGAGGCGCTCTCGGCCGAGGAGACCGACGCGCTCCTCGACGGCCTCGGCGGAACCGTTCTCGAGTCCGACCAGCGCGCGCGCATCGTCGCCGCGGCCGAAGGCAATCCGTTCTTCGTCGAGCAGCTCCTCGCACTCGGGCTCGAGGGCGGGCTCGCGAATCGGCAGCTGCCGGAGACGATCCAGGCGCTCCTCGCCGCCCGCCTCGACCGGCTCGGCCCGGGAGAGCGCGCCGTGCTCGAGCGTGCTTCCGTCATTGGAAAGAGGTTCCGCCTCGAAGACGTCGTGGCGCTCCTCGACCCCGAGGCCGCACCAACAGCCGATGCTCATGTCCACGCACTCGTCGCGAGAGGCTTCATCCGGCCCGTCGACGACGACCTCCGCTTCCGGCACGTCCTGGTTCAGGAGGCCGTCTACCGCGCTGCACCGAAGAGGCTCCGTGCGGAATTGCACGAGCGCTTCACGGATCGGTTCGAGCAGCGGTACGACGAAACGGGAGACGTCGACGAGTTCGCCGGATACCACCTCGAGCAGGCGTACCGTTTGCGGACGGAGCTCGGGGAGTCCGACCGGAGGACAGAGCGCCTAGCCGAGGACGCTGGACGCCGGTTGGGGGCAGCCGGTACTCGCGCTTGGCGTCGGAACGACGAGTTCGCGACCGTGAACCTGCTCGGTCGTGCGACCTCGTTACTTCAGTCAGGTGACGAGATGCGCCGGGAGCTTCTGAGCGAGCTGTCGATAGGGCTCCTCGCGATCGGGGAGACAGAAGCTGCGGAGCGCGCAGCAACCGATGCCATCACAACCTCGGAGGCTGCCGGCGACCGTCGCCGCGAAATGCGTGCTCGACTCGAACTCGCGTGTCTTCGGATGTTCCGTGATTCATCCACAGGCGCGGGCCCATTGCTCGATGTTGCCGGTAGCGCGATCCCGATCTTCGAGGCGGCGCAAGATCACCGGGGACTAGGTAGAGCCTTGCTCCTGGTCGGATACGTGCACGGCGTCATCCGCTGCCGCCATCGCGAAAGGCAGGATGCTGCGGAGCGCGCGCTGATCGAGTATCGGGCGGCCCGTCTCCAGACATCCTCGTGTTTGGGAGAGATAGCGGCCTCGCTGTACCACGGGCCGGAACATGTGTCGAGTGCGATCGAGCGATGTGCCGTACTCCAGAGCGACTCCATGGGCGGTGATCTCGGACGCGCGAACGTCCTCGTGTATCAAGGCGGCCTCGAATCGCAGCGTGGAGAGTTCACTCGTGCGCGCGAGCTGATCGAGGAGGCGCGCGCGATATTCGACGACCTCGGTCAGCTCGGTGCTGTCTCTGCACGATGTCGCGCGGTACTCGGAGACGTGGAGCTCCTGGCTGGCGATGCAATCGAGGCCGAGAGTGTGCTGACTCTGGCGTGCGACGCTCTCGACCGCTCGGGTGACTGGCACAGCTACTCGGGTCGGGCGGCGGATCTCGCCGAAGCACTGCTCATGCAAGGACGACTTGAGGACGCGGAGAGCTGGACGCACAAGTCGATGGCCCGGGGTGCGGACGCGGCCTTACCCGCACTAGTGCGGACCTTGGGGGTTCGCGCCAGACTCGCGGCGGCGCGCCACCAAACGACCGAAGCGCTTACGTTCGCTCGTGACGCAATACGGGTCGCCGATCAGACAGACGCCCGAAATGTGCAAGGCCGTGCGTTGATGGTGCTCTCGGAAGTTCTGCATCTCGGCGGAAGCTCTGCCGAGGCAGCTGAGGCCGCAGAACGCGCGTCTCGCATCTTCAGCGACAAGGGCAACGTGATCGCGTTCGCCCAGGCCGAGAAACAGTCTTCGGCTCTGGCCATGGCATAGAAAGGGCAGACGAACGACGAGAGGCCCATGTGGGCCTCTCGTCGGAGTGCCTTGTGATCAGTGACCAACAGGCGGGCCATCGGCATACGCGACGAGCGGAGCCGCGAGCGCGAGCAGACCGACTGCGAGCACGACCAGCGTGCGGTGCAGTGAAGTGACCTGGCGCATCGTTCCCTCCTTTCCGGGTTCTCGGGTGCGCCGGTCACGCTCGAGCCGACCGCTAACGCCGCAGTCACGGGCGGCTAACGAACGACTAATCGCGCGATTTGTAACTCGGTAATTCCGGCGCGTAAATTCCATGCACCGGATGCTTGAGCAATCGCGTTATTACGACCTCGGAAAAGATCTGGATTTCGTGTCGGAAAAACCTTGAGATTCGACGAGCGGTAACTAGGGACAATCCCTAGGCGGCGTCAGGAGACGGCCGAAGCCTCCGATGTACCCACCCCTCGGACCGGTCTCGGGGTTCTCCCTGACGCCGATCTCAGGGGCCGCCCCGTGGACTCGGCGGCGCGACCGTGTGACGATGCGCATATGTCGAGGACGCGCGGAATCCAGATCGGACTCGCGGTCTCAGGCGTCACGCTCGGCGTTCTCGCGTACCAGGTGCAGATCGACAACCTCGGGCGCTTCACGACACCAGGGCGCTCGCTCGCGATCGTCGCCGTCGGGTGGTCGTTCCTCCTCGCCGGCCTCGTCGCGTGGTCGCGTCGTGCGGGGAACCGCGTCGGCCCGCTGATGATCGCCGCGGGCTTTGCACTCCTCTTCCGACAGCTCCGCTACAGCCACGACCCGCTGCTCTTCACGGCGTTCTTCGCGCTCGGCCACCTCGGCTACGGGCTCGTCGCCACTCCGTGCTCGCGTACCCGTCCGGCTACGTGACCGACCGGTACGAACGCGCACTCGTGAAAGTGGGCTACGCCGCCGTGTTCGCGTTCCCGCTCGCGGTGCTCCTGTTCTACGACGGGACCTGGGCGCTCAACGAGTTCCCGACACCACGCGAGAGCCTGGTCGCCGTCACGGGCGACGAGGGGCTCGTGAAGGCACTCCAGAAGTCCTTCGTCGTCGTGTTCTACGGGATCCTGGCGACGCTCTTCATCGCCCTGATCGTCCGCCGGCTCGTGCGCGCGACACCGAGGGCGCGACGGATCCTTGCGCCGCTCTTGCTCGCCGCAGTCGCCGTCGCGTTGCGCGCGGTCTTCGAGTGCGTCTTCAACTTCATCGACCGCCCACTTGCCTACGAGTACCTGTTCTGGTGGCAGATCATCGCGTTCATCGCGCTTCCGCTGGCGCTCCTCTGGGGGCTCTTGCGCGCTCGCCTTGCCCGCGTCCAGGTCGGCGAGCTCGTCGTCCATCTCGAAGAGACACCCGTCGACGGAATTCGGGACGAGTTGGCCGGCGCACTCGACGACGCGACTCTCGAGCTCGGGCTCTGGCTTCCGGAGCGAGACGAATACGTCGACTCGGTGGGTACCACGCTCGCGGTGCCGGAGGACGGGCCCGCGCGTGCGGTGACCTGGATCGAGCACGAGGGGGAGCCGCTGGCCGTGCTCGTCCACGACCCGACGCTTCGCGACGAGCCGAAGCTCGTGGAGGCGGTGGCCGCGGCGGCGCGCCTCGCGCTCGTGAATGCCCGTCTCCATGCCGAGGTTCGCGCGCAGCTCGACACCGTCAAGGAGTCGCGGGCGCGCATCGTCACCGCGGCGGACGAGGAGCGCCGGCGGATCGAGCGAGATCTCCATGACGGCGCGCAGCAGCGCCTCGTGGCGCTGGCGCTCGAGCTCCGGAGCGCTCAGCGACAGCTCGGCGCGGAAGCCGACCCCGAGGTCGACCAGCTGCTCGCGTCGACGGCCGACGAGCTCCAGGTCGCGGTCGAGGAGCTGCGCTGCGCTCGCGCACGGCATCCATCCGGGAACGCTCACCCAGGCGGGGCTCGCGTCGGCCCTCGAGGCTCTGGCTGCCAGGATGCCGCTGCCCGTGACCGTGAATGCGACGACCGATCGACTGGCGCCCGACGTCGAGGCTGCGGCGTACTTCGTGGCTTGCGAGGCGCTCACGAACGTCGTCAAGCACGCCGGTGCCTCGAAAGCCGCGGTCGGCGCGCGGCGCGACAACGGAACGCTCGTGATCGAGGTCTGGGATGACGGAGTGGGCGGCGCGGAGGAAGCCGACGGGACGGGGCTGCGTGGCCTCGCCGATCGTGTCGAGGCGCTCGGCGGCCGGTTGTCGGTCGAGAGCGCACCCGGCTCGGGAACGCGCGTCGTGGGGGTGATTCCGTGCGCGTCGTGATCGCCGAGGACTCGGTTCTGCTCCGCGAGGGCCTCGCACGAGTCCTCTCCGACGGCGGCTTCGACGTCGTCGCGCAGACGGCGAATGCCGACGAGCTGAAGAAGGCAGTGCGCCGCTTCAAGCCGGACGTCGCGGTCGTCGACGTGCGCATGCCGCCGACCCAGACCGACGAAGGTGCTCGTGCCGCGCTCGAGATCCGCGCCGAGCAGCCGGAGGTCGCGGTGCTCCTCCTGTCCCAGGTGATCGAGGCGACGCACGCGCTCGCGCTCATCAGCGAGCGACCCGACGGCTTCGGCTATCTCCTGAAAGACCGCGTGCTCGAGATCGACGACTTCCTGGAGGCGGTTCGCCGCGTCGGCAAGGGCGGGACGGCGATCGACCCGGAGGTGATCGGCCAGCTGCTCGGCCGTCGCCGCGAGCAGGATCCGCTCGGCGAGCTCACGCCGCGCGAGCGCGAGGTGCTGACGCTGATGGCGGAGGGGCTCTCGAACCGCGGGATCTGCGAGAAGCTCGTCGTCAGCCCGAAGACCGTCGAGACGCACGTGAACTCGATCTTCCTGAAGCTCGACCTCATGCCCGCGACCGACCAGCACCGCCGGGTGCTGGCGGTGCTCGCCTTCCTGCGGGCCTAACCCGTCCCTAAGACGCAGGCCAATTGAGGATCGTGTCGACGTTCCAGGTCGCCTGGTTCGCGGGGCTCGCGGGCGCGAGCCCGATCGGTACTGCTCCGGCAGGAATCGGTCCCAGGGGGATCGGCGTGAAGAAGTACTCCGACTCGCCCCAGCGTCCGCCGAACGTCGACCAGGTCTTGCCCTCGATCCGGTTGATGTTCGCCGGCGGGAAGCCGCTTCCGGGCGGGCCGACACCGCGCCGCCGCCCGAGCCGTCGAGCACCTGGTCGACGACCTGGAGGAACGGGAGCATCGGCAGGATCGGCGCAACCGATGCGGGGATGCATGCCGGATTGATCGGAATCGATCCGAGGGAGCCGGCTCCGGTCGTGAAGTAGTTGGCGTGCGAGCCCAGTGCGACGTACGCGACGGGATGAGTGCTTCCCGACGGGGACTTCGTCACTCCGCTCCAGGCCTTTCGCTGCCCCGAGCAGTGCTGGCTGTATGCCGCCTCGAGCGGCGTCTCGTCGCTGTCCAGCACCACGTTGACGAGCTCCCAGTCACCCTCGTGGGACTGGAAGAACGTGCCGACCGGCGTCGGCGGGAGGATCAGCGGGTTGTCGTAGTAGAAGAGCCAGTACTGCAGGACGATCCGCGTGCCCGTGCGCACTGCGCGCCCGTAGATGTCGGCACGTCGATCTCTCGCCGCTGCGGCCGCGTAGCAGTCGCGACCCGCGAGAGCCGCGTCGGCCTCACACCCGGTCTGGTCCAGGCGGTAGAAGACTCCAGGGGTCGGAGGTGGCAGCTCGTTGGCGTCCGGGTCAGGGTCGATGACGGACCAGAAGGCGTCGAGCGGGAGCTGCTGCGGGCTCTACCCGACGAACTTTTCGAGCTCCGAGTCCTGGACGAACGTCTGCACCTTGGCCGGCCGGAACTTCTCGACGGGATGGAAGATGAGCACCGGCTGGTACGTGTTCAGGAGCTGTGCGTCGGAGGTCCCGTGGTGCGCCGAGCTCGCGCCGGCTACGGAGACGAGCGCGAGCGCGGCAATCGTGGCAAACCCGGCGACCGCAACGAGCACGGCTCCGGAAAGCTTGATCTTGCGAGGCATGACCACTCTCCTTTCTCGGTGAGCGGCGATCGTCGAGCAGGTGGCTCAAGAGCCGCTCAAGAGATCCGAGCCCGCGCCCGTCCCCCGCACTTGCCCCGGGCGTTCAGTGAGCCGGCGAGACGGGAGTGGCCTCGACCTGGATGCGCTCGACCTCGACTGTAAGCGGTGCGAGCTCGTGGCGCCACGTGGGCTCGCAGTGCTCAGCGCGGAAGAGGTCGACGGCCGCGAGGTAGCGGGCGATCTCGACGATGAGCGTGTCGATGGTGGGGAGCTGCTCGTTCATGGAGCCAGGATCAGGGATGGCGTTCAAATTCCGCTCAAGCCACACGCACGACGAGCTCGATCTGCCCTGGTTCTCGCGGGAGCTCGATCGTCTGTGCTCGGGGGTCGAATCGTGTGTATGGCCGCCCGTCGAGCGTCACGCCTGCGATGTGGCCCTTCGGGAGTCGGAGGCGAAGTCGAAGTGCTTGCATCGGCGCGCGGCTCGGCGAGTCGACGTGGACCCGGATCTCCCCTACGAGAGAGGTGATCGAGAACGACATCGGGCCGAAGCTCGTCGGCATGTTGCGTACGACGATGTCCTTCCCGGGCACGAGCCATGCCCGCGGCGTCGCGTAGGCGAGCTCGAGGCCGCGCGGTGCCAGGTCCCGACCGCGTGTCTCGTGTACGAGCATGAGCCTCAGCGTCTCGAGGAACGACGCGTTGCTCGCGCCGTTCGGCGGCAGGTACATCGAGCGGTGGTACTCACCTTCCAGCGGAGCGACGGAGAGCCCCTCCCCGGAGACGAACGTCCCAGGTGCCATCCCGGCTGCGAGTTGCCCGTAGAGGCTGAGCACGAGCTGGTCGGACCGATCGTTGTCGGCGAGGAAGCGTGCGGCGTTCAGGCCATAGACCGGGTTGACACCAGAGTTCGGGGACACGGCGTCGATGCCGTACAGCGAGTACGCGCCGGCGCGTACGAGGCCCAGAAAGCGCGATCCGTGGAGGAGCATGTAACGGATCACGCCCCTCGCCTTCGCGCTATCCGGTGCAAGAAGGCCGGATGCGAACGCGTAGGGCGCGACGAGGTTCCAGTACCCACCGGAGTGGGACTCCGTCACGCTGCCGTACGGCTTCTCGGGATCGAGCAGTCTGGCCGGGATGAAGAGCGAGCCGTCTGGCAGGCGTCGCTGTGAGGCTCGAATAGCCGACCGGAGCCCTTTCTCGAGGCGCGCTGCGAGCGTCCGCGCTTCGGCGGCGAGCGTTGGCTCTCCCGTCTCGGCCCAGACGGACGCCATCGTGCGCAGGCCCTGCCACACGATTGCCTGCGAATGCAGGCCGTAAACGGAGTCCCTGATGTCCGACGAGAAGCGCTCTCGGCCGAGCATCCCGCGCGGGTCCGCTTCGATCTGGTTACCGAGGCTCGTCATGTACGCGCGCAGTGCCGGCGTCACTTGCTCGATGTACGAGCGGTCGCGGTACAGCCGGTAGTAGAGCGCCGATCCGACGAGCTTCTGGCCCATCTTCCAGTTCGGGTAGCGGGTGACGGGGGTCGTGAACGACTTCAGCAGGATCGCGCGTGCGACGGCTGAGAATCCCTGCGCGCTCATCACCTGGGCGACGTCGATTCCCTCCGGGAACGAGAACTGCTGGTAGGGATTTCCGACGCTGTAGCGCCACGTGAGCGCGAGGTTCTGGATGAGAAGGCTGCGGTATGCATCCCGCACGCGTTCCTCCGGCACGTCGATCGTCGATCCCTCGCCCAGCCGCCGGTCCCAGTACCGGACGAGATCCCACCTGGCCGACTCGTAGGCCGACCGGTCGAGCCTGATTGGCTGGGCGGGCGCGGGTGAGTTCAGCACTGCAACGTAGACGGTTCGGAAGCTTCCGGGGGGCACTGTGTACGTGACCGTCGATCCCTCGACGCGTCCGCCGGGGCTGAACGCGAGGTACGTATCGCCCGCGCGCACCAGGGCCTGGCCCTTCGCGGCGAGCTTCGGCTCGGACATGCTGAAGCGGAGGAAGGCACGGCGTCCGTTCGACCCCTCGGTGTCGATGCTGAGCTCCACGAAACTCACGAGGGAGCGGGTTTGTGCGATTCGGGTCGCGAACGACTCCTGCTGGTAGCGCACGCCGTCGGCATCCACGTAGTTCGTCTTGAGGATCGGGAGGTAACCGTCGGCGAGGTGTGGAGTCGACACACGAGCAAGGCAGGAGCCGAACCGCTCGCCCCCGCGCCTTCCCACCGTGACCGTCAGCGATCGGCCCGACGCCCGCTGCGACAGAATCTGGCTTCCGTCTGCGACGTGGAGCGCCATGCTTCCCGCGCCCGTGGAGGTGACCGGGCCCGAGAAGGGGACGTAGTGGACGCCCGATGCCGTGAGCCTCGCTCCGCTCGTGGCACGAGCGAGTAGGAGCGGCTTGAGGTACCTGCGCACGCCCGCATACGTCGGCCCGCCGGGTGCGGCGAGGAGCTCGTTCCCCCAGACGTCCTCCGGCGCGCGCAGCGCGCGCGTCACCCGGCTGACGTACGCGGGGTCGAGGGCGGCGCGCGGGCACGCGCTCTGGCGTGCCGCACTGACGCTGCCGCTCGACGCCGTAGACAGGATCAAGGCGCCGGCTGCGAGGAGAGTGAGATTCGCTCGGGTTCGCATCGTCACACGCCCAGACCCGGGGCCGGCACGTAGCGGACCGACTTCGGGAGCTGCTTGACGCTTTGCGGGAGAAGGCCGAGCCTCTTGAGCGTGATCGGGAGCAGGTTGTGCGCCTTCATCTCCTTCGAGTGCGGCCACCGTCCGATGTAGGCGCTGATCGGCGCGTCCGGGTTCAGCTGACGGAGCACATGGAACAGGGTGCCTGACTGATGCTTCTGATCGGTGACGATCTTGTCCTGCGTGCTCCACCAGATCTGGAGCGGGACTCCGGAGAGCGCGATCGTCCGGGCGAACGCAACCGGGCTCCGTGCCTCGTACGCCTTCGGGCTCTGCAAGGGCGTTCCGCCGACCTCCTCGCGCATCGCGGCCTGGAGGACGAGCCCGTACGGCTTGCCCCAGTGCTTCAGGCAGGTCGTGTCGCAGGCCGTGTCCGGGAGCTGGTAGTAGCGGCTGGAGAGGTCGGTGACCGAGTCCATCGCGGCGGCGCCGGCGAGAAGATCGAGGATGGCGCGCGATGAGCATGAGCGTCTCGTGGCCGCCCATGCTGCTTCCGATGGCATAGGCGCGTGTCCGGTCGAGGCGGAGCCAAGGAAGCGCGTGCTCCGCGAAATCGGGCATCCTCGCGAGGTCGTCGATCTGGCCCTTGTAGGCGTAGGACTTGGCCGGGAGGCGGCGTCCCATCCCGTCAGGGCTGATCACCGCGAACCGCCCGACTGCGGGGAGGTTCCCGAAGTACTTCGTGTTCGAGAGTCCGGTTCCGTTCCGGCCGTGCGGGGAGATGACGACCGGGATCTGAGGATGCATCTTCGGGCCGTACCAGGCGGGGAGCACGACGGAGGCGAGGCGATCGGCGCCGTTGTGCGCCGTGTAGTGGATCGTCCATGTGCGCACAGCGGCTCGCGGGGCGGCCGAGCCTGCCACCGCAAAGCCGTTGGCGACGAGCCCCAGGGCGATGAGCGAGAGGAGAGCGAGGGTGAGACTGCGATTGCTGCCGGTCCTTCTGGTGTGTTCCTTTGTGGTCATGGGACCACGGTCGAACCGGTCCCAAACCGCCCGATCACGGCCGACTAACGGCCGGCTAACGGCGTTAGGATCAGAGGTGGAAAGGGTGGTAGAAGACGCCTGTGGCGCTCGAGTTCCGCATCCTCGGCCCTCTCGAAGTCCTCGCTGACGAGCGCCCGCTCGTCATCGGCGGCAAGCGACAACGCGGCGTCCTCGCAGCACTTCTGCTCGAAGCACGGCGGGTGATCCCGACCGACCGGCTCGTGAGCGACCTCTGGGGAGAGTCGCCGCCGAAGACCGCGGCAACGTCGCTGCACAACCTGGTCTCCCAGCTTCGGAAGGAGCTCGGACCGGAGACGCTCGTCACCCAGGCGCCCGGGTACGTACTCCAGGTGCGCTCGGACCAGATCGACGCGCACCGCTTCGAGCAGATGCTGAAGAGCGCACGGCGCGCCGAGCCGGAGAAACGCCGCGCATTGCTGCAAGACGCTCTCGCGCTCTGGCGTGGTCCCCCGCTAGCCGAGTTCGCGTTCGACGACTTCGCGCAGGCGGAGATCAGGCGCCTCGACGAGCTCCGCCTCGTCGCGCTGGAGTCGCGGATCGACGCCGACCTCGACCTCGGCAGGCACGGTGACGTCGTAGGCGAGCTCGAAGCGCTGGTGGCGCAACATCCCCTCCGCGAGACCTTTCGCCGTCAGCTGATGCTCGCGCTCTACCGCTCGGGGCGCCAGGTCGAGGCCCTCGACGTCTATCAGGACGCCCGCACTCGATTCGTCGAGGAGCTCGGAGTCGAGCCCGGCCCGGAGCTCGGGCGCATGCAGGCCGAGATCCTCCGGCACGAGGCGGGTCTCGCCACTCCCGGCACGATGCGTGCCGCGGAGGACGAAGAGGGCGAGATTGTGAAGGCACTATCGGCCGGGCGGGTGATCCCGGTACTCGGTCTCGACAGCGCAGCCGATCTCGCCACTCACCTCGCACGGGCGTTCGACGTGCCGAACGACCGGCCCGTCGACCTCACGCGGATCTCCCAGTACGTCGCAACGATGAAAGGCGCCGGGCCGCTGTACGACGAGCTACACGCGCGGTTCGAGGCCGCAGTCGAGCCCGGCCCGCTCCATCGCTTCCTCGCGCGGGTTCCGGCACTCCTCCGTGATCGTGGCGCGCTCCATCAGTTGATCGTCAGCACGAACTACGACCTTGCTCTCGAGCGAGCGTTCGAAGAAGCAGGTGAGGAGCTCGATGTCGTCGCGTACGTGGCGTCGGGTCCGCAGCGGGGGCGTTTCTGGCACCGTGCGCCGGGCCAGCCTCCCCGTCCGATCGACGTCCCCAACACGTACGCCGTCGAGCTCTCGCTCGAGCGCCGCACGATCCTGCTGAAGCTCCACGGGGCCGTCGACCCACTTCCCGAGCGCGAGTGGGAGAGCTTCGTCATCACCGAGGACGACTACATCGACTACCTCGGGCACTCGGAGCTCGCCGCAGTCGTTCCCGTGTCGCTCGCGGCCAAGTTGCGCCGAAGCCACTTCCTCTTCCTCGGCTACGAGATGGCCGACTGGAACTTGCGCCTCATCCTCAACCGGATCTGGGGAGAGCGCCCTGTCGCGTATCGCTCGTGGGCGGTCCAGCAGTCCCCGAGCGCTCTCGCGCAGGCGTTCTGGCGGCGGTACGACGTCACGGTCGTCGACGTCGATCCACAGTCGTACGTCGAGCTGCTCGAGCAGCGGCTGGGAGTCACGTGACCGGCCTCCCGGAGTCGCCGTACAAGGGCCTCAGTGCGTTCGAGGACTCCGAGCTCGACGCGCTGTTGTTCTTCGGGCGCGAGCGCGAGCGGGAGATCGTGGTCGCGAATCTCATCGCCTCGCGGCTGACGGTCCTGTACGGCCCGAGCGGAGTCGGCAAGTCCTCGCTCTTGCGTGCAGCGGTCGCGCGCTCTCTGAGAGAGCTCCCGGAAGAGCCCCTTGTCGTCGTCTTCGCCCGCTGGAGCGAAGACCCGGCTGCCGCCTTGTCCGAAGAGATCGTCGAGGCTGCCGGTCTGGACTCGAACGGCTCCGCGCTCGAGGGCCTCGAACGCGCGCAGTCCGGACGCGACGTGTATCTCGTCCTCGACCAGGCCGAGGAGTACTTCCTGTACCACGGGGACGAGCGCGGACCCGGGACGTTCGGCGAGCTGCTCCCGGCGGTGCTGACCTCGCAGCTACGCGTAAACGTGCTCGTCTCGCTTGCGTGAGGACTCGCTCGCGAAGCTCGACCGCTTTACGGGCCGGATTCCGGGCCTGTTCGCGAACACGCTTCGTCTCGACCGGCTCGATCGCGAGGCTGCCCGCGCGGCAGTCGTGCGACCCGTCGAGCGTTTCGCAGAGCTGACCTGCGACGCCGTGGCCATTGAGCCTGCGCTCATCGAGCGGGTGCTCGACGAGGTCGGCGCAGGCCGGATCGAGCCCGCAATGGGTGGGCTCGGCGCGGTCGAATCGGCCGAGGACGGTGCGAGGATCGAGGCGCCCTACCTTCAGCTCGTCATGCAGCGGCTCTGGGACGAGGAGCGTGCCGTCGGCTCCGACACGCTGCGCGCGGACACGCTGGAGAGACTCGGCGGAGCGCAGCAGATCGTGGAGGAGCACTTGGAAAGCGCGTTGGGTGAGCTCACTCCGAGCCAGGAGGATGTTGCGTCGAGGCTCTTCAACCATCTCGTCACACCGTCCGGCACGAAGATCGCGCACGAGCTCGACGATCTCGTCGACTTCGGAGGGGTTCCGCTCGAGGAACTGCAACCGGTGCTGGCGACGCTGACGAAGCGGAGGATCCTGCGCTCGCTCCACGAGGGGGGAGGGGTGCGCTACGAGATCTTCCACGACGTGCTCGCGCACCCCGTGCTCGCCTGGCGCACGCAACACGAGGCGGAGAGGGAGCTCGTCCTCCAGAAGGAAGCTGCAGACCGCCGGCACCGGCTGCTGCTGACGGTGATCGGGCTGGGGAGCGTGCTCCTTGCCGTGATGGCGGCCGTGACGGTGTACGCACTCTCGCAGCGGAGCGAGGCTCGCACCCAGGCGCGAGAGTCGAAGGCTCACGAGCTCGAGGCACGCGCGACCACTCTGCTCGACTTCGATCCCGAGCTGAGCCTTCTACTCGCGCGAACGGCGGCTCTGATGACGCGGAGCGGGACCGCCGAAGCGACGCTCCGCAACGCTCTCGTCATGTCTCGGGTGACGACCGTCGTCGACGTCGGCGAGCCTCTGCTCGGGGCCATGCTCCGAGGCGGGGAAGTGCGGGCTGCGACCACGGACGGCTCCGTGGTCGTCGCCGACGGAGTGACGGGTGAGATTCGTGAAACGGTCGCGAGCGGGACTCCAGCCCTCGATGCGTCGTTTGCGAAAGACGGCGGCGCGCTTTTGACGGGTCGTGACGGCCGACTTCGCATGGTCGGTCTCGATGGAAAGGTCGCCGCGGTACCCGGGCTCGACGGCGTCGAGAGTGCCGAGATCTCATCGGACGGCTCGCTCGCACTTGCGATCGGGAATGGCCGCGTTCGGCTGGTCGATGTGAAGTCAGGTGCGGTGCGGAGGGTGTTTCCGCATCCCGGAGCGATGTCCGCGGCAATCTCCGATGACAACAGGCGAGTCGCCACGGGATCTGCGGACGAGCAGCATCCGCGTCTGGATCGCCGCCTCCGGCCGCCGCGTTCGTTCGCTGCCCGACAACAAGGGTCATCCGACCGCGCTCGCGTTCAGCCCGGATGGTGCGTTCGTCGCGGCTGCGAGCACCGACGGAGTGGGCCGTGTGTGGCGCTTTGCGGTCGGCGGCGTGGCCGCGCCGCTGACTGGGAGCGCGACCAGCCTCACGGACGTCGCGTACAGCACCGACGGCGTCTACATCGTGACTGCCAGTCATGAAGGGGACGTGCATGTGTCGAGCGCCGATACGGGGGACGAACGCCTCGCCCTCAAGGGCCACGGAGGAGTCGGTGACGTCAGCAGCGTTTTCCGGTCCGGTCGGGAGCTCTGTCGTGACCGCCAGCATGGACGAAACGGCACGAATCTGGGACGCGTTGGATCAGCCGATGTTGACCGAGCTTGCGCGGCTAGCGTCGCCGGTAACCGGGCTAGAGGTCGACGCGCACGGTCGCGCGCTTGCAACCGCGGGCGGCCGCGGGCATGTCATCGAGCTCGACACGGGAAAGCAGCTCGGTGTCGAGCCGGGCAAGAAGCCGCAAAGAACGATCGACGGTCCGAATGGGATGACCGCGACGATCCGTGGCAACACGGTCGTCCTGAAGATGGACGGCCGGGCGAGCGTTCTCGGAGGGCACCGGGACAGAGTGCTCGCGGTTGCGTTTTCCCCCGACGGACGGCTTCTCGCGACAGCAAGTCGCGATCGCACCGTCCAGATCTGGGACACCGCGACGCGAACGACGCTCAATGTCTTGTCGCCCAACTCGGCGGTCCACGATGTCGCGTTCAGCCCTGACGGGCGATGGATCGTTACTGCGGCTACCCGAGCCGCACTCTGGGATCCGCTGGGGGCGGATCCGATCTTGCGCCTGCAGGGTCATGAGGGCCCTGTTACGGCCGTTCGGTTCGACCCGTCCGGGCGCGTCATCGTGACCGGCGGAGCCGACGGAACCGTCCGCAAGTACACGTGCGATCTCTGCAGCGGGCTCGACGACCTGCTCGCCCTCGCGAACGAGCGGCTGGCCAGGACTGGTCGCAAGCTCACGGACGAGGAGCGAGAGAGGTACCTGCGCTAGTACGACGTGACTAACGGCCGCGGTACTCGAATGCCCCGATGTCGGGCCAGTGGCCGCGGCGACGGCCGTCGATGTCGAATCGGGGAGCACGTTGGCGGCTCCCCTGGTCGATCACGAGCCACGACGTGTCGGTGGGTCGACCGTGGGAGTCCAGGTACGCGGGCCCGACGTGGTTGGAGCCGCGGCAGGCGGCTCCACGGAGGATGACGTTCGATACGACCGCACGCGCCACGCTGCACACGTAGTGCGGGTCTTCGAGCAGGGCGATGACGTTGTTCGCGAGCAGCGGGCGTCTGCTTCGCTTGATAGTCCAGTAGACGCCGCTCATCCGAATCGAGCCCGCATATCCGTCGATGCGGCGGGACCCCGTGAGGATCGTGTTGTTGATCACTGCGACGTCACGAGGCACGCGCTTCGTATGGCGACTGCCGATGATCATCGCGACCCGCGCTCGATATCCCGGAACCTTCGGATCCGTACCGCGGAAGACGTTGTTGACGATGGTGACGTGATCGATCTTGCCGAAGAGGTACAGCTGCGCGGCCCCGATCTTGTAGACGCCGAACGAGTTGCTCTCGACGCGCAGCCGCTGTCCGGAGAAGAGCTCGATCAGGTCCTGATGCCCGCAACGGAAGCGGTTGTGCATGCGACACGGCAGCGCCCGCTCGAAGCGGTTCCCCCGCAGGGTGAGATCGAATCCGAAGCGGCCGTGGAGGAAGTCGCATCCTCGGCAGTCGTGGAACCAGTTGTCGAGGATCCGGACGTGTCGCGTGCGCGGCCTGAGATGCAGGCAGTTCGAGAGGTTCGGCGAGCGGTCGCCGCAGTGTCGGAACTCGCTCCCGCGTATGACGACGTGGCTCGAGTTGCGAACGTGGATCTTGGCCTGCAGACGAGTCCGCTCGGCAGTGACGAGGACGTCCTGGACATCGACGTGCCGGGAGCCGTAGATCCCGAGGACAGCGTCGTCGGTGATCGGGGCGATGGTCAGCTTCTCGACGGAGACGTGCTGCGTGTGGTCGAGTAACAGACGCTCGACCCGCACGCCCGGCCCGCCGACGATCCGCAACGGCCGCGCAGAGCGTGCGGGAACCACCAGCTCGCCGCGATAGAAGTGGCGAAGGAGATGGATCGTGCCGCCGGTCTCTCGGGCGGCTGACACTGCGCGGGCAAACTCCGCCTCGTTGCGCACGCTGACCGTCGCGATGTTCGCATGAGCTCCCACCGGCAACACGACGGCGAGCGCGACGAGAACGCCGAATAGACGGCCTGCTGAAATCCCGAACCTCCTCTCCGGGGCGCGACTGTATCGGGTTCCGCGAGGACTGGCGGAACGGCCGTGCGCGGCTACGCTAGCCCGATGGAGAGGCCCTTCAAGGCGACCGACCAGTACTCACCCATGGGCGACCAACCCAGGGCGATCGGGCAGATCGTCGAGTCGGTGGCGGCCGGGAATCGCTTCCAGACGCTCCTCGGCGCGACCGGCACCGGCAAGACCGCGACGATGGCGTGGACGATCGAGAAGCTCCAGCGTCCGGCACTCGTCATCGCGCACAACAAGACGCTCGCGGCCCAGCTCTGCAACGAGTTCCGGGAGTTCTTCCCGGACAACGCCGTGGAGTACTTCGTCTCGTACTACGACTACTACCAGCCCGAGGCGTACATCCCGCAGGCCGACCTCTATATCGAGAAGGACTCGTCGCGGAACGACGACATCTCTCGGCTGCGGCTCTCGGCGACCGCCTCGCTCCTCACGCGCCGAGACGTCGTGGTCGTCGCGTCCGTGTCGTGCATCTACGGGCTCGGGTCGCCCGAGGAGTGGCGCGAGCGCCTGCTCGTCCTCGAGGTGGGGGAGGAGCACGATCGCGACGAAGTCCTGCGGAAGCTGATCGACAGCCAGTACGTGAGGAACGACACCGTGCTCGGCCGTGGCCGCTTCCGGGTCAAGGGAGACGTCGTCGAGGTGCAGCCTGCGAACGGGGAGACCGCGTATCGCGTGTCCTTCTTCGGCGACGAGGTCGAGCAGATCACGCACTTCGACCCGCTGACGGGCGAGGTCTACTCGCGGCTCGAGAACCTCGCGATCTGGCCCGCGACCGAGTACATCACTTCCGCGCCCACCGTCGAGCGAGCGGTCGACGAGCTCCGGCGCGAGCTGGAGCAACAGGTTGCGAAGTTCGAGGCCGAGGAGCGGATGCTCGAGGCCCACCGCATCCGTCAGCGCACGGAGTACGACCTCGAGATGCTCAGGGAGCTCGGCTTCTGCAACGGGATCGAGAACTACTCGCGCGTCCTCGAAGGAAGGCAGGCGGGCTCACACCCGTTCACGCTGATCGACTACTTCCCTGACGACCTTGTGATCTTCGTGGACGAGTCGCACCAGACAGTTCCCCAGCTCGGCGGCATGTACGAGGGCGACCGCTCGCGCAAGCAGACGCTCATCGACTACGGCTTCCGCCTTCCGTCGGCGCTCGACAACCGGCCGCTCCGCTTCGACGAGTTCCTCGCCAAGGTGCCTCAGCTCGTCTTCCTTTCGGCGACTCCCGGCGCGTTCGAGCTCTCGCGCTCGCAGGTCGTCGCGGAGCAGCTCATCCGCCCGACCGGTGTCGTGGACCCAGAGGTCGAGCTGCGAGCGACCCGCAACCAGATCGACGACCTGATGAACGAGATCCGCCGGCGCGAGGAGGTGGGCGAGCGTGTCCTCGTCACGACGCTGACGAAGAAGATGGCCGAGGACCTGACCGACTACCTGCTCGAGGCAGGGATCCGCGCCCGCTATCTCCACTCCGAGATCGACACGCTCGAGCGGATCCAGATCATCCGCGAGCTCAGGCTCGGCGACTACGACGTGCTCGTCGGCGTCAACCTGCTGCGCGAGGGTCTCGACCTGCCGGAGGTCTCGCTCGTCGCCGTGCTCGACGCCGACAAGGAGGGCTTCCTCCGGGGCAAGACCTCGCTCATCCAGACGATCGGGCGCGCTGCGCGCCACGTGAACGGGCGCGTGCTCCTGTACGGAGACAAGGTGACCGAGGCGATCCAGGGTGCGCTCGCGGAGACGAACCGGCGTCGCGAGGTGCAGCTCGCGTACAACGCCGAGCACGGGATCACGCCCGAGTCGATCGTCAAGGGCGTGTCCGACATCACGGAGCTCCTCTCCCTCGAGTCGCCGAACGTCCCCTCGCGCCGTCGCCGGGGCAAGGTCGAGGTCGAGGGGATGACCCCCGACGAGCTCGAGAAGCTCGTCGTCACGCTCGAGGAGGAGATGTACCTCGCCGCCGAGGAGCTCCGCTTCGAGTACGCGGCCAAGCTCCGGGACGAGATCAAGGACCTTCGGCGCGAGCTCCAGGCATTCGTCGGGACTACGACGTAGTCGCCCGGCAGACGGCCGCCGCCCACACCTGAACCGCTTTCGCGCGACGGAAGTAGCGGTGGAGGCCGGTCTCGAGCGCGAAGCCGATCGCGCCGTGCACCTGGTGCGAGGAAGCCGTGACGTCGCGGCACGCTGACCCCGCCCAGAGGAGCGCCGGCGTTCGCTCGACGTCGGTCGGCGTAGCCGCTTGCCAGGCGGTGAGCTCGAGCGCGTCGACGAGGAGCGCCGCATCCGCGAGGCGAGCCTGCACCGCGGGCATGGCCGAGAGCGCACGGCCGAACTGCTCGCGCGAGCGCGCGTGCTCGACCGCCGCGTCGAAGGCGGCTGCCGCGAGTCCTGCGACGTAGGCGAGGGTCGCCGCCGTCCAGGCGCTCCAGCGCTCGTCCGCATCGTGTGGGTCGAGTGCGGCCGCGTCGTCTATCGACGCGAGCACGGTGCCGGAGCCGTCGAGGGTTTGCTCGTGTCTTCGCGCGCCCGTTGGACGACCGAGCACGAGACCCCAGCCGGAAGACGGTACGGCGCATGTCTCCGACTCGTGTCCATGGCGGATGCGGCCGTCGAGAGCGAGTGGCGCGCCGAGCGTCGCTTCGTCGACGAGGCAGATCGGGGCGACGGCGCGGCCGAGCTCGAGCCCGCCGGCGACGATCGCACCGATGTCGTCGCCAGCCGAGAGCTCGTGCCAGCCGACGTCGGTGAGTCGGGCGGCGAGCTCGTCGTCGCGGTCGTCGAGCCACGATGCGAGCTCCGGCTCGCGCTCCGGCTCCCAGTCGCCGATGGCTGCGCGCACGGAGTCACCGAACAGCCTGAGCTCGGGCGCGACGTCGAACCTCATTCGAGCTGCCCGAGCACGGCGTCGGTGTCGGCGCCGAGCTCGGGCGCGGGCGCCGTAGCGGGATCACCGACGAGCGAGCTCAACATCCGAACACGCCCCAGCCCGGGCTGTTCGACCTCGGCGACGAGCCCGGACGCCCGAACCTGCTCGTCGCTCTCCACCGACTCACGCATTAGCACCGGGCTTGCCGGTACTCCAGCGGCGGCGAGCCGGTCGAGCCAGGCCGAAGCTGCCTCCGCCGAGATCCGCGTCTCGACCTCGGCTGTCAGCTGCTTCTTGGCTGCGAGCACGTCCGCCTGCGAGGGAACGACGTCTGGAGCGGCGATCGTAGGGTCGTCGAGGCCGAACAGCGCAAGGAAGGACTCGCGCTGGACACGGTTGAGGCAGGCAACGGCAATGAACCCCGTGCTCGTCGCGTAGCAGCGGTAGTAGGGGTTCATCGCCAGGTCGGCGGTGATCTCTGCCGCTCTCGTCGCCAGGTCTGCCGGCGTCGCGATCCGCGGCTCCGGGCCGCCCTCGTCTTCGAGCCACACCAGGTCCTGGACCTGAACCGCCAGCGCGGCTGCGAGCAGCGACACGTCGACAAGCGATCCGGAACCAGTCGTACGTGCGCCGACGAGGGCCGCGAGCACGCTCGAAGCGAGCAGATACCCCGCGGTCAGATCGGCCATGGGGATGCCTCCCGCCCGAACGGGAACCGTCTCGCCGGGGCCGGCGTGGGCGGTCAGGAGGCCCGAGCGAGCCTGGGCGACGAGGTCGTAGGCAGGATCCCCGGCAAGCGGGCCTGTCGTGCCGAAAGACGTGACGACGCCGACGACGAGCGCGGGGTGAGCGGGGTGGACCGTCTCCCAGTCCAGCCCGAACGCCGCGGCCCTGGCCGGGGGATAGTTGTGGAGGACGACGTCGGCGCGTTCGAGCAGTGAATCGCTCAGCTGTCGTCCGTCCTGGGTCTTCAGGTCGGCGACCACCGATCGCTTGCCGCGGTTCAGTGGGATGAAGAAGCGGCCAAGGCCCGGCGAGACAGGCATCACGTACCGATAGCCGTCGCCCGCAGGAGGCTCGATCTTGATCACCTCTGCCCCCAGATCGCGGAGCACGACACCGCACAACGGGCCTGCGACGTACTGCGCGTACTCGAGAACACGCACGCCTTCGAGCGGCCCGCTCACAGCCCGATCCCTCGGCGGGCGATGACCAGCTGCTGCACCTCGGTGGTACCCCCTGCGATCGTCGACCCGATCGCGGCCCGGTAGAGAGCTCCGACGCGTCCCTCTGCCGGCGACGCGGGATCGCCGTCCACGAGCCCGTCGAGCCCGAGCAGGTCGCACGCGGCATCGGCGACGCGCTGAGTAACGCGCGCGCCGGCCAGCTTGGCCGTGGCTGACGCGGCCGCGGCCGGCTCGTCTCGATCGAGGAGCCAGGCTGCGCGGAAGGACAGGAGACGTGCGGCCTCGAGCTCGCCTCGAAGCCGTGCCACGAGCTCCTGGACGGATCGGAGGCGCCCGGTCTCATGGAGATGCCGCTCGACCTCGTCGAGAACCCATGCAACACCCCCGAGCTTCTCTGCCGTGATTCGCTCGAAGTCGAGAGTGTGCATGAGCACCGACCAACCCTCGTGGAGCTCGCCGACGAGGTTCGCACGCGGTATCTCGACGCCGTCGAGGAACACCTCGCAGAGCGACCCGCCGCCGAGTGTCGGGAACCGCCGCACGGTGATTCCGGGCGTCGCGAGGTCGGCGACGAGCACAGAGATGCCTCCATGCTTCGGCGCATCCGGTTCGGTGCGGACCGCGAGGTAGATCCAGTCGGCGAGGTGCGCGCTCGAGGTCCAGATCTTGTGGCCGTCGACGACGAAGCGGTCGTTCTCGACGACGGCGCGCGTTCGAAGCGACGCCAGGTCGCTGCCGGCGCCTGGCTCCGAGAACCCCTGGCAGAAGACGAGATCGCCGCCTGCGATCGACGGGAGAAGCCGCTGCTTGAGCTCATTGCTTCCGTATCGCGCGAGCGCGGCCCCGATGGTCTTCGCCGACAGGAGGTAGAGCGACAGCGGCAGCCAGTGGTAGCCGAAGATCTCTTCCGCGAGGGCCGCGTCGAGGTGGCCCAGACCTCTTCCGCCGAGCTCCGCCGGCCACGGCACGCCGATCCAACCCGCGCGGCCGAGGGCTTCGGTCACCGGGCGCGAGTCGCCGTCCGACAGGAGGCCCTGGCGACGCCACTCCGGATCCGCATCGAGGTGCGGCCGCATGCGCTCGCTGAAGGCGCGCGCCTCCTCGCGGAGCGATAGCTGCTCGGGAGTGAGGCGCAGGTCCACCGAGCGCCGATCCTAGTGGCCGCTCGACGTAGGATCGCTTCGGTGGAGAAATCAGTCGAGCAAGCCGTGGAGCACGGCAGCGAGCACCGGCGCGCCTGGATCCCGCTCTCCGACGGCACGCGTCTCGCGGCGCGGCTGTGGCTACCGGACGAGCGGCCGGCGGCGACCGTGCTCGAGGCGTTGCCGTACCGGATGGACGATCTCACCTCGTCGTACACGCCGGAGTACGAGCGGCTGTGCCGGGAAGGAGCTCTGGCGGTCGCGCGCGTCGACCTGCGCGGCACCGGGTCGTCCGAGGGAGTCGCAACCGACGAGTACCCGCCGCAGGAGCAGGCCGACCTCGCCGAGGTGATCGCGTGGCTCGCGGCGCAGGAGTGGAGCAACGGGCGGGTCGGGATGTACGGGACGTCCTACTCCGGCTTCAACTCGATCCAGATGGCGATCGAGCAGCCGCCTGCGCTCGGCGCGATCTGCGCGATCTTCGCGACCGATGACCGCTACACCGACGACGTTCACTACTCGGGCGGGGCTCTGCGCGGACTGGACCTCCTCGACTACGTCCAGTACATGGCGGCGCTCGTCGTGCTCCCGCCCGTGCCGTCCGTCGCCGGCGAAGGCTGGCGCGATGCGTGGCTCCGGCGCATCGAGGCCTCGGAGCCGTGGCTCCTGCGCTGGCTCGAGGAGCAGCTCGACGGCCCGTACTGGCGCCACGGGTCGCTCCGGCCCGGCTACGAGCGCATCGCGTGCCCGACCATGCTCGTCGGCGGCTGGGCGGACGGCTACCGGAACAACACGTTCCGGACGTTCGAGGCACTCGACTGCCCGAAGCGTCTGCTCGTCGGCCCCTGGAGCCACATGTCGACCGCAACGTCGCTTCCAGGGCCGCACATCGACCTCGTCCCCGAGCTCATCCGCTGGTTCCGGCGCTGGCTGTGCGACGAGCCGAACGGGATCGAGGACGAGCCGCCGATCCAGGTGTTCGTGCGGCGCTCGACCCGTCCCGAGCCGGACCTCGCACGAGCTGCGAGGCGAGTGGCGTTCGGAGCCCGAGTGGCCGCTCGAGCGCGGGCGGCTCGAGGTGCTGACGGTCGAACCACGACGCGGGACCGACGAGCTCCCGATCGAAGGGGACGTCGGCGCGAGCGCCTGGATCTCGTGCGCCGGCCGGCTGCCGTGGGGGCAACCGACGGATCAGCGCGAAGACGATGCGCGGTCGCGCGTCTACGAGTGGGGGCCATTCGAGCATGACGTGGAGATCCTCGGCCATCCACGGCTCGCGACCACGTTAACGTCGACGGTGCCCGTCGCATACCTGTCGGCAAAGCTCTGTGACGTCTTCCCGGACGGGACGTCGGCGCTCGTGACGCGCGGCCTCCTGAACCTCGCGCACCGCGAGTCCTCGAGCGCTCCCGAGCCACTCGAGCCCGGTCGACCGGCGGCGGTCGAGGTCGAGCTCGACGCGACCTCGTGGGTGTTCGAGGCAGGACACCGGATCCGTCTTTCGCTCGCCGGCTCGGACTGGCCGAACAACTGGCCGCCGCCACGGTCAGGGCTCCTCACGCTGGACCGGGCGTCGATCGAGCTCGCGCTCCCCCTCGTCGAGGGCGAGCCCGTGGCGGAGCCTCCGCAGTTCGCGCCGTCGTCCGGCAAGGACTCGCACGGCCCCGAGCGATCCGGCGAGCAACCTCCGACCGTCTGGCGGATCGAGCGGGACGTCCTCGCCCGTGAGGCGCGCGCGGTCATCTCTCACGGATCCGACTACGACGGAGACGAGGAGTCGCGCGTCCAGGAGCGGTACGAGGGTGTGATCGCCGTCTCGACCACGGATCCCGGCGCAGGCTGGGCACGCGCGACGAGCCGGTATGTCATCCGCTGGCCCGAGGCCGACTGTGCGACCGAGGCGCGGCTCGAGCTGCGCTCGGACGCGGACGCCTACCACGTCGTCGTGGACGTCATCGCCGAGGAGCTGGGGGAAGGCGAAGGAGTCGTGGGCATCGGCCGCGTGGAGCGACGCTTCGAGCGCACGATCCCGCGCCGCCTCCAGTAGCGCGACCGGGACTAGTCGGCAAGGAAGCACGCGGCTCGATGGTCGGCTGCGCCGGCCGCGCCGCGTAGCTCGGGCTCGCTGACCTGGCACGAATCGATCGCGATCGGACAGCGTGGGTGGAAACGACAGCCGGAGGGGACCTCGATCGGGTTCGGCGTCTCACCGCGCAGGATCTGAGCGGTGACCCGTCGTCGCGGATCTCGTCGCGGTACGACGGAAAGCAGCGCCTTCGTATACGGATGGCGCGGACGTTCGATGACGTCGTTCGAGGCGCCCTCTTCGACGATCCGCCCGAGGTACATGACGCAGATGCGATCAGCGAAGCGAGCGGCCGTCGAAAGATCGTGCGTGATCATGAGGACCGCCAGGCCGCGATCGCGCAACTCGTCGAGGATCGCGAGGATGCCGGCGCGGACGGAGACGTCGAGCATCGAGACGGGCTCGTCGGCGATGAGGAGATCAGGTTCCAGCGCCAGGCTCGCGGCGAGTGCGACCCGCTGCCTCTGACCTCCGGAGAGCTCGTGCGGAAACCGCAGCGCGAAGAGCTCCGGCGGCGCGAGCCCGACCTGCTCGAGCGCATGGTCCACCGCCACGTTTCGCTCGGCGCGAGAGCCGATCTTGTGGATCAGGAGCGGCTCGGCGACGGTCGCCGACACGCGGAAGCGGGGATCCAACGACTCGTACGGATCCTGGTAGATGATCTGCATGCGGCGGCGAAGCTTGCGGAGATCGTTCTGCGCGAGCGTCGTGACGTCGATCCCGTCGAAGCGCACGCTTCCCGAGTCCGTCGGGACAAGCCGGAGAATCGCCTGCGCAGTCGTCGTCTTTCCGCAGCCCGACTCACCGACGAGCGCGACCATCTCGCCCCGTCGCACGGTGAGCGAGACGCCGGAGACCGCATGCACGTAGCGGTGCGGACGACGAAGCAGCACACCGCTCAGCCCGCGTGGGACGCTGTAGCGGACGACCAGGTCCTCGACCTCGAGCAGCGGCCTGCCGTTGTTCGGCGTGCTGCTCACCTCACGACCTCCAGCGAGCTCGCGAAGTGGCAGGCGCTGGTGTGACCTTCACCCACGGTTCGCAGCTCGGGCCGCTCGGACGTGCAGCGTGCCTCGGCCCGGTCGCACCGCGGAGCGAACGGACAGCCGCGGAGCTCGACGTCGAGTCGAGGAGGCACACCCGGGATCGACACCACGTCGTCGTGCGACTCGAGGTCGGGAGTCGCCAACCAGAGCAGCCGCGTGTAGGGGTGCCGCGTCTCGTGGTAGAGCGCATCGGTCGGGCCCTTCTCAACGATCTTCCCGGCGTACATCACGGCGGCGTGCGTGCACGTCTGGGCGACGATCGGCAGGTCGTGCGTGACGAACACGAGCGCGAGACCGAGCTCGTCCGAGAGGTGCGTCAGGAGCTGGAGGATCTGCGCCTGGACCATCACATCGAGCGCGGTGGTCGGCTCGTCTGCGAGCAGGATGCGCGGGTTGCAGGCGAGCGCCATCGCGATCGCCGCGCGCTGGCGCATTCCCCCGGAGAGCTCGTGCGGATAGCTCCTCGCCCGCTCGGGCTGGATCCCGACCGTCTCGAGCAGCTCGCGGACGCGGGCCGCCGCTTCCCGCCCCGTCGCCACTCCGTGGAGCTCCATCGGCTCGACGATCTGCTCGCCGATGCGCTTGACCGGATCGAACGCGTTCATCGCGCCTTGGAAGACCATCGCGATGTCCTTCCAGCGGTGAGGCGCCATGGTCTGCTCGCCCCCTTCGAGCACGTCGACACCGTCGAACGTGATTCGACCGGAGACTGACGCCGTGGGTGGTAGCAGGCCCATCAGCGCGAGGATGCTCGTCGTCTTGCCACACCCGGACTCGCCGACCAGGCCGAGCCGCATGCCTGCGGCAACCGAGAAGGACACGCCCTGGACGGCGTGCAGCGTGCCACCGTTCGGCAGGTCGAACCACACGTTGAGGTCTTCGACCTCCAGCAGTGCCGGTTTCACGGCTTCTGGTGCTCGGGTTGCACGGATCGCGGCAGCACCCGGAAGCGCCTCACCGAGAGATGGCCCGTGCGCAGGCGTGGATTGAGCGCTTCTTCCAGTGTCTGACCGATGATCGTGCAGGCAAGCACGACGAACATCACGCAGAGGCCCGGCGGGATAATCGCCCACCACGCGTTGTTGATGATCGCGTCGTCGTTGAACGCGTTCTCGATCAATCGACCCCACGAGATCGAGCTCGGGTCTCCCAGGCCGAGGAATGTGATGAACGTCTCGGCGAAGATCGCATACGCGATCAGCAGCACAGTGTTCGCGATCAGGAGCGGCGTCACCTGTGGCAAGACGTGGCGCATGACCAGCCTCGAGTTGCCGGCGCCGAGCGCCCGAGCGCGTTGCACGTAGACGCGCTCACGGACACTCTTCGTCTGCGCACGCAATAGGCGTGCCGTGAACGTCCAGTAGATGATCCCGATGATCACGATGATGTTCCAGGTGCTGCGACCGAAGAGCGCGGCGATGACGATCATCAGCGGAACGTCGGGAATGACCAAGAAGTAGTCGGTCACGCGCATGAGTGCGGTGTCCGTCTTCCCGCCGAAGAAGCCGGAGAGGATGCCGACCGCGCCGCCGATGAGTCCAGAGATCGCAGCGGCACAGAAGCCGATGAGCAGCGAGACCCTGGCGCCCGCGATCAGCATCGAGACCATGCTCGCGCCTCCACCGTCGGTGCCGAGCGGAAACTCCCGGCTCGGCGGCTCGAACACCGCGCCTACCTGAGCCTTCGGGTCACCGTCGATCAGGAGCGGCCCGGCAACCGCGAGGAAGACGAAGAAGGCGAGCACTCCGACCGCGACCATGGCGGTCTTGTTGCGGAGGACGGGGGAAGCCAGCGCACGAATGGCGAGCGATGGGGTGGGAGGCGGAGCCTCGGGAGTCGACACGCCGGGCTGAACGGGGCTCATGGGCCGATCTCCGTGCCATGAGCGGGGAGGGGCGTGGGGAACCGGGAGGTTCCCCACGATCTCGAGAAGAAGGGGGCCTCGCGGGAGGAAACATGGTTTCCGTTTCCCTGTCCGCTGGCGAACGCGAGCCGAAGGTGAGCGTTGCTCATTCGGTCACCCGCGGGTCGAACTTGAAGTAGAGGAGATCGGCGAGCAGGTTGAAGAAGATGACCGACAACGTGAGCAGCAGAAACGCAGCCTGGAGAACGGGGTAGTCACGCTGGTCGATTGCCTCGACGATCAGGAGTCCGATTCCCGGGTAGGAGAAGACGTACTCGACGGTGATCGCTCCCCCGATGATGAACCCGAGCGAGAGCGCGACGAGCGTGATGACCGGGAGCATCGCGTTTCGAAAGCCGTGCTTCCAGACCGTCGACCAGTTCGTGAGACCCTTTGCCCTGGACGTGAGGATGTAGTCCTCGCCCAGCGTCTCGAGCATCGCCGAGCGCACGATCAGCGTGTACTCGCCGAAGATGACGAGGCCGAGCGTGAGCGCCGGCAGGATCATGTGCTCGAGGCGATCGACCACGACCTCGATCGCGCCCGGGTCGTCGAGGATCCCGAGCGTCGGGTCCTTGACCCCGGACGTCGGTAACCCGAGCCAGCCCGCGACGAATAGCACGATCACGAGGCCGAGCCACTGCGGCGGCATCGAGTAGAAACCGAGGCCTCCCCAGAGCGCTCCCTTGTCCGCGGCTGTCCCCCGCCGCCACGCGGCGACCACACCCGTCCCGATGCCGAAGATGATCGAGAACAAGGTCCCGAGCGCGACCATCGGGACGGTGTTCTTGAGCGGCTCCCACAACACGCTCCGAATCGGCTCCTCCGTCCGTAACGAGCGACCGAGGTTCCCATGCGCGAGATCGCCGAGGTAGATCCGGTACTGCTCCCACTTCGACTTGTCGAGCCCGAGCCGTTGCCGCTGGTAGTCCTGGAACTCCTGCGTGCACAGGCGGCAGCGCAGCGCCATGGTGGCATCTCCGGAGACCGCCCTGAAGAGGACGAAGTTCAGCGTGATCGCGACGAACACGGTGCCGATCGCGAACAGCACCCGCTTGACGACGTAGTCGGTTCCGCGCATCAGGGGTGCCGTTCGCGATCAGATCCGTCAGTCAGGCTCAGCCCACCTTCTTCGGGCTCGTGTAGTACGTCTTCGAGTACGCGTTCAGCTGGTTCTTGAAGCCGGTCCACTTCGTCGAGGTGGCGTCGAGGGCGACGTGGTTCGTGAGTTGCGTGTAGACGAACGTGTCGTACACGATCTTCTGCATGCGGTTGATGATCGCCCTTCGCTTGGCCGGGTTGATGGTGGTGCCCTGGAGCTTGTAGAGCTTGTCGTAGGCCGGGTTGTCCCAGCCGGTGTCGCTCCACGAGCACCAGGAGTCCTTCGTCACGATCCATAGCTGTCCGTCCGGCTCGGGACCGGGGATCCAGTCCCACATCGCGATGTCGAACTTCGAGTAGCCGATGTTCTTCGAAGCGTCGCACTTCGTGTCCGTCTCGAGCGCGTAGCTCGCCGTCGAATCGCCGCCCACCTTCTGCGTGACCTTGACCCCGAGCTTTGCGAAGCCTTCCTTGACGATCTCGAACATCCGGTTGACGTTGAAGTCGGTCGACGTCGGCGTGATGACCTCGTAGCGCATCGGGTGTGCGTCCTGCGCGTACTTGCCGCTCGTGGTCGGTGCCACGCGGACGCCGTCGGAGCCCCGCGTGTACCCGAGCTTGTCGAGCGCCTTGTTCGCGGCGGAGCAGTTGTACTTCGTCGGCCCGAGATTCGGGTTCTCGAACGGCGAAATATGACCGATGAGGCTCTCGACCTTCGTCGCGTAGCCCGAGAAGACGACCTGGATCATCTTGTCGCGGTTGACGCACATGGAGAGAGCCTTCTTGACCCGCGGGTCGAGGAGCTCACGGTTCTTCAGCTTGCGGAAGTTGGAGTTCCAGGTGATGTTCGTGATCTCCTCGCCGGGCCACTCGTTGACCTTGACGCCCTTCCCCTTCTTGACCGCGTTCACGGCGTTGAACGGCACCTGGTCGATCCAGTCGAGCGTGCCGTTCCGGAGATCGGCGATCATCGAGTCGGCGTTCGTGTAGTAGGTGAGAGCGACCGCGTCGGCGTTTGACTTCGGCCCCCAGTAGTTCGGGTCCGGGATGAAGCTCGTCGTGCCCTTCTTCTCGTACTGCTTCACCGTGTACGCCCCACCCGTGACCATCGGCAGCTTGTCCTGCGGGCGATATGTCTTGAGCGCGCCGCCGGCCTTCGCCTTCTTCTCGAGCGGCTCCCACACGTGCTTCGGCACGATCGGCAGTGCGGCGAGGAGCCAGAGCGCATTCGCGACCGGCGCGTCGTACTTGACGACGACGGTCGTGCCGTTCGGCGCGGACGCTCGCTTTGTGTGACTGACCGACGATGCCAGCACGCCAGTCGCCCCGTCCTGGTACTTGATGGTCATGTTGATCGTCCACGCAGCGTCAGCGGCGGTCATCGCTTGTCCGTCGGACCACTTCGTGTTCGGGAAGAGCTTGAACGTCCACGTCTTGCCGTCCTTCGACGTTTTCCACGACTTGGCCCAGTCGCCCACGATGTAATACCCCTTCGCCTTCGTGTAGTCGATCTGTGTGAGCACCGGATAGGTCATCACCATCGCGTTCAGGCCCTGGCCCTCGATGTAGTTCCAGGGGTTGAACGAGTCGATGTAGTTGACCGTCCCGATACGCAGGATCCCGCTTCCACCAGCCGTTGTCCCGTCGACGGCCGCTCCGGCGTTCTGTGTCCCGCCACGGAAGCCGCCCCACGCTGCCGCGCTCGCCACGATGACGGCGGTGACCGCGAGTAGGACGAGCATGAGACGTCTCGAGTGCCCTCTCTTCATGTTTCCTCCAGTGTCCAGAGTCGTTTCCCCGCACGCTTTGACGACATCAACGTCATCGAAGTTGCTGTGAGTCGGCGATTATCCCTCCGCCTCGGCGCCGGTGCCAGTCTCGGGCACTAGGCAGACGCTCCTTCCTCGATCCCCGAGAGAGCCGCGAGCACGAGGTCACCGAGGGTCGCGAGGTCGTAGCCGCCCTCCTGCACGACGACCGTCGGCACGCCGAGCTCGCCGAGACTGCGACCTCCGGCGCGGAATCCGTCGGCGGTCACCTGCAGCGGGCTTGCCGGATCGCCCGCCGCGGCGTCGACTCCGAGGGCGACGACGAGTGCGTCGGCACCCTTCGCCCAGGCGGCGAGCTCCGCGACCGCGGCTGTCCACGGAGCGTCTCCGGCACCCGGCTGAAGCGGGACGTTCAGGTTCGCATCGGTGGTCTCGTCCGCGAATCCGAGGAAGTGGGGAAACCAGCCGGCTCGCGGATCGACGTGAACGGAGCCGGTCAGCACATCCCTCCGGCCCTGGAAGATCGCCTGCGCGCCGTTTCCCTGGTGGGCGTCGACGTCCAGGATCGCAACCGTGGCGACTCCCTGGTTCCGAAGGTGTTGCGCGGCGATCGCGGTCGAGTTCAGGTAGCAGCTGCCGCCGTACGCGCTCCTCGTCACGTGGTGCCCCGGCGGACGGGTGCAGGCGTATGCGACGGGCTCTCCGGCGAGGACGAGATCCGCGGCCGTGAGCGCCACGTCCACGGCCGCTCGCGCCGCGTCCCATGTCGTCGGGCCGATCGGCGTCATCGTGTCGAAGGCGTAGAGCCCGGTCCTCGCTGACATCGCAGCCGGTACGGCAGGCTCTTGTCCGGCGAGCAGGCCGGGGTGGGGAAAGAGGTACGGGACCACGCGATCCTGGCCCGGATCGACGGGGTAGCCCGCGGCTTCCCACTGCTCCCAGGCGCTGCGCAGGAACGCGACGAAGCCCTCGTCGTGAACATCGAGGAGCGCGTCGTCCCCATGCTGCGTGGCCGGCACGAGCCTCGCACCCGCACCGACGAGCGCGTCGCGGATGATCGCTGCGCGGGCCGGCACCTCGTTGCCGGGATCCGGCAGCCCGATCCAGACCTCGCCGCCCGGCTCGTGCAGAAGGCAGCGGTCGCTCCACGCGACGGGAATCGACAGGCCCTCTCGCGCGGGCGACACGGCTGCGAGCCTAATCGAACCCGCTGTAGGCTCGCCCGATGACGGCCCCGGCCCCTCGCGGCCCACGTTTGCGCGAGATCGGCCTGCGGGTCGGCGTGTACGAGGCCGGTCCGCGGAACGCGATCACGGACGTCCCCGGCGTCGTCGTCGGCCACCAGACGATCTGGCGGGACGAGCCCGAACCGCCCGAAGGGCGCGGCGTCGGGAGGAGCGGCGTGACCGCGATCGTCCCTGCTGACCCCGCAACGCTCGTTCGCGCGCCCGTGTCCGCCGGGATCGACGTCCTGAACGGCGCGGGAGAGCTGACGAGCTCGATCGCGATCCGGGAGTGGGGGGTGATCGAGACGCCCGTCTACCTCACCGCGACGATGGCCGTCGGCCGGGTCTACGACGGTGCAGTTCGGGCGGCGATCGCGGCCGATCCGTCGATCGGAGTCGAGAACTTCGTCATTCCCGTCGTCGGCGAGTGCGACGACGGCTGGCTCTCGGAGGCACGCGTCGTCCAGGTCGAGCTCGACGACGTCGCGCTCGCTCTGGCGACCGCGAGCGCCGAGCTTCCTGCAGAAGGCGCCGTCGGGGCAGGCACGGGAATGGTGGCCTTCGGATACAAGGCCGGCATCGGCACTTCGAGCCGGCTCCTCCCTGAGCTCGACGCGACGGTAGGAGTCCTCGTGCTGGCGAACTTCGGCGTTCGGCGTGACCTCGTCGTGGACGGCGTGCCCGTCGGGAGGCTCCTAGGAGGGCAGGGCGCCCGCGATGACGGGGACGGAAGCTGCATCGTCGTCGTTGTGACCGACGTCCCGCTCGGGCCGCACGAGCTGGGCCGGGTCGCGCGCCGCTGCGGGCTCGGCCTCGCGCGCACGGGCTCTGTCGGATACGACGGGAGTGGCGAGATCTTCCTGGCTCTTTCCACCGGCGGCCGCATCGAGCGTGCGATTGGCGGCATGCGTGCGGTTGCGTCTCCCGCAGTGCTCAATCACCTCTTCTCGGCGACTGTCGAGGCGACCGAAGAAGCCGTGCTGAACGCGCTCTGGGCTGCCCCGGACGTCGTCGGCCGCGAGGGCAGGGTCGCGCCAGGCATCCCGCATGACGACGTGCTCGAGCTGCTGCGGGAACACGGTCGCCTCCCGGCCTTGAGCTAGGTTCTCGGCATGTGCCGAAACATCAAGACACTCCACAACTTCGAGCCTCCCGCGACCGAGGACGAGATTCGGGCCGCGGCGCTCCAGTACGTGCGCAAGGTGAGCGGGTCTGCGAAGCCGTCGAAGGCGAACGAGTACGCGTTCGCTCACGCGGTGGATGAGATCACGGTCGTCACGCAACGTCTCCTCGAGGCGCTCGTATCGGCAGCACCGCCGCGCGATCGCGAGCGTGAGGCCGCCAAGGCTCGCGCCCGCGCCGCTCAGCGCTTCGGCGCTGCCGCCTGAGCAAGCGTTTCGGGCAGGCTCAAGCGCGATTGAGCACGAGCCGATACCGCGTGCGTGACGGATCGGCTCGTCCCGAGGCTCGCACTTGCGGCGTTCGTGGCCTGTGTCCCGCCTGCGCTTCTGCACTTCGTCGGACACAACAAGGTGTACTTCGGCGGCTGGATCCACTTCAGCGCCGTCGCGCTGGGAGCCACGGTCGCGGCACTCTCGGCGATCGCGCTGACCGTAGCGGGCGCGCGGCGTAGCGATGCGCGTGCCGTCCTCGTCGGCGGCGCGTTCTCGGTCATGGCCGCGCTCCTCGTGCTCCACGGTCTGACGACTCCCGGCGTCATCGTGGGACAGAACGGGGTCGTCGCGTTTGCGGGTGGAGCGACGCTGCCGGTCGGTGGGGCAATTCTCGCGCTGAGCGTGCTACCGGTGCTCAGGCGTCCCGAAGCCGTGCGGCCGCTCCTCGCTCTGATTGCCGGCTCCATCGTCCTGATTGCCGCTCTCGGCGGAGCGGCCGTTCTCGATCCGCAGCTCGTCCCGAACGTTCCCGAGCCGGGCAGCCCGCTCGCGTGGTCGGCTCTCGTCGCCGGCCTCGTGTTCTTCGGTGCCCTCGCGTACCGAGCATTTCGCACCTACCTGCTGACGCACAGGCTCCTGGATCTCGTCGTCGTCGTGGGCCTCTTCTGGCTCACCACCTCTCTCGTCGCCGCGCTGCTTCTGACCTATCTCGATCTCGGCTGGTGGCTCGGTCATGGCTTCGAGATCGTCGGCATCGCTCTCGTCGGCATCCCGGTCGCAGCGGACCTTCTCCGCACGGTGCCGTCGCGACCGCTGGTCGGCGACCTTCGAGGCGCCGACCTCGTTGCGGCGGAGGAGGCGTTCCTCGGCTCGCAGGTCCGCTCGCTCATGGTGGCGCTCGCGCAGAAGGACGAGTACACGGAGGAGCACACGCGCCGGGTGGCTCTGCGGGCAGTTCAGGTCGGTGAGGAGCTCGGTCTTCCGTCCACCCGGCTTCGCAGCCTCGCCGTCGGTGGGCTCCTGCACGACATCGGCAAGCTCCGATGCCCGGACGAGATCCTGAAGAAGCCCGGCCCGCTGACGGATGAGGAATACGCCGTCGTGCGCGAGCACGCCGAGGCCGGTCGGAAGCTGCTCAAAGAGCTGGGCGGCTTCGCTGAGCCAGTCCTTCGTCTCGTTCGAAGCCACCACGAGCGACTCGACGGGAGCGGTTACCCGCAGGGGCTCGAGGAGCAGGAGATCGACCTGGACACGCGCATCATGGCCGTGTGCGACGTGTATGACGCACTCCGCTCGGCACGCGTCTACCGCGAGGCCTGGTCGCACGAGCGCGCGATGGCACTTCTCCGTTCGAGCGCGGAGACCGAGTTCGACACGCGCTGCGTCGACGCGCTCGAGCGCGTCCTCGGCGACGAGAGCTCGGCAGGCCTCGCCGTCGCCGTCTGAACTACACGACTGCCAGAGCTTCCAGCTTGTCGCGCAGGTAGCTGAGGTACGGCTGCGGGTCGATCGGGCCCCCGACGACCCGTTCGACGGTCTCCGCAGGTGTGAACTTGCGTCCGAGCGAGTGCACGTTGTCGCGAAGCCACGCGTGGAGCTCCGAGAACTCGCCTCGCTCGATCTGCTCCTCGACGTCGGGAAGTGCCTCACGCGCCTTCTCCCAGATCTGCACGGAGAGGACGCTTCCGAGCAGATACGACGGGAAGTATCCGAAGGAGCCTCCCGCCCAGTGGGAGTCCTGGAGCACGCCGCGGCTGTCGTCGGGCACGGGCAGTCCGACGAGCTCCTCGAAGCGCGTGTTCCACGCATCCGGGAGGTCCCGGACCGCGAGCCTCCCCGAGAGCAGCTCCTGCTCGAGCTCGAAGCGAAGGATGATGTGCAGCCCGTACGACGTCTCGTCCGCATCGACTCGAATGAACGTGCGCCGGGCACGGTTCACGGACCGGTGGAAGCGATCGAGTGAGACGTCTGCGAGGACGTCCGGGAACGCGTCCTGAACGCGGGGATAGAACCACGTCCAGAACGGCAGCGATCGCCCCACGAGGTTCTCCCACAGTCGGCTCTGCGACTCGTGGAGCGCGGCCGATGCCCCGGTGCAGAGCGGCGTCCCGTCGAGCGATGGGCTGACGCCCCATTCGTAGAGGCCGTGCCCGCATTCGTGCATGGCCGAGAACAGGGAGCTGAGGTCGTCCTCGGCATACCTCGAGGTCAGGCGGACATCGCCGAGGCCGAACGTCGTCTCGAATGGATGCACGGTGGTGTCGAGCCGGAACTGATCCCAGGTCGCGCCGGACCGCTCGATGAGCGTGCGCGAGAGCGCGTCCTGGGCCTCGATGGAGAACGGTCCGCTCAGGAAATCGTCCTCCTCGTCCGTCGCGAACTCTGCGACGAGCGCGACGATCTCGGGCTCGAGGACGGCGAAGACCGCGCGAATCTCGTCGGTTCGCATGCTCGGCTCGAAGTTGTCGAGCAGGACGTCGTACGGATCGTTGTACGGCGAGAAGCATTCGATCTGGCGGAGGCGTAGCTCGAGCACTCTCTCGAGATGCGGTCGGAACGCATCGAAGTCCGAGTCCTCGCGAGCCTTCACCCACGCCTGGTACGACTCGGCTCCGACCTTCGCGAGCTCGGCGGTCAGCTCGGACGGAACCCGGCGCGCCTTCGCCCAGTCTCTGGTCGTCACCCGGATCAGGCATGCCTCGTCAGCGTCGTACGGGAGGGACTCCGCATACGGCTCGAGCTCACCGAGAAGCTCCCCGATGCGGTCGTCGACGAACCGGTCGTGGGTCAGGCTCTCGAGCGTCGCAACCTGCGAAGCGCGCGCGGCGTTCCCGCCGGGCGGCATCATCACGTACTGATCCCAGTAGAGGACGCTCGCGGCTCGTCGCAGGTCGACGATCTCGCGAAGGTGGTCCCTGAGCTCGGCTAACGCAGGTTCCACGTGCGCGGACTCTAGCGGCGTGGCTGCGACCCAGCGGGTCTCGTGAAAGCCCGTGCTGCCGGGAATTCGAGCCGTTACCGCCGGGGCACCCGATACACTCGAAACGTGTCCAACGAGGCGCCCGAACTCTTCGACGACGTCTATCTCGGGCTTCGTGCAGGCGGCGCCGTGCGTAAGCAGCGTCGGGGTGAGCCGCTGTCCGTCGAGGAGGAGGAGGCGCTCGGGCACTGGCAGCGCCTGTCGCTCTGGCGGAAGTTCGTGGCGGTCGGCGCGTTCGCTCTCGGAACGTTCGGTCTCGGCTTCACGATCGGCGGCCTGATCTTCGGGCGCGGTCGCCGGGCACGCGCGTAGCGCTGCGTCCCGGGACGCACTCCTGCAAACCGCCGGCGCGAATCCACCGAAGGAATGGTCGGTAGCCGACCGTGCTGGTCGGGAGCGAGCGGGAGGAGAGTCATGCTGAAGGGAATCGTCGTGGCGGTCGCCGCGCTCACACTGACCGGGATGGCGTTCGCGTCGCAGGCAGACACCTACAAGCTCCGCGCGGCGATCAGGCCGGGGTCCGAGGTGCCGAAGCCGAAAGGTGTTCCCGCAACTGCCACGGGGCTCTTCACGGGAAAGTCGGTCGAGCTCGCAAACGACAAGGCGAGCCTCACGTGGAAGCTGACCTTCTCGCATCTCTCCGGGAGGGCGATCGCTGCACACATCCACATCGGAAGACGCGGTAAGGCCGGCACGGTCCTCGTCGCGCTCTGCGGTCCGTGCAAGAGCGGACAGACGGGACGAGCCCAGATCACGCACGCTCAGGAGGCGAAGATCGAGAAGGGCCTGACGTACGTGAACATCCACACCTCGAAGAACGTCGGGGGCGAGATCCGCGGCCAGATCACGGCCACGGAGACGAAGTCCGGCTCCGACGCGAGCCCGCCACCGCCTCCGAGCCCGACCCCCGAGCCACCGCCGTACCCGTAGATCGATCTGCCGGGACCGATCCGCTAGATCACGCGCAGAGCTGGGGCGAGAAGTCCTGGTGCCCGCGCCCGACCTGGCACCGTTGCGACCAGTTGGCCCCGGTGAGGCGATAGACCTCGTCGTCGGGCACGAACGTGAGCACCCAGCGCTCGGTTCGAACCGAGTCGTCGAGCAGGCCGTCGAGCGTGACCGTGACCGTTTGCGGACCAGTCCCCTCGGGTGACGCCACGCCTTCGACAGTGATGCGCGCCGCCGTGCGCTCGTCGAGATGGAGAAACTCGCCGGCCGCCATGACGGGCGAGCGCTCCCAGTCCTCGTCGATGGCTTTGGCGTAGTCGACGAACTCGTCGACGGACGCACTCCCGTCCGGCTCCTTCACCGGGGCGGCGACGTCGGGCACGTCCCCGCCGCACCCGGCCAGGCCTACCAGTGCGACGAGCGTGGCGGCGTACGCGAGGAGACGCACGCCGCCTGTTGTACCTGGCGGATCGGGGCCGTGCGCGCGCCGACCAGCGGTCAATACGCCGGTGCGCGGGTCGGTCTCGCGAGGTGGGCGCGGAGGAGCCACACGGAAGCGAACGCGGCGAGCTCGACACCAACGGCAACGGCGACGAGCTTGCCGTCGCTGTGGCTGGAGCCGTCGAGGGCGTAGGAGAGGAGTCCGAGGCTGATGACGGTCTGCAACGCGAGCGCGCCCATGGCCCAGACCGGCCGGTTCGCAACGACGAAGAAGAGCAGCATCGCCGCGGTTGCCGCGAGCACGAGCGCCACCGGAATGAGCCAGTCGTCCCCGGTCGGGTCGTCCGAGTTCTCCCACGGGAACGACGCGATGAACCACATGAACCAGGAGATGAGCCCGATCGTGAGTAGGTTCGCCAGCGCACAGAGCACTGCGAGCGTCTTCATCTGCTGGCGGTGATATCGGCCGGGAAGGCGCCGCTCCTGAGTGGGCGAACGTCTGTTCGACTGGGTAGACTGAACCGCGCATGACTGCCGAGCAGCTCGTCGTCCACGGTGCCCGTGAGCACAACCTGAAGAACGTCACCGTCACCGTTCCACGGCACGCGCTCGTGTGCATCACCGGGCTCTCGGGCTCCGGGAAGTCGTCGCTCGCATTCGACACGATCTATGCGGAGGGCCAGCGCCGCTACGTCGAGTCGCTCAGCGCCTACGCCCGGCAGTTCCTGCAGATGATGGAGAAGCCGGACGTGGACTCGATCGACGGGCTCTCGCCCGCGATCTCGATCGACCAGAAGACGACGTCTCGCAACCCGCGCTCGACGGTCGGCACGGTGACCGAGATCTATGACTACCTCCGGCTGCTCTACGCACGGATCGGAAGACCGCACTGCCCGGTCTGCGGGCGACCGATCGCGGGGCAGTCCCTCGACCAGATCGTCGAGCAGGTGGTGCGGCTTCCCGAAGGGACGAAGTTCACGGTCAACGCCCCCGTCGTTCGCGACAGAAAGGGCGAGTACAAAGACGTGCTCGAGGAGCTGCGCCGGGATGGGTTCACTCGTGTCAAGGTGGACGGCGAGCAGCGGTTGCTCGAGGACCCGATCGAGCTCGACAAGAAGTTCAAGCACACGATCGAGGTCGTCGTCGACCGGCTCGTGATGAAGGCAGATCTTCGCCAGCGGCTCACGCAGTCGATCGAGACAGCGACTTCGCTCGCAGAGGGCCTCGTCGCCATCGACATCGTCGATGGCGAGTCGATGACCTTCTCGGAGAACTTCGCGTGCCCCGAGCACGGCGTGTCGCTTGCCGAGCTCGAGCCGCGCGTGTTCTCGTTCAACTCGCCACATGGCGCCTGCCCTCGCTGTACCGGGCTCGGCTCGCAGCTCGAGATCGACCCCGACCTGCTCGTCCCGGACACGTCTCTGACGATCAACGACGGGGCGCTCGTGCCCTGGACGATCGGGAGCCAGAGCTTCTACGACAGCGTCATCCAGGCGATCGGCGAGCGCTACGAGATCTCGCTCGACACACCCTGGCGGGATCTCTCGCGCGACGAGCAGGATCGCTTCCTGTACGGGACGGACGGCGACAAGATCTTCGTCACGTACCGCAACCGCATGGGCCGCAAGCGCCAGTACACGATGGCCTTCGAGGGGCTCGTGAACAACCTGCAGCGGCGCTACCGCGAGACCGACTCGCCGCAGCAGCGCGAGCGGATCGAGGAGTACATGAGCTTCCGGCCGTGCCCCGAATGCGGCGGCGCTCGGCTCAAGCCCGAGGTGCTCGCGGTCACGGTCGGCGAGAAGTCGATCCACGAGTTCTCGAAGCTGTCCGTGACAACCGCTCTCGGCTTCGTGGACGAGCTCGAGCTGACGAAGACCGAGGAGCTCATCGGACGGCGGATCCTGAAAGAGGTGCGCGAGCGGTTGACGTTCCTCGACAACGTCGGGGTCGGTTACCTCCAGCTCGATCGAGCAGCGAAGACGCTCTCGGGCGGCGAGGCTCAGCGTCTGCGGCTCGCGACCCAGATCGGCTCGCAGCTCGTCGGCGTGCTCTACATCCTCGACGAGCCGTCGATCGGGCTGCACCAGCGGGACAACGGCAGGCTCATCGCAACGCTCGAACGGCTCCGCGACCTCGGCAACACCGTGCTCGTGGTCGAGCACGACGAGCAGATGATGCGCTCAGCCGACTGGATCGTGGACATGGGCCCTGGAGCCGGCGAGCACGGAGGCGAGGTGGTCGCGGAGGGTGCTGTCGGCGCGATCGAAGCCAGCGCCGGCTCTGTCACTGGGCACTTCCTCTCGGGCGAGCGCCAGATCGCCATTCCCCCTCGCAGGCTCGACGACGGCCGCGGCTGGTTCGCGGTCAAGGGTGCGTCGATGCACAACCTCAAGGGCATCGACGTCGAGTTCCCGGTCGCGCGCCTGACGGCGGTCACTGGCGTCTCGGGCTCGGGGAAGTCGACGCTCGTGAACGAGATCGTCTACAAGGCGCTCGCGAACCGGCTCAACAAGATGCGGACGAAGCCGGGCGATCACGATTCGCTCGAGGGCATCGAGGTCTTCGACAAGGTGATCGACATCGACCAGACGCCGATCGGGCGGACTCCTCGGTCGAACCCCGCGACGTACACGGATCTCTTCACGCACGTCCGTGAGCTGTACTCGCTCACCCCCGAGGCCAAAGTGCGGGGCTACAAGCCCGGCCGGTTCTCGTTCAACGTGCGCGGTGGACGCTGCGAGGCGTGTAAGGGCGACGGGCAGATCAAGATCGAGATGCACTTCCTGCCCGACGTCTACGTGCCCTGCGAGACGTGCCACGGGCGCCGGTACAGCCGCGAGACTCTCGAGGTGCGCTTCAAGGGGAAGTCGATCTCCGACGTGCTCGAGATGTCGGTGGAGGAGGCGCTCGACTTCTTCGCCAAGATCCCGAAGATCCGGCGCCGGCTGCAGACGCTGCACGACGTCGGGCTCGACTACATCAAGCTCGGCCAGCCCGCGACCACTCTCTCGGGCGGCGAGGCGCAGCGCGTGAAGCTCGCCGCCGAGCTCTCGAAGGTCGCGACCGGGAAGACGCTCTACATCCTCGACGAGCCGACGACAGGCCTCCACTTCGCCGACATCGAGAAGCTCCTGGAGGTTCTCCAGCGCCTCGTCGACGCCGGGAACACCGTGCTCGTGATCGAGCACAACCTGGACGTCGTCAAGCAGGCGGACTGGGTCGTCGATCTCGGGCCCGAGGGCGGCGACGCGGGGGGCGAGGTCATCGCTGCCGGGACACCGGAGGACGTGGCCGAGATCGAGGACTCGTACACCGGTCAGTTCCTTCGCGAGATCCTCGCGGCGCCCGCAGCCGCAGCGGCGTAGCGCTCCGACGGCTCAGCGCCTCACAGCCAGGCTTCGAGCCCCCGGACCGGTCACCCGAAAAGAGGCTGCTCATGCCTCGGTCGGGGGATGTGCGACTCGCGTGAGCAGGGGACGGTTCGTGGGCACTGCGGTCCTGCCGGGAAGACAGGAGGAAGTAACACGTGGCGTCGGTCACACGAGAGGAATCTCTGCGAGCAACCTCGCGCCTGAGCGACCTCGGGCGGGCCCGTCTCATCGGGCGGGCAGGTGTTCTCGCACTCGCGACATCGGTAGCCGCAGTCGTCGTCTACAACGTCGGTGTCCGTGATCTCCCGGGGCCGCTCGACCCGAAGATGGCACAGCTCTGGGTGCTGTTCCTCGTCTTCGCAGTGGCCGAGCTGTACGTCGCTGACGCCCGCGATCGGTCCGAGCTCGTCGCCCTCTCGCCGCACGAGGCCGGGGTCGTCCTCGGTCTCTTCATGCTGGCGCCGAACGAGCTTCTCGTCGCGCAGCTTGCCGGTGCCGCAGTTGCGCTCGGAGGCGTGAGCTTCGGTCGTCTGCGTCCGAGCGCCCTCATCCTTCGGATTGCGACGCTCGCCCTCGGAACCTGCCTCGCGCTCGTCGTCTTCCACGCGATCATCGACGGCAAGGATCACACCGGTCCACTCGGGTGGGTCGCGGCGATCATCGCGGCGTCGATCGCAGCGGGAACGAGTCTCTGCATCGGATACCTGAGTCGCCCGCGAGATCGACTGGACGAGCCCGTGCTCGTGACCGCCTCGATCACCGCCGGAGCAGCACTGGCGAGCTCGAGCATCGCGCTCGCCGCCGTGGCGCTCGCCCGCAACTACGACGTGGCCACGATCCTCCTGATCGTCCCCTTCGCCGCATGTGCCGTGATCCTCCGTGCCTACGCGTCGGAGCGGATGCGCCTGAAGCATCTCCAGACGCTGTACGAGTCGATGCGCGCAGCGCAGCGGACGACCGGGCTCGACGACGGCGTGGCCGAGCTGCTCGGCACGACGAGGCGGCTCGTCCGAGCGGAGGTCGCGCGACTCGTGCTCTTCCCCCGCAACGGGTCGGCGATGCTCGTCGCGTCCATGACACCCGCGCGTCACGATCAGCTCCGACCGGCGACGCTCTCTCCGGCCGAGAACCGGGCGGTCTGGACGGTCGCCGAGGCCGGGACCGCGTGCCTCATATCGGAAGGGCGGGCGGCGGAGCCGCCGTTCGAGCATCTCCTCGGAGAGCTCGGGCTGCGCGAGGTGATGCTCACCCCACTGCGGGTCGATGCCGAGATCCGCGGTGTGCTGCTCGTCGGCGACCGCACGAACGCCGACCGTTTCAGGACCGAGCACCTCCGACTCCTCGAGACGTACGCAGAGCACGCGGGCGTGCTGATCGAGAACGACCGTCTGGAAGAGTCTCTGACCGAGCTCACCGAGCTGAAGGACCAGCTTCGCCACCAGGCGTTCCACGATGCGCTGACGGGCCTGCCCAACCGCATGCTCTTCGCAGAGCGCGTGGGTCGCTCGCTCGCCGACTCCGACGACGGAAGCGCCGCAGTGCTCTTCCTCGACCTCGACGACTTCAAGACCATCAACGACAGCCTGGGCCATTACATCGGAGACCAGCTACTGATCGCGGTCGCGAGACGGGTGGAGTCCTGCATCCGGCCGATCGACCTTCCCGCCCGGCTCGGCGGCGACGAGTTCGCCGTGCTCCTCCGGCACACCGAGGTCGAGGAGGCGCAGCTCATCGCAGACCGTCTGGTGCGCTCGATCGAGGAGCCGTTCGTGATCGATCGACGTGAGATCGCGATCCACGCCAGCGTCGGGATCGCGCTCGGCGGGCCGGATGTCGGAGTTGCAGAGGAGCTCCTGCGCAACGCCGACGTCGCAATGTACGACGCGAAGCGCGAGGGCAAGCGCGGCTTCGTCACCTACGAGCCCGAGATGCACCAGCGCGTGAAGGAGCGCCAGGAGCTCGCGTTCGCGATCGAGCGGGCCGTCGAGCGCGGCGAGATCGGCGTCCATTACCAGCCGATCGTCGACCTCAAGGGTGGCCAGACCCTGGTCGCGTTCGAAGCGCTCGCTCGCTGGAACCGTCCCGGCCACGGCATTCTCGGCCCCGGAGCGTTCATACCGCTCGCCGACGAGCTCGGCCTCATGGTCGAGATCGGACGCACGGTCCTCCGTGAAGCTTGCCGGCAGGCACGTTCGTGGCAGCTCGCCTACCCGAATCACGCCGAGCTCCGGATCAACGTCAACCTGGCTCCGAGCGAGCTTCAGAACCCGGAGCTCTCGCGAGAGGTGGCCGAGGTCCTCCGCGAGACGGATCTCCTCCCGGAGCGGCTTGCCTTCGAGATCACCGAGAGCGGCGTCATGCGGAATCCGGAGATGGCACTGCAGACGATGCGCGAGCTTCGAGAGCTCGGAGTCGCACTCGGGCTCGACGACTTCGGAACGGGCCACTCGTCGCTTGCGTACCTCCGTGAGTTCCCGCTCGACAGCCTCAAGATCGCGCGTCCGTTCGTCATGGGCCTCCCGGATGCCGAGCTCGACGCGGTGTTCGTCGACGCGATCGTGCGCCTCGCGACGTCGCTGGGGCTCGACGTGGTCGCCGAGGGGATCGAGTCCGAGGCGCAGTGCCAGGCCGTCGCCGCGCTCGGCTGCACGCACGGCCAGGGCTTCTACTTCGGCGAGCCGCTCGCAGGGCTCGGCATCTCGTCGTACCTGTGGGCACCGATGCTCCCGGCGGGCGAGACCATGTCGCTCGTCGAAGTCGCGTAGAGCTACGACGAGCGGGGGTGCAGCACGGCTTGCGTCTGCGTGACGCGGGCGACGTGTTTGCCCGCCGCGTCGTGGAGGTCCGTCTCGACCACGATCGTCGTTCGCCCACGATGGAGTGGGTGCGACCGGGCGACGACGTGGCCTTCGCCGACGCCCCGGAAGAAGTTCGTCTTCGACTCGATCGTCGCGGTTCCCGTTGACCCCTCGGGCAGCCCGAGGAACGCACAGAGCCCGCCCACGGCGTCGGCGAGGCTCATGAGCGCGCCGCCGTGCAGGATTCCGCCCGCCGTGCACAGGCGCTCGTCCCAGAGCAGCCGCGCCTCCACCTCGTCGGCCGAGGCGGACACGACCTCGATTCCGAGCACCTCGGCGAACGGCATCGACTCGCGGACCGTCGCCGTCAGCGTGTGGTCGGGCTCGCGCACGGGCGCACTCTAGTGGCCTGCGCTCTCGACTACTCTCGACCTGTGCTGGGCGAATCGACCGAGTCGGGGCGGGGCGGCGAGCTGTCGCCCGACCGTGCGTGGTGGCTCCGTGTGCCGGCGGTGTTGCTGAGCCCGAGATCCGTCTTCTTCGCGTTGCGCGAGGAGGATCCCGACGACGTCGCCGCCCGCTCGGAGCCCATCCTGCTCATCGTCCTGCTCGCGGGCGCAGCGACGGTGCTGGCGAGCTCGACCGCTGCGACGTTGCTCGACGACCCCGACTACGACCCGCTGCTCCTCGCAATCTGGACGTTCGTCGCCGGGGGCATCTACGGAGGGGTGGGATACCTTCTGCTCGGCTTCGCGCTGTTCTTCGGAGCGCGCCTGCTGGGGAGCCTCGGCACGTTCCGGCGGGAACGTCAGATTGTCGGGTTCGCGCTCTGCCCGCTGGCGCTGTCTCTCGTCGTCCTGCTTCCGCTCAGACTCGCGCTGTATGGAGGGGACACGTTCCGGGCGGGCGGTGCCGACGAGGGGGCGGGGGAGGTCGTGCTTCGGGTCGCCGAGATCGGGTTTGCCGCCTGGTCCCTCGCGTTGCTCCTGCTCGGTGTTCGCGTCGTTCACGGCTGGAACTGGTTGCGCTCGATCGTCGTCGTGCTCGCCGGCATGGCGCTGTTGGCGGCGATCGTGGCCGTGATGGCGCTCCTCTAACGGTCGCGAGCTAGAGCCACGCCTCCTCGTCGCGCGCATGCGCGCCCTGCTCGAAGACCTCGAGCTCGTCCGCGGGCATCGCATACGTGTGCTGCTCCTCGGGGAACCGGCGCGCTCTGACGTCCGCTGCGAAGCTCTCGAGGGCCGTTCTGATGACGTCGGCCACATCGGCGTAGCGCTTCACGAAGCGGGCCGGACGACCCTCGTACAGGCCAAGGAGGTCATGCCAGACGAGCACCTGGCCGTCACAGCCAGGCCCCGCGCCGATCCCGATCGTGGGGATCGAGAGCTCGCGGGACACGCGTGCGGCAACGGGTGCCGGAACCGCCTCGAGGACGATCGCAAAGCATCCCGCCGCCTCGAGCGCTCGTGCCTCGGAGAGGAGCGTGAGCGCCTTCTCGGCGCTTCGTCCCTGCGCCTTGAAGCCGCCGAGCATCGTGGCGGACTGCGGCGTCAGGCCGATATGGCCCATGACCGGGATACCGGCGGCGATGAGAGCTCGCACGCGCGAGAGCATCGGACCGGCGCCTTCGAGCTTCACGGCGTCTGCGCCCGCCTCCTTCACGAAGCGAACGGCATTCCGCACGGTCTCCTCGTCGGACACCTGGAACGACCCGAACGGCATGTCCGCGATGATGAGAGGTCTACGCGAGCCGCGTGCGACCGCCCCTGTGAGAACGAGCATCTCGTCCATCGTGGCCGGGACGGTGGAGTCGTAGCCGAGGACCGTCATTGCCGCCGAGTCGCCCACGAGCACGAGATCGGCGCCTGCCTCGTCGGCGAGGCGACCGCCTGGGGCGTCGTACGCGGTGACCATGACGATCGGCTGCCCGCGGGTCTTCATCTCGGCGAGCTCGGTGATGGGGAGCCTTCCGGGAGCCGGGGTGCCCGGCGCGGGTTGTTTCGGGCGGATGCTCACGTCTCGTCTCCTTCCAGGATGACATTGTCGATCAGGCGAGTCGAGCCCACGCGCACGGCGGCGGCGAGGACGGGAGGGTCGAAGTCGGCGCGCTCGACGTAGTCGATCTCGAGACCCGAGGTTTCGAGCAGGTCCCGCGCGGCCTCGGAGCTCTTCGTCGCGAGAGCGCGCGGGAGCGCCAGAGCCCGCTCGCGTTCGTCCGTGGAGAGCGATGCGTTTCGCGAGCTGAGCGCGAGACCGTCGTGGTCGCGAACGGTCGGGACGACGTGCAGCTCGATCTCCAGCGCGAGGTCCCGGATGAGGCGGCGGATCACCTCCACCTGCTGCGCGTCCTTCTGACCGAAGTAGGCGTGCGTCGGTCTCACGATCGTGAAGAGCTTGAGGACCACGGTCGCGACGGCGCGGAAGTGGTCGGGGCGGAAGCGCCCCTCGAGGACGGATCCGAGCCTCGTCACGTCGACCCAGGTCTCGTAACCCGACGGGTACATCTCGTCGTAGGACGGCGCGAACACCAGGTCGACTCCTGCCTGGCCGGCGAGCTCGAGATCGCGTGCTTCGTCGTGCGGGTACGCGGCCAGGTCGTTCTCGTCACCGAATTGCGCCGGGTTCACGAACAGGCTCATGACCACCGTGTCGCACTCGCTGCGGGCCGCGCGAAGCAGTGCCAGGTGCCCGTCGTGCAACGCGCCCATCGTCGGGACGAGCCCGATCGAGCCCGAGCGCAGTGGTGCCAGCGCGTCGCGAATCTCGGCGATCGTCCGACACGGGTTCATGCCGGAACCTCCTGCGGGTCGCGACCCGCGATCCGCGCCGTCTCCGCTGCGAGCACGAGATAGAGCTCCTCGAGCTCGGGGCGCTCGGCGCGGATGACCGCCAGGTGTCGCGCGACGGTCTCCCAATCTCCGCGCGCGATAGGCCCTGTGAGCTCGAACCCACTGTCGACGACACCGCGTATGAGCGGATCCAGCGCTTCCGGAGGAGCGCCTGCGGCCTCGAGCAGCGAGCCTGCCGCCGAGCGAAGCGTGACGAGGTAGTTGGAGGCCACGGCGGCTCCTGCGTGATATGCCGCGCGGCGTGCATCGGCGAGTTCGAACGGGCGCAGCCCGAGCTCTTTCGCGAGCTCGAAGCCGGTCGCCCGGGCGTCCGGGCTCTCCGCAGCCACGGCGGCCCAGGCGCCGTCGAGCTGCTCCGGGCCACGGCTCTTCGTGAACGACTGCAACGGGTGCATCGAGAACCGTCGCTCGTGCGGATCGAGCGCGCCGAGAGCAGTCGCGCCGCTCACGTGAGCGACCCAGGGGCCACGCGGAATCTCCATCGCGACACCCGCGATCGCACGATCGGGAACGCACAGGAGGACGAGCTCGGGCCGATCGTCGGTCACGCGGATGCCGCGCTGCGCGAGCCGCGCGCTCACCGCTGAGCCGACGCGACCGCCCGCGCCGATGATCCGGATGCTCTCGATCATGATCGCTCCAGTTCCACGAGGGGATACCGGGCACGGCGGAGGGTAGCACCGGGTATTTCCGTGTCGCTACTTCCCGGCCAGGCGGCTCTCGATGTGCGCGCGTGCGGACGGCCAGTCGTCGTCCACGATCGCGTACCACGCGCTGTCACGGTTCTCGCCGTCACGCACGAGCATGTGCTTGCGATGAATCCCTTCGAAGACACCGCCGACCGAGGCTAGGCCAGCGCGGGCGCGTTCGTTCAGCGCGTCGGTCTTGAACTCGACTCTCCGGCAGCCGAGCACGTCGAACGCGTGCTCCAGCTGGAGGAGCTTCGCCTCCGCGTTCGCGCCGGTTCCCCAGGCCGACGGGTGGAGCCAGGTCCAGCCGATCTCGAGCGAGTGGTGCTCGGGTCGGAGCGCGAGATAGCGGGTCGAGCCGATGGGCTCTCCGGTCTCCTGCGAGACGGTCGCGAACGGGATCTCGGTCCCGGCCGCGGCCGCGGCGAGCGCCTGCTCGTGGAATGCCTTCCAGGACTCGCGCGTCAGTGGCTGGACGACGCTCAGCCACTTCCACGTCTTCGGGTCACGAGATGCCTCCCAGAGGCCGATCTCGTGTTCGGGCCCGAGTGGCTCGAGCCGGACGATGCGTCCCTCGAGCACCGGAACCTTCCACCGCTCCACCCCGCGACAGTACACTCGTCCCGTGCCGATCTACGAGTACGCGTGCATGGAGTGCGAGACGCACTTCGACGAGCTCGTCCGCAGTGCGGATCAGGCGGTGACGTGTCCCGAGTGCGGCGCGGCCAAGGTGCTGAAGCAGTTCTCGACCTTCGCCGTACACGGCGCGGCTTCGAAGGCCAGCTACGCCGGCTCGCGGGCTGCGAGCGCAGGTGGCGGTGGGGGTTGCTGTGGCGGCTCCTGCGGCTGCGGCCACTGATCTTCGGTCGTCGCTGAGGTCGGAGCGCATCCGGGTGGGGCCGTAAACTGGCCTACCGATGACGGACGCCGTGGAGCGCGCAGCTGCACTCAGGGAGTACGCAGAGCAGACGGCGGGATGCACGAAGTGCGCCCTCGCCGAAGGTCGTACCCAGGTCGTCTTCGGTTCGGGGAATCCCGACGCCGACCTCATGTTCGTCGGGGAGGCACCCGGGTTTCACGAGGACCAGCAGGGTGTCCCGTTCGTCGGGCAGGCCGGCAAGCTCCTCGACCGCCTGCTCGAGGGGATCGGTCTCACCCGCGCCGATGTGTTCGTGGTCAACGTCCTCAAGTGCCGGCCGCCGGGGAATCGCGACCCCCTTCCCGAGGAGATCGCGGCCTGCGAGCCGCACCTGTTCCGCCAGATCGAGCTGATCGAGCCCGTGCTCGTCGCGACGCTCGGCAACTTCGCGACCAAGCTCCTGTCGGGCAAGCCGGCGGGCATCACGCGCGTCCACGGTCACGAGCAGGAAGTCACCCTCGGCGCCCGCCGCGTGTCGCTCTACCCCATCTACCACCCGGCGGCCGCGCTCTACACGCCCTCGATGCTGAAGGTGCTCGAGGAGGACTTCGCCCGGATCCCCGAGCTCCTCGAACGCGCTCCCGTTGGTGTGCCGAACGTCGAGGAAGCTCCCGTCGCGCTCGCCGAAGAGCCCGACTCGGTTCAGCTGGGCCTGTTCTAGCCGGACGTCGACTGGCGTGCAGGTCGCAGCGGCTACGAGCTCGGCCGAGGAGACCGAGGCGGTCGGCGCGCGCGTGGCGGCGCACCTGCAACCAGGCGACGTCGTCTCCGTCTCGGGCGAGCTCGGCGCGGGCAAGACGACGTTCGTGCGCGGCGCATGCCGGGCGCTCGGCGTGACTGCACCCGTTGCGAGCCCGACTTTCACGATCGGCCACCGTTACGAGGGAGAGGTGGTCGTCTCCCACCTCGACCTCTATCGCTTCAGCGACGTGTCGCCCGCTGAGTGGGGCGATCTCGAGCCGTACTTCGACGACGCGATCGTCTTCGTCGAGTGGCCCGAGGCCGGTCGAGGCGTCCTGCCCGCGCCGACGGTGTCCGTCGTGCTCGAGCACGACGGTGCCGATCGCCGCCGGATCTCGCTCGCCGCCGACGACGTCGCGCTGCTAGAAGGGCTGTCGTAGTGCTCGTCCTCGCCTTCGACACCGCGACCGACGTCGCCACGTGCGCGCTCGTCGACGACGGGGAGGTTCTGGGCGAACGGGCGTCGCTCCCGCGAACCGTCCTCGAGGACGCCGACGCTCTCCTCCGCGAGGCGCGTCGCTCGCCGCCGGATCTCGACGGAGTCGTCGTCGGGACCGGACCGGGGAGCTTCACGAGCACGCGCATCGGCCTTGCTATCGCGCGCGGCCTGGCCCTGTCCCTCGATGTGCCGGTCGCCGGCGTCTCCACCCTCGACGTGCTGGCTGCCGGCGCGCCGGGCGCGCTGCCGGTGGTGGACGCCCGGAGGAGGGAAGTGTTCGTTCCCGGGCCGAGGGCGGTCGCCCCGGCGGATCTCGAGCTCGAGCCCGGGACGACGTGCATCGGCAGCGGCGCGATCCGGTATCGCGACGAGCTCGAGGCGCTCGGTGCGGTGGTCCCGCCCGACGACGACGACCGTCACCTCCCGCACGCCCGGTTGCATGCGCTTCTCGCCGAGAGCTACGGGGCGCCCGAGGACGTCGAGCCGATCTACGTTCGTGTCCCGGACGTCGAGGTGCGGGCGTGAAGATCGAGCTCCGGGCGCTCGACGAGCGCGATCTGGATGCACTCGAGCACATCGAGCGCCTGTCGTACCTGTCGCCGTGGTCGCGTGCGATGTTCGCGGCCGAGCTCCAGAAGCCAGGCGGCCTCGCGCTCGGGGCTTATCGTGACCCCAACGTCCTGGTGGGGTACGCGATCGTCTCACGGTACGTGGACGCCTGGCATCTGATGAACATCGCCGTCGCGCCGGATTTCCGGAGACGTGGGATCGGAGAAACGCTGCTCGAGCGGTTGTTCGAGGTCACGGCCGGAGACCAGCGGCGCGGCTACACGCTCGAGGTGCGTGTCTCGAACGCCGACGCAATCCGGCTCTACGAAAGGCTCGGCTTCGAGGCTCGAGGAATCCGTCGCGGCTACTACACGGACAACCGGGAGGACGCGCTGATCATGTGGCGCGAGGCGGCTCCCTCCGAGCAGGCGTCAGCGTGATTCTCGGGCTCGAGACGTCGTGTGACGAGACGGCCGCTGCGCTCGTGACCGAGGAAGGCAGTGTTGTCTCGTCGGTGATCTCCTCGCAGGCCGCGCTGCACGCTCGCTACGGCGGCGTCGTTCCCGAGGTCGCCTCCCGGCATCACCTCGAGCTCGTCCTCCCGGTCGTTCGGGCGGCGCTCGGCGAGGCGGGGCGGACGCTCGACGACGTCGATCGGGTTGCCGTCACGCAGGGGCCGGGCCTCGTCGGCGCTCTGCTCGTCGGCCTCTCGGCTGCGAAGGCGATCGCGTGGGCGCGTTCGTTGCCGCTCGTCCCGGTCGACCATCTCGAAGGCCACGTCGCCTCGCTCTACCTGGGCGACGATCCACTCGAGCCGCCGTTTCTGTGCCTGCTCGCGAGCGGAGGCCACACGCTGCTCCTCGCAGTGCGCGAGCAAGGGCGCTCGGAGCGCCTCGGGACGACGCTCGACGATGCAGCCGGGGAAGCCTTCGACAAGGGAGCTCGACTGCTCGGCCTCGGCTACCCGGGCGGCGCGGCGCTGGACCAGCTTGCGCAGGGCGGAGATCGGGACGCATTTGCCTTTCCCGTGGCTTCCGTCCCGGGTCTCGACTTCTCGTTCTCGGGGCTCAAGACCGCTCTCCTGTACACGGTCCGAGAGCTCGGGGAAGACGAGGTCGAGCGCCGGAAGCCCGATCTCGCAGCCTCGTATCAACACGCGATCGTCCGAGCGCTCGTGGCGCGTGCGCGTGCCGCCGCGGAGGAGACGGGACTCGAGCGCGTCGCCGTCGTCGGCGGAGTCGCGGCGAACTCCGCGCTTCGTGCCGCGCTGCCGGAGGCGCGCTTCGCGGCCCTGGACCTCTGCACGGACAACGCGGCGATGATCGCGTCCGCGGCTCGCTTCTCGAAGCCGCTCTCCTCACCCGGCTACCTAGGACTGGACGCCTATGCATCGATCGCGTAGCGCGCTCGCCGCTGGGGCATTCGTGGCGATCGCCGCAGTCGTCCTGCTCGCCGGCGCGGGCGGGCCGTCGCTGAAGAGCGAGCCACTCTCGATCGACGAGGCCGGCTGGCAAGGCGTGCTCGGCGTCCGAGCCCCCGTGTCCACCGCCCAGCGATACATCGTCATGCTTCGCTCGCCGTCGCTCGCCGCCCGGGTCCGGGCCGAGGGGGGTGAGGCGACCGAGGCGCAGATGCGCGCCTGGACAGCCGCAGCAGTCGGCGCCCAGGAGCAGTTCCTCCGGAGGATCGCGGCGAGCGGTGCACAGGTGACGCCCGAGCACCGCTATGTGCGCGTGCTGAACGCCTTCTCCACCCGGCTCGATCCAACGTCGCTCTCGGTGCTCGACCGGGACCGCGAGGTCTCCGGCGTGTACCCGGTTCAGGTCGCGTACCCGTCGGTCGACAGCGTCACGCCAGGAGTGTCGGCGCCGCCGGTCCCGGGACTCGAAGTTTCCGGGGCGGACGGAAGTGGTGTCGTCGTCGCTCTCCTCGACACCGGTGTCGACAGCTCTCATCCGTACCTGCGTGCAAGCGTCCTCCCGGGTCTCGATGTCATCACACCCGGAAGCGGCGGTATCGCACAGCCGCATCCGACGATCGTCGGTCGTCCCGAGCGCCACGGCACGGAGCTCGCGGGGATCATCGCGGGATCGGATGGTCCTGGCGGGCTGCACGGAGTCGCGCCGGGCGCTTCCATCCTCCCGATCCGTGTGGCGGGCTGGCAACCCGACTCCGAGGGTGGCTACACGGTGTACTCGAGGACCGACCAGCTGCTTGCGGGGCTCGAGGCAGCAGTCGATCCGAACGACGACGGAGACGCCCACGATGCTGCGCGGATCGCGGTCGTCGGGGTCTCGGAGCCGTACGCATCGTTCCCGGACGGACCGCTCGCGCGTGCCGTGGCGGGGGCGACGGCGCTCGATGTGCTCGTCATCGCTCCAGCGGGAAACGACGGTAAGGCCGGACCGCTCTTCGGGAGCGTCGGTGGGCCTGGAGGTGCGCCCGCCGCTCTCACCGTCGGGGCCGCGGATGGTCGACTCGGCACGGCGACGGTCCGCGTCCAGGTTCGCGCCGGGCTCCGGGTCCTCTTCGACGGGGTTCTTCCCCTCGGCGGAGCCCCGACCGAGACGGTGACCGCGACAGTCGCACCGGTTCCGCGGAGCGCGGTCTCACGGGGAATCACGGGGTACTTCGACGAGCGCGGGGAAAGCACGGTCGCGGGCAAGGCGGCACTCCTCCCACGAGGCGGCCTCTCCGACGAAGCCGTCGAAGAGGCTGCATCGGCCGGCGCGCGCGCGGTCCTCGTCGACGGGCCATTGCCGGCGGGGGCGTTCAGCCTCGACGTCCCGACCGGAGTTCCGGTCGTCGGCTTGCCCGTCGAGCTCTCCCGGTCCGCTCGCGCTCTCGAGGCGTCCGGGATACCGGTGACGGTGGCCGTCGGCGCGGCGCGAACCGCGCCGAATGCCGATGTCGGGTCCGTCGCAGCGTTCTCCTCGCGCGGATTTGCGTTCGACGGCGTGTTCAAGCCGGAGATCACGGCTCCTGGCGTCTCGGTGCCGACATCAGAGCCCGGCCGGACGGACGAGGGGGAAGTGCGCTACGGGACCGTCAGCGGCTCCAGCGCCGCAGCCGCGGTCACCGCCGGCGCTGCGGCAACGCTCGCCGAGGCGAGGCCGAAAGCGAGTGCGGTCGACCTGCTCGGCCTCCTCGTCGGCTCGTCGTACGTGGCGCCGGACGAGAAGGGGGTGGCGGGCATGCTCGACCTCCAGGTCGCCGTGCAGCAAGAGATCGCGGTCGATCCGGCGATCGTCTCGTTCGGGCCCGTGACCGGCGGTTCGACCGCCATCGAGCGAACCGTTCGCGTTCACAACCTCAGCACGCGAGCACTGTTCATCGCGATGGATGCGACGTCGATCGGGGAGGGCGTCAAGGTGTCCCAGCTGACCGGCGCGCTCCGTCTCCGCCCTGGCGCAAGTGGTGACGTCGTCCTGCACGCAGACCTGGATCCGGTTCCGGACGAGGGCCGGAGCACGACGGGCGAGATCGCGGTTCGCTTCGGCAGCTTGCGCTCCGCTCGCCTCGTGTGGTCCGTGGCCACGCCGGCCGCCGACGTCGACCTTCTCACGCATGTCTCGCTCAGGAGCACGGGCGAGCGGGTCTCGGATGCCACGCCGGCCGTCGTGAGCTTCGTCGCCGGGGCGATCGTCGGTGAGGACGAGCCGGAGGTGCGACCGCTGGATCAGCTCGAGATCGAGCTCTGGCGCGGGGACGAGCGGCTTGGCGTCCTCTCGAGACGCCGCGAGCTCCTTCCGGGGCGGTACGCGTTCGGCCTGACCGGACGCGACCCGCAGGGCGAGCGTCTCCCGCGCGGCTCGTACACGATCCGACTCGTCGCCAGGCCAGAGGACGGGACGCGCCGGCAGGTGGAGACGGTCGACTACGTCGTCCGGTAGAGGACGGTCCGGGCCGCAGGTGTATCCTCGCGCCGTCTAGCCGAGTTCAGGAGGCATTCGATGTCCGAAGCTGCGGTGGCCTCTCACCTCCGCGAGAACCCGTACGAGCTGGCGAAGGCACAGCTCCGGAAGGTCGGCGAGGTCTTTGCGATCGATCCGAACCTGATTCGCGTTCTCTCGCAGTGCAAGAAGGCGGTCGAGGTGTCGATCCCCGTGTCGATGGACGACGGGTCGACCGAGGTGTTCGCCGGCTATCGCGTGACCCACAACGTCGCTCGAGGGCCGTCGAAAGGCGGCATTCGCTACCACCAGGACGTCACGCTCGACGAGGTGAAGGCGCTCTCGATGTGGATGACGTGGAAGTGCGCTCTCATGGCATTGCCGTTCGGTGGGGCGAAGGGCGGAGTGATCTGCAATCCGAAGGAGCTCTCGCCGTCCGAGCTCGAGCGCATGACGCGGCGCTACACGAGCGAGATCATCAACGACATCGGGCCGGAACGGGACATCCCGGCTCCCGACGTCGGCACGGACGGCCGGGTCATGGCGTGGATCTTCGACACGTACTCGATGAACAAGGGCCACTCCGTTCTCGGGGTCGTGACGGGTAAGCCGCTGTCCATCGGCGGGTCGCTCGGGCGCGAGGAGGCGACCGCGCGCGGCGGGCTCTACTGCATCCAGGCGCTCGCGACCAAGATGGGCAGCCGCGTGGACGAGTACTCCGTCGTCATCCAGGGCTTCGGCAACGTCGGCGCGCACCTCGCGCGGCTGCTGCACGCCGCGGGGACCAAGGTCGTCGCCGCTTCCGACTCGCACGGAGGGGTCTACAACGAGAACGGGATCGATGTGCTCGCCGCGCTCGCGCACAAGCAGGAGCGAGGAACGCTCGAGGGTCTGGCCAACGCCGAGCCCGTCACGAACGAGGAGCTCGTCGAGCTCCCCTGCGACATCCTCGCGCCGTGTGCTCTCGAGCAGGTGATCACCGATGAGAACGCCGATCGCGTGCGGGCGCGCTTCATCTGCGAGGGCGCGAACGGCCCGGTCACTCCCTCCGCCGACGCGATTCTCGAAGATCGCGGCATCGTCGTCATGCCCGACGTGCTTGCGAACGCGGGTGGTGTCGTCGTCTCGTACTTCGAGTGGGTGCAGGGCCTCCAGGAGTACTTCTGGCGCGAGGACGAGGTCAACGCGAAGCTGCACGACATCGTCGCGCGAGCATTCGAGGAGACATGGCAGACGCGCGAGAAGGTCGGCACGAGCATGCGCATGGCCGCCTACGGGATCGCCGTTCAGCGGGTCGCCGAGGCTACGACGACGAGGGGTCTGTACCCGTAGTACGCATGACGCTCTATCGCGCGGATGGGTGCGCGCTCTGCGAGGAAGCGCTGGAGGTCATCCGCGAGATTCAGCCCGAGCTCGGCTTCGAGCTCACGCTCGTCGACATCGGCGGCGATCCCGTTCTCGAGGAGAGGTATCGGGCGCTACTGCCGGCTCTCGAGATCGACGGAACGCTCGAGTTCACGTTCTTCGTGGACACCGACGAGCTCAGGGCCAGGCTCGTCGCAGCGTCCGAGCCGCGATAGGTCGGCGGACGGTTGTCTCGGCGGCGCCTTCGAGGCCGCTGGCAGAATCGTGACGATTTGCCACAAACCATCCGTAGGGGGGCGTCTTGGCCGATCGTCTGACAGTCGGGGTCGCGGCGCGTCTGAGCAGGTACCTCCAGGTGCTGACGCAGGCGCGAAAGATGGGCAAGGATCGGATCTCGTCGCAGGAGATCGCCGAGTACACGAACATCAACGCGACGCAGATCCGTCGGGATCTGTCGGCGTTCGGACGGTTCGGAAAGCGCGGAGTCGGCTATCGGACCGACGCGCTGCTCGACGAGATCCGGAAGATCCTGCGCACGCAGGGTCAGCACAACATCGCGCTGATCGGCGCCGGCCGCCTTGGCAGCGCGATCGCAAGCTCTCCCATCTTCGCCGAGCACGGCATCACGATCGCCGCCATCTTCGAGAACGATCCCGAGAAGGTCGGTCAGCGGGTCGGTGACCTGCCGGTCAGCTCGATGAGCGACCTCGCCGAGGTCACGCGCGATCGCAACATCATCGTCGGCGTGATCGCGGTGCCGGCCGACAGCGCGCAGGGGGCGGCAGACGCACTCGTGAGTGCCGGAATCAAGATCGTGTTCAACTACTCAGAGGCTCTGCTCGATACGCCGGCGGATGTGCAGGTGCACACGTCGAACCCTGCTGTCGAGCTTCTCTACGCGCTCTACTTCCACCTCACCTAGAGCGGGCGCAACGCACTAGGCGGGCACCATCTGCCCGCTACTCAGCCGTGGTCAGAGAGGGCGTGCTCGGATTCCTGCGCCGGTCTCCGGTGACGCGATAGCGAATCGCCGCGTCGATCCCGCCGCCCGATCGCCGGTCCAGCTCGACCGATCCACCGTCCGCCTCGACGAGACGGCGGACGATCGCGAGGCCGAGCCCAGATCCGTCGCCCGACCGTCCACGCCAGAAGCGATCGAACGCGTGGCGTAGCTCCTCGTCGCTCATTCCGGTGCCTCTGTCGAGCACGTGGAGGATGTCCGCCGTCCAGTCGATCTCGACGACGGAGTCGCGCGGAGCGGCTTCGAGCGCATTGGCCAACAGATTGTCGAGCACCTGCTCCAGCCGGTCGCCCGTAGCCACGACGTGTGCCGACTCGGGGACATGCGTCTCGAGCTCGACTCCACGTTCTGCCGCGAATGCCTCCCATGCGTCGATCCGAGCAGCAACGAGCGGCGCGAGCGCGATCGGCTCGAGGGGAGGCACGTGTGCCTCCGAGCGCGCGAGGACGAGAAGCCCGTCGACGATCCGCTCGAGCCTCTCGGCTTCGGCGGTCGCTCCCTCCAGTTGCTCCAGCCCGTCCGCCGAGACATCCCGCGAGAGATTCTCGAGCCGCAGCCGGAGCGCGGTGAGCGGTGTGCGGAGCTGATGCGATGCATCGGCGACGAATGCACGCTGCGAGTCCAGGAGCTGCTCGACCTCCTCCACCATCACGTTGAGCTCGGAGGCGAGTGAGCGAACCTCGGGAGGACCTTGTGTCTCGTCTGCGCGAACGCTCAGGTCGCCCTCCTTCGCGCGGCGCGCCGTCCGCTCGAGTGCCAGCAGCGGTCGCGCCACCCAGCGCGCGAGCACCACGCCGACGACTGCCGTCAGCAGCAGGATGATGCCCCCGATCGCTGCGAGCGTCAGCCAGTACCGGTAGATCCGGCTGTCGAGCTCCGAGGTCGGATAGGTGATCCTCACCGCGCCGTGCACCCGGCCGCCCGAGGCGACGGGAACGGCCACGTACAGCAGCCCGTGTCCGAGCGTGTTCGAATATCGCGTCCCACTGGCGACCGCTCCCTTGAGAGCCTTCGCGATCTCCGGTCGAGTAGAGAGATTGCGTCCCGGTGCTCCGCCCCCATCGACCAGGGAGACGCCTCGGCGGTCGACTACGACGACTCGCCCGCCCGTGTCGTGCGCATAGCGTGCGGCGAGCTGTGCCAACGGGGCGGACGTGCCGGCCGAGCTCTGCAAAAGGTCCTCGGAGAGCGAGGCGACGGCGACGGCGTCGCGCTCGACCTTCGCACTCAGATCGGATTGCTCACTGCGGCGATAGGTGACGGCGAGCGGAACCTCGAGCGCGATGAGCACGACGAGAGCAAGCGAGAGGTAGCCCGCCAGGAGCCGACGGCTCACGCGGAGCGCAGCCTGAAGCCGATGCCCCGAACCGTTTCGATCCAGCCCGGATCCCCGAGCTTCCGGCGAAGCGACGCGACATGGACGTCGATGGTCTTCGTCGGGCCGTACCACGTGGTCTCCCAGACGCGCTCGAGAAGCGTTTGCCGGCTGACAACGTTGCCGGGGTCCTCCGCAAGGACGGCGAGGATGTCGAACTCCTTCGCCGTCAGCTCGATCGGCTCTCCGGCGAGCGCGACTCGGCGTGCGCGGACGTCCACCTCGAGCTCGCCGACGTGCAAGCGTGCGTCGTCGGACCGCCCGCCGACCCTTCGCGTGACTGCGCGGATCCGGGCGACGACCTCCCGCAGTCCGAAGGGCTTCACGACGTAGTCGTCTGCGCCGAGCTCGAGCCCGACGACGCGATCGACCTCCTCACCACGCGCGGTGACCATGATGATCGGTACGTCCGAGTGCGCCCGCAACCGGCGGCAAACCTCGTAGCCGTCGATATCCGGAAGGCGGAGATCCAGGAGAACGACGTCTGCGGCGGGTGCCGCGAGCGCCTGTTCGCCGGTCGCTGCGCGATCCACCTCGAAGCCTTCGCGCCGCAGTCCCTCGACGAGCGGCTCCGCGATGCTGTCCTCGTCCTCAACGACCAGGATCCTCATTCCGCGATTTTCGCGGATGCACCGGGGCCTCGCCGGCGACCTTCCCGAATCTTTACTCGCCCCTGGCGATTCCTTCCCTTCGTGGGGGGCCGGCTTCGCGAACAAGGGCGTACGTTCCGAAGCGAAGGAGGTTTGCAATGACCAGAACCCACACCACGCTGATCTCACTGTTCCTCGGGCTTGCAGTCGTCCTCGGCGTCCTCGCGGCGATTCGAACGACGGCTCTCGCCACGCGGCCGAACGCCGTGGGCGAGGCGAGCATCACGGCCAGGCAACACCGGCTGAATCGTGCCGAAGCGCAGCTTCGCCGAGCACTTACGCGCCGGCCGCCGGCGCTCCCGACCGCGCTCCGCGCATCACCGGCGGCGGCGACTCGGGTCACGTACGTCCGACCTGCACCGATCGTCGTGCCGAGTGCGTCCTTCAAGGAGCACGAGGACCAGGCGGACGAGGGCGAGGAGGGGTTCGATGATTAGCACCCTCGGGCGCGTGTACGCGGTCGCAGGCTCGATCGTCGTCTTCTTCCTCCTGTGGCTGCTCATCGCGGCGGCGCCGTGGGCCCCGCAATCGACTGACCCGCGGCTCGCCGCTCTGGCAGCGCGCGAGCAGCAGCTCCGCGTCGAGAGTGTCGTCGTCCGCAGGATCGTGAACGACCGGTGGGCGGCATATCACCGCAATCTGGCTCGGCTGCGCTCGCAGAGAGCAGCGTCGGCCCAGGCAAGCCCGCCCGTCGTGCGGGTCGTCACTCTCCCACCGGTGACGGTCACCAGGACGTCGTGATGGACACGCACGTCTTTCATGCGATGGGAACGGAGATCGAGCTCCTCGTGGACGGCAGCGCACATGATCGGTGGGAGGAGATCGAGATCGAGTTCGAGCGAATCGAGCAGTCCATGTCCAGGTTCCGGCCGGATTCCGAGCTCTCGCGACTCAATCGCGACGGTCGCATCGTCGCCTCATCCTCGTTCGTGGACGTTGTGACGTCGGCGGTTGCCGCGCGCGACTCCTCGGGCGGGCTCTTCGACCCGACCGTGCACGACGCCGTCGTCGCCGCGGGGTACGACCGGACCTTCGAACACCTGGAAAACCGGCGTCACGCGCCGAACGGCGGTGCGCCATGCGGAGGCGAGGTCGACGTCAACGGCTCGCGGATCACGCTCGCCCCCGGTGTCCACCTCGACCTCGGAGGAATCGCCAAGGGCTATGCCGCCGACCGCGCGGCCGAGTTGCTGGCCGAGAGCGGCCCGAGCCTCGTCAACGCCGGTGGCGACGTCGCGACTCGCGGCGGCTCGTGGCCCGTGGGAGTTGAGACGGCAGACGGGACAATCACGCTTCTGCTCGAGCGCGGCGCGCTCGCGACCTCCGGCAGTGATCGCCGGCACTGGGCCGTCGAGGGAGGGACAGCGCATCACCTCATCGATCCTCGCACTGGTCGGCCGGCGGAGACCGACATTCTGCGCGCGACGGTCGTCGCGGGCTCTGCGATCGAGGCGGAGGTGCTCGCCAAGACCGCGTTCCTGGGAGGCGTCGTCGATGCACCTCGGGTTCTCGTGACCCGGGACGGCCGGACGATTTTCGCCGGGGGCCTCGAATGACGCGCGATCCGACGTTCTGGATCCTCGCCCGCGCGTGCGGCCTGACCGCCTACGTGCTCCTCACCGGGTCGGTGCTGGCAGGACTCGTCCTCAAATCGCGGCCGTTGGGGACACGCCTCCGCGCGGCCGCCGTCGCAGACACGCACCGCATGCTCGCCTTTCTCGGGCTCGGTTTCGTGGCTGCGCACGGCCTCACGCTCGTACTCGACTCGACGGTCCGCATAACGCCGCTCGCGCTCGTCGTCCCGGGACTGACCGGATACCGACCGCTGGCGACGGCGGCCGGGGTCATCGCCGCCGAGCTGATGGTGCTCGTCTACGCCTCGTTCTCCCTTCGCAGGCGGATCGGTGCTCGGAACTGGCGGCGGCTGCACTGGGCGACGTACGGGATCTTCGCGCTTGGCACCGCACACGGTCTCGCGGCGGGCACGGACACGGGCCGCTCGTGGGTGCTCGCCCTCTACCTCGGAGCCGTCGGCGCCGTCGCGACCGCGACGGCGTGGCGAGTCATGGCTCCACGTCTCCTGAAAGGAGTGCCGGCATGACACTTCGCATCGTGATCGACAAGAACCTGTGCAGCGGATTCGGCGCGTGCGTCAACGCAGCGCCAGGGTTGTTTCGGCTGGAACCCGACGGCCGCGCAATCGCAGTGGTGGACTTCACGGATGACGCCGCTGTCCACGACGCGGCAGCGTCCTGTCCCATGGCGGCGATCACGGTGACCGAGGAGCGCGCCGCGTGAAGGCGGTCGTCGTGATCGGTACGGGCCTGGCCGGCGTCCGCTGCGCCGAGAGCCTGCGCGCTGAGGGGTTCGACGGGCGCATCGTCGTCGTCGGGGAGGAGCGCCACGCTCCGTACGAGCGCCCGGCGCTCTCGAAGGAGCTCTTGGCGGGGACGCGCGAGGACATCGCCTTGCGGGCACCGTTCCACTGGCACGAGCTCGGGATCGAGCTCGTTCTCGGAGCTCGGGTCGAGAGGGTGCGAGACGGTGTTGCGTCCGCCGGGTCGCAGACCTGGAGATTCGACCGTCTCGTGCTTGCGACCGGAGCCCGGCCACGCCGACTGCCAGGTGCCCATGGGCCGTGGCTCCATCATCTGCGGACGCTCGACGACGCACGCGCTCTGCGCGAGCAGCTGCAGCCGGGCCGGAAGCTCGTGGTCGTCGGCAGTGGGTTCGTCGGCGCAGAGGTCGCATCGACGGCAGCGAGCATGGGAGTGGACGTCACGGTCGTAGAGGCTGCCCCGGCGCCTCTCGGTGGACTTCTCGGCAACGACGTCGGAACCGTCCTGGAGCAGGCGTACGTCCGTCACGGCATCGACTTGCGGCTTGGGGCGTCCGTGGAACGAATCGACGCGCGGTCGACCGTGCTCGGCGACGGGAATCGGCTCCCACACGATCTCGTTCTGGTCGGAATCGGCGTCGAGCCGGTATGTGAGTTACCTGCCGGCCGAGCGCTGCTAGCCGGCGACATGACGGGAAGCGGGCACTGGAGCGCCGCCGCCGAGCAAGGCGCGGCGGCGGCGCGCCGTTTGCTCGGACCTTCCAGCGACACCGCCCCAGCCCTCGTTCGTATGGTCGGATCAGCTTGGATTCCGTCTGCAGATCATCGGCAGGCCGCAGCAGGCGACCCGGGTGGAGCTCGAGGGCGACGACACTGCGTTCGTGGCCCGCTACTTCGACGCCGCGGGCGCGATGCTCGGAGCAGTCGCCGCGAATCGCCCTGCGGCTACTGCCGACCTTCGGCGTGAGCTCGCCACGGTAGCCTCGGCGGCGTGAGGACCGTTGCTCTTCTCTCGCTGGTCGCGGTCGCGGTCGCGGCTGCGATCGGAGCCAACTTCGTGTTGCTCGGCTACGGAGGCAGGTCCAACGATCCAGTGGGTCGCCTGTCCCCGCGACTGCCGGGCGTGACCGTCGGGGGAGGTGCAGTGCTTACGCCGACCACGCCGCAGTCCGGCGACGATCACGGAGGCGGGCAGCACGGGCACGACGACGACTGACGCTGGCGCGGCCGGGACGGTAGCGTCAGCGCGATGCGCATCCTCCTCTGGCATGGGTACCTGCTCGGCGGAACCGGGTCGAACGTCTACACGCGGCAGCTTGCCCGCGAGTGGAGCAACGGGGGGCACCAGGTCACGGTCGTATGCCAGGAGCCGCACCCCGAGCGCTACGACCTCGGCGGCGCGGAGGTCCTGCGGCCGGACGTCGGCGGGCTCTTGCCCGTCTTCGTCCTCGACCGCTACGAAGGCTACGAGGTCAAGCTCCTCCAGGACTGTTCGCGCGCTGAGCTCGGCCGCTGGGTCGAGGCGAATGCGGCGGTGCTGCGCGAGCGTTTGCCGGCGGATCTCGTGTTCTGCAACCACGTGCTCCTCGGCGGCGCCGTCGGTGCCGCGACCGGAGCGCCGTACGCGCTCAAGGCTCATGGATCCGAGCTGGAGTACTCGATGCGTGGGCGGCCGCAGCTCGAGTCCTGGGGGAGCGAGGTGCTCGCAGGCGCTGGTGCGGTCTTCGTCGGATCCGCGCACATCCGCGACGTCCTCGAGCAGGTCTGCGGCCATGTCGATCGCGTGCACGAGGTCCCGCCCGGTGTCGACATCGACGAGTGGAGGCCGCGATCGCGGGAGGAAGCTCTGGCGGGCCTCCTGGCCGAGGCGCGTCGCGACTCTGCGAATCCCGGCAACACCGACGAGCGCCTGCCCGACGAGGGCAACGAGGAGCGGCTCCGGGTCTTCCTCGATGGGGACGAGCCCACGGTCGTCTACTTCGGCAAGCTCCTCTACAACAAGGGCGTCCACTTGCTCCTCGAGGCGCTCCGCGGGATCGATGCCCGCGCGGTGATCGTCGGCTTCGGTGACTACCGCGAGGAGCTCGAGCGGACTGCAGATCCCGAGCGCACGCTGTTCACCGGGCCGCTCGAGCATCGTCATCTCGTCCACCTGCTCGCGCTCGCCGACGCCTGTGTCGTGCCGTCGGTCTTCCCGGAGGCGTTCGGCATGGTCGCGGCCGAAGCGGCTGCCGCGGGCTGTCCACCGCTCGTCGCGCGCCACTCGGGTCTGGCGGAGATCGCGATCGGATTGGAGGAGTCGTATCCGCCGGCCCTGCGCGGGCTTGCATCGTTCACGACCGGCGACGTGGACGACCTGGGAGACAAGCTGGGAACGCTCGTGTCGCTACCCGTCTCGGATCGGGCGACGCTTCGTGCAGCTGCACGAGAAGCGGCAGTCGAGCGCTGGAGCTGGAAGGGTGTCGCCGGGCGGCTGCTCGAGCTCAGCCGTTGACCACGCTTCAACTAGGTTAGTGCCCCGATGGGCGACGAGCAGAAGCTCACTCCGGACGAGCAGATCGCGCTCGCGCGCGAGCAGTTCGAGAATGCAACCGACTTCACGGTCGCGGTCGAGGAGGAGTTCGCGATCCTCGACCCCGGCACGCTCGACCTCTCGAACCGTTTCGAGGACGTGCAACGCGCGGCCGCCGGGAGCGCGCTCGCCGAGCACCTCGTCGGCGAGCTGATCGCGTCGGAGGTCGAGATCAGGACGGGCCGCTGTGAGACGTTCGCGGACCTGCCGGCGGTGATGGCAGAGCGCCGTTCACAGCTCCAGTCCCTCGTCGAGCCCATGGGCATCCTCCTCGGTGCGACGGGCACGCACCCGTGGGCCGACTGGAAGGAGCAGCGGATCATCGACACGCCGCACTATCGGCGGAACGACGAGCTGCTCCGGTACGTCGTGTGGCGGAACAACACGTTCGGCCTCCACGTCCACATCGCGATTCGCGGCGCCGATCGCGCGGTTGCGGTCATGAACGGCTTGCGCAACTTCCTCCCCGAGATCCTCGCGCTGTCGTGTAGCTCACCATTCGTCGAGGACGTGAACTCCGGACTGCACTCGGCGCGAACGCAGATCTTCACCCGCTTCTTTCCTCGCTGCGGCGTGCCGGACGCGTTCTCGTCGTGGGCCGAGTTCGAGACGTTCGTCCGTTTTCTCTACGACACGGGTTCGATCACGGAGCACACGCAGATCTGGTGGAGCGTTCGCCCACACCTCGCGTTCCCGACGGTCGAGATCCGGATCGCGGACGGTCAGCCGGAGCTCGTCGAGGCCCAGGCGCTGGCCGCATTTGCTGCATCTCTTGCGGTCCGGGTGGCGCGTGCGTACGACGAGGGAAGCCCCGTGCAGCCGCTTCCGCACCGGCTCATCGAGGAGAACTTCTGGCGTGCGATCCGCTTCGGCCTCTCCGGAGAGCTCCTCGACTTCGAGCGGGGTGCACCCATTCCGGCGCGTCAGCGGCTCGAGGAGCTGATCGAGTGGGCGCTGCCTGCAGCCGAGGAAATCGGTGCGACGCCGTTTCTCGCCATTCCCGAGCGCAACGCTGCCGAACGGCAGATCGAGCGCTCTCGCGGAGGGCGCGACGCTGGAGCAGATCTACGCGGAGCAGGTGGGTGCGACGGAGCGCATCGGTGGCTGAGGACCAGGGCGCCGAGGACACCGGTCTGCCGACCGAGGACGAGTTGCGCGACGCGCTCGACCGGGTCACGGTCTCGGACGTGCTCCTGAACGCGCTCACGGCGACGACGTCGCTCGCGTTCCGCCGCGTCTCGGTGGAGGCTCGCGACCTGCCACAGGCTCGGCTTGCGATCGAGGCGCTTCGCGCCCTCGAGCCCGTCCTCCGAGAGAACGGCGCGGACGAGTCGCTCGTCCGCGACCTCGAGCAGGCGCGGACGAACCTCCAGCTCGCGTACGCGAAGGCCGTGGGCGAGGAGTCCCGAAAGACCGTAGCCGGGAGATCATCCGGCGTACGACGCCTTCGAGCCCGGTGCGATCCGAGCGGTTGCCCGGGAGGCGAATCGCGGCCTTGTGATACATAATCGGCCGCGCCGGGGGGACTCGGCGCTTCAGTTTGTGATGGGTCGAGACCGGAGGACGGATGGACTTCTTCGTTGACCACGCTGTCGGGTTCGCGCTCGCGTGCGCAGCCGTCGCGGTTCTGTACGGGCTGTATCTCACCTGGTGGCTGCTCAAGCAGCCTGCCGGAAACGAGCGCATGCAGGAGATCGCGCGCGCCATCCAGGAAGGTGCGGCCGCGTACCTGCGCAAGCAGTACACGACCATCGCCGTCGTGGCGATCGTGCCGTTCTTCCTGCTCGGCTTCTACGACAAGCTCGGCTGGGGGGCCGCGTTCGGGTTCCTGATCGGTGCCCTCTTCTCGGCCGCGGCCGGGTTCATCGGCATGAACGTCGCGGTGCGCTCCAACGTCCGGACGGCCGAAGCGGCCCGCGAGGGTCTGCAGCCTGCCTTCAAGGTCGCGTTCCGCGCCGGATCGGTGACGGGCCTGCTCGTCGTCGGGCTCGGTCTCCTCGGCGTGGCGGGCTACTACTGGGTGCTCACGGACTGGATCGGAAACAGCCCGCAGTCGGCGGTCGACGACCTCATCGGCCTTGCGTTCGGCGGCTCGCTCATCTCGGTCTTCGCACGTCTTGGCGGAGGCATCTATACGAAGGCGGCCGACGTCGGCGCCGATCTCGTCGGGAAGATCGAGGCCGGGATCCCCGAGGACGACCCGCGCAACCCGGCCGTGATCGCGGACAACGTCGGCGACAACGTGGGCGACTGTGCCGGAATGGCGGCCGACCTGTTCGAGACGTACGCCGTCACAGCGGTCGCCGTGATGCTGCTCGGAATCGGCTTCGAGCAGGCGAACCTCTGGCTCTACCCCCTCGCGCTCGGCGGCATCTCGATCCTCTCGTCGGTGATCGGGACATTCTTCACCCGCGTCGGGACCGGCCCGAACGCGATCATGAACGCGCTCTACCGCAGTGTGATCGTCGCCACGATCCTCTCGGCTCTCGGGTTCATCCCGGTGACGATGGCGTACGACGGAGGCGAGTTCGACTTCTGGAACCTGTACGGCTCGGCCCTCATCGGCCTGGCCGTGACGTTCCTCCTGGTCGCGATCACCGAGTACTACACGGGGACCCGCTGGAAGCCCGTGAAGGACATCGCGAAGGCGTCACAGACGGGCCACGCGACGAACATCATCGCCGGGCTCGCCGTCGGCATGCAGGCGACGGCGCTTCCCGTGGTCGTCATCGCGACCGGGATCGTGGGTGCCTACTACGCCGCTGGCGAGAGCCTCTACGGCATCGGGGTCGCAGTGATGGCTCAGCTCTCGATGGCGGGACTGATCGTCGCGCTCGACGCGTATGGCCCGGTGACCGACAACGCCGGAGGAATCGCGGAGATGGCCGACCTTCCGGAGTCGGTCCGCGGGATCACCGATCCGCTCGACGCCGTGGGCAACACGACGAAGGCGGTCACGAAGGGCTATGCGATCGGCTCGGCCGGTCTGGCCGCGTTGATCCTCTTCGACGAGTACGGGCGGAGCCTCAATGAGAACGGGCTCGTCACGGTGTTCTCACTCGACAACCCCTGGGTCATCGCCGGTCTGTTCATCGGAGGGCTCATGCCCTTCCTCTTCGCCTCGCTCGCGATGCAGGCAGTCGGCCGCGTCGGCGGCCAGGTCGTCGAGGAGGTGCGCCGCCAGTTCCGCGAGGACCCGGGGATCATGGAGCACACCTCTCGGCCCGACTACTCGCGCGCGATCTCGATCGTCACGGGCTCGGCGATCAAGGAGATGATGGCGCCGGCGCTCATCCCGGTGCTGATCCCGATCATCGTCGGGATCATCAGCGTCGAGATGCTCGGCGGCCTCCTGATCGGGACGATCGTGACGGGCCTCTTCCTCGCCATCGCGATGACCTCCGGCGGTGGCGCCTGGGACAACGCGAAGAAGACGATCGAGGACGGTCTCTACGGCGGAAAGGGCTCCGATGCTCATGCTGCCGCGATCACGGGCGACACGGTCGGCGACCCGTACAAGGACACCGCCGGCCCCGCGATCAACCCGATGATCAAGATCGCGAACATCGTCGCGATCCTGATAATCCCGCTGCTCGTCTCGATTCACGGCTAGACAACTCGATCGCGCCGTGAGGCGCATCGAGCACGACTGAGCACGAGGGGCCGGCCATTGCCGGCCCCTCGTCGCTATAGGCTCGCGCCGTGCCGGGAAGGCGACGCAGGCGGCAGGTCGAGATGGAGCGCGTACTCGGGACGCCTGCGCTCTTCGCGACCGCGTACGGCAACGTCGGCTCGTCGATCTACTACGCGCTCGGCCTCACCGCCGTCTATGCCCTCGGCCTGACCCCGCTCGTCTTCGTCGTGGCGGGCGTCGTCTTCGCCGCGACGGCGGCCACGTACGCCGAGGGCACGGCGCGCTTCCCGGAAGCCGGCGGCTCGGCGAGCTTCTCGCGCCATGCGTTCAACGAGCTCGTCAGCTTCACCGCGGGGTGGGCGCAGATGCTCGTCTACATCGTGACGGTGGCGGTCTCGGCGTTCTTCGTACCGCACTACCTCTCGATCTTCTGGGAGCCGCTGAACACGAATCCGTGGGACATCGTCGTCGGCGCGATCGTGATCGTCGTCCTCGTGGCGTTGAACGTCGTCGGCGTCCAGGAGGCAGCGAAGCTCTCGATCTCGCTCGCGGTCGTCGACTTCGCAACGCAGATCCTGCTCGTGATCATCGGCTTCGCGCTCGTCTTCAACGCAGACGTGCTCGTGGAGAACGTCCACTGGGGGGTCGCGCCGACCTGGGGGAATCTCGCCATCTCGATCCCCATTGCGATGCTCGCGTACACGGGCGTGGAGACGGTCTCGAACCTTGCCGAGGAGGCGCGCGATCCCGTACGCACCGTTCCGAACGCGTACAAGCTCGTGGCGGGCGCCGTGTTCGCGATCTACTTCACGCTCCCGCTCGTCGCGCTGTCCGCGCTCCCGGTGAAGGAGATCGACGGCAAGCTCACCACGTTGCTCGCACTTCCGCCGGAGGACGGCGGCTATGCCAACGACCCTGTCCTCGGGGTCGTCGAAAACCTCGGGCTCGAGGGGTGGTTGCACACGGTCGCCCGGTTCTACGTCGGCGTCCTGGCGGCGACGATCCTGTTCATCGCGACGAACGCCGGGGTCATCGGCGCGTCTCGCATCACCTATTCGATGGCGAGCTATCGCCAGCTTCCGGAGGCGCTCCGGCGACTGCACCCACGGTTCAAGACTCCATGGCTGTCGCTCGTCCTCTTCGCAGGCATCGCGCCGATCCTCCTGCTGCTACCGGGCGACGTGAACTTCGTCGGCACGTTGTACTCGCTCGGAGCGACCCTCTCGTTCACGGTGGCCCACGCGTCTCTCGTGCGCTTGCGGATACTCGACCGGGACGACACGGAGATCGTCTACCAGGCGAAGCCGAACCTCCGGATCGGCGCGGTGGCATGGCCGCTCTTCGCCCTCCTGGGGGGCATTGCTACAGGGATCTCGTTCCTCGTCCTGGTCGTCGAAAACCCCCTGACGCGTTGGGTGGGTCTCGGCTGGATGGTGTTCGGCGTTGCGAGCTACCTCGTCTATCGCCGGCGGTGGGTGCAGGCGTCGCCACGGGAGATCGTGAAAGCACCGCCCGCCTTCGGGCCGGCGCTGGCGCTCGAGTATCGCCGGATCCTCGTGCCCGTCGTTTCGGGACGGCAGTCGGACGAGGCCCTCGACGTGGCGTGCAGGATCGCCGCGGAGCGCGGTTCGAGGATCATCGCGTTGAACGTGCTCGAGATCCCGCTCGACCGTCCGCTCGCGGACGAGCTTCCCGCGCTCGAGGCGGCGGCCAACCATGAGCTCGACGAAGCGATGGCGATCGGTGACTCGTACGGCGTCCCGGTCGTCGGGCGTCTCGAGCGGGCGCGCGCGGCCGGCCCCGCCATCGTTGCCGAGGCGGAGGCGCGGCAGGCCGAGATCATCGTCATCGGCTCACCGAGACGCGAGCTCACGAGCGGTCGCGCGGCGGTCTTCGGCCAGACGGTCGACTACGTCCTCAAGCACGCCCCTTGTCGCGTGCTGACCGTCGCGGCGAGGTCCGCGTGAAGCTCTATCGGATCGGGGTGATCTGCTTCTCGATCGCGTTCCTGGGCATCGGGATCGCGCTGCTCGCAAGGACCGCGGCCGCGGGCGGCGGTGTGGTCGGATACCTCCTCGGCGGCCTCTTCATCGCGCTCGGTGTCGGCAGGCTGACGATCGAGCGCCGGCGAGGGGGCTAGCGATGGCGCGCAAGCTCCGCGGGTTCGAGCGAGTCCTCGACGCGCCGGCGTTGTTCGCCGTCGCGTACGGGGAGATCGCGTCGTCGCTCTACATCGCGCTCGGAATCGTCGCCGCGCAGGCCCTCGGCTTCACCCCGCTCGTCCTCCTGCTGACAGGTGCGCTGTTCCTGGTCGTCTCGCTCTCGTACGCCGAGGGCACCGCCGCATTGCCGGAGACCGGCGGCGCAGCGACGTTCGTCCGCCGGGCGTTCAACGATCTCGCCGGGTTCATCACCGGCTGGGCGCTCTTCCTCGACTTCCTCATCGTGATGGCGCTCTCCGCGATGTTCGCGCCTCATTACCTCGCGACGGCGATCTCCGCGCCGACCTTACGCGATTCGCCGTGGGACACGCTCGTTGCGTGCGGGCTGATCGCTGCGATCGCAGGTGTCAGGCTCACCCGCCGCACGCGACTGCACCTGGGCGCGCTCGGAGTCGCTCTGCTCGACCTCGTCGTTCAGGGGCTCCTGGTGGTCCTCGGGATCGCGTTTCTCCTTTCGCCCCATGACCTCATCGGAGGCTTCGACCTCGCGACCGATCAGGACTGGGGCGACCTTGCGTTCGCGCTACCGCTCGCGATGCTCGCGTACACGGGGCTCGAGACCGCAGCCAACCTCGCGGAAGAGGCTCGCGAGCCCGGCCGGACACTCCCGCGCTCGCTCTTCTCCGCCATTGGCCTGGTAGTGCTCGTCACGGTCGCGATCGCCGCGATCGGGATGTCGGCATATCCGGCCGTGAACGGTCAGACCGCGCTCGGCGACCAGTGGCTCGAGGCGCCTCTGGTCGGGATCGCGGCCGCCTTCGAAGGAGAGCTCCCGAGCATGTTCGTGGACGTCCTCCGGATCGCGGTCGGGGTGTCGGGCGTGCTCATCCTGATCGGCGCCGTCACGACCTCGGTCTCCGGGATCACGCGCCTCACGCACTCCCTCGCCGAGCACGGTTCCCTCCCGCACGAGTTCGCGCGACTCGAGCGGAGGACGCTCGTGTCGAGCGAGGCGATCCTGATCTCGTCCGGGCTCGCGATCGGAGCGATCGTCCTCACGCAGGTGTTCGCCGGCGGAGACCCGGCATTCCTTGCGAGTGCCTATTCGTTCGGAGTCCTCCTCGCCTTCACCGCAGCTCAGCTCGCGGTCATCCGCCTGCGTGTGAAGGAGCCCGAGCTCACGAGGCCGTATCGAGCACGCCCCGACGTGCGCATCCGCGGTTACCGGATCCCGGTGCCGGCGCTCGTCGGCGCGCCGCTGACGTTCGTCGTCTGGGTGCTCGCGCTCGCTACTCACCCGGGCGCCCGCTACGTGGGGCCACTCTGGCTATTGGCCGGACTGGTGATCTTCGTGCTCGTACGGCGCACGGACCGACGCGGGCTTCTCGAGCACGTGACGCCGATCGAGGTGCTCCCGCCTGGCCCAGAGTTCAAGCGCATTCTCGTCCCGATGAAGCTCGGCGACATCGGCGAGGAGATGGTGGCGACTGCGATCGCGCTCGCCAAGGAGGGTGGGGCGGAGATCGAGGCGATCACGGTCGTGCGGGTGCCGCGAAAGTTCGAGCTCGAGGGAGAGCTCCCTGGAGACGTTGCCCTGAAGGTGGACGCCTCCCTGCACGAAGCGCGGATGCTCGGGGAGGATCACGGAGTGGAGGTCCGCACGGATGTCGTTCGGGCGAGGTCGATCGGCCATGCGATCGTGGCGGCGGCAGAGTCGCGGGGCGTAGACCTGATCGTCCTCGGCTCGTCCGCGCGCTGGCGCCGACAGTCCCGTTTCTTCTCGCCCACCGTGGACTTCGTCCTGCGCCGCGCACCCTGCGAGGTTCTCGTCGTCGCGTTCCCCGACGGCGTGTTCGAAGAGTAGGCTGACGTGCCGTGAGGGCAGTGGTAATCGGATGTGGGCGCGTCGGCTCCGCGGTGGCGAAGGGACTCGCGAAAGAAGACTGGGACATCACGGTGATCGACGAGAACGAGGACGCGCTCCTGCGGCTCGGGCCGGGATGGAAAGGCGGCTTCGTGGTCGGTCACGGCATGGACGTGCGCGTTCTCGAGGCTGCCGGCGTGTCGGACGTTGACGCGGCAGTCGTCTCGACCGATGGCGACAACACGAACCTCGTCATCGGCCAGGTCCTCCAGAAGCGCTATGGGATCGGCACGGTGGTCGCCCGAGTGCTCGACCCTGCCCGCGCCGAGTTCTACGCACAACGTGGGCTGCAGACCGTCTGTCCGACGCAGACCGCGATCTCCGTGCTTCTCGACACGGCGCGAGCGGCGACGCCACAACCCGCGCGAGCGACCTGATGTACATCATCGTCGCGGGCGGGGGGAAGGTCGGGTCGAACGTCACGCGGTCCCTCCTCGAGATGGGCCACGAGTTGACGCTGATCGAGCAGCGGCCCGACCGCTTCGCCAGGCTCGAGGAGGAGTTCGGACCTGTCGTCTTGAGGGGCGACGCGACGGAGATCAGCGTCCTCGAACGAGCCGGGATCGGCCGACCGCCCGAGTTGCTGCTCGCCGTGACAGGTGATGACGAGGACAACCTCGTGATCTCCCAGATCGGCAAGGAGGGGTACGGCGTCGCGAAGGCGATCGCGCGCGTCAACGACCCGCGGAACCAGGCTCACTTCGATCTCCTCGGGATCACGCAGACCATCTGCTCGACGACGAGCATCCTCGGTCTCGTCGAGCACGAGGTGCCCGAGCACGGGCTTGTGCGCTTGCTCGAGCTCCAGAAGGAAGGACTCGAGATCGTCGAGGTGCAGATCGAGAAGAACTCGCCGGCGGCCGGCTCGCGGGTGGGTGGTCTCTCCCTGCCGGACGGTTCGCGGATCGTCTCCGTGTTCCGCCACGGGCGCACCGAGCTCGCGGAGCCGGGCACCGTGATGCGCCCGGGTGACCAGGTGCTCGCCATCGTCTCGAACGACTCCGCTCCAGAGCTGCGCAAGGCACTGCTCGGCTGACGCACGACGCGGCATCGAGCTACAGGTGCCAGTTACATGCGCCGGTTACAAGCGCCAGTAATGGCGGGTGAGGAGCACCGCGACGGGGATGATCTCGAGACGCCCCACCCACATCAGCCCGATCAAGGTGATCTTCGAGACGTCCCCGAGCGACGCGAACGAGCCGAACGGGCCGGTCACGCCGAAGCCGGGGCCGATGTTGCCGACCGCCGTTGCGGCGGTCGCGAGTGAGTCGAGCGTCCCCAGGCCCGCCCCCGTGATGGCCGAATCGATCGCGATCACCGAGGCTCCGACGGCCCAGGCACCGACGTAGAGGAGGATGAATGCCGCCACTGCGCGTAGCGTCCGTTCGTCCACGGGCGTGCCGTTGAGCCGCACCGGCATGACGACCTCGGGGCTGACGGTCTGGTCGAGCTCGCGGCGGAGGATCTTGGCGAGCAGGACGTGGCGTACGACTTTGATCGAGCCGCCCGTCGATCCGGCTGAGCCGCCCACGAACATGAGTGCGAAGAGGGACAGGAGCAACAGGGCGGGCCAGTACCCGAAGTCGAGGCTCGCGTAGCCCGTCGTCGTCAGGATCGAGACCGCTTGGAAGACCCCCGCTCTCACAGCGGCTTCTCCCTCGCTGATGCCGTACGCCCAGATCTCAGCGGTCAACACGACGGACACCGCGACGATGAGCGCGATGTACACGCGGAACTCCTCGTCCCGTGTGAAGACCCGTGGCCGTCGCCGCACGAGCCCGCGGTACATGAGGGCGAAGTTCGCCCCCGCCAGGATCATGAAGAGGATCACGATCCATTGCGCCTCGGCGGAGAACCTCTGCATCGAGTCCGCCTGGGTGGAGAAGCCGCCGGTCGGCATCGTCGTGAACGCGTGCGCGAGCGCCTCGTAGAACGTCATCCGGTCGTCGATGCCGAGCCAGCCGAGCGACGCGAGCGCGAGTGTCTGGAGCGCGGTCAACGCGGCATACAGAACCCAGAGGAGGCGCGCGGTCCGGCCGATCCGCTCGGACAGCTGCGCGATCTCCGGCCCGGGCAGCTCGGTCTCCATCATCTGTCGTCCGCCGATGCGAAGGCGCGGGAGGACCGCGATCGCGAGCACGATGATCCCCATCCCTCCGAGCCACTGCGTGAACTGGCGCCACATGTCGATCGAGTGCGACAGCGCGTCGTAGTCCGTGACGACGGTCGCCCCGGTCGTCGTGAATCCCGACATCCCCTCGAAGTAGGCGTCGACGGGGCTGCCGAGCTGGTCGCCTCCGACGAAGAGGTACGGCAGTGAGGCGAAGCCCGCAGCCAGCAGCCACGTCACGGACACGACGAGAAAGCCTTCCCGGACTCCGACGCGGGTAGCCGCGCCCGCGGTCAGGCGCTCGAGCGCGAATCCCAGGCCGCTCGTGATCGCACCGGCTGCGAGGAACGGCCAGACGGGCTCGCTGTACCAGAGCGCGACCACGACCGGGAACAGGGCAGCGAGCCCGAGGTACTTTCCCATCATCCCGACGAGGTTGATGCTCGCCGTGATGTCGATCGCGAGCCGGCGCCGCGGGCCGATTCCCTTCGCCGCGGTCCCCGGCAAGGTCAGAGCGCCCCGACGACCCGGGGAGCGTCGGCGGCTTCCGTGAACACGATCACGCGGTCTCCGGCCTCGAGCACGTCGTCGCCATGCGGGAAGATCGCACTGCCATTGCGTACGACCGCGCCGATGAGCGCCCCACGGACCGGCATCTCCTTGAACGACTTGCCGATGTACTCGCTCGTCGCGCGCAGGGTGACGTCGATGACCTCGTAGCGATTCCCCTCCAGGAGAGCGACCTGCTTCGTCCGCGGATCGTGCGCGAAGCGAACGATCTCCTCGGCGGTGACGCCCCTTGGATTCACGGAGACGTCGATGCCGGCGTGCTCGTAGGTCCGGACCGAGACCGCGTCATGTGCGATCGCGATCGTGAACCTGACGCCGTGCACCTCCGCGAGGAGCGCTGCGTAGAGATTCTTCGTGTCGTCCCTCATCGCGAAGATCGCGGCCTGCGCCTGGCCGATGCGCTCGCGCTCGAGGAAGTCCGGCTCGAGCCCGGTGGCCTGGTAGACGCGTGCTCGCGGCAGGAGCTCCGCGACGCGGCGTGCCTGCTCGCGCGATGCTTCCACGAGACGGACTCCGATCCCCTGGTCGAGGAGCACTCGCGCGATCGCTCCGCCCACGCGTCCGCCGCCGTAGATGACGACGTCGCGCACGGCCGCCTCGCCCGGTGAGAGCAACCCGCTCCACTGGAGCGCCGCTTGCGGCGATCCGATGACGACGATCCGGTTGCCGGCGTGGATGACGTCGTCTCCGCCGGGAAGGTGCGCGCCGTCGTCGCGGATGATCGCGGCGACCTTCGAGTCTCTCGGGATCTTCGCGTCGCGCAGCGCCACGCCGATGACCTCGGGTGATGCGCCCGGCTGCACCTCGAACTCGGCGATCTGCACCTGGCCGTCGGCGAATACGTCCGTCTGCCGCGCGGCCGGTACTCCGATGATCCGGCTGATCGCATGTGCGGTCTCGAGCTCCGAGCTCACGACGAAGTCGACGTCGAGCTGACCTGCGCGCCAGAGCTCGACGTACTCGACGTTCGAGGTGCGGATCACCGTCGTCGCGCCCATCGCCTCGCGGCGGGCGAACATCCCGGCCACGAGGTTGACCTCGTCCCGCGACGTGCACGCGATCACGAGGTCCGAGCCTTTTATCCCGGCTTGGGCCAGGTCGTGGCTGCTCGTCCCGTCCCCCTCGAAGGTGGAGACGTCGTAGCGGTCGGTCAGAGCCTGGAGACGCGAAGGCTCGGTGTCGAGGACGGTGACCTCGTGATCGTGGTGCAGTGCCTCGACTATGGCGACGCCGACCTGCCCTGCTCCGATCAGGAACACCTTCATCCGGGCGCAGCGTACTCCCGTCGCGTTCCCCTTACAGGCTGCCGGTACCTTGGACGCGTGCGCCTGCTCACACTGGTCGGAGGCCTACTGGTCGCCTTCGTGCTGGCCGGGCTCTCCGGGTCCGCCACTGCAGCCCAGGACGCGTTCCGTCGAGCTGCATACGTCGGCGGATTCGAGTCACCGGTGGACGTCGTGTCGACGCCGAGTCAGCCCACTCGCCTCTACGTGGTCGAGCAGCGAGGCACGATTCGCGTCGTCGAGCGCCGGAAGGTGAAGAGCGGCTTCCTGCTCGACCTCCGCGGACAGGTATCCGGCGGGAACGAGCAGGGCCTCCTCGGTCTCACCTTCGATCCGCAGTACGCCAGGAATCGGTTCCTGTACGTGAACTACACGGATGTGGACGGGGACACGAGGGTCGTGCGCTACCGGACGAAGGGGCTGCGGGTTGTTCCGGCGTCGCGGCGCGAGCTCCTTCGGGTCGACCAGCCCTATTCGAACCACAACGGCGGCGATCTCGAGTTCGGGCCCGATGGGTTCCTCTATGTCGGGCTCGGAGACGGCGGATCGGGAGGAGACCCGCAGGGCAACGCGCAGAACCCGGACAGCCTTCTGGGGAAGATGCTTCGGCTCGACGTGCGCAAGCCCGGCTCGAGCCCGCAGATCGTCGGGATCGGCCTGCGGAATCCGTGGCGCTACTCGTTCGACCGGCTCACGGGCGACCTGTACATCGGCGACGTCGGCCAGGGCGCTGTCGAGGAGGTCGACTTCACACTGGCGCGGAGCCCCGGGCTCGAGAACTACGGCTGGAATCTGTACGAGGGCTCGCAGCGGTTCGAGGACGGCCAGCCTGGCCCGGGGAACCTCGTCCTCCCCGTATACGAGTACAGCCACGAGCAGGGCGGCTGCACGGTTGTCGGGGGCTTCGTCTACCGCGGCAAGGCTCGGCCGAGCGAGCGAGGGCGGTACGTCTTTGGGGACTACTGCTCGGGTCTAGTCTGGAGCCTGCGGATCCGGAGCGGCGCAGCGTCCGCGGTGCGCCGGGAGTCGTTTGTCATTCCGGAGCTGACGTCCTTCGGCGAGGGCGCAGCCGGTGAGATCTACGCCGTCTCACGCAACGGAACGATCTACCGCATCACCTAGATCGCCTCACCGGGATCGCCTCACCGGGATCGCCTCACCGGGATCGCCTCACCGGGATCGCCTCACCGGGATCGCCTCACCGGGATCGCCTCACCGGGATCCGCGCCTGCGCACCTGTGGTGTCTGGCCGAGCGCCGCATACGCCAGTGCGTTCAAGGACTCCGAGAGCTCTCGCAGCTCGCGGGCGACGAGCGTGAATCCCTCCTGCTGCTCCGTCGTACGGTTGAGCCGTTCGAGCTGGGCCGCGATCCGGTCCAGACGCTCGAGCAAGGCGTCCAGCTGGCGGTCTCCGACGTCCGGCTTCGTCGTGTGGTCCACGGCTCCCGATCTTACGCGGTGAGCTCGAGGAGCTCGCTTCGGCTCCGCACGACGATCGCACCGGCGCCGAGTTGCTCGAGCAGCCGGTCGAGAGCGTTCGTGCCTGCCTCGACGAGCTCGACGCGGCGCCCGGCACCGAGCTGACCGAGCGCCACTCGCGCAAGCTCCTCCGGCGCGTCGGTGAACACGCCTATCCGGCAACCTGCCTCCGCCATCGCTCGCAGGGCAGCGCCGACGGCAGGATCGCGCCGGAGGTAGACGGGCGCTCGGTCCTCTGCGAAGCGCTCGAGCAGCGTGCGCCAGTTTCCGGCGCCACGGCGATCGAGCTCCGCGGCTGCCTCGCCACGATCGTCCGGCAGCTGCGCCGCGTCGATGCCGAAGAGATCTCCGACCGAGTCGAGCCACGCTCGCCAGAGGTCACCCGTGTCGCCGAGGGCCGCGTCGAGGTCGATCGCAACCGTGCTCGCAGCGATCACGCAAGCATCCTGGAGCGTGCGCGCTTCCAGATGACGATGCCGCAGGCGATCCCGATCGCGTCGATCGCAACGTCGATGGGGGAGCCGTGCCGACCGGCGACGAAGGTCTGGTGCACCTCGTCGCTGATCGCGTAGAGCACGCCGAGCCCGAATGCGAGTCCGGACTTCCCCGTGGCGCGGACGAGCAGTGCGCCGAGAATCGCGTACTCGACGGTGTGCGCGAGCTTGCGCAGGAGCGTGTCCCAGCCGCCGAGTCCCGTGCTCAGGTCGGGCACCGCCGAGAAGGCGAAGATCACGGCCGCCCAGACGAGGACCGGGAGCCACAGGCGCGCGAAGGACCCGGCCACCGCCCGATGATAGGCTCGGCCGACATCACGGAGCACGGTGAGGGAACCCGGTGCAAGTCCGGGACGGTCCCGCCGCTGTAAGGGGAGACGCTCTCCCGCCACACGCCACTGGCCCCGAGCAAGGGCTGGGAAGGCGGCGGAAGAGGGAGCCCCGAGTCAGAAGACCTGCCCTGCTCCTTCATAACCGAACCCCTCGCGGAAGGAGGATTCAGGTGCTACGCACGTCCGTTTTCGTCACCTGCCTGGTGACGATCGCACTCGCACTTTCCGTCTCCGGTGCAGCAGGAGGCTCAGCACGGCCGAGCTCGTTCCCCGTCACGATCGTGACGCCGGACGGGAAGGTGACGGTCGCGAAGAAGCCGCGGCGGATCGTCTCGCTCTCGCCGACGGCGACGGAGACGCTGTTCGCGATCGGCGCCGGGTCACAGGTCGTCGCCGTCGACGACCAGTCCGACTTCCCGAAGAGCGCTCCGCGGACCACGCTGTCCGGCTTCACGCCCAACGTCGAGGCGATCGCCGGCTACCACCCCGACCTCGTCGTCATCTCGTACGACACGAAGGGGCTCTCGGGCGCGTTGCAACGGCTCGGGATCACGGTCGTCCACCACGACGGCGCCAAGAGCTTCAAGGGCGCGTATCAGCAGATCCGCCAGCTCGGGCTCGTGACCGGCAACGAGACGAAGGCCGCAAAGCTCGTTACGCACATGAAGACCACGATCGCGCGCATCGTGCGAAAGTCGCGCGAGAGCGGTGACCAGCTCTCCGTGTATCACGAGCTCGATCCGAGCCTCTTCTCGGCGACGAGCAAGAGCTTCGTCGGGAAGGTGTACGAGGCGCTCGGGCTCCGCAACATCGCCGACGCGGCAGACTCGTCGGGGACCGGCTACCCGCAGCTCTCGGCCGAGTACGTCGTGTCCGCGAGCCCCGACCTGATCGTGCTCGCGGACAGCGTGTGCTGCGGACAGAAGGCGTCGACCGTCGCGTCGCGACCGGGCTGGGATCGGATAAGCGCCGTTCGGACCGGATCGATCGTGCGGGTCGACGACTCGATCGCCTCACGCTGGGGGCCGCGGCTCGTGAACTTCTTCCGTGCGATGGCGTCGGCCCTCGCTCGTCTTCGCCAGTAGCGCAGATGACGGTCGCCGCGGCAGAGAGCTCGGAGGTCCGGGCACGTGGACTGACTCCGGTGTGGGCCTGTGGAGCGGTTGCGTTCCTGCTCTTCTCGCTGGTCGTCGGCGTCCTCGTCGGGCCGGTCGATCTCGGGGTCGGAGGCGTCCTCGAGTCGGCCGCCGCCCGGTTGCACCTGCCCGGGGTGTCGTCGCCTCTGAGCTCCACCGAGGAGGCCATCCTCTGGCAGATTCGCGTGCCTCGCGTGGTGCTGGCTGCTCTCGTGGGAGCGATGCTGGCCGTCGCCGGCGCGACGTACCAGGGTGTCTTTCGGAACCCGCTCGCCGACCCGTACCTCCTCGGCGTCGCCGCGGGTGCCGGGCTGGGCGCGACCATCGCCATCGCGTACGTGCCCGAAGGCGTGCGCGGACAGCGTGTCCTGCCGATCGCCGCGTTCATCGGTGGCTCGATCGCAGTCGTGCTGACGTACGCCGTCGGGCGCTCGGCGAGGCGGGAGCGCGATGCGGCGACGCTCGTGCTGGCAGGAGTGACGGTTGCCGCGTTCTTCACCGCCTGGCAGACGTTCGTGCAGCAGCAGAACTCGGAGACCCTGCAGCAGGTCTACAGCTGGATCCTCGGGAACATTCCGAGCACGGGCTGGTCGGACGTCGGGCTGATCCTTCCGTACGTCGTGATCGCTCTCGTCGTGATCATCGCGTTGCGGCGCGTCGTCGACGTGCTCAGCCTCGGGGACGACGAGGCGACGAGCCTGGGCGTTCGTGTGGGGAGGGTGAGGCTCGCGCTCGTCGTCGCGGCGACGCTCGGTACCGCCGCCGCGGTGGCCGTCACCGGCCTGATCGGCTTCGTCGGGATCATCGTCCCGCATGCGATCCGAATGCTCTCGGGCATGAGCTATCGGGCGCTGCTCCCGCTCTCGGCCATCGTCGGCGCAGGCTTCCTCGTCCTCGCCGACGTCATCGCGCGCACCGCGCTCTCGCCTGCCGAGCTGCCGCTCGGAGTCGTCACCGCGTTCTTCGGCGCACCCTTCTTCGCACTCGTGCTGCGCTCGACGCGTGGAGGCGTGGATGAGCAACGCTACCTTCGGTTCGCGTTCATGGGGGAAACCATGTTTCCCCCATGCGCCCCCTTCTTCTTGAAAACGTGGGGAACCTCCGGTTCCCCACACCCTCCTCGCTCATCTGCCGGTGGCCGGCAGTGAGCGATCGAGCTCCGCGAAGTCACCGTGATGCTCGGCGGCCGGCCCGTCGTCGACGGAGTGGACGGGACTGTCGCCGACGGCGAGTGGCTGGCGCTCATCGGCCCGAACGGGGCGGGGAAGACGACGTTGCTGCGGGCGATCGCCGGTCTCGTTCCGTTCTCGGGGTCGATCCGGATCGGGGGCCGTGAGACGGCGGAGCTGCCGCGGAGGGAGCTCTCACGTCTGCTCGCGGTGGTTCCACAGGAGCCTTCGACTCCGCCGTGGATGACGGTCGGCGAATACGTGCTGCTCGGTCGTACGCCGCACCTGGGCGCGCTCGCCAAGGAGGGCCGACACGACCGGGAGACGGCCGCCCGGGCGCTCGCCCGGCTCGACCTCATGGGGTTCGGCGAGCGCAGGCTCGGAACGCTCTCGGGTGGCGAGAAGCAGCGGGCCGTGGTCGCCCGTGCGCTCGCGCAGGAGGCGCAGATCGTGCTCCTCGACGAGCCCACCGCCGCGCTCGACGTCGGGCACCAGCAACAGGCGCTCGAGTTGCTCGACCTGCTTCGCGAGGAGTCCGGGTCTGACCCTCGTCGCCGCGATGCACGACCTGACGCTTGCGGCGCAGTACGCCGACCGGATGGTGTTGCTCGACCACGGCCGGGTCGCGGTGGAAGGCCCCCCGCACGACGTGCTGACGGAGAGCCTCATCGCGCGGCACTACGGGGCGACGATCGACATAGTCCAGGTCGGGGGACGAGTCGCGGTCGTGCCGCGCAGATCCGGCTAGACGTCTACCCGACGCCTTTCCCTACCATGGAGACGTGCGCGTCTTCCTCGCTGTCTCGTCGGTCGCCCTCCTCGTGCCGGCTGTCGCAGTCGCGAAGAGCCAGGTCTTCTTCGAGGACACGATTCCGAGCGGCTCCTCGTCGTCCGTGACGATCACGACGCACAAGGCGGCGTCGTTCCGCGTCCGGCTACGAGTCCCGACTGCGGGTCGCGCGAAGCTCTACCTGCTCGGGAAGCACGCGCCGAAGGGCGGACCGCTCATCAGAACGAGCAACACCTCCGGTCAGTCGAGCGCCTGTCAGGGTGCTGCGGGCTCGTTCTTCTGCACCGCCTCGTACGAGCAGCTGCCGAAAGGCACCTACACGTGGAGTGTGACGTGGATGAGTGTGGTGCAAGCGGGACCGAGGATGCCCGCGCACATCGAGCTCACCGTCCGCTGGTAAGCAGCTTCCGCGCCTGCGGCTAGCATCGGCGGATGGCCGTTGCGACCCCCGACAGCTACCTCGCGGACCTGAACGAAGCCCAGCGCGACGCGGTGCTGACGACCGAAGGCCCTCTCCTCGTCGTCGCGGGAGCGGGCTCCGGGAAGACGCGGGTCCTCACCTATCGGGTCGCTCATCTCATCCGCACGTGCGGCGTGAAGCCGAACGAGATCCTCGCCATCACCTTCACGAACAAGGCTGCAGGGGAGATGCGGGAACGGCTCACGCGGATGCTCGGGGGGACGGCGCGTGCGATCTGGATCCTCACGTTCCACGCCGCCTGCGGCCGGATCCTGCGCCGCGAAGCAGAACGCCTCGGCTACCGGGCGACGTTCACGATCTACGACGACCAGGACCAGGTCCGCCTCACGAAGGCGTGCCTCGAGGAGCTCGGCAAGGATCCGAAGCGGTTCTCGCCACGTGGAATCCACCACCAGATCTCGCAGGCCAAGAACCAGCTCGTGTCGCCGGAGGAGTATTCGAGACGCGTCGCCTCGTTCTGGGACCAGACGGTCGCCGAGACGTACGAGCTCTACCAGCGAAAGCTCCACGCCTCGAATGCGGTCGACTTCGACGACCTGATCATGCTCACCGTCGAGGCGCTCGAGCGCTTCCCCGATGCGCTCGCCAAGTGGCGAAAGGCATTTCGCTACGTCCTCGTCGACGAGTACCAGGACACGAATCACGCCCAGTACCGACTGCTCCAGCTCCTCGGCGGCGAGCACGGGAACGTGTGCGCAGTGGGCGACCCGGACCAGTCGATCTACGCCTTCCGGGGCGCGGACATCCGCAACATCATGGAGTTCGAGCGGGACTTCCCCGGCACGAGGATCATCCCGCTCGAGCAGAACTACCGCTCGACCAACCGGATCCTGCGTGCGGCGAACGCCGTCATCGAGCACAACCGCGAGCGCAAGCCGAAGCGGCTGTTCTCGGACCACGGCGAGGGCGACCCGGTGCGCGTCGTCGAGGTCGAGGACGAGCACGCCGAGGCGCGGTTCGTCGCCGGGGAGATCGCCACGCTGATCGACGGCGGCTACTCGGCCAGCGAGTTCGCGGTCTTCTATCGGACGAACGCGCAGTCGCGAGTCCTCGAGGACGTGCTCGTGCGCCAGAGCGTTCCGTATCAGGTCATCGGCGGCCCTCGTTTCTACGAGCGAGCGGAGATCCGCGACGCGACGGCCTACCTCAGCGTTCTCACGAACCCGAGCGACGCCGGCTCGCTGCTCAGGATCGCGAATCGCCCCCGGCGCGGGATCGGGGACACGTCGCTGCAGCGGCTCGTCGCGCACGCCGAAGCGACCGGTCGCACGCTCTTCGAGGCCATGGCCGATCCGGAGGCAGCAGGGCTGGCGCCTGCCTCGGCGCGCGCTGTGCGCGGGTTCCGCGCGACGATGGAGTCGCTCATGGCGGCGTCGCACGAGCTGGCCATCGACGAGCTCGTCGAGCGGACGCTCGAGAAGACCGGGACGATCGATGCGCTGGAGGCCGAGCGGACGATCGAGGCGCGGGGGCGCATCGAGAACCTGCAGGAGCTCGTCGGCGTCGCGCGCGAGTACCGGCAACAGACCGAAGAGCCGACGCTCGCAGGGTTCCTCCAGGACATTTCCCTCGTCTCCGACCAGGACACGATCAGCGACGACGGCGGTCTCGTCACGCTCATGACTCTGCACAACGCCAAGGGCCTCGAGTTCAAGGTCGTGTACGCGATCGGGATGGAGGAGGGCATCTTCCCGCACATCCGCTCGATCGAGGAGCAAGGGGTCGAGGAGGAGCGCCGCCTCTGTTACGTCGGGATGACCCGTGCGATGGAGCGGCTGACTCTGACGCATACGATTTCCCGCTCGCTCTGGGGACGCCAGACGCACAACCTCGCATCGCGCTTTCTCGACGAGCTTCCCGCCGAGGTCGAGCGCGAGCGGCTGCAGCCCACGTCCTGGAGCGGATACCGCCCGGCCGGGGGCATTCAGCCTCGCTCGGACGTGCCATCGCTCTCGACCGGCGACGAGGTTCGCCATGCCTCGCTCGGCGAGGGGATCGTCACCGCCGTCGAGCCTGGCGGAGTGGTCACGGTGCGGTTCGGCGCCGACGGCTCCGAGCGACGGCTCATGGTGGACTACGCACCGCTGGAGAAGATGGTGTGAAACCCGCCGTCAGGCCGTGCGCCGATTTCGAGCAGTTCATGCGGGCGGTCGGCGTGATCGAGCAGTACTTCGGCAGCGAGCCGAGCGAGGAGCGCATCGAGCGCTTCTCTCAGAACCTCCCGATCGAGCGTATGCACGCGGCCTGGGACGGCGACCTCATCGTCGGCGGTGCGGGGGCGTTTCCATTCGAGCTCACGGTCCCCGGCGCGCTCGTCCCGACCGCCGGGATAACGGTCGTCGGTACCGCGCCCAACCCATCGCCGCCGTGGCGTCCTGCGGGCGATGATGCGTGCCCAGCTCGACGACATCCACGAGCGTGGAGAGCCAGCTCGGGCTCCTCTGGGCCTCCGAGGACACGATCTACGGCCGCTATCGGGTACGGGATGGCGTCGTACGCCGGGTCGATCTCGATCCCGCGCGAGTTCTCCGCGTTCGCGCGATCCGCTCGAACGCGGAGCTGGGACGTCCGCTTCGTCGACCCGGACGAGGCGCTCGGCTCTTTCCTCGTGTCTGGGACAAGGTCCGAACCGTCGATTCCCGGCATGCTCGGGCGCTCGCGCGACTGGTGGCAGTACCGCATCCTGTCGGAAGGCGCCGGACCTCCGAAGCGGTTCGTCGTGCTCGAGCGAGACGGACGTCCGGAGGGCTACGCGATCTACCGGCACAAGTCCGAACTGGACCGACGGTATGTTCGAGTCGGAGGTCGACGTCGTCGAGGCGATCGCGCTCGACGGACGCCCGACTGGCCGAGACTCTGGCGCTACCTGCTCGACATCGACTGGGCTGTGCGGGTGACGACACGCCTTCTGCCGATCGACCACCAGCTCTTCCAGATCCTCGCGAAGCCGAGGCACATGAGGTTTCGCGTCGGTGACGGCCTGTGGGCGCGCCTCGTCGACGTGGGCGTCGCTCTATCGGCCCGTTCGTATGCGGCCGACGGGGCGGTCGTGATCGACGTCGTGGACGAGTTCTGCCCGTGGAACGAAGGCCGTTGGCGGCTCGCCGACGGCACGGCAAAGCGCTCGACCGCCTCGCCGCAGCTTCGTTGCGACGTGACGGCGCTCGGGTCGGTCTACCTCGGCGCGTTCGGCTTCTCCGAGCTCGTCCGCGGGGGGCGAGTCGAGGAGTTGCGGCGCGGGGCGGCAGCCCGTGCCGACGCGATGTTTCGCTGGGGTCGCGCTCCCTGGTGTCCCGAGATCTTCTAGGAGCGGTGGGCAAGAAGGTCGCTCTGGGCGCGACCGAGCGGAGCCTGCGGTGAGCCCCGCCACGCATCGGTTGCACAAACCCTCGTCGTCATGAATGGCCAGCCTGTGCGGCAGGCTGCCCGGCGGCCGGGTCCGTCTGGCCCGAGCCCTGCCCGAGCGACGTGAGCGTGTCCTGGGCCCAGCGCTCGCTGAAGCCGGCCAGGAATGCGATGACGAGGAAGCTGAAGAGGCGCTTCGTGTTCTCGTCCGGAACGTTGAAGATCGTCAGAAGCCCGGATGTCACTGCGAAGTACAGGAGCAGCCCGAACGTGGCGCCGAGCACTGCTCGCAATGCGCCGAGAAACGACACGTACGGGCGACCCACGTCGTACGTGAGGGCGAACTGCCCCGAGTTGATCCGTTGGATCACGCTCACGACCGCACCAAGCGCGCCGGCGGCGATGCAGCCGTAGAAGTCGCTGCCCCCGCCGATTCCCGGCAGCGGTATCCACCAGTAGCCGAAAAGGGCGAAGAGGGCGAGCGCTGCTGCTGCGACAACCATGGCGCCGAAGTAGACGATCTGGGCCTGGCCATTGGCAGCGCTGCGGTAGTACGTCTCCGTCTCGTCGAGAGCCTTCTTCTCCTGTTTCAGGATGTCTGCGGTGGTGCCGTGCCCCGCCTTCGAGTCGACGAAGCTCAGGAGGTGCGCGGCCGACGTCATCACGAGGTGGAGGCAGATGCGGCGCCTCAGCCCGCTCAAGACCTGGGTTGCGCGAATCGCGAGGTCGTCGCAGCGGTGCACCTGCTCGGCCACTTCGGGTTGGTCTCTCGTGGCCCAATCGCTCGCTCGATGGAAGGTGAGCCGCGGTCGCACGAGCCATGCGATCAGGGGGGAGCGTGGCTTCTCGGTCAGCACGACTGCGCTCGGGAGGTGCCAGCACCAGTACTCGCTCACGATCGCACCGTGCTCCGCCTCGAACCTTGCGCGGGATCTCTCGTAGCGCTTCGACCGCGCCTCCAGGTCCGTATGCGTGGTCTCGAGGACCTTCCGCCACTCGTAGTGCAGATGGGCGAGCTCCGTGAACGGGATCGATCGAGGCTCGGCCCGGGCTTTCGCGGTGACACGTCCGACGTCCGGGGCCGCTGACTCGGTCACGTCACACCCGCGGCGATCCTCGACGCGACCGGCAAGCGGAGCTCCGGCGGCGAGGGCATCATCGAGAAGGTCGAGGCGTGGGCCGACGCCGTGGACGCGAGCCGCAGTGATGCTCGCCGGTCAGCCACTCCTCACCTCCTGAGGTGGCCTCAGTCTAGTGTGCTCGGATGCGGTTGTCACCGGCGGCGCGTGGCGAACGGGAGACCGAGCCCCTGGTGCCTCGTCCCACCAGAGGGAGGACGTTCTCGGCGCATCGTCGCCTCGGCCTCTCCGACATGGACGCCTATGGCCGTCTGCGCCTCGACGCAGTCGCGCGCTTTCTCCAGGACGTCGCGATCGACGACGTGAGCGAGACGGGATGGGGACTCCCGGATCACCTCTGGTTCATTCGGAGCATTCGGGTCGACGTGCTCGCTGCGGTCGTCGAGGATCAGGAGGTCGAAGTCGTGACCTGGTGCAGCGGTGTCGCACCGATCGCGGCGGGTCGGCGCTGGTCGCTCTCGGGTGCTCTCGGCGGCCGCATCGAGGTCGACAGCGTCTGGATACACCTCGGTCCCGACGAGCGACCGGCTCGCCTGGACGAGTTCGGGCTCTACGCCGAGGCGGCCGGCGACCGCGAAGTCTCGACCAAGCTGCGCTTGCCGGACCCGCCGGCGGGCGCGGAGCGTTTTCCGTGGGCCGTGCGCGCGACCGATGTCGACCGGCACGGGCACGTCAACAACTCGGTGCACTGGCAGGCGGTGGAGGAACGTCTCGCCCGGCGCGGCCCGGATCCAAGGGAGCCGCTCCGCGCGTTCCTCGACTACCGGCAGCCCATCGACCTCGACGACGACGTGAGCCTCGTGGAGTGGGGTGAGACGGACGTCCAGCTCGCGCTGGTGACGACGGATGCAGTGAAGGCCGTGGCGCGGATCGAGTCTCTCGACCCAGTGCACCGCTCGTCCGCTGATGCCGGCTAGCTAGTGGCGACGATCTCGGAGCGCGCCTCGATCCGGCGCACCGTCGGAGCCCCGATCGTCTCGGGCGCGGCCGGCATCGTGTCCGCCTGGCGCGAGATCGCCATAGTCCAGGCCGGTGGCAGCGCGCAGGTCGGCGAGCGAGACCTGATAGAGCTTGAACGGCTCGAGTCCGAGCGACTCGAGCTTCGCTTCGAGCTCGTCCTGGGTCAGGACGTACGCGCTCGCTTTCAGGGTTCCCTCTTCCACGTAGGCGATGACCTTCCAGAACGAACGCGGAACGAGGACTTCCCGGTACGCGAAGTCGGTGTCCTTGAAGATCGGGCCGCCGAAGACGCTGATCTTCAGCTCTTCGACCCGCACGTCGTCGAAGATCGCGTTCTCGAGCTCGCCCCAGAGGCCGTGCTGGCCCGACTGGTTGAAGTCGTCGAGCTGGGGGGTGATGTTGGTGAAGAAGAACGAGTCAGCGTTCGCCTGCTCGGCCTCCTCGCGGGTGCCCCAGAGCAGATCAGCGCGTCTCGCGATGTGGCCGCGGTCGAGCCGGTTGTTGGAGTAGAGGTGGTCGTCGACCTGGAACCTCGCCTCGTACGCGTCGTCGAGCACGAACGAGAGGCCGTCGCGGGAGAGCTGCTGTATCCCGTTGCCGTTGATGTTCCACGCGACCCAGCGGCAGAACCTCCGCGACGCGCTCATGGCGAGCGAGAAGTGGGTGTAGTGGCGGACGAGCTCACCCGTCTTCGTCGGCGCGAGGTCGTCCTCGACGGCGGCAATCGCCGGAGACGGCACGTCGATCTGTTGACCCGGAAGGAAGCCGCGGTCGTAGCCGACGAGGGGCGTCCACCGTCACGGCGTCCACAGGCCCGGCGGGTGGCTCGAGTGGGCTGATCTCGAGCTTCTCGAAAACCGAGGATGCGTAGCAGGCGAGCGCAAACTCGGCCGGCTCGACCGTCTCGCCCGCGAAGTGGAGCCCGAGCATCATGTCCGTCGGCGCGCCGGTCTCATCGGTCGCCATCCACGCCGATCCCGAGTCGCCGCCCATGCTGATCTCGCCGTTGGGGGGCGGGTGTGCCGTGTCGACCCCGAGCTCGAAGCCGCCGATTCGCTGCTCGCCCTTCGAGCCGTACGTGAGCTTCGAGATCGTGTGAACCCGGGTGACGAGGCCGTAGGTAATCGCCGTGGTACGGCCCGACTTGACGACTCGGTCGCCGAGCTCGGGATCGCCGATGCGCCGCACCGCGATATCGAGGCCGAGGATCGTGTCGCTCGCACCGCGGCCGGCGATGCTCGCGATCGCGCAGTCGCCTGCTAGGCCGAGGAAGCTGCGCGTGAGCGTCCCGCAGATGTTCTCGGAGACGCGATTGTCGTCGTAGGGGCCTGGTTGCGCGATCGCATCCCCGAGCTCGCCCGAGTCCGTGTTGAGAACGTGCCAGTTCGAGAGCAACCGGATCTCGCCCGACGTGTTCTCGCTCACGAGGCAGCTGAGCGTGCCCGCGGTCGAGCGCACATTCCCGACGCTGATGCCGGGCTGCATGGGGTCGAGCCGGCGCTTGCGCTCGGACTTGGTCTCCGTCGCGACCGCGACGGGGTGCTGCGTGAACGTGCGCTCGACGACGTCGGTCGTGAACGTGATCCCGTTCGCGGTGATCGTCTCTGGAATCGGCCGCGTCGCGATCGCTTCGAGCGCCTCGGGGGCGAACTTCTGTCCGACCGTGAACTGCAGCGCGAGCTCGTTCGTCTGCTGCCCGTCCGTCACCTTGTACCCGACGCCGACCGAGTTGATGTTCGGGTCCTGAAGGTACTCGTCGGCGACCTGGCGCACCGCCGCCTGGACGGCGTCCTTGCTCTCGAGGTCACTCTTCTCCACGGCGCTCGCTCCTTGCTGCGCACGACTCCTCCTGCGGCGAGGAGGCGGTCGAGCACGTGGCGGACGGCGCTACTGATCGTCGCACGTCGGCAGGTGGTGTCAAGGAGGTGTCGAGTCGGTGCTTGGCCCCTCCGGGGCGGGCGTCGCGTTGACAACCTTCGTCGACAGAGGGATCATCGAGAGCGGAGCCGGTGGCCGTCGCTGGGTTCCAGAGTCGGTGTGCACCGGGAGTGATTCACGGGACGAGGAAGGGGAGCCGATGCATGCCGCCGACCCAAACCTGACCGACAGGAAGACGCTCGCCGAGAGGCCGTGCTGCTTCATAGCTCCGCCTGATCTCCTCGCGCGCCTCGCCGAGAAGGGGACCGACGAGCAACGCCAAGCTGCGATTCGCACCCTCGCGGCGTCGGCCGCGATACGGACGCGACGGTCGATCGTCGGTCCGCTCATGCGGAGCATGGGCGTCGCAGGTGTCGCGCCCGGTTTCCTCGCGCCGCAAACGGGCGACCACCACACGGTCTACGACGTCGAGCATGGTGGTCGCAGCTCGTTGCCCGGAAAGAAGGTTCGCAGCGACGGAGACCAGCCCACCGCGGACGCGTCGGTCAACGAGGCGTACGACGGCTCCAATGCGACGTACGACTTCTACAAAGAGGCGTACGGACGGAACAGCGTGGACGGGGAGGGCATGGAGCTCGTGTCGTCCGTGCACTACGGCGTCGGCTTCGACAACGCGTTCTGGAACGGCAGCCAGATGGTGTACGGGGACGGGAGCGGGCGGATCTTCGCCGTCGGCGGCCTGACGAAGTCGATCGACGTCATCGGCCACGAGCTGACCCACGGCATCACCCAGTTCACCGCAGGGCTCGAGTACCACACGCAGTCCGGTGCGCTCAACGAGTCGTTCTCCGACGTCTTCGGCTCGCTGGTCAAGCAGTACAGTCGCGGACAGACCGCCGAGGAGGCCGACTGGCTGATCGGCGAAGGGACGCTGGTTCCGGCGCTCGGCAAGGCGCTTCGTTCGATGAAGGAGCCCGGCACGGCCTTCGACGGCGACCCGCAGCCGGCTCACATGGACGACTACAAGGATCTTCCGGACGACAACGATCCCGCGAACGACAACGGCGGCGTGCACATCAACTCCGGGATCACGAACCGGGCGTTCTACCTCGCCGCGGCGGCGATCGGCGGCCATGCGTGGGAGAAGGCGGGACGCATCTGGTACGTCACGCTGACGGAGCACCTGCAGCCGGAGTCGCAGTTCGCGGACGCGGCGAACGCGACCGTTGCCGTCGCCGGCGAGCTCTTCTCGGAGAGCGAGCAGGGGATCGTGCAAAAGGCATGGGAGGACGTCGGTGTCCTCTAGGAGCGTCGCGCCATGAAGCTCTCGGTCGTTCGGGGAGGCGGTATTGCCGGGATCGCGACTCGCACCGAGCTCTCGGCGGACTCGTTGTCGGCAAGTGACGCGAGCACGCTGCGGGCAAAGGTGGAGGAGGCGGGCCTGGCCCGCCTTACGGACGACGTTCCAGCCCACCCTCAGCCGGACGACCTCCTCTACGAGTTGACGCTCCAGGACGAGGCCGGCGCGCACAAGGTTCACCTGACCGAGAGCACCCTTCCCGAGGCAGTTCGGTCCCTGATCGCGTGGGCGGACTCGATGCCGGCGGCCGAGCACGGGAGGGCCTGACGAGCCGGTCTTCAGGCGCCACTTCGCACCTGAGCCGAGGGACGCGCATATCGCCCATTTGGTCGTCGCGCGTCGGCGCGGAGAACGATGAACATCCCCAATCCAACCTAGCGCTAGTCGAAACGCCCAACCGGGGGGAGACACCGTGGACAAAGACAAACATGGTTCGGAGACCTACTACGTGCTCGGCGAAGGCCTGTATTCGAACGACTTCGCAGGTCCGAGCCGGGCGCTGGCGCTCGCAACATTGGCACCGCCGTTTCGCTTCACGCGCATGGGGCCGAGCGGGATCAATCGCCAGCTCGGCGACCCCAACCGCAAGAAGATCGCCCAGGCGATGGTCGCGGGCAGTGGCCCGGTGTCGCAGATCCCGGCCGGCTTCACGTACCTCGGGCAGTTCATCGACCACGACCTGACGTTCGACAAGACGAACGTCATGCTCGGCGAGAACGTCTCGCCGGCGCAGCTCCTGCAAGCGCGATCGCCGAGCCTGGACCTCGACTCGCTGTACGGCGCGGGTCCCTCGGATCCCGAGTCGGCGAAGTTCTACGAGGCCGACGGCATCCACCTGAAAGTGGGGAAGACGGACGCCATCGGAGGCATCCCGTCCAAGGTGGGCTTCGACCTGCCACGTGGCGCGGGCTCGACCGCGGCCGAGAAGCGGAAGGCGATCATCCCCGATCCGCGCAACGACGAGAACCTCGCAGTCGCGCAGACGCACGCTGCCCTCATCCGCTTCCACAACCGGGTCGTCGACACGCTTCCGTCCTCGACCCCCGCGAGTCAGAAGTTCGGACGCGCGCGCGCGAAGGTGATCAAGCACTACCAGTGGATGATCCGGACGGACTTCCTGCCGCGGATCTGCGCCCCGGCCGTCGTCAACGGTGTGTTCGCCAACGGCCGCAAGGCCTTCGAGGTTGGCGTGACGCCCACGGACGTCCCGACGATGCCGATCGAGTTCTCGGTCGCCGCCTACCGCCTCGGGCATTCGATGATCCGAGCTGCGTACAACTGGAACCGAATCTTCGACAACGGTGGCGGCACGCTCGACTTGCTGTTCGCCTTCTCGGGATTGAGCGGAGACTTCCTCGGCGGCCCGCGCCTGCCGAGCAACTGGATCGCCGACTTCCGGCGTCTGTACGACTTCTCCGAGGCCGGCCGCGCGGACCTGGTCGTGCCTGCGGCGAAGTTCAACCGCGCGATGCGCATCGATACGTCGATCGCGAATCCCCTGGGTCTGCTTCCGGGCTTCCCGGTCGCCGAGGCGAACCTCGCGTTCCGCAACCTGACGAGGGCGAAGATGGTGCGGCTGGCGACGGGCCAGCAGATGGTGACGTTCCTGAAGAGCAAGGGCATCACGCCGCTGAACAAGCTCACGAACGCGCAGATTCGGGACGGATCGGGCGGAGCGGACCTCAGCGCCCTTACGCCACCTCAGCGTGCCGCCCTGCTCCAGAACACGCCGCTCTGGTTCTACATCCTGCGCGAGGCCGAGCAGAACAGCGGCAAGCTGAAGGGAGTCGGAGCACGGATCGTCGCGGAGACGTTCCAGCGGGCGATGGAGGGGAGCTCCGTCTCGATCGTGCGCGACCCCACGTTCAAGCCCTCCCTCGGGCCGAACAACCAGACGTTCCGGATGGTCGACCTCTTGCTCTTCGCGTTCGAGGGGAAGAAGGCGCTGCTGGCGCCGCTCGGCGACTGAGCCCCAACGGGAGGGCTGCGCTTGGCTTCAGCCGGCCTTGCGCGGCGTGCAGTATCGGTTGCGCGGCGTTCGGCCGTCCCAGGCGAAGCCGCGCGCGGCAGCGCGCTCCACCCTGGCGATGAAGCACCCACCGTTGCGGATGGGCATGCGGAATGTCGTTCGGCCGGCCGGCCCCGTGGTGGCGCGCTTCTCGAAGTGACGCTGCCGGCCCCGCTCGACGACGACCGACACCATGGCGCGCGAGACCGACAAGCCCTTGCCGTCACGCGCAGTGATCGTGACGTACGCCAGGCTGCCGGCTGCCTTCCTGTACCTGATCGACTCGATCCTGAGCCGTCCGGGAGCGACCTCGATCGAGGCGCTCGACGAGAGTGTCCCCGTCGCGCTCGTGAGATTGGCCGTGAGGGTGCCCTTGCCGAGGGTCCTGGAGGCCGTGAAGGTCGTTGCGACTCCGGCGGTCGGAGCGAGCGTACCGACGACGTTGGGTGTGAGCGACCACGTGACGGGCACGGGGAATGCGTTCCCGAGCGCGTCGCGGCCCATGGCCGTGAACTGCTTCGTGGCGCGCACCTGGACCGTCGCGGACGCAGGCGTGACGCCGAGCGAAACGACCGGGCCCGGGATGATCGTCTCGGTCTGCGTCCCTCGTGTCACTCCCGCTGCGGACGCGCCAAGCACCGGACTCCCGGCGCGGGTGTCCAGGTAGTAGAACGCGCCGCTCGCGCTCGTTCCGCCCGCAATGGTGAGCGACAGCGTCGGCGACCAGGGGCCGGAAGGAGTCGTCGAGAAACTGCCCCGCGCCGAGGTCGAGGTCAGTGTCACCGTGACCGGAGTGGGGGTCACCAGAGGCGTGCCCGAGTTCCCGACGAGGGACACCGTCATAGCGGCAGAAGGCGACCCGGCAACGAGCGTCTGCGGTGGCGTCGCGAAGGAGAGCATCGGCTGCGTCCAGACTCTGAACGACTTCCATGCGCCGTTCAGACGGGCGCCGTCGAGGTCTCCGACGCACCAGACGTTCTGCCCGGCCGGTCCACAGGCCGCGCTTCCCGGATCCTCGGCATCGACGGTCTCGGCGGAGTCGTGGATCGCCGCTCCGAGCCGGTCGAGGACGAGGCCGGTCTTGCTCGTGAAGTCGCTAGTGCTGGCGCCGGAGGCGTTTCTCGGCGCCCACGCAAATCCCCAGTGGTCCTGCGCCTGTCCGGTCGTCGCGCTGAAGTACCGCAGCGCGTAGACCTGCGCGGAGACGTAACCCGCCATCTGCTCCGGGGAGACCATCGTCCAGCCGTACCCGCTCTCCCGCTCCCACGCGGCGTTCGCGAGCGGGCTGAACGCCGCTTGCAGATACGCGCGGGACGTCTCGATCGTCGAAGGCCCGGCATTCGCGAGCACGATCTGGTGCTGGAGGTAGTCGTTCATGTAATCGCGACGGTCCGACGTCGATGCGCCGGGGACGGCGTAGTTGCGGACGTCGCCGTAAACCTCTTGGGCCCAGTCGCTGACGTAGGTGGACATGGCTGTCCAGAACCCGGAGTCGGCCATCCAGTTCTGGAGATTCGTCTGGAGGAGCGACGTGTCGCTCGTCTGCTGGCCGACCCCGACAATGAAAAGGCCTCCCCGGGTCGGGCGCGTGCCGTCTCCCTCGTACAGACCGCGAAGGAACTCGCGCAGGTTGGCGCGTGCGTTGCCCGTGCCCCGTCGGACGGCCGAGCTGGCCTCGTTCAGGACCCAGGTGTCGCCCTTTGCAACGTCGTAGCCTGCTAACGCCATGCGCTCGCGGGCGGTGGTGCCGGCGGCGTACCAGCTCGAGCCGGTGCTCGACACCCAGTTGTTCCAGGTCGTGAAGTGGATCTCCGCCATCGCGTGGAAGTTCGCGCCGAGGGCGCGGATGCGCCACGCGGCGTCGGGGCGTAGTTGCGTCTTGTTGCCCACGATCGGAGGGACCGAGATGTAGTACTGCGCGCACGGTGAGGAGCTGGCCGCCAGCTTGGTAGCGAGACGGAGGTAGTCCGTGGCCGCGTAGAAGACCCCGCGGAGCGGTCTGCAGTCAGCCGTCGCTTGGGCGCGAAGCGATCGCGTGGCAACGAGCCGGTGCCAGAGCTTGGCCGTCGCGGCCGGCTCGAGCGACGCAACGGGTGCAGGCTCTGCCGCGACGCGTTGCGACGTGCCCGCGCCGGCTCGACCCACGCCGGCGACCGCCGCGAGCGAGATCGAGAGCGCGAGCAGGAGTTGCCATATGAGGCGCTTCATGCCCTGCATCGACCGACCAGGATCGCAGCTATCGGTGAGCTTTTTGGAAATTCGCGAAAGCGGCTATTCGGACCGCGTGCGAATGCGGCGTAGGGAGCCATGCCGTCGTTCGCGCCGGCGCTTGGGCACGTCTTGTCTCCGCTCTGCAACAGGTCACGCTCGCGCTCTGGATGCTCGTTCTCGAGAGTGCTCGGGACGCCTTGTTCGTCCGACGGTGAGCAGCGCCGGGCCGTACCGCGGGTCACGCGCGCCCGAACAGCCTCCCGTTGCCGAGCGGCTATCATCGCCCTCCTAGGAGCAACCGGGGCGGTTAGCTCAGTTGGGAGAGCACCAGCTTCAGTAGGCCGCGGCATTCGACTGCCTCCCGGAACTTGGCGGCGCTAGGAGAGCGCCCAGCGTCTAAGGAGCGAGCGAGCGGACAACGACGGCACCCTCTGCCGGGCCGAGGGTGAACCGCCCCGTCGCGACCTCGCTCTCCCGCGTGCGGACCGTGGCGAGCGCGACCGTTCCGTCGATGCCGTCGATCTCGGCGGGCGCGGAGCCAAGATTCAACGCAACGACGACATCTTCACTACGGCGCCACGCCCACGTATCGATCGGCGTGGGCAGCTCCGTGTACGCGCCGTCCCGCAGTTCGGGAAACCGCCTGCGGAGCGCGATGAGATCGCGTGTGAAGTGGAGAGTGGAGGCCGGGTCGGAACGCTGGTCCTCGACATTGCGGCTCGTATCCTCGAGCGGCAGCCACGGACTTTCCCAGCCGCCCTGCCGGGTCCACGGCATCGGAGTTCGACAGGGATCCCGCGGCGGATCGGCGACGTCGCGCACGAGCTCGGCTGGCACATGGCCGTCGGGGAGCGCGAGCTCGTCGCCGTAGTACAGGAAGGGCGTTCCACGCAGAGTCAGCAACACAAGCAACGCGCAGCGTGCAAGCGCCTCGTCGCCGCGGCACCAGCGGCTCGTGAGACGGCCGGCATCATGGTTCGAACCTGTCCAGCAGGGCCAGCCCCCTTTCGGCGCTGCCGCCTCCGTCGCTCGGACGACCCCACGCATCTGCTCCGCCGTGAGATCCGCGTGGACGAATGCGAAATTGAAAGCAAGGTTCAGCTCGTCCGAGCCGGACCCGTAGAACCGAGCCCACGCCGCGACGTCGAGCACGTAGACCTCGCCGACGAGCATGCGCGCAGGCTCGTAGGACTCGGTCAGTGTGCGCCAGTCGCGCAAGATCTCGTGCGTCTCCGGGCGGTTCATCGAGAACACACGCCGTACGCCCTGCGCGCGGGTGTGTGGATCGTCCTCCTCGGAGGCGGGAGGATCGTCGCGCAGCTCTCGGTCCTTGATCAGCGCGTGGCACACGTCGATCCGGAAGCCGGCGACGCCTCGGTCGAACCAGAAGCGGAGGATGCGCTCGAACTCGGCGCGGACCTCGGGGTTCCACCAGTCGAGATCGGGCTGCTCGCGCGCGAAGTTGTGCAGGTAGTACCGCCCGCGCTCCGGGTCGAGCGTCCACGCCGAACCGCCGAAGACGGACCGCCAGTTGTTTGGTATCTCGTCCGCCCAGACGTAGTAATCGGGACGTTCACGGAACCACGGATGGAGGTTCGACGTGTGGTTGGGCACGAGGTCGAGCAGGACGCGGATCCCGCGCCGGGCCGCCTCGGCGACGAGGCGGTCGACGTCGGCGAGCGTGCCGAGATCGGGGTGAACCCCGGTGTAGTCCGCGACGTCATAGCCCCAATCCACGTTCGGCGAGGGATGAATTGGGTTGAGCCAGATCCCGTCGACGCCGAGCCACTCGAGGTACTCGAGCTTGCTCGTCAGGCCGGGGAGATCGCCGATGCCGTCGCCGTTGCCGTCGGCGAACGATCTCGGATAGACCTGATAGAGGACGCCGTCGCGCCACCACGGCTCAGCCATGTGCGCCACGCCCGGCGGGTGCTCGCCGCATAACCGTCTGAGAGGAGAGAACCGTGGCCAACCGATGCACCTTAGAATCTCGTGCCACATGAGAGAGCGAGCTGTCGTTGGCTGAGATCAGGTTCGACGGGGTGTCGAAGGTCTACGACGACGGGACGCTGGCCGTCGAGGATCTCGACCTAGCGATCCAAGACGGGGAGCTGATGGTCATGGTAGGCCCGTCGGGCTGTGGAAAGACGACGGCGCTCCGGATGCTTGCCGGACTCGAAGAGATCAGTGACGGGACGATCTCGATCGGCGAGCAGATCGTCAACGACCTCTCGCCGAAGGAACGCGACATCGCGATGGTGTTTCAGAACTACGCGCTCTATCCGCACATGACCGTCGAGCAGAATCTGGCGTTCGGCCTCAAGTTCCGCAAGCTGCCGAAGCCTGAGATCGCGGAGCGCGTGCGGCGTGCGGCCGAGATCCTGCAGATCGAGGACTATCTCACGCGCAAGCCGAAGGCGCTTTCGGGTGGACAGCGTCAGAGGGTGGCGATGGGTAGAGCGATCGTGCGTGAGCCGCAGGCGTTTCTCATGGACGAGCCACTGTCGAATCTCGACGCGAAGCTTCGGGTGCAGATGCGCGGCGAGATCCACGATCTCCAGCGCCGCCTCGGCGTGACGACGGTCTACGTCACGCATGACCAGACGGAGGCTATGACTCTGGGCGATCGCGTGGCCGTGATGCGTGACGGCAAGCTGCAGCAGGTCGCAACGCCTCAGGCTCTCTACGAGCGTCCCGTCAACGAGTTCGTCGCAGGATTCATCGGATCTCCTTCGATCAACATGATCGAAGCGGAGCTCGTCCGCACGGACGGGGAGCTCTCTGTCAGCTTCGGCGAGCATCGGCTCGCCGTCGACGACGGGCTCGTTCGCGCGCGTCCCGCGCTCGAGGCGCACGTCGGACACGCGATCCTGCTCGGGATTCGGCCGGAAGACTTCGAGGATGCAAGCCTGGATTCCGAGGCACCGTCGGACCGCCGCATCGCGACCAGTTGCGACTACACCGAGCCTCTCGGCGCGGAGGTCCTCCTCTACTTCACGGTTTCCGCTCCAGCTGTCGTCACCGACACGGCCGGCGACGCCGATCCCACTCTCGGGGCACCGGGGCCGGGAACCAAGGCGGAGGGCGCACGTCTCGTCGCCCGGGTCGATCCTCGCACGCGAGCCACAGAAGGAAAGCCGGATCGAGCTCGCCGTCGATACGAGTCGTTTCTACTTCTTCGACGCCGAGACCCGGGTTGCGATCTAGCCCTTGACGGCGCCGGCGGTGAGGCCGGCGAGAATCCTCCGCTGCAGGATCAGCGTGAGCGTGATCAGCGGGACGGTCACGATCAGCGTCGCGGCCATGATCTGGCCCCACGGCTTCTCGAAGGCGCTGCCTGACTTGCCTTGGAAGGTGGTGATCGCAACCGGAACCGTGTGTTTGTCGATCGTCTGTGTGAACGAGAGCGCGAACAGGAACTCGTTCCAGGCCGCGATGAAGGCCAGCAATCCCGCGGTGACGAGCCCCGGTGCGACGAGCGGAAGCATGACGCGGTAGAACGTCTGGAGCGGTGACGCGCCGTCGATGTACGCGGCCTCCTCGAGATCTCGAGGCAGGGATCGCATGAAGCTCGTGAGGATCCAGACGGTGAACGGGACCACCAGGATCATGTAGCTGAGGATCAGCGCCTGCAGGGTGTTGTACAGGTGAAAGCGGTTGATCATCGTGTAGAGCGCGCCGAGGATCGCAATCTGCGGGAAGATCGTCATCGAGAGCACGACGTATAGCGTGAGCGAGCGGCCCCGAAAGCGAAAACGCGCCGAGTGCATAGCCGGCTAGCGATCCGACTGCCAGCGCGATGAGCGTGACCGAGCCGGCGACGATGGTCGAGTTCAGGAGCGCACGTGTGAAGTCGCTGCTCGACAGCACCTCGCGGAAGTTCTCGAGGGTGGGATGGTGCGGGATGTACTGCACCGGCGTGCGGAAGAGATCACTCTCGGGTGTGAATGCGGACCGAATCACCCAGTAGAACGGGAAGAGGGCGTACACGAAAATCAAGGCGATGAGCACGTAAAGCGGCACGCGCCGAACGAAGCGCTTGAACGACCGGCGTTCCGCACGACGCCGTGCCGCCAGCGCTTCCGCTCGGGTCGCGCGCTCGGTAGCGACGCTCACTGCTCCTCCACCCGCATGAAGGTCACGTAGATCACGACGAACAGGCTGATGATCAGGAAGATCCCCACGCTCATCGCTGCGCCGTAGCCGACGTTGCCGGCGGAGACGATCGTGTTCTGATCCAGAATCGCCATCGTCTGCGTGTCGGCGCGCGCTCCGAAGAACACGTAGAAGATGTCGAAGACGCGCAATGCGTCGAGTGTGCGGAAGATGAGCGCGACCAGGATCGCGGGCTTCAGGAGCGGCAACGTGATCCGCCAGAACTGGTGCCATTTGCTCACGCCGTCGACGTCTCCTGCTTCGTACAACTCGTGCGGGATGATCTGAAGGCCCGAGAGGAGGATGAGCGCGACGAACGGCGTCGTCTTCCAGATGTCAACGGCTGCGACAGCCCAGAGTGCCGTATTCGGTTGCGAGATCCACGCGACGGAGTGGGAGAGGATGTGTGTACGTACGCCGGCGTCGTTGATCGGGCCGAAGATGTCGTCGTACATCCACTTCCACATCTGAGCCGAGATCACCGTCGGTATCGCCCAGGGCACGAGCATGACCGCTCGCATCACACCACGGCCCTTGAAGTTCGAGTTGACGACGAGGGCGATGATCAGACCGAGCAGGAACTCGAAGAAGACGGTGACCACCGTGAATTTCACCGTCACGACGATCGAGTCGCGAAACGCCACGTCGTGGATGAGGGTCCGGTAGTTCTGCAGTCCGACGTAGTGGACAGGCTCGAGGCCACCGAGGAACTGCTCGTCCGTGAAGCTCTGATAGATCGTCCGACCGAGCGGATAGATCGCCACGAACGCCACGATCAGCAGCGCGGGCGCGAGCATGAGCCACGCGAGCGCCGTCTGTCTGCGCCGGAGCCGCGTCGAACGGCGTCGTCTCACGCGCGGCGCTGGTGGGCTCGAGGGCTGGATCGCGCTCATCGTCAGGTCGTGAGACGGAACGGGAGGACAGGAGCCGATGCTCCTGTCCTCCGTTTCTTGCTTGTCGTCGAAGCTCAGAGCCAAGCCCTGACGGCCTACTTCTTCACCAGCTTGTTCAGTTGCGCCGCCATCCCGGGCAGTACCGACTTCGCATCCTGCCCGTTCAGGATCTTGTTCATGCCCTGGAAGATGATGGTCGACCCCTGCTGGTAGTGCGTTCCGAGGTACCGCGACGGCCGAGTCACGCGCGCGACGCCGGCGATCTGCGGCTTGAGCCACGGGTTCACCTTGCGAACTGCGGGGAGCTTGGCCACTGCCGGGATCGTCGGGACGTTGCTGTTGTAGATCGCGTCGAACCTCTCGACGGCCGGGCCCGTCAGGTACCGCACGAGCTCGGTCGCAGCTCCGATGTGCTTCGAGTACTTCGACACGCCCATCTGCCAGCCGCCGACGGTTCCGACGGACGGGCTATTGCCGCTGTGCGGCAGAACGGTCACGTCGAACTTTCCTTTGATGCTCGAGCTCTGCGCCGTCGCGTAGCCGTACGGCCAGTTGCGCAGGAAAGCCGCATTGCCCGCGTCGAAGGCGTCATTGGACTCCGTCTCCTGGTACGTGGTCACGCCGCGAGGGGTGATGTCGCCGACCCAGCTGCGCTGCAAGTTCAGGATCGCCGCCGCCTTCGGGTTGTTGATGGTGACTTTCCCACCGTCGATGAACTGTCCCCCGCCGCTCGACGCGAGCCACTCGAGCGAGTCGCAGGTCAGTCCCTCATAGGCGTTGCCCTGGTAGACGAAGCCGTAGAAGTTCGCGTTGGACGCACGCTCACCGTCCTGGATCTTCTTCGCCATGGCGCCGAGTTGCGCCCACGTCGTCGGCGGCGAGCTGTACCCGTACTTCTTGAGCAGGTCGGTACGGTAGTAGAGGATGCCGAAGTCGCCGAACCACGGCATCGCGACGAGCTTTCCGCCGACGGTGTTGTTCGCGATGATCCCCGCCGCGTGCAGCTTTGCCTGCTGACCGAGCGCCGGCTTGAGATTGACGAGGTACGGCGCGAAGGAACCCGTCCAGACCACGTCGAGCATCATCACGTCGATCGATGAGGACTTGGCCGAGAAGTTCCGCGCCAGTTGAGAATAGGCGGCGTCTGACGCCACAGGGTGCGGCGTTGCCTTGACGTTGATGCCGGTGTCCTTCGTGAACTGAGCCACGAGCTTCTGGTCACGGGTCAGCGACTTGCCCACTGCCCCGTCACTGATCCACGTGATGCTCTCACCACCGTACTTCGCCTTGATCGCAGCTGCGTTCGCGACTTTCGGCGGCTTCAGGGCCGTCGATGTGGATCTCTCTGCCGTGCCGGCACTTCCCGCCGCAGCGATGCTCAATGCCACGAGGAGGGCCAGCACTCCGGTCAGCCCCGCGACTACGGGGACTGCTCGATGTTTCATCTCTCCCACCGTCCTTTCCGACAGACGCGACGGAGGTGGGCTGCTCCGCCCGAAGCTGAGCGCCGACGTCGCTGGCGCCCTAGGTCCTTGGCGCGGAGCACACCTTCCATCGCATCGAGCGATGTAATGGTCATGACGCCATTGCACCGTATCACCGCCTTGTCCCCGGTAAGAACGATGTTCGGCTCCGTCTAGCGGCGCGATACGGTGGGGCGAACCTCGTGCTCGAGATCGCGAGGAACGGTGACGCCGAAATTCCGCTCCAGCTCAGCTCGCGCCTTAAGGAAGGCGTCGACTGCCCCGGAAACAGTCTCCGGCTCATCCACGACGCCCATGGGCCCGAGCAGCAGCTCGTGCATGTCGCCCAGGCTCTTCTCGAGAACCTCATCGTCACCTCCACGTCGCTTCTGCTCGAGCCAGAGAATCCAATCCCAGAAGTGACGGTCGATTGCCGGGAGCGTCTCCGGCGACGGGACCCACGGCGCCGACCATTCCCGATGCTCGGTCGGGAAGAGCAGGTCGATCTTGGTCGGCCCCGGAAGGACGAGCATGTAGCAGGCGTACGAGGAGTACGGATCCCACTGCTCGGCCAGAGGGTGAAGCGATGCCACAAGGGCGTGCAGGTCATGCGCGACCAACTCGAAATCCGCGACGTCTACTGCGAAGTCCCAGTCGGAGAGCTCGTGTGCCCTGCTCTCCCCACGTGAACCCACCAGCCGAACGGAACCAATGGACGGGTGCGCGCCCAAGACGGCGGGAACCACCCGTGCGATGTCCACGGTGCTCGGCGCTTCGCGACGTCCGGCTGAACGGTCAGCCACCGCATCTCTCGAGGAGTTCGTGGACCAGCGAGGCGTAGTGGGACAGCTGGCGGTCGGGCAGGAACTGTTCGGACACGCGGCGGCGGGCGTTGTCTCCGAGGCGGATCGCGTCTCCGGGCGACTCCAGGAGCTTCGTCACAAGTCGCCCAAAAGTCTCGAGATCGCCGGGATCCCGCAGGAGGAGGCCGGACTCGCCGTCGACGATCTGGTCGGAGATCCCGCCGACCGCGCTTGCGACGACGGGCCGCGCCTTCCACATCGCCTCCGCCACCGTGAGCCCGAAGCCTTCGGCCAGGCTCTTCTGGACAACAACGGTCGCGTGGCGTTGTAGGGCGTTGATTACGAGCGCATTCTCGGCTGGATCGTCCATCGGCACTGCGGCGAGGTGGATCCGCGCCCGCGCAGCGGTAGGCAGTGCGCGCCATGCCGTGACCGTCTCCTCCCAGATCTCGCGGTCCTCCGGATCGTCGCCCACGGTGTCGACGGCGGGGCCCGCGAGCACCAGATGCGCTCCCGTCGCGGGGTCGACTCCCTGGACGAAGCCTTGCAGGACTCCCACCATGTCCTTCATGCGGTCCCAGCGGGAGACCTGGACGACGAGCGGAACGTCTCTGTTCGGGGGCCTAGCTTCGCGAATAGCTCGCACCTGACGTGACACCCGCACTGTCCCCGCGCGGCCAGTTCTTGAGACGAGCCCAGAAGCGCCGAGCACGGCGTCAATCGTCGACGCGTCCAACTCCTCGTTCTTCGGTGCAAGCGGATCGATCGAGGGAGGTATGACGTGAAGTCGGTCGTCTTCCACCCATTCGGGAGCAAAGCCGAGCCGCGAGAAGACGAAGGCGTGGGCGTCCTCGACGTACGGACGGACGAACTCCCAAGCTCGCTCTGACGACCCGTTCGTTCCGTCCAGGCCGACGTGGCACCGCCACACGACGAGCACGTCGCGTTCGAGGAGCCATGGAATGAGCCCGGCAGGCTGGGGGTCGTGAACGATGGCGATGTCACCCGGTCGGATCTCGCGCAGGATGCCGGGGGCGTTCGCGGAGATTGTCCGCTCGTAGATGAGTCGCTCGCGCACACCAAGCTCGCTGCCGTCTCCGGGGACTCCGTACAGGCCGTTGTGGATTCGCTTGGTGATCGCAAAGAAGTCCGCGGCGCCGCCGATCACGAGCCAATCCGCATCGATTCGCACACCGCGTGCGTAGCCGACCAGCGTCTGCAGCATCTCTGCAACGCCGCCACCCGTCGCAGTGGAGTTGACGTTGACGATCCGCCGTCCGTCGAGCTTCTCCCGCGTTTCCCCCGCGACGAGCTCGAGGCGCTCTACCCGGTCTCGACCGATGAACGGCTCGAGCCTGCGTGGATCGAGTTGCTGGACTTCGACCTTCACGTCGTGATGATCCGAGTCGGAACCGACTCGGATCAACGGCGGTACCTCTTCGGAGGTGTCCACCACTCTCCGAGCCGACTGTTGAACTCGGGAGGCCTGAACTCCCCCAATCCGGCCAGCGGATAGTTGGTCAACTCGCCAAACACGACGCGTCCCGCAACGTAGTACAGATCGACGCGCACGAAGTCCGTGTCGGCACCGAGCCTCTCCGCGATGTCGAGCATCTCCGGAAGCCCTCCGGGTGGCTCGACATCCAAGCCGCCTGGACAGTCGTACTCGACCTCGAGCCGCTCCCAGTCGGGCGTGTACAGGTTACGGGTGTGTGCCTGAAACCGGTCGAGATCCACCTGGATCATCCGTACGCGTCCATGAAAGACGAAGAGCTTGTAGTCGAATGGCACCCCACCGGCGTCGTCGAGGAGTTCCTCAACGAGAATCCTCCGCGGCACGTTCCGGTACGCCCACTCGTTCCACAAGTAGGGACGGGAGATCCAGTCTTGGCAGACTCTGACTAACCGGCCCCAACTCAGCCGATCGGGCCTCACCATCGCCTGCACCCAGCCTTCGTCCGAGTCGGGAAGCTCCCGCTCGCGAGGCGCAAAGTCTGCAACGAGGATGCATGCCCCGGAGGCGTGTGTGGGTTTGACGGCAAACTCGGGCGGAAGCTTTGCCCCCTCCAACGTCTCGGGTGCGCAAGTCACCGCATACAGATCCGTCAGGACGCTCGCACCGACTTTCGACTCGACGTACGCACGCGCAGCCAGCTTGTCCGCGAATGTCGTCAACAACGGACGCCTGTCCGCAAGCATCTTGTACCGCACCTTCTCGTTGAACGTCACGGGCTTGGGCAATCCTGCAAGCTCGTGACGAACGGCGATACGCTCGCGAACAGGAGCCAAAGCCGACGCCCACGCGCGGCCCACCGGACGCAACGTTCGTCGGACTTGGATCATTCTCAGCGGAGCTCCTTGTAGGGGATTTCGGTGCGATCCGCCAGAGGGAGCCGCGGCATTCCTGAGCGCACGGCGACCCAAGCTGGCGCGGGGCGAACACTCGGAGGCACGTTTGCAATCGCGGGAGTTGTCACCGGGATCTTCTCGAGTCTTGTCGGGATCATCGAATCAAACGTGGCCGCGCGCAGGCCGCTCGCCCAGTCGGCTAGAATCGCCCCGGATTGCGCTCTTGTCGAAAAAGCTGGGAGAGCGTAGTCCGTTAGAAGGCGTTAAAAGCCCTGCAAGTAGGGCACTTTTGGGCGGTTAGCTCAGTTGGGAGAGCACCAGCTCGACAAGCTGGGGGTCACTGGTTCGAGCCCAGTACCGCCCATCGCTTAGACAAGCCATTTCAGCGAAGTCAGAGGCCCCGCGAGGGGCCTCATTTTGTGCTTGGGTCAGATTTGGGTCAGATTTGGTGCCTGCTGGCACATCGGCGAGTTCGTCGGCCGGCGGCGTCGGGCAAGACGACCTCGTCTACCACGTCATCGCCGAGGGCCCCCAGCTCTGTTTGTCAGACGCCTGAAAGAGCGGGCTTCACTACGCGGCTTCCTGTCCCTCTTAGGGTCGCGTACGCGCCTAGGGCACCGCGCTCTCGGTGAAATTCTGCCGTCGGACCTGCGCAGTACTATGGCCCTCCCGTGGCGCGAACAACCCGAGGAGGTGAGTAGAGGCAAACGCTTCTCAGCGTCGGAGCGCTGACGCTGCTGCTGTTCGTACTTCTGTCCTAAGTTCGTAAACCGCGGCCAGTGAGTCGCAGACCCCGAGAGACGGCCCAGAGGCCGGCCCGGGTGAGAGTGAGAACATGAACCACAATCCAAAGAGGGAAAGCCACGGTTTCAGGCGGCTGACGTGACCGCGGCGTCCGAGGTGCTCCTCGGCGTCGAGATCGCCCACAAGTTCCTCGACGCACTCTGCGTGCGTCGCGCGGAGCTCACACCTGATCGGTGGCTCTGCACCTCCAGGGCGCTAGTCGTGCATCTTGGAGAGCGCCTCATCGAAGATCGGGCGGATGACACGCAGGAGCGGGCGTGAACGCCAGGCTCGAACTACCAGACGAACTACTCATTCGACTCGAGCAGCGCGTGACGGCGTCTGTTGCTGATCAGCTCGGCTGCGAGTTCGCGACCCGTTGGTTGAACGTCGACGGCGCTGCGGACTATCTCGCCACGACTACTGAGGCGTTCGCTCCCGACCTGACGTTTGAGCACGCCGTCCGGCTGGATAGGCCCCATTCGACGTCGGATTGGAGGACTGTCGCAGGGAGGCTCACCCATATGGGTTCAGGTGGTCACTCGTTCATGTACTCGTCTTCGAGACCGTCTTGCCGCCCAGGGGCGAAGTCCGCTACGGTAGACGTTGGACTGCGGCGCGAGGTTTGTAAGGAGGGTCCGTCACTCTGACCGTCGTCGGCGTCCACGACCATTCATCGGCAAGTCGAGCACTGCGAACGCTCAAACGGCGTCTCTGGCTTGTCCTCTTGACGACCGCGATCGTGGCAGGCGTGGCCGTGTTCCTGTCGAGTCGGCAGCAAGCCCTATACGAGGCCTCGGCTCAGATCCTCCTGAAGCATCAGAATCTTGCGAGCGGTCTCGCGGGCATTCCCGACCTGACGGCGGTCGATGTCGATCCCGTCCGCGACGCCGAGACGCAGACCCAGATTGCGATGTCGCCTGCAGTCGCCGACCGGGTGGCTCGAATGGCCGACATCCCCGACGTCGACGCAAGCTCCTTCCTCGACCACGCGAGTGTGACCCCGGACCCGGACTCCGACATCCTGAATTTCCAGGTCACATATCCCGATCCCGAGCTCGCTGCTCGACTCGCAACGATCCACGCCGAAGCGTTCGTCGCCCATCGGCAGGAGCTCGACACCGCGGCGCTCGTGGCCGCGCGCCACGAGCTGCATGCCCGGATCGAGGAGCTCCAGGCAGGTGACTTCAAGGGCTCGGATCTGGTTGCAAACCTCGTGGAGAGAGAACAGGAGCTCCGGACGATGGAGGCCCTGCAAACCTCGAACGCCTCACTCTTGCGGGCCGCAGCAGGAGCGACTCAGGTGCAGCCGAAGCTGGTTCGCAACGCTGTCCTCGGTGTCGTTCTCGGCCTCATGCTGGGCATCGGGCTCGTGTTCGCCCTCGACGCGTTGGACACGCGCATTCGGTCCTCGTCCGAGATCGCGGACCGCCTGGAGCTTCCTCTCTTCGCTCGTCTGGCAGCGCCACCGAGGAAGAATCGACGACGTAACCGCCTCGTGATCCTGACGGAGCCAAATGGGCCACGCGCCGAGGCGTTCCGGATGCTTCGCTCCAATCTGGACTTCGCGAACCTCGATCGCGGCGCCCGCTCAATCATCGTGACGAGCGCTCTCGAACGTGAGGGCAAGTCGACGACGGTCGCGAATCTCGCTGTTGCGCTGGCGCGCGCCGGTCAGCGCGTCGCCCTCGTCGACCTCGATCTCCGCAAGCCATTACTCGGCAAGTTCTTCGGGATCGATCGCTCGCAGCCTGGTGTGACGAACGTCGTCCTCGGGCGTTCGACGCTCGAGGAGGCCATGGTCGAGGTCTTCCGCACGCCGTCGGAGAACGACGACGAGGATGCCTCCGCCAGCGGGAACGGCGAAGCGAGGGGTGCCATGGGTCTACGGGGGTCGTTGCGTGTGCTCGTGGCCGGCTTGAGCCCTCCGGATCCGGGCGAGTTCGTCAACAGCCCGAAGCTCGGGGCTCTTCTTCGCGAGCTGAGCGATACCCACGACCTCGTGCTCATCGATACGCCTCCACTCCTTGTCGTCGGAGACACCTCGGTGATCAGCCGCAACGCCGACGCGATGGTCGTCGTCACCAACCTCAAGCTGCTCAAGCGGCCCGCGGTTCAGGAGCTGGCGCGAGCGTTGGCCACGTGCCCGACCGTGAAGCTCGGCTTCGTCGTCACCGGCGCAGAGGCGGATGAGGTGTTCGATCACTGGGCTTACAACTACGACTACCTCGGCCGGGGAGACGACGCCCTGGGAACTTCCTGGCAGGAGGCCGGCACCGGGAAGAGGGTCACATGAGTGGCGCGACTCGGAGCGCCATCGCGCCCGCCATGTGGCGGCGCCTAAAGGCACAGCCAGCTGCTCCGCATTCGCGCCGGGCGTCGGTGGTGCGGCGCAAGCTCGTCGTTGCCGATCTCGCCGGTCTTACGGCGGCGTTCGGTCTACTCCAGCTCACCATCGGCTCGAACGGCACCGGGGAGGATCGGGTCTCCGTCGATGGCGAGATGCTGCTGTTCGTCGCGACCCTGCCCTTGTGGATCGTGCTCGCCCGCGCCTCCGGTCTCTACAGTCGCGACGAGGAGCGGCCGGAGCATACGACCGTCGACGACTTCGTCGGCGTCTTCCAGCTGCTCACGACGTGTGTGTGGCTGATCTTCGTCGTCGCCGCCGTAACGAACGTCGCGAGTCCGGACATCGAGAAATGGATCATCTTCTGGTTTCTCGCGTTCGTCTTCGTCAGCAGTGCGAGGTCGATTGCGCGGCTGCTCGCGCGCCGAAGCTCCGACTACGCGCAGAACGCAGTTGTCGTTGGCACCGACAAGACCGCGCAGCTGATCGCGCGGAAGATCGTCCAGCACCCCGAGTTCCACATCAATCTTGTGGGATTCGTCGACGCCTCCCCGCAGGAGCTGCGTCCCGACGTGGCGCAGGTGCCCATCGTGGGCTCCGCCGACGATCTGATCGAGCTTACTGACCGGCTTCGCCTCGACCGGGTCGTGATCGGCTTCGCCGGGTTGCCCGATCGAGGGTTGATGGCGCTCGCGCGCACTCTGCAAGCGCGGGGCGTCCAGGTCGACATCATCCCGCGCCTTTTCGAGGCGCTAGGACCGAGCGCGAGAATCAACTCGTTCGAGGGAATCCAGCTCGTAAGCATGCCGCCGACGAGCAAGAGTCGAGACACGCTCCTCCTCAAACGCGGCTTCGACCTCGTGGGCGCGTCGCTCCTGCTCGTGCTCACGGCTCCCCTGTTCCTCGTCTTCGCGGTGTGGATCAAGTTCGACTCGCCGGGGCCGGTGTTCTTTCGCCAGACGAGACTAGGCCTCAACCAGCGCCCGTTCACGACTCTCAAGTTCCGGACGATGCGGGCCAATACATCTTCCGAGGAGCACCGCGATTACGTACGCCGCGTGATGAGTCCTGACGCAGGGCCGGAGGAGAGCGGTCTGTACAAGCTCGAACGACCGCTCGCCGTGACCCGTGTCGGCCGCTTCCTGCGCAAGACGAGCCTCGACGAGTTGCCGCAGCTGCTGAACGTCGTGCGGGGCGACATGTCGCTCGTGGGTCCACGCCCGTGCATCCCGTACGAGACGGAGCACTTCGAGCCGCATCACTTCGAGCGATTCACCGTGCCGGCAGGCATCACGGGTCTCTGGCAGGTGAAGGCGCGCGCACACTCGACCTTCGGTGAGGCGCTCGACATGGACGTCCGCTACGCCCGCAGCTGGTCGTTCGGCCTCGATCTTGCTCTTCTGCTGCAAACGCCGCTCGTCGTCTGTCGTCCGAGGGCGACGCGATAGGACACCCGTTGCGCCTGGCTGTGGTCGGCCTCGGCTACTGGGGCCCGAACCTCCTGCGAAACCTCGTCGAGCTGGACGAAGCCGACGTCGTGCTCATGTGCGACGAGCGCCCGGAGCGGCTCGCCCTGTGGAGCCGGCGGTACCCAGCGGTCGAGACGACGGCGTCGTACCTCGACGTGCTGTCGGACGATCGTGTGGACGCGGTCGTCATCGCAACGCCCGTGGCGACGCACTTCGACCTTGCGTCGCGCGCACTCCAGTTCGGCAAGCACGTCTTCGTGGAGAAGCCACTCGCGGCGAGTTCGGAGGAGGCGGCCGAGCTGATACGACTCTCGCGCGAAGGCCGGCCGCGTGCTGATGCCGGGGCACACGTTCCTGTACAGCCCGCCTGTCGTCTTCATCCGCGAGCTGATCGAGTCCGGCGTGCTCGGCGACCTCTACTTCATCTCGTCGAGCCGAGTCAACCTCGGCCTGCACCAGCCCGACGTGAGCGTCGTCTGGGATCTCGGCCCCCACGACTTCTCGATCCTGCGCTACTGGCTCGGCGAGTCGCCGACCATGGTCTCGGCGATGAGCCGCGACTGCGTGATCCCTGGCACGCCGGACGTGGCGTTCATCAACCTCGGCTACCCGTCGGGCTCGTCGCGCAGGTCGAGCTCGCCTGGCTCGCGCCGAGCAAGCTGCGTCGCACGGCGATCGTCGGCTCGGAACGGATGGTCGTCTACGACGACACGAGCTCGGAGTCGGTGCGGGTCTTCAACTCGGGCGCGACGCTCCCGGACCCGGAGTCGTTCGGCGAGTACCAGCTCAGCTATCGCACGGGCGACATCGTCTCGCCACGGATCGACGGCGTGGAGCCGCTCTACCGTCAGATGGAGGACTTCTGCCGGGCGGTGCGTGAGCGCGTCGAGCCGCGCTCGTCGGCCACGATCGGCCTCGAGGTCGTGACGACGATCGAGATGGTCGACCAGTCGCTGGCTGCCGACGGACAGCCCATCGAGATGGCAACGGTCGCGGGAGGCGGCGAACGGGCGCGCGGGCAGCTTGCGTTCCGCACTGGGCAGTGAAATTCGTGCCAGGCACTGCAATGCATCCAGCGACACTCGAAGACCGTGCAACTGGTGAGCGACGCTTGCGCGTCCTGCACTGCCTGTGGAGCGGAGAGCTGGGCGGGGCTGAGCGCGCCGTATATCAATTGGTGCGGGAGCAGCTCAAGGATTCATCTCTCGAGCCGGCGCTGCTGTTCGCACAGGGTCGCGGACTCTACTGGGATCGTGCGCACGAGGTCGGATGCGGTGTACTCACATTGGGCATCCCGCATGGACACGCTGTGGGCGCGGTCGGCACGGTGGCGGATCTGATGCGCGGCTTCGACATCCACCACTTCCACTCAGCCGAGCCTTTGCTGATGCTCGCAAGCGCCCGGTGCCGAGGAGCTTGTCGTGTCCACACGCACCGCGGCGGGATGATGCGGTACACGCCTCGGAAACGGCTTCAGTACGAGGCTGCGGGGCTGATCACCCGACGTTCCGTTTCACGGCTTCTCGGGCAACACGGCTCACGCGGCCCGCAGTGGAGCGAAGCTCTTCCGCCTGCCGGAGTCGCGCTTCAAGACGACCTACAACGGCCTCGACTTCGATCTCCTCGCCGTTGGGCGAACTCGTGCCGCCGTCCGCGGAGATCTCGGTTTCGCGGCCGACGACTTCGTCTTCGGCACGTCCGCGAACCTGAGGGAGTGGAAGAGGATCGATCGGCTCATCGACGCCATTGCCGCGTTGCACGACGCAGGATGCGGCTACTCGTCATCGGCGACGGGCCGGACCACGGACGTCTCGAGACCCACGCGCGGCGGCTGAGTGTGTCGTCCAACGTGGTCTTCGCCGGCCGTCTGGAACGTCCGTGGGACTACGTGCAGACGATGGACGCCTTCTGTCTGTCCATCGACGACCTGGAGTCGTTCGGGAACGCTGCCGTCGAGGCGATGGCTCTAGCGGTACCGACCATCGTCTTCGCGGACGGCGGTGGCCTCGTCGAACACGTTGACGACGGGGCGTCCGGGTTCATCGTGTCGAATCAGCGCGACCTCGACAATACTGGCTCGCCTAATGGGCGACCACGCACTCCGGAAGCGGATCGGCGTCCGCGCGGCCGTAAGTGTGCGTGAGAGGTATTCACCGGCGCGCACAGCTGAGGCCTACCGCGAACTCTACGTGAGCGCCCTCCAGAGAGTTCCTGCAAAGGCGGTGTCATGAAGCGCGAGTTACTGGACCTCATCTCGTGCCCTGACTGCGGGTCAGGGTTCGACCTCAGGGACGAGAGCGAGGTCGCAGGAGAGGTCGAGAGCGGCTGGCTCTCTTGTGCCGGTGGGAATCACGACTATCCAATTCGCCGATCCATTCCGCGCTTCGTTGAAGCCGACGACTACGCAGATGCGTTTGGACTAGAGTGGAACGAGTTCAGGACGGCGCACCTGGATAGCTTTACAGGACTCAACCGGCTCGACACTGAGTTCAGATCTTTCCTCGACTTTCCGATTGAACGCCTCAATGGAAAGCTTGTCCTGGACGCCGGATGTGGACTCGGTCGCTTCAGTGAGATCGTCGTCAATTATGGCGGCCAAGTCGTAGCGGTCGACATGAGTCGAGCGATCGATGCCGCTTTCGAGAATCTCAGTCATCGCGGCGATATCCATTTCATTCAGGCTGACATCTTCAAGCTGCCGTTCCGACCCGACACGTTCGACATGGCGTACAGCACCGGCGTTCTGCATCACACGCCTGATCCGCCGCGGGCCTTCGCTTGCCTGCCACCACTCGTCAAGCCGGGAGGACGCGTGATGACGATGGTGTACGCGAAATACAACAAGGCGCACCTAGCGACAGTGGGGTTCTACCGGCGGCTTACGAAGCGACTGCCCCAGCGAGTGTTGCTCAGGCTGTCGTACATCGCTGTCCCCCTCTATTACGTCTCGAAAGTGCCTGCGCTGGGTCCGTTCATCACGCGGATCTTGATCCCCGTCAGCGTCAATCCGCCAAGTCACCGTTGGCGTGTCCGGGGAACACGTTCGATCTCTATTCGCCGCGGTATGCCTTCTACTACGACCATGTCGAGGTCTTCAACTGGTACGAGAAAGCCGGCCTGACGCGGATCACGCCGCCGGGCCCGACTCCGGAGTCGTGTACATCGCAACGAAGCCTCCGGTCGACGACGAATCTGGCGCTAGCGCTCGAAGTAGTCCACAGGGACGCTCGCGCCATGGCCGCAGATGTACACCCCAGACGGAGGTCAACGACACCGTTGCATCGACCGGGCCGTCGCGCTCGCACTGCACGTTCTGTCGCAATCGCCCGCTGGCATTGTCGCCTGTGTCCCATCGTCTGAAAGGGCTCGATGGCCACTAGCCCTGCTCGCACCAGCTCTCGGCGTTCGGGATCGCGTCCGAGTGTACGGCGAGCGCGACTTGGCGAAAGGCACGAACGCGGAGGTCGTCGTGCTCGATCCACATGACCTCCCGGCACCGGCTCAACTGCTCGAAGCGCTCGGCGGGGGCGCACCGCCGCGAGTTATTGGCGACGAGCTTGCTGGCGCGCGTATAGCCATCGTGACGAATATCCCAACGCACTATCGCGTCGCATTGTTCAACGAGCTCCACCAAGTCCTTGCGGGATGTGGTGCCTGCTTGCGGGTCTTCTTTCTCTCAGGGATACCCAATGACCGTTCTTGGATTGCACCCGGGCCAATGGGCTTCGACCATACGTTTCTGCAGAGCATCGACCTTGGGAGGACAGCAAACGGCCGCCATCTGCTCCCGAAGCGTCTGCGTGCGCCAATCCGCGAGTTCGCACCCACCATCTTGCTCGTCGCCGGTTTTGCGCCGTGGGTCGCGATGCGTTTCTTGGGACCGTGGCGAGGCCAACGCCGGCCCGCAATCGGTATCTGGTCGGGAGAAATCTTCAACCGACAGCAAACTCGAAGCCGCGTGCGATCCAGCGAAGGCTGCTACTGAAGCGAGCAGACTTCGGGCTCGCGTACGGATGGGAGAGCGCCAGCTACCTCAGCGGGCTTGACCAAGATCTGCCCGTGGTGATCGCGAGGAACACGACCGTACCAGCGCTTAGGCAGTCTGCGGGAAGCCCGCACGACAACAAGCATGTCGAGGTAATCACCGTCGCGCGCGCTGAACGTGGGAAGGCGCTTGATCTGTTGATAGACGCCGCTCTTGAGCTAAGAGATCTCCCATGGCGCCTCAGTATCGTCGGTGACGGGCCGGAACTGCCCGCTCTCAAAATTCGTGCCGCGGGCCTGCAGAACGTGCGGTTTCTCGGTGCTCTCCGTCCAGAAGCCGTGCGTCGGAGCTCAAGCGCTCGGACGTGTTTCTCTTCCCCTCGCAGTACGACATTTTCGGTCTGGCGCTCGTTGAGGCAATGGCCGCGGGACTCGCCGTCGTTACCTCGAGCAGACCCGGGGCGGTTTCCGACCTCTGCGCATCCGGGCGCAACTGCCTCATCGTAGACGGTGCAACACCCCAGGCATGGAGTTCGGCCATTCGGCAGGTGGTGAGCAACCGCGAGTTGCGGCTGCGTCTGGGAAGCCGCGCACACGCGACCATCAATGGCCGCTGGACACTTGCCCATTCGGTCGCGGCTGTGGCGACCGGTTTCGCGGTTGGCCTGCGCGTGAAGGCAGCGAGGTCACCAACGTGACGGAGCCTCTGGTTGACGCAGAAGCTCACCGGCGACATACACGCCTCTCGCTCGGAGCGCCTTCGGCCATCAGGTATCGGCTGCCGTGAGTTCGCCTGCCGCGTCGAGCGAGGTCTTGAGCGTCGGGGAGCGAGTCGCGGCTGCGCGTCGCCAACATGGTCTCACCCAGAAGCAGCTTGCCGAGACGATAGGCGTGTCGGTCTGGACGCTCCACCGGATCGAGAGGGGGCTGATCGCGCCGGAGCGGTACGTCAAAGCGATCGCGGACGTCACGAAGATCCGATTCGATCACTGCGCGAGCCCGTCACGGGGCACGCCTCGGCTGCAGCGAAACGTGAAGCTCCTCTTCCCAGCACGATGGACCGGGCTGGGCGAGCAATGGTGCTCGGGGCGATTATCCTGCTCGTCGTCGTGCGCTTCTTCACGGAGGTTGTCTCCGTCATTCCGCGCGCAGCGAACTTCGTTGACATCCCAATCTTCTTCACGCTCGCGATCGGCGCAGCTTTCGTGCGGCCTGCTCGCAATGAGCAAAGCCGGTGGTACGTCCACTTCGGGCTGCTGTCGCTCCTCTTCCTGATCGTGTGCGTCGTCTCGGTGGTCGTCAATTCTGGCCGTGTTGCCCCTGCGCCAGTGCTGGTCTTCATCTACGGATTTCTCGCGCCGTTCGGGGCATATGCTGCGGCGCATCGCGTGTGGCCTGTTGGCAACGCCTCAGCGTTGAGTCGTTTGATCGTCGGTCCTCGGAATCGTCCAACTGCTTGTTGTCGCGCTCATCGACATGCCGCGTTTCGCTTCTACGCGGAATCCCGATGTCATTAGCGGAACATTTGGCACCAACGCCTACCAGTTGGTTTTTCTTTCTGCTCGCCTTCGTCTCGCTGCTTGTCGGTATGGCCGTGTTTGAGCCCCAGCCGACTTACGGCTCGGTTCTCGCCTATCCTGATCGTCGCCTCATTCGTGACAATCCTGTTGGCGCAGTACCGCTCGCTGCTTGTGTGCATGGGCGTGGCGATGGTCATGCTCGCGGTGATGCTGGGCCGTTGGATCCGCGGGGCGGTGCTCGTCGCGGTGCTGGTTATCGCGTTCGCCGCCTCGTTCTCCTACGTCCAGACGAAGCTCCCCGTGGCTAAAACTCGACTCAGCGGCATCGAGCCTCGCGACCAGTCCAGGCACCTACGTGTCAGCTCGCCTTGGTGTAGTCGAGACGGTCTTCCATCTATACACGGACATCCCCCAGACGATCGCCGTCGGCTCGGGGCCGGGCACGTATTCGAGTCGCGCTTGGCAGACCTTCACCGAGCGCGAAGAGCACTTCGCGATCGAATGTGGCAGGTACATGCCCTCCGATTAACTGGCGGGCAGCTGTACACCACCGACGTGTCGGAAAAGTAGTCCGGCCGCAGATGGCTGGTCCGATCATCGAGGGTTCCCGCCTGGTCACGTGGCCCTACTCGAGCTATGCCTCACTACTGGCCGAGGTGGGTATTCTCGGCTTCGCTCTCATCGTTGGCGCCTACTTTACGGCCCTCGGCCGAGCATGGCTGATAACACGTTCTCTGCTCGGGGCCTCTGCTATGGGGAGACGCGCTTCCGGCCCTGGCGCTGGCAACGTTCGTCACGCTCTTGACGCTGGTGCAAATGGCCCTGCTTGAGAACTGGTGGGAGACCACTCGTGCGACGTTTATCGCTTGGTTGCTCCTGGCGGTCGTGACGAAGGAGGCCGGCGCACGACTGGAGCGTGGATGAGGAAACTCGTCATCATTGGGCCGGTGCCGCCACCTTGGCACGGTGTCGCCGTCTCAACGCACCTGGCGCTGCAGAACGAACATCTCGGCGGCACGTTCAAAGTCGTCCACCTCGACACGACCGACAACCGGCCGATCGACAATCTGGGCCGCTGGGATGCCCGGAACGTCATCCTCGGCCTCGACGCTGTGCGGCGGCTTGCGGGCAATCTGGTACGCGAGAAGGGAGTCGTATACCTGCCTCTCTCCGAGAATACGGGCGGGTTTCTCCGTGACTCCCTCTTCATCTGGGCGGCGCGCGTCCTCGGCTGGCGTGTTGCTGTGCACATCCGGAACAGCTTGTTGTCGACTTCTACGAATCGCAATCCGCTCTCATGCGCTGGTGGATCCGGCGCACGATGAGGGCGATCACCCGGGTCGCCGTGCTTGGTGAAACCCTGCGCCCGTTGATGGACGGGTTCGTTGAAAGCTCGCGAGTCGCTGTAGTCCCGAATGGCACCCCTGCGTTCGAGCGGCCCCGGTGCGAACCTGACGGGTCGCTGGTGCTGTACCTGAGCAACATTTCGCGGAAGAAGGGCGCCGATATCGCGGTCAAAGCCGCGTGCCTGATCGCGATGCAGGACGAGCGCGCACATTTCGTATTCGCGGGAGGTTGGGAGAGCAGCGCGTTCGAGACTGAAGTCCGCGAGCTCGCCGCGCCCCTCGGAAACCGCGTGGAGTTTCTCCCACCTGTAGCCGGTGAGCTCAAGGCGCGGCTCATGGCATCGGCCCGTGTGCTGTTGTTTCCGGTCGCCTGGGGCGAAGGGCATCCGCGGATCGTGCTTGAGGCACTCGCTGCCGGGCTACCGGTAGTCACGACGAATAGAGCGACGATCAGCGAGACGGTGGTCGACGGTATCAGTGGCTTCGTGCTGCCCGATCCGGATCCGGCCAAAGTCGCCCGCCGAGTTCTCGAACTTCTTCACGACGACGCCCTTCACGCAAGGGTGAGCGTGGCGGCGCGTGTCCGCTACGAGGAGCGGTTCACGCAGGCGAATGCCGACCGGTCGCTCGCCCACTGGCTCTCGGGCGTCGAGTGAGGAGCGTGGGGCCTTCGGCGCGTGCCATGCCGCCCTCCATCCTCGACGTCTTGTGGCCCCTCGGGGTCGGTGGCTGACGGGAAGACGTGTCTCGCATTCGTCCGGAAATACTTGGCCTCGGCCGAGACACTCTGTACATCGCAATCTGGCAGGGGTCTGTCGCCGTCGCTGATTTCGTGCAGATAGCCCTTGTCGCCCGCGGACTTCGTTTGGCGAACTACGGACAGCTGGCCGTGGTGATAAGCGGTGTCACATTGGTCGCGCAGTTCTTTGATCTTCGGACGGGATGGGCGACAACCGTGTATTCGACGGACTACCTGAGTCGTGGGGACGGGCGTCGTGCGTCTGGGAGTCATCCAGTTCGGCTTCGTCCTTCAGGCTGCCTCAACGGCAGTTGCGATGACATGCGTATTAGGTGTGGCGAGCCTCCTCGGCGATCGACTCGGTGTTCGAGACGGCGCACTCCTAGCGGTGGTGTACTGCGTAGTCTTCCCTCTCGGGATCATCAGCGACACTGGGTTTACGACCCTGCGCATTCTCGATCGTTTCGCAAGCATTGCGTGGACAGGTGTCGTCGTCGAGACGTCGCGCGTCGTACTCCTCGCCTTCTGTGTCGTGAGTTTTGGGTCACTGATGTCGGTCGTCATCGCGCTCGTGGTCTACGAAGCACTCAAGGCCCTCACAGCCGGTGCGCTGGCCGCGCGCGCGATCGGACGTGAGCTGCAGTGCTCATTCCTTGATGCCAGCGCCATGCGTAGCGTCTCCTCGAAGTGGGAAATTGCTCGCGCTAGTGCGCACACCAACGTTCTATCCTATGCACGCCTCATTCAGAATCAGGCCCCACCTCTCATCATGGCCGCGATCGGCACCACCGCACAAGTCGGTCTCTACAAGGTTGGCGCGGCGGTAGCGACAATGATCGGAAAGGTGATTGAGCCCGCGTCCACCGCGATCCTTCCTCGGATAGCCCGTCTTGTTGAAGTCAACGACTACCGGCGACTCGACGGACTCGTTCGACACGCGACCGTCCTCGCGGGCAGCCTCCTGGCGCTGACCTACGGAATCCGTCCTCGTTTTCGGACGGATATCCTCAAGGCACTTGGTGGCGATGCTGCCGTATTGGCCGGCACTGCCGTAGCAATCATGGGTGTAGCTCAGGTGGTGAATGGCACGGTGTTCTGGAACTACCCATTGCTCATGGCGGGACGTAGGTCCGGTCTGGTTGCGCTTACCACCATGGTTGGTGCGCTCCTACAGATCGCGTTACTACCGGTTCTGTTTCTTGAGCTCGGCGTGACGGGAGCGGCGATCGCCTATTGCAGCGGTGTTCTAGCAGCCAACGCCTTGGCAACGGCATGTGCCGTCCGGCTGCTGAGTGCCCGACGATCCGGCTCGCCTCGTGCAGGCGTGGATCGCCATGACGATATTCAGCCCCCAGTCGTGGCACCTGAGGAGAGCGTATGACCTCGTCACCGGAGGTTCATTGACGTGTGTGGTATCGCCGTCGCCGCATCGCTGGCCGGGGACAAGGACAGATCTCGGTTATTGGGCCATTCCGCACATGCGCCACCGCGGCCCCGACGGTAGCGGCAGGCGTGCATGGAGTTCCGGGGCGATTCTCGAACACTGTCGCTTGGCAATCATTGATCCAGAGAACCGGGAAGGCTGACCAGCCGTTCAGCGACTCAACCGGGAGATGGACGATTTCTTATAACGGAGAACTCTTTAACTATCGAGAGATCCGTCGTGAGCTTGAGACTCGAGGCGTCCGGTTTCGAACACAATCGGATACTGAGGTCGTTCTTGCGAGTCTCATCGCAGACGGGCCAAAGGCACTGAGTGCTTTTCGCGGAATGTTTTCGCTCGTGCTCTGGGACAACGAGGAGCGCGAGCTTCTGGCTGCTCGTGATCAGATTGGTGTCAAGCCTCTGTACTACTCAGCGGACAGGGGAGTGTTTGTCGCTGCCAGTGAACTTCGGACGCTCATTGCCCACCCGTCGGTTCGACCCAGGCTGAATCCAACGCGCGTTGTCGAGTATCTCGCGTTTGGCTTCGTTCTGGGAGCGGATACCCTTCTGGATGGCGTCTCTTCAGCTGATGCCTGGCCACGCCGTCCCAGTCAAAGACGGATCTCGCTCCGTCTTCGAATACTGGGATGCGCTTGGCGATCCGCAGTGTACGTGCCGATCCCGAGGCCGAGCTGCTCGAGCGTCTTGATACTGCTGTTTCCGCATCATTGGTGAGCGATGTGCCGGTTAGCCTGATGCTCTCTGGCGGCCTGGATTCGTCGGTGATCGCAGCGCTTGCTACGCGACATACCCCGGCAAGAGACGTACCGCATATTCGGTGTCGTTCGGTTTGTCTTCTGATGAGTCGAAAGTAGCCGCGAGGCTGGCAGCCGACCTCGGAATCCGCCATCGCGAGATCTTTCTTACCAAGGAAATTCTGCGCGATGGATTCGACGCGTGGCTCCGAGCCATGGATGTTCCGTCCGCAAACCCGACGTGGATTGCAGTGTCCGAGATCGCGCGTGCCGTTCGCGACGACGGCCACAAGGTTCTACTCTCTGGTGACGGCGGAGACGAGTTATTCGGCGGTTACAACCGTTGGATGAAGTACCTGCGATTCTACGACCGGGTGTGGAGTCGGATTCCCCGATCGGCACGGCGGATCGGGGTACCGCGGCTCGCCCCGTTCTGAAGGGTTTGGCCGGCGATATCGCCCGACGCGCAAGTGCGGGTGGACAGCTGTTCGTCGGAAGCCGACCGTTCCATGACGATGATCTGAACCACTGCCTTGGACCCGCGGCGCGCGCAGCTGCGATTGCTGATCCGCCTGACGAAGATCGAGCGACTTCGTGATCGCTTTGACCGCCGGCTACCCGGCGGCGACCAGCTCGCGTGGATGTCGTATGCGGCTCTCAAGACCGACCTCGTCGAGGACTATCTCGTTCGACTCGACACCATGGGGATGGCGGAGTCGATTGAAGGCCGAGTTCCGTTGCTCGACCCGCATCTCGTGCAGTACGCGCTGAATCTGTCGCAGACGGAAAAAATCGGAGGGCGCTACCAGCAAAAGGCGTTGTTCCGCGAGACCGTCCGCCCCGTGCTGCCGACCTACATCACGGAACGTCCCAAGCAAGGTTTTTGCCCTCCCGTAGCCGACTGGGCTTCGAGGTTTGCTTCGGTCACGCGGCGATGGACTGGGTCGCCTGGTGGACGAAGGATTGATCGCATCTGACACGATCCAGCGACTTTCGAGCGACCGGTCCGTCGGTGCGTCTTTCGCGCTCTGGGCGGTCGGCACACTTGCCGTCTGGTCAGAGAACAACCTCTGAAATTTTGCGATCCCGCGATCCGAACTCCGACACCCGACGTCGGAACATCGGAGCGCCGTCTCCCGGCAACGCTGGTTGAAGCGTCAGTCCTCTGCCACGTTGAGCCCCGTGACGAGCCGCTTTCCCCATCGCCCGCCAGTCAATTGTGGGTCGAACTCGAGGGGGGCACCGGCGAATTGTGTCGCATATCTAGATGGCTGACGCGATGCGATGAACACGGTGTACACCGGCAGGAACGGCTGGTCGTTCGACACACTCACGAGCACTGTGAAGCCGCGTTCCTCGAAAACCGCTTTAGGAAGAGCGGCGTTAGTCCGCACATCGTCTCCGTACCAGCTCGTGTAGTGAACGCCCTGTGAAAAGGGAACGACAGTCACGACGACATCGCGCGTGAGCGTGGTCAGAGCGGTCGAATGTCCCGGTGAGGATCGAAGACTGGTCTGCCAGCCGTGTCAAGAACACGACATCGAACGAGCGTCAAGCTCTGCGGAAGCGGCTGGTCGAGGTCGAGATAGATTGACTCGACGTCACTGGGTACCGTCTCGGGCGTCCGGGTCTCACCGCCTATGGTCGCTGACGACATAGCGAGATCGAGGCCCGAAGTAGTCGCGGTAGAACGACCCTTCCTTGTCCCGGTCTTCCCATCCCGACACGTTGATATTACTCCCCGAAGGCGGGAAGGTATGTCCGCAGAACCCGGTTCGTCGAGCGTCTCGGGTGCCATTCATCAGCCGCGAGCCGCTTTGCGGCACCGGTCAACCGCCCAATGTCCGAGCCGCAACGCACGCTGGACTGCACCTCTGTTCGAGGCTTGTGAACTCAGTCAAGGCACTACTGGTAAAAGAGCCGCGCTACTCGAGTCCCGCGCGTCGGGCAAGCTCGCCTGCGGCGGCGAAGCGTTCGAAAGGGGGGTGTCTCGCAGACCAAACGTCTTCATTGAAGACAGTGTCTCCTATAGCCTCGCGCGCCGGTCGCACTGGGGTGTCCTCCCGAACTAAAAATCGACCCGTAGCATGACGCGGTGACCTCCGGCCGCCAGGAGGGATTGTGAAGCAAGTTGCCCAACGTCCGAAAGACGGCGCGATCAGCGTGGTCGATGTGCCCACGCCAGCGCTCCGGGCCGGCTGGGTGCTCGTCGCGAACCGCTTCTCGCTGATCAGCGCGGGCACGGAGCGCACGAAGATCGTCACTGGTGAGAAGAACCTCCTCCAGAAGGCGCGCGCGCGCCCTGACCTCGTGAAGAAGGTCGTCGACAAGGCGCGCGTCGAGGGCGTGCGGGCGGCGGTCGATGCTGCGCGCGACCGGCTTTCGGCGCTGGCGCCAATCGGGTACTCCTGCTCAGGACTGGTGGTCGAGGTCGGCGAGGGCGTGGACCGCCTCGCACCGGGCGACCGGGTGGCCTGCGGCGGTGGGGGATGGGCCAATCACGCGGAGGCCGTCGCGGTTCCACAGAATCTCGTCGTACCGGTTCCCTCCGGAGTCGGCCTAGATGAGGCGACCTATGCGACCGTCGGTGCGATCGCACTCCACGGCGTCCGTCAGGCCGATGTGCGCATCGGAGAGTGGGTGGGCGTCGTCGGGCTGGGGCTCGTCGGCCAGCTCGCTGCGCGCGTGCTTCGAGCGTCCGGCTGCAATGTCGTCGGCGTCGACCTCGATCTCGTGGCGGTCGAGCTCGCGCGGAGTGCAGGCGCGCTCGCGTATCCGCGGGACGATGCCGGCCTATCGGAGACGGTTCGTGCGCACACCGGAGGTCTCGGGCTCGACGCGGTGCTCCTCTGCGCATCCTCGGCGTCGTCCGATCCGCTCGAGCTCGCCGTCGAGCTCGCCCGCGACCGTGGCCGAATCGTCGTCGTGGGGGAGACGACGATTGCCGTCGATCGAGCGCCGATGTACGAGAAGGAGCTCGAGTTGCGCATGTCCCGGTCGTACGGCCCAGGCCGCTATGACCGCGACTACGAGGAGCGCGGGCGAGACCTTCCGGCCAGCTACGTGCGCTGGACCGAGCAGCGCAATATGCAGGCATTCCTCGATCTGGTGGCCTCGGGACGACTCGCTCCTCGTGACCTGACGACACATTCGTTTCCCGTCGACGCCGCCGCTGACGCCTATCGGCTCCTCACCGAGCCCGGCGACGAGCGCCCGTTCGGCGTCCTCCTCGAATACACCGCCGAGCCGGAGGCGCTGCGCTCCCGCCCGCCGCGGCGCAGCTCGCCAAAGGCGTCGCGTCGGCGAATCCCGGCGTCGCGCTGATCGGAGCAGGCGCGTTTGCCCGCGCGACGCTCATCCCGGCACTGAAGGATGCGGGCGCCTCCCTAGTCGCTGTCGCGAGCGGCGGCGGTCTCACCGCCGCCGACGTCGCAGCTCGGTTCGGCTTCGAGCGTGTGGCGGGCTCGATCGACGAGATCCTCGAGGACACCGCGATCGGCAGCAGTCGTCGTTGCCACGCGGCACGGGAGTCACGCCCACCTCACCGCAGCGGCACTACGCGCCGGCAAAGCGGTCTTCGTCGAGAAGCCACTCGCGCTCACGAGCGAGCAGCTCGCGGAGATCGAGGCGGCGCTCGACGCCCGAGTCGGCTGCTCATGGTCGGCTTCAACCGCCGCTTCGCGCCGCTCGTCGAGCGTCTGCAGACGGAGCTCGGGCCCCGCGGTGATCTCGTCCTCTCCATGCGGGTGAACGCCGGCTCCGCTCCCCGACGACCACTGGCTGCACGACCCGGAGGACGGCGGCGGCCGCCTCCTCGGCGAGGGCTGTCACTTCGTCGATCTGCTCGCCACGCTCGCCGGCTCGGCAGCGATCTCGGCGCACGCCGTTGCAGTTCCCCAACCGGGCCGCCCGATCGAGTGCAGCGACAGCTTCACCGCTCACCTGCGTTTCGAGGGCGCAGTGGCATCGCTCGTTTACAGCGGTGGGGGCGACGCGCGTCTCCCGAAGGAGCGGCTCGAGGCGTTCGGCGGCGGTGTTGCCGCGGTGCTCGACGACTTCCGCATGCTCACGGTTCACCGGGGCGGGAAGCACAAGACCTGGAAGTCGGCTCAGGACAAAGGTCACCGGGCAGAGATCGCGCGCTTCGTCGCGGCCGTGCGGGGCGAGGCCGAGCCGCCTTCTGCCGGTTCGTATCTTGACTCGACGCGGCTCACGCTCGCGCTCGTCGAGTCGCTTCGGTCGGGAGACACGGTCAGCCAACACGTCATGACCGGGACGTCCAGAGCGCTGGATGCGATCCGGCGCTGGGGCGAGGCGCGCGACTGGCGCGGCTACGACCCGTACGACGCGCTGAACTCGCCGTTTCGCGGCCGTGCTGACGCTCGGCACGAAGCCGGCCGCCGGGTGCTCACGCAGGCTGTGAAGCGCTCTCCGGTCAATCTGCGGCCCCTGCTTCGCATCCGCCCCGCCTGGAATGCGAAGGCGATCGCGCTCGTGGCCTCCGGGTACGCCCGGCTCGGGACGGCGCGAGACGACGACCTAGCGCGTGCTGCCGCACGTCGTTGGCTCGACTGGCTCGTCGAGCACTCCACGGCCGATGTCGGGCTCGGCTGGGGCTACCACTTCGACGTCCAAACGCGCTTCTTCTCGTACAAGGCGGAAACGCCGAACGTGATCGCCACGACCTTCGCGGCGCATGCGCTCCTCGATGGAGCCGAGCTTCTCGACGACGGAAAGTACGCCGACGCGGCTCGCGAGTCGGTTCGCTTTCTCCTCGAGCGCATGCTCGATGACGGGGGCGAAACGCCGTACTTCCGATACCTGGCCTCCGAGCACGAGCTCGTCCACAACGCGAACCTACTCGCGTGCTCTGTGGTGGCCCGAACGGCGGCCGTGGGAGGGGGCCTGGTCGACGACCGGGTTCCGGCTGCGGTGCGCACCAGCCTCGACGCCCAGCGCGACGACGGCTCCTGGCCCTACGCGGAGGGGTCCTCAGGGGACTGGGTGGACAACTTCCACACGGGATATGTCCTCGAGGCGCTTGGATTATGCGATGCAGCTCGACGGTCGGGTTCGGCCGGCGCTTGGCGCGCGGATTCGAGTTACTGGGAACGGGAGCTCTTCCTCGAAGACGGTACGCCCAAGTACACCCCTTCGAGCCTCTACCCGATCGACGCGCACAACTACGCGCAGGCAGTGGAGACGTGGGTCTCGGCCGCGGGCTGGCGCCCGGACGCGCTCGAGCGCGCCGACCGCTGCGCCAGTCTCCTCGTCGAGCGGATGCTGAACCCGCGCGGTTACGTCGACTTCCAACAGGGAAGAGTGCTTCGAAACCGTGTTCCCTTCGTGCGCTGGACGACGGCGCCCGCGTTCCGCGCACTGGCCCGGCTGGAGCTCGAGCAAGGGCAACTTGAAGACAAGTCATGAAGATCTGGATCGACCTCGCCAACTCCCCGCACGTGCCGCTGTTCGAGCCGGTCGTGAGCGAAGCGCGCGCCCGCGGCCACGAGGTTGTCTTGACGGCGCGCGACCATGCCCAGACTCGCGCGCTCGCGGAGGATGCTTGGACGGACGTCGCGATCATCGGGGGCCGAAGTCCCTCCGGGCGGCTTGCCAAGGGGCGTGCAATCGCAGGTCGAGCGCTCGCTCTCCGGCGGTTCGCGCGGGACCGACGGCCGGACGTCGCGCTCTCGCATGGGTCGTATGCGCAGGTGGTAGCTGCGCGCGCGGCTCGGGTTCCCTCCGTGACGATGATGGACTACGAGCACCAGCCCGCAAACCATCTGAGCTTCCGGCTCGCGCGCCGGGTGATCGTCCCGGAGGTATTCCCCGAGGCCGGCTTGCGCCGCTTCGGCGCACGCCCGGGGAAGGTGGTTCGGTACGACGGCTTCAAGGAGGAGCTCTACCTCGCCGGAGTTGCACCGGAGCCCGCGCTCCTGGTCTCGCTCGGCCTCGACCCGGCGCGGGTGACGGTCGCCATGCGCCCTCCGCCGGAGGGCGCGCTCTATCACCGTGAGGGAAACGTGCGCTTCGACGACATTCTCGAGCGCGTCGTCACGCATGGTGCTCAGGTAGTGCTGCTTCCGCGCGGCGAAGAGCAGGACCAGCGGTACCGGAGAGCCGGCGTCGTGATCCCTGAGCGTCCGGTCGACGGAAGCGTGCTCCTCGCGACGGTCGATCTCATGATCGGCGCCGGCGGGACGATGACGCGTGAGTCGGCGCTCCTCGGCACGCCCACCTACACGGTTTACCTCGGCGAGCTTGCGGCCGCCGACGCCGAGCTCATCCGGCAGGGGAAGCTCGTCGACCTCCGCAGTAGCGGTGCTCCCGTGGTCGAGCGCAAGCCAGACTCAGCGGCAGGGGTCGACCCTGCCCGCGCAAATGCCATCCTCGAGACCGTGCTCGGCACGACGGAGGGAGTCGTCAAGGGCGCTTAGCGAGCGAGCGCGCGGGCTGGAACGCCGGCAACGACCTCGCCCGGCGCGACGTCTCGCGTCACCACCGCCCCGGCGCCGACGAGCGCTCCTGCGCCCACCGTTACGCCGCCGAGGACGATCGCTCCTGAGCCGATCGACGCGCCTTGCTCGATCCGCGTCGGTAGCAGCTGCCAGTCCGTCTCGGTCTGCAAGCTCCCGCGGGCGGTCGTCGCGGCCGGACGCTTGTCATTCACGAACATCACCCCGTGGCCGACGAAGACCTCGTCCTCGATCGTCACGCCCTCGCAGACGAAGGTGTGGCTCTGGATCTTGCACCGTGCCCCTATGAGGACGCCTGCCTGGATCTCGACGAAGGGGCCGATCCGCGTCTCGTCACCGATCGAGCAGCCGTAGAGGTTCGTGAACGCCTGAACGACAACTCCCTCGCCGAAGGTCACGTCGCGGATGAGCCGGTTCGGGGCCTCGTTCGCTGGAAGCTCAGCCATCGAAGTACGCGCCGACAGCATCGACGACGGCTTCGATCTCGGCCTCGGTGATGCCCGGAAAGATCGGCAGCGAAAGACACGTGCGCGCGAGTTCTTCCGCGACGGGAAAGGATCCCTCGCGGTGGCCGAGGTGGGCGTACGCAGCCGTCAGGTGGACTGGGACCGGGTAGTGGCGACCCGTGTCGATCCCGGATGCTCGGAGGTGTTCCGCCAGATCGTCTGGACGCTGGGCCCTGACGACGAAGAGATGCCACACCGGCTCGCTCCCGGACGGCACGGGCGGCAGCACGAGATCGCCGACGCCGGCAAGTCCCTCCAGGTAGAGGGCAGCCGCCCGGCGGCGCTCTTCGTTCCAGCTCTCGAGGCGCGGGAGCTTGCGGAGCAGGGCGAGCGCCTGAATCGTGTCCAGTCTGGCGGTGTACCCCTCGAGCTCGTGGTCGTACTTGCGACCCTGTCCGTGCTCCCGTAGTGCCCGTGCCGTCGCCTCGAGTGCGCCGTCGGACGTGACGAGCGCTCCTGCGTCACCGATCGCGCCGAGGTTCTTGCCGGGATAGAAGGAGAAGGCTGCCGCGCGCCCGGCTGTCCCCGCGTTGATCCCGTCTCGCCTGGCGCCGTGTGCCTGACACGCGTCCTCGACGATGTCGATGCCCGCCCGCGCTGCGAGGCCGGCCAGCGACTGCACGTCGGCCATCTGGCCGTAGAGGTGGACGGGCAGCACGGCCCGTGTGCGCGGCGTAAGCGCCGCTTCGACCGCAACCGGGTCGATGCAGAGGTCGTCGGCTGACACGTCCACCACCACAGGAGTGCCGCGGGCCTGCGTGACGGCCTCGAGCGTGGCGACGAACGTCTGGGCCGGCACGATCACCTCCTCACCCGGAGCGAGCCCTCCCGCGAGGAGCCCGATGCGAAGCGCGTCGAGGCCGTTGGACATTCCCACGCACGCGTCTGCTCCGCAGAAACGAGCGAAGGCGGTCTCGAATTCGACGACGGCGGGGCCGTTGACGAATGCCCCCGATTCGAGCAGCGCCTCGACATCCCCGAGAAGCTCCTCGATCAGCGGCGCGTGGGTTCGTCCCAGGTCGAGGAACGGCACTTCCTCGACCTCCTGATCCTGGGAGGGGCGCATACGGTCAGAGTAAATGCGATCGGCACTACGATCGGCCGATGTCGCCAGAGGTCTGTTTCATCGTCGGCGCCCGGCCGAACTTCATGAAGGCGGCGCCTGTGTACCAGGCACTCGCGGAGCAGGACGGGGCGCCGGACCTGTTGCTGGTGCACACCGGGCAGCACTACGACGCAGAGATGAGCGACGTGTTCCTCGAGGAGCTCGGGTTGCCCGTGCCCGACGTCTCGCTCGGCACGGGGTCGGGGACGCACGCCGAGCAGACCGCGCGAGCCTTGCTCGGGATCGAGAAGATCCTCCTGGACCGGCGCCCGGCACTCGTCGTCGTCGCGGGGGACGTGAACTCGACGCTCGCTGGAGCCCTCGCGGCGGTCAAGCTCGGCATCCCGGTGGCGCACATCGAGTCGGGCCTCCGCTCCTTCGATCCGGCGATGCCCGAGGAGCACAACCGCCGCCTCACGGACCACGTGAGCACGGTGCTGCTCGTCCATTCGCAGAGTGGGGTGGACAACCTGCAGCGCGAGGGGATACGGGACGGCGTGGAGCTCGTGGGGAACACGATGATCGACTCGCTCCTTCGCCATGTCGATGCGGCGCGGGCGCGCCGACCATGGGAGAGCCTCGACCTCGAGCCCGGGAGCTACGCCCTCGTCACGCTCCATCGACCGGCGCTCGTCGACCACGACGCGGGCCTGCGCGCCGTCGCCGACGGCCTGGCCGCGCTCCAGCAAGCGATGCCGGTCGTGTTTCCCGCGCACCCCCGTACGGGCAGTAGGTTGGATGCGCTCGATCTCGGCCCCATGCTCGAGACCGCCGGCGTCAAGCTCGTCCCTCCGCTCGGCTACCTCGACTTCCTGGGTCTCGAAGCGGCCGCCCGGGTGGTGGTCACCGATTCGGGCGGCGTTCAGGAGGAGACCTCGGCCCTCGGCATTCCGTGTTTCACGCTTCGGGACTCGACGGAGCGGCCAGTGACGCTCGAGCTCGGAACGAATGTGCTGCTCGGGGCACGCCCCGAGCGGCTTGCAGAAGTACCGGCGCTCCTCGGCGCTTCGCCGCCGGGCAAGCCGATTCCGCTGTGGGACGGAGCGGCGGGACCGCGTGCGGCCGCGGTTCTCCAGCGCGCGCTAGGGGCTGTAGTCTGACCTCCGGCAACGAGCGAACATCGATCCCGGGGATGCGGCGCCGCGCCGGGACTGTTGCAAGGAGATCGGGCTGAGAGGCAGGCTGTGATCGGGCGCCGCGATCCGCTGGAGAATCCGGAAGAGCTCATCCGCCGCGTGTATGCGTTCGTGGCGTACCGGCTGGGGGACGGGCCTGACGCGGAGGACGTCACCTCGGAGACGTTCGCGCGAGCAGTCCGCTATCGAGACTCGTACCAGCGCGGGAAAGGGGAGCCGATCGCCTGGCTCATCGGCATCGCGCGCCATGCCATCGCCGACCACGTCGGGCATGCGGTGGTCGAGGTCCCGGCCGCCGAGGGTGTCGCTGCGAGCCCCGTGGAGCCGGAGGAGACGTGGGTGCAGGCGCTCGACCTCCAGCAGGCCCTCTCCGCGCTCGAGCCGCGCGACCGCGAGTTGATCGGACTCCGGTACGGAGCAGATCTCAGCGCGAGACAGATCGCGGACCTGCTCGAGATGCGCACGAACGCGGTGGAGGTCGCGCTCCACCGCGCGCTCGACCGACTGCGCGGCCTCATCACAGACGAAGCCCCCGCCAAGGGCGGGGGCTCACGTCTCAGAGAGGCGGGTCGCGAAGACGCGATCTAGCGCGTCGACGCGTTAGTCGTCGTTGGCCCCGACCCCGTTGTCGCCGTTGTCCTTGGGGTGGTTGCCGTGGTCCTTGGGGGGAAACCTGCCAGTGCAGGGACCCGGGTAGTCGAGCGGATGCAGCCTCAGGTGCGTCGCGGCCTGCCTGGCGGGCAACGTCAGCGTGAACTCCCTGAAGCCACCGCGCCCAAGCTTCTTGACGTGACAAATGGTCACGCGCTTCGGGCAGTACTGGCCTCGGGCGGCCGACACGTCGTCGCTGTCGCTGTTGTCCTCGTCGATCTCGCAGCCATGGCCACCGCGACCCCCGCGGTTCGACTTCGAGGCGGAGCTCGCCTGCTGCTTGTCCGCCTTGACCAGCGTGCCGATGGCGTCCGCCGTGGACGCCGCAGCACCCGAGACGCCCGATGCCGCGAAGCCCGCACCACCGAACGCGGCGAACATGGTGACCATCGCGACCGCAGCGATCCCCGCGAGGCCGAGGCGCCTGAACGGCGTCGGGTTGCGGGATGACGAAGCAGACCCCTCGACGCGACGCGCGATGTCCTGCACGAGCTCGTTCGGAGCTTCCGGTCGACTCTCGCGGAGCCGTCCCTCCAGGTCGTCCTTTCTCCAGAATCCGCGCATCGGCACTCCTCTCGATCGCTCGTTTCTCGATCGCTCGTTCCTACCCCTAGTACCGGCACGGCAGTCTGTTTCCTTACACCGGCTCGTCAGCCGGACGACGCGATGACGTCCTGAAGCTCACGTATCTCGGGCGACAGCGGGTTCAGCTCGGCTGCACGGGCGAGCGCGCGCCGCTGTTCCTCGCCGGCGGAGATCGCCGCGAGGGCGAACCACAGCTCCCAGTTCGAGCCGTCGCGCTCGATGGCTTCGCGATACGCGTTGCGCGCTGCGGCTTGATCCTCCTCGGCCTGGGCGTCGCCTAGGACCAGCCACGGCGCGGAGGCCCAAGGGGCAAAACGCCTCGCGGAGCGGGCGTCGTCTGCAGCATCGTTCTCGCGGCCCGCGTCGAGCGCATCGCGCGCGGAGCCGAGCGGTGCGTAGGCCAGCACACCGAAGACGGCCGGAACCGACAACGCGATGGTGGCAGCGGGGAGGAGCCAGCGCGGCATGCGGGAGCGCAGCTCGTCTCGTCTCGCTGCGGCGACGAGGGCGACTCCGACGAGGAGTGCAGGCAGTGTGACCCCGAGGAGCTCCCAGTCCCAGTCGACACCGGCGTGCACGAGCCAGGCGACGTAGCCGCCGAAGGCGGCGGGGACGAGGGCGGTGGCGCGCGTGTGAACGGCCGCCACGACGGGCACCAGAAGGGCCAGGAGGAGCAGCACAAGACCGACGAACCCGAGCTCTCCCAACGTCTCGATGTAGAGGCTGTGCGCGTCCTGTACTTCGAGGTTAATGGGCCGGTTAGCCGCCCAGGATTGCCAGTACGTGCCGGCGCCCGTTCCGATCACCGGATTCGCCTTCCACTCGTCCCAGGCGACGCGCCAGGTCTCGACTCTGCCGTTGGCCGAGAAGTCGAAGAGACGCTCGCCGAGGTCCTCGCCGCCGCCAGGCCCGCCCGGAGCGCGAAAGTCCTCCCAGACGCGATCGGCAATTGCAACGGGCGATCCCCACTCCGTCCATGCGGCCGATACGAGCCCGACGAGCACGGCGACTACGACTCCCGCGAATACGACGCGTACGGTCCGAGGTGGCTGGAGCCGGCGCTCAGCGACGCCCATGGCGAGTGCCACGAGACCGGAACCGACAGCCATGGCCAGCAGCGGCCAAAGGAGGGCGTGTCCATCGTCGGTCGCCTGCGCCAAGCTCGAGTCGACCGTTCTCAGACCGTCAGCGCGCGTTGCGAGCCAGACCGCGACGGCCGAGAACGGAGCGACGGCGAGCGAGACGGCAAGCAGCTGCAGCCGTCGCGGGTCGATCGCACACGCGGCGATCATGCCCAGAATGAGCGCGATCCACGCGCCGCGGCTGAACGTGAAATAGACGGCCGGTGTGAGAACCGGCAGGGTCGCCGCGGCTAGGGCCCTCGTCCACAGCGCTCGGCCGCGGGCAGCAACACCCACCGCCAGGAAGACGCCAATTACGAGAAAGATCGCGAGCCCGTTCCAGTACGTCACCGGCTCCGAAAGGCGGTAATTGCCGAAGTTGGACGAATCGAAGTCGCCGATCCGATCGGGAAGGAGCCGGGTCGCCAGCGCATAGCCGCCTATCAGAACGATCGCGGTCAAGACGCCGCCGAGGAGGTGTCGAACGGTGCGTCTGTCGACGACGAGCAACGCGAGAAGGACGCTGCCGACGTAGGCGAGCATCCTCTGCGCTTCGTCGAGCGTGCTCGGAACCGACGGCGACCAGAGAGCCGAAAGCGCAGTCCAGGCGCCCAAGGCAGCGAAGGCTCCAAGGAAGACGAAGTCGAGCCATCCAAGCGGCCGATCCCACAGGACGACGATGAGGACAGACAGCCCGAGCGTGACGAGCGCCGTCCAGGCCCAGGTTTCAGGCCACCACCCACCGTCGTCGGCCGCCACCCAGCCGACCAGCACCGCGCCGAACCCGAATGCGGCGACGGCAGGAAGGTCTAGCGCTGCCGAGCGCCTTGCAGACGTGGCGGTGGTCGAGATTGCTCCCATCGCGGTCTGCCGCCGAGAGTAGCGCGCCGCGCCGTCGCGGAGGCTTCGGAATCAGGGGGTGCCGACGTAAGAACGGGAAGGACCGGAGAGTCAGTTCGGCGTCAGGGGAGGGGCGCACCCCCGTGGGACGCCTGGGACTCCGACGTGACGCCCCTGGACGTCACGGCGCCTGACATCGTCGTCCTCGACCGCATCATCACAGGCACCGGCCACGCCTCGGACGAAACCTGCGCCATCGAGACGAAGACCCGCATCCTCCGAGGGGAAGCGCCTATCGGATCGCCTGGTGCTAAGTGAGCTCGACCTGGTCAGATTTGGGTCAGATCTCCCTGACCCATGGTGTCCTAGTTGTGAAATCGCTGGAGTGCGCAAACTCGCATTGCTACGTGCCCTGACCCCCCCAGACCTCGTCTTCCCGTAATCGACAAGCTGGGGGTCACTGGTTCGAGCCCAGTTAGACAAGCCGTTTCAGCTAGATCAGAGGCCCCGCGAGGGGCCTCATTTTGTGCCTGGGTCGGAGCGAGGTGGTGGGTGCGCTCGCGACGAGGGACGAAACGACGGCATCCGCACGAACGGGATGCCGGCTCAGCTGCTAGCAGTCACCGGATAGTTGCGTTCGACGAACGTCACGACGTGATCAGCTACTGCCTGCGAGGAGGTCTCCTCTGTGACTGCCAGCCCGATACCGAGCTCAGGATCGATCTCGTTGGCAAGCCACAGCAACTGGCGCTGGAAGTCGTCGAGCGGCCGATCCACGACCACTTCCTCCAGGTCCGGAAGATCGTCGCTTGCGAACTCCTCGAGCGATGGCACCTCATCTCCACTGCGCGGCATCGGGAGACTCATTAGTTCGGTCACAGTCTCGGCAGCGGCTTCCCGCTTGCTGAGCGACGAGGAGAGGCCGAACACCTTGCGCACTGTCGCTGTTAGTGACGTGTGGTCGAAGAACCGTGACGACTCGACGACACCCGCCGGAATGTACGGCGAGACGACGAGTGCCGGAACGCGTGGGCCGAGAAGGTCGAACAGGAAGCCGTTCTTCGCAACGTCTCCCGTCGCCGGCACCTCCTCAGGCGCCCGACGATCGTAGAAGCCTCCATGCTCGTCGTAGGTGACGATCAGAAGCGTGTGCTCCCACACCTCCGGATTCGAACGAAGCGCCTCGTACACTCTGGCGATGAGTGCCTCGCCGCGAGGGACGTAGCCGCTTGTGATGAGCCAGAGCGGCCCGGGCGAGATGGGATGCTGGCTGTTCGCCTTGCCGAGCGGGGTGTCGTAATGCCGTGGCTCGATGAACGTGTACGACGGGAGATCGCCTGCGCGAACGTCCTTTTCGAAGTTGGACATATGCCGAAGGCGGAGCTTCAAGGAAGGCCCGAACGTCAGGACCTGGGGTATGTCGCCCCCGTATACGCACGAGTCGAGCCCAGCGTCCTCGAGAAGGCCGAAGATTGTTTGCTCAAAGTGCAACTTCTTGTCGAACCCGGTCGCGCCGAATGACGTACCAGCGTGCGCGAATAGACGGTTTGGCCACGTTTCGCTCGGCAAGGAGCAATGCCAGCGTGTGCAGACCGCGAACGACTGCGCAAGCGTGCTTATCACCCGCAGCTTCGTGGCCGGGTAGCAGCCCATGATCTCCGAGATGTCCTTGGGCGGCTGACCCTTCAGTCCCTTGCGGGTCTTGTAGTTCCAGACGAAGCCGTTGTTCTTCAAGTTGTAGGGCCTCGACCAAGTTCCGTTGACACCATTCGTCCCAGTCAGCTGGCGCATGACGTCGTCGTACCCATGCCCCGGATCAACGGTGACGTCGGAGTAGTCCTCGAGCCACTCGACAGGGATGAACCTGGACGAGCTATCTGACGGATCGACAAGCTGTCCGTCGGTCTCCGCGAGCGGAGGCAGGATGCCCTGGTCGAGATGTCCGAGCATGTGGTCGAATGACCGGTTCTCGAGCATCAGCACGACAACGTGCTTGATTCGCTCATCTCCCATAGACGTCACCTCCATCGTATGGCAGAGCCACCTTGCACCACGGAGCGTCGGGCGACCGCTGAGATCCGCGCCTCAGTGCAGTCAATAACGAGAGAGACCATGACAGAGAGGATGCATATGGCGCTTCAGCGAATGGACAACGTCGGCATCGTCGTCGACAACCTCGAATCGACGATCGACTTCTTTCGCGAGCTCGGCCTCGAGCTCGAAGGACGAGCCATGGTGGAAGGGGAGTGGGCAGGGCGCGTCACTGGACTGGGTCACCAGCGCGTCGAAATCGCCATGATGCGCACGCCTGACGGCCACAGCCGGATCGAGCTCTCGCGCTTTCTCGTGCCGCCAGTGATCGCCGATCACCGGAACGCCCCGGTGAACGCTCTCGGCTACCTCCGAGTCATGTTCGCCGTGGACGACATCGACGAGACACTCGCCCGGCTCCGCAAGCACGGCGCGGAGCTCGTCAGCAGCGAAGTCGTCCAGTATGAAGACGCGTATCGGCTCTGCTACATCCGCGGACCCGAAGGCCTTCTCATTGGGCTCGCCGAGGAACTCGGCGGTGCGGCCCCACGATGAACGCCCCCGCCTCGATCACCATCACGCCAGTCCGCGTTGCCGACCTGCTCGCCGAGGGCGAGCGGATGCCGGTCTACGTGCACGTCATCGATCATCCTGATGCGCGCGTGCTGGTCGACACCGGCATGACGGAGCTGCACCCGGCAGTGGTCGACCTCGATCCCCGCCTCCGTCCGCTGAGCAAGCAGGACTTCGACCTCGCCGGCATCGACATCGTCGTCAACACGCACCTGCACTTCGACCACTGCGGCGGCAACCACCTCTTCGCCGGCAGGCCGATCTACGTCCAGCGTCTGGAGCTCGACGACGCGCGCAGCGAGGACGACTACACCATTCGCGAGTGGGTCGAGGCCCCCGGCGTGCGGTATGTGCCGGTCGACGGCGAGCTCGAGCTGCTTCCCGGGCTCCGGCTCGTCCCGGCGCCGGGTCACACACGCGGCATGCAGGTGGTCGTCGTCGAGACTGGCGGGCGTCCGGTCGTCGTCGGCGGCGATGTGGCGGTTTGGTTCGGCGAGCTCGACGAGCCGCAGACCGAAGGCCAGCTGCGGGTGCTCGCGCTCGACCCCGAGCTGGTCTGGCTCGCGCACGAGCACGAGCCGTGGCGACCCCACACCGTCTAAGGCATCACGTCGGCGTTCTTAGGCCTCCGGGGCTCCGTGCGGTGCGAGAGCAGGAGACATAACGCGGGCACCTGAGTCGACCATCGACTTCTTCCTGGAGACAGCCGTGGCCGATGACGCACCTCGGATTGATGTCGGCACCGGTCTCATTTGAGTTGTTGCGACGCCTCCTTAGGTGGTTTCCCTGATGACGTTCGATCTGAGACGCACTCCACTGGAGCCATGGCCATCTTCCTGGCGACCGTGACGATCTTCGTCGCGCTCTTGGTCGTGCTGCTCGTGATGAGGAAGAACCGCGGCTCGTAAGTCCTGGAGGCGTCGGAGTGAGGAAGAGAGAGAGGCCTCGTGCGGGGGCGCTCGTGTCGTGTCTAGGTCAGGTGTGGATTCCGCTCGGTTTCTCGCGACCTTCGACCGTTATCCTCCCCGAAGGTCGAGCGGCGGGGACTCGTTGGGCGCACGGAGGTGCTTGGCAGATGGCTGAGAGGAAACCTGCAAAGAAGGGCACGCAGGAGTCCGCCAAAGGCACCACCTTCTCGGACGAGGAACGAGCCGCGATGAAGGAGCGCGCCCAGGAGCTGAAAGCGGAAGCGCGCCGCGGCCCACGCGCGGGCAAGGCGGACGGGGAAAGCGCCGTGCTCGCCAAGATTGCCGAGATGCAGGGATCGGATCGCGCGATCGCCAAGCGGCTCCATGCCATCATCAAAGCCAGCGCGCCGGCCCTCTCCCCGAGAACCTGGTACGGGATGCCTGCGTATGCCAACAGGGACGGCAAGGTCGTCTGCTACTTCCAGAGCGCGCAGAAGTTCAAGACGAGGTACGTGACGTTCGGCTTCAGCGACGAGGCGAACCTCGACGAAGGCGCCATGTGGCCGACCTCCTTCGCGCTGACGGAGCTGACCGCCGCCGAAGAGGCGAGGATCGCCGCGCTCGTGAAGAAAGCGGTGAGCTGAGGCGGTCGAGGACGAAGAGGAAGAGCCGACCTACGAGCCCGTGAGCTCGCGCCCGGTCTCTCCCAGGAAGCCGAATTCGATACGCGCGACAATGGCCCGTCGTTGCTTCGCCGTTGCGCGGCTCGAGAACGCCTTGCGCAGGATTGCAACGTCGCAACCATGGGCCTTGAACTCGTAGAACTGGACACGCGCGATCACCAGGAATGTGTCGGAGTCCGACGGAAACGGGGCGAGGAAGGACACCGCGTTACGGGAGAAGGCTTCTGCCTCGTGACGGCACTGCGCCGGTGTTCCCGAACTGGCAGGGATCGTGATCGCGGGATACCCGTTGTATGCAGGAGCCGTTATCTCCGCATCGCTTGGACCGGAAGACGACCCGCCGCATCCTCCGAGCAGGAGGACAAATAGAAGCCAGGCTGCTGACGTTCGCCCCACCGCGGGGGAGGGTAACGTCGCCGTGAGTCCTGCCGCTGCGCGAGCAGCGCGCCGGCTCGCCCCACGTTCGAGCCGAAGCGACCAAGCGAGATCCGGTCGCGGGTAGCCTGCCGGTGTGGACGAGGCCGGCGTGGCAAGGTGGCTTACGAGCTACATCGAGGCGTGGAAGTTGTACGACCCGGTCGCGATCGGGAAGCTCTTCAGCGAGGACGCGCTGTATCGATACCACCCGTGGGAAGACCCGACCCCGAGTCACGTTCGGGGGCGCGACGCGATCGTCGCGAGCTGGCTCGACGACCAGGACTCTCCTGGCTCCTGGACCGCCGAATACCGCCCGTGGCTCGTGCATGACGACCGAGCCGTCGCCGTCGGCGTGTCCCGTTACCTCGCGGCTGACGGCAGCACCGTGGAGCGCGAGTACCACAATGTGTTCCTGCTCGTCTTCGACGAGGAGGGTCGCTGCAGCGAGTTCGCCGAGGTCTACATGAAGCGTCCCGACTGATTGCCCCCATTGAAAATCGATGTGGTATGAGAGGGATGTCGTGAAGAAGACCGCTCCACAGAAACCCGGGTCCCCGTCCGAGTTGATCGACGCGAGGATCAGGGAGCTGGACGACTGGCGGGGTGAGATGCTCTCCCGGCTCCGTGCTCTCATCAAGCAAGCCGACCCCGAGGTGGTCGAGGAGTGGAAGTGGAGAGGGACTCCCGTGTGGTCTCACGACGGGATCATCTGCACGGGCGAGACGTACAAGAGCGTGGTGAAGACGACCTTCGCCAAGGGCGCGTCGCTCGAAGACCCTTCGGGCCTGTTCAACTCGAGCCTGGAAGGCAACGTCAGGCGCGCCATCGATTTTCACGAAGGCGACGAGATCGACGAGAAGGCTCTCAAGGCTCTCGTTCGCTCCGCCGTTGCCCTGAACACATCACGCAGCACGTAACCGGGGGATTCGAAGACCCCCACCAGGGTCATTCGATGCGTCCGCTGCGACGTCATGCTCGCACGCGGGCGGGGCCGGAATCCATCTGACGGCCGCTGGCCCCGCCTTTCGCATCCGATGCGAGCCCGCTCGCCTTCGCGTCCGTCCGCGACAGAGGATTGGCACCGCCGCATGCGCCGTCGGTCGAGGGCTATGGTGGACGCAATCGACAGGGAGGCTCAGATGGGGCTCGCACGTGTTGTGTCTTTCGAGGGCGTCAGCAAGGAGCGGATCGAAGAGCTGAAGGCTCAGATCAGCGACGGCGAGCAGCCCGAGGGGCTGAACGCGACGGAGTTCGTCGTGCTCCACGATCCCGATGGCGAGAAGTCACTCGCGATTCTTTTCTTCGAGACCGAGGACGACTACAAGCGTGGCGACGAGGTGCTGAATGCGATGCCTCGCGACGGCACTCCGGGCACGCGCACATCGGTGGCTCGGTACGACGTCGCTCTGCGCATGAACGCCTGATTGGCTTCAGAGGTCACTCTCGAAACATCTCTTCGAGCTCACCCTCCCACGGGTACGGGGGAGATCACCGTCCCAGAACACCCACCGCGGCACGCAGAAGAGTTCGTTCGAGATGGGCCGCATAGAACCGGCGCGCCCTCACGTGCACGCAGCGACTACAACTGAGCTCCATGCCGTTGCAGAACCGCGTGACGCCGCTCGGCGCGCTGATCGCAGATCCCGGTCGCGGTCTCGTCTACGGGAACCGCGGCTGCCTGCACGACGACAACGGGCACATTCGGCGGCGGTACAGCGGGAAGCGGTGGATCGCCTGCCGGCTCGAGTTTCGGGGGTGGCGGCGCGCACAGTTGCTCCAGCCCGGCCGGTTCACGGAGCTCTTCTTCCTCGACGAGGCGACGGCCTTCGCGGCCGGACATCGCCCGTGCGCGCTCTGCCGGCGCGAGGACTACGACCGTCTGGTCGGGATCTGGCGCGGGCTTCATCCGGATCAAATCGGAGCTGACGCGATCGACGCACAGCTTCACGCGGAGCGCGTCGATCCGGGAACGCGCGCACAGCTTCGGCATGAAGCACCGATCGACGATCTTCCCGACGGAGCGTTCGTGCTCAACGATGACGTGCCCGAGCTGGTGCTCGGAGGAAGCCTTCTGAGATGGACCGCGCGCGGGTACGCGGACCGGAAGCCGAGACCTGCAGCTCAGCGTGTGGTCGTGATCACACCGCCGTCGATCATCGCCGTTCTCCAAGCGGGCTGGAGTCCGCTGGTCCCGTTCGTGCACCCGTCCGCGACGGAATGAGGCGGGCTGTACGATCGAGCCCCCGACCGAGGAGAAGAAGATGGCGATTGCCTACGTCCAGGAGTTCGAGATCGTGGATCGCTCGACCGCGAACTACGACTATGTCTCGGAGCGCATCGGCGACGGACCGATCGAGGGCCTGATCCTCCACGCCGCGGGATTCGACGACGACGGCAACGTCTTCCGTATCTTCGACGTGTGGGAGTCGCGGGAGCACGCAGACCGCTTCCTGGCCGAGCGTATTCAGCCCCTCATGGAGGCGGGCCCAGAGACGTTTCCGAATCCGGGCAGCTTTCGCCCGCCGACGCGCGAAGCGTTCTACGAGTTGCACGACGTCCGCCCGTAGGCGCACAAACTCGACGCCCACCCAAGCGGCGGGGTGTCAGGCGATGACTTTGAGGTGCGCGATGACGCCGAGGTTGCCGCCGCCGCAGCGAGCCGTGATCGTGTAGCTGCGCAGCTTCTTCGTGGCCGGAATCTTCGTCGTCTTTTTGAACGTCCCGCCGGGCTTGACCTTCGTGAACACGGCCGGGAGGCCGGCGAAGTCGTGCGTGTGCACGAACGCCCCTGAGATCAGCGTGACGGTGTTACCGACGGCGCATCCATCCGCCGAGCCCTTGAGGACGACAGCGTGGCCACGGTGAACCGTTGCAGGGGACACGGAGAGCGAGGGTGGAGCGGCCACTGCAGACGTAACGGCACAACCTGCTGCGACTACTGCAATCGCAAGGCTGAGCTTCATCCAGCCAGGGTACCCGCCGCGGGTGGCCAGCCGTCGGCGGTTCCGTCTGGATTGCAGCACCGGCTAGTCGCGCGCGAGAACGGTTGCGAGGTCGAGAGTCGAGATCACGCCGATCGGCTGGCGAGTCGACGGTTCGACGACGACGAGGTGCGAGACCCCGTGCCGGATCATCAGGAAGCTCGCACGCTGGAGCGACTCCTGTGGCTCGATGCTGATAGCCGGCGTCGTCGCAGAGACGCCCGCGCTCTGCTCCTCCAGCCCGCGAACGCTGGCGGCGGCTACGAGGTCGAGATCCGAGACGATCCCCCAGAGAGCGGTGGCGGCCGCAGGGTCGTCCGTCACGACGACGCAGTGCACGCGGCGCTCGGCCATCAACTCCGCAACGGTCTTGAGCGACGCGTCTCGCGCGCAGCTCACGATCCCACGGTGCATCACGTCGACGACCCGGGGCGAGGCGTCGCCGTTCGCGTTGGCGATGTCGGTGAAAGCGCTCATCGGCAGAGGATCGGGGAAGACCGGCGCGTGTGCATCGGCGCTCGGCCGAAGTCCGGCTGCGGAGAACTACGCTGCTCGCGCGACCGGGGCAGCCTAGGATCCCCGTGCTGCGCTACCGGGAGGAAGATGCCGGAACGGACTGCCCTCGATCGCCTGCGCGTGCTCGTCGACGCAGGCATCGCACTGAGCTCCGAGCTCTCGCTCGACGCATTGCTCCAGCGGCTGGTCGAGATCGCCGCGGAGCTCACCGGGGCGCGCTACGCGGCGCTCGGGGTCGTCGATCGCTCGGGGGAAGGGCTCGAGAGCTTTGTGACCACGGGAGTCGACGCCGAGACGCATGCCGCGATCGGCGATCTGCCTCGTGGGCGAGGCATCCTCGGTGTGCTGATCCGAGACGCGCAGCCGCTCCGCCTCCACGATCTCACGACGGACCCCAGATCGGTCGGCTTCCCGGCGAACCATCCGCCGATGCGGACGTTCCTCGGCGTTCCGGTACGGCTCCGCGGTGTCGTCTACGGCAACCTCTATCTGACCGAGAGAGAGGACGGCGAGGACTTCTCGTCCGAGGACGAGGAGCTCGTGCAGCTCCTGGCGGCGCAGGCAGCCGTGGCCATCGAGAACGCTCGCCTGTACGAGAGCTCGACCCGCTGGCTGCGCCAGCTCGAGTCGCTGCACGAGATCGGCGACGCGATCGCAGGAGAGCTCGAGCTCGACCGCCTGCTCGAGCTCGTCGCGCGCAGGCTCCGCAGTCTCGTCGAAGCTCGCCTCGTGCTGATCGCGCTTCCCGTGCCGGGTGGCCGCGAGCTTCGGGTCGCCGCCGCGGACGGCGAGGATCAGGACGCCTACGGGCTCGTCGGGCATGGCGCTCGCGATCGGAGGCTCCAAGACGGGACGAGTGCTCGAGCGCGGGACGAGCGAGCGGGTCGACTCGATCATGGACGACCCGGAGATCGATCAGCAGGCCGCCGAGCGGATGGGCGTGCGATCGGCACTCTTCGTTCCTCTGGTCGTGCGCGGTCGGCCGATCGGAGTCGTGGTCGCGCACGACAAGCTCGGCTCGACCGCCGACCTTCACGGATGACGACGTCCGGCTCGCCGAATCGCTGGCTGCGCGGGCGGGGACGGCTGTCGACCTCTCCGAACGCGTGACCCGCGACGTCGTACGGCGGGTGGTCGAGGCCCAGGAGCTCGAGCGCACGAGACTCGCGAGAGAGCTGCACGACGAGACGGGCCAGGCGCTCACGTCGATGCTGCTCTCGCTGAAGTCGCTCGACGACCGCATCGACTACCCCCGAAGGCCGTGCTGCTGCGGCCGAGCTGCGCGAGCTCGTCGTCACGACCCTGAGAGACGTCCGTCGGCTCGCGGTGGAGCTGCGCCCGGCGGCGCTCGACGACTTCGGTCTCGTCCCTGCGCTCGAGCGGCTGCGGGATACGGTTGCCGAGCAGAGCGGCTCTCGACATCGAACTACAGTCACACCTGGATGCCGAACGCCTGCCCGCCGAGCTCGAGACCGCCCTCTACCGAATCGTCCAGGAGGCGCTGACGAACGTGGTGAAGCATGCGTCCGCGAGCCGGGTGAGCGTGGTCGCTGAGTCGGCGTGAGCGGAGGGTCGCCCTCGTCGTCCAGGACGACGGCCGAGGGTTCGAGTCGCGGGACGCCGGAATGGACGGCGGCCTCGGTCTGACCGGCATGCGCGAGCGTGTCGCGCTCCTCGGCGGCCGGCTCGGCGTCGAGTCGACAGAGGATGCCGGGACGATGATCACGGCGGAGCTTCCGCTGCCATGATCCGCGTGCTCGTCGTCGACGACCACGCGGTCGTGCGCTCAGGGCTCAGGCGTCTCCTCGACGCGGAGCCCGACATCGAGACGGTCGGAGAGGCTCCGAACGCCGAGCGGGCAGTGTTCGAGGCGATCGACTCCCATCCCGACGTCGTGTTGATGGACCTGGTCATGCCCGAGAAGGGCGGGATCGAAGGGATGCCGGCGGTGCTCCAGGCCGTGCCGGAGGCCAAGGTGCTCGTGCTGTCGATGCAGGACGATCCGCGCTACGTACGCGCTGCCTTCGAAGCCGGGGCGAGCGGCTACGTCCTGAAGGAGGCCGCAGACACGGAAGTGGTTTCCGCAATCCGGGCGGTCGCAGGCGGAGAGCGCTACCTCCATCCGTCGCTCGGCGCGAAGCTGATCGCGGCCGAGACAGAGGACAGACGGCGGGCGGAGCAGGATCCTCTGTCCGACCGCGAGCGCGAGGTTCTTCGGCTGCTCGCTCTCGGCCACACGAACCAGGAGATCGCGAAGCAGCTCTTCATCTCCGTCCGCACCGCGGAGACCCACCGCGCGCACATCATGCAGAAGCTCAGCCTCTCGAGTAGGGCCGAGCTCGTCCGCTACGCGCTCGCAGAGGGGCTGCTCGAGGCCGAGTAGGCGCGGCCGGCCAGCCGAGCTGGACCAGTCGAGAGGGCGACCCTGGGGCCGCCCTCTCTGTTCGCTCCGGGAGGTCGGAGCTATCGGGTGTCCGGGCCTCCCGTTCCCCGGATCAGCTTGCAGCCGGCTGCGTTGTGACCGGTGCCCGCTTGGGCTCCGGTGCCAGCTCTCGACCGAAGACCGCGAGAGCCAGGATGACGAATCCGACACCGCTGAGCAGCAACGCGATCCCGACGACGAGGCCGAAGACTGCGAGTCGCTCGGCCATGTACGAGACGTTCAGGGCGGTGGTCAGAGCCGTCTCGTTGATCCAGATGTTCCTGGCGCCGTTCGAAACCGGCTGGCCGGTTGTGTCCTTCGCCGCGGCGGTTTCGTCGTTCGTGCCCGCCGGGTCAGTTGGCTTGGCCGCCGACTGGAACCGACCCATCTGCGCATATGCCAGGCCACCGGTCGCCTCGAGCGTGTGAATCCGCATGTACTGCGCGAAGCAGCGCGCCTCTGCGCCGGTGTCCACCGTCTGCCCGGCGACCGTGCAGGTCGGAAGGGCGATGTCCGAAGGCAGTCCTGCCTCCTGCGCCGCGGTCTTGATCGCCGACGGCGTCATGTCCTCGGAGCCGACGATGGCCTGCTGGTTGAGCTCGTCCTGCACCGTCTGGTACCCGGACACGCCCATGAAGATCGCAACGGCGCCGAAGACGATCAGCACGGCGCCGGCGACGAATCCGCCGATCTCCCAGATCTTCTTGCCTTTCATTGCTCCACCTCCCGGTGAGCTTCCATGAATGTGATGCATCCCAGTGTCGGGTGAGTGATGACCGTGGTCATCAGGACAAGGACACCGAGCACGTGCGAGGAATCCGTGCGGCCCGTGCGGACAAGTACGTAGTCGCCGCGAGCCGGTCTCTCGATAATACGCCCGATCGACCCTTCGAAGGGAGCCGCATGAAGATCCGCGCCGCCGTGCTCGAGGAGTTCGGGCAGCCGCTCGTCGTCCAGGAGGTGGACCTCGCTGAACCGAAAGCTGGTGAGGTGCTCGTCCGGCTCGTCGCTTGCGGCGTCTGCCATACCGATCTCTACACGGCGTCGGGAGCCGATCCCAGCGGGTACGCCCCGTGCGTGCTCGGGCATGAGGGCGCGGGCGTCGTCGAGAAGGTGGGCGCGGGGGTAACGCTCGTCGTGGAAGGCGATCATGTCGTCACGCTCTTCGCCCCGGAGTGCGGCAAGTGCGTCCACTGCAGGAGCCCGAGGACGAACCGCTGTGTGGCCATCCGCGACCAGCAGGGCCAGGGCTATCTCCCGGACGGAACCAGTCGGCTCTCCATGGGCGGAGAGACGCTCCGCCACTTCATGGGCACGTCGACGTTCGCGGAATACACGGTCATGCCCGAGATCGCGCTCGCGAAGGTGTCCCCCGAAGCGCCACTCGACGGGTGCGCGCCGTTCGCCTGCGGTCTCTCGACCGGCATCGGTGCTGTGCTCTACACGGCCCGTGTCGAGCCGGGTTCGACGTGTGTCGTCTTCGGCTGCGGCCTCGTCGGGCTCGGCGCGGTGATCGGCGCACGCCTGGCCGGAGCGGAGCGGATCGTCGCCGTCGATCTCTCGGACGACCGGCTATCCCAGGCGAAGCACCATGGTGCGACGGACGTGCTGTCAGCGGACGAGGACGTCGTGGCGTGGATCCGGTCGGAGACGGGCGGCTTCGGCGCCGACTACACGTTCGAGGCGACGGGGAACGTGCAGGTGATGGGACAGGCAGTCGAAGCGGCGCGCGAGGCGTGGGGGCTCGCGACCATGATCGGCGTCGCGGGCAAGGGCGAGACCCTCGACATCGTCCCGCGGCTCCTCATCACAGGGCGACGGGTTACCGGGTCGTCGTTCGGCGGCGTCAAGGGACGGACGCAGGTGCCCGAGCTCGTCGAGCGCTGGCTAGGTGGAGAGATCGACGTCGAATCCCTCCTGAGTCACCGCATCTCTCTGGACGAGGTCAATCGGGGCTTCGAGCTGATGGAGGCGCAGGACGGGATTCGCAGCGTCATTGCCTTCGAGTAGGCGCATCCACTCCATACGAGGGGCGGCGCCCGTCACCGACGGCAGTGACGGGCGCCGATCGTGCGGTCCCGCTATTCGCCTTGCTCGGGAGGAGGAGGAGGCGAAGGCGGAGGTGGAGATGGCGGAGGCGGAGGCGGAGGAACGTTGCCTCCGCAGAGCCGCTGGTAGGTCTGCTGCACGCGCACGAGCAGCATGTCCGTGAAGCGAAGCTGGAAGCTGAGCACGGCGAGCTGCACGCGTGCCGCGGCCAGCTGCCTACCGGTCAAGTTCCCGCTGGCGATGCGCTGCTGGACTGCAGCCACCGCTGCGCTGAGGTTGTTGTGTGCCCTCTGGAGCTGGGCCGCGGTGGACGCGAGCGTGTCACAACGCGTGGCCGAGCCGGGCAGCCCCACCTGGGCCGGAGCGAATGAAGATCCCGGGCCGAGTGCGAATGCAGCCATCGCCGCCATGAGAGCAATGATCCTGCCTGTGGTTCTCAAGGGGAGCTCTCCTCTCGTTCTCATCGGTGGCGGCTTTGTCCTCATCGGCACCAGAGCGACTCCGGCGCAGACTCGAAGCAGTGATGTGGGTCGGGGTACCCCGACCGAGGAGTCTTGACCCCGCTTGCCGTCAGAACCTTGCCTCCGGCCGGGGCTGTGGGTAGCCTCACGGCCGGTGGGTCGACTCCGGTCTCCGGTACTCCTCGGACTCATTGCGATGGCATGCATCGCGGTGCCCGCAGCAGCAGTCGCCGGACCTTCTGGACAGGCGTCCGTGGCAACGACGTCGGCGAACTCCGTGACGTACACCGATTCGACCGGCGAGGATCCTCAGGCCCCGGACATCACGACGATCGTCGTGTCGAACAACGACGCCGGGATCATCTCGTTCCAGATCAACATCCCGAACCGGCCGACGCTCACTCCTGACATGGGGATCTTTCTGTTCATCGACAGCGACGCCAATGCGGCGACAGGTGACCCGGACAACCTCGGGGCCGAATACGTGATCCAGTCGCTCGGAGGAGAGATCATTCTGTTCAAGTGGGACGGGACCGACTTCGTGGCACGCCCAGGTGACCCACCCCAGCTGACGCTCTCTCAGTCGTACTCGAACGGTGCAACGATTCGCATCAGTGCGACCGAGCTCGGGCGCACGAAGCGCCTGAACTTTGCGACGGTGGCGTTGTCCGGGCTCGTGGTCGACCCTGTAACAGGCGAGCTCGACGCGACGAACGTACACAGAGACGGCGCACCCGGCGGTCTCGTGGGCATGTATCCGTACGAGGTGAAGACTGCGCCGGCCAGGCTCGTCGTGCGGAAGCTCACGGCGAGTCCGGCCCAGCCGAAGGCCGGCAAGCCCTTCGCCCTGCGCCTGCAGGCAGTGAGATCGGACACGGGAGCCAGCGTCAAGGGCGGTCGGGTCACGTGCGTCGCTCGAGTCGGCGGCGCCGCGCTCCGCGCCAAGTCGGGCGCGTTCGTGGGGAACCAGGCCGTCTGCGTCTGGGCGATCCCGGCGAGCGCGAAGGGGAAGACCTTCCGGGGCTCCGTTGCGATCGTGTTCGAAGGCCTCAAGGCCGCAAAGAGCTTCTCGGGGAGAGTCAGCTAGCCCCCTTCGTGCGCCGCTTCGCGCTTCTCTCGCTCGCCGTCGTCGTCGCGTCTACAGGGACCGCCTCTGGCGGGCTCAGGCCGATCGGCGAGAGGTTCCGTGAGCTCACCTCGCCGGTCGTCAGCGATGCGCCGCTGAGTACGAAGGCGACGTCGCAGTCGGGGCGGCGAACCCGGGTGATCGTCACCTTGAGCCAGCCGCCGCTCGCCGAAATCGCGCCCCGAAGCGCCTTTTCCAAGGTGGGCACTCGGCGCAAGCTGAACGTCGCGAGCAGCTTCTCCGAGGCGTATCTGGCGAGGCTCGAGACTGCGCAAGCGCGGGCGATCTCGGCTCTCCGAGCAGCGATCCCGCAGGCGAAGGTCTCGCGTCGATATCAGGTGCTTCTCGACGGGTTTGCCGTCAGCCTTCCGTATGCGCAGCTACCGAAGCTCCTGGCTTCGGGGATCGGCGAGAACGTCTATCCGAGTCTTCGGTACACGATGTCGATGGACAGAGGGCCGTCGGTCATCGGCGCGACGCAGTTCTCCACGCTCACCGGCGCGACCGGAGCGGGGGTCAAGGTCGCCGTAGTCGACGACGGCGTCGATTCCGAGCACCCCTTCCTCGACCCGACGGGCTTCTCGTACCCGCCAGGGTTCCCGAAGGGACCCGCCGGCCAGACGACGCCCAAGGTGATCGTCGCGCGGGGCTTCGCGGGCTCCGGCGCGAGCGGCGCCGTGCTCGACCGCGAGCAGTCGTTCCACGGAACCTTCGTCGCGGGAGTCATCGCCGGAAGGGCGAACACGGACGTCAAGGCAGGTGTCCGCGGCGTCTGCCAGGAGTCCTCTGGCGGCTGTCATCCAGCCGTCTCCGGCCTGAGCGGCGTCGCCCCCCGCGCGTACATCGGTAACTACCGCGTGTTCAACACGCCGCTGCCGCTCGGGGGCTGTTGCTCGGGGACCACACCCGAGATCGTCGCCGCCTTCGAAGCTGCCGTCCGGGACGGCATGGACGTCATCAACTTCTCCGGCGGGGGCCCGCAGTCCGATCCGCGCACGGATGCGCTCATCCCGGCGGTGACGAACGTCGTTCGCGCAGGCGTCGTCCCCGTGATCTCCGCAGGAAACGACCGCGACTACTTCGGTCTCGGTACGGCAGGGTCCCCCGCCACTGCGCCTGACGCGATCAGTGTCGGCGCGACTGCCAACTCGCACATCTTCACCCCCTCGTTCGTCGTGACGTCGCCGTCGGTCACGTTCGGTCGGATCCCGTTCGTTCCGACGGACAACGTGCCGCCCGGGTGGACGACGAGCAATCAGCGACTTGTCGACGTCGGCTCGATCCGCGGGACGAACGGACAACCCGTGAGCCGCCTCCTGTGCGAGCAGACGCTTCCGAACGGTGCGCTTCGAGGCGCCATCGCACTGGTCAGCCGCGGAGGATGTGCCTACGCGGCGAAGGAGACGATTGCCGCAAACGCCGGCGCGGTAGGGATGGTGATCGCAGAGAACAGAGGGGGCGATCCGACCTTCGCGCTCTTCAGTCGCCTCTCTGGTGGAACGATCTCGGACCTCGACGGGTCACGGCTCCGGACCGCGATGGCAGGTGCGGGCGGCGCCGCGCAGGTGCGGTTCACCCGCGACGTGCTCGAGGTTCCGACGAGTTGGGCGGGCGTGCCCACGAGCTTCTCGGCCGGTGGCCTCACGCCCTTCGGCCACGCGCTGAAGCCGGATGTCACCGCGCCCGGGGCGGAGATCATCTCCTCCACGCTCCCCGAGTTCGCAGGGGACCCGTATGCGGTCATGGCCGGGACGAGCTTCTCGGCGCCGCACGTTGCAGGAGCCGCGGCGCTCCTGCTCCAGAGGCATCCCGAATGGAACGCAAAGCAGATGAAGTCGGCGCTGATGTCTACCGCCGGTCCTGCATTCGCTGACTCGGCGCTCACTCAGGAGTCCTCGGTGCTCGTAGAGGGCGCAGGACTCGTCAACGTCGGCGCCGCCGACCGGCCTCTGGTCTTCACGGATCCGCAGTCGCTCTCGTTCGGGTACCTCGACGTGAACTCCGGGGGCGCGAGCCGCACGATCCCGATCACCGTGTCCGACGCGGGGAACGGTGCGGGGACCTGGTCGGTGGAGATCAGGCCGCAGGTCGCATCGGACGGAGCGACGATCGAGGCCGCGCCGTTCACGCTCACACCGGGCGGCTCGGCGATCGTGCAGATCGTCGCGCGCGCGGCGGGCGGCTCTCCGCAGGGTGACAACTTCGGCTTCCTGCTTCTGCGGCGAGGCAGCGACGTGCGTCGGATCCCGTACGCCTTCTCGGTCACGCGGCCGCAACTGACGGGCTCGAACGTGATCGCGCTCAAGAAGACTCAGACGGGAAGCACGGCGACCGGTTCGGATCGGGCGCGTGTCTACCGCTGGCCCACGTCGCCGTTCGGGATCCTCTCGGTCTTCGGCGTCGACCCGTCCGTGAACGAGGACGGCAAGGAGACCGTGTACTCGCTCGACCTTCCCAAGCAGGTCGTCAACGCGGGAGTCGTAGTCGTTCGACCCGCCGTCGTGGTCGACGCACCCATCAGGGACCTGCTCAGCTCCAACGCGCCGATCCATCCGTGGTTCCTCGGCTCTCTCGACGAGAACGACGTGTTGGGGTACGCCGGGATTCCGGTGAACGCGAACGGCTCGATGCCCGACTTCCTCTACAACGTCGGCACGGCAGGGGGCGTGTTCCTCCCTGCAGGCCGGTACTACGTCTCCGTGGACTCCGGACGAGATCTGTTCACGGGCCGCCCACTCGCGCGCGGGTACGTGCTCCGCTCGTGGGTCAACGACGTCCGGCCGCCGAACATCGCACTGATCACGCACGAGATCTCCACTGGGCGACCGACGATCGTCGCGCGCGTTCGGGATGCGGCTTCGGGCGTGGACCCGTTGTCCCTGCTTCTCATCGGGAAGAGCTTCCAGGTGGGGGCGACGAGCTTCGACCCGGAGTCCGGAGTCGCGGTGTTCTCGTACCCGAGAAGCGCTCGCCCGCTCGAACCGACCGATGCGGAATTCATGCGGGTGTTCGCCTCCGACTTCCAGGAGACGAAGAACATCAACACCGAGGGCAAGAACCCGATGCCGAACTCGCGCTTCCGCGGTTTCCGGCTCAAGGTCGTGAACCGTCCTGCGGTCAGCTGGATCTCGCCCGCGCCCGGTGCCTGCCTTGCTGCCAAGACGCAGCTGCAAGTCATCGCGAGCTCGGCGTCCCCGATCTCCTCGGTCGGTTTCTTCGACGGCGCGAGGCAGATCGGGCGCGTCCGCAAGAGCCAGTCCGGGATCTACACGCTGAACTGGCGCCCACGTGGCAAGAAGGGCGCGCACGTGCTGCGGGCGATCGCGTCCGACATCTCCGGACGCGAGTCGGAAGCCGCCCGCCCGGTCCGGTTGTGTCGGTGAACGCGAACCGACGCGCCGCGGCCCCTTGACGCACGCGACGCAATTCGGAGCGCTGCTGCCAGACGGCGGCACGATCGGTGTGGCTGCGCCCGCGAGCCCGTACGACAGCCGTTCCGAGGTGCTGCGCGGCGTCGAGTGGTGGGAGTCGCAGGGCTACCGGGTGAAGCTCGCTCCGGGTATCTGGGAGCGCGACGACTACGTCGCCGGTGACGCGCTCGGCCGTGCGACCGATCTGAACGCCCTCTTCAGCGACCCCGAGGTCGACGTCGTGCAGGCGCTCCAGGGCGGCTACGGGTCGGCGCAGCTCATTCCCCATCTCGACTTCGACGCCATCGGTGCGAATCCCAAGCCGCTCGTCGGGTTCTCGGACATCACCGCGCTCCACGTTGCGGTCCGGCAGCGAACTGGGCTCGCCACGATCTATGCGAACGGGTTGGCCGGCGTCGGGAGCGCGGAGACGACCTCGTTCACGAAGGACCGGCTGCTCGACGTGCTCCGGGGCGGAGGCGCGGGTACGGTGCCGCCGAACCCCGACGATCCCTGGCTCCGGACGATCCGAGGCGGCCAGGTGACGGCGCCACTCGTGGGCGGTTGCCTCTGGCTCCTCATGCAGACGATGGGAACGCCGTGGGAGGTGGAGCTCGACGGCACGATCCTCTTCTTCGAGGACACGCACTGCCCGCCGTACTACATCGACGGGAACCTCCTCCAGCTCACGCATGCCGGGAAGCTCGATCGGGTCGCGGGCGTCGTCGTCGGGCAGATGGAGAAGTGCGACTGGGGCGACCTGCGTCAGGTCTCGGACTGGGCGCGCTCGCGCTCGATCGAGGACGTGCTCGAAGAGCGGCTCGAGCCCCTGGGCGTGCCGGTCCTCTACGGCCTTCCGCTCGGGCACGCCAAGCACCTCGCGGCGCTCCCGCTCGGCGTGACCTGCACGCTCGACGCGGACGCACGCACGCTCACGGTCGACGAGCCGGTTCTTCGCTGACTTCGGGCGGCGCGTTGTCGTTCGGCTCCTCGGTCCGAACGACGAGTCCGAGCAGGAACTGCTTTATCTGTGTGCGGATCGGCGGTCCGGGAGGCCCGGGAGGCAGCGACCAGGCGTATGCGAGCTCGGCCCCGAGGAGCAGGATCATCGCGACGATGTAGACGAAGATGAGGAACGTCATGACGCCCGCGAGCGATCCGTAGATGACGTTGTAACGGGTGAAGTCGAGCAGTACGGCGAGGAGCTTGGATGCTCCCCAGATGCCGATCGCCGTGAACGTCGCGCCCACGAGGACGGCGCGCCGGCCAAGGCTCTCGGCGGGCACGAAGCGGTAGAGCATGATCGTCATCACCCCGATGAGCAGGAGCTGGAGGCCGTCCCGCACGAACGATCCGGACGGCGTCGTGCCGAGATCGAGGCCGAACCGCTCGACGCTGTACTCGACCGCCCGGCTGAAGAACGCGGCGAAGGTCGAGATCCCGATGACGCCGAGCACGAGGAGCCCGCTCGCGCCCACCAGCACGAAATCGACGAGCTTCGCGTGTGCCGCGGGCCGTCCGCGCTCGACCTTGAATGCGGCCTCGAGCCCGATCCGGATGGACGCCATCATCCCGGAGGCCCCCCAGAGGAGCGCTATGAGCGAGATGAGCCCGATCGCCGACAGAGGCGACGCGATCTGCTCGATGGTGCTCTGGACGTTCTGTCCTCCCGACTCGGAGACCGGGAGGACGGAGAGCAGCTCGGACACCACGCGTTCTCGAAGCTCGTCGTCCTGGAGGACGAGCCCGAAGACCGAGACGAGCAGGATGGTCAGCGGGAAGAGCGAGAAGAGCACGCGATACGCGATCGCTGCCGCGTACTGGGGGCAGCGATCCTTGAAGAGATCTTCGACTGCATGCGGAACGGCGCGGGTCAGCCCGATGACGAACGCGTAGGGCCCACGCACGAGCCGAGCGATCCGTCCGGGCGTCTCTGCCGCGTGCGGTGTGCCCATCGCTCGGAGTGTACGGAGCGCGTCAGGCGCCACTCCCGAGCGCCGTGGACGTTGGGCTACTCGGTCCTCGCGGGATCGAGAGCCTGGAGGAGATAGGCGGAAATCGGCTCCGCCTTGCCCTTCACGCGGAGCGGCGGCAGCGGCTCCACCACTGCGCGGGTGCCGAGTCGCCGGAAGGTCTCCTCACCGATCAGCACGGAGCCCACGGGAGCCTGCGCCTGGAGTCGGGCCGTGACGTTGACCACGTCTCCGACGACCCCGTGCTTGCGGTGGCCGCTCGAGCCGCCGAGCACCCCGGCGAGCACCTCGCCGCTGTTCACCCCGACGCGGAACCGGGGCCAGTCGTCGTGGTCGCGCGCTATCCGAGTCGCCACGCGCTGCAGGAGGAGCGCTGCGCGAGCGGCGCGCGCAGCATGATCCGGAGTGTCGCCCTCCTTGCCGAAGACGACCATGAGCTCGTCGCCGATGATCTGGTGCACCTCTCCGCCGGTGCCCTCGAGCAGCGGGACGAGGCGCTCGAAGTAGGCATTGAGCATCGTCGCGACCTCCGCCGGCTCGCGCTGCTCGGAGAAGCTCGTGAACCCCTCGAGATCGGCGAGCACGATGCTGACCTCCTTCGCGCCGGCGAGCGTCTCGTCCAGGTAGAGGGCGCTGAACCGCTCCTCGTGCCACTCGGCTCGCGCTGCGAGGCCGAGGATGACGAACGCGCCGAGCATCAGGACGTGCCACTCCCACCACGAGAGCTGCCAGTTGCGTGCCCACGCGATGACGACCATCGCCTCGGCGAGAAGCCCGAACGCGAGCATGAACGCGACGACGAAGCGGCTTGCCCGGCGGCGGTACAGACGATAGAAGCCGAAGGCTGCGAGCCCGTACAGCGCGACTCCGATCGCCGCGAGTACGAGCTGCCAGCCGTCGAGCTCCTCCGCGGCGAGCGCGTCGTCGAGCGGCGGGAGCTCTGCCAGCGAGACGAACGCCCAGGCGCCGAGCAACGAGAAGACGAGCACGAGGAGAGCGCGTGCATGTCGCATCACGAAGCGAGCACGTCGTGGGTCGAGCTCGGCGGAAGACGCTGCGGCGAACACGCCCGCGACGACGAGACCGAACGGCGTTGCGAGCTCGAAGCCGGCGTTCTTCCCCAGCAGGACTCCGGGCGTCGCGAGCGCGTGCAGGCCGAGAAAACCGGAGCTCGCCATCAGCGCCAAAGAGATGAGGAAGAGCCGTGCATCTCGTCGGCGTCGTGCAGCCGAGCTCACGCTGTAGCCGAGCGCCGTCGCAATGGCGGCTGCGGTGAGCACGAGCCAGAAGTGGGCGGGGTGGTTCTCCCACGCCGGATCGACTGCAGGACGTGCGAGGAGCACCGCCAGGAGCACGAGCGGGGCTGCGACCACTCCGGCCCAGGTCGCGATGCGCATCGACGATCCTTCTAGCAGCCGCGACGACGTCGTGCGGCCTATCCTCCTCGCGATGAAGGTCATCCTCCCCGACTCGTCCGAGCTCGAGTTGCCCGACGGCGCATCCGGTCTGGATGCGGCGCGCGCGATCGGTCCGAAGCTTGCCGAGCAGGCGGTGCTCGTCAAGGTCGACGGTCACGTGCGCGACCTGCGACTTCCGCTCGGCGACGGTGAGCACATCCAACTCCTCACGACGAGAGATACGCAGGATCCGGACGCGCTCTCCGTGCTCCGCCACTCCTCGGCGCATCTGCTCGCAGAGGCCGTCATGCGGCTTCATCCCGGAGTCAAGATCGCCATCGGCCCGCCGATCGCGGACGGCTTCTACTACGACTTCGAATTCCCCGAGCCGATCTCCGAGTCCGATCTCGAAGCGATCGAGGAAGAGATCCGGAAGGAGATCGCGGAAGGCCGGGAGTGGAGCCGCGAGGAGCTCGCTCGGGACGACGCGATCGCGCGTTTCGAGGCGGAGTCCCAGCCCTACAAGGTCGAGCTCGCGCGCGACGCGGAGGGCGGCATCTCCCTCTACACGCAGGGTGCGTTCACGGATCTCTGCCGGGGGCCGCATCTCCAGAATGCATCGCCGATCAAGGCGGTGAAGCTCACCTCACTCGCCGGCGCGTACTGGCGCGGCGACGAGCGGAACACGCAGCTCACGCGCATCTACGGGACAGCGTTTTACTCCCAGGCGGACCTCGACGCCCACCTCGAGCGGCTCGAGCAGGCGCGTGCTCGCGACCACCGCAGACTGGGGCGTGAGCTCGACCTCTTCCACCTCGACGAGCACTCGCCCGGGTCGCCGTTCTGGCACCCGAAGGGGATGGTGCTCTACAACCAGCTCGAGGCAATCCGCCGTCGGGAGAACGCGCGACGCGGGTACGACGAGGTCAAGACGCCGCTCATCTACGACAAGGCCCTCTGGGTGACGTCGGGCCACTGGGAGAAGTTCCGCGAGAACATGTTCCTCATCCCCGGCGACACGGAGGATCAGACCTACGGGATCAAGCCGATGAACTGCCCGGGGCACATGCTCCTCTTCGGCTCGCAGCTGCGGAGCTACCGGGACCTGCCGATCCGGTACGCGGAGGCCGCACCGCTCCATCGCAACGAGCTCGCAGGCACGCTGCACGGGCTCACGCGCGTCCGCTACGTGACCCAGGACGACGCGCACATCTTCTGCACGGCCGAGCAGATCCCGGCGGAGCTGGACGGCTGCCTCGACTACCTCAGGTACCTCTACGGGTTGTTCGACCTCGCGCCGCACGCCGAGCTCTCAACCCGACCCGACAACAAGCTCGGGAGCGACGACGAGTGGGACTTCACCGAGGCGGAGCTGCTCTCGGCGCTCGACCGGCACGAAGTCCCCTATGTCGTCGGGGCGGGGGAGGGGTCGTTCTACGGGCCGAAGATCGACCTGCACCTGACGGATGTCCTGGGGCGCTCGTGGCAGCTGGGGACGATCCAGCTCGACGCGCAGATGCCCGCCCGGTTCGGTCTCACGTACATGGGCGCGGACAACAGCGAGCACGGCGTCTTCGTCGTCCATCGCGCGCTCTTCGGCTCGTTCGAGCGCTTCCTCGGGATTCTCATCGAGCACTATGCCGGCGCATTTCCGTTCTGGCTCGCACCGGTGCAGGCGCGGATCCTTCCGGTCGGGGAGTCGCACCGTCCGGCGGCGCACGCGCTCTGCGAGCGGATCGTCGCAGAGGGCTACCGCGTGGAGATCGACGAGCGAGACGAGACGCTCGGAAAGCGGATCCGCGACGCGGAGCTCGAGAAGACCCCGTTCGTCGTCGTGTACGGCGACCGGGAGTCCGAGGACGCCCTCGCCGTGCGCGAGCGCAAGGGAGAGCAGTCCACCCGATCGCTCGGCGAGCTCCTCGAGACGTTCAAGCTGCTCGCTGACGAGGCCGATCCCCAGTAGGTGCTAGCATCCAGCGTCTGCAAGCAGGGGCGAACAGCTTCCTCACCTCGGCGGTTTGAGTCGTTGGCTCGACGACCGAGGTTCAACCGAGAAGGTTGGAGGAACCGTGCCGCTGCCTGCAGCGGTTTTTTTGGTTTTTGTCGTTCGAAGGAAGGAACTGAGAGCTTGGTGAAGGCCACTTGAGACCACGGCGACGCCGACCCTCTCTGAACGAGAGAGTCGTCCCACGAGCCCGGCCCGAGCGCATCAACGAGGAGATCCGCGCGCAGCGCGTGCGCCTCGTGGACGAGGAGGGCGGGCAGGTCGGGATCCTGGAGACGCGAGAGGCACTCGAGTTCGCGTTCAAGAAAGGGCTCGACCTCGTGGAGGTCGCGGCCGGCGCGGATCCGCCCGTAGCTCGCGTCATGGACTACTCGAAGTACCGCTACGAGCAGGAGCAGCGCGCAAAGCAGGCACGGAAGCATCAGCTCCAGATCCACATCAAGGAGATCAAGTTCAGACCAAAGATCGGGGTACACGACTACGAGACCAAGAAAGGCCATGTTGTCCGCTTCCTGAACCAGCGGGCCAAGGTGAAGGTCACGATCATGTTCCGGGGGCGCGAGACGCTCCACCCGGAACGCGGTAGAGACCTCCTCCTGCGGCTTGCGGAGGACGTCAAGGAGATCGGAGCGGTCGAGCAGCAGCCGACGCTCGATGGACGCAACATGGTGATGGTTCTCGGGCCGACGAAGTACGCGGGAGTGAAGACGGATGCCAAAGATGAAGACATCACGGGGGGCGAAGAAGAGGTTCAAGACGAGCTCGACGGGGAAGCTCCTGCGCCGGCACGGGATGAGGAGCCACAACCTCGAGAAGAAGTCGTCGAAGCGTAAGCGCGGGTTCCGCAAGACCTACGGCGTGGCGCCGAGCGATGTCAAGGGCGTCAGGAAGCTCCTGAGAGGTGGTTGAGCGATGCCTCGCGTGAAGAGAGCAGTCCACGCGCGCAAGAAGCGCGCGAAGGTGCTCGGCCAGGCCAAGGGCTACTACGGGCGCAAGAAGTCCAGCTACCGGTTCGCGAAGGAACAGGTCGAGCACTCGCTCGCGCACGCCTACCGGGACCGGAAGGCCAAGAAGAGGACGTTCCGGTCTCTCTGGATCGTCCGCATCAACGCTGCGGCGCGCGCCAACGGTCTCTCGTACAACCGCTTCATGGCGGGTGTGAGGAAGGCCGGCATCGAGCTGGACCGCAAGTCGCTCGCCGAGATCGCCGTATCGGATCCGAAGGCGTTCGCCGTCGTTGCCGAGGCCGCAAAGGCCGCCCTCGACGACGAGGTCTCGAAGGCCGCCTGATCACGTCCCGCCAGAACGAGAAGCTCCGGCTCGTCCGGAAGCTTCTCTCCGGGCGGAAGCATCGAGAGGAGACCGGTCTCTTCGCGGTCGAGGGCGAGGATCTGGTCGACGCCGCGCTCGCGGAGCGAATCGAGCCCGAGTTCGTGCTCGTCGCCGGTGAGAACGTCGAGCCTGAGGTCCTCGGCGAGGTCTCGACGCTCGGCCACTCGCCGCGGGTCGTCGCCGTCTTCGAGCGCGCGCGCCTCCCTCGAGGCACCCGCGACGTCGCACTTGCCCTGTGGCAGGTCGCCGATCCGGGGAACGTCGGAACGCTCGTGCGCACCGCGGACGCCTTCGGTACGGCGGTCGCGCTCTCCGACCAGTGCGCAGACGTGCTCGGCCCTCGTGCGCTTCGCGCCTCCGCGGGAGCGATCTTCCGCGTGCCGCTCGTTCCGTGGGAAGAGCTTCCGGGTCGTCGCGTGGCGCTCGTCGCCCACGGAGGAGACGACCTCGTGGACGTCGACCTCGAGCCTCCGCTCACGTTCCTGCTCGGCTCCGAGCGGGACGGGCTACCGGACGAGCTGCTGGCGGATTGCCGTAGGGCGACGATCGCTTTTCCGGGAGACGCCGAGTCGCTCAACGTCGCAGCTGCTGGTGCGATCGCGCTCTACGAGCTCTCGCGCCGCACGCGTCTCTGACCCTGTCCCGGCTAGCCGAAGCCTCCGCCGCCTCCGCCGCCGCCTCCACCGCCGCCCCCGGAGAAGCCGCCTCCTCCGCCGCCTGCTCCCGACCCCGGCGGCGCGAGGGCGCTTCCAAAACCGGAGGCGAGGTCGCCGATCGCAAGTGCGCTCGGGCCCGAGCCGAGATTGCCCGACGGCGAGATCCAGTAGATGGCGCTTGCGGTGTGCAGTGCTTCGGGCATGTGGATGTGCGCGCCTTGAAGAACTCGCTCCGCGATGCCGAACGCGATCCCGTAGACGAGGTACCGCTCCCACAGTTCGAGCGTCGCCGGCGGTGCCTCCTGGAGGCGTGGGAAGTCGGTGAGGTAACGGCGGAAGGCGTCCCAGCGCTCGGCCTCGACCTGGGCATCTGCCGATCGGCGCCGCCAGACCCGGCGAAACAGCGCGAGCGCCGCGATGACCACGACGGCGCCCGTGATCAGAGACAGACCGAGCCCCACCAGCACGACGTCCGAGTAACGGGGATAGACGGTCCTCCAGCCGTTCGCGGCAAGGAAGATGAGCAGCACGCCGGCGCCGCCGAGCAGAACGCCTGCCGCTGCAAGTGGCAGAGCGCCGATCGAGAGGAACCAGCCGCGCCGATCCGCCTCGGTCCCCACGTCCGACCTGAAAGCCGTGAACCGCTTGCTCATCGACTCGCGGTCGTCCTCGATTCGATGGCGGAACTGCGAGAGGCGCTCGGGGCCCTCCGCGAGGACGTCGTTCACGACGTCAGCCACGTCCTGCTCCCACTCCTCGCTCGGCGTGCCCTCACCTCTCGACACCTCGAGATCGGCGATCTGCTGTGTACGCAGGCCACCCCAGATCGATCGCTCGGTCGTGACCGGCTGGGCCTTGAAGAAGCCGCGTCGGATCAGGTCGAAGAGCGTCGCGGTCCATTCGAACGAGCCGGACTCGCCTCCCTGACGGAGGAGCACGGGCACGAGCGCGGGTGCGGTGTCGGTCGGCGGCTCCTGCTCGTACTCGCGGTCGTAGGGCGTTGCGCGCTCGCGGCCGAAAGCGAGCCACACGGCTCCGATCGCTAGCAACGCGGGGAGTGCTGCGATCGCAAGCAGGATGAGCGCGGTCCGCAGCCAGTGCTGCTTCAGCCCGTCGATCCGCTTCTGGTCGCGCTCGAAGCTCGCGGCGTCGTCGCGCTCCTGGCCCGCGATCTTCTCGAGCCCGCTACCCCGCACGACTCGCATGCCGCTCGTCGAGGAAAACGCAGCGCGCGGATAGAGGGCACGCAGCTCGACGTACTGATGTGGGGGCACATCGAGCGCGCGGAGGAATGCTCGGCGTCCTGCAAGCCTCACGTCACCGTGGACCCAGACAGGGTGACCCCAGGCACGCTTGACGTCTCCCGGTCCAGCCATCGCTGCGGTCAAGCGCCCGAGCCGTTGCTCCCATTGATCCCCCCAGACCTGGAGGTTCACATCGACGACGTCGTCGTAGGCGACGGCCAGGCCGGTCATCCGGTAGCGGACGGTGAACGTGCGTGCCTCGTTCGACGCGTTGAATCGCCAGACGATCCGGACCTGATCATCCGATCGCTCCACTCCGAACGTCCCTGCGGGTCCGCCGGGCTCGAGCTGCGTCGGCGCGCCAGGCCGGTAGACCGAGCCAGCCTCTTGAACGCCGAGCACCTGCACGCGCTCCCCCTTGCGAACGGGGATGTCTCGGTAGCCGTAGGTGAACGATCCGGAGAAGGCGACTCGGATGTCCTCCGCGACCGACAGCGTTCCGTTGGCGAGCACATCCGCACGGACATCTGTCGATTCGAGGTCGTATGTCTGCGCGAGGGCACTCGGCGCGAGCACGAGTGCGGCGAGTGCTGCGACGGCGACCGCCAGCGCTCTGCGATGGCTCACCGGACTGCTCAGCTGGTGAAGTCGACCTGCGGGGCCTCCCGTTGGGCCTCCGCTTCGACCTCGAAGAATTCCCGCACCTTGAAGCCGAACGGCCCCGCGAGGACGGCGCCCGGGAACGTCTGCACCGCGTTGTTGTACGTCAGCACGCTGTCGTTGTAGACCTGACGCGAGATCGCGACCTTGTTCTCGGTGTCCGAGAGCTGCGCCTGGAGCTCCTGGAAGTTCTGTGTCGCCTTCAGGTCGGGGTAGGCCTCGGCCACGGCGAAGAGGCGCCCGAGCGCCTGTCCGAGGATCCCCTCGGCTTCGGCGGTCGCCGCGGGCGTCTGCGCCTGCTGGGCGCGCGTTCTCGCCGCGGTGACCTCTTCGAAGACCCCGCGCTCGTGCGCTGCATAGCCCTTGACGGTCTCGACGAGGTTCGGGATCAGGTCCCAGCGGCGCTTGAGCTGGACCTCGATCTGAGCCCATGCATTGTCGACGCGGTTCCGGTACCGAACGAGCCGGTTGTAGAAAGCGACGACGATCAGGACGACGATCAGGACGACCGCCAGGAGCACGATGAGCCAGATCACGAGGTCTCCGACTCTATGGGTACGCCTTCCGCATCGCAAACGTGCCCGTCGGGCCTAGCGCACTCGGCACACGAAGATCATGTCCTCGTGGCCCTCGAACGGCCGCCGGTCGAACCACCCGTGGAGAAACTCGACCTCGAGGCCGGCCTCGTCGAGTAGTCGTAGCCACTCGGTGGACGAGAGCCAGTGCAGATCGAACGTCGCCGCGGCGCCCTCTGCTCGTATGGAGAGGGAGAGAGTGCGCGTTCCCTCGTCCCACATGGCGAGCTCCTCTATCCCTGGCTCGCGTTCGAGCCAGCGCCCATGGGTCTCCTCGATGTCCTCCGCGCTGGGGGCGAACACGTCGAAGACGAAGCTTCCCCGGGGCTGGAGCAGGTCGCGGGCGGCCTCCAATGCCTCGAGCTTGTCGCCCTCGCTCGTCATGTGCAGCAACGTCCTGAACGGGCAGATCACGAGCGGGACCTTCTCGGAGACGGGAGGGTTGCGGAGATCGCCCACGCGGAGGTCCACGAGCTCGCTCACTCCCGCCGACTCGGCTGCAGTCCGCGCGACCGTGAGCATTCCCGGCGACGCGTCGACGCCGATCACCGGCACTCCCGCCTGCGCGATCGGGACTGCGATGCGCCCGGTTCCGACGGCGAGCTCTACGACCGGGCCTCCTGACGCAAGCGCGTGATCGACGTAGAACTCGATGTCCTCGGTCACCGACCTGCTCCACGGGTCGTAGATCCCGGCGATCTGGTCGTAGAGCGTCATGCCGGCTTCCGCGCGATCCAGACGAACTCGCGGCTGTCCTCGTCGAACGGCCGGCGGTCGAACCAGCCGTAGAGCGCTTCGGTCTCGAGACCGGAGACGTCGAGGAGCCCCTCCCACTCGCCGCGGGAGACCCACCACAGCGAGATACGTGGTCCATGGTCGATGGTGACGTCGATGCGGTTGTCGACTGGAATCTGCTCGACGTAGTGCCGCACGGGCTCTTCCTGCCACTGGCGATCGATGTTGGAGGCGATGCCGAAGTCGAAGACGAACGCGTTCCACGCGAAGTGGCCCCCGGGTCGCAGCGCCGCGGCCACGCGCTCGAACACTCTTCGTCGGTCGCGCCACGTCGGAAGGTGGAGCAGCGCGCGGTAGGGGCAGATGACGAGCGAGACGGGATCCGCGACCGTGAAGTCGCGCATGTCGCTCTCGTGAAGCTCGAGCTCGACGCCCGCCGCGCTCGCCCGGTCGTGGGCAACGGCGAGCATCGCCGGCGAGGAGTCGATCCCGATCACGCGCCTCCCGGTCCGCTCCGCAATTGGGATCGCGACGCGGCCGGTCCCGACGGCGAGCTCGACGATCGGCCCGTCCGCTTCGCGGGCAAGATCGACGTAGAAGTCGACGTCGTCCGTCATGTCGGCTGACCACGCGTCATAGATCGGCGCGAACCCGTCGTAGCTGCTCATCGTTGCGATTCAAGCAGGCGGAGGCACGTTGGTAACCTCGGCGCTCCCGTGGACGCCCAGGCACTCGAGAACGCCGCACTCGCCGCCGCCGCCGCCGCCGATTCGAGCGAGGCTCTAGAGGAGGTCCGGGTCGAGTACCTGGGACGGAAGAGCGAGCTCAAGCTGGCCCTTCGAGAGGTGCGCGACCGCGAGACCGGAATGGCGCTGAACGCCGCGCGCGAGCGGATCGAAGCGGCCGTTGCCACGCGCGAGGAGGAGCTCGAGCGAGCCGAGCTCGATCGCCGGCTCACGGAGGACGTCGTCGACGTGACGCTCCCGGGCGAAGGGCGGACGCTCGGCACGCTGCATCCGACCACGATCACGCGGCGGCTCGTCGAGGACGCGTTCCTCGGGCTGGGCTACCAGGTCATCGACGATCGCGAGGTCGAGACCGTCCACTACAACTTCGACCAGCTCGCGTTCGCTCCCGCGCACCCGTCTCGCTCACACCGCGACACGTTCTTCCTCGACGCGGAGCGACTTCTCCGCACCGAGACCTCGCCGTCGCAGATTCACGTCATGGAGGCGAAGGAGCCGCCGATCTACATGGTCTCCCTCGGCCGCTGCTACCGGCGGGACGCGATCGATGCCACGCACTTCCCGATCTTCCACCAGTTCGAGGGGCTCGCCGTCGACCGTAACCTCACGCTCGCCGACCTGAAGGGAACGCTGCTCCACGTCATGAGGGCGCTCTTCGGGGAAGAACGCCAGGTCCGCTTCCGCACGCACTTCTTCCCGTTCACGGAGCCGTCGATGGAGCCGGACGTCTCGTGCCCGATCTGCAACATGCAGGGCTGCCGCATGTGCAAGTTCACCGGCTGGATCGAGATGGGCGGATGCGGGATGGTCGACCCGCAGGTGCTCGAGAACGTCGGGATCGACCCGGAGGAGTGGAAAGGCTTCGCGTTCGGCTGCGGCATCGAGCGTTCGGCTCAGCTGCGGCACGGCATCTCGGAGATCAGGCCGTTCTGGGAGAACGACCTGCGCGTACTGAGGCAGTTCTGATGAGGGTTCCGCTCTCCTGGCTTCGCGACTACGTCGCCCTCGACATGCCGGTCGAGGAGCTTGCCTCACGCCTCGACATCTCGACAGCCGTCGTCGAGGCGGTGGAGCGCCGAGGGGTCCCGGACGAAAACGGCAATCTCGGGCTCTTCCGTGTCGGCAGGGTGCTCGAGGCGGGGAAGCATCCCAACGCGGACCGGCTCCAGCTCTGCCTCGTCGACATCGGAGAGAGCGAGCCGTATCAGATCGTCTGTGGAGCGTGGAACTTCGGTGCGGGCGCAACCGTCGCCGTCGCTCTCCCGGGCGCGACGCTGCCCGGCGGCCTCGTGCTCGAGCGCAGGAAGCTTCGCGGCGAGATGTCGGCCGGAATGATCCTGTCCGAGCGCGAGCTCGAGCTGGGCCAGGATCACACGGGGATCATCGTCCTCCCGGAGGGCGAGCCGGGGGCGCCGCTCGGGGACGTGATTCCGCTTCGGGAGGTCGTCCTCGACCTCGAGATCACCGGAAACCGGCCCGACCTCCTCTCCGTCTACGGCGTCGCGAGGGAGGTCGCAGCGCTCCTGCGGCTCGAGCTCGCGCCTCCGCCGGGGCACGAGCCGGAGCGGCTGGGAGACGAGCCTGTCGAGATCGCGATCGAGGACTTCTCCGGTGCGCCACGGTACATCGGCCGGCTGTTCCGGGACGTCCGCATCGGTCTGTCCCCGCTCTGGTTGCGCGCACGCCTGGATGCGGCCGGGATGCGGCCCATCTCGAACGTCGTCGACGTCACGAATTACGTGATGCTCGGGCTCGGGAACCCCTTGCACGCTTTCGATCACGCGCGGCTCGCCGAGGGCAGGATCGTCGTTCGGCGCGCCCGCCAGGGAGAGGAGCTCCGAACGCTCGACGGCGTCATGCGGCCACTCGAGCCCTCTGACCTGTTGATCGCAGACGCCGAGCACGCGATTGCCCTCGCCGGGATCATGGGCGGCGAGGAGACGGAGATCTCGGAGAGCACGACCGACGTCCTGCTCGAGGCGGCGAACTTCGAGCCGACCGAGCTCTGGCGAACGTCCGAGCGGCTCCGGCTCTCGACGGAAGGCTCAAACCGCTGGGTGAAGGGCGTCGACCCGTACCTCGCGGAGCAGGCCGCGATCTGGGCGACCGAGCTCATGATCGATCTGACCGGAGCGCGGTGGGTCGGCGCAACAGACGTGAAGGCGGACCTCCCCGAGCGTCCGGTCGTTCCCTTCCGCCCCGAGCGGGCGAACGCCTACATCGGCCTCGAGATCGAACCCGCCGAGCAAGCCGACACTCTGGCCCGTCTCGGCCTCGAGCCCCGGAACGGCGAGTGGGTCGTGCCGACCTGGCGTGCCCGCGACCTGACGCGCGAGGTCGACCTGATCGAGGAGGTCGCGCGCTTCCGCCTCGCGGACGTGCCGTTCACGCTCCCGGTCCGACGAGAGATGGTCGGGCGTCTTAGTCGAACGCAGCTCGTCCGGCGCCGGATCGAGGACACGCTGGCGGCGCTCGGGTTCTCCGAGGTCTACACGCCGTCGCTCGTCGAACGGGACGCAGACGTCCTCGCGCTGGCGCTTCAGGAGCCGATTACGGTCGAGCTCGCCGTCATGCGCACGGAGCTCCTGCCGTCGCTGCTCGTCGCCGCGAGGAAGAACGCGGACGTCGGCAACGAGCGGGTCGCGCTCTTCGAGATCGCGCGCGTCTATCTGCCGAAGGGCGAGGCCGAGCTTCCCGAGGAGCGATTGCGGGTGGCTGGCATTGCAGGAGGCGACTTCCTCCACATCAAGGGTGCGATCGAGGCGCTTCTACGGGCGCTGCACGCCGACGCCACCTGGGCTCGGACGCATCACGCCCTCCTGCACCCGGGGAAGTCGGCGCAGATCGAGGCAGGCGTCGTGGGAGAGCTCCACCCGGCGCTGTTGGAGGGGATCGTGGGGTGCTTTCGAGCTCGATCTGGAGACGCTCGCTGCCGCTTCCCAGGAGCCCGTGCAGTACGAGGACGTGATCACCTACCCCGCCGTGAACCAGGACATCGCCGTCGCCGTCGACGATGGGGTCGAAGTCGGAAAGCTCGTGGAAGCCGCGCGTGCTGCTGCAGGCCCGCTGCTCCGCGACGCCCGTGCCTTCGACGTGTACCGGGGCGAGCAAGTGGGGGAGGGGAAGAAGTCCGTGGCCATCCACCTCGTCTTCCAGTCCCCTGAGCGAACGCTCACGGACGAGGAGGCGGCCGAGCTCCGGGGCACGATCGTGGACGCGCTCGGCGAGCGCTTCCAGGCCGAGCTTCGCGCGTAGCCCAATCCGATGCGCCCGGCGCGGCGTACTTCGGGTCGATGAGCCGTCTAGCCCTCGCCGTCGCAGCTCTTGCCGCCATCGGCCTCGTCGCGGCCGCGACCGGCGGGGCGGCCCCGAGGCAGACACCGACTCTCCACGGCAGCGTCGGACCGGAGTTCGAGATCTCGCTTCGCGACGACCAGGGCAACAGGGTGACGAAGCTCGACCCCGGTACCTACGACGTGGAGGTCGAGGACAAGTCGGACTTCCACACGTTCCATCTCGAGGGGCCAGGCGTCGACGAGCGCACTGAAGTCGAGTTCACGGGCAAGGCGCGCTGGACCGTGACGTTCAGGGACGGCAACTACGTCTACCACTGCGATCCGCACCCGTCTCTGCGCGGCACGTTCGTCGTCGGGAATCCGTCGACCTCTCCGCCGCCATCGGCCCCGCCGCCACCACCGGCGATCACCCTGCGCACCAAGCTCGTGGTGACTGCCGGCCCCGGCAGCGTGATCTCACTGAAGACGAGCGCCGGTGCGAGGGTCAAGACGCTCAAGCGGGGGACGTACAAGGTCGTCGTGCGTGATCGCTCGGCGTCGCACAACGTCCACCTCATCGCGCCCGGCTACAACCGGAAGACGACGGTTGCCTACGTCGGCACGCAGACCTGGAAGGTCAAGCTCGCCCGTGCGGGCACGCTTCGCTTCCTCTGCGACATCCATGCGCGTGCCGGCATGCGCGGCTCCGCGAAGATCGTCCCCTAGCCGAAGTTCCCCAGTCTGCTCGGGTGG
>CAVTIQ010000005.1:0-703453 GCA_963734825.1 uncultured Actinomycetes bacterium | reverse complement strand
CGTCACATCGCCCTCGCGCCAGCTCGCGCGGACCCCCGAGCGCCTGAGCGACGTCGAGGCAGCGGCGCTTCCGCTCGCGGGCCTGACCGCCTGGCAGGCGCTTGTCGAGACGGCGGACGTGCAACCGGGCCAGCGCGTCCTCGTCATCGCCGCAGCCGGAGGGGTCGGCCATCTAGCCGTGCAGATCGCGAAAGCGCGCGGTGCGTACGTGATCGGCACCGCCAGCGCCGCCAAACACTCGTTTCTCGACGAGATCGGCGTCGACGAGGCGATCGACTACAAGAGCGAGGACGTTGCGGCACGCGTTCGAGACCTCGACGTGGTGCTCGACCTCGTGGGCGGGGACGACGCCGGTCGTACGGTATCTGCGCTGCGCTCCGGCGGAATTTTCATTCGCGTGCCGTCGGCGTCCGATCTCGAGCAGCTGCGCGAGCTCGCCGGAGACCGTGTGCGGGTCACCGGCATCCTCGTCGAGCCGGATCGCCTGGGGCTCGAAGAACTCGCGAGCCTCGTCGAGGCCGACGCGCTACGCGTGCACGTCTCCCGGACGTTTCCGCTCGCGCAGGCCGCCGAGGCGCATGCGCTCGGCGAGACCGGCCACACGCAGGGCAAGCTTGTCCTGACTGTCGGCTGAGCAGCGCCTGTCTGCCCCGCCCCCGCACGTCACAATGAGGGCAAGGTGATGCCTGCGACTTCGGTGATCGGGCGCGAGGAGGAGCTGGCCTCGATCGAGGCATTCCTCGAGCGGATCCATGACGGTCCCGGCGCATTCGTCCTGTCGGGCGAGCCTGGGATCGGCAAGACGATCCTCTGGGAAAAGGGGGTCGAGGAGGCGGGGGGGCGCTCGCATCGTGTCCTCTCTCACCGAAGCGTGGAGGCCGAAGCCCTGCTCTCGTTCACCGGGCTGTCCGACCTCCTCGTTCACGTCTTCGAAGAGGCTGCGCCTTCGCTGGCGCCGCTGCGCCGTCGCGCGTTGGAGGTTGCGCTTCTGCTCGCCGAGCCGGGAGCAGAGGCTCCCGACCCGCGCGCGATCGGGCTCGCGCTGCTGGACGTCCTCGGTGTGTTGGCCGAGCAGAGCCCGGTGCTGGTCGCCCTGGACGACCTCCAGTGGCTCGACCACTCTTCCGCGAGCGTCTTGCAGATTGCGCTGCGGCGACTGGGCGACGAGCCCGTCGGCGTGCTGGCGACGATCCGCACCGGACCGGAGGCATTACACCCGCTTGAGCTCGAGCAGACCTTTTCCGGGGAACGGCTCATGCGACTGTCGCTCGGCCCCTTGAGTCTGGGTGCCCTTCATCGTCTGCTCGACGAGCGAGTCGGGCTTGAGCTCACACGACCGGAATTGGTGAGCGTTCAGGAAGCTTCTGCGGGGAATCCCTTCTTCGCACTCGAGCTCGGACGGGAGCTCGTCCGAACAAACGCGAGACCCGTGGCCGGTCGCCGATTGCCCGTGCCGGAGAGCTTGCACGAGCTTCTCGACGGCCGGCTCGCTCGGTTGCCGACCGAGACCGGCGACGTCGTACTCTTCGCGGCCGCTCTCGCCCGGCCCACGGTCGAGCTCGTGACGGCGGCCCACGGCGACCGGGCCCGCGTCCTTGACGCGTTGGACACGGCAGCTCGGGAAGGCGTCGTCGAACTCGAAGATTCACGCCTCCGCTTTACGCACCCCCTGTTGGCATCCATCTGCTACGAGCAGGCACCGCCCTGGAAACGCCATGCGGTTCACCACGCTTTGGCCGAGACCGTCACCGACGTGGAGGAGCGCGCACGCCACCTTGCGCTGGCGGCAAGCGGCCCCGACGTCGCCGTTGCGGCCGCGCTGGACGCGGCGGCAGAGCAGGCGGCCGCGCGAGGTGCTCCCGCAGCCGCGGCCGAGCTCTGCGAGCTCGCCGCAGAGCTGACACCCGGTGACCCACGTCTCGATCGAAGGCGGAGGATGCTCGCCGCCCACTTCCTCCGCGTCGCTGGCAGCCGCGAGCGAGCGGCAACGATGCTCGAGCGGCTCCTCGCAGAAGTCCCGCCCGGTGTCGAGCGGGCAGACGTCCTCGTCGAGCTCGTCTTCACGGAGACGCTCGACACTGCGGCCATGATCGAGCTCTGTGACGAGGCCCTGGCCGAGGCGGCGGGCGACGACGCACGATGTTCGCGAATCCTCGCTCTGCGAAGCGGCGCCCAGATGCGTACCGGCAACGCTCACGACGGGCTTTCCGACGCGCGAGAGGGGCTCGAGAGAGCCGAGCGGGTGGGCGACCCTGTGCTGACCGCAGCAGCGATCGGCCGACTCGGGATAGCAGAGGCCTGGGCCGGCGAGAACACACCCGACCTGCTCGAGCGCGGCGCGGAGATCGAGGAGCGCCTGGGGCTCGAGCTCTACTACTTCGACAGCCCACGCTATCCACTCAGCCGAGTGCTGTTGCGCAAGGGGGAGATAGACCGCGCGCGCTCTCTCCTGGAGAACCTCGAGGCAGAGGCTTCGGCGCGAGGCGACGACGCCTCGCGCGCGCAGGTGATGTGGTGGCTGAGCACCCTCGAGTGGCTCGCCGGTCACCTGCGCCTCGCGCTCGACCACGCCGTCGTCGCGCAGGAGCTCGCCGAGCAGACGCAGTACTCGCATGCCCGCCTCTGGATTGGACGTGCCAAGGCCCTCATCGAGGCCGACTTGGGCCTCGTCGACAGCGCCCGCGCCTCTGCCGAGGAGTCGATCGCCTTCTCGAAGGCGAACTCGAGCGGAGTCTTCACAATCATCGGCCTCGGTGTGCTCGGCCGTATGGAGCTCGCGCTCGGCAATCTGGAGCGCGCCGGCGGCTATCTGCGCGACCTTCCCGCGCAGCTGCTCGAAGGGGGAACGAACGACCCGACCCTGCCCGTCTGGGCCGACGCGATCGAGACGCTGATCGGCCTCGGCGACCTCGAGCCGGCGCGCGCCTACCTCAACCTTTACGAGGAGAACTCGAGGCGGCTGGAGAGCCCCTGGGCCCAAGGCGCCGCTGCGCGCTGCCGAGGCTTGCTCTCGGCCGCGGGGGGTGACGCGGCAATTGCCTTCGCGGCGTTCGACGACGCGCTGTCCGAGCTCGGGGACTCTCGCTTTCCCCTCGAGCGCGGCCGTACGTTGCTCTGCCTGGGCACCGTGCGCAGACGAGCGCAGCAGAAGAGAGCCGCGCGGGACGCGCTCGACCAGGCACTCGCCATCTTCGAGGAGCTCGGAGCGCGCCTCTGGGCAGAGAAGGCACGGGCCGAGCTCAGACGGATCGGTGGGCGGCAACCGGCTTCGGATGGGCTCACCGAGACGGAGCGACGAGTCGCCGAGCTCGCAGCGCAAGGGCGGACGAACAAGGAGATCGCGGCGGAGCTCTTCATGGGTGTGAGCACGGTCGAGGCGCATCTCTCTCACGTCTACCGCAAGCTCGGTGTCCGCCGAGCAGAGCTCGCCACTCGGCTCGCAATCCCGGTGGACGAAGCCACCAAAGCAGTGGACGAAGCGGCGCAAGTCTAGGGCTTTTCGGGTTTCGGGCCCCCGCCCCTGAACCGCATCCTCGGGGCATGGTCTTCGTCGTCGAGCGCTACCTCCCAGGACTCCTTCGCTCCGAGTTCCTGCGCGGGCTTTCCAGGCTCGGGCAGGTCGCGCCGGAGGACGAGGAGGCCGCCGCGGTGCGCTACCTCGACTCGACCATCGTGTTGAGGGACGAGGCCTGCTACTGCCGGTTCGAAGGACCCACCGAGGCGGCTGTCGCCGAGGCGAACCGGAGAGCAGACCTTCCCTTCGACCGGATCGTGCCTGCCGTAACCGTCAAAGCCGAAAGGAGCTCTTCGATGAGCGTTTCCGCATCCATCCCCGCTACGGTCCAGATCCGGCGTACCCGCCTGCTGGGCCTGATCGCGCTGGTCGCTGCACTGGCAGTCGCCGCCACCTGGGTCGTGCTCGAATACGTGGACGGCACCGGGGGCACCGCGGCTCCGAGCGCCGTCACGCGCTCCCTGACCATGGAGCAAGTCGCCGCCCTCGACATGCAGCGGCCGAAAGCCGGGAAGGTCGTCAGCTCGATGACTCCGGCCGAGCGTCGAAGCATCGGGTACTACCTCTTCGGAAAAACTGCCTCACTCAGCCCAACCGAGCTTCAGGCGATCCGTGACTACCGGTTCGAAGCGTCCACTTCACTCACTCCGGCCCAGATTCGAAGCATCGGCTTCTACCTGTTCGGAGCGAGCACCCCGCTTACCGGGGCCCGGCTTCAGAGCATCCGCAACTACTGGCTCGCAGCATCCGCGGGCAGCAGCTGATCCCCGAACCGGGAGCACGACACCGAGAGGCCGCGGCCAGGTCGAGCCGGGCGCGGCCTTCTCGGCATCCAGATGCGATATGACACTTATCTTGCAGTCCACGCCTGACCCTCGAGCAAGGCGAGAGGCGGCCATGAAGACATCGCACCACGAAGACGAGCGCGCCCGGACGGGCTTCCCGAGCCCTTTCGCGGTCGCGATGCCTCCGGGCTGCGAAGGGTGGGAGGAGATGTACCCCTACCACGCCTCGTTCGGCGAGGATCGCCGTGCGTTCGAGGAAGACCGCTTCTGGTTCCACGACGCGCTCCACTTCGCGGAGCCGCTTTACCCGTTCGACGCTGTGGTGCTCGACTATGCAGTCGTCGCTCTGAGCCAGGCGAGCGCCCGCCTCTTCGTCGTCCCATCATCGCTCGGAGCCGAGTACCGGATCCTCAACGGCTACCAGTACGTGAGTACCAACTCGGTCACCGATGCCGCTGAGCTGAACCGGCGAGCAGAGCTCTTCGCGACGCGCGGCGGCTACTACCACGAGCACTGGGACGAGCTCTACGCGCACTGGCGAGGCAAAGTCGAGAGTGCAACGGCGGAGCTCGAGGCTCTCCAGGTGCCGGAGCTGGCCGAGGTAGAGGAGGAGTCGGTCGTGACCGAGGGCCGCGGGTGGTGCTCGAGCCACGAGCTCCTCGTCGCCTACGACCGGCTCCTATCGGGGCTCGATCGCATCTGGCAGTTCCACTTCGAGTTCCTCAACCTCGGCTACGGCGTTTACTTCGTCTTCTACGAGCTTTGCCGGCAAGCCTTCCCCGACATCTCCGACCAGACGATCGCGAAGATGGTCTCGGGGATCGACGCCGTCCTCTGGCGTCCGGACGCGGAGTTGAAGCGGCTTGCCGCGCTCGCGCTCGAGCTCGAGGTAGCCGACCTCGTGAAGTCAGCGAAAGGCGAGGACGAGCTCTGCGCCACCCTCGCCGGGACTGAAGCTGGAGAACGATGGCTCGCCGACTTCGAGGAGACGAAGGACCCGTGGTTCTACGTCTCGTACGGCACCGGCGCCTTCTACCACCACCATCGCTCCTGGATCGACGATGCGACGCTCCCGATCGCGGCCATCGGCTCGTACATCGCGAGGCTCGAGGCCGGCGAGGACATCGCGCGTCCCCGAGAGGCGGTCCTAGCGGAGCGCGAGCGTGTCACCGAAGGGTACTGCTCGCTCGTGCCGGCCGGCCTGCAGCATGCCTTCGACGACAGTCTCGCGCTCGCGCGCACGGTCTTCCCCTACGTCGAGGACCACAACTTCTACATCGACCATCGCTACCTCACGATCTTCTGGAACAAGGTGCGCGAGTTCGGCGCATTCCTCGCCCGGCACCGATTCCTCAGCGAGGGCGAGGACGTCTTCTACCTGCGCCACGACGAGGTGCGCTCGGCGCTCGAGGAGCTCAGGCTCTTCTGGAGCTCGGGCGGGGTAGGGCTCGCACGCGGCCCAACGCACTGGCCGGAGGTCGTCGCACGGCGCAAGCGCATCCACGACGCGATGCGCGAGTGGGCGCCTCCCCCGGCCCTCGGTCAGGTCCCTGAAGCGATCACCGAGCCACTGACCATCATGCTGTGGGGAATCACGACAAAGCGTGTCCAGGAGTGGCTGTCCTCGGACGACATCGGCGGAGAGACGCTCACCGGACTCGCAGCCTCGCCGGGCAAAGCCGAAGGCCGGGCGCGCGTCATCCTGCACAGCGACCAGCTGGGCGAGATCGAGAAGGGCGAGATCCTGGTCGCGCCGACGACCGCGACGGGCTGGACGCCTGTGTTCGGCACAATCGCCGCGGCGGTCGTGGATCTCGGCGGCATCATGAGCCACGCGGCCATCGTCGCCCGCGAGTACCGTCTGCCGGCCATCGTCGGCACCGGCAGCGGCACGAAGCGGATCAAGACCGGCGACCTGCTGCGCGTCGATGCCGACGCTGGCGTGGTAACGATCGTCAGCCACCTCTGACCTGACGGAGTGCCGCTTACACTGCGGCGCACCGGAGCACTCGCAGGGAGGCTGAGATGGCGCGGTTCGTCCTCGTTCACGGCGCGTTCGGCGGCGCCTGGTGCTGGGAGCCGGTGACGGTTCCGCTCGAAGCGCTGGGGCACACGGTCGAGGCGCTCGATCTCCCGGGTGGCGGAGATGACCAGACACCCGTCGCAGACGTCACGCTCGAAAGCTGCGCCGAGCGCGTGTGCGCGGTGCTAGCCGCACGCACGGAGCCCGCTGTCCTCGTCGGATACAGCATGGGCGGCGCGGTCATCACGCAGGCGGCCGCGAACTGCCCCGAGCGAGTCGCGTCGATGATCTTCGTCTGCGCGTTCATGCCGGCCGACGGGCAGAGCCTGCTCGACCTCACTCACCTCCCGGAGGGCAAGGACGACATGATCCAGGCGAACCTCGTGATCGAGGGCGACCCGCCCGTCGCCGTACTCTCGAACGACGCGACCGCCAGAGCGATCTACAACCGCTGTACCGAGGAGCAGAGGGCGTGGGCCGTCGCGCGTCGGCGACCACAGCCCGTCGCGCCGTTCGCCGATCCGGTGCACGTCGACGAGGGCGTCCTGGCGTCGATCCCTCGCTCGTACGTGGTCACGAAGCACGACAACTCGATACCGCCTGCGCTCCAGCGCAGGATGATCCGCGAGCACCCGTGCGCGAGCGTCGTCGAGCTGGACGCCGACCACGCGCCGTTCCTGTCGGCGACCGACGAGCTCGTCGCAGCGCTCGCGGCGCTCGCCGAGGACACCGCGCACCAGCCGGCCGACGTAATCTGACGACTACTGTGCGGGCGGTGGAGGCCCGGGTCGCCCGCATCTCGATCGCGCCCGTGAAGGCGCTCGGGCTCGTGCATCCGGAGAGCGTCGAGCTCATGCTCGGCGGCGTCCGCGGCGACCGGCGCTTCTGGCTCGTCGACGAGGACGGACGGCTGTACAACGGGAAGCGCAATGGCCCGCTCGTGACGATCCGTCCTGAGTGGGACGAGTCGACGCGAGAGCTCGCACTCGACTTCCCGGACGGGTCACGGCTCGAAGGGGTCGTCGAGCTGGGCGAGCCCGTGGCTGCAGTCCTGTACGGGTTGCCTCACGCGTCACGTCGCGTGATCGGGCCGTGGGAGGAAGCCATCGCTGCACACGCAGGTGAGAGCCTGACTTTGCTCTGGTCGGAGGAGCACGCAACCGACCGGGGCCGCGCCGGCGGCGACGTGTCGCTCGTTTCGAAGGGATCGCTCGAGCACTTACGCGATGCAGCCGGCGCCGGGGGACCAGTCGACGGGCGGCGCTTCCGCATGCTGTTCGAGATCGAAGGCGTTGCCGCTCACGCCGAAGACGACTGGATCGGCGGGTCCGTTCGCGTCGGGTCGGCGGAGATCGCGATCAACGGAGACGTCGGTCGCTGCGCGGTGACGTCGCACGACCCCGATACCGGCGTCACGGATCTCGACACCCTCGGAACGCTCGCGCGCTATCGGCCCGACGGCCGCGTCGAACCGCTCCCGTTCGGGGTCTACGGGACGGTCACGGTCCCCGGACGCGTGAGCGTAGGGGACACCCTGCGAGTCAACCAGTAGCTCGGCTCAGGCGACCGTCGCCTTCGTGCGCCAGCCTTCGTGGTACGACGTGCGCGGGACCTCGGAGTACGGGCACGGGCTGACGATCGCCCGGAGCTCCGCCTGTGCGTGGCGCTCCACGACCGGCTTCGACGACCCCCGGCCTTCCTCGCCCCACACGAGCGTCACCTCGGTACCGATCTCGACGTCCTCGTCGAGCATCGCCAACGAGAGGTACGAGCGCTCGTTGTAGCTGTAGCCCGAGAAGGTCGAGACGCCGACCATGGCACCGTCGTTCAGCACCTTGTCGTTCGGCCACGTCGAGTAGTTCGAGAGCGGAAAGTCGATGTACTTCGCAGCGTCGCCCTTCTCGAACAGCGTGCCGAACGCTCGCGCGACGTCCTCGCCGTTCCAGGCGAGCGTGACCTTCTTCCGGGACGGCGCGTCGGCCATCGCCTGGAGTGCCTCGCGCCCGACGAAGTCGTGGTCGAAGTTGACGAACGGCCCGTAACCGAGCTCGTGCGGCGTCAGGTAGTAGTCCGAGATGTCGTCGGAGTAGTAGCTGCCGCCGAGTGAGCCGGTCGCCTCGTAGCCGTCCGCGGGCAGCCACTCCCGGTACGCCTTCATGTCGTCGCCGGTGAACACGGCCGGAAGCGGGCACGGGATCCAGCCCGACTCGAGGGTGTTCGTTGCATAGACCCGGGAGCCGACCTGCCGGAGCCCGAAGTCCTTCCCGGCCTCGATGATCGCTCCACGGACGTCCTCGCGCTCCGCCCAGGGCCCGAAGAGCTCCATTCCGGGGACGCCGGACATGCCGTGGTGCAGCGCTCGCACCTTGCGCCCACCGATCGTGAGCTCGCCCATGTTGAAGAACTTGACCTCGGGGAGTGAGCCGCCGTTCGCCTTCTTCAGGACGTCGAGCGCAGTCGGCCCCTGGACCTGGAAGCGGTAGAGCTCGCGTCCTCCCGTCGGGTTGACGGCCGTCCGCTCGTCCCGTGACACACGCACGTCGTAACCGCCGGTCTCGGCGTGGTACTGGACCCAGTTGTGCGCCGACGGGCGACCGACCAGACGGACAGCGTTCTCATCGAGGAAGAAGAGGATCCCGTCGCCAATGACATAGCCGTCGTGGTTGCAGACCACGAGCTGCTTCGCCTTGTCGACTGCGAAGTTCTTGAACGAGTTCACACCCACCGCTGACAGCAGCTCGAGGACGCCCGGGCCCTCGATCTGGAGATCGGTCATGTGGTGGGACTGGTCGAAGAGGGCCGAGGTCTCCACCCAGGAGACCTGCTCGTCCCGCCAGTTCGTGAACTCGGCGGGCACCGCCGGATAGACGTACGGGCCGATCTGGGAGTTCCGCGCCATCTCAACGGCACCTCCGACGGCCTGCATCTTCTGCTCCAAGTTTTCGTACGTCATGCCCCGTTACCTCCTCTGATCACGTCGTTCGAGAGCCGAATCATGACGCATCCGCGTCGCGCTCCGGCTCGATGTCGGGTGTCCCGTAGGTGTGAAAGCTCTCGATCGTATGGACGCCCCAGAACTGGCCGCGGGCGCGTTCCTCCCTTGTCCACGTGATCGGCTCGAAGTCCGGGTCGTACACGAAGTACCCGCCGGTGGTCACCTCGATCCGGTTGCCTCCCGGCTCGAAGCCGTACAGGAAGAACCCCTGCGCGACCCCGTGTTTCGACGGTGCGGCCTCGATGTAGACATCGTTGTCGACGAAGAGGTCGGCCGCGCGCAGGCACTCCTCTCGCGTGTCGACCCAGAACGCGAGGTGGTGGAGGCGGCCCTTCGCGCCGTAGGCATCGGCGACGTAGATCAGCTCGTGCGCCGCGATCGAGAGGCTCAGCCAGGCGCCCGTCTCGGTGCCGTCCTCGAGCTCGATCCGCTCGTACAGGCGGTAGCCGAGCAACTCCTGCGCGAAGACGCGGCTGGCGCGGACGTCCGCGGCGAGCAAATTGACGTGGTCGAGCCGCTTCACCGCCGCCCCGCGACCGACGTAGCGCTGCGGCTGGTTCCTCCACGAAGGCTGGAGGTGCTCGGGAGCCGTGTAGCGCTCCGCCTCGTAGTAGAGCTCGAAGACGTGTCCGTCGGGGTCGGTGAAGCGGTACGCCGGGCCGTGCCCCACGTCGCCGTCGGTCCAGCCGATACCCAGGCCGGTCGCCTCGATCGCAGTGACCCGTCGATCGAGCGCGGGCGGGCTCCAGGCGCGCAATGCCATGTGGCCGAGCCCTGCTTGCGGCGACTCCGTGAGCTTGAGGCTGTAGCGAAGGTAGTCGCCCCAGCCGCGCAGGTAGACCGACTGACCCTCGCGTGCCTCCTCCTCGAGCCCGAGCACGTCGACGAAGAACCGGAGGCTCTCCTCGGGCTTCGGCGTCAGAAGCTCCGCATGCCCGATACGGGCGACGTCGTGGAGCGGCTCGCTCACTTCTCCACGAGACGCCGGAGGCCGTCGAGGTCGTACGAGAGAGCTCCCGCCTGGAGCTTTGCGCGCTTGTCGCGTTCACGCTCTGCTCGTTCTCGGGCCGCTACCAGCACTTCGTCGACGCGCTCGCGCGCGACCACCACGGCGCCGTCCGTGTCCAGGACGACGACGTCGCCCTGCCGGATCGCGGCACCGCCGACCTCGACCGTCTCCCCGATCGCGCCCGGGACGCTCTTCTCGGCGCCCTGCACGCGCACGTAGCGCGCCCAGATGGGTAGCCCGAGCTCGCGGAGCTCGTCGAGATCACGAACGGCGGCGTCCACGAGCACTGCCGCGACGCCGCGGCCCTTGGCCTGGGTTGCGAGGAGGTCGCCGACGAGGGCGACGGGCGCGGGCTCCGGCATCGTCAGCACGAGCACCTCTCCGGGGAGGGACTCGGCGATGGCCGCATGCACCATCAGGTTGTCGTTCTGGGCACAACGCACGGTTCGCGCCGGGCCGGCGGCGCGGGAGCCGGGAACGACTTGAATCAGCGGCACGTTGACGAGCGGCGCACGCCCGGCCGCCTCGTGGACCGTCGCAGTTCCCAGCTCGGCAAGCTCGCCGTACGGCTCCGTCACAGCGCGTCCACGACCTGCGGCGTCACGCGCTGGAATGCCTCTGCGTAGCGGATCGCCGAGTTGCCGGAGGAGCGGCGCGCATGGTTGCCGCGCTGCTCCGCGCGCTGCGCGTAGTAGGTCACGAGGTACGCCTGCGCCTTCATCTCCGCCATCGCGGCCTGCTTCTGCTCGACGACGGCCGTGATGTCGACGAACGTCGTCGGAACGAAGTTGCAGAGCTCCGGCTGGTGCGGCTCGAACAGCAGCAGCTCCGGGGGCTGAACGGTCTCGAACGCGCTTGCGACCCCTGCCCCGGCTGCGAGCGCCCGGGCGCGCTCGACGGCGAAGAACGCGATGGCATGGTCGGGGTTGAACGGATCCCGATCCGTGTGTGTGATCAGCACGTCCGGGGCGAACTCACGGATGCGGTCGGCGATGGCTGCAAGCGCAACGCGGTCGACCTCGAGCGGGTAGTCGCCGAGATCGAGGCACTCGAAGTCGGCACCGAGCGCAGCCGCGGCACGCTCCGCCTCTCCATGCCGGATCTCCTTCACACGCTCGACCGTCTGATCGGGCTCTTGCCAGAGCTCGCCGGACTCACCGCGCTCTCCATAGGACAGTGCGAGGACGCGCGCGGTCCCGCCGCCCGATGTCGTGACCGCGATCACGCCGCCCGCACGCCAGACGAAGTCGGCCGAGTGGGCTCCGATGACGAGCAGTTTTCGGCTCACTCCGCCCTCGCGAGCCGGCGCGACTGCGCCACGATCATCTCCTGCACCTCGTCCTCGTCGAAGCCCGCACCCAGCAACCGATCGGCCCAGAGCGCCAGGCCGTCCTCGACCTCGGGGTAGTCAGGGTTCCCCAGATCGCTCGAGAAGAGCGTGCGCTCGATCCCGACAGCGCGCACCCCGTCGAACACGTGCTCCCAGGTCGTCTTCCCGCTGTGGGGTGTCGTCAGGCAGCGTTCGAGCAGGCAGCCGCGCTCGGCGAGCGCGACCTGATCTTCGATCGAGAAGTTCTGACACGTGAACTCCGGATGCGTGACGACGATGTCGGCGACGCCTTCCTCGAGCGCTCCGTCGACGACCGCGAACGTGTCGTCGCGGGCGAGATGCCCCGTCGCGAGGATCAGACCGTGGCGCGCGATAGCCCGCAGCACGTCGCGCGTCTCGGGCAGGAGTTGCCCGTTCGCGTCGGTGACGTGCACCGGCTCCACGCTGAGACCGAGCTCGTGCAACTCGTGCTGAAGGCGGGCCCAGAGTGGCACCTTGTCGCCGGGCTGCGGCTCGCTGCGCCCCGCCGTCTCGGCGGGTGAGTCGACCGTCGGCATCCACACGATCCGCGCGCCCTCTCGGGCCGCGATCTCGACCGCGAGCGCATTCATTCCGCCGATTGCACGATTCAGCGTCACCGTGCCCACGACCTCGACCCCGGGGACGACGGTCGACACGACCTGCGCCCGCTCGGCTGTCGACGTGTAGTGCGACTTGAGGGCGAAACCGGCGAGCCCGAGCTCCGCAAAGCGACGCGCGAGAGCGAGGTCGTCGATCCGCCGTCGCGGGACATCGGGCGCGACGTGGACATGGAGGTCGTACGCACCACGAACGAGCAGGCGCGCCCGCTCGCTGGGATGAACCTCCTCGGCCGGCCGGGTCACCATCGCTCCGACCTTACCGCTCCGCCTCGGCGAGGCCGGCCAGGAGCGACATGCTCGCCGTCGCGATGCGCGGCTCGACCCCGAGCTCGAGGAGCAGGTCGCGCGCCGCCTCCATTTCGTCGACGCGTCGAGCGGCGTGCGTCCGACTGCCCTCGAGCAGTCGCTGGAGCAACGGCTCGCCGATCACCGCTCCGAGCTCGCGCTCCATCCACTCCGCGCAGCCCGCGGCCTCTGCGGCCTGCATGCTCTCGGTCGCGGACGCGGCGAGCCCCTTCATGAAGACGGACCGCACGAGCTTCAGCGTCGCAGCGTCCCCCGCTCGCTCCGAGAGCACCTCGACGGGCATGCCGAGCGGTCCGAGCACATCCGCGAACGCGCGTGCGCCATCTCCCGAAGCAAGCGCCGGGGTGCTGAGGCCGCGTACGGGCACCGGGCCGAGCAATGCAACGTCGGCGAAGCGAGCGCCCGTCCCGGCCACGAGCGCGGCGATCTCTCGCTTGAGTGCGGGCGCAGCCGTGTTCAGATCCGCATAGACCATGCCTGGACGCAACGCGGGCACGGTTTCCGCCGCGGCCCCGAGCGCCGCCGTCGCGACGTTGACACTGAGCACGACCTCAGAGCCCTCGACCGCGGACTCGTGGTCGTGCGCGCGGGCAATCCCCGGAGCGTCTCGACCCGGGTCGGGGTCGAACCCGCGGACGTCGGCGCCCGCAGCCGCGAGATCGACCGCAAGTCGGCTCCCTGCCTCGCCGAGCCCGAGCAGCGCCACACGGGGCGCGCTCATCGCCCGTTCTCCCGCTGAGCCGCGGTGTCGGCGTCCATCGCCCTGGAGTCAAACAGAATTGTTGACGATCTTCGCAACGTTTCGGCAGTATGCGTGTCCACGATGGCGATCAGCTCGAACTACGACGCGCTTCGGGACGCCATCGTCCACGGCGACATCGCGCCCGAGGCACGGCTCGTGGAGTCGGACATCAGCACGACGTTCGAGATGTCGCGCGGCGAGGTGCGAACCGCGCTCATCCGCCTCGAGCAGGAAGGGCTCGTCATCCGCGAACCTCATCGCGGTGCGCGCGTGCGGCGTGTCAGCGACGACGAGGCTGTCGAGATCCTCCAGGCCCGCGCCGTTCTCGAAGGGCTCGCCGTCCGTCAGACCGCGGAGCGGATCGACGAAGCGGGCATCGCCCGCGTTCAGGCATGTCTCACGCGTCAGCGCGAGCTGCTCGAGATAGGTGACCTGCTGGGAGCGTCGGAAGTAAATGCGGAGTTCCACGCGACCCTGCTCGAGCTTTCGGGACACGGCACGGCCCTACGCCTGATCCGCGCTCTCAACTCCCAGAGTGTCCGCTACCAGTACCGCACCATTCTCATCCCAGGTCGTTCTGCCGCGTCCCAGGCCGAGCACGCGGCCATCGTGGACGCCGTCGTTGCCGGAAACCCTGAAGAGGCAGAGCACGCGATGCGCAACCACCTCTTCAACGTCGCGGAGTCGGTGCAGCGCGGACTGCTTCGGGGCGGCATCGACAAGGCGAGTCGCGGTGTGCTTTGACCCCCAGTTCGAAGGAGAGGAGATCCACTCATGAGTAGATGGCGTCTTCCACGTCCCAGACGGGCCGCGCTCGTCGCGGTCACCCTCGCGACTACGGTGGTGTGCTTCGGCGGAGTCGCCGGCAGCGCCCCGGGTCAGTCGCTGACGAAGATCACTGTCAACACGCTCCCGATCGCAAACGCCCTTCCGCTCACTCTCGGGATCAACAAGGGCTTCTTCGCAGCCCAGGGCCTCGAGATCGACCGCAAGGTCTTCCAGAGCGGGAACGACATCGTGATCGCCATGGCCAACAACAACGGTGACGTCGGCTACATCGGCTACACGCCGGGGATGATCGGTCGCACGCAGGGAATACCGATCAGCGTCCTGGCCGCGAGCGAGACCGAAGGCACGTCGGCGGCGGACAACTGGCAGAACGTCATGGTCAAGGGCTCGAGCTCGATCCGCACCCCCGCCGACCTCGTCGGTAAGACGGTCGCGCTCAACGCACTCAAGGGAGTCGGGGAGGTCGTCGTCAAGGGAGCGCTCGAGAAGAGCGGCGTCGACCCGAACTCGGTGAAGTACACGGTGATGCCGTTCCCGACGATGCCGTCCGCGCTCGCGAACGGCCTGGTCGACGCGGTGCACACGCCGGAGCCGTTCATGTCGCAGATCCTCGCCGCCGGCGGTCGCATCGTGATGGCGCCGGGGCCTGTGCTCGGAAGGTACTGGCCGAACGGCTGCTACTGCGCACGGGAGGACTGGATTCGGAAGAACCCGGGTCTCGCCAAGAGATTCAGGACTGCCATCAACCAGTCGCTCGTGTACTCGAACAGCCATCCGGACGAGATCCGCGCCCTGCTGCCAGCCGCGATTCGTGACATCCGGCTGCCGACCTGGAGCCCGCTGATCGACCGCGTGCAGCTTCTGGAGCTGGCCGTATTGGCGAAGAAGTACGGCGCCATCAGCACCCTGCCGAACATGACGAAGTTCGCGCCGAGCTTCGTCGAGGGCGGCCGGACGCTGCAGGGGACTGTCGGCCCAGGCTCGTTCATCACGCTGAGGCTCGACGGGAAGGTCGTGACGAAACTCCGAGCTGGGAATTACACGGTCGCCATCGCCGACAAGTCGGCGAAGGACAACTTCCATCTGAGCGGCGTGGGCCTCAACAGGTCGACGAGCGTCGCGAAGAAGGAGAACGCGACGTGGATCCTGGCCCTGAAGAAGGGTGTGTACCAGTACTCGTCCGACGGTAGCTCGAAGAAGAAGGGAACCTTCCGGGTCACCTAGGACACGAGGACTACGGGCTCGAGGCGGCACCGCTCGCCGATTCAAGTCGCGGTGCCGCCTGCGCGCCCTGCCAGCGGGTTGGAGAAAGGACGATCGACATGAGCAAGCGAAGTCTCGAAGACCTACTGGGCACGGTCGAGAGCCCGGTCGAGCTGCTGCGCAACTCGCAGACCGGGGCGAACGTCTTTCCGGGCGTTCCGCCCGAGTTCACCAACTGGCGCGACGAGCAACAGGCGTGGCAGAAGACCTGCGTCCTCTTCAACCAGTCGTACCACATGAACGATCTGGCAGTGGAGGGCCCGGATGCGCTGAAGCTCCTCTCGGACCTAGCGGTCAACAGCTTCGACGGCTTCGGAACCGATAGGGCCAAGCACTTCGTTCCCTGCACCCCCGACGGCTACGTGATCGGCGACGTGATCCTGTTCGCCCTGGCCGAGAACCGCTTCAACCTCGTCGGCCGCGCCCCGGCGCTGAACTGGATCACCTACCACGCGGAGACGGGTGGCTACGACGTGGAGCTCGAGCTCGACCTGAGGACGGCGCTCCGCAACGACGGGCGCCGCAGGTCCTACCGCTTCCAGCTGCAGGGGCCGAACGCGATGCAGGTCATCGAGAAGGCCCTCGGACAGTCTCCACCCGAGCTCAAGTTCTTCCGCACGACGACGGTGGCGATCGCGGGCAAGACCGCCGGCGCACTCCGTCACGGCATGGTCGGCCAGCCCGGCTGGGAGCTCTTCGGTCCCTGGGACGACGGAGAAGCAGTACGCGAAGCGCTGGTCGCCGCGGGCGAGGAGTTCGGGCTCAGGCAGGTGGGCGGACGGGCGTACTCGTCCAACACGCTCGAGTCCGGCTGGATTCCCTCGCCACTTCCGGCCGTGTACTCGGGGGACAGCCTCAAGGCCTACCGCGAGTGGCTGCCCGCGACGGGGTACGAGGGCTCGGCGTCGGTCGGCGGCAGCTTGGACTCCGACGACATCGAGGACTACTACTTCACGCCGTGGGACCTCGGGTACGGGCGCGTACGTCAAGTTCGACCACGACTTCATCGGCCGCGAGGCACTCGAGTCGATGGCCGAAGGTGAGCACCGCCAGAAGGTCACCCTCGCGCTCGACGACGAGGACGTGACGCGGACGATCGGGACGATGTTCCAGAAGACCGAGCGAGCCAAGTTCATGGACTGGCCGGCCGCCGTGTACTCGATGCACCAGTTCGACAAGGTCACCGTCGACGGCGAGACGGTCGGCGTCTCCACCTGGATCGGCTACAGCTCGAACGAAGGGAAGATGCTGACGCTCGCAGTGCTGGACGCGGCGCACGCGGAACCGGGCACCGAAGTAGTCCTCGTCTGGGGCGAGGAAGACGGCGGCACGTCCAAGCCGACCGTCGAGCCCCATGTGCAGACGGAGATCCGAGCCGTGGTCAGCCCGGTTCCGTACGTCGAGACCGTCCGGCGCGAGTACGCGCCGGGGAGTTGGCGGGCCGCCTCATAGGGACCCGTACTAGCCGTGTCCCCACGCGGGGCATTGGCGTTTGGAGCGAAAATTGTTGACAACATTGGTTCTGATCTGGTTGAGTCGAGAAGTGCAGCGAAGGCAGGTCACTACACGTGGTCGCCGTTACGCGGCCGTGCCGTTCACGACGAAGTCACGTGCCACTTCGGAAGGAGAGTCATGATTCGTATTGGCCTTTGCGCCGCGCTGACCGGCGCTGCGCTCGTAGGCTTGATGTTCGCGTTCAGCGCCTCGGCGACGACGTCGGCCTCCGCGCGGAAGCGCCGCTCCGTCGGCCACCTCGGCGGTCACCAACTACCTCACGTACGTCAAGGGGAAGCGCGGGAAGGCCAACCCCAAGAAGTCCAAGATCTACATCGGCTGGGTGAACCAGCAGGGCGGACAGGTCGTCATCGGCGGTCTGGCAACTGCAGGCGCCGAGCTCGCCGTCAAGTACGTGAACAACCAGCTCGGTGGCGTCGGCGGACATCCGGTCGCGCTCGTCGAGTGCTTCATAAAGTCGAACGAGGAAGAGGGCACGACCTGCGGGCAGAAGCTCGTGAACGACAAGCGGATCAACGTCATCGCGTCGGGCGCCGTCGCCACCGGAGCTCAGTCGTTCTTCTCTACGGTCCGCGGCGCGAAGCCGGTGGTCAGCGGTGTCGCCGTGACCCCGATCGACGGAGGGCAGAAGAACGCCATCGTCCTCTTCGGCGACGCGGGGCACATCCTGCTGCCGTTCGGCACGTACGCGAAGAACGTCCTCAAGGCCAAGACCGCGGCGATCGTCTATCCGCAGGCGACGGGCATCACGGAGGCGGCACTCGTGATCGCGGCGGGCCTGAAGAAGGCCGGGATCGAGACGAAGGCCGTCGGCTACACACAGGGTCAGACCGACCTGACGGCGCCCTTGACCGCAGCCGGAGCGACCACGGCGGACTTCGTCGCCCCGTACGGCTCGGCGTCGGACTGCGCGAACCAGGCGAAGGCACTCAAGCAGCTCGGCATCACGGACTCGCGCAAGATCATGACCGCGCCGCTCTGCCTCAGCCCACAGGTGATCGAAGCGCTCGGCGACTTCCCGCTCTGGACGTACGCGATCGCCTCGTCGCTCTACGGTGATCCGACCGACAAGGGCATGCCGGCGTACCAGGCGGTGATCAAGCGGTACAAGGCGGAGGAGAACGCGCCCGATGCGTGGCACATCGTCGCGTTCGGCCAGCTCCTGACAACCGTCCGGTTCCTCAACGAGGCCAACGCGGGCAAGACGGGCATCACGCCCAAGTCGGTCCTGGCACGCGCGAAGGCGTTCAAGGGGCCGCTCGCGCTCGGGTCGCCGAAGCTCCAGTGCGGCAAGTACAAGACTGCGCCGGCCATCTGCAACGACATGTTCCAGGCGTTCACGTACCAGGGTAAGTTCGCGTGGAAGCGGGCGTCCGGCTGGATCGGGCCTCCCAAGTAGCCAGTAGGCGAACCACGAACGCTCAGTCGACGGGGCCGGTGCACTCCGGCCCCGTCGACTGATAAGCACGGGACGACATGAAAGAGACCCTCCTCTTCCTCCTGCTCGGCCTGGGGACCGGGGCGACGATTGCCGCCATCGCGGTCGGCGTCGTGGTCACGTACCGGGGCTCAGGATTCATCAACCTGGCGGCGGGCGCGATCGCGATGCTCGCCGGGTTCTGCTTCTGGGCGCTCCGAACCGGAGAGCTCGGCTTCACACTCGCCACCCCGCTTGCGATCGCCCTCACCTACGTGTTCGTGAGCGTCGTCGGCATCGTGATCGAGCTCGCGGTCTTCCGGCCGCTGCGCACCGCGGCGCCGCTGGCGAAGCTCGTGGCCTCGCTCGGCGTCCTGCTCACGGCACAGGCGACGATGCTGCTTGCGTTCGGCACATCGCAGCATCCCGAGCCGACCATCATCCCGATCCGCGTAGTCCGATTGCTCGATGGGGTGGTGCCGCTGTCGAGCCTCGTGCTCAGCGGCGCGGTCGTCGGCATCACCGTCCTGCTCTGGGCGCTGTACCGCTGGACGCGCTTCGGCCTCGCAACGCGCGCGGCGTCGGAGAACGACGTTTCGGCACGCCTCGCGGGTCTGTCGCCGAACGAGCTGTCGCTCGCGAACACGCTGATCGCAAGCCTCCTGCTGGGGTCGCTCGGCATCTTCGCCGGCTCGGTGGCGGCGCTCGACACGACCACGCTGCCGTTCCTGGTCGTGCCGGCACTCGCCGCAGCCCTCTTCGCCAGGCTAACCTCGTTCGCGATTGCATGCGCCTGCGGTCTCGGCATCGGGATGCTCGAGTCCCTGATCGAGCTCGAGTCGACGAAGTCGTGGTTCCCGACCAGTGAGGGAGCGGCGTGGCCCGGCGTCAAGGAGCTGCTCGTCTTCGTGCTCATCGTCGCGGCGATGTTCCTGAGGGGCGCATCGCTGCCGTCCCGCGGCGAGCTCGTGGAGCAGCGTCTCCCCGACGTGCCTCGCCCGAAGCACGCTGCCCGACTCGCGATCCCGTCGGCGCTGCTGTGCGCGATCGCGCTCGTCGTGTTGCCGTTCGACTTCCGCCAGGCGCTGACGAACTCGTTGATCGGCATCGTGATGGCCCTGTCGCTCGTCGTGATCACCGGCTTCGTCGGCCAGATCTCGGTCGTGCAGCTCGCGCTCGCGGGCGTCGCCGGCTTCACCGTCTCGCATCTCGCCGTCGACGCGGGGATCGGCTTTCCATTGGCGCCGCTCGCAGGCATCGCTGCCGCCGTGCTGCTCGGCCTCGTGACAGCGATATCGGCGCTGCGCGTGCGGGGTGTGGCGCTCGCCGTCGTGACCATTGCCGCCGCGGTCGCCGTCTTCAACTTCGGGTTCCAGAACGGCACGTGGGGCGGAGGTTCAACGGGCTCGCCGGTGCCGGACCCGCACCTGTTCGGGATCAACCTCGGGCCGACCGCGTCGTACCGCGGCCTCGACGGGAACCTGCCGAGCCCCGTGTTCGGATGGGTCGCGCTCACCGCAACCGTCCTCCTCTCCCTCCTTGTCATCTCGGTACGGCGCGGCACGCTCGGGCGGCGCATGCTGGCTGTCCGCTCCAACGAGCGGGCCGCGGCGGGGGCAGCGATTGACGTCCGCAACGTCAAGTTGATCGCATTCGGCATCAGCGCGCTCATCGCCGGGACGGCGGGCACGTTGTACGCGTACAACTTCGGCTCGGTCAGTGCCGATCGCTTCAGCGTCCCGTTGGCACTCAGCCTGATCGCCTTCGCCTACGCCGGCGGCATCACGCTGGTCTCCGGCGCCGTCTTCGCCGGGCTCATCGCAGCGCAGGGAATCGTCCCGTACTCGCTCGACAAGTGGTTCGGCCTGTCGGGGAACTGGTTCCTGTTGTTCGGCGGCGTCGTGCTCATCTTCACCTTGATCCAGAACCCTGAGGGCGTGGCCGGCTCCTTCTACCGGACGGCTCAGGCACGCGCGAGACGAAGAGCCGAGCCTGCGGAATCGGAAACCCAGGCGGTGGCTTGAGCGCGGTCCTCGCCACCGTCGGCCTCTCGGTCCACTTCGGTGGGGTCCGCGCCGTCGACGACGTCGACGTCGTCGTCGAGGAGGGGACACTGGTCGGGTTGATCGGGCCGAACGGTGCAGGGTAAGACGACGTTCGTCGACGCGATCACCGGGTTCGTGCGGTACACGGGTCGCGTTGAGCTCGACGGACGCGATCTCGCCGGGATGGCGCCGCATACGCGCGCGCAGCGCGGCCTCGCCCGCACGTGGCAGAGCACAGAGCTGTTCGACGACCTCACGGTGCGGGAGAACCTCTCCGTTGCCGCCGAGCGTCCGTCGTTCCTGTCGCTTGCAGCCGAGCTCGTCGGCAAGCGCGCCGGTGGGAACGCAGCGGCGGAAGACGCGCTCGCCCTGCTCGGCCTCGACTCGATCGCGGAGGCGATGCCGGCCGAGCTGACCCAGGGGCAGCGGAAGCTCGTCGGGGTCGCGAGGGCAATCGCGATGCAGCCGCGACTCCTCTGCCTGGACGAGCCGGCAGCCGGACTGGACACGCACGAGAGCGACGACCTCGGTCAGCGGCTGCGACAGATCGCCGACGCTGGCACGACGACACTGCTGATCGATCACGATATGGGCCTTGTGCTGAACATCTGCGACCAGATCACAGTGCTCGAGTTCGGCAGCGTGATCGCGGCAGGCCCGCCGGACGAAGTGCGACGCGACGCCCGCGTGGTGACGGCCTACCTCGGGGGCGCCGCGAGCGAGGCACCTGCACCTCCTGCTCCGAACGTCGAGACGGACCAGGCGGAGGCCGGGAGGACATGAGCACGCCCGTGCTCGAGATCGCGGGCCTGACCGCGGGCTATGACCACGCGGCCGTGATCCGCGGGATCGACCTCGACGTTGCGTCGGGCGAGATCGTCGCTCTCCTGGGCGCCAACGGCGCCGGCAAGACGACGACGCTCCGTGCCATCTCCGGTCTCCTGCGCCCGATGCAGGGAACGATCCACTTCCAGGGACGTGATCTGAGAAGCGTGCAGTCGAGCGGACGGGCCAAGCTCGGAATCGCGCACGTCCCGGAGAACCGCGGCCTCTTCTTCGGCCTCACCGTCGCCGAGCACTTCCGCCTGGGCTACCGCGGAGAGCGCCTCGACGCAGAAGTGGCGTTCCGCTACTTCCCGGCGCTGGAGGGCCTCCGCGACCGGCGCTGTGGCCTGCTCTCCGGAGGAGAGCAGCAGATGCTGGCGGTCGGGCGGGCTCTCGCCCGACGCCCGGCGTTGCTCCTGCTCGACGAGCTCAGCCTCGGACTCGCGCCCATCATCGTCGAGGGCCTACTCCCAGTGGTACGAGAGTACGCCGAGGAGAGCGGTTGCGGAGTCGTCCTCGTCGAGCAGCACATCGAACTGGCGCTGACGATCGCCCATCGGGCCTACGTCCTCTCGCACGGGGAGATCGCGCTGCAAGGGGCAGCGGAGGAATTGCGCGGCAACCACGAGCTCCTTATCTCCAGCTACTTCGGAGAGCACACCGAGCTCTTCGCGGGGCGTCCGTAGGGTCTCGTCGTGGCTGCCTCGACACCAACCGGGTCGTTCCCCAACCCGTACGAGATCGAGACACCGCCCGGCTGCGAGGGCTGGGAGGAGATGTACCCGTACTACGCGCTCTTCGACGAGCGCCGGCGCGAGGCGGACGAGCAGCGGTTCTGGTTCTGGAACTCGATGCACTTCCCGCTGCCGATGCCGGCGTTCGACGTCGCCGTCGTCGACGTCCCCTACAGGGGATCGGCGACTGGCAGAACCGCGTCTTCGCGGTGCCGCCTGTCATGGGCATCGACTACCGATGCGTGAACGGCTACATCTACATCTCGGGCAACCCGGTAACCGACCCCGCCAAGATCGCCGAGCGCGCCGAGTTCTTCCAGCGCCGCGCCGGCTACTACTTCGAGCACTGGGACGAGCTGTACGCGAAGTGGAAGCTGAAGATGGAGGCGCTGATCGCCGATCTCGCTGCGATTCGCGTCCCTGAGCTCGGCGAGTACGAGCCCGACGAGGTCGTGTTCGACGGACGATCGCAACACGGGGTACGTCGAGGTGCTCGACGCATACGGGCGCCTGCTGCGCTACGGCGACCTCGCATGGCAGCACCACAGCGAGTTCCTCCTCCTCGGCTACGGGACCTACGCGACGTTCTCCGACTTCTGCAAGAGCGTCCTCCCCGACATCCCCGACCAGCACATCGCCCAGATGGTCGCCGGCATCGACGTGCTGCTCTTCGTCCCGGATGCCGAGCTCAAGCGCCTCGCCCGTCTCGCCGTCGACACCGGGGTGGGCTCGGCATTCGTCGAGGGGCGCTCGCCACAGGAGATCGACGACGAGCTGGCGCAGAGCGACGCCGGCAAGGCGTGGCTCGAGGAGCTCGAGAAGGTGAAGGACCCGTGGTTCAACATGGCGACCGGCGACGGGCTCTACCACTACTACGGGAGCTGGCTCGACGACCCGCGCATCCCGTATGCGTCGCTCATCGGGTACGTGCAGGCAATCACGGACGGCAAGGAGATCGAGCGGCCGACCGAGGAGATCCAGCGCGAGCGCGATCGGCTCGCCGAGGAGTACGGCGCGCTGCTCGACGAGGAGACGCGCAAGGGCTTCGACGAGCTGCTCGGGCTCTCGCGGATGGTCTTCCCCTATGTCGAGGAGCACAAGTTCCTCTGCGACTACTGGTTCCTGACGAGGTGGTGGAACAAGGCACGCGAGTTCGGCGCGCTGCTCGCCGACGCACGGCTACCTGGAGGACGCCGAAGACGTCTTCCAGCTCTCACGCCTCGAGGTGCAGTCGGCGCTCGACGAGCTCGTCCTCATGTGGGCGACAGGCGGCGAGCCGCTCGGCCCCAAGCATTGGCCGCCGATCGTCGCGCGCCGCAAGGAGATCATCGAGCGGCTCGCGGACTGGACTCCGCCGCCCGCCATCGGCGCCATGCCCGAGGAGATCAACGACCCTGTGCTGAACATGCTCTGGGGCATCACCACGGAGCGCGTTCGCGAGTGGGCGCAGAGCGAGGATGGCGGAGCGGAGCTGCGGGGCGCGGCGGCTTCTCCCGGCGTCGTCGAAGGGACGGCGCGGGTGGTGATCGACGTGCGGCAGATCGGAGAAATACGTGACGGCGACATCCTCGTCTGCCCGATCACCTCACCAGCCTGGGCACCGATCTTCTCGAAGGTCGAGGCGGTCGTCACGGACATCGGCGGCGTGATGTCGCACGCGGCCATCGTCTGTCGCGAGTACGGCCTCCCGGCCGTCGTCGGCACGGGTCGCGCGACGTCGCAGATCCGAACGGGTCAGATCATCCGCGTCGACGGATCGGCCGGCACCGTGGCGATTCTCGAGTAAGACCGTGGTTCGGCTAGAGCTGCTCGAGCGCCCGCCGCACGAGCACCTGCGCGAGATGCGCCCGATACTCGGCGCTGCCGCTCACGTCCCCGGCGGATCGGTCCCCTCGCCCGTATGGGACGCGGCGTCCGCTGCCGCAGCACCTTTCGCAAGTGCGTCCTCAACGCCACGCGCGCGCAGCGGCGTCGGCCCCATGCTCGCGAGCCCGACGTTCACGTGACCACCGACGTCAGCCACCGCGACCGCCACCGTCGCCCAGTCCTGGGCCCGACGCGAGTGCTTCAGGTACACGCCGCGCGCGACCTTCGGCACGCGGATCTCGACGAGCACCTCGTCGCGGGCGAGCGCGTTCGAGAACGGCCCCATGAAGAACTCGCCGGCGGGAATCGTGCGCTCGCCACCCGGCCCCTGCGCGACGAGGTCGGCGTCGAGGGTGAGAACGACGGTCGCGAGATCCGATGCGGGGTCGGCGTGCGAGACGGAGCCCCCGATCGTCCCCCGGTGGCGTACCTGGGGGTCTCCGACCTCGCCCGCAGCGTGCGCGAGCAAGGCGCAGGATTGCGCGAGCACCGGGTCGCGCGGCGAGCTGCGCGTGACGTGTGAGCGCACCGACCGCGATCCCGTCGCCGTCCTCGCGGACGTAGCGCAGATCGTCGAGCCGACCGATGTCGACGAGTGTCGTCGGGCGCGCGATTCGGAGCTTCATGGCGGGGACCAGGGAGTGCCCGCCCGCGAGCAGCTTCGCGTCCTCGTCGCGGCCGAGGAGCTCGATCGCCTCCTCGACGGACCCGGCCCGGTGGTACTCGAAAGCCGCGGGGATCACGCGCCGGCCCTCGCCGCGGCCTCGACCGCGCGCACGATGTTGTGGTACCCGGTGCAGCGGCAGAGATTCCCCTCGAGCGCACTCCTGATCTCGTCCTCGGTCGGGCTCGGGTTCTCCTTCAGGAGCGACACAGTCGCCATGACGAAGCCCGGCGTGCAGTAGCCGCACTGCAGGCCGTGCTGCTCATGGAACGCCTGCTGCACGACGTGCAACTCGCCGTCCTTCGCGAGACCCTCGATCGTCGTGATGTCGCTGCCGTCTGCTTGCACCGCGAGCACCGTGCACGACTTCACGGACTCACCGTCGAGCAGCACGGTGCACGCACCGCACGAAGATGTGTCGCAGCCGACGTTCGTTCCCGTTAGCCCGAGCTGCTCCCGCAGGAAGTAGACGAGCAGCTGCCGCGGCTCGACGTCGGCCTCGTGCTTCGAGCCGTTGACGGTCAGCCCGATCTTCGTCCCATCGCTTACGCCTCCTGGAGAGCCTTCCAGACGTTCTCGCCGTTGCACGGCAGGTCGACGTGGCGCACGCCGTACGGCGCGAGGGCGTCGAGCACCGCGTTGTGGACCGCCGGTGTCGAGCCGACGGTTCCCGACTCGCCGATCCCCTTCACGCCGATTTCGTTGTTCGGGGTCGGAGTGACCATCTCGACCCGCTCGTAGGAAGGGAGCTCGGCTGCCGACGGGAAGGCGTAGCCGACGAACGTACCGGTCAGCGGATAGCCGTCCTCGCTGTACACGAACTCCTCGTACAGCGCTTGCCCCACCCCGAAAGCGATGCCACCGTGCACTTGGCCGTCCGCGACGAGCGGATTGATGAGCGTGCCGGCGTCGTCGACGGCGACATGCCGCACGAGCTCGACCTTCCCGGTCTCCGTGTCCACCTCGACGACGGCGAGGTGAATGCCGAACGGGAAGCTGGGCGGCGCCCCGAACTCCGCCGAGGCCTTCAGCTCGCCGAGCCTGGCGTCGGCGGCCGCCTTCGACGCGAGCTCGGCCCACGAGAGCGACGGCTCGGATGTCCCTACGACGTGGAAGCTGCCTCTGCCGACGTCGAGCGCCATGTCCGCGGCGCTCGCCTCCAGATAGTCGGCCGCCAGTCCCTTCGCCTTCTCGACCACCTCGTCGGCGGCCAGACGGCCGGCGACGCCGCCGATCTGCGTGGACTTCGAGCCGAACGTCCCCGCCCCTTGCGGGACCTCGTCGGTGTCGCCCCTGTGCACCTCCACGCGCGCGACGGGAAGCCCGAGCCGCTCGGCGGCGATCATGGCGAACGTCGTCTCGTGCCCCTGGCCGTGCGAGTGCGAGCCCGTGCGCAGGATCGCTCCTCCATCCTCAGTGATCTCGACCTCTCCGAACTCCGTCTCGGCAACGGGATTCGCGATCTCCACGTAGGCGGAGAGCCCGATGCCCATCTCGAGGTGCCCGCCCTCCTCGCGGCGGCGGCGCTGTTCCTCGCGAAGCTCCGCATAGCCGGCCGAGCGGAGCAGGAGGTCGAGCGCCCCCTCGTAGTCCCCGGAGTCGTACGTCGCACCGGACGCCGTCGTGTGCGGGAACGAATCCTTCGAGATGAAGTTCTTCCGCCGGACCTCCGCCGGATCGAGCCCGATCTCCGCCGCGAAGAGATCGATCGCCCGCTCCATCGCCTGCGTCGCCTCCGGACGGCCCGCGCCGCGAAGAGAGGTCGTGGGCGTCGTGTTCGTCACGACGGAGACTCCCTCGAACTCGAGCTTCGGGATCGCGTAGACCGCGCTCGCCATCAGCCCTGTCAGGTTGGGAAGGAACGCGCCGAGGATCGGGTACGCGCCCGCGTCGGCGAGAGCGTCGAGCCGGTACGCGAGCACCTTGCCGTCCTGCGTCCCGCCGATCGTGAAGTCGAGCTGCATCGCACGACCGTGGAGAAGCGCGACCATGTCCTCCGACCGCGTCTCCGTCCACCGGGCCGGGCGCCCGAGCTTACGGGCGAGCCATGCGACGAGCACTCCCTCGACCTCGAGCTGCTTCGCACCGAAGCCGCCGCCGACGTCGTCGGAGACGATGCGCACCTGCCCGGGATCGAGCCCGAGCATGCCGGCGATGACCATCTTGGCCGTGTGCGGGGTCTGCGACGTGAGCCAGACCGTCAGCCGGCCGTCGGCATCCACCTCGGCCGCCGCCGAGCGTGACTCCATCGGGGCCGCGGCCATCCGCTGGCTCCAGACCGAGTCCGAGACGACGACGTCACAGTCTCCGAAGAGGTCCTCGTCGTGCTCCTGCGAGCCCGCGCGGGCTGCCACATTGGTTCCTTCGCCCGGGAAGAGCAGCGTCTCGTCCTTTGCCGCGTCCGCGACCGTCACGACGACAGGCAGCGGGTCGTAGTCGACCATGACGAGCTCGGCTGCGTCCACGCCGGACGCCCGATCCTCGCTGACGACGATCGCGACGATCTCGCCGGCGAAGCGGACGGTGTCGGTCGCCACCATCGGGCGCACCATTCCCGGGTTGATGTTCCAGTACGGAGGCGGACCGAACGGCGGCGCGTCGACGTCCGCACCGGTGAGGACCTGGACGTTCGGGAGGGCCTCTGCGGCCGACGTATCGACACCGTTGATGCGGGCATGCGCAAGCGGCGAGCGGACGAACGTGACCACGAGAGCGCCCTCGAGCGGCATGTTCTCCAGGTAGCGGCCCTCGCCCCGAAGGAAGCGCGGATCCTCGACGCGGAGCACGCGGTTGCCGAGGATGCTCATGGAGGCGAGCCTAACGTGTTCAGGCGGTCTGCGAATCCTCGAGCAGCACGACGCTCTCCTGCTCGTTCGGGTCGGTGCGCGCCAGCACAGCGCGAATCAGGCCGTCGCTCGGGTTGTACGGCTGGTGAGGAACGCCGGCGGGGATGTAGACGAAGTCGCCGGGCTCGAACGCCATCACGTGCTCGAGGTCCGACCCGTGGCGCATCTCACCCGCGCCTTCAAGGACGAAGATCGCGGTCTCGTGAGCCTCGTGGTAGTGCGGCTTCGCGCTCGCGCCGGGCGGCATCTCGAGCAGGTGCATGCAGATGCCCGCTGCTCCGGCCGTCTCCGCGGAAACCCCCGAGAAGTAGTCGAGCCCTTGCTTGCCGCGAAAGCCGGTTCCACCCCGGATCAATCGGCAATCCTGCACGACGCCGATGATAGGGAACGAGCGCCTACGGACGGCCGAGCACTGCTCGCACGGCCGCGACGACCTCCGCACGGCCCGGAAGGTAGGCGTCCTCGAGGGGCGGGCTGAACGGGACGGGTGAGAACGGCGCGCCGACGCGAGCGATCGGTGCGTCGAGCTCGTCGAAAGCCGCCTGCTGCACCTGAGCGGCGAGCTCAGCGCCGAAACCACCGTGCGCGACCGCCTCGTGTGCGACGACGAGCCGGTGTGTTCGCGCCACGGACTCGAGGATCGTCTCCAGATCGAGCGGTACGAGGGTTCGCGGATCGATCACCTCGATTTCGATTCCCTCGCCCGCCAGCTCGTCGGCAGCGGCGAGCGACTCGTGGACGAGCCTCGAGAGGGCGACGACCGTGACGTCGCGACCTGCTCGCACGACGCTCGCGCGTCCGAGCGGGACCGGAACGCGCTCGTCGGGAACCTCCTCCCGGCGGAAGTACAGCGTCTTGTTCTCGACGACGACGACCGGGTTCGGGTCGGCGATGGCGGCCGCGAGCAGACCCGCGGCGTCGGCGGCCGTGCTCGGCATGGCCACCTTGAGACCGGGCACGTGCGTCAGCCACGCTTCGAGGCTCTGCGAGTGCTGCGCACCGCCGCGTTGCCCTGCACCGCCCTGCGTTCGCAGCACGAGCGGCACCTGCAGCTGGCCGCCGGACATGAAGTGCGCCTTCGCCGCCTGGTTGACGAGCTGGTCGAGAGCGAGCGTCAGGAAGTCGACGAACATGATCTCGATCACCGGCCGCAGTCCCGATTGCGCCGCGCCGATAGCGACGCCGCAGATCGCGGCCTCGCTGATCGGGGTGTTGCGGACGCGCTCGGCGCCGAACTCCTCCGCGAGCCCCGCCGTCGCTCCCCACGGCCCCCCTTCCGCAACGTCCTCGCCGAGAACGAGCACGCGCGGGTCGGAGCGCATCGCCTCGCCGAGCGTCGCGCGGACCGACTCGAGGTACGTCGTCTCCGTCATTGCGCGTAGACGAGCTCGGCGGCCAGCCCCGGAGCCGGGAACGGGCTCTCGCGCGCGAAGCCGACGGCTTCCTCCACCTGCTCTCGCGCCTCTTGCTCGAGCTGGGAAAGCATCCGCTCGTCGAGCCAGCCCTCCTCGACACCGCGTCGCTGCAGGCGCAGGATCGGGTCGAGCTCCTGCCACTCCTCCTCGGCGAGCGCCTGCCGGTAGCGCTGCGGGTCTCCCTCGTAGTGACCGCGCAGCCGGTGCGTCAGGCACTCGAGGAGCAGCGGCCCTTCGCCACGGCGTGCTGCCGCGAGGAACCGGGCGAACGTGGAATGCACCGCGACGATGTCGTTCCCGTCGACCGTCTCACGACCGAGGCCGTACGGCGACACGACGTCGCTGACGCGCTCGACGTTCGTGTGCGCGGAGCGCGGCGTGAACTCGGCGAAGCCGTTGTTCTCGCAGACGAGGATCACCGGCAGCCGCCACAGCGTCGCCAGGTTCACCGACTCGACGAAGACGCCGCTCTGGACCGCGCCGTCGCCGAAGAAGACGACCGCGACCTGATCCCCGCCGAGGAGACGGCTCGCGAGCGCGCTCCCGAGCGCGAGCGGCACGTTGCCGCCGACGACGCCGGTCGCGCCAAGCAGCCCGTGCTCCACGTCGACGAGGTGCATCGAGCCACCGAGACCGCGGCAGAGACCCGCGTCACGGCCCATCAGCTCCGCCATGAGACGCCCGAGTGGTGCCCCCTTTGCGATCGCGTGCCCGTGCGCACGGTGATTCGAGTAGACGGCGTCGTCGCGACGCAGCTGGCCGCAGACACCTGCAGCCACCGCTTCCTGACCGATGCTGAGATGGACGAGCCCGTGCACCTCGTCCGCACGCGTCAGCTCCCCGACGCGCTCCTCGAAGACGCGGATCCGCCACATCGTGCGGAGGAGCTCGAGGCCGAGGTCGGCTTCGAGCCGCGCCGCCACGTGCTCCGCCACGGTCGCTAGGCCACGATCGAAGAAGCGCTCAGAACCTGCTGTGCGGCCTCGACGATGTCCGCCTCGCTCGGCATGAGGTACTCCTCCATCGGCTCGCTGTACGGGACCGTCGCGTCGAGCGCGGTCACGAGCTTGATGGGCCCCTTGAGCGATGCGAAGCCGTCGGACGCGACCTCCGCAGCGATCACCGCTGCTGCCGACCCGTGACGCGTCGACTGGTCGACGACGACGAGCCGACCGGTCTTCTCCACCGAGGAGAGGATCGTGGCCGTGTCGAGCGGAGCGAGCGTGCGCGGGTCGATGACCTCGGCGCTGACCCCGTCGGCGGCGAGCTGCTCGGCCGCGGCCAGCGCCTTGCCGACCATCCAGCCGATCGCGACGATCGTGACGTCGTTGCCCTCCCGTACCACCGCAGCCTCACCCAGCGGTACGACGTGCTCGCCTTCGGGCACGTCACCGTGCTCGAGCGTGAGCAGGTAGTTGTGGAAGAAGACGACCGGGTTGTCGTCACGGATCGACGCCGTCATCAGGCCCTTTGCGTCCGCCGGCGTCGAGGGGACCGCGACCTTCAAGCCCGGGACGCCCATGAACATGCCGTAGATCGAGCCCGTGTGCTGCCCTGCCCAGCCCGCGGTGAAGCCGTAGCCGGCCTGCAGCACGATCGGCACCGTCACCTGCCCACCCGTCATGTAGTGGAAGCGGGGCGCCTCGTTCACGACCTGGTCCATCGCCACGAGCATGAACTCCGCCATGTACAGCTGCACGACGGGCCGGTAGCCCGCGAACGCCGCGCCGACCGCCATCCCGATCTCGGCGGTCTCGGAGATCGGCGTCACTCGGACGCGATCCGAGCCGAACGCCTGCAGGAACGGATCCTCGTCGTTCGTCGCGAGGTTCTGCCCGAAGTAGAGGACCGTCTCGTCGCGTGCCATCTCCTGGTGGACCGCTTCGCCGATCGCAGCGATGTAGGGAAGCTCACGTGCCATGACTCTCGGCTCCTTCCTCAGGCATAGACGTAGTTCACGGCCTTCTCGGGCGCGGGGAACGGGCTCTCGAGACCGAAGTCGACCGCCTCCTGGATCTCGGTCCGCGCAGCCTCCGCGATCGCGTCCGCCTCCTCTGCGGTGAGCATCCCGTCCGTCACCAGTCGCGCCCGGAAGCGGGGCACCGGGTCGCCGCGCTTGGCGGCCTCGTACTCCTCGGCGTTGCCGAAGATCGTGATCGCCTCGTGCTCGGGGAAGTGCAGCGGCACTCCGGGCGGCGCGATGATGTTCCCGTGGGCGCTCAGCCGGTAGACCCTGGACTCGATCAGCGTCGGCCCGTCTCCTGAGCGAGCGCGCTCGATCGCCGCGGACATCTGCTCGTAGACCTCCACCGGATCGCCTCCGTCGATGGTCGTGCCGGGCATGCTGTAGGCCTGCGCCTTCACCGCGAGCGGCTCGCCTGCCGCCGCGTTCGCGTCCTCCTGCTCGACCTTCGTGTAGACGTTGTAACTGTTGTTCTCCATCACGAACACGATGGGGAGCTTCCAGAGCGACGCGATGTTGAGGGTCTCGTGGAACGCACCCTGCTTCGTTGCGCCGTCGCCGAAGAACGAGAGCACGACCTGCCCCTTGCCGCGGATCTGGGCTGCCCACGCGGCGCCTGCCGCGTGCGGGATGCCCTGGCCGACGATGCCGGAGGTCCCGAGGAACCCGCGTCCGACGTCGGTCAGGTGCATCGAGCCGCCGTACCCCTTGCAGATCCCCGTCTCTTTCCCGTAGATCTCCGCCATCAGCGCCTTCGGATCCGTGCCGAGCGCGATCGGATAGCCGTGGCAGCGATACGTCGTCAGGAGCTGGTCGTCGGGCCGCAACGCAGCGATCGAGCCGACGATGGAGGCCTCCGCCCCGTCAGCGAGGTGCGTGTGGCCACGGATCACGCCGGGGTGCTCCTCGAACGTGCGCTTCACCCGCTCCTCGAACTCGCGGACGCGCACCATCTGGGTGTACATCCAGATCAGCCGTTCCTGCGAGAGGCCGTTTTCAGACACCGACGCTCCTTTCCTTGGAGGCGGCGACCTGTGCGCTCGTCGTCTCGTACGCACGGTCGAAGATCTGCTCGATGGGAAGGTTCCGCAGCTCCTCGGAGAGCACCTCGACGCCCCACGGGCCGTCGTACCCGAGCTCGCGGCATACCGACACGTACTCGGCGATGGGGAAATCGCCTTCGCCGGGCAGCCGACGGCGGTTGATCACCTCGTCGAGGCGGTCCTCCGCGTACTCGTACGGGCCGTCCGAGAGCTCGACCCAGGACACGAAGCGCGAAGGGAATCGGCGGAGGTCCTCCGGCTCGAGTCGCATCTTGCCGAGGTGCCAGGTGTCGAACGCAAGACCGCCGTTCGGCGCGTCGGCTCCCTCGACGACCGCGAGCGCGGTGTCGACGTCGTTGACCTGGACGTCGTACGGCATGAACTCGTAGACGATCTTCGCGTCGGTGTACTGGGCTGCGTCCGCGCAGAGCTCCGCGTACCTCTCCACGATCTGCGCGAGCTCGCACTCCGTCCCGACGATGTTGCCGACCTTGATGTGGTGCACGGGCAGGTCGGCCGCGGCGGCGAAGAGCAGCGCCCGCCTCTCGTCGGAGGCACGCCGGCGCTCGTCGTCCGGATCGAGGAACCAGTCGCCGAGGAACTCGAGCTCCAGCTGATCGAGCCCGTACTCGTCGACGATCTGCCTCAGCTCCGGGAGCGTCCGGGTCTCCAGCAGGTGCTCGAGATCCGCATGCCAGATCCCGATGCCCTTGAACCCGACCCGAGCGGCCTGCTCGCAGCGATCGCGGAGGTCGAAGAGGCTCCACTCGCGCCCGAAGTGCACCTCGACCGGGCCGGACGTGGTCCAGTAGAGAGCGATCAGGTCGTCGCCGGCGCCCATCGCTCGACAACCTAACGCGCGCGACCACCCCTCGCCAACACCCTTGGTAACGGAATCGACAGCCAATTAAGCTGCTGGCCGTAACCCAGACCGGAGGAGTGCGCGGTGGCTGATTACGTGATCGTCGGAGCCGGCTCGGCAGGGTGCGTGCTCGCCGGACGTCTGAGCGAGGACGCGGATGTCACGGTGCGCTTGCTCGAGGCAGGCGGCCCGGACACCGCAGCGGAGCTTCACGTCCCGGCGATGTTCCCCATCGCGTTCAAGTCGAGCCTCGACTGGGACCTGTACGGCGAGGAGGAGCCCGGGCTCGGTGGACGCCGGCTCTATTTCCCCCGCGGCCGCGTGATCGGCGGCTCGAGCTCGATCAACGCGATGATCTATCTGCGGGGCAATCGCGCTGACTTCGACGAGTGGGCCGAGCTGGGGTGCACGGGCTGGTCCTACGACGAGGTGCTGCCGTACTTCAAGCGCTCGGAGGACAACGAGCGCGGAGAGAGCGAGTTCCACGGCGTGGGCGGTCCCCTGGCCGTGTCCGAGAGCCGCTCCATGCACCCGTTCATCGATGCACAGCTCGAGGCCGCGGTGGCGGCGGGCTACGAGCTGATCGACGACCTCAACGTCGACCGGCCCGAGGGCGTGTCGCGCTTCCAGCTCACCCAGCGCAACGGGATGCGCTGCAGCGCCGCCGATGCGTTCCTCCACCCGGCGGCGTCGAGACCCAACCTGGAGGTGACGTCCGGCGTCTTCGTCGAGCGGATCCTCTTCGAGGGCGACCGCGCCGTCGGCGTCGAGCTCGTCACGAACGGCGTGCGCGAGACCGTGCGAGCCGAGCGCGAAGTGATCGTCTCAGCGGGTACGTACCACTCTCCCGTGCTGCTCATGCTCTCCGGAATCGGTCCCGCCGAAGACCTCGGGCTGTTCGGGATCGAGGTACGGCAGGACTTGCCCGTCGGCCACAACCTGCAGGACCACTGCATGGTCAACGTCAACTACCTAACCGACCAGCCGGGGCTCTTCGGGATCTTCACACCGGAGAACTTCGCCCTCCTCGAGAGCGAGGGCCGCGGGCCGCTCACGTCGAACTACCCGGAGGCGGGCGGCTTCTTCAGGACGCGCTCTGACGTGCGGGCGCCCGACGTCGAGTTCCACTTCGCAGCCGCTCCGTTCTTCGACGAGGGCCTCAGGCCGCCGCCCGACAACGGCTACGCGTTCGGCCCGGTGATCATCAAGCCGACCTCGCGCGGCAAGGTCGGGCTACGCACGCCGATGGCGGACTCGAAGCCGACCGTGCTCTGCAACTTCCTGACGACCGAGGAGGATCGAGCGAGCGTGCTCGCCGGCGTACGGATCGCGCTCGAGATCGCCGGCCAGGCTCCGCTCCAAGCCCTCGCGCGAGAGCCGTTGAGCGTGCCCGCCTCCGACTCGGAGAAGGACATCTTCGACTGGGTCCGCCGCGCGAGCCAGACCGTGTACCACCCCACGTCGACCTGCGCGATGGGTGCCGTCGTCGACCCCGAGCTGCGTGTCTACGGAGTCGAGGGACTCCGCGTCGTGGACGCGTCGGTGATGCCGAAGATCACGCGCGCGAACACGAACGCGGCGACGATGATGATCGCCGAGAAGGCAGCCGACATGATCCTCGGCAAAACTCCGCTCGAAGCGGCCGGAGCCGCCACTACCTGACGTTGAGCTCGATCCGGACGCCGTTCGGGTCATCGAGGAACAGCTGGCGGATGCCCGCAGCGGGCACGTCGTTCGAGACCGCCTCGACACCGGCGGCCTCGAGTCGCGCCACGAGCGCCTCGTGGTCGTCGGCGGCGAATGCGAGATGGTCGATCGGGCCTGCAACCGCCCTGAGGCCGACATCCGCCGAGTGCGTCTCGTACGCGGTGCGCTCGGCGACGTGCACGCACGCCACGCCGTCGAGGTAGAGCCAGTACCCGGGAAACGCGAGCTGCGGCCGCTCGCCCGTCTCGAAGCCGAGCACGTCGCAGTAGAAGGCCCTCGTGGCCTCGAGATCGTCTGTGAGCACGAGTACGTGCTCGAGCCCGCGCAGCGGCATCAGGAAGTTGCGGTACGCGTCCGGGCGTAATCCGCGAACGGCTCGATCGAGCTCGGCTCCACCAGCGCATCGCTCGACGCCACGTCCGCGACCGCGGCACCGGTGAGGATGCGCTTGATCGGGACCTCGAGCTTCTTCCCGGTGAGCGTGCGCGGGATCGCGGGAACCGCCACGACCGTGTCTGGCGCGTGTCGTGGCGACAGCGACGTGCGAAGCGCCCGCTTGATGCGCGCGTCGAGCTCGTCGTCGAGCTCGATCCCGGGGCGCAGCACCACGAAGAGAAGCAGCTCGTCCTGCTGCTCGAGGTGGACGACGAGACTGTCGAGCACCTCGTCGATCTCCTCGACGACCGAGTAGATCTCGCTCGTCCCGAGCCGCACGCCGCCGCGGTTCAAGGTGGCGTCCGAGCGGCCGGTGATCATCGAGCTTCCTCGCTCCGTGAACAGGATCCAATCGCCGAAACGCCACACGCCCGGGAAGAACTCGAAGTACGCCTCCCGGTAACGCGAGCCGTCGGCGTCGTTCCAGAAGCCGACCGGCATCGACGGCATGGGCTGCTTGATGACGAGCTCGCCGAGCTCACCGACGACCGGCTTCCCGTCCGGCCCGAACGCATCCGCGTCGACTCCGGGCATGCGCGTCGACATCTCGCCTGCGTAGACAGGGAGCAGCGGAATGCCCTGCACGATCCCCGTGCAGACATCGGTGCCGCCGCTTCCGACGTTGACGTTGACGTCCGGCCCGAACTGCTCGTAGAGCCACTCGTACCCCTCGAGCGGCAAGGGCGATCCGGCCTCGCAGACCATGCGGACGGACGAGAGGTCGAAGACCCGTCCCGGCTCCAGGCCCTCCTTGCGGCAGGCCATCGTGAAGGCCGGGCTGAGCCCGAAGAAGGTCGGCTTCGTCTCCTCGATCACCCGCCACTGGAACGAGAGGTCGGGATAGGCCGGATTGCCGTCGATCATCACGATCGACGCGCGGTGGAGGAGCACGGAGACGAGGGCGTTCCACATCATCCAGGCGGTCGTCGTGAACCACTGGAGCCGGTCGCCCGGCTGGAGATCCCAGCTGAAGCCGTGGTTCTTCAGGTGCTCGAGGAGGATGCCGCCGTGACAGTGCACGATCGCCTTCGGCAGACCGGTCGTCCCCGACGAGAAGAGGACGCAGAGCGGATGCGCGAAGGGCAAGGGCTCGAACTCGAGCGGCTCGCTCTCCCCGAGGAGCGCGTCCCAGGAGACCGCGTCCGGAAGGGCATCGTCTGGCCCGCCCGGGTACGAGACGTGGACGACGGTTTCGAGGCTGGGCAGGCCGTCGCGGATCTCGGCCACCTGCTCGCGGCGATCGATCGGCTTGTCTCCGTAGCGGTATCCGGCGACTGCGAGCAGGACCTTGGGCTCCAGCTGGCCGAGCCGGTGAAGGACGCTGCGGACTCCGAACTCCGGCGGGCACGTGGCCCAGATCGCCCCCAGGCTCGCCGTGGCGATGAAGGCGACGAGCGTCTCCGGGATGTTGGGCAGGTAGGCGACGACGCGGTCGCCAGGACCGACGCCGAGCCGCTTCAGGCCGGCCCGGGCGCGCGCGACCTGCTCCCGGAGGTCCCCGAAGGTGAGCTCCTGCGTCGCTCGCGACTGCGAGAGCGCGACCACTGCGACCGAGTCGAGATCCTCGTCGCGACCGACCAGGTGCTCCGCGTAGTTCAGGCGTGCGCCGGGGAACCACTCCGCGCCCGGCATCTCGCGGGAGCCGAGGACGCGCTCGTACGGCGTGTGCGCACGAACCTCGAAGAAGTCCCAGATCGAAGCCCAGAAGCCCTCGAGGTCGGTGACCGACCACTGCCACAGCTCGTCGTAGCCCGAGAAGTTGAGACCCCGTTCGCTGCCCAGCCATTCGAGGTAGCGGCCGAGCACGAACCGCTCCCGGGCGTCAGCCGGCGGCGTCCAGAGCACCTGACCCTGTTTCAGGGGTCGATCCACGGATGCGCTCACGAGAGCGATCCTAGACTCGACGAGCGGTCGCCCGCGCGCTGTCTCGCGGAGCCAAGCGCGCGCCGAATAGGGTTACGCGACACGCACTCAGCGACGCGAAAGGGGCGGCCACCGGATGAAGGTGCTCGAGGGGAAGGCGGCGATCGTGACCGGGTCAGCGCGGGGAATCGGACGCGCCACGGCGGAGCTTCTCTGCGCGCAAGGCGCGCGCGTTCTCGTCAACGACCTCGACGCCGACCTGGCTGCTGAGGCCTCGGCGGAGATCGAGGGCGAAACCGCCGTCTTCGGCGGAGACCTCACGCAGGACGGCGTCTGCGAAGCCCTGGTCGAGAAGGCGGTCGCCGAGTTCGGCGGGTTGGACATCGTCGTGAACAACGCCGGCTACACGTGGGACGGGATGGCGCACAAGATGTCGGACGACCAGTTCCGGGCGATGCTCGAGATCCACACGGTCGTTCCCTTCCGCATCCTCCGGGCCGCGGCGCCCCACATGCGGGAGCCGGCGAAGCGGGACCTCGAGGAGGGGCGCGAGGTCTTCCGCAAGGTCGTAAACGTGACCTCGATCTCAGGCACTCAGGGCAACGTCGGCCAGATCAACTATTCGGCCGCGAAAGCCGGCCTCGTGGGCATCACGAAGACGCTCGCAAGGGAATGGGGCCCACTCAAGGTGAACGTGAACGCCGTCGCGTTCGGCTTCGTCGAGACGCGGCTGACGGCGTCGTCCGACGAGGGGGGCGAGACGTTCACGCTGGGTGACGTCGAGATCCCGCTCGGCATCCCGGGACGCAATCGCGAGCGAGCGTCGACCGTAATACCGCTGGGCCGCGGAGCGCGGCCCGAGGAGGCTGCGGGGGCGATCTTCTTCCTCTGCTCTCCGTGGTCGAACTTCGTCAACGGCCAGGTGCTCACCGTCAACGGCGGCCAGATGACGGGCATGACGTGAGTGAAGGCCTGTGACGGACGAGCAGAGCTCGGCGACCGAGAAGCGAGGCGCTCATGAATAGGTTCGAACAGGCTGTCTACGACTGCATGAACCCGACCGCGGAGCTCTTGGAGCAGACGACCAAGCCGCTGCATCGCGCAATGCTTCTCAACTTCTGGCGCCACGTGCACCTCGAGGGCGCCGGAGAGTACGAGAGGATCGTGGCGCCGGACATGATGGTCGACGACCCCGTCTATCGGGTCACCTGGGGAGCGAACCCCGCGGTCATCACGGGCAAGGAGGGAGTCCTCGCGTTCTACTCGAGCGTGGGCGAGGCCGTGCTCTGGAACTCGGACGACCGCCTGGCGGTGGCCGACTGGGGAATCTGCGACGAGCTGACCTTCCATCAGATCGCTCGTGGCGCCGACCTGAGAGCTGTCGGCTACGAGGTCGATGACGCGGAGGCGATCTACCACGTCTCGAGCCGGCAGGCGTTCATCTGGCCGTACGACAGCCAGGCGCGCCTCATCGGCGAGAATCTGTACGAAGACAAGACGAGCCTCGCGATCGAAGAGGTGAGTCCCGAGGAGGCCATCACGCCGGCGCGCGTTCGAGAGATCCACTTGGAGCAACTGGCGAAGCTCGAAGCGGGGCGCGAGGAGCGCTTCTGGGTCTTGAATCCCGACGTCTGATCCTCGGCGCGATGCCGCCTCGGCGTGACAGTCAGGACGGACCGGCGAGAACGAGCGTCCCGCCGTCGATCAGGTAGGCGGCACCGGTCATGAAGCTCGACGCAGGTGACGCCAGAAGCAGGACGAGCCCCTTGAACTCCTCGGGCTCCCCCATGCGGCCGAGCGGAACCGTCGTCGCCCACATGCGCTCCGTCGCCTCGTCTGGATTCTCGGTGACGCCGCCGCCGATGCGCGTCCCCTTGAACGGGCCGGGGCAGATCGCGTTCACGAGCACGCCGTGCGGCGCGAGCTCGAGCGCCGCCTGGCGGACGAGGTTCAGGATCGCGGCCTTGCTCGCGGCGTACCCGTAGCAGGCGATCGGCTCCGGACGAAGGCCCGCAGTCGAGGAGGTGAGCACGATCCGCCCCGACCCCTGCCGCTTCATGACTGCGGCGGCGTGCTTCATCGTGAAGAGGACGCCGTTCAGATTGACGCCGAGCACCTTGTCCCAGTCCGAGCGCTCGACGGTCTCCAGCCGCTGGCCTCCTTCCACCGCGAAGCCCGGCACCGAGGCGATACCGGCGTTGGCGAAGACGACGTCCAGCCCGCCTTCGGCTGTGACGACGTCGTCGACGAGAGCCCAAACCTGCGCCTCGTCGGAGACGTCGACGACGAACGACCGCGCCGTTCCTCCCCGTCCGGCGACCGAGGCCGTGGCGCTCTCGAGCCGCTCCGCATCGACGTCGGCAAGGGTGACCCTCGCGCCGCACTCGGCGAGGATCTCGGCCATCGCCAGGCCGAGCCCGCTCGCAGCACCCGTGACGACGATCCGCAGGCCGCGAACGTCGAACACGCGCTCCTGAGGGCTCAGCGCGGTGGTCATGTCACGAGGAAGCGATCGAGTACGTCGTCACCTGAAGGGCCACAGGCTACTGCCCCCCGAAACGGGCAGTGCCCTAGCCGTCGCCCGCCGCGCCTGCTGCGTCGGCGATCGGCCCGGCCATGAAGTAAGCCGAGCGCAGGATCTCGGGGTTGCCCTGCAGCTCCTCGGCGGTGCCGTCGTAGCGGATGTGACCGCCCTCGAGGACGTACGCCTTGCGTGCAAGTCCCAACGCGACGTGGGCGAACTGCTCGATGAGGAGCACTCCCACGCCCGCGGCCGCGACCTCCGCAAGTGTGGGCACGAGGCTCTTGACCACAATGGGGGCGAGGCCGAGGGAGAGCTCGTCGACGATGAGGATCTTCGGCCTGGAGACGAGCGCCTGGGCGAGCACGAGCATCTGCTGCTCCCCGCCTGAGAGGGAGCGGGCGACGGCGTCTCGGCGCGCCTCGAGCCGCGGGAAGAGCTCGTGTGCGTAGGCGACGCCGGTGCGAGCATCCTCTCGGGAGAGGGCATATGTCGCCACGCGCAGGTTGTCCTCGACCGTCAGGTCGTGGAGCATGCGCCTGCCCTCGGGGACGACTGCGACGCCCGCCGCGCGTATCTGCTCGGGACGCGAGCGGGTCAGATCCCGTTCGTCGAGGAGCACCTTCCCCGCACTGGGGCGGAGAACCCCGGCGATCGCAAGCACGAGGCTCGACTTGCCGGCGCCGTTGGCGCCGAGAAGTGCGGTCACCTCGCCGGAGGGGATCTCGAGCGAGACCTCGCTCACGACCGTGCGGCCCGCTCGCGCCACCGACACACCCTCGAGCCGCAGCGCTGGCCCAGCTGCCTGCGCCTCGGTCACAGCTCTTCCTCGGTGCCCAGGTAGGCGCGCATCACGTGCTCGTTGCGCAGGACCTCGGCGGTGGGTCCTGAGGCGATGAGCTTGCCGAAGTCGAGCACGGCGGTCGTCTCGCAGCAGGCGGAGACGAGGCTCATGTCGTGGTCGACGAGGATCACGAGCGCTCCGAACTGCTCCGGGATCCTCGCGATCACCTGGCCCATGTGCAGCGTCTCCTCGTCGGGGAGGCCGGCAGCCGGCTCGTCGAGGAGCACGACGCGCGGCTTTCCGACCGTTGCCCGGGCGACCTCGAGCGAGCCGCCGGTCGCGTGCGCCGAGCACGCCTGCCTTCTCCTTGGGCGAGACCTCGAGACCGACGAACGCGAGCGCGTCGAGCACGTCCTGGCGGCGCGAGGCGCGTGCCTGGCCCGAGTGCTCGTGCACCATCGCGACGTTGTCGAAGACCGACAGGCTCGTGATCGCCTGCTCCTGCTGGAACGAGCGCCGCAGCCCCCAGCGGGCACGCCGGAAGTCGGCCAGCTTGAAGATGTCCTCCCCGAAAGCGCGAATCGACCCGGCCGCGGGCTTGACGAACCCGCTCAGCACGTTGAAGAACGTCGTCTTGCCCGCCCCGTTGGGGCCGATCAGGCCGCAGGTTCCGCCCGGAAAGGTCACGGTCATGTCGTCGATCGGCGTGACGCCGCCGAAGCGAACGGTCAGCCCCTCGACCTCGATCACCCTGCAGGCCCTTCGGTGTCGGCTCGCCGCCCGAAGCCGCGCGAGAGCAGGCCCCCGAGCTTCTTCAGGTCCTTCGGAACCTGATCCGCCAGCCCTCCCGGCGCCGTCGCCAGGACCTGCAGGACGCCGATCCCGAAGAGAAGGAGCGAGACGTAGATCGTCACCCCCCAGTTCTCCAGGAGAGCCGGCAGGAGCCTGACCAGGAGCCCGGCCACGACTGCGCCCCACAGGCTGTAGATCCCACCCATCAGGATCACGGCCAGCAGCACGATCGAATCCTGCGTCGGAAACGCCACCGGCGAGAGCGCCCCGGCGCTGCCCGCGAGCAGCCCACCCGCGACCCCGGTCATGAACGACGCGAGCGCGAACGCCCAGAGCTTGTACTGCGTGGTGTTGACGCCCGCCGCGAGCGCCGCCGGCTCGCTCTCGCGGATCGCGGCCCACGCCCGGCCCGGCTTGCTCGCGATCTGCCAGAGCGCGAGCAGGAACATGAGCGCCACGACGACGAGCGTGTAGCGGTAGTACGCCGGGTCGCTCGTCGCGATTCCCGGCCGGCGGATGTTGCGAAACTCCTGTAGCTCCCCGAGGGACAGCTGCCCCAGAAAGCCGCCGCCGCCGTTCGGGAAGTGGATGACGCTGAGCACGAGCGTGATCGCGCCGGCGAACATGAGCGTGATCAGCGCCAGATGGAGGCCCGACACCCGCAGGGCCGGCAATCCCACCACCGTCCCGATCACCCCGGTCACGAGGCCGGCGATCAGGAGGACGATCGGGAAGGGGATGCCGGTCCCGTAGAGGAGCCGCGTCGCCGTCCAGGCACCGACCGCGAGCAGGGCGACCTGGCAGAGCGAGACCATCCCGACGCGACCGTAGAGAAGGCCCAACCCGAGTGCGACCACGGAGTAGATCGCGGCGGCCGTGAGGATCTTCACCCAGTAGATGCCGATCAGCTCGGGCACGGCGAAGAGCGCCAGCGCGAACAGCCCGGCGATGACGAGGGCACGGATGACGTGACCGCGCTCGATCTCCACGCCCTGCAGGCGAGTCACGAGGCGCGCACTCCTCGCGGTGCGCGAGCGACACCCATGAAGCTAGTGCCCTGCCCGGGAGAGCGTCAGCTCGCGCCGCCGCCCGAGCAAGAGGAGTGCGGCGATCGCGAGCACGAACGGGGTCATCGCCCGGTACTGCGCGAGCGGCTGGCTCTCCGTCGGCCACAGCGAAAATGCCTGCAGGCAGGACTCGACGACGCCGATCACGAGCGCGGCGAAGAGCGTGATCCACAACGACTGCAGGCGTCCGATCAGCGCAGCCGCGAGCGACGAGATGACGAGGAACGTCATCGTCGCCGCCTCGAGCGAGTTGATGAGCCCTGACAGCAGCAAGCCCGAGGCACCGCACACGAACCCGGAGACGAGCCACGCCGACGTCTCGACGCGGCGGACCGGTACGCCGAGCGTGGCGGTGATCTCGCGGTCGTTGGCCACCGCGCGATACGCGGTGCCGAGCTTGGTGTAGCGCAGGAACACGGTCGTCCCGGCCGTCACGCCGAATGCGAAGAGCAAGGCGATGATCTTCGTCCAGCTGATGCGGACGTCGCCGATCTGGTACCCGTAGTTGTGCCAGGTGTCGCTCGGCAACGGCACCGCCCGGACCTCGTTGGCGGGCCAGATCCAGCTCATCGCGGCAAGGAGGATCAACGTCAGGCCGAGCGTCGCGGCCGCCTTCACGAGTGGGTCACGAGCGGCGAACACCGGCCCGAACACGAGTCCGTACGCGAGCATGACGGCGCCGCCGACGAGCACGCACGCCAGGTAGGCGAGCCAGTCCGGGCACCACGAGGTCTTGTTGATCAGGTCGAAGGCGATGAACACGCCCAGAGCTCCTATCGCCCCGTAGGCGAAGTTGAGCACACCTGTCGTCCGGTAGAGGACGACGATCCCGACCCCGGACACCCCGTACACCGCGCCGACCGCGAGGCCGAGCGGGACGAACTGCACCAGGTCGTGGAACGTAGGCAGCATCAGGAGCTCTGGGCGCTTGATTCGTGGTCTAGATCAGCTTCTCTCCTATCGTTGCCAAGCAGGCCGCGGGTAGGACGTGCCGCTCGTCAGCTTGAACTTCTTCTCGGCTGCGCGGGCGGCCTTGATCTCGGGCGTGACGCCCGCGATCGGGAAGCACGGCTCCCTGACGACCATCTTCCCGTCCTTGCCCGTGGTCGTGATGTCCCAGTTGTTGGGCACGTGCCCGGGGAGGTTGCCGGAGTAGAACGGCTTGCAGAGCAGATCGCTCTTCCAGTTCTTGATCTTCGTGAACGCCGTGTTCACGCCCTTCGCGGTGAGCTGGCTCGGCTTCAGCGTGAGCAGGACCTCGGTCGCGACTCTCGCGTCGAGGAAGCCGAACTGGCCGAAGGACGACAATCCCCACTTCGTGGGGACGTACTTGGCGCCCACCTGGCGGTACAGCTTGGCGTCCGGCCCCTTCCCAGTGAAGGGCAGCAGCTCCGTGTTGATGCCGAACTTGTTGTCCCAGAACGCGCCGGCCTTCTCGGCGAAGCGCGTGTCGTAGGCCGGCGTCGAGCCTGCCCAGAGCACCTTGTTGGCGATCCCCTGCTGCTCCGCCGCCTTGAGCACGGTCAGGACCTGGTCGGTCGTGAAGTCGAGGATCACGCCGCCGCCGTCACCGGCGAGCTGCACGTACTTGAGTGCGTACGAAGCCTGTGCCGGGTACGGGTCGTGGACGTCGATGCCCTTGAGGCCCTTCGACTTGGCGAACTCGACCGCGGGCTTGTTCCACGTTCCCTGGGCGTCGACGCCGGTCGGAGAGACCGACACGATCGACCCTTGACGCCCGCGCGGACCAGGTACTGGGCCGCGCCGAGCGTGCTGTACGCCGGGCCCATGTTGATCGGGATGTGGTACGGCGTCCCGCCGTAACACAGGTCGTGGACGCCGTCGCCGATCACGTAGAACTTCTTCTGTGCGTAGTAGGCGGCGTTGACGGCGCAGTCCATGACGTCGATGTTCCCGACGAGCGCGACGACCTTCTCCTCCTCGATCAGCTTCTTCGCGAACGCCGCCACCAGCTCGGGGTTGATCGGGTCGACGTGGACGATGTACTTGATCGGACGGCCGTTGATGCCGCCGTTGTCGTTCACGCAGTTGAAGTACGCGCCGGACGTTGTCGGTGATCTCGTCCCAGTTGACGCCGACGGACGACCGTGACGATCGCGCCGATGTTGATCGGCTTGCCTCGAGCCTTCTTCCCGGTCCCGAGGCCGCAGACGCTCTTCGTCGGCGACGCTTTCCCGGAGCCGACCGGAGCCGCAGCAGACGTCGTGACTGCTCCGGCCGCCAGGGCGGCGAGCAACAACGCGACGACGCCGCCTGCCGCGAGCACGATTCCGGCTCGCTTCTTGGATCTCATGTACGTCCTCCTTTGGTCCGCCCGCCTGAATGGCAGCTCTCGGCCGTGAGTTCGCGGCTGGATTGCTCGGTGCACCGACCGCGTCCGGCAAGGTCTGCGTTCGATAGGACTCCTGCCCAGGCCAAATTGTTTGACATATCGGAGGCGGGTCCCATCGAGACCTCGGGAATGTACGCGGCCGGTTCACATCGAGTCAACAGCCTGTTCCAACTATTCGGCGTCGCCGGATTGGGCCGAATGGCGCTCCGGCCGCACTCCGGAGGGCGTGGGATGATCGCTTCGTGACCGATCCGGCCGACCTCGGGGTGGAGGACGCGGCCGCGGCCCTCGCACGGCGCAGCGCTCTCCTCGCGCGAGCTCGTCGACGCCTGCCTGGCCCGGATTCGCGAGCGCGACGGCACGCACAGCCACGACGGCGATCCGGGCTCGATCAACGCCTGGGTCCGCGTCTACGAGGACGACGCGCGCGCCGCCGCGGCCCGGGCCGACGAACGGCTCGCCGCCGGCGACGCCCCGCCCCTCTGCGGGATCCCAATCGGGCTCAAGGACCTCTACGCCGTTGCCGGAAAGCCACTGACCGCCTCGAGCACCCTGCTCTACGAGGTACCGGAGCGCGACTGCGACGTCTGGGCGCTGCTCGCCGCCGAGGGCATGGTGCTGCTCGGCCACGTTCACACGCACGAGTTCGCGTGCGGCGGCACCACCGACCAGGTCGGCAACCCGTGGGCGCTCGAGCGATCAGCCGGCGGCTCCGGTGGCGGCTCGAGCGCAGCGCTTGCGTCACGACAGGTACCCGCGGCCACGGGCACGGACACCGCCGGCTCGCTGCGCATCCCCTCAGCCGAGTGCGGGACGTCGACGATCAAGCCGACGCTCGGTTTCGTCTCGATGCGCGGGATCGTGCCGCTTGCGTGGACCTTCGACCATCCCGGGCCGATGGCCCGAACTGTCGCCGACACCGAGCTCCTGCTCGAAGGGATGTCAAGTGTGGCTGCGCCGGCCTCGCGTCGACGGCTCCGCCGCTACGCCCTCTCCCCACGCATCTCCGTGCTCGAACCGGAAGTCGCTGAAGGGTTCGATCGGGCGCTGGCCGCGCTTCCGGGCGAGCGCGTCGAGCCGCCGCCCCCGGAGGCACGGCTCGATGTCCTCGCCGACTTCTTCGATCTCGTCCTGACCGAGATGCTCGTCTACCACCGTCGCTTCGACGATCGGCGCGACGGGTATCGCCCGTCGAATCGAGGCCGCCTCGAGCACGCCGAGCGGAGGGCGATGACGGCCGAGGAGTACATCGCTCTACAGGCCGGCCGCACCGAGGACGCAAACACCTGGCGAGACTGGTTCGCCGAGCACCGGATCGACGCGATCGTCGAGCCGACGATCCCGATCGTCGCGCCCTTGCGTGGCAGCGGATACGACGAGGTGTTCGGTGACGTCGAGGATCTCTCGCTCACGTACTACTGGGACTGGACCGGCTTTCCGGTGGTGGCGCTCCCATCGGGCGTCGGACGACGCAGCGGCCTCCCGGTGAGCGTTTCGCTGATCGGCAGCCCGGGCGCCGATTGGGACCTGCTCGCCTGGGGCGCGGCGCTGCAGGACGAACTCGGTACGGTGACTCCGTGATCGATCTTTCGGCAATCACGGCGATCGACGTGCACGTGCACACCGAACTCGGACGCGACGGACACGACCCGATGCCGCCGGAGCTCCGGGCCGCAGCGGCGAAGTACTTCCGCAGCGACCAGGCTCTCCCCACAGTCGACGACGTTGCGGCGTATTACCGGGAGAGGCGCATGGCAGCGGTCGTCTTCACGGTCGACTGGGAGTCGCGCAGCGGGATCCCGCCGATTCGGAACGAGGAGATCGCTGAGGCCGCCTCCGAGAACGCCGATGTCCTGATCCCGTTCGCCAGCGTCGACCCCGCGCGATCGGATGCGGTGGAGCGAGCACGCACGCTGATAGCCGACCACGGCGTCAAGGGATTCAAGTTCCACCCGAACCTGCAGGCTTTCTTCCCGAACGACCGCAGCGCGTATCCGCTCTACGAGGTGATCGCCGAGGCCCGTCTACCCGCGCTCTTCCATACGGGCCACAGTGGCATCGGCACCGGGGTCCCGGGCGGCGGCGGCTTCCGCCTGAAGTACTCGAACCCGATGTGCCTCGACGATGTGGCGGTCGACTTCCCGGAGCTCCAGATCGTGCTCGCGCACCCCTCCTTCCCGTGGCAGGACGAGGCGATCTCGGTGTGCCTGCACAAGGACAACGTCTGGATCGACCTCTCGGGCTGGTCGCCGAAGTACTTCGCGCCGCAGCTGATCTCGTACGCCAACACGCAGCTCAAGAGCAAGGTGCTGTTCGGCTCGGACTTCCCGCTGATCACGCCGGACCGCTGGCTCAGCGACTTCGAGCAGGCTCCGTTCAAGGACGAGGTGCGTCCGCTCGTGCTGAAGGAGAACGCGGCCCGCCTGCTCGGCCTGGGCTGACTTCGCCACTCGCGGTCGCGAGCGCCCCGGCGCGCCACGGCTCACGATGCGTATGGTCCGCTGACACCGACGGCAGGAGGGCCGATGAGCGACTACACCGTCAAGCGGCTCGAGGAGGTCGACGACGTCCTCGGCGACTACCCCGGCGAGATGCGCATGATGACGACGGATCTCGGAGCCGAGCAGGTGGCCTTCACCTACCGGCGCATGCCGCAACACACGGGCGGCAAGGGCTCGTACGGCCACCGGCACAAGACGCAGGAGGAGGTCTACTTCGTCGCGTCGGGCAAGCTCCAGTTCAAGCTCGGCGACGACGTGGTCGAGCTCGAGGAGGGGACCGCGGTTCGCGTCGCGCCCGAGACCTGGCGCTCGGTGTGGAACGAAGAGCCCGAGGACGCCGAGCTGATCATCGTGTCCAAGCGAGTCGAGGGCGGCTCGCACGAGGACGCCGAGTACCTCGAGAACTTCTGGCCCGTGTAGCTATGACACCGCGCTAAGCGACGAGCGCCTGGCGGAGAAGCGGCTCGAGGTCCACTGCGGGGACCGGGCGTGAGAAGAGGTAGCCCTGTCCGTACTTGCACTTGAGCTTCCGCAGGAGATCGCACTGGGGCTGTTCCTCGATGCCCTCGGCAACCGTGTCGAGCCGGAGCGTCGCGCCGATTCGCAGGATCGCCGCGGCAAGTCGCTCCTGCTCGCGGCTCGTGCCGAGCCCGTCGATGAACGGCTTGGCAACCTTGAGCGCGTCGACCGGGAACCGGCGGAGATAGTTGAGCGAGGAGTACCCCGTACCGAAGTCGTCGACGGCGATCTTCACTCCCAGGGCCTTCAACTCCTCGAGCCTCGTGATGACGCCCTGGCTGTCGAGCATCAGCACGCTCTCGGTGATCTCGAGCGTCAGGGTCGACGGATCGAGTCTCGTCTCGGCGAGGGCAGCAGCGACCTCCGAGGCCAGATGCCTGCTCGCAAGCTGCTTCGCGGACAGGTTGACGCTGATCCCGAGGTCGGGCATGCCCTGCTTCTGCCATCTGCGCGCCTGGCGGCACGCGAGCCCGAGCACGAGACGCCCGAGCGGCAGGATCAGGCCGGTCTCCTCGGCGAGCGGGATGAACTCGTCCGGGTAGATGAGGCCGCGCTTGGGATGTCGCCAGCGAACGAGTGCCTCGACTCCGGCGATCGTCCCCGTCTGGAGGGCCACGATCGGCTGGTAGTGGAGCTCGAACTCCCCGGCCGCCACCGACCGCTGCAGCTCTGCCTTCAAGGCAAGCCGGTCGAGCACGCGCGTGTGCATCTCCGGCTCGAAGAGCGCGAACCGCGACTTCCCCTCGCTCTTGGCGCGGTACATCGCGAGGTCGGCATTCCGCAGGAGCTCGCTCGTCGTCATGTCCCTCGACGCGACCGCGATCCCGACGCTCGCCTCCACCTCGACGTTCGAGCCGAAGAGCTCGAGCGGCTCGGAGAGCGCGGCCAGGATGCGCCGCGCCACGACCACCGCCGACTCCGGCTCGAAGACGTTCTCGACCATGACGGCGAACTCGTCACCTCCGAGCCGGGCGCACGTGTCCTCCGGCCGTAGGCAGGCCTGCAGCCGGCGCGCGATCGCGATGAGCAGGTCGTCGCCTGCGGCATGACCGAGGCTGTCGTTGACCGTCTTGAAGTCGTCCAGGTCGATGAAGAAGACCGCAACGAGCCGGTCGCGCCGGCGCGTCAGCTCGAGCGCATGCTCCACGCGATCACGAAAGAGCAACCGGTTCGCGAGGCCCGTGAGCGAGTCGTGGAAAGCCTGGTGGGAGAGCTGCTCCTCGAGCGCCCGCCGCTCGGTGACGTCGCGTGCGGTGACGACGACGCCTGCCACGTTCGCGTCGTCGAGGAGGTTGTTGAAGACGGTCTCGAGCTGAGACACGGAGCCGTTCTTCCTCCGGAGGCGAAGGTCGCACGGGAGCGGCACGCTCGGCGTCGCGTGGACCTCGTCGAGGAGCTCGCGTAGCCGGACCTCCTCGCCCTGGTCGAGAAGATCGACGAGAGATACGCCGACGAGCTCGTGCTCGCCGTACCCGAGGACGCGCTCCACCGAGGGCGTGTGGTACCGGATCGTGAGGTCGTCTTCGAGCACCGCGATGATGTCGCTCGAGTTCTGCACGAGCGAACGGAACCGGGCCGAGCTCCTGCGCTCGTGCAGGTCGGCGACGAGAGCCGTGCCTTCGAGCGCCAGCGCAACCTGTGCTGCGAGCGTCTCGATGCCTTCCCACGAAACGCGGGACAACCGTTCACGGGCATGGATCGCAAAGGCGCCCCGGAAGTCGCCCTGCACTGTCAGCCGGACGAGCGTCCACTCGCCGTCATCGGCGGCGATGCGCACGGTCCTCGCCGAGTGCGGAGACGTGCGGCTGAGCTCGGTGACCGCTGCCGGCGGAAGGTTCTCCGGACGCAGGCCGAACGTGGCAAGGGAACGCTCCCCCGCGACGGACACGATCGTGAAGTCCTGCACGCTGCCGATCGCGAGCCCGATGCTCGCGCTGCTCGAACCGACGATCTCGAGCGCCGAGTCGACCGCGACCCGATAGATGTCCTCGCGCTTCCACGCTGCGACGAGCGCAGCCGCGGCTTCCCGCAGCGCCTGCTCTCTCCTCTCGCCCCGTTCGTGGCGGGAGACGAGACCCGCAAGACGGACGACGACGAGTGCGAGGAGCACCGCGGCGGCGGCGACGATCACGAGGAGCTCGCCCGTACCCGAGCGCCAGGCGGCAACTCCCAGCATCACCGGGGCGATCAGGGTCGCAGCAGAGAGCACCACGAGACGTTGAGCGCTCAAACCGGTGTCCGGCTCCATCCGCGGCTCGGTCAGCTCGACCATGGACGGGTGAAGAGCGGCGGTCCCCCAGAGGATGGCCGAGAGGACGAACAGGACGTCGATCGGATCGCCCATCTCGTACCAGCCCTTGACGGAGCCGAAGCCGTACAACGTGTCCCCGACGAGCTGGAACACGAGAGCGACGGCGATCATGACGAAGGCGGGCGACCGCAGGCCGGTGCCCATGATCATCCGTGCGGCGAAGGTCACGAGCAGGAAGTCGAGGATCAGGAACGCGAAGGCCGCGGTGTTGTCCATTGCGCTCGTGCCCTGGAGCAGGTGCGGCGTGAGGAACGTCCAGGCGACGATGGCGAAGCTCGCGGTGACGATGCCCGCGTCGATGAGACTCGTCCAGTCGCGCCCGGGAAGCTGCTGGCGAAGCATCAGGTGCAACGCGACCGCGAGGATCACGTACGAGACGAGCGAGAGCAGGTCGGCGACCGAAGGGAAGGGCACGACTCCGAGTTGCTCCGTCCCGACCGCATACACGGCATCCGCGACGATCCCGCACATCCCGCTCGCGGCGATCAGGTACCACGGAGTCATCGAGCGCGGCCGGTGGGCCGTGACGCCGACGAGCAGGGCGATGACCGCAGCTATCGGAAAGAGCTGAAACCAGCGGCCGTACAGCACCCCGTCTTTGGGCAGGGAGGCATAGGCGACGGCGCCAGCCAACGCAATCAGAAAGAACGCCCGATCGGGGCGCGCGATCGTCACGGCTTCGCTATCGGCACTCCTGCCACAAAGGTCAAGAGAGCGCGCCGCTGAGCGGATTGCGCGACGCTGTCAGGCGAGCGCGGGGCGGTGTCCCAGCCGGGCGGAAACTTCCGAGGCCGTGCGCTCCAGAGCGGGGCTCAGCCGGTCGACGAGGTCCTCCATCGACATCATCGAACGATGGACGGCCATGTTGATCGCGGCGACCGCCTCGCCGGCCTGAGACCGCACCGGTACGGCGATCGAGCGCAGGCCGTAGGCGAGCTCTTCGTTGTTCACTGCGACGCCGCGGACTCGTATCTCGGCAAGCTCGGAGAGGAGCGCCGTCCTTCCCGTGACCGTGTTCGGACCGCGCTGCACGAACTCGACGCGGTCGACGAGACCGCACCGCTGGTCCTCGGGGAGAAACGCGAGCAGGACCTTCCCGAGCGCCGTGCAGTAGGCGGGAAGGCGGGAGCCGACGTGGAGGTTGAGGTCGATCTCACGCTGCCCCACCTGTGAGCTGCGGCAGCGCTCGATGTACACGATGTCGACGCCGTCGAGGACCCCCATGTTCACGGTATGGCCCGTCGAGTCGCTCAGCTGCTGGAGGTGCGGTGCGGCGATCTCGCGGAGCTCCATGGAGTTGATCGCGGAGAACCCGAGGTCGAGCACGCGAGGCCCGAGCCGGTACTTCCGGGTTACCGGGTCCTGCTCGAGGTACCGGAGCTCGGCGAGGGTCGCGACGTAGCGGTGTGCGGTGCTCCGACTCAGGTCGACCGCCCGGGCGAGCTCGCTGATGCCGAGCAGCGGGCGCGCGGGCGAGAACGAGGAGAGGATCGCCAGCCCTCGCTCGAGCGACTGCGAGTAGCCCGAGAGGTCGCGCTGGCTTCCGTTCGAAGTATCGGAACGCTGTCTTGACAAGTGAACGGCGCCAAGCGTAGCGTCGATGCGATGCGAGAGAATCGTCGACGGCGACTGGAATTCGGCCGGTCCTGACTCGAGAGAACGTTCCGACGACGCGATAGCCACGAGCGAGAGAGACGGCACGGGAGATGCGACCGGCAACGGGCATGCGGTGACGACACGGGGCTCGATCAGCGCCGAGGAGGCCGTTTCGCACATCCGCTCGGGCGACACCGTCATGGTGGGCGGATTCGGGCTCGTCGGCGCCCCGCTCGCGCTGATCGACGCCCTTGCCGACCACTCGGACGCCACCGACCTGACCGTCGTCTCGAACAACATCGGCGAGCCTGGGAGAGGACTCGGGAAGCTGCTTCGGCAGGGACGAATCCGTCGCGGGATCTCGTCCTTCTTCACGTCGAACCCCGAGGCCGTCGCCGCAGTCAACGCCGGAGAGATCGAGGCGACGCTGCTGCCCCAGGGCACCTTCGCCGAGGCGATCCGGGCGGGGGGTGCAGGCATCGGTGGGTTCTTCACGCCCGTGGCCGCCGGGACGCTGCTCGCGGACGGCAAGGAGGAGCGGCTGATCGACGGGGTGCCGCACGTGCTGGAGCCCCCGCTGCGTGCGGACGTCTCCCTCGTCTTCGCCGCCCGGGCCGACGAGCTCGGCAACCTCTGGTACCGGCACACAGCCCGCAACTTCAACCCGCTGATGGCCACCGCAGCGACGACCACGATCGCCGAGGCGGGAGAGATCGTGCCCACCGGTGAGCTCGACCCGGAGTCGATTGCGACGCCGCACCTCTACGTCGACTATCTGGTGTCGAGCTCATGACGGTGACCGCCGATCCCAAGACGACCATCGCGGCGCGCGCTGCGCAGGAGCTTCAGCCGGGCGAGATCGTGAACCTCGGCATCGGCATCCCCAATCTGATCCCCGGGTTCCTCGGTGCGGACACCGAGATCTTCCTCCACACCGAGAACGGCCTGCTCGGCGTAGGCCCACGACCCTCGGAAGATGAGCTCGACCCCGACCTCGTCGACGCCGCGAAGCGTCCGATCACCGCGCTCTCGGGCGCGTCGTACTTCGACAGCGCAGCGAGCTTCGCGATGATCCGCGGCGGCCACGTCGACGTCGCGGTGCTCGGCGCGCTACAGGTGAGCGAGCGAGGCGACATCGCGAACTGGGCGATCCCGGGGAAGGACGTCCTCGGCGTCGGCGGCGCGATGGATCTCGTCGTCGGTGCGAGACGCGTCATCGTCACCATGACCTCCACCACGCCGACGGGCGAGCGTAAGCTCATCCGTGAGTGCACGTTCCCGCTCACAGCCCGCGAGGCCGTCGACGTCGTCGTGACGGAGCTTGCAGTGTTCCGCTTTCGGGAGGGATCGCTCGTTCTCACCGAGCTCCTCGACGACACGACGGTGGAGGCAGTCGAGCAGGTCACCGAGGCCCGCTTCACCGTGGAGTTGGAGACGTGAGATGGGTCTGACGTCGTCGTCGTCCATGCGCGTCCGCGACGAGGACTGGCTCGGAGCAGATCCTCCGCACTACTACCCGGACTACGTCGGGACGCGACTACGCGCCCCGAAGGAACCGCTCGTAGTCCTCCCCCACACGCTGTCCGAGACCACTGGCCCCGTGTACGGCGACCGCGCGATCGGCGAGCTCGATCACGACCTGACTCGACAGCACGCGGGCGACCCTCTCGGAGAGCGGATCGTCGTGAGCGGCCGGCTGCTGGGGCCGGACGGGCGCCCGCTGCGCGGTCAGCTGGTCGAGGTCTGGCAGGCGAACGCTGCCGGTCGCTACATGCACTCGGTCGACACGCACGACGCTCCGCTCGACCCGAACTTCAGCGGCGCGGGCCGCTGTCTCACGGACGACGACGGCGTGTACCGCTTCGTGACCGTGAAGCCAGGCGCATATCCCTGGAGGAACCATCCGAATGCGTGGCGGCCGAACCACATCCACTTCTCGGTCTTCGGCAGGGCGTTCACCGATCGGCTGGTCACGCAGATGTACTTCCCAGGCGACCCGTTGTTCCCGTTCGACCCGATCTACAACTCGGTACCCGACCCGCAGGCAAGGGAGCGAATGGTCAGCCGCTTCGAGCTCGACCTGACCGAGCCCGAGTGGGCACTCGGCTATCGCTTCGACATCGTCGTCGGAGGACGGGAGTCGACGCCGTTCGAGGAGCCACACCATGACTGAGGCTCAGACTCATGGCCTGACGCCGTCGCAGACTTCCGGCCCCTACCTTTCGATCGGCCTCCTGCGCGAGCTCATCACCGGCGCGGTCGTCTCTCCGGACGACCCGCGGGCAATCAGGATCCGCGGCCGCCTCTTCGACGGCGCCGGCGACCCCGTCCCGGACGGGATGGTCGAGATCTGGCAGGCGAATGCGGCGGGCCGGTACGCGCATCCGGCCGATACGCGCGACGACGTCCCTCTCGAGGAGGGATTCCTGGGCTTCGGCCGCTCCGGCACGGTCGACGACGGCTGGTTCGAGTTCGTGACCGTCAAGCCGGGACGGGTCCCCGCCGGCGACGGCAGGCTGCAGGCACCGCACCTGGTCGTCAGCGTGTTCGCGCGCGGGCTCCTGAAGCGGCTGGCGACGCGTCTCTACTTCCCGGACGAGGAGGAAGCCAACGCCGCGGATCCGGTGCTCTCGGAGCTCACGGACGTCGAGCGTGCGACCTTGATCGCCCAGCCGGAGGACGGCGGACTGCGCTTCGACATCCACCTCCAAGGCGAGGGGCAGACGGCCTTCTTCCTGGTATGACGGCATTCGGGCCGCTCTTCGTCCCCGAGCAGCTTCTCGACGCCGTCTCCGATCATGCGTGGCTCGAGGCGATGCTCGAAGTCGAGAGCGCGCTTGCGCAGAGCGAGTCGGCCGTTGACGTGATCCCGCCCGAAGCGGCTGCAGCGATCGTCGATCGCTGTCACGCCGACCTGTACGACATCGACGAGCTGCTGAAGCAGGGCCGCTCGGCCGGAACCCCCGCGGAGCCGCTCGTCCGCGCACTGCGCCAGGCAGTCGGCGGAGAGGCGGCCGTCTGGGTGCACTGGGGCGCAACGAGCCAGGACGTCATGGACACGGCCTCGATGCTCGTGGCGAGACGCGCGCTCGAGCTGATCCTGGTCGAGCTCGACCGTGTCGCGGCCGCTCTCGTGAAGCTCGCCGAGGCGCATCGCTCGACGCCGATGGTCGCCCGGACGCTGCTCCAGCAAGCGCTTCCGACGACGTTCGGATGCAAGGCAGCCGGCTGGCTGGTGGCGGTGCTCGAGGCGCAGCGGAGGCTCGAGGAGCTGCAGACGGAGCGGCTCGCAGTCCAGCTCGGCGGCGCCGCGGGAACGCTGGCTGCGCTCGGCGAGAACGGAACCGAGGTGCTCAGGCTTCTTTCGGAAGAGCTCGAGCTGGCCGAACCTACGGTGCCCTGGCACACGAACCGGACGCGCATCGCCGAGCTCGGTGGAGCGCTCGAGACTGCCTCCGGAGTGCTTGCCAAGATCGGCCTGGACATCGCACTGCTCGCCCAGACAGAGGTCGGCGAGGTACGGGAGTGGCCCGGCGGTGGCTCGTCCACGCTGCCACAGAAGCGGAATCCAGTTCGCTCGACGCTCGCCCGGGCGAGTGCGCAGCTCGCGAGCGGCCACGCTTCGGTTCTCGCACGGTCGGCCGTCCAGGAGCACGAACGAGCGGCGGGGGCCTGGCAAGCGGAGTGGACGGCACTTTCCGGAGCACTGGCTTTCACCGGCGGCGCTGCCTGGGCAATCGCAGACGCCGTGGAGGGGCTCGAGGTCGATGTCGCGCGGATGCGCGTCAACCTCGCCCTCACGGGCGGGCTGATCGTGGCCGAGCGCATCGCGTTCCTGCTCGCCGAGCTACCGGACGGCGAAGGCGCCCACGAGCTCGTCCGGGCGGCGGCGCTCCGGGCCTCGGACTCCGGGCGGACGTTCGAGGAGGAGCTCCGGGCGGACGATCGCGTTGTGCTCTCCGACAAGGAGCTCGCCGATGCACTCGACCCGTTGACGTACCTCGGGTCGTCCGAGGTGTTCGTCGATCGCGCGCTCGCGCTGTACGGGCGAGCGCGACCGGAGGACGCGTGAGCCTGGCGTACCGCGTCGACGGGATCGAGACCGACCGGGTGCTCGTGCTCTCGAGCTCGCTCGGGACGACCTCGGCGCTCTGGGATGCGCAGATTCCGGCGCTCGAGAAGGACTTTCGCATCGTCCGCTACGACCATCCCGGGCACGGCGGCTCGGACGTCCCCGAGCGGCCCGTCACGATCGAGTCGCTCGCCATGGGCGTCGTGGAGTTGCTCGACGACCTCGAGCTCGCCAGGGTTTCGTTCTGCGGGCTCTCGCTCGGCGGGATGGTCGGCATGGCGCTCGCACGCGATGCGCCCGAACGCGTCGACCGGCTCGTGCTCTGCTGCACGGCGGCGTACCTGGGCCCTCCCGAGGGCTGGCACGAGCGCGCGCGGATCGTGCGCGCCGGCGGCACCGCAGCGATAGCCGACAAGGTGCTCGAGCGCTGGTTCACCGAGCGGTTCCGTCGAGAGCAGCCAGCCGCAGTCGCGGGCTTCCGCGAGCAGCTCGAAGGGATCACGCCCGAGGGCTACGCGGCCTGCTGCGAGGCGATCGCAGGCTGGGACGCGCGCACGGGGCTCGACGCTATTCGCGCACGAACGCTCGTGATCGCCGGCGCAGAGGACATCGCGACGCCGCCTGACGATGCCGCGTTCCTCGCGGAGTCGATCCCCGAGTCCGAGCTCATCGTGCTGCCGGGCGCCGCGCATCTCGCGAACGCCGAGCAGCCCGAGCTCTTCGATCGTGCGCTCCTCGAATTCCTGTCCGAGTCCACGAGCTCCGAGGAGGCCGCGTGAGCGACTACGAGCGGGGAATGACGACTCGGCGTGAGGTACTCGGGGACGAGCACGTCGATCGCGCGATCGAGCGGACGACCGACTTCACCGAGGACTTCCAGGATCTCATCACCCGCTACGCATGGGGAGAGATCTGGTCCCGGCCCGGGCTCGACCGCCGGACGCGGAGCTGCATCACGCTCACCGCTCTCGTCGCTCTCGGCCGCGAAGAGGAGCTCGCGATGCACGTCCGGTCGGCGCTCCGCATCGGGCTCACGCCGGACGAGATCAAGGAGGTCCTTCTGCACAGCGCGATCTACTGCGGCGTGCCGGCGGCGAACGGCGCGTTCGCGGTCGCGCAGAAGGTGCTGGACGAGGTCGAAGGCGCACCACCGACCTGATGCGAACGCAGGTCGGGATCGTCGGTGCCGGGCCGGCCGGCCTCACGCTCGCACATCTCCTGCACCGCGAAGGCATCGAGTCAGTGGTGCTCGAGGACCGGAGCCGCGAGTACGTCGAGCACCGAGTTCGCGCAGGCGTTCTCGAGCAGGCGATCGCCGACCTCCTCGTAGACGCGGGGGTCGGCGCAAGGTTGCAGCGGGAAGGGCTCGTCCACCACGGGATCGAGCTCCAGTTCGACGGCGAGCGCCATCGAATTCCGCTGAGCGAGCTGGCCGGCGGCCGCACGATCGTCATCTACGGGCAGACGGAGGTCGTGAAGGACCTGATCAGCGCCCGCCTCGCCGCCGATCTTCCGCTCCTCTTCGAGGTTGCCGACGTCACCATCCACGAGCTCGAGTCGGACCGCCCGCACATCCGCTTTCGCCACGACGGTCGCGACAGCGAGCTCGAGTGCGACGTGGTCGCAGGTTGCGACGGGTTCCACGGGGTGTGTCGACCGACCATTCCGGCCGGGGTTCTCCGTGAGTTCTCCCGCGAGTACCCGTTTGGCTGGCTCGGGATCCTGGCCGCAGTTGCGCCGTCGACCGACGAGCTCGTCTACTCCCACCACGAGCGAGGCTTCGCGCTGCTCAGCCTCCGCTCGCCGGAGCTCAGCCGCCTCTACATCCAGTGCCGCCCGGACGAGGACATCGCCGACTGGCCCGACGAGCGCATCTGGGAGGAGCTCCAGATCCGGGTCGGGCTCGACGGCTGGTCGCTCGGAGAGGGCCCCGTGCTCGAGAAGGGCGTCACCGGGATGCGGAGCTACGTCGCGGAGCCGATGCGGTACGGCCGTCTCTTCCTCGCCGGCGACGCGGCACACATCGTGCCGCCCACCGGCGCAAAGGGGCTCAACCTCGCGCTTCACGACGTCCGGCTTCTCGCGGAGGCAATCACCGCCTGGTACCGGACGGGGCGAGATGAATTGCTGGATGCCTACTCCGAGGCCTGCCTCCGGCGCGTCTGGCGCGCCGAGCACTTCTCGTGGTGGATGACCTCGATGCTCCACCGCCTCGACTCGGACGACGACTTCGGCCTCAAGCTGCAGCTCTCCCAGCTTCGCTACGTGACCACCTCGACCGCCGCTGCCACTTCCCTGGCCGAGAACTACGTCGGCCTCGCTCGCGTCTGAGGGAGACTTCGGCCGTGGCCATGCGCGACACTCCACCGTTCCGGGCCGATCACGTCGGAAGCCTGCTCCGTCCGGCCGAGCTCCTGCGAGCTCGAGACGACGCCGCGGCCGGCACGATCGACGCGGCCGAGCTTCGTGCCGTCGAGGACGAGGCGATCCGCGACGTCGTTCGCATGCAGGAGGAGATCGGCCTTCGCGGGGTGACGGACGGCGAGTTCCGCCGAACCCTGTGGCACCTGGACTTCATCTACGCGCTCGACGGCATCTCGCAGCGCCCCGGAGATCGCTCGATCGTCTTTCACAACGAGGAGGGCGACATCGAGTGGACGCCCGAGGCGCTCCACGTCAACGGCAAGCTCGGGATATCCGAGACGATCTTCGGCGACCACTTCAGCTTCCTGCGCGACACGGTCACTCGCGGTCTTCCGAAGCTGACGATCCCCTCGCCGAGCATGGTCCACTTCCGCGGCGGGCAGGCGGCGCTCGACCCCGCGGTCTACTCGGGAGTCGACGAGTTCTGGGCCGACCTGACCGCCGCGTATCGCGACGAGATCCGCAGGCTGGGCGACCTCGGCTGCACCTATCTCCAGCTCGACGACACGAGCCTCGCGTACATGAACGACCCGAAGCAACGCGACTACATCGACGTCGATCGGAGGCGACCACGATCATCAGCACGTCGAGTACATCCGCCACATCAACGAGGCGCTCTCCGACCGCCCCGAGGGGATGACGGTGACGACGCACATGTGCCGCGGGAACTACCGCTCGTCCTGGGCAGCCGAGGGAAGCTACGACTTCGTGGCCGAGGCGCTCCTGAACGAGCTCGAGGTCGACGGGTTCTTCATGGAGTGGGACGACGAGCGCTCGGGAGGCTTCGAGCCGCTCCGATTCCTCCCGAAGGGCGACAAGCAGGTCGTGCTCGGCCTCGTGACGACGAAGCACGGCGAGCTCGAGTCGAAGGACGAGCTCGAGCGGCGTATCGATGAGGCGGCGAGGCACGCGCCGATCGAGCAGCTCTGCCTTTCCCCCCAGTGCGGCTTCTCGTCGACCGTCGAGGGGAACAGCCTCACCTACGACGATCAGGTCGCGAAGCTGCGCCTCGTCGTCGAGACCGCGGACGAGGTCTGGCGCTAGCGGCTCAGGTCAGGGCACGATCACGGCGCGGCCGGTGACCTCGCCGTCGCGAAGCTTCGCAAGCACGTCGTTGATGCTCTCGAGCGAGTGCGTCTCGGTACGCAACTCGATACGACCGCGTGCGTGGAGCTGCATGAGCTCCCACAGGTCGGTCCAGCTGCCCACGAGGTTGCCCGCGACCGACTTCTCGTCCACAACGAGCGCCACCGATGGCACCGAGATCATGCCGCCGTAGCCGACCACCGAGTAGGTCCCGTGGCGGGCGAGCATCGCGAGGCCGTCCGCATGGGTCGAGTCCGTGCCGACGAAGTCGAGCACGATGTCCGCACCCCATCCGTTCGTCGCCTCGCGGACGGCGTCGACGTCCCCGCCGTCGAAGACCTCCTTGGCGCCGAGCTCGGTCGCCAGTCGGCGACGGCGTTCGTCAGTGTCGAGCGCGAGGACGTCGCTCGAGCCGAGCTCCCGCACGAGCTGGAGCGCGATGTGCCCCACACCGCCGACGCCGATGACAGCGACGGTGGTTCCAGGAAGGAGAAGAGAGGCGAGCCGCCTGACGACGTGGTAGGCGGTCAGGCCGGCATCCGCGTGCGGCGCGACGTCGACCGGCTCGACCCCAGGCGGAAGCGCGATGACGGACCTCTCGGAGACCACGACGTACTCCGCGAACCCACCGTCCACGGAGAGCCCGGTGAAGGCGTGGCGTGTGCAGTGCATGTCGTCACCCCGCCGGCACGCAACGCAAAGACCGCAGCTGAACGGCGGATACACGATCACGGCATCGCCTGGCGCGACCGTCGAGACACCATCGCCGACCGCCTCGACCCAGCCCGCGTTCTCGTGGCCGAGCACGAGGGGAAGCGTCACACCAGCCGGCTCCATGAGCCCGTCGATGGCATGGAGGTCGGTCGCGCAAACCCCGGCGCCGCCGACTCGCACGAGCACGTCCTGTGCGCCGACAGGCTCCGGCGCAGGCCGGTCGATCAGCTCGAGCGGTTGGTGGTACTCGCGAAGGAGGGCGGCCCGCACGTGATTCTCTACGCCGCGCGGCCGAGGTAGCCGCGCGTGTTGCGGTCGAGGTGCTCGGCGAGCCGGTCGGCGAGGGCCATGATCGTGAGCGACGGGTTGACGGAAAGCGTGCGCGGGATCACCGATCCGTCGCCGACGTACAGGCGCTTCACGTCCCATGACTCGCAGTCCGCATCGACGACGGAGCGCGCGGGGTCGCTGCCCATGCGGCACGTGCCCTGCACGTGCGTCGTGAGCAGGCCGGTCCAGAGCACCTGCGACGCTCCCGCTGCTTCGAGCACGCCCCGCGAGAACGCGAGCGCGGCGTCCATGCGCTCCCGCTCGTGTGGCTCGAAGTCCGCCGAGAGTTGCTCTCCCCCGTCCTCGCCGAGCGCGACGACCCCGGAGTTGTCGTCGTTCGCCATCGCGAGCAGCCCGACCCAGTGGCGGAACTTGCGAACAGCCTCGACGAGCGGCGGCCCCCAGAGCGGCCCCGACTCGTCGCCGAGCGTCGTCGCGAATCCGATCGGGTCCTGGATCGTCGTCGCCTCGACGACGAAGCCGCCGTCCTCGTTGTGCTGATGGTTCATGCAGTGCGCGGTGATCGGGTAGACCATGTGAGCGTCCTGCGGTTCGTCGAAGAGGCCGTAGACGAGGCGGGCGGGATGGAACCCGAGATTGCGGCCGATGAGCGCGGAGCTCGGTGACTCGGGCAGGCCGGAGCGGAGCAGGAGCTGCGGCGTGTTCAGGGTTCCCGCCGAGACGACGACGACATCGGCGTCAACGCGCCGGAGCCCACCCCCCGCGTCCCGGTACTCGACCCCCGTCGCCTCCGGACCGCTCCCGCGGTCCTCGATGACCACGCGCTCGACCTGCGAGTTCGGCCTCAGCTCGAGGCCGCCGCTCACGAGAGCCGAGTGGATGTAGGTGTTGAGAGTGGACTTGCCGGCATTCGTCGGACAGCCCTGAAGACACGAGCCACAACGCATGCAGTTCTCGTCCGTATACGCGCGCACCGGCTCGAGCTCCGTGCCGAGCGCATCGAAGCCCGGCTCGACGGTGAAGACGCTCTTCGGCCAGTCCGTGCGCTCGCGAACGCCGAGCGTCTCTTCGACCCGGTCGTAGTGCGCGGCGAGGTCGCTCTCACCGAACGGCGCCCCACTCTCGCCGACAAGGCCACTCGCCACGTGCCACTTCTCGAGATCGCGGGCGTGCGCGCGGAGCGCGACCTTCGTGTTGATGGTCGTGCTGCCGCCGACGCACCGGCCGGCGACCAGGCCGACGACTCCGCCCGCGCCGCCGTCGATGAGCGCGAAGCGAATGGGCCACCAGAGGTCGTGTGTCGCCTTCGCCTCCCAGCGCGTGAAGTCGGCCGCCGTGAGATGGGGCCCGACCTCGAGCAGCAGGACGTGCCGCCCGCGTCCGGCGAGCTCGCCCGCGACCACCCCGCCGCCCGCACCCGACCCGACGACGACCACGTCGAAGCGGTCGCTCATCCGCCGATCCCGAGGTACGACCAGTCTTTGTGCAGGCGGGTCGCGAGCGGCGAGTTGAAGTCGATCTCCTTCCACGCGCCGTCAGCGTCGAGCCCGGGAGCAACGAAGTCGCTGTAGTACGCCTCGATTGCGAGCGCCCTCACGAACATGAACTCGGGAGTCAACGCGCGCTCGGCGAGAGCCTCCGGTCCCTGCGCGACCGCATCGGCGAGCGACTCGATCGCGCCGAGCGCGCCTGCGCGCTCTGCGTCGGGCATGCGCCCGAGCACGGCGTCGATGTACACCCTGGAGCCGACTCGCGCGGAACCGGGCACGATCGCTTCACACAGCGCATCGACGATCGCCGCGGTGCGATCGTCCAGCGCGCTCGGCATGTGCGCGATCCTAGTACACGCGAATCGACGGATCTCGACCAGGAGGAGAGACAGTGCGACCGGTGAACGTCACGATCGTCGGGGGCGCAGGAGGTGTCGGCGCGTCCACGGCGTTCAACCTCCTCATCAGCGGAAGCGCGTACGAGATCGTCCTCATCGACTCTCGCCCGGCGGCGACCACCTCGCACCTGATGGACTTCGAGCAGGTCCTCGAGCTCGTCCCGGGATCGACGGTGCGCGGCGGAACCGAGGCGGACGTCGGCGCGGCGGAGATCCTCGTCGTGACGGCCGCGGTCCCGCTGACGGTCAACACGTCGCGTCTGGTCTATCTCGAGGACAACGCGAGGATCGTCGACCACGTCGTCGATCTCCTGCCGCGTGACTGGCCGGGCGTGATCGTCGTGGTCACGAACCCCGTCGACCCGCTGGTGACGCGGGCCCAGCACCGGACCGGTCTCGACCGGAAGCGCGTCGTGGGCTACACGATCAACGACAGCCTCCGCTTCAGCACAGGGCTCGCGAAGGCCCTCGGCCGTTCGCCCGGAAGCGTGCGAGCGTGGGTCCTCGGAGAGCACGGAGAGACCCTGGTGCCGCTTCACGACCGCGTGACGGTCGGCGGCGAGCCCGTGCAGCCTGGCCGAGACGAGGTTGCGCAAGCCGAGGAGTTCCTCCGCACGTGGTACGAGCGCCATGTCGCCCTCGACTCGGGGCGCTCGTCGACGTGGACGTCGGGTCTCGGTGTCTCCCGCATGGTGTCCGCGATCGCCCATGGCAGCACTGAGACGTGGCCGGCCTCTGTCGTGCTCGAGGGCGAGTACGGAATCCACGGCGTGGCCGTGAGCGTCCCCGTCACCCTGGGGCCGGGGGGCGTCTCACAGATCCACGAATGGGTCCTCGCCGACGACGACCTCGTTGCTCTGCGCGCGTCCGCGGACGTGATCCGGAGGGTGGTCGACCAGCTCGCGCCGGGCTCGACCCCGTCCTGACGTTAGGCGTCTGCTCCCGGCCCGACCTGCTCCGGCTGCGGGGCGTGCTCTTCGTCCCGCTTGATCAGGCGGTAGACATGAGCTCGTAGGTGGGCGAACTCCGGAAGCTCCTTGGTGGCGATCTGGTCGCGGGGGAACGGGATCGGGATGTCGAGGATCTCGAGCACGCTCGTCGGTGCATGGGTGAGCACGATGACGCGGTCGGCCATGTACACGGCCTCGTCGATGTCGTGGGTGACGAAGAGGATCGTGATCCCGTACTCCTCCTGCACCTGGAGGACCAGATCCTCGAGGTCTCCACGCGTCTGCGCGTCGACCGACGCGAACGGCTCGTCCATCAGCAGGATCGACGGCTGGTAGGCGAGCGCACGCGCGATCGCGACGCGCTGCTGCATCCCGCCGGACAGCTGCCACGGGTAGTGATCGATGAACCTGGTCAGGCCGACCGCGTCGAGCGACTCCTCCACGAGCGTCTTGCGCGCGGCGCTGCTCAGGGACTTGTGTCGCAGCGGCAGGAGCACGTTGTTGCGCACCGATGCCCACGGCATGAGCGAGCGGCTGTACTCCTGGAACACGAGCGCCATCTCCTCGGGCGGCGCCGTCACCGGCTTCCCGCCGAGGACCGCTTGGCCGCGACTCGGCTGGAGCAGGCCCGCAACGCACTTGAGCAGTGTCGTCTTCCCGCAGCCCGATGGTCCGACGACGCAGACGAACTCGTTCTCGGCAACCGTGAACGAGATGCTCCGTATCGCCTCGGTCGCCTTCTCGCCCGTCCCGTAGGTCTTGCCGAGGCCGTCGATCTCCAGCACGAGCCAGCCTCCTCGCTACTGCGGCGTCGCGGCGCGCCAGCCGCGGTGCCAGGCCAGGACCCGCCGCTCGGCGAGCATGAACAGGACGTTGAGCAGGTATCCGAGCAGCCCGATGAGGAGAATCGCCGCCCACATCGGCGTGAACTGGAACGTGTTCTTCGAGTTGAGGAGCACGTAGCCGACCCCGCTCGTGCTCGAGAAGTACTCGCTGACCACCATGATGATCACGGCGAGCGAAAGGCTCGTCCTCATTCCCGCCGAGATCTGAGGCGAGGCCGCAGGGAACACCAGCCGTCGGATCCGCTCGCGTCTCGGCACGTTGAACGATCGAGCGGTCTCGAGCAGGGTCGGGTCGATCGACCGGACCCCGTCCATGGTGTTCAGCAGGATCGGGAAGAGGCAGAAGAACGCGATGAACGACACCTTCTGGACGTCGCCGATCGAATGCAGGAGAACGATCGAGATCGGCAGCAGCGCTGGTGGAGGCATCGCGCGCCAGTACTCGACGTGAGGCATCGCCAGCGCGCGGGTCCAGCGCGACATGCCGAGCGGGATGCCGAGACCGACGCCGACGACCGTCGCAATCCCGAATCCGAGGACGATGCGCTTGAGGCTCGGGACGACATGCGTTCCGAAGTCCGAGAACAGCCACATGTCCCGGAACTCGACCAGGATCGTCGAGAGCCGCGGGAAGTTCGGGTTGTCCGCGTGAACCGTCCACAGCTGCCACGCGACGAGCATCGCGATCGGCACCGCTATCTCGGCTGCGATCTTGAGACTCCTGTAGGTCTTGTCGCTCACAACGCCGTACCCCGTTGGGACGGATGCCAGTGCAGGATTCGCTTCTCGAGCGCCGAGAGCGCGAGGTGGATGCCGATACCGAGAAAGCCGATCGCGAGCGCGAGCGCGTAGACCTGGCTCGTGAGGCCGAACGAGTCGGCGACGTTCATCCGCTGCCCGAGACCCCCGGTGCCCATGAAGAGCTCGGCCGTGAACGCCAGGATCAAAGCGATGCTGGAGGCGATCCGAAGCCCGGTCCAGATGTACGGAACGGCGCTCGGAAGAGTGATTCTGAGCAGGCGCTCGTGGCGTCGGAGCCCGAACGAGCGCCCGGTGTCGGTCGTGACCGGGTCTACGTCCCGGACCCCGTAGATCGTCTGGACGAGGAGCGGCCAGAACGCTCCGAAAGCGGCAAGGAAGACCTCGCTCCTGAGCGTCGACCCGATCGTGAGGAAAAGCACCGGGATCAGCGCTGCAGATGGAATCGGGCGCAAGAACTCGACCGGCACCCGGAACGCACTTCCGAGGAAGTCGCTCGATCCCAGAATGATCCCGATCGGGACTGCGAGCACGGTGGCAATCACGATTCCGAGCAGCCATCCGCGAACGGTCTCCCAGTACGCGGCCCAGAAGCCCTGGGTCGTCATCATCGTCCAGAGCTCTCGAAACGCCGTGCTCATCGCCGGCAGGTCGCGCTGCGCGATGAGCCCGCTGCGCGAGATCAGCTCCCAGGCAACGAGCGCAAGGGCGACGGAGACCACCGGGAGGACGACACCGAGCACGCGATCCGTGCGACGTCTTCCGGCGTTCGCCGGCGACGGAGCCGCGGCAATGGACGACTCAGAAGCCCCTAGGGCCTCTGCGCTCAACGCGAACTACCCTCCACTTCCCCGATCCGGTCGCGGACGTACCCGAGATGTCGACGCATCGCTCGCTCCGCAGCCACTCGCTGTCCGCGCCGAATCGCGCGGAGGATGTCTCGGTGCTGGCGCAAGATCGCCTCGCCGTCGATCGCGTCGCCGATCCTCGCGATGAGCATCGGCTGCAGCACGTCGAGCGTCCAGCTCGTGAACGCACGGAGAAGCTCGTTGCCCGCGGTCCTGGCGATCACCTCGTGGAAACGCGCATCCGCAAGCCGGAACTCGTCGGATGCCGGATGGTTGGGGGTCGCGTCGGCGATGGCTGCCTCGAGCTCCGCTGCCGTCGCTGCGGTCGCATTCTCCGCTGCCAGCCCGGCGAGCGGCACCTCGAGCTGGATGCGGGCCTCGACGAGCTCGCGGAGGGAGATGCTCTCGGTCTCGAGCATCGTGGCGATCGACTCGCTGAGATTGCGGCCGATCCCCTCGTTCTGGGTGCTCGCCACGAAGACGCCGCCTCCTGGTCCTCGAGTGGCGCGGATGAGATGCGAGCTGGCGAGCAAGCGGAGGGCCTCGCGAAGCGTGGGACGGCTGACGCCGAACTCGCTCGCAAGCTCGGTCTCGGTTCCGAGCCTGTCGTCGGGCCTGAGGTCGTGCTGCGCGATGTACCGCCGGATCTCGCGCGCTATCTGTTCGCTGCTCGTGCCGTGCGGCTGGGTGAATCGTGCTGTGCCTGCAGTCGGAGTTCCCACCTCCTCGAGGATCCTAGAGGCGCGTCCGCGAGTCGTCACGGCTCGAAGGTCTCGTCGGGAACGACCTCGACCTCGAGCAGCAGCGGCTCGTGTCGCTCGGCGAGCCCGGGGACGACCTCGTCGAGCGCCTGCTCGAGCTCCTCAAGCGTGGCGACACGCCGCGATGCGCAGCCGAACGCCGTCGCAAGACCCGAGATGTCGATCTCGGAGAACGAAGGCCACGGCGGCGAGCCGCTCTCCTTTTCCATGAGGCGATCCATCACCGCATAACCGCCGTTGGAGAGGATCACGAACAGCGCACCGACGCGGTAGTGGGCGGCAGTCCACAACGCCTGAATCGAGTAGAGCGACGACCCGTCTCCCACGACGGCCACGACCGGGCGATCGGGCCGTGCCATCCGGATCCCGATGGCTGCCGGAATCGCGAACCCCAGACCGCCCATGGCCGGGCTCAACCACCCCATGGGCTCGCGGGCCGGAAGCCGCACGAGCATCTCCGGCCTGCTCGACGGCGTCTCCTCGAGCACGACGGCGTCCCGCCGCAGCCGCTTGGCGAGCCCATCGAAGACGTGCCCGGCACTGAGCGGGTTGTGAGGTGCGAGCGCAGCGAGAGGCTCGCGTCGAGGCAGCTCTTCGGTCGCCCGCTCGCGAGCAGGCAGCCTCCGCGCGAGCTCGGCGCACACTCCGGCCACTGGTGCGAGGACAACGAGCTCGGCGGCGCTCCGGTGTGCCTCGGCCGCGTCGTCCGTCACGACCGCCACCCGCGTCCCAGCCGGGGAAAGGAGGCCCGGAACGTAGGGGTACTGCCGGAAAGCCGGGGCTCCGACGACGAGCACGACGTCGTACGGCTCGAGCGCCGAACGCAGGCGCTCCCGGTGCGCCGGCAGGTGGCCTGCGAAGAGAGGGTGGTCGTGGGGAAACCCAGCCCGGGCGCCGAACGACTCCTGCCAGACGGGCGCGGCGAGCGCCTCGGCGATCTGGACGAGCGCCGCCCAGGTTGCCGCGTCGTCTGCGCCGCTCCCGACCACGATCGCCGGGCGCTCCGCCTCTGCGAGCATCGTCGCGAGCATGTCGACGGCCGCAGGATCCGCCGCTGCTGCGCGGAGGATCCGACCCGCAGCCGCCTGGTTGCCGGGCTCTTCGGCCGGTGCCGTCCAATCGTCCATCGGCGCGATGACGAGGGCTGGGCCACGCCCGGTCATCGCTTCGTGGTAGGCGCGGTTGATCGATCCGGGCAGATCCTGTGGGCGAACCGGCTGGTCGACCCAGACGGGGTATTCGCCCGCGAGTCCCTCGAGCCGACCGGCGAGGAACGGCTGGTGCGCGAGATGACGGCGATCCTGCTGCCCGACGATCACCACGAGCGACGCCCGGTTCACGCGCGCGGTCGCGAGTGCCCCGACGGCGTTTCCGAGCCCGGCCGTCGTGTGCAGGAGCGCGACAGCCGGCTCGGACCGGCCAATGGCAAAGCCGGTCGCGATCCCGACCACCGACGACTCGTGGAGCGCAAGCACGAAGTCGAGATCGCTCGGAAGGCCGGAGAGAAACGGCACCTCGGTCGACCCGGGGTTCGCGAACAGCGTCGTGAGCTTCCGCTCGCGAAGGACGTCGACGACGGCGTCACGCACGGTCGGTGTGGTCACGTTACGACACTAACGCAAATGATTTGACTTGAACATCGAGGCTCGCCGATAATCGCGCCGCGTGCCGGTTCGACAGTGACCGCAGGCGGCGCTCGTCGACGAGGCGAATCCGACGAACGGGAGTTGAGATGACCACAGGAAGACGTCATCGGTCTCAGAGGCGGCTCGCGTACGCCGCAGGCCTCCTCGTGACCATAGCGGTGTGCTTCGGCGGGGCTGCCGCCAGCGCGCCGAGCCAGTCGCTGACCACCATCAACGTCAACACGCTGCCGATCTCGAACGCCCTGCCCATGACCCTGGGTATCCAGAAGGGGTTCTTCGCGGCGCAGGGGATCGAGATCAAGTCGACGATCTTGCAGAGCGGCAACGACATCGTGCTCGCGATGGCGAACAGCAAGGGCGATATCGGGTACATCGGATACGTCCCGGCGATGATCGGACGAACACAGGGCATCCCGATCACGGTCATCGCGGCCAGCGAGACCGAGGGGACGTCGGAGGCCGACAACTGGCAGAACATCATGGTGAAGGGGTCGAGCTCGATCCGCACGCCCGCGGACCTCGTCGGCAAGACCGTGGCGCTGAACGCGCTCAAGGGCGTGGGCGAAGTCGCGGTGAGGGCCGCTCTCGACAAGGTCGGCGTCGACTCGAACTCCGTGAAGTACCTCGCGCTGCCGTTCCCGACGATGCGAACGGCGCTCGCGAACGGCCAGGTCGACGCGGTCTGGACACCCGAGCCGTTCATGTCGCAGATCCTCTCCGACGGCGGGCGGATCGTCATGGCGCCAGGCCCGGTGCTCGGTCGGTACTTTCCGAACGGCGGGTACGCGGCGCGGAACGATTGGGTGAAGAAGAATCCAGGCCTCGCCGCCAGGTTCCGCGCGGCTATCAACCAGTCACTCGTCTACGCCAACACGCACCCGGACGAGATCCGGGCGCTCCTGCCGGCCCCGAACCGCAACATCCGCCTGGCGAACTGGAGCCCGCTGATCGACCGCGTCCAGCTCCTGAAGCTCGCGAAGTACGCGAAGCAGTACGGCGCGATCACCACGCTTCCGAACTTCACGCAGCTGTTCCCGAGCTACATCGAGGGTGGCAAGACGCTCCAGGGAACCGTCGGCGCGGGGTCGTTCCTCACTCTGCGACTGGACGGGAAGAGCGTCTCGGCGCTGAAGGCGGGCAAGTACAACGTCAACGTCACCGACAAGTCCGCGAAGGACAACTTCCACCTTCAGGGACCGGGCGTCGAGAAGTCGACGAGCGTCCCCAAGAAGGAGGAGGTCACCTGGACGCTCAACCTGAAGAAGGGCGTGTACCGGTACTCGTCCGACGGCAGCTCGAAGCGGAAGGGATCGTTCCGGGTCCGGTAGAGAGCTCGAACGAGGGGGAGCGGGGCCACGACGTGCCCCGCTCCCTCGCAGGTACTACGCTCAGGCGAGCCCGTGGCCGCCTCCGACGAGACGTCAGCACCAGAGCGCTCCGTGGCGTATCGCCACATCGAGCAGCTGATCGCAGAAGAGCGCTGCGTCATCCTCGACGGAGGCATCGCAACCGAGATCCAGCGCCTGCAGCCGTTGCCAGGCGAAACGGCGGGTGATCAGGAGCTCTGGGGTACGTGGGCGCTCTACCGCGCTCCCCAGGCGGTGCTCGACGTCCACGCCGAGTACGTCGCGGCCGGATGCCACGCGATCTCGACCAATACGTGGTCGATCCTGTCCGCGCCCGAGATGGAGCCCCGCTCGAGGCACGGAGCTCCGGAGCTCGCGCACTGGATGGACATCGCCCGCCGCGGCATCGATCTGGCGAGACAGGCGATCGAGGAGGGCGGCAGGTCGGGCGAGTGCGCCGTCGCGTTCGCGATCTCCGAGGATGTCGACTCACCGCACCGCGCAGGCACCGTCGACTTGCTCGCGCGGGTGTTCGACGAGACCCCGCCCGACCTCATCCTGCTCGAGACACTGACTCTCGTTCGGGACCCCGAGACCTTCGAGGTGATCGAGCGTCTGCTCGCCACGGGCCTGCCCGTCTGGCTCTCGTTCAGGCGTTGTCGGCATGGCGTCTGCGGCGTCTTCGGGCAGCACTGGGGGCCGCCCGAAGGCGATCTGTTCGGACGTGCCGCCCGCCGCTTCGAGGAGCTGGGAGTCGGAGCGCTCCTCATCAACTGCCTCCCGGTGGATCACGTGCCCGGGATGCTCTCCTGGCTGCGCGACTTCACCGAGCTACCGCTCGGTGTCTATCCCAACCTCGGGCACCTCGCCGGCCCGCTCTGGCGCTTCGACGAGGAGATCGGCCCGCAGGAGTACGCGGCGCTCGCTCTCGAGTGGCGTGCCGAGGGAGCGCAGATCGTCGGAGGCTGTTGCGGCACGACGCCGGGGCACATCGCCGCAGCCGCCGAGGCGCTCGCGGAGACGAAACCAGGCCACGAACGTCGCTCGGCGTCGGTCCGGCTCGACGAGAGCCTGGAGGCGGAGACGCCGGCTCGGCCATGGCTCGACGAGCGAGGCCGCTCGCTGTTTCCACTCCTCTTCCCGGAGCTCGTGGTAGACCCCGGCGTCTTCGTCCCGACCCAGGGCAGCTACGTCGTGTGGAAGCACCTCTTCCAGACCGGAGTCGGAGCCGGGTTGCGCTGCGTCGACGTCGGCTGCGGGAGCGGGATCCTGACGATGCAGCTCGCGCTCAACGGAGCCGCGAACGTCCATGCCATCGACATCGACAGAAACGCGGTCGCGAATACTCTCGCCAACGCATTCCGCAACGGCGTGAGCGAGCGCGTCACGGGCGACACCGTCGACCTCTACGACTGGGAGCCGGGCGAGCAGTACGAAATCGTCGTCGCGAGCCTCTACCAGATGCCCGTCGACCCCTTCCGGGAGCCGACCGGTCACCGCCCGCTCGACTACTGGGGCCGGACGCTCATCGACCACTTCCTCCGGCTCCTGCCCGCCCTTGTCGCACCGGGGGGCCGCGCGTACCTCATGCAGCTGTCGATCGTCGGGCAACAAGCGACGGAGAGCCTGCTCGCCGCGTCGGGCTTCGAGTCACGGGTCGTCGAGTTCAGCTTCTTCCCGTTCGGGCCCTTGTTCATCGAGAACAGGGAGCAGATCGCGCGCGTCGAGCAACTGTCCGATGCGTACCACATCGAGGTCGGCGGAGAGGACGTCATGGTGGCCTACCTCCTCGAGATCACGCACGGGAAGCAGCGGGCTAACGCGGACGGGAGGCGGCGGCCGCCCAAGTAACGAGCGCGTCGAGCACCGCCCGAAGCTGCTCGCCGTCGCCCGTCAGCGTGTACTCGACGAGCGGAGGTCGCGCGTCGCGCACCTGGCGGCGGAGAACTCCCGCCTCTTCGAGCTCGACGAGGCGCTGGGCGAGCGTCCCCGGAGGGATCTCGCCGAGCGCCTGCCGGAACTCGTTGAAGCGCGTGCACCCCTGATGCGAGGCGAACAGGATCGAGACGGCGTACCGCCGTTCGAGGACCCCCGCCGCGCGGCGGAGCTCCTCGGGGATCGGCGCGGTGGCCTTACAGCGCCACACTGGACTCCACGGGCTTCTCCTCGAGCGCGAGCGAGAGCACCTCGTCGATCGACATCACCGGATGGAACGCGATGTCCTCCCTGACGTTGTCGGGAATCTCGGTGAGATCGGCGCGGTTGCGCTCGGGGATGATGATGTCGGTGAGCCCGGCCGCATGCGCCGCGAGGACCTTCTGCTTGAGACCGCCGATCGGCAGCACGCGGCCCTGCAGCGTGATCTCGCCCGTCATGCCGACCGTGTGCTTCACCGGCCGCTGAGTCAGTAGCGACGCCAGCGCCGTTGCCATCGTGATGCCGGCGCTCGGACCGTCCTTTGGAATCGCGCCCGCCGGGACGTGAACGTGGAACGCCCGATTGTCGAACGCGTCCTCGTCGATCCCGAGCCGTACAGCGAGCGCCCGAACGGTCGAGAGGGCGATCTGGGCTGACTCCTTCATCACGTCGCCCAGCTGGCCGGTGAGGACGAGCTTGTCGCCGTCCTTGTGCGAGGTCGCCTCGATGAAGAGAACGTCTCCGCCCGTCATCGTCGCGGCGAGGCCGGTGGCCACGCCGGGAACGGCCGTCCGCTCTGCGGTCTCGCGGTAGAACTTCTGCCGGCCGAGCCCTTCCCGAACCTCGTCGACGCCGATCGTGATCGGCGGTTCGACCGCTTCGGAGGCGATCTTCGTGGCGGTCTTGCGAAGGAGCGTGCCGAGCTCGCGCTCGAGCTGGCGGACGCCCGCCTCCCGCGTGTACTCCGTGACGACGAGCTCGATCGCCTCGTCGGAGACGGAGACCTCGTCTTCCTTCAGTCCGTTCCGCTCGCGCTGGCGCGGCCAGAGGTAGCCCTTCGCGATCGCGACCTTCTCGTCCGTCGTGTACCCGTCGAAACGGATGACCTCCATGCGATCGAGTAGCGGTCCCGGGATCGTCTCGGTCATGTTCCCCGTGGCGATGAAGACGATCTCGGAGAGGTCGAGCTCGACATCGAGGTAGTGGTCGCGGAACGCGTGGTTCTGGGCCGGGTCGAGGACCTCGAGAAGCGCCGAGGACGGATCCCCGCGCCAGTCGGCTCCGACCTTGTCGACCTCGTCCAGCATGATCACCGGGTTCATCGTCCCGGCGTCACGCAATGCACGCACGAGACGACCGGGGAGCGCACCGATGTAGGTGCGCCGGTGGCCGCGGATCTCGGCTTCGTCACGGATGCCGCCGAGCGACATACGAACGAACTCGCGCCCGGTCGCGCGCGCGATCGACTCCCCGATCGAGGTCTTCCCGGTTCCGGGCGGCCCGATGAGGGTCAGGATCGCGCCGCTACGCCGATCGGCCGCGACGCCCCGCTCCTTCCGGAGCTTCGCGACGGCGATGTACTCGACGATCCGATCCTTGACGTCGTCCAGACCTGCGTGGTCCTCGTCCAGGACCTCGCGCGTGTAGTTGGGATCCAGCCGCTCCTCGGTTCGCTTGCCCCACGGGACGGCGAGCAGCCAGTCGAGGTAGTTCCGGATCACCGTTGCCTCGGGCGTCTGATCCCCCATGCGCTCGAGCCGCGAGAGCTCGCGCTCCGCCTGCTCGAGCACGTTCTCGGGCATCTCGGCGTCAGCGATCTTCTGCCTGTACTCCTCGACCACCGAGGCCTCGTCCTCCCCGAGCTCCTTGCGGATCGAGTCGAGCTGGCGGCGCAGGATGTACTCGCGCTGCTGCTTCTCGACACCGGACTCGACGTCGTCCTGGATCCGCTTTCGCACCTGCATGAGTGCGAGGCGTTCGCGCTGCAGCTCGAGCGCGAGCTCGACTCGCTCGCGAACGTCAACGGTCTCGAGGAGCCGCAGCTTCTGCTCGAACGTCAAGTCGGGTGAGTAGCCCGAGGTGTCGGCGAGTGCGCCGGGCGCGCTGATGGAGCGGACGAAGGCGGCGATACGGCCGTCGTCTCCGCGCAGCTCGAGGATCTCCTCGACGACCGCTCGGTACTCGCGCTCGAGCTCACGCATCGAGCCGTCGACGTGCTCGTCGTCCGGACGCTCGTCCACGTCCACGAAGAGCCTTCCGAGGCTGTCCGTCGCAGCAGCGCCGGCCACCCCGCGATGGAGGCCGGACAGTGCCACGGCGACCCCGCCGCCGGGAAGCCGGATGCGGTCGGTCACCTCGGCAACCGTTCCGACCTTCGCATATTCACCCTCGTGCTTGGGCACGAGAAAGACCTGATCCTCGTCACCGACGTCGACCGTCAGCGTGACGCTCATGTTCGGGAAGACGACGATGTCGTCGAGTGGGACCAACAGCAGCCTTGTCACCGTTTCGCTCACGATCCTCTCCGCTCGTTCGGTACTTAGTTCAAGAACTGTAGCGATCGAGGTGCAGGCTGCGTCGAGGTTCTTCCACCGTCGAGCTCTTACCCCGGCCGGTTGCGAAAGCGCGCAAGGGCCACCTCTGCACACCGTCCTGCGAGCACGTCGGACGAGGTCCCGACCCCGCCTCCGCGCCACGTCATGACGCTCGCGACGAACACGCCTCCCGGCCAGAACACGAGGCCCGTGTCGTGTCGTACCGCAGAGATCCAGCCGGCCTTGTGCAGCACTGCGACATCGCGGCGCGAGCCGATGTAGCGGTCGAGCTTCGGCGTGTCGCGGACGTGAGCGAGAAGCCACAGGAGGTACCGGCCGTCAGCGGCCGTGAACCCCGGCTCGGCCCTGCGAAGCGGGCCTTTGTTCCCGGCAGCGAGCCACACCGCCCGGTGGAGCGAGGCCATGTCCCAGGCCGTCGTGTACTTCCCGATTCCGAAGGCGGGCTGCTCCTCGACACGCACCGGGATCGCAGCGGAGAGCCGGGTCACCTCGTACCCGCCGTACATGAGCGAGTCCCGCATCCCGAGCGAGCGCATGAGCCCGTCGACGCGGTAGCTCCCGCCGCTCGTCGAGCCGCCGAGCCAGACGAGCAGCGCATTGGCGGCCGCATCGTCGGAGGGAAGGATCATGTCCTGAAGGAGCGCATCGAGGCTGGATCCGGGAGGCGGTATGCCCGAGTAGTTCGCAAGCACCGTGGTCGCGATCGCGAGCTTGAGCGTGGAAGCGGCGGGAAAGCGCGCCTTCGCGTTCCAGGCGGCGCCCCCACCCTCGGTGAGGTTTTGGACGAACGCCCCGGCCACACCGTCGTACTGCTGCAGAAGCCTTCGGAGCTTCTGGGTCAGAGCGACGTCGTGACGCGCGCGAACGACTCGGGGAGCGCTCGCTGCCGGCAAGCCGTAGACGCTCGGAACGACCCGCGAGGAGCGCTTTCCTCCGCGTCCCAGCGTGGCCACGCGGACGGAGAGATCGCCGAGGGGAAGTCGAACGTGGAGCGTGAACCGACGGCCACGAAGCGGACTGTCGGCCAGGGTGCGAGACCCGACCGAGACGAGGACGCGGCGGGTACCGGGCGGGGCGATCCCGGTCACGAGCCCGAACGACACCTGGTGTGCCGCGGGCTGCTCGATCACGGGCGGCGGCAACGCGGGGACGGCGTTCACGGGGCAACAGTAGACGTCACTAGCCTTGATCCAGTGGCGACCGCGAGCACGCCGATCCTTGCCCACCTCGACCTCGACGCGTTCTTCGCCGCGGTCGAGGAGCTCGAGGACCCGGCGCTCCGCGACAAGCCGCTCGTCGTCGGCGGCGACCCTCGAAGTCGCGGAGTCGTGTCGACCGCGAACTACGTCGCTCGCTCCTTCGGCATCCATTCCGCGATGAGCGCCGCCGAGGCGCTGCGCCGCTGCCCGCAAGCCGTCTTCGTGCGGCCTCGCCATGCGCTGTACCGGCAGTACTCGAGAGCCGTGTGGGACACGGTCGCGCAGGTCGTGCCGCGTGTCGAGAGGACGGGGATCGACGAGGGATACCTCGACCTGGCGACCGTCGCGCGCGACTTCGTCGGAGCGCGCGAGCTCGCGTCGGCGGTCCAGACGTCGGTGCGCGCGACCACGAGCCTCACCTGCTCGCTGGGCGTCGGAACGTCGAAAGTCGTGTGCAAGATCGCCTCCGACCGCCGCAAGCCCGGCGGAATCACGGTCGTTCCGGCGGGAAGGGAGGCACGATTCCTTGCCCCACTCGCCGTCCGCCTCCTGCCCGGCGTCGGGCCACGAGCAGAAGAGCGGCTTCGAGGCGCCGGCGTGGACACGATCGGCGCGCTCGCGGCTCTCGGAGACACCGAGCTCAGAGCGATCCTCCCGGGCTCGCTCGGGAACCTGCTCCGAGACCGGGCTCGAGGGATCGATCCTCGGGACCTCGAGCTGGAAGGCGAGCCGGTGTCGATCTCTGCAGAAGACACGTTCGCGCGGGATATCTCCGAGCGCGACGTTCTCCACTCCGAGGTGCGTCGGCTCGCGGAGGTCGTGGCCGAACGCCTCCAGGCCTCGAGCCTCTCGGGGCGAACGGTCACTGCCAAGATCCGCTACGGCGACTTCTCGATCAGAACCCGCTCGACGACGCTTTCTGCGGCGATCGACGACGCAGCGACGATCGGCGAGGTGGCGTGCGGCCTGCTCGATCGCGGGCTGCGCGATCGCCCAGGAGCGCTTCGGCTCGTCGGCGTCGGCGTCTCCGGCCTCTCCCCGTACCGCCAGCTCAGCCTCGAGCAGTCGTAGGATCGCGGCGTGCTCGAAGCCGCGCTCTGGGGGCTCGTCACGGCCGGCTCGCTCTGGGTCGGAGCCGCACTCTCGTTGCTCGCCCGCCCCCGAGAGCGCTGGATCGGCCTCGCAATGGCGTTCGGCTCCGGGGCGCTCATCGCATCCGTCGCCTACGAGCTCGTCTACGAGGCGTTCGATACGGATCTCACTCTCGCGTCGTCAGGGTTCGCCGCCGGAGCGCTCACCTTCTACGTCGGAGACTGGGCGATCGACCGGCGCGGTGGTCACGGCCGGAAGAGCATCACCGGGCAGGACCAGCTGGCAGGAAGCGCAAGCGCAATCGTGCTCGGCACGATCCTCGACGGCATCCCGGAGTCGTTCGTGCTCGGCGCGTCGCTACTGCAGGAAGGGGTCATCCCGACCGCTGTCGTGGTCGGCGTCTTCGTCTCCAACGTGCCCGAGTCGCTCTCGGGCACGAGCGGTCTGGTCGCGGCAGGCTGGGCGCAACGGCGGATCGTCGCGATGTGGAGCGCAGTCGTCGGCGTCTCGGTGCTCGCCGCCGCGCTGGGCTGGCTCGTCCTCGACGCCATGCCGAACGCCGCCGGCGCATTCACGCTCGCGTTCGCAGGCGGGGCGCTCCTCGTCATGCTCGCCGACACGCTCATGCCCGAGGCCTTCGAGCTCGGAGGACGCGAGGCAGGGCTCCTCACCGCGCTCGGGTTCGCGCTCGGGTTCGCGCTGTCCTACTAGGCCCTAGACGCGAAGAAGCGGCCGCGTGAGGCAGGTGGGGCCGCCGTCGCCCTTGACCGAGATCTCGCGTCCGCTGTAGACCTGCACGTCGACGCCGGCTCCTTCCATCCGCTTTCGGGTCTCGGGGTTTCCCTCCAGGGCAAGAGCACGGCGCGGGCCGAGCGCGAGCACGTTCGACCCCTGGGTTGCGAACTCGTCGTCCGGCACCTCGACGACTGCGATCCCGAGGTCTGCGAGCAGTTGCATGAGCCGCACCGGCGCGAGCCGCGGATAGACGAGGGCGAGATCGCGGTCGAGCGGTGAGATGAAGGACATGAGGTGCATCACCTCGTCCGCCCCGGTCCAGTGCGGAAGGTCGAACGCCAGGACGTCCACACCCGGGAACGCGACCTCGAGAGCCGCGACCGAGGATTCGTTCGTCCGGTAGCCGATGCCGACCAGTAGCGTGCGCTCGTCGAGCCAGAGCGTGTCACCGCCCTCGACGAACGCCGGCTCGTCGAGCCGGCCGGCGATGGGAACTCCGGCCGCCTCGAGCACCGGAGCGATCGCTGCCGGCTCGGATCGGCGTCCCTGCTTTCCGGGACGAAGGAGCACGGCGCCCTGCATGCCGACCAGGACCGGGTCGTAGACGTACATCGCGTCGGGGTTCCCCGGGTCGTGCTCGGAGACCACGACCTCCGCGCCGGCATCCTCGAGGATGCCGCAGAGCAACTCGTGCTCGCGAGCCGCAGCGGCATGGTCGGGCGCCGCGCGCCAGCCGTACTCCTGCCAGCGTGTGCCGTCCGCGGCGAGCGGCGGGCGAACGAGGACTCGCTCGAGCTCCCCTGTCATCGACGTGCTACCGAAGGCGTTCACCGGGGAGGACGCTACACCGACGTCAGGCAGAACACGTACGGGTGATCGGTAGCACCCCCGATGCCCTCTCCACGTCGCGCACGCGAGACTGGATGAGGAAAGGAGTTGTCATGACGACGACAGCCAGCAGGTTCACCGACATCGACGCACGCCGGATCGGTACCGAGATCGGCATCGACTGGACGACGTCACCGTTCGACGTCGCAGAGTTCCGGATGGGCCTCGAGGTCGAGCTCGAGCACGGCGCGCACGACGCCGAGACGAACGTGACGGGCGACGATCCCATCCTCACGGGGAAGATCGCGTGGGCGCACCTGAAGGAGCTCTCCGACTACTACACACGGCTCGCGGTGATGGAGGCCGACGCCGGGAGCTGATCAGGAGTCGAGCTCGCGCGGCCGGTGCGACGACGAGTAGACGTCCTTGCGCAGGATCAGTCCGTTCTCGAACGGGAACACGTCGATGCCGTCCCATTCGATCCGGCGACCATCGCGGGTGGCAGTCGCCGTCCACTCGCTGACGACGAGGCCGTCGCGCGCGTACAACCTCCGTCCCGTGAACGCGAGGTCGGGCGCGTTCTCGAAGATACGGGCGATGTGGCCCCGTACGTCGGCGCCCTCCACGCGATCGCCGGCGGTGTGGTTCTCGAACACCATCCCGGGTGCGTGAAGCGCGACGATCGCGTCCACGTCGTGGGCGTTCCAGGCGTCGTTGTAGCGCTCGATGATCTCGCTCGAGCTCAGCGGCGGAGTCGCGGTCTCCCACGTCCGCAAGGCTAACTCGTCGTGGGTCTCGCCGGTGGCCGAGGCGATCCCATGCGATCGCTCTGGAATCCAGGTCGAGCGCATGCCGATTCATCGTAGGTTCGCATCCGTCGTCCGAACGGATACGCGGCAGACCTCAAGAACGACTCAGGCGAGCAGGTGCCGGTGGGTCCGGAACGCCTCGAGGATGCGGTCGACGTCCTCCTCGACGTTGTAGAGGTGGAGCGATACCCGAAGATTGGAGTCGCGCGTCGAGGTCACGATCCCGTCAGCGGCAAGGGCGGCGACGAGCTCGTTCGGATCTGTCGACACGACGCAGACGAGCGGCCCGTACTCCAGCTCGCCGCGAGGGGTGGCGACCTTGGCTCCGAGCTCGTCCAGCCCGCCGAGAAGGCGGTCGACGAGCCGGCGAATATGGGCCTCGATCGCCGGCACACCGATCTCCGCGACGAGCCCCATGCCGGCGACACCGGGATAGAGCGAGGGGACGGGCGGCGTCCCGCTGTCGAAGCGCCGCGCGCTCTCGTGCGGCGAGTAGTCAGCGATGGACATCTCGAAGATGTCCTCGTCGGCGAACCATCCGGTCTGGGTCGGAAGCAGCGAAGAGAGCAGCGAGCCGCGAACCCACATGAACCCGAGACCGGCAGATCCGAGGAGGTACTTGACGGTTCCGCCGGTGACGACGTCAGCACCCAAGGTATTGACGTCGAGCTCCAGCGCGCCAATTGCCTGGTAGCTGTCCGCGAGCACGAGGGCTCCGCTTGCATGAGCGAGCTCCGCGATGGCAGACACGTCGTGGCGGTTGCCCGTTCGGAAGGAGACCGCAGTGCAGCACACGAGAGCAGTCCGCTCGTCGATCGCCTCGGCGAACCGCTCGAGCGGGATGCGACCATCGGGCTCAGGGAGGACGTGGACGACTTCCGCGCCGCGGAGCTCCTGCGCGTGTGCGATCTGCCCGATCGTCGGGAACTCGTACTCGCTGATCACGATCCGATTCCGCTCGCCATGGAGATCGAGCGCCGAGACGAGCCCGCTCACGCCCTGCGAGACGGACGTCGTCACCGCGACATCGTCCGCGGAGGCATGCACGAGGCCCGCGAACGACGCGCGAGCGGCCTCGGCTCCGCTCGACCCAGAACTCCCACTCGGCGCCGTTCTCGTCCCACCCTTCGAGCCACTCCTCGACGGCTGCTCGCACCCGGTTGGAGAGCGCGCCCTGCGAGCACGAGTTCGCGTACACCACGTGCTCGAAGATCGGGAACTCGCCGCGGACCGCGTGGCCGACGCTCATCGACCGAGGTACGCCTTGCGAAGCTCCTCGTGCTCGCGAAGGTCCGCGGCCTCGCCCTCGAGCACGACCCGCCCGGTCGAGAGCACGTACCCGCGGTCCGCGATGGAAAGGGAAACATTCGCGTTCTGCTCGACGACGAGCACGGCGACCCCTGACTCGTGTACCTGCTGGATGATCTGGAAGCTGCGCTCCACGAGGATTGGGGCGAGCCCCATGGACGGCTCGTCCATCAGCAACAGCTTCGGCCGCGACATCAGCGCCCGGGCCATTGCCACCATCTGCTGCTCGCCGCCGGACAGTGTCCCTGCGAGCTGGGCGCGGCGCTCGTAGAGAAGCGGGAAGAGGTCGTAGACGCGATCGTAGTCCTCCTGGTCGCCCTTCCCACGGAGGTATGCGCCCATCTGCAGGTTCTCGAGCACGCTCATCGGCGCAAAGAGCCGCCGGTTCTCGGGAACGATCGCCATCCCCCGTCCGATCCTGTAGCTCGTGTTCCGTGCACTGATGTCCTCGCCCTCGAACATCACACGCCCCTGACGCGGCTTGACGATGCCGAGGCAGGTCTTCAGCGTGGTCGACTTTCCAGATGCGTTGCCGCCGAGCAGACAGACGAGCTCGCCCGCGCCGACCTTGATGGAGACGTCGTTGAGGATGTGAATCTGGCCGTAGTACGTGTCCACATGCTCCAACTCGAGCAGCGACGTACTATCGGGCGCCGTGGCGGGGGTCGACGCAGCGTTCACTCTACGACGCCGCCTCGTTATCGGCCGCGCGCACGCCGAGGTACGCCTCGACGACTCGCGGGTTCGTCGCCACCTCTTCGAAGGTGCCCTCCGCGATCTTGACTCCGTGGTCGAGCGCGACGACCCGGTCCGAAATACCCTCGACGAGGTGCATGTCGTGCTCGATAACGAAGATGGTGAGCCCGAGCTCATCCCGAAGCTTGCCGATCAGCTCCGTGATCTCATGTGTCTCGACGGGGTTCATGCCCGCGGCGGGCTCGTCGAGCAGGAGGATCCTGGCGTTGGTCGCCATCGCCCGGGCGATCTCGAGCCGCCGCCGGTTGGCGTACGAGAGCGAGTACGCCGGCTGGTCCCAGCGATAGCCCATCAGCCGCTCGCCGAAGAACGAGAGCTTCTCCTCGGCCGTAGCGCGGATCGCCCGCTCCTCCTTGCGCATCCCCGGCGTACGTAGTACCGAGCGGACGACGCCCGCTTTGGTGTGACCGTATTCGGCAGCCATCACGTTCTCTTTCACGGACATGTTCAGGAACAGCCGCAGGTTCTGGAACGTGCGTGCGATGCCGCGCTGGGAGATCTTGTACGGCGGGAGCCCGACGATCGACTGGCCTTCGAAGAGGATCTCGCCCTCGTCCGGTTCGTAGACGCCGGTGACGATGTTGAACAGCGTCGTCTTTCCCGCACCGTTCGGGCCGATCACACTCACGATCTCGTGCTCGTCGACGTGGAAGTCGAGCCCGTCGATGACCAGCAGCCCTCCGAAGGCCTTGGAGACGTTCGTGAGCTCCAGCATGCGGGCCATCAGACGATCTCGACCTTCGCCTGTCCGAAGAGCCCCTGTGGCCGGATGGTCATCACCCCGATCAGCAGCAGTCCGAGGAGCACCTGCCGCGTCACCGAGGGTTGCTGAATCATCAGGTTCTCCCACACGAACGCGGTGAGGTACAGCGTTGGCACGAGGACCCCGATCCGCCACCAGCCCTTGAGCTGCACGAGCACTGTCACCGAGACGATCAGCATGAGATAGCCGTAGACAGCGAGCCGGCTCGGGTCAGCAGGGATCAAGACCCAATTCCCGATGACACCGTCGAGGAAGCCTCCCGACGTAACCTCGCCGGCAGTTCCGTCGGACCAAACGGAACCGACGACCGCGTGTACGAGGATGCCGAAGAGCGCAGTTCCACCGAACGCGGCGAGCCTCTGCGGCCAGGACTTCAGCGTGAAGTAGACGGCGGCGATCACGGCCGCGTAGAAGAGGATGCGCGGCAGGTTCGGTGGCGACGTCGAGTCGAGCGCCTGGTTGGAAGCGACGATGACGACAGCGCCGACGATCATCCCGGTGAGACTTCCTGTTCCGCCCAGGATCACGACGGCGTAGATGATGATCAGCACCGTCGTGCCGAAGTTCTGCGGGAACGCACCGGTCTGCACTGCCGCGAAGATGCTCCCTGCGAGACCCGCGATACCGGCGCCGAAGCTGAACGCCATGATCTTCAGCCGGTTGACCGGCATCCCCATCAGCTCTGCGGAGAGCGGGTCTTCGCGGGAAGCTTTCCACGCGCGGCCGGTGCGCGACTCGCTGAGGGTGTAGAGAACGACGAGGAGAAGACCGACGGTGCCGAGCAGGAACCAGTAGTAGCCGCGTGTCGTGTCGATCACGATCCGGTCGCCGAAGAACGTCAGCGGGTCGACATTGGCGAGGCCGTTCGAGCCGTTCGTGATCCCGGCGGGGTTGGCGGCGTTCGTGAAGACCAGGAAGGCCTGGCCGAAGAAGAGCGTCACGATCGCGAGGTAGTCGCCGAGCAGCCTGCGCGACGACGAGCCCAGAAAGACACCGAGCAGCGCGCACACGACGACGGCGATGGGGATCGTCTTCTCGGCGCCCCAGTGGTGGGTGTAGGTGTGACCGCCCGCCGAGTGGGTGCCCGAGAGGAACGCATAGATGTACGCGCCGAAGCCGAAGAACGCGACGTATCCGAGATCCAGCAGCCCGGCCCACCCGACGACGACATTCAGCCCCAGCGCGAGCAGCGCGTAGATGAGGATGAAGACGCCGTAGTTGTAGAGGTTGCCGTTGCTGATCGGTAGAAACGGGACGATGATTGCCGGTGTCAGCAGGGCCAGCTTGCCCGCCGGCGGCAGGATCCCCCAGAGATGCTCGATCCGACCACGCAAGCCGGAATGGCGCTCTCGGCGGTCATCTGACTCGGCGACCCACTGGTCGACGCCGATGCCACTGGTCTCGGCGGGCTCGGCACCCTCGGGTGCGCTTTCGGAGCGTTCGGTCACTGGATTTACACCTTCTGCAACGCCGGGGTTCCGAGGATCCCAGTGGGCCGGACCAACATGACTGCGATCAGGATTCCGAACACCACCAGCGCGGACCAGTTGCCGTTCAGGTAGCCGTTCGCCCACGACTCGACCAGCCCGACGAGCAGGCCCCCGAGCATCGCGCCGGGGATGCTGCCGATCCCGCCGACGACAGCGGCGGTGAAGCCCTTCAGGCCCGCGAGAAAGCCCATCAGGTGGTAGATCTGGCTGAAGAGCAGCCCGAACATCACCCCGGCCGCCCCGGCCAGCGCAGAGCTTATGAAGAACGTTCCGGCGATAACGCGGTCGGTGTCGATCCCCATCATGGACGCCGCCTCTCGGTCGAACGAGACGGCGCGGATCGCTTTCCCGAGCCGCGTCCAGCGGACGAGTGCGACGAGCGCGACCATGAGGGCGACCGCGAGGACGAAGACCATCAGTCCGAGGTACTGGACGAACACACCGCCGTCACCGCCGAGATGGAGCCCGTCGTAGCTGATCAGGGTGAAGCCGTCGTAGTTGCGGTATGAGGTGCCGAAGAGCAGCAGCGCCGAGTTCTCGAGAAAGAACGCCACGCCGAGCGCCGAGATGAGCGGCGCGATCCGCGGAGCGTCGCGAAGCGGCCGATAGGCAAAGCGCTCGATCGCGAGCCCGAGGAGACCCGAGCCGATCATCGCGACCGAAAACATGCAGAGGACGAGCAGCACGACCGGAATCGCCGGGCTGAGCGGCCCGCCGAGAACGGTCAAGACGCCGAAGCCGATGAACGAGCCGATCATGTAGACGTCGCCGTGCGCGAAGTTCAGCAGCTTCAGGACTCCGTAGATCATCGTGTACCCGAGCGCGATCAGCGCATACAGACTGCCGAGAATGAGGCCGTTCACGGTGAGCTGGAGAAAGAAGACCCAGGGCGACGTGCCCGCCGGGACCGGGCCGAAATAGACCGCGATGAGCATCCAAGCGATCAGCGCCACGCCCAGGCCGGTGAGGTTGACTAGCTGTTGCCGGAGGTTCGGGTTCACGGTCGAATCCCAACCCTTTCAAAACCGCACGCGACTCGTCAGGGAGTCGCATGCCGTCTTGAGTAGCGGTCCGTTACAGGCGTGCGGCCCACTGGGTGGACCGCACGCCTTCTCGTGTGAATCGGACCGAAGTGCTAGCCGACCCGCTTGTAGGTTCCGTCGCTTTGGATCTGGTAGACCCCGAACCCGCCGTGGCGGAGGTTGCCGTTCCTCTGGAAGTCGATACGGATCCCCAGGAGCGAGACCTTCGCGGGAATGTTGATCTTGGCCAGCTTTGCACGGACTTCCGCACGGGTGGCCTTGCCGTCGGCGCACGCCCTGGTGACCGCCATGGTCGCGACCTGGGCAGCGACGTAGCTCGGAGCTCCGAAGAACTCGCCGTTGCCGCCGTGCGCATTCTGGAATGCCTTGACGACCGCGAACGACGTGTCGACCGGGAAGAACGAGACGTACGAACCGGTGATCTTCCACGTGGCCGGGTCGAACAGGCCGTCCGAGCCGAACATCGTGATGCCGCCCTTGCCGGCCGCCTTGAGCTGCTGGCCGAAGGTCTGGGCCTGCGGCGACAGCTGCCACGGCGTGTAGACGACCTGCGTGTTGCCCGGGATCTTCGCGATGTTCGACGAGAAGTCCGAGGCCTGCTGACTGATGGAGTCGCGCGTGACCGTGACGCCCCTCGCCTTCAGGATCGCCTGCACGCTGTCCGCGAGACCTTGTGAGTAAGTCTCCTGGTCATCGATGATGTACACGCGCGTCGCATTGAGCTTCTTGGTGATGTAGTTGGCCACCGTCGGGCCTTGAATCGAGTCGTTGGGCACCGTCCGGTAGAAGTATCCGATGCGGTTGCCGTCGGTCACTCCGTCGGCGAGCGAGGTGCGTGTCGCCGAGCCGGAGACGAAGCCGAGCCCGCCGGACTCATAGGCGGATGTCGAGGCTACGACCTCCTGGCTGCCGGCCGGGCCGACAACCGCGAGCAGCTTCGAGTTGGACGCGAACGACTGCGCGACGGACACGGCGAAAGACGTGTTGACGCCGAGCTGCGTGTCGCCCTGGATGACCTTGATCTTGCGGTTCTTGTTTACCTTCAGCTTGTTCCAGTTGCTCACGAAGAACTTTGCCCAGTCCAGCTGATCCGTCCCGATCGACGCTGCGGGACCTGTGATCGGCGCGGCCATCCCGATGGTACGGGTGCTTCCGCAGGTGATCGTTGCCGCTTTGGCCGCCGACGCGGCGGCGCCGTTATCGGTCGTTGCGACCGCGACGGCTGCAAAGAAAAGCGCGAGAATCGGCGCCACCACGAGCGTGACCCTGAGTTTCATGAATTTGTCCTCCTAGGTGGGGTTGCACATCATTCGACGTCGAACGTGTCTGCATGTTGCCCGCACCGTGTCACCCGGAGCTGAACCGCAGCGGTCCAGTGTCACACCCGGATACACGTCATGTCAATCAGATGGGGACTCATCGCCGTAGGCCGACCGCAAGGAATGCCCTGCACACGGCGGCATTCGTCGTGCGTGTAGATGTCGGCTGACACGTCGGTCAAAACGCGATGCGGCGACCGCCTCGCAGAAGCGGGCGGGAAAGAGGTCACGGAGCTAGAAGTAGAACTGCTTCCATGCCTCCCACCACGTGTCGGCACGCGAGACGATCGTACGGTCGTCGATGCGCTCGACCCCGGGGCGGAAACGCAGCCGATCCGGCTCGGTCGTGCTCTTGAACTCGGCTTTCACCTCACACGGACGACCCGGATCGTACGGCGCGACCGCCTTCAGGTCGGCGAGCGCCCGGCGCGCACCGTCCTCGATCAGCTGCCGCGCACGGACCGGAGGGATCATCCGAGCCGACTCTCCGCCGAGGCCCCACTTGACGGCAACGGTCGTCAGTCCGCTCACCCAGGAGCGCCGTGCCCTCGCGACACGAGGCCTCGTCGCCCGTGACGAGGAGGACGGGGCAGCCCCACGTGCCGCAAAGCGCGGCGTTGATCCCCGTCTCTCCCACGAGCGTGTCGTTGAACCAGAGGTTCTGGTAGTCGCGACCCGAGATCGTGTGGTTCATGACACCGTCCCGCGTACCCGCGCGTGCGTGCATGCCGACGAAGAGCGCCGCGTCGCACCCCTGCTCGAGGAAGTCCGTGTACTCGGTCCACTCCTCCTGCACGACGTAGTCGCAATCGGGATCGAGATCCTCGGGGAGCAACGAGTTGAACGTCCAGCCCTTGCCCGCGCCGTGGCAGTCCATGACCACGATCTCCGTCGCGCCCGCGGCCTTCGCACCGCGAACCGCCGCGTTGATCTCCTCCGTGTAGAGCTTGCGTCCCTCGTCGTAGAGCGACTCGCCGCCGGTCGTCTGCTGCCACTTCACGATGCCGGCGACGCCCTCCATGTCCGATATGACGTGGACGCGCACGCGAGTAGCCTACGCCGCATCGAGACGGGGCTTCAGGGCAAGGGCGTCGTGATCACGGGCGGCTCGGGCGGCATCGGCTCGGCCTGCGCGCGTGCCTTCGCGTCGGAGGGAGCCCGCGTCCTCGTCCACTATCACCGTGGAGAGGAACGCGCCCGCGCGCTCGCGGCAGAGCTCGGCGGAGCGCCGATCGCGCAGGCGGATCTCACTGTCGAGGATGAGGTCGCGCGACTCTTCGACGACGCGCGCGCGGCTCTCGGGCAGGTGGACGTCTGCGTGGAGGTGCAGGGCGTCTGGCCGCGAGACGACATCCCGGTCTGGGAGCTTCCGCTCGAACGCTGGGAGGAGACGCTACGCGCGAACCTCACGGCAACCTTCCTCGTCGCCCGCGAGTTCCTGCGCGAAGTCGAGCGGACGGGCCACGGCTCGCTCGTCCTCGTCGGCTCGACCGCCGGCGTGTTCGGCGAGGCGGGCCACGCCGACTACGCCGCCGCGAAGTCGGCGATCCTCGGCGGGCTTCTGCTCTCGCTCAAGAACGAGATCGTGCGGATCGCGCCGCGAGGGCGTGTGAACGCGGTCGCTCCCGGCTGGACCGAGTCGCCCATGACACGCGGGCTCGTCGACCCGGAACAGGTCGCGGCCGTATCGCGCACGATGGCGCTGCGGAAGATCGCGCAGCCCGACGACGTCGCCGCCCAGGTCGTCGTGCTCGCTTCGGACACCCTGTCCGGGCACGTCTCCGGGCAGGTCGTCGTCGTTGCGGGCGGCATGGAAGGCCGAACCATCCATACGGACTGAACCGAGGAGCTTTCGATGACCGACTCAACGCATGGCCGCACCGTGGTCAATGCACACACGACACCGTTTCTCCCGTACGACCTCGAAGGCCCGGTGCAACCCGAGATGAGCTGGCTCCCGCTCAGCTTCGACCGCGAGACACAGGAAGGCACCTACCTGATGCGCATGGCGCCGGGCGCCGTGACGATCGCCCACGATCATCCGGGCATGGAGGAGTTCCTGATCCTCGAGGGCGACCTGGTGGACTCCGATGGCACGGTGTTCGGGCCAGGAGACTTCGTCAGCTACGAGGCGGGCACGCACCACAACTCCTGGAGCGAGACGGGCTGCCTGATCGCCGTCTTCGAGTGGCACAGGCTTTAGTCGCGCGCCCGACGTCCTCCTGAACGAGAAAGGGCGGCTTCTGGGCCGCCCGATCTCAAATGCTCCGCGCCTGGTTCTGATTGCCGTCAGTCCCCAGCCGGGAGTCCTGTGCCTTCATCGGCAGAAACCTGCATCGACTTGAGAGGTGCTCGATCCCGCTCCGAAAGAGGGACAGGAGCGGGGTTGCCGCCGTTGGCCCCGCTCCTTTGTCCCGGCAGGTCCCTCGATTGGGGAGGAACCGCACTTGCCCCTCACTTGCACTTGCAGCTCACTCGCGCGACCGCCGCATCGCTCGCGCGCTATGAGTGATCTCAAGCGTGAGTGATCCCCCCACTGCGGGCGTCACCCGTAGGCGGTTGACCGATCCCCCGGAATGTGTTGACGAGGTCACTTCACGGGTTGACCTAGAGTGAATCGCCATGGCGAAGCGGTTTCTGGAACGACTTTCGGCCGGCCCTCCGATCGTCGCGGACGGCGGGATGGGCGCGTTGGTCTCGAGCGCGGTTCCACGACTTCGCTGCCCGGAAGAGGCGAACTTGCGTGCGCCCGAGAGCGTGCTCTCGCTCCATCTCGGCTTTATCCGCGCCGGCGCAGAGCTCATCGAGACGAACTCGTTCGGGGCCAACCGCCACAAGCTTCGCGAGCGCTTCCTCGACGACGAGGTGCGGCAGATCAACGAGGCTGCGGTCAAGATCGCGCGCGAAGCCCGCGACGTCTCCGGCCGTGAGGTCTTCATCGCGGGATCGATCGGGCCGATCGGCGATGCCCGCGAAGTCGACGAGGACGAGTACGCCGTCTACGCAGAGCAGGCGGAGCTGCTCGAGGGACGCGGAGTCGACCTGTTCGCTGTCGAGACGTTCTTCGACGTCGAGCGTCTGCTGACGGCAATCGCCGCCGTCCGCTCGGTGTCCTCACTGCCCATCGTCGCGCTCCTGACCTTCGACGAGGACGCGCTCACGCTTGGCGGTATCGGCGCTGGAGAGGTGGCCGCGACACTCGCTGACCAAGACGTCGTCGCCATCGGCGCGAATCACAGCGCAGGACCCCAGGCGGCGCTTCGCGCGATCGCGAAGATGGGATCGGCGGATATGCCCCTCGCGGTGATGCCCAACATCGGGCTCGCGAGCCTCGCCGGAACGCGGATCGTCTTTCCGCATGCAACTCCCGACTATTTCGGCGAGTTCACGGCGCATGCCCACGAACTCGGCGCGCGGATCATCGGGGGCTGCTGCGGTTGCACACCGGCCCAGATCGGCGCGATCCGTCAGGCCGTCGACGAGCATCGGCGACCGACCGCACCACTGGTCGTCCGCGCGCGAGAGCTGTCAGTCGCACCGGTGGAACCCGGGGTCGAGACGCTCCTCCAACGAAAGCTCGCGGCTCGCGAGTTCGTGGTCTCGGTCGAGATCGACCCTCCTCGTGGCGCCAACCCGCAGGCGATGTTCGACATCGCGCAGACGCTCAAGGACTCGGGAAAGGTCGACGTCGTCGATGTCAACGACAATCCCCGCGCTAGAGCGCGGATGAGCGGAATCATCGCTTCCTGCGCGATCCAGCGGCGCGTCGGCATCGAGACCATCCCCCATCTCACGCCACGTGACTCCTCGATCGCCGGGCTCGAGTCGACGCTCCTCGGCGCGCATGCAGAGGGCATCAGGAACGTGCTGGCGGTGACCGGCGACCCACCCGAAGCCGGGGACTACCCCGGATCGCAGGGTGTGTACGACGTGGACTCCATCGGGCTCGCACGCATCATTCGCCGCCTGAACGCGGGTGAGGACTTCAACGGGGCGGAGATCGAAGCGCCGACGTCGTTCTTCCTCGGCGTCGCGGTGAACCCCGCGGCTGACGACCTCGACTACGAGCTCAGGCGCTTCGAGCAGAAGCTCGAGGAGGGTGCGAGCTTCGCGATGACCCAGGCCCTCTTCGACATGGAGTACCTCGACCGGTTCGTCGAGCGACTCGGCGGAGCGGCCCCGATCCCGATGCTCGTCGGCATCTTCTACGTGCGCACCTACCAGCTCGCGCTGCGGCTCCACAACGAGGTGCCTGGGATCGTGATTCCGGAGCACGTGCAGAAGCGACTCCGCGACGCGGGAAACGCGGCGAACGAGGTCGGGCTGGAGCTGGCGAAGGAGCTCCTGGAGAGAGCCCGCGAGCAGGCGGCCGGCGCCTACGTCATCCCGCCGTTTCGCCAGCCGCTTGCGGCACTCGACGTCCTCAGCTGAGAGCGCTACCTCAGCGAGCGCACTCGGTCGAGAGCGCCTTCGTCCCTACCTGCTCGAGCACGTTGCGTACGACCGACGACGGAATCCCGTAACCGCCCACTTCCCCGGGACGCCGGGCGAACACGGTCGCCAGCACTCGGCCCTGAGCATCGACTGCCGGGCCGCCGGAGAGCCCAGCGCGCACGGCACCTCGGATCGCCGTCGCGGATCGCGTGATCGGGCCCGCGTCCATAGGCATCCCGGAACGGGGCCTTTCCCGTTCCTCCGAGCCGGCCGGGCGTCCGGGTCAGAGGGCCGTTCCCCGGGTAGCCGACGAGCGCGACCGCCGTCCCGCGCTCCGGGTCGGCGAGCGGCAGCGGGCGGCCGCGGAGACCCTTCACGCGCAGCACCGCAAGATCTTCGTCCGCGTCGAACGCGACGACGGTGGCGTCGCGGCCCGCGCCGGCACGCCTGTCGACGTGAGGCTTCCGTATGCCGGCCACGACATGGGCGTTGGTGACGACGAGCCCGGGACGGACGATCCAGCCCGAACCTTCGATGCCGAGACCACACGCGAGACCCGTGACGCGTACGACGCTCGTCGCGGCGAGGACGACCCTCGGATTACTCGCCATCGTCGTGTCGGGCGGGGGCACGATCGCCGGCGGCCCGAGCACGACACCGATCGGATCGACGCGTTCGAGCGTCTCCAGGAGCCGCTCGGGCGGGAACTCCTGATTGATCCGCGAGAGGATCGCCGACTCCTGCACCGACCGGCGCAGCTCGGACTGTCCGGGCAGGTAGAGCAGGACCGCACCGACCGCCCAGCAGATCAGGACGCCGGCGGCGATGCCGAGTACCGCGCCCGCCACTGAGTCGACCAGGTGGAAGCCGGGAAGCGCTCCCATGCTCGTCCGCAACATCCCTCCGAGCATCCCAGCGAGCGACTGCAGCAGGACGCCGCCGAGGATCGCACCACCGAGAGCGACGAGCGGCGCGTACGGCGACCCGTTGGCGAGGAGCGCCGGAGCCACCTGGGCGCCGACGTATGCGCCGAGCGCGAACCCGGCCAGCGACAGCGCACCCCGGACGAGTCCTCGGGAGAGCCCGTAGAAACCGAACAGGAGAACGACGCCGATGACGATCCAGTCGGCGGTGGCCACAGACACCGAAGCGTACGTACCGCGGTGGCCGTGACACCCTCCGCGCCCGGCTACAATCACGCGGCTCGGGGGCGTAGTTCAGTTGGTTAGAACGCCGGCCTGTCACGCCGGAGGTCGCGGGTTCGAGTCCCGTCGCTCCCGTCTCAGAACCGCCTGCATGCAGGCGGTTTTCGTTTCTCAGTCGCGCCCCTGCCGCCCGTGGCAATGGGGTGGATGGGGCGTCGGGCGATCCAGGGAGATCAGGGGAGAAGCGTGAACGCCTCGACGTGCGCAGGCCGGACGACCGTGAAGTGACGACGGTCGAGCGTGCGACACTCGCTTCGCCGAGCCGCTCCGCCGTCGCGACGATCGACGCGTCGACGGTTCCGAGTGGAAGGTCGGCGTACGTCTCGGCGAGCACTACCATCCGCTCCGGTCCGAGGCGGTCGACAGCTCGAGCGGAAATCTCCGCACGCGGGCGCCCGGAGTACGCCCAGGCACGGAGGTGGCCACTCGTCGATCCGTGTCACGCTCGACCTCTACGAGTCGATTCCGCAGTGGAATCGGATGTTCCGGTCGAGCGATTTCTCTAGCCGCGCCGATCGAGAAGCGAACGGATCGACTCGAGCTGATCCGCAGGCGGCGCTGTAAAGCGTCGGAGCCACGCGAGACACCCAGCTCACGAGGTCCTCTCGTCCCGCGCGCGCAACGTCCTCATCCGGGTCAGTCGAAAGCTTGAGATCAGCCTCAAGCCGGCTCCAACCGTCGGAGCGACGCGCCAGCCAAAGACCGGCCAGGTGGGTGGACCTGGACGGCGACGCCACCGCGCCGTCGATGACGTCCTTCGGGATGCGAGAGGCGCGTCGACGAAGCAAGCGAGCGGCCGCCCGAACCACGAGGTCCGACGGGTCGTGCAACGCCCGGAATGCCATCTCCATCAGGACAGGCTCGGAAACAATCCACCGCAAAGCACGAAGCGCCGCCCGACGCACCGCCTCATCCTGATGCTCTAGGAGCTTGACGAGCCGCGGCTCGTCCTCCCGCCCACCGGTCTCTCCTAGGCCGATGATTGCCGTGGGAGTCGGCGAAGGCACCCCAACCAGGCCGCGATAGCGGTCGACCACTTCTGTCCCTAGCTCCGACAGACGTCGTTGTGCGGCATGCCGCACGGTCGCACGCCGCTCGAGCAGGAGAGCCTGCTCACGTTCCAGCACCAATTCTGCCGGAGCGTTCTCAAGAGCGAGAGCTCGAACGACACCCGACGCTCTCATGAAGAGTTCACCGGCTGCATCCGAACGCCGTGCGAGCAGCGTCTGTGCGGCACGGGACCGGACCAGCGAATCCTCGTCCTCGATGGCGCGGCGCATGAGCTCCTCATCGGGGAGCTCGAGCCGATTGACGAAGAGCCGGCGCGTCGCCCGAGACCCGAAACGCGCGAGATCGCCGACTGTTTCTGAGTCGAGCCGCGCCAAGTACTCGTCCAAGAGGCCTTGCGACCGATCCTGATCGAGCGTCGCGACGAGCAGCGGTACGATCGAGAGCGCGTGGCGGCGATCGATGCGGTTGAGCACTGCGCTCCGGGCCTTCTGACGTACGACGTCGACCCAATCCGAGGTGCGCAATGCAAGCGAGTTGTCGGACAGGGCGTCTTGCCGCGTGGTCAGGATGTCGACGGCGGCCTCACGCACATACCCGCTTCGGTGGAAGCTCGCCATCACCGCGAGGAGCGTGGAACAGTCGGCTCCGAGCAGTTTCTGGAGCTCCTGAGCCAGCGGGTAGACGTCCTCGTACAAGCGATGATCTCGCGGCGCTGCCTCGATGCGCCGCCACGTCGACGCATCCTGGCCGCGAAGCCATTTGACTTCCTCGTCGTCGGGCCGCCGCTTCACGGCAGTCGCTATCAGGTGATGAACCAGCGACTCGTACGCGTAGAGCGAGCCGTCTTCTGTTCCCTCGACCAGCGCGCCAAAGTCCGATTCAGGGCCATTGCCTCGCCGGAGCCGTTTCCACCACGTCACGGTTTGAGTGTGCCGCAATGCTTGACACAGTCCACCCGCACCGTACGCACGGCGCGGCGACGCGATCGGGCGTGGATGGGGCGTGTGGAAGTGAAACCGATTTGGAGCGCGGGCTGAAGATGGAGCCGATCCGTCGAAACGCCTGGACGAACGGTGGTTACGTGTCCGGTCAGGATCGCTCGGCAACGCCAGTCGCGGCCTGTCACGCGGGAGGTCGCAGGTTCGAGTCCCGTCGCTCCCGTCCTTCGCTACGCCGCATCGCGCCTAGCACCGATTGCTAGGCGCGCGTGGTCTACAGCGTTGTCTTCGCGGGTTGCGGCAAGGAGACCGGAGACATATGAATCGCCATGTGCGCGCTCAGGCGCCGGAGTCCGCCGGCGCCATGATCGCCTCGAGTCGCTCGAGACTTTCCGCCGGCCACAACTTCTTCGTGTCGTAGTAGACGTTGAATGCCGGCACCGACTCCGGGAGCGTGATCCAGGGGAGCTTGGACCTCGTGAAGATGTGAACGTCCGGCGCAACGCTCGAAGGGTCGTCGAGCGTGCCGCGCGCGAACGAACCGCACGCGGGGACTCGTGTACTGGCTGAAGACCGCGACCTGGCAGGTCGTGCAGCGCCAGATCTTCTGCTTCTTGCCGCCGCTGCGAGACACGGCGACAGACTGCGGCTCGCCGGCAAGTAGCTCCACGCGGTCGGTCTCGATCAGGACGTTGATGACGAAGGCGCTGCCGGTCTGACGCTGGCAGTTCAGGCAGTGGCAGCAATGCGTGAAGAGCGGGTCGGACTTCAGCCGGTAACGGACCTCTCCGCAGGCAGCAGCCACCCTCACGTTGGACGCTCATGAGCCCCTCCTCGACGACAACGTGACCGAGGCTGGACAGTACCCGGACGCCCGACGATCGCGTTTCCGACCGCTCGGCTAACTACGGAGTGGGGATCAGTAGCGCGGCCGATGCATCGTCGATCGGGAAGGCGGAGCCTTGTGCTGCGACCGTGCACACGCGGTCAGTCGGGTTCGAAGGAGGTTGAACCGTGTCAATCATCGAGAGACCAAGGACGGTCGAGGGTAATGGTGCTGTCGTTACCTCGGGCATGCCGGCTGTGGACGTGTACAGCGAGCCTCATGGCATTGGCTGGGTCCTCTTCTCGGCGATCATGCTCGCCTTCGTCGGCGTCTGGGGCGTCGTCGAGGGCATCCTCGCGATCTCGTCGTCGAAGGTCTTCACGGCCAACGCGACGTTCGTGTTCAGCGGCCTCAACACCTGGGGCTGGATCGTGACGATCCTAGGCGCCCTGTGCCTGGTTGCCGCTTTCTCGCTGATGAGCGGGAGTGAGATTGCCCGCTGGTTCGGGATCGCCGTGGCAGGTGCCAGCGCGTTTGGCCAGCTGTTCTTCGCGGATGCGTATCCGTGGTGGTCGATGGCGGTCTTCGCGATCGACATCCTGATCATCTACGGGCTCGCGGCCTACGCCGGGGCGCGACTCCGACAGCCGTAGAGATCGCTCACATAGGTGCCGGCTCGGCGCTCGGGCTGAGCCGGCACCGACCGAGCGGCGCCGACCTCAGCCGACGCGTACACGTCGGCGGCGCAGCCAGACGGCGGCGCCACCCCCGGCGACGACGAGCCCGAGGATGGCGATGAGCGGCTTCGGGATCTTGTTCGGAGGAGGCTGGTAGTCGAGCGAGCCCGCGATCGCGAGCGGCTTCCCGTCCAGGCGCGCCGGGACGGTCCAGTCGAAGACGTGATGTGGCTTGCCCTTGGCTGCCTGGATCATCGGCGGCAAGGTCGTGCTCATCCAGTGGATGCGGTGGTCGTGCCAGTCGAAGTCCTCGCGCGGCGACACCTCCTTCCACTCCGGAGCCGCCTTGGCGTCGGCCTTCGCCGGCAGCTGCACCTGTCCGTACCGGTCGTCGTTGAGATAGGTGGCGGGTGAGCGGTCGTTGCGGTAGACGCGGCCGTCACGAAAGGCGAGGTAGGGCTCGCCCTCGTAGCCGAGGATGACGAGCGGCTTTCCCGTCTCGTTGCGAAGCTCGAGCCGGTCGTCGTAGTCGAGGACGGTGATCGAGACGCCGGAAACAGTCGGTTTTGTCCCGGTCACCTTGGAGCGAAACCCGAGCGCTCCACCGCCGCCGTGTGCGGCGGCGGTGGAGCAGACGACGAGCGCGGACAATGCCGCGGCGAGCAGAGCTCGAGTCACGCGCTGTTCCTGCGCCTCCGGAGCGCGAGATATGCGCCGAACGCCACGAGTGGAAGCCCGAAGACGACGCCCTTCAGCGTCTTCGTCATCCCCTGCTTCGCCGCGGTCGTTCCGGCCGGGTAGTCGAGCACCGGCGAGGACGCGGACCGTACGAGCACCTGCGGCGCCGGCTCCTCAGAGCTCGGGCCACCGATCCAGCGGACGACGTGGCCGTTCGAGTACGTCTGCACGGCCTTGAACGTGAGGAGCGACCCGGGCCTCGCGTCCGGGACCTTGATCGACACCGGGAACGAGAGGAACCGCTCCGGCCCGATGCGCCCTCCGGAGAAGACGATGCGGTCGACCCGGCTGCTGACGCTCTCGCCCGGCTCGACCTCCACCGGCTTCGAGAGCTTCTTCGTGATGACGACACTCTTCCAGCCGGGGATCACGGCGGGTGAGGCCGAGTACACGCCGTTCGGGAACTTCACGTCCACCTTCACGGTGGCCGCCGTTGCCTCCTCGCTCGGGACGTTGATGCCGATCACGGTGAAGCCGTCGGCCGGCAGCGCATTCGGATGCACGGTGACGTGTGCCTGGGCCACTCCGGCTGCGATGAGCATCGAGAGAGCGGCGGTTGCAAGAACGATCAGACGTGCCTTCATGGATTCAGTCCTTTCCGATTGGGATGTCAATAGTCGTGCTCCACTGGTCGAACTCACCCCGGCGGACGTCCACTTCGAGCTTCCACGTACCGGCGACCGGGAAGGTCGCCCCGGACACGATCACGTGCCCGGGTCCGGCTGGTGTCGACTTGAAGCGGAGCGGGCCGAGACCCGCGGCCGGGAGAGATGCCGCGACGCGGATCTCGTCCACGTCCGCCAGCTGCCCGGTCGCACGTTGGAGCACGGTGATGTGGATTGCGTTCGGCCCCGTCCGAGCCGGGTCGACGAGAACGTCGAGGTCGAACGGACCGACCGAGACGTCACGCGACACCGGCCCCGCCGAGACCGATTGCTGCGCCTTCGCCGGAGTCTCGGCGACGAGAGCCGCGGTGACGCCGACGATGACGACCATGACTGCGAGCTCGATTCCGACGGTCGTCAGGAAGTGCCGCTGCTCGCGAGCGGAGGCGACTCCCGAACGAAGCCGCGGAACCGAGATGCGGTTGTTGAACAGGCCGAGGCAGAGAAGCGGAACGACGAGAGCCACCTTGACCAGCAGAAGCTGGCCGTAGGTCGTGCTCCAGAGGCCGCTCCACGTTCGCACCTCGAGGAACCCGCTCACGACTCCTGCGATGAGCAGGAGCGCGACGGAGATCACGGCGAGCGCCGAGAAACGCGGCACCACTCGACGTGCGAGTTCCCAGCGATCACCGCTCACGAGCAGGAGTGCGAGCAGGACGAACGCGAGTCCGCCGGTCCAGGCGGAGGCCGCGAGGACGTGCACCCAGTCGCTCACGACCCCGAGCGTGCCTTCGACCCGCGCATGACCCGATAGCGCGGGCGTGAGAGCAAGCGCCGCACCGAGCGCAACCGCGTACCACGCGAAAGCACGCCTCTGGCCCTCGCGCTGCAGCGCGAGGGCCGCGAGTAGCGCGAACGCCAGCGCCAGCCCGGCTCGAACGAGCCAGACATTGCCGAACCGCGTATCGACCACGTCTCCGAAGAGGGACGGCCGGAACGCGGAGCCGAGGCCGAGACCGCTTGCCTGCGCCCCCTCGAGCCCTATGCCGGCGACCGAGACGAGCGCGAGCAGCAGCCCGGCCACGGACAGCACGGGCCAGAGCGGCCGGCCAACCGACGAAGGCTCGGCCCGCAGCACCCAGGCGAGGACGATCGCGCCACCCGCACAGAGCAGGATGAGCGCGAGGTTCAGGAACCGGATCACGCCGAACACGAGGTCGACGCTCTTCGATCCCGCCTGCCCGGCGAGCACCTGCTCGACCACTCCGGCACCGCCTGCGCTCGGCTGCCCGACGGAGAAGACGAACGCCCCGTGCACCGGGTGCGAGTCGGCCGAGATGACGCGCCACGCGACCGTGTACGTGCCGCGTGGAAGCCCCGAACGCACGCCGACGGCGACCTCGTTCGGCTCGGGCTTCGTCGTCGCCCCGTCGTCGACCCGATGGAGCCCGCCGTCGTAGACGCGGACCGAGCCGAGAGCACTCTCGACCGGCTCGTTGAAAGAGAGCACGACCTGCTTCGGGGCACGCGCGAGCACGGCGCCGTCAGACGGCGTCGACGAGACGAGCGTTGCGTGGGCGAGCGCCGCGGGAGCCACGACCAGTGCCACTGCAACGGTCGCGACCAACACGGAGCACACCCGTCCTACCATCCGAATCGGCCGGGTCAAGCACTCCTCCTTCGCGGTTCGACGGGCGACGCGAACTGCGCCGCCGTCAGGATCAGCGCAAGGAGACGGGAGGCCCGCGCGAGCCGTACCCGAGCGCGAGCACGGGGACCCGCGGAACGAAGAAAACGAGTCGCAGGTCGAACGAGCCCGTGAACGGAAACACGCGCACGCAACGGTCCGGCGAGCAGGCGCCCGAGCGAACGGACAGCGCCAAGTAGCAGCCGTGAGAGGAGGTACGCGCCAGACGCGACCGGCAGCTGCAACAGCAGCCCCACGACGAACGTCGGTTGGAGGCACGCATCCCAGGGAAAGGCGCCGTCGTGGAACAGCCGCTCGAAGTGCTCCTGCAAGACGAAGATCGCGGGCGCCAGCACCGCGAACGTCAGAGCGGACGGTCGAGATGATGCGGTGCCGCGGCCGGTCAAGAGATGGCGGAGCTCTCCGACGAGCGCGATCAGGACGAGCACGCTGCAGACCGCGAGGGCCGCCGGCGCATACACGAGGTAGGCATGGCCGGTCCGCGCCAGCTCGTGGGCTCGCTGGGCTCCGTCAGGAGTGACCAGCCGGTACGCCAGCTCGTGTGCCAGCTGTGATCCGATCACCGCCAGCGCGAGCGTGAGCAGCCACACGACGTTACGGCGAGACAAGGCGTCAAATGGTACGCGTCGCGTCCCCCAGGTACGTCCGGGAGGACCGAACACGCAACGCTTTCGTCACACGTTCGTCCGCAACGAGCGCAGCGGTGACGATCGCCGCGACTCCTCCGATCTGGGCTGCGGCTCCCAGCTCGGTCCCAATCGGAATCGTCGCGAGGACAGCCGCCGCAGCGACGAGCCTGATGTTGTTTCGAGAGATCCCGAAGGTCCGCCTGAAGCCGACCTCGCAGACTATGAAGAGCGCAACCCCTCCTGCCAGCCCGATCGCGGCCCAGCCGGCGAGCGGTTCGTACGGCTCGCCGATCGACTTCTTGATGCCCGCGGCGAGAGCGACCACGCCCAGGAGGATCCCGTAGTGCCGGTCAGCCGAACCCGTTCAGGGCGAGCTGCGGCTGCCGCGCCGGACTCGCCTCGTGGAATGCCTGCTCGACCGCATCCTCATCGCTGAAGTACACCCACCAGAGAGCGGCGCTCAGGCTGAGCGAGAGGATCGCAACGAGAACGAGCCCGCCGTTCAGCGGGAGCCCGGCGGCAGCGGCGCCGATGACGACGATCGACTCGCCCAGCGCGATGATCACGACCAGGCCGTGACGCTCCACGAAGTGCGAGACGGAGACAACGAATCCCTCGACGCTCGTCACATGGGGTGTGAGCCAGAGCAGGACCGCGGCTGACGACCAGAGAACCCACTGTGTGTCGCCTCCGAGCGCTCCGCCGACGATCACGAGCCCGACGCCAATGAAGTTGAACGGCGCGATACGCAGGATGGCACGCACCTCCGAGGCGGAAGTTCCGCGCACGAACATTCCCGCGTGCAGCGCCACGACGACGAGGTAGCCGATTCCGAAAGCGAGCCCTGCACCGTCGTAGGCGGTCGGCACCGCAAGCGCGATCAGGAGAAACCCGCCCATCCCTCCGATCAGCAGCAACCGGAACCGGACACGGTCCGTCTCGATTGCGTTCGTGAGCCACGCGTATCCGTCGTAGATCCACCAGATCAGAAGGAGCATCACGACCACCTGGACGAGCGCGGCCACGTCGGCGCCCGCGACGAGGACGGCCGTCAGTTGCGTGATCGTGAAGACGAACACGAGGTCGAAGAACAGCTCCAGCGTCGAGACGCGGGCGCTTCGCTCGATGGAGGTAGCCACGGCCGAATCATCGCTCGGCCATCGCGGAATTCGTCGCGCTTGTCTCCGAGCTTCAGCTCGCGCTCGCCCGAAGCTTCGATCCGTCGAGAGCGTGCGCCTCCGAGATAGCCGCGATCGGCGGGGTAGCCAGTCGGAAGTGAAGATCGTGGAGTCCTTCGAGCGACATGCCCGATCCGGCTCCCGGTGCGACGTCGAGCACGAAGGAAGGCCTTCCCCAGCGCTCGTGCTGCTCGGCGTCGATGTAAAAGGGGCAGCCCTCCACCTCGCCGACGAGGAGGTCGTTCGAGCCGATCCGAAGCTCTCCCTCCGGGAAACACATCGGGGAGCTGCCGTCGCAGCAGCCCCCCGACTGGAAGAACACGAGCGGGCCATGCTCCGCCTCGAGGCGCCCGATCTCCGCGATCGCGGCTTCGGTGGCGACGACCCCTGATGGCAGCTCCGCTCCCATCGCGTCCTAGAAGAAGCCCAGCGGCTTCGGGTCGTAGGACACGAGCATGCACTTCGTCTGGCTGTAGTGGTCGAGCATCATCTTGTGGTTCTCGCGCCCGACCCCGGACACCTTGTAGCCGCCGAAGGCGGCATGTGCCGGATAGAGGTGGTAGCAGTTCGTCCACACGCGGCCAGCCTTGATCCCGCGGCCCATGCGGAACGCCCTGCTCGTGTCACGCGTCCAGACGCCTGCGCCGAGACCGTAGAGGGTGTCGTTCGCGATGCGCAACGCCTCCTCTTCGGTCTTGAACGTCGTCACCGCGAGCACCGGGCCGAAGATCTCCTCCTGGAAGATCCTCATGTCGTTCCGGCCCTTGAAGACGGTCGGCTGGAAGTAGTAGCCACCCTCCAGCTCGCCGCCGAGGTGCGCACGCTCGCCACCGATCAGGAGCTCAGCGCCTTCCTGCTTCCCGATCTCGACGTAGCTCGCAATCTTCTCGAGCTGCGCGGTCGAGACCTGAGCCCCGAGCTGCGTGTCGGGATCGAGCGGGTGCCCCTGCCGGATCACTGCGATCCGCTCCAGGGCCCGGCCCATGAACTCGTCGTAGATCGACTCCTCGATCAGTGCCCGCGACGGACAGGTGCACACCTCGCCCTTGTTGAAGGCGTAGAGCACGAGCCCCTCGATCGCCTTGTCGAGGAAGTCGTCGTCGGCGGCCATGACGTCGGCGAAGAAGACGTTCGGCGATTTGCCGCCGAGCTCCGTCGTGGACGGGATGATGTTCTCGGCCGCGTACTGCATGATCAGCCGCCCCGTCACCGTCTCACCGGTGAAGGCGATCTTCGCGATGCGCTTGCTGGTCGCGAGCGCCTTGCCGATCTCGGCGCCGGGACCGTTGACCACGTTGATCACGCCCTCGGGGAGGATCTCCTCGAGCAGCTCCATGAGCTTGAGGATCGACCACGGCGTCGGGCTCGCCGGCTTCAACACGACGGCGTTCCCTGCTGCCAGCGCGGGCGCCAGCTTCCACGCCGCCATCAGCAGCGGGAAGTTGAACGGGATGATCTGGCCGACCACCCCGAGCGGCTCCTTGAAGTGGTACGCGACCGTGTTCCTGTCGATCTCGGAGATCGCGCCCTCCTCGCCACGGATGACCGAGGCGAAGTAGCGGAAGTGGTCGACCGCGAGCGGTATGTCGGCGGCCAGCGTCTCCCGAACGGGCTTTCCGTTCTCCCAGCTCTCGGCCACGGCCAGCAGCTCGAGGTTGTCCTCGATTGTGTCCGCGACCCTGTTCAGGACGCGTGAGCGCTCGGTCGTCGAGGTCTCGCCCCATGCATCCTTCGCGGCGTGCGCCGCGTCGAGCGCAAGGTCGACGTCCTCGAACGTCGAGCGCGGTACCTCCGTGAACGGCTCGCCGGTCGCCGGCGTGAGGTTCTCGGAGTACTCGCCCTTCACCGGCGCGACCCAGTGGCCGCCGATGAAGTTGTCATATCGCGACTTCAGCTCGACGGGACTGTCGACGTGTCCCGGAGGCGCGAAGGTCGCGACCTTCTCGATGGTTGCCATGACATATCTCCTTCCGTCAGGCACTCAGCCGCAACTGCGGCTTCCCGGCCAGGATCACTCCGTGCACAGCAGGCCGCATCCGGGAAAGCGCTGATCCGCTGCGCGGTCAGACGCCGACTCGCGGCGAGAGCCTCGCGTGAGGCTCCCGCCGCAGCGATGCGTGTCGACCCTAGATCGACGCGCGTGCGGTGCAGACCTCGTGCGACGGGCTCGTCGCGCGGGCCGTGAAGCGGTCGGTTGCGGACGTGTCTGCCGCAAGCTTGCGCACCGTGAAGGAGCCGCTCGGCGCGCGCGTCACCCGTGCCATCCGGGCGATCCGTCGACCGTTCTGCAAGAGGACGACGTTCCAGCGCACACCGTTCCGGTTCTGATCGACCTCGAACTCCACCTCGATCCGCCCGTCTTCCCCCTTGAGCTTCAACTTCGAGGTGCTGGAAGCGGTGCACACTCCGGCGACGCGGACCCCGGGGCTCTTCGCTACGCCCGCCGGTGCGGCAACGAGCGCAATCGCAAGCCCCGACACGGCGACAACGATCCAGGCACTCAACTTGGTCATCTTCGACTCCTCTCGACTCGTGGTGTTCACGGGTTGAGCCTGTCAAGGAGCGGGTCCGGGCAACAATTGGACATTGGTCGTACGCCCATGGCCCGCGAGGCGACGCCGTGATACTCAACAGCCGTGAGCCCGGGAGCAGGAGATCGTGTGCAAAACGAGAGCCGAGACCTCGCCGGCGCGCCCTCGGTGTCCGGCGCCGTCGCCCAGTTCGCACTGACCGGCTTCCTGGTGCTCACGCTCTTCCTCGCCGGCTCGCTGCTCGTCTTCCGGAACCTGGGGAAGACCGAGGCGCTGCGGGACGCGCGCCAGTTCGCCGTTCTCAGCGGCCAGGGAGTCGTCGAGCCCGCACTGCGCGACGGGGTGCTGCGAGCAGATCCGACGGCGCTTCGGAGGCTCGACCAGATCGTTCAGGAACGCGTGCTCGGCGAACGCGTCGTCCGCGTCAAGATCTGGGACGGCGACGGGCGCATCCTCTACTCGGACGAGCCGCGGCTGATCGGGTCGAGCTATCCGCTGGACAGCTCCAAGCTCGAGGCTCTCGCCACCGGCGCGACCCGCGCCGAGCTGAGCAGCCTCGCGGGCCCGGAGAACAGATTCGAACGAGGGGAAGGCAGCCTGTACGAGGTCTACCTTCCGATCCGCGCCCCGGACGGGACGCCGCTGCTGTTCGAGACCTATCAACGCAGCAGCGCGGTTGCCTCGACCGGGCGCAGGATCTGGCTCCCGTTCGCCGCGCTACTGCTCGCCAGCCTCGTTCTCCTCTGGCTCGTACAGGTGCCGCTCGCCTGGCGTCTCGCCAACCGGCTTCGCCGCAGCCAGCAGGATCGCGAGGCACTCCTTGTCCGGGCCGTCGAGGCTTCGGCGGACGAGCGACGGCGTATCGCCGCCGAGCTCCACGACGGCGTCGTCCAGGACCTCGCCGGCATCTCCTACTCGCTCAGCGCTGCAGCCGACACCCCCGACGCGCAGACGTCCCCGAGCGTCCGCTCGACGTTACGGGAGGCAGCGGCCGGCACTCGCGACAGCATGCGGCGCATCAGGTCCATCCTCGTCGAGATCCATCCGCCGAACCTCCGGGCATCCGGGCTCGACGCCGCGCTCCACGACCTCGTGTCCCCGCTTCCTGCTCGTGGCATCGACGTCTCGCTCGAGGTCGCAGACGACCTCGCGCTCAACGAAGAGACGGAGCTGCTCTTCTATCGCGCGGCGGGCGAGGCGATCCGCAACGTCGAGCGCCACGCAGGTGCGACGCGGGTCTCCGTTAGCGTCGGGCGCCGGAACGGTCTCGCTCGGCTGGAGGTCACGGACGACGGCGCCGGCTTCACTCAGGCCCAGCGCGAGCAGAGCCGCGCAGACGGGCACGTCGGCCTCTCGCTCTTGGAGGAGCTCGCTGCGCGCATGGAAGGGACGCTCGACGTGCGCTCCACACCTGGCGCAGGCACGTCGTTCGTCCTCGAGGTCCCCGACGCATGATCCGGGTCGTGATCGCCGATGACCACGCGGTCGTCCGCGCAGGGCTCGCACAGCTCATCGCGACCTTCGCCGGCGTCGAGCTCGTGGGGGCTGCCGAAAACGGCGAGGAGGCCGTCTCGCTCTGCACCGAGCGCACGCCCGATGTCGTCCTCATGGACCTCGAGATGCCCGTGCTCGACGGAATCGAGTCGACGAGGCGGATCAAGGCCGCCCAGCCGGAGGTCGCCGTGGTGGTCCTTACGTCCTTTTCCGACCGCGAGCGGATCCTGCGCGCCCTGGACGCGGGGGCCGTTGGATACCTGCTCAAGGACGCCGAGCCGGACGAGCTCGCGAGAGCCATCGAGGCGGCGGCGCGAGGTGAGTCCCCACTCGACCCGAAGGCCGCGCGCGCGCTCCTGAGCGCGCGCCGGGCTTCCACGCCGGCCGAAGCGCTCTCCGAGCGCGAGCGCGAAGTCCTCACGATGGTGGCCGAAGGGCTCCCGAACAAGGTGATCGCGCAGCGGCTCGCAATCAGCGAGAAGACGGTGAAGGCTCATCTGACGAGCGTCTACAGGCAGATAGGCGTGACGGATCGCACGCAGGCGGCTCTCTGGGCCCAGCGCCATGGGGTCACGCTGCACGAGTCCTAGGACCGATGTCCGATTGCGCCGACCCGGCGGTACCGGGCACGATCGGCCCATGACGTCACGACGTTCGTACTGTCTCGCGCTCCTGATGCTCGTCGCTCTCGGCGCCGCACTCGCTTTGCCCTTTTCGGCGTGGGCCGGTGCCGGCGACGATCGCGACGAGGCTCGCCGAACGGGGACGTGTACGCGTACGAGCGAGACCACACTTCGCCTGCGTGCCCACGACGGGACGATCAGGGTCGAGCTCGAGATCGAGGGCGACCGCGCCGGGTCACGGTGGACCGTGATCCTCCTGCACGAGCGGCGGATCGCCTTTCGGGGGACTCTGCGAGCCCGTGACGGAGGGTCGGTGAAGCTCAGGAAGACTCTCCCGGACTGGCCAGGCTCGGACACCGTGGTGGCCCGAGCCGCGGGCCCGCAGCGAGAAACGTGCCGTGTCTCCGCCGCCCTGTAGCTCCATGTGGGCGACTCGGTCACACTGGCTCGCGTGAGGAAGGACGTTCGCGAGTTCATCCGAAAACTCGAGGCAGTCGGTCTCACGGTCGAGCCGACCCCCGGCCACTACCGCGTTCTCAGGGACGGTAAACCGCTTCGGAAGGCAAACGGGATGCCCTTCATGCTCCCGTTCTCGCCCGACACGACGCGATGGCGTCGTTCTGCGACGGTCGAGCTGCGTCGGCTCGGCATCGACATCTAACGACCGCCGCGGGGTTAGTGTCGGGCGCATGATGCTCGACGACCCTAGAGCCAATCCGCTGGCTCGCGGCCCGCTCGTCACGCGCGGCGACGTGCAGCGTGCGGTCCGCGACCTGTACGAGCCGCTTCGGCCGTACGCGAGCCCGGGTGAAGCGAGGGTCCGACTCGGAAGCTTCGGGACCGTCTTCGAGCAGGAAGTCGCGGAGCTCGAGGGGTTCGCCCGACCCCTCTACGGCATCGTCCCACTCACAGTGGGAGGAGGGGAATTCGACCATTGGGACCGGTTCGCGGCCGGGCTCGAGGCAGGCACGGATCCGAGCTCGGACGAGTACTGGGGGGCCGTGGCAGGTGGCCCCGATCAACGGATGGTCGAGCAGGCTGCGATCGGCCTCGCGCTTGCCTTCTGCCCGGAGAAGACCTGGGAGCCGCTCGACACCGCGACGAAGGCACGGCTCGTCACGTGGCTCTCCGGGGTCTTCGAGCACGAGCCCGGGAAGAACAACTGGCAGTTCTTCCGCGTCCTCGTCGCACTGGGACTCGAACGCGTCGGCGCGAGCTTCGACCGGGAGGCGCTTCGCGCGTCGCTCGACCGGCTCGAGCGGTACAGACGCGGCGAGCACTGGTACGTCGACGGCGCGCTCGGCAACGTCGACTACTACGTGCCGTTCGCCTTCCACACCTACGGCCTCCTCTACGCAGCAGCCAACGACCGCGGTCTCGGCGACGACGCTCGCGCAGAGGGGTTCCGGGAACGAGCGGTCGGCTTCGCGATGGATTTCCAGCACTGGTTCGCCCCGGACGGCGCGGCCGTGCCGTTCGGCCGCAGCCTCACGTATCGCTTCGCCATGGCCTCGTTCTGGGGAGCTCTCGCATGGGCAGACGTAGAGACCGGCCTGTCGTGGGGATCCATCCGCGGGCTCTCGCTGCGACACCTGCGCTGGTGGGCGGACAAGCCGATCAGCGACCGCGACGGAGTGCTGTCGGTCGGCTTCGCCTACGACAACCGAGCTCTCTCAGAGAGCTACAACTCCCCGGCCTCGCCGTACTGGTGCATGAAGGCCTTCGCGTCGCTCGCGGCTCCTGCCGACCACCCGTTCTGGACGTCGCCGGAAGAGGAGCTCATCGCGCTCGACTCACCCGTAACGCTTCCGGACGCGGGCTGGGTCGTCGCTCGCGACGACCACCAGGCGGTCGCGCTCGTTGCACAACAGGCACCGGAGCTCGACCATCCCGAGCAGGGTGCCGCCAAGTACCGGAAGTTCGCATACTCGAGCGCGTTCGGCTTCAGCGGCGATCTTCCGGACGCGCTGGGCGTGGTCCACACAGACTCGATGCTCGCGCTCGCCGATGCTCGTGACCCGCACCTGCCGGTAGGTGTCGAAGCGCTCAGTCCGCGCGTCGCCTCGCTGCTCGAGCGCACCGGTGCGGGCGGTCGGCGACGCGTCCGGCTCGGTAGCGAGCGCGCCGGCGTCGAAGACGCCATGACGTGGAGCACGTGGCGACCATGGCCCGACGTTCGGATCGACACCGTCTGCGTCGCCGTCGACGGGACGTGGCACCTCCGGCTCCACCGAATTCGCAGCGAGCGCCCCCTGCATACGATCGAAAGCGGCTTCGCGCTCGGCTACACGCCGTTGCGCGGGAAGCCCGACTCCTCGGCTATCGAGGTCCACGCCGACTTCGCCGTTCTGAGAACCGAGCACGGATGCTCGGCGATCGTCGGCCTCGAAGGGGATCGCGACGGAGCAGTCCGGCCACTGGCCGTCAACGCGAATCTCATGCGCCCCAACACCGCCGTCCCCGCCCTCGTCCGCAGCCTCGAGATCGGAGACCACACGCTCTCGTGCGCCGTCTTCGCGAGCCCGGTGGACAACCTCCCGGAGTCACATCCGGCGGTGCCTGCGATCGCGAGTGCGCTGATCGCCCGGATCGCCCCGGCGAGCCCGCCCTGAGCCCTTCCCGAAGACGCTGCAGGCCGGCGTCGGTCCGCCGCGCAGGGTCAAGGACTATGAGAGCGCAGGGCTACGCCGAGCGGGTCAGTTCGCGGCGTGTCCTGCGAGCCAGGCCGATCCGCGCGCGTACAGCGCGTCGACCTCAGGCCCCGTGAGTCCCGGCATGTCCGACTTCACGTCGAAGCCGAGCTGCGTCTGCAGGTAGGCGAGGTGCCGGTAGCCCACCGGGAATCGCTCGAGCAGTGCCGAGTCGAGCGCGAGCGACGCAGCCGGGTCGACCGGGTTCAGGCGATCCTGCTCGTAGATCGGCTGGCGCAGCACGACTCCCCAGCGACCGTCGCGGCGTTCGAGGAAGTCGTAGAAGCGCCCCGTGCAGACCGCGTCGCAGAGGACGTCGTGGACGAGTGCCCGCTGGGTGATCGTCATCTTCGTCTGGGAGATCGCACGATCCCCGGAGATCTCGACCGACATGCCACCGAGGAAGTGCAGGATCCGGGCGCCGCGCTCGAACCCCTCGCGGCTGACGCGGATGAAGTCCTCGGCGGGGCCCTGGAACCAGGTCGCCATCATGTACCCGTCGTCGTGCCAGACGGTGCGGAATCGCTCCCAGTCCCCGGCATCCCGCCAGACAGCCCAGCTCTCGATCAGCTCGCGGATCGCGAGCCGGTCTGCGTCCGCGCTCACCCGGCGACCAGCACGAAGTCGTACACCAGTCGCGCGTACGGCTCCGAGACGGTAGTTCCGTCAGTCGCCGTGCCGGCCGGAAGACGCTCGAGCCCACAGATCAGCGACTCCTTGACCGCGAAGACCGCATCCGAGCTCAGGTACTCGTCCCCGGCCACGAAGAGGTGCGTGACCAGCCGACGGAACCCGGGCGCGGCGATCAAGAAGTGCACGTGCGCCGGCCGGTAGGGATGGCGTCCCTGCGCGGCGAGCATCTCCCCGATCGGCCCGTCGGTAGGAATCGGATAGCTCGAGGGGACGATCGACCAGAACCGGAACCGTCCCTCGTCGTCCGTCGTGAAGCGCGCGCGCATGTAGGTCTCGCCGTCGTGCTGGATGTCGTAGTAGCCCTCGGTGTCCGAGTGCCACGTGTCGACGGTGGCGTGGGCAATCGGCGCCCGGTCAACGGCTCGCACGGTTCCCTCCACCAGCAGGCGCTCGCCCGTCTGTCCTCCCGAGATGTCGGCTCCCAGCTCGGCGTGCGGTGGATCCTCGACATAGAAGGGCCCGAGCACGGTCGACTCAGTCGCGCCGTCGCCGCGGTGGTTGATCGCGTCGACGAGCATCGAGACCCCGAGCGTGTCGGACAAGAGGACGAACTCCTGGCGCGTCGCAGAGCACATGTGCCCGGTGCGAGTGAGGAAGTCGATCCCTTCCCACCACTCCTCCATGGTGGGCTCGACCTCGCGCACGAACGCGTGCAGGTGTCGCACGAGGGCCTCGCTCACCTCGTGCACCCTCGGGGACGTCGCCCCCTCGAGCCTCGTGACGACGACATCCGTGATCGACCGCTCGTCGATGGCTCCGGTCTCGTCCATCGTCCCGCTCCTACGCCACCGCGAGCAGAAGCGCGTTGCCGGAGGGATCGCGGACAAACGGACCCGAGTCGCTGTCCTCGGCGACCAGGTCAGCAGCCTCGACCCGGCCGAGCACACGATCGCGCTCGGCGGCGTCCGGGAGCACGATCGTGGCGTGCCGTAGGGCTGCGGTTCCGGGTGGAGGCGGGGCGGCACCGAAGCTCTCCCAGGTGTTGGCGCCGACACGGTGGTGGTACCCGCCTGCCGAGAGGAACGCGGCCTGCGGCCCGAGCTGCGCCATGAGCTCGAACCCGAGGACGTCGCGATAGAACTCGACCGTCTCCGGGATGGACGCGACTCTCAGGTGGACATGCCCCATCACGGTGCCGTCGGGGAGCCCGTCGAACGGCTCGTCCGTCGGGGAGCCCTCGAGCGCACCGAAGAGGTCGGCGACGTCCAGGGGCTGAGTCGTCAGGCGCGCGTCGACCTGTCCTTCCCAGACGTCGCGAGGTCGATCCCGGTAGATCTCGATTCCGTGCCCGTCCGGGTCGGAGAGGTACAGCGCCTCGCTGACGTAGTGGTCGGAGAGGCCGACGAGCGGCACTCGATCTCTTCCCGCATGTGCGAGCCAGCGGGCGAGGTCGACCCGTTCCGGCACGAGCAACGCGAAGTGGAAGAGCCCCGTGTAGCCCACGCCCGGACGCGCGCCCGCCTCCTCGACGAGCACGAGCAACTCTCGCTCGCCGGCTCCGAGCGAGGCACGCCCATCAGCCTCGGCGATCACGTCGAGGCCGATTGCGTTGCGGTAATACCCGAGCGAGCGAGTGAGGTCGGAGACGGTCAGGTGTACAGCGCCGACCGTCGTCAGCGGCGAGATCTCGGCCTGGCCCGCCTCAACCGGCTGTCCTCCGCTCGCCTGCGTCCCCTTCAGCTCCGCCATCGTCCCGAAGTGTTCCATGCGGCTCTCGGGCTGCGGGGTGGCAGCGATAGGGAGTCCTACAAGCTCGTGAACGTGGCGACGAGGAGAAAGGCATTCAGCACGATGATGAGTGCGCTGACGACGACGGCCGCTCGCGTGGTCGAACGGCGATTGACGAGCGAGCCCATGAGTCGCGCGTCGCGGCAGAACATCACGAGCGGAATCAGCGCGAACGGGATCCCGAAGGAGAGAACCACCTGGCTGAGGACGAGAGCCCGGGTGGGATCGAGACCCACCGCGACGATGACGAGCGCGGGGAGCATCGTGACCCCGCGCCGGACGAAGAGCGGGATCTGGCGGCCGATGAACCCCTGCATGACCACCTGGCCGGCCAACGTCCCCACGCTCGACGAGGAGAGGCCGGAGGCGAGGAGCGCAATGCCGAACAGTACATTTGCGTGCGCCCCGAGATACGTGCCGAGCGCCGCGTAGACCTCGGACAGGTCGTCGCCGACGTCGACGAGACCCTGCCCGTAGAAGACCGAGGCCGCGATCGTGAGCATGCTCATGTTGATCAGGCCCGCGATGCTCATGGCGACCACGACATCGACGAGCTCGAAGTGGAAGATGCGCCGCTTCTCGTCATCGCTCACCCCGACGACGCGGTGCTGCGTCAGCGCCGAGTGCAGGTAGATGACGTGCGGCATCACCGTCGCGCCGAGAATGCCGACTGCGAGCAGCACGCTCTCCGTCCCGTCGAACCCCGGGACGAGACCTCCTGCGATGTCCGCCGGTGACGGATCGGCGAGCACGACCTGGAATCCGAATGCGGCGACGATGACGCCGATGAACGCGACGATGACGGCCTCGAGCCGACGGAACCCCCGCGACTGCAGCCCGAGGATGCCGAACGCCGCGGCGCCCGTGATGAGCGCCGCCGGAAAGAGTGGGATCCCGAAGAGGAGATTGAGCCCGAGCGCCGCCCCGATGAACTCGGCGACGTCCGTGGCCATCGCGATCACCTCAGCCTGGACCCACAGCCCGCGGCTCACTTTGCGAGAGAACCGGGCTCTACAGACCTCGGCCAGGTTCATGCGAGTCGCGATACCCAGCTTCGCGCTCATCGACTGGACGAGCATCGCGATGAGGTTCGCAGCGAGAACGACCCAGAGGAGCAGGTAGCCGAACGTGGCGCCGGCGGCCATGTTCGTCGCGAAGTTGCCCGGATCGATGTACGCGACGGCTGCGATGAACGCCGGGCCGAGGAAGGGCCAGGCTCCGCGAACACCACGACGGCGTCCGGCCAGCGACTCTTGCGCAGCCTCGAGAACACGCGCCTCGCCCGGAAGCACGTCGTCGAGCGGATGCTCCGGCGCTGTTCGGTGGTCGCCTGTGCTTTGCGGCGCTCGAACCTCTCGAGTCACCGCCGTAGTCCGTCAGCCCGCGAGCTGGATCTCGGCCGGCAGCACATCGGGCGCCTCGGCTGTGTCGAGCTCGACGCGAGTGCGTGCATCGAAGTACACGTATGCGGTGACAAGGGCGACGAAGGGCATCGCGAGCGCGTAGACGACGCCCGCGATGACGTTGATGAATGCGAGGGGAGTCTCGGTGAGGAAGATGAGAATCGCGCCGAGAAGCGGCCCAGCGACGATGGCGAGCGCGCCGCTGACGCCGACGAGCGAGCCGACGCGGATCCAGCGGTGGCTCACGAGCTCGCCACTGCGCCGGAGCGAGCCCCAAGGCCGGCGATCCTCGAGCTCGACGACCGGTGCCGCAAGGCACCACCGAATCGCGAGCCAGATCGCGACCGGGATGAGGAACACGGTCGCCGTCAAGACGATCCAGAAGACGACGTAGATCGCGATTGCACGGAGGAGCGGCCGGATGCGACGAAGCGCGAGCCGGTAAGCCCCTGCCGCTCCTATCGGCCGGCCGGCGTCGATCTCGACGAGCGCGCACGCAGTCGCGGCCTGGACGAGACCGAGCCCGAGAAGCGTGAGGGACGCGCCCACGACCACCGCGATGAACGCGAAGACGCTCGCGGCCTCACCGGAGGCGGAGCCGATCAGGTCGAGCCCTCCGAGCAGGATCCATTGCAGGAAGGTGATCGCGAACGACATGGGAATCAAGAGCACGCCGAGCCCGAGCATGAGCCCGGGCCGCTTCACGTACATGCGCGAAGAGCTGGACAGGACCTGCCCCCACGACCGCCTGCGTGCGATGCGGAGCGGCGCGACGGGTGTCCAGGTCGCGCGGACGATCGCGAAGACCACGAGCGCGAGAAGCGCTCCCAGCACGAGCAGGGTCGCGGCCGGGCTCCGGAGGAGCTGGCTGAGCGCCTTGGATCCCTTCGACACGGCCGAGCAGAAGAAGTCGGTCGAGCTCGTACCGAAGAGCCCCCCGGCCGGGACGGCGTAGCTGTCGTCGCTCCACCCCTCAGACCAGGTGATCGGCTTCGTCCACTGGGTCTTCATGTTCGGACCCGTCGGCCCGTTGAAGAACGCCGACTGGAGCTCGCCCCAGCGCCCCTCGAACGCAATCCACGGGAACGCCGACTCGGCTGTCTTCGGATCGCCGGGGATGGTCACCACTTTCGGCGTCAGCTCCGTGTGGGGACCACGCGTGTCGTCGCACCCAACGCCAGCCTCCGCCGAGCTGCCTAGCCAGAGTGCTGCGCTGTACTTGTTGGCGTGCGAGCCAGCGGCTGGATACGTCACCGGGTGCGTGCCGCCGACGACGTCCAGCTTGTCGCCACCCCACGACGCTCGCTCGGCGCCCTCGTGCACGCTGTATCCGGTCTCTACCGGCTTCCGCCCGAGCGCCGCCGCGGCATCGCTCGCGTCGAAGACGAGCTGGATCATCTCCCAGTCGCCTTCGTGCGTGTTGTTGAAGTCGTTGAACGGGTAGAAGAGCCAGTACTGGAGAGAGACTTTCCCCGGGTACGCAGGCTCGGAGACGACGTGCGCGTACACGGTCGGCTCGCTCCCTGCGGTGAGCCGCGTCGCCCAGCGACGGTAGTCGCATCCGGGATCGAGGGGATCTCCCGGGAAGTCGAGGTGGTACTCGAAGCGGTCGACGAGGTCCTTCGCAGACGGCCCGATCTTCACGAGGTCGGTTCGGTTCCAGGGCCCGCGCAGAGCGACCGTCTGATCGCCGAAGAGCAGATCGACGTCGGTCGGGATGTACGGCTCGCCGTGCCCGCACTCGTCCTGGAGCTCCACGATCCGGACGATCGGCGCGAACTTCTTGGCGAGCGCCTGCTCGTCCGCGAGGTCGGCGCTCCCGATCGCCGGAAGGGCAAGCGCGGCAAGTCCGACGAGCGCTGCGATGGACGCGAGGCGTCTCATGCGTCGGGTTTCGACGCGAACAGGTCGAGTCCCATCCGACGAAAGAGAAGTTGCGCGCTTCGTCTCAATCCAGACCCCGCGGACCGCCAGGCTAGTCCGTGTGCACGGGAGATCCAGGGCCGAGCGGGATCCCGACGAGGTACCACGCGACGAAGAACAGCGTCCAGGCGACCGTCAAAATGAGGACGTACGGCAGCATCATCGCGACGACCGTACCGATACCCGCATCCTTTTTGTACCGCCGCGTAAAGATGACGATGAGCGGGAAGTACGCCATCAGCGGCGTGATCACGTTGGCCGGCGAGTCGCCGACGCGGTAGGCGGCGAGCACCGTCTGCGGCGCGACGTCGAGCCGCATGAAGAGCGGGATGAAGATCGGGGCGAGGATCGCCCACTTGGCGATCGCCGCCGGCATGATGAAGTCCACGAGCATCGTCACGAAGACGAAACCGATCAAGAGCCACACAACGCCGATGTTCGCCTCCTCGAGCCAGTCGCCGAGCTTCACGGCGGCGACCTGCGCCATGTTCGAGTAGTTGAAGTAGGCGATGAACTGCGCGATCAGTAGGAACAGGAACAGGAGGCTCGCGAGGCCCGCCCACGACTTCGTGATCGAAGCCAGCACCTCGTCGGTCGTCCGCATCGTTCCCGCTCCGCGACCGTAGGCGAGTCCTGCCGCGAAGAAGATGATCGTGATGATCACGATCAGGCTGTCCATGAACGGCGAGTCCCCGATGATGTCGCCCGTCACCGGATCGCGGAGCGGTGCATCGGGCAGGAAGGTGAGGAGACCGATCGCGACGAGCACGCCGAGTGTCGCGAGGAGCGCGAAGCGAAGCCCTCTCGCCTCGGCTTCCGCCGACACCTCGGGGCCCTTGTCGGCATCGAGCGACTCGTCGTCGCTCTCGTGCGCCGGGTCGTGCGCCCCGAGGCCACGCTCGACGATGCGCACCGAGACGAACGTCATGACGAGGGTGACGAGGATCGTCGAGGCGATGCCGAAGTACAGGTTCGCTGCCAGGTCGATCGAGCTGTTGGGGTCGACGAGCCCGCTCGCGTCGTTCGTGATCTCCGTCAGGACACCGTCGAGCGGAGTGATCAGGAAGTTGACGCCGAAGCCGGCGGCGACACCCGCGAACGCGGCCGCGATGCCGGCGAGCGGGTTACGACCGACGCTCTTGAACGCTGCCGCTCCTAACGGGATTAACACGAGGTACCCGGCGTCCGAGGCGACGCTGGAGAGGACGCCGATGAAGATGATGATCGGCGTCAACATGGCCGCCGACGAAACGGCTACGAGCTTCCGGATCAGCGCCCCGATCAGGCCTGCGGCCTCTGCGAGACCGACGCCGATCATCACCACGAGAATGATCGCGACCGCCGCAAAGTTGCGGAAGTTGGCGACGAAGGACGTGAAGATAAAGCGGATCCCGTCTGCAGAGAGCAGGCTCTGGATCGACGCCGTCTCCTCGACGATCGTGTAGTCGCCTTCCTGAACGGACGCGTCCGGGAGACCGCCGGAAGGCTGCGTCGAGCCGCCCTGGACGACCTCCTCAACCGGGACCGGCGGCGGTTTTGCGACCTGGAACGTGACGCTGATGTCTGCCCACGCGAGCAGCGCGGACAGGATGATCACGATCACGCACAGGTAGACGAACAGGAGCGCGGGGTCCGGCATCTTGTTCCCGCCGCGCTCGATGGCGCCGAGGATGCGCTCCATCATCCCCAGCGACGGCTCCACAGGTACCTGTGCGGTCGTGTCGCTCATGACGCGTCCGAGTCACCGGAGTGCACGTCGGCATAGCGACTGAAGAACTCGGCCTCCGCGAGCACCGCCTTCTCGAACTCGTCGAGCATGACTCGCTCGTTCGGAGCGTGGATGTTCGCGAAGCCGTCAGTGGTGCCGAAGAGCAGCATCTCGGCCTCCGGCGCGGCCTCGCTGAGGGCGCTCACCAGTGGAATCGAGCCACCGGTCGCGACGTAGACCGACTCGGAGCCCCAGGCGTTCGCGAGCGCAGAACGGGCAGCTTCGTACGCCGGGCCGGACGTGTCCGCGAAGAAGCCCTTGCCGGTCTCCGCGGCCCTGACGTCGAGCTCGATTCCGAACGGTCGCACTGACTCGAGGTGCTTCACGACCGCCGCCTGCGCCTCCGCGGGCTCCTGTTCGGGGTGAATCCGCATGCTGATCTTGGCGCGGGCCGTGGGCACGACTGCATTCACGGCCTTGTCGACCGGAAGGACGTCGATGCCGGTCACGGTGATAGCCGGTCCGGACCACAGCCGCTCACCGAGCCCGCCCGTACCGATGAACGGCATCCCCGGCTCGATCTCCGCCAGCTCGCGGAACTCGTCGTCGCTGAACGATGCGCCCGTCCACTCGTCCCGACGCAGGCCCGGGACGATGACGTCTCCGCTCGCGTCGTGGAACGAGGCGAGCGCGCGTATGACGGCGAGCAGGGCATCCGGCGCGGCGCCGCCGAACTGGCCCGAGTGCTTCGGCCCCGCCAGCGTCCTGACCTCGACGGTGACGACCGCCATTCCCCGGAGCCCGATCGTGAGCGTGGGGACGCCCGGGCGGATGCTTCCCATGTCGCCGACCACCATCGCGTCGGCCGCGAAGAGCTCGGGCCGCGTCGGCGGGTACGTGGTGAACGCGCTCCCGGTCTCCTCCTGGCCCTCGATGACGATCTTGATCCCCACCGGTGGCTTGCCTTCCCATGCACGGAGGGCACCGACGTGCATGAGGATGTTCGACTTGGAGTCGGCCGAGCCCCGGCCGTAGATCGCGCCGTCCCGCTCGCTCGCTTCGAACGGCGGTGATTCCCACTTCGCCTCGTCCCCGATGGGCACGACGTCGTAGTGCCCGTAGAGCAGGACGGTCGGAGCCCCCGCTGGCGCCGGGATCTCGCCCATGATGACCGGGGCGGTATCGGGAAGCTCGAGCATGTCGAGCCGCTCTACGCCGGCGTCACCGAGGAGCTCCACGACCGCATCTCGCGTCTCGAGCAGCGCCGGTCTCGTCTCTTCCGGAAACCCGAGCGCGGAGATGGACGGAATCGCGACGAGCCTCGCGAGATCTTCCTTCAGCCGCGGCATCAGCGAGGCGACGGCAGCCCCGGGGAATGCTCCGCTCATTGTCGCCTACCCTATCCCGCCTCGATCGGAGGCGACAAGGCTACGGCGTGTGCTCGCTGAGGTCCGGGTTATCGGGCTGCGAGCCGGCGTCCTCGTTGGCAGCCGGCGTCCACGAATGGTTGCGGCCATCGCCGTTCCGGACGAAGACGATGGCACACGCGATCGCGATCGGGACCATGAGCAGGGGGCGATGGCCGTACATCGAGAGCGCCATCGCTGCGGCGAGACAGACGAGCGTGACCGCTCCGAAGATCACGCCGACACCAGATTTCGGGCCTCTCGCCCGTGCATACCCATCTTCCCCTCGAACCCCCTCCTACCCCAGAAGGGGAACGCTATAACGCCAAACGCCCCGGGCTCAAGTGCCTAGGACGAAGTTGGCACCCTGACTAGGACCGGCTGACTCCCATGGTGATCCGCCCGACGTACCCGGAGCCACTCTTCGCGAGCTTCAGCATCGAGCGACGCCCGCCGTTCCGGAAGATCGAGTCCGAGGCGTTGCGCGGGTCACGATTCGGGCGGAGGTTGTACGGCGACCGCCGATATACGGCGTCCGTGAGCGTGTCCGAGAAGAAGAGCTGCCCCGTGTGGACGGTGTTCCCGCCGAGGTAGACCTTGAGGTGGATGTGCACGGTCCGGCCCTGGTACCAGCCGGGGTAGATCGTCTTGAAGAGCGCGATCCCGTTCTTGTCCGTTCGCTGGATGCCTCTGAGGAACGTGAGCTCTTGGGTGTTCTGCATCGACGTTGCCGAGTAGACGCCACCGGCGTCGCAGTGCCAGATGTCGACCGCCGCACCCTTGATCGGCTTGCACGTCGAGACGTCGACGACTCCGAGCCGGAGCGTCAGAGGAACTCCGGGCTTGCCCTCCGTGATGTTGCGGCGAACCTTGTCGCCCTCGACGTAGTACGGCCCCTCGGTCATCTCCGGCGAAAGCACGCAGCTGACGAGACCCGAGGCGACCGCGGCAGGCCCCGTGCCCGCCGCGTCGGCTGCGTCCGCGTCCAGGAGCTCCTTCGTCCCGAGCGCGCCCGCACCGAGTGCGGCGGCGGCGAAACCGCCGAAGCGCACGAGCGCGCCGCGACGCGTGATCGCCCGTTCCGGATCCATGTCCTCGTTCATGGGGGCGCACGCTAACGATCCCTCCTAATAGCGAGCTGAGAGGACTCTGAACGTTGCGTGTGAGTCGTCGCGATCGCGCCCTGCCACGCGCTTAGGATCGACGACGTGAGGCAAGGTCACCCGTTCTGGACCTTCGTCTGGATCCGAGTTGCATTCCTTCTCGGCACAGCCGTCGCGCTGCTCTGGACGCCACGGGTGGGTTACGCGCGCATCCCCGACCGCGCCTGGGATCCATTCACCGATCTCGTGTTCGGAGCGTTCGACCAGTGGGACGCCCGCTGGTTCCTGCAGATCGCGCGGCACGGCTACGACCAGACCTCTGCCGCGTTCTTCCCGCTGTATCCCGCGCTCCTCTCCGTCCTCGGCTCCTCGCTCGTCTGGGGAACGCTGCTCTCGCTGGTCGCCGCCGGGCTCGGCACGTGGTGCGTCTCGGTGATCGCGAGAGAGAAGCTCGGCGCCCAGGGCGCGCACGACACCGTTCTCGTCCTCGCGCTCTTCCCGACCGCGTTCGTCTTCACCGCGCTCTACTCGGACGGCCTGTTCCTCATGCTCTCCGCCGCCTCGTTCCTCGCCGCACAACGTGGACGACCGTGGCTCGCGGGAGTCGCCGGAGGTCTGGCGGTGGCGACGAGATCCATGGGTCTCGCGCTCCTTCCCGCGCTCGTCTATCTCCTGTGGCCGCGCACGCGGCGCGAGTCCTGGCGGCTGCTGCCGTTGCTCCTCCTCCCCGCCGCGCTCGGTGCGTACGCCCTCTATCTCCAGCGCGAGCTCGGTGACGCGTTCGCCTTCACGGACGCACAGGCGATCGGTTGGAATCGCGAGCTCCATCCTCTCGGCCCATTCAGCGGCCTGTGGATGGCGATCCAGGCAGGTGTCGACGGCATGCGCGACGTGGCCCTCGACCTTCCTCGCACCGGCCCCGGCGGCGCCGGCGATCAACATGCACTGCGGGTCGGCTTGTGGAACGCCGTGCATCTCCTCGTCCTCGTGCCCGTCATCTGGCTGACCTGGGTCGCGTGGAAGCGGCTCGGCCCCGCACTCGGCCTCTACGCTCTCTCGACTCTCGTGTTGATCCTGAGCTTCCCGTCCAAGAGCTTCCCCTTGATCAGCCTGCCGCGCTTCGTCATGACCGACTTCCCGGTTCTGATCGCGCTTGCATCCGTGATCCAGGGGCGGCCCAGCCTTCGCACCGGAGTGCTCATCGCACTCGGCGCGCTGAGTGCGATCGCGGGAGTCGCGTTCTCGCGGGGAATCTGGGTGGCATGACCGACGCGCTCGTTCCCGTGCTGGACGACTCGCCGCTCGCTCTCTCCGGCGTCCACATCGGGCCCGGCGACTCGCTCACCGTGTCAGAGACCGCGCACGACTCGCTTCTGTACGTGTACGAGGGCGAAGGGACCGTGCGCTTCGACGCTCCGCACTCGCTCACTCCCGGAACCTCGTTACTCGTGCTGGCGGGTGAGCATGCAGAGCTCTCGGCGGAGGGAGAGCTTCACGCGATCCTGGCCACGGTCGGTCCGGACGCCGACCGGCACGCACCGCTAGGCGCGCGCGAGCACGTCGTCCGCCTGGCGGACGCCGAAGCGCGCAGGGCAACCGGCTCGCGCTCGTTCCAGATCCTGTTCGGCGCGGACAACGGCTCGACGCGGGCGACGCTCTTCGTCGGCTTCATCCCACCGGGAAAAGCACCGTGGCACTACCACCTGTACGACGAGATCGTCTGGGTGCCGGAAGGCCCCGGTCGGCTCCATCTCGGCGAGGGGACGGACGAGCTCGGCCCCGGCTCCGCATTCCGTTTGCGCCCGCGAGAAGTGCACATCGTGGAGAACGCGAGCGCCGACCGGGAGATGGCGATCCTGGGGATCTTCACGCCGGCCGGGAGCCCGTCCGCCGCCTACCTGGCACCGGATGTCGCCGCCGAGTACAGATTCGTGGACCAGGGCAGCCGATGACGAAGCGTGCGTACGCATTCTGCGAGTTCCTGAGCTCGCACGTTCCGCCACCGCCTGCGCGAGTACTCGAAGTCGGCTGCGGGGACGGCGAGCTTGCCCGAGCTCTGGCCGACCGGGGATTCGAGGTCACCGCAATCGACCCGCACGCGCCGGGAGGCGCGATCTTCCAGCGAGTCACATTCGAGAGCTTCGAAGCCACACTGGAGTTCGACGCGGTGGTCGCAAGCGTCTCGCTCCACCACATCGAGGACATCGCGGGCGCGCTCGACAAGATCCTCTCCTTGCTATCGGCGACCGGAGTGCTCGTCCTCGAGGAGTTCGCGAAGGAGCACTTCGCCGGTGCGACCGCGCGGTGGTACTTCGACCAGCGCCGCTCCCTGGCCGAAGCCGGAGCCCCCGGCGCGGGCATTACGGAGGACTTCGAAGCGTGGGAGCGAGAGTCGAAAGCGCGTCACGCCGACATGCATCCCGTCTCCGTCATCCGCGCCGAGCTGAGCTCGCGCTTCGCGGAGCGCTTCTTCGAATGGACGCCGTACCTCTACAGCTGGCGGCTCGATGACGCCCTGGAGCCCCTCGAACGGCGCTTGATCGCAGAGGGTGCGATCAACGCGACGGGGCTCTGGTACGTCGGAGATCGGCTCTGAGAGTGGACTCGCCGCGTCGCCCCGTGCTGCTCTACGACGCGGGCTGCCGGTTCTGCCGCTTCGCCGCTCGCTCGATCGCGCGGCTCGACATCCGCGAAAGGCTGGCAATTCTGCCGCTGGACGACGCCGCGGCCGTCCCACTCCTAGCGGGTCTACCGGAGGCCGAGCGCCTCGACAGCTGGCGCCTCGTTCGGCGCGACGGATCCGTCCACGGCTATGGAGGCATCAGAGGGCGGCTCCCCGACACCCTCTACTCGGTCGTCGCGCGGAATCGCTCGTTTCTCGGACGGCTCGTACCCGATGGCCCCGCTCCGAGACGTTTCCCCTAGCTCGAGAAGCCCGTGATCGCGTCACCGATCAGCTTGACGCCGATGAGAAGCAGGATCACGGCCATGATCACCGCGTTGCTCTGAGCCATCCACTCCTTCAGGCGCTGGAGCAACGGGCCGGACCGGTCGCCGAGCGCGAAGTACATGAAGACCGGTATCGCAACCCCGAGCGAGCCGATCACGGTGAAGACGACGAGCGCCACGGCTTCCTCATTCGCTGGGATCTCGGCCGAGATGATGGCGGCCATCCCGGCAATCGTCAGGAGCAGGTTCTTCGGATTGAGCGCAGAGAGGACGATTCCGGCTCCGAGAGCCTTCGGCGGTGTGAAGTCGTCGATCGTCTCCATCCACTTCGGGGTTGCGGCCTTCTCGCCCTCGCGTGGCCGCCCGTGCCATTGCTTCAGCGCCATGAGGAGTAGAAGTGCGCCGAGCACCAGCTTCAGCCAGTCGACCCAGCCGGCGGGCTGGCCCTCGTCGCTTCCCGAGGCGCTGCCGGCTAGGAGCAGCACGATCGCTCCCGCTCCTGCAACCCCGATGACCTGACCAACGAGATACGCGGGGCCGTTCACGCGCCCGCGCGGAGAGACGAGCATCAACACCACCGCGATGATCGGAATCGGGCTGATCGCCACCCCGACGGCGGCGGGGAGCATGTCTCCGATCGCGTTACCCATCCGTCCTTTCGTCAGCTCGTCGACGGCAGTCTGAACGCTCCGCGGCCCTCGGGCCTCTGTGACGAGCGAGCTCCGTGTACGAGGTATGGTCGGGGCTGGACGATCTGCGAGTGCCGGGGGGCTGGGTGCAGACTCGAGTAGCCGTAGGAGCTCAGAAGAAGGGCATGGTGTGGATCCCGGGCGGCACGTTCGCCATGGGCTCCGAGCAGCACTACCCGGAGGAGGCGCCGGTCCGCGAGGTCACCACAGGCGGCTTCTGGCTGGACGAGCGCCCGGTCACGAATCTCGAGTTCACGCGCTTCGTGAAGGCGACGGCTCATGAGACCTTCGCCGAGAGAGCCCCTGACCCGGCCGACTACCCCGACGCCGATCCCGACATGATCTTCGCGGGATCCGTGGTCTTTCAGAAGTCGACTGGCCCCGTCGACCTGAGCAACCACTTCAACTGGTGGACGTGGACCCGCGGCGCCAACTGGCGGCACCCCGAGGGGCCGGGCAGCTCGCTGCACGGCCGCGAGCGGCACCCCGTGGTTCACATCGCCTATCGCGACGCCGAGGCGTACGCGGCATGGGCCGGCAAGGAGCTCCCGACCGAGGCCGAATGGGAGTTCGCCGCACGTGGCGGTCTCGACGGGGCCGAGTACGCCTGGGGCGACGAGTTCATGCCGAAGGGCAAGCCGATGGCGAACACCTGGCAGGGCGAGTTCCCGTACGAGAACACCCTCCAGGACGGCTACGAGGGAACGTCCCCCGTGGGCAAGTTCCCGCCGAACGGCTACGGCCTCTACGACATGACCGGAAACGTGTGGGAGTGGACCACCGACTGGTACACGACGGACCACGTGGCCGTCTCGCCGTGCTGCGCCGGAGACCTGCGTGCCGCGAGCGTCGACCCGAACGACACCTCCGTGATCCCGCGCAAGGTGATGAAGGGCGGCTCGCATCTCTGCGCGCCGAACTACTGCCGCCGCTACCGGCCCGCGGCACGCATGGCCCAGGCCATCGACACATCGACAAACCACCTCGGCTTTCGCTGCCTCGTGCGCGCAGAGCCGTGATCTGAGCAGAGGGAGGAACGCGCATGCCGCAAGACAAGCCGAACATCGTCGTCTTCTGGGGCGACGACATAGGGGTCTCGAACCTGAGTTGCTACAGCGATGGCCTGATGGGCTATCGCACACCGAACATCGACCGCATCGCGAACGAGGGGATGCGATTCACAGACTCATACGGCGAGCAGAGCTGCACAGCCGGACGGTCGGCTTTTATCACCGGTCAAAGCGTGTACCGCACCGGGCTCAGCAAGGTCGGGCTGCCCGGGGCAGAGCAGGGGATGCAGGCTGAAGATCCCACGATTCCCGAGCTCCTGAAGCCGCTCGGGTACGCAACCGGCCAGTTCGGGAAGAACCACCTCGGCGACCGCGACGAGCACCTGCCGACCATGCACGGCTTCGATGAGTTCTTCGGCAACCTCTACCACCTGAACGCCGAGGAGGAGCCGGAGCACCCCGACTATCCCGACCCTGAGCAGTACCCGAACTTTCGGAGTCGGTTTGGGCCCCGCGGCGTCCTCCATTGCAAGATGAGCCGGAACGGCAAGCACACGATCAAAGACACCGGGCCCTTGACGAAGAAGCGAATGGAGACGATCGACGACGAGATCGTTGATGGCGCGATCGACTTCATCGAGCGCAAGCACAAGGCGAAGACACCCTTCTTCGTCTGGATCAACACGACGCACATGCACTTTCGGACTCACCCAAAGCGCCGGAGCATCGGGCAGGCGGGGCGATGGCAGTCCCCCTACCACGACACGATGATCGACCACGACAAACACGTGGGGAAGGTCCTCGACACGATCGACAAGCTCGGGATCGCCGAGGACACGATTGTCGTGTACTCGACCGACAACGGCGTGCACATGAACTCGTGGCCGGACGCTGGAATGACACCGTTCCGCTCCGAGAAGAACACGAACTGGGAAGGCGCCTTTCGCGTCCCCTTCGTCATCCGCTGGCCGGGGAAAGTCCCTGCCGGTGTGGTTTCCAACGAGATCGTCAGCCATCTCGACTGGCTGCCGACGTTCCTGGCCGCGGCAGGCGAGCCCGACATCGAGAAGAAACTACGCAAGGGCCACGCGGCCGGGGAGAAGACGTTCAAGGTGCACCTCGACGGCCACAACCTTCTGCCGTACCTGACGGGCGATGCCGCCGAGAGCCCACGGAACGAGTTCTTCTACTTCTCCGACGACGGCGACCTGGTCGCGTTCCGCTACGACAACTGGAAGATCGTCTTCATGCAGCAGCGCATGCAGGGGACACTCGCGATCTGGGGCGAGCCGTTCGTCGCTACCCGAATTCCATATCTCTACAACCTCCGCACAGACCCGTTCGAGCGCGCCGAGATCACCTCCAACACGTACTGGGACTGGTACCTCGATCGCGTCTTCCTGCTCACGCCCGCACAGACGATCGTCGGTGAATTTCTCAACACGTTCGTGGAGTTCCCGCCGCGGATGAAAGCTGCGAGCTTCACCATCGACCAAGTGCAGGAGAAGCTCGAGGCGGCCATCAGCGCCGGCCGGTAGACGACCCGAGATCGAAGGGTATGACGGAGCTGCGCTCCTGGAACGACACCGCAACGACTGAGGCGATCGTCGAGTTCGTCGAAACCGCGGCCCGCGAGATCCCGCCCGAGGAGCGGGTCGCGGTCTTCGACAACGACGGCACGCTCTGGTCGGAGAAGCCGATGCCGATCGAGCTCGGGTTCATCCTGCAACGGATGGCTGCCATGGCGGAAACGGACGCGTCCCTGCGCGAGAAACAACCGTGGCGCGCGGCGTACGAGAAGGACTACGCCTGGCTCGGTGGGGCGATCGACAAGCATTACGCCGGAGACGACAGCGACGTGAAGGTGCTCCTGGGCGGGGTCTTGCGAGCGTTCGCCGATCAATCGGTGGAGGAGTACGCGGACGCGGCAACGTCGTTCCTGCAAGACGCATCCCACCCCACGCTCGGCCGGCGGCTGCGCGACTGCTGGTACGTGCCGATGGTCGACCTACTGCGCTACCTCGAGGCGGACGGGTTCACCTGCTTCATCGCCTCGGGTGGCAGCCGCGACTTCATGCGCGTGATCACGCACGAGATCTACGGGATCCCACCCGAGCGCGTAGTCGGCAGCTCGAACGGCTTGCAGTACACCGACGACGAGCACGGGGGATCGCTCGTCTATCTCGCCCAGCCCGACGTCTTCGACGACGGGCCGGCGAAGCCGGTGCGCATCTGGAGCAGGATCGGCCGCCGCCCGGTCCTTGGCGCGGGAAACTCGAACGGAGACGTGCCCATGCTCCGCTTCACCGGCGGCAAAGGACGCCCCACCTTGCGACTCCTCGTCCTGCACGACGACGCCGAGCGCGAGTTCGACTACGTCACGGGAGCGGAGCAGTCGCTCGAGCGTGGGAGAGCCGAGAACTGGACGATCGTCAGCATGAAGAACGACTGGGCCACGGTCTTCAACCGGCCTTGACCTGCGCCCGAACCTCGCGTAACCGGGCAGTCTCGGCCGCGACTGCCACCACGAGAATCGCGATCACGACCGCGAGGACGACGATAGCGTCGACCCCCCGCAGGACGACTCCCGCGAGGATCGCCGCGCCCGCGGCCAGCACCCGCTCCCAGGCCACTCGGCGGATTACCCGGAACCGCGCGAGCGCGAAGCCGAGCAGGAACAGGGCGACCCCGAGACCGAGCGCCCAGCGACCCGCGCGGGGAAGCGGCTCGAGCGGCTCCTCGAGCGTCGTCTTCGCTGCGACGGCGTAGAGGATGATCCCGAGCACGATCGGATAGTGGAAGTAGGTGAAGACGTCCCGCGCGAGCGAGGCCCGGACGCCCGCCGACGCTCGCCTGAGCGAGCGCTCGGCCGCGAGCGCGGTGAAATCGAAGTACGACCACCAGAGTGCCGCCACCCCGACGAAGGCCACGACGACCGAGAGAGCGAAAGTCGCATCGCGCTCGAGGTGCGAGGTCGCGACTCCGATCGCGACGATCGACTCTCCGAGGGCGATGATCACGATGAGCGCGAACCGCTCGGCGAAGTGCGACGGCGAGACCCTCCAGTCGGCCCGGGAGACCGTCAACGTGCCCACGACGTCGATCGCAAGCGAGAGGAGCCAGATCCACGGCCGCAGGTCGCTGCCGACGAAGCCGCCCGCGAGGGCAACCAGCGCGGCCGCGAGGAACCAGGGCCCGAGCCGGAATGTCGCTCTGAGCTGTCCCGGGTCGTTGCGGACTCCCCAGCTGAAGAGCGTCGAGTTCAGGATGCGAACGACGAAGTACGCAACCGCGAACCAGACGCCTTCGTCTCGGTAGGCCTCGGGCACTGCAAGCGCCATGAAGAACCCGGCGGCCATGGCCGCGAACAGGATCGACCGAGTGACCGGGCTCTCGACGTCGATCGCATTGGTCATCCACGTATATGCCGACCACGCCCACCAGACCATCGCCAAGACAAGGGCGGCACGCGCGAACCCTTCGATCGAGGTGTCCTCGAGGATCAGGGCCGTCACCTGGGTGAACGCGAAGACGAAGACGAGGTCGAAGAAGAGCTCGAGGTAGCTCGTCTTGCGCTCCTCTTCCTCCGCGGTCGGCTCTTCGACCAGCTCCGCGATGTCGCTCATCGAGCCTCCTCGCTTCGCACGCCGAGGCCGGCGGCATGCACCGCGAGCCAGATGCACGGCGGATCCTCGCGCGTCCACTCCACGCGATGCCGCTCGCCAGCGCGGATCAGGACGTGGTCGCCCGGGCCGAGTACAAGTTCAGCGCCCGCTTCGTAGCGGAGCTCCGCCTCGCCTTCGAGGAGCACGACCCACTCGTCGCACTCTCCCGCGAGCCACTCGCCCGGGGGCGTGGCCTGACCGCTGGAGACGATTCGCTCGACGAGGACGCCGCCGCCTTCTGCAAGCGGCTCGCTTATCTCGTCCTTCGGTGACGGCTCGGGGATCCGGAAGAGGTTCCCGCCAGAGCCGCCCATCAAGCCGCCGTAGTCTCCGGCAGGCTCACGGTGCGGCTGCCCTCCTGGAACCGGCCGAACGCCTGCTGCCACCGAAGGCCGGGCCAGCGGAACTCGACCGATCCGGAAACGGGCTGGTAGATCGCCGTGTACAGCGTCCCGAGACCGGACGCGTAGTCCGCCGAGAACAGCGGTGGCCTCTGGAACGCGGCTGCGAACCCACGAAGATCGGGTGCCTCGTCGAGCGTCGCGAGAATGCGCCGCTCGCGCTCGAGCGAGCGGGTCGCACGTGCATGCTCGAGCCACTCGACGTCACCTTGGTGGTTCGTCGCCACGGCCACGTCGCGGAGCACAGCGCCGCGGTCGGGCGAGAGGTATGCCGTGACGTAGGCGCCGCTCCGATCCACGAGCGTGAGCGTGTGGGCGAGGTGATACGGAAGACGAGCGAGCACCTTGCGCGCGTCCGCGGCGGTTTCGCACACCTGGAGGAGATAGCGGACAACCAGGGGGACTCCGAACCCCTCACCGACCACTGGTCGCCCGCCGAATGCGAGCGAGACCGCGAGGCCTGCGTCGTTGACGCCGTCCAGGAGCCCCCAGAGACAGTCGCTCATCCCGATGACGCGCCGCCCTTCCCAGGCCGTCCCGAGGATCGTGCCCTCGATGCGGTCCGGCGAGTAGTCGTAGTTCCGGACAAGGACCGGCTCGCCTCGCGTCCAGACCGCCTGCGAGCAGCCCGAGAGGTAGGACGGAGGGCGCCACATCGACAGCATCCTCGCCTCGATGTCGCCGCCTCCGGCGAGCTCGCAGAGGCGCTCGTACACCGGCACGAGCTCGGGCATGTGCTCGCGCAGCATTCGTGCCGACTCCGAGTACGAGGCGCGAGCGCCCTCGCCCTCGTGCAGGAACCACGGCCGGTAGCGAGGCCAGTGCTGCTCGAAGAGCGCCTGCCACTTGGGGCCGGGCGCGACCTCTTCGACGGCCTGGAATGTCAGCGCGGGCGTCACAGCATCTTGAAGGAGAAGGGCTCGGGCGGCGGCAGCTCGGCCGCGACCGGGGCAGGGACGCCCTGGAACTGCGCCTTGATCCCCGAGATCCAGGCGAGCGCGCGCTCGGTGAGCTCGTGGTCGTCCGTCTGCAGCCGGCCGCGCGTCACGAGGATCCCGAGATCGGCGCCCGGGTAGCGGTACTGCCCTTCTCCGGCGATGCGCAGGTAGAACGCCTCCTCGCCGGAGACGTCGTGCCAGTCCGTCTCCCTCCGCACGAACCGGATCCCGCCGGACGCCTCCGGATCGAGACGCCAGATCCCAGAACGAGGCGCATGGACGATCTGTTCGACGTCGTCCTCGGTCTGCTTGAGGATGAACTGGCTCCACTCGTCGACGGCGCCCGGATGCGCCCATGCCTCGTTCAGCGCCGCGACGTCGATCTCGTAGTCGACGTCCGCGAACTCGAGCAGATGGAAGAGGAAGAGGGGCATGTCGCCGTACGCCACCGCGGTCACGTTCGTCATCGAGCTCGCTCCCGTGACCCGCGGGTTGAGCTCTCCGAGATACAGCTCGCCCGAGTCGATGTCGGCGAGGAAGTCGAGCTCGAAGTAGCCGCGGTAGCCCTCCTCACGCAGGCGATCCCCCATCCGCTGCGTGTACTCGCGTGCGAGCAGGCGCTGTCGCTCGGTGAGCGCAGTCGCGAAGACGTCGTTCCCGCACCAGCCGCCGCCGTAGGGCGTGAGCTCGGGAAAGCCCGTGAGCTCGGTCATGAGCGGGCCGACGAGAGTCCCATGCCGCGTGATGACGCCCTCGATCGCGGCCTCCTGCGGATCGATGCGCTTCATCACCTTCAGGTCCTGCCCGACGAGCTCGGCGGAGCTCCCCTCCCAGTCCGAGGGCGAGCCGACGAAGAACGTCGTCTGGCCGGAATCGCCGTACGGCGTCTGCACTACGAGGTCCTGGCCGAGATTCGCGCCGAGCGCGAGCTTCAGCAGGTCACCGTAGGAGTCGACGCGCCCGACGACGTTGGGGACGCTCGGCACGCCGGCCTCGTCGGCGAGCCGGGTCGTCTCGATCTTCGAGTCGAGCCGAGTGCGCAGCGCCGCCGACGGCATGGCGACCTCGAGACCGGCCTCCTCCGCGAGGCCCTCCGTCTCCTCGTCGAACATGAGGAACACGGCCTTGCCCGGCCCCCCGTCACCGATGAAGTCGTGCACGTCCTTGTGCGCGAGCAGGTAGTTGCAGATCTCCTCGATCGACTCGAAGAGCGGTGGCTCGTGATGGCGCGGCACGAACACGTTCGGGTGGTAGCCGTCGAACGAGTCGTAGTAGTTCACGTAGCGGAACGTGGGGATCCAGCGATCGATCCCGAGGAGGTTGAACGCGGTCGCCGAGACGAAGTAGACCGGTGTCGTGGCGGTCCGGAAGAAGCGGCGGATCTCGGACACGCTCTCGAGCGGCCGGGCTGTCGCCCGGTCAGCCACCGAGACCGCACCAGTCGCGAACGAGGACCGCGAGCACCTGCGCAGTCTGCACCACCGACGGCACGTGAACCCGCTCGTCGACGCCGTGCATGTGCTCGGCGAACGGTCCGATGCAGGCAGCGGGAATGCCCGAGCCGATGAATGCGCGGACATCGGTCGTAGCGGTCGTCGCGCCGGTCGGAGCAGCCGTCCCGCACACTGCCTCCCAGGCCGTCGACAACGCCTCGACGATCGGCTCGTGGTCGTCGAGCCGCGTCCCCTCGCCCGCGAACCCGTCGTAGCGAACGGCCGGGGGATGCGCGGCGAGATACGCGCTTGCGGAGGCGGCTCGCCGCACCGCTTCCTCGACCCGGCCCTTGAGCTCGGCCACCGGCGATCCCGGGAAGTGCGCAATCCTGCAGGAGAGCGTGCACTCGGCGGCAACCGTCGACGGCCAGTCGCCACCCGAGATCACGCCGAGGTTGAAGTTGATCGGATGCGGGATGGCTGCGAATGGCTCCGGTGGGCTCTCGTTCAGCTCGTCCTCGAGCCGGTGCAGCTCCGCGACGATCGCGAACGACGCCTCGATCGCATTCACGCCCTCGTGCGCTTCGCCGACGTGAGCCGGGGTCCCCGCGATGTCGACGTTGAACCAGAGCACACCCACCTGCGCCGTCGGGATGAAGCCCGGAAAGGGCTCCGGGATGACGGCGGCATCCGGGCGAAGCCCTGAGAGCACGCATTGGAGCGCGCCGTTCCCACCGCACTCCTCCTCGACGACGGACTGGAGCTGGACCGGGGCGAGCGGTGCAACGCCGAGCCGCCGTAGCCCGAGCACCGCGCCGACGATCGCGGCGAGCCCAGCCTTCATATCGCCGGAGCCGCGGCCGTACAGCCACTCACCCTCACGGACAGCCCGAAACGGGGGGTTCCGCCAGAGCCTCTCGGAAGCAGGTGCCACGACGTCGATGTGGCCGTTCAACACGAGCGACCGTCCTTCGCCGCCCGCCGCCGGCCAGTCGGCCACGACGTTCCGCTTCCCGGCCACATCCCACGAGAACGGGGCTGCAAGCTGGTGGGCGCGTAGCGCCTCCGCATCCATCGGAATGTCCATGGGGTCGAGCCCGAGCAGGTCGCGGAACGCCTGCTCCATCAACTCCTGCCCCGGCTCCTCGTTCCCGAGCGTCGTCGGCGCCTCGACGAGGCTCGAGAGGAGATCGAGCATCTCGCCCTCCACCGCGGCGACGGCGTCCACGATCTCGCGATCCGAGACTCCCACGCTCCCGAGCACGGGCGCGATCCTACCCGGGGCCTCGGAGCCGACTCTCCGTGGCGATGAGCCCGGTCCCGCACACGGCCGCCGTACCGGGCGGTAGCGTTCGGTAGGTGAGGAGTGTGCTCTGAGCACGACGGAGACCCGGACGCTCCCGTGGGGCTGGTACGTCGACGAAGCGGCGTTGCGGCTCGAGCACGAACGCATCTTCCGCCGCTACTGGCAGTACGTCGGCCGCGTCGACGAGATCGCCGAGCCCGGCTCGTTTCACACGTCTCGCGCCGGCGACATCCCCGTCCTGATCCTCCGCGACCGGGAGGGAGAGCTCCGCGCGTTCCTCAACGTCTGCCGCCATCGCGGGTCGATCGTGTGCAAGGGGTCGGGTCGGCGAGAGACGATCCAGTGTCCGTACCACGCGTGGACGTACGGCCTCGACGGGCGGCTCCTGAAGGCGCCGAGGTCCGAGCGAGAAGGAGGGTTCGACGCGGATGAGCTCGGGCTCGTCCCGCTGCAGCTCGACACATGGGGGCCGTTCATGTTCGTCAATCCGGACCGTGACGCGGCCCCGCTCGCGGAGACGCTCGAGGACGTCCCCGAGCGCATCGCAGCCGCCGGGATCGACGTCGACGCGCTCCGCTTCCTGTCCCGCGCCGAGTCCGAGTACGAGGCGAACTGGAAGATCTGCGCGGAGAACTTCCTCGAGTGCTACCACTGCCCGACGGCGCATCCTGGTTTCTCCGCCGTGATGGACGTGTCGCCCGACTCGTACCTCCTCGAGACCGGGACCATGCGCATGACCCAGCACGGGCCGCCCAGGCCGGAGCCCCGTGGCTCGTACGACACCGAGGGCGAGGTCGAGCGAGGTCAGTTCCACCTCCTCTTCCCGGGCACGGTCGTGAACGTCATGCCCGGTCGGCCCAACTTCTCGATCGGCCCGATCATCCCGCTCTCGCCCGAGCGTACGTATCGCTTCCTCGATTACTTCGTCGCGCCGGACGCGGACGACCAGTGGGTCGAGGAGATGCTCGCCTTCGACGCCCAGGTCGGTGCCGAGGACCGGGCACTCGTCGAGCGAGTGCAGGCAGGCGTGCGCTCCGGGCTCATCGACGAGGGTCGGCTGATGCCGCAGTCGGAGCAACTGGTGGCGCACTTCCAGGCGCTCGTGCTCGACGCGCTGTCCGACTGAACTCCGAATCGTCTCGATTTGGTTAACGTCCCGCGCGCATGCGCATCAGCCTCACACCGAAGACGACCGAGTTCTTCGTGCTCTTCAGTCGCGCTGGAGCCCACGCCCTCGGGGTCGCACGTCTCGTGGAACGACGTTTTCGCGAGCACCCGAACTCCGGTGTCACGCAGGAGCAGGTGAAGGCCGAGGAGACGTCCGGCGACCAGATCACGCGCGATCTGATCAACCTCCTGAACACCCAGTACCTGACACCGTTCGATCGCGAGGACATCTACATGCTCGCGACCGAGATCGACGACGTCGTCGACTACCTGGAAGAGGCGTCCGACCTGCTCGGCCTCTACGGCGTCGAGATGCCGACGCGTCACGCGGTCGAGCAGTGCGGGGTGATCGTGAAGGCATGCGAGCAGCTCGCGATCGCATGCGAGAACCTGAAAGGCATGCGCGGCGTCCAGGAGTCGCTCGTCGAGCTGAAGCGCCTCGAGGACGAGGGAGACGGGCTCCTTCGTGACGCGCTCGCATCCCTGTTCCGCGACGAGGGGATCGACCCGCTCATCGTGATTCGCTGGAAGGACATCTACGAGGCGCTGGAGCGGGCGCTCGACGCCTGTGAGACGGCGGCGAACGTCATCGGGAACATCGTCGTCAAGAGCAGCTAGCGACGGACGGGGTGAGCGCGACACTCGTAGCGGTCGTGGTGGTCGCCCTCTTCTTCGACTTCACGAACGGCTTCCACGACACCGCGAACTCGATCGCCACAAGCGTGTCGACGGGCGCGCTCAGCCCGAGGCTCGCGGTCGTGATGGCCGCGGTCCTGAACTTTCTCGGGGCGTTCATCTCCTTCAAGGTGGCCGCGACGATCGCCAGCGGGATCGTCGACCAGGATGCGATCACGCTGGAAATCGTTCTCGCCGGTCTTGTCGGCGCGATCACGTGGAACCTCCTCACCTGGTACTTCGGGCTCCCGTCGAGCTCGAGCCACGCCCTGATCGGCGGCGTTGTGGGCGCGTCCATCGCCGGAGCGGGCTGGAGCGTCGTGCAATGGAACGGGCTCGTCGACAAGGTGCTGGTCCCATCGCTCGTGGCGCCATTCCTGGGTATCGCGATCGCGTTCGTGATCATCCTCGGGATCACCTGGCTGATCGCCCGGCGGTCGCCGTCGAGAGTCGGAGGATTCTTCCGCAAGGCGCAGCTCCTCTCGGGTGGCTTCGTGGCGCTGACGCACGGGACGAACGACGCGCAGAAGACGATGGGGATCATCGCGCTCGCGCTGGTGGTGTCGGGTGAGCTCGACTCCGACTTCACACGGCCGCCGACCTGGGTGATCGTCTCGGCGGCGCTCGCCATGGCCGCAGGCACGTACGCAGGGGGCTGGCGGATCATCCAGACCCTGGGACAGCGGATCACGAAGATCGACCCGCCGCAGGGCTTCGCTGCGCAGACGGCATGTGCATCGATCCTCTGGGGAACCGCGCACATGGGCTTCCCCGTATCGACCACCCATACGATCTCCGGCAGCGTGCTCGGCGCAGGCACCGTCAAGGGGTTCTCCGCCGTCCGTTGGGGCGTCGCCGGCAACATCCTCTTCGCCTGGGTCCTGACACTCCCCATGGCCGCTTTGGTCGGAGCCGGCATGGAAGTGCTCACGCGTGCTCCCGGCGGCCACGTGATCGTGTTGATGCTCGCCGTGGTGATCGCCGCCACAGCGTTCGTGGCGCGACGCTACGAGACGCGGCGGCGGCTCGTCCCCGCGCACGCGTAGACGAGTCGCGCTCTCACCACCTCCCAATCGTCGGTCCACCCCGCCGAAACCCACCGGCCCGCTCGCGCGTGCGATGACTCCCGTGGGCGCACTCTCGAGCCCATGGAGCCACCACTATGAGCTCGGGATGAGCGGTCGGGAGCCAGGGGGAACATGTTGAGCGGGGCCCGTCGAGGCCGGCCCCGCTCAGCGTCCCCTGAACGCGTTCACCGGATAATTACCCGCACGCGACGCCCAGCCGATAGAAGATGTGCGAATGGCCACGCGAATAGCCGACGAGCCCGTCGAACGGCTCCTCAATCGAGAGGTCTCGCTCCTCGACTTTCACGCACGCGTCCTGGAGCTGGCCGCCGACGCCGCTGTCCCGCTCCTCGAGCGCGTGAAGTTCTGTGCGATCTTCTCCTCGAACCTCGATGAGTTCTTCCAGGTGCGGGTCGCAGGACTCTTGGGTTTGGCCGAGTCAGGGCTCGCGGTTCGCTCCGCCGACGGCCTCACTCCGCAACAGGCACTCGCGCGGGTCCGCCATCGCGTGCTCGAGCTGACGACCCAGCAATCCAAGCTGTGGAAGAAGGACCTACGCACTGCGCTCGCGACGGAAGGCATCGTGCTCGGCGGTATCGAGGATTGCGACGGGCGCGAGCTCAAGCACCTCGGTCGCCACTTCCAGCGGGAGATCTTCCCGGTCCTGACCCCGCTCGCGGTCGGCCCCGGACAGCCCTTCCCCTACATCTCGGGTCTCTCGCTGTCGCTCGCGGTCTTCGTCGCCGACCCGGAGACGGGCGAGGAGCGGTTCGCGCGGGTCAAGATCCCCGAGGGTCTGCCACGGTTCCTCGAGATCGGAGGTCGCGGCCTCTACATCCCGCTGGAGCAGGTGATCGCACACTTCCTGCCGACCTTGTTCCCAGGAGCGACGATCGTCGAGCGAGCGGTTTTCCGGGTCACGCGGGATGCCGACTTCGAGGTGTCCGATGACGCCGACGACTTGCTCGAAGCCGTAGAGAGCCAGCTCCGGAAGCGACGGTTCGGAGACGTTGTCCGCATCGAGATCGGCTCGTCCGCCTCGGCCGAGATGGTCGACCGGCTCACCCGCGAGCTGGGCGCGGACGAGACGCAGATCTATCGAATCGAGAGCCCTCTCGACCTGGCCGACCTCATGGAGCTCTCCGCGCTCGAACGTCCTGACCTCAAGTACGAGCCGTGGCTGCCGGTCGTTCCGCCGCGTCTTGCTGCAGCACAGAGCGAGCTGCCGCGGATCTTCGACGACATCCGGCGCGGCGACATCGCCATCCATCAGCCGTACGAGTCGTTCCACGGAAGCTTCGAGGTGTTCGCGCAGGCTGCAGTTCGAGACCCGAGGGTCATCGCGATGAAGACCGCCGTCTATCGAACGAGCGACGACAGCGTGCTGGTGGGCTCACTCATCCAATGTGCGGAGGACGGGAAGCAGTCCGTATGCCTCGTGGAGCTGAAAGCCCGCTTCGACGAGCGGCGAAACATCGAGTGGTCGCGCGCGCTCGAGCAGGCCGGCGTGCATGTCGTCTACGGATTCCCGGATCTCAAGATCCACGCGAAGATGACCCTGGTCGTACGCCGCGAGCGCACCGGTCTCCGGCGGTATGCCCACATCGCGACGGGCAACTACCACTCGGCCACCGCGCGATCGTACGAGGACTTCGGAGTGTTCACCGCGGACGAGGAGATCACGGCTGACGTCGCGGATCTCTTCAACTACATCACGGGGTTCGGCCGGCCACAGAAGTTCCGCAAGCTGCTCGTCGCGCCGTTCACGCTGCGGACCGGGCTCGTCGACGAGATCCGCGCAGTCGCTGCAGCGGCCTCCGCCGGGAAGACCGCCCGCATCCGGCTCAAGATGAACCACGTGGTCGACCCGGGAATCGTGGAGGAGCTGTATGCAGCGTCGCAGGCGGGTGCGAGCATCGACATCATCGCGAGGACTACTTGCGCCCTCCGTCCGGGCGTCGAGGGGCTCTCGGAGAACATCCGCGTGCGATCCATCGTCGGTCGCTTCCTGGAGCACAGCAGGTTCTACGCGTTCGACGCCGGCGACCGGTCGATGATCTACGTCGGAAGCCCCGATCTGATGCAGCGAAACCTCGACCACCGGATCGAGGTCCTTGCGCCCATAGAGAACGCTCGGATCCGGCAAGAGGTCAACGCGATCCTGGACAGCGCGCTGCGCGACAACACGAACGCGTGGGATCTCGATGCCGACGGCACGTGGACACGGCTCACTCCGAACGGCTCGAAGCCGCACTCGCATCAGGAGACGATGATGCGACGCGCCCTCGCACGGGCACGCCGTCGTTCGCGCGAACACCGTGCCGGATAGCCCAGCCGACGCCGCGACGACAATGCAGCCCGTGAAGGTGGCGATCATCGACGTCGGGTCGAACTCAGTCCGCCTCCTCGTGGCCTCGGTGGGGAAGCGGGGCCCGAAGCAGCTGCATCGCGACCGGGTCTACGTCAGGCTCGGAGACGACGCGTACACGCTCGGACGTATCGGCCGTGCCAAGCTCGAGGAGACGCGCGAGGTCGCGGCACGGTTTGCTCGGACTGCGAGGAAGAGGGGCGCAGACCGACTGGAGACCATCGTCACGGCGCCGGGTCGGCAGTCCTCCAACTCCGCCGAGCTGATCGCTGTCCTCTCGGACGCGACGCAGGCGTCCGTCGTGCTCCTCGGTGCCGACGACGAAGGCCGGCTCGCCTGGGAAGGCGCGGTCTCGCGCATGGACGATCCGCCCGACACGGTCGCCGTCGTCGACCTCGGCGGAGGGTCGTGCGAGCTCGCCGTCGGGACGACCCGCGCGGGCCCGACCTGGGTGCGCTCAGTCGACGCGGGAGCATTGCGGGTTACACGTGCGTTCCTCGGCGGAGACCCGCCGTCGCGAAAGCAGCTCGAACGCGCGCGCCGAGAGATCCCCGCTCTCCTCGGGCAGCTCGATCCGCCGATCCCGGAGGCAGCGCTGGCGGTCGGAGGTACCGCACGGGCCGTCGGCCGAATCGTCGGCCGCCGATTCGGGCTCGATGAGCTCGGCGAGCTCGAAGAGCTGCTGTCGAACGCTCCCGCGGCTCGCGTCGCGGAGCCGCACGGCATCACGAACGAGCGCGCCGAGACGCTGCTCGGAGGAGCCCTGGTGCTCGCGGCAGTCGCAGAACGGCTCGACAGCGAGCTCGAGGTCGGTCGCGGAGGTCTCCGCGAGGGTGCGGCTCTTGCCCTCGCCCGCCCGAAGCTCGCAGCCGCGTAGCTCGATCAGTCGCCGGCTGACCGGCCGAGTCGACGCAGGAACTTCGGGCTGACGCTCCAGCGCAGCACACCGGCGTTCCGAGCCGGTCGCCCGACGAACCGAATGCACGCGACGCTCCCCTTCTTCAGCTCGAGCGCCAGTGCTTGCTCGTCACCAGTAAGGAGGAGCGAGGCGAGCTCTGCTAGCTCTGGCTGATGTCCGACGACAGCGAGCGATGCCTCGGCTCGCGCCTCGAGCGTGCGCTCCGCCGCCGAGGCCCGGGCCGTCGGCTCCAGAGCTTCGCACGATTCCGCGATCGGCCATCCAGCCTCCTCGACCAGGACCTGCGCGGTCTGAACAGCCCGTACGCACGGACTCGTGAGAACCGCATCGACTTCGATTGCGAGAGACCTGAGGCCACGCGCCGCTTGCCGGAACAGCTCGATCCCGCCGGCTGAGAGCGGCCGTAGGCAATCGTCGGGCCAGCGCTCGTAGTCGCGAGGCTCGGCTATCGCGTGACGTACGAGAAAGACATCCACCGCCCGGCGATGGTACGCGGGAAGGCGTGCTAGACGAGCGCGGCCTTGGTGCGCTGCCGAACGCTCGGCGGAGGCGGCATGTAGTCGACCGGCGCCCAGTTGCCACGGCGTCGCTCGAGCTGCAAGCAGCCTGCCTTCTCGCAGCTGACCTCACCCCCGAAGAGCCGCTCGACGACCTCTCGGTGCGTGCAGACGAGGGTCGCGTCAGGGAGCTCGGCGAGGAGCGCGAGGATGTCGGCCAGCGGGGCATCGGGCTCGAGCTCCGCGCACTCCTCGATCTCGAGACGCCAGGCCCAAGCGATCGGGCCGACGGTCTCCACGCACCGAACGTATGGACTCGTGACGATCCGATCGATCGCAAAGCGTCCAAGCAGATAGCGCAGTTGCCGCACCTCGGCACGTCCGGCGCTGTCGAGCGCACGGAGGCAATCCTCCGCGGGGGACGCCAGCCTCTCGCCCGCGCTCGCATGTCTTAGTAGCAACACCCTTGCCTCCTAGCCCCGAGGCGGGATTGTCGACCGTCAACTTGCTCGGGTCAAGGGGGAGCGGCGCCGCTACCACCGAGTGCCGACAGCAGCTCCACGTCCCGCCCGTAGGTGAGAACGGAACGTGCCGCTTCCAGGGAGAGCCAGCGAGCGTCGTCCACCTCGTCATCGAACGAGAGCTCGCCACCGACGGGAGCCATTCGCCAGTACCGGACTCGCTTCGGTCGTCCTCGCGAGTCCGTGTACTCCGTCGCGGGAAGCTCCTCGCCCAGCGAGCACACGAGTCCCGTCTCCTCTTCCACCTCGCGAAGCGCACAAGACATGTCGCTCTCGTCCGACTTCGCCTTGCCTTTCGGAAACGACCAGTCGTCGTAGTGCGGGCGATGCACGACGAGCACCTCGAGCGAGCTCCGATCCCGAACCACGACCCCTCCCGCGGCACGGACGACACGACTCACGGACGTGCGGCACGCGCTCTCCGCCTGACCGCGTCCCAGGCGTCGGGCCAGTCCCGCCGCGTCTTCCTACGCCGACGTAGCTCACGTTCCAGGAGATCGTCGGCGGCGGCTTCCGCGCCCGGATTCTGCGCTGCCCAGACGAGAATCTGATCCTTCGCCACGGTCGAGTCCTGATGCTCGCCGAGGACGTCTTGGAGCCGCTTCGCGGCGTCGACAAACCGTCGTCCGGGCTTACCGAGCTCATGCGAGGCAAGCTCGGCTGCATAGCGAGAACGCTTCACGTGGATTCGCGCATCGTGCAGCGCGGCGTCCGGTGAGTTCCGGTCGAGCGAAGCGAATGCGCGTCGCGTCCGAACGAACTCCTTCCACCAGAGTTCCGTGAGAGTGGCGGTGGCCTCCTCCGCAAGTACCGGACTCGCGGCTCGCTCGAGCGCATCGAGCAGCGCGAAGTACCGGGCTTCGGTCATGGCCGCGCGCGCGGATTCACGCGCCTGGTCCCGCTGCTTCTCGAGAGCAAGCACGAGACCGCGTGCCTGCTTCGAGCGCGTCCCCAGCTCGTCCACTTCGCTGCGGATGTGCTCGAGCAAGACATCGGCATCGCGCGCAGGGCCGAGGGCAGAGCCGAGCCATCCGAGCTCGCTTCTCAACGGCTCGGCCCAGACGGGGTCGACGAGGACGAGCGCGGCGCGTAGGAAAGCGCGGGCTCGCCGGGTGGCGACGCGCATCTGATGGAGATCCTCGTCGTCTACGCCCAGTCGCGTGCCCGGGTCATGGTCGAGCAGGCTTCGCTGCTGCTCGAGGAGAGCATGTCCGAGCGCCACGCCCGGCGGCGTATCGGCCGCGAGCGCCGGCGACGTGTCCTCGATCGCGAGATCGAGAGCCCGAAACAACTTGGGAGTGAAGACGTCCGGACGTGCGCCGGCACGATCGAGCGCCCGCTTGAGCTTCCTGAGAGTGCGCTCGTCACCACCAACGAGCTCCACCTCGACCTCGCGGAAGCGACGAACGATCCGCCGAGCTTCAAAGACCGAGACCGAGTCCTCGACGATCTCCGCACCGTCCCGAAGGACGGTCTGACGCCGAGTGCGAAGACGCGCGACCTTCACGAGGGGCTCGCCGTCTCGGAGGTGCACGACCAGGAGCTCTGTCATCTCGGCCGGCGGCTTCGCGGGCGGACCGGGAATCTCGAGCTCGATCCGGGAGGCGCCCGAGGGGATCTTGAGCTGCCACAGCCGAGTGCCGTCCTCGAGACGGTTCCGGAGCGTTATCCCGCATCGCGCGAGTCGAAGGTCAGCTGTGTCGTAGTACGTCGAGGTGAACACGCGTGGCGCAGACGGCTCGCCGAAGGCTGCGAGGCTGAAGCTCTCGTCCGGGACGAGCTTGACTTCGCGTTCGACGGTCTTGCGCACGGCGTCTCAGAGTAGTGCCCGGCGGCAAGGTCAAGGTATCCAACCGGTGAACGACACACACGGCGCGTCGAAACGAGCGTCAGAACGAGCGCGTTCGGTTGGATGCTTCGATCGCTCGATCCACGAAGGGACGGCCGCCTGCGTGGCGCCCCTTCGCGATCGGATGGGCGTTCGGATGGAGGAGAAGACGGTACGCCTGAACGTGGCCATGCGTCTCACAGGCCCTCGAGCTGGCGGCGCTTTCGGCCGGCGAACACCTTGGCGAGGATGTTCATCACGAGCACGAATCCGATGAGCACGAGGGCGGCGGCCCACGCTGCGGCCTGCTCCCCCGGATCCGGCGACTCGGAGTTGATGTAGATGGTCACCGGAAGCGTCGGCAGCGCCTGGTGGATGTCGAACGAGACCGCGTTCGCGGCGATGGAGGACGTGAAGAGGAGCGGCGCGGTTTCGCCTGCGACGCGCGCGACCGAGATGACCACTCCGGTCAGGATTCCGCCGATCGCGGCAGGCAGGATGATGTTCCACGTCGTTCGCCACTTGGTGACCCCGAGCGCAAGGCTCGCTTCGCGCAGGCTGCGCGGGACGACCTCGAGGATCTCCTGCGTCGACCGCGCCACCATGGGGAGCATCAGGATCGCCAGCGCGAAAGCACCGAACACCGCACTCTGCCCGTTGCCGACGACGAGCAGGCCGAAGACGAACACGCCGACGACGATCGCCGGGACTCCGTTCAGAACGTCGAGGACGACGCGAAGGAAGCGCGAGATGCTCGGCCGGGCGTACTCGGACATGTAGATCGCCACGAGCACGGATACCGGGATCGCGATGAGCATCGCCATGCCGACGATGATCACGCTCCCGATGAGCGCATCCGCGACCCCGCCTTTCTCGCCGTAGAGCGGCCTCGGCTTCGTGAAGAAGTCCAGATTGAGCTGGCTGAAGCCCTTGTAGACGAGCGTCGCAAGGACGACGGCGAGTATCCCGCAGGCGAGTAGCGCCGCGAACAGGGACAAGACTCCGAAGACCTTCTCGATGATGCGACGCCGGCGGAGCCCGTTCGAGCGAACCGTGATGTCGTGCGGGTCGACCGTTCCAGGCAAGCTGCTCATACGCCCCTTCTCGCCTTCTCGAAGCGCACGACGATGAACTGGGCCACCACGTTGGTCACGAGTGAGATGACCATGAGGATCGCCGCGAGGTAGAGGATCGACGACGCCTGCTCGACGCTCGTCGCGCCGACGTACTCGGACGCGACCTTGCTGCCGAGCGAGTCGCCCGGCTCGAACCACGAGGTCGGAATCGCATTGTGGTTCCCGATCGTCTGGTTGACGGCGATCGCCTCGCCGAACGCCCTGCCGAGGCCGAGCAGCACAGCAGCGACGATCCCCGGCGCGGCGTAGGCAAGCATGACGCCCCGGATCGACTCCCAGCGAGTCGAGCCGAGCGCGAGCGCGCCGTTCGTCAGGTCCTTCGGAACGCGGATGAAGAGCTCGCGGCAGATCGCCGACGTGATCGGGATGATCATGATCGTGAGCACGAGACCCGCCGGCAGGATTCCGGACGGCGACGGCTCGCCCGAGAAGATCGGCAGGAAGCCGAGGACGTCCTGCAGCCATGGTTCCAGGTGGTCTCGCACCCATGGGCCGAAGACGAGGATCCCCCAGAGGCCGAGCACGACGCTCGGGATCGCCGCGAGCAACTCGACCATCGTTGCTATCGGCGCAGCGAGCTTCTTGGGGGCGATCTCGGTGAGGAAGAGGGCAATCGCAATCGAAAGCGGCGTTGCGATCGCGAGGGCAATCAGGGACGTGACCACCGTTCCGTAGATGAAGATGAGGGCGCCGAAGGTCTTCGTGACCGGATCCCACGCCTCGGTCCAGATGAAGCTGAGCCCGAAGTCCTGGATTGCGGGCCACGCAAGGTCGAAGACCTTCCACGCGATGAGCCCGAGGAGCACCGTCGCGGCGAGAGCGGCCGCTACGGCGATCCCCTTGAAGAGAATGTCTCCCAGCCGAATACCGCGGCGCCGGAGGTCGACCTCCGGCGCCGCGGCTGGCTCGTACGTCGTAGACGTCATACAGCCCGTATGGAGTCGCCTACGACTGGATCTTCTTGATCTCGCGGTAGATGAACCCGTTCACGGTTTTCGGAAGCGGCACGAAGAAGAGCGGGGGACCGAACTTCTGCCCTGCCGTCACCGACCAGTAGACGAACTGGCGCAGTGTGGCCGCCTTGTCGCCCGACTTGGTCGGAACGATCACGTACGTGAACGTCGAGATCGGATATGCCTTCTTCCCGCACTTCTTGGGCGGATCGACGATCTTGAGCTGCGGCGAGCGCGGTGACCTTCGCAGGCAGGTCGCAGAGCGCGGCCGTCACCCCGCGGACGCCCGGGGTCGTGAACCCGCCGGCCCTGTTCTGGATCAGCGCGAACTGGAACTTGTTCGTGATCGAGTACGCAGCGTCGACGTAGGTCAGGGCACCTTCAGTCGACTTCACGACGCCGGCGACGCCAGAGCTCCCGCGTGCGCCCGCTCCTTTCGGGAAGTTGACGCTCGTGTTGACACCGACCTTGCTCTTCCACTGCGGACTGACGGTGGCAAGGTAGTTGGTGAACGCGTAGGTCGACCCAGACCCGTCAGAGCGGTACACGACCTTGATCTCCAGGTCCGGAAGGACGAGCTTCGGATTGAGCGCCTTGATCGGAGCCGCATTCCACTTCGTGATGTTGCCGAGGAAGATGTTCGCCAGCACTGCGCCGTTCAGACGGAGCCGGCCGTTGAGCCCCGGCAGGTTGTACGGGATGGACATCCCAGCAAGCGCCCACGGGATCACGACGCAGCCGTTGCATGCGGACAGCTGATCCGGGCTGAGGGGCGCATCCGAGGCGCCGAAGTCCACGGTGCGAGCGGTGATCTGCGCGATCCCTGCACCGGAGCCCGTAGCCGAGTAGGTCACCTTGATTCCCATGGCCGAATCGACGGCCGGGATCCACTTCGAGATGAGCGGGAACGGGAACGTTGCGCCCGTTCCGACCAACGAGCCCGCTGCCGGCTTCGCCGACGCCGTCTGAGCTCGACCTGCAAGGACGACCGCAACCAGAATGGCGATTGCTGCCAACCCGAGCACGAGTGCCCGCGTCAGCGTCCTACCGCTTGTTTCGTCCATGTTCTCTCCCATGTCTGAGTTCCACCTGCACTGCCGCGTCAAGTCTCTCGGGCGCACGTCTCGGTATGTGCTTCCGTGATGTGAACGTCTGGTGACGCATTGGTGACCTCAGTGAGAGGCGTCCGTGAACTCGTGGAACTCCCCGGTCACGAGGAACGCGGTCTGCTCGCCTATGTCGACGGCGTTGTCTCCGATCCGCTCGAAACAGCGGGCGACCGTGATCTGCCGCATGCCCCACTCGAGAGCCTCGGCGTCGTTGACGTATCCCAGTACCTCCTCGAACACCTGCCGATTGGCGCGATCGACGAGCTCGTCGAGCTCATGGAGGTGGTGCGCGGATGCAACGTCGCGACTCGAGAACGCATTCAGGGCAACGCGGACCATCTCCACGCAGCGTTCGCCCATCTCGACGAGACCATCGACGACCTCGCGCCTCGTACCCAGATGGCTCGAGAGCTTCGTGAGCTTCGCAATCGTCACGCACTGGTCCCCGATGCGCTCGATGTGCAGGGTCGAATGAAGCAGCGCGAGAACGAGACGGAGGTCGCCCGCGACGGGTGTCTGACGCGCCAGCACGAGCTCCACCTGCTTCTCGATCGCGAGGTAGCGGTCGTCGACCTCGTCGTCGAAAGCAATGACTTCATCGCACAGCTCCACATCCTGGGTGCGAAGGGCGTCCACGGCACCGCGGATCGACCGGAGAGCTATCTCCCCGACCTCCTGGAAGCTCGCCTCGAGCGAGTCGAGATCGGCCTGAAGCTCCGCTCTCAACCGAACCGCCCCGTGACGTAGTCCTCGGTGCGCTTGTCGGACGGGTTGGTGAAGATCTTCGTCGTCAGGTCGTACTCGACGAGGATCCCGTGGCGGCCTTTGCCGTCGTCACGGAGCTCGACGCTGAAGAACGCTGTCATGTCCGCAACGCGCGCAGCCTGCTGCATGTTGTGGGTCACGATCGCGATCGTGTAGTCGGTCTTCAGCTGGTGAATGAGATCCTCGATACGCGTCGTGGAGATCGGGTCGAGGGCAGACGCGGGCTCGTCCATGAGGATGACGTCGGGCTCCACGGCCAGCGCTCGTGCGATGCAGAGTCGCTGCTGCTGACCGCCGGAGAGCCCGAGCGCGTTCTCCTTCAGCCGATCCTTGACTTCGTCCCAGAGCGCTGCCTGCTGGAGCGTTCTCTCGACCCTTCCGCTCAAGTCTTTCTTCATTCCCAGAACCCGGGGGCCGAAGGCGATGTTGTCGTAGATCGACTTGGGGAACGGGTTCGGCTTCTGGAAGACCATGCCGATCCTCCGGCGCACCTCGACCGGGTCGACCTCCGACGCGTACAGATCGCGACCGTGGTAGAGGACCTTCCCTGACACATCCGCGCCCGGGATCAGGTCGTTCATGCGGTTCAGGCAGCGGATGAAAGTGCTCTTACCGCATCCGGACGGACCGATGAAAGCCGTCACGGCGTTCTTGTGCACGCTGAGTGTCGCTCCGCTCAGCGCGAGCGCGCCGCTATAGCGGACGGACAGATCCTCGATGTTGAAGACCGCCTCTCGCGAGCGGACGTCGTACGCTGCCGCTCCAGCCAACTCTCCGATCCGACGGCTGTCGAGCGCAGGTGCAGTCGTCGGCTCGTCCACAACCGTCACGAGCGCCACTTCGGGTCCGCACTCACGGGTCCAGTCTCTCGGTCATCCGAGGGCGTTCGTGGCAACGAATGGTGAAGATCAGGTGTATATCCGGTAGCCGCTACGGCGGCGGGAACTCACAGCGGACCTCGAGCCCTCGCCCGCGACCACCGAACGCCTCGACGGTGCCGCCCGCCTGCGTCACCACGTGCTTGACGATCGCGAGTCCGAGCCCCGTGCCACGCGATGCCCGCGCTTGATCAGCGCGGTAGAAGCGCTCGAAGAGCCGCGGCAGCTCGGCCTCCTCGACTCCGACGCCATCATCGCGAGCCAGGAGTCGCACCGTGTCGTCCGACTGGCGCTCGACCGAGAGCATGAACGTCGAGCCGGGGCCCGCGTAGCGAATCGCGTTCTCCGCGAGATTGTGCGCAACGACCCTGAGCATCCTCGGCCTGATCCGCAACTCGATCTCGGGGTCGCATTCGACTTCGAGCTTCACCCCCGCCCTGCTCGCCTTCTCCTTGAGCTCGTCGATCACCTCGTCGAGCACGGGCCGCACGTGCTCCGCGCCAAGGGCGACGACCCTGGCGCCCGACTCGAGCTCGCTCAGGAAGAGCACCTCGTCGATCAACTCGGTGATCTGGTTGACCTCGCCCACGGCCTGATCGATCAACTCGGACATGTCCTCGCCGGGGAGCGCGGCCGTCTCGAGCAGTGTAAGAAGCCGTGCGAGCGGAGTGCGCAGCTCGTGTGAGACAGCCGCCGTGAATCCCGAGCGCAGCTCCTCGTACGCTGCCAGGTCGCCTTCGCGCGAGAGGTACACGAGGCGCTCCCGCCTTCCGTCGACCTCGTAGGGGACGACGAGCGGAATGAGGCCCCGCTCCCCGGTCAGGAGCTCCGGCGGTAGCGGCTCTCCCTCTCTGATCCCGTCAATCGCCTGACGGGCACGACGGCTCGCGAGCAGGACGCGATCGGCGTCGTCGAGGACGACGACTGCTTCGCGACTCTCGTCCACGAGCGTGCGGCCCCTGATCGCGTCTGAGTCCATCAACCAGCTCCTACTTGCACAGCTTTTCTAACAGAAGGTTTGCGCATCGCTTTCGCGGCACTCACTCCACCCGAACTCACATCATCGTGAATCCGTCCCGTCCACTCGAAAGGAGCGACAGGATGGGTCTGAAGACATTCGCGGTCACGGCTTCGGTCGGCTCCGCGCTCGTGCTCGCCACCGCGGCCATTGCGGCGGTGATCAACGGCACGCCAGGTGACGATGTGCTCCGCGGCACCGGCCAGGCGGACGAGATCCACGCGTTCGCCGGCAATGACTCGGTATTCGCTCGAGACGGTGCCGACCTCGTCCGGGCCGGCACGGGAAACGATGCAGTGCGGGCCGGAGATGGTCCCGACCTCGTCTACGGCGGACGGGGCTCGGACGCGATCTCCGGCGGGAACGGCCCTGACCGCCTCTACGGCGGCTCGGACGCGGACACCGTCGCCGGCGGCGACGGGGACGATCGTGCCGCGGGAAACAAGGGAGACGACGCGGTCTCCGGCGGGAATGGGAGCGACTCGCTCTTCGGAGGTTGGGGAGCGGATGTGGTCTCGGGCGGCGACGGCAACGACGCGTTGCACGCGCTCGCTCCCGACGGCCAGGAGGACGTCCTCGACTGCGGGCCGGGAAACGACGCAGCGTATGTCCTGCGGGCCGAGCGTTCGAGAACGCGGCTCATCGGCTGTGAACGCCTCTATCTCGTCGTCGATCTGAGCCCTGACGAGGCCGAAGGCGAGAACGCCGACGCCGACGCGGAGGCAGACGGCTAGGACTCCTTTCACCAGTCGGATACCGGCCGGTAACCACTAGGCGGCCCCCGAGCACGGCGGGGGCCGCAATCATTCACTCCGTGGCGAAAGTCTTGATCATCGAGGACGACGACGTCATCGCCCGCGGGATGGCGAGGCACCTCGAGGCAGCGGGCTTCGATGCCGTAGGGGTCGCCAACGGCGAGACCGGTCTCGCACGGCTTCGCTACGAGCGCCCCGACGTCTGCGTCCTCGATCTGATGCTCCCCGGAATCGACGGCTGGCGCGTCATCGAGCAAGCCCGGTCGGAAGGCATCGGGACGCCGATCGTCGTCGTCTCGGCACGCGGTACCGAGCACGATCGCGTTCACGCGCTCGAGATCGGCGCGGACGACTACCTCGTCAAGCCGTTCTCGATGAAGGAGCTGGCCGCGCGCGTGCGCGTGGCCGCACGACGAGGGCCGGGCCAGGCCGAGCCTCGTCGCGGCGACGAGATCGTCATCGAGGAGCTCCGGCTCGACCCGGACAACGTGCAGGCATACGTCGACGGCGAGAGCGCCGACCTGACGCCGACCGAGTTCCGCCTCATCTATACCCTCGCCCGCGACCAGGGTCGAGTGCTCACACGTGACGAGCTCCTCCAGCGCGTCTGGGGGCGTCGCGCGACGCATCGCGACCGCACGGTGGACGTCTTCGTGCGCAAGCTCCGCGAGAAGGTGGATCGCCGCGCGTCACGCCACGACTTCATCCACACGCGCTACGGCGTCGGCTACAAGCTCGAAGCGCTGCCCAAGTAGTCGCGCCTAAGGACGGGGTTCCGTCGGGACGAGGGGCAGAGCACCGCCCGCGTCGCGCAGCGTCCGGCTTGCGCTGCTCTCGCGTTCGTCCCACGTGATGGCTGATTGCGGGCTGAAACGGAGCGCGACGTCGTCCGAGCTCAGAAACGCACCGACCAGCTCGTTCGCTTCGGCGACCTCGGTCACGTAGCGTCGATGGACTCGCTCGACGAGCGGACGAGCAGCCACTCCGGAGACAACGCCGACCGTACCCGCTATCGAGACTCCGCAGACCTCGAACCCGGGGCGTGAGTCGTGGACGACGAGAGTGGCGCGGTCGTCGTGCTCGAGATTTCGCGCCTTGCGGCTGCGCGAGCCGGTTGCGAGCAGCACGGAGCGCCCGCCGAGGTCGAGAGCGAACCACATCGGAACCGCATGGATGATCCCGGCTTCATCGAACGTCGAGAGCACCGCAACGAGACGTGCCTCGAGGAGCTCCTGCACGAGCGGATCGTCGAAGACCGCCTCGCCCATCAGGTCTCTGCTGGCCGAAGGTTCGGACACGCCTGAACCATATGGGGGTCGACAGAAGACTGTTCGTCGCTATGCTTAGGCAGGTTAATGATTAGCGACGTTACTCTTAGTCACGATCAGATCGCCGCCGAGCTACGCCCGGTTCTCCTGAGGCTCGCGAGGGAGCTCCGCAAGGAGACGGAGCAGCTCGGGGTGACGGCGCGCCAGGCGACGCTGCTCTGGCTTGTCAAGCGCAGCCCCGGTCTTTCGCTCGCCGAGCTCGCCGCCGAGGAGGGCATCTCCCCGCCGGCGCTTTCGGGCCACGTCGACCGGCTCGAACGCCTGGGCCTACTCGAGCGAGTGCGCTCGAGCGAGGATCGCCGCCGAGTCGGGTTGCGGCTCACCGAGGAGGGTGAACGACTGATGCGGAGCGTTCGAGCCCGCCGCACGACCTGGCTCGCCGGTCGCCTGCGGAACCTCGACGAGGCTGACCTCGAGACGATCTCCGCTGCTCTTCCCGCGCTGCTCCGGCTCGTAGAGGTCGAGGAGTGACAACGCTCGCGATCGCGCTGCAGACGCGGACGTTCCGGAGCCTTCGCCGCCACCGCAACTATCGGATCTTCTTCACCGGCCAGCTCGTATCGCTCGCCGGGACGTGGATGCAGAACGTCGCCATCGCGTGGCTCGTGCTCCAGCTCTCGGGCTCGCCTCTCGCCGTCGGCGTCCTGATGTTCTGGCGCTTCCTTCCGTTCACCGTCTTCGGGCTCATCGCAGGTGTCGTCGCCGACCGCGTCGATACGCGTCGGCTCGTGATGGCGACGCAGGGGGCCGCGCTCGTCGTCTCTCTGATGCTCGCGGTCATCACACTGACCGGAACCGCCACGCTGCCGCTCGTCTATGCGCTCGCCGCCCTCGGCGGCATCACCCTGGCGTTCGACGCACCGGGCCGTCAGTCGCTGACGTACCAGATGGTCGGGCCGCGCGAGCTTCCGAACGCAGTCGCGCTCAACGCCGGGCTGTTCAACGCCTCGCGCGTCATCGGGCCGGCGATCGCGGGGCTCGTCATCGCCGTCGCGGGGACCGGTGTCTGCTTCGTTCTCAACGCCGTGAGCTTCCTCGCGGTGCTGACCGCGCTGGCCTGCCTGCGCGTGGACGAGCTGCATGCGGTCACGCGCGATCCCTCCGCAAGAGTGGTCGAAGGCATGCGCAGGGCCGTGAGCTTCGTGCGCCATGACCCGCAGCTACGGGCGCTGATCGGCGTCGTGACGATCGTGAGCACCGTCGGCTTCAACTTCCACGTCCTCGTGCCGCTCCTGGCCTCGGACACCCTCCACGTCGGCCCCGAGGGCTTCGGCTTCCTGTCCGCGTCGTTCGGTCTCGGCGCGCTCGTCGGAGCACTCGCCACGGCGTCGTTCCGCGGCGCGAGCTGGCGCCTCTTCTCGGCCGGCGCCGCCGGTTTCGGCGTGTTCGCGATTGCTCTCGCCCCCGTTCAGAACGCGGTGCTCGCGGCCGTGATCCTCTTCGTGATCGGCATCTCGTTCACCCTCTTCACCGCCAACGCGAACGCCCTCGTGCAGCTCGGCGCGCCCGATCACCTGCGCGGACGCATGATCAGCATCTACCTCTTCGCCTTCGTCGGTGTCGCGCCGATAGGCGGGCTCTTCTCGAGCTGGCTCGCAGACGTCGGCGGGACGACGCTCGCGTTCGCTGTGGCAGGTGCGACCTCGCTCGTGGCGATCGGGCTGGCAAACATGCGCCGCGTTCGAGTCGTCGCCCCGGAAGTCGAGCCCGCCTAGCCCTCCGACGCTTCCGGCTCCAGCGTTCGGATGTCCCAGAGGCGACCGCCGAGCTGTGAGTCGGTGAACGCCATCACCGAGAGCTGGCGTGAATCCGGGTACTCGACCGCCTCAGGCGACGGACGGTTGCTCATCACGAGGTAGCGAACCGGTTCATCGCTCCGGTTCATGAGCTGATGGGCGCCGTCCGGACCGACCGGGAAGTGGACGACGGCGCCCTCCTCGAGCATCCGCTCGCCCCCGGGCTCGCGAAGCGTCGCCTGCCCGCGGAGGACGACGAGCAACTCCTCCGCGCCGTGGTGGAAGTGGTAATAACCGCCCGTCTGGCCGGGAGCGATCTCGTAGACGGTCGCACCGATCCTGTCTCCTCGCGGGAGCGGCGTGGACTTGCCGGCGGCCCACTCCTCCTCGCTCTCGAACTTCCACTCGTCGCTCCAGATGTTCGGGGTCGCATCCACCTCGGTCCTCCTCGTCGTCATGATCGAGCAGTGGACTTCTATCGCACGCCCGACGACCGCTTCGAAGGACTTCCCGGCTATGCGTTCGAGCCGCAGTACATCGAGCAAGACGGGCTGCGGATGCACTACGTCGACGAGGGAGCCGGCCCGCCGGTGCTCCTGCTCCACGGGGAGCCGACGTGGGCCTACCTGTACCGGAAGATGATTCCGCCACTCGCCGGCGTGGCGCGGGTCGTCGCGCCGGACTACTTCGGTTTCGGCCGTTCCGACAAGCCGACCCGGATCGAGGACTACTCCTACGACTTCCACTACGCCTCGATCGAGCGGTTGGCCGACGAGCTCGACTTGCGGGAGACGACCGTCGTCGTCCAGGACTGGGGCGGACCGCTCGGGCTGCGGCTCGCGGTCGAACGCCCCGACCGCGTCGCGCGGCTGGTCATCCTGAACACCGGAATCGGCGCGGGAAGGGCGCCTTCCGAGGAATGGCTGCGCTTCCGTGAGTTCGTGCGGCGCGTCGGCACGGAGCTCGTACCCGGCCAGCTCATCCGGATCACCTGCGTGACCGAGCTTGCCGACGACGTGGTCGAGGCCTACAACGCACCCTTCCCGACGCCCGAGTCGAAGGCCGGGATCCTCGCGTTCCCCGAGCTCGTCCCGACCGAGCTCGAACACCCGTCGACCGCGAAGATGCTCGAGGTGCGCGCAGGTCTCGAGCGCTGGGAGAAGCCGGCGCTCGTCCTCTTCTCGGACTCGGACCCGATCTTCTCGACGGCCGCGGCCGAACGCATGGCGGCGCGGATCCCGGGCGCCGGGCCAGCCGAGATCGTCGAGGGCGCGAGCCACTTCCTCCAGGAGGAGAAGGGCGAGGAGATCGCCGAACGGATCGCTCTATTTCTCGAGTCGACCTAGCCTGAGACGTTCCAGGTGTCGCCCGAGTGGAGGAGCGACTCGAGGTCGCCCTCGCCGGAGCGCTCTCGCGCCGCGGCGAGCTGCTCGCGCATGAGGTCGTCGTAGACCTCGCTCTCAACACTTCGGAAGACGCCGAGCGGGACTGCTCCGTCGGTCTCGAAGGTGACTCGCGAGAGCGCAAACGCGAGGCTCGGCTCCCGGTGCCCCGAGTCGTGGACGAGGAGCGTGTCTTCACCGACGTCTGCGACCGGGACTACCTGCGCCGACCCGTCGGCATTCTGGATCACGCCCTTCTCCTCCTCGAGCCCGAAGCGAATCGGCTTGCCGTGCTCGAGGTAGATCCGGTTTCCCTTGTCCTCGCGGACGTAGTCGAAGGCGCCGTCGTTGTAGATGTTGCAGTTCTGGAGGATCTCGACGAACGCGGATCCGCGGTGCCGCGCCGCAGCGCCGAGCACCTCGGTCAAACCCTTCTTGTCCGTGTCGATCGCACGCGCGACGAACGACGCCTCGGCGCCGATGGCGATCGAAAGGGGGTTGAACGGATGGTCGAGCGACCCGAGCGGCGTCGACTTCGTCACCATCCCGAGTTGCGACGTCGGCGAGTACTGGCCCTTCGTCAGGCCGTAGATCCTGTTGTTGAAGAGCAGGATCTTGAGGTTGATGTTGCGGCGCAGTGCGTGGATCAGGTGGTTGCCGCCGATCGAGAGCGCGTCGCCGTCGCCCGTGACGACCCAGACCGAGAGATCCTGGCGGGTCGTCGCGAGCCCGGTGGCGATTGCGGGCGCACGGCCGTGGATCGAGTGCATCCCGTACGTCTGCATGTAGTACGGGAACCGCGCGGCGCACCCGATTCCCGACACGAACACGATCCGCTCCCGATCGAGCCCGAGCTCGGGCATGAAGCCCTGGATGACGTTCAGGATCGCGTAGTCGCCGCAGCCCGGGCACCAGCGGACCTCCTGATCGGACTTGAAGTCCTTCGCCGTCAGCTGCACGAGCCCGCCGCCGTTGCCTTCGCTCATGCGTCCGCCAGTGCCGTGATCGCATCGGCGAGCTCCGCCGCCTGGAACGGCCTTCCGCGCACCTTGTTGTAGCCGGTAGCGTCGACGAGGAACTCCGCGCGGAGCAGCATGCGGAGCTGACCGAGGTTGATCTCGGGAACCAGCACCTTCTCGTAGCTCGCAAGCACGTCCCCGGTGTTGCGGGGGAACGGGTTGAGGTAACGGAGATGGGCGCTCGCGACCTTTCGCCCCGAGGCGCGCACCCGGCGAACGGCCGCTCCGATCGCGCCATAGGTCGAGCCCCATCCGAGGACCAGCGTGTCCGCGCCGTCAGGATCGTCGACCTCGAGGTCGGGGATGTCCGATGCGATGCCCGCGACCTTGGCCGCACGCAGCCGCACCATGAGGTCGTGGTTGTCGGGGTCGTAGGAGATGTTTCCCGTCTCGTCTTCCTTCTCGAGGCCTCCGATCCGGTGCTCGAGCCCCGGAGTCCCGGGTACCGCCCAAGGCCGAGCCAGCGTCTCGCGATCTCGCTTGTAGGGCAGGAATTGATCGCCATCGTTCGGTTCGGTCGCGAACACAGTCGAGATGTCCGGAAGCTCGGCGACGTCGGGAATGAGCCATGGCTCCGAGCCGTTCGCGAGGTACGCGTCGGAAAGCAGGAACACGGGCGTGCGGTACTTGATCGCGATCCGTGCTGCTTCGATGGCCGCGGCGAAGCACCCAGACGGCGTCGACGCGGCGATCACCGGCACCGGCGACTCCGAGTTCCGCCCGAACATGACCATGAGGAGGTCGGCCTGCTCCGGCTTCGTCGGCATCCCGGTCGACGGCCCGGCACGCTGGATGTCGATGACGAGGAGCGGAAGCTCGAGCGTGACGGCGAGCCCGACCGTCTCGGACTTGAGCACGACACCGGGGCCTGCGGACGTCGTCACCGCGAGCGATCCGCCGAACGCCGCGCCGAGCGCCGCCCCCGAGGCAGCGATCTCGTCCTCCGCCTGGAACGTCCTGACGCCGAAGTGCTTCAGCTGCGCGAGCTGCTCGAGGACGTCGGACGCAGGAGTGATCGGATATGCGCCGAGGAACAACGGAAGCCCTGAGAGCTTGCTTGCGGCGACCAGGCCGTACGTGAGCGCCGTATTTCCCGAGATCTGCCGGTACGTCCCCGGCTCGAGCTTCGCGGGGGCGATCTCGTATGAGCTGGCGAAGTCCTCGGACGTCTCGCCGTAGTTCCAGCCCGCCTTGAACGCCTTCGTGTTCGCCTCGACGATCTCCGGCCGCTTCGCGAACTTCTCCTCGATGAATCCGATGGTCCCCTCGACAGGGCGGTGGTAGAGCCACGACATGAGCCCTAGCGCGAAGAAGTTCTTCGACCGTTCCGCCTCTCGCGACGTCACGCCCTCGATTCCCTTGAGCGCCTCTACCGTCATCGACGCGAGCGCGACCGGGTGCACGTGGAAATCGCCGAGCGAGCCGTCCTCGAGCGGATTCGACTCGTACCCCGCCTTCTGGAGGTTGCGGTCGTTGAACGCGTCGGTGTTCGCGATGAGCGTCCCGCCCTTCGCGAGGTCGCCGATGTTCACCTTCAGAGCCGCGGGATTCATCGCGACGAGAACGCTCGGCTGGTCGCCCGGCGTGAGGATGTCGTGGTCGGCGAAGTGCACCTGAAAGCCGGACACTCCCGGGAGCGAGCCTGCGGGAGCGCGTATCTCGGCCGGGAAGTCGGGAAGGGTCGCGAGGTCGTTCCCGAAGACGGCCGTCTCGCTCGTGAAGCGATCTCCCGTGAGCTGCATGCCGTCGCCGGAGTCACCGGCGAAACGGATCACGACCCGTTCGAGCTGCTCGACGGGCTTCGAAGCGCTCACAGACGAGGTATAGCTGACACACCGGCGCGGGTGCAGCGCTCCCTCGTCTCTTATCAGGGAGTCAGTGCGTGGCCGCGAGTCGCGGCCACGCGTGCTCCTTGACTCCTCGCTCGACTACTGGCCTGCGAGCCTGACGTCAGTCGCCTCAGGGCCCTTCTGCCCCTCGCGCTGCTCGTACTCGACGCGCGCACCCTCGGCAAGGCTCTTGTAGCCCTCGCCGGCAATGTTGCTGTGATGCACGAACAGATCCTTCGACCCCTCGTCGGGAGTGATGAACCCGTAGCCCTTGCTGTCGTTGAACCACTTGACGGTTCCGGTTGCCATAGAAAACACCTCCTTCACCAAACTCACGAACGGGTAAGGAAGCGCACGCGCAAACCGGACTCGCTCTGGTACTGGACCCGGGGAAGGTAGCAGTCGGGGCTCTCAGGAGTGGGATTCGACCTCGCCCGACTCGCGCGGCGCGCCGAGCGCAAGTCCGGCGAGTGCCCAGACGACGACCGCGAGCCAGTGCACGCCGATCACGTCGGTCTGCAAGCCGAGCAGGAGGACCGCCGCGAAGGCCGCTCCTACCCACGCCTCGCGGCCGGCGCAGGAGGCCGACGAGGACTGCGAGGCTCCAGAGGACGAACGCGACGAGTCCTGCGGCGCCGGCGTCGGTTCCGAGCTCGACGAACGTCGACTCCCCGGCCTTGATCTCGACTCCCGTTCGCTTCGCCACCACCCCCGCGTTTCCGAGGCCATATCCCTGCGGGTGATCGAACACCGCCTCCATCCCGTCCCGCAGGTTCCGCCAGTGGCTCGCAAGCGACGACTCCCCCGGCGAGAAGGGATCGGTGCTCGCACCCGGGTTGCTCGCCGCGTTCTCGCGCAGGAACTCGAGCTCCTCGGGCGTGTAGCTCGTGGACGGGCCGATGTGCGGGTAGGCGACGAAGAATGCGGCCGCGACGGCGAACGAGGCGACCGCGAGGACGGCGGGCGCGAGCCGTCGCTGGGCGATCGCCAGCACGACGAGCCCGACGGCAAGCGCGCCGACGGCCGCCCGCGTGTGCGTGTAGAGGAGACCGACGTAGAGAAGGATCCCGAGTAGCCCCCACCACCAGCGGAACGGCCGGCCACACACGAAGATCAGCGACACCACGAGCGCGTATGCGCTCGCGAGAGGTGAGAGGAACGTCGACACGAGCCGCCGAATCGGGTTGTTCTCGTCGCCGGTGTTGAAGACCCAGTTCTCCGGGAGACCGGAGAGGCCCTCGTAGTCGAGCCGGAGCTGCTCGCGGTACCAGCCCGGAACCCCCGAGTCACGCCACGCTTGGAGGGAGATGAACGCAAGATCGAGGAGCCCGATGAGTGCAACGCCGGCTGCTGTCAGAGCCGCGACCGTTCCAAGACGCTCCGGCCTCCACATGCGGGAAGCGAGCCGCCCGAGCGCATACGCCCCGACGGGGAAGAGGTGGTGCCGAAGTGCGAGCAGCTCGCCTCTCGTCGTGGCGTTCCCGTCCAGCCAGTCCTGCGGCAACAGGGCGTAGACGACGATGACGGCTGCGTACGTGACCGCGAGCGCGTCCGCGATCTGAGCGCTCGGAAGCCCACGGACCTTCCAGGCGACGACGAGAACCGCGGCGAGAAGCAATGCGTCCTTCCACGCCGCAGCTGCATCGAGCGCAGTCCCGCGCAGGCCGAGATCCCAGAGCTGAGCCATGGCGACGTTGTGCAACGCCAGGCCGACGACGAGCACGACGAGGACGAGCCGGATCAGGCGCTCAGTCGACAATGGCAACCAGCGTCAGGCCGAGGTTCACGATGCGCACGCGTCCGGGGAACAGCGACTCGAGACTCCGGCGCGAGAGCAGATGGAGCTCCTTCGCCCAGTCCTTTCCGAGCGCGTCGTAGGCCGCGTGCGCTGGACGATCCGGAAGCCAGTGCACGAGCGGGAGCAACGTGTGCACTTCGAGCGGAAACCTGCGGTTCGGAGTCGTCAGGAACACACGTCGTCCGACCCGGAGCGCCTCCGAGACGAAGCGTCGCTGCCTGTCGCGATCGCCGACATGCTCGATGACGGCATTCGAGTGGACGATGTCGAACTCGCCGTCGCCGAAGGGAAGCTCGAGCGCGTCACCTTGCACGTACTCGATTGCGGGATAGCGATCTCGAAAGCCCGCGCCGTCGTGGAGGCCGAGCGCGGTGATCCGCGCCGGCCACGGGTAGCGCTCCTCGAAGTAGTTCAACGTCGTGCAGCCGTCGCCCTCGCCGAAGCCGAGCTCGTCGGCCCCCACGTCGAGCACGGTCGTCTCCGACGTCGGCTGGAGCTCTTCGAGGAAGAGCCGGAGCTTACGTTCGCGAGAGCGCAGCGAGACGGTGTCCGCGATCCTCACGCGCGTAAGTATCCGGTCCACCTAGGCCAGTAGGCTGGCGGCGTGGTCGAGGCACACATCCGCCCTCAGGGTCCGTACTCGCTGAAGCTCACGACCTGGACCAGCGAGTGGCGAGCCGCGCTCCCCGAAGGACGCTGGGCCGAGGCCCGACAACGGCCGGACGGGGTCGTGCTCCTGCGGGCCTCGTGCGAACAGGCGATCGAGACCGCGCGCTTCATGCTCGCGCTCGACGACGATACGACCGAGTTCCATCGTCGCTTTCGCGAGGACCCGATTCTCGGGGCGACGGTACGCAGGCTGCGAGGCTTGCGGCCACCCCGGAAGGCAACGGTCGCTCACGCGACGCTCCGTGCGATCTGCGGCCAGCTCATCCAGTCGAGCCGGGCACGCCAGATCGAGCACGCCGTGATCCGCGCCTGCGGCGAGTCCGCACCGAGTCGCGAGGCGCTCGCGCGTCTCTCGCCCGCAGCGCTTGCCGGATGCGGACTGGCGCAGAGTCGCGCCACCACGCTCGGTCGGCTCGTGCGGACGCTCGACCTGGAAGCTTTGAAGACGGCTCCCGAGACCGCACTGGCGCGCTTGCGGCGCGAGCGAGGCATCGGCCCCTGGAGTGTCGGCGTCATCGCGCTGCACGGCCTCGGACGCTACGACGCAGGCCTCGTCGCCGACCTCGGTCTTGTGAAGCTCGTTGCCGCGCGAACCGGTCGCTGGCCGGATCCGGCGGAGACACAGGAGCTCCTCGACCCCTACGGCGAGTGGCAAGGGCTTGCGAGCGTCTATCTGCTCGCGGGTTTCAAGCGAGGACTGGTTCCACACGCCGACGCCGATCGCGCCCGGCTCGCAAGGCGCATCCCGGAACACGCCAGCTGACGGGAGTTCCTAGACTCCGATCCATGGTGGACTCCCGCAAGATCGCGATTCTCGGAGCCGGCAGGATCGGCGAGGCGCTCATCAGCGGCCTGCTCTCCTCCGGTTGGAGGCAGCCCGAGGAGCTGGCTGTCACCGCTCGTCGCGCCGAGCGGGTGGCTGAGCTGCGCGAGCGGTACGGGGTCGAGGCGACGCTCTCGAACCGGGATGCGGCCGCGGGAGCCGGGCTCGTGGTGATCGCGGTCAAGCCGCAGGACATCGAGGCACTGCTCGGCGAGATCGGCGGTCTCATTCTTCCGGAGCAGACCGTCCTCTCCGTCGCCGCCGCGATTCCGACGGCCAGGATCGAGAGCCGCCTCAGCGCGGGGGTCCCGGTCGTCCGAGCCATGCCGAACACGCCTTCGACGGTCCACGAGGGAATCGCGGGGCTCTGCGCGGGGGCCCACGCGAGCGACGAGCACCTCGACCTGGCCGAAGAGGCGCTGTCCCACCTGGGAGGCGTCGTCCGCGTGCCGGAAGCGGCCATGGACGCGATCACGGCGGTGTCGGGGTCCGGGCCGGCGTACTTCGCCCTGCTGGCGGAGGCGATGATCGAGGCAGGGATCCTCCTGGGTCTCTCCCGCGAGATCTCGACGCAGCTCGTCGTCCAGACGATGCTCGGGACGGCGAAGCAGCTGCGGGACGAGAAGATGCACCCCGTCGAGCTCCGCGAGATGGTGACGTCGCCAGGAGGGACGACGATCGCCGCGATCCGTGAGCTCGAGATGGCCGGAGTCCGTGCCGCGTTCCTCAACGCCATCCAGGCTGCGATGGTGCGCTCCCGAGAGCTCGCGGCCGGCGACCAGTAGCCTGGCCCGCGCGTGGGCTGGGTCGACCTCTATTGGCTCCCGCTCGGCGCGGGTGGCCACTCGGTGCGACTGAACGGGCGAATCTTCGAGGCAGTGGCAGCACGGATCGAGCGACGCGCGACCTGCGACCTCTACCACTCCGCCCTCGAGGTGGGCGTGCCCGAAGGCCGCTATGTGATCGAACAGGCCCCAGTCCGCGACAGCAGAGGGCTCGAACGCGGCGTCGTCGCCGAGGGTGCGGTCGGGAGCCGACTCGCAGGTCGCTTCCGGATCTTCCGCTACGAGGTCCGGTGCTGGGCTGACGGAGTCATCCCGGATATCGACGAAGCCGTCGCCAGTCCGCAGCGACTGACGGAAGAAACGAGCGCGGCGGTGCGCGTCCTCGACCTGGCTCCCCGCATTCCCACGGCCACGTGGGGCCGCGACGAGCTCGCAACGGGCGAGATGTGGAACTCCAACTCGGTGATCGCCTGGCTGCTCGCCCGCGCCGGGCTTCCAGGTGAGTCGGTCCACCCACCGAACGGTGGTCGCGCCCCGGGCTGGCGAGCCGGACTCGTCGCGGCCCGACGCTAGCTAGTCCGGCAGCATCGGCGACCTGAGGTCGACCGCCATCCGGCGCCGGCCCGCAAGGGCCTGGAGCGCGAGCACCGTGTCGGCTATGGGGATGCCCTCGAGGAACTGCTCGCGCGACTCGAAGTCGTCGACCAACGCTCGGATCGCGTCCCCGTACGCGGAAGCATCCGACGCCGCGAGAGATGAGAGCGCGTCGACGACGGCGGCCGGAACACCGTCTTCATTTGCGAGCGTGGTCGCCAACGACGCCGCGTCGGCGTCCTTGCCGAGTACAAGCTGCGCGAGCGTCGCCGCGTACCGGCCGATTGGACTCTCTGACCCCACTGCGCCCGCAGCGAGCGCCCAACGCGCATCGTCGCACGCACCTTCCCTGTCGCCCGCGATGAGCCGCGACTTCATCGCACCGATCGGCCTCCCCCAGCTCTCCGGCGGTGCGCCGAGCCAGCTCTCCCGATAGCGATCCGCGCTCCGCAGCAGCCAGGTCCGGGCGGCTTCACCGTCACCGAGCATCAGGAGCGACATGCCGGCCGCCCAGGCCGCATTCCCCATCCGCGTGAGCTGCCTCTGACGCTCGTCAGGATCATCCGGAAGGCGCGCGGCACCGTCCTCGTAGCGTGAGATCGCCAACGCCGCTCGTTCCTCCCAGCCGCCGGCCACGCACGAAGTATCGTCCTGTCGGTGGGTCGGGAGCTTCGCGAGGTCGTCTACGTCGACGGTGTGCGCACGGCGTTCGGTCGTGCGGGCGAGGGCGGACTTTTCTGGCGAACGAGGGCCGACGACATGGCGGTCAAAGTCGTACGCGAGCTGCTCCGCCGCAATCCGACCCTCCCTCCTGAGCGGATCGACGACGTCGTCATCGCAGCGACGGCACAGGTCGGCGACCAGGGGCTGACGCTCGGACGGGACGTCGCGCTGCTCGCGGGACTGCCCAACACGGTCCCCGGATTCGCCGTCGACCGGATGTGCGCGGGCGCCTTGACCGCAACGACGGCGGGGGCGGGCGAGATCGCCATGGGAGCAGCCGATGTCGTGCTCGTCGGAGGCGTCGAGCACATGGGCCATCACCCCATGGGTGCCGACGTCGACTTCAACCCGCGCTTCGTCGCGGAGCAGATCGTGGACGAGACCGCAGCTGTGATGGGGCAGACGGCGGAGAACCTCCACGATGCGTTCCCGCAGCTGACGAGGGAGGCCGCGGACGAGTTCGCCGTCTCGTCGCAGCAGAAGGCCGCGAAGGCCTGGGACGAAGGCGTCATGGACGAGATCGTCGTCCCGATGTCGGTGTTCGGCGACGAAGGCTGGACGCTCGCGGCACGGGACGAGTTCCTGCGCCCTGACACGACGATGGAAGTGCTCGCAGGGCTCCGGACGCCCTTCCGGGTCGCGGGACGCGTCACCGCCGGGAACTCGGCGGGGCTCACCGACGGCGCGACTGCCGCTCTCATCACGTCTGAGCGCGCTGCCGAGGAGCTCGGCCTGGAGCCGAAGATGCGACTCGTCGCATTCGCGTATGCGGGCGTCGAGCCTGAGCTCATGGGGCTCGGGCCGGTACCGGCGACGAAGAAGGTGCTCGACCAGGTTGGACTGGCGGTCGACGACATCGGCCTCTTCGAGCTGAACGAGCCCTTCGCGGTGCAGGTGCTGTCCTGGTGCGACGGTGTCGGCGTCTCACCGGAGGATCCGCGGCTCAACCCCTACGGCGGTGCGATCGCATGCGGACATCCGCTCGCAGCCACCGGTGTGCGGCTCATGGCGCAGCTCGCGCACGGGTTTCGCTCGCACCCGGAGGTCCGGTACGGGCTCACGGCTCTCTGCATCGGGCTCGGAATGGGTGCGGCAATCCTCTGGGAGAACCTCGCCGGCATAGGCTCGACGGGGCCGGCCAAGAGAGCGGAGGCGGCGGCCTCGCCGGCGCCGTAGCAGGGAGGAACGTTGGCGAGCTCCCCGACCGAGTTCAAGCTCCAGCGAGTCGACACGCGAGCAGGTCCCGTCGCCCTCGTGACGATGGACAACGGCGAGGACTGGCAGAAGCCGAACACATTCGGCGAGACGGCGCTCCGCTCACTCGACGAGGTGCTCGGCCGATTGCGCACTCGGGACTGGCGCGGCCTTCTGCTGACCGGGAAGCCGTTCGTCTTCGCCGTCGGCGCCGACATCGACGAGTTCGGTGAGATCACGCCGGAGCGGGCACGAGAGGGCAGTGCGGCGGGCCACGAGCTCTTCGAGCGCCTCCGCGAGCTCCCGTTCGTCACCGTCGCCGCGATCAACGGCGCCGCGCTCGGCGGAGGTGTCGAGATCGCACTCCACTGCGACTACCGCACGATCTCGTCCTCGGTCCGGCACTTCGCATGCCCCGAGGTGTTCCTCGGCCTGATTCCGGGCTGGGGCGGCACGCAGCTGGTCCCGAAGCTGGTCGGCGCCGAGCAGGCCGTGACGTTCATCGTGGAGAACCCGCTCCGCCAGAACCGCATGCTCGACGGGAAGAAGGCATTCGACGCGGGTTTCGCAGACGCCCTGTTCGAACCAGTCGAGTTCCTCGACGAGTCGCTCGCCTTCCTCGTCGAGAAGATCGAGGAAGGCTCGGGAAAGCAACGTCCGAGCGCTGACCTCTCGGACGTGGCAGAGGTGTGCCGCAAAGCTCGATCGCGGCTCGATGGGCAGGTGCACGGAGCCGCACCCGCGCCCTATCGCGCACTCGACCTGATCGAAGGGGCGGCCAGCTGGTCGCTCGAGGACGGCTACCGGGCGGAGGAGGAGGCGCTCGCCGAGCTCCTTCCGGGTCCGCAGGCACAGGCATCCGTCTACGCGTTCCACCTCGTCCAACACCGGTCGAAACGCGGCGTCGGTGTCCCTGACGCGGAGCCGCGCCGGGTCGCGAAGCTCGGTGTGGTCGGCGCAGGGCTCATGGCCCGACAGCTCGCGCTGCTCGCCGTCCGGCGGCTCGAGGTTCCCGTCGTCCTGCGCGACCTGAAGCAGGAGCAGGTCGACGACGCGGTCTCGTGGATCGCGGACGAGCTCGGCGAGCTCGCACGGAAGGGACGGATCGGCGAAGGGAAGGCTCGGTTCCTCTCGTCACTCGTGAGCGGAGGGACCGAGTGGGAGGTCTTCGCGGGCTGCGATCTCGTGCTCGAGGCCGTCTTCGAGGAGCTCGCCCTCAAGAAGGAGGTGTTCGCCGAGCTCGAGCGGGTCGTGTCACCGGAGTGCCTGCTCGCAACCAACACGTCATCGCTCTCGGTGACGGACATGGGCGCGGAGCTCGAACACCCCGAGCGCGTCGTGGGGATGCACTTCTTCAACCCGGTCGCCGTGCTCCCGTTGGTCGAGCTCGCGCGGACACCGCAGACCGACGACGTCTCGCTCGCCACCGCCTGGGCCGTCACGACGAAGCTCCGCAAGACGGGCGTCCTCGTCCGCGACGCTCCCGCATTCGTCGTCAACCGGCTGCTCGGCCGCCAGGGCTCGGTTCTCACAGAGGCGCTCGACCGAGGCAATACGGTCGAGGAGACCGACGAAGCCGTGCTCCGGCTCGGCCTCCCGATGGCACCTTCGGTGCTCCTCCAGCTCGTCGGACCGAAGGTCGCGAACCACGTGCGTCATACGCTCCACGACGCCTGGCCGGACCGATTTCCGCTCTCCGCCACGCTCGAGAGCCTCGCCGAGGGCGGGGAGCCGGTCGTGGTCGAGAACGCCCCGCGCAGCGTCGAGGCGATCACCGAGTCGGTGCTCGAGGCTCTCGCCGACGAGGCGCGACACATCCTGGAAGAGGGCGTCGTAGACGAGGCAGCGGACATCGACACGTGCCTCCTCCTGGGTGCAGGCTTCCCGTTCTGGCTCGGGGGGATCACGAAGCACCTGGATCAGACGGGCGTATCGCAGCGCGTCATCGGGCGGCCGCTCGCGGCGTTGGGCGCGGGCGCCCCAACACAGCGTCGCTGACGGTGTCACGGCACAAACTCTGAGGTATGCTCTGCCGGTACCGCTCGCCGCGTCAACCAGGCGAGCGCAATCCTTCGGAAGGAGCGGCACGGCACTACGTGCTGCGCGCATGCACGAAGCAGAGTCCAGCCCGACGCTGACGTCGGAGACCCAATCTGATCTGATCGAGGCCGCCGGTCGCGCCTCGACCTGGTTCGGCGAGCCGTTCCTGCACGACGGGGAGGACGCCGCCCTGGCTCTCGGCCCGGGTACCGCACGCCGCGCGGCACTCGACCATGCGCTCGAGGAGATGGAAGCCGGAAACGAGCAGCCGTCGGCGCGCTGGAAGGTGCGCTACGGGCTCATGCTCGGCCTGGAGCGAGTCCTGAGCCAGGAGCCGGTGCGCACGGCGTCCGGAACCGAGCTGCGGCGCCATCAGGTGGACGCGCTCACCGGAATGCTGACCGAGCTCATCGCCGCGACTCAGAGGGCAGCCGAGGACGCAAACGGCAACGGCGGCGGCAACGGGCATGCCGTCGAATCCCCGAGCGGCAATGGGGTGGTCCCGATCGAAGCCGATCTCGAAGAGGAGCCGGAGGACGACTTCGACGCCGGCTTCATTGACGACGACCTTGCGCTCGAAGAGGAGGAGTTCCACGGCGATGATCCGGGCGCGATCAGGCGCTACAGGTTCCGGCACCCGACGGCGTCGGGAAAGACGATCGCGGCTGCCGGATTCGTCGACGCCGCGCGGACTCTCGGGGTCCTGATCCTCACGCACCGACGGCTGCTCGTCTCGCAGTTCAACCGGGATCTGACGACGGAGGGATACGGCGAGCGGTTCGCTGAGGCCGTCATGAAAGGCACGAAGTCACGCATCCCGAATCCGGTGACGATCCAGACGTACGCATGGTTCGCCCGGCACGGCTCGGAGCTCGACCGGGAGACGTACCACCTCGTCCTGTGCGACGAGGCCCACACCGCCCTCGGCGAGAAGACGAGCGGCGCGATCCGTGCATTCCACGACCCGCTCTACATCGGCATGACTGCGACCGAGCAGCTCATTGCCAAGCAGGTCTCGGACGTCTTCCCGGCGTCGGTCGACGACCTCCCGCTCGCGGACGCTGCACGTCGCGGCCTGATCGCACCCCTCCGGAACCTCCGCGTCCCCCCCGCGGCTGCCGTCAACTCGGTGCCCATCGTCGGCGGCGACTTCGAGGAGCGCGCGCTCGCTGCCGCGCTCGACCATCAAGCTCTGAACCAGGCGGCTGCGAGCCTCTATCGCGACCGCTTCGGAGTCACGCCCGGCATCGTCTACGCGGCGGGTGTAGACCACGCGTACAACCTCGCTCAGGAATTTCGGGCTGCGGGCCTGAAGGCGGAGGCCGTATCCGGTCGCACGCCCCCGACCAGGCTCGCGGAGACGCTCGCCGCCTACGAGCGCGGAGAGATCAACGTGCTCATCAACGCTCAGCTCCTCGCCGAGGGCTGGAACTCGCCGCGAGCGACCGTGTGCATGCACCTCGCACCGACGGCTTCGCGTCGGGTCTACCAGCAGCGCATCGGACGGATCATGCGCACCCACGCGCGCAAGGAAGCCGGGATCGTGGTCGACTTCGTCCCCAAGGCATCGACGCACAACGAACGAGTCGTCTCGCTCCACGCACTGCTCGACGCGGACTTCTACCGCGAGGGAGCCAGAGTCACCCCCGCGCCGCGACGCCGCGCTCAACGACGCGCGCGCCGCAAGCTCTCACCGGTTCCATGGCTCGTGCCGGTCACACCGGACGTTGCCCGCCGCCTGAGCGTGATCCAACGCGAGTGGCAGCGGATCGATCCGAAGTACCTCGATGACGACGAGCAGCGCTTCTGGGCAACGATCGCGGGTCGACAGATCCGGTTCGACCAGCGGGGCGAGTTCGCGCGCAAGTTCACCGAAGGGCGGGCGAGCAAGGTGGCGCTCGAGCAGTTCCTCGCCACCTGCGCCGCGGAAAACCCGAATCGACGACTGCGCATGACCGCACTCATGGACAGGGTCGCGACCCCGGTCGAGCGCGCGGACTTCGACGACCTCGTCACTCTCGTGACCCAGGCTCCACCCTGGGAGAAGGACCGGTCCGCGGGCGTCCGCGTCCTGCTGCGAGCGGTCGGGGACGGGAAGGCGGTCGCGCCGGACCAGATCCTTGCCCGCTGGACCTGGCGCCTGGCGCGGGCAACGCGCAAGGTGCAGGACCGTCGAGTCTCCACCGAGTTTCCGGAGGCCAAGCGGCTTCTCGGAGCCGTCGCCAACTCGCGCGGCTACCGCCACGAGGAGAACGTCAACCGCCTCGTTCAGGTAGCGCAAGCAATGCCACTGCCCGTCGGATCCGCGCTGCTCGCGTCGGCAGACGGCTATACGCCACGTGCCAACGCCGCGCTCGACCACGCGCGCGAGGAGATCGGCACGATCACCGAGATCGCAACTGCGCTCGCCGACAATCTTCCCGCCCCCAAGCTCACGGCACGAAAGTCACGCCGGAGACGACGGAAGCGGAAAGGCCAGCCGCCGACCCAGGATCAAGCAACGCTTGATCAGGCACAGGTTCTGGACAAGCCACAGGAGGATCGAAGCGAGCCTCCGATGACCGACGGTACGCCACCGGATCCGTCCACGCACGAGCCACCGCATGTCTCGGTCGAACAGCCGACCGAGGACGCGGCCTGAGCCACCGCCACTAGTCGCCGGCGCCCGACCCTCCGCCGCCATTTCGCTCACGCTCCCGGAGAAAGCGCGCGATCTCGGCGGCAAGCGCCTCACCGGACGGGATTCCCCCGGACTCCTCGAGCCAGTCCAGCGAGTCGGCGCGCTGCTCGAGCTCCTCGACATACGCAGCCGTCTCGGAGTCGCTCGCAACGGCCTGTGAGACCTGCTCGACGTACGACTCCTCTGCTTCGGCGAGCTCCTCGACGTCGATGGCGATTCCGAGGACGGTGGCGAGCCGATCGCACAGCGCTCGCGCCGCCCGAGGGCTCGGAGCGAGTGAGACGTAGTGCGGCACCGCGGCCCAGAGGCTGACCGACGGGATCCCACTTCTCCGGCACGCGTCGAGGAGAACGCCGACGATGCCGGTCGGCCCCTCGTAGCGTGAGAGCTGAAGCCCGAGCTCGTCGACGAGCTTCGGGTCGGTCGCCGCGCCAGTCACGGGTGCGGGTCGCGTGTGCGGTACGTCGGCCAGGAGGGCACCGAGCGTCACGACGAGCTCGACGCCGAGGTCGCTTGCAAGCTCGCTCACGATCTCGGAGAACGTTCGCCAGCGGTAATTCGGCTCGACGCCGACCATGAGAATGGCATCGCGGTCGGTCCCCGGGATGCGCGCTCGGAAGAAGGCATTCTCGGGCCATTCGATACGCCTGGTTTGACCCTCGTCGAGGGACACCTGGGGGCGAGTCGCCTGGAAGTCGACGAACAGCTCGGGATCGATGTCCGCGAACTTGTGCGCCTCCCAGAGGCGAGCGAGGTAGCCGGCCGCAAGCGTCGCTGCCTGCCCACCGTCGTTCCAGCCGCGGAACGCACCGATCATGACGGGGCGTTCGAGCGTGGGTCGCTCATACAACCTCAGCTCTTTGGCCATTGATTCAGCTTACTGTCGAGCCAGCCGCCGAGGTGGTCGCCAGAGGACGTAGGCGATTCCGACGGTAAGCACCCAGATCGTCGCGGCAAGCGCGACATGGAGGAGCACGAGACCCCACGGCAGGGCGTTCCGATACTGAACCTCCCCGACGATCGCCTGGCAGGCGAGTGCGCCGACGAGGAGCGCCCAGAGCACGAACACGCCGGGATAGCGCTGTCGAACCCGGGCAAGGAACCAGCCGACTACCAGCACGCCGATACCGAACGCGGCAGCAACTCGAACGTGCACGTACACGGTGTCCGTGATCTGGACCCCGAGCCGCTTGACTCCGTCGTCCGCCCCGGGGTGCGGGCCGGAAGCTGTCGCCACGGCTCCGGTGACGACGAGCGCTGCACAGGCAGGCACCCCCGCCCAGACGACGAGCTTCCGTAACCAAGATGGATCGACGGGCTCGGCACGTCCTTCGTTCAGGAGCAACGCCTCGATTGCGACGACGACTGCCAGTGCGAGGGCGGTGAGCCCGAGCAGGAAGTGCGCCATGACCGCGAGCGGATGGAGGTCCAGCGCGATCGTGATCGCACCGAGCGGGATCTGGGCCACCACGACCAGGAACACTGCGAGCGCTGCCCCGCGTCCGGTGGCCGAGAGCCCCGCAGTCCTTCGAGCGCCGATCCACGTGACGAGCGTCAGCACCAGCGCGACGAGCGCAACCATCCGATTGCCGAACTCGACGAACGCGTGGAAGCCGCGCTCCGGATAGGGCTTGTCGCCGCACCTCGGCCAGTTCTCGCACCCGAGCCCTGAGCCCGTCAGCCGTACGAACGCCCCCGAGGTGACGACGAGGAACAGCGCGACCGCCGAGGCGAAAGCCAGGCGAAGGAACCGCGGCGCCGACACGATCCGGGCGCGTGCCGCGATCGTGGCCACTACAGGAGCACGACCCCGGCTCCGCGCTCGATGCGACCGATGCGCGCGATGAAGAGATCCTGCGACCTGAACGTCGCCTCGAGCACGGCCCCGCGCTCGACGGGAAGCGAGATCAACAGGCCCCCGGCGGTCTGGGGGTCATACGCCAGCGCCTCGGCAGCGGCTCCCGCCGTGCTCTCGACGTGAGCGCTCGCGAACTCCCGATTACGGCGATCGCCCCCCGTACGGACACCCGCGGTGGCGAGCTCGATCGCAGCCGGCAGCGCCGGAAGCTCGCCTGACTCGACTATCGCGCGGACGCCACTTCTGGACGCGAGCTCGTGCACGTGCCCGAGCAATCCGAATCCGGTTACGTCGGTGACGGCGTTCGGGGTGAACGGTCGAAGCGCGTCGGCGGCAGCGCGGTTCAGCTCGTGCATTGCGGCAATCGCCACCGCGAGCGCTTCGTCGGGCGCCTTCCCCTCGCGGTGCGCCTGGAGCACGATCCCGGTTCCGAGCGGCTTCGTGAGATAGAGAGCGTCGCCAGGTTGCGCTCCCGCCTTGGGCCAGATGGCCTGTGGATGAACCGTGCCGACGACCGCAAGCCCGTACTTCGGCTCCGAGTCGCGGATGGTGTGGCCGCCCGCGAGGATCGCCCCCGCAGCCCGAACGCGTTCGTCAGCGCCGGCGAGCACATCCCCGAGCACTTCGGTCGGGAGCTCTTCGGGAAACGCAGCGATCGAAAGCGCGAGCAATGGATTGCCGCCCATGGCGAACACGTCGTTCAGGGCGTTGGTCGCGGCGATTGCGCCGAACTGGCGTGCGTCGTCGACAAGAGGCGGGAAGAAGTCGACCGTGAAGACGAGCGCGCGATCGTCGTCGAGCCGGTAGACCGCAGCGTCGTCAGCGGGGTCGAGCCCCACGAGGAGATCCTCGGCATCGGCCGGGACGAAGCCGGCGAGCAGCGTCTCCAGCCGGGCGGCCGAGTACTTCGCAGCACAACCGCCTGCCTTCGCCAGCGACGTCAGGGGCACCACGGCCATGGCAGGAACTGTAGGCCGAGCAGGAAGGAGAGCGGCGACCTGCAGCGAATGCGGTTGACCGGAGAGATCCGTCCCCTTCCCTCTCCATGCAGGCCAGCGGCCGCCGCCCCCTCGGCGGCCGCTGTGTTACAACGACCCACTCGTGAGATCCGCACTGGTCACTGGTGGGTCGTCCGGCATCGGCTTGGCGCTCGCGCGCATGCTCCGCGAAGAGGGGTACGAGCTGACACTGGTGGCCCGTCGTCCGGACAAGTTGGCCGCGGCCGCAGCCGAGATCGGCGCGGAGAGCTTCGTCGCAAACCTCTCCGAAGAGGAGGCGTGCGTCTCTGCGGTCGCCGCGCACGCCGAGCGCTTCGGAGGGCTCGACGTGCTCGTCAACAGCGCCGGAATCGGAATCGGGGGGAACTTTGCGACCCTGGAGACGAAGAAGATCGACCTCCAGCTGGACGTGAACCTTCGTGCGACCCTCCTCGTGACCCGAGAGGCGCTACCGCTTCTACGGGCGTCACGGGGCTTCATCATCACGCTCGCGTCCATCGCGGGAACGGTCCCCGTCCCCGGCCTCTCGATCTACGGCGCGTCGAAGGCCGCTCTGATCTCCTGGACGAACTCTTTGAACCGCGAGGAGGCCGAGCACGGTGTCCGCGCGACCGCGCTCTGCCCGGCGTTCGTGGCGACGCCGATGACGGACTGGACCGGTCTTCCGGCCGAGGACATGATCCAGCCGGAGGACATCGTCGAGCTCGCACGCGCCCTGCTCCGGCTCGGCCCGCGAGCGCGTGTGCCCGAGATCGTCGTCGAGCGCGTCGGCGACGACGTCTAGACCAGGCATCGGTGGAACGCTGCCGTGCCGGCGCTCGTCAGTCCTTCGCCACCGCGTCTAGGGCCTGGTCGAGCTCGTCGACGGACACAGGGCCCTCGAAACGGGCCGATACGCGCCCGTCCGCCCGGACGACGAACGTCCAGGGCTCGGTCGTGAGACGCCACTCCCGCATCCACCGGTTGTAGCCATTGGCAGGATCGTTCCCGTCGTAGACCTCGACGTGGATGAACCGGACGGACGAGTGCTCATGCCGGTGCGCGACCTCCTCTACGACGTCGACGGCGGGGCCGCACATGCGACTCGTGCAGAACTGCGGCGTCGCGAATACGACGACGAACGGATGTCGCGTGCGGAGCGAGTCCGCAACGGAGTAACGAAGCAACGTGACGTCCGGCGGAGTCCGCGTGGTGATAGCGGCTGCGTTGCTCCCGTCTGCATTCAGCACCGGATTGTCTGAGACCGGCGCCTGATCGCCGACGCCGGGCGGCGCAATCGTCTTGTGAACCACGACGTTGCCGAGTGCCTGAACCTTGGACCTACCACCCTTCGGCTCGGCGAGTAGCCAGTACTTCCCGGGCTGTCGAACATCGAAGCGTGCGACGTAGATGTGCGAGCTGTCCGCCTCCGCGCCGCCCGGCACGCCGATTCGCTCGATCTTCGCCTCTGTCTCCAGGAAGGGTTTCTGCTCGAGCCCACGTGCGACCCACACCTGCGCGGTGGGGTCGATTACGGGCCGCCCCTCGGCGTCGAGAACGAGGAAGCTGACGCGGATCCGTCCAGCCTCGTAGCTGGACGTTCCGGGGACGACGGCAACGTCATCCCCGGGTGCACGCCAGAGCTGTTCGAGCGTTTGGCTACCGGTCGCAGCCTCCTCGCCGGAGACCGAGCCTCCACCGGATCCACCGCAGGCCGAAACCACAAGGCATGTCGACGCGCACGACACCGCGGCCAGTGCCGTTCGTAGGCGCATCGCGCCCAGTCTAGTGCCGCCGACCTACCCGGCCGGCGGCCGCCGCACTACGGCGCCCCTAGTAGTGGCCGTCCGACCACGACGCGCGGCCGAACTGGCCGAGCCAAGCCGCGAGCAGCGCCAGATTCACGAGAAGCAGCAGCAAGCGTGGCTTCATGGCGTCCTCCTCTCTTAGAAGCGGATTTCTTGAAGCGCCTCAGCAGCGCTTCGGTACAGGCGCGCGGCCTCGCTGTCGTCTCCGCGACGAACCGCGAGGTCTCCCAATGCGACCCACGCCTCCGCTCGGTGGCTGAGCGACGCCAGCTGCTCTGCAGCGGCGTCAGCTGCGCGGAAGCACTCCTCCGCCTCCTCATGCCGCCCGCGCTCCATCAGCGCTCGCCCCAGTACGAGCTGCGACGGGCAGATCTCGTGCAGGAAGTCCTCCCGACCATCCAGCAGATCCAGCGCCTTGCGTGCTGTCTCGTCTGCCTGGTCGTACTCGCCACGGCGCAGGTGAACCGCGGCCAGCCCGCCGAGCGCCTGAGCGGCGTCTGCGGGCGAATCCGTATCCAGCGCTCTCGCGAACGACGCCTTGAGGTGCTCGACGGCCTGCTCCTCGTCCCCGAGGAGCAACGTGAGGCCGCCGAGATTCAGCAGCAGCCGGCCGACATTCCGCTCGTCGTTGAGCTCCTGGTAGAGCTCCTTCGCGCGCTGTGCGTAGTTGCGCGACAGGACCCAGTGCCCCTGCCGCTGGGCGATGATCGAAGCCTGGAAGTACGTGTTCGCAATCGCGCGCCGATCGCCGAGGTCCTGCGCGAGCTCGAGAGCCCGCTCGACGTCTTCGCGTGCAGCGACGTAGTCGCGCTGAAGCCGGTGGCAGCGAGAGCGCCAGCCGAGAATGTCGGCGCGGAGCAGGTCGCACGGGAGCCCGGAACGTTCGGCGAGAACGAGCGCTTCGCCGAAGAGCGCGAGCGCCGTGCCGACGCTCGAAAGCTTGTAGCGGCAAACTGCAAGCCTGAAGAGAACATCGGCGCGGTCGACATCCGAGAACTCCAGGCCTTCGACCAGGTCCCGAGCGTGCTGGAGGATGTCGATGGCATTCCGGACCTCGCCGTACTGCTGCAGCGCCCACGCCTCGCCTGCAAGAGCGCGGAGCTCGAGCACCGGCGCCCACGTACCCTCGACGGCACTTCGTGCCTCCTGAAACGCTGCGATCGCCTCCGCGTCCTGATGCGCCTCGGAGAGCGCCTCGGCACGCGCAAGCAGCGTCTCGACCTTCGTCCGCTCCTCGGTCGAGACACCGACGGCGAGGAACACGGGATCGACTCCGAGGCGTTCGGCGAGCCAGGTGATCGTGTCCTCGGTCGGACGCGTCTTCCCACGCTCGATCTGGCTGATGTACTCCTTGGACACGCGACCCGCGGCAAGCTCCGTCTGGGTCAGCCCCGCGGCCACGCGCAGCGAGCGCACACGCTCGCCGAGGCGTGCGCTCCCACCCGAAGGTGAAGCGGCGGTGGCGGTCTCGTTCATGCCCATCGGAGTGAACCCGTCATCGGTACCTGTGTGCTCCCCCGACAGGGGGGTTGGCGCGAGGGAAGTGGGCGGTGACTCTCATGGTTTCGGAGTGAAGCGGAGCTTAGCCGAAATCACTTGACCGAGCTACTTGACTTTTCGAGACACGGCTCCTATAGTCAGCCCCACAACCGCATCGATCGGACGCCAGATCGGATGCGAGGGCACCACCGCCGGATCGGCTGGCGGGCGCAGGAAGGACGTGGCTGGGCCGCAGAGCCACGATCTCCGGCTCGTCGCCCCGGGAAGGGGTAGCCTCGAACGGAGAACGCCCCCGGAGCCGCAGCCGGGGGCGTTCTGCATTTCGGGGAGAAATCGCTGCATTTCGGGGAGAAATCGGGACGATCTCGCCAGGCGATGCGTCAGTCTTCGTTAGGCCGCGAGCTCGATCGCGTCTTGCCCCGGAGCCTCGGCCATCTCATGTGGGCGAACGAGGACGAAGGCCACCACTGCTCCCGCGAGCGCGATCACCGCCGCGACGAGCAGCGAGCGCTGGAACCCGTCCATGAAACCCTCGACCGTCGTCAGACCGCCTGCCGCGTGCGCCATGATCGCGCCCATCACCGCGATGCCGAGCGATCCGCCTACCTGACGGCACGCGTTGAGCACACCGGCACCGACACCCGCCTTGTCCACGGGAACAGCGCGCGTAGCCGCAGCAGCACTCGGAGTCATGGTCATCGCCATTCCCGCCCCGCCGACGAGCAAGCCGGGCAGGAGATTCCAGAACGTCGCGTCGGCCCCGAGCTGCGAGAAATAGAGGAGCTGCGCCGCGACCAGGCACATCCCGATCGTCATGAACGCACGGGAGCCGATCCGATCCGTCGTCCTCCCGGCGATCGGCGCGATCAGGATGATGAGGACGGTCATCGGCAGGAACGCCGCACCCGTCTGCACCGCCGAGAACCCGAGGATGTTCTGCATGTAGAGCGAGACGAAGAAGAACACGCCGAACATCGCGAGCGCGACGAGGAGGAGCACGATGTTGGCACCGCTGTAGGTGCGGTTCCGGAAGAGCTCGAGCGGGAGCATGGGATCACGCTGGTGGCGCTCGAGCAGAACGAAGACGACGAGCGAAACGACGGCGACGATGAAGGAGCCAACGATCCGAGCAGAGGTCCAGCCGTACGAGTTCGCCTCGATCAACCCGTACGTGAGCGCGAAGAGCCCGACGGCCGACGTGGCGAGGCCCGGCACGTCGAGCCGCACGTGTGTCTCGTCGCGTGACTCGTCGATGAGCAGCAAGCTGGCGGCCACCCCGGCGATGCCCACGGGGATGTTCACGAAGAAGATCCAGTTCCAGCCGAGATGCTCGGTCAGCAAGCCCCCGGCGAGCGGCCCAATCGCGAGTGCGAGAGCGGACACACCCGCCCAGATACCGATCGCCGTGCCTCGCTGACGGGGCGGGAAGGTTGCAGCGATGATCGAGAGCGATGCAGGGTTCATCAGTGCCGCGCCGGCCCCTTGAACGACTCGGGCCGCGATGAGCGCTTCGCCCGAGTTCGCGAGGCCGCACCACAGCGATGCCAGCGTGAAGATGACGATCCCGACGATGAAGATGAGCCGCCGTCCGTAGGCGTCCCCGATCTTCCCGCCGATGAGCATCAGCGCCGCAAAGGTGAGCGCATAGCCGGCGACCACCCACTCGAGCTCGGAGAGATCGGCGCCCAGGTCCCGCTGGATCGACGGCAGCGCGACGTTCACGACCGTGTTGTCGAGCATGATCATGAACAGTCCGAACGAGACAGCCGCCAGCGTCCACCACTTCCGACGCGGGCCCATGATGAGATCCGGCTTCCTCACGTGCTCGACACTACCTCTGCGAAGATCACGACTCCTCTCGTCACGTGGGCACCGGCACAGGACTCGAACGGATGAACACAGAAGCCTATTCCTGGGTCCCGAGCGCAGAGCAGCTCGAAGCGGCGAACGTCGGTCGGCTCGCGCGCCGGCTCGACTGTGCTGACTACCACGCTCTGCACCGGCTCTCCGTGGAGGAGCCCGACCGCTTCTGGCGGGCTGTCCGCGACGACCTGAGTCTCCCGTTCAGCCGCGACTGGGAACATGTGCTCGACGACTCGCGCGGCATCGAGTGGACGACGTGGTTCGACGGCGCTCGGCTCAACCTCGCAGACGCATGCGTGCACCGGTGGGCACGCGAGCGCGGTACAGAGGAGGCGGTCGTCTGGGAGGCCGAAGACGGAGCGCGCTCATCCCTCTCGTGGGCGGAGCTCTCTCATGAGACGGTGAAGCTCGCCGAGGCGTTGCAGCGATTGGGCATCCGTGAAGGCGATGCCGTAGGGATATTCCTGCCGATGTCGCCCGAGGTTGCGATCGCGTCGCACGCATGTGCGCACTTGGGTGCCGTACAGGTTCCGATCTTCTCCGGCTTCGCCGCTCCGGCGATTGCGACGCGTCTCGCGGATGCGGGCGCGAAGGCCCTGATCACGGCGGACGGGTCCCTCCGGCGCGGAGCGACCATGCCGATGAAGCAGATCGCCGACGAGGCACTTGTTGGTGCACCGTCGGTCAAGCACGTCGTCGTCTGGCGCCGGCTCGCGTCCGAGGTTCCGATGACGGCTGGTCGCGACCACGACTGGGCGGAGATCACAGCGTCGTGCCCGGGTCGACTCCCGCCGCTCGAGGTGTCGAGCGAGGCGCCGTATCTCATCGCATTCACATCGGGCACGACAGGGCGCCCGAAAGGGGCGCTTCACGTCCAGGGCAGCTTCCTGCTCTCGATCGCCCGCGAAGCGGCGTATCAGGCGGACATGAAGCCCGGCGACCGAGTGCTGTTCGCCACGGACATGGGCTGGATCATGGGCCCGTGGACCGTGGTCGGAGGTGGAGCGGTCGGAGCGACAGTCGTCTTCATGGAAGGAGCCCCGGACTGGCCGCACGACCGGCTGTGGCGGCTCGTCGACGAGGAGCGGATCACCATGCTCGGCATCTCGCCGACACTCGTGCGTGCGTTGATCCCGCACGGAGTGCCGGAAGCGAATCTGACGTCGCTTCGGGCTGTTACGACGACTGGTGAGCCGTGGAATCGCGGGCCGTACGACTGGCTGAACGAGCACGTCTGCGGCTCGGGTCGGATCCCCATCGTCAACATCTCGGGCGGGACCGAGGTGGCGGCCTGCTTCCTGTCCGTGAGCATGCTGGCTCCGACGAAGCCCTGCTCGCTCGGATTCCCGGCGCTCGGGCTGGACATGGACGTGTTCGACGAGAGTGGTCATCCGTTACGCGGCGAGGTCGGGGAGCTCGTCTGCAAGCGGCCCTGGCCGGGAATGACCCGCGGGATCTGGGGTGATCCGGAGCGGTACCTCGAGACGTACTGGCGACGCTTTCCGGGCGTGTGGACACACGGCGACTGGGCGTCGATCGACGAGGACGGCTACTGGTATCTCCACGGCCGCTCGGACGACACGCTGAACATCGCAGGGAAGCGAATCGGGCCGGCCGAGGTCGAGTCCGCGGCCGTCAACCACCCCTCGGTGGCAGAGGCCGCAGCAATCGGTGTCCCGCACGAGGTCAAGGGCGAGGTGGTCTGGCTCTTCTGCGTGCTCGCCCCGGACGCTCACGCCACCCAGGAGGAGGTCTCGGCCGCTGTCACGAGCGAGCTCGGCAAGGCGTTCAAGCCCGAGCGCGTGATCTTCGTCACCGCTCTCCCGAAGACCCGCAGCGCCAAGATCGTGCGGCGCGCCGTGCGGGCGAAGGCGCTGGGCCAGGATCCGGGCGACGTGTCGACCCTCGAGAACCCGGATGCCCTCGACGAGATCGCACGCGCGGTCTGACGGCACGAATGAACGGCGCCCTAACGCGAACCGCGCAACCACACCCGTACGATTTCAGCATGCCGATCTTCATCTGCCCGAACTGCAAACGGCGCTCGGTCGACCTCGACGGACACGAGGGATTCACGACCCAGGCCGTTCAGTGCCGGGAGTGTGGCTTCGGCTTCCTGTTCGAGCTCCTCGAGGACTACTACCCCGCGCCTGCTACCGGGTTCGTCGTATGCAACGACGAACGGCGGGTGCTCGCCGTCGGACGTGGCGTCTTCGAGCTCACGGGGTATCGCGACGGCGATCTGCTCGGACGCGAGATCGTTGAAGCCCTTGCACTCTCCGACTCATCGCCGATCGACGTGGTACAGGAGTGGGGCGTTCGCAAGCTCGGTCAGGAGCTCGAGATCCGCACCAGCGCGGGGCTTGTCAAGCCGGTGACGGTGGACTTCTTCCCCGCGTATGACGAGGACGGCGGCGTGCTCGTCGCGCTCACTCCGCGCTAGACCGCGGCACGATCCAGACCTGGTGCGCGAGCGCGAGCACCTCGCCCTGAGAGTCGAAGAGAGCAGTGCCCGCGAACAGCTTCCTACCGCTCTCACCGACCGGCCAGGCGGCCACGACGCAGTCCTCGCCAACGTCGGGGACGCGGGAGACACAGGCGGTCATGCGTCCAAGGACGACGTCGCCTCGCCCCTCCGCGCCGACCGCGTATGCGCCGGGGCAGTCGATCGCAGCCCAGACGATCTCCGGCCGCGACTCGCTCACGGTCCACGGGGCAGCGTGAAGCGGCTCGCGTCCGGGGACGGGACCGACGTGTATTCGCAACCCGTCGCCGTCTTCGCGCTCGCCGCAGACGAAGCACTCGCGGAACCACGCAACCGAGCCACTGACCTGGCGCCCATGCGCAACCCTGGCTTCCTGAAGAGAGACCGGAAGCGGCGGCTCGAGATCGAGGGTCGTGCTGCGACCCTCGGCCACGACCGCGTCACCGTCCAGGAGCAGCGTGAGATCGCCGTCCTGCCGTACCTCGAGCCCCCGCTCGAGCGGGGGTGGAAGCCGAAGCGTGATCTCGGCGACGTCCCCGGGAACATGTGCGGCGAGACGACCGGCGGCGTAGCCTCCATTCGCCGACGTGAGAGGCCCGCGAAAGCGCGGGTCGAAGGAGAGCTCCATCGCTCGGACTCTAGATTGCGTTAGGTTTCAGACTATGAGGCTAAAACTCCCCACAACGTGAGGCTCGCACTCGCACAGCTGAATGCCGTGGTCGGCGACCTCGAGGGGAACCGTGACAAGATCCTCGCGTTCCTGGCCGACGCGGAGACGCAACACGCGGACCTCGTGCTGTTCCCGGAGCTGGCCGTGACGGGCTACCCGCCCGAAGATCTCCTCCTCCGGCCCGGCTTCGTTCGGGCTGCACACGGCATCGTCGAGGAGATCGCGCGCGCGACGCGGGAGACCGTGGTGCTCGTCGGCACACCATGGTTCGACCGGGATCTCGCGAACGCATGCGCCGTCTGTGCGAGGGGCGAGGTACGCGGCCTCTACAGGAAGCAGTTCCTCCCGAACTACGGCGTCTTCGACGAGCACCGCTACTTCTCCGAGGGTCGCGACCTCCTTCTCCTGCGCTTCGGCGACGCTCTGGTCGGGTCGACGATCTGCGAGGACGTCTGGCAACCGGGGCCGCCCGCAACCGATCTCGCGCTCGCCGGCGCTCAGCTCCTCGTCAACCTGTCGGCGTCGCCCTTCCACGTCGGCAAGGCCGAAGAGCGCGAGGAGATGCTCGTGACGCGCGCCCGAGACACGAGCTCGTTCTTCGCGTTCTGCAACCTCGTCGGCGGTCAGGACGAGCTGGTGTTCGACGGGCACTCGGTCGTGCTCGACGACGCCGGAGAGGTACTCGCTCGGGCGCCCGGCTTCGACGAGCACCTCCTCGTCGTCGACGTCGACCCGGCGCTCGCGCTCGGAAGGCGCCTTCGCGACGTCCGCCGCCGCGAGCTCGACCGGTCCCGGGAGTCGACGCCGCAAACCGAGGTCGTCGATCTCGGTGAACGCCCCATGCACGACGGGTCGATCACGGGCGCGATCGTCGCGTTCGAGCCCGAGCTCGAGCAGATGCGCCAGGCGCTCGAGCTGGGTCTCGCGGACTACGTCGGCAAGAACGGGTTCACAGACGTGGTCGTCGGAGTCTCCGGAGGCATCGACTCCGCGGTCACTGCGGCGCTCTGCGTCGACGCGCTCGGCGCGGAGCACGTGCACTGCGTCTCCATGCCGTCACGGTTCTCGTCTGCGGAGACGCAGACGATGCGCGACTCCTCGCCGAGAACCTGGGCTGCGCTTTCGTCGAGATCCCCATCGAAGCCGTCGTGGAGACGCTCGGGAGCACCCTCCGGGAGCCGACCGGGGGCGGGCCGGAAGGGCTCGCCGCCGAGAATCTCCAGGCGCGCGTGCGCGGCATCCTCCTCATGGCGCTCTCGAACACGTACGGCTGGCTCGTCGTCTCGACCGGGAACAAGTCGGAGCTCGCGGTCGGGTACTCGACCTTGTACGGCGACATGGTCGGCGGCTTCTCGCTCCTCAAGGACGTGTTCAAGACCGACGTCTTCCGGCTCGCTACGCACCTGAACGCGCGGGCGGGCCGAGAGCTCGTACCGGTATCGACGATCGCGCGCGCCCCGAGCGCGGAACTGCGAGCCGACCAGCGCGACGCCGACTCGATTCCGCCCTACGAGGTTCTCGACCCCGTACTCGAGGCGTACGTCGAGCTCGATCGCTCGCGCGAGGAGCTGCTCGGGACTTTCGATCGAGAGGTCGTGGAGCAGGTCCTGGCGCTCGTCGATCGAGCCGAGTACAAGCGCCGACAGGCGCCTCCCGGCGTGAAGCTGCGACCGAAGGCGTTCGGGCGGGACCGCCGCACGCCGATCACGAATCGCTGGAGGGGTTGACACTTCTAATCCGTAAGTAGTAACTTACGGTAAGTGATTACTAACGGACACCCGCTCAACGCACTCGGCGATCCAACGCGACGTCAGGTCTTCGAGCTCCTTCGCACCGGCCCGCGGTCGGTCGGCGAGCTCGCGAACGGGCTACCCGTCTCGAGACCCGCGGTCTCACAGCACCTGCGAGTCCTCGAGGATGCCGGCCTCGTCACCCACCGGCGCGACGGGACGAAGAACCTGTACGAGCTCGACACGTCCGGGGTGGAAGCACTCCGCGACTGGATCGACGGATTCTGGAGCGAGGCTCTCGCCCGCTTCAAGGCAGCGGCCGAGCAGAGAGGAGACACGGCATGAGCAAGACACTCGTCATCGAGGCGGTTCGAAAGACCATCACGGTGGACTGCGCGGTCGAGGAGGCGTTTCGCGTCTTCACGACGGGTGTGCAGAGCTGGTGGCCGACAGACGGCCACTCCATCCACCAGGGAGAAGTTCGCGAGATCGTCTTCGAGGAGCGAGAGGGAGGTGAGGTGTACGAGGTGTCCAACGACGGCGAGAAAGCGCATTGGGCGAACGTCGTGGCCTGGGATCCTCCGGGGCGCCTCGTCCTCGCTTGGAACATCCTCGAGCGGGACCCGCTCGCCACGGAGGTCGAGGTGCGATTCCTGGCTGACGGCGACGGGACGCGGGTGGAGCTCGAGCACCGCGGATGGGACGCGCTCAGCGCGGACGCGAACGAGAGACGAAACTCGTACGACACCGGTTGGGGTCACGTCCTCGCCGAGTACGCAGCCCGCGGCGGGTCGGCCTGACGGAGGCCCTCGGTCACCTGACGAGCTCACGCAGCGCCCGAAACCAGCGCAGACGCTCCTCCCACGGAACCGCCGCATTCGCGGGTGAGGTCGACGGGAGGACGAAGAGCGCCGTCTCGCCGAGGCGGCGCTCCTGCATCCCGTGCTGCGTCCGTCCGCCGAAGACGCCGCCGTAGGCCGCCTTCCCGACGAAGGCGATCACGTTCGGGTGGTACGTGCGCGCGATCTCCGCAAGTCGCTCGGCGGATCCGGCGAAGTCGCCCTTCCGGAGATCGCTCGACCCTCGCGTCGTCCGTCGCGCAGCATTCGTCAGGCCGATCCCGAGGGAGAGAAGCTCATGCTGCTCCTTCGGCTCGAACAGGCGCGGAGTGAATCCGGCCGCATGCAGCAGGCGCCAGAAGTCGTTGCGCGGGTTCGCGAAGTGCGCACCTGCGGCGGCACTCGCGCGGCCGGGGTTGATCCCGCACAGGACCAGCCGAACATCGGGCCCGAGCACGTCGGGTACCGCAGTCTCCGTCTGCTCAGGCGGCTTCAGATTCGCGCGCGTCCAGACGCAGCTCCAGAAGCTGGCGGATGCGCTCGCCGGCCTCGGACGGCTCGAGGCGCGGGTCGGGCTCGGGCGGGCGAAGCACCTTCACCGAGTCTTCCGCCCCTCGCCAGCCGTAGCAACGCGCATAGCACTCGGCTTCCGTCAGGGCACGCGTCGACTCCATCTGCTCCGCAAAGTAGGTCAAAGCCCGGACGGCGAGGGTACGCTCCGCGTCATTCGTCGAGCATCAGAGAGAAGGGTTTGAGATGAGCATCGCGACACTCGACACCGCGACCGTTCGAGCACGCTTCTCAGCGCTGCAGAGACCGCTTGCGTTCTTCGATGGGCCCGGGGGGACGCAGTGCCCCGACGAGGTCATCGATGCGATCGCGGGCTACCTCCGCGAGTCGAATGCGAACGTCGGCGCACCGTACGACACGAGCAGGCGCACCGACGCACTCGTCGCCCATGCGCGTGGCCGCGCGGCGGACTTCCTTGGCTGCTCGTCGGAGGAGGTCGCGTTCGGGGCGAGCATGACCTCGCTCAACTTCCTCCTCACGCGGACGCTCGCGCGAACCCTCGAACAGGGTGACGAAGTCGTCGTGACGAGGCTCGACCACGACGGCAACGTGGCGCCGTGGCTCGAGATCGCCCACGATCTCGGAATCGTCGTGCGGTTCGCCGAGGTGACCGACGACCTCGAGGTCGACTACGACCACCTGGCGTCCCTGATCACGGAGCGCACGCGTGTCGTCGCGTTCCCGGTCGCCGCGAACTCTGTCGGGACCGCACCCGACGTAAAGAGAATCGTCGAGCTCGCACACGCCGCCGGCGCGCTTGCGTGGGCCGATGCGGTGCACTGGGGACCGCACGGCCGGACGGACGTCACGGAGTGGGGCGTCGACGTCCTCGTCTGCTCACCGTATAAATATTTCGGGCCGCACCTCGGTCTTGCGTATGGACGGCGCGAGCTCCTCGAGTCTTGGCGCCCGTACAAGGTGCGTCCCGCGGCGAACGAGCCCGTCGGCCACCGATTCGAGCTCGGGACCCTCCCGCACGAGCTGCTCGCGGGCTTCGTCGCGGCAATCGACTACATCGACTCCATCGGGTGGGATGCCATCCGCGCCCACGAGGGCGCACTCGGAGAGCGTTTCCTCTCGGGCCTTCCGGATGCAGTCGAGCTGTACGGGCTGCCCACGATGGAAGGGCGTGTTCCGACGTTCTGCTTCAACGTCCCCGGCCACACGCCGGAGAGCGTCGCCACGTCGCTCGCCGAACGAGACATCGCCGTCTGGCACGGGAACTACTACGCCGTCGAGGTCATGCGCCATCTCGGGCTCCAGGACGGCGCTGTCCGCGCCGGCATCGTCCACTACAACACCGAAGAGGAAGTCGACCGGCTGCTCACCGCTCTCGCCGAGCTCGCGTGAGGCTGCTCGTCCTCGGCGGCCCTCGGTTCCTCGGCCGGGCGATCGTCGACGCGTGCCTCGCGGAGGGTCACGAGCTCACGCTCTTCAACCGGGGACGCACCAACCCGGAGCTGTATCCGGAGGTCGAGAGGCTGATCGGCGACCGCGACGGCGATCTCGCCGCGCTCAGCGGCCGGCAGTGGGACGCCGTGATCGACACCTGCGGCTATGTCCCGCGCGTCGTGCGCGCGTCCGCCGAAGCGCTCGTCGACTCGGGGCTCTACTGCTTCGTGTCGAGCGTCTCCGTATACGCGGACTTCAGCCGCCCGATGGACGAGGACAGTGCCCTCGTGCCGCTCGGCGACCACCCGGTCGACGCGCTCACGCCCGACTACGCGAACTACGGCGCACTCAAGGCTCTGTGTGAGGCGGCCGCAGTCGACGTGTTCGGCGAACGGGCGCTCGTCGTGCGTCCGGGCCTGATCGTCGGCCCCCACGATCCGACGGGACGATTCACGTATTGGCCGCACCGCATCGCACGCGGAGGCGACTTCATCGCTCCAGCGCCACCCGAGCGTGTGACCCAGTTCATCGACGTCCGCGATCTCGCGGAGTGGATGATCGGCCTTTGCGAACGAGGCGTCACGGGCACGTTCAACGCGACCAACGCGGGAGTCTCGTGGGGAGAGCTCCTCGAGACATGCCGTGTGGTCGCCTCAAGCGACGCTCAACCCGTGTGGGTGCCAGATGAGTTCCTCACCGACCACGAAGTCGGAGAATGGATGGAGCTGCCTCTGTGGCTCGCGGATCCCGCAATGGCTGCCGCAGACGAGGCGATCATCGACCGTGCGCTCGCGGCCGGATTGCGCTTTCGGCCACTCGAAGACACGGTTCGCGGCACGCTCGACGACGCCGCGACCACGGATTCGGCCGGGCTCGCCCCCGAGCGCGAGGCCGCGCTGCTCGCGGACTGGCATGGCCGCGGATAAGGACTACTCGGGCACGCCGCTCTCGCAGAAGCTCGGAGCGAAGCCGGGCGCGGGAGTGGTCGTCTACTTCACGACGAGCCGGCTCGAGCTCGAGCGCCGCTTCGACATGCTGAAGGCGACGCTCGACCCGGCGGACGGGCTCTGGATCGTCTGGCCCAAGAAGGCAGCGAAGATCGAAGGTGATCTCACGTTCGAGGCGGTGCAGGAGATCGGTCTCGCGCACGGGCTGGTCGACAACAAGTCGTGCTCGATCGACGAGCGCTGGCAGGCTCTGCGGTTCGTCTACCGCCTCGAGGACCGGCGCTAGCCGTACGCCTTGCGAGCCCGGTCCCAGGGCTCCTCGTCCCAGCGGATGAGATCGGGGTCGATGCCCCGCGACTCGGCCAGATCGCAGGTCAGGCGCTGGAAGCGGACGATGTCGACCACGGGATGGCTCGTGGGCACGAGCTGCGCATCGCAGCCGATCTCGGCCAGCGCGTGCATCGCGTCGAGGGCACGCTCGGCGGCACGACCCTCTCCCTCGAGGACGAAGCACCGCACCGACGGGTCGATGGCAGCGAGGTGGCCATGGAGGAGCTGCTCCGTGTGGTGCGCCTCTGCGGCGATCCTGGCTCCCTCGCGAAGCTTCAGCACTGCCTCGAGCGCTGTCGCGCCGTCCCGCCCGGCTCCGGCAACCACGATGCGATCGTGCTCCGAGACACCGAGCGGTTCCGCGCCAAGCTCGCGCTCGACCGCATCCGGAAGACCACTCACGTCCTCGCCCAAGAGCGCCTGCACCGTGGCGATGGCGCACGTGTAGCTGACCGTGTGGCAGTAGCTCTCCTCGACCTCGGGAGTCGCGACCACGACGTTGTCGGCCACGCGCGCGATCACACCATCCGCGACAGCCGTGATCAACCACGTCTCACCTGAGAATCCTTCGACGGCTTCCCGCGTGAGCAGCGTCTCGCCCTCGTGGCTGAACGCGACGAGGACGTCGGCGTCCGGCGCAGTCCCGAGCACGACCTCGAGCGCGGGCGCGGCGCGGCCGCACGCGAACGCGGCGTGCAAGGAAGTACCGCACCCGGTGAAGAGGATGCGAGCCCCGTCGGGAAGGCGCCGCTCGCCGACGCGCTCGGGTACCTGACGGAGCCACTCGGGCTGTGCGGCGATGGCCTTTCGAGTCAACTGCCCTGGCATGAGGCCTGTCTATACCATCGGACCCAATGGCTGTCTTCGAGAAGACGACGCTGGCTAACGGCATCCGCGTCCTGACGGCGCCGATGCCACAGGTCCCTTCGGTCGCGTGCTTCGTGATGCTCGCGGCAGGTTCGCGCTACGAGACCGTGGGCTCGAAGGGCATCGCCCACTTCGCCGAGCACATGTTCTTCAAGGGGACGGAGCGCCGCCCGACGGCGCGCACGATCTCGACGGAGATCGACGCGATCGGGGGCGAGTTCAACGCCTTCACCGGCAAGGAGATCACCGGGTACTACGTCAAGAGCTCTGCGGAGACACGAGACATCTCCCTGGACGTGCTCGTCGACATGCTCCGAAACTCGCGTTTCGACCCGGCCGAGATCGAGAAGGAGAAGGGCGTGATCCTCGAGGAGATGAACGTCTACCTGGACACGCCGCAGCGATACGTCGGCAATGTCTACGACAGGCTGCTCTTCGCCGACCAACCGCTCGGCTGGGACATCCTCGGCACGCGCGAGACCATCGAGGGCGCCACGCGCGAGACGTTCACGAGCTATCTCGACTCCTGGTACGTACCCGAGCGGATCGTGGTCGGGGTCGGAGGGCGAATCGGCGACGGCCTCGGCGATCGCCTCGAGGAGCTGCTCGGCGACATCGAACCGCGGGAGACAGGCACTCCCATGGCCGTCGACCTGCCGCCGGACGGATCGCCCGTCCTCCTGCACACAAAGCAGTCCGAGCAGGCGCACCTCGTCCTCGGAGTCCGTGCGTACCCCATCGGGCATCCGGACCGGTATGCGCTCCAGCTCCTCTCCGTCGTGCTCGGAGGCGGCATGTCGTCGCGCCTCTTCACGGAGGTGCGCGAACGGCGTGGCCTTGCCTACTACGTGCATGCGGCAAGCGGCGCATACACGGATGCCGGAACGCTCTACACCGGGGCCGGGGTCGACGTAAGCCGCATCGACGAGGCGATCTCGACCATCGTGGGCGAGCTGCGCAAGATCGCGACCGAGCTCGTCCCATCCGACGAGCTCGAGAAAGCTCGTGGCTATGCGAAGGGTCGGTTCGTGCTCCGGCTCGAGAGCCCGCAGGCAGTCGTCCAGTTCGGGCTTCGCCGCGAGGTTCTGGAGCAAGAGATCGAAGAGCCGGACGACGTCCTTCGCGAGCTCGACGCCGTAACGGCCGAGGACATCCAACGCGTCGGCGGCGACCTGCTCGACGGAAAGCGCCTCTATCTTGCGATCGTTGGGCCGTTCGACGACCCCGCTCGCTTCGAGAAGCTGCTCGCCGCCTAGACTCGCGCCATGAGCGACGAGCGGGAGCTCCTACGACGAACCGCCGAGATCGCGGCTGATTTCGTCGAGTCGCTCGACGAGCGTCCGGTCTGGCCTTCCGCCTCCGTCGAGGAGCTGCGCGAGGCACTCGGCGGCACGCTCCCCGACGGCCCGAGTGACCCACGCTCGGTCATCGAAGATCTCGCCGAGGCTGCCGGGAAGGGCGTCGTCGCCATTCCGAGCGGCCGGTACTTCGGCTTCGTCATCGGTGGCTCGGTTCCCGCAGCGCTCGCCGCGGACTGGCTCGCGTCGACGTGGGATCAGAACGCCGGTCTCTACGCCTGCGGGCCGTCGGCGGCGGTCGTCGAGGAGGTCGTCGGAGAGTGGCTGAAGGACTTGCTCGGGATCCCCGGGACCGCGTCGTTCGCGCTCGTCACCGGCTGCCAGATGGCACATGCGACCTGTCTCGCCGCCGCCCGGAACGATGTCCTCGCCAAGGTCGGCTGGGACGTGGAACGCGACGGGCTGCCGGGATCGCCGCCGATTCGTGTCGTCGCCGGAGCGAGGCGCCATGCGACGATCGACCGTGCGCTGCGACTACTCGGGATCGGCACCGCGTCGATCGTCGAGGTCCGCGCGGACGATCGGGGCCGGATGGACCTGAGTGCTCTCCGTGCCGTACTCACCGAGCTCGACGGACCGACGATCGTCTGCGCCCAGCTCGGTGAGGTGAACACCGGTTCCTTCGATCCGATCGCCGAGATCGCCGACCTTTCGCGCGACAGGCAGGCCTGGCTCCATGTCGACGGCGCATTCGGCCTGTGGGCGGCAGCTGCACCCGCGCTCCGGCCACTCGTTGCCGGGGCCGAGCTCGCCGACTCGTGGGCGACCGATGCTCACAAGTGGCTTAACGTGCCCTATGACTGCGGCATCGCGTTCGTCGCGAACCCGAACGCACACCGGGCCGCCATGACGGTTCTGGCGGAGTACCTCGTCAAGGATCCCGGCGCCGCTCGCGACGAGGTGGACTGGACGCCCGAGTTCTCCCGGCGTGCACGAGGCTTCGTCGTCTATGCGGCGCTGCGCTCACTCGGGCGATCCGGAGTGGCCGACCTGGTCGAGCGCTGCTGCGCCCGCGCCCGACAGTTCGCCGACGCCGTGGCCGGCCTGCCCGGGTGCGAGGTGCTGACGGAGGTCGTGCTCAACCAGGTGCTCTTCCGTTTCGAGGACGACGAGACGACCACGCGGATGCTCGCGGCCGTGCAGGCGAGCGGCGAAGCGTGGATGAGCGGGACGACCTGGGACGGTCGGGCCGCGATCCGCCTCTCGGTGTCGAACTGGCGGACGAGCGAGGCCGACATCGATCGCGCCGCCGCGGCGTACGAAGCTGCGCTGGTCACCGCCTAGCTCATGTCGATGGACGGCCAGGCACGCGTCGCACGCCACGAGTCCGAGCTCGGCAGCTGGGAGCTCGTGCTGCGCCAGCCCGATCCTCGGCTCCGCGCGCTCGTCGGCGAGTACGAGGGCTACGTCGAGACAGCCGGCTCGACGGGATCGGTGGTTCGCCAGCAGGTTCCCACGACCTGGCTGCCGCTCATCGTCAACTTCGGCTCGCCGTGGGAGGTATCCGACTCTCCGGAGGGCTCACGCCTGACGCACGACAGCTTCTTCGCGGGTCTCCATCAACGATCGTCGTACGTCGCGGCATCCGGGCCGGCGAGCTGCCTCCAGGTGAACTTCACACCACTGGGCGCATTCGCGTTCCTCGGCCTGCCGATGCACGAGCTCGTCGACGGGATCGTCCCGCTCGAGGACGTGCTCGCGCGTGCGGCGCAGAACCTCACCGCACGACTCGCCGACGCCGCGAGCTGGGAGGAGCGGTTCACACGGCTCGACGAGATCCTCCTCGCACGCCTCGCGGACTCGAGAGAACCGTCGCCTGACGTCGCCTGGGCATGGCAGGCACTCGTCGACTCGAACGGCCGGGTACCCGTCGGCTGGCTCTGCGACCGGCTCGGCCGGAGCCGGAAGCAGCTCGCGGTTCGCTTTCGGGATCAGATCGGGCTCCCACCGAAGACCGTGGCGCGGATTCTTCGCTTCACCCGTGCCGTCGGGCTGCTCCAGGTTCGAGCAGACGGTGAGTTGGCCGGGGTCGCGTTCGAGTGCGGCTACTACGACCAGGCGCATCTGAACCGAGACTTCCGCGAGTTCGCGGGCACGTCACCGGGCGAGTTCGCCCGGCGCATCGTGCCCGGCGGCGGAGTCGTCGCCTCGTAGGTCACATTCGTCCAAGACGGGCGGACTGCAGCGCCCTAGGCTGGGCCGAGACAACGAGGAGGGAGACACCATGAACTGCATCGCTTTCATGAACTACGAGGACGCACCGGCCGCGCTGGACTGGCTCGAGCAATCGTTCGGATTCGAGCGCTCGGCCGTGCACGAGGGCCCGGACGCGACGATCGCCCACGCGGAGATGCGCTTCGGCGACGGGATGATCATGCTCGGGTCCGCGGGAAAGAACGACCTCGGACTGAGAACCGCTCGCGAGCTCGGCGCGGTGAACCAGGGCGTGTACGTCATCGTCGACGACGGCATCGACAGTCACTTCGAGCGCGCTCGCACCGCGGGCGCCGAGATCGTGCGCGAGCTCCACGACACCGACTACGGCTCACGCGACTACGTCGCGCGCGACCCCGAGGGCAACCTCTGGAGCTTCGGGACCTACCGGCCCGAGTAGCCGCGTCGTAGTCTCCGCTCGGCATGCCTGCGGCCGGGCTTCCGACGGGGACCGTCACCTTCGTGTTCACGGATATCGAGGGGTCGACACGACTGCTCGACGAGCTCGGCGCTGAACGGTACGACGACGCGCTCACGGAGCATCGGCGGATCATTCGAGAGGCGTGCTCGAGTCATGGGGGTGTCGAGGTCGACACGCAGGGAGACGCGTTCTTCTTCGCGTTTCCGACCGCGCCGAGCGCCTTGACAGCAGCGGTGGAGTTCACCGACGGGCTGTCGTCCGGATCCATTCGCGTGCGCGTCGGCGTCCACACCGGCAGTCCGCTACTGGGCGAGGAGGGGTACATCGGCCACGACGTCCACCGCGCCGCGCGAATCGCAGCCTCGGGACACGGCGGCCAGGTGCTCGTCTCTGCCTCCACCGCGACCCTGGTCGAGATCGAACTTCGTGATCTCGGCGAGCACCGGTTCAAGGACCTCGGAGCACCCGAGCGCGTCTTCCAGCTCGGCGACGACGCGTTTCCAGCACTCAAGTCCCTATACAGGACGACTCTCCCGATACCTGCGACACCGTTCGTCGGCCGCGACGAGGAGCTCGCGAGCGTCGTCGGGCTGATCGGACGTGAGGACACCCGCGTCCTCACGCTCACTGGCCCGGGCGGTACTGGGAAGACACGGCTGACGCTGCAGGCTGCGGGAGAAGTCTCGGATCGGTTCCCGGACGGCGTCTTTTGGGTAGCGCTGGCGCCGCTCCGAGATAGCACCCTTGTGGACGCGACCTTCGCTCAGGCGCTCGACGTGAGCGAACAGCCCGGTGTCCCGATCGCTGATTCGATCATCGCCGCGTTCGCAGGCAAGCACGTTCTCCTGGTCGTCGACAATTGTGAGCACCTCGTGGACGCTGTCGCCGACTTCGTGCGAAAGCTGGTCGGGGGCAACCCACAGGTCGTAGTCCTCGCATCGAGCCGCGAGCGACTCGGACTCAGCTCGGAGCGCGCGTTCCCGGTGCCACCTATGGCTCCGACCGACAGCGAGCTTCTCTTCATGGCACGGGCACGGTCCGTTGTCCCCGATTTCGAACGGGACGAGCGCGTTGCGGAGATCTGCGCGGCGGTCGACGGGCTGCCGCTTGCAGTCGAGCTCGCGGCGGCACACGTTCGATCGCTCTCGACGACGGCGATCCTGGATCGGCTCTCAGAGCGGTTGAGCCTGCTGACATCACGCGACCGCGACCTCGACGAGCGGCAGCGCACATTGGAGGCAACGATCTCGTGGTCGTACGACCTCCTCGGTCCAGACGAGCAGCGCACCCTCAGGAAGCTTGCGGTGTTCGTAGGGGGCTGCCTGCTCGACGCCGCGGAGAAGGTTGCCGGGGCCGATCTCGACCTCCTCGAGTCGTTGTTGGACAAGAGCCTGCTTCGGCATCGCACAGACGAGGCAGGGCAGGATCGCTACTGGATGCTCGAGACGATCCGTGAGTACGCAGGGTCTGCACTCGTCGTCGCAGGTGAGCGCACAGACACCGAGAGGTGGCACCGTGAGCACTTCGCGTCAATCGCGGCCAAGCTCATGTCGCACGTCGTGCACGGCGTCACGACCGAGCAGCTCGCTCGCTATCGGGCCGACCGTGCGAACTTCCGCGTCGCGTTGTCCGGAGCAATCGAAGCCGGGGACGTCGATAGCGCGTTTCGGTTCATCCGGTACCTCGGCAGAATCTGGTTCGACCTGCGCGAAGCCGCCATCTATGCGATCGCAGCCGAGGCGCTCGAGCTCGACGGGGGAGACGACGAGAACCGCGCGTACGCGCTCCTAACGACGGCCGAGTTCGCGACCGAGTTCGGGGAGATCGACCAGGCGCGCGAGATGTTCGACGAGGCCGAGCGGGTCTTCGATCGCATACAGGATCTCCGAGGGCTCGCTCTGGTCGGTGGCGGACTGTCTTACCTCGAGATGGCGCTCGGCAACCCTGTCGATGCGATCGAGCTGGCCGAGCAGACGCTCGAGCTCGCATCTCGGGCTGGCGACCTGTACGTGGCCGCCACCGCAAAGAACGCGCTCGCCGGCGCCCTCATGGTCCTCGCACTCGATACAGAGCCCCCCGATCGTAAGGCTCTGCAACGCAGCCGGGCTCTCCTCGAGGAGTTTGTGGAGACGGTCAGAGATCAGGGTGTTCCACTGCGCGAGGCCGCGGCAGAGGCGAATCTAGGCGCGATCCAATACCTCCTGGGTGATCTGGACGCTGCGCTCGGTTCCTCTCAACACGCCATGCGGCTGCGACTTGAACACGTAACCGGTCGCATGTCGGGCGAGTTCTTCAACATCGGCTGCATCGCCGCCGACCTCGGTCAGTACCAGGCCGGGATCATGCTCATTGCGCGGTCTGTCCTCAACGATCACGAGGACGGGGTCATGGTCCATTCGAGCGCGCAGCGGGATCTCGACCTCATTGAGCCGGCCGCCCGGAAGGCACTTGGCGACGACGGTTATGACGACGCGACGCGAGCCGGCGAAGCGTTGACGCAGGACGAGGCGATCGAGCTCGCGCTCGGCCTCGAGCCGGGTCAGTCCTCCGTCGGCTGAGTCGTCGCCCGGTCGGCGATCTCGGCGACAACCGTGGGGTCGGCGAGCGTCGTCGTGTCGCCGAGCGGGCGCTCCTCGGCGACGTCGCGCAGAAGCCGGCGCATGATCTTCCCGGAGCGCGTCTTCGGGAGCTCCGGCGTGAAGACGATGTTCGCAGGCTTTGCGATAGGACCGATCTTCGTCGCGACGTGGTTGCGTAGCTCCTCGAGCCGCTCGACCGAGCCTTCCTCACCGCCCTTCAAAGTCACGAACGCGACGATCGCCTGACCGGTCAGCGAATCGGCCCTCCCGCAAACCGCCGCCTCCGCAACGCTCGGATGGTCGACCAGCGCCGACTCGACCTCGATGGTCGAGATGCGGTGGCCGGACACGTTCATCACGTCGTCCACGCGACCGAGCAGCCAGAAGTCGCCGTCCTCGTCGACGCGCGCGCCGTCCCCCGCGAAGTACAGCCCGGGGAAGCGCTCCCAGTAGGTGGCGCGGAAGCGCGCGTCGTCACCGAAGATGCCGCGGGTCATCGCAGGCCACGGCTTCTTCAGCACGAGATAGCCGCCCCCGCCAGGGCCGACCTCGTTGCCGTGATCGTCGACGACGGCCGCCTCGATTCCGGGGAACGGCTTGGTCGCCGAGCCCGGCTTCAGCGTCGTGACCCCCGGCAGCGGCGTGATCAGGATCATTCCCGTCTCGGTCTGCCACCACGTGTCGACGACCGGGAGCCGGTCCGCGCCGATGTGCTGGCGGTACCACATCCATGCTTCGGGGTTGATCGGCTCGCCGACGGACCCGAGCAGTCTCAGAGTCGATAGGTCGTGCTTCGCCGCGTGCTCGGGGCCCCACTTCATGTGCGCGCGGATCGCCGTGGGCGCCGTGTACAGGATGGTCACGCCGTAGCGCTCGACGATGTCCCACCAGCGGTTCTTGTCGGGGAAGTCCGGCGTGCCCTCGTACAAGACGCTCGTCGCCCCGTTGCAGAGCGGCCCGTAGACGATGTAGCTGTGCCCCGTCACCCAGCCGATGTCCGCGGCACACCAGTAGACGTCAGTGTCGGGCTTCAGGTCGAAGACGGTGCGATGCGTGGTCGACACGCCGACGAGGTACCCGGCGGTCGTGTGCGCAATGCCCTTGGGCTTCGCGGTCGTCCCGCTCGTGTAGAGGAGGTAGAGGAGGTCCTCGGCGTCCATCGGCTCGCACGGGCAGGTCGCGCGCTCGGATGACTGGCCGTCGACGAGCTCGTCCCAGGTGAGATCGCGCCCGCTCTGCATCGGAACGTCTGCGTGCGTGCGCTGCCACACAACGACGCTCCGCACGCCGGGGCACGACTCGAGCGCCTCGTCCGCATTCCCCTTGAGCGGGACCGTCTGTCCGCGGCGCCAGCCCTCGTCCTGGGTGATCAGGACCTCGCACTGCATGTCGTTCAGGCGGTCGCCGAGCGACTCTGCCGAGAACCCTCCGAAGACAACCGTGTGCGGCGCGCCGAGACGGGCGCACGCGAGCATCGCGACCGGCAGGCCGACTCCCATGCCCATGTAGATCCCGACAGGCGTCCCCTTCCTGACGCCGTGCGCCTTCAGGCCGTTCGCGACCCGGACGACCTCGTCGAGGAGCTGCGCGTACGTGATCTCCTCGCGCTCGTCGACCGGCTCGCCCTCGAAGTAGAACGCGACCTTGTCACCGAGCCCCGCCTCGACGTGGCGGTCCAGGCAGTTGTAGGCGACGTTGAGCGTGCCGCCGACGTACCACTTCGCATACGGAAGGTCCCACTCCAGAAGTGACGAGAACGGCTCGAACCACGTGACCCGCTCGCGACCCTCGCGCTCCCAGAACTCCTCGAACGGGACTTCGTAGATGTCCGGCTGCGCGTTCGCCTGCGCCGCGAAGTCGGCTGGTGGCGGATAGCGCCGGTTCTCGGCGAGCAGCGTCTCGATCGCCTGGTCCGTCATGCGATGGGCTCGAGGTCGTACGGGCAGTCGGTCAGGCGCTCGTAGCCGTCGTCGGTCACCAGCAGGAGATCCTCGACCCGGACGCCTCCGAAGCCGTGGCGATAGAGACCCGGCTCGATCGTGATGACGTCGCCGGGAACGAGCTCCTCCCCGATCACCCCGAGCGAAGGCGACTCATGGACCTCGAGACCCACCCCGTGACCGAGGCCGTGGTAGAAGCCGTCGCGGAGCACCTCTCCCTCCGGCTTCGTGAGCAGAGTCGGAAAGCCGCGCTCTGCGAACAACTCGGACACGAGGCGATGGAGGTCGCCTCCGTTGACGCCGGGCTTCACCCCCGCGACCGCGAGCTCAAGTGCCTCTCGACAGAGAGCGTGCCACTCGTGAATCTCGTCAGGCACCTCGCCGACGACGAACGTGCGCGTGATGTCGGAGAAGCACGCGGACTCGACGTCGATCGGAAAGAGATCGAGTAGGACGACGTCGTCGCGTTCGATCGGGCCGGAGCCCATCTCGTGGCCGATGGCCGTCTGCGGGCCATGCGACACGATCATCTCGTCGGTTACCGCACCATGCGCGAGGAACGTCGCCTGGACCCGCTCCTTCACGAGCTCGCATGTCAGCGTCTCGCCGTCGACCGAGAGCCCGCCGTTCGCGTGCTCGGCGCGACGCAGCAGGTCGCGGGCCGTGGCCATCCCCGCCTCGGCCGCCTTCTGGGCCCGCCGGATGCCTGCGAGCTCGTGCGCGCTCTTGCTGCGCCGCCGGTCGTCGAACAGCTTCTGGTCGACCTCGAGCCGGACTCCACTCGAGCGGAGGGCGTCGGCGATGCCGAGTGGGAATCGGAGCGGGACCGTGGCCTCGCCGATACCAAGCCCGCGGACGATGCGAACCGCAAGCTCGTTGACGTAGGTGTGCACGTCGAGACCGCTGCGCCGGAGCTCGTCAGCCCCGAACTCCTCGATCGCATGAACCTCGAGATCCGTGCCGAGCCCCTCGACGCGTGCCGCTTCCATCGCGCTGATCGCGACCACACGACGACCGTCGAGCTCGGCATAGACGAACGCGTCCGGGATCCCGAGCGGCACCTCGTGACGCAGCTCCGGCGTTCGCACGGTGTCGCCATGGATCAGAACGCTCACGGCCGCCGATCCTACCCTCGAGGAACACGAACCAGCGCTCCTCGCCGGCTCCAGCTCGTGGGTGCATCGCTAGAGTCCTCCGCGGTGGATGCCGACCTCCGCACGCTCCGAGAGCGACTTGCCGAGATCTCGGATCTCTCCCGCTCGATGGGAGTCCTGGGCTGGGATCAGAAGGTCACGATGCCGCGCCTGGGCCACCCCGCCCGCGCCGAGTCACTCGCGACGCTCGCGCGGATCACGCACGAGCGATTCGTCGACGACGAGATCGGCCGACTTCTAGAGCGGCTGCGCCCGCTGGAGGAATCGCTCGACTACGACTCCGACGACGCAAGCCTGATCCGCGTCAGCAGGCGCGACTGGGAGAAGCAGCGCCGCGTCCCGACCGAGCTGCGGACGGAGATGGTGCGCGCAGCTGCGCTCGGGAACCAGGTGTGGATCGAGGCGCGCGCAAACGACGACTTCAACGCCTTCCTCCCGGCGCTCGAGCGCAACCTCGACCTCAAGCGTCGCTACGTCGAGTGCTTCGAGTGGGACGACTCGCCCTACACACCGCTTCTCGACGACTTCGAGCCGTTCATGAAGGCAAGCGAGGTGACCGAGGTCTTCGGCGCGGTTCGGCCGGTGCTGTCAGAGCTCGTTCGCGAGGCGCCACGAGTCGACGCCGAGTTCCTGGACCAGCCGTTTCCAGCCGAGCTCCAGCGGGCATTCGGAGAGCGTGTCCTCGCGACGATCGGCCTCGAGGACGGCGCGTGGCGACTCGACCCGACCGTGCATCCGTTCTGCACGTCGTTCTCGACACGAGACGTGCGGCTCACCACGCGCTACAACGAGACGGGCCTCGACTCGTTGTGGTCGACGATGCACGAGTCCGGGCACGGCCACTACGCTCACGGCATCTCCCCGGCGCTGGAACGCACCCCGCTCGCGGCCGCGCCGTCACTCGGTCTCAACGAGTCGCAGAGCCGGACCTGGGAGAACCTCGTCGGGCGCAGCCGCCCGTTCTGGTTGCACTGGTACGAGCCCCTCCAGGACACGTTCCCGGCCGAGCTCGGCAGCGTCGACCTCGATGCGTTCCTCGCCGCGGTCAACCGGGCCGAGCCGGGCCTCATCCGCGTAGAGGCCGACGAGACGACGTACAGCCTCCACATCATCCTGCGCTTCGAGCTCGAACAGCAGCTGATCGAAGGCTCGCTCGACCCGAAGGACCTGCCCGAGGCGTGGAACGCGGGAATGCAGGACCTGCTCGGCGTCGACGTGCCCGACAACGCCCACGGCGTTCTCCAGGACATTCACTGGTCGCAGGGCGGGATCGGCTACTTCCCGACCTACGCGCTCGGGAACGTCATCTCGCTCCAGATCTGGTCAGCCGTCCGAGAGGCGATCCCCGACCTCGACGCCCAGATGGAGGCGGGCGAGCTCCTCGAGCTCGCGGCCTGGCTTCGCGACAACCTGTACTCCCTCGGCCGCAAGTTCACGCCCAAGGAGACGATTGAGCGCATCACCGGGTCGCCGACGATCGACCCGCAGCCCTACCTCGCCTACCTGCGCGAGAAGCTCGCCGCCCTTCCCGCGAGTGCCTGAGACTGCCCAGGTCGAGCTCGTCGTCAACGGTGAGCCGCGCGTGCTCGAGGTCGAGCCGCGAATGCTCCTCGTCCACGCGCTTCGCGATGGGCTTGGCCTCACCGGTGCCCACATCGGCTGCGACACGAGCCAGTGCGGTGCATGCACGGTGCTGCTCGACGGTCGTGCAGTGAAGAGCTGCACCGTCCTCGCGCTCCAGGCCGACGGGCTCGGGCGTGACGACGATCGAAGGGCTCGCTGCGCAGGGCGATCTTCATCCGATCCAGCGCGCGTTCGTCGAGCATCACGGGCTTCAGTGCGGCTTCTGCACGCCCGGCGTCATCCTGACCACGGCCGATCTTCTCTCCCGCGAGGCCGACCCGTCGGACGAGACGATCCGCCATTCGCTTCGCGGCAACCTCTGCCGCTGCACCGGCTACCAGACGATCGTCGAGTCGGTCCAGGCCGCTGCAGTTGCACTGCGAGACGAGGCGACCTCGTGATCTCTGCCCCGTTCGGGTATGCGCGTGCGTCGACGCTCGAGGAGGCGCTCGAGCTGCTTGCCGAGCCGGACGCGAAGGCGATCGCCGGAGGGCAGTCGCTTCTGCCGGTGATGAAGCTCCGCATCGCCCGGCCGTCGCTGCTCGTCGACATCGGCGCGCTCGAGCTTCGCGGTGTCGAGGCTCGCGGCGACGATCTCCACATCGGAGCGCTGACGACGTGGGACGAGCTCGCGCGAGCAGCCGAGCTCACGCGACCCGCTCTCGTATGCGCTGCGCCGAGTGCGCGGAGCGGATCGGCGACCTTCAGGTGCGCAATCGCGGCACGATCGGCGGGAGCCTCGCGCCACGCCGATCCGGCCTCTGACATGCCGGCGGTACTGATCGCGCTCGGCGCGCGAGCTCCTGCTTCAGTCGCCCGCGGGCGCCCGGACGGTCGCTGTCGAGGACTTCGTATCCGGTCCGTTCGCGACCGCACTCGAGGAGCGGGAGCTCATCACGGAAATCGTCATCCCGATTCCGGCTCGCGGGTCCGGCTCGGCATACGTCGCCGTCGAGCACCCCGCGTCGGGCTTCGCGCTCGCCGGCGCGGCCGCGCTCGTACGACCCGACGGAAGCGCGAGCGTCGCGCTCACGGGAGTCGGTGCACGACCGGAGCTGCTCGCGTCTGGAGTGGATCCGCTCGAGGCAATCGGATCGCTTGGAGATGTTCGGCGACGACTTCGCGCCGGTCGAGTACCGACGGAACCTCGCTGCGACGGTCGCGCGCCGCGCGCTCGACCAGCGCCGCAGCGCGAGCACAGGAGGACCTCGATGACTGACACGTACATCGGCGTCGCCCGGCCCAGGATCGATGCGCCCGAGAAGGTGACCGGCGCGACGCGGTACGCCGCCGACGCCACATGTCCACGGTCTCCTCCACGCTCGTCCGGTCCTCGCGGCCGAGGCGCACGCCCGCATCCTCTCGGTCGACCGAGAAGCTGCACTCGCCGTTCCCGGCGTCGTCGCCGTCCTGCTCGCGGCCGATCTCCCGCTCGCGACGACGGGAACCGACCGCACGGCCGAGCCGCTCGCCCGTGAGGAGGTCGTCTTCGCCGGCCAGCCGGTCGCGATCGTCGTCGCCGAGACCGACGCAGCTGCGGAGGACGGCGCGGAGCTCGTCGTCGTCGAGTACGAGTCGCTCGCGGCGGCTGTCGACGTCGAGAGCGCGATGGAGGAAGGTGCGCCGCTCGCCCGCCTGGTCGAGGAAGCGGAGGACGGCGGCGATCTCGAGTCGATCCACGCGGGAGTCGACCACGGCCAGAAGGACGCCGACGAGGAGCAGCTCTCCGGCAACGTCCTCGATCGCGTCCACCGAAGCTCGGGCGACCTCGGCGCCGCCTTCGAGGCGAGCGACGTCGTCGTCTCGGGATCGTTCCGAACGCCGTGGGTCCATCAGGCATACATCGAGCCGCAGGTCGTCGACTGCATGGCTCGAGCCGTCCGGGGCTCTCGTGGTCTCGACCAGCACGCAGGGCTCCTTCGTGACGCGGCGCGAGCTCGCGCGAGCGTTCGGGCTCGCGCTCGATCGCATCCGCGTGATCGCAGAGCCCATCGGGGGTGCTTTCGGAGGGAAGTTCGCACTCGTCGAGCCGCTCGCTGCCGGGGCAACCCTCGCGCTTCGCCGGCCGGTGCGACTCACGTTCACCCGCTCCGAGGACTTCCAGGCGACGAATCCCGCCTCGGCCCAGATCACGCATCTCCGCGTCGGCGCGCGCAAGGACGGGACGTTCACGGGGATCGAAGCGCGGATGATCGTCGATCGGGGCTCGAACGCGGGCTGGGGCGTCGAAGGCATCACGTCGCTGCTCGTCGCCGGGCCGTATCGCTGGGAGGCGCACGACCTGCGCGGCTACGGGGTCCAGACGAACCGCTTCACGTTCGGCGCCTACCGCGCGCCCGGTGCCCCGACAGCCCATTACGCGCTCGAGTCGCTGGTGGACGAGCTCGCGACGAAGCTCGACATCGACCCGATCGAGCTCCGCCTCAAGAACGCCGTCGTCGAAGGCGACATGGGGGTCAGCGGCAGCCCGTTTCCGACGATCGGCGCCGTAGAGGTGTTGGAGCGCCTCCGTGACCATCCGCTGTGGGAAGCGCGAAGGTCGCTGCCCGCAGACGAGGGAGTGGGGATGGCCGCAGGCTACTGGCCGGGCGGCAACGAGCCGGCCGCCGCCGTCTGCCGGATGGATACGGACGGAACGATGACGATCGTCACGTCCGCGGCGGACATGAGCGGAGTGAACACGGGGTTCGCGGTGATCGCTGCGGAGGCGTTCGGCCTCTCGCCCGACAAGGTGCGCGTGGTCACCGCGGATACGGCGTCAGGCCCCTACGCCGGCGCCAGCGGAGGCTCCAAGGTCACGTACACGGTCGGCCTGGCGGTGCAGCGCGCCGCAGAGTCCGCACGCGAGAAGGTTCTCGCTGCGGCTTCACAGGAGCTCGAGATCGCACCCGACGACCTCGAGGTCGTCGACGGTGTCGTGCGAGCCGTGGGAGCGCCGGACCGGTCGATCACGGTCGAGGAGATCGTGGGAAAGGCACTTCGTTTCGGCGGACGCTACGAGCCGATCGAAGGGCACGGCGGCTCGGCGCAGACGAGTGGAGCGCCCTCAGTCGCCGCCCATCTGAGTCACGTCCGCGTGGACCGGGATACCGGTGAGGTCGAGCTTCTCCGGCACGTGATCGCCCAAGACGTCGGACGGGCGCTGAACCCGGCACTGGTCGAGGGCCAGATGCGAGGGGGTGTCGCCCAGGGCATCGGCTGGGCGCTCTTCGAGGAGCTTCGCCACGACGAGGACGGACGACTGCTGAGCGGCTCCTTCCTCGAATACGCGATCCCGACCGCCGAGCGCGTTCCCGAGATCGAGACGCTCATCGTCGAGGTTCCGGCTCCGGACGGGCCGTACGGGGCGAAGGGCATCGGCGAGGCTCCCATCGTCGGCGCGCCCGCAGCGGTCGCAAATGCCGTCGCGGCAGCGACCGGGACGAGGCTCTACGAGCTCCCGATGACGCCTCCGCGCGTATGGGCAGCGCTCAGGTCGAGCACCACGTCTGCCTAGACTGAAGAATGTGAGCAGCATCGACCGAGCCCGGGCAGTCGTCGACTCGTACGACGCGACGGTCCGCTCGGAGATCCCGGAGGGTGCGTTGCTCTTCGACGCGCACACCCACCTCGGCCACGACATCGACGGCATGGTCGGCCGCTACGACGAGCTCACGGGGCTTCTCGAGCGGTACGGGTTCTCGCACGCGTTCTTCTTCTGCATGGACGAGCGCGACCGAGAGCCGGGCTTCACCGTCCCGAACGACCGCACCCTGGCACACGCGGAGCGCTCGGAGAACCGACTCGTCCCGTTCGTCCGCCTCGACCTCGTCGAGCGTCCGATCGAGGAGGCAACCCGCTGCCTCGACCTCGGCGCACGCGGGATCAAGCTGCACCCGCGCGCCCAGGGCTTCGCGCTCGACGACGCGCGCCTCGGGCCGATTTTCGAGCTCGCAACGGAGCGCGACGTCCCCATCCTCATCCACGGCGGTCGCGGGCTCCCCCCGATCGCGGAACATCTGGAGCAGCTCGTCCGCCGCTGCGAGGGCGTGCGGTTGATCGTCGCCCATGCCGGGATCGCCGACATGGGTGGGCTCGCGGGCCGGCTCGGAGGGATACCGGGGGTGTTCTTCGACACCTCGGTGTGGAGCGGCGTCGACCTGCTCGACCTCTACCGGCAGGTCCCGCCGGAACAGGTCGTGTACGCCTCCGACTACCCGTACGGACGCCAGCCGAACTCGCTGCTGATGGCGGTCCGTACCGCGAGGCTGGCGGGTTTCGACGACCGGCAACTGCGAGCGATGCTCGGCGAGAACGCGCGTCGGATCGCCGATCGGGAGCAGCCGCTCGACCTCTCGAGCCCGTGCGGAGCGACTTCGCTGGTCCAGCCACTCACCTTCGCCCGCATCCACCAGTACATCTCCATGGCGGTCCCGCTCCTCTGGCTCCGTCAGCGCGACGCAATCGGCGCACTCGGGCTCGCCGTGAACGCCTCGCGCGAGCGGGACGGGCATATCGACGAGGCCGAGCGGATCCAGGAATTGCTCATGACCGCCAGCGACCTGTGGCGAGAGAGCGGAGAGATCGTGTCGGATGACGAGCACATCACCGCGATGCGGACCGCCATCCAGCTCGTCAACCTCGCCGACCTGATCGCGGTCACGACGCGGGCGTAGCGGCAGTCGCTGCATAGAGCCGGCGGGCACCGTCGATGCCCTTCAGCTCATGTTCACCGCGATCCTCGAACTGGAGACCCGAGCCGGCGACGAGATCGCTGGTCGTCGCGCTCACGAGGATCTCTCCCGGACCCGCGATCGACATGATCCGCGCGCCGACATGAACGGCGATGCCACGCGGCTTCTCGCCGATACGCCGCTCGACCTCGCCCGTATGGACGCCCGCCCGGACCTCGAGCCCGAGCGGAGCGAGCGACGCCGCGATCCCGAGCCCGCAGCGGATCGCACGGGCCGGCCCGTCGAACAGAGCGAAGAATCCGTCGCCCGCCGTGTCGACCTCCTCACCGGAGAAGCGCGCCAACTCGCGCCGAACTGCCTCGTCGTGCTTGTGTAGCAGGGCGGACCAGGAGGCGTCCCCCAGCTCGCCGGCTCTCGCGGTCGAACCCACCAGGTCCGTGAAGAGCACCGTCGCGAGTACGCGGTCTGACCTGGGAGCGGGGCGCACGCCCGTCAGGAACTCCTCGACCTCGTCCAGAAGTGGGTCCATGTCGATCCACGGGACATGGTCGTCGCCGGGAAACTCGACAAATCGCGATCCGGGAATGTGCTCGGCGATGTAACGACCCTCCTCCACCCTTGAGTCGCGATCACCAGTCCGATGCATGACGAGCGTCGGGCACTGCACGCTCGGAAGCACGTCACGTACGTCAGCCTTCGAGTTCATCAAGATGAGGTCACGAGCCCCAGCCGGGCTGAGTGATGCGCGCCCGGCCCGATGAAACCACGCGATCTCGGCCGGGTCGGCGTTGGGAATCATCGTCGAGACGTCGACGTTCTCACCCCAGGTCTCTTCGAGCTCCCGCGCCGTCTCGAGACGCTCCTCCCAGGTCGGAGCCCACGGGTAGTCGTCGCTTCGGATTCGCTTCGCGTACGTGCCATGCAGGATGAGTGCTCGAGTCCGTTCCGGATATGTGGCCGCGAACAGAACGCACATCGGCCCGCCTTCGGAGTAGCCGAAGAGCGCCGCCCGCTCGCTCCCAACGGCGTCCATGACCGCGCGCACATCGTCCATGCGGGTCTCGAAGTCCGGCAACCCGACGGATCGATCGGAGAGGCCCGTTCCACGCTTGTCGAAGCGGATCAGCCGGGCGACGGACCCGAGCCGCTCGAGGAATCGGGCAAGCTCCGGATGCTCCCAGTAGATCTCGAGATGTGAGAAGAACCCGGGGACGAGCACGAGGTCGAAGGGCCCCTCGCCGGTGACCTGGTAGGCGATGTTCACCTCCCCGCTCCGCGTGTACTGGATCGGTGCGCTCAACTCGAGGCCTCCTCGCAGCGGAAGCACTCCATCATGTGGTCGTTCACCATCCCCACCGCCTGCATGAACGCGTAGCACGTCGTCGGGCCGACGAATCGGAAGCCACGGCGCTTGAGATCCTTCGAGAGCGCGCGCGACTCGGCGGTCTCGGCCGGAAGCTCGGCCAGCGACCTCCAGGCGTTGACGATCGGCGCGCCAGCGACGAACGCCCACAGGTACGCGTCGAAGCTCCCGGCCTCCTTCTGGACGGCGAGGACGCACCCTGCGTTCGAGATCGCCGACTGGATCTTGGCCCGGTTCCGGACGATCCCCGGATCGGCGAGGAGTCGGTCGACGTCGGCCTCGGTGAATCGCGCTACTGCGACCGGGTCGAACTCTGCGAACGCACGCCGGTATCCCTCGCGCTTGCCGAGAATCGTGCTCCAGGAAAGGCCTGCTTGCGCTCCTTCGAGCGTCAGTAGCTCGAAGAGGTGGCGGTCGTCGTGAGACGGAGTACCCCACTCGTCGTCGTGGTAGGCGATCATCGCCTCGCTTCCCCCCGATGCCCATTCGCAGCGCGTCAAGCCCATGGTCACGGATAGGATCGCACGCGATGCGCGCCGTCCTTCTCGCGCTCGCTCTGCCGGCGCTCGTGACCGGATGCGGCGGAGGGAGCGACGGCGGATCCACCGATACGACGACGACCGCTACGGCAGCTGCGAGAGCGTCGACGCACCCGACCCGCGCGACCCGGGGAAGCACGAGGCGCCGACGGAGCTGCTCGACTCGAGCAAGACCTACTCGCTGGTCTTCGAGACGAGCTGCGGCTCGTTCACGGTCGCGCTCGACCTGAAATCCGCGCCGAAGACCAGCGCGTCGCTCGTTGCGCTCGCCGAGGACGGCTACTTCGACGACACACTCTTTCACCGCGTTGTACCCGGATTCGTGATCCAAGGCGGGGATCCGACGCAGTCCGGAGGCGGAGGCCCGGGCTACTCGACCGTAGACGTTCCCCCGTCGGATGCGACGTACACCAAGGGGACGGTCGCGATGGCGAAGGGAGAGACGGAGCCGCCCGGCACGAGCGGAAGCCAGTTCTTCGTCGTGACCGGCGAGGATGCAGGACTGACGCCCGACTACGCGATCGTCGGCGAGGTGACCGAAGGCATGGACACCGTCGAGCGGATCGGCGCGCTGGCTGTCGGAGACGGCCCTCCGTCCCAGCCGGTGGTCATCGAGCGCGTCACGGTCGACACGAGCTGATGAGCGTCGCTGCGGTCGTGCTCGCTGCAGGCGAGGCGACGCGGTACGGGTCGCCGAAGCAGCGAGTTCTCCTCCCGGCCGTCCTCGAGCGCCTCGCCAATGCGCCGATCGACGAGATCGTGGTCGTCGAGGGAGCGCACGCCATCGAATCGGACATCTCGACATCCGCGCCTCAACCCGTCCGGATCGTGCATTGCGCCGAGTGGGCGAAGGGACCGGGCGCGTCGCTTCGATGCGGCCTCGAAGCCCTGGGCGACGACGTGAATCCGGCGGTCGTCGTTCTCGCGGACGGGCCGGACCTCGCGCCCGCGAGCATCGACCGCGTGCTTCTCGTCTGGCGGCTCGCCGCAGGCATCGTGGCCGCGTCGTACGCCGGCTCGCGGGGACATCCACTCGTCATCGATCGCGACCTCTGGACGGACATCCCCGACGGCGGCCTGCACAGGCGGCCGGCAAAGCTCGTCCCCTGCGACGACCTCGGCGCACCCGGTGACGTCGACACTCCGGACGATCTCCCGCCTGCTCTGCGCGACGGCTAGGACGCGACTGCTACAGCCGCTAGTCGCCGCTACGCAGTGACGTCGAAGCCGCGCAACTCCTCGAGCTTCGCCATGAGACTCGGCGGCATCCGCTCGACAGCGCTCGTCTTGACGTAACGCCGCAGGGTCTCCTCGAACCGGTAGCGGCGCGCGCAGTACTCGCATCCCATCAGGTGCGACTCGGCCTCTTTCCACTCCAAGTCAGTCAGGGTGCGGTCGAGGAAGTCCTGCATGAGCTCCTCGCAGCGATCGCACGGATCGTGCTGCGTCATGCGAGCGTCTCCTCGGCGAGATGCTGCTTCAAAGCTCGCCTGCCTCGGTGGAGCCGCGACATCACCGTGCCGATCGGAACGTCGAGGATCTGCGCGGCGTCCGCATAGGTGAAGTCTCCGATGTCGACGAGGACGACGACGTCCCGGAACTGCGGCGAGATGTCGGACAACGCCTTCACGACGGAATCTTGCGACAAACGGTCGACGACATGCTCCTGGTCGAGCACTTCCTCGCCTGCAGCGGAGGCCAGCTTGTTCGCGAGGTAGTAGTCGCTCTCCTCGAGAGGCTGCATGTCTGGAGTCCTCTGGATCCGGCGACCGCGGTCGAGATTGAGGTTCGTGAGGATCCGAAAGAGCCAGGCGCGCATGTTCGTGCCCGGCGTGAAGGAGCGCCAGCTACGAAATGCCCTCGCGTACGTCTCCTGAACAAGATCCTCGGCCTCCTCACGTGAACCGACCAGTCTCCTCGCCACGCGGTAGATCTGGTCCGCGAGTGCCAGGGCCTCCTCTTCGAAGCGGACCCGATCGCGCGCCTCGGCAGCGATCCGTCTTGCCTCGGTGGACGGCTCTGGCTCGCTCACCGAGCTACCGTACCCGTGCGTTACAGGAGCCTGCAACGAGCCGCGTGAGCAGGCTATTCCCGTACAGGCACGGCCTCGTGGAACCCGGCGCGCGCCATTGCCGCCAAAAGTGCGTCCCGTGACGTTCGTTCCTCGTCCCACGAGAGGGTCACGTCGCCCACAAGGCTTGCGTTTGCCGCCTCGAGGCCGTCGTGCCCACGGAGGCTCTCGGCGAGCCTGCCGACACAGCGCTCGCAGCGGATGCCGCTCACGTGCAGAGTCTCCGTCACGGTGGTCATCACGGCGATGCTACCGGCGCGGGATCGCGCAACCGCAGCTCGCGATCGGCTAGCCCGATCAGAAGCGGGTCGTGCGTGGCACAGACCACCGTCGTGCGAGTCGCGTGCGCGAGCTCACCGAGCAGAGCGCCGATCGACAGCGTGGTCGTCGCATCGAGTCGCGACGTCGGCTCGTCCGCCAACACGACTGCGGGTCGCGCGGCGATCACGCGAGCGAGCGCGACCCGCTCGCGCTGTCCCGCCGAAAGCACGTCGACCCGGCGATCGGCGTGCTCGGTGACTCCTACAGTCGCGAGTGCTTGTCTTGCGCGCTCTTCCGCCTCCTCGCCTACGACACCGCGCAGAGAGAGGCCGAGCACGACGTTCTCTCGCGAGGTGAGCGAGTCGGCGAGACCCGGAACCTGGCCGAGAACGCCGACTCGCGCTGCCCGCAACGCGGCGCGCGCGTCACGATCGAGCGACGACACTGCGACCTCGTCAAGCCAGACCTCCCCCTCGTCAGGAACGTCCAGGCCGGCCAAGAGCGCGAGCAAGGTCGACTTGCCCGAGCCCGACGGGCCGGTGATGACCGCAAGCTCACCGGGGATGAAGCACGCGTCGATGCTCTCGAGGGCAACCTGCTCGCCGTATCGCCTCGAGACTGCGCGGGCCTCGAGCGTCGCTCCCGTCGCGCCTTCGGTCGCGACCCGAGGCTCGACGTCCTGGTGGCCACGGCCGGACACGGGATGGAGCTCCACGACCCCAGAGCCCGCGACGACGGTCGCGCGGTCGCCGATACCTGCGGCACGCAACACCTCCTCGGAGACCCGCAGCCAACCCCCTGCGCCGACGACGGTCGTCTCCTCGTCGCCATGCCGCTCGGCGCTTAGCCGTCCGTCCCTGATGTGGGCGACCTGATCGGCGATCTCGACCGATGCGGGATCGTGGCTGACGACGACCGCAGTCGTCCCGTTCTCCCGAACGAGCTCGGCCAAAAGGGCGTAGATGTCTGCGGAAGCTTCGGCGTCGAGCTCACCCGTGGGCTCGTCCGCGATCACGAGCCGGGGACGATGGGCGACCGCCGCACAGAGGGCGATGCGCTGTTGCTCTCCGCCGGAGAGCTCCGCAGGCCGCGCACCCGCCCGATCCAGAAGTCCCACCCGCTCGAGGAGCTCCCGTGCACGCGTCGTGCGGTCCTCGCTTGTGAATCCAGCTAGACCGAGAGGCAGCCCGACGAGCTCTTCCGCCGTGAGCTCGGAGGCAAGAGCCCGCCAGTAGTGCTGGTCTGCGTATCCGAGGACATGCGCACGGTAGTGCTCGAGCCGTCCTGTCGAAGCGTGCGCGAGGTCGCTCCCCGCGACGACGATGCTTCCTGCCGACGGACGCTCGAGGCCTGCCAGCACGCGCATGAACGTCGTCTTGCCCGAGCCGCTCGGGCCGAGGACGACGCAGATGCTTCCCTCCTCGACGTCGAGCGTCAGTCCTTGGAGCGCCGCGACACCGCCCGTCGGCGACGGATAAACGGCGAAGAGCTCTCGCGCTTCCACGAGGCTCGCCACGCCTACTCAGCGCTCCGGTAGACCGGCCCACGTTCTCCGGCGAAGGCACTCCGCGTCGCCACGCCGACGAGAACGGCTGCGAGGAGCGCGTACGCGCAGAGACCGATGCCGACGACGGCAGGATCGACCGATGCCACGAGTGGCGGCTCGGCAAATGTTCCTCGAGCAGTGACGGACACGACTCGGGTCACGAGCGTGAGGAGGAGAGCGCCTGTGACCACACCCGCCGCGAGTCCAGCGGCCGAGAGGACGAACGCGCGTGACCGCACGACGCGCCGCAGGGTCGACGGTCGAGCACCCTGCGCCTCGAGGTCGTAGAGCTCTCCGCGGTCGTCCCGGAGGTCCGAGCGGACTGCCAGCGCCAGGCCGATCGCAGCGAGCAGGAGAGCCACGAGAGCTGCCGCGACGAGCGCCAGCAGCGTGCCGTGCGCGAGCGGATCCTGGCCCGCATCGCTCTCGAGCTCCGAGCGAGTCAGAGTCGAAAGGGAGCTGAACGGCGCCCGTGCAAGGCCCGCAGCCAGAGCCGCGCGGCGGTCGTCGTCAGCCTCGAGCCATGCCTCGTTCTCTCGTGCGGCACCCGGAGCAACTGCGTTGATCGCCGTTCGCAGCACGCTGCGGTCGCCGACCACGGTCTCGCCTTCCGAGCCCGGGAATCTCGCGACGACGCCCGCGATCCTGACTGGAACCACCGCGCCACCGATCTGCAGCGGCAGCAAGCGTCCGACGCCGCCGACGAGCTCCGCGAGGTGCGGAGTGACGATGACCGCAGGTGGCGTCGCGTCGGTCTGCTGCGGGAAGCGGAGGTATGCGATGCGCCTCGGGACGAGGACGTAGCTCAACTCGACGCCACCAGCGGCGGGCCGCACCTGGACACCATCTAGGCCGACCCATGCGCGTAGCTCACGCGCAAGCGGACCGTCGAGCAGCGAGGTGCCCGTTAGCGCCGTCCCGGCGTCGGCACCTCCCTCGATGAGCCGAGGAGGAGGAACGACGACGAGCGTGACGAGTCTCGACCCGGTCGGGACCGTGGCCCGAAGAGTCATGGACTTGTGGGAATCCGCCGCTCCCAACTCGACGCGCTCGAATTCGCCGCCGGGCGTCTCGATGACAGCAGCGAACGACACGATGCCCGGGCTGACGCGAAACGCGATCTCGTCGCCGGGGAGAGCGAGGGTGCGGAGCGACACGCTCTCTGCAGGAGCGACCAGCGCGGCGGACTGAGCACGACTTCGGCCACCCGCCCACTCCGTGCGCCAGACGCCGAGCCGTTCGATCGGCTGCTGGTCGAGGCCGAGCACGGTGACGCCGCTGATGCGTTCGGCGCGCCCGGCTCCTCCCGTGACGCGCAACACGGGGTGCACCGCACCGCCTCGCCCGACGAGCGTCTGGAAGCGGGCCGGAGCAGCAGCGTCGAAGACACGCACGAGCTTTCCCAGGTCCTCGCGCACGACCGCGTCGAGAGGAACCTGGAACGCCGCCTGCTCGCGCTCTCCGCGGACGAGGGTTGCGCGGTACCCCTCGGCAACCAGTGCGAGGGCAAACGCGATGGTGAGAAAGCCGACGGTGACGACGGCTGTCCCGGATCCGCGCGCAAGGCCCACGGCGGCGAGGCGCGTCGACACCGAGCCCCAGCTCCGTCGCGCGACCATCCGCGCGGCGGGCGGAAAGACTCGTGTCACGAGAACGGCCGCGGCGAAAGCGACAAGGCCGGGGACGAGCAGCAGGACGAGCGCGAGATCCTGTCCGCTTGCCAGTCGGTCCCGGTCGGCCGCACCACCGAGGAGTGCCACCGCGACGATCAGCAACGCGGCCCCCGCCAGGAGATCGGTGACTCCGATCCTGGAGCCCGCGCGCGGGCGAATCGAGATGGTCAGCGCGATGAGCGCTGCGGAGATCAACGCGGCGCCGAAGGCCAGAGCCAGCCCGTCGCGCGACACGACGCTGTGCCGGAGAACGTCGAGGGGCGGCGCGCCGGCGAGCCGCGCGGCCAGCGCCCCGATCGCGCTACCAAGGAGCCAGCCGGCAAGCACTCCCGAGAACGCCAACACGGCGCTCTCGATCCCGGTCAGGAGCCAGAGCTGCCTCCGTCTAGCGCCGAACCAGGTGAGACGTCGGCGCGCATCTTCGAAGTCCCGTCGCAGGCCGCGAGCGGCGAGGACGGTGAAGGCAAGGAGCAGAGCCGCGACCTCGCCGCCGACGAGCAGCAGCCGCCTCCCGGCGACGCGCGCGGTGCTCTCGGCTGCTCGGAGCTCCTCCTGCGGGAGATCGACCGCGAAGGAGTTCGACTGCGTCGCGAGCTCGGCCCGAGCCCGCTCGGCCCGCTTGACGAGCTCGTCCACGTCCCACAGCCTGGGAGCACCCGCGTCGAGCGGCCAGACCCAGGCGTAACTGCGGTATGTCTGCGCGACCGGTGGCGACGACGCGAACACGTCGCGGCCTTCGGCAACGACGAGCGGGGCGGGAGCAGGTCGGTGGTAGCCCGCTGCCCGGCGGATCGCCTCGGCGACCGCGGCGTCGGCGGTGGCGCTGTCCGTGGGAGCAAGGAAGTCGCCGAAGAGCTGCTGAGAACGCAGCGTGCCCGTTCCGACCTCGACGAGACGCAGACCCTGAGCGTCGGGCAGCACGCCCCGACCTCGCAAGCGCAAGACCTCGCAGCGCTCGGGCTTGCAGCTTCGGGGTAGGCGGCCGGACCGGACGATCACGTACGGCGCGAGACCGTCGACGGCGGTCAGCCCGACGAACCTGCCCGCGACGGTGCTCTCCCGGACGAGAACGAGCGGAGTCGGCCCGTCGAGTCCCACGCCGGCGACGGCATCGCGTACGTCACGGTCGAGAGCCGGGAGTCGCTCGTCCGCCCCTGCCGGAACGCCGAACCAGACCGCGCGGAGCGAGCGGTCGGCCGCCGGGATGCGCTCGATCGCCTGCGCCGTGGCGCGATCGGTTGCGATGGTGACGCCCGCCAGCACCCCGGCGAGCATCGCCGCGGCGACGGCGAGCCCGAGCACCGTGGTGACGGCTCCGCTGTCCCGCCTGCTGAGGCGACGCCACGCGAGCCACGCGACATAGCGCGTCGACCTCACGTCGTCGCCTTCCGCCGCCGCCGATAGGCGGTCGTCTTGGTCCTATTGCCGCAGATGGCCATGGAACACCAGCTCGACGAGCAGTTGCGCGACGCGTCGTAGAAGAGCCAGCCACACCCGTCCTTGCGGCATGCCTTCATGCGCTTCCACGTTCCCGCCGCCTGCGCGTCGACGACGACCGCCGCGATTGCGCCGAGGACGTGCCTCGCGCCCTCTTCCGACGGGATGAGCAGCAGCGATCCGTCGTCGCCCATGTCGAAGCGCAGCCGAACACCGGCAAGCGCTGAACGAGTGCGCGCCCGGACGCGATCGTCGGGCGGGGCGCCGAGCGTGTTCAGCAGAGCGAGCTCACGAAGCGCCGCGCGCAGCTCGCGCGCCGCGACGAACGTCTCCGCGTCGAGGCCATCGCCGGCGCCGATCAGACCACGCTCGAGGAGCCAGGCCTCGAGCTCGGCCGGTGTCGCGATGTCGTCCCTGGACCAGTCCGGGATCTCGGTGTTGACGAAGTCCTGGACGAGATCGAGCGGAGGGGGAGCGGGAGCACGCCCACCCGGTTGGAACGGCTCGGAGGACACCGCAGCACCGTAACCCGAGAACCTCCGACCTGCAACACCAGCTATTGCTTGAAGAAGGTGTTACTCACACCATCTTCTGAGAATGTCAGGTGTCGCCGCGCCGCACGCCATGCACAGGGCGCCCCGCCGCCTCCCATGCGTAGTACGAGGCGCTCGGGCCGAAGGCAGTCTCGTACGACACGACGCGTGGGTTCCTGCCGACCTCCTTCGCCCGTTGCGCGTGCCAGAGGAGGTTCGGATCGTCCCGCGCTTCCCAGACGAGAACGAGGTGAGCGGCCGTCATGAACTCGGCAACGAACGGGCATCCGTCTGCGGGACAAGGGAACGGGTCGGTGCTGACGCAGAACCAGCCCGCGTGATCCGCGCCCGCGTCGTCCTCCCACAGCTCCTCGTCGACCTCGTCGACCGCCTCGTGGAGGACAGATGCACCCGGCCGAAGCTCAGGCTCCACGGCGGCACAATAGCCACGTGCCCGACGGCGACCTTCGAGACACCGCACTCGTCCTCTCCGGGGGCGGGATCAACGGCGTGCTCCTCGAGCTCGGATTCCTGAAGCGGCTGCGCGAGACGCCGGTCTGGGATCGAATCGGGTGGATCTATGGGACGTCGGCCGGCGCCGTCGCAGGGACGATGGCCGCCCTGGACAGGCTCGAGGAGCTGGAGTCGTTCCTGCTCGAGCTGCAGGCCGATGACGTATTCCGGCCTCGACGCGTGTGGCAGCTCCCGCTCGGCGGGCTCCACGACTACACGCTGCCCGACACCATCGCCAAGTATCTCGGTGGGCCCGAAGAGCTCGGGTCCTCGCTGGCGGCGGCGGACATCGAGCTCGTCGTGTTCGCGACGGACGTCAGCGAGCACCTCGAGCCCGACACAGCCCGCGACTTCGAGCTCGTGTACCCGGCCCATTCAACCCCGCCGGAGACCATGGGCCGCGCGATCCTGGCGTCTGCTGCCGTGAGCGCCCTCGTTCTGCCCGTCCGGGTCGACGACACCATCGCTACCGACGGCGGGTGGGTACGGAACTTCCCACTCGAGCACGCCGAGCTGAACCCCGCGGTGCGCTCGGTCATCGCCTTCCGATACCTCGCGAGCTACCGGCCGACCGACATCGCATTCCTCGGCCGCGTACGCGAGCGACTCGAGCGCTTTCGCGCCGTCTCGCCCGTACGCGCCCTCCTGGAAGAGGTCCGGCTGGCCGAGGAGCGGTCGCAGCGCGGAGAGCCGGCTCACTACCCCGAGCTCATCGTCCGGCTCATGCGTGTCGCGATTGCGAGGAACACGGTGCTCGAGGAGCGAATTTCGAGTGACCGCGATGCGTCGGTCCGTGCTCTGCACCGTCTCCGGGACGAGGTGATCGACACTGCGGTGGACGCTGCGCCGCGGTGGCGACGACGTCGCCTCCGCGCGGGTCTCGGAGAGCTTTTCGCCGAAGCGGACTTTCCGTTCCGCCACGACAGGCGGGTGGACCGGATCGTCGTTCGCGCCACGCCCGGCGACGACGCGCTCGATCCGACGTATCGAGGGCCATGGGCAGAGGAGAGCAAGCTGGCTCTCATCGAGCGCGGCTATCGCCTCACGGACGACGAGCTCGGCCGGAACGAGTCATGGCCGGATCTCCGATGAAGAGGTCGGCAGGGGTCCGGGCAGGCGGGCGGACCCCGTGCCGATGAAATCAGGCCCCGGCCATGCCGGGGCCTGTGACGGCTAGCCCTGGGGGGAAGCGGGCCGCCGTCCGAGCGTGACTGTCACGCTCGTCTTGTTCGCGTCGCGAAGGATCTGGAGCTTGATCTGGTCGCCCGGCTTGTGTGCGGCGATCGCGTCGCGGAGCTGTTCGATCGAGGAAATCTTCTGGCCGTCGGCGCCGACGATGATGTCGCCGCCGAGGATGTACGTCTCGCCCGAGACGACACGCTCGGTGTCGCCCCTTCGGAGGCCTGCCTTGTCTGCGCCGCTCCCCTTCTTCACCGACTCGACGAGCACTCCCTCGTCCACGGGAAGCTTGTACGCCTTGGCGAGCTCGGTCGTGATCGGGTGACCCTGGATGCCGAGATACGGATGATCGACGTGGCCGGTACGCAGAAGCTGCCCGACGACGTCCTTCACGGTGTCGGAAGGGACGGCGAAGCCGATCCCGACGTTGCCGGTGCTGTTGCCGCCGGTCTCGATCTGCGTGTTGACGCCGATGACCTCGGCCTGGTTGTCGAGGAGCGGTCCGCCGGAATTGCCCTTGTTGATCGGGGCGTCGGTCTGGATGACATGGTCGATCGTGAAGCGCGGATCAGGAGAGCTGATGAGCCGCTGCACGGCGCTCACGATGCCCGCGGTCGCGGTGCGGTCGAGCCCGAACGGGTTGCCGATCGCGACGACCGGGTCTCCCACCTCGACGATGTCCGAGTTCCCGAGGGGAAGCGGCGTCAGGGCCTTCGCATCGACGCCGACGCGCAGGACGGCAAGATCGGTCGAGGGATCGGTGCCCACGAGGGTCGCTTCGACCGTGTCGCGATTGGAGAAGCTGACCGTGATCTGGTCGGCGCCCTCGACGACGTGGTAGTTCGTGACGATGTGCCCGCTCTTGTCGACGACGAAGCCAGATCCGAGCGCGTGCTGTTCAGCGGCAGTCGAGGTCGAGCCTGACGCCTTGGTCGTGGAGTTGATCTGAACCACCCCGGGGGCAGCGGTCTCGTAGATCTCGTTCACGCTCATCGCGCCGTTCGTCGGGCCAAGCTCTGTTCGGGTCGCCTGGACTGTCTCGGTGACGACCGTCGTATCGCCTTCGAGCCCGCCCAGAAGGGCGACCGCACCCACCGCGACGAGGCCGCCGAGGACGGCTGTCGCAACGAGCGCGACGAGGGTTCGAGCGGACAACGTCATGCGGGTTTCGTTATAGCCGCGTGCCGATGAACCGCGGGTTAGCGCCCGTTAAAGCCAAGTTGCGGGTCGCCCCGCGCCTCAGCCGGCGAGGATGCCCGTGACGTACATCGCGGCGATGCCGGCCAGGAAGCCGCCAATCGCATGCCCTGACCGCAACCCGCCGGGCGCTCGGCGGCCGACGTAGCGCCCGACCTCGAGAACGACCTGAAACGCCGCACCGGCGGCGATCGCGAAGAACAGGGCGGCCAGCACGTCGCTCGTCAGATAGCCGCCGATCCACGCACCGAAGACCGTGGGCGCTCCCGCCACGAGAGCGAGCCCGGCCAATGCAAGGATCGTCACGCGGGTCTTCGCGACCGGTGCGGCGATGCCGAGCCCTTCGGTGATGTTGTGGATCATGAACCCGATGATCAGAAACGTGCCCAGCTGGAGCTCCCCGACCGCGAACGAGGCACCGATTGCGAGACCCTCGCCGAGATTGTGGACGCCGATTCCGATCGCGACGAGCAGGGAGAGCGAGAGCCCGGTCGCACCGCCTCCGCGACCGAGCCTGCCCGACAGCGCAGTCATCCCGAGAAAGCTCAGGGCCACGCCGAGGAGGACCAGTCCCGCGCCGCCGAGCGCGGCGGGAAGGAGGGACTGGAACTGAAATGCCTCGGCGAGCGCCTCGACGCCGAGGAAGGAGAGAAGACCGGCGGTGAACGCCATGAACGCGCCGAGCCACACGGGGCTGGCCTGGCGGAGCGCGGGAAGCCAGAGCAGCCCGAGCGCGATCGGGAGCACGCCCACCAGCACCCCGATGAGGGCGTAGCCGAGGAAGCTCGAGACGGACGCCTCGGGAGTCGCGACTGCCGCCGGGATCGCCTTGACGGTCTCGATACCCGTCGAGCTCGTGACCCCGACCGTGATCGGGTCGTCCTCCACCCAGGCGTACGGGACGACGATCGTGCTCGAACGAAGGCGGCCGATCGTCGTCGGGCCGTCGACGGTGAACCGGACGATCGCGTCGTCGACGTTCACGCTCGCGATGGTCAGGTCCGCCGACTGGGGGTTTCTGACGAGGATGCGGATCTGGCCCGGGTCGAACTCGACGCGCCGGATGTCGAACTCGTCTGCCGGAGGCGGATTTCGACCGATCAGATCGGCGAGCCACGAGCCGCTCGTCGACACCGCCCCGACGACGACGGCGAGGAGAATCACCGGGACGAGCGCCCAGAGCCGCCAACCGAGCCCGCCGCGCGCCGGCGCGGTCCCCGCCTCCGTGCTCACGTCAGTCGACGACCTCGAAGAAGCCCATCCAGCCGAGCTCGGCGAACTCGGACTGGTGCGCGTGGAACATGAAGTGCCCGGTGTTCGCGAAACGAACCTCCAGGACCCCACGCTGCCCCTGGCACTGCATCACCGTGTCCGTGTACTCCCAGGCGTCCGAGGTTCCCGTCGGCTGGTAGTGGAAGAAGTCGCCATGGAGGTGGAACGAGTTGACGAGGTCGAACTCGGTCAGGTTGGCGAGGTAGATGCGAACGAGCTCGGAGCGCTTGACGCGAATCGGGTACCGCGCGTAGTAGAACGAGCGGCCGTTCACCGTGTAGAAGTTGTTGTCACCGTCGCCGTCCGTGTCGAAGCCGCTCATGACCATGACGAGCTCGTGCGCGGGCGGACGCGGCTCTTTCGGGTCGATGATGAACGCGCCGTACAGGCCCTTGTGGATGTGCTTCTTCAGGGGCGTCGCGTGACAGTGGTAGAGATGGAGCCCCGCCGGACGGGCTTCGAACTCGTACGTGAAGTGACCGCCGGGCTCGACGATCTCGAAGACCCCATCCATGTTCGAGGGGTGGATCCCGTGGAAGTGGATCGTGTGCGGGTGCGAGCCCGCGTTCCGAAAGCGGACGCGAAGCGTGTCGCCTTCGGTCGCACGAATCACGGGGCCGGGCGCCGTGCCGTTGTACGTCCACGCCGGGAAGAAGACCCCTGGCGCGACCTCGAGCTCGTTGTCGACCGCGACGAGCGTGTAGTCGCGGATCCGACCTCGCTCATACGGAAGCGCTCGCGGAGGGTAGAGCAGCGCGTCGAGATCGTTGGGGCCGCCGACCGCAGGCGCTTCGTCGCCGATCATCGCGGCGTGACCCTGCGACGTGCCGTGAACGTGGTTCGCAGGAGACCGGGCTCCCGAGTGCGCCGAATGGTCCTGACTGTCCGCTCTCGCCGTCCCCTCGAAGCCGGTCTCGAGTGCGAGCTTCCCAACCAGCGGCACAGCCGCGATCGGCGCGGCTGCGGCCAAGAGCTTCCTGCGGGTGAGACGAGATTTAGACATGACTAATTCCGATTCGGAGTGTACGCTCAATTGGGGATGCCGACAACCAGCGAGCTCACCGAGGCCGTCCAGGACTACCTGAAGGCGATCTACGCCCTCGAGTCACAGGGCGAGCGCGTCACGACGTCGGCGCTCGCATCCCGCATGCGCGTGAGCGCGCCCTCCGCGACCGCCATGACGAAGCGCCTCGCCGAGCTCGGCCTCGTCGAACGAGCGCCGTACCGCGGTGTCGCTCTGACCGACGGCGGGCGTCTCAGCGCGCTCGAGGTGCTCCGGCACCACCGCCTGCTCGAGCGGTATCTCGCGGACCGTCTCGGGCTGGCGCTCGACGAGGTCCATGCGGAGGCGGACCGACTCGAGCACGCCCTGTCGGAGGAGCTCGAAGCAAAGATCGACGCTGAGCTCGGATACCCGACCCACGACCCGCACGGAGACCCGATTCCGGACGCTGAGCTTCGCGTGAATGCGTCTCGCGAGCGCACACTCGTGGACCTCGAGCCAGGGGAGCGCGCGTCCGTCTCACGCGTACCCGACGAAGACCCCGAGCTCCTTCGCTATCTCACAGAGCTCGGCCTCGTGCCCGGCTCGGACATCGAGATGCTGACACTCGCCCCGTTCGGCGGGCCTGTCACCGTCCGCACCCGGACCGGCGACCACCCGATCTCCCGGGAGCTCGCAGACCGCGTGGGCGTCGCAGACGACTAGCCGAGCTCGAGCGCGACGACCTTGACGTCCTGCGCTCGCTCCGCGCCCAGCGCGTCGTCGAGCTTTCGCTGGAGGTCGCCCGACTCGAGCAGCTCCTCCGTGATGTCAGCGCCTCCGATGAGCTCGCCCCTCACGAACACCTGCGGAATCGTCGGCCAGCCGGAGATTCCGGCGAGCTCCTGGCGGATACGCGGGTCGGGAAGGACGTCGACGGTCGTAATGGGCGCTCCGGCGGAGTTCAGGGCGTTCAGTGCGCGATACGAATTGCCGCACATGATCATCTCCGGCGTGCCCTTCATGAAGAGCGCCACGGGCTCGTTGTGGATCACGTCAGTGATCTGTTCCTGAAGCGACTTCATCTCGTTCCTTTCGTCTTGATTCGCAGCTCGTGGATCGAGCCGTCGCCCAATGGAGCTGCCAGCGCGTCGTTCACACGCCGGTGCTGTTCCAGGAGCGGGAGCCCGTCGAACGCCGGACTGGCGAGCGTCACCTGGAAGTGATCGCCCGTTCCCGTGCGGTCCTCGACCGAGAGCTCGACGGCGTCGGGAAACGCCTGTTCGAGGACGACGCGGATTGCCTCGGCTTCCATCGCACTGATGCTAGCCGTCGCTACGCTCCCTCCCGATGCGCTTGCTTCGCACACTCGGTCTCCTCGTGGTCGGCACGTTCGCAGGATTCATGGCCGCCGCCGCTGTCGTGAAGCACGCGGTTCCGTCCCGGGGTGACGCCGACAGCGACGAGGTCGCGCTCACCGCGGTGTTCGACGGCGTCGAGATGAAAAGTCGCGCGACCGCGTTCCGGGGAGGATCGATGCTCGCGTGGTTCGGCGGTATCGCCGTGGATCTCCGAGAAGCCCAGCTCGCGCCCGATGCGCACCTGAGCGTCCACTCGTTCTTCGGGGGGATCGCGCTTCGCGTTCCAGTGGGCTGGAAGGTCGAGTCGGATGTAAAGGCGATCGGGGGCGGTGTCGCCGTCCAGGTCCCGGACACCGGCGACTCGGATGCACCGACGCTGACGATCGACGGATTCACGTTGTTCGGCGGAGTCGCCGTCGGGGCGAAGGTCGCGGACGCAGCCTTCGAGAGCTAGCGCTTGCTCCGCCCACTCAAGTTCCTCATCTCCCTTCCCGAGCGCCTCCTTCGCGCGATCGCCGCCGCAGGGGGCGGAGCGGTGCACGAGACGGCGGAGCTCGTTCTGCCCCGGCTCGTCCGGAGATCACGGCTCTACGAGGCCACCGCCAAGAACCTCCTGCGAATCACGGTCGAGCTCGTCGGTGGCGTCGAGCGTTCGCCCGAGGCCGTCGCCGGCGAGTTCGAGGAGTCGCCGAAGAAGCTCGCGGTTCGAAAGATCGGCGGCAACGTCATCGAGCTCGGCTCGATCTTCGCGTTCGGCTTCTCGCCACTCTGGCTGCTTGCCGCGGCGGCCGACGTGACACACGGGACTCGGGTGTACCTCGATGCACTCGTGGGCGAGCTCAAGCAGGCCGGAGTCCTCGCCGAGAGCGCAGAGCTGCGCACGGTCGACGACCTGCTCGCTGCGCTCGAAGGAGCAAGCGGGACCACGGCGCGCCTGATCGACATCCCACCTCTCGAGGTCGAGGCTCTCAAGCAGTCGCTTGCCGACCTGCGCGCGGACGCCCACGGGCTCCCTACGCCGCCTGAGCTTGCGGCCGTCTACCAGGGCCTGGTCGCAGAGGCCGAGCGTGAGCGGAGGAGCCTGCTCGAGGTGTCCGTTGGAATGGGGCTCGCATTCTTCAACTCCGCGCGGAAGGTGGGCCGGCAGCACATCCTCGATCCCTACACGGAGGATCTCCAACCCGTTCGGGACGAGGGCTTCGCAACGTACGCGTGGCGCGTGGGGAAGCCGTACGGCCAGGCAGTCGTCCGGCACTTCGACCCGCGCCAGGTGTCGCTCACCGAGCGCGGGCTGCGGCGGCTGGGACGGCCGAAGCTGCTTGAATCGCCAGTGATGGACGAGGGATGGCACACCCGGACAGCTTCAGCGCCCACTCGCAGCTCACCGTAGAGGGCCGTGACGTCGAGATCTTCCGCATCGCCGCGCTCCAGGAGCGCTTCGACGTGATGAGGCTGCCGTACACGCTGCGGATCCTGCTCGAGAACGTGCTGCGGAACGAGGACGGGGTCACCGTCACGACCGCAGACGTCGAGGCCGTCGCCGGGTGGGTGGCGAATGCCGAGCCGTCGAGCGCGATCTCCTTCACGCCCGGACGCGTGCTGCACCAGGACTTCACCGGGGTCCCCGCGATCGTCGACCTCGCCGCGATGCGAAACGCCATGAGCGACCTTGGCGGCGATCCGGCTGCGATCAACCCGCATCTCCCCTCCGAGCTCGTGATCGACCACTCGGTGCAGGTGGACGAGTTCGCGACCCGGCTCGCGATCAGCCGCAACTCGGAGCTCGAGTTCCAACGGAACCGCGAGCGGTATGCATTCCTGCGCTGGGGCCAGGGCGGGTTCGCGAACTTCAAGGTTGTCCCGCCGGCCACGGGAATCGTCCACCAGGTGAACCTCGAGTTCCTGGCACGCGTCGTCGACGAGCGCGACGGCATCGCGTTCCCCGACACCCTCCTCGGCACGGACTCGCACACGACGATGATCAACGGGCTCGGAGTCCTCGGCTGGGGCGTCGGCGGGATCGAAGCCGAGGCAGCAATGCTCGGCGAGGCGGTCTCGATGCTCGTCCCACAGGTCGTCGGCTTCAGGCTGCACGGGGCTCTTCCGGAGGGCGCTACCGCAACGGACCTGGTGCTGACGGTCACGCAGATCCTGCGTGAGACCGGAGTGGTCGGGAAGTTCGTCGAGTACTTCGGGCACGGCCTGGCTCGACTGCCTCTCGCCGACCGCGCGACGATCGGGAACATGTCGCCCGAATACGGCGCCACCTGCGGGTTCTTCCCGGTCGATGCGGAGACGATTCGCTACCTCCGCCTGACCGGTCGCCGACCCGAGCATGTCGCGCTCGTCGAGGCGTACTGCAGGGAGAACGGCCTCTGGCATGACCCGGAGGACACGCCGACGTACACGCAGGTCGTCGAGCTCGACCTCTCGACGGTCGAGCCGTCCCTGGCGGGGCCTCGGCGGCCCCAGGATCGCGTCCCCCTGCGCGAGGCGAAGGAGGCCTTCATCGCTGCATTGCCCACGTTCGGGGTCGACTACGGCAACTCGCACGACGAGGCGGTCTCGGAGACGTTCCCTGCGAGCGACCCACCCGCACAGACGGCGCATAGCCAATGATCCGCTCTCGACCGGCACCCTGGTCTCCGCCCCTCCGGCAGTCGGCACCGCGTCCGGCCCGGTCGAGGTGACTCTCGACGACGAGACGTTCGAGCTCAACCACGGCGCGGTGGTCATCGCAGCAATCACGTCGTGTACGAACACCTCGAACCCGGCCGTCATGGTCGGCGCGGGGTTGCTCGCGAAGAACGCGGTCGAGCGGGGACTGACACGCAAGCCGTGGGTGAAGTCCAGCCTTGCGCCCGGATCGAAGGTGGTTACGCGGTACTACGACCGGGCCGGCTTGACCCGGTATCTGGAGGAGCTCGGGTTCAACACAGTGGGGTACGGCTGCACGACGTGCATCGGAAACTCCGGACCGCTCCCCGAGGCGGTCTCGGAGGCCATCGTGAAGGGCGACCTCGTCGCCTGTGCCGTTCTCTCGGGTAACCGGAACTTCGAGGCGCGCATCCATCCCGAGGTGAAAGCCAACTACCTGGCCTCGCCTCCGCTCGTCGTCGCGTACGCGCTCGCCGGGCGCATGGACATCGACTTGCTGACCGAGCCGATCGGGGAGGGGAAGGACGGCGAGGACGTCTTTCTCGCAGACATCTGGCCGTCACCGGAGGACGTTCAGCGGACGATCGAGTCCGCAATCGACGAGGAGATGTACCGGGCGACGTACGCCGACGTCTTTACGGGCGACGACACGTGGCGAGCGCTGCCGGTCCCGGAAGGCGAGCTCTTCGCCTGGGATCCCGGCTCGACCTACGTCCGGCGCCCACCGTACTTCGCAGGAATGCCACCCGAGCCCGCCGTGGTCGAGGACGTCGTCGGAGCTCGCTGCCTCGTCTCCGTCGGGGACTCGGTGACGACGGACCACATCTCGCCCGCGGGGGCGATCCGACCAGACTCCCCCGCCGGCCGCTACCTCATCGAGCACGGCGTGGAGCGTCGCGACTTCAACTCGTACGGGTCACGCCGAGGCAACCACGAGGTCATGGTGCGAGGCACGTTCGCGAACGTGCGCCTGCGCAACCTGCTCGTTCCCGGCTCCGAGGGAACGTGGACCGTTCATCTGCCGTCTGGGGAGGAGATGACCATCTTCGAGGCGTCCGAGCGCTACCGCGCCGACGGCGTTCCGCTCGTCGTGCTCGCGGGGAAGGAGTACGGGTCGGGATCGTCGCGCGACTGGGCGGCGAAGGGCCCGAAGCTGCTCGGAGTGCGCGCTGTCATCGCGGAGAGCTTCGAGCGCATCCATCGCTCGAACCTGCTCATGATGGGGATCCTCCCGCTTCAGTTCCTCCCCGGAGAGAGCCGTGAGACCCTCGGCCTGACGGGCCGCGAGGAGCTCTCGATCACCGGAGTGGAGAACGCCGATGCCCGGGAGGTCACCGTTCGAGCGGACGAGCTCGAGTTCCGCGCGACCGTCCGTCTCGACACGCCCCGCGAGCGCGAGTACCTCCGCCACGGCGGGATCCTCCTCTACGTGCTACGCCGACTGCTCGCCGCCTGACGCCGGCTCTCAGGACGCCTTCAGCTCCACGGGCAGAGGAAGCTCGTGTACGACGACGAGCGTGGTCGTCGGTCGCGTGAGCGCGACGTAGAGCTCACGGAGCCCCTGGCCCTCCGCGGCTTCGTCGACGATCAGAGCCGGCTCGACGACGATCACGTGGTCGAACTCCATGCCTTTCGACTCGCGCGGCGTGAGCACGGAGATACGCGAGTCGTCGAACAGCGAGCCGGGCGTTGCCGCCACGTCACCACGAAGCGACGGCGGTGCTATCAGCGCGAGCAAGCCCTCCTCACCGGCGAGCCTCGCGGCTTCCTCGTATGCAACGTCGAGCGGCTTGCCGGAGCGGACGATGCGGGGCGCGTCTGCGCCAGCGCGATACGCCACCGGAGGCTCGACGCCGGGCGCAATGTGCTCCAGGAGAGGAAGGGCGAGCGCCATGATCTCGCGCGGAACGCGGTACGCATGCTTGAGCTCTCGAATCTCGCTCGCCTCTCCGCCTGGAAGCTGGCTGACGACTTCGTTCCAGCTCGCGTACGAGACGGGGCCGGTCGCCTGGGCGACGTCGCCGAGGAGCGTGAACGCACCGGCGGCTCGACGCGCGACCATCCGCAGCTGCATCGGAGTCAAGTCCTGTGCCTCGTCGACGATGACATGCCCATAGCGGCGATGGTCCCCGAGCAACAGCTCGCGGGCCTCGTCGAGCAGCGGAAGGTCGGCCGTACTCCAGCCGCTCCGCGCGCGCCGCAGGAGGCGCTGCTCGTCCGCATCGAGGATCCCTTCGGCGGCTTCCGCGAGGCGTTCGCGCGACGACAGCAGGCCGCGCACGACTCGTTCGGGGCTCGGAGCAGGCCATGTGGCCTGGAGAAAGCGGTTGAGGACCCCCTCCTTCCGCAGCGCGCGCTCGACGTCGTCGAACGCGCGGACGGCTTGTCCGCCGAGCTTTTCACCGTAGTCGGCGTAGAACCGGCGGAGTGCGCTCATCCGGAAGCGCTCGCGGGCCACCGCAGAGAGCCCGCCGTCCGCGTGCGCTTCAGCGAGAAGCTCTGCCACCTCGCGCTTGCGCACCCCGACGAACTTTCCGTCCATCCGGACGACGAGCTCCTCGGGTTGCCCCTGCGAGCGCAACTCGACCGCTCGGCGCACGACCTCGGCAAGACGCGGATCGGCCTTGAAGCGCTCGACGTGCGGCGGGTCGACGAGCGTGACCGGGGCGTCCGCAACGAGCTCGGCGACTGCCAGCTGATCGACCGCGTCCTCCCCCAGCGAGGGCAGCACGTGCGAGACGTAGTCCATGAACACCGGGTTCGGACCGACGACGAGTATGCGCCGGAGCTCGGCGCGGTGCGCGAAGAGCAGGTAACTAGCTCGATGGAGACCGACCGCCGTCTTCCCCGTACCCGGTCCTCCCTGGATGACGAGCGGCGGCTCCGGCTCCCGCGCGATCAGGCCGTACTGGTCCGCCTGGATCGTCGCGACGATGTCGCGCATGCGCGCGTCGCGCACGCGATCGAGCTCCTCCAGCAAGAAGTCGTCGAGGGTGCTCGCCGCATCGGCGAATGAGCCTTCGAGCGCCTCATCGCTGATGCCGGTGAGAGTCCTGCCCTTGAGGCGGAAGCGACGCCGGAGGGTGACGCCGTGAGGCTCGGCCGGCGTCGCCGTGTAGAACGGGCGCGCGGCAGGCGCCTGCCAGTTGACGACCAGGACACCCTCGTCGTCATGGACCCAGCGACGGCCAACGTACAGGGGATCCTCCACCGAGTCGACATCGATCCGCCCGAAGCACAGGATCTGCTCGGCCGCCTCGTAGGTAGCGAGCCGGCGGTCCACCCAGGCCTCGACCCGGCCCACGGCGATGTCGGCGCCTTCCCCGCCGATCCCGGCGGCGCTGACCGTGCGCAGCAGCGCCTCGCGCATGCGCTCGAGGCAGTCGTACGCGTGATCGAGGTACGCCTGCTCGGCAGGAAGGTCGGGGTGAGCCATCGACGTCTCGCTAGGCGGGCCGCTTCCAGCCGATGAAGATCGCCCACCCGAGGTGGTCCCGGCCGTAGCGTAGGTACGTGTGCTTCGCACGCCCGTGCCTGGCGCGGATGTCGACTGCGTCCGGATCGTCAGGGTTCTCTGCGAGCCATGTCTCGACGGCGCGCCAGTGGAGCGTCTCGTATCGGTCCCAGTCGTCGTCGGACGACGCGATGAGGGAGGCAGCCACGAGCCCGCCGGACTCGAGAATCGCAACGGTCCCTTCGAGCGACGTGAACGGCTCGTCGCGGTCGACGTAGTCCGACGGGAGCTCCGATGTCCGCCAGAACGGCTCGCCGACTGCCACGTACCCGCCCGCGTGAACAGCCGGCTCGAGCGCATCGAGCGTTCCCGCCAGCCCTCCCCAGACGAAGCTCGCGCCGAGACAGAGTGCGACGTCGTATGCGTCGTCTCCGAGGCTCGCCTCCGCGGCGTTCGCAAGCTCGAACGTGACGCGGTCGGCGACGCCCTCGCCGGCCGCGCGCTCGAGCGCGACCGCGTGGAACTCCGGTGTGATCTCGATCCCGTGCACCGTGCAGCCGAACTCCTTCGCGAGAAGCACGGCCGGCCCGCCACGTCCGGACGCGATGTCGAGGACGCGCGTCTTCGCACCTAAACCCACCCGCTCTCCCAGCAGGAGCAGCTTCTCCGGGGAGGTCGGGTTCTGGAGCTGGTGATCCCGCTCGGCCACGACGTAGTAGCGAGGAATCACCGGACGATTCTCCCACGCCGTGGCTAACCTCACGCGCCAGTGGCGGCGCACGAGAAGATCGAGGGCAGCTGGGGGATCGATCCCGTCCCGGAGCGGTTACGAGTGCTCGGCGGATGGGACACCGGGTTGCTCTGGGGCAACCTCGGCGTGTCACTCCTCGTCATCGTTGCCGGGGCGGCGCTCGTTCCCGCGCTCTCACTCCCGGACGCGCTCATCGCGATCCTCGTGGGATGTGTTATCGGCAACCTCATGCTCGCCGCCGCCGGCGGGATCGGAGCCGACGCCAGGGTGCCGGGAATGGTCCTCATGCGAGCTTCCCTCGGGCGCCGCGGCTCGTATCTCCCGACAACCCTCAACGTCCTCCAGGGCGTGGGTTGGTCGGTGTTCGAGCTCCTCATCATCGCGACGGCTGCCGCAGCCCTGTCCGACGAGCTCTTCGGCTTTCGAGCTCAGTGGCTATGGACGATCGTCTTCGGCGTCTTCGCTCTCGCGCTCGCGTTGATGGGGCCGATCGGATTCGTGCGTCGCTTCGTGCGGAAGGTCGCCATCTGGGCGGTTCCCGCTGCGCTGGTCTACCTGACGTGGTGGACCTTCGACGGCGCCGACCTCGGATCGCTCTGGTCCGAGCCTGGGGAAGGCGGGCTCTCGGTCTGGCAGGGAGCAGACATCGTCGTGGCGATCACGGTCTCGTTCGTCCCGTATGCCGCCGACTACACGCGCTTCTCTCGCGACCGCAAGAGTGGGTTCCTCGGTACGGGAGTCGGCTACTTCATCCCTGATGCCTGGCTCCTGGCGCTCGGGGTCGTCCTCGTTCTGTCCCGAGACCTGAGCGACGCGGCAGCCCTGCCGGCCGCCGTGGTCGCCGGGGGCTTCGCCGCGACTCTTGCGCTTTTCGCACTCCTCGTGACGGAGACCGACGAGGCGTTCGCGAACGTGTACTCGGCTGCCGTCTCGCTGCAGAACATCGTTCCGCGCGCACCGCAAGCCGTCCTCATCGTGCTCGTGACCGGAGTCTCGGTGGTCGGTGCGCTCGTCATCGACCTCGTCTCGTTCCAGAGCTTCCTCCTGCTGCTCGGGTCCGTATTCGTGCCGCTCTTCGCGGTCCTGCTCGCCGACTGGCTTGCTTCCGGCGCGCACTACTCGGAAGCCGACATCTTCGATGCGCCGGCGTGGAGGCCAGGCCTCGTCGCCGCCTGGGTCGCGGGGTTCGCGGTCTACCAGTGGCTATTCCCGACCGGCCCGTCCTGGTGGGTCGATGAGGTGCAGAGGCTCCATCCGCCCCAGTGGGGGATTGGAGCGACCGTTCCGGCCTTCCTCGTCTCGTTCGCGGTCGCTGGCGTCGCCGCGGTGCTCGGTCGGCGGGCGACGGCACGTGCAGCCGCCGCGTGAGCTCGGTCGCCGTCATCGGCAATCTCAGCCGTGACGTCGTCGCCGGAGGCGCCACGCGACCGGGAGGCGCGGTCTTCTATGCCGCACGAGCATTCGCCCGCATCGGAGCCGATGCGCGTGTTGTCGCTCGCTGCGGCGCACGCGACGCGAGCGCTGCTGCTTCCACCGCTCGAGGCACTCGGCGTCCCGGTGGCATTCCGGACCGGGGAGCAGACGGCGGCCTTCACATTCCACTACGAAGGAGACAACCGCGTCATGCATGTCGACGAGGTCGGCGACCGGTGGACGACGACGGACGTCACCGGCTGGGTCGAGGACGCGCTCGGCGACGCCCGGTGGGTCCAGGTCGGCGCGCTCCTGCGGACGGACTTCGGCGCGGACACGCTCGCCGCGCTCGCGCGAGGAGGCCGGCGCCTCCTCGTCGACGCCCAGGGACTCGTGCGTCACGCGCAAGTCGGACCGCTTGTGCGCGATGCAGACGTCGATCCGGAGGTGTTCGCATCGCTCGCCGCGCTCAAGCTGAGCGAGAACGAGGCGCGCATCCTCGGCCAGGGGATCGAGCCGGATCAGCTCCGGGAGCTCGGTGTCGCCGAGATCGTCGTGACGCTCGGCTCCGCGGGCGCCCTCGTCGTCACCCCAACGACGGCCGAGCGTATCGCCCCGGTTCCGATCGACGGCGTCGTCGACCCGACGGGCGCCGGTGACTCCTTCTCGGCCGGATACCTACACGCCCGGGCCCAGGGAGCCGATCCGGTGGAGGCTGCGCGCGCAGCGAACGCGCTCGCGGCCGAGCTCATGGTGCGCAAGAGCGCCTAGGAGCGCGGCGACGCCCAGTCGGCGGGCACGTCGGAGCCGCCTTCCTCGGTGATGCGCGCGCCGAACCGGATGAGCGCCGGGTGCGACGCGATCTTCCCCGCCACGAGCGCCTCGCCGAGACCGAAGTCCGTCGCGGCCGCGAGGAGCGCCGGCGGGACGAACGAGAAGAGCTCGCCGACGTGTGCGAGATCCGAACGCGAGTTCATCCGCATGAGCACGAGGTTGTCGCACTGCGAGATCACCTGCTCGTGCACCTTGTGCGGCCGCTGGGTCGACACCAGCATGTAGAGCCCGAACTTCCGCCCCTCGGCCGCGATGCGCACGGCGTGCTCTGTCGCGATCGCAGTGATCGGATCGCCCGGCTCGCTCGGACAGACGTTGTGCGCCTCGTCCACCACGATGAGTGTCGGCTGGCGGTCCGTACGCTGACGCCAGAGCGTCGCCAGCACCGCCTCGGACACGAGCGCCTTCTCCTCGAGCGTCTGCAGCGATCCGAGGTCGACGACGAGGCACCGTGCCGACCGAGCCGCGAGCTCCTCCACGATTGAGCCCTCGTCGTCGCGGGCCCAGACTCCCCAGCGATCGACGCCCAGGTTTCTCAGTCGCTCCCCGAGCGCACGTGCCTCGCTTCCGCCACCGGCTAGCAGCTGCTCGAGTGAGATCGGCGTGTCGGCCTCTGCCCAGGTGTCGAGCAGCGACACGAGCTCCGAGTACTCGCCGCGGTCGGCTATCGGGTCGAGACGGAGCACGGCGGCCTGAACGCGTGGGTCGAGGTCGGCGAAGCGCAGCCGCAGCCGTTCGCCACCCCCGTCCGCCGCTTGACGCACGACAACGCCGGCGCGCTCCCGGTGCCGGTCGACGACATCGCTCGCAACCCCTTCCCGCGTCCGCCCGAGTGCCACGAAGTCGGAGTTGGGATCGAGGACGACCATCCGCAGGCTCGTCTCGAGCAGGAGCTGCTCCAGCATCACGCCGAGCGAGTAGGTCTTCCCCGAACCGGACTGCCCGCAGAGAAACGTGTGTCGGTCGAACCCACCAGCGTCGAGCCGAAGCGGGACCCCGGGGGCGAGCCGGAGCTCGCCGATCTCGAGGTCGACACGAGCCGGCCGGACCTTCTCCAGCCAGGCCTGCACCTCTCGCGGCAGCGCGGGGCGCATGACTCCGTCGTGAAACGGTGCTCCGTCACCGTCGTACACGACGCCTGTCCCTCGAACCATCCGAAGCTTCACGGTCGTGGCGATCCGCGCAGCGCCGAGCTCGGCATCGTCACGTTGGAGCGGGACGACCCGCTCGGAGTCGAACGCGACGTCCGGCCCATCCACGAGCTCGAGCTCCAGGCCGAGCACCTGACCGAGGCGAGGCACGCCTGCTCCTTCGATGATCACGTACCCGCCGGTCCGAAGAGCAAGCTCGTGCGGCGACGCCTGGCACGTGAAGTGCCGTCCGTCGATCGAGGTCGCGAGTGGAAGAATCGCCTCCTCGACCTGGCGGCGAATCTCTCGGTACCGCTCGCCGTGCGCCTGGAGGCGATCCTCGGGCTCGGCCGCGCTCACGCCGTCGTCAGCCAAGCCGGAACTCCCCACGCGCGACGACGATCGCGCGACCGCCGACCTCGACCCGCTCGATCGCCTCTGAGCTGCCGAACGCGGTCGCATAGAGCCTCGAAGGACGCCCGATCTCGACCCCCTGCTCCACCTCGATCTCCGTCCCCCAGTCGACGAGCCCGTGCCGGCAGAGATGACACGCGAGCGGCCCGGCCGCGGAGCCCGTCGCCGGATCTTCGGGAACCCCGGCCGCCGGGGCGAACATCCGCAACTTCCAGACGGCGCCGGCGCGAGCGAAGCAGTTCGCCTTTACATCGAGCGCCTCCAGCGCACCGAGGTCGGGTCGAAGCTCGGCGACTTGTTCTGCGGTGGCGAGCGTGACGAAGGTGTGCGGGACTCCGTTGTCGTAACGCTCGATCGGCAGCTCGGACTCCCGGACACCGAGCGCCTCGAGGAGCACACCCGGCTCGGGGTACGGCTCGATCGTCGGGACCGGCTGCGTCATCCTCCCGAAGACGATCGACCCCGACTCGTCGCGCACGAGCTCGACGGGGACGACGCCGCGGCCGGTCTCGAGCGCGATCACCCCCTTCTGCAACGGGCGCGGCGAGGACGAACGCCGTTCCCAGGACTGGATGTCCTGCGAAGGGGAGCTCGTCTCGAGGCGTGAAAATGCGGATCCGCGCGTCGCCATCCGCCTCTGCAGGCAGGACGAAGACCGTCTCCGAGAAGTTCATCTCGAGAGCGAGAGCCTGCATCAGCTCGGAGTCGATCCCGCGTCCATCTGTGAACACCGCAAGCTGATTCCCTGCCAGGGCGCGATCCGTGAAGACATCCGCGATGACGTACCGCAGCGTTGGCACCCCGCCACCCTATCCAGGGCCGGGAAACCGGGCCGGGCTATGCTCGCCGCGTGCTCGTCTTCCTCGTGCGCCATGCCCATGCCGAGCCCGGCGACCCGGACGAGACGCGTCCTCTGTCGGAGCGCGGTCGCGCCGAGGCACGTGCTCTCGGGGAAGCGCTGGCGAGACATGCGACCCCGCCGATGAGTGTCGTGACGAGCCCCCTCCTGCGCGCGCGCCAGACTGCCGACGAGATCGTGTCCGCCACGGGTGCAGTGCTCCGGGTCGACGAACGACTCGCTCCGGGCGCGACGGTCGAGTTGCTGCGTGAAGCGACCGGAGCGGAGACGAGCCCCGTGGCGGCCGTCTGCCACCAGCCGGACTGCTCGGAGATCGCGCTTGCGCTGACGGGCTCGGACCCGGGATTTCCTCCAGGCGGAGTAGCCGAGCTCGCGCTCGACGAGTGAGCACGACCAACGCGATCTCGGCCCGGGACTTGACGAAGTCCTACGGCGGCGTCGACGCGCTCCGCGGCGTGAGCTTCGAGGTCGGCGTCGGCGAGGTGTTCGGTCTGCTGGGGCCGAACGGAGCCGGCAAGACGACGACGGTCGAGATCCTCGAGGGCTACCGCAGCCGCGACGGCGGTGACGCATCCGTCCTCGGATTCGACCCGGGCGACGCTCCACGCAACCTCCGCGAACGGATCGGCGTGGTCCTGCAGCACTCGGATCAAAGCCCCTTGCTCACGGTGCGCGAGGCGCACCGGATGTTCGCCGGCTACTACGCGAGACCACGTGATGTCGACGAGGTGATCGAGCTCGTGGGCCTCACGGACAAGCGCGATGCACGTGTCCGCACGCTGTCCGGCGGCCAGAAGAGACGGCTCGACCTCGGCATCGCCCTTGTGGGGGACCCGGAGCTCGTCTTCCTCGACGAGCCGACGACCGGCTTCGACCCGGCGGCACGCCGCTCTGCCTGGGAGATGATCCGCTCGCTCCGGGCGCTCGGGAAGACGATCCTCCTGACGACGCACTACCTGGACGAGGCGCAGCAGCTCGCCGACCGCGTGGCAGTGATCCGGGCCGGTCTCATCGTCGCGCAGGGAACTCCTACGGAGCTCATCGGCGGCACTCGCCGCACCGAGGTCAGGCACCAGGTCGACGGCAAGCTCGTCGTGCTCGAGACCGACGACCCGACGCGAACGCTGCACGAGCTGACGAGTGCGGCGCTCGCCGAAGGACGCACGCTCGAGCAGCTCGAGGTGCGGCGGCCGACTCTCGAAGACGTCTACCTCGAGCTCGTCGCTGAGGAAGAGGCCGAGGCGTGAGGGTCCTCGCTCATCAGCTCTCGTACGAGCAGAGGATCTTCTGGCGCAGCCGCGAGGCCGCGGTCTTCGTCTTCATCTTTCCGATCCTCCTCTACTCACTTCTCGTCTCCGTGTACTCGGACGACATCGACGGCGTCCCGTCGGCAGACGTCCTGCTCGCAGGGCTGTTCGGCTACGGCGCGGCGAACACCGCTTTCGCGGGCCTCGCGATCATCCTCGTAGGGAGACGTGAAGCCGGGATCCTGAAGCGCCTCCGTTCGACCCCGCTACCACCCGCGACCTACATCGCGGCGGTGCTGACCTCGACGCTCCTGGTGTTCACGCTGCAGACAATCGGGCTGCTCGCGCTCGGCACGCTCGTCTTCGGAGCCAGCGCACCCGCGAACGCACTCGGCTTCGCCGGTGCGGTCGTGCTCGGTGTGGCGTGCTTCGCAGGCCTCGGAGTCGGCGCTGCGGCACTCATCCGCTCGGCCGAGGGCGTTTCCGCAGTCGTGAACGTCATCGTGCTGCCGATGGCGTTTCTGTCGGGATCGTTCGGCCCGCGCACGGAGCTCCCGCCATTCCTGAACGCCGTCGCCGACGTCCTTCCGCTCACGTACTTCCTCGACATCGTCAACGGCGTCTACCTCGACGGCGACTCGCTCTTCGCCGACCCGAAGGCACTTGCGATCGTCACAGCCTGGGGCGTCGCGGGGCTCGTGATCGCGCTTCGCCGGTTCAGCTGGGTTCCGCGTGAGTCCTAGGTGGGGCCGGCCCCCCGGTCCGGCCCCACCTAGCGGCTGCCCCAGTCGTAGCTACCGGCTCTGGAGCATCGACAGGTAGTACAGAAGCATCGCAACGGCAGCGAGTGCGCCGGCGACGTACGTCCAGGCGGCTGCCTTGAGGACGCTCGCGACGCCCGTAGCCTCGTTCGAGGCCACGAGGCCGAGATCCTGGAGCTGTCGCTTGGCTCGTCTCGACGCGTCGAACTCGACCGGCAGCGTGACGAGCTGGAAGAGGACAGCGATCGCATACAGGGCGACCGCGACGTAGATGAAGCCGAGGATGTTGAGGAAGATGCCGCCGATGAGGAACAGCACCCAGATCTGGGACGCAAACCCGACTGCAGGAGCCAGGGCGCTCCGGAACTTGAAGAACGCATAGGACTGCGCGTGCTGGATCGCGTGACCGACCTCGTGCGCGCCGACGGCGGTCGACGCTACGGAGCGCCCACCGAAGACCTCAGGCGAGAGGTGCACCGACCGGTTGCGGGGGTCGTAATGGTCGGAGAGAGATCCAGGCGTCTGCTCGATCGGAACGTCCTGGAGTCCGTTGGCGTCGAGAACCTTGCGGGCGACCTCCCCGCCCGTGAGCCCGTTGGCCGTGGGCACCTGGAGATTGCGTGCAAATGTGCTCTTTACCCGATGCTGGGCCCAGAACCCGATGATCATCGGAACGATGAAGGCGATGAGAAACGTCATGCGCCTGATCGTAGCGGCGGCGTTTCTCGAGTCGGAAAGCATCGCCGCAGACTCAGCGGATTCTTAACCCGGCGCCGAAAGCTGCTCAGCGCACAAAACAGAGCGGTACGCGAACCGGCCGGCCTCGGGCTAACTGCGACGCCGTATCCGGTAGCGCCGGAGCTCGTCGGCTCCCCAGACGACGAACGGGAACGTCGCGAGAATCGCGATCTCCGTCGGGCCGAGGGCAGCCGTCCCGAACGCGCCCTGCAGGATGGGCACGTAGACGAGTGCGACGAGGAACACGAGCTCCGAGGCGATTCCCCAGAGCAGCATCCGGTTGCTGAACACGCCGACGGAGCGCAGGGACGCGTGATCGGTCCTCGCGGCGAACGCGGTGCCGACCTGGCAGGCGACGATTCCCGCGAAGGTCATGGTCGTCGCCTGGAGATAGGCGTCGTGAAGAGGCGAGCCCGAGGAGACGTCGGCGCCGCTGGTCCATCCCGCCCTCCAGAGCACCCAGAAGAAGCCGCCGAGTACGAGCGCCGCCTCGATCAGCCCGAGAAAGACCCACGCGCGGTAGAGCATGGGCGCCCTGATCACCCCTTCGCTGCGCGGGCGTGGCGGCCGCTGCATCAGACCCGGCTCCGCCGGCTCCCGACCGAGCGCGAGCGCCGGGAGGATCTCGGTGCCGAGGTCGATCGCGAGGATCTGCATGACCGTGATCGGGAGCGGCACCGCGCCGCCGGAGAGGGCGAACACGAGAAACGGGACGACCTCGGGTGTCGCGTGGGCGAAGATGTAGACGATGAACTTGCGGACGTTGTCGAACACCTGACGTCCCGCCTCGACCGCCGTCACGATCGTCGCGAAGTTGTCGTCCGTGAGGATCATGGTCCCTGCCTCGCGGGCGACCTCCGTCCCCGTGACGCCCATCGCGATCCCGATGTCCGCACGACGGAGGGCAGGAGCGTCATTCACTCCGTCTCCCGTCATCGCAATCACGTGCCCCTCCGCCCGCAGCGCGTCTGCGATCCGCAGCTTCGCCTCCGGTGAGGTCCGCGCGAAGATGAGCTCCTGTCCCTCGTGGAGGAGGCGATCGAGCTCGCGCTCGTTCATGTGCTCGAGCTCTTCTCCGGTGATGACCTTCGCGCCGTCGGTCGCGATGCCCACGCGGCGCGCGATCTCGGCCGCGGTCGGGCCGTAGTCGCCGGTGACGACGACGATGCGAATGCCCGCCGCGTGGCACAGCCGTACCGCCTCGGCGACCTCCGGTCGAGGAGGATCGAAGAGCGCGACGAGCCCGAGAAGACAAAGCTCGTCCTCGGCGTCCTCGCGTCGCTCCGGTGGCACGGCGCCTGCCGGAAGGCGGCGACGAGCGACCGCGAGCACACGCAGCCCCTGCTCTGCGTAGCGCTCGAGCGCGTCGAGCACCTCCTCGCGATGCGCATCGCTGAGCGCGACGTGATCGTCGGGGCCGCCAATCAGCGTCGAGCGCAGCAGCACCTCTTCCGGCGCGCCCTTCGCGTGGACGGTCAGGCTTCCATCCGCCCGCTCGTCGACCGTCGACATCAGCCGAAGCTTCGAGTCGAAGCGGTAGAGCTTCTTCCGCGCGTGCTCTCGCCGGGTCACGTCGACGTCGATGCCGAGCATGCGCGCCGCCTCGAGCATCCCGATCTCGGTTGCCTCACCACGGGACTTCCCCGCTTGCTCGGGCGCGAGCTCTGCGGTGCTGCACGCGGCGATCGTGCGTCCGAGGAAACCGAGAACGGGGTCAGCTGCGACGGCCGCCGTCATGTCCGTGTCGTCCTCGAGGTCGAGCTCGCCGAGAGGCGTCCAGACCCTGACCGCTCGCATCCGGTTCTCGGTCAGCGTCCCGGTCTTGTCCGTGCAGATCACGTCCGTCGAGCCGAGGGTCTCGACCGCGCTCAGACGCTTGACGAGCGCCCCTCGGCGGGCGAGCCCGGCCACGCCGACGGCCAGCGCGAGCGTGATCGTCGGCAGGAGACCTTCCGGGACGTTCGCAACGATCAGCCCGATCGTGAAGGCGAAGGCGTCGTCCGCCGGCAGCCCGGCGGAGAGCACTCCGATCGGGAGAAACGCGAGCCCGACGAGCACAGCGACGAGGGCGATGAGCCATGCGACCCGCCGCACCTGACGCTCGAGTGGGCTCTCCTCCACCTCCACTCTTTGCGTGAGTGCCGCGATCCGGCCGAGCTCCGTCTGCATCCCGGTGGCGTAGACAAGGGCCCTCGCCTCGCCTGCGACACACGCGGTTCCGCTGAACACGAGATCTCGTGCGTCGAGCAGCGTGCCGCGCGTATCGCGCTCGTCGGCCGAGCGGAGCACCGGCTGCGACTCCCCTGTCAACGGCGACATGTCGACGTCGACCGCGCCCTCGAGAAGACGCGCGTCGGCCGAGATTCGGTCGCCCTCGACGACGAACAGAACGTCTCCGGGCACGAGCTCGCGCGCGTCGACGGTCGTGCGGTGCCCATCGCGGACCACCGAGGCCTGGACCGGGAGATAGAGCCGCAGTGCTTCGACGGCGCGCTCGGCCTGGCGTTCCTGCATGAACGCGAACAGAGCGTTCAGGACGACCACCAGGACGATCGCGATGCCAAGGACGGCCGAGACTCCGATGAACGCCAGCACCGCCGCCGCCCACAGCAAGAGGGCAAGCGGGTGCGTGAACTGCTTCACGAGCTGACGCGGCCAGCGGCGCCCGCCTTGGCGCTCGAGCTCGTTCGGCCCGTACGCCGCGAGGCGCCTCTGCGCCTCGCGACTCGACAGTCCTTCGGGGCTCGCCCGGAGATCGCGGAAGAGGAGCTCGATGCGCTCGCGCGGCTCCGTCCTCTGCTCGCTGATGCTCACGGACCGATGCTGACACGCACGTTCTTACCACTCATCCGCGCGAACGCGGACGGGCCAGTGCCGAACTACTCAGCCACGGAAGAACGCCCGACGAGGAGCGCTATCGTGGCGCGCGAGCCCCCGTAGCTCAGTGGATAGAGCAGCGGTTTCCTAAACCGCGTGCGCATGTTCGATTCATGCCGGGGGCACTCTCAAAGCCTTTATCCATCACGTTTCTCCTCTCTTCCGCGCTCAGGTTTTGGCGCATGGGATTTCCTCAACTTCCGCGAGGGCGCGTTTCGGCGCGGTCGACGAGTCGGCCGAGCAGCTCGAGCAGTTGCCGCCGTTCGGCGGCGGAGAGCGGCTCGAGGTAGTGGCGTTCGCAGCCCTCGAGCAACTCGGCTGCCTCCCGCTGCACGGCGGCACCGCGATGCGTGAGCTCGAGCGCGTATGCGCGTCGGTCGCCCGGGTTGCGGCGGCGGCGGACGTAGCCGTTGCGCTCGAGCTCGTCGACGAAAGCGACCATGGTCGACCGGTCGACGGCGAGGATGTCGGCCAGGGTTTGCTGGGAGACGGGGCCGAGCTCGCTGAGCACGGCAAGCACGCCGTAGTGGCGCCCGTCGATGCCGAGAGGGGCGAGAGTCTCCGCGCCGAGCCGCGTCATGCCTGCGGTCGCGCGGACGAGCACGAAACCGAGGCGTCGCGAAAGAGCGGCTGGCACGAGCGCCTGCTGCCCGGGCTGTGGCGCGATAGTCATGCTCCGTAGTGTAGGCTCGTCAACAGTTGGGTATCCCTCTTATCTCGCGGTCGATTTATGACGAGCCTATCCCTGCCGCTCGTTCGCTGCGCACAAGGCTCGGGCGGCCAGCGGGGGGAGGCTGATGGCCTACTTCGACCTGCACATCGCGGACTTCCGCACGGAGGGCGGCTCGGACGATCTGTTCGGGCGGATCGTCGCCGCCGCCGAGGCGGCCGATCGGGCGGGCTTCGACGCGGTCTCGGTGATGGATCACGTCCACCAGATTCCGCCATACATGGCTCGTACCGACCCGATCCCGGAGGCTTACGTGCTCCTCGGCGCGCTCGCCGCCCGTACGAGCCGCATCCGCCTCGGCACACTCGTCACGGCGGTCACCTACCGCAACCCCGCACTCCTCGCGAAGATGGTGACGACGCTCGATCTCGTCTCGGGCGGTCGCGCCTACCTCGGGATCGGCGCCTCCTGGCAAGAGGACGAGTACCGAGCCTACGGCTTCGGCGAGGCGCTCCTCCCTATCCGCGAGCGACTCGACCGGCTCGAGGAGGCGCTCGAGATCTGCACGGCGATGTTCTCGGGGACGGAGGCGCACTTCCGGGGTCGCCACTACCGGCTCGAAGGGGCGCTCAACGTCCCCCAGCCCCTGCAGAAGGGCGGACCGCCGATCCTCGTAGGCGGCGCCGGAGAGCGGCGGCTCTTGCGACTCGTCGCCCGCTTCGCCGACATCGCGAACATCTTCGGCGACCCCGCGACCGTGCGCCACAAGCTCTCGGTGCTCGAGCGCCACTGCGAGGAGATCGGCCGCGACCCGACCGCGATCGTGAAGACGCGCACGGGCATGCTGATCGTCGGCGCGAATGCCGCCGAGGCCGAGCGCCGTGCGAAACTGGTGCGGCAGGCAATGTGCCTGGACGCGGAGACGTTCCGCCTCCGCTGCATTGCGGGCGACCCGGACGGAGTCGCCGAGCAGGCGCAGCCGCTCCTCGACGCCGGCCTCGACGGGCTCATGTTCTTCACGAGCGGGCTCTGGACGCCCGAGGACGTTGCCCTCGCCGGCGAGGCCATCTCGCGGCTCCGCGGATGAAGCTGAGCCTCTACGTCGGGGAGACGCGAGATCTCGAGCGCTCGCTCGGGGCGATCAGCGATGCCGAGCGGCGCGGCCTGCACGGCATCTGGCTTCCCGGCGGGCTCGCCCTCGACACGCTCACCCTCCTCGCCCTCGCCGCCGAGCGGACCGAGCGGATTCGGCTGGGCGCCGGAATCTCGTATGCGTTTCCGCGCCACCCGCTTGTGCTCGCCCAGCAGGCGCTGACGCTCGCAGTCGCGTCGGATAGTCGCTTCGAGCTCGGCATCGGCACCGGCCATCGGCGCATGATGGAGCAGACGTTCGGCCTTCCCTGGGAGTCCCCGGTCGCGCGCATGCTCGAGTACGGCGCGATTCTCCGCGACTTGCTCGAGGAGGGACGAGCCTCGTACACCGGCCGCCACTACCGCGTCGAGGCAACGCTCTGGCTCGCCGAGCGGCCGAAGGTGCCAATCGTCGTCGGTGCACTCGGGGAGCAGATGTGCCGCGCCGCCGGTCGCTTCGCGGACGGGATCATGACCTGGCTCGCGCCCGATTCGTTCCTCACCTCGGTCGTCATCCCCGCCGCTCGGCGAGAAGCAGAGCGTGCTGGAAGGCCGGTCCCGCGGATCGTCGCCGCCATCCCGGCGGGGCTCGGGAGTAACCGTGCGGCGGCGCTCGAAGGGCTGAACGCCGCATTCGGAGGGATGGCCCATGCGCCCTCCTACCTCGGGATGCTCGAGCGCGCCGGACTCGCCCGGCCCGCGAACGAGGGAGGCTGGACCGACGAGGTGCTCGACGCGGTCGTCGCCTGGGGCGACGAGAGCGACCTCGGCGCAAAGGTACGGAAGCTCGTGGACGCCGGAGCAGATGAGGTCGTCCTCTGGCCATTCCCCGTGGGGGACGATCCCGCGGCCTCGCTTGCGGCGACCCTCGACGCGATGCGGGAGCTCGCCGGGCGATGAGCGGCTCGTCAGCGTTCGCGATGGAGCCGTTCTGCTACCTGACGACGCGTGGCCGGGTAAGCGGCCGGCCGCACCGGATCGAAATCTGGTTCGCGCTCGACGGCGACACCCTCTACCTGCTCTCGGGTGGACGGGAGCGCTCGGACTGGGTCAAGAACCTGCGTCAAACGCCGCAGGTGACGGTGGAGCTTGCGAACGGCGTCTTCACGGGCCGAGCGCGCGTCGTCGAGGACGCAGACGAAGACGAGCGCGCGCGCACGTTGGTGCACGGCAAGTACGCGGGGAGCTACGGAGGCGACCTCACGCGCTGGCAGCGCCATGCGCTGCCGATCGCGGTCGACATCGAGCAGGAGACCAGGACCAGAGGAGGAGGATCGCGATGAGGATTGCAGTGCTGGGAACAGGCATGGTCGGGCAAGCGCTGGCGGGGAAGCTGGACGCTCTCGGCCACGAGGTCGTCGTTGGTACTCGGGATCCGGGGGCCACGCTGGCCCGAAGCGAGCCCGACTACCTCGGCAACCCCCCCTTCGGCGTTTGGCGCGAGGCGCACCCGAAGGTCGGGCTAGGAACACCGGCCGAGGCTGTTGCCGCGGGCGAGCTGATCGTGAATGCCACGAACGGCGCCGGCTCGATCACGATGCTCGAGTCCGCAGGCGACCAGAACCTCGCCGGAAAGGTCCTGATTGACGTGACCAACCCGCTCGACGTCTCGCAGGGGATGCCGCCCTCGCTCTTCGTATGCAACACGGACTCGCTCGGCGAGCAGATCCAGCGTCGCTTCCCGGAGGCGCACGTCGTGAAGACGCTGAACACGATGAACTGCGAGGTGATGGTGAAACCAGACAGGGTGCCGGGCGAGCACGACGTCTTCGTCTGTGGCGAGGATGCCGATGCCAAGCGGCAGGTTGCCGAACTGCTCCGGAGCTTCGGGTGGCCCGTCGAGCGCATCCGCGACCTCGGCGGCATCGCCTCCGCGCGCGGCACCGAGATGTACATGGCGCTGTGGCTTCGCCTCTGGGGGGCGATCGGCACCGGCCACTTCAACATCCACGTCGTCCAGTAGCCAGGAGGAACGCGATGATCATCCGCATTTCCAAAGGGCGATTCGAGCACGACCAAGTCGATGAGGTCGATCGCCTTCTGGCCGCGAGCGAAGACGCCCTCCGCGATGCCCTACAGGAGTTGCCGGGGCTGATGCATTACTACGTCGGCATCGACCGTGACGCGGAAACCGTTACGAACACGAGCGTGTGGGACACAATCGAGCATGCCCGCGCGATGAACGACCTGCAACCGATGCTCGGCCAGCGGCCGGTGCTGGAGGCGGCTGGTGTCGAGTTCGACCGGATCACGAATCACGAGGTGTTGTGGTCAATCGATCCTTAGCAGCGGTTTCCTAAACCGCGTGCGCATGTTCGATTCATGCCGGGGGCATCCGCTCAACCAGGGCGCAATCCGGCATCAGGATGTGCTTTGCGCCCAACTAAGCGCTTCCTCCAACTTCCACTCAAGCCCGCTAGGAACCGCACGAAAACTGGCGCGCATTGGCGCGGCTCCGTCGCGCAAGTTCTCCTCAGCTCGTGCAGGACGCGAACACGCTTCTGCGTGACCGCGTCTCTTCGGCTCCGATTCCCGCTGGTCACGCTGGACCGCTGGCTCGAGGAGTTCGCGCGTGGCGACTTCAGAGACGAGGTGAGACCGCTCGTCCTCAAGCAGAACGCCGCCCGGCTGCTGGGGCTGGCGGAGTAGCGCCCCGCCGGCGGGCGCCGCGGGTCCTTTCGACCACACCCGCCGTCGCGTCACCGACCGCCGGGAGCAGCCCGCGCGGGAAGAAGAGCATGATCGCCATGAGGATCAGCCCGAACACGCCGAAGGAGAACACGGTCGGGGCGGCGTCGGGAAGATCCCAGCCGAAGAGGTCCGGCCGCGTGCCCAGGTCACGGAGCTTCTGCTCGAGGTAGAGGATGGCCACCGTCCCGACCACGGCGCCGTAGATGTTGCCCAGCCCGCCGACGGCGACCATGACGACGAACTCGATGCTGAGCACGATCGGGAACGCCTCCGGAGAGACGATGAGGAACGCGAAGGTGAAGAGGCCACCGCCGAGCCCGGCCAGCGCGGCGGCGAAGACGAACAGCCGGAGCTTGTAGCTCGCTACCGGGATGCCCGAAGCCGCAGCGGAGGCCTCGTCGGTCGCGATCGCCTGCAGGGCGCGCCCGACCCGCGAATGAACGAGGTTCGTCGCCAGCAGCAAGGCGATCGCAACGACCACCCAAACGACGGCTGCGTGCAGCGGGCCGCGCAGGTCGTGCCCGAATACGGTGAGCGGCTTCGTGACCGTGATCCCGTACTGACCGCCCGTGAACCGGTCCCACGCGGACAGGAGGGAGAAGGCGATGAGGTGCCAGCGCGAGCGTCGCGAACGCGAGGTAATGACCGTGCAGGCGCAGCAGCGGCACGCCGATCACCGCAGCGAGCACTGCAGCCACGACCGGCGCCGCAAGCACCGCGAGGACCGGCGGAATGCCAGCCTCGGGATCGACGAAGCGGGTGTCGGGGTCGATGCCGACCGTCAGGATCGCCGACGTGTAAGCGCCGATGAGGAAGAACGCCCCCTGTCCGAGCGAGATCTGCCCCGCGTATCCCATCAGAAGCGTGAGACCGATCGTCACGAGCGCGTACAGCCCCATGCGGTCGTAGAGCGCCACGTCGAACGTCGACAGCTGGTAGGGAAGCCAGCACGCGAACACTGCTCCGGCGAGGATGAGCCCGATCCGGACCGGCGCAGGCCACGGAACTCGCGCACGCCGGATCGCCGCGTGCGCGTCGTGCGATGCACTCGCGATCTCGGCCCGTGACCGCCAGCCGATCAGGACGAGCATCACGATCAGGGCGATGATCAGGCTGTACTGCGGATCGACGTAGCCGACCACGAACTGCTCGAGGATCCCGAGCGCGTACCCGCCGAGGAGCGCGAGACGGATCGATCCGAGCCCGCCGAAGACGGCCGCCGCAAAGCCGTTGACGGTGATCGCGACGTCCGAGCTGTACGTCATCGGGTTGCTCGGCGCGAGCAGCGAGCCACCGAGCGCGCAGAGCGCCCCCGCTCCGACGAACGCGACCACGGCGAGTGAGCGGATGTTCAGGCCGACGAGCTCGGCGGCGCGACGAGAGTCCGAGCAGGCGACGAGTGCCTGCCCGACGATCGTCCAGCGGAGGAAGAGCGTCAGCGCGACGGCAGCAGAGCAGCGCGACCCCTGCGATGAGGACGTACTGCGGCTGGACGAGAACGCCTCCGATGTTCCAGGCGTGGTCGGAGATGCCCGGGTAGCTGCGCGGAATGTCGCCGAACTCGAGCAGGAGGAGCGCCTGGGCGAGGAACGCGGCTCCGAGCGTGATGATCGTGCTCGCGAGGCTCGTCGTCCGGCCACGGAAGCCAACGGCGACGACCGCGAGGATCGACGCCAGAAGCGCAGCGATGAGGATCGAGACCAGGCTCGCCAGTGCAAGCGGCATGTCGTCCGAGAGCTGGAAGGTGAAGAGGCCCCCGATCACGACGAACACGCCCTGCGCGAAGTTCACGATCCCGGTCGTGCGGTAGACGAGCACGAGGCTCATCCCGACGAGCGCGAACGCGGATCCGGTCGAGAGGCCGACGACGACGAGCTGCAGGAACTCGGTCATCCGGGGCCGCCTCCCAGATATGCGCTGTGCACCTCCGGGCGGTCGCGAATCTGCTTGCTCTGGCCCTCGAGGACGACCCGCCCCGTCTCCAGCACGTACGCGCGCTCGCAGAGGTCGAACGCGAGGAGCGCGTTCTGCTCCACCAGCAGGATGGCGACGTGCTCCTCGTCGTTGAGTCGGTGCAGGAACTCGACGAGCTGCTCCACGACGAGCGGTGCCAGGCCGAGCGAGAGCTCGTCGATCGCGAGCGCGCGCGGCTCAGCCATCAGTGCTCGTCCGATCGCGACCATCTGCTGCTCGCCGCCCGACGTGCGTCCGGCCGGTCGATCGCGGAGCTCGTGGAGCTTCGGCAGCAGCGTGTAGATCCGCTCGAGCCGCTCGCGGGCCTCGGCGCGGCGTTCGAGATAGCGGATCGTCGACGTCACGATCTCCGTCCGGAAGGAGCGACCGAATGCACCGAGCAGCAGGTTCGCCTCGACCGGAAGGCTCGGGAAGACCTGCCGCCCCTCGGGCACCTGCGTCAGCCCTCGACGCACGACGTGGTTCGGCGTCTTCCCGGTCACGTCGTCGCCGGCGACATGGACGGTCCCGCCCGCGGGGCGAACGACACCGCAGACCGCGTTGAGAAGCGAGGACTTCCCCGCGCCGTTCGCTCCGATGAGCGCGACCCGCTCGCCGGCGCCCGAGCGTCAGCGAGACGCCGTCGAGCGCCACCGCCGGCCCGTAGCGGACGACGAGCTCGTTCACTTCGGACAAGCGCGGTCACAGCGAGCTCGAGCCCGAGGTAGGCGGCGATCACCTGCGGGTCGCTCCTGACACTCGTCGGGCGTGCCGTCGGCGATCACGCGCCCGCGGTCGAGCACGACGACGCGTTCGGCGAGCGCGCCGACGAACTGCATGTCGTGCTCGACGAGCACCATGGTGAGCCCACTTCGGGAGAGGGTTCGCAGCGCCTCGATCAGCCGCTCCTTCTCCCCCGCACGTAGCCCGGCTGCAGGCTCGTCCAGCAGGAGCACCGACGGCCGCTGCGCGAGTGCGCGAGCGATCGCGAGAAGCCGGAGCTGCCCGAGCGGAAGGACAGCCGCCGGATCCGAGGCGCGATCGTCGAGCCCGACGATCTCGAGGGCTCGATGAGCTTCCTGCCGGACCCGTTGCTGCTCACGCCGCTGCCAGGGCGGACGCAGCATGCTCTCGACGAACCCCGAGCGTGACCGAACGTGTGCGCCGACCGCCGCGTTGTCGAGCACGTCCAGCTCGCTGAGCGGGCGACGTCGTCTGGAAGACGGTCGCCAATCCCTGTTGGGCCCGGCGGTGCGGAGGCCACCGCGTGACCTCCCGTCCGTCGACGCGAACCACTCCCCCGTCGACGAGGTGGAGGCCTGAGATGCACCCCAGCAGCGTCGACTTTCCGGCTCCGTTCGGACCGATGAGACAGGTGAGCGAGCCGGTCGAGATGCCCAGCGAGACGCTGTCCACTGCCTTGACTGCGCCGAACGCTTTCGTGACGCCCGAGAGATCGCACGCGAGCTGTTCGACAGTCTGCGTTGCGAGCGGGCCAGCAACCGCTCCCACCAGATTCAGGCTACCTGAAACTCGCCGCGGCTACTAGTCACTCGGGAAAGCCTCCGCCGAGATTCCGCGCAGCCGCCTTGATCATGTCGCGGAACATCACGCGGTCGGCCTTCGAGAACCCGTCCAGCATCGCGTCTTCGAACTCGCTCACTGCCTCGTCACAAGTAGTCAGCACGCGGCGTCCCTTCGCGGTAAGGGTCGCGGGCAGCGTCCTGCGGTGATTGGGATGCGGGTTCCGTTTGATGAGTCCCTTCCGCTCGAGCGCGTGGATGACTTCGCTCATCGACTGCGGAGTCATGAACGCGCGACGTGCCAACTGCGACGTCGACAGCGGAGCGCCGTGACGGCTCAGCACGCTCAAGGTCGTGAACTGGAGCGTCGTGAGACCGTACGGCGCCACACGCTCGGTGATGCCTGCGAACACTCTCTGGTGGAGGCGGGCGATCGCGTAGGACATCCCCGGCTCGGCGCGCGCGGAGACCTCCTCGGCGCGAACGGCTTGGCTCATCGCTGCATCCTGTCAGATCGTCCCGAAGCGCCCGCTCGGCCGTCCGCGGAGCCGTTCAGCTCGATGCGGACACGTCTGTCGCAGCCTCGAAGGGGCCGTCGTTTGTCGCCCGAGGATGCGGGCGGCGTGTACTGCACCTATCCAGCTGGCCCGAGACCGAGGCTCTTCGCCGACGCCTCGAACGCGTGGGGCTGTGCGACCTCCCGTGTCGACCCGAGGAGGATGTTGAGTGGTATGAGCGTGAGCGAGATTCACGAGCGCCGGAGCCGCCGGGCATCGAGCGGCTGCGGCGCTCACGTCCTCACTTCTTCTTCGTGAAAGCCGCGCCGAAGAGCGGCCTGACCTGACAGTTCTGGATCCGCCCGACCCACATCGAGTCGAGCTGGAGGCCCTGGTGGTTCTTTTGCGAGAGGAAGATCTTGCCCGCCGGTGTCACGAGCCCGCGGAGCTTCGTCTCGAGCGCGTTGTTGATCCCCGCGCGGGTCGCGGAGCCTCTCTCGATCGCAGCCTTGTACGCCCAGAGCGCGCCTGATGCATCGCCGTCGAAGTTCGAGACGGGCCGCTTGAGAATGCTTCGGAGAAGCGCGGCTTGCGCGCGAACCGGGTTCGTCTTGGGCAGGAACGTCCAGGCAGTGGCGAGGAACGAGTTCACGATCGCGCCGTTCACATCTCCGCATGTGCCCTGGAGGAACTGCGGCGAGACATTGGCCCCGGTAAGCACGAGCCGCTGCGGCAGTTGCAGCTGCTTGAACTGCTTGACGATTGTCGCCCCGGCGGGCGTCGCCGTCCAGAGCCAAAGTGCCTGAGCGTTGGAGTTCTTGATCCGCGTCAGCTCGGCCGAGAAGTCCGTCGAAGCCGGCGAGAAGATCGTCGTGTCCACAATCTCGAGGCCGTACTTCCTCGCGAGCTTCGAAACCTGGTTCGGGCCGTCGCGCCCGTACCCGCCGTTGTCGCCCATGAGCCACACGCGCTTGAATCCTTGTCTCTTCAAGTAGGCGGCCTCGCTGTACGCGTACAACCGGGCCGTTGCCGTGAGGATGTAGGCGTACGGCTGGGGCGGCTCCACGAGCGTCGTCGGCGGTGAGAGCGCGATGAACGGGATCCTCGCCTGGCTTGCGATTGCGCCGGTCGCGACTGCAGCCGCCGCGTTCCCCGAGCCGAAGATGCCGACGTACTTGCTGTCGCTGATGAACTTCTGGACGTTCTGGACCGCCTGCGACGGATTCGAGGCGTTGTCGAGAACGTCTACCACCACGCGTCTGCCTTTGACACCGCCGTGCGAGTTCCAGTACGCGACAACCGCTTCGACGGTCTGGCGGTCGCTCTGGCCTACCAGCTGGGTGGGGCCGGTGAGCGGGGCGTCCATGCCGAAGTAGATCGGGCCTGCCTGAGAGGGACTCGTCGCGGATGCCGACACGAAGACGAGCGACACGACCGCTGCAGCGGCCGCCACGACACCGGTCTTGCTCCTGCTCATGAAGGGCTCCCTTCAGGTATCCGTGAGGCAGCGTCGCCTCAACACGGGCGAGTTTAAGGGAGCCTGTAACTGATGTCTACCGTCATGCTGGCGGGGGTAGCGGGAGGAACGGGGTCCTGTGGACCGTCTGCTGACACGATGGCGATCCTCACCCCGGACCGCATCAAGTGTCAAGAGTTACAGGCTGAACCGGGTGAGCTCTTAACCCCGCGCTCGCCTCTGCGACTCATGCTGAGGCGCTACGCACTAGCGCGACGCGCGAGCATGACCTCGATCAGAGCCACCGCACGCTCCATCAGGTCCTGAAGCTTCGACGAGCGCAGCACCTCGACCGGATCCATGTCCTCTGCGGCACTCGTCTCGATCACACGGAGCGCGACGAACGTCGTCGCGTCGAACTCGAGCCCGGCGGACGCGAGAGCCGCGCCGACCTCGGCACCTTCCTCGGCGAGGGCGAATTCGGCACATGTCAGCGCGTGAGAGACGGCAACTTCGCGCTCCTGACGGGTGCGCGCGAGCGCAGCCGGCTCGTGCAGCGGTATCTCCTCGTACTCCGACATCGCCCTTGCTGAGACGCTCTGCGGCCCACGAAGTCTGTTGCGGACGGGTTGCGGCTATGAGCGCCGCGAGCGCTGCGAGGTCGTCCGCCGAAAGCTTCCACGAGCCGGCCGCCGCGTTGGCACGCGCCTGCTCCGGAGTCGTCGCGCCGGCGATGACCGAAGAGACTCCCGGGGTGGATGCAAGCGCACCGATGGCGAGCTCGAGGAGCGTGTGGCCACGCGCTTCCGCGAAGCGCGCGAGCTCCTCGACTCGATCGAAGCGCTCGTCCGTCAGCCGGTCGTTCCGCCCTTCGAGTCGACTCCCGCTCGGAGCAGGCTCGCCCCGCCGGTACTTGCCCGTGAGCAGGCCGCTCGCGAGCGGAAAGTACGGAACGAACCCGACGCCGAGCTCGCGGCAGAGCGGAAGCACGTCTTCTTCGGGCGAGCGCTCGAGCAGGCTGTACTCGTTCTGCAGCGCGACGATCGGCGAGCCGCCAGTTCGGCTGCTCAAGTCGGAGACCTCGCGCAGCTGCTCCGCGGTGAGGTTCGAGCACCCGATGTGGCGTGCCTTGCCCTCGACGACTATCTCCTGCATGGCACCGACGGTCTCCTCGAACGGCGTCACTCCGTCGGGTCGGTGGTAGTAGTAGAGATCCACGTAATCGGTGCGGAGACGCTCGAGGGAGGCGGCGATCGCCTGCTTCGCGTAGACGGCCGAGCCCCGGAGCTCGTTCGTGTCGGACATCAGATCCCAGCCGAACTTCGTCGCGATCACGACCTCGTCGCGGCGGCCCTCGAGGATCTCTCCGAGAAAACGCTCGCTACTGCCGCCGTTCCCGTAGATGTCGGCGGTGTCGAGGAACGTAATCCCCGCGTCGAGAGCAGCTTCGACGACGGCACGTGTCTGTCCGAGGTCGAGCCTGGCGCCGAAGTTGTTGCACCCGAGGCCGACCTCCGACACGACGAGGTCGGTGCCTGCCACGCTCCTCTGCTCCACGGGGTCGCACCCTAGCGACTCGCGTGTGTCGAGCTCACTGCGCCGTTGCTAGCGTGGCGGCGTGACCGAGTCGCTCGCGGATCGCGTAATCGCCGTCGCGGGTGCGGCCGGCTCGCTCGGGCCCTCGGTCGTTCATCGACTTGCGGAGGCGGGAAGCCGGGTCTGCGCGTGCGGACGCGACCGCTCGAGCCTCGAGGCGCTCGCGGCGGATCTTGGTGCCGAGATCGACCTCGACGTCGTCGATTTGCTTGATGCGACCGCAACGCGCGCCTGGGCGGCCGACGTCGCCGACCGACACGGTCGGATCGATGGACTCGTCCACCTCGTCGGCGGCTGGCGGGGCGGCACGTCCATCGAGGAAGCACCGCTCGAGGACTGGGCCTTCCTCGAGCCGCTGCTCGTCCAGACGCTCCAGAATGCGACCCAGGCATTCGCCCCGGCGCTGCTCTCCAGCGACCACGGCCGGGTGGTCGTCATCTCGACGGGCCAGGCGCAAGCTCCCACGCACAAGAACGCGGTCTACGCCGCGGGGAAGGCCGCCGCCGAGGCATGGACGCTCGCCCTCGCCGACCGCTTCAGAGGGACGCGAGCGACGGCGAACATCGTCGTCGTGGGTGCGATCGTGACCCCGGCGATGAGAGCCGAGAACCCCGACAAGGACTTCGCGACCTTCACGCCCGCGGAGGACATCGCAGACGCGATCGCCTACATCTGCTCGGATGCCGCCGCCACGATGAACGGCCAGCGGCTTACGCTCCGCGGATCGGCGTAGCTGGCGGGCTCAGCGCAGGGCCGCCCGCGCCGAGAGCTCGCGTCGCACCTGTAACAGCGGGAGGAGAAGAGCGAACCCGACGACGAGCCAGAGATAGACGGCCGGCGCGCCGAGCACGAGACAGAGGCCGAGCATCGCGTGCTGCGTCGAGAGCCCGAGATTCGCGAGGATCGTCGCTGTCACATCGTCGTAGTAGGCGAGCGTCGCGCGCTCCCGTCGAGCTTTATCCGTGACGCCTGCGAGCACGCGTTCGAGCCGTCGCGTCGAGATCGCCTGCAACGCCCGGTCCTGCGGCGCGAACACGAGGCGATAGATGCGCGCGAGCTCGTGCGCGACTCGTCCCTCGGACGTGGGGTCCGGCTCGATGATCACCTTCTCCCCTCGCGCGCGTCGGTACAGGACGTCGGTGTCGAAGTCGGAGCTCAGGACGAGCGTCAGCGCAAGGAAGGCGGCGAGAGCGAGGACGGGTGATGAGGTCGTGTACGCGAGCGCAGCGAACAAGGCAGCGTTCACGACGAGGTCGATCTCAGTGTCGAGGTAGCGGCCGAGTGCGCTCGAGCGCCCGCTGACGCGAGCGAGCTGCCCGTCCGCATTGTCGAGGAGCGTCCGGAACTGGAGGAGCACCGCACCTGCAACGAGCCCCCCGCTCGCAATCGCAACGGCGGCGGCAAGTCCAGCGACGCCGTTCGCAAGCACGACCGCGACCGGCGAGATGCGGAGCCGGGCCAACGCCGTGACCAGCACCGCCGCCAGCGGCCGGAAGATCCATTCGAGCAGGAGCTCCGGCCTCGATCGCCTCGTCGCGACGGACACGGGTTGTCCGGCGGCGACCTGCCCTGGCTCCTCCGGTTCAGGGCACGCAACCATCGCCCGATCGTACTGGCGGGGCATACTCCGCCCATGGACGAGCCCGGCGACTGGAACGAGGTGGACGATGCGCTCGAGCGCACGTTCGTCTTCGGCGGTTTCGCGGAAGCCCTTGCGTTCGTGAACCGGGTCGGGGAGCTCGCGGAGACGGAGAACCACCACCCGGACATCCGGATCGACTACAGCCGCGTGACCCTGCGCTGGTGGACGCACACGGCTGGAGGAATCACGGACCGGGATCGAGACCTCGCGGCCCGCTCGGCCGAGCTCGCATAGCGCCGGCGTGAGCGCCCGCCGTGTGACCGTCTGCGAAGTCGGGCCGCGAGACGGGCTCCAGAACGAGAAGGAGATCCTGGCTCCGTCCGTCCGCGCCGAGCTCTCCAGGAAGTTGGCCCGCGCCGGGCTACCGGTGATCGAGGTCGCAAGTTTCGTGGATCCTCGACGCGTCCCGCAGATGGCAGGCGCGGAAGAGGTCGTTTCCGCACTGCAGCCGGTCGACGGGGTCGTCTTCGCCGGGCTCGCGCTCAACGAACGCGGCTACGAGCGCCTCGTGACGACCGGGCTGGGCGAGGTCCGCTTCGCACTCGGGGCGACGGAGTCGTTCAACCAGCGAAACCAGAACGCGTCGGTCGAGGAGTCGCTCGCCGGTGCACGATCCATCGCGGAGCGCGCGCGAGAAGACGGCATCCGGATAACGCTGACCCTCAGCGTCGCATTCGGCTGTCCCTTCGAGGGGCCGGTTGCGGATAGCCGCGTGCTCGAGCTCGCGAGCGAGCTCGCGGCGGCCGGACCGGACGTGATCGTCCTCGCCGACACGATCGGAGTAGCCACGCCGAGCCAGGTCCGCCGCCTTGTCGCGACGGTGGCAGAGCTCGGTGTGCCCCTAGGCGGCCATTTCCACAACACGCGGAACACCGGTTACGCGAACGCACTCGCTGCGCTCGAAGCGGGGGCCACCGTGCTCGACGCCTCGATCGGCGGTCTGGGCGGATGCCCGTTTGCTCCACGCGCGACGGGGAACATCGCGACCGAAGACCTCGTCTACCTCCTCGAGGGCGAGGGCGTCAAGACGGGCGTCGATCTGAGCGCCCTCGTCGCGGTGTCGGAGTGGCTCGAGAAGGTGCTGGGACGGCAGCTCGAGGGCCAGGTCTACCGCGCCGGGAGCTTTCCACCCGCCCCGTGAGCCGCCCCTAGAAGCTGATGGTCCGCTCGGCCCAGAGCACCCAGTCGGCCAGCTCCTCGAGGCCGGAGTGCGTTGCGCCTCCGACGAGGCGGTCGTCGGTGATCCCGCGAGCCTTCAGGCATGTGCCGCAACATCCGACCGGCACACGCTTCTTCTCGAGCCCCTTGATCATGCGCTCGAGGTTGTAGTAGCCGTCAGGGGTCTGCTGGCCGGAGACGGCGCAGCCGACTGCGTCGCCCATGAGAAAGACGCGCAACTCGACGCCTTCGCGCTTCGCCAGCGAGAGGGCAAGTCGGAAGCCGTTGTACGCCCGCTCCGTTCCGTATGGCGGATCGTTGAGGATCAGGAGGTGTCGCACGCACCGATCGTCGCGCCCGATCGCCGCCTCGCGCATCGGGGAGAACCCGCCTGACGCTTCGGGAAATGCCGGATCAACTCTCTAGCAGCAAGCCGGAAGGACCGTCCCGCGCACCTCTCCGAGCTCGACGTCGCCTGCCCGCCCGCGAAGAACGACCTCGTCCCCGTCCTCGAGGAAGGCTCGCGAACGGCCGTCGCCGAGGTCGAGCGGATTGGCACCGTTTGCGGTCAGCTCGATGAGCGAGCCCTCCGAGCCCGGGACCGCCCCGGAGATGGTCCCGGAGGCGAACAGGTCGCCGGTGCGTATCGACGCTCCGTTCACGGTGGCGTGGGCCAGCTGCTGGGGCATCGTCCAGTAGAGACCGCGGGCGTTCGTCCGTGACACGACAGCACCGGATAGCTCGATCTCGAGCTCGACGTCGATGCCCCAGTCGCCGTCGACGCACAGATAGGGGAGTGGTGTCGGCTCCTGCAGCGGCGGCGTCACGAAGCGGTCCTCGAGCAGCGCGAGCGGCGTGATCCACGCCGAGACCGAGGTCGCGAACGACTTGCCGAGGAACGGGCCGAGCGGCTGGTACTCCCAGGCCTGGATGTCGCGCGCGCTCCAGTCGTTGACGAGCACGACGCCGAACACGTGATCGCGACAGGCGGTCGCCCGGACGGGCTCGCCGAGTCTGCTCGAGACCCCGACGACGAAGCCGAGCTCGAGCTCAATGTCGAGCCGCCGGCTCGGTCCGTACGAGGGGGCGGGCTCGTCGGGCGCCTTCGCCTGCCCACACGGCCGGACGACCGGCGTGCCGCTGACGACGAGGGTCCCGGCGCGTCCGTGGTAGCCGATCGGGAGATGTCGCCAGTTCGGGAGCAACGGCTCGGTATCGGGGCGAAAGAGGCGGCCGACGTTCGTCGCGTGCTCCAGCGACGAGTAGAAGTCGACGTAGTCGCCGACCTCCATCGGGAGGTGCGACGTGACGTCCTCGAGCGGAAGAAGCTCGGCCCCGCCCGTCACGAGCTGGTCGACCCGCTCGAGCGTGTCCTCCCAGGCGACGCGCCCGAGCGCCAGGAACGGGTTCAGCGAGGGAGCCTCGAACACGGAGCCCAACCCCGCCGCGGCCAGGTCGAGCACACCGTCACCGACCCGAAAGCCGCCGCGGCGCGTGCCGTCCGCCCGCGAGAAGACGCCGAATCCGACCGCTCCGTTCACCGGGGCACCTGCAGCACGTCGGGGGCCTCGAACGACCCGTAGAAGCTCGAGCTCCCGGTCGAGCGGAGCCGGTCGCGACGAGCGCCGTCAGCAGGAGCCTCCACGACGGGTGATCTTCGCAGGCCTTCTCGCTCAAGCGGCGGTTGCCGCCTTCCGATGAGGCTCGAGAACCGATCGATGACCGAGCATGCGCCAATCGACCCTGCGGCAGGTCCGTGGAGCGAGGACGTCCCCAGCGAGAGCAAGGGAGGTCGTCCGCCGCTGCGCGCGGTCGAGCCGTACCGGCGCCTCGCTGAGATCTTCCATGACGTCCTCTCCGAGCAGAGCCTCGATGCGCTGCTCGAGCGCATCGCCGACGCGCTGTCGGTTCTGATCCCGTATGAGGACGTCCACATCTACGCGGCCGACGAGGCCAAGCGCGAGCTCATCCCGGTCCTCGCGCGGAGCAAGTGGGCGACCGAGGTGATGAGCGAGACGTTCGGCTACGGGGAAGGAATCACCGGCTGGGCGGTCGAGCACCGGGAGCCGGTGCTTGCGAACCAGGCGCATCTCGATCCACGCGTGCGGTTCGTCCCGGGAACCCCGGTCGAGCCCGAGGCGCTCATCGCCGTCCCGCTCATCGCACGCGGGCGGCTCAAGGGGACCCTCAACATCTATCGCGTCGGCGAGGACGCGGAGTTCAGCCAGGAGGAGTTCCTCCTCGCCACGCGCTTCGGGGATGCCGCCGCACTCGCCCTCGACAACGCCCACATTCGCGCGACGCTCGAGCACCAGGCGTCGACCGATGCGCTGACCGGCCTCTACAACCACCGCACGTTCCACGATCGCGTTCGGCAGGAGCTCATGCGCGCGTCGGCGGAGCACGACACGGTCGGCCTGATCATGCTCGACCTCGACGACTTCAAGAAGGTCAACGACGTCTACGGACACGGCGTCGGCGACCAGCTCCTACTCCAGATGGCCGACGTGCTGCGTGCATCCGTGCGGTCCGGCGACGTCGTCTGCCGTGTCGGAGGTGAGGAGTTCGCGATCATCCTGCCCTCCGCCGACCTCGCACACGCGATGGCGCTTGCGGACAGGCTCGGGGAGGAGCTCGGAGAGCTCGAGGCCGAAGCCGTGGGACGGCTCACAGTGTCGACCGGCGTTGCGGTCGGCCCCACGCACGCCGCAAACCCACGCGAGCTCGTTGCCTGCGCCGAGGCCGCGATGATGACCGCCAAGACGCGCGGGAACGGCCTCGTCGTGCCGTTCGACGAGACGGCGACCGAGCGGCCCTCGGGCGGGACTCGCCGAGACGACGTACGCTCGATCGCATATCTGAAGATGCTGCAGAGCCTCTCGGGAAAGCTCTCGCGACTCAACGACATCACCCAGATCGGGCTCACCATCGCGGACGAGCTCCGGCTCCTCATCGACTACCACAACTGCCGCGTATTCGTCCGCGAGGGCGACGATCTCGTTCCGCTCGTCTTCCGCGGCGACCTCACGGCCGCCGACCCGAAGGCACCCGTCGAGTTGCTCCCGATGCAGGTCGGCAGAGGCATCACCGGTCGGGTAGCCGAGACCGGTGAGCCCTTGCTCATCGGCGACGCGGCTCACTGCGAGTTCGGCGAACAGATCGCGGGCACCGCCGAGATCGAGGAGTCGCTCCTGGCAGTGCCCTTCAAGTTCGGGTCGATCGTGAACGGGGTCATCGTGATCTCGAAGCTCGGTCTCGACCAGTTCGACGCCGACGACCTCCGGGTTCTGGAAGTGCTCGCGGGCCACGCATCCGTCGCGCTCGAGAACGCCCGCCTGTACTCCGCGCAACGACGTGAGGCGGAGAGCGCGAACGCGCTCCTCGAGTTCGGGCGCCAGATCGCGGGGACCGAGGAGGTTGCGGAGATCGCTCAGCGAGTCGTCGCCGGCTCCGCGGCGATCCTGTCGAGCCCGTTGACGTCGGTCTGGCTGCAGGACGCCGAGACGGGCGACCTCGTCATGCTCGCGTCGACCCCGCCGCCCGACCCCGAGACATCCCTTCTGAGCGTGCCGGCGGACTACCTCGGGCCGTGGCTCGACCGCACCGAGCCCTACTCGGTCAGCGCAGAGGACTATGCGGCGATCGCCGCCGTCCCGACGAACACGGACGGCCGCTTTGCCATTGCGCCCTTCACCGTCGAAGGACGCTGGGGAGTCGTCGCCGCGGCGACACCGTGGGACGAGACGCACGGCGACCGCGCACTACAGCTCCTGGGTGGTCTTGCGCGCCAGACGAAGCTGGCATTCCAGAACGCACTCAGCTATGAGCGCCTCGAGCGCACCTTCCTCTCGACGGTCGAGGCGCTTGCCAACGCCCTCGAGGCGAGCGACGCGAACGTGTCCTCACATGCTCGCTGGATCACGGACCTCGCGCTTCGGGTCGGCGAAGAGCTCGGCCTCGACGCGCGCAAGCTCAAGGCGCTCGAGCTCGGTGCGCTCTTCCACGACATCGGCAAGATCGGCATCCCCGCGGCCATCCTCGCGAAACCCGGGCCGCTGACCGAGGAGGAGCGGGTGATCGTCGAGACACATCCCGTGCTCGGCGAGCGCATCCTCGGTCCTGTCGAGCAGCTTGCCGAGGTCGGGAAGATCGTTCGCAGCTGCCACGAGCGATTCGACGGCACCGGGTACCCCGACGGCCTCTCGGAAGACGACATTCCTCTCGAAGCACGCATCGTCTTCGCGTGCGACGCCTTCCACGCGATGACGACCGACCGGCCGTACCGCCGCGCCCTCAATGTCGACGAAGCACGCCGCCGTCTCACCGAAGCCGCCGGCAAGCAGTTCGACCCGCTGGTGGTCGCGACGCTTCTCCGCGTCCTCGACGACGCCTAGGCGCCGACGGACTCGGCCCTGCGCAGGCCGAGGAACGCCCACCACCAGAAGGCGACGCCCATCCCGATCGCAAGCGCGAACGCAGCGAGGACATGGGGTGGATCGCCCGCGACGAAGCCCCGTCCCGTCTCGAGCAGGTAGGTGACGGGGTTCACAGACGCGACGCCCGAGATCCATCCCTGGAGGAGGTCGAGCGGGACGTACACGGGCGCGAAGAAGAGGATGAGGAAGACCGGCATCTGCATGAGCGGCGCGGCCTGGATCGTGCGGAAGCGCATCGCGATGCCGCCTGCCCAGAAGAACCCGCAGAAGTTCATGAGGATCGCGAGGCCGAAGAGGCCGACGAGATCGATCGGTCCGCCCATCACGTTCATTCCCACGGCGAGCGCGATCACGGTGAGAGCGGTCGCGACGATCATCCACCTGACGAGGGCCGCGAGCGCATACCCGATGACGATTCCGCTGCGGTGCGGCGCTGCCAGCAAGAGCCGCTTGGCGAACCCGCCCTCGAAGTCACGCGCAACACCGAACCCGGTAAAAACACCTGTAAATGCGGCAGATTGGAGGAGCACGAAGACGAACTGGAACGCCGTGTACCCGGGCGGGAAGTCGAAGCCGGGGATCTTGTGCAACTGCGAGAGTCCGCCGGCGAACGCGACGAAGAAGAAGAGCGGGAAGAGCATCGTCGGCAGCGCGATCTGTGGGTTCGTCAGCGCGTTCTTGAGCGTGCGCCATGCCACTCCGGAGACGACGTTCCAGGTTTTCACGTCCGGGTCATCCTGGATCGGAGCGCTCTCGCCGCGAGGGTGAGCGAGACGACGCCGATGATGATCACGAAGCCGAACCCAAGCGCGAGTGCCTGTGGATCCCACCCCGTGATGATCAGGCTGCGGACGCACTCGATCATGTACGAGACCGGGTTGAGCGTCGCCGCGATCCGGAACCAGTCGACGCCGATGAGGTTGCGTGGCGTGTTCATCGAAGAGATGAAGAGGAAGACGAAGAGAACCGGGAAGAGCGCCTGGATCGTCTCCCCCGAGCCGGTGCGGTACGCGAGGAACGAGCCGAGCGCGCCGAACGAGAGGGAGACGATCGCGCCGTAGAAGAGGAGCACGAGGACTCCCGCGAACCCCGACTGGATCTCGACGCCGGCGCTCACGCCGACGGCGATGTAGAAGAGCACCTGGAGCATGCCGAGCGCTACGACCCCTGCAAGCTGACCGGTCAGGAGCGCCCAGTCACGCAGGGCGGTCAGCGCGAGGCGGTTCACGAAACCCGTCTGGATGTCACGCGCAAGATCGGTGCCCGCGTTCATCGTCGAGAAGAGCGCGCCCTGAATGAAAGGCACCGCGAGCGCGAACGCGAGGAACGAGTCAGTCGGGAATCCGGGAAGGTTGGTCGACGAGCGGAGGCCACCCGCATTCACCGCCATGAGGGCGATCGGGAAGATCAGCGGCGGGATGAAGCTTGCCGGTTGCCGTGCGGTGCGAACCACCGAGCGGCGCGCGATCGCGGTCACCTGGGGCCACGAGCCGCTCATCCGACCCGCTGCTGTTGCTGCTCGGCCTCGGCTTCCTCCGTCGCACCTTCGAGCGTGCGGCCGGTCTTGGCGAGGAACACGTCGTCGAGGCTCGGCGCCCGCAGCTCGAGATCGACCACCTCGACCCCGTTCGCATCGAGAGCGCGCACGATGTCGGTGAGGCCGAGCCCGTCGCGAAGTCGAACCGCGACGTCACGAGAGGTCGCGAGCGGCTCGCCGAACTGGGCCAGGAACTCGGCGATGCGAGGCTTGTCCTCGTCTCGCTGGGGAATCGCGTGCACGCTCGGCCGTCCGATCTCGGCCTTCAACGCGGCCGGAGTCCCCTCGGCGACGATCTTGCCCTGGTCGATGATGCCGACGCGATCCGCGAGCACATCGGCCTCCTCGAGGTACTGCGTCGTGAGGAAGACCGTCACGCGCTCCTCACGGCGCAAGCGGGCGACCTCCTCCCAGAGAGCCGTCCGGCTCTGCGGGTCGAGGCCGGTCGTCGGCTCGTCGAGGAAGAGGATCCGGGGCTCGTGGATGAGCGCCAGCGCAAGGTCGAGGCGGCGCTTCATGCCGCCCGAGTAGCCGGAGACCTTCCGGTCGCCGGCATCGGCGAGCCCGACCCGTTCGAGCAGGTCGTCAGCACGCATCCGTCGCTGGTCCTTCCTCACTCCCTGCAGGGTCGCCTGCAGCCGCAGATGGTCGCGCCCGGTGAGCAGCGGGTCGAGCGCTGCCTCCTGCAGCGCGACGCCGATGAGCGCGCGCACCTTCGGGCCCGACTTGACGACGTCGAACCCACCGACGCGGGCCGTCCCCGACGTCGGCGGTAGAAGCGTCGTCAGGACGTGGACGGTCGTGGACTTGCCGGCGCCGTTCGGGCCGAGGAAGCCGTAGATCTCACCGGGAGCAACGTGAGAGGTCGATTCCGTCCACCGCGCGCGGGCCCTTCCGGTACTCGCGGACGAGCCCTTCGACCTCGATTCCGTTGGTCTCGTCACTCATCGCGTCCGGCACCACTTCACCCTAGCGATGAGCCCGCCACTGGCTTCGGCGCCCTCCGACTCAGCTCTGGAGCGGCTCGAGCGGGAGCTTCGTCGCGACCACCGGCTTGCCGTTTCGCTGGTAGGCCACGTCGACGGAGTCGTTCTGCCGGTACGTCCCCGCGACTCCCACCCACATCGAAAGCCAACGCCAGAACCCGAGGTTGCCCTCGGTGCGGAGCTGCTCACTGAAAACGAGAGTGCGTCCTTCGATCTGGTAGTCGGTCGCTTCGACTTGAAGCACGCCGTTCACGTACACCTCGAACGGTCGCATGACGTCTGCGGGCAGCCGGACACGAGTTCCGGCATTCGGTCCGGTACGCGGTCCGTGGGGCACCTTCATAGAATGGCAGCCGGTGCGACTGAAGCTCTCTCAGCTGTGCGGCCTTCTCCTCGCCGTCGCCGCGTTTGCCGTCGTCGTCGCGCCGCCCGCACTCGCGCAGTTCACCCCGGTCTCGCCGGAGTCTCCGAACGCCGAGCGAATCCGGACCAGCTACCTCTTCGTCACGATCTTCACCTTCGCGATCTTCGTGCTCGTCGAGACGCTGCTGATCGTGTTCATCATCCGGTACCGCCGGAACAAGCGGCCTCGCTTCGAGGACGGCGCGCCGATCCACGGCGCGACGAAGCTCGAACTCGCCTGGACTGCCGGCCCGGTGCTCGTCCTTTTCGTCATCGCAGCGTTCATCTTTCTCGAGCTGCCCGGGATCAAGAACACTCCGGACGCGAGCGCTGGCGAACAACAACTCGATATCAGGGTCATCGGCCGTCAGTTCTACTGGCAGTTCGAGTATCCGAACGGCGTGATCGCCGTCGACACGATGGTCGCACCGCAGGGCTCGCCGGTCAGCCTCGAGGTCGTGTCACCGGAGAACGACGTCATCCACTCGTGGTGGATACCCGCCCTCGGCGGCAAGATCGACGCGATTCCCGGCAGGACTAACCACACCTGGTTCCAGGCGGACAAGGTGGGCACCTACACGGGGCAGTGCGCCGAGCTCTGCGGGCTCGAGCATGCGCGGATGCTCGCGTCGGTGAAGGTCGTGCCTCGGGCGGAGTTCGATGCCTGGCTCGCCGACCGTCGCAAGCAGCAGGACGAAGGCTCACTCGACCTCGGCAAGGAAACGTGGGAGGGCGTCTGCTCGAAGTGCCACGGCCTTGCGGGCGAGGGCGGGATCGCGCGGCGGATCGCCGGCTCGCCGACCCTCTCGAACCCCGTCGCGCTCGCAACTCTCGTCCGCAACGGTCGCACGACGCGGACCGGTGTCATGCCCCCCGTCGGCTCCGGCTGGACGGACGAGCAGATCGCAGCACTCGTCACCTACCTGAAGGGGAACCCGCCAAGTGGCAGCCAAGGCTAAGACGGTACCCGCCTGGCAGCGGGGAAGAGTGGCGAGCTGGCTCGTCACGACCGATCACAAGCGGATCGGGATCCTCTATATCGGGACCTCGATCGTGTTCCTCGTCCTCTCCGGTCTGATGGCGCTCCTCATGCGCCTACAGCTGGCGCAGGCGGACGCGGACATCATCGGCCCGGATCGCTACAACCAGCTGGTCACGATTCACGGCACGACGATGGTCTTCCTCGTCGGCGTCCCGATCCTCGCCGGCTTCGCGAACTATCTCGTCCCGCTGATGATCGGCGCCCCGGACATGGCGTTTCCGCGCCTGAACGCTCTCTCGTACTGGTTCTACTTCCTCGGCGGCAGTGTGCTCATGCTGAGCTTCTTCGCCAGCGGCGGCGCGGCACAAACAGGCTGGACGGCCTATCCGCCCCTTTCGATCCACGCGCCCGGGAACGGCCAGGACTACTGGATCCTCTCGCTTCACCTGGTGACCATTTCGACCGTGGCCGGAGCAATCAACTTCATCGTGACCATCCACAACATGCGCACGCGCGGGATGACGTGGACGCGCATGCCGCTCTTCGTGTGGTCGATCGAGGTCTACTCCTGGTTGATCATGGCCGTGATGCCCGTGCTCTCCGCCGCGCTGACGATGCTCCTCCTCGACCGCGGCGTGACGATCGGCCCCTGGGACGTGCAGACGCACTTCTTCAACCCCGACGCCGGTGGCTCCGCGCTCCTGTACCAGCACGCGTTCTGGTTCTTCGGGCACCCCGAGGTGTACATCATCGTCCTCCCGGCCTTCGGGATCATCTCCGAGGTACTGCCGGTCTTCGCCCGTAAGCCCATCTTCGGCTACAAGGCGATCGTCGCGTCGACCGTCGCGATCGGCTTCTTCTCCATGCTCGTCTGGGCGCACCACATGTTCACGGTCGGGCTGCCGATCTCGCTGCAGGCGTACTTCATGATCGCGTCGATGATCATCGCCGTGCCGACCGGCATCAAGATCTTCAATTGGCTCGCGACGCTGTGGCGCGGCAACATCAGCTTCGAGAGCCCGATGCTGTTCGCGCTCGGGTTCCTCTCGCTCTTCGTCATCGGCGGCCTAACCGGCATCTACCTCGCGTCCTTCCCGATCGACTGGCAGGTGCACGACAGCTACTTCGTGGTCGCCCACTTCCACTACACCCTGCTAGGAGGCGTGGTCTTCGCCGTCTTCGCGGGCCTCTTCTACTGGTGGCCGAAGATGTTTGGGCGACTCCTCGACGAGCGCCTCGGCAAGTGGCAGTTCTGGCTCATGTTCATCGGCTTCAACCTCGCGTTCATGCCGCTGCACTTCGTCGGCCTCGAGGGAATGCCTCGCCGCATCTACACGTACTACAACCACAGCTGGGAGGGTTACAACCTGGCTTCGACGATCGGCTCGTACATCATGGCCCTCGGGATCCTCCTCTTCGCGGTCAACGTGCTGAAGACACGTCGCAGCGGGAAGCGCGTCGGCAACGACCCGTGGCAGGCCGACACGCTCGAGTGGTACACGACCTCGCCCCCTCCACCGCACAACTTCGAACGCGTCCCATACGTGACGAGCGCGCGACCGCTCTACGACCTGCGGCGTAGGCTCCGGGAGGGGAATGGGCTCGAAACGCTCACCTGAGTCGACGTCGGCATCTGGGACCGGACTGGTGCTCCGGGTCTCGGCCGCCATCGCTGCCGTCGCCACCGGGCTCGTGGTGGTGAGCGCGGTGCTCGCGCTCGGCGCCGCGCACTGGGGCCTCGCGGCAGTGGCTCTCCCGCTCCTGGTCGCGAACACGCTCGTGGCGCGGTACGCCTACCCGCGACTCCTCGCACCCACGGCATCCGCGCTCGCTCTCTTCGTGGTCGCGATCGGCCTCGGGGGAGTGGTCGCGTGGAGCGGTAGCGCCACATGGGCAGTTGCTCTCCACGTCGGGGTTGCGGCGCTCGCGTTCGGGGTTGCTCTCGTCGCGGCGGCCGCCACGTTCCGTGGCGCAGCGACGCCGCTCGCCTCCTGGCGCGACTACCTGACGCTCACGAAGCCACGGATCATGTCGCTGCTCTTGATCACCGGTGCAGCGGGAATGTTCGTCGGCGCGCAGGGCGTCCCGCCCCTCGGTCTCTTCGCCGTCACGATGCTTGGCCTCGCCTTCGCCTGTGGTGGCGCGTCAGCCCTGAATCACGTGATCGACCGCGACATCGACGCGCTCATGGGGACTCGCACCGAGAGCCGCCCGGTGGCGTCGGGCCGAGTCTCACCGGCTCAGGCGCTCGAGTTCGGGCTCGTTCTCTCCGCGCTCTCCTTCGTGCTGCTCGCTTCCGCCGTCAACCTCCTGACCGCGCTCCTCGCGCTTCTCGGCAACGCGTTCTACGTCGTGGTCTACACGAGCTGGCTCAAGCGCTCGACGCCGCAGAACATCGTCATCGGCGGTGCAGCGGGCGCCGTCCCGCCGCTCGTCGGCTACGCGGCTGCGACCGGGAGCCTCGCGCTTCCTGCGCTCTGGCTCTTCCTCATCGTGTTCCTGTGGACGCCGCCGCACTTCTGGGCGCTCGCGCTGATGATCAAGAACGCCTACGCAACTGCGGGGATCCCGATGCTGCCAGTGGTGCGTGGCGATCGTGAGACGGCGCGGCAGATCGTCCTCTACTCGATCGTGATGGTCGCCTTCACCGTCGTCGTCGGCCTGTGGCTGGGGGCGTTCTACACGGTCGTCGCGGCAGTCTCGGGGATCGTCTTCCTCGCACTCGCGATCCTGCTCCGGCGAGACCTCACGCGCGCCAGAGCGCAGGTCCTCTTCCACTACTCGCTCGCATACCTCGCGGTGCTGTTCGCGGCTGCGGCGATCGACCCCCTGATCACATGAGCCAGAACGAGCTCGATCGGAAGAACCTCCGCTTCGGCTGGGCCTTGTTCGGCCTCTTCTGGCTCCTCTTCGTCGGTACCGCGGTCATCGCGGTGCTCTACCTCCAGCTGGACTGACGTTGGTTCCCGGGGAGTGCCCGAGAGGCGTCTTCCTCGCGGTGCCAGACAAGACTCCCGCGGGCATCCCGCTCGCGGTGAAGGATCTCTTCGACACGGCCGGGCTCGTCACGACCTACGGCTCGCCGCTCTTCATGGCCAACGTGCCGAAGCGAACAGCGGCTGCCGTCGCCGCACTCGAGGCAGCGGGCTACGCCACGGTGGGCAAGACGAACCTGCACGAGTTCGCGTACGGGACGACCTCCGAGAACCCGCATTTCGGCGTTGTCCCGAACCCGCTCGCACCGGACCGGGTCGCCGGCGGTTCGAGTGGCGGGAACGCGGCGGCGCTCGTCCTCGGAGCGGCTGACGTCGCGCTCGGGAGCGACTCTGGCGGATCCGTGCGGATCCCGGCGGCGTGTTGTGGAGTCGTCGGCTTCAAACCGTCATACGGACTGGTTCCGCTCGACGGCTGCTTCCCGCTCGCTCCGAGCTTCGACCACGCGGGGCCGATGGCCCGAGACGTGATCACATGTGAGGCGGCGCTCGAGGCACTCGTCCCCGACTTCGAGCCACACGCCCTAGACTCGCTGGAAGAGGTCGTTGTGGGAGTCGCCTGGGTCGACGACGCGCAGCCACTCGTCCGCGAGCGCGTGCTCGAGGCAGCTGCGCAGTTCCCGCGACGCCGTGTCGTCTCGCTTCTTCGCCCCGAAGGGGTGAGTCACCTCTTCATGCACGAGGTCGCCGACGTTCACCGCGAGCTCTTCGCCGAGAACGGCGAGCTCTACGGCGAGGACGTGCGCATCAAGGTCGAACGCTGCCTCGAGGTGACCGACGCAGAGGCTGACGCGGCCGCCCGGCGTCGCGAGCTGTACCGCGAGGCGGCAGAGGAGGCGATCGACGGGCTCGACCTGATCCTGACTCCGACACTCCCGGTGGTAGCGCCACGTGTCGGCGAAGGCGGTGTCGGCGACCTCGACGTACGCGAGACGCTGATCTCGAACACGCTTCCGTTCAACGTGCTCGGCTGGCCCGCGCTCGCGCTCCCATGCGGGGCAGCCGAGGACGGTCTCCCGGCCTCCATCCAGATCGTCGGACGACCCGGAGCCGACGCGCTCGTCCTCGCCGCAGGCCGCATGCTAGAGCGGTTGCTCGCCCAATAGGGCATCCCCCTTTCGAGGGAGGGCTGGCCCTCGGCGACTGCCGACATTAGATGGCGATGCGCGCGGCCCGCCTAGCAACAGTCGTCGCCCTTCTCCTTGTGACTCCCGTCGTTGCCACGGCGGCAGCAAAGGGGCCGGCGGCTCCTGCCGCGCCCAAGGGTCTCCACGGTTTTCTGCTGCGCCCGAACGAGACCGTCGCTCACACGTTCCCGCGAACACCGGCGTTTGCATGGAATCCCGTTCGCGCAGCAACGTGCTACGAGTTCGAGCTCGGCACGAGCCGCAGCTTCGAGGAGAACACCGTCGTCTGGTCGAACACGCAAACGGGCAGGGGCTCCGCCCGGAATTGCGTGTCGGTGAAGCGTTCCAGCGTCACCTCGGCACCCCAGAGCGGAGGCGATGTCACGCAGACGTCGACGACCGTCGTGACCACCATCCCGGCGATCCGGATTCCAGCAGTCTCCCTCAACCTCACGTTGCCGTGGTTCACCGGTAAGCCGTTCGCGCTCTACGCGCACGTTCGGGCGATCACGACCCATGGCGCCTCGAAGTGGAGCAGCCCGTTCGGATTCAACATGCGCTGGGACGAGCTTCCCACCCCGATGGCCACAAGGCCCGGCCTCGTCCGGTGGACAGCCGGTCGAGGGCGCGACCTCGTATCAGGTCTGGTATCCGGACATCCGCAAGTCGTTCCAGACGTCGACGAACGTCGCGGACCAGCGCGAGTTCTACAGCTTCCACGAGGACTCGAACTGGTGGTCGACCGTGCGCTGGCGCGTCCGCGCGGTGCGCCAGGTGCTCGGGTCGATCGCGAACGGCTTGCCCGCCGTCTCCTACGGGCCCTGGAGTCCGACGTACGCGACGACGAACCCCGCGCTCACAACCGGCAAGCTGCAGACGCGCTTCGCGGCATCCGACGTCTTGAGCATCGGGTGGAAGGACGGAGCGCACCAGCTCATGCCCGGATTCACCTTCACCGGTGACCAGGATCTAACGGGCCAGGAGTGGCCGCTCTTCCGCGTCTACGCCTTCACAGACAGGGACTGCGTCAACGTCGTATTCCGCGGATCGGTCGTAGGCGGCCCGGCGTTCGCTCCGCGAAGCTCGGGTCCGCTCAAGCTCCCGACGAACTCCGACGAGCTCGATCTCGCAATGACCGGAGTGCTCGCGAGCTCCACGAACGAAGGCGCCAAGACATATGGCGCCGACGGGACCACGGTCACAACCAGTGAGACGATGACCGACGCGAAGACGACCGCAAAGACCGACCTACCGGACGTCGATCCGCAGACCACGCGCTACTACTGGACGGTCGTGCCTGTCGGCATCAGCGTCACCGACAGCGGCGTGTACGACTACGTCGACGTCGAGCTTCCTCAGGATGCGTGTGAACGAGACCGTTCCTCGACGTTCGCGAAGCAGTCGAAGCCCGCGATCACTGCTGCCGGCGGTGCATTCGTCTCGGGGCTCACCCCGGCGGGTCGACTCCTCGCAAGTGCCGGGCACAATCCGGTCGTCTACTCGACGCCCCTCGTCGCCTGGAAGCCCGTCCTCGCCGCGAACGCGTACCAGATCGAGTGGTCGCGATCGAAGTATCCGTGGCGCCGCGCCGGCCACACCACGACCCAGTCGACCTCTGCTGTGCTCAAGCTCTCGCCCGGCCTCTGGTACTACAAGGTCCGCGGGATGAACGGTCAGCAGATCGGCGTCTCGGGCCTCGCCTGGTCGGTTCCGCTCGCGATCAAGGTCGCGAAGCCGAAGTTCCGCGTCAGCTCCCGCTAGACGCTCCTCTCGAGCAACTATGGTCGGTGACATGGCTCCCGACCTCGAGCTGGCCCTCGCGCTGGCCGACGCTGCCGACGCAATCTCGCTCGCCTACTTCCGCACGCAGCTCACGGTCGAGACGAAACCCGACCTGACTCCCGTCACGGAAGCCGACCGTAAGGTCGAGGCCGAGCTGCGGCGGCTGCTCGCCGAGTCTCGGCCCGATGACGCCGTGCTCGGCGAGGAGCAGGGACAGATCGGCGACTCCCCACGCCGGTGGATCATCGATCCGATCGACGGGACGAAGAACTACACGCGTGGCATTCCCGTGTGGGCGACGCTCATCGCACTCGAGGAAGACGGGGAGGTCCGACTCGGCGTCGTCTCGGCGCCGGCACTCGCCAGACGCTGGTGGGCAGAACGCGGATCCGGAGCGTTTGCCGGGCACGCCCAGGGTGCCCTGCATGTCTCGTCGATCGGGAGGATCGAGGACGCAGTGCTCAACTTCGCCCTCGATCGGAGCCCTCCGGACATCGCATGGCGTGCGTGGCACACCCGTGGTCTCGGCGACTTCTGGGCGCACATGCTCGTTGCCGAGGGTGCCGTGGAGGCGGCGGTCGACGCGGTCGGAGTCGGCGTCTGGGACGCTGCGCCGGTTCAGGTGATCGTGGAAGAAGCCGGTGGGCGCTTCTCGGACTTCGCAGGTGACGCACGGCTCGACGGCGGCACCGCAGTGACGTCGAACGGGCTCGTCCACGACGAGCTCCTGGCTGCGCTCAGGGCGACGTCAGACGGCTAGAGCCGCGCGCTTCGCTTCGATGCCCGCGATCAGGGAGGCGAACGACGCCGAGAACTTCTCGACGCCTTCGACCTCGAGCGTCGCCACGACGTCGTCGTAGTCGACGCCCGCGGCTGCGAGATCGTCGAGGAGCGCTCGGGCCTCGTCGAGCCCTTCCGTCAGCGATCCCGGCTTGACGATGCCGTGGTCCTGGAAAGCGGCGATGGTCTCGAACGGCATGGTGTTGACGGTGTCCGGCCCGATCAGCTCCTCGACGTAGAGGACGTCGCGGTAGGCGGGATTCTTCGTCGACGTCGAGGCCCAGAGGCATCGCTGCGGTCGCGCTCCTCGTTCGGCTAGCCGCTCCCAACGCTCACCGGAGAAGACCTCGAGGTAGTGCTGGTACGCGAGCTTCGCGTTCGCGACCGCGAGCTTGCCCTGAAGATCCTCGCGGCCGAGCTCCTCCAGGCGTCGATCACCCTCCGTGTCCACACGGGAGACGAAGAAGCTCGCGACCGACGTTGCCCTGGACGGGTCTCCACCGTCGGCGACGAGACGCTCGAGCCCGCGAACGTAGGCCTCTGCGACCTCGGCATGGCGCTCGAGCGAGAAGATGAGCGTGACGTTGATCGCGCGCTCCGCGGCGATCGAGTCCTCGATTGCGCCGAGCCCGGGAATCGTTGCCGGAATCTTCACGTAGACGTTCGGGCGATCGACCAGCCGGTGGAGCCGCGTCGCCTCCTCGAACGTGCCCTCCCGGTCGTACGCGAGCTCGGGGTCGACCTCGATCGACACGCGCCCGTCGACGCCGTCCGTGCGCTCCCAGGCGGGGAGCAATAGGTCGCACGCACGCTGGACGTCCTCGACTGCGAGCGCGAGGAAGATCTCCTTCGCGTCGTCCTCGTGGTCGAGAAGCTCGCGGAGCTGGTCGTCGTACCAGCTTCCGGCCGACAGAGCCTTCTCGAAGATGGTGGGGTTGGACGTGACCCCGACGACCGCGTCCTCGTTCGCAAGTCGCTCGAGCTCGCCTGTCTCGAGCATCTCACGAGAGAGAGAGTCCACCCAGACGCTCACGCCTCGGCTCGACAACTCGTGGAGTCGACTCGGTGCCACCTGTCGAGGTTACCGCGCGGGCACCCCCAGACGCAGCCGTAGAATGGCCCGCGTGACCGACCTCGATCGCCGGCACGAGCTCGCACAGCAGCTTCGCGTCGACTCCGTGCGCATGGCGGCCACCGCCGGATCGGGCCATCCGACCTCGGCCATGTCGGCGGCCGACCTTCTTGCGGTTCTCGTCGACGGCTACCTCCGGTACGACTTCGACGCGCCGGAGAATCCGGGAAACGACAAGCTCGTCTTCTCGAAAGGGCATGCCTCGACGCTCCTCTATGCGATCTACCGCGCCGCCGGTGCCGTCTCGGAGGACGAGCTGCTCACGTATCGCGAGTTCGGCAGCCGACTCGAGGGGCACCCCACGCCGGTGCTCCCATGGGTCGACGTTGCCACGGGCTCGCTCGGCCAGGGACTCCCGATCGGCGTCGGAATGGCGCTGGCGGGCAAACGCCTGGATCGCCTCCCGTACCGGGTCTGGGTCCTCTGCGGTGACAGCGAGATGGCCGAGGGGTCGATGTGGGAGGCGTACGAGCATGCCGCGCACTACGAGCTCGACAACCTGACTGCGATCCTCGACGTCAACCGCCTGGGACAGCGCGGCGAGACAATGGTCGGCTGGGATCTCGAGGTCTACGTCGAGCGCGCGCGCGCGTTCGGTTGGCACGCGATCGCGATCGACGGACACGACGTCGAAGAGATCGACGCCGCGTTCGCCGAGGCGACCGCAACGACCGGGAAGCCGACCGTCGTGATTGCGCGAACGATCAAGGGCAAGGGCGTCGCAGCCGTCGAGAACGCGAACGGATTCCACGGCAAGCCGCTCGACGACCCGGATGCCGCCATCGCAGAGCTCGGCGGACGCCGCGACATCCGCATCGAGGTGTCCAAGCCAGAGCCGGGCGAGGCACATCGCTTCGCGACGAGCGAGCTCGAGCTGCCCCGATACGAGCTCGGCACGGAGGTCGCGACGCGCAAGGCGTACGGAGAAGCACTTGCCGCCGTGGGATCTGCGCGAGGCGACGTGGTGGCTCTCGACGGCGAGGTGTCGAACTCGACGTTTGCAGACATCTTCGCCAAGGCCCATCCCGATCGTTACTTCGAGATGTTCATCGCGGAGCAGCAACTCGTCGCCGCGGCGGTCGGCCTCCAGGCGCGCGGATGGCGGCCGTTCGCGTCGACGTTCGCCGCGTTCCTCGCCCGGGCGTACGACTTCATCCGTATGGCGGCAATCAGCAGGGCGAGCTTTGTCATCTCGGGGTCGCACGCTGGCGTCTCGATCGGCGAGGACGGACCCTCGCAGATGGCGCTCGAGGACATCGCCGCGTTTCGGGCGGTACACGGAAGCGTCGTCCTCCACCCGTCCGACGCGAACCAGACCGCAAAGCTCGTGGCCGCGCTCGTCGATCACGACGGGATCGGCTACATCCGCACGCTTCGGCCTGCGACGCCCGTGTTGTATGGCCCCGACGAGGAGTTCGAGATCGGCGGCAGCCGCGTGCTGCGGTCGTCGGATGACGACGACATCGCGATCGTCGCCGCAGGGATAACGCTCCATGAGGCGCTTGCCGCGGCGGAGGTACTCGCGAGCGAGGGCATCGCCGCGCGAGTCGTGGATCTCTACTCGATCAAGCCGCTCGACCGCGCGACGCTTCTCGCCGCGGCCGAGGCCACGGAGGGACGCTTGGTGACCGTCGAGGACCACTGGCCCGAAGGCGGCTTGGGCGACGCTGTCCTAGCTGCACTCGCAGACACGGACGAGCCGCCGCGGGTCCTCAAGCTGGCCGTGCAGGGAATGCCTGTTTCGGGCAAGCCCGACGAGCTGCTCGCCGCGGCCGGCATCGACGCAGGCCACATCGCCACGGCTGCGCGACGGCTGATCGCTCAGACGGTGCGAACGGCGTAGACCGAGAGCGAGATTGCCACCTGGGATCATCTGCTGCTGCGCTCCCCATCATCTCCTGACCCAATCTTCGGGACGGAGGCGAGCGCGATATAGTCGCGAGCACGCTTCAGGAGGCGTCTGGTCTCACTAAGAACCCGGCAACAAGCTCGGTCATGGACATCTCGTTTGCTCCGCCCGGCGCTCGTCGCGCTTGTCGTGTGCGCCGTCGTGCTCGCGGGCGTGACGGCCCAAGCGACGCAAGGGGCGAGCACCGACGCCATCTTCCGCTTCGTCGGCTGCGTCGCGAAGAGCAACGGAACTCTGAGGCTCGAGACGACCGCGACACCCTGTAGCTCTGCCGAGCGCCGCATCGAGTGGACGCAGCTGAGCAGACTCGCGCCGGCGGTCATCCAGCAGGCGTGCATCGTCGATCAACGTACCGGCCAGCTGCGCTTCATTCCACCGAAACGACCCTCCTGCCGCAAGGGCGAGCGGCTGGTGCGCTGGGGGCAGCTCGTCGGCCTCGGCGACCCAGATGACATCCACGTCTGCGTCAACCGTAAGGGTCGCGGGCGCGTCGTGCCCTGGAACCAAGCTTGCTCGAAGCGCGAGCGCCGGCGGGTGTGGGATCCCGGAAACATCAGTGGAGGAGGAGGCGGCGGCGCGACAGGCCCAGCTGGCCCGGCTGGCCCGACCGGAGCCACAGGTCCGGCAGGCCCGCAAGGACCGCCCGGCTCGGGATCAGGTGGAGGTGGAACCGGGCCCGCAGGCCCGCAGGGTCCGACTGGCGCGACGGGTGCCACCGGTACGACGGGCTCAACGGGTGCCACCGGAGCGACGGGAGCCACTGGATCCACGGGTCCGGCAGGCCCGCAGGGGGCGACGGGAGCCACGGGATCGACGGGCGCAACAGGATCGACGGGATCAACCGGATCTACGGGCGCGACAGGATCGACGGGCGCGACCGGAGCCACGGGTGCGACCGGAGCCACGGGTCCGCAGGCCCGCAGGGGCCGACGGGTGCGACCGGCGTGCAGGGTGCAACAGGGGCTACAGGTGCTACGGGCTCAACGGGTGCCACCGGAGCGACGGGTACGACAGGTGCGCAGGGCCCGATCGGGCCTGCCGGGCCGCAGGGTCCGACTGGCGCGACGGGTGCCACCGGTACGACGGGCTCAACGGGTGCCACCGGAGCGACGGGAGCCACTGGATCCACGGGTCCGGCAGGCCCGCAGGGGGCGACGGGAGCCACGGGATCGACGGGCGCAACAGGATCGACGGGATCAACCGGATCTACGGGCGCGACAGGATCGACGGGCGCGACCGGAGCCACGGGTCGCCGCAGGCCCGCAGGGGCCGACGGGTGCGACCGGCGTGCAGGGTGCAACAGGGGCTACAGGTGCTACGGGCTCAACGGGTGCCACCGGAGCGACGGGTACGACAGGTGCGCAGGGCCCGATCGGGCCTGCCGGGCCGCAGGGTCCGACTGGCGCGACGGGTGCCACCGGTACGACGGGCTCAACGGGTGCCACCGGAGCGACGGGAGCCACTGGATCCACGGGTCCGGCAGGCCCGCAGGGGGCGACGGGAGCCACGGGATCGACGGGCGCAACAGGATCGACGGGATCAACCGGATCTACGGGCGCGACAGGATCGACGGGCGCGACCGGAGCCACGGGCGCGACCGGAGCCACGGGTCCCGCAGGCCCGCAGGGGCCGACGGGTGCGACCGGCGTGCAGGGTGCAACAGGGGCTACAGGTGCTACGGGCTCAACGGGTGCCACCGGAGCGACGGGTACGACAGGTGCGCAGGGCCCGATCGGGCCTGCCGGGCCGCAGGGTCCGACTGGCGCGACGGGTGCCACCGGTACGACGGGCTCAACGGGTGCCACCGGAGCGACGGGAGCCACTGGATCCACGGGTCCGGCAGGCCCGCAGGGGGCGACGGGAGCCACGGGATCGACGGGCGCAACAGGATCGACGGGATCACGACCAGGATCGACGGGCGCGACCGGAGCCACGGGCGCGACCGGAGCCACGGGTCCCGCAGGCCCGCAGGGGCCGACGGGTGCGACCGGCGTGCAGGGTGCAACAGGGGCTACAGGTGCTACGGGCTCAACGGGTGCCACCGGAGCGACGGGTACGACAGGTGCGCAGGGCCCGATCGGGCCTGCCGGGCCGCAGGGTCCGACTGGCGCGACGGGTGCCACCGGTACGACGGGCTCAACGGGTGCCACCGGAGCGGCTGGCCCGCAGGGCCCGGCGGGACCCACAGGTGCGGCGGGTCCCCAGGGTGCGACAGGCACGCAAGGTGCGACGGGTGCGACAGGCCCGGCAGGACCGACGGGGCCTGTCGGCCCGACCGGCGCTCAGGGCGCGACTGGAGGGGCAGGTCCCCAGGGTGCGACGGGTGCGACCGGCCCCCAGGGCAACACCGGCCCTGCGGGCCCACAGGGACCCGTAGGCCCGGGTGGCCCGACCGGTGCCACAGGCCCAACGGGACCCTCGTCGGGCAGCCAACGTATCGTTGGCACTGCTGTCACCCGTGCAACGGCAGGGCTCTTGACGGGAACCGTGACCTGCCCGGCCGGAAAAGTACTGCTGGGGGGAGGCGTCCTGGTCACGACGACGGGGGACCCCGCCGAGGTTCAGCTCATCTCCTCGTATCCGAGCAGTACAACGGTATGGACTGCGACGGTGGATCTCGAGACGAATGCCGGCGGCACGGTGACCCTGACGCCGTTCGCACTGTGCTCGACGTAGCGCTGGCATCGGCCGCCGACCGCGCCCAGCCGATTCCCGCGCGACCGGAGGTGCTAGCGGCGGATCGCCTCGATCCAGTCGACTCGCCGGTCACACAGGGCGCTCGATGTCGACGGCGCGTACGTCTCGAGGGCGCCGCTCGGCTCCTCCGCTAGCGCGACAGGCCCGATGTAGAAGGCGTCGTCGCTCGAGCCGGGGCGATACGGCCTCCGCTCGAGGGCTATCGCCACCGTGTGCGAGCCCTCCCGAAGACTCAGAGCGCCGATCCGCACCCACATGCCTCCCTGATTGATGTGAGGGCCGGACGACCCCACGATCCGGCCATCGACCGATGCGTGGAGCCGGCCCCGAATCGACCCACCGACCCACACTCCGTACTCGCCGTCGCGAGAAACCGTGAGCGGCACTGAGATCGCGCCCGAACGCGCGGCTCGCACGACGCCTGAGCCCGCTCCCGCCGACACCCAGCCGGGCGGGAGCAGGCCCGCGATCCCTCCTACCGCTCCCGCCGTCGGTTCCGGGGTCACGAGCTCTCCGTCCGTCCCCGCGCGACGGGCAAGGGCGTGCACTGCGGCACAGGTAGCCGAGCCGAGCCGGTCGAGCGGCCCACCAAGTGGGAAATGCTCGGCCGGCACGGCGCCCTCGGTCCGCTGCCACACGTCGTACCACCGTCCCCGCAGGGCAAGCTCATAGGCGGCCGGCGGCCGGCTCGACACAGGCGAGCGACGAAGAACCAACAGGCGATACGTGCCCGTCAACTCGGTCAGCGCGAACTCGTCGAGGTCGGCGTACGCTCCTTTCTGGAGAGACTCGCCATTTTCAAGGAGGACGGATCGGCGGCGCAACTCCGAGGCGCCCTCGGCCTGGAGTCGGCGGAGGAAGTGACGGACGCCATACGGCTGGTACTCGGTCATCAGCGCCGGCCCCTGGCCTGCGAAGCGGTTCCCGATCCACTCGAGCTCCTTGAGCTGGTCGTAAGGCGCCAGCCACACGCCCTGGTATGCGAGGACGTTCGACCAGACAACTCCCGCAACCAGAACCCCAGCGAAGACGAGTGGAACCCGTGTCCGCCGCCCCCCCAGCGCGGCGGCATAGCCGCATGCCGCAAGGAACAACGCAACCGGCGAAGCAATCGCGAGTGCCTTGCCCGCGAGCCAGGGCGAGCCGGCGACGACGAAGACTGTCGTGCCCACCGCTGCGGTCGAAGCGAGGACGAGCACCGGCCACGAGCGTCGGCGCCATGCGAGGGCCACGCCGAGCGCGAGGCCCGTGATGGCGACCACGATCAGCCCGGCGGTGAGCCAAGGGTGCTCCGGGTCGATGCGGAAGTCTTCGGTTGGCCACACGCCCAGCACCTGGCGTAGCCGCAGTGGGCGCACGAGGTTGCCGAGCTCCTCGGTGGAGCGAAACGAGCTCACGTTGTCCCCCCTGAGGAAGGCACCTGCCTCCGCGATCGCAGGGAGCGTGAGCAACACCGTGAATCCGCAGAACGCGGCGGTCCGAGCCCAGCGCCGCGTGCCCGGAGCCGCAACCAGTGCCGCGGCGGGAAGGAGAAGCCAGACCCAGCCGCCGAGGCTCAACACTCCGATCACGGCCGCGAACACGGTCGCCGGAACGAGCGTCGCCCGCGGCCTGCCTCGGACGGCGTAGGTCAGGGTGGCTGCCGACAGCGCGAGAAAGGCCGCCGCCAGAACCTCCTTGACGCCGCCCCAGAGCGCGTATCCGTAGAGGAGCGCGGACTGCGCCCCGACGAGTGCGACCACCGCCCTGAGCCCCCGCGAGGGGACGAGATGGGTAGCCAGGCCGTAGAACGTCATCGCGAGCACCGCGGCCGCGAACGAGATGTACGGCTGCCAGACCCACGCCGGGTCGGTACCCACGAGTCGCGCGACGACCCCGAGGGGAAGAATCGAACCAAGTGGGTACCCGTTGGCGACGTTCACGGAGAGCGTCGCCTCGTACGACGACGGTCCGAGTGCGGAGAGATCACGGCCGTGTTCGAGGACGTGATCGGTGAACGCGAGGAACGTCGCGGTGTCGTCTAGCTTCACGTAGCCCGCGAACGTCGGGTCGCCGGAGAGCAGAACCGGAGCCCCGAAGAGCAGAAAAGTCGCCACGCCAACGGCGGCGGCGGTCCACGTATCGCGTCCGGGTCGGCATCGAGGAAGAAGGCACAGCCCGGCTACCGCGAGCCCGACGACCAGGGGGGTGGAGAACGGAGCCGTGATCGGAAGCGCGGTCGCCAGGCTCGCCGCGACGACCACCACTGCAAGCCCACACGGGAGCACGAGCGAGGAGCGGAGCGTCACACCGGCCGCGCGCGCAAGTAGCTCTCCGCAGCCGACGCAGAGCACCCCGAGCACGAGCGGGAACAGGACCCAGGAGACGAGCAGGTCCAGCTCCTAGCTGATGGGAACGATCCGACCGCGCTTTACGAGTGAGCGTGCTTCGCCCTGCTTCGGCGAGTAGACCTCGATCTGTCTGTCCACGCCCGGGAACGCGACGAAGACACTCGTGGGGTGGGCGGGGTCGTAGATGGCGAGCCCTCCGTCCTCGAGCTCGATCTTCACGATCCCGCTCCGGTTGCCGGCCGCGTTGACCTGCGCGAGTGCGTCCTGCTGCGGATAGGTCGCGATTGCGAGGAACTGCGCACGCGGGTCTCCGACCTTCGCGCCGCCGGTCAGGTAGCGGACGAATGTCCGTCCTCCCGGAGTGTGGGTGACCTCGTACGTCGTCCCAGGCCGGGGGCCGGCCCAGTAGATCCCGGGCTCCGACTTCGCGAGGGTGCGGAGCGCGGAAAGTCTGAGGCCCTGCGCCGCCCCTGCCGCGACCGGGGTTCCGCCGCCGACCGGCGTGACCTTCCCGCTCTTGACAAGGTCGACCGCCGTAGAGGCATCGGGTGCATACACCTCGACCTGGTAGTCCGCGCCGGGGTACGAGAGGTAGACGCTCGAGGGAAGGCTCGGGCTCGTGACCGCGACGCCGCCTGCCGGGAGGTCGATCTTGGTGTTTCCCGCCTTGGCGGCAGCAGTGTTCACTGCATCGAAGCCATTAGCCTGCGGATAGGTCGCCACCGTGACGAAGTCGGCGGCCGGATCGCCAGCGGTGGCGCCCCCGGTGAGGTAGCGCACGTAAGTCCGCCCGTCTGCTGAGCGAGTCAGTTCGTACGTCGCGCCTGCGCGTGGACCGGCCCAGTACAACGGCCGCGATTGCGACGCTGCCTGACTCTTCAGCTGCCTCAGCGTCACTGCTTCGGCCGGGATCACCGGGCGTGCGTCGACCGGAGCCGCCTCCGGTGCGGGAGCGGACGACCCGTCGTCGCGGCCGATCAGCACGTACACGAGCACCGCAGCGGCGATAGCGAGAGCGGCGATGCCGATTGCACGCATGCGTGGGCTCAGGCCCGCGATCACGCAGGAATCCTACGCTCATGCCTGCGGGCCGGCAGAGCTAGGGAATGTGACAGCCACTTGCGGCTGACACCGCGTGCCAGCACATCGTGGCCCCGCCGACTCTCGGAGCGCGAGCCGCTCTCATTACGCTTCAGCCGCCCATGTCGGTCCTGATCGCATCGAGCCTCCGCAAGGAGTTCGCGGGAGACCCGCTCTTCACCGACGTCTCGTTCAGTGTCGGCAGACGCGACCGCCTGTCGCTCGCGGGCGCAAACGGGGCGGGAAAGACGACCTTGCTGCGGGCAATCGCGGGTGAGACGTCCCTTCAGGGCGGCGAGCTCGCGCTCGCCAAGGGCACTCGCGTTGCCCTTCACGACCAGCGACCACCGCGAGACCTCGGCTTCACCCTCCGCGAGTACGCGCTCTCGGGCGCCCGCGATCTGCTCGCTGTCGAGACAGAGCTACGCCGGCTCGAGGAGGCGATGGCTGGTGGCGCTCACGACGAGGCCACGCTCCGTCGCTACTCCGATGCGCAGACACGGCTAGAGCATGGAGGTGGTTGGGGTTGGCGCGACCGCGTCGCCTCCGCGGTGCGCGGTCTCGGCTTCTCCGACGCAGATCTCGATCGGCGTCTCGACACGTTCTCGGGCGGCGAGCTCACGCGCGCCTCGCTCGCGCGGGTGCTCGCGGGCGATCCCGACCTGCTTCTTCTCGACGAGCCGACGAACCACCTGGACGTCGAGAACCTCGAGTGGCTCGAGCGCGAGCTCGACACGATCGACGCCGCAGTGATCCTCGTCGCGCACGATCGCTGGTTCCTCGAGGCCGTGACGACCGCAGTCCTCGAGCTCTCCCCAGGGGGCGCACACTTCTTCGCCGGCCCTTGGCACGAGTGGAGGCGTGAGAAAGCCGCCCGCGCCGGAGCAGCCGCGAGAACTGCCGAGCGCGTCTCGGACGACATCGCCCGTCTCGAGCGCTTCGTCGAACGGTTCCGCTACAAGAAGTCGAAGGCGAAGCAGGCGCAGGCCAAGCTCACCCAGATCGGCCGGCTCGAGCGGGAACGCGCGAGCGCCGCGGCGACGCACCAGGCCCTCACGCGAGGAAGAAGGACGCTGGGCTTCGACTTCCTGAACCCCCCGCGCTCCGGCAAGGTCGTGCTCGAGGCAGAAGGAATCCGGCTCGAGGCGGGTGACAAGCTCCTTCTCGAGGATGCAAGCCTCGCGGTCGACCGGGGCGAGAAGGTCGCGCTGGTCGGCCCGAACGGGAGCGGAAAGACGACGCTTCTGGCGGCATTGCTCGGGTACCGAGAGCTCGATGCCGGGACGTCGCGCATCGGGCACGGAGTCGTCCCCGGGTATTTCTCGCAGCACACGCAGGAGCTCCCGAAGACCGGTTCCGTGCTGGATTGTGCGGCCGCGGCAACAGGACTTCCCCGGCCACAGGCGCAGATGCTGCTCGGCCGTTTCCTCTTCTCTGGCTGGGAGACCCATGAACGTCCGGTCTCGGCGTTGTCCGGAGGCGAGCGGAGGCGGCTGGCGCTCGCGCTTCTCGTCGCATCGGGGGCAAACTTCCTCGTCCTCGACGAGCCGACGAACCATCTCGATCTCGAGAGCCGCGAAGCACTCGAGGCGGCGCTCGAGGCGTTTCCCGGAACCGTCCTCCTCGTCTCGCACGACCGGGCGCTACTGGACGTCGTACCGGATCGGATCATCGCGGTCGAGGACCTGACGCTGCGCTCGTACGACGGCGGCTGGGCCGACCTCCAACTCGCACGCTCGTCGGCCACCGCGAAGGAACAGCCGCCGGAGGAGAAGCCCGTACGTGCGGCGGCCTCACGACCACGTCGTGAGCCGAAGGCAGCCCCGACGGACCTCGAGCTCACCGAGGCAAGAATCGCGGAGGCCGAGGCGCGAGTCGCGGAGCTCGAGCGCAAGCTCGCCGACGACTGGACGAACATGGACGTCCTTGCTGCGCATCGTGCGGCGCGAGACCAGCTCCAGGAGCTCCTTTCTCGCTGGGAGTCGCTGTTCGACGCCGCTCAGACGCCGACTCCCTGAATCAGACGCCCCTGAGTCGATGCGATCGGCCTATGCGATCAGCCGATGCGATCAGCCCTGTGCATCAGCCCTGTGCGATCAGCCCTGTGCAACACACTGTCTCGAGCGCATGGGCGATGACCTTGTGACGAAGGACGCGGTCGGCGGCGTAGATCCGTCGTGCACGCCGTGACACTCGACGCTCCGACGCACGCACAGGCCGAGCAATCGACCACAACGTTCGCCTCGGCGGCCGAGGCGTTCCTCGACGACGTCTACGGCTACCTCCTCTACCTCACCAAGGACCGAACGCTGGCCGAGGATCTCACCGGCGAGACGTTCGAGACCGCCCTTCGCAGGTGGCGGAAGTTCGACCCGGTACGCGGCACCGCGCGCACTTGGCTCCTTGCGATCGCCCGCTCCACCGCACTCGGCCGGTTTCGCGCAGACAGCCGACGGAGACGGCGAGAGGAGCGAGCGGGGGCAGGCAGCGAGCTCAACGCGATCGACGAGACGTTCGAGGGGTTCTCGCCCGACCTCGATGCAGCTCTACAGGAGCTCACAGCCGGCGAACGCGAGGTCATCGCCCTCCGGATCGTGCTCGACCTCGACGGGGACGAGGCAGCGCGCCTGCTCGGCCTCACGACCACTGCGGTATCGACGCGCCTGCACCGGGCGCTCGGGAAGCTCGAAGAGAGGATGACGAACCCATGACCTCCGATCTCACCACCCGACTCCGAGCAGCCCGGCCCGTTGCGCCGCCCGAGCTTCGCGAGCGCGTTCGTGCCCTCGCCTCGCAGGAGAGCTCACAGCGCGCTCTGCCCTTCGGACGAATCAGGGTTCCACGCTTCCGAATCGCGCTCGTCCCGGTAGCAGCGGCTCTCGTGCTCCTCTCGAGCGCTCTCGTCTTCGGCCTGGCGCGGTCGGGCGGCAACGAAGCAGTCGGCACGGATCTCAAGGAGACGACGACGGTCGCCGGAAGCGGTGCCGAGGCGGCGCCATCGACCGCGACCGCCCCCCCGCTACGAGGAACCGCCGTCCCCGGCACCGCTGATCAGTCTCTGAGTATCGCGCCGGACCAGCGCGCGCAGCGCGTTGCCGCAACGCTCACGGTGACGGTTCCCGACTCGAGCGCCGTATCCGATGCGTCGCAGAAGGCGCTCGACCTCACACGCTCACTCGGCGGCCACATCGTCAGCTCTTCCGTCGCGACGGGCGACGAAGGGGCGGCAATGCTAACGGTGCGCGTGCCGGTGGCCCGGGTGCAGGAGGCGATCGTCGGCCTCTCGGCACTCGGCAAGCTCACCTCGCAGAAGGTGACTGTCGACGACCTCCAGGAAGGGCTCGACCAGCTCGAGCGACGCGCGGCTTCTGTACGGAAGCAGATCGTCCACATCACGGCTCGGCTCGAGTCCGAGGACCTCGACGCGGAAACGAGATCGCTGCTGGAGGCACGCCGTCAGGTCTTGCGCGGCGAGCTCCGGCAACTCCGTCAGGGCGTGGCATCGACGAAGGACGAAGCCAGCATGGCGACGATCCAGCTCACGATCGTCACCCCGGGCGCCTCGGGAGTCGTCCCGGTGCCCTCCCGCTTCGACCGCACGATCCACGAGTCCTTGAACATCCTCCTCTGGGAAGCCGTCGTCGCCCTCGCCGCGCTCGTCGTGGTCGCTCCGTTCGCTCTCGCGCTCATGGCGCTGTGGCTCGGTCGGCGTCTCTACCGCCGCCAGGAAGAGCAGCTACTCGCCGCGCACTGAGTCGCCGCCAAGCGTGGCGACGAGCGCCTCTGCGACGACCTTCAGGGGGCGGCCGGAGATCTGGCTGGCCTTGCGCAGTCGCGCAAATGCCTCCTGCTCCGAGAGTCCCTCCCGCTCCATGAGGATCCCCTTGGCTCGCTCGATCGCCTTCCTCGCGGCGAGGGCCTCGGCGAGCGAATCCGCCTCTTCGCGCAGGGCCACGAGCTCTTCGTGCCGTGCGCGTGCGGTCTCGATCGCCGGGAGCACGTCGGTCTCGCGGAACGGCTTCACGAGATAGCCGTACACACCGGCCTCGACCGCCCGCGCGACGAGCTCGCGCTCACCGTACGCGGTCACGATCACGATGGGGATCGGGCGCTCGTCCAGGATCCGACGCGCTGCCTCGATTCCGTCGATCCCCGGCATCTTCACGTCGAGGAGCGCCACGTCGGGCGACGTCTCGCGCGCGAGACGAACCGCCTCCTCTCCATCTCTGGCCTCGGCGCAGACCTCGAAGCCTGCGTCTTCGAGCAGGCCCTTCAAGTCGAGCCGGATGATCGTCTCGTCCTCCGCGATCAGTACGCGCAACCGCTCAGGCGGCTCGCCAATGCCGCTCACGAGTCGATCCAGACGACGCGGTACTCCATGCCCTGCTTCCGGCGATTCGGCCGGGCGCTACGACCCGCTACCTCGACGCCCCACGACTCGAGCAGGCTCTCGATCGTCCGCTCGCTCTCGTGCTCGTTGAAGACCCCTACGATCAGCCGCTCGCACGACGCAAGGAGCTTCGTGACGAGCTCGCTCCGCCGAGCCGGCGGGACGTACTCGAGACCCGTGCGGATGTAGGTGAACTCCCGCGGCGGCTCCCAGTCGAGCGCATTGCCGGCGAAGATCCGCGCGTCCCAGCGCGGAAGTCGCCTCCGGGCAAGCACGGCCAGCTCGGGTGAGATCTCGAGCCCGTACGGCTCGACCTCGAACGCCGTCCAGCGCGGCAGGCACTCCATGAGGTAGCCGCTCGCGCACCCGATGTCGAGGAACGACCCGTCACGGTCGATCGCATCCGCGACGTGGCTCCTCGACCACTCCCAGTCCTCGTCCGTCCCCGACTTGCCCGACTGCCCCCACGGGGTCTCGGCTCCGAGGTAGGCGGGCACGACGATCGCAGCGATCGCCTCGTGCCATCCCCGCTCGTCGATCTCACCTGCCTCGAGCCTCGCATCGATCTCGGCGAGCTCACGCCACGAGTTGTCCTTCAGAGGTGCGTACGGGTCGTTCACGCCGGAAACACCACCTGAGCACGGAGACCGTCGGCGTCGTGGAGGTCGATCGTGCCCTGCAGCTCGTCCTTGACGAGCGCTCGAACGATCGAGAGGCCGGTTCCGTCACCGTTGCCGCGGAGGCCCTTGCCGTCGTCGGCGATCGTCAGGACGATGTCGCCGGCACGGTTCTCCAACGCTATCGAGACGTGCTCGCCACCGTGCTCGAGTGCGTTCTGGAAGAGCTCCGTGAAGACGAGCGCGAGGGCGGTCGCCTGCTGACCGGCGAGCGACATCGGCGCGAGATCCACCGTGACGTCCTTCCCCATCGCGAGGCCCTGGACGAGCATTGCGCGCAGCCGGTCGACGAGCTCGTCGAGATCGACATCGTCCTCTCGGTGCTCCGTCAGCACCTCGTGCACGGCCGCGATCGCGAGGATCCGGTTCACGGAGTCCTGCAGGGCCTTGGCGGGGTCGACGTGCTCGGCACGCGCCTGCAGGCGAAGCAGTGACGCGACCGCCTGCAGGTTGTTCTTCACGCGATGGTGAATCTCCTGAGCCAGCACGCCGCGCATCACCGCACGTCCGTGCTCGAGTGCAACTGCGGCGTGGTGCGCGATCGCCTCCAGCAGCGCCCGATCGTCGTCCGAGAACGGTGAGTCCCGATCGCAGACGAGCTCGCCGATCTGCCTGCGCTTCCAGCGCAGCGGCATGCGCACCGCGTATGCGCCCGCGAGCCCCTCCGGCCATGCGATCTTCCCGTCCTCGAGGACGAGCGCGGCACCGGTGGCGTGCAGCGACTCCATCGTCGTCCGCACGATCGCCTGCAGCGACTCCTCCAGGTACAGCGACTCGGAGACTGCCTCCGAGATCCGCGCCAGCGCCTCGAGCTCGACCACGCGCCGCTGCGCCGCTGCGTACAGCTGGGCATGCTCGATCGTCTGCGCGACTTGTGACGCGATCGCGACGAGCAGCTCGATCTCCGCATCGGTGAAAACGCGCGGCTCGCGCGTCCGGACGTTCAGCGCGCCTTCGAGCTTCTCGCGTGCAACGATCGGAACCGCGAGGATCGACTCGTACTCGTCCTCGGGCAGGTTCGGGAACTCCTTGAAGCGGGGATCGAGGTGCGCCTTCTCAGCGATCATCACGGGAGCGCGCTCGGCCGCGGCGACGCCGGTGATGCCTTCGCCCGGCCGCATTCTGGGCGTCCTGGTCATCTCCTCGACGCCGCTGCCGTGCGTCGCTCGGAGCACCAGCTCGTCGGTGCTCTCGTCGTAGAGGTAGACGAAACACGCGTCCGTGCCGACCGCGTCTGCGACCTTGTCCGCGACCAGCTCGAGCACCTCCTGCAGGTCGAGAGACGAGTTGACGGCCGCGATCGTCTCGGTGAGAAGCCGGAGGTGCCGTGCGGTCGCGTCCACTACCCGTCCATTGTCGCGTGTCCCGTGGTAAGGGAGCTTGTCGGGATTTGCCCAAGGCCATAGGCTCCCGGCGAGTGAGCTTCGACGACTGGCTTCTGTCGCTCCACCTGCTCAGTGCCTTCGCTTTCGTGGGCGGCCTCGTGCTGTTCTGGATTCTCGTAGTCGCGGTCCGCCGGACCGACACGCCCGACGCGACCGTCCGGATGGGGCCAGTGGTGAAGGTCGGAAACATCGCGGTCGGTGTAGGCGCCGGCGGCACGATCGTCCTCGGAATCTGGCTCGCCATAGCGCTCGAGCGCTATCACGTCTGGGACGGCTGGGTGATCGCCGCGCTCGTCCTCTGGGTGATAGCAACGGCGACGGGTCAACGGACAGGCGCCGCGTACATGCAGGGGATGAACAAGGCGGAGGAGCTACAAGCAGCCGGGCAAGACCGGCCCGAGCGCGGAGCTGCTCGCGCTCAACCGAACCTCGCGCGGTGTGCTCATGCACTTCCTGACGACGGTTGCAGTGGCCCTGATCCTCGTCGACATGATCTTCAAGCCCGGCGCATGAACGTCTTCGTCGAGTCGATTCGGCCGAACGACTGGGACTGGGTGCTCTTGCTGCACGTCAGCGGGGCGATGATCCTCGTCGGAGGAACCCTGACGGCAGCATCTGCGCTCGTGTTCGCCAGGGGCGATGCACAGCTCCTCCGATTCGGGTACTGGTCGCTCCTCGCGGTCGGCCTCCCCGGCTACGTGCTGATGCGAGTCGGCGCCGAGTGGCTGGCAAGCAAGGAGGGCTATCACGGGCGAAGACGCGCCCGAGCCCACGTGGATCGGGATCGGGTGCGGGCGTCGCGGACGTCGGCTTGCCTCTCCTCGTCATCGCGCTCGTCGTCGGCGGGATCGGCGTCCGCCGCCTGCGGAGCGGGCAAGGGCACAGCACTGCTCAAGACGACCATGGTCATCTCGGTCATCCTGCTCGCCGCCTACATCGTCGCGATCTGGGCGATGGCCGGCAAGCCCGAGCTAGGCGCAGTCCGGAGAGCGCGCCGGCGCCGACGCGTCGGCGGCGACTCGTGCTCCGACGCTCGATTTCCACCCGGGTGGAAATGCGCCAGCACGTTCCACCCACTACGACCACGGGCTCCACACCAGGGAGCCCGCGATCGGCCGTCAGATACAAGGGGGCCGCTCGCCTAGCGGCTCACCTTGCATTGCAGATCATCCGACTTTCTCCTGGTCCGCGCAAGTGCAACCGTCACAGCGAGGCGAGGTACTTGTCCTTCTCCCACTCGGTCACCTGGACGCGGTACTCGTCCCACTCCTTCCGCTTGAGCTCGATGTAGCGCGGGAAGATGTGCTCGCCGAGCGCACGCCGCATGAGATCGGAGCCGGAGAGCTCGTCGATCGCCTCGCCGAGCGACTCCGGTAGGGCGATGATCCCCTGCTCGCGCCGCTCCTCCGGCGAGAGGCGGTAGAGGTTTCGCTCCATCGGCTCGGGGAGCTCGTAGCCCTTCTCGATCCCGTCGAGCCCTGCGTGGAGCAGCGCCGCGAAGGCGAGGTACGGGTTGCACGCGGGATCGGGGCAGCGGATCTCTGCGCGAGTCGCCTGCTCCGAGCCGGGCTTGTAGAGCGGAATCCGGATGAGCGCCGAGCGATTCCGCTGCGACCAGGCGACGTAGACGGGAGCCTCGTAGCCGGGCACGAGCCGCTTGTACGAGTTGACCCACTGCGCGAGGACGCCCGAGATCTCACGGGCGTGAACGAGCAGCCCTGCGATGAACCCCTTCGCGACGGGCGAGAGATGGTGCGGATCGCGACCGTCGAAGAACTGGTTCCGGCCGTTCTTGAAGAGCGACATGTGCGTGTGCATTCCCGACCCGTTCTCGCCGAAGAGCGGCTTCGGCATGAAGGTCGCGTAGTAGCCGTGCCAGGCGGCGACCTCCTTCACGATCAGGCGGTAGGTGACCGTGTAGTCGGCCATCGCCAACGCGTCCGCGTAGCGCATGTCGATCTCGTGCTGGGACGGCCCCACCTCGTGGTGGTGGTACTCGATCGGGATCCCGACTGCTTCGAGCGCGGCGATCGTGTCGTTGCGCACCTCGGTTGCCGCGTCCTGCGCGGTCATCGCGAAGTAGCCGCCCTCGTCGATCGTCTCCGTGCCCTTGTCGTCCTCGAAGAGGAAGTACTCGAGCTCGGGACCGACGTTGAACGCGTCGAAGCCCATGCCCCGCATCCGCTCGAGCGCCTTCCGCAGTGCAAAGCGTGGGTCGCCCTCGTACGGCGAACCGTCGGGCGTCACGACGTCGCAGATCATGCGCGCGACCTTCGCTCCGAGCGCGTGTCCGTGCTCGTCGAGGGGCCGTGGCATGAGCTGGTAGCTCGCCGGATCCGGGATCGCAACCATGTCCGACTCCTCGATCGCGTTGAAGCCGGTGATCGACGAGCCGTCGAAGCCCATCCCGTCGTTCAACGCCTCCTCCATCTCCGACGGCGTGATCGCGAACGACTTGAGATGTCCTTCGAGGTCGGTGAACCAGAAGAGCACGTGCTCGACGCCTTCGTCCTTGATGCGCTTGAGCACCGCGCGGCGAGCGGCCACGCTCGACGTCGCGCGATCCTTGCTCTTCACCATCGCGCTCCCAGTCCTCTTGGGCGCGGCCTGCGTCCTCGGTCGTGCCATCGTCTCCTCCTTGAAAATGAAAAGACCCCGGACGGCAAAGCCGCCCGAGGCCCCGTCGCCTCACACAGACCGCGGGACTGTAGCAGCCCCCGGCGACGGGTTCCCGCCTAGGCCGACGCACCCGAGTAGCTGCGCAGGCCGCGCCCCCACAACCAGCGGGTGAACGCGAACAAGGCGACGCAGAAGACCAATGCCAGGACGAGCGTCTGCCAGTCAAGCCGCGAGGTGAGCGCTTCGGCCGGCACGGTGACCGCGAACGCGATCGGTACGAGGAAGGTGACCCCGAAGCGGAGCCACGGAGGGTAGATACCGATCGGCCATCGTCCCGTCTGGAAGATCCCGTCGAAGAGCTCGACGGCGTGCCACATGTTCACGGCCCGGAAAGCAATCGTGGCAAGAACGAGCCAGAAGCAGTAGATGAGGACGGCACCCAGCACGAGCGTGACGAAGAAGGCCAGAACGTCACCTACACCGACTTCCGACTGGATCCGCGACAGCCCGAACCCGAGGACGATCGCACCGGACAGGATGTCAACTACCTGCCAGATGCGCACCTCACGCACGCTTACGAGCACCTGCGCGTCCTCGGGCTTCGTCAGCGTGAAATCGAGCTTCCCGTCCCGCACCTCTTCGATCAGGCGCGTCATGTTCGGCTGGATCGACGTCCTGATTAGCCCGCCCATCAGGATCTGGATACCGAACACGCAGAGGAGCTCGGGTTGGGTCCAGCCGTTCAGCTCCTGGGTCTGCGAGTACACGAGCGACAGCACAACGAGCCCGGTTACGAGTGCTATCGCCATCTGGAAGAGCGACACGAAGAAGTTGACGCGGTACTGGAGCTCGTTCAGTACCCCGAGCTTGAAGTAGAGCAAGCTGACGCGGATCGTGTTCATGGCAGCCTCAGCCTCCGACCGCCGAATAGCGGCGGATCGCGAAGCGCCACGCGACGCGGAAGATCGCAAGCCCGATCAGGATCCAGAGGAGCTGGGCGGCGAGGCCGCGCAGGAGCTCGGTGCCGGACATGTCGCCGACGAGGGCCTCGATGGGGAAGTAGAACGCCCACTGGAACGGCAGGAAGCGAGCGAGCTCCTGCACCCAGTCGGGCATGAGCGGCATCGGGACAAGGCGCCCCGAGAGCAGGAGCTCCGCGGCCATCCACAGATCGAAGACGGCAGCGCCACGCGTCGTCCAGAAGCAGAGCATTCCGAGGCTCTCCTGGAACATCGTGCGGATGAGATACGCCCCCCAAATCGCGACCGCAAACGCGGCGATCTGCTGCGCGTTCGGCGAGAGCGTCGGATCGAAGAGAAGCGAAAGCGCAAAGGCGAGCGGGATCCAGAGGACGATCACGACGACCTTCCAGCCCGCGAAATATGCGATGTCGTAATGGAGCGGCAAGATCGGGCGCAGGAGATCGCGGTTCAGGTCGCCCTCGCGGATTCGGTGCTCCCAGTAAGGCGCCCCGAAGACGATGTTCATGTTGCGGACGAGCGTCCAGACGATGTAGTACGCGGCGAAGTAGCCGACAGAAAGGCCCTGCACCGTCCCGCCTTGCTGCTCCGCGATCGTCGTCCAGACGACGAGGTAGATCACGGGCTCGGCGATCATCCCGAGCATGTAGAAGTAGTTCGCGGTGCGGTACTGGAACTGCTCCTGCACCGCCATACGCATCGCTGCGAGGTAGAGAGCGACCATCGACTTGAAGGCGCCGGGCCGACCCAACGGAGCTGCAACGGGCTGGACGCTCACTCGGGCCGCTCCTGCGCGAACACGAGCTCGATCACGTCCTCGATCGGCGGGTCCTCGACGTTCAGGTCGAGAACGTTCTCCTCTGCGAGCAGCTGCGCGGTGACGCTGGACGTGTCCTTCTTCGGGACGCGGAGCGTGATCCAGTCGCCGTCACGGTGGATCACCTCGCCGTAGCGCGAGAGGTCGGCATGACCGTTCTCGAGCACGACGCCGATCGTCTTGTACGCCGCGAACTGATCGGCGAGACCGCTCAGCGGACCGTCGAACAGGATTCGGCCATGGTGGATGACGATGACGCGCTCGCAGAGCGCCTCCACGTCGGCCATGTAGTGGCTCGTCAGGAGGACCGTGGCTCCGTAGCGAGTGTTGTAGTCGGCGACGAAGGCGCGGATCCGCTTCTGCATCGTGACGTCGAGCCCGATCGTCGGCTCGTCGAGGAAAAGGACCTGTGGACGGTGGAGGAGCGCGCCGACGATCTCCGCCTTCATTCGCTCGCCGAGGGAGAGCTGCCGAACCGGCTTCCGCACGAGGTCGCCTATCCCGAGGAGCTCGATGAGCTCGTCGCGAATTGCAGTGAACTCCTCGCGCGGGATCCGGAAGATCGCACGGTTGAGCTCGTACGAGTCGAGCGCCGGCAGGTCCCATTGCAGCTGGTTCCGGTTCCCCATGACGAGGGTGATCCGGCTCAGGAAGTCACGCTCCCGCTTGGATGGAACGAGGCCGAGGACAAGCGCCTCACCGCCCGAGGGGTAGAGCAGGCCAGAGAGCATCTTGAGCGTCGTGGTCTTGCCAGCGCCGTTCGGACCGAGGAAGCCCACGACCTCTCCCGACTCGATCGAGAACGAGATCTCGTCCACGGCACGCACCTCGCGCGTCTTGCGGCGCACGAGGCCCTTGGCAGACGCTCTCAAACCTGCCTCGCGCTCGTGGACGTCGAAGCCCTTGAACAGCCGCTCGACACGGACAGCGTGTTCCATCAGCCGCTCCGCTTCAGCTTGCCGTGCCGCTTTGCATACAGCTCGCCGCGCGAGAAGACCCACAGCCCGAGCGGGATCGAGACCGCGCCGATGATGAGCAGAGGCCAGATGTCGCCCCAGAGAGCGGACAGCGGCGCGCCTTCGAGGATGGCCTTGCGCGCGCCCGCGAGCGCGTAGGTCGCGGGGGAGAACTTCGCGATGAACTGCATCCACTCGGGGAGGACACTCACCGGGTAGTAGACCCCGGACACCACGAGCAACGTGCCCTGGGCGACGAACCCGAGCTGCGTGCCCTTCTCCGGCGAGATCAGCGGCAGGACCGACGTCATGACGCCGATGCCGATGAACGAGATGGACGCGATCGCGAGCACGAGAAAGGCCCCGAAGAAGTTCGCATCCGGCATCGACAGGTCGAAGAACAGCGCGCAGACCGTGAACAGGAAGACCGCGCGGAGCAACCCGTACGAGATGGCGAAGACCCCCTGGCCGGCGAGATGCATCGCCCGCGACAGCGGTGCCATGAACGTGTACTCGATCGTCCCCTCCCAGCGCTCCCAGGCGACCGTCTCCATGAGGAACTCGAAGAGCACGCCGAGATAGGCCCACACGACGGCGCCGATGAGCAGGCTCGTTGCGACCTCGTTGACGTCGATCTGGCCGCCCGTCGACTCGATGCCCTGCGCGATGAACACGATCGTGAGCGTGTTCGCGACGGTCCAGAAGAACCACGCGAGGTCCCACCAGATGTAGCGCTTGGTGAGGTAGAAGTTGCGCTCGACGACGCCGCCGGCGCCGACCAGCTCGGCTCTCAGAGTGGCGCCTACGGCTTTCATGCGAACACCTCCCGGTCGTCGTCGTCCTCGTCTGCTTCGGCCTCGAACTCACGACCGCTCGCGGCGAAGAACGCCTCCTCGAGGGTCTCCGCCCCGTAGCGGCGCTTGAGATCGTCAGCCGGCTCGAGCGCGAGCAGCTTCCCGCGGTCGAGAATGCCGACCCGCTCCGCGAGCGTCTCCGCCTCGGCGAGGTCGTGCGTGCAGAGCAGGATCGTCGAGTCATGGGTCTCGCGGATCTCGCGGATGAACTCCTGTACCTCGAGCTTCGAGCGCGGGTCGAGACCCGTGGTCGGCTCGTCGAGGAGGAGGACGACCGGCGAGGTGAGCAGAGCCCGGGCGAGCGCGACCTTCTGCTGCATCCCGCGAGAGAGCGCCTCCATCGGCTCGTCCCGTCGGTCCGGCGGGAATCCGACGCGCTCGAGGATCATCGGGAATCCTGTCGCGCGTCTCCGACGATCTCATGCCGTAGTAACGGGCGGCGTACCCGAGGTTCTCCGCCGCCGACATCTTCTTGAAGAACGACGCCTCGACCGAGACTCGGTTGACGAGCCGGCGCACGGCGCGCGGCTCCGCGACCACGTCGTGGCCGAGGATTCGGGCGTGTCCACCGTCAGGCAGGAGAAGCGTCGAGAGCAGCCGGACGAGCGTCGACTTCCCCGAGCCGTTCTGGCCGAGGATCGCGACTGTCTCGCCCTTCTCCATCGTGAACGAGACGCCGTCGAGGGCGACGCGCGCAGGCTTCTTGCCGCGCTTCTCGCCGCGCTTTCTGGAGTCCTTGCGACGGAACTCCTTGCGCAGTTCGTGCACCTCGACGGCTGCACCCAGCTGAACGGGCACGGCCTCCATGATGACTTCCTCTATGTCGATCACTTGATGCTCCTTCGGACGTGTGCGTAGCGAGAAACGTGCAAGCCAGTAGCCGGCCCTGGCTCCTTTGAGAGGGCTCAAAGGAGCCACCGGTGGGCCCCGGCAACCGGTATCTCAGATACGCGCGAGGAGCTTCACAGCCCGGCCACGATAGCGCTGCGGCCGGATGTGGTCAACTCAGGCTTAGTCGGCGCAGGTAGCCGGACGTGACCCACCACGAGGATTCATGGTCGTACTCATCTCGATGATCCTCGCCACCTCCTCGGGCCACAACTGGCTGTCGCTGGACGCTGACCGCGGAACGATAGCGGCAATCTCGGGAGGGCGACGCAAGCGCAAAAGTGGGGCCGGGCCCGAGCGGACCCGGCCCACCACCGCCACTCAGCGGAGGTCGAACGTGACGCTGACGGTCGCAGCCGTCTCCTGCTGCCCCGGCTCGACGGGCGTCGAGCTCGTGCCAGCGTCCGCGGTCGCCCGGTAGACCGGAGTCGGCTGCGCGCCGGACTCCACCATCGTCGTGATCCCGCCAAGCGAGCGACCGGCGGCCTTGGCGAGCACCTCTGCGCGCTCGCGGGCATCGGCGACCGCGGCGGCAAGCGCATCCTTGTACAGACGCTCCGCGTCGCTCGAGCTCAGGCCGGGCCCCGAGATCTGGTTCGCCCCGGCTTCGGCTGCAGCGTCGATGAGAGCACCGGCACGAGCAACGCCGATGGTCGCCGACACGCTGTTCGACGCCGAATAGCCGTCGACCGTGGTCCCGTCGTCGCCCGTGACCGGGTAGACGCTGACCCACTGCGTGGCGAGCTCGCGGGCGCCGGCCTTGCGAAGCGCTGCGATGAGCTTCTCCATCTGGGCAGCGTTCGCGGCAATCGCGGCCTGAGCGGTCTTGGCACGGGACTCGACGCCGAAGCTGAAGTTCGCCTCGTCCGGCACGGACTTCACGGTGCCCGTGCCGTTGACGGTCACCGAGTCGGTGCTCGGGTCAGCGGTTTGCGCACCGGCGGGATCGGGCGATGGGCCAAGCGTGCCGGCGAGCGCGACGACTGCGAGAAGCGCGGGTATCGCAATCAGGAGACGTGTCTTCATCGAAGGGACCTCCGGAGTGAGTGGATACCGGAGATACGCCGCCGCGCCCGCCGCGCGTCACAGGAGGTCGGAGCTCAGTCCCAGCCGAGGTACGGCGCCGCGCCGCGCTTGAACAGGCCACGGGAGAGGATCGAGCGCTGGATCTCGCTCGTTCCCTCCCAGATCCGGTCGACCCTGAGCTCGCGGTAGAACCGCGCTGCAGAGTTCTCGACCATGTATCCGCGACCGCCGAAGACCTGGAGCGCCCGGTCCGCGGCCCGCCCCGCCATCTCGGAGGCGAAGAGCTTCGCCATCGAGACCTTGCCGTGCACGACCTTCCGGTCCTCGAGGACGTCGAACGCGTGAGCCGCGTGATAGGTCAGAAGTCGAGCCGCGAGCAGCTCGGTGAGCGAGTCTGCGAGCTGGAATGCAACTCCCTGGTGCTCGGCGAGCTTCGCGCCGAATGCCTCGCGCTCCTGCGCCCAGGCAGTCGCCTCGTCGAGGAGACGCTCCGCGGCTCCACAGCAGCGTGCCGCGATGAAAAGCCGCTCCACGAGGATCCACTCCTTCGCTCCCTCGTCACCGCTTGCCGGCACGCGATTGACATCGGGAACGCGGCAGTCGCGAAAGACGATCTCCGGGTGGTGGTCGATGTAGGGGTCGTGGAGAAACCGTGGAGTGCGCACGATCTCCAGCCCCGGCGCGTCCGGCTCGACGATGAAGAGCGTCTGCTCGCCTTCGGCGACTGCGAGGACGATGTAGTAGCCGGGATCGCCCTCGCTCGTGACGAACCACTTTTCGCCGTTCAGCAGCCAGTCGTCGCCGTCGCGCACCGCTGAGGCCTGCAGGTTCGCGAGATCGGAGCCCGCACCGGGCTCGGTCAGCGCCCACGCCTCTCGGTACTCGCCGTTCGCCACGGGCAAGACGTAACGCTCGCTCTGCTCCGGAGTCGCGATCTCGAGGAGCTCCCGTGGCCCCCGGTCGACCACCGCGAAGCCGAGGCCGTTGGTCGCCTTGCCGGACTCCTCCTCGAGCGCGACCTGGCCGAGCATCGAGAGATCGCGGCCTCCGTACTCGGCCGGCATGTTGAGCATCGAGAAGCCCTCCGTGCGTGCCTTCACTCTGAGCTCGTCGATCTCCGAGGGCTCGATCGAGCCGCGCTCCGCGATGACCTGCTCGAGCGGATAGACCTCGCTTTCGAGGAAGCGGCCGACCCGCGTCTTGAGCTCGCGGATGTCTGCAGGCAGCTCGGGGACGATCACTGCGGTGGCCTCCTCGACGGAATGGACGGGCCTGACCGTACGGTCAGGAAGACGACGTGAGATTACTCGACGCGGCCTCGAGAGCGGCACGCTCGACGTCCGTCAGCGGTCGTGACCGGCCTGCCTCGCGGTCACGAGCGACGAGGACGGCTTCGGCCTCTGCCGACAGCCAGCCCTCCTCGGCGCGGATCTCCTCCCGCAGGGTGAAGCTCGACGTGCCGATCCGCTCGAGCCGGCACGAGGCGACGACCCACTGGTCCTCGAGCCTGAGCTCGCGCCGGAAGTCGATCGCGACACGCGCCAGCACGAAGTCCCACTCATCGCTCACCGGCCCGAGGACGTGCGAGACCCACTCGTCCCGGCACTCCTCGAGATAGGTCGCGTAGACGGCGTTGTTGACATGCTGGTACGCGTCGACGTCGTGCCAGCGGATCTCGATGCGCTTCTCGTGCGTCACGGCCGTCGATGCTACGGAGAGAATGCGCACCGTGCCCGACGTGCGCGCACTTCTCTTCCCTCGCTCGCTCGCCGTCGTCGGAGCGTCTCCACGGAACGTCGAGGCCGTCGAGACCGTCGTTCGCAGCGGAGTACCGGCCTGGGGCGTGAACCCGAACCGGGACGACGTCGCCGGGCTTCGGTGCTATCCCACCTTTGCCGACCTCCCCGAGGTTCCGGAGACTGCGCTTCTCCTCGTGAACCACGAGCGGGTCGAGCAGGCGTTCGAAGACGCCGCGGCTGCCGGAGTTCGAGCGTTCGTCGTGCCCGGAGTAGGAGCCGAGGCGGGCGTGCACGCGGCGCCGACCATCGAGCGTCTTGCGTCACGAGCGCGGGAGCTCGGCGCAGCCATGGTCGGACCGAACTGCATGGGCGTCGTCGCTCCCGGCGGCCCGATGGCCTGGATCGGCCACCCGCCAGAGTCGACTGCTGCCGGCAGCGTCTCCGTGCTCTGTCAGTCCGGCTCGCTGGCGGACGCATTCCTGTCGCTCGGCGGGCGCGTGGGATTCCGCTGCATCGTGTCCTCGGGGGCTGAGGCCGTAACCGACGCGGCCGACTATCTCGCGTTCTTCGCGGAGGACGAAGGGACCCAGGTCGTGGGCCTCTTCCTCGAGACGGTGCGCAGACCCGACGCGTTCGTTGCGGCGCTCGAGCACTGTGCCGCTCGCGGGCAAGACCGTCGTCTGCCTCAAGGTCGGCCGGTCCGAGGCCGCCGCGCGGGCGGCGCTCTCCCACACCGGCGCTCTCGTCGGCTCGACGCGAGCGTTTTCCGCAGTGCTGCGCCGGTACGGCGCGGTCGAGGTGGAGGACTTCCACGAGCTCGTCGAGACGCTCGAGCTGCTCGGCAGAGGCGGCCGGCCCCGCGGGCTGCGTATCGGTGCGATCTCCGAGTCCGGCGGGGAATGCGCACTTCTCGCGGATCAGGCTGAGGCGGCTGGAATCCCGTTCGAACCGCTGCCGGCCGAGCTTGCATCCCGCCTGAGCACCGAGTTCCCGAACTACCTCGCGCCGGGAAACCCGCTGGACGCGTGGGCGGTGGAGGAGGCAAGTCTCGTCTATCCGCGCTCCCTGGAGCTGATGGCCGAGTCGGGCGCGTTCGACATCCTCGTCGCGCAAGCCGACCTGTCGCAGTTCCGCGACCCCGGGAACGACGAATGGTGCGAGTTGACCCTGCGCACGCTCGCCGCGCTGCGGGACCGGACCGGCGTCTTCGTCGCCGGGACGACGGTTCACAGCGCGGACCCACCACGTGCATTTCAGGAGCTCGCGCGCGAGCTTCGACTTCCGCTTCTGCGCGGGCCGAGGGACGCGATGCTCGCTCTCGGACGCGTCGCGCGTCTTCCGGCGGTCGCCGCCGTGACCGAGTCCGACGTGCCTCCCGACGTGTCGGACCTGTTAGCAAGCGGCAGTGGAGCCCTCTCCGAGCACGAGTCGGCGCAGGTACTCGAGCGCTTTGGCGTGCCGTTCGCACCGCGCCGACTGGCGACCACTCCCGAAGACGCTGCGCGCGTCGCCGACGAGCTCGGCTGCCCGGTCGTCGTCAAGCTCGACGGCCCCGCGCACAAGAGCCACGCCGGCGGGGTTCTTCTCGGGATCGACTCGGCGGACGCAGCAGCAGCAGCAGCCCGACGCCTTGGAGGCCCGGTGCTCGTCGCGAAGCAGGTCGACCCCGGAGACGAGGTGCTGTGTGGAATGAGCAGGGATCCCGACTTCGGGCCGGTGCTCGCCGTCGGCTCCGGAGGGACGACGGTGGAGACGCTGCAGAGGGTGACGCTCGCAGTCGCGCCAATCGATCTCGCGATCGCACACACGCTCGTCGAGGAGGCGGGCGTCGACGATGCGTCGGGAGTCGTGGCGAGGACGCTTCTGGCGCTCTCGCAACTGGCGGTCGCCAACCCGCAGGTGGAGTCGATCGACGTGAACCCGCTCATCGTGACGCAAGACGGAGCCGTCGCCGTTGACGCTCTGGTCGTCATCGCAACCTGATGTCAATTGACCGCCCGGTCAGACTCTGCTTCACTCGCGCGGGGAACGGACCTGGCAGGCCCGGGAGGTTGTGACTGTGGCATTCCATCCGCGTGAGTCGAGATACGGAAGACGGGAGTTCCTCGGGCGCTCTGCGGTCGGCATCGCAGGGCTCTCGAGCCTGAGCACGCTGCTCGCAGCGTGCGGCGGCTCGACCAGCGGCGCCTCCGGCGGGACGGAGATCCCCCTCGCACGACCTGACAACCCCGTCAAGTGGACGATCTACGACGACAACCCGGCGATCGCCTCCGGGCTCGAGCCCGAGGCGGGGCCGCTCAAGATCTACAACTGGAACGCCTACCTCTGGCCGGGGCTGGTCAAGCAGTTCGAGAAGGAGTACGGCGTCGATGTCCAGGTCTCGACGTTCGCGACGACCGACGAGTCGATGGCCAAGATCTCGTCGGGCGCGGTCGACTACGACGTCTTCTTCCCCTACCAGGAGCGGCTGGGGCGAATGGTCATCGGGAAGCTCTTGCGGCCGCTGAACCACGACTACATCCCGAACCTGCAGAAGACCATCTGGCCCGCCTTCCGCGACCCGTTCTACGACAAGGGCTCGCAGTACACCGTTCCGTACACCATCTACTCGACCGGGATCGGCTACCGCACGGACAAGGTCACGACGACACCGTGGGATCTGGACAACCCGTACGAGATCTACTGGGACGCACGCAACAAGGGCAAGACATACGTCCTGGACGACGGCCGCGAGGCGCCGATCCACATGCTCCTGAAGAACCACATCTACGACACGAACACGGAGAAGCCGGCGGACATCGAGCTCGCGAAGAAGGAGCTCCTGTCGCTCCTCGACGCGGTGAACATCAAGAAGTCGACGGACGACTACACGAACATCCCAGAGGGCCGTGCATGGGTGCACCAGATGTGGTCCGGCAGCGCAATCTCCGCGCCGCAATACCTCCCGGACGACCTCGGGCCCGAGGTGCTCGGCTACTGGTACCCGCCGGACGGCAAGGGCCTCATCGGCAGCGACATGATGGGCGTCCTGCGGGCCGGCAAGAACCCCGTGCTCGCGCACCACTTCATCAACTACGTCCTCGACGAGAAGCACGGCTACGACAACTTCGTCAAGTACGTCGGTTATCAGCCGCCGTTCGTGTCCATCGACCCCGCCCGGCTGATCAGTGACGGGGTCATCCCGCCGAACCTGAAGACGGCGATCGTGCGCGAGTCAGACTTCCTCCACGGCGACCAGCCGCTCGAACTGACCCCGAAGGGGCAGACGCTCTGGCAGAACGCCTGGGCGGAGTTCGTGGCGGGTGGCTAGGGGCCAGCGACCGCAGACGGGCCGTCGCCAGGGCTTCTGGGCGAGCCTCGCATTACCGGGAGTCGCCTGGCTCGCGATCTTCTTCGTCTTACCGTTCTACGTCATCCTCGCCGTCTCCCTCGGGAGCGTCGATCCGATTCTCCAGACGCCGCTTCCCGCGTGGAACCCGATCGACTGGAACTGGGGCGCGTACCGGTTCGTGTTCGACGGCCTGTTCACCGGGGACCGGCCGTTCGGCCGGGTGCTTCCAGCGCACGTTCGTCTACGTCGTGATCTCGGTCGGGCTCTCGCTCGTCATCGCCTACCCGGTCGCGTACTACGTCGCCCGTCACGGTGGCCGCTGGAAGGGGCTCCTCCTCGCCGGGCTCATTGCGCCGTTCTTCATCAGCTACCTCATGCGGATGCTGGCGTGGATCAACCTCCTCCAGGACGACGGCTGGGTGAACCGCGTCCTCATGTGGGTGGGGATCCTGGACGCGCCGCGCAACTGGCTCGACGGACGGGCGTCGAGCGTGATCCTCGGCATGGTCTACGGGTACGTGCCGTTCATGATCCTGCCGCTCTACGCCTTCCTCGACCGGATCGACAAGAACCTGCTCGAAGCCGCCCGCGATCTCGGGGCCAGTCGCTACCAGACGTTCCGTATGGTGACCCTGCCACTCTCGACGCCGGCGATCCTCACGGGCTGCGTGATCATCGCCCTGCCGATGTTCGGCGACTACTACACGCCGGACCTTCTCTCCGGTTCGCCGCGAACATCGCTGATCGGCAACCAGATCAACCTCTACATCCGCGGAGGCCAGCAGATACCCGTCGGGGCCGCGCTCGTCGTCGTGCTGATGGTCGTACTCTCGATCCTGCTCGCGTACTACGTCATCACGACGGCGCGCGCGCAGCGCCGGTTGCGCGAGTGAGCACAACCGGGGCTACGATCGCCGCTCCGGCGTCGCGCTCGACTTTCGGGCGGCTCCGGCGCTGGTTTGCGAACCCCTGGGGCAAGCCGAGGTTCCTTCCGCTCTTCACGGCGCTCTATCTCGTCTGGTCGATCGTCCCGATCCTCATTGCGATCCGCTTCTCCTTCAACGAGGGGCGCTCACGCTCGGTCTCGCAGGGCTGGTCGCTTCGCTGGTACTGGCAGGATCCGAACCTTTCGGTGTGGCACGACCCCGATCTGCGGTCGGCGCTCTTCCAGAGCATGAGGCTCGCGGCAATCGCCGTCGCGCTGACAGTGCCGCTCGGCGTCGCGCTCGCGCTCGGGCTCACCCGCTGGCGAGGCCGCGGCGCCGGAACGTCTCGCTTCGTCTCGCTCGTGCCACTCGTCACGCCCGAGATCGTCATGGGCGTCGCGCTCTTCCTCGTGTTCGTGAACCTGCTCACCTTCATCCCGCTCGGGACGACCGCACAGGCGATCGGGCACATCACGTTCTCGCTCTCGTTCGTGCTCATCATCGTGCGTGCACGCCTTATCTCGATCGGACCCGAGTACGAGGAGGCGGCACAGGATCTCGGCGCCTCGCCGCGGCAGGCGATCCGCATGGCGCTCCTGCCGATGCTCACGCCCGCCATCGTGGCGAGCGCGATCATCGTCTTCGCGCTCTCGATGGACGACTTCGTCGTGAGCGCGTTCCTCTCGGCCGGCGCGCCAACCGACACCGTCCCCGTTCGCATCTACTCCCAGGGCCGTACGGCGCCGACCCCCGCACTCAATGCGCTCGCGAGCGTCACGCTCGCGCTGACGCTCCTGATCGCAGCCGCCGCGTTCATCTTGTGGCGGATCGTGCGTGCCCGTCGCGGAGCCGGAGGCTCGACACTCCAGGAGTTCGCGCAGATCGACGCCGGGCCGAGCTGACCAACCCGCTAGCCCGAGAGCACCTCGAGCACCGTCTTGGCGGCGGCGTCACCGGAGCGCACACCGCCTTCCATGTGCATGTGACCGACGCCGGCGATGTCGGAGCACGCCCAGTGGATCGGTCCGACAGGCCTGCGCAGATCGGGCCCGAAGCGCGTCAGCCCGCCCACCCCGAACGTGGCCGCGTACGCGCCGCGACTCCATTCCTCCGCCGACCAATCCGTCTCGATGTAGTCGAGCGCGTCGAGAGCGGCCGGCCCCACGAACTTCGCCATGCCTTCGAGAACTGCAGCTCGGCGCGCCTCGTCGCTCATGCGCGCCGCCACCTCGGCGTTCTCACCCGGGAGGAACGTGCAGAGGACCCCGACGGACGCGGACGGAGGAGAGTTGTCGTACAACTCGCGGACGAACTGGTGCGGGGCGAACCCCTCCCCTGAGAGGCCGTCCGCGCGCCAGAACGGTGAGTCGTAGACCGCGAGGAACTTCATGACGAACCCCTGGGAAGTGGCCTGAGCCAGCCGCATTCGCCAGCCGGGTAGCGCCGGCTCGTAGCGAATCGCACTCGTGAGGTTCGGCGGGATTGCAACGATCGCGGCACGCGCTCGAACTCGCGTCGCACCTGCCTCGACCTCGATTCCGTCATTCGCCCAGCGGATCACGCTGACGGGACTGTCGAGGAGCACCCGCTCACCGAGACGCTCGGCGAGCCGGATCGGGATCAGCTGCGAGCCTCCGACGACCCGGTACGCGAGGCACTGCTCGGCCGCGAAGAGCTCGTACGTCCCCCCGGCGCCGGCAATGGCCCACAGCCCCTGGAGAAGCGAGAAGGAGTGCGCCGGCTTGGTCAGGAAGCCGTCGGCAAGGTATGAGCGGAGGTTCTCTTGAGCGACCTCGTCGGCGACCTCCGCGCGGAGCCACTCGTCGAACGTGATCGTGTCGAGCGCCCGCGCGTCCGGGTGCGCCCACGGCGCTTCCGGGTCCAGCTGTTTCGCGAGCGCATCCAGCTTCGCGTCTGCCTCTTTCAGCGCGCGTTCCGAGGCCGACGAAAGGCCGGTGTCCGATCCCGCATGCCGATGCGCGCGTCCCGACTCGTCCACGTAGACGTCGTCGCCCTCGCGGTACGCGGGGAAGAGCTCGACGTCGAGATCGGAGAGCATGGCATGGAGCCTCTCCTGATACGGAGCGACCCATTCCCCACCGAGCTCGTTCGCCTCACCTCCGATCTCGGTGTTCCAGAGGCGCCCACCAACTCGATCGCGAGCCTCGAGCACGACGACGTCCCGGCCCTCGGCGGCAAGTCGTGAAGCAGCCGTCAGACCCGAGATCCCGGCGCCGACGACGACAACGTCGACGGCGAGCTCACTCGAGCTCATGCGCCCGCTCCTCCGTTGCCGAGTGCTGCGGCGGCGGCCGCTCGCCCCGTTCGAACCGCACCCTCCATGTAGCCCGCAGCCCACTGGTCGGATCCACACACGTAGAACGGCGGGTCGTGCGTCCCGTGGAGGGGCCCGACACGAAGCACGTCACCCGGCCACCAGTGCGTCGAGTAGCCCTGCGTATACGGGTCGGTGGCCCAGAGCCTGAGGAAGGTGTGTACGGGAGCGCCCGCGTCCTCTCCATACATGCGTGTGAGCTCTGCGTGCAGGACTCGCTCGCGGTCTTCCTCGGCCGTAGCAACCAGCCAGGCAACGCGCTCGGGCGGAATGAGCCCCGAGAGGACGCCCGGGCGCTGGGGCCACGTCGAGGCGAGGAGATGCTCGCCCTCGAGCAGCCCGTTGGCGCCCACGTCGGCCCAGACTGCGCGGTCGTACACCGTCACGACCTTCGCAGCGTGCGCCTGGCGCTGTGCGCGCAGAGAGGCGATCCGTGCCGGCGAGACACCCTCGATGCTCACTCCGTGGAGGACGCTGACCGGGAGCGCGCACACGACGGCACCTCCGTTCACCGCCTCTCCGCTGGAGAGCGTCACGCGACACCCGGCGGAGGAGACGGCGATCGACGCGACCTCGGCTCCCAGACGGATCTTGCCGTCGAGCTCGGCGCCTATTCGCAGCGCGACCTCTGCACTCCCTTCCGCGACCTGATGCGACTCCCAGAGAGAGCTCGAGTAGAAGCCCGCGTCGCCGACCATGGCTGCCTTTCGCAGCTCTGACAGGAGGGACGTGCGCTCGCTCGAGCCCGCCGCCATCGCAAGAGCGCCGGTCTCCATGGCCCGAACCGTCGACGGAAGCGCATCGACCGAGCGCAGCCAGCCCGCGATCGATGCGCTGTCCAGCCGTGACGCGTCCGCGTGCGACCACGGGTCGTCTGGATCCACGGTGGCGACGAGGTCGCCGAACAGGCGCTCCACGCGCGCGTGATCCGACGCCTGCTCAGGTGTCGAGTGCGGGAACCCGTTCTCCGAGCGATAGACGCCGTCGACGAGGTCGTAGGTGGTCGCGCCTTCGACGGCCGTGTACGTCGACGTCAACGTCAGACCCAGCTCCTCGACGAGCCCGAGGTAGCTCGTGTGTGCGTCGCCGACGAGCTCGCCGCCCAGCTGCACCGGGCGATCACCGTCCACCGAGACCTGCTCGACGCGCCCGCCGACCCTGCTTCTCGCCTCCAGTACCACCACGTCCGCACCGCCGCCGACGAGATCTCTCGCCGCGACCAGCCCGGCAAGGCCGGCGCCCAGGACGACGACGTCGCTCAGTGCGCGTCCTTGTCGTCTTCGGCGAGCACCCGCAACGCGTCCGGCGGCAGATAGGCGGTGACCTCTGCACCGACGTCGTACTCGTCGACCTCCTCCGCGTTGGCGACGAGTGCCTGCAGGCGGTCGCCGCCGGGAAGCACGACGAACACCTGGGTCGTCGAGCCTAGGTACACGAACCGCTCGATGCGAACCGAGACGCGGTTCTCGCCGACCTCACCTTGCGGCTCGATGCGGACCCGCTCCGGTCGGATCGCAAGCCGAACGACGCTCTCCCCGGTCGTCGGCTCCGCTACGGCCAACCGGATGTCTCCGACCTCGACCCCGCCGGACCCGTCGGCCCACGCCCGCATCAGGTTGGAGACGCCGATGAAGTCGGCGACGAACGCCGTCTGGGGGCGCTCGTACACCTCGCGCGGGCTGCCGAGCTGCTCGACACGCCCGCCCGACATCACCGCGAGCCGGTCGGACATCGTGAGCGCCTCCTCCTGGTCGTGCGTCACGTAGAGGAACGTGATCCCGACCTCGCGCTGAATGCTCTTGAGCTCGATTTGCAGCTCGCGACGGAGCTTGGCGTCGAGCGCGCCGAGCGGCTCGTCGAGGAGAAGAACGTCGGGTGCAAGGATCAGCGAGCGAGCGAGCGCCACCCGCTGCTGCTGACCGCCGGAGAGCTGATGCGGCTTGCGGTCGCCGAAGCCGGCGAGCCGCACGAGCTCGAGCGTCTCCTCGACGCGCGTCTTCTTCACATCGGACGCGAGCTTCCGGAAGCGAAGGCCGAAGCCGATGTTCTCCGCCACGGTGAGGTGCGGGAACAGCGCGTAGCTCTGGAAGACCGTGTTCACTCGGCGCTTGTGCGGCGGCGTCTCGGTGACGTCGGCGTCGCCGATCGCGATGCGGCCGGCGTCCGGCCTCTCGAACCCGGCGATCATGCGCAGCGTCGTCGTCTTGCCACAGCCGGACGGGCCGAGGAGCGAGAAGAACTCTCCTTGCCGAATCGTCAACGAGATGTCGTCGACTGCGAGGACGTCGGCGTACCGCTTGCTCACGCCGTCCAGCACGACGCCCGGCCGCTCGGTGCTCATCGCGGTGTGAGCTCCCGCTCGAGGCTCTCCCGCAGGAGCTGCCGCGCTTGCCGGCGGTCGGTGAGGCCGAGGTAGAGCATCGAGTCGAGCCCGTCCGCGACAGCTGCGAGGCGCCTCCCGGTCGGTCGGGCGGCGATCTCGGCCGGCACCGAGCCGTCGCGCTTCCCCTCTTCGATCAGCCCGACGAGCTGCTTGACCCACGCGCGGTAGGCATTGCTCACGAGTGGGCGGAGCTCCGAGTCGACCCGCAAGCTGCTCCAGACCTCGTTCCAGAGCGCTCGTTGGTCGCTGAACGGCTCGTCCGAATCGACGGATGCGAGCAAGAACAGCTCGACCTTCCTGGCGCCGTTCGGCGCGCGTTCGAGCCGCTGGCGAACGGCCTCGTCCCAGAGGTCGCTCGAGAACGCGAAGGCGGCGCGCAGGAGCTCCTGGCGGGTCGAGAAGTAGTAGTGCAGCAGCGCCTTCGAGACGCCCGCCTCACGGGCAACCTCCGCCATCCGCAGGCCGTGCGCACCGTCCCGGACGACGACCCGGCACGCACCTCGGAGGATGTCTGCGACGCGATCGCCGGTCGGTGCAGCTGTCGTGGCCACAGTCGTGCATCTTCACGCATCGGGGCGCAGAACGTTATCCTGACCGTACGGTCAGTCAGGACGGGAGATGCACGATGGACGACATCGCGAGCCAGTTGGGAGCAGAGACGGACATGGCCTCGACGCGCCTCTACTTCGGGCCCTGGTACCGGCGCTCGCCGTTCTTCGAGTCGACGCTTCGCGCAGGCTGCAAGGCGTACGACATCTACAACAAGATGTACCTCCCCGCCGAGTACGACGACCCGGAGGTCGAGTACTGGGCGCTGAACGAGGGGGTGACGCTCTGGGATGTCGGCGTCGAGCGAACGGTCGAGGTCAGCGGGCCTGACGCAGATCGCCTCATCGACATGCTCACGTGCCGCGACCTCACTCGCTGCGCGGTCGGCCAGGGCAAGTACATGCTCGTGACGGCTCCCGACGGGGGGATCCTCAACGATCCAGTGCTGCTGCACGTGGACGAGAACACCTGGTGGATGCAGCTCGCCGACGGTGACGCAGGGCTCTACGCGCTTGGCGTGCTCTCCCAGACCGGCCTCGAAGCAAGGGTCAGTTATCCCGATGTGCATCCCGTCCAGGTGCAGGGGCCGAAGTCCCCCGCGACGCTGGAGAAGCTCATCGGCGACGCGATCTACGACCTTCGCTACTACTGGTGCGGGCGCTTCGTCATCGACGACATCCCCGTCGTCATCAGCCGCACGGGCTGGTCTGCCGTCCCAGGGTTCGAGGTCAACCTCCTCGACGGGACCCGTGGCGCCGATCTCTGGGACGCGATCATGGCCGCGGGCGAGGAGCATGCGATTCGCCCGATCGCTCCGAGCGAAGCGCGCAGGATCGAGGCGGGAATCTTCAACTTCGGCTCCGACATGACCCCGCGTGACACGCCGTTCCACGTCATGGGGCTCGAGCGCCTCGTGGAGGATCAACCGCAGGACTACATCGGGAAGGACGCGCTCGAGCGGGTTCGCTCAGGAGGGGTCGACCGGAGGCTCGTCGGGATCGTGTTCGACGAGACCGAGCCGCTCGCGGGTATCGCGACCATGTGGCCGGCGCACCACGAAGGCCGCGAGATCGGACGCGTGACCGCGGCAGTCTGGTCGCCTGGGCTTCAACGGAACATCGGCTACGTCTGGACGCCGATCGAGCTGTCCGCTCCGGGCAGGCCGCTGCAGGTGCAGTCCGAGCACGGCACACTCACGGGCGCCACGGCCGAGATCCCGTTCGTCGATCCGAAGAAGGAGCGCCCCGCACAGGCATTGCGGCAGTCGTCCGGCTGACCCCTGCCGACTCGGGGCGAGACGATGCGGGAACCACGATTCGACGTCCTCTTCGAGCCCGTGCAGATCGGGCCGGTCACGGCTCGCAACCGGTTCTTCCAGGTTCCCCACTGCAACGGCATGGGCCACGAGCACCCGACGGCGCACGCCGTCATGCGCGGCGTCAAGGCTGAAGGCGGCTGGGCCGTCGTGTGCACTGAGGAGGTCGAGATCCACCATTCGACCGACGTCGCCCCGTACATCGAGGGGCGGATCTGGGACGACGCCGACATCCCGGCGCACGAACGGCTGGTGGAAGAGGTCAAGAGACACGGAGCGCTGGCCGGGATCGAGCTCGTCCACAGCGGGTTCATGGGCGCGAATCTCTACGTCCGCCAACCTCCGATGGGGCCGGCGAACCTGCCGGTTCCCGGCACGCACCCCGTCCAGGCGCGGAGGATGGCCAAGGAGGACATCGCCGACCTGAGGCGCTGGCACCGCAAGGCCGTGGTCCGCTCGGTGCGCGCGGGATACGACCTCGTCTACGTCTACGCGGGCCACGGCCTGACGACCATTCAGCACTTCCTCTCACGGCGCTACAACGACCGCGGCGACGACTACGGGGGAAGCCTCGAGAACCGGGCTCGCCTGCTGCGGGAGATCCTCGAGGACACGCTCGAGGAGGTCTCCGGTAGGGCAGCGGTCGCGTGTCGAATCTGCGTCGACGAGCTCGTCGGCGAGCAGGGGCTCGAGCGCGGCGAGATCGAGGAGGTGCTCGGTCTGGTCGGAGAGCTCCCGGATCTCTGGGACTTCATGGTCGGGGAGTGGGACTTCGACTCCGTGACTGCGCGGTTCGCAGATGAGGGAGCGCAGGAGGCGTACGTCCGCGGACTCAAGCAGCTCACCTCGAAACCCGTGGTGGGCGTCGGGCGGTTCACCTCGCCGGACACGATGGTCAGGATGATCGAGGACGGCGTCCTCGATCTGATCGGAGCGGCTCGGCCTTCGATCGCGGACCCTTTCCTCCCCCGGAAGATCGAGGAGGGTCGCGCCGACGAGATCCGCGAGTGCATCGGCTGCAACATCTGCGTCACCTGCGACTCGACCGCAACTCCGGTTCGCTGCACGCAGAACCCGACCATGGGCGAGGAGTGGCGCCGCGGCTGGCACCCGGAGCGGATCCGCGCAAAGACGTCCGATGGGAAGGTGCTCGTGGTGGGCGCCGGCCCGGCGGGGCTGGAGGCAGCCCAGGCGCTCGGCAAACGGGGCTATGACGTCGTCCTGGCGGAAGGAAGCGACGCGCTGGGAGGCAGGGTCGCGCGCGAGGCTCGTCTGCCCGGCCTCGCCTCGTGGATCCGCGTGGTCGACTACAGGAAGGGACAGATCGACCGGCTGCCGACCGTCGAGATCGCGCTCGGTAGCCCGCTCGATGCGACCGAGATCCTGTCCTACGACTTCGACCACGTTGCGCTCGCAACCGGCTCCCTCTGGCGAGACGACGGCGTCGGGCGCTGGCACACGCGTCCGCTCGAGCTGACCGGGGTGGAGTGCCTGACACCGGACGAACTCATGTCCGGTACCCGTCCCGCAGGCACGCGAGTCGTGCTCTACGACGACGACCACTACTACCTGGGCGGTGTCCTCGCGGAGCAGCTCGCGCGAGACGGCCACGACGTGACCATCGTGACTCCCGAGGCGCGCGTCTCCGAGTGGACCGTGAACACGATGGAACAGCACCGCATCCAGCGCCGCCTCCTCGAGCTCGGCGTCACCGTGCTCGCATCGCACACCGTCGCCTCGGCCGCGGGCGGCGCGGTACGTGCTGCATGCGTGTACACGGATCAGGAGAGAGAACTGCCGTGCGACTCGCTCGTCCTCGTCACGTGCAGGCTCCCCGTCGATGAGCTTGCGACCGAGCTCGAGTCGGCGCTCGACGGCAAGTCCGGCCCGACGATCCGCCTGATCGGCGACGCCTGGAGTCCGGGGACGATCGCAGCTGCGGTCTGGGACGGCCACCGCTACGCAGAAGAGCTCGACGACCCGCCCTCGCAGGACGAGCCGCCTTTCCTGCGCGAGGTGGTCGCGCTCGCGCCTCTCGCCGAAAGCAGCGTGTGACTATGCCCTCGTCCCGACCCGCTGCCTCTCTCCGGCCTCTCGAGGAAGGGTGGACGCTCCCGGCAGCGTGGTACTCGGACTCGGACATCTGCTCCTGCGAGCGCGAGCGCATCTTCTCGCGCGCGTGGCAGTACGCAGGGCGGACCGACCAGGTCGAGACGGCTGGAAGCTTCTTCGCCGCCGAGGTGGCGCACATCCCGGTCGTGGTCACACGCGGCCGGGACGAGATGCTGCACGCCTTCGTCAACGTCTGCCGGCACCGCGGTCACCCGGTCGTGAGCGGCGAGGGCTGCCGCGAAACCCTCCAGTGCCCGTACCACGCATGGACCTACGACCTCGACGGGTCGCTACGCAGCGCGCCACGCTCCGACCGCGACCCCAGCTTCGACGCCTCGAGCCTCTCGCTGCGACCTGTCTCCGTCGACACGTGGGGCCCGTTCGTCTTCGTCAATCCGGACATGGACGCAGTGCCGCTGGTCGACACGCTGGGCGGCCTCCCCGACCTGATCGCGGCGAGCGGCGTCGACCTCGACTCGGTGCGATTCCACTCCCACTACGAGTGGGAGATCAAGTCGAACTGGAAGGTCGCGATCGAGAACTTCCTCGAGTGCTACCACTGTCCGACTGCGCACCCGGGCTTCTCCAAGGTCATCGACGTCAACCCGGATGCCTACGAGCTGACCGTCTCGGAGTCCTACTCGAGCCAGGTGGGCAGCGTGCGCCCGTCGGCCCTCTCCGGCGACGGCAAGGCGCCGTACGTGCCGCGCGGAGACGTCACCGAGGCCCAGTACCACTACCTCTGGCCCAATACGACGATCAGCGTCGAAGCCGGCGCGACGAACATCGCGATCGAGCGCTGGATCCCCACGCACCCCGGGGGCTGCATCGAGGTGACCGACTCCTTCTTCGGCGAGGGCGTCGGCGAGGACGAGGCGCAGGAGATCATCGCCTTCGGTACGCAGGTCGGCCAGGAGGACCTCGCGCTCTGCGAGTCGGTGCAGATGGGGCTCGAGAGCCGCATGGTCCCTCAAGGCAAGCTCATGCTGGGAAGCGAGCTGCTCATCCATGACTTCCAGAAGAAGGTCGCCGCCGCTCTCGGCGGGCTCACTCCCTAGAGGTTGTCGACGAAGCGGCCCCGGGCCTCGGCGAGGGCCTCGTGGATGCCGCCGGGTCCCGGCGTGGGCCTCGCCGCCGCCTTCCGGGGCTTGCGGAAGCGCCCGTCGCGCACGCTCGCGGCGATCTCCTCGTGAGCGTCTCGAAATGTGACCCCTTCCCTCACAAGCGCCTCAGCTGCGTCCGTTGCGAGGAGCAACGGGTCCGAAGCCGCCTTCGCGAGCCGTCCGCGATCGACCTCGAGGCCGCTGACGAGGACGGTCAGCGCTTCGAGAGCCAGCCGCACGTCCCGCCGAGCGCCGAACGCCGGCGTCTTGTCCTCCTGGAGATCGCGGTCGTACGCGAGCGGAAGCCCCTTGACCGTCGCAAGCAGCCCGGTGAGCCGGCCGATCGCCGTCCCGGCTTTGCCGCGCGCGAGCTCTGCGACGTCCGGGTTCAGCTTCTGGGGCATCATCGACGAGCCGGTTGCGGCGGTCTCGGGCAGTCGCACGAACCCGAACTCCGCCGTCGCCCAGAGGACGATCTCCTCCCCGATGCGCGAGAGATGCGTGAAGAGGACGGCAGCGGCGTAGAGGTAGTCCAACACGAAGTCGCGGTCGGCCACGGCGTCGATCGAGTTCCGCATCTGACGGGGAGGAGGGGGCAGCTCGAGCGTCGAGCCGGCGAGCGCTCCCGCGCCGAGTGGGCTCTCGGCGGCCGCCTCCGCGGCAGCTGCGAAGCGCGTTCGGTCGCGGTCGAGCATCTCGACCCAGGCGAGGAGGTGGTGTCCGAGCGTGACCGGCTGCGCCCGCTGGAGGTGCGTATATCCCGGCATTGCGGTCTCAGCCTCGGTCTCGGCGAAGGAGAGAACGACGAGCGCAAGTGCGTCGACCGCCTCCCGCGCTTCCGCACAGGCGTCGAGGACGTAGTAGCGAAGCGCAGCGGCGACCTGGTCGTTGCGCGACCGGCCGGCGTGGATCTTTCGCCCGACCTCGCCGAGCAGGCGCTCGATCGCCGAGTGGACGTCCTCGTCGGAGTCGAGGTACAGAGACGGGTCCTGCGCGATCTCCGCGAGCGCGCCCTCTACCTCCTCGAGCTCCTCAGCAGTAAGGATATCGGCGGCTGCCAGTCGCCGGGCGTGCTCGGCGGTCGCCTCGCAGTCGTACGGCATGAGCTCGGCATCGTCCGCACGCAGGAACGCCCATACATCCGGGTCGAGATCTCCCCCGACCCGCCCTTTCCACGTGGTCACGCCTGGATCTTGGCGCGTGCGCGGGCCGCGTGCAGCTCGGTCTCGAGCGCGGAGATTCGGATGAAGCCCTCGGCCGCATCGTGCGGGAAGGTCTCGCCCGTCGCATAGGACGCCAACTGCTCGACATACAGCGGATGTGCTGCGCGCCGTCCCGTCACGACGGCCGCGTTCGGCCGCAGCTCGAGCCGCACGTCACCCGTGACGAGCCTCTGGGTCGAGTCGACGAACGCGTCGATCGCCTCACGCGCGGGGCCGAACCAGAGGCCCTCGTAAACGAGCTCCGTCCAGCGCTGCTCGAGCGTGCGCTTGAGTCGCGCCTCGTCCTTCGTCAGCACGACGTCCTCGAGCGCCGAGTGCGCGGTGATCAGAACGATTGCACCGGGCGCCTCGTAGACCTCGCGGCTCTTGATGCCGACTGCGCGGTTCTCGATCATGTCGATCCGGCCGATGCCGTACGCGCCTGCGAGTCGATTCGTCGCGGCTATCAGCTCGGCGGCGGAAAGGTCTACGCCGTCGAGCGACACCGGGATGCCACGCTCGAACCCGAAGACGACCTCGACCGGCTCCGGCGCACTCACCGGGTCTGCGGTCAGCGCATACGGCTCATCCGGAGGAGCGTTCCACGGATCCTCGAGCGCTCCGGCCTCGATCGCGCGTCCGAACAGGTTCTCGTCGATGGAGTACGGCGACGAGGCCGTCTGCGTCACGGGAATGCCCTTGGCAAGGGCGTACTCGATCTCGTCGTCCCGCGTCCACACGCGGTCGCGGAGCGGTGCGATGACCCTCACTCCGGGGTAGTTGGCCGTGAAGGCGAGCTCGAAGCGAAGCTGGTCGTTGCCCTTCCCCGTGCAACCGTGGACGACGGCCTCCGCGCCCAGCTCGAGCGCGATCTCCGCGACGGCCTGCGCAATCACGGGTCGCGACAGCGCCGACACCAATGGGTACTTCCCCTCGTAGAGCGCGTTCGTGACGATCGCCCGTACGCACTGCTCGTCTGCGAACGCATCTTTCCGGTCGACGAGCAAGACCTGGTCGGCTCCGGCCGCCGTGCCGCGCTCGATCGACTCGTCGAGGTCGAAGTCCTGGCCGACATCGACGAGAACGGCGATCACCTCGTCGAACCCGTACCAGTCCTCCTTGAGCCAGGCGACGATGCAGCTCGTGTCGAGCCCGCCCGAGTACGCGACGACTGCCGTCCTCATGCGGCACCTTTCAGCAGTTGGCCCATGAGCTCGTCCCGCAGCGTGCTGGCCGAGATGCCGTCGCGAACCGCAACGAAGATCGTGTTGTCTCCTGCGACCGTGCCCGCGATCGCCGGATGGCCCGCCTCGTCGACCGCCTGCGCCAGGGCATTCGCGTAGCCGGAAGGAGTCGTGACGACGAGCAGCGCGCCCGCCGCCTCCACCCCGACTGCATACCGGCGCAACGCAGCGTCGAGAGCGCGCTGCCGGTCAGCGTCGCTCGCCCCGGGTGGTGCATAGACGAGCCGCCCGCTCGGAGCGCGGACCTTCACGAGCCCGAGCTCGGCCAGATCGCGGGATACCGTCGTCTGGACGACGTCGAAACCGGCGTCGCTCAGCGCTGCGGCGACCTCGGCCTGGGTCGAGAGCGCCCGCTCGGACACGAGCTCGAGAATCGCTTGCTGGCGTTGGTGGCGGTTCATGGTATGCAGAAACTTAGCAAACTATGCATTGGCGATAGCCCCCAGGGCCTCCGTCAGGATCGACAGCGCCCGTGCGACGTCGTCCTCCGTGAGAACGAGAGGCGGCGTCGAGTCGAACGGTGGAGTCTCCGGCGGAGAGAACGAGAAGCCCACGTTGGCGACACGCCTCGACGACCACGGACGCCGGCCCGTCGATCTCCAGACCGAGCAGGAGACCCCTGCCGCGCACCTCGACGACACCGGGCACGGACGGCAGCGCACCGCGAAGCTCGGCGGAGCGCTCGGCGACGTTCGCGAGAAGCTCGTCGTCGATCGCGTCGACGACCGCACATGCGGCGCTGCACGACACCGGATTGCCTCCGAACGTCGAGCCGTGATCGCCGGGTGCGAATCCGTGACCGACATCGTCCGCGACGAGCAGCGCGCCGATGGGAAGGCCGTTGGCGAGACCCTTTGCCAGCGTCACGAGATCCGGGCGCACACCGAGCTGCTCGAAGGCGAAGAACGTTCCCGTTCGCCCCACCCCGGTCTGGATCTCGTCCAGGCACAGAAGCGGTGGTGCTTCTGCGGCCGCTGCCACGAACTCAGAATCGAGTGGGCGAACGCCGCCCTCCCCGAGGATCGGCTCGAGCAGGACGAGCCCGATCTCATCATCGACGGCTGCGAGCAACCCTGCGACGTCGTTCGGCCGAACGAACCGCACGCCCGGGACGAGAGGCTCGAAGGGCGCACGCTTCCCTGGTTGCCCGGTAACGGAGAGCGCGCCGAGCGTGCGGCCGTGGAACCCGCCCTCGAGCGCGACGACGCCCGCCTTTCCCGTCACCTTCCGTGCGACTTTGACCGCTGCCTCGATCGCCTCTGCTCCGGAGTTGCAGAAGAATGCGCGAGCGCCGCCGAACCGATCCGAGAGGCGAGCTGCAAGCGCCTCCGCTGGCTGCGTGCGGTACAGGTTCGATGCGTGCCAGAGCCGTCCGAGCTGCTCGGTCGCCGCGGTGAGCGGCGCGGGATGACCGTGACCGAGGCTGACGACGGCGATTCCCGCGCCGAAGTCGAGGTACTCGCGCCCGTGGTCGTCCCAGACCCGGAGGCCGTCTCCGTCCACGATCGTGAGGTCAACGCGCGCGTACGTCGGCAGGAGACGCTCGAGTCCCGACGCGGCAATGTCACTCGGAGCGCTCATGCCTGCACCTGCGTGGCACCGATCTCCACCTGCACGCCAAGGCGTGCCGCACGAACGGCCGCGAGCAACTTGGGCACGATCCCGCCCTCGAGCTCTCCGTCCCGGAGCATCCTGGACGCGACCGACACGTCGAGCTGGTCGACGACCTCACCGTCGACGAGGACGCCGGGGACGTCGGTTGTGAACACGACCCTCCGTGCGCCCATGCCCACCGCCAGCGCTGCCGCGGCTTCGTCGGCATTGACGTTCAACGGCCCGACCGCAAGCGGCGCTACGACCGGGATCAACCCTCGCTCGAGCGCGCTCTCGATCGCGGGGGGCCGGCATGGGATCGGATCACCGACGAACCCGAGCTCCGCGCGACGCCGGGCTCGGAGCCCGATCTCGTCGCCCGCGAGCTGCATCGCCGTAGGGCCGAGGGCGGCGGACACCTCGGCCCCGACGGCTAGCAAGGACTCTCGCACGATCTCGAGGGTCCGTGCATCCGTGACACGGCGGCCGCCAACGAACTCCGCTGGGATCCCGCACCGCGCGAGCCTGGCCGTTATCTGCGGGCCGGCTCCGTGGACGACGATCACCTCGTGACCGGCGTCGGCGAGGTCCAGGGCCTGGCGAGCCGCATCGGTCGCGACTCGCCCGCCCAGCTTGAGGACCACACGTGTCATGTCGTGTACTCCGCGTTCAAGCGCACGTAGTCGTAGGTCAGATCGGACGCGAGATACGACGCCGATCCCGTTCCGAGCCCGAGGTCGAGCTCAATCCGCACAGCCGCTCCGTCGAGGACGGGCACCCGGCCGGTCGCGGAACCGCCAGTGAAGACCACGGTTCCATCGAACCCGACCGTCAGCACGTCCGGATCGAGCCGGGCGAAGCCGCCATTCCACGGCGCCGAGCCCGCAGCCGCGAGCACGCGTCCCCAGTTCGGGTCTCGCCCGAACGCAGCCGTCTTGACGAGTGGCGACGTGGCGATCCGCCGTGCGATCGCTTCGGCTTCCTCGGACGAGGACGCGCCACCGACCTCGATCTCGAGCAGCACCGTGGCCCCTTCTCCGTCCTCGACGATCTGCCGCGCCAGCGACGAGCACACCGTCTCCAGGGCCGTAGCTAGCTGTGCGTCACGCGCCGGGGTCCTCTCGACATCGGCGGAGCCGTTGGCGAGCAGCACCACAGCGTCGTTCGTCGAGCACTCGCCGTCGACTGAGACGCGGTTGAAGCTCCTGTCGACAGCGGCGCGAAGCAGCGAGCCTCCTTCCCCTGAGGCAAGCGGGTAGTCGGTCGTAACGATCGCGAGCATCGTGGCCAGGCGGGGATGGATCATCCCCGCGCCCTTTGCCATCCCGCCCACGACGAAGCCGTCGCACGCTGCAAGAGCCTGCTTCGGACCTTGATCGGTCGTGAGAATTGCCTCCGCAGCTGAGTCGCCGCCGCTCGGCGAGAGCGCGGCGACGCCACCTTTGAGACCCGCGACGAGTCGCTCGATCGGGAGCGGCACCCCGATCACGCCCGTCGACAGGACGATGACCTCCTCGGTCTCGAGCTCGAGCAGAGCTGCCGCTTCGGCCGCGGTCCGCTCGGCGTCCTCGATCCCGCGTGCGCCTGTCGCGGCGTTCGCAACGCCCGAGTTGATGACGACCGCCTGGGGCTCGGCCAGGGCCAGATGCCGGCGCGAGACGACGACGGGAGCGGCCAGCACGCGGTTGGTCGTCCAGACGGCGGCACCAACGGCCGGTGAGAGCGATCGCACGATCGCGAGATCGGGCGCTGCGCGGCGGATGCCGGTGCTGAGCCCGCTTGCGACGAATCCGGTGGCGGCCGTCACGGACATGTCGGCTAGACCAGCACTCCGCTGAGCCGGAGACCCGTCGTCTCCTCGAAGCCGAACAGCAGATTCGTGTTCTGGATCGCCTGCCCGGCGGCGCCCTTTCCGAGGTTGTCGAGCGCGACGATCACGATCGCACCGCCGGTGAGCCGGTCGTCGAAGACGCCGATCTCTGCGCCGTCGGTGCCCTGGACCCGGGCGAGCTCCGGCACGACGCCCTCGGGCAGCACGGACACGACATGACTCTCCGCGTAGTGCTCCTCCAGCATGAGCCGCAGGTCCTCGCCCCGAGAACGCACGTAACACGTCGAGATGAGACCCCTCCGTACCGGCAGCAGGTGAGCCGCGAACGACGGGGCGAAGCCGAGGGTCGAGGCGATCTCGGGTGCGTGTTGGTGCTCGCCCACGCGATACGGGGAGACGTTCTCGAGCACGAAGCCTGCGTGGGAGCTCGGCTTGAGGGCCCTGCCCGCTCCGGTCATCCCCGACTTCCCGTCGACGACGACGCCCTCGTGCTCGATCGCAGCTCGGATCGGCCAGAGAGCGAGCAGCGCGGCGGTTGCATAGCAACCCGGGTTCGCGATCAAACGCCCGCTTGGCGGAGTCACCTCGGGGAGCCCGTAGGACCATGAGGCGAGCTCTCCGGGCCGCGGGTGGGTGAACCCGTACCACGCCTCGTAGACGGCCGGATCGGCGAAGCGGTGGCTCCCGGAGAGATCCACGACCACGCCACGGCCCGGTGGCTCGAGCGCGGCTGCGTCCTCGTGCGAGAGGCAGACGAACACGAGGTCGGCGCCACATGCAAGCGCGGCGGAATTGGCGATGAAGCGCGGAATGCGGCTGAATCCGTTGCGCCCGAGCCGGGGGTCGAGGACGTCCGCGGATTGGCCGGCGAGCGAATCGGATCCGAGCGCGTAGAGCTCGAGCCCGGGATGTGCGAGCACCCGGTCGAGCGTCTCCTGACCCGCGTATCCCGAGGCGCCGACGATCGCGACAGTGGCCATGAGCGTATTATGCATATACATGGGTAGTTATGCGCGAGAACTGGCCAGGCGCAGCGCTCTTCGGCACAACTTGTGGTGCTACGCTGCGCGCGCGGTGGAGCGCGTCCTCGTCCTCAATGCGAGCTACGAGCCTTTGAATGTCTGCTCGCTTCGTCGTGCCCACGTGCTGGTGTGGAAGGGGCGAGCAGAGATCCTCGAGGCGAACCAGCGGCGGCCCCTGCGCTCGGCCTGCGCAAACTTTCCCAGGCCGCACGTCATCCGCCTCGTCTCCTACGTGCGCGTACCGCGCGCGGTGACGCGCCGGATCTCACGTCGTGTGCTGTTCGCCCGAGACGGCTGGCAATGCGCGTACTGCGGATCCGGAAGCAACCGGCTGACGCTCGACCATGTCGTCCCGCGCTCTCGAGGCGGGACCTCGGTGTGGGAGAACGTGGTCGCCTCGTGCGCGCCCTGCAACCACCGGAAGGGCGACCGACTGCTCGAGGAGACGAGCATGAGCCTGCGCACGGTGCCTCGCCCCCCTACGCCAGTGCTCTTCATCCGCCTGACGGCGGAGCACATCCCCGACGCGTGGCGACAGTACCTCCCGGGACTCGACCACTCGCGCCTCGGCTCGGTCGCGGCCGCCTAGCCCGGGTCTACCGCGCCATCGCCCGCTCGACGGCCTCCTGCTCCTCGGGCGAGAGCGCGACGGACGAGCGCCCGCGGTCGAGGTCCTTCACGTAGATCCGCGCGTAGTCGCGGCCCTGGATCGCCGTGACGATGGTCCCCGTTCGCGTCGAGTCGAGCAGGGCGAGCGAGGCGGACTGCTGCCCGCCCGTACCCTCGTACGCGTCGTAGCGCACGACGGCGGTGTTGGTGATGGAGCCGTCGACCCGCCGGTCGACCCGCGACAGGCCCGTCGCCACTTCGTCGACCGCGCGATGCACATCGTCGATCCTGGCCTGGAGCGAGACCGCGAACTCGAGCAGATCCTGGCGTCCGCTGCCGAGGACGAGAGACTGGGCCGCCTGTATGCGAGCGAGCCGCCGCCACACGTAGAGCGCGACGGCGACGGCCAGCAACGCTGCCGCACAGGCCGCAATCGCCACCGCAAGAGACACATCCACGGCTAGAGCGTGAAGATAACCGGGTACTCGAACGAGTTGTTCGCCGTGTTCGTCTCTCCCTCGACGGGATCGACGTCGACCTTGATCTTGATCTGCTCGCCGAACGGCACGAGTGCGCCAACCTGGAACGTCACGGCCTTCGTCTCACCGGGATCGATGATCGGGAGCGTCGTGGTCTTGACGATCGGGTCGGGCTGCTTCGGGATGGTGAGAGTCACCTTGACCCGCACCTCCTGGCTGTCACCGGTGTCCTCGACACCCACCTCGAACGCGAGTTGAGACGTGACCTTGATCGTCGTCTCGGTCGTGGTCGAGAGGAGTTGCTCGCTCGGCAATGCTTTCACGTAGGCGATGCCGCTCCCGTGCAAGCCGCTCGGGGTGCCGCCTGTCGACGCGCCCTGAACACGCTGCCAGACGGCCGCGAGCGCACTCGCGGTCGTGAGGTCGTCAGTGGGCAGGAACTCGGAGGAGGGGACCTGAACTCCTTCGATGCCTTCCTGGTCGAGCACTTCCTGCGCCGGTAACCGGAAGAGGTCCGACCAGACGACGTCGCTCGCCTGGAAGCGTTGCGTCTGCGCCGCGAGCTGGAGCCCGACTTCCGTCGCATCGGTCGCAGTCACGGTCTCCTGGAATGTCTTGCGAAGACCAGTGAGGCCGATCACCCGGAGATCCAGGGCATCCACGGCCCCTTGGTTGGCATTGTGCAACGGACCAGGCACCTTCAGATCCTCTGCGTCCTGCATCTGGGCCTCTGCGCGCTGGATGTAGCCGCCGAGCTTCGCGTCGAGATCCTCCTGCTTCAGCCCGGGAGTGGTCAGCAGCGTGCTGAGATCCGCGCCGAGCTTCGAGGACTGCGTCCCGATCGCGCCGATCTGCGCCATGTATTCGGAATACCGGTCGCGCTTGCGGTCGGATGCGCACCCCTCCACCCACACGACGAGCAGCACGACGATGAGAATCGCGAGCCCGATCAACGCGACGAGGCGAAGGAGCGGCGTCAGGTTGCCCGGACCGTGGAAACGCCTCCGCGGCGGGCGGGGGCCGCCGCCGCGAGGAGGTCCGGGGCCGCCTTCTTCGGGCTCCTCCCACGAGGGTGGCTCCTGCTCGTCGAAGAAGTCGAAGTCGAGGATATCTTCGTCGCGCGTGCTCACTGTCGCCGCCTAGCCCGCCACTGTAAACGAGCGGCAGGAGCGAGCACGGCAAGAGGAGTTCACATTCGGGCAGCCAACTGGGCGAACAACGGTGTCGTCGCTCGCGCATGCCCTTCCGACCCACGAGCTGGTCCTCGACCGCTACCGGGCAGTCCGCCCGCTGGGAAGCGGTGGGAACGGCTCTGTCTGGCTTGCGCGAGACGAGGTCACCGGGCTCGACGTGGCGCTCAAGATCGTGCCGCGCGAGGGAAAGGCCGCTGCTCGAGCCGAGCGCGAGGCGCTCGCTGCCCGCCGCCTGCGCCACGAGCGCTGCGTGCGTGCGTATGACATCGGCCAGGACTCCGGACACGTATACATCGCGTACGAGTACGTGCCGGGCCGAACCGTTCGCGAGGCCCTGCGCGCGGACGCGATCTCCGACAAGGATGCCGTCGAGGTCGCGGCTCAGGTGCTCGATGCGCTCGCACACGCGCACCGCACCGGCATCGTCCATCGCGACGTCAAGCCCTCGAACATCCTGCTCGAGCACCGCGATGTGATCTCAGTTCGGTTGCTCGACTTCGGCCTCGCCCAGTTCGATGGCGCTGACACGCTCACAGCGGTCGGTGACGTGCCCGGCACGCTCGCCTACATCGCACCCGAGCGTCTCGCGGGCGACGAAGCGGCCCCCGCCAGCGATGTCTGGGCAGTCGGTGTCCTCCTCTGGGAAGCGCTCGCCGGCCGACATCCGTTCTGGGGGATGCCGTTGCAGGAAGTCGCTCGAGCCATCGAGCGCGGTGCGCCACCGCTGGAAGACGAGAGGCCCGACCTCCCGCGCAGGCTTGTGAGCGCCGTCACAGCGGCACTCGCGCCGGACCCCACTCGCAGGCCCCACGCCTCGGTGCTGTCCGGTGAGCTACGCGCGACCGTCAAGGCACCGCAGGCGCGTTCGGCGACTCGCGCGCCTACCCGGCCGGCGGTCGCAACCTCCGCGGCGTCTGCCTCGCTCGCGACGCGGATGGCGCCGGCGCTCCTCGCCGGGCTCGCAGCCGCCATCGGCGTGACGCTCCTTCCGTTCTGGCCCACGATTCTCGCGCTTGCGATCGTCACGGGCGCCGCCGGGGCCGCGCTCTGGAGCCCACGCCTCGGCCTTGCCGTCGCCCTCGCTGCGCCGGTGTTCCCCTTCGGCAACGTGTCACAGGGTGCTGCGCTCCTCTACGCCGCGTTCGCTGTGGCGTGGCTCGCGATCTTCTGGCGCGAGGCGCGACTCGCACTCCTCTTCGTCGTGGGACCGCTCCTCGCGGGACTCGGCCTGCTCGCGCTCGTTCCGCTCGTAGTTCAGCCGATCCGCGGAGTCACGCATCGCGCCGCCATGGCCGCCGTCGCCGTGCTGTCGGCCGGGCTCGTCGCCGGCATGGCCGGTGACCCGCTGCCCGTAGGCGGCGCTCGCCTCGAATCGCTCGATGTCGGCCCCGCGGACTCGATGCAGTCGATCGCTTTCTCCCTGGGAGACACGCTGGGCAACCAGCCGCTGCTGGCGATCGCGGCTCTCGTGGCAGCGCTGGGCGCCGCGCTCTTCCCTTGGGCACGAACACGCTCGCGGTACGGAGTCCCGGTTCTGGGCGCAGCCTTCGTCGCCTGCGCGATCTTCGCCGGCGCAGGAGTCGCCGCCACGATCGCGAGCATCGCGGTCTGGGGCGTGGCAGCAGCGGTTGTCGCAGGGACCGACCGGTAGAATCGCCCACCGGAGGGGCCCTCCCCGCCGTATGAGACAACCCGTTCCGAACACGAGCACCTGCATCCTTCCGGGGTGCCGATGAGTGTGCTTAGGAGCATCGAGGCTCGGATCGAGGGCCTGTTCGAAGGAATCTTCGGGCGGGCGTTCCGAACCCATGTCCAGCCGATCGAGCTCGCACGCAAGCTCGTCAAGGAGATGGACGACCACCGCAGCGTGTCCGTCTCGCGGGTGTACGTCCCGAACGAGTACACGGTCTACCTCTCACCGCAGGACCGAAAGCAATTCGTCGGCTACGAGGACTCGCTCGTCGGTGAGCTCGAGGAGTACCTGTCGGAGCATGTACGGCGCGAGCGCTACGCGCTCCCGGGCCCGTTGCAGGTGCTCGTCACCGAAGACGGCGACCTCGCAGTCGGAGAGTTCGGAATCGCAACCCGACTCGTCGCCGGCGAGGATGCGGGAACGCCCCCGCCGGCCGAGCTCCCGCTCGAGCTCCCAGCCCAGACGATGATCTACAAGGCTGCTGTCCCGGTCGCCGTTCCGGAGCCGGAGCCGGAGCCCGAGCCCGAGCCGGAGCCCGAGCCGGAGCTCCCCTCGTTCACGCTTACGGTCGCCGGTCGCCCGATCCAGCTCTCCGCTGAACGCGTCGTCCTCGGACGGTCGCGGGAGTGCGACGTACGCGTCGCAGACCTCAACGTCTCACGCAAGCACGCGGAAGTTCGGGAGGAGAACGGTGACCTCGTCCTCGTCGATCTCGGCTCCACGAATGGAACGCTCTTGAACGGCCGGCCGGTCGATCGACAGCGGCTCAAGGACGGCGACACGATCACGCTGGGCTCGACGGAGATCGTGTTCGGCTACAGGTCGTGAGCACGCTCGCACTCTCGACCGACGAGACCCTCCTCGTCCTCAAGCTCGCCTTCCTCGTGCTGCTCTACGTCTTCATCCTCCTCATCGTCCGGACCGCGACGAAGGACCTCGGAGGCGCGCCGCAGGAGAGCATCGTCCTCGGAGCGGCCGATGCGGCCGTGCTTCGGGCACGACACGGGCTCGCGCCGGCCCGCTTCGTCATCGCCGGTCCAGGGGACCACGCCGGCAATACGATCGAGATCAGCACGACGACCGTTGTCGGCCGCGATCACGGGAACGGAATCCAGCTCGACGGTGACGAGTTCGCATCGGGACGTCATGCCCAGATCGAGCCACGTCCCGACGGAGTCTGGGTCGACGACCTCGGCTCGACGAACGGCACGTTCGTGAACGACGAGCGAATCACCTCCAGGCGACTCCTGGCGCCGGGAGACGTCGTCAGGGTCGGCGAGACCGAGCTGAGGCTGGTCGCGTGAGGGCTCTCTCGTGAGACTGGGGCGCGCAGCAGGCATCACCGACACGGGACGCCGAAGGCTGCGGAACGAGGACACCTTCGTCTGCAAGCCTCCGCTGTTCGCAGTCGCAGACGGGATGGGAGGAGCGCGCGCGGGAGAAGTCGCATCGGACCTTGCTGCGACCGCGTTCGAGGAGGCAGGAGCCGATGTGGGCAGCGACTCCGGGCTCGAGGCGCTCATCGAAGAGGCGAATCGCCGCATCTGGGAGCGCTCGGTGACCGACCCGGCTACGGCCGGGATGGGTGCGGTCATGACGGCCGCCTACGTCGACCCCGACACGGGCACGGTGACCATCGGGCACGTCGGCGACTCTCGCGCATACAGGATCCGCGACGGTGCGATCGAGCAGCTCACGACCGACCACTCGCTGGTGGCCGAGCTCGTCGAGAGTGGCGTCCTCACACCGGAGGAAGCGGATCGCCATCCCCAGCGCTCCGCGATCACGCGCGCTCTCGGCACCGAGCCGGCGGTCTCGGTCGACACGCTGACGATCGAGGCAGCCCCGGGAGATCTCTTCCTCATCTGCTCCGACGGTCTCTCGAGCATGCTCGAAGACGACGAGATCGCAGCCCTCGTGTCGTCGGTCGACGCCGACCCCGCGCAGGCGGTCGAAGCACTCGTGAAGGCGGCAAACGGCCGCGGTGGCGAGGACAACATCACCGTCGTCCTCTTCGAGCTGGTCGCGGGCGACACACTCGAGCCGGCAACTCCCGAGGTCGAGTCCACGCAGGAGATCGCGCCGGACGCGAGTGCCGAGGATGCGCCTCTCACGATGGCGGCGCCCGAGGACGCAACCACGGCGGACGGGGCGTCCCCACGCCGGCATGGAGCGGGCTCGGGCGGAAGGCTTGCCGCCATCCTTCTCATCCTCGCCGTCCTCGGGCTCGCACTCGCGTTTCTGTACGTGGGAGTCGTGCGCTGACCGCACGGGGCCGCGAGCTCGCCGGCGTCGTCGGCGCTTCCGCAATCGCAGGAGTCGCGCTGGCGAGCGTCACGGTCGCCCGCTCCTCGGAGGTCACCCCGGGGGCAATCACCTTCGGCCTCCTGTTCTTCGCCGTCTACGCCGCGGCACACGTCGTCGTGCGAAGGACCGCGCGGTACGCTGACGGCGGCCTTCTTCCCCTCGCCGCAGCGCTGACGGGAGTCGGGCTTGCGGTCAACTACCGCCTCGATGCCGAGGACGCCAGGCGACAGGCGCTGTGGGTGCTGATCGGAGTAGGGGTCTTCGCGGCCACGCTCGTCTTCCTCCGCCACGACTACCGGGTACTCGAGTCGTATCGCTACCTCTTCGGCGTCACCGCCGTCGTGCTGCTGCTCCTCCCCTCCGTCCCCGTGCTCGGCGAACGCGTGAACGGTGTGCGGTTGTGGGTGAGCATCGGGCCGCTGCAGTTCCAGCCCGGCGAGCTCGCGAAGATCTTCCTCATCCTCTTTCTCGCCGGCTACTTGCGGGAAAAGCGCGAGCTACTCGCGCAGGGACGGCTCAAGGAGTACGGCCCGCTCCTCGCAATCTGGGGCGCGGCGATGCTCGTCATCTTCGTGACGAACGATCTAGGGAGCGCGCTCCTCAACTTCGGGATCTTCCTCGCGATGCTCTACGTCGCGACGGGCCGCGCAATCCTGGTCGCCGCCGGCCTCGCCCTCTTCGTCGGGGGTGCGACGCTGCTCTACCAGACGCTCGACCGGGTTCAGGAGCGGGTCACGATCTGGCTGCAACCCTGGACGGACGAGCGGGTGTACTGCGCGCAGAACGGGCAGCTCGAGTACCGGCAGGACTGCGCATCGTTCCAGCTCGTCAAGAGCCTCTACTCCATCGCCCACGGCGGCTTGAGCGGAACCGGGCTCGGCCGGGGCACGTTCACCTCGACGGACGGCTCGCCCCTGATCCCGTACCTGCGCACGGACTTCATCTACTCGGCGATCGCCCAGGAGGTCGGCCTGGTCGGAGCTGCCGCGGTGCTCGTCCTGTTCATGCTCTTCGTCGTCCGCGGAATGCGGGTCGCACTCCGGGCCGAGGACGGCTTCTCGAAGCTGCTCGCCGCCGGGTTGACGTTCGGATTCGCGCTACAGACGTTCATCATCGTCGGAGGCGTCCTCCGGGTCGTGCCGCTGACGGGGATCACGCTCCCGTTCGTGTCCTACGGAGGCTCGAGCATCCTTGCGAACTTCCTGATGCTCGCCGGCCTCCTCCTGGTCTCGAACCGCGCCAACACCCCCCGCTGAATGAACCGTCGGATCGCACGTTTGACGTACGTCTCCCTCGCCCTCGTCGGCGTGCTCGTCGTCATGACGACCTACTGGCAGACGTGGGCTGCGCCTGCGCTTGCCGATCGCCAGGACAACTCCGTCAAGCGCGTCGCGGAGTTCTCCATCGACCGGGGCCTGATAGTCGCCCGATCCCCGTTCAGACGCCTCGCCAGAAACGTGCAGCGCCACGTCGACCAGCGAACGCTCTACTTCCGACGCTACCCGCAGGCCGACTTGACGGCGCACGTCGTCGGCTACTCGACGGTGGATCGTTCTCGGACCGGCCTCGAGCGTTCGCTGAACGACTACCTGACGGCTTCGAACTCGAACCTCGCGACCGTCGGCGATCGGATCCTCGACGAGCTCCGTGGCCGGACCATCCAAGGGAACGACGTCGTCACGAACCTGGACGTCAACGCCCAGCAGGTGGCGCTCGACGCGCTCGGTGACAACTGCGGCGCGGTCGTGGCGCTCGATCCGCGCACGGGGAAGGTCCGCGCGATGGTCTCCTCTCCGAGCTTCGACCCGAACCTGGTCGAGACCGACTTCGCCAGCCTCGACGCGATCACGGCCAACTGCACCCCCGCGTCGCCTCTGCTGAATCGCGCGAGCGCGGGACTGTACGTCCCGGGATCGACGTTCAAGGTGATCACCGCGTCCGCGGCCCTGGAGTCGAAGAAGTTCACCCCGGGCTCGCTCTTCGAGGATCCGGGCTATTGCACCGTCTACGGGAAGCACGTGAACAACTTCGACACGACCAGCCCGTTCGGGACGATCAACCTGGAGGACGCGCTCACCTACTCGGTCAACTCCGTCTTCTGCAACATCGGGTTGAAGCTCGGCGCGAAGCGAATCCTGGACACGGCGAAGCGCTTCGGCTTCTACGAGCTACCACCGCTCGAGACGCCGGCGGACGAGCGTCGGGCGAGCGGCCTGTATCAGGGAGGAAAGCTCTACTACCCGAAGGTCGACTCGAACGTCGACGCCGGTCGCATGGCGTTCGGCCAGGAGCGACTACTCGTGACGCCCTTGCAAATGGCGATGGTCGCGGGAGCGATCGGCAACGGTGGCAAGCTGATGGAGCCGCAGGTCGTCGGCCGCATCGTCTCCCCCGACGGGAAGACGATCGTCAAGGAGCGCCCCAGGCTCATCCGCCGCGCCGTCACCCCCAGCACCGCAAATGCCGTCGCGAAGATGATGCGGCTCGTCGTCGAGCGCGGGACCGGTACAGCGGCACAGATACCCGGGTACTCGGTCGGCGGCAAGACCGGCACGGGCGAAACGGGAGTCCCGGGCTCCAACACGACCTGGTTCATCGCATTCGCCGGACCGGACGACGAGAGCCCGGCTGAGCTGGCGGTCGCCGTCGTGCTCCAGAACCAGAGCGGAACCGGCGGCACGACCGCCGCTCCGATTGCACGCGACGTCATGGAGGCAATCCTGCGCTCCGGAGAGAATCCCTAACCTCTACTGCAACATGGCCGCCTCCGACACGCTCACCGGCTCTCTCTTCGCCGCCCGCTACCGCATCGCCCGCAAGCTCGGGGGCGGCGGGATGGCGGATGTCTACCTCGCCGAGGACCAGGAGCTCGGGAGGCGTGTGGCCATCAAGATCCTCCACGAGCGGTACGCGAACGACGATCAGTTCGTCGAGCGCTTCCGGCGCGAGGCCACGCACGCGGCCGGGCTGTCGCATCCGAACATCGTCTCGATCTACGACCGCGGAGAGACCAACGGCTCGTACTTCATCGTCATGGAGTACGTCGAGGGCCGGACGCTGAAGGAGCTCATCCGCTCTCGCGGCCCGTGCCCGACGCACATCGCGATCGCGTACACGCGCCAGATCCTCGCCGCGCTCCGCTACGCGCACCGCAACGGCGTCATCCACCGCGACATCAAGCCGCACAACGTGATCGTCGACCCCGAGGGCGTCATCAAGGTCACGGACTTCGGCATCGCACGTGCCGGGGCGAGCCAGATGACGGAGGAGGGAGCGATCATCGGCACCGCCCAGTACCTCTCGCCGGAGCAGGCGCGCGGCGCTCCCGTCGACCAGACGTCGGACCTCTACTCCACGGGAATCCTCCTCTACGAGCTCCTCACGGGCGAGGTGCCGTTCCTCGGCGAGACGCCCGTCGAGATCGCGATGAAGCACCTGACGGAGATCCCGGACCCCCCGTCCGAGCACCGGCCGGAGGTGCCGGAGGACCTCGACCTGGTCGTCATCCGCGCGCTCGCGAAGGAGCCTGCCGACCGGTACCAGTCCGCCGCTGCGATGGACGCCGACCTCGAGACCGTGGCTCACGGCGGGCACGTCCCGCTGGAGACGGCAGAGGCGGCGACGATCATCCTCTCCGGCACGCGGGCCGCCGACGGCGAGACGGGCGTCACGCATGTCGCACGCCGACGCGGTGGTCCGCCCCAACCCCCGTACGAGCCGCGGCGCAAGAAGCGGACGATCTGGCCCTGGCTTCTCGGGCTCGGTGCCGTGCTTGCCCTGCTCGTCGGTGGATTCCTGCTCTACGACACCGTTCAGAACAGACTCGCCGACGCCAAGCCGGTCGCAGTGCCCTACGTCGTGGGGATCGAGCGGGCGCTCGCGGTCAACCAGATTCTCGATCGGGATCTCGTTCCGCGCGTGCGCAACATCCCGAACTCGGACGTCGAAGAGGGCCTCGTCTTCGCCCAGAGCCCGACGGAGGGAACGAAGGTCGAGAAGCAGACGGTCGTGACGATCGACGTATCGTCCGGGCAAGCCCGAGGTGACGGTCCCGAGCGTCGTCGGCCGAGTCGACACCGATGCGGTCGCAGAGCTCACGACCGCGGGACTCGACGCGCAGGTGGTCGAGGTCGACTCCGACAAGGCAGCCCGACACGGTGACGGGCCAGACGCCCGGCGCCCGGGACGGTCGTCGTCGAGGGCACGTCGGTGCGCATCAACGTGTCGCGCGGCCCGAAGCCGGTGACCGTCCCCAACATGATCGGCCTGCCGTACGAGCAAGCCGCCTCCGAGCTCGAGCGGGCATGGCTTCGTCCCCGCTCGCGTGGACGTCGCCTCCGAGCTCGCGAAGGGGATCGTGGTCGACCAGGATCCGAACGGAGGGACGAACAGCTCGAAGGGATCCACGGTGACGCTCTCGGTCTCGCAGGGACCGACGACGACATCGGTTCCCGACGTCACGAATCAGGACGTGTCGATCGCACAGGCATCGCTCGAGGCGGCCGGCTTCCGGACGCGGACCGTCACCGAGGACACGGACGATCCGACCCTCGACGGCATCGTGATCTCACAGGATCCGATCGGGGGCACGCAGGCGAAGCCGAACACCGTCGTCACGCTGTTCGTGGGGCGCTTCACCGCACCGACCACGGACACGACGCCGATTCAGTGAGCCGACCGCTCCGCGTCGCCGTGCTCGCCGGTGGACGCTCCAGCGAGCACGCGATCTCACGCGAGTCTGCACGCTCGGTGCTGGAGGGGCTCGACCGCGGTCGCTTCGAGACGACATTGATCGACATCAGCCGCGACGGCCGCTGGGAGATCACGGACGGCGGACAGAGCCGGCTGCCCGCGGACGAACCCGCTCTCGAGACGTTGCCGGTCATCGCCGGCTCTCCGCCCGCCCTGGTGCTCGGTGAAGTCGACGTCGTCTTTCCGGTCCTCCACGGCCCGTTCGGCGAAGACGGCACCGTCCAGGGGCTCCTCGAGCTCGCGGGGGTGCCCTACGTCGGAGCAGGGGTCGCCGCCTCTGCGCTCTGCATGGACAAGGACCTGTTCAAGGCAGTGCTCCGTGACCGTGGGATCACCGTCGCCCGGAACGTCACGCTGCGGGACGGCGATCCGGTCGAGCATCCGTTCTCGTACCCCGTCTTCGTGAAGCCTGCGCGGCTGGGCTCATCCGTCGGCATCACCAAGGCGCATGACGGAGACGAGCTGGAAACCGGAGTCGCACTCGCTCGCCGGCACGACGACAAGGTGCTCGTCGAGGAGTTCGTCGCCGGGACGGAGGTCGAGTGCGGGGTTCTCGGCAACCGTTCCCCCGTCGCATCGGTCGTCGGCGAGATCGTCGCGCACGCCGAGTGGTACGACTACTCGGCGAAGTACGCCGACGGCGGCATGGAGCTCGTGATTCCGGCCCGCATCGCAGAGACGGTCGCCGAGGATGTTCGCCGTATCGCAGTGGACTCGTTCGTCGCGACGGAGTGCGAGGGCATGGCGCGAATCGACTTCTTCGTCCGTCCCGACGGCGAGGTGGTCGTGAACGAGATCAACACGATTCCCGGGTTCACCGCCACGAGCGTCTACGCGAAGCTCTTCGAGGCGTCAGGAATCCCGTACGCCGAGCTGCTCGAGCGCCTGATCGAGCTCGCGCTCGAACGTCACGAGCGCCGCACGCAACTCGACTACTGAGAGCGTCAGAGCCCTGACAGCAGCGTCTCGGTCTGGGCGCGATGCCACTCGAGACCGAACGCGACGAACCGCTCGTCAGCACGTGCGAGCAGCTCGTCGTCATGCCGAGCGGCGCCGAGCGCGCGAAGCGCAAAGGGTTGGAGGATCGACGGCTCTCCGAGCAAGACCGTCACTTCGTCCTCGATGAGCTCACGCCGCCGAAGCGCCACGAGCGCGTCGAGGTGCGCGGCCACGGCTCCCACGCCCCACACGTTCGTCCGCTCGATCGGTATCTCGGCCAGCTCTTCGGTTGCAAGGCGATCTGCACGTGCCACTGCCATGCGAAGCATCGGCCCGGCGAGGTACGACTCGAACCCCTCTCCGGCAACTCGCCTGGCATCCCGTTCGAGCTCCGCCGCTCGCTCCTCGTCGCCCAGGAAGAGATGCGCGACCCCGCAGAGAAGGAGATCGCGAGGGTTTCTGACACAGGGTGTCGCGAGGTTCTCGGACACGAGATCCCAGACTCGCCCGGTCTCCGACGCGAGGGTCGCCCAGTCCCCCAGCACGTCCGCCAGCTCGAGCTCGAGTGAAACCGTGTGCACGCGGTGATGCGGTGAAAGCCGGCGCGCGAGATCCCCGTGAAGCCCGATCAGGCGCCTCGCTTCGTCGAAGCGGCCGAGGGCGGCGACGACCGGCGCGGCACTCTCGTACGCCTCGCACCGATGATCGGGGTCGTCGATCGCCGCGAGAAGCTCGAGCCGCTGCTCGCTACAGGTCGCAGCCTGCAGGAACTGGCGTCTCTCGAAGGCAGTCTGGCTGCGGGCGCCGAGCGCGTACGAGCGCAGCTCGAGGTTGTCGAGAGACTCCGCCAGCGTGCTTGCTTCGTCCAGCACCTCGTCGCTCGCGTCAGATGGCTCGATGTTGACCAATGACAGCAGCGCGCGGGCGCGAGCCTCGCTGCCCTCGTCCGCGAGCGTAAGCGCGTTCCCTGCCCACTCGTCGATGAGGTGTCGGTTCAGGCGGATCGGGAACATCGCCGAGCGGATCGACGACTGGAAGGCGAGAAAAGCGAAGGTGTCGGCACGCTCCACGTCGTCCAAGGGGCCTTCGAGCGCGTGGAGGAGCGCCACGCGCATGCGCTCACCGTCGTACCGGAGCGCATGAGCTTCGCCGATCTCACGCGAGAACCGAGCACGCTCGTGCGCATCGTCGGAAAGCTCGAGCGCTCGGGTGAAGAGCTCGACGGCATCGTCGAGCTCGTGGCGCCCGCGCGCGAGCCTTCCTGCCCGCCCTAACCAGCGAACAGCCTGGTCGCGCACGCGGGTGTACGCCTCCACTTCGTCGACCCACACGAGGTCCACATCCTCGGGACGTACGGCTTCTGCGTAGTGGTAGGCGAGGAGCGACGCGTCCTCGTTGCCTTTCTCCACCTCGCAGAGCCAATCGGCGAGCGCGGCATGCAGACGGCCGCGCCGGGCTTTGGGGATGCTCGAGTACGCCACCTCACGTGTGAGCGCGTGCTTGATCGTGTACTCCGTTGCACCTGCCCCCGCGCTGCGGCGAATGAAGTCCCGCTCCTCGAGAAGGTCGAAGTCAGGCTCGACCCCGTCGAGAAGATGGACAACCGAAGGCGGACCGAAGATGCGGCCGACGATCGATGCCGCCTGGAGAGCTGCCTTCTCGTCCGGCGGCAAGCGGTCGATGCGAGCCGCGAGAACTGCGTGGACGCTGTCCGGTACCGAGAACCCCTCTGGAACCGGGCCAACCGTCCAGCCCTCGTCGTGCCGCAGAACACCCGCCTCGACGAGCGCTGCGACGAGCTCCTCGACGAAGAACGGATTGCCCTCGGATCGGACGACGAGAAGCTCGCGGAGCTCCGCTGGAAGCTCGGTCGCAAGCACCTCCTCGAGCATCCGCGACGTCATCTCTGCGGGCAGCGGTTCGAGCCAGATCGTGGTGGTGTTCCGGTGGCCGCCGCCCCACCCGGGGTGGCGGTCGAGCAGCTCCGGACGCGAGGTCGCAAGCACGACAAGGGACGCTCGGGCTTCGCGCACGACCCGTTCGAGCAACTCGAGCAGGTCGTCCTCCGCCCAGTGGATGTCCTCGACGAGCGTAATAGCCGGCTGCTCGACGGCGAGCTGCTCCGCGAACTCGACGACCGCCTGGTGCAGGCGCTCACGCGCATCGAGCGGATGGAGGTCCGCGGCGACATCGGCGCCGAGAGCGAGCCCGAGAATCTCGTGACCCTGCAGCCGCCGGGAGATGTCGTCCGGAGCGGCGCCTTCGAGGATCCCGTAGTGCTCCCTCAGCATCTCTCCGATGGGCCAGTAGGTGATGCCGTCGCCGTACGGCAGGCAACGCCCCGTCCGGCGGAGCGGCGCTTGCTCTTCACGCGCCAGCACCTCCCAGAGCTCGCGGACCAGCGTCGTCTTGCCGATACCCGGCTCGCCGACGATCGTCACGAGGTGCGGCTCCCCGTGAGCGACCGCGCGCCGGAACGTCGCCCGGAGAAGCTCGAGCTCGCTGTCACGACCCACGAAGACGCGGTGGAACCCACTCACGCCACGGGGTCGCGCGAGCGACAGAGCGCGGAGAACGACTCGACAAGAGATGCCGTCGGGTTTTCCCTTGGCGTCGACCGTGCGTAGCTCGCCGAACTCGAAGGCCCCGCCGACGGCGGCCACCGTGCGCTCTCCGGCGAGCACTTCGCCTGGCTCGGCTCTCTGCTCCAACCGCGCGCAGACGTTGACGGCGTCCCCGGTCACGAACGAGCTTCCCTCACGGGGCTGGCCGACGACCACGTCGCCTGTGTTGACGCCGATCCGCAGGGAGAGCTCCGTGCCGAAGAGCTCGCTCAGCCGCCGCTGCATGGCAAGCGCAGCGTGGAGCGCCCGCTCGGCGTGATCCTCTTGTGCGGCGGGTGCGCCGAACGCGGCCATGACCGCGTCCCCCGCGAACTTCTCGACGGTACCGCCCGTCCGCTCGATCTCGTCGGCCATCGCCTCGTAGAAGCGATCGAGCCTCGCGCGGACACGCTCGGGATCCTCACCGCCCGCGAGCTCCGTCGACCCGACGAGATCCGCGAAGAGGACCGTCGCGAGCTTCCTCTCCTCGAGAGCGACACCGGTCTCCCCGGCCGGCGTGCCGCAAGCAGGACAGAAGCGGGCTTCAGCCGGAAGCCGGGCACCGCACGAACCGCAGTCGAGCATGTGCGAAGTGTTGTCAGGTCCCGCCGTCGAGCGCTACCGGTCGAGCACCGAGGCGAGCGCATCCTCCCAGGCCGCAAGGCCCTCCTCGAGCTCACCAGGGGAGATCGAGAGCGGACAGAGAACGCGGATGCAGTTCCCGTACACACCCGCCTTCAGGAGGATCACGCCGCGCTGCAGCGCAGCATCGATGACGGCTTCCACGAGCTCGGGAGCAGGTTCCTTCGTGTCGGCGTCGACTACGAGCTCGATCGCGAGCATCGCACCAAGTCCACGGACATCCCCGATCTGAGGCCAGCGTGCCTGCCACGCGAGCATCCGTGCGCGGATGGTGTTGCCGATCGTGACGGCGTGCGCAACGAGATCGTCCTCCTCGAAGACATCGAGCACCGCGAGCGCCGCGGCGAGCGCGACCGGATTGCCGATGAACGTCCCGCCGATCGCTCCCGGGTGCGGGTGATCCATGATCTCCGCGCGACCGACGACTCCCGAGAGCGGTAGGCCTCCGGCGATCGACTTCGCGACGATGAGCAGATCGGGCTCGACGTCGAAGTGCTCCATCGCAAACATCCGGCCAGTTCTGCCGAACCCGGTCTGGACCTCGTCGGCGACGAGAACGATGCCGTGCTCGTCGCACATGCGCCTGAGCCCCTCGACGAACGCCGGCGGGGCGGGAATGAAGCCTCCTTCGCCTTGCTCCGGCTCGAAGACGATCGCGGCGACGTGGTCGGCCGGAACGTGCGTATGGAGCATCCTCTCGATCGCGGCGAGGGCGGTCGCGGCGTCCGGGCCGCGATAGTCGTTCGGAAACGGCGCCCGGTACACCTCGGGTGCGAACGGCCCGAGCCCATGCTTGTACGGATACGTGCGGGAGGTCATGGTCATGGCGAGATAGGTGCGACCGTGGAAGCCGCCCTCGAATGCAATGACGGCCTGACGACCCGTGTAGAGACGAGCGAGCTTGACGGCGTTCTCCACCGCTTCGGTGCCTGCGTTGAAGAACGCACAGCGTGTCCCGCCGGAGATCGGGGCGAGGGCACCGAGTCGCTCTGCCAGGGTGATGTACGGCTCGTAGGCGACGACGGTGAAGTCCGTGTGCAGGAAGCGCTCCACCTGCGCGTTCACGGCGTCGACGACCCGCGGGTTGTTGTGCCCCACGTTCATGACGCCGACGCCGCCGACGAAGTCGATCAACGTGTTGCCGTCGACGTCAGTGATCGTCGCGCCGGACGCCTGAGCGGCCACGATCGGGCCGTGGACGATCAGCGGAGATGCGACGGCGTGCGTCTCGCGCTCGAGGATCTCTCGAGCGCGCGGTCCCGGTATCTCGGTCCGCAACTCGATTGCTCGCGTGGTCGCCACGGCCGATCAGCCTACCCGGCGACTCGGAGACGGCGCACGACGTCCCGGGCCGCCAGCACGGGCAGCCAGCAGGATCACGGATGCGAGATCACGGATAGCGATGCTGGCGTTGCGGCAGCCGGGCGAACCACGTGATGACATCGGCGAATGCAGCCAGTCCGACGAGAATCCACTTCCCCGTCGTCATGCCTTGCCCGTCGAGGTACGCGACGACGTACATGATCGTCGCCCACGGGAAGAGCGCGAGCCCGACTGCGGGTACGAGCCAGCGCCCGTCGAAGACTGTCTGGACGCGGTCGCCGAACAACCACATGGCACCGAGCGCGATCCGCGGCGTGATGATCGCGAAAAGGAGCGGAAGGGTCATGCTTCGCAAAGTGTTCCGCGTCGCCCGGATAGTCAAGGGTGAAAGCGCGGCTGAGGGCTAAAAACGGCTCTGAAAAGCCGGACGGCTCAGTACGAGAGCTGACGCCTGGCCGAGCGGGCCGCCCACGACGAGATGTCGACCACGACCGCGAGGCCGATGAGGAGCCACTCCCAGCCCTCGACTCCGACGCCCGGCGACCAGAGGAAGACGTACATGAGTGTCGTCCAGGGAAGGAAGATCAGCCCCAGGAGCGGCCAGATCCAGCTGTCGAACGCGAGCTCGACCCGGTTCCCGAAGATCCACACGAATACGAGCGCGAGCCGGGGCGCGAAGAGCGCAAGGAGAAACACGAGACACATGGGTGCGGAGTCTCGCCACTTCGGTGGCCCGAGTCAACAGGCATCCTGCGGCAATGGACGAAGCCGACCTCTCGGACGATCCGCTCGAGCAGCTCGCCGTCTGGCTCGATCAGGCCGGAGCCACGTCTCCACAACCCGATGCGATGACGCTCGCTACGGCCGACCAGAATGGGCGCCCGTCGGCTCGCCAGGTCCTGCTCAGGGGCCTTGACTCGCGCGGGCTCGTCTTCTTCACCAACCACGCGCTCGAAGAAGGCGCGCGACCTCGCAGAGAACCCTCGCGCCGCGATCGTGTTCCACTGGTACGCACAGGGGCGGCAGGTGCGCGTGGAAGGCATCGTCACTCGCGTGGACCAGGCGGAGTCGGAGGCCTACTGGCAGACGCGGCCGCGGGCCAGCCAGATCGCGGCCTGGGCGTCACCTCAATCGGACTCCGTCGCAAGCCGCGAAGAGCTGGATCGACTGTACGAGGACATGCGGGAGAGGCACGCGGAGAACGAGGTGTCCCACTCCCGCCGTTCTGGGGCGGCTATCGGGTCGTCCCGGACTCGATCGAGTTCTGGCAGCACCATGACGACCGGCTCCACGATCGCATCCGGTACGTGCGAGCCGACACGGCGTGGCAACGGGAGCGGCTCGCGCCCTGAGCTCTGAGGGACCTGGGCTCTACGGAGGAGCGAGAGCGCCGTCCGTATACAGGCCCTCGGCATTCCAGAGCATGTAGCCCTTGGTACCGGCGAGTCGTGCCGCCTGGATCTGTGCGCGGACCTGCTCGAGCCCGTACGGCCGCTCGAAGCTGAAGTCCTGCACCCACGTCACGAGCAGCGTGTCGCGGCCACGGACGGCGTGGCGGAAGTGACGGAGCGCGAGCGCGACCGTCGCGCCTGGAGCAGCGCTCGGGTCGGCAAGCGAGAGCTCTCCGGGGCCGAACAGCGACGGGTACGTCATCGCGTACAGCGTGTCGAGGTACGGCGCCATGCGGCGGGGGATCTGGCCTATCCCGAGGTCACGGGTCGCAGAGAGCCCGAACACCGCTGCGGAGACACGCACGCCCATGGGATCGAGGCGGCCACGTGCGTAGCGCAGGAAAGCCGGGATCGCCTTCGACTTCGGGAGACTCCGCGGATTTGCGTACTGGGCCGAGGAGACGTCACCGTCGGACGGGAATCTGACGTAGTCGAAGAGGATCTCGTCGAAGCCCGCCTTCGCTGCTGCAGTCGCGACGTCGACGTTGTACTTCCAGACCCGACGGTCGTACGGGTTCGTCCAGCCGAGCCCTGCGCCGTCGCGCCACACGGATCCGTCCTGGCGGCGCACGGCCAGATCTGGGCGGGATCCGGCGAGTATCGGATCCTCGAAGACGACGATGCGGCCGACGAGGTAGAGACCGCGCTCGTGCACCAGGCGGGCGGCACGACGAGCGTCGTAGAAGTCCCGGGCGGCACCGCTTGCGTTTGCCAACGGCATCGCCGGGCGCGTGAACCCGATCTGCCCGTTCTCGTCCTTGACGTCGAGCTCGATGGATGTCAGCCCGTCGCGCTCGAGGTCGACGTAGTCCTCCAGCTTCCCCGGCAGCGATGCGAGTCCGATCGTGACGTGCACTCCGCGCACCTCGAGCGGCAGCGGACGTGGGCCGGTGGACCCAGCACGGGCCGCAGCCATGGCACGCAGATCTGTCGTCGTGGGCTCCTGCGCCCCGCCGACGAACTGCGCGCCGGCCCCGAGGAGCATCACCCCGGCAAGGAGAATCCCGATGAGCGCACCCCGACGCAATCGCTTCCTCCGCCTCACCGAGGCACGACGCGCCCGGAACCGTTCGTTCGGGTCGATGGGTGGGAACAGCATCGACACCGGCTAGGGACCCTATCGCAGTCGTCGCGTCAGCCGACCGGTACGCCGCCGTCCTTTGTGCGAAATCGTTACAAGACGTCGGCGAGGGCGGGCTCGTAGAATCGCCGCGTGGTTCTGTCCGACCGCACCATCAGGCGCCTGATCGAGAACGGCCGGATCGGGATCGAGCCGTTCGACCCGGCGCTCATGCAGCCCTCGAGCCTCGATGTTCGTGTCGATCGCTACTTTCGTGTGTTCCGCAACTCCCGCTACCCGTTCATCGACGTGAAGACCGAGCAGGAGGAGCTGACCGAGCTCGTGGAGGTCTCGGGAGAGGAAGCCTTCATCCTCCACCCGGGCGAGTTCGTCCTCGGGTCGACGCTCGAGCGCGTGACGCTTCCCGACGACCTCGTGGCGCGGCTCGAAGGCAAGAGCTCACTCGGGCGACTCGGCCTGCTGATCCACTCGACAGCCGGGTTCATCGACCCCGGCTGGGACGGCCATGTGACCCTAGAGCTGTCAAATGTGGCGAACCTCCCGATCACGATCTATCCGAGGATGAAGATCGGGCAGCTCTCGTTCGTTCAGCTGACGGAGCCCGCAGAACGGCCGTACGGAGCAGCGGGCATCGGATCGAAGTACCAGGGCCAGCAGGGGCCGACGCCGAGCCGTTACTGGCAAAACTTCAATACCGACGACTGATGGCTCCGCCGACTAGGCGGCAGGAACGTCCGGATCGCAGTCGTCGCTCGGTCCCGGCTCTCCCAGGCGCCCGAGAAGGCCGGCAACACTCGCGAGCTCCGTCTTGTCGAAGCGCGCCCCGAAGAACGCCTCGATCTGCGCGACGTGAGTTGTCGACGCCTCGCGGAGCTTCTGCAGGCCGGCGTCCGTGAGCACCGCATAGACGACCCGCCGGTCGCTCTCGCACCCACCGCGCTCGACGAACCCCGCGCGCTCGAGACCGTCGAGAAGCCGGGTGATCCCCGAGGGAGTGAGAAGCACCTGCTCGGCGAGGTCGACACGCCTCATCCGTCGATCGTCGCTGCGTGCAAGACGTAGCAGGACCTCGTAGTCGTTGATCGTCAACGCGTGATCCGCTGTCAGCTGTGTGTTGAGCAGGCGCGTCGTGGCCGCGTGCGCCCGCACGAGCGCCACAAACGCGTCGACTCCCAACGATTGCTCACTCAATACTTGACTCGTCATCTACTTTCCTCTATATTTGTTTGCGTAGTCAATAGTAGCGATCTCAAAGGAGTATGTCATGTCCATCGTCGCAGATCCACAGGCCACCATCGTCCCGGCTGGTGAGTGGACGATCGACCCGGTCTGGTCGTCACTCGAGTTCGAGGTCAAGAAGCTCGGGCTCATGACGGTCAAGGGGCGGGCGCCGAGCTTCACCGGAGCGATTCACGGCGGGGACAGCCCCGTCATCGAAGGAACCGTCGACGCCACGACAATCACGACCTTCGACGAGACGCGCGACGGGCATCTGCAGTCCCCCGACTTCTTCGACACGGAAAGACACCCGGAGCTCCGATTCGAGTCCACGTCCGTCAGGGGTGACGGTGACGCGGTCGTCGTTGACGGCAACCTCACGGTCAAGGGGATCACGAAGCCCGTAGAGCTCACCGGCAGGTATGTCGGTGCAGCCAACGACCCCTGGGGCAACGAGCGGATCGGGCTCGAGCTCGAAGGGACGATCGACCGCACGGACTTCGGCCTCACCTGGAACGCACCTCTTCCCGGCGGCGGCTTCCTGCTCCCGAACGACATCGTCCTCAGGGCGCACTTCGCGGCTGTGAAGGCTGCTTGACGATGCGCATCCTGGCCGTCTCCGGAAGCTTGCGCGAGCAGTCGTACAACTCGGCGCTCGCGCGCGCCGCGCAGGAGCTCGCTCCGGGCGGCGTGGACGTGGAGCTCTTCGAGCGACTGGGCGAGATCCCGCACTACGACGAGGGTCTCGACCTGGAAGGGGACGCTGCTCCCGATGCAGTTCGGGACCTGCGCGGCCGGATCGAGAATGCAGACGCCATCCTCTTCGTCACGCCGGAGTACAACGGCTCGGTGCCGGGTGTGCTGAAGAACGCGATCGACTGGGCCTCGCGGCCGCCTCATGGCGGCGCGGCGCTCTGGGGCAAGACAACAGCTGTCGCCGGTGCGACTACCGGTCAGTACGGAGCGATGTGGGCGCAGCAGGACCTTCGGCGGATCCTCGGAATCGCGGGAGCTCGGGTCGTGGAAGGCGAGCTACCGGTCGCACGTGCCCAGAACGCATTCGACGACACCGGCCGGCTCACCGACTCACTCCTCGCGGAACGGCTCGAGACGCATCTCGCGAATCTCGTGCTCGAGGCAGCGCCGGTTCCCGTCGCAGCCTGACCCGATCTCAAAAGGAAGAGGGGCCGCATCGGCGGCCCCTCGATCCTGGATACCAGCGTTGAAGTAGTAGAGGCGCTTCCGGCACGGCCGCCTCGACGGCGGACGTGCGGCGCGTAGTCACGAGCCCCCTACGCTGGCTAGGCGATTCCCGGTGGTCCCGGGGGCACGCCTCTACCCGCTGGTACCTCCGCTGCCCGAACTGTCATCACTCAAATCGGACCACCTCCTTTCCGCGTTCTGAGCAGCATACGCGGCCGAGGCGGATGTCGGTCATCCGAGTAGGCGACCGTGAACCTTCACCATGCTGAACACTTCCCGAGCTCAACCAAGCACACGCGCGAGGAGAGACATGGCGACACCGATCGAGGACATCGGCCAGATTGCGATCCGAACGCACGATCTTCCAGTCGCCGTCGACTTCTACCGCGACAAGCTCGGTCTGGAGTTCCTCTTCGACGCCGGCCACATGGCGTTCTTCCAGTGCGGGGGTGTGCGATTGATGCTTGCAGTGCCCGAGAACGCGAGCGTCGACCATCCCAGCTCGATCGTCTACTTCCGAGTTGGTGACATCGACAGCTCGTATCGCGAGCTCTCGGAGCGCGGTGTCCCTTTCGACGACGAGCCCCGTCTCATCGCTCGGATGCCCGACCACGATCTGTGGATGGTGTTCTTCCGGGATCCCGACGACAACCTGCTCGGGTTGATGGCGGAGGTCAGGCCTCCCGCTGCTCGCTGAGGACCGTCGTGAGCTCCAGCCCACGGTCGAGTGGGATGGTGACCGAGACGAGCGCGGGGTCCGCCTGCCGCGCTGCCGAATACGCGGCGAGCGGGTCGGCGTGGGAGAGCACGTTGTCCGCGACCACGAGCGTCCCGGGCTCGAGCTGGGGCCGAACGAGCTCGAAGAGCGACTCGTACTCGTCCTTCTCCGCATCGAGAAACACGAGATCGAAGACGTCGCGTGACGCGCGCAGCGTTTCGTGCGCATCGGCTTCGACGAGCTCCGCCCACTCCTCGAGTCCCGCTTCGGCGATGTTCGAGCGCCACATCGCGCATCGCTCCGGATCGTGTTCGATCGAGACCACACGCCCTCCCAGCAGCCGGGCGCCGGCCGCCAGCCAGATCGCGGAGTAACCGCGCGAGGCGCCGATCTCGAGCACCTCGATCCCCGGCTGGGCTGAGGCGAGGGCGAAGAGGAAGCGCCCCGTGGTGGGCGAGATCTGCCGCGAGCGCTGCGCCGCAGGCAATCCTGCTTCACGCTCGGATGCGTCCTCTGCTTCGAGGCGGCTGAGGACACCGCGCACGCGCTCGTCGAGCATGACTAGCCCTCGACCTCGATGAGCACGACTCCGTCCCGGACGGCTACCGGAAAGGTGGAGACGGCCTCGAACGCGGGGAGCGTCATCGGGATTCCCGTCGCCAGGTCGAAGCGTGAGCCGTGCCGCGGGCAGACGACCATGCACGACTCGGGATCCCACTCGCCCTCCGCAAGCGGGCCGTCGTCGTGGGAGCACCGGTCCTCGATCGCGTAGAACGAGCCGTTGCAGTTGAAGACGCCGATCGTGACCGAACCGGCCGGAACGAGACGCATTCTCCCTGGCGGAAGCTCGTCGAGCGGGCAGACCTCGATCTCGGCCACGACGGCTATTCGAGGACGAGCTCGCCGGCGGACGTTCCCCACTCCTCGGGCAGCGGTGTGCCTTTCGCCTTGTGGAGCGCGAGCTTGAGAACCCCGAGGCCGAGAATCGCGCACTTCAGGCGTACCGGCGTGAGCGGGATACCGAGCTCGTCGAGGAGCTCGTCCTTCGGCATCCTCGCGACGTCGGTGACCGTCCGTCCCTTCACGAGGTCCGTCAACATCGACGTCGCCGCCTGGCTGATCGCACAGCCGCGGCCTTCGAACCCGACCTCCTCGATGACGTCGCCCGGGCCGAGCCTGACCGAGACGGTCACCTCGTCCCCGCACAGAGGGTTGAGACCCTCGGCAGTCGCGTCCGCGTCCGCGAGCAGCCCGTGATTCCGCGGGCTCTTGTAATGGTCGAGAATCACCTCGCGGTACAGCTGATCGAACTCGCCCATCAGCCGAGCGCCTTCTTCACCTTGTGGAGACCGTCGACGAGTCGGTCGATCTCCTCGGGAACCGTGTAGAGGTAGAAGCTCGCGCGGTTCGTCGCCACGACACCGAGCCGGCGCATGAGCGGCTGGCAGCAGTGGTGGCCCGCACGGATCGCCACACCCTCGAAGTCGAGAACCTGTGCGACGTCGTGTGGATGCACGCCCTCGACGTTGAACGAGACGATGCCGGCGCGACGCGAAGCAGGTGGCCCGTACGACGTCACCCATGGCAGCTCCGCAAGACGCTCGAGCGCGTAGGCGGCGAGCTCGTGCTCGTACTGCTCGATCGCGTCGAACCCGACCGCCGTCAGGTAATCGATGGCTGCACCGAAGCCGACCGCCTCGGCCATGGGGGCCGTGCCCGCCTCGAACTTGTGCGGGAGCTCCCCCCACGTCGACTGATCTGCGCCGACCGCCTGGATCATGTGCCCGCCCGTCAGGAACGGCTCCATCGCCTCGAGGATGTCGGCACGGCCCCAGAGCGCACCGACTCCGCTCGGGCCGCACATCTTGTGAGCCGAGATCGCGAGGAAGTCACAGCCGATCGCCTGGACGTCGACCTTGCGATGAGGGGCGGCCTGGGCTGCGTCCGCGACCATGATCGCGCCTTGCTCGCCGGCCCAGGCGGCGAGACGCTCGACCGGGTTAACGGTTCCGAGAGAGTTCGATACGACCCCCGTCGCCACGACCTTGACCTGACCCTCGCGCGCGATCGCGTCGAGGTCGTCGAGTCGGAGCTCACCCTGGTCGTCGAGCGAGATCATGCGGAAACCGGCGCCGGTCCGATTCGCGATGTACTGCCAGGGGACGAAGTTCGAGTGATGCTCCAGCTCGGAGACGACCACGAGATCCCCCGGGCCGAGGTTCATGAGCCCCCACGCGTACGCAACCAGGTTGATGCCCTCTGTCGCGTTCCGGACGAAGATGATCTCTCGCGCCTCGGGCGCGTTGATGAGAGCTCGCACCTTCTCTCTCGCGAGCTCCAGCGCCTCGGTGGCGCGTTCTGCCAGCTCGTAAACGCCGCGGTGGACGTTGGCGTACGAGGTCTCGTAGAACGTGTTCATCGCAGCGAGCATCTGCCGCGGCTTCTGAGAGCTCGCAGCGGAGTCGAGGAACGCGAGCGGCTTGCCGTGGAACGTCTGCTCGAAGATGGGGAAGTCGGCACGCACACGTCGTGCGTCGACCGCCGGGGTCGTGGTCACCGCCATGGACGCATCGTACCCCCGCCCTCTCGGTCCACCGACGCGCTCGGCCGGAAGCCGGCTAGCCGAGATCGACTTTGCCGTTCGTCGCCGCGCGCTCCGCCGCGCGCCGGCTGCGCTCGACGGTCGAGGCCGCTTCGACGAGAAGCTCGCAGACCCGTTCGAGCCGCTGACGCTCCGACGTCGCTTCGAGAAGCTCTTGCTTCACGTCCGACTCGAGCTCGACTCGCGCTGCAAGTGCGTACGAGAGCTCGGGCGACTCGGACGGAGAATCGACCTCGCTCTGCGTGAGCTCGCGAAGGCGCTCGAACAGCTCGAGCGCGTTGGCGATCGTCTCGGCGTCGGCGGGATCCTCGACGTCGTCCACGGTGGACGTGGAGCACGTCTGGAAGCTCCTACCAGTCGTGAGCGCGTCCACCTGAAAGCGCGTTCGACCTTCGACCACGACGTTCATGCGACCGTCGTCGAACCGAGCGAGCACTTCGAGCACGACGGCTTCCGTACCGATCTCCCTGATCCCGTCTCCATCGGCATACACGAGCCCGAACGCCTCGTCCTCCGCGAGGCACTCCTCGATCAGCTCCTTGTAGCGCTCCTCGAAGATGTGCAGCGGAGCCTGCTCGGTCGGAAGGAGCACCACTGGGAGCGGGAACAGGCCGATCTCCGGCATCTGCGTCACCCCGCCGGCTGACGCCGGAGCACGACGAACTCCCACGCGAAGCTGTCGCCCGTGGAAGCGAGCATGAGGCCCTCCGCCTCGGCAGCGCCCACGAGCGCTGCTCGTGGGTGGACGAACACGCGGAACGAACGCCGCATCATCCGCATGACTGCGTTCATCCCGCGAAGGCCGAACCTGATCAGGAGCCGGTCGCGAGGGAAGCTCAGCGCGAGCGTGCGCGTCGAGAGCCTCGCGGCGATCCCGGCGAGCTGCACGCCGTCGGGCGAGCAACATACGACCCGATTGAGCACGACGACATCCGCAGGCTCGACGGAGCGAGGGTCCTCGAGAACATCCTCGATGCGAAACGACGTGCGCTCATCGAGGCCCTTCTCGCGAGCGAGCTCACCGGCATACGGCTCGTACGCCTCCACGAGCTCGACGACCTCGCCGCGCTCCGCACCGGCCTCGAGGAGCTCGGCCTGGATCGCGCCGATGCCACCGCCGATCTCGAGAACGCTCGCGCCTTCGAGCCCCCCACTCGACAACCCTGCAAGCATGTCGCGCTCGAGCGCGTCGAGCCCCTTCTTCCGGTACCGGTTCAGGGCGCGGCGTGCAGCGCGTGCGTTGAACATCTCCTCGCACGGCGCAGATCGGCAGCAGCTCGCCACGCGACTGGGCTCAGGACGATCGCTCGAGATCGAGCGCGCACGAGTTGATGCAGAAGCGCTTTCCGCTCGGCGCCGGCCCGTCGTCGAAGAGGTGGCCCAGATGGCCTCCACACGATGCGCACGTGACCTCGGTGCGGATCATTCCGTAGCTCGAGTCGACCTCGGTGACGACGCTCTCGAGCGAGGTCGGCTCGTAGAAGCTGGGCCAGCCCGTTCCGGACTCGAACTTCGTGTCGGAGCGGAACAGCTCCGCGCCACAACCCGCACAGCGGTACACGCCAGGCGAATGCTCGTCCCAGTAGGCGCCGGTGAAGGCGCGTTCCGTTCCCTTGCGCCGCAGGATCTCGTACTGCTCGGGAGTGAGGCGTGCCCGCCACTCCTCGTCGGTGAGCTGCATCTTGGTCTCCATGCCTCGAGAGTACCCGGCCGAGCTCAGAGGACGACGAGCGAGAGCGCGATGAACTGCGACGCGGCGGCGGCGATGACGAGCAGGTGGAAGATCTCGTGAAAGCCGAAGGCAGCCGGAAACGGGTTCGGCCAGGCGGCGGCATAGGCGAGCGCCCCGACGCTGTAGAGGGCGCCACCCACGATGACGAGCACTGCGGCTGCCACGCCGAGTGCAGGGAAGAGCTGCGGGATGAGGATCAGCCCGACCCACCCGACCCCGAGGTAGGCAATCGCGGATAGCCAGCGCGGCGCGTCGATCCACACCAGGTTCAGGGCGATTCCGAGCACCGCCGCGACCCACACCGCGAAGAGGCCGACGACTCGGGCCGTACCCGTGAATGCCACGAGCGCGAACGCCGTGTACGTCCCCGCGATGAAGACGAAGATCATGGCGTGGTCGATCCGGCGGGCACGGAGGCGCGCGGACGGGCTTCGCCAGGGGTAGCGGTGATAGAGGGCGCTGGCGCCGAACATTGCCGCGAGCGCGACCGCGTACACCCATACCGCGAAGCGCTCCAGGTAGCCGTCGGCGAGCACGACGAGCGACGTCCCTGCGATGACTGCTGCGACGAAGGCGTACTGGTGAAAGACACCGCGCAGCCGAGGCACCTCCACGTGCGTCATCGACCGATGATGCCCGATCCGACCTACGCCTGGGGGATGCGAGCCTCGAGCGCCGCCGCGAGCGCGTCACGCACGGGCTCGAGCTCGACGCGGTCGAGCACGTCCTGGAAGAACCCGCGGACGATCACGCGCTCGGCCTCCGAGCGGGTGAGCCCGCGCGTCATGAGGTAGAAGAGGAGCTCTCGATCGACCTGGCCCAGCGTCGCGCCGTGCGTACAGCGCACGTCGTTCGCAAGGATCTCGAGCCCGGGAATCGAGTCGGCGTGCGCGGTCTTCGAGAGCAGCAAGTTGCGGTTCTCCTGGTACGCGTTGGTCTTCTGCGCGCCCTCCTCGACCCGGATCATCCCGCGCCAGACGGTCCTCGCCTGGTCGCGTAGCGCCCCCTTGAAAGCGAAGTCGGAGGTCGTGTGCGGAGCGATGTGCTCCTGGAAGGTGTCGTAGTCGAGGTGCTGCGATCCGTCGGCGAAGTAGGCACCCGTGACGCGTGAGGTAGCTCCCGGTCCGGCGAGGTCGTTCTGGATGCGGATCTTCCCCTTGGCCGAGCCGAAACCGCCGGCAACCCAGTCGAGCTCCGCGTCGCGGTCGACGCGAGCGTGATGGGAGGCGAAGTGCCAGGTACCGCGGGACAGGTTCTGGATCGACACGTACTCGACCTTCGCGCGGTCGCGGACGACGATCTCCACCGCGGCATTCGAGTATGCGGCTAGCTCGGGCGTGGCCGAGACGTACTCCTCGATCACGCTGAACCGACTCTCCGGCTCGGCAACGACCAGGAGGCGCCAGAAGAGCGAGCCTCGCTCGACCGCGTTCGCGATGCGCACGTATAGCGGCTTCTCGAGCACGACTCCTCGCGGGACGTGCACCAGCAGGCCGTGCTTCCAGAGCGCCGCGTTGTGTGCTGCGAACTTCTCGTTCCAGCCCACGAGCGAGTACAGGAGCTCGTGGTCGTCGTTCAGCAATTCGAACCGGATCCCCTCGGGAGCATTCTCGATCTCGATCCCCGCCTCACCGACGTTGGCGACTCCGGAGACGTCCAGCTCGAGTAGCGACGGTGCAGCGGCGACTACCGAGGCGCCGTTCGCGGTCCACGAGTCCGGATCGAAGCCGGACAGGTCTGTGAACCGCCAGTGCTCGTCCTTCGTCGTGGGGAGCGGGATCGCGTGGTAGCGCTCGAGCGGCTCGGTCCTCATCAGGGCAACTTTCCGTCGGGGTACGGCGCGTAGCGTTGGTGGAGGAGGATGCGGTTGCCTGCAGGATCGTTCACTCCTGCGCCCTGGCAAACGCCGGAGTCCCACATCTCGCCGACCTCCACACCCGCGGCCTCGAGCTTCGCCTTCGCCCCTGCCACGTCGGCGACGCGCAACGCGATCGTCGTGGCCGGCAGCGGCGCGAACTCATAGTCGTGCGTGTGCGGGGTCATGACCGCAAGCGTCACGTTGCCGACTTCGTACTCGACCCAATCCTCGTCGGGTGAGTTCGGATTCCGCTCGAGGCCCAGCACCTCGCCGTAAAAGTGATTCGCCTCCTCCATGTCCGTCGCCGGAACTCGGATGTAGTCGACGCGTTCGACGTCAATCACTGGGCGCGTACCTGCGGTGGAGCATGAAGACGTTGCCGTCGGGATCGGAGAAGTGCGCCATGTGGCAGACCCCGGTGTCGAAGGTCTCCCCGTGGAACACCACACCGCGCTCCGTGAGCTCGGCGCGCGCGGCCTCGACGTCTGGCACGCGAAGCGCGATCGGTGCCGTGTGCGGCCCGCCGAACTCCTGGCCGATGTTCGTCGGGTCGAGCAGGTAGAGGAATACGTTCTCGCCGAGCCGGAACTCGGGCCAGGCACCGTCGCCGGTCTGCTCGAGCCCGAGTGTGTCCCGGTAGAAGGCCGACGAGCGCTCCATGTCCCTGACCGGCACCGAGACGAAGTCGGTGCGCTCGACGATCACCCTACTGACCCCTCCATCTGGAGCTGGATCAGCCGGTTCATCTCGACCGCGTACTCGAGCGGGAGCTCCTTCGTGATCGGCTCCACGAACCCGGACACGATCATTGCGCTTGCTTCGGACTCGGAGAGACCGCGGCTCATCAGGTAGAAGAGCTGCTCCTCACCGATCTTCGAGACCGTCGCCTCGTGCCCGAGCTCGACGTCAGACTCGTCCACCTGGATGTAGGGATAGGTGTCGGAGCGTGACTCGTCGTCGAGGATCAACGCGTCGCAGACCACCTTCGACTTGGAGCCGACGGCGCCCTTCGCGACCTGGAGAAGCCCGCGGTAGCCTGCGCGACCGCCGTCCTTCGAAATCGACTTCGAGTTGATCACCGAGGACGTGCGTGGGGCAACGTGGACGACCTTCCCGCCCGCGTCCTGGTGCTGGCCCTTGCCGCCGAACGCGATCGAGAGAACCTCGCCGTGGGCGCCCTCGCCCATCAGCCAGATCGCCGGGTACTTCATCGTCACCTTCGACCCGAGGTTGCCGTCGACCCACTCCATCGTCGCTCCCTCGTACGCGACCGCGCGCTTCGTCACGAGGTTGTAGACGTTGTTCGACCAGTTCTGGATCGTCGTGTACCGGCAGCGACCGCCATTCTTGACGATGATCTCGACCACCGCGGAGTGGAGCGAGTCGGACGAGTAGATCGGTGCGGTGCAGCCCTCGACGTAGTGCACGTACGCGCCCTCGTCGACGATGATCAGCGTGCGCTCGAACTGGCCCATGTTCTCCGCGTTGATGCGGAAGTACGCCTGGAGCGGCATCTCGATCTTGACACCCGGCGGCACGTAGATGAACGAGCCACCCGACCAGACCGCCGAGTTCAGCGCCGCGAACTTGTTGTCGTTCTGCGGGATGATCGTCCCGAAGTACTGCTTGACGAGCTCCTCGTGCTCCCGAAGGCCCGAGTCCATGTCGAGGAAGAGCACGCCCTTGGCCTCGAGATCTGCCTGGAGCTTGTGGTACACGACCTCGGACTCGTACTGGGCGCCGACTCCGGCGAGGTACTTCTTCTCCGCTTCCGGAATGCCGAGCTTGTCCCACGTATCGAGGATCTCGGCGGGGAGGTCCTCCCACTTGTCGGCCTGCTTCTCGGTGGGCCGGATGTAGTAGTAGATGTTCTCGAAGTCGATCCCCGAGAGATCAGCGCCCCAGTTCGGCATGGGGCGAGCGAGGAAGTAGTCGAGCGACTTGTGGCGGAACTGCCGCATCCAGTCCGGCTCGTTCTTGTGCTCGGCGATCGCCTCGACGACCTCGTGCGAGATCCCTCTGCCGGACTTGAAGAAGTAGTCCTTCGCATCGTCCGGGTTGGAGAACCCGTACGCGTAGTCGGCACGAATGTCGCGAACGATGTCGGTTTCGCTCTGACTCATCAGGACTCACTCCCTACTGCTTGGGCGATGAACGGATCGTAGCCCTCTGCCTCGAGCTGCAGGGCAAGCTCCGGCCCGCCCTCGGCGACGATCCGGCCATCGACGAACACATGGACGAAGTCGGGTGAGACGTAGTTGAGAATCCGCTGATAGTGCGTGATGACGAGAGCGCCCATCTCGGGGCCGGCGAGGTCGTTGACGCCGTTCGCGACGATCTTCAAGGCGTCGATGTCGAGCCCCGAGTCGGTCTCGTCGAGGATGGCGATGCGGGGCTTGAGCATGGCCATCTGGAGGATCTCGACGCGCTTCTTCTCGCCGCCGGAGAAGCCGTCGTTCAGGTAGCGGGAAGCGAGCTCCCGGGGGACCTTCAGGCGCTCCATGGCAGCGAGGAGCTCGGTCCGAAACTCGGGGATCGGAATCGGGTCGTCCTCGCCCCCGTTCCGGGCCTTGCGGATCGCGTTGATCGCGCTCCGGAGGAAGCTCGTCACGGTGACGCCGGGAACCGCGTGCGGGTACTGGAACGCTAGGAAAAGACCTCGTTGGGCGCGCTCGTCGGCACCGAGCTCGGTCACGTCATCCCCGCCGAACAGGATCTGGCCCTCCGTCACCTCGTAGGAGGGATGACCCATGAGGGCGTACGCAAGGGTCGACTTGCCCGACCCGTTCGGCCCCATGATCGCGTGCTTCTGATTCAGGTCGACGGAGAGGTCGACACCCTTGACGATCTCGGTGCCGTCCTCCAACGCAACGTGCAGATTCTTGATCTCGAGTAGTGCCATTCGCTGAGAGACCGCCTGGTTCGGAGATGAACGGGCGGCGGAAACGCTGCCCTTGCGGATGGTAGCCGACCCAGGTCGAAGGACCCAGTCGAAGACCCACGGGGAGAAGCCGGTGGTATCGTGCGTCCATGGGTCCGCTCGGCTGGCCTGAGATCATCCTGATTCTTCTCGTGCTCTTGCTCGTCTTCGGAGCGAAACGCCTTCCGGAGATGGGCCGCTCGATGGGCAAGGGCATGCGCGAGTTCAAGGACGCCGTGTCCGGGCTCGGCGACGACGACACGCCATCCGCCACCCCGTCGCAGACCGCGGCAACTGCCGAGCTCCCGTCCGCTTCTTCCGAGCCGCCAACCCCGAAGATCGTGGCGGATGCGGACGAGAAGGAGCGGGAGACCGTCTCCTAGCAGCACGGCGCGATGGCTCGCCGGTGGCTCCCGCGCCGCCTCTCGCACGGAGAGGAGGCGACGCTCGTCGAGCATCTCGACGAGCTTCGGTCGCGGTTGATCGTCTGTCTCGTGGCGATCGTGCCGGCCTTCGCCGTCACGTACTTCTTCCACGAGCAGATCATGGAATGGCTCACCGGGCCGCTGCCGGACGACAAGAAGCTCGTCACGCTCGGGGTGTCGGAGCCGTTCACGACCTCCGTCAAGGTGAGCATGATCGCTGCGATCGCCGTGGTGCTCCCGGTGCTCCTCTGGCAATTCTGGTCGTTCTTCGCCCCCGCCGTCGAGGAGCACCACCAGCGGATCGTGCTCATGCTCGTGGCATTCGCGAGCGGGCTCTTCCTCTGCGGCGTGCTGTTCATCTACTACATCGTCTTGCCGCGTGCGCTCGAGTTCCTGACGACATACGACGACCAGTTCTATGACATCCAGATCCGGGCGAGCTACTACTTCACCTTCGTCGCGTGGCTTCTGCTCGGGGGTGGACTCGCGTTCCTGCTCCCGATCGTCGTCCTCGGTCTCGTACGGCTCCGCGTCCTGACCTCGAGGACGTTGCGGCGGAATCGCCGGATCGCGCTCGTGCTGCTGCTCATTGTCGCCGCGCTCCTGCCGACTGTGGACCCGGTGTCACTCGCGATCGAGTTCATCCCGCTCGCGCTCCTGTACGAGCTGTCCGTGTGGCTGAGCGTGCTGATGGAACGCCGCTGGCGACGGGACTGGGAGGACGAGTTCGCGGAAGCAAGCACTCCATGAGGGTGATCTCGGCTGACTGGGTCGTCCCGGTCGACGGAGCGCCGATCAGGGACGGTGCCGTGGCGATCGCCGACGGCGGCAGGATCGCTGCGGTGGGCACCCTCGCAGACCTCGGCGAAGGCGAGCACTTCGCCGAAGCCGTGATCCTCCCGGGCTTCGTCAACGCGCACAGCCACCTCGAGTACGCGGTCTATGCGGGGTTCGGTGACGGTCTGGACTTCACGGCGTGGATCGGCGTCCACATGGAGCGGAAGCGGCGGATCGACCTCGACGAGGTGGACGCCATCGCCCGCTACGGCGCGTTGGAATGCCTCCGCTCGGGAATCACGACGGTCGGCGACTGCAGCTTCAGCGGCTCGGCAGCGACGGCGTGCGGCGAGTTGGGTCTACGGGCGATCGTCTTCCTGGAGGTGTTCGGAAGCGACGACACCGTGCTCCGCGAGCGCTTGGAGCCAACTCGAGACCGGGTCGCCGATGCCTTCGACGACAGGGTCCGAGCCGGAGTCTCTCCGCATGCTCCGTACTCCTGTTCACCAGAGCTCTATCGCGCGTGCGCCGGCCTGGGGCTCCCACTGGCGACCCATCTCGCCGAGAGCGCGTCCGAGAACGAGTGGCTGCGCTTCGGCACAGGCCCGTGGCAGGCGCACAAGGACATCCTCGTCCCGCCGCTCGGCACAACGGGGATTCGGGCGCTCGCAGACGAAGGATTGCTCGGTCCGCACGTTCTCGCCGCCCACTGCGTGCACGTGGACGACGAGGAGATCGCTCTCCTCGCGACACACGACGTGGCGGTTGCGCACTGTCCGCGTTCGAACGCCCTTCTCGGATGCGGCGTCGCGCCGCTGACAGCGCTGCGGGAAGCAGGGATCCGTGTCTGCATCGCCACGGACAGCCCTGCCTCGACCCCTTCGTTCGACATGTTCGACGAGATGCGTGCCGCCATCGCCGGCGCACGAGCGCTCGAACGCCGCCCGGATGCGCTGACGGCGGCGGACGCGCTCGAGCTCGCCACGCTCGGAGGCGCCCGTGCACTCGGGCTCGAGAGCGACACGGGCTCGCTCGTCGCCGGCAAACACGCCGATCTCACCGTCCTCTCGCTGGCCGAGAGCCCGTTCATCCCCTGGGAAGATCCTGTTACGGCCGCTGTTCTCGGCGGCTCGCCCGACCGCGTGCTCGCTACTCTCGTGTCCGGCGAGACACGCTATGAGAGAGGAGGGGAGACATGGCCCGAGCTGATCGACGCCGCACGCAGCGCACGCGGCCGGCTGCTGTCACACGTCGTGCCGACGTCGTAATCGAGGACACCATGTTCTTCCCCCGTCTTCGCAGACATGCGAAGTGGGTGTTCCTCTTCCTCGCTCTTGCTTTCGGGCTCGGTTTCGTCGGCTTCGGAGTCGGTGCCGGTGGAGTGGGCTTCGGCGACATCCTGAAGGGCAGCGGTGGAGGCTCGGGAATCCCGTCGATCTCCGACGCGCAGAAGCGAGTCGATGAGAACCCGAAGGACCCGAAAGCGTTCCGAGACCTCGCGACCGCGTACCAGGCGCAGTCGAAGACGTCAGACGCCATCGAGGCGCTCGAGAGCTACGTCGGACTTCGTCCGAAGGACACGGCAGCGCTTCGCGAGCTCGCCGGGCTGTACCTCCAGCAGGTGGACGCCGCGCAGCAGCGGTACCAGATAGCGAAATTCCGAGAGTCCTTCCTCGCCACGACCGGCCCCGTGCTCCAGAGCATCACACTCGGAGGACGTCCACTGGACCTCGACCCGATCTCCTCGGCCGTTTCCTCCGTCATCTCACAGGACACGAACACAGCCCTGGGCGAGGCTCAGACCGCTGCGTCGAACGCCGTATCGACCTACAAGAAGATCGTCGCGCAGTCGCCGAACGACCCGAACGTCCAGATCGAGCTCGGCCAAGCCGCGCAGAACGCAGGCGACATGACGACGGCGATCGCCGCCTACAAGAAGTACCTCGATCTCGTCCCGCCCGGTGACCCGACGGCACGAGAAGTCCGCCGTCTGCTCAACTCACTCAAGGCCAGTCCGCAAGGTTAGACTCGCCCCCGGTGAGGTACTCCGGGTGGCACTCGAGCACGTTCCGCGGGCTCGTCGGCGGCGCTTGCGCAGTGGCTGCGGCGGCATTGACTCTCGCGGGTTGCGGGACCGGTGGATATTCGACGAGCGGCAACCAGTCCGCCGGCAAGGATCTCTTCCTCAAGGCCTGCGGCGGTTGCCACACGCTGGCCGATGCCGGAACGAACGGAACCATTGGGCCGAACCTCGACGACGCCTTCGCCCAGTCGCGTGAGGACGGGATGACGAGCGACACGTTCATCCAGGTGGTTCGCGAGCAGATCCTGTTCCCGATCTCGAGTCCCTCGACCGGCAGCCCCGGTATGCCCGGACCCGACATGACGCTGCCGGAGTGCAGCGGGGACGAGGGCGAGGGCTTCTGCGTGGAGGACCAGCATGGTGCGGCCCAGGACATCGCGACGTACGTAGGGCGAGTTGCGGGTACCGGCCTCACGGCAGAGAAGCCGACAGACGGGAAGTCGATCTTCACCGCGAACTGCAGCTCCTGCCACACACTGGCGGATGCCGGCACCACGGGCAACGTGGGCCCGAACCTCGACAACGCCAAGCCTTCGCAGGCGCTCGTCATCCAGCGCGTCACGAACGGTCAAGGCCAGATGCCGTCGTTCAAGGGCTCGCTCGACTCCGCGCAAATCGCAGCGGTCGCGAAGTACGTCTCCTCCGTCGCGGGCAAGTAGCTCGGCGAGAGCGAAGGTCCGCAGCTAGGGCGCAGCGCGCTCGAGATCGACCACGACGTGCGTGACGGGTGCGTCGTAGCGCTCTTCCACCGCCTGTACGACTCCGCGCTCGAGCCAGTTGGACCGGCCCTCCGGATGTGTGGAGATCAAGATCTCGTCCGGGTGGAACGCTCTCACTGCATCCTCGATCGCAACGAGCGGATCGAGGTCGCCGACGGTGCCGCTCGCCTCGATGCCAACCGTTGCGAGACGACCGATCGTCGTGTCGAGCCGCTTCTCGGCCGCAGCACGAGCTCCGTCCTCATCCGAGGTCCAGGTCTTGAGACGGGAGTTGAGCGCAGGGCACACGACATAGAACTCCGATCGCCCGGCGAGCGCGAGGTCGCCGATCTTCTGCATCAGCTCCTGGCCGCCGACCGTTTCGTTTGCGACCACGAGGACGCGCTTGACGTCAGCCGGGCCGACGTGCTCGACGTGCTCCCGAGGCTGACGCGGTGCGCGCTGGCGAACGTACACGACGACGGCCGCAACGCTCAGAAGCAAGAAGACGGCGAGCCCGAACAGCGTGTTCACCCAGGCTGCTGCCACGATCAGCGCGAATGCCCCGATGGTCAGCAGCAGGAAGCGGAATGCCGCCGCCTCGCTCCTGAACGGGCTCTCCACGGCGGGTCCTCCTCAGAGGAGATAGACCGTCGCGTACACGACGATCCACATGATGTCGACGAAGTGCCAGTAGATCCCCGGAAGCTCCACCCCGTGGTGGTGCTCCGGCGAGAAGTGCCCGCGAAACCCGCGGACGATGACCATCGCGAGCAACGTCAGCCCGACGAAGACGTGAGCGCCGTGAAGCCCGGTCAGACCGAAGAAGACAGACGCCCAGGCACCCGCGCCCGTGTTGAAGCCGACGTTCAGGTACTCGATGATCTGCGTGGTCAGGAAGGCGAGCCCCATGAGGAACGTGAGCACCATGCCCGCAAGGAAAGCTGCTCGCTGGCCTCGCTTGATGGACTGGAGCGCCCAGTGCATCGTGAAGCTCGACGTGACCAGGATGCACGTGTTCACCCCCGCCACGAAGACGGGGAAATCATGCGGCGGAGGCGGCCACGGGTTCGGGGCGCTCGGATTGACGACCCGTACGAAGAAGTAGGCCGTGAAGAACGAGCCGAAAAGCATGATCTCCGAGCCGATGAACAGGAACATGCCGAGCGTCCGTGCATCGACCCGCGAGCTCTGGTTCGCGGTCGGCGGCCCATGGTGGTCGTGAACGGCCTCGGCGTGGGCGCTCATACGGCCACCGCTTCGGTATCGAGCTCATAGACCACGTGATCGACCGGGAGTCCGGTGTCCGAGCGAAGGCGGCCCACGAGGTCGCGACGAAGCCAGCCGGAACGCTCGCCTGGGTACGTCGAGACGATGATCTCGTCCGTCCGGTCGTCGGAGATCGCGTTCATGGCCGCCGTGTACGGGTCCGGGTGCGCGATCTGCCCATGGACGTCGATTCCCTCCGACCGGAGAGTTGCAAGTGCAGCGCGTAGGCGCCGCTCGGCGTCGGGGTGGTCTCCACGTGCTGGATCGCTCTGCGGCGAGACGATCAGGAAGCTCGCAGGAGCCTCCTTCGCGCGGGCGCGGATCCGGTCGAGAAGCGGCGCGCCGAGGACGGTCTCGTTTGCGACGACGAGGACGTTGACGCCCTCGTTCGCGGCGACATCGGCCACCACGTGCTCGACAGGGCGGTCCCCTGCAGCTCTCCGAATCTCCTCGACGAGGTTCTTCCGAAGCCAGCCAGACTTCGTCTCGGGATGGGTCGAGACGATGATCTCGTCGACGTCCTCCACCGCCAGGATGTCCTTCACGGCGGCGAGCGGGTCGTCGTCGAACACGCCGCCGTGCGCGGGAATCCCGGCGCTGCGCAATGCCCGGAGGGTTCGTTCGAGCCGGCGTCCCGCAGCAGCTCTCCGCGAGTCGCGGTAGACGACGTAGCCCTCGCGTGGCGCGCTCACCGGGGCGACGACGACTGCGCGGATCGGTCCGCGCTCGGAACGCCTGCGCACGGCTGCGATGAGCGAGTCGCCCATGAGCGTCTCGTTCGCGACGACGAGAACCGTGAGCTCGCCGGTCACCCGTGCACCTCCTGCGGCTCCGCCTTCGCCGAGTGCATCACTGCGTGGCGAGCGCCCGGAACGCCGTACTCGTACGGGCCGCCGACGACCTGCGGGATCTCGTCGAAGTTGAAGATCGGCGGTGGTGAGGTCACCTGCCACTCGAGCGAATGCGCTCGCCACGGGTTGTCACCCGCGAGCGGGCCGCGAACCCAGCTCACGACCATGTTGTAGGCGAAGATCACGAACGACGCGCCGAGCACGAAAGAGGCGATGGAGATGAAGAAGTTCATGTCGCCGTACGCGGCGGAGTAGTCGGCGACGCGACGCGGCATTCCGCGCAGGCCGATGTAATGCATCGGGAAGAACGTGGCGTTGAAGCTCACGAACGTGAGCCAGAAATGCCACTTCCCGAGCCGTTCGCTGTACATGCGGCCGGTCATCTTCGGGAACCAGAAGTACACACCGGCGAAGATCGTGAACACGGATCCGCCGAAGAGCACGTAGTGGATGTGGGCCACGATGAAGTAGGTGTCCGACGCGGCGATGTCGATGGGCACGGACCCCAGGTAGATGCCGGACAGCCCGCCGATCACGAACATCGTCAGGAAACCGAGCGCGAATAACATCGGCGTCGTCAGATGGATCCGCCCGCGCCATAAGGTGGCCGTCCAGGAGAAGACCTTGATCCCGGTCGGGATCGCGATCAGCAGCGTCGTGATCATCATCGGGACACGCAGCCAGTCGGCCATGCCCGCGACGAACATGTGGTGCGCCCAGACCGAGAATCCGAGGACCAGGATCCCCATCAGCGACAGGGCCATCAGCCGGTAGCCGAAGATCGGCTTTCGTGCGTTCGCCGAGATCACCTCGGAGACGATCCCGAAGCCGGGCAGCATCATGATGTAGACGGCCGGGTGGCTGTAGAACCAGAAGATGTGCTGGTAGCCGAGGACGTAGCCTCCGCCGTCGGGGACGAAGAAGGCCGTGTGCATGATGCGGTCGAACATCACGAAGAACTGCGAGCCGGCGATGAACGGCGTCGCGATGACGACGAGCAGCGAGGTCGTGAAGTTCGCCCAGACGAGAAGCGGCATGCGCCAGAAGGTCATCCCGGGCGCGCGCATCGTGATGATCGTCACCAGGAAGTTGAGGGCGGTCATGATCGACGAGGCTCCCGCCCACTGGACGCCCATGTTGAAGAACGTCTGGCCGAGGGGCTGCCCTTCAGCGAGCGGGGCGTAGCCAGTCCAGCCGGCGGCGAAGGCACCACCCGAAGCGACGAAGCTCGAGACGAACATGACCCCCGCGATCGGCAGCAGCCAGAAGGAGAGCGCGTTCAGCCTCGGGAAGGCCATGTCCGGCGCGCCCAGCATCAGCGGTACGACGAAGTTTGCGATGCCGGCGAAGGCGGGGATGATGAAGAGGAAGATCATCAGGGTCGCGTGTACGGACACGAGCCCGTTGAACGTCTGCGAGTCGACGTACTGCAGCCCTGGTTGGGCGAGCTCGGCGCGGAAGAGCATCGCCATGAGCCCGCCGATCGTGAAGAAGACGAACGTCGTGACGAGGTACTGGATCCCGATCACCTTGTGGTCGGTGTTGACCCGGAAGTAGTCTCGCCAGCTCCGCGCTCCGTGCCCCGAGTGATCCTCGGGCAGAGTCGGGCGCCCAATGATGTAGCGCAGCCAGTAGTCGAAGGCCCCGATGCCGGCGAGGAAACCGATCGGCGCAATCGCCATGGCCGCGACGGCGAGGACCACGTCCGTCAGCCAGAGCGGCTCCCAGCCCCACCAGTACCGCAGTCCGAGGATGAGAAGCGTCCCGAGGCCGAAGAAGAGCAGGCCCATCCAGACACCACGCACCAGCCCGGGACCGAAGAAGATGCGCCAGGCCTGGCCGCGCGGCGGCTCGTAGTGCTCGGGATAGAGCTCGTTCGGCGCGGAGTGGTCGGCCGTCGTCGTCATGTCGCCCGTTTCTCCGCGATCCAGTGATCGAATGCAGCCGGCGTGACGACGCGGGCTTTCGCACGCATGGTCGCGTGCCCGAGACCGCAGAGCTCCGTGCAGATGACCTGGAACTCACCGACGCGCGTCGGAGTCACGAGGATCGTGGTCTCGATCCCCGGAACGGCATCCATCTTCTGTCCGAAGTTGGGAACCCAGAAGGAGTGGATCACGTCGACCGCAGTCATCGTGAACCGCGCCTCCCGCCCCACCGGAAGCACGAGCTCCCCCGTCGTCAGGTCTTTGTAGTCCGAGTACACGAACTTCCAGGTGAATTGCTGGCCCACGACGTTGACCTCGAGCGGCCGGGTGCCCGCCTCGCCGTTGCGTGCCAGCACGACTGCGCTGACGATCCCGATCGCGATGACGAGGATCGCCGGCACTGCCGTCCAGGCGATCTCGAGCCCGGTGTTTCCGTGGATCGGCGGGCCGTCCTGATCATCGTCGAGCGGGACACGCCATTTCCAGACCGCGTAGATGACGACCGCCAAGACGACGGAGAAGATCCCGATCGAGATGATGGTGGCCATCCAGTAGACGTCCTGGATCCGGTCGAACTCCTCGGATGCCGACGTCGGAAGCCACTGGAACACGACCGCCACGACGGTCGAGAGCACCGCGATGACGACGCCTATGGCGACGAGCTGTGCGATACCCCTGCGCACCGGGGACGAGACTACTCCAACCCGCAGCGGTCATGTGAGAGGAGGAGTCTGTTCGCTCGGGTACCCTCGCCTGCATGCGCGCGCTCCGCTTTTGTATCCCCGGGGCTGTGGTCGTCGGGGTGGTCTGCGCCGCGATCGTGAGCGAGCGTCAACCCGCTCCTGCAGCAGCAGCGCAGACCCGGGTACTGGGCACGATCAGCGCCGACCGAGTCTCGTCCAGCGTACGGAAGAGCGCGCTCGGAAGCGGCAGGCCGGTGACGTTCGCCTTCGCGGGCGACGTGCACTTCGAGAGCGGCATCCGCACGGAGCTGAATGCCGACCCGCAGGACGTGCTGCTGTCGATACGGCCGGTGCTCTCTCGGGCGGATCTCGCCGTCGTCAACCTGGAGACCGCCGTCACCACCCGCGGGACGGCGGCCCCGAAGCAGTACGTGTTCCGGGCTCCGCCGACGGCCTTTTCCGCGCTCCGCGCCGGTGGCGTCGACGTCGCGTCGATGGCGAACAACCACGGAATGGACTACGGGGAGGTAGGCGTCCGCGACTCCGTCGCCGCCGCGCGGAGGGAGCACTTCCCCGTGATCGGCATCGGCCTGAACGCAAAGGAGGCCTACAGACCGTTCCGAGCGACGATCCGCGGCCAGCGGATCGCCATCCTCGCAGCGACGCAAGTCCTCGACGACAACCTCATCTCCGCCTGGACCGCGAATCCGGACGCGCCCGGGCTCGCATCGGCGAAGGACGTACCGCGGCTGATCCAGGCGGTGCGAGCGGCCCGCAAGACCTCGGACACCGTGGTCGTCTTCCTCCACTGGGGCGTCGAGCTCGTCGGGTGTCCCACCACAAACCAGCGGACGCTCGCGCGTCAACTCGTTGCCGCCGGCGCAGACATCGTCGTCGGCGGACATGCGCACCGGCTGCTGGGGACAGGCCGGATGAAGAAGGCGGTCGTGTCGTACGGGCTCGGCAACTTCGTCTGGTACTCGAGCAGCGCCATGACATCGCAGACCGGCGTCCTCGAGGTCACGGCCACCGGAAGGCGCATCGACCACTACGGCTTCGTTCCCGCGCAGATCGTCGCAGGCACCCCGCGTCCGCTCTCGGGGGCGGAGCGACGAGACGCCGTTGCCTCATGGCAGAGCCTTCGCGGCTGCACCGGCCTGAAGCCCTAGGCTGCCGGTCGATGGCACTGCACCCTCAGGCCGAACAAGTGCTGGCGATTCTGGAGTCGTTCGGCGATCCCCTCCTCGAGGAGAGCACGCCGCCGGCGGTGCGGGAGAGGATTCGAGCTCGACAGCTCCCGCCGACGGTCGACATCCACGAGATCCGCCCGGTGAACTGCGGCGATGTACCCGGCCGTCTCTATCGCCCGAGCGATGACGACGGGCTCGGGCTCCTCGTCTACTTCCACGGCGGAGGGTGGGTGATCTGCGATCTCGACACGCACGACGACCTCGCGCGGAGACTGGCCGTCGAGAGCGGCTGTGCTGTCCTGTCGGTCGAATACCGGCTCGCGCCCGAGCACCCGTTCCCGGCCGGGCTCGACGACGCCCTGGCGGCCACGCGCTGGGCGCATGCTCATGCTCGGGACCTCGGATGCGACGAGAGCCGCATCGCAATCGGCGGTGACTCCGCAGGTGCGAATCTCGCGGCGGTCGTGGCCCAGAACACCGACGTGCCACTCCGGTTCCTGCTCATGATCTACCCGACCACGGACGCTCGCGGCGGCACGACTTCGCACGAGGAGTGCAGCGAGGGACCGTTCCTCACCACTGCCGGCATGCAGTGGTTCCTCGACCACTACCTGTCGGGCGGAGACGGAGACCCGGAAGACCCACGCGTCTCTCCGCTGCTCGCAGACGACGCGGTCCTCGCCAGGTCACCCGCGACCCTCGTGATCACCGCCGAGCACGACCCGCTGCGCGACGAGGGCGAGGCCTATGCGAAGCGGCTGCAGGACGTCGGGGTGCCCGCGTCGTTCTCGCGCTACGACGGGATGTTCCACGCGTTCGCGTCGTTCGCAGAGTTCCTGGACGACGGCCGCCGTGCTCTCGCCGAAGCCGGGAGCGCAGTGCGGTCGGCGCTGAGCAACTGACGTTCGGGACGGGGCTACACTTGGCCGTCCGGGCCGTTAGCTCAGTTGGTAGAGCAGGGGACTCTTAATCCCAAGGTCGAAGGTTCGAATCCTTCACGGCCCATCGGCGAGCACCGCGATGCCGGACGAGCGACGGCGCCGCGTCAGGCGCGGACCTCGACCGACTCCAGCACCACGCCCTGCGCAGCCGGGCCCGTGAGATCGTCGTCCATCGTCGCATCGACGGCAGCGCCCTCCGCGACGGTTCCGCGCGAGCTCGACTCCCAGTGCTCCGCGAAGTGCTCCGGGGTGAAGTGCGACAACGCGCCCAGGCGCACGCGGATCCGCGCCACCGAGGAGGCATCCTCCGCCTTCGCGACTGCAACCACCTTCCGCACGAGATCGTCCATCAGGGCGCGCTCGTGCACGGTGCGCCCTCTCCCAGCTCGGCGAGCGCGGCGGCGACGAGCCCGTCGAGGGCCGCTTCCACCTCCGGAGTGAGTGCCTCCCCGATCCCGAACGATCCGCCCTCGAGCCCGAGCACGACCACGCGGCGCGGAGCACGATCGAGGGTGCGCGCAAGCTCGAGCGCATCGGCGATCCCGAGTGCGTGGGTCGATGCGAGGTGGAGCTCGCGTGGGAGCGGGCCGTCGCCCGCGTCTACCCGACGAAGCGTGCCCGGCGCCGCACCGCTGCGCAGTGCGTCCACCACGACGACCGTGTCGAGCCCTGCCCACAGCTCGAGTAGGCGCGTCGGCTCGTCCGCACAGTCCAGCACCGCAACACCGGCCGCTCGCAGACGGTCGGCGGCCAGCGGGCCGACCGCATCGTCACCGCGATAGCGACTGCCCAGGCAGACTGCCGCCGAGCTCAGAGCCGCTCCACCTCGAGCTGCAGGAAATGCGTCGCACACGAGATGCACGGGTCGTAGTTGCGAATCGTCTGCTCGCAGCGGTGCGCCAGCTGGTCGTCCGGGAGATCGAGCGCGACGCGCACGACACCCACGAGATCCTCCTCGATCGTCTTCTGGTTCTGCGAGGTGGGCGGCACGATCTTGGCATCGAGGATGACGCCGTCCGCGTCGATCCGGTATCGGTGCCAGCAGATGCCGCGCGGCGCCTCCGTGCAGCCGTGGCCCGACCCTGCCTGCGGCACGCACTCGACCGCCGGCTGCTCGGGTCGCTCGTACTGCGCGATGATCCGCAGCGCCTCGTCGGCGGCGTACACGGTCTCCACGGCGCGCACGACGATGCTGCGGAACGGGTTGCGGCACACGGGCCCGAGCCCCGCCTCCTCGGCCGCCTCCTTGGCGGTGTCCGACAGCTCGTCGTAGTTGAGCGCGTACCGGGCGAGCGGCCCGACGAGATACGAGCCGACGCCGGCGAGCGAGGAGTGCAACGCGTTCGATCGCTCCACGTGCGTCTCGGTGAAGTGCTCCTCGTACTCGTCCACCGAGATGTCGAGGCCGGTGCTGGAGACGATGCGACCTCGGTCGATCGGGTACTCGCCCGGCTCGCGCAGCGACACGAACACGTAGTCGCGCTCGTAGTCGGGGAAGTCGAACCCCGCAGTCCAGCGCACCAGCTCGCGTGCGGCATCGCGTGCCCACTCGAGCTCGGGAACGAGCGAGCGCAGCTCTCCCGCCGTGGGAGCGCGATAGAAGCCGCCGGCGCGGAAGTTGACAGGGTGCACCTCGCGGCCGCCGATCACACGCATCAGCTCGTTGCCGAGCTTCTTCAGCCGCAGCGCGGTCTCGACGAGATCGCGGCGATCGCGCGCAAGCTCGATGGCGCCGTCGTACCCGAGAAAGTCCGGCGCGTGCAGCATCGCCACGTGCAGCACGTGGCTTTCGATCCACTCGCCGCAGTAGATGAGCCGTCGCAGCGCGCGGACCTGCGCCGGCAGCTCGACGCCACACACCTGCTCCATCGCGGCCGCCGAGCTGGCCATGTAGGCGATCGGGCAGATGCCGCAGATGCGAGCGGTGATGTCGGGCGCCTCCGTGAACGTGCGGCCTCGTAGGAGCGCCTCGAAGAAGCGCGGCGGCTCGAAGATCTTGAACTGCACCTCCTCGAGCTCGCCGTCGCGCACCCGCACGAGCATCGCGCCCTCGCCCTCGACGCGCGCCAGGTAGTCGGTGCGGATCTCCCGCGTCTCGTCACTCATAGTCGGCGCTCGCCTCCCGGAACTCCGGTGCGTTGGCGTTGAACGTGCGGAGCGCGCGCAGCATGCCGTCGTCGCCGACGCCGAGCTCCTGCCACTGGCGTGCGAGCGCCTTGATGTTGGGGGACTCCATCGGGCCGAAGCACCCGTAGCAGCCGCGCCCGTAGGCCGGACAGATCGCGCCGCACCCGGCCTGCGTGACCGGACCGAGGCACGGGGTTCCGTGCGCCACCATCACGCACGCGGTGCCTCGGAACTTGCACTCCATGCAGACGCTCGTGGTCGGGAGGAGCGGACGCCGTGCGTTGAGCAGCGCGCTGACCGTCTCGACCAGTTGCGCCTTCGAGATCGGGCAGCCGCGCAGCTCGAGGTCGACCGGCACGTGGTCGCCGATCGGTGTCGATGTGTCGAGCGTCGAGATGAACTCGGGCGAGGCGTACACGAGCGGGATCCAGTCGCGGACGTTCGCGAAGTTGCGGAGCGCCTGGATGCCACCCGACGTGGCGCAGGCACCGATCGTGACCAGCAGCCCCGACTGCTCGCGCACCTCGTGGATCCGCTCCACGTCGTGCGCCGTCGTCACCGACCCCTCGACGAGCGACACGTCGTACGGTCCCTCGACCTCTCCGCTCGTGGCCTCGGGGAAGTACGCGATCTCAAGGCCGTCGGCGATCGCGAGCAGCTCGTCCTCGCAGTCGAGCAGCGAGAGCTGGCAGCCGTCGCACGAGGAGAACTTCCACACGGCGAGCTTCGGGCGGACGGCAACGGCGCTCACAGCTCGCGCACCTCCATGAGTCGCACCATGTCATCGGCGCGGAACACCGGCCCGTCGCGACAGATGAGGGTCGGTCCCAGCTGGCAGTGGCCGCAATGACCCACGGCGCAACGCATGTTGCGCTCCATCGAGACCCAGATGCATTCGAGCGGCAGCCCTCGTTCGACGAGCGCTCGCACGACGAACGTCATCATCACCTCCGGGCCGCAGACCAGCGCCACTGCCGCCGCCGGGTTCATCACGGCTCCGGGGATCAGGGTCGTCACGAGCCCGACGCGACCGTGCCAACCGGACTGCGCGGCGTCGACGGTCACGTCCACCTCGATGTCGAGCCGCGAGCGCCACTGCTCGAGCTCGTCGCGGAAGAGCAGATCCTGCGGCGTGCGTGCGCCGACGAGCACGGCGACTGAACCGAAGTCTTCACGGTGCTCGAGCGCGTGGCGAATCGCCGGCCGCAGCGGTGCGAGGCCGATCCCTCCGGCCACGACCACGAGGTCGCCCCCCGTCGCCTCGGCGAGCGGCCATTCGTTGCCGAAGGGGCCGCGCACGCCCACGACAGCACCTGGCTCGAGCGCGCACAGCGCGGTCGTGACAGCGCCCACAGCGCGGATCGTGTGGATCAGGGGCGCGTCCGCCTCGTGGCTGCCACTCGTCGAGATCGGCACCTCGCCGACACCGAATGCGTAGAGCATGTCGAACTGGCCGGCCCTCGGCCGGATGCCCTCGGCCAGCGGCTCGAGCTCGAGCGTCCACGTGTCCATCGTCTCGTGCGTACGAGAGACGACCCGATGTGGCACCGGGACCATGGCGCCGCGAGGCGGCGCCTCAGCGGACGCTTGCGCCGCCATAGACGTCCAGGAGACGCACGCGTGAGTGCTGCAGGCGGTCGATCATCACCTGTCCGAATCGCTTCATCAGCTCGTAACCAAGCTCCTTGTCGTCTTCGCACTTCCCGCGCAGGCAGGCGCCGTCGAACGCGACCGCGCGCACGTCCGTCACGGCGCGAGCGTCGAAGTGCCAGCGGTACGGCTCGAAGAGCCACGACCAGCCGACCACGTCGTTGGCCTCGATGGTCTCGATCACGAGGCCGCCGCGCTCTGGAGCGTGCAGCTCCAGTGCGACACGGCCGCGACGCACGAGGTAGAAGGTGTCCGCCGGGTCGGCTTCGCGGAAGAGCAGCTCGTCCTCGTCGAAACCGACGTTTCGGGCGCAGCCGGCGATCAACGCCAAGTCGTCATCCGCTAGCCCGGCGAACACCGGCGCCCGGGCGATCAGGTCATCCAGCGTGTGCACGATCCACCTCCCCGTCCGTGGCACGGATCGCGGCCAGCTCCTCGGTCACGTCGATGCCGACCGGGCACCAGGTGATGCACCGGCCGCACCCGACGCACCCGGAGGTGCCGAACTGGTCGAACCACGTGCCGAACTTGTGCGTGAGCCACTGCCGGTACCGCGCGCGCGGTGAGCGCCGCACGTTTCCGCCGTGGATGTAGGAGTGGTCCATCGAGAAGCAGGAGTCCCAGGTGCGCCAGCGCTCCGCCGATCCGTCCGCGAGGTCGTTCACGTCCTCCACGGAGGTGCAGAAGCATGTCGGGCAGACGAGCGTGCAGTTGCCGCACGTGAGGCACCGCTCGGCGACGTCGGCGAAGCGCGGGTGGTCGAGGTTCGCCGCCAACAGCTCCTGCAAGCCGGCGCTCTCGAGCTGCCTGCCCATCCGCTGCTCCGCCCCCTCCGTCACGGAGACGGCTGCAACGCGATCGTCACTTGACGCCTCGTGGACCGGAAGCGCAGCGACGATCTCGCGCCCGCGGTCCGAGCCGACCTCGACGAGGAAGCGATGCTCGCCCTCCATGAGCTCGGTGAGGGAGAGGTCGAAGCCGCTCTCGGCCCGTGGCCCCGTCCCCATCGAGCTGCAGAAGCAGGTGCCCCCCGGCTCGCCGCAGTTGACGACGACGAGGAATGCTCCCTCGCGACGCGCCGCGTAGTCCCGCTCGACGTGGCGACCCTCCAGGAAGACCCGGTCCTGGATCGCGATTGCATGTAGATCGCATGAGCGGGCGCCGAGGAGCGCGAGCGGCCGCTCGGGCGGCGGCGGCTCCTCGATCACAGGCGCCTCGCCATCCTGCCCGCTCGCTCGCCAGAGCCGCACGCGCGAAGGAAAGAACTCCTGCTTCCACGAGTGCGGGCCGACGGCCCAGCCGAAGACCGCGTCGTCGTCACGTTCCTCGAGCCGGTAGGTGGCAGCCTCGTGGTGCGCCGTCCACCCGTGGGGCAGCTCGTCGGCGGAGGAGATCTCGTCGAGCACGATCGCGCCGTCGCGCACTGTCGGCCCGACCACGCGGTACCCCTCCCGTAGGAGCGTTGCGACGAGGGCTCCGAGCCCGTCGGGCCCCATCACGAAGGTGTCCGTCTCAGAGGTGCGGAGCTCGCCCATCGTTCCCATGCGAGCCTAGGATGACGGTCGGCGGGCGCCGTGTCATCCGGAGCGCCCGCGTCGAGCCTGCGGGATGTCCGCACCGCCACACGGTGCGCCCACGTTGCGTCGCAGCCGTTCGCACGGCACGCTGCATCCGTGACAGACACGCTCACGGAGGCGGTGGAGCGGCAGCGCATCCGCGTGCGCGGCGTCGTGCAGGGGGTCGGGTTCAGGCCTTTCGTGCACCGCCTCGCGACGCGGCTGGGTCTCGGCGGGGCCGTCTGGAACGACGGTGACGGGGTCGTCATCGAGGTCGAAGGCCCCGCGAGCGCTATCGCCGCTCTTGCACAGGCACTCGTCGAGCAGCCGCCGCCCCTGTCGCGGATCGCGTCCGTGACGAAGCAGCGGATCACGCCCACCGGCGAGCTCGCATTCGTCGTGGCGGCGAGCCGAGGCGGCGGCAGGACGGCGCTCGTCCCGCCCGACGTGGCCACTTGCGAGGACTGCCTGCGCGAGCTGTTCGATCCCGGCGACCGCCGGTTCCGGTACCCGTTCACGAACTGCACGAGCTGCGGGCCGCGGCTGACCATCGTCACCGACGTGCCGTACGACCGGTCGAACACGACGATGGCGGGCTTCGCGCTGTGCGCCGAGTGCCTCCGCGAGTACGAGGATCCAACCGACAGGCGCTTCCATGCCGAGCCGATCGCCTGCCCTGCCTGCGGACCGAGGCTCTCGCTCCCGCTCCCCGAGGTGGTGGCCGCGCTGCTCGACGGCGCGATCGTCGCCGTCAAGGGGCTCGGCGGCTACCACCTCGCGTGCGACGCGACGAGCGAGGAAGCAGTCGGACGGCTGCGCGTGCGGAAGAGGCGCGAGGAGAAACCCCTGGCGGTGATGAGCCCCGAGCCCTCGCTCCTTGCCGATGCGACCGCGGCCGAGCTCGAGCTGCTGTGCTCACCTGCCCACCCGATCGTCCTCGTGCGGCGACGTCCGGATGCCCCGCTGGCTGCGGCGGTCGCGCCCGGAACCCCCTGGCTCGGGTTGATGCTCCCCTACACACCGCTGCACCACCTGCTCTGCACCGACGTCGGCCGGCCGCTCGTGATGACGAGCGGGAACCTCACGGACGAGCCGATCGCCTTCGAGGACGATGAGGCACGGCAACGCCTCGGCGATGTAGCCGACCTGTTCCTCACGCACGACCGACCCATCCACCGCCGCTGCGAGGACTCGGTCGTCCGCGCGGGCTTCCCCATGCGCCGCTCACGCGGCTACGCGCCGTCGGCGCTGGCGCTGCCCGTTGCGACGACACGACCGCTCGTCGGCGTCGGTGCGGAGCTGAAGAGCACGTTCTGCGTGGCCCGCGGCGACGAGGCCTTCCTTTCCGCGCACCTCGGCGACCTAACCGGTGAGGAGGCATACGCCGCCTTCCGACAGGATCTCGAGCTCTGGCTCGACATGCTCGGCGTCGAGCCCGCCGCACTCGCCTGCGATCTGCATCCCGACTACCTGTCCACCCGCTGGGCGTGGGATCAGGGCCTGCCGGTAGTGGAGGTGCAGCACCACCACGCGCACGCCGCTGCCTGTCTGGCGGAGCACGGCGAGACCGACTCCGCTCTCGCAATCGTGCTCGACGGCACCGGCTTCGGGCCCGACGGAACGCTCTGGGGCGGTGAGGTGCTGCGTTGCGACCTGACCGGCTTCGAGCGCGTCGCGCACCTCGAGCCGGTGCCGCTCCCGGGAGGGGAGACTGCCGTGCGAGAGCCCTGGAGAGTCGCGGCCGCGCACCTAGAGCACGCCGACCGGCCGGTGCCCTGGGAACGGTGGACGACGGTGCGGCAAAGCCTCGAGGTCAATGCACCCCTGTCTTCGGGCGCCGGGCGGCTGTTCGACGCCGCGGCCGCCATCCTCGGAGTTCGCGAGCGGATCAGCTACGAGGGACAGGCCGCGATCGAGCTCGAGCATCTCGCCGGCGACGTCGCGGCCGCTCCGTACCCCTGCGTCGTCTCGAACGGGATCATCCGCGGCACCGACCTCGTGGCCGCCGCGTTCGACGACTTGCACGCCGGGCGGGACCGGGCACAAATCGCTGCGGCTTTCCACGACGGGCTCGCCGAGGCGTTCGCCACAGCCTGCATCGAGGCAGGTGGCGCCGGAGCCGTCGTCCTCTCGGGCGGCTGCATGCAGAACCTGCGCCTCCTCGCGTCGCTCCGCACGCGTCTCGAGCAGGCAGGGTTGCGCGTCCTCTCGCACGCTGCCGTCCCTCCGAACGACGGCGGCGTGAGCTACGGTCAGGCGGCAGTGGCCGCAGCGAGGCTCGCCTCATGTGCCTAGGAATCCCCGGACAGATCGTTGACGTCCCCGATCGACAGGCCGGGCTCGCCACCGTCGACATCTCCGGGGTGCGTCGCACCGTGAGCGTGGCGCTCGTGGACGAGCCGGCTGCGCCCGTCGAGCCCGGCGACTGGGTGCTCGTGCACGTCGGCTTCGCGCTCGCGCGCATCGACGAGGCACAGGCCCAGGAGACCCTCGACCTACTTCGCCGGGGCGCAGAGCTGCAGCAGGAGCTCGACGAGATCCGCCACGGGACGGTCGCATGACCGTCGAGCCGGGACGCTGTCTCACCTGCTCGGACGAGGCGATCGCGGCACGCGTCCGCTCCGTCGACGGGCTCGAGGCACTGATCACGGACGGCGCCGATTTCGAGCGCGTGGCAATCGACCTCGTACCCGACGCGCGCCCTGGTGACCTCCTGCTCTGCCACGCGGGGATAGCGCTCGAGCGGCTCGCGGAGACATCGGCATGAGGTACGTCGACGAGTACCGCGACCCCGCGCTCGCCCGGGGCCTCGCCGCCGAGATGACGTCCCTCGTCACGCCGGGCGAGGTCGTGCGCGTGATGGAGGTGTGCGGCGGCCACACGCATGCCATCTACCGGCACGGGCTCGAGGAGCTGCTCCCGCCGGAGGTCGAGCTCGTGCACGGGCCGGGCTGCCCGGTGTGCGTCATCCCCATGGGCCGCGTCGACGACGCGATCGCAATCGCGGAGACCGACGGCATCACGCTCGCGACCTTCGGCGACATGCTCCGGGTGCCGGGCGGCCGCGGTTCGCTACTCGAGGCCAAGGCCCGGGGCGCCGACGTCCGGATGGTCTACTCGCCGCTCGACGCGCTCGCGCTCGCCGACCAGGAGCCCGATCGGCATGTCTGCTTCTTCGCGATCGGATTCGAGACCACGGCGCCCGCAACGGCGGTCACGTTGCTGCGCGCCCGCGCGGAGAAGGTCGCGAACTTCTCGGTCTTCTGCAACCACGTGCTCATCGAGCCGCCGCTACGCGCGATCCTGGAGACGCCGGGCCTGCGCGTCGACGCATTCGTCGGCCCCGGGCACGTCTCGTCGGTCATCGGCACCGACGCGTATCGCTTCATCCCCGAGGAGTACGGCCGCCCGGTGGTGGTCTCGGCGTTCGAGCCGGTCGATCTGCTGCAGTCGATCACGATGCTGCTGCGCCAGCGTGCCGACGGGAGATGCGAGGTCGAGAACCAATACACGCGCGTCGTAAGGCCCGAAGGCAACGCCCGCGCGGTGGCGGCCATCGCCGAGACCATGGAGCCACGCGAGGACTTCGAATGGCGGGGGCTCGGCGTCCTCCCACGCAGCGCACTCCAGGTGCGAGAGTCCTTCGCCGCTTTCGACGCCGAGCGCTTGTTCACGCTGCCCGGCGCCAGGATCGAGGACCCGAAGGCGTGCCGCTGCGGCGAGGTGCTGACCGGGCAGATCAAGCCGTGGGAGTGTGGTGTCTTCGGCACCGCCTGCACGCCCGAGCGCCCGCTCGGAACGTGCATGGTGTCGAGCGAGGGCGCCTGCGCGGCGTTCTTCTCCTACGGGCGCCTGCGCCGGCCGCGCGAGGAAACACCCGTCGGTGCGTGAGCGCCGGCGCCGCCCGGTGCTCCGCGACGAGCTCGTGACCCTGGCACACGGCGCCGGGGGAAAGGCGACCCGCGACCTCGTCGAGGCCGTCTTCGTCGAGGAGCTCGGCAACGAGGCGCTCGCCCCGCTCGGCGACAGCGCCGTCGTGTCGCCCGCAGCCGGGAGGCTCGCGCTCACGACCGACAGCTACGTCGTCCGCCCGCTGGTCTTCCCCGGCGGCGACATCGGCGAGCTCGCGGTGAACGGCACGGTCAACGACCTCGCCGTCGCGGGCGCCCGTCCGCTGTGGCTCACAGCCGGATTCGTGCTCGAGGAAGGGCTACCGATCGAGCAGCTCCGCACAGTCGTGCACTCAATGGCCACCGCGGCACGTCGCGCAGGCGTTGCTGTTGCCGCGGGCGACACGAAGGTCGTCGAGCGAGGGAAAGCGGACGGCCTCTACATCACCACGACCGGAGTCGGGGTGCTCGAGCACGATCTGGAGCTGACCCCGGCCAGCGTCCAGCCGGGCGACCGCGTGCTGCTCTCGGGCACGCTCGCAGATCACGGAATGGCTGTGATGATCGCCCGGGGCGACCTCCACCTCGAGGGCGACGTCGAGAGCGACAGCGCGCCGCTGAACGAGCTGACCGCCGGCCTGCTCGGCCTGGGCAGCGCGCTGCGCTGGATGCGCGACCCGACCCGTGGCGGCCTCGCGACCGCGCTGAACGAGCTCGTTGCCCAGGCACAGCTCGCCGTGCGCCTGCGCGAGCCGGCGCTGCCGGTGAAGCCCACGGTGTTCGCCGCCTGCGAGATCCTCGGCATCGACCCGCTGTACGTGGCGAACGAGGGGAAGCTCGTCGCCGTCGTCGCGGAGGAGGCCGCGGACGACGCCCTCGCCCTCCTGCATGAGCACGCGCTCGGCGCGGGTGCCGTCGAGATCGGAGCCGTCGAGCCCGAGCCCGAGGGCATGGTGCTGCTGGACACGACTCTCGGCGGGAGTCGTATCGTCGACCTCCTGGTCGGCGACCCCCTCCCTCGAATCTGCTGAGCGAACCGTCGAGACTCGCGTTCGGTTCGGCCGCTGCGACCTCCCGCCTGGTCGTCCTGAGTGCGTCAGGTGACGGCGTCGATGCCCCCGCACGAGCTCGAGCGTCTCCGCCGCACGCTGCGGGTGACGCTACGCGGCTGCGTACTCCCAGCTTGCGACAGCGACGTCGATCTCACTTGCCGGAAGAGCACGCGCGTACAGGAACCCCTGCGCCTGGTCGCAATCGAGGTTGCGGAGAAGGGATTCCTGCGCACTCGTCTCCACGCCCTCGGCAACGACCCGGAGACCGAGGCTGTGAGCCATCTCGATCGTCGCCCGGACGATCGTCCTGTCCTGCGTGTTCGTGGCGATCCCGCTGACGAGCGAGCGATCGATCTTCACCTCGTGCGCGGGCAGGTTCTTCAGGTAGGAAAGCGACGAGTACCCGGTGCCGAAGTCGTCGACCGAGAGCTGGAAGCCGATCGCGGCGAGCCGATCGAGTACGGACCTCCCGCGGTCGAGATCGGCCATGATCGTGGTCTCGGTGATCTCGAGGCAGAGGCTCGGCGGGGCGACTCCGTAACGGTTCGATAGCTCTTCGAGCTGATCCGGAAGCTCGAGGTCGAGAAGGTCGATCGCCGTGAGGTTCACGGAAACTGCCAGGTCGTCGCGGAGATCCCGCCATTCGGTCAACTGCTTCAGCGCGAGCTCGAGCACGGCACGCGAAAGGTGCCGAATCGCTCCGGTCCTCTCCGCCAGTGGAATGAAGGCGCCCGGCGGAAGCAGGCCCCGCGCGGGATGCTGCCAGTACGTAAGCAGCTCGAACCCGACGATCTTGCGGGACGAGAGCTCGACCTTCGGCTGGAAGTGCGGCACGAGCTCTCGGCGGCTCGCCGCGTCGCGGAGCTCCCCGAGGAGGACGAGTTGCTCAGGGTCGTGGGGATCGACGGCAGGGCTGTAGGAGAGGACCCCAACGCGCCACGACTTTGCGGTGTGCATCGCGACCTCCGCATGACGAAGGATCGTCTCCGCATCGGACCCGTCAGTCGGGAATACGGAGCTGCCGACACTTGCGTCTACCGCGATCGGAACGCCATCGACGACGAGAGGCCGCTCGACAGCCGCTCTGGCTCGCTCGGCGATCTCGGACACTGCGTCGTCGGAGTCGAACTCGAGCACGATCGCGAACTCGTCTCCGACGTAGCGGGCGAGAAGAGTGTCGCGATCGAGGAGCACCTCGAGTCTGGATCCAACCGCGCGGAGAACGGAATCGCCCGCCGCTTGCCCGAGCGTGTCGTTGATCTCCCGGAAGTTGTGCAGGTCGAGGAGGAGGACCGCTACCTGACGATCTCCGGCCTCCGCCCTCTCGAGAGCGAGCGTAAGCCGTTGCCGGAGATGGGCGCGGTTCGGGAGACCGGTGAGCTCGTCGTAGAAGCCCTGGAAGTGGATCGTCTCGATCTGCCGGCGGATCCGTCTCGACACACGGGCCAGAGCCGGGACGAAAATCGCGAAGAGTACGAGCAGGAGGGCTTCGAGGACGCCACCGACCCAGAGCAGGGCTCGTTGAGCGTCTCGCTCGATCCCGTCGTAGGACTGGACGATCGTCGCAGCGCCCAACTGACCACTCCGCGCGCCGACCGGCACGTAGGTCTCGAGAGACTTGCTCCCCTCAGGCACGCCAGCGGCGCGCAACGTGGACGTTCTGCTCACGATGATCCCGGTTGCAGCCTCCGCCGCGAGCGCGGGGGAGACACGCTCTCCGATGAACCTGTGATCCGTCGAATACGTCACCAGGCCGTCGCCACGGACGAGCGACATACCGAGGATGTCCGCCGGGACGAGATGCCTGCGCAGGAGTCCATCGAGTGAGGCCCGCCGTGAGTCGTCGACCGGACGGAGGAAGTCGGACCGTCGTACCTCCCGCTGCAGCAGCGTCGCGGTGACGAGACTCGCCTGCCGCGTGGCCGACGATTCGGCTTGGGAGACGGTGAAGCTCCGGACGAGGACGAGGATCAGTCCGGACGCAAGCGCAAGCGCGATGGACAGCACGATCGCAAAGCGCAGCACGAGCCGAGGAGGCCGTTCGATCGCGAAGAGGCCTCGCTCCTCCTGCGGGCGGCGGCCCATTGCCATCAGCGTTTTCGCTTTCCGCCGAGACCGCCCAGGAGGGCGTCCACCGTCGCTTGGACCGTCGTCACCGGGTCTTCGACGAGATCACCCGGTTCGGGTAGAGCCCCGGTGACCGCCGGCACAACAGGCGGGACTGGGATCGGAGGCGGCGGAGATGGTCCCGGAGGTGGTGGCGGGACGACAGGCGGCGAAGATGGCGCGGGAGGCGGAGCAGGCGCAGGAGGCGGCGGCGGCTGAGGTGCGACAGGCTCCGTGCCGGTCGGAGTCGCGGTGGTGCCGCCGCCGTCGGTGCTCCCTCCGTCGCTCGAGGTGGGCTCCGTCGTGTCCGTGGGCGCGGCGCTCGAAGGCGGGCCGCTGGGCGAGCTCGCCCCATCCGCGGCAGCGGGTCGGACGGGACTACCGCCCGGATCTGTTCGCGCGACGGTGTCTGCGTTCGACGTGCGAGTACGCACGTCGTTCACCGGGTTCGCCGTTGCGTCCTCTCCCGCAGAACGGTCTGCCGGATCGGCGAGGATCGGGAGCGCTCGTACGGATGCGGGAGCCCCAGAGGCGCTTGGCGTACCGGGGCTGTCGACGAACGGGAGGATGGGTGCGAGAGCTCGCTGCGCGAGCTCCGGGAACGGCACGGCTAATCCTCCCAGCGTGAGGAGCGGCACCGGAACGCACATCAGCACCGCGACAGCAAGGAGCTGTCGGCGTGGCAGGCCTGCTACTTCGGCCATGCCGGACTTCGGATATCGCCGCTCGCGTCCGATCGCGCTCATGAGAAATGAAAAACGCCGCAGTGCTGTCTCAGCGTGCGCGATACGGGGGTCTCGACGTCCCCCGAATGGGGGCCGCTCCCCGAGGGAACGGAAGACACGGGTTAGCCTTGCCGGCGATGAAGGTCGTGTCTGTCGTCGGAAATCGCCCGCAGTTCGTCAAGTCGGCACCGCTCTCGGTCGCGCTGGAAGCGGCCGGTCTCGACGAGGTCGTCATCCATACGGGGCAGCACTACGACCTGGAGCTCTCGGAGGTCTTTTTCGAGGAGCTCGCGCTCGCCGAGCCGAGCTATCGGCTAGATCTCCACACCTCCGACCCCACGGCGATGGCGGCCGGAGTCGGCGGAGTGCTCGTGGACGAGCAGCCGGATCTCGTGCTCGTCTACGGCGACACCAACTCCACGCTCGCCGGGGGACGCGCCGCAGCGAGCCTCGGCCTGCCTCTCGCACACGTCGAGGCGGGTCTTCGCAGCGGCGACCTCTCGATGCCGGAGGAGCACACGCGCATCGAGGTCGACGGCCTGTCCGACATCCTGTTCTGCCCCGACGAGCGCTCGCGGCAGATCCTGCAGGCCGAGGGCGCGTCCGGGTCCGTTCACGTCGTCGGCGACGTCATGGCAGATGCGAACCGCCTCTTCGCGCCGATCGCCCGTACTCGACACCCGATCACGTACGAGCCGCGGAGCTACGTGGTGGCCACCATCCATCGTCAGGCGAACGTCGTTCAGCCGCGGCTCGGGAGCATCGTGGACGGGTTGAATCGGCTGTCCGAGCAAGTCGTGTTCCCCGCCCACCCTCGAACGCGTGCGGCGATAGTCGAGAACGGCCTCGAGCTCGGACCCAACGTTCACCTCCTTCCTCCGCTCGGCTTCCTCGAGCTCTCGGCCATCGCCTCGCAGGCGCGTGTGATCGTGACCGACTCGGGTGGGCTCCAGAAGGAGGCGTACTGGTACGGGGTGCCGTGCGTGACAGCGCGGCCCTCGACCGAGTGGGTCGACACCGTCGAGGTGGGCGCGAACATCCTCGTCGACGCGGATGCGAACGCTCTCGTCTCGGCGGTCGCCGAGGCTGCGTTCCCGGCTGACGCGCCGGTTCTCTACGGCGACGGACATGCCTCCGAGCGGATCGCTGAGGTGCTCCGCGCTACGATGCGCGGCCGATGAAACGCGACGTGGCCATCGTGGGCGCCGGCTACGTCGGCTTGCCGCTCGCCCGGACTTTCGCAGAGGCCGGGAAGAAGGTCGTGCTCGTCGACGTCGACGCCGAGCGGGTGGCGGAGATCAACCGCGGCGAGAGCTACATCGAGGACGTTCCAGCGGACGTCTTCAGCTCGCTCGTCTCCAGCGGCCACGTCAGCGCGACGACGGATTACGACGAGCTCCGCGATGCGGACGCGATCCTCATAGCGCTCCCCACGCCACTCTCGCGCCAGCGAGAGCCCGATCTCTCGATCCTCCTCTCCGCGACGGAGCAGATCGCGACGCGCCTACGACCCGGCCACCTCGTGGTGCTCGAGTCGACGACCTACCCCGGAACGACGACCGAGAAGCTTCTTCCGCTACTCGAGCAAGGGAGCGGTCTCACGGCGGGCAAGGACTTCCACCTCGCGTTCTCGCCGGAGCGGGTCGACCCCGGCAATCGCGACTGGACGACGAAGAGCGTGACCAAGGTCGTGGGCGGCGTGGACGATGCCTCCACCGAGGCTGCTGCTGCCCTCTACTCGTCGGCGATCGACACGATCCACCGCGTCTCGTCGCCCGAGGCGGCAGAGCTCACGAAGCTGCTCGAGAACATCTTCCGCTCGGTGAACATCGCGCTCGTCAACGAGCTGGCGCAGCTTTGCGACCGGATGGACATCGACGTATGGGAGGTCGTGGAAGCGGCCGCCACGAAGCCGTTCGGGTTCATGTCGTTCCAGCCGGGTCCCGGCCTCGGCGGCCACTGCATCCCGATCGACCCCTTCTACCTGACCTGGAAGGCTCGCGAGTACGGCTTTTCCACCGAGTTCATCGAGCTCGCCGGAAAGGTCAACGAGTCGATGCCGTACTACTGCCGCTCTCTCGTCTCGCAGGCCCTCAACCACACCCGGCAGCGCTCGCTCAAGGGCTCGCGGATCCTCGTGCTCGGCATCTCCTACAAGCCCGACATCTCGGACATGCGCGAGTCGCCTGCGGTGAAGATCATCAGCCTGCTCGAGAACGCGGGCGCAGACGTCGCCTATCACGATCCGCATGTGCCTGAGTTCTCCGAGCACGGCCTTTCGATGGCGTCCGTCCCGCTCGAGCCGGCTGAGTACGACTGCGTCGTGATCGTCACCGACCACTCGTCCGTCGACTACGAGCGGCTCGTCGAGAACGCCCAGCTCGTCGTCGACCTTCGCAACGCCACCGGGTCGAACGGCAAGCGCTCCGAGAAGGTCTGGCGCCTGTGAGCCTTCGCGTCGGCCAGGCCGGACTCGGCGAATGGGGGAAGAACCTCGCGAGGAACTTCGCCGACGTCGCCGAGCTCGCCTGGCTCACTGACACGGCGGACGGCAAGCGGGACGAGTTCGGAGCCCGTTACCCGAGCGCACGCTGGGCGGAGAGCCTCGAGGAGATGCTCGAGGATCCGGCGCTCGACGCGGTGGTCATCGCGACACCAGTGCCGACCCACTACGAGCTCTCGAAGCTCGCGCTCGAGGCTGGCAAGCACGTCTTCGTCGAGAAGCCTCCTGCAATGACGGCCTCGGAGATCGACGAGCTCGTGGCGATCGCAGAGGATCGTGACCTCGTCCTCATGCCGGGTCATCTCCTGCTCTACCACCCGGGCGTCCGGAAGCTGAAAGAGCTCGTCGAAACGGGAGAGCTCGGTGAGGTGCTCTGCGTGTACGGGAACCGCCAGAACCTCGGTCGGATCCGGCCCTACGAGAATGCTCTCTGGTCGCTCGGCGTGCACGACCTCTCGGTCATCCTCTATCTCCTCGACGAGGATCCTCTCGAAGCCGTCGCGCACGGACGCGACTTCCTCCAGCCGGGAGTCGAAGACGTCGTCTTCTGCTATCTGCGCTTCCCGTCAGGACGGATCGCGCACATGCACCTGTCGTGGCTCGACCCGCACAAGATGCGGAAGATGACCGTCGTCGGCACGGAGAAGATGGCCGTCTTCGACGACATGGAGCTCGACCGCAAGGTGACGATCTACGAGAAGTCACCCTGGCGGCCGGTCGACACGTACGGCGAGTGGCAGACGCGCACCGGCGACATCCGCATCCCGAAGATCGCGCCCGACGAGCCGCTCAAGCTCGAGTGCCGGTACTTCGTCTCGCTGGTCGGCGGCGACGGTGACCGCGGCAAAGTGGCCCGCGACGGTGCCCGAGTCGTGCGCGCGCTCGACATGCTGACGTGCTCGCTTCGAGCCACCGCTACTGCACAGTGAACGCCGAGGTCCACCCGACCGCGACCGTCTACCCCGGCACCGTGCTCGGAGACGGCGTGAAGGTGCTGGAGAACGCCGTCGTCGGCAAGCAGCCGTCGCTCTCTCCGCGATCTACGGCGAAGAAGGAGCCGCTACCGCCCTCGGAGATCGGCGACGGGACGATCGTCTCGACCGGCGCGATCGTCTTCGCGGGGTCGCGTATCGGCGCGCGGGTGATTCTCGGCGATCAGAGCTGCATCCGCGAGCGCGTCACCATCGGTGACGACGTCGTCGTCGGACGCGGGAGCCTCGTCGAGAACGACACGACGATCGGCGGGAAGACGCGGATCCAGGCGGACGCATACATCACCGCGTACTCCACGCTCGAAGACCACGTGTTCATCGCTCCCTGCGTGGTCACGACCAACGACAACTTCATGGGGCGCACCGACCGACGCCACGAGCTGATGCGTGGCCCGACGATCCGGCGCGGCGCCCGCGTCGGGGGTGGCGCGATCCTGTGCCCGGGCGTGGAGATCGGCGAGGAAGCCTTCGTCGGCGCCGGGGCGGTCGTCACGAAGGACGTCCCGCCGCACGTCGTCGTCGTCGGCAACCCCGCACGAGTGCTCCGCGACGTTCCCGAGGACGAGCGGCTCGGATCCGACTAGCAGGCGGCGCGAGGAGGACGTAGCCCGCGCAGCGCGGCGTGCCCCAGCAACACAAGGAGCGCGACGGCGACGGCGCTCAAAGAGCGCTCGAGCTGCGAGGTCAGCTCTTGACGATTGCGAGTCGGTACGCGGTCGTGCCCGGCGCGGACATGCGCACCTGGACGAAGTACGTTCCCGCGGCACGCGCCCGGTAAGAGAGGTACTCGCGACCGCTAGGCCTGGCCGAGAGGCGAACCCGCCAACGGAGACTTCGGACGTCGTCGATCGACTCCGTCTGCGGGAGCCAGAGCGCGAGGTTCAGGTCGACCGCGCGGTCCGCGGCCGTCAGTCCGACGTAGACCGCTTGTCCCTTCCGCAGCCCGATCGCGTAGACGTCATCCTGGTCGTCCCAGAAGTCGACCGTCGCCGTGACGCGCCTGTCCGACCCCGCGACCCCTGCGGAACGCGGCCCGACGTCGTCATTCGCCTCGTGCCGGTCGCGAAGCGGGAGCGGCTTCAAGAGCTCGTCGAGCGCGGCGGCCATGTCGAGGCGGCCCCAACCCGAGAGCGAGTCGCGGCCCGGCGCGCACGCGGGGCACCCGTTCTCCGCGTTCACGTCTGCCGCGGAGTGTCGGAGGATCGCAGAGGTCTGCTCGGGTCTGAGCGAGGGCCGCAAGCTCAGGAGGACTGCTGCTGCTGCGGTCACCTGCGGTGCCGCAAAAGACGTTCCCTGCGCCTCTCGGTACTCATCTGGCCCACAACTCGAGAACCCCTGCTCCGCGCAGGCCGGGAACCGCGAGGTCAGCGGGCGGGGGAAGATGGAGAGAATCTGCTCACCGGGAGCCGAGATGTCGTTGTAGATCCGGTCGCGGTTCGAGAACTGAGGAACCGACCCGTTCTCGGCGAGAGCGCTCACGCCGAGCACGTGTGGCAAGGCGGCCGGGTAGCTGGCATAGGGCCACGGGCTCGAGGGAGCCTGATCGTCGTTTCCGACCGCTGCCACGACGAGCACGCCGTTCTCGACCGCGTATGCGACGGCGTCGGCCTCCAGCTGAGAGAAGCTGTCGCGGTCACGATCGAGGGGGTCGCGGAGGCCGCCGAGGCTCATGTTGATGACCCTCGCCCCGCTGTCGACCGCCCACCGGACGGCGCGTGCCTCGGCGACGATCGGGATCGACCTTGACGGCGTCACGACCTTCGCCACGAGCAGCTGCGCCGACGGTGCAAGGCCGGCAATCCCCACGCCGTTGTCAACGCCCGCCGCGATGAGACCCGCCACGAACGTGCCGTGTCCCAGCGCGTCGACACGCGCAGACCCGCCGACGAAGCTCTTTGCATCGAGGATCCTCCCCGCGAGCTCGGGGTGGGTCGCGTCGACGCCGGAGTCGATCACCGCGACTGGAACCGACTCGAACGCCGGAAACGTCAGCCACGACTCGTAGAAGTGGCTCTGTACGAGGTACCACTGGCGCGAGACGAAGGGATCCGTCGGGGTGAGTGCCAATCGGCGCGACTCGAGACGCTCGACGTAGCGAACGCCGCGAATTCGCCCGAGGCGAGCGCCAGCGGGTGCGGACACGACCAGCGCCCGGATCGGGCCGAGGTCCTCGGTCACGCGCCCACCGCGGTGTGCAACGGCAGCCGCAATCCTCCCGGCATCCTCATGCCTCTCGATTCCAACAGCGAATCGAGCTGCGCCGGCGACACCGGGCACGGTGAGCATGGCTGCGAACACGGCGACTACGGCGAGCCAGAGCCGGGTCATCCGTCGACCTGGAGCGTCGGCGAGATGCCTTCGACAAAGCCGCCGCTCGGGGAGACGCGCGCGCGATATGTGCCGGGGACGAGCACCTGCTCGAGTCGAAATGCACCGGTGTCGTCGGTGGTGGTATCGGCCACCTGAATCCAGTTCTTCCCTTGCTGTCTCTCGAGCTGAACGCGCGCCCCGGGAAGCCGCGGCCGGACAGATCCCGAGACCACCCCCGGCTGATTGCCCTGCAAGAGCCGGACGCGCGGCGCCACCTGGATCAGCAGGACCTGGCCGACGACGGGCACCGCCGTCCCACCGCTCTCGATGCGGTAGCGGGTTGTCGCCGTCGGTTTCACCGACCGGGATACGGCTCCGTCGACCGAGCGGTCGAAAGCGCCCATCGGGACCCAGGCTCCTCCGCCGATCGAGGCGGCGAGCTGGGGAGACGTGAGGTTTCTCGCAACGCCGGTGAGCCGCAGCGAAGAGCCGAACTCGACGCTCCCACGGGGGCGGTCGAGACGAAGGACGCCGACGGAGATCCAGGTCGAGCGCAGTCCGAAGGCCGTGCGCACGAGACTTGACGGAACCGCTGTCGGTCCGGTGAGCGTGTCGAGCGTAAGGGAGCGGAGCCTCCCCGAAGGACGCGTGATAGCTGCTGCGTCGACCACCCGCGAGGTCAAGCCGAGCTTGGCCTGGACGGTCCGGGCACCGACGAGGATCGGTCCCCAACGGTAGTACGGCGATGCCTTGTCCCAGGGATCCGGCCGTGAGACGAGATAGGGAACCGCGGTGCCGAAGACGTCAGCTGCACTCGCCGTCCTGCCGCCGGACGACGAGAAGTAGTACGTCGCAGCGACCACGCCCCCGTACGTGACGATGCGTCCGGCCGTCGCGCGGACCGCCGCGCTCGACTCCGGCTGCTCCGCCGCGATGCCCCCGTACGCCTGACTCCGGACGTCCGAGTAGAGGTCGTACGGCTTCCCCTTGAGGAGGTTCTTGAGCGCGTACGATCGCGCGGCCACGGCCTGTGCCTTCAGCGCCTCCATCGGCCACGAGTGCGGCATCTCACCGGCCACCACACCCTGCACGTAGTCCTCCAGACCGACGACGTTCACCACGCGCAGGAACCCGCCTTGCGAGGTGACCTCGAGCGTTCCTCGATAGGCAACCCCGTCGAGTGAGAGCGGGGCCTTCCCGGCGCGAAAGACGAGTGGGCTGGTCGCGGGGCCCTTGGAGGCCGGAAGCCGAAGCTCCGGGCCCACTGCAACCGCTCCTGCTCCGAGCTTGACCACGGTTCCCGTCGCGTCCACCGCTCGGAAGGGGGCCGTGGAGAGAACGGTCAGCGCCCGTCTTCCCTCCGCGAGCAACACGCGGACCGGCTTCGCGGTCGCCCGTCCAAGCGCAGTGCCCGAGTAGTAGTAGGCGAGGATCTGGTCGTACGTCCTCCCCTCCTTTGCCTGCCCGAAGGCCCCGTACTGGCTCATCCCCACGCCGTGGCCAAAACCGCGTCCCGAGATCGCGAAAACGGCCTCGCCGGGAAGGTTGTCGGCCGGTGGCGTGGTCTGCGCGGCGGCCGAGGTCGCGAGGAGACAAACGCAGAGACTGAGGAGAGCGAGAAGGCGCACGAGAGGTCGATGAGGGTAGCGCGGCGTCGTAAACCCTTTGTGTTCTCGGCACAAAGGTCTAGCACTTGAGGACGAAGCTACGCCAGCGTGGTTAGCGCCAGGCCGTTTCCTCGACCGGCGCCCGCTCGCGGAGTGGTTTCCACCAGTCGCGGTTGTCGCTGTACCAAGCCACCGTCTCGGCCAGTCCGTCAGGCCATCCGTGCACCGGCTGCCAGCCCAGCTCCGAGCGGATCTTCGTCGCGTCGAGCAGATAGCGACGGTCGTGTCCCGGACGATCCGGGACGATCGTCTTCAGCGACTCCGGCTTGCCCGTGAACGCCAGCACGAGATCCGCGATCTCGGTGATGGTGGCCTCCACGCGCGATCCGACGTTGTACGTCTCGCCTTCTCGCCCCGAGCGCAGAACGAGATCGATGGCCGCGCAGTGGTCGAGAACGTGGAGCCACTCCCGCTTGTTCTCCGTAGACTCGTAGAGAGGCAGCGGGACGTCCTCGAGCGCGTTCGTCGTGAAGAGCGGGATCACCTTCTCCGGAAACTGGAACGGCCCGTAGTTGTTCGAGCAGTTCGTGATCGTCACGGGAAGCCCGAACGTCTCGAAGTAGGCCCGCACGGCGTGATCGGCGGCTGCCTTCGAGGCGTTGTACGGCGTCCGCGGCCGATACGGGGAGCTCTCCGTGAAGACCTCGTCCGAGTCGAGTGCGAGATCCCCGTACACCTCACACGTCGACACGTGGTGAAAGCGCTCGACTCCGACGGTACGCGCAGCCTCGAGCAGAGTCTGGGTCCCGAGGGCGTTGGTTCGGAAGAAGCGACCTGGATCGACGACCGCGAGGCTGTTGTGCGACTCGGCCGCGAGATTCACGACGACGTCTATGCGCTCGTCTCGCAGGGCGCTCTCGACCCGCTCCTGATCGCCGATGTCACCCTGGACGAACACGATTCGGTCCTCCACGGCAGCCAGGTTCGGGCGATTCCCCGCGTACGTCAGCAGGTCATAGACGACGACATGGTCATCGGGGTAGCGCTCGAGCCAGTAGTGGACGAAGTTGGATCCGATGAACCCCGCTCCGCCCGTGACGAGGAGGCGCATCGCGCGAAGGCTAGCGCCCGAGCTCTGCGAGGCATGCCCGAAGCCCTTCGTTCCAGTCGGGCAAAGCCGGAGCACCGGAGCGCTCACTGCGGAGCACGGAGTACTCCGGTCGTCGTGCGAGACGAGCCGTCTCGTCCGTCCTGATCCGTCGCACACGACAGCCGCTGCCGGCTTCCTCGAAGATCGCCTCGGCGAAGTCCGCCCAGGTGCAGTCCCCCGCGGCCGCGACGTGCCAGAGGCCACGGGGAGCGTCGGCATCGACGAGCTCTCGCACGGCCACGGCGAGATGGTCTGCGAACGTCGGACACCCCCTCTGGTCGTCCACGACCGTCACTTCCTCCTGCGCCGCTCCGAGCTCCAACATCGTCCTGACGAAGTTGCGACCGTTCACGCCGAAGAGCCAGGACGTTCGGACGATCCAGGCATCGCCTGCCGCGGCCTCCCCGAGGAGCTTCGAGCGGCCGTAGGCAGAGAGTGGGTTCGGGGAGTCGGACTCGAGATACGGCTCGCGCTTGGCACCGTCGAAGACGTAGTCCGTGGAGAACGCGACCAGCGGTGCGCCGAGCGAGGCCACGTTGGCCGTTCCTCCGACGTTCACCGCGGACGCGCCTTGAGGATCGGCCTCGGCGCCGTCGACGTCGGTCCAGGCCGCCGCGTGGAGGACGAGGTCGTACGTGCGGCCCCGGATGCTGTCGTCAGCGGAGTGAGTGACGTCCCAGTCCTCGTGACCGAGCGCAACGACGTCGTGGTCGGCGAACGCGCGCTGCAGGGCTCGACCGAGCTGGCCGTTTGCTCCGGTGACGAGAACGGTGCTCAGACGGCGGCGACCGCGTCGCGCGCGGACAGGATCGGATCGGTCGCCTTCCACAGGTGCGCGACTCGTGGATCGTTCCACGCGACCGTCTGCTCGTCCGGATCAGCCGGGTCGAATTCCGTCGTCACGTGGTAGCAGAGGAGGATGTCCGTCAAGGCCTCGTAGCCGTGCGCGTGGTGGCCGGGAATGTAGATCGCAACCGGATTGTCGTCCCCGATGTCCTCGACGAAGGTCTCGTCCGTCTCCCGGTCCAGAACGACGATTCGCGCCGTTCCCCGAAGACATGCGAAGAGATCGTCCTGCCCTCGCTCGTGGAAGTGCAGACCCCTGACGACCCCCGCGCGCGAGTACGAGACGTTCGTCTGAACCATGGGCCTAGGCAACCCGCTGTCGCGACGTAGCTCGGTGAACCAGCCACGATCGTCGGAGCGGATCTGGAGAGGCACGCGCTGGATCCCGTCAATCACGGCGAGACCTTGTTCACTCCGGTCTCCTCGATCACGCCGCCGATCTCGGCCAGATGCTGCCAGTGCTTGCCGGCGTCCTCCCACCAGCCCTCGACCTCGTGGGCCTGGAGCCTGCCCTCGAGCGCGTAGTGACGGTTGACATCGGTGATCTCGAGCTCCCCGCGATTCGACGGCTCGAGAGCCGCGATGACGTCGAAGACATCGGGCGGGTAGCAGTAGAGCCCGACCACCGCGAGCGACGACGGGGGCTCCGGGTACCGCGTGTCCACGACTCCCGCCTTCTCGACGATGTCCGTGACCTTGCCGCCGTCCCCGTAAACGACGACGCCGAAGTTCTCGGGATCGGGCACGTTCTTCACGAAGATCTGGGCGCCCTCGGGATCCGCTCCCCACTCGCCGATCGCCTGCGACTGCGCGTACTCGAAGATGTTGTCCGCGAGCACCACGACCAGAGGATCGTCACCGGCGAAGTCACGCGCCATGCCCACGACCTGTGCGATCCCACCTGGCTCGGTTTGCACCTTGTACGTGAGATCGAGCTCGAGAATCGCCCCCTCGTGGTCCCGGGACTCGAGAACGCCGTCTCCGAGCAGGTCGATCATCTGTCCGGCGTGTCCCTTCCCGGTCACCAGCAGCACGTCGGTCACACCGGCTCGCTGCAAGAGCTGGAGCGGGTAGTAGATCATCGGCCAGCGCCCCACCGGGAGCAGATGCTTGTTCGTCACTCGAGTGAGCTCGCCGAGGCGCGTTGCCTCGCCACCTGCACAGATCAGGCCCTTCGACTTCACGGCCCAGGATGCTAACCGGGATGCGGTCGCGGGCTCAGTCGCCGCTCGCCGGAGCCGCGGCTCCGGGTCGGTGCTCTCGGAGCGGAGACGGCTCGACGCGCACGATTCGAGCGAGTGCCTCCGGCAGCCACCAGTTCCACCTGTCGAACAGCTTCATCGCGCTCGGCACGAGCAGCGTCCGCACGATCGTGACGTCGATGAGGATCGCCGCTGCGAGCCCGAAACCGAATTGCTGCAGCCCGACGACGGATCCGGCGACGAAGCCCATGAAGGCGGCAAACATGATGAGGCCCGCAGCAGTGACGAGCCTGCCGGTCTTGGTCAACCCGAGGACGATTGCCTCCTCGTTGGTCGCTCCCGAATCCCATTCCTCGCGCATGCGCGAGACGAGGAAGACCTCGTAGTCCATCGACATCCCGAACAGCATCGCGAAGAGCATCACCGGGATCCACGCCTCGATCTGGTCGTACGAGATGAGGCCGATCCACTCCCCGGCGCCCCACTTGAAGACCACTACGAGCAGGCCGTAGGCAGCGCCGATCGAGAGGAGGTTGAGGACGATGGCCTTGAGCGGCAGCAGGATCGAACGGAACGCCCGCATCAGCAGGAAGTAGGTGGCGACGAGCACCGCGAGCACGAGCCACGGGAACCAGCTGTAGGTCAGGTCGATGAAGTCCTTGCCGCCCGGCGGGCCGCCACCTGCGTAGATCCGCGCGGTCTCGGGGAAGCCCGCCGCGGGGATGATGTCTCCGCGCAGGCGGCTCACGAACGCGAGGCTCTCCGGCTTGCCGTAGTCGCTCTTCCCGATCACCTCGACGTTGAGGTACCGGGCGGTCGGATCGACGTGCTGCGGTGTCTTCGCGAAAACCACCTCGGCAACCTGCCTGTCGGCGCGAAGAAGCCGGTCGAGCTTCGTTGCCGCGTTCGCGATCGCCGGCTCACGTACGCCTCCAGGGCTTCCGGTATCGATGACGATCGCCGTCGGGGCAACCGCCCCCGCGCCCACGGCGCCGCTCAGGATGTCGAACCCCTGTACGGCCTCCAGGTTTCGCGGGATCCCCTCGTTGGATCCAGGCCCGAGCTGCAGCGTGAGCACCGGGAGCGTGAGCAGGATCAGGAACCCGGCTGTCGAGCACGCGACGAGCTTCGGGTAGCGCATGATGAACCGCGCGAGCCCCGCCCAGAAACCACGCTCGTGGTCGGCCCTGTGCTCGATCCAGCGCTTCGGGAGGAGCCGCACCCGGTCGAGCGGCTTCCCGACGAACGAGAGGACGACCGGCAGGAACGTGGTGGCCGCGAGGACGGACACCGCCGGAATGATCAGACCGCCGACGCCGAACCCACGAATGAACGGCAGCGGCATGAACAGGAGCATCGCCAGGCCGATCGCGACGGCCGTCCCGCTGAAGACGACAGCACGCCCTGCGGTTCCCATGGTCGTGACGATCGCCTCGTCGCGCGAAGCGCTGCGCCGGAGCTCCTCGCGGAAGCGGTAGACGATCAGGAGCGAGTAGTCGATCGCGATACCGAGCCCGATCAGCGTGACCAGGTTCGTGAGATACGTGGTCAACTCCATGAAGTTGGCAAAGATCCAGATGATCCCGAGCGTCGTCGGGATCGTCACGATCGCGAACGCGAACGGGAGCAGGAACGCGAGCGTCCCGAACGTGAAGACGAGGATCAGGAGCGCGATCGGGATCGCGATCATCTCGCCCTTCGCGAGGTCCCTGGAGAACACGGGGTCGAGGTCGTGCTCGATGGCCGCTTGCCCGGTGAGGAAGACCTGCGCCCCCTGGATCGTGCCGGGGATCGTGCCGGCCGCCTTGCGCATCGCGTCCGTCCGCCCCTTCGAGTCCGCGGGCTCGAGGTTCGAGACGATCTGCGCCACGACGACGTCGCCGTTCACCGCGGTCACGGATACGACGCGGCCAGTTGGAAGCTTCTCCGCCGCACGGTCGGCCGCCGCGCGCACCTGTGGGACGAGCTCGTTGGCGTTCCCCTCGCCCTTGGCGACGAGCGTGAACGAGCCGGTGGATCGCTGGCCGAAGTGGTCCTGGAGGATCACCTCGGCCCGGCGCGTGTCGGTTCCGGGAAGCGTGAAGCGGTTGGTGAGGAGACCGGAGAGCTGAGACGATGCGAGCCCGCAGACGAGGAAGGCGGCGAGCCACCCCGCCAGCACGAGCCAGCGGTGGCGGAGGACGAAGCGCGTTAGGGCTTCCACGCCGCCTCGCGCTCGCGGCGCGCGGCCAGCTTTCGCTGCTTGACGCCTGGAACGGCCCGAACCGCTGCAAACCACACGTACAGCGCGGCACCGAAGAGGCCGGTCACAAGAGCCGCGATGCGTCGCGGATGACGCATGAGGAACAGCACCCCCCGCACCGGGACGATGCTAGCCGACATACTGCAGGCAGTCGTAGAAAGGTGGGACACATGAGCAAGACGAAAGACAAGCCGACCGTCGCAGTCGAAACGTTGCGGCCGTACGTCAAGCGCGCGATGGAGGATCCCGAGTTGCGCGACGACCTCCTGGCCGCGTTCGTGACGGCGCGGAGCCTCTACGGGCAGATCGGCAAGAAGAGCGGCGTGAAGGCCAAGGCGCAGAAGATCTCTGACAAGGACGTCCAGGAGGATCTCCAGGATCTCGTCGCGACGCTCACGACAGCGACGGAGCGCATCCAGGGCAAGGCGCAGAAGAAGAGCCACAAGATGCGCCGAATCTTCCTGCTCACGGGCGTGACGCTCGGCGTCCTCTACAACCCGTGGACGGGCCAAGCGACGCGCGACTGGATCATGTCGCAGGTCGCAGGGAGTAACGGCGCCGATCTCGAGGAGTTCTCCGAAGCACTCGAGGCGGAGGTCTCCGAGGCGGCTAGCAACGGCGCCGATCTCGTCGACGCGTTGTAAGACGACCTAAAGGACGCTCCTAGCCCGGCTTGCGCCGGAGCGCGTTCTCGAGAGCGCCAGGGACGAGCCCGCTCAGGGGTGCGATGTCGTCTGCCTCCAGGAGCACGGCTCCGGGCGGAGGGAGCGCGCTCGCGCTCGAGCCCGACGGCACGTAGATGCGGCCGGCCGCGAACGAGACGTCGTCCGCTCGGCGCCACGCGACGAGAAACGGGTACGGGGCGACGACACCGTCGTAACCGAGCCCGATCATCGCCGCAGGGTGGATCTCGAAGTGGAGATGCGGTGCCCCGCCGTCAGCGTCGCCCGTCGCCCCGACGAAGCCGATGACATCGCCTGCCTCGACCTGCTGCCCCTCGACCGCGAGCGGCGAGTAGGCGGACAGGTGTGCGTAGTAGAATTCGTTGCCCTCCGTGTCTCGTAGCCACAGCCGATAGCCCCCGATGGGGATGAAGCCGATGGAGTGGAGCGTCCCGTTCGCAACGGCGAGGATCGGTGCTCCCAACGGAGCGAAGATGTCCTCCCCGTGGTGCCAGCCACTCGAGATGTCGGGACGGGGCGCGCCGAAGCTGTCGCCGAAGGACGCGGGCCCGAAGATGGGGAAGACGTAGCCGTCGCGGGTCAGGTCTGCAGCCACCCCGGGCGGTACGGCTCGAACCGGCCCTCCCGGAATCGTCGCCTCGCCGGTGTCGGGCTCCGGCGGCTGCGGTTGAGCGCTTGGCTGACTGGAGCCGTCGCTCGGCCCACCGCCTACGCCGCGCGGTGGCGTCGGTAGCGCGGCCGCCACGACCGCCGTCGCGTCCGCCTCGCCCACGACGATCTCGCTCCCGGCGGGGAGGCCGCCGTGCGCCACAGTCAGGCGCACGCGGAGAACCGAGACGCTTCCCTGCGCGGCCGGAACGCTCCCTCGGCGACTGCCGGTGCTCTGAGCCAGCACGGACAGCGTGCCCCAGTCCTCGAGAGCAACCGTCCCGGGTGCGGAAGCCACATCCTGTCCGAGCACACGGAGCCCCTGTACTGCCGAATCTCCGACGTTGGCCCCCGCAGAGCGCACGCTCGCCCCAGCGCTCGTCTTCGCCGTGACCTGCGCAGCGAGGATCTCCCCGCCGAAGAGGGAGAGTGCGATCGTCTCCGCCGATGCCTGCGAGACCGCAACCGGGCCTGTCTGTGCGCCGACGCTCGCGCGGGACTCACCCATGGTCACGACTGCGCCGTCACCCGGGTACGCGAACGACTGCACCTCGGCGGCCGTCGTGGTCGGCCAGACGAGCTCGCCAAGTGTCACCCCTGGCTGGTTCGGGATCGTGATCCGGACGATCGCCGCACTCGCCGCCGTATCCGCCCCGCTCGGAGGAGCTGCGGCTGCCGCGGCAAGTCCCGTGAAAACCACGAGCGCGGCGCTCACGACGGCGGCAAATAGGATCGTCCGGCTGGGTATCACGGCGATTCAGGGTAGCGCCGACTCGCGCGGCGAGCACGCCAGACGAGCTGGGCTGCGACGCCGAAGAGCAACACGGCGAAGAGACGCCGAAGGACGGTGTCCGTCAGCGACGTCGCAATCCGCGCGCCGATCTCGACCCCGATGATCGACGAGATCCCCACGACGAGGGCAAGGCGAGGGCGGAAGTGTCCGTATCGGTACTGGTTCACGACACCCGCCGTGACCGTCGGCAGGATGGCGAGCAGAGACGTCGCCTGCGCCTCGAGTTGGCCGAGCCCGAGTGCGACGAGCGTCGGGACGAAGAGAATCCCGCCGCCGACGCCGAAGAGCCCGGAGAGCACACCTGCCGCGAGCCCGAGGCACAGCGCGAGAGCGATCGTCGTTGCGCTCATACGAGGAGCCACACTCCGACCGCGACGAGCAGCCCTGCAAAGCCATAGGTGAGCGTCGTCGTCGTGATCCGCTGCTGCAGTGACGTGCCCAGGATTGCGCCGACGGCAGCGGGGAGCCCCACGAGCGCCGCATACCCGACGTGGACTTCGCCCCGCAACGAGTAGACGACCACGCCGGCGAGTGCGGTGATCCCGATGGCCCCGAGCGAGGTCGCGGTCGCCGAGCGCTCGGGCAGCCGCGTGAAGAGGATCAGAAGCGGCACGGCGATGATGCCGCCGCCGACCCCGAAGAGCGCGGCAAAGACGCCCGCCACGAGGCCGATGGCGACAAGGCGCACGAATCTATCCTAGGGAGCGATGAAGATCGCACTGCTCGCGTGGCTAGCGGCAGGGGTCGTCCTGCTTGTCGGAGCGGCCTCGTCACCTGCTCTGCCACGGCCCTCCAGCGCGTCAGGGATCTACGTCGTCCGCCCGGATCCCCGGCTGTGCCCGTCACCCCTCTGCGGTGGGTACTGGGTCTCCCTCGCGAACCATGCGCGCACCCGCTGCCACGACGGCCTGTTGCGAGCCCGGTGCTACGTCGCGATCGCCGTCTCGGCATCGACTCGCAAGCCGTTGGTCACGGCACTGCCGGCTGGCTCGCTCGTCCGTGCCGCGATTGGAACCTGGACGTTCGACGGCGTAGGAACGCTCGGTTCCGTGGTGGTCGCCGATGCGTGGACGCCTGTCGCGGCCCAGACAGAGTCGTCGGGTCGCTTCTTCCGGTTGCGGGACGCGGGTATCCGCTGTATCAGAGCGCCCTGCTACTGGCTGTACGGCAACCGGCTCAACTGGACATCACGCACGACCGGCTCGGATCTCGATCTCACGGCGACGGGCGCGTCCGCCGTAGATCTCGAGCGGGCTCAGGCGATGCTCAGAGCTCCCGACGGGCTACTTGCAACGGGTCGGTTCGTCCCGGCAACGGACGGCGGGCGCATCTTCCGACGCGACACGGATCTACTTCAGAGCGAAGCAGCCTCGCGCCTGAGCACGTCCCAGGCGAGGCGAACGTCGTCCTCCGTCGTCCGGAAGTTTCCAATCGCCAGCCGGATCGCGTAGCGGTCACCGAGCCGCGCATGTGAGAGAAAGACTTCCCCGGAGGCGTTGACGCGCTCGAGCAAGCGCTCGTTCTCCTCGTCCGACCCGACCCGGCGGAAGCACACGAGAGAGAAGTGGCGCGGCGCCACTACCTCCCATCCTGGCTCGTCTTGGACCCACAACTCGAAGAGCGCGGCGAGCCGGATGTGCTCACGAATCCGCTCCTGGAGCCCCGAGCGACCGTAACAGCGAAGGACCGTCCACAGCTTGAGAGCGCGGAAGCGACGGCCGAGCGGGATCGAGACCTCGCTCAGGTTCACGGCGTCGTCGGGAGACTGCAGGAACTCCGGCACGAGGCTGAAGGCACGGCGAAAGTCGTCAGGACGCCGGGTCCAGAACGCCGAGCAGTCCATGGGCACCCCGAGCCACTTGTGGGGGTTGACGCCGATCGAGTCTGCTCGCTCCCACCCGGCGAAGAGGTGCCGTAGCTCCGGGCACACCGCCGCCGACCCCGCGTATGCCGCATCGACGTGCAGCCAGACACCGGCAGCCGCGCATGCATCGGCGATGCCGGGGACCGGGTCGATCGCCGTAGCGCCAGTCGTTCCGATCGTCGCGATCACCGCGCACGCGGCGTCGAGATCGAGAAGATCGGGACGGAGCCGGAATTCGTCGTCAACGGGGATCTTGCGGAGCTCGAGCCCGAGCAGCCGTGCCCCCTTGTCCGCGAGCGAGTGGGCATGCTCCGAGCAGACGACGACGGGTCTGTCCGGGTGGAGCATCTTCGCGACCACGAGCATCGCGAGGACGCCGGTCGAGGCCGTGTCCTCGATGTGGCCGCGGAACTCCTCCGGAAGGCCGACGAGCTGGCGAAGCCAGTCCAGCGTGAGCTCCTCGAGCTCCTGGAGGGCAGGTGACGTCCGCCAGAGGATCCCGACCTGATTCAAGCCTGCGATGAGGAGCTCGGCGAGCACGCCCGGCTCGGACCCGGTCGTGGCGAAGTACGCGAAGAACCGGGAGCTCTGCCAGTGGGTCAAGCCGGGCAGCAGCACGTCGTCGAGGTCTCGCAGGACGGCTTCGAACGGTTCCGGCTCTTCGGGTGGACTCGCGGGGAGCGCTTCGCGGATCTCACCCGGCCCGACCTGCGCAAGCACCGGGAAGTCGTTCAGACGCTCGAGGTACGACGCGACCCACTCGACGGCCGCGAGCCCGTCTTCTCGAAACTCGCTCACCGACGGGACTTCTCGATCTGCGCCCATGTGCCGGTGTTCAGGACCTGCTCTTTCGTGAGCCACGCGCGGCGGGCGAGACCGATCCCGAAGACCGCATAGCCGAGGGCCTTGGTGGAGTGCGCATCGGTCGTCACGGGAATCCTCACGCCGGCCTCTCCTGCGAGCCGGGCGTGAGTGTCGCGCATGTCGAGCCGGTCGGGCTGGGAGTTGATCTCGAGCGCAGTGCCGCGCTCCACGGCTCGCTCGACCACGCGCTCGACGTCCACTGCGGCACCGTCGCGCTTCAGGATGCGGCGACCCGTCAAGTGCCCGATGCAGTCGACGTGCGGGTTGTCCATCGTCCCGAGGATTCTCTCGGTCGGATCGCGATCGAACGCCGTGTGCAACGACGCGACGACCCAGTCCAGCTCGGCGAGGACCTCGTCCTCGACGTCGAGCGTCCCGTCAGCCTTGATGTTGGCCTCGATACCGCGCAGGACCCGGAACGGCTTCACACGGGCGTTGACCTTCTCGATCTCCTTCCACTGCTGCTCGAGCCTGCCCTCGCGGAGGTAGTGCGAGTGGTCGGTGAGGCACATGTACGTATACCCGCGTTCCTTGGCCGCTCGGGCCATCTCCTCGATCGTGTCCTTCCCGTCCGCCGACCAGGTCGAATGGCAGTGCATCTCCCCGCGCAGATCCTCGAGCTCGACGAGCGCCGGCAGCGCGTCATCGCGCGCGAGGGCGATCTCTCCGGAGTTCTCCCTCAGCTCTGGCGGGATGTAGCCGTAGCCGAGGTACGCGTAGAGCTCCTCCTCGGACGCATGGGTCACGACCTGCTCGGTTTCGACATCCGTGACGCCGTACTCCGAGATCGACAGCCCCCGCCGTTGCGCGTCCTCGCGAAGCGCGATGTTGTGGTCCTTCGAGCCGGTGAAGTGCTGGAGCACGTTGCCGTAGCACTCGGGCGGCACGACGCGAAGATCGAAGCGCAGCCCCTGGTGGCCGACGACCGTTGCCTTCGTGTCTCCTTTCGCGACGACCTCGGCGACCCACGGGGCGTCGCAGAACGATGCGATGAGAGCGGGGGCGTCGGTGGACGTCGCAATGATGTCGAGGTCGCGCACGGTCTCCCTTCGACGGCGTGCACTGCCTGCTTCCGACACGGCGATCGCGGCCGGATGCTCCGACAGCTCGGCGACCGCGACCTGGACTGCCGGGAGCCCCGCCCCGAGCAACCGCCGCTCTTCATGCGCCGGCTTACGGCCGGCACCGGCGACGAGTGCGGCGAGGATCTTCTCTTCGCTGCGCTGACCCATCCCCGAGAGCTCGCGCAGCCGGCCGGCCTCGGCAGCGGCCTGTAGACCGTCGAGCGTCGTGACGCCGAGCTCGCTCCAGATCCGAGCAGCCGTCTTCGGTCCTACACCGGGAAGCCGGAGGAACTCGACGACGCCGGCCGGCACCCGCTCACGTCGCCGAGTGAGCGCGTGGATCTCTCCGTCCTCGACGATCTCGATCACCTTCTGCTCGATCGTCTTGCCGACTCCGGGGAGGTCGGTCGCCTTGCCGGCGATCGCGAGCTCGGCGACCCCGCTCGGCATCTCCCGGATCCGCGTAGCCGCACGCCGGTACGCGATGATCTTGAACGACTCCTCGCCGAGGATCTCCGAGATGTCCGCGAGCAGGTCGAGCTGGTCGGCGAGGTCCGCATTCCGGGGCAGCGTCCGGGCCATCCCGCGATGATAGGGACGTGCCTCGTGCCGTCGTGTGCCTGCCGACCTACAACGAGCGCGAGAACCTGGAAGCGATGGTGGAGGCTCTCGCAGCGGTTCTGGATCTCTCACAAGATCGCGTGCTCGTCGTCGACGACTCGTCGCCCGACGGAACCGGCGAGCTCGCCGATCGACTGGCCGATCGCCTCCCGTGGGTCTCGGTCCTTCACCGCGAGCGCAAGGAGGGGATCGGGCCTGCGTATGTGGCGGGCTTCCGCCACGCTCTCGCGGGAGGCGCGGAGCTCGTGCTCGAGATGGACTGCGACTTCTCGCACGATCCGGTGGATATTCCGCGACTGATCGAAGCTGCACGCAGAGCCGACCTCGTTCTCGGATCGCGTTACGCCAAGGGGGGCGGAACCGAGAACTGGGGGCTCGTGCGCCGGTTCGTCTCCCGCGGCGGCTGCATCTACGCGCAGGTGCTCCTCGGAGTGCGCGTCCGAGACCTCACCGGAGGATTCAAGTGCTTCCGCCGAGCGACGCTCGAGGCGATCGACCTCGGCGCGCTCTCGGCGCACGGGTACGCATTCCAGATCGAGGCGACGTACCGCGTCCTGCGTGCGGGCCTGACCGTGGAGGAGATTCCCATTCGCTTCGTCGAACGACGAGCGGGCTCCTCGAAGATGACCGGTGCGATCGTCGCGGAGGCGATCTGGAAGGTCCCGCTCCTGCGACTGCGCGCACTGACGGGAAAGCTCTAGTGGACGAAGTCACCGACGCGACGTTCGCCGACGAGGTCCTGGCCTCGACTGCGCCGGTGATCGTCGACTTCTGGGCTCCGTGGTGCAAGCCGTGTGATGCGATCGAGCCGCACCTTCGTGCGATCGCCGAGGAACGAGGTGTCCGGCTCGTCCGCGTGAACGTCGACGACAACCTCGCCGTCTCCGGGCGCTACGGCGTCCTCGCGCTTCCCACGGTGATCCTGTTCTCCGACGGCGAGGCGAAGGCGACGGTCTACGGCGCGCACTCGCGACAGCACTACGAGCAGTCGTTCGCAGCGTTCCTGGCGTAGCGACGCGGCTGCGACACTGGGCACATGGCAACCGAGGTCGTGGCGGGCTGGACCGATCTGCTCGAGGGCGACGAGATCGCCTACCGAGGTCTCGAGCCGGCGCGGAAGGCACGAACGGAGCCGCTCCCTGACGACCTCGATCCACGCGTCACCTCCGTCCCTCGTCGCGAACGGGGTCACGTCGCTCTTCCGCCATCAGGCAGAGACGTGGGAAGCGGCGAGGCGAGGCGAGAACGTCGTCGTGACGACCGGCACCGCGTCCGGGAAGTCGCTCGCCTTCAACCTCCCCGTGCTCGACGCGATCGCACGCGAGCCGAAGACACGAGCGCTCTACCTCTACCCGACGAAGGCGCTCGCACAGGACCAGGCGCGTGTCGCTCGGCGAGCTCCGACTCAAGGGCCTGAGGCAGGCGATCTACGACGGCGACACGCCGACCGAGCGGCGCTGGCAGATCCGCAAGTGGTCGAACGCGATCCTCACGAACCCGGACATGCTCCACGTCGGCGTTCTCCCGCACCACGACCGCTGGGGAGACGTCCTGCACAACCTCCGCTACGTGATCGTCGACGAGGCGCACGTCTATCGAGGCGTCTTCGGCTCGCACGTCGGCAACGTGCTTCGGCGGCTTCGGCGCCTGGCTCGCGTCTACGGCGCAGATCCCCAGTTCCTGTTCGCGACCGCCACGATCGCGAACGCCGGCGAGCTCGCAGAAGCGCTGACGGGAGAGCCTGCGACCGTCGTCGAGCGCGACACGTCACCGAGGTCCGAGCGCGAGGTCGTGATCTGGAACCCTCCGCTTCTCGATCCGGAGCTCGGGCTACGCGCGAGCCCGCTCGGAGAAGCTGCGCGTCTCCTGTCCCAGCTCACGTCGCGCGGCCTGCGCACGATCTGCTTCGCGAAGAGCCGCAAGGCGGCAGAGCTCATCCACCGTTTCGCGGTCGAGCGCGTCGATGCTGTCACGGCCGACCGGCTCGCTCCCTACCGGGCCGGATATACGCCTGAGCAGCGCCGGGAGATCGAGCGACGGCTCGTCGAAGGCGAGCTCCTCGGCGTTACGGCGACGGACGCGCTCGAGCTCGGCATCGACATCGGGCTCCTCGACTGCGCCATCTCGGTCGGCTTCCCGGGCACGGTCGCGTCACTGCGCCAGCAATGGGGGCGAGCGGGAAGGCGCGCGCTCGGGCTGGCAGTGCTCGTCGCGAGCGAGGACGCGCTCGACCAGTTCTTCGCACGCGAGCCGGAGGCGCTCTTGTCCCGCCGTGTGGAGGCGGCGATCCTCGACCATACGAATCCACGGATCCTCGACCCGCACGTGCTGGCGGCCGCATTCGAGGCGCCGCTCGACGAGGCCGACGCCGAGACGCTCGGGCCCGAGGCGATCGAACGGGCCGCGGAGCTCCCGGAGCTCGAACGCACGTCCGCCGGATTCGTCTGGAAGGGCCGCGACTACCCGGCCGCCCGCATCTCCCTGCGCTCGGGCGACGCGGAGGCGTTCACCGTGATCGATCAGGAGACGGGCTCGCTTCTCGGACTGGTCGAGCGAGACCGGGCGTACTCGACCGTGCACGAAGGCGCTGTGTACCTCCACCTCGGGGAGCAGTACCTCGTCGAAGAGCTCGACCAGGTCGGCCGGGCGGCGCTCGTCTCACCGGTGCGGGTCGACTGGTACACCCAGGTGAAGAAGGAGACGGAGACGACGATCGAGGAGTCCCTTCGAGCGGAACGGCGTCTAGGCGTCGAGCTTCACTTCGGCCGAGTATCGGTGACGGAACAGGTCATCGCCTATGCGCGCAAGGCAACACGCGACGGGTCGACGATCGACGTCGTCCCGCTCGTCATGCCGGAGATCACCTTCGAGACAGAGGCGATCTGGTTCTCACCGGGTCAAGAGCACCTGGCCGGCCTCGAGCAGATGCCGAAGCTCCTCGGCACGCTGCACGCCGCCGAGCACACGCTCATCGCGCTCCTGCCGCTCTGGGCGATGTGCGACCGCTGGGACATCGGCGGCCTCTCCACGAACGTCCACTACCAGACCGGCGAGCCGACGATCTTCGTCTACGACGGCCACTCGGGCGGAGTCGGGATCACAGCTCGCGGCTTCGAGCGATTCGAAGGCTGGGTCGAGGACACCGTGCGGCTGCTGGCCGATTGCCCCTGCGCGGCCGGCTGCCCGTCGTGCGTCCAGAGCCCGAAGTGCGGGAACCTCAACGAGCCACTCGACAAAGCCGGCGCGCAGGCCCTGCTCGAGCGGATGCTCGCGCGGTAGCTGTCGATTTCGTGCTCCTTCGCTCGTCGTCGTGATGAAATCGAACGTTGAACGAAAGGAGTTGCGCGTGAAGTACATGGCACTGATCTACGGCGATCAGCGGATGTGGGACGGGTTTTCCGCAGCCGAGAAGGAGGCTGCGTACGAGCTGTATCGCGCATTCGCGAACGACGCTCGCGAGGCCGGCGTTCTCGTGGGCGGCGACGAGCTCGCGTCCACGAGCGACGCGACCACCGTTCGCATCCGCGGCGGAGAGACGCTCGTGACGGACGGCCCGTATGCGGAGGTGAAGGAGGCGCTCGGCGGCTACTTCGTGCTCGAGTGCGGCTCCCTGGACGAGGCCGTGCAACACGCCGCCCGAATCCCGGGTGCGGAGCACGGCGCAGTCGAGGTGCGGCCCGTGTACTTCGACCCGGCGGAGGCACAGCTGTGAAGTACGCATTCCTCATCTACGGGAACGACTGCGAGTGGAGTCGATCTCTCCGACCAGGAGAAGGCCGATCTGCGAGCGGCGGAGATGCCCCAGTGGGTCGCGCTCTTCGAGGAGCTCGGAAAGGCCGACCCGAACGTCTCCGGCTTCGAGCTCGACGCGCGCCGGACGCGCGAAGGTCGTCAAGGTGCAGAACGGCGAGCAGCGTCGTGACCGACGGCCCGTTCCCCGAGACGAAGGAGATCATCGGAGGCGTCTTCCTCCTCGACCTGCCCGACCTCGACGAGGCGATCCGTCTAGCTGCCCTCGTCCCGACCGCACGCGACGGCTCGATCGAGATCCGGCCCATCGTGGAGTGACGGTCGATCAGGTCTTCCGGGAGGAGTGGGCGCATGCAGTCGCGATCCTCACACGCGTCCTCGGCGACCTCGAGCTCGCCGAGGACGCTGTGCAGGACGCGTTCACGACCGCGCTCGAGCGGTGGCCACGTGATGGCATGCCCCGCACACCGGGCGCCTGGATCGTCACGACCGCACGCAACCGGGCCATCGATCGAATCCGACGCGACCGCGTCTTCCGGCAAAAGGCGGAGCTCCTCGCACGACTCGAGTCGATGCCCGAAGAGGAGGAAGACGTGAGCGCGATTCCCGACGAGCGACTCGCGCTCGTGTTCACGTGCTGCCATCCGGCGCTCGCAGCGGAGAGCCGGGTCGCGCTCACGCTCCGCGAAGTCGGAGGGCTCACGACTCCGGAGATCGCGCATGCCTTTCTCGTTGCAGAGCCCGCCATGGCGCAGCGACTCGTGCGTGCGAAGCGGAAGATCCGGGCGGCAGGAATCCCGTTTCGGGTTCCTCCGGACCATCTGCTCACCGAGCGGCTGCGATCCGTGCTCGCCGTGCTCTACCTCGTGTTCAACGAGGGGTACGCGGCTAGCGCCGGGCGCAGCCCCGTTCGCGGCGATCTCTGCGACGAGGCCATTCGGCTCACGAAACTCCTCGCCGTGCTCATGCCGGACGAGTCGGAAGTACTCGGCCTGCTCGCGCTCATGCTCCTCCAGGACTCGCGTCGGGCAGCGCGCGTCGGCCACGACGGAGAGCTCGTCCTGCTCGAGGACCAGGATCGCGCGCTCTGGAACCGGGATCGAATCGCCGAGGGGATGCGCGTACTCGAGCGGACCGTCTCGCTCGGACGCCCGGGGCCCTACGTCTTCCAGGCGGCGATCGCGGGGGCTCATGCCGAGGAGCGACCACGCGGGGAGATCGTCGCCCTGTACGACCGCCTCGCGGAGATCGACCCCTCGCCGGTGGTCTTCCTCAACCGCGCGGTTGCAGTTGCGCTCGCGGGCGACGTCGAGGATGGGCTGTCGCTGATCGACGAGCTGACCGACCTCGAGAGCTACCACCTCTTCCACGCAGCACGAGCTGATCTCCTGCGCCGACTCGAGCGCCGGTCAGAGGCCGCAGCTGCCTACCGCGAAGCGATCGCGCTCGTCGGGAACGAGGCCGAGAGGACCTATCTCGAAGGGCGCCTACGCGAGGTGTCGTAGCGCGAGCTCAACGGCGTGCGCGGGGCTCTCGGCGAGCTCCACGCCCTCGACCGCCGGTGCCCCGTGCAGTGCGATGACCGGTCGTCCGAGGAGCTTCGCAAACGAGATCTCGGCGAGCGTGCCCCACGCGCCTCCGATAGCGATCACGGCATGCCCCGACGCCGCAACAGCGAGGTTCCGCGCATGGCCGGTGCCGGTGACGACGACGTGATCCGCCCACTCGTTCGCAGCGTCGTGACGCTCCCCCGGAAGGACCGCGATCGTTGCCCCGCCGGCCGCTCTCGCCCCACGATGCGCTGCAGCCATGACCTCGCCGAGCCCACCTGTAACGACCGTGCAGCCGTGCTCGGCAAGCAACCGGCCGACCTCCTCCGCGGCATTCTCCCACTCGGCGCCACTCCCGATCACGGACACCTGGATCGCCACCGTGGTAAGCATGACGCGTGGAGCCAGGCAAGGAGCGACGAGAAGCGCGCGGTGGGACGCTGGTCCTCGGCGGAGGTTTCGCGGGGAGCTACGTCGCACGGCTCATCGGCAAGCGCGGCTCCGCCATCGTGTGTCCCGAGAACTACATGCTCTACACGCCGCTTCTGCCCGAGGCGGGAGCGGGAACGCTCGAGCCCCGGCACGTCGTCGTGCCACTCCGCCAGATGTGCCCGCACGCCGAGCTGTTCCTGGGTCACGTCACGGCTCTCGACCGCGATCGCAAGGTCGTTCGTGCTGACACGCTCGCAGGACCGCTCGAGATCGGCTACGAGCAGCTCGTCGTCGCTGTCGGAGCGGTGACTCGCACCTTCCCGGTGCCCGGCCTGCGCGAGTACGGCGTCGGCTTCAAGGACCTTGCAGACGCGATCGCGCTCAGGAACCGCGTGCTCGAGCAGCTCGAGCGAGCCGCGATCCAGCCGCAAGCGACGGAGGAGCTCGGGTTCGTCTTCGTCGGCGCGGGGTACGCAGGCGTCGAGGCGCTTGCCGAGCTGAACGACTTCGCCCAGGCGGCGCTCCGCTTCTATCCGAGCCTCCAAGGCGTCCCTCAGCGCTGGGTGCTCGTGGAGGCGGCGCCCGAGATCCTGCACGAGATCCCGCGGCGGCTCGGCGAGTACGCAACTCGACATCTCGAGAGCCGAGGAATCGAGATCCACGTCGGCACGACGCTCGAGTCCTTCGACGGCAGCGAAGCCGTCCTCGCGAACGGAACCCGTATCCCCGCCAGGACGCTTGTCTGGACCGCAGGCGTACGCGCAAATCCGCTCCTCGAGCAGCTCGGCCTGCCGCTCGACGACCGAGGCCGCGTCCGGATCGACGAGACGCTCCGCGTCGAAGGGGCGGAGGACATCTGGGCGCTCGGGGATTGCGCCGCGGTGCAGAACGCATGTACGCCGGGAGTCACCGACCCGCCCACGTGCCAGCACGCGCTTCGCCAGGCGCGGTGTCTGACGAAGAACCTGACCGGTACGCCGAAGCCATATGGGTACCGCATGCTCGGCCAGGTCGCGACGCTCGGGCGCTACAAGGGAATCGCAGAGCTCCCCGGCGGCCTCCAGCTCAGGGGATTCCTCGGCTGGTTCGTCGCGCGGACCTATCACCTGTACCAGCTCCCACTCCTCACGAGGAAGCTGCGAGTCGTCGTGGACTGGACGGTGTCGCTCTTCTTCCGCCGGGACATCGTCGAGCTCTCTGCCCTCGGCCACCCGCGCAAGCTCGGGGACTGACTAGCGAAGCGCGCGAAGCGCCTTCGTGAGCGACTGGCCGCCCGAGAGCACTCCTGCGAACAAGTCCCCGTCGCGAGCGATGCGGTCGAGCACCGCTTCCATCGTGAACGCCGCCGGGTCGAGGCCGAGAGCGACTTCGTCCCAGTGGAGCGGCGTGGACACCGGCGCTCCGGCTCGAGGTCGTACCGAGTACACGGAAGCGTTCGTCTTGCCGGGACCGTTCTGGTTCGCATCGACGAGTACCCCGCGGCGCTTCGCCTTCGCCCAGGCTGTCGTCACGAGACCCGGATGAGCGCGTTCGAGCGCTCCCGCGATGATCGCGGCGAACTCACGCGCCTGCGCGTGGGTGTGCCGCCTCGCGATAGGGACGAGCACGTGGATGCCACGCGAGCCGGAGGTCTTGGCGAAGGAGTCGAGCTCGAGGAGGTCGAGGGTGTCCTTTACGAGTCGCGCGACCGCCACCACATCGTCGAACGTGGCTCCCTCGGAGGGATCGAGGTCGAACATCACCCAGTCCGGCTTGTCAGGGCTGTCGACGCGCGACGACCACGCGTGCAGGTCGATGCAACCCATGTTCGCCATCCAGAGGAGCGCGAGCTCGTCGTCCACGAGCGCGTACTCGATGATCTTCTTCTCCCCCTCGCGAGTGGACGCAGGCTGCGGTGTCCGTTTGATCCACGACGGCATGTGCGATGGCGACTGCTTCTGGAAGAAGTGCTTTCCCTGCCAGCCGTCGGGGTACCGCTTCATCGTGAACGGTCGGTGCCGCAGATGCGGGACGAGCACCTCGGAGACATCGCGGTAGTAGGCGACGAGATCGCCCTTCGTGATGCCCTCCTCCGGCCAGAACGGCTTGTCGAGATTGCTGAGGCGAAGCTCTCGCTTCCCCTTACGCAGTACCGCCGGCATCGGTGTTCGTTCTCTGCGCACCTCCGCTGCAGTCTTGCCCTCGCGAAGACCGGCGTAAACAGGAGCGCGCAGGCGACCCTCGTGTGTCCACTCCGCGAACTCGACCTCAGCGACGAGGATCGGCTCGAGCCAGACGACGTCCGAGCGCCGCACGCGCGGCATCCTGGGCGTCTCCGCGAACGGGCTACCGCTGCGCTCGAGCGGCTTCATGACGCCCAGTAGCCGTTCGATCTCGGCGTCGTTGAACCCCGTTCCGACGTTTCCGATCCAGCGCAAGCCCCCGGTGTCCTGAACGCCCAGGACGAGAGCCCCGAACCCGCCCACACGTCGCCCCTGACCTCTCGTGTAGCCGGCGACGACCGCCTCCTGGCGACCCCGCACCTTCAGCTTCCGCCAGTCGGTACTTCGGCGTCCTGTCTGGTAACGGGATTCGAGACGCTTTGCGACGACCCCCTCGAGCTCCTGTTCTCCCGCCGCGACGAGGAGAGCCTCTCCGTCGTCGAACTGCGGCGACACGACGACGCTGCCGCGTGTCGCGTCGCAGACGTCGATGAGCCGCCTCCGCCGTTCTGCGAGCGGGAGCTCGACGAGCGGCTCGGAGTCGAGCTCGAGGAGATCGAAGACGACCAGCACGAGCCTGCCGGATCCCTCTTGCAGAAGGGAGAAGCGCGAGCGTCCGCGCTCGTCGAGCGCGCAGATCTCACCGTCGAGGACGGCATCCGCACTGCGGACGCCTAGTTGCACCGCGCGTGCGAGCTCGCCGAATCGCGTCGTGAGGTCGTTGGCGTTGCGACTCGTGAACACGACCCCGTCGCCCGACACGGTCACGATCGCGCGGAACCCGTCCCACTTCGGCTCGAACGCCCACTCCGGGCCGTGTGGAAGGGCCTCCGTCGCGCTTGCCAGCATCGGCGCGTAGCGCGCGCCGCCGCTCGATCCCGCGTCCTTGCGCAGCAGAAGCCAGTTCTTGGGATCGCCGTCGAGATGCGCCGGCACGAGCGTCCACACGCCGTCCAGTCGCTCGCCCCGGAGTCCCACCGTCAACCCGCCGTCCGGCTTCTCCTCGAGGAGCTCGTACGTACCTCGATCCCAGATCTCGACGGTTCCTGCGCCGTACTCGCCGGCTGGGATCGTCCCTTCGAAGTCGCCGTACTCGAGCGGATGGTCCTCGACGTGGACTGCTAGATGGCGCTCGCCGCGGCGGAGCGGTATCCCCTTCGGGACGGCCCAGCTCGCGAGAGCGCCGTCCCGCTCGAGCCGGAAGTCGTAGTGAAGTCGACGAGCGGCGTGCCGCTGGACGACGAAACGCAGTGCCGCGCCCGGCTTCGCGCGTTTCCCGAACGGCTCAGGGGTCCTGGCAGAGTCTCGCTTGCGTCGATAGGCGTCGAGACTCACCTGTGGATTGTCGCCAACAGCGCAACACTTTCTTCACGTGACAGCCGCAGATCCGACACTTTTCCTGCAAAAGCTGGCTTTTCGTTCGGGGGATAAGCCTGTGGAACCTGTGGATAGTGCAATTTTCGCGCTCGCCGAGGTGCTCGTTCGTGACAGGACGTCACAAAGTCGTCAGGCGAGCTCGAGAGCACCCATACGTCGGTACTTGGCGCGCCGCTCGCGGCGTCGTTCGTCGGGATCCATGGAGTCGATCTCGTCGAGCGCGTCCACGATCGCGGAACGAAGCAGCTGCGCTGCGATGGCCACGTCCTCGTGGGCCCCCTCGCCGGGCTCCGGGACGATCGTGTCGATGACACCGAGCTCGAGACAGTGCGTGGCATCCGGTCTGAACGCCGCCGCTGCCTTCCGGGCCTCGCCGGCATCCCTCCACAGGATCGCCGCGCAGCCCTCCGGTGAGATCACCGAGTAGATCGCGTTCTCCTGCATGAGCACGCGATCGGCGACGGCGATCGCGACCGCACCACCCGATCCGCCTTCGCCGATGACGCAGGCGACGGTCGGAACCGAGAGCCGGGCCATTGCAGCCTGCGATCGTGCGATCGCTCCTCCCTGGCCGTGCTGCTCGGCCGCAACGCCGGGATATGCACCGGGTGTGTCGACCATGGTGACGAGTGGGAACCCGTGCCGATCGGCGAGCGCCATCGCTCGCATCGACTTCCGGTAGCCCTCCGGATAGGCCATGCCGAAGTTGCGCCTCGTGCGCTCCTTGAGATCGCGGCCCTTCTGATGCCCGACGAGAACGACGGTTTGGCCGTCGAGCTTTCCGAGCCCGGTGACGATCGCGTGATCGTCTGCCCGCCCGCGATCGCCGTGGAGCTCGAAGAAGTCGTCGAAGATCCGTCCGGCATAGTCGAGCGTGTATGGGCGATCCTGATGACGAGCGAGCTCGACCGAGCGCCAGATGTCCTCGGCGCTCGGCTCCTCCTTCAGCTTGTCGAGCTGATCTTGGAGTCGACCGAGCTCGCCGCTCAGCTTCGTGCCACGGAGCAGCTTCATGGCCCCGAGCTTACTCAACCGCTCGCGCAGCCGAATCTCCGCGTCGCTGGCCACCGGCGCCCTACTCCCGGCCGAAGAGCCGCAGAAGCCTGCCGAGCGTCGGTCGCAGCTCCGACCGCGGGACGATCCCATCGAGGTGCCCGAACCGGTAGTTCGACTCGGCTAGACCGAAGTCGTCCGGAAGCTTCTCCCGGGTCGTTTGCGCAACGACCCTCGGTCCTGCGAACGACATCAGCGCTCCGGGCTCGGCAAGGACGACATCGCCGAGGCTGGCGAAGCTGGCGAGCACGCCGCCGGTCGTCGGATGCGTCAGCACCGACAGAAGCGCGGAACCGCCTTCGTGCAACTCCTCGATTGCGCAGACGGTCTTCGGCAACTGCATCAGAGCGAGAATCCCCTCCTGCATACGCGCGCCGCCCGAGGCCGTGACCGAGATCAGCGGCACGCCGGCTTCCGTCGCACTCTCGCAGGCACGGACGAACTTCTCCCCGACGACGCTCCCCATGGAACCGCCCATGAACGCGAAGTCCATGATCGCGAGTCGGCACGGCTGGTCTTCGATCGCAGCGCTTCCGGCCACGAGCGCGTCGCCCAACCCGGTCGACACCTCCGCCTCGGCTAGCCGCTCGGTGTACGGCCTGAGATCGAAGAATCCGAGCACGTCCGCCGACCGAAGCTCTTCGTCCTCCTCCACGAAGGTCCCTGGATCGACCAACTGCTCGATGCGCTCGCGGGCGCCGACGCGAAAGTGGTGGTCGCATTGGGGACACACCCGGAGGCTGCGCTCGAGCTCGTCGTCCCGGTAATGCGACCCGCAGCCGGGACACGTGTTCGGATGCCCTTTCTCCTTCGCGGGCTCGCTCTCGCCCTTGCTCTCGACTTCGACGTCGACTCGGCCTTGCCCGGAGGACATGGCGAGATCTTATGCGGGGTCGACTTGCAGGGCCGACTGGTGGTCAGAGACCGGCCGCGGCGAGCAAGCTCGTGACGACGGCGACGTTGGCCGGGTCAGGGGCGAGGCCGGTCACGCCCATGCCCGCAATCTCGGTGCACCCTGCAATGCGGGTGAGAATCGCTCCGACGTCCTTCACGCTCGGACCGTCCGGCTCGGGCATGAACACCCTCAGTTCGGCCGGATCGACCACGTCCACATCGAGCGCGACGTAGACCGCGTCGACACCTTCGAGCGCCCTGTCGAGCGAGTCGTCGATCCCCATCTCGGCGATGAAGGCCTCCTCACCGGGGTCGAGGTTGCGCGCACCAACGAGCGCGACATCACCGGCGTCGATCGTGTCCGAGTCGATGAGCATCCGCAGAGGCATGCCCCAGAGGTTCCCGGACGGCGATGTCTCAGGGGTGTTGAGATCGCCGTGAGCGTCGAACCAGACGACTCCGAGCCGCGGCCTACGCCGAGCAAGACCCTGCGCGGCTCCGACATGTGAACAGCAGCAGCCACCGAGAACGAGCGGCCGCTCGGGCAACGCCGCCGCGAGTGCCGCGGACTGCTCCTCGAGCGAGTCACACTCGATCACGGCTGTCTCCGGATACGGCACGGGCAGCAGCGCCGCCTCGGCCATCGCCTCACCACCCGCTCCCCATGCCCTCGGAACGCGGACGAGACCCGCCGCGAACTCGCGTCCACAGCTGTGGCACTGGTACTCCGGCCCGACTGCGACTGCGGTCAACGTCCGGCAGTCCGGACAGCGGGCACGCAGTGAGCTCATGCCGGCACGAGCTCGTCGAGGGCATCGGCGAGACCGCTCAGATCCGGCAGAGTCGCCGCCGGCCGAGGGTCTGGAGGCTCGCCGAGCCGGTTGATCCAGATCGTGCGGAGGCCGAGCTCTGTCGCGGGCGCAATGTCGTGGAAGACGCTCTGCGCGACGTGGACGTGAGTGCTGTCCGGCGCTCCCGTCTGCGCGCGGAATGCGTCCCAGTGACCTGCCGCAGGCTTGTACGAGCCGATGTCCCCGGCGACGATTGCGAGGTCGAACGACACGCCGATCGACTCCATCGATGCCTCGATCAGGTCGCGGTCGGTGTTCGACAGGATGCCGAGCCGCCAGCCACGGCTCTTTGCCTCCGCCAGCCCGGGCGGGGCATCTACAAACACCGGCCAGGACGGGAGCGATCGTGCAAGGGCACTCGCCTGACCTTCGGGAATCGAGAGCTGCGCCTCGTCGGCAAGGCGCTCGAGTGCGATGGTGAGAACCTCTCGATAGCTCGTGCCGGGATTCGCGGCCTGGATCTCGGGCTCGATCTCGTGATACCGCTCGAGGAGCTGTTCGGAGCGCTCGACGCCGAAGAGGTGTTCGAGCTCGTTTCGTATCCCGCCGTTCCAGTCGACGATCGTCCCGTAGCAATCGAAGGTCGCCCAGCGCTCCGCCACGCCGAAAGCCTAGTCTCCGCCGGGTGGCCGAGATCCGCCCGATGACACCGGACGACTGGACGGCGGTGGAGCGCATCTACGCCGACGGCATTGCCACGCGGCTCGCAACGTTCGAGACGCGGACGCCCTCCTGGAGCGAGTTCGACGCGAATCGCCTGACCGGGCATCGCCTGGTCGCCGTCGACGGCGGGCGCGTCGTCGGCTGGGCCGCGCTGTCCCGAGTATCCGCTCGCGAGTGCTACGCAGGAGTTGCCGAGCACTCCGTCTACATCGCGGAAGGCGCCCGCGGGCAGGGAGTCGGTCACATGCTCCTCGAAGCGCTGATCGCCAGCGCCGAAGCTGGTGGAATCTGGACGATCCAGACGAGCATCTTCCCGGAGAACGAGGCGAGCATCGCCCTGCACGAGGGCCTCGGGTTCCGTGTGGTCGGACACCGCGAGCGGATCGGGAAGCTCGACGGCAGCTGGCGTGACACCGTGCTCGTCGAACGGCGCTCTCAGCTCGTGGAGTGAGCCTCCACGCGGCCTGCTTCGTCCCAGCGACGAAAGACGACGCACGCGTTGTGGCCGCCGAAGCCGAACGAGTTGGAGACTCCGATCTCCGTCGGCTGGCGGCGTGCCTCGTTCGGGATGTAATCGAGGTCACACAGAGGATCGGGCGTCTCGTAGTTGATCGTGGGCGGGAGCAACCCGCGCTGAATCGCGAAGATCGTGAAGATCGCCTCGACCGCGCCGGCGGCGCCGAGGCAGTGGCCCGTCGCGCCCTTCGTCGAGGAGACGGGCGTACGGAAGGCATGCTCCTCGCCGAGCGCGAGCTTGAGGACGCGGGTCTCGGCCGGATCTCCGACGGGCGTGGAGGTCCCGTGTGCGTTCACGTAGCCGACCTGCTCCGGTGAGATACCTGCGTCGGAGAACGCCATCTGCATGGCGCGAGCGGGGTTCTCGCCGGTCGGATCGGGCTCCGTGACGTGCCGCGCATCCGACGACACGCCGTACCCGAGCAGCTCTGCGTAGATCTTGGCGCCTCGCGCCCGCGCGCGCTCGAGCTCCTCGAGGACGACCATGGCGCCGGCCTCGCCCATGACGAAGCCGTCGCGGTCGGCGTCGAACGGTCGCGATCCCGCCTTCGGGTCATCGTTTCGCGACGAGAGCGCGCGCATTGCGCTGAAGCCGGCGATCCCGACCCGCGTCACCGGCGCTTCTGTCCCACCGCAGAGCATCACGTCCGCGCGGCCGAGGCGAATCGCGTCGAGCCCGTCGCCGATCGCCATGTTCGACGCCGCGCACGCCGTCGTCTCCGTCGCGAGCGGCCCTCGAGTGCCGAGCTCCATCGACACCCACGCCGCGGCCATGTTGGGGATGATCTGGATGATCGAGAAGGGGCTCGTACGGTCGGGGCCCCTTTCGAGCAGGCCCTGGAAGCAGTCCTCGAACGCGCCGAGACCGCCGATTCCGGTGGCCACAGCTGCTCCGACACGATCCGGGGCTGCGGCGATATCGATCCCGCTGTCCGCCTCTGCCATACGCGCCGCAGAGAGAGCCATCTGGGCAAACCGGTCCATGCGCCGCGCCTGCTTCCGCTCGATCCAGGTCGTCGGGTCGAAATCCTTCAGCTCGCATGCAAACGTCACCGCGTAGTCCGTCGTGTCGAACTGCGTGATGGGACCTGCGCCGGACTCGCCGCCGACGAGGTTCTGCCACGTGGTGTCCGGATCGTTCCCGAGTGGCGTGACCATTCCGACTCCGGTGATCACCACCCGGCGTCTTCCGTTGTTCGCAGCTTCGCTCATGTCCTCACATCCCAAGCCCGCCGTCCACCAGGAGCACGGCGCCCGTGATGAACGACGCGTTCTCGGAGGCGAGAAACCGTACCGCCCCGGCAACGTCCTCCGGATCGCCGAGCCGTCCGAGAGGGGTGTTCTCGAGCATCGCGCCGGTCGCCTCCTCGGGGAGGACCTCGGTGAGCCGGGTCGTGACGTATCCGGGGACGACGACATTCGCCCGGACGTTGCGGCTCCCGAGCTCACGTGCGAGCGCCTTCGTGAAGCCGATGATGCCCGCCTTGGAGGCCGCGTAGTTCGTCTGCCCCCAGTTTCCGTGGATGCCGACGATCGAGGAGATGTTCACGATCGAGCCGGAGCGCTTCTTCATCATCCCGCGCACCGCGGCTCGGGACGTGTAGAAGCACGAGGCGAGGTTCGTGTCGATGACGGTCGACCAGTCCTCGTCCGACATCCGCACGAGCAGACCGTCCCGCGTGACGCCGGCGTTGTTCACGAGGATGTCGAGGTCACCCGCGCTTTCGACGAGCGCCTTCGCCGAGTCGGCATTGGAGACGTCCGCTTGCACGGCTCGTCCGCCGATCTCACCGGCGAGCTCCTCCGCCTCCTCGGCTCCGCTTCGGTAGGCGACGACGACCGAGGCGCCGCCACGCGCGAGCTCCGCCGCGATCGCGCGGCCGATTCCGCGAGAGGCGCCGGTGACGAGGGCGGTCTTCCCTTCGAGGGAGCAGAACATGCCGCTCAGCGAGAGAGCGCCTCTTGCGCGCGCTCGAGCCCGTCGAGCGTGTTGACCGAGATCGTCTTCACCCCTCGATCGATCCGCTTGATGAGCCCTGACAGCACGTTCCCCGGCCCGACCTCGACGAAAGTCGAGGCGCCGCTGCGAATGAGCTCGGTCGCAGCCTGCGTGAACCGGACGGGCGCGGTCAGCTGGTCTACGAGCAGCGTCGCAAGCCTTTGCGCAGGCTCTATCTTCGCCGTGACGGTGGACATGAAGGGCGAGAGCGGCTCGACGAACCGCACCCGCTCGACCGCTGGCCGCAGCCGGTCCGCTGCACGCGCGACCAAGGGGCTGTGAAACGCACCCGAAACCTTCAGCCGAACTGCTCTTCGCGCGCCGAGGCTCTCGGCCTCGGCGCAACACTCCTCGACCGCTTCGTGCTCTCCGGAGATGACGACCTGTCCCGGGCAGTTGTAGTTCGCCGGCCACACACCGATGATCTTCCGGCACAGGTTCTCGACTTCGGCATCCTCGAGGCCGAGGATCGCGGCCATAGAGCCAGGATGTCGACGAGCTGCCTCGGCCATGGCGAGACCGCGCTCGCGCACGAGCCCTATTGCTTCGGCGGTTCCGATGGAACCGGCAGCTGCAAGCGCGGCGAACTCACCGACCGAATGCCCGACAACGACGTCCGGCTCGAGTCCCCGCTCTCGAAGAGCAGCGAGGATCGCAAGGCTCGTTGCGACGAGAGCAGGTTGCTGGACATCGGTGTCGACGAGCTCCTCGATCGGGGTCTCGAAGCAGAGTCGCTCGAGATCGAGGCCTGACGCCTCCGATCCGAGCCGGTAGACCTCTCTCGCCACCGGGAACGCCTCGGCGATGTCGCGGCCCATCCCGGCTTCGAGAGATCCCTGGCCAGGGAAGCAAAACGCGATCTTGGTCACGCAACCCTCCCGTTCGTCGTCCATTCGATCAGCACCGAGCCCCATGTCAACCCAGCTCCCATGCCGGTCATCAGCACGAGCGACCCGTCGCGCAAGCGTCCTTCGGCCCGCGCATCGGTCAGCGCCAGCGGAATCGACCCCGAGGATGTGTTTCCGTAGCGGTCGACGTTCACGATGGTTTTCTCATGGGGGATGCCGAGCTTATCGGTCGCGTAGTCGATGATCCGCTTGTTCGCCTGGTGTGGGACATAAACGTCGATGTCTTCCACGGTCTTCCCGCACTCCGCTAGCACCTGATTCGCCGAGTGGACGAGAATCCTCGTCGCGAATTTGAACACCTCGCGCCCGTTCATCTTGACGTAGCCGTTGGGGTTGTCGAAGTGCCGCGACCCCGAACCTGGAAGCCAGAGACTCTCTCCGCCGCCACCGTCCGCTCCCAGCTCGAAACCCAGGAAGCCGCCGTGCTCGACGTGCTCGAGGACCACCGCGCCGGCTCCATCTCCGAACAAGACGAGCGTCGAGCGATCGTCCCAGTCCAGGATCTTCGAGAGCACATCCCCGCCGACGACGAGTGCCCGTTTCGACAGGCCGGCCGCGATCATCGCGTACCCCTGCGCAACCGCATAGATGAAGCCCGTGCAGCCAGCGAGGAGGTCGTACGCCGCCGCGTTCGGCATGCCGAACTCGTCCGCAAGGATCGCCGACGACGTCGGAAACATCATGTCGGGAGTGACGGTCGCGCAGATCAGGAGATCGATGTCGGCGGGCTGCACGCCTGCGTCCTCGAGTGCCGCCTTGACCGCCGGCCGTGCAATGTCCGTCAGCGCCTCCTCCTGGCTGGCTATGCGACGCTCCCGGATGCCTGTTCGCTCGACGATCCACTCGTCCGACGTATCCACGATCTCGGAGAGCTCGGCGTTCGTCAGCACGCGATCCGGAACATTGGTCCCGAGGCCCGTGATCCCGATCCGAGGTCCCTGAGCCGCTCCGATCATCAGCGCTCGACCGCGAACGTCAGCGTTCCACGAGCCGCGAGCGCGTCACCGACGTACGCCGTGGCCTTGCCCCGGCCGATCGGGCCGCGGACGGTGTCGATCTCGCAGGTGAGAGTAAGCGTGTCTCCCGGCTCGACGATTCGCTTGAACCGGCAGTCGTCGATTCCGGCGAAGAAGGCGAGCCGTCCTCGGTTCTCCTCCTCGACGAGCACCGCGACTGCGCCGGCCTGAGCCATCGCCTCGACGATCAGGACACCGGGCATGACCGGGCGACCGGGGAAGTGCCCCGGAAACCACCAGTCGTCATCGTTCACCCTGCGCTGCGCGACCACACGCCGACCCGCCTCCAGCTCCGTCACCTCGTCGAGGAGGAGGAACGGATCGCGGTGCGGGAGGATCGTCTCGATGACGTCCTTGCCGAACGGGGCGACAGGCGGCTCCACGCCGCGAGTTTACTGTCAGCCTCTGCCACTGCCGGCTCGCCAGACCGCGGGGGCGCTGACGTTTCCGGCCGAGTCCCACGCGACGGCGCGGACCCTCCGGACCGGCTCTGCCCACGGGATGACGAGAACACGCGCGCGCTGGATCTCGCGGGACTGGAGCTGACCGTTGACCCAGATCTTGAGCGTCACCGGCTCGCTGACCTCGACTCGCAGACGCCGCCCGGGTAGCAGACTCAGGCGGGGCGCAGTCGTATCGACGACGAACGGTGTCGCGAACGCCACCGTGCCCACTTCGTCCGTCACCTCGACGACCGCTGAGAACGTGCCGTCAGCCAGCGTGCCGGCGCTCCGCGAGCCGTCCCAGACGACACGCTCCGGTCCCGCCGCAAACGTCGTGGGCTGAAGCAGCGAGGCGACCCAGCGTCCCTCTCGCAGAACCCTCACGGTGACGGTCGCCGGCGCGTTGAGCATGAACCCGATTGCGAGACGGTCGGCACGGCCGTCTCCGTTCGGCGAGAACGCGCTGGGTGCGGTCGAGACGAGGCCGAGCGTTCTGCTGACGGTCAGCGGCAGGCTCTGTACGACTTCCGTCCCACCCGGCGTTCGCGCACTGACGACCACGCTGTAGAGGCCGTCCGGCAGGCCTGTGCCGTCGAGCGTCACCGAGTGCGCGCCCGGAGCGGTCCACACCCGGTCGATCACGGTCGCGATGGTCTGTTCGGCAGCGGTGATCGCGACGGTCACGTTGGCTGCCGTGGTCAACGTGTACGAGAGAAGAGCCTCGTCGGCCTGCCCGTCTCCGTTCGGCGTGATCCCGTCGGGACTCGCGGATGGCTCGAGTATCGCGAGCTCCGTCGTGTTGAGACCCGCGCGGACGGTGCCGCTCGCCGTCCGTGCCGCCCCGGCGGAGATCGACCACGTATACGTGGCAGGCGACGCTCCGCTCGCATCCCATGTCCAGTCGATGCTCGTTCCGGTCCCGGCGCCGCGAGCCACCTCCACGCCACCTCGCTTCACAACGACTGCCCAGGGAAGGGTGGTGGATGCGCGTGCAGTGAACCTCACCAGCCCCTCCACGTCCGCGTCCACACGCGGGTCGAAGATCTTTGGCCCTCCGAGCTTGGCGACGGCCGCCGCGAGGCCGTTCAGCTGGCCGTAGAGACGATCGCCCGGGCACTCGGTGAGACCCGTATCCCGATGACCCGAGATCGCCCGTAGCGACACCGGCACGTTCGGACGGAACCGCTCGCTCCCGCCGGAGAGAACGGTGACGACCGAGAGCGGGTCGACGTGGGCGAGATCCAGTCGCCAGGCGAGCAGCTTCGTGAGGGAGTCCAGTGCAGCACGAGTGGGCTTTGCATCGCCGTACGTCCCGAGGAGCGCGATTCCCGTCGAGCCGGTGTTGAACCCGAGCGCATGGGCTCCGACGACATTCCGGTCAACTCCTCCGTAGCGGCCCTCGTAGATCGTGCCGAAGCGGTCGACGAGAAAGTTGTAGCCGATGTCGTTCCAGCCGTTTCCACGCACGTGGTAGGCCTGGATCCCTCTCACGATGGCTGCGGCATCCTCCCGCGAGTACGTGTTGATGCCCGCCGTGTGGTGGACGATGGCGAACCTGACGCTGGGTGCGTAGGACGGCGGTGCACGGCGGATGGATTCGTTCGCACCCCACGCCGCACGCGACACGATCGCAGGCATCACGGTCCCGGCCGATGCCACAGCTGTCGCAGGAGCCCGATACGACGTCGAGGACGAGGGACTCCAGACCAGACGTGCCCGTACACGTGCGACCTGGCCGCTCGTTCGGATCTCGAGCCGGTTCGACGACCCTACCCACCACGGGCTCCCGACATGCCATCCGGCCGTTCGACTCTCGAAAGAGCCCCGATCGGGACCGTCTTCGTCCTCCGGCGCAGCAGGCCGCCACGACGTCCATCGGCCCGCAAACGAGCGCGTGCGGAACACGACAGTGCCAGTGCCACGCCAGTGCAGGCCGACGAGCGTGAAGCGCTGCGCGTGCGCTAGCGAGATCGGCGACCGATCGGGGGCTGGGATGAGGTCGACGGTGGCAACCGAAGCGACCCCTGCAACGGAGGTCGCAGGCAGCACGGCACCTGCCGTGAGCATGAGGAAAAGGACAAGCAGGCGGCGCATTTGCGGGCAGAGTTGCTCGCACACCGTTCGAGCGCAAGCGGCAGACCCCTGCGTTGATGCAATCCTTACAGCGTGAACCGTCGCCCACTTCGGGCTCTGCTGCTCGCGCTCTGCGTGACTTCCCTCGCGGTTCCGGCAGTTGCGATCGCCCAGTCGGGTGACGGGGCGGGGGACCAGGCGCGGCCACGCGTGCTTGCGGCGACACTCGACAACGACATCAACCCGGTCACCCAGGAGTACCTCGACAACACCGTCTCGCGCGCCGAGAACGACGGCTACGACGCCGTCGTGGTCATCCTCGACACCCCGGGTGGCCTCTCCACCTCCATGCGCGGCATCGTCAAGCGCTTCCTTGCGGCGACCGTGCCGGTGATCGTCTACGTCGCACCGTCCGGCTCGAGCGCGGACTCGGCCGGCGCAGTCATCACGATGGCCTCCGATCTCGCCGCGATGGCGCCGCAGACCAACATCGGCTCGTCTACACCGATCTCGCTCGGTGGCGAGAACATCTCGAGCGATCTTCGGCGAAAGGTCGTGAACGATGCCGCCGCGTACGTCGGCGAGCTCGCGCGGGAGCACGACAGAAACGCCGTGGCAGCGCGAGCGATGGTCACGAAGGCGTCGAACTACGGCGCACGCGAGGCACGCAAGATCGGTCTGGTCGAGGCAATTGCACCGACGCTGCCGGCGCTGCTCAACCAGGTGGACGGACGGAAGACCGTCCCCAAAGGCCTAGTCCTCAACACAGCAGGGGCGCAGATCGACGAGGTGGAGATGAGCTTCTGGCAGCGCGCCAGGGACCTCCTCATCGACCCGAACCTGATCGCGCTCATGCTCTCGATCGGCCTGATCGGAATCGTGGTCGAGCTCTGGAACCCGGGCTTGATCTTCCCGGGGACGGTCGGTGCGATCTCGCTGATACTCGGCCTCTACGGCCTCCAGGTCCTGCCGGTGTCGCTCGCCGGCCTGCTGCTCATGGGGCTCGCAGCTGCGCTTCTTCGTCGCCGAGGCATTCGTCCCGACGCACGGAGCGCTGGCCGTGGCCGGCGCGGTGACGTTCGTTCTCGGCGCCCTGATGCTGTTCGATCCGGCAGGAGAGGCGTATCAGGTGTCGCTGCCAGTTGCGCTCGCGATCGCTGGGACCCTCACGCTTCTTCTCGGATTCGCTCTCACACGTGTCGTTCGCGCGGCACGCCGCCCGGTCGCCGTGGGTACTCAGGGGCTGGTCGGCGAAGAGGGCGTCGTCAGGCGAGAAGGGTTCGTCTTCTTGAACGGCGAGCTCTGGCGTGCCCACGCCGCGGATGACTCGCCACTTGTCCCCGGAGAGCACGTCCGCGTCGAGGAGATCGGTGACGACCTCCAGCTCGTCGTAGGATCAATGTCACCTACCGAGGAGGGGCAGAGCTAATGGCCGTCGCTGGAATCGCACTCGTCGCAGTACTGGTTATCGTCGTCCTGATCCTGTTCGCCGCGGTCAAGATCGCCCGCGAGTACGAGCGTGGTGTCATCTTCCGGCTCGGCCGCCTGCTCCCCACCCCGAAGGGGCCTGGTCTCTTCCTGTTGATCCCGGTCGTCGATCGCATGGTCAAGGTCGACCTGCGCACCGTCACGCTCAACGTCCCTCCGCAGGAGGTGATCACGAAAGACAACGTCCCGGTGCGCGTGAATGCCGTGGCGTACTTCCGCATCGTCGAGCCGAACGACGTCGATCGTGCAGGTCGAGAACTTCATGGTCGCGACGTCTCAGATCGCTCAGACGACCTTGCGCTCCGTCCTTGGCCAGCACGTGCTCGACGAGCTCCTGTCCGAGCGCGACAAGATCAACGCGATCCTCCAGGCGATCATCGACGAGGCGACCTCGCCTTGGGGCATCAAGGTCTCCGTCGTCGAGGTCAAGGACGTCGAGATCCCGTCCGACATGCAGCGCGCGATGGCCCGCCAGGCCGAGGCCGAGCGAGAGCGACGTGCGAAGGTCATCTCCGCCGAGGGTGAGTATCCAGGCGTCCGAGCGACTGAAGGACGCCGCGGCAGTCATGGCCCAGGAGCCCATCACCGTGCAGCTGCGCTACCTGCAGACGCTGCTGGAGATCGGCGGCGCGAACAACTCGACGATCGTCTTCCCGATTCCGATCGACCTCCTGACGGCGCTGTCGAAGCTCGCAGGAGACGACGACAAGACGTAACCGGCCGCCCTCGCCGCGCCGGAGAGAGGAGATCCTCTCGGTGCTCGGCTAGTCGTCGGCCGGCGTGGCCGGATCGATCTGCGCCGGTTCGTCGTCCACGGGGTCCGTCGAGGCGATCGGCTCGAGGTCGGAGTCGGGCAGATCGTCAGTGTCGTCATCCGACCCCACGACCGGGGCGAGCGCGGACACCTGCTCGTCGCCGCGCAGTCGCATGACGATGACGCCCTGGGTCGCGCGACCGGCGCGGCGGATGCCCTCCACCGGCATCTTGATGACGGTGCCGCCCGTCGAGATCAGCATCATCTGATAGCCCTCACGAACGAGACGCGCGCCCGCTAGCTCGCCCTTTGCGGCCGTCAGCTGAACGGTCTTGACACCGAGGCCACCGCGGCCCTTGCGAGGGTAGTCGCGGGTCGGCGTACGCTTGCCATACCCCTGCCGGGTGACCACCAGGAGGTCGGCATCGTCCTGGGCGACCATGGCAGCGATGACCTCGTCGCCCTTACGGAGCGACATTCCGCGGACGCCACCTGTCGCGCGTCCCATCGGGCGAGCCTCCTTCTCCTGGAAACGGATCGCCTGCCCGCGTCGCGATACGAGGAGAAGATCGTCTCCACCGGACGAGAGGAAAGCCTCGACGACCTCGTCGTCGTCGCGCAGGTTGATGGCGATGATGCCCTCCGACTTGAGCGGCGTGTTGTAGTCCGTGAACTTCGTCTTCTTCACGACGCCGTTGCGGGTCGCGAGGACCAGGTAGTCCATCTCGGAGAAGTCACGCGTGCGGATGACTGCGCGGACCTTCTCGTCCTGCCGGAAGGGCAGGAGATTGACGATCGCGCGGCCCTTCGACTGACGCGACCCGAGGGGAAGCTCGTGCACCTTGAGCCGGTAGACCTTCCCGGTCGAGCTGAAGAACAGGATGTAGTCGTGCGTCGACGCGACGAAGAGGTGCTCGATGTAGTCCTCGTCCTTCAGGTCCATCCCCATGACACCGATCCCGCCGCGCCGCTGCTCGCGGTACGTCGTCACCGGAAGGCGCTTGACGTAGCCCGACTGGGTGATCGCGATGACCATGTCTTCCTCCGCGATCAGATCCTCGAGCTCGAGATCGGTCTCGCCGGCGACGATCTCCGTCCTGCGGTCGTCCTCCCGGCCATAGACCTGCTTGACCTCGAGCAGCTCCTCGCGGACGACGCCGTCGATGCGGGCTGGATCACCGAGGACGGCGCGGAGCTCTGCGATGCGCTCCTGAAGATCGGCGAATTCGTCCTGGATCCGCTGGCGCTCGAGTCCGGTGAGGGCTCGGAGGCGGAGATCGAGGATCGCCTGCGCCTGGATCTCCGAGAGCTCGAAGCGAGCCATGAGCGCCGACCGCGCTTCCTCGGTGTCGTCCGCGGCACGGATCGTCGCGATGACCTCGTCGAGGTTGTCGAGCGCGATCAGATAGCCCTCGAGCACGTGCGCGCGGTCGACCGCCTTCCGGAGCTCGAACTTCGAGCGCCGCACGACGATCTCGCGCTGGTAGTCGAGGTAGTGCCGGACGAACTCGAGCAGCGACAGCGTTCGCGGCACGCCGTCCACGAGAGCGACGGCGTTGTAACCGAAGGTCGACTGGAGCTGCGTGTGCTTGAAGAGCTTGTTGAGGACGACCTGCGGGATCGCATCGCGCTTGATGTCGATCTGGATACGCATGCCGGACCGGTCCGAGTGATCCTTCACATCGGAGACCTCGGAGAGCACCTTGTCGTTGACGAGGTCGGCGATCTTCTTGATCACCCCGGTGTCGCCGCCCTTCTTCACCCCGTACGGAAGCTCCGTGACGATGATGGCGCTGCGTCCTCCGCGAAGCTCCTCGACGTGCGCTCGGGCGCGCATCACAATCCGACCCCTTCCAGTGCGGTAAGCGTCGCGCACCCCGGAGCGGCCGACGACGATCCCGCCCGTCGGGAAGTCCGGGCCCTTCACGTGCTTCATCAGGTCCTCGACGTTCGAGGCGGGCTCGTCGATCAGCTGCACGACCGCGTCGACGGCTTCGCTGAGCCGGTGCGGCGGGATGTTCGTCGCCATGCCGACTGCGATGCCGGAGGAGCCGTTGACGAGCAGGTTCGGGAACCGCGAGGGAAGAACGGATGGCTCGCGGCGCGACTCGTCGTAGTTCGGAACGAAGTCGACGGTGTCAGCGTCGATGTCGCGGAGCATCTCGGTCGCGAGTCTCGTGAGCCGCGCCTCCGTATAGCGCATGGCTGCGGCGGGATAGTCGTCGATGTTTCCGAAATTCCCCTGCCCGTCGACGAGTGGGTAGCGCAGCGAGAACGGCTGAGCCATTCGCACGAGCGTGTCGTAGATCGCCTGATCGCCGTGGGGGTGGTAGTTGCCCATGACGTCGCCGACCACACGAGCGCTCTTCAAGCGCGGTCGGTTCGGCTGAAGCCCGGCTTCGGTCATCGCGAACAGCACCCGGCGGTGGACCGGCTTGAGGCCGTCCCGCACGTCGGGAAGCGCGCGCGAAACGATGACGCTCATCGCGTAGTCGAGGAAGCTCGAGCGCATCTCCTGCTCGAGCTCGCGCGGCTCGATCCGGCCGGCGCCGAGCGGCTCGGTCACATCAGACATCGAGGAATTTCACGTCTCGTGCGTTCTGCTCGATGAATGCCCGCCGTGGCTCGACCTGGTCTCCCATCAGCGTCGAGAAGACGCGATCCGCTGCTGCAGCATCCTCGACCTCCACCCGTATGAGCATCCGGTTCGCCGGATTCATGGTCGTATCCGCGAGCTCCTCGGCGTCCATCTCGCCGAGTCCCTTGAAGCGGCTGATCTGGATGTTCTCCTTGGCGAGCTCGAGGGCGGTCTCGCGGAGCGCCGCGAACGTCTCTGCATGGCGCGTCTTCTTCCCCATCGAGATGTCGAACGGCGGTAGGCCGATGACGTCGACCAGGCGGTTGTACGTCTTGCGCACGTTCTCGTAGATCGGCGATGCGAGAAGCGCGACCGGCACGACGACGCTCGCGGCGGCGCCGGTCTCACGTTCGACGATCCGCACCTGCGTGCCTTCCGCGTTCGACTCGAGCACCGCGAACTCGAAACCATTCGGATCGAGCCCTGCCAGCGCTCCCTCGACGCCGAGCGCCTGCTCCGCCTCGACGAGGCGGTGGTCGACGACGAAGTTCGCGGCCGCGGGGCCGAAGTCCTCACGGAGCCTCGATACCCAGCCATCGAACTCGTGCAGCACACGGGCCAGCCGGCCGTACCGTGCCTCGGTCAGCTTCTGGGTTTCGCCGCTGCGGTCCTGCACATCCATGTCCTTGATCCGCTCCTGGACGAGCATGTCCTCGAGCTGCGACTCCTTCTCGACGTAGCGCTGCACATTCCCGATCTTCACGCGGTAGAGCGGCGCAACGGCGATGTACACGTGCCCGCGCTCGACGAGCTCCTGCATCTGCCGGTACAGGAAGGTGAGGATGAGCGTCCGGATGTGAGCACCGTCGACGTCCGCGTCCGTCATGACGATCACGCGGTGGTAGCGGAGCTTCGAGATGTCGAGCTCCTCGCCGATCCCCGTCCCGATCGCTGTCACGATGGATTGGATCTCTTCGTTCGAGAGGACCTTGTTGATCCTGTTCTTCTCCGCATTGATGACCTTGCCGCGGAGCGGCAGGATCGCCTGGTAGGTCCGGTCGCGGCCGTCGACGGCCGAGCCGCCCGCGGACGGTCCCTCGACGAGGAAGAGCTCTGCGGACTCCGGATCGTTGATCTGGCAGTCGGCCAGTCGACCGGGAAGTGAGTTGCTCTCGAGAGCGCTCTTGCGACGTGTCAGGTCTCGCGCTTTGCGTGCGGCCTGCCGCGCGCGCGCGGCAGACACCGCCTTGTTGATGATCTGGCGCGCCTCCGTCGGGTTCTCCTCGAGGAACTCCGCAAGCCACTGGTTCACGGTCTGCTTGACGAGACCTTCGACCCAGGCGTTGCCGAGCTTCGTCTTCGTCTGTCCTTCGAACTGGGGCTCCGAGAGCTTCACGGAGATGACGGCTGCAAGTCCCTCGCGGACGTCTTCGCCCTCGAGGTTGTCCTCCTTCTCCTTGAGCAGGCCCTTGTCGCGTGCGTACTTGTTCAGCGTCGCGGTCAGGGCGCTCCTGAAGCCCGTGAGATGCGACCCGCCCTCCTGCGTGTTGATGTTGTTCGCGAACGAGAAGACGGACTCCACGTACGAGCCGTTCCACTGCATCGCGACTTCGACGACGCCGGTGGTCTGCATGTCAGCGTTCGTGTCGCTCTCGAAGTAGACGATCGTCTTGTGTAGCGGATCCTTCGTCTGATTCACGTGCGCCACGAAGTCCTTGATCCCGCCCTCGTAGTGGAACTCGGCGCTCTTTCCACCTGCTCGCTCGTCCTTGAAGACGATGCGGAGGCCCTTCGTCAGGAACGCGGTCTCGCGCAGGCGCTGAATGAGGACGTCCTCTTGCCACTCGACCTCGTCGAAGACCTCGTGATCGGGCATGAAAACGACAGTGGTACCCGTCTCCTTCGTAGGCCCGATCGCTTTGAGGTCGGTCGTCGGCTCGCCGCGGGCGAACTCCTGCTTCCAGATCTTGCCGTCGCGGCTGACCTCCACGGTGAGCCACTCGGAGAGCGCGTTCACGACCGAGACGCCGACCCCGTGCAGTCCCCCGGAGACCTTGTAGCCCTCGCCGCCGAACTTCCCTCCGGCGTGCAGCTTCGTCAGGACGACCGTAACGGCCGGCAGTCCTTGATCCGGCATGACGTCGACCGGAATGCCCGAGCCGTTGTCTCGAACGGTGACCGAGTTGTCCGGATGAAGCAGCACCTCGACGAGGTCGGCGCGACCCGCGAGAGCCTCGTCGACCGAGTTGTCGACCACCTCGAAGATGAGGTGGTGAAGGCCCCGAGAGCCCGTCGACCCGATGTACATACCGGGTCGCAGACGGACCGGTTCAAGGCCCTCCAGAACAGTGATGTCTTTTGCGGTATACGCAGCTTCAGCCATTAAAAAAGCCCTGCAAATTGCCATTTTGCGGGCACGGAGTAGTCTACCAGAAACCGCGGTCGGACGGGCTGTCCTCCACGCTCTTTGCGAGGCTCGCCCGGGCCGCTCGCGCGACGAGCGCGCGGAGGTCCTCGTCCTCGATCGAGGCCGCGGCTGAGGCGGCCGCTTCTACCGTCTCGGGGGTGGGCTCCGCGGAGTGCGGCGTGGTCTTCGTCGAGCCTTCTGCCGCCTGCTCTCCCCCGGGCTCAGGCACCGGCCCCGGCTGGAACCGAACGCGCGCGGGCGCCTCCTCGGCGAGCATCTCCCGCAGGCGAGCGATGATGTCCGGCGACATTCGATCGAGCTCGAACGCCCAGGTCGCGGAGGACGTCGCTACATGCAGCGTCCCGTCTCTTCCCACTCGGAGTGGCCAGGCGTTCCGCGCGATCGCGGATCCGACTGCCTCGAGCCATGCTCGGGTGATCTCCGTGAGCGCGAGAGCTTCGCCTCCTCCGGTTTGCGCGAGGCGTCGTTCGACCTCGTTCCCGATCCGCTCCATCAGCCTCTCCGTACCGTGCCGGGCTCGACGAGGAGCAGCTGCGCCGGATCTGCCGGCAAAGCGGCTGCAGACGTCGTAGTCACGAGCGTCTGGCCGCCGTCGGAGATCATCTTCGCCAGCGACTCGCGGCGCGTGCCGTCGAGCTCCGAGAGGACATCGTCGAGGAGCACGAGCGGAGCGACGCCGTCGCGCTCGGCGAGCACCTCTGCCTCGGCCAGCACGAGCGCGAGGACCGCAGCGCGTTGCTCACCCTGTGATCCGAACGCTCGGAGCTCTCGCCCCTCGGACTCGATTCGGATCTCGTGGAGATGTGCGCCAAGGCCCGTCACACCTCGCTGCAGATCTCGGTCGAGGCGTGCGGCCATGTCCGCCTTCGACGGAGAGTCGCCCTCGTAGACGGTGGCAAGCGCTGCGAGTCCCAGGCAGTCCGCACACCGCTCGAGCGGCCCGGAGAGGAGAGCGAGAGCTTCGAGTCTCGCTTCGACCAACGCATCGCCGAGCTCGACGACGGCATCCGTCCAGGGCGAGACGGCATCCAGTGAGGAGGCCCCGATCGCTGCTCGGCGAAGTGCGGCGTTGCGCTGCCCGATCGCCGCCGCGTAGTTGACGGGTAGCTGCGACCGGGCGGGGAGCAGCCGCCCCACCACGCGATCGACGTAGGCACGTCGTGTTGCAGGGCCGCCTTTCACGACTGCCAGCCGGTCGGGAGTGAACACGAGCGTGTGCAGCTCCGCGCGGAGCTGCTCCGCGGAGCTCAGCACACTTCCGTTTAGCTGCGCGGTCCGTGCGTCGTTGACGGCGAGCCTCACATCGATCCTGACCGGCATCGCGCCTCGGGCTCCGCTGAGCAGCACCCGCCCCGTGCTGGCACCGAATCGCACCATTTGTGCATCACTCCTCGATCGCGGCGAGAACCCCTGTGTCCCGAGATGGAGTGCCTCCAGGAGGTTCGTCTTCCCGGCTCCGTTCGCTCCCGCCACGAGAACGACACCGGGTTCGAGCGCCAGCTCGAGCTCGGCATACGAGCGGAAGTCTCGGAGCGTGACGCTCTGGACGATCAGCCTGCCTGCAACCTGCTCGCTGGGGTCAGCCCGCGAGCCTGATCGGCATGATCAGGTACCAGAAGCTCTCGTCCGGAGCGGCCAGTAGGCCGGGCCGCAGAGGGTTGATGAGCTTGAGTTGCACGGTCTCGCCCCCGACAGCCTCGAGGCCCTCCCGCAGGAAGTCCGGGTTGAAGCCGATCTCGAGCGCTTCGCCGGCGTAGTCGATCTCGAGAGCCTCGCTCGCTTCGCCGACGTCCTGCGTCTGCGCCGAGACCGCGAGCTCGCCATCGGCGAACCTCAGGCGGAGCGGCGCGTTCCGCTGAGCCATGACACCCGCGCGGCGGATCACCTCGAGGAGGGGCTCGCGAGGTGTCGTGACCTCGACTTCGAACGTCTCGGGAAGGAGCTGCTTGTAGTTCGGGAACTGCCCGTCGATCCGTCGGCTCGTGAGCCAGACGTCTCCGGCGCCGAACACGACGTGATTCTCGTGAACACCCAGGCTGACCACGTCTCCGCCCGCGGCGAGGCGAGCGAGCTCTTGGAGCGCTCTCGCGGGAATGATCGCGTCGAGCTCCGGCCCCGACTCGCCGAGTGCCGTCTCCTTCACGGCAAGCCGGTACGAGTCCGTTGCAGCCATCGTCAACCGGTCGCCTTCGAAGCGTACGAGGATGCCCGTCAGCACCGGCCGAGACTCGTCGCGTGAAGCGGCTCTCGCGACCTTCTCGATCGTCCCGAGAAGCGCGGGCGCCGAGATCGTGTGCAGAGGGACGTCGAGCGCGGGAAGTCGCGGGAAGTCCTCGGCGCTGAAGACGTTGACCTTCGAGGAGTAGCGACCCGACGTGACCTCGAGGACTCCCTCGCCCTGGTCGAACGAGAACGCCACCGAGTCGTCGGGCAGGAGTCGGACGAGATCCGTCAGAAGCCGTCCGGGAACGACCACCGCGCCCTCCCCTTCGACTGCGCCGGTAACCGATGCGCGGAGCGACACCTCCATGTCCGTCGTGCTGAGCTCGAGCTTTCCGTCCTCGGGGCGCAGCATGATCCCGGTCAGAACCTGGACAGCGCTCCGCGACGACAGGCCTCGAGATACGACTCCGAGCGCAGCCGCAAGCTCATCACGAGAGCAGGTCACGCGAAGCTCGGCGGCTGTGGCTAGATCTGTATCCATTACTTAGAAAAGCTCGTAGTCGTAGTAGGGAGTGTGCATGATGTGGAAGACGGGGGATTCGTGCGTGCGGAGCAGGTAAAACGCGTGGGGACGGGAGTGTTGGCGGGCGTCAACACGTGTCACAGGTTTCGAGGAGCCGGTGAAAGGACCCCCATCGCTACCGCGCTTGCTTGATCCGCGCGGTCAACTCTTGCACAAGGTTGTACACAGAGCGATCCTCGCGTATCAGGCGCGTGATCTTGGAGGTGGCGTGGATCACCGTCGTGTGGTCGCGCCCTCCGAACTCCTTGCCGATCTTGGGCAGAGATGAGTCCGTGAGCTCACGGGAGAGGTACATCGCGACCTGTCGAGGATAGGCGACCGCCTGTGACCGGCGAGGGCTCACGAGCTCGTCGAGGGTGACTCCGAATCGCTCGGACACCGCCTCCTGGATCCGCGGGATCGTCACTTCGGGAGCAGCGCTGCCTTGAGGAAAGACGTCCTTCAGGACGTGCTCCGCGAGATCGACGGTCATCGACCTGTCCGTGAGCGATGAGAATGCGACGACTCGAGTGAGTGCACCTTCGAGCTCGCGGATGTTCGACGAGACGCGACCTGCGATGAACGTCAGGACCTCGGGATCCGTGACGGCGATCCGCTCTGTGTTGACCTTCTTGCGGAGAATCGCGATCCGTGTCTCGAGGTCGGGCGGCTGGATGTCTGTCAGGAGCCCCCACTCGAATCGCGAGCGAAGCCGCTCCTCGAGCGTTGCGATCTCACGCGGAGGGCGATCGGACGAGATGATGATCTGTGCGCCGCCCTCGTACAGCGAGTTGAACGTGTGGAAGAACTCCTCCTGAATCCGCTCTTTGCCCTCGAAGAACTGGATGTCGTCGATGAGAAGGACGTCGTAGTTTCGGTAGCGCCGCTTGAAGCCTTCGATGCGCTTGTCACGGAGCGAGTCGATGAAGTCGTTCATGAACGTCTCGCTCGTCACATACCGCATCGTGAGCCGCCGGGAGTGCTGACGGACGTAGTGACCGATCGCCTGAAGGAGGTGGGTCTTCCCGAGGCCCGTGCCTCCGTAGATGAAGAGCGGGTTGTAGGCCTGAGCCGGCGCTTCCGCGACCGCGAGAGCTGCCGCATGCGCGAACCGGTTCGAAGACCCGATGACGAAGAGATCGAAGGTGTACTTGGGGTTGAGCTCGACCTCCGGCCCTTCGCGGAATCCCAGATCCGGCTCGCGCTCCCTCGTCTGGGGCGGCGGTGTTGCACGGCTCGGGCGCGGGGCGACCGCGCGCTCCGCGACGGTGAAGGAAACGCCGATGTCGCGCCCGACCGCCTCTCGAGCCGCGCTCGAGACGTAGCTGTGGAAGTGACTCTCGATCCAGTCCCGCGTGAAGTCGTTCGGGACCGTTACGACGAGAGTCTTCTCCGTCAGGGACTGTGGTTCCGCGTACGCGAACCACGTGTCGTAGGTGGGCTCGCTGACGCTCTGCCGGAGCCTGAGCGCTATCGCGTCCCAGAGACTCTCAGCTGTCGTTTCCGTGAGTTGTTCCAACCGTTGCCGCGCCCGTCCGCCGTCGCAAGAGAACGGCGAGCATACCACCGTTCCGACGACCGCTCAATGCCACCAAAGGGCACCCTGTGGAAGAAAAACACCGGTATTTGCAGGAAGTTCTGGCAATCCACACCTCTTTCCACAGTTGTGGAAGAGGCCGCCTCGGTTCGCTTATCAGACAACGCAGAAGCCGCTTGAGCAGCCATTTCGGAAAGCCACCCACGAGTAGCTGCTGTGGAAAACTGGGACACGGCGGGTCGTCTATACTCGCGGGCGGCTCTTCAGGGGCCTTCCTTTACGAAGAGGACTAGCCGACGTGAAACGCACCTACCAGCCGAACGTCCGCCGCCGCAAGCGCCGGCATGGTTTCCGCGCGCGGATGTCGACACGTGGAGGTCGTGCGATCCTCAAGCGCCGGCGCGCGAGGGGACGCAAGCGCCTCTCCGCCTGAGGGCGTTGCCCGTGCAGCGCCGCCACCGGCTCTCCCGCTCAAAGGACTTCGACGCCGTCTACCGCCACGGATCGTCGGCGTCGGGTCGGTATCTGACTCTCCACTGGTTCCCGCGTGACGATGACGCCGACGGTGCTCCGAGGCTGGGTCTGGCCGTGCCGAAGTCCGTCGGAACGGCAGTCGTCCGCAACCGCGTGAAGCGGCTTCTCCGGGAGGTCTGGCGGGCGTGCCTCGATGAGGTTCCGCCGGGGCGCGACTACGTCCTGGTCGCGCGGCCCGGCATTGCGGAGACCGCAGAGGCCCGCGGCGCCGACTGGCTCGCTGAGGAGCTCGCACAGGTCCTGAAGAAGGCTGCCGCGTGAAGTACCTGCGCCCCCGGTACCTCGGGATCGCCGCTGTCTACTGCTGGCGCTGGACCTTCGGTCTCTTCCTGACTCCGCCTGGAACCTGCAAGTACCACCCGAGCTGCTCCCAGTACGCGCTCGACGCGCTCCGCGAGTTCGGTCTCATCCGCGGGTCGGCGCTCGCCGCCTGGCGGCTCCTCCGCTGCAATCCGTGGAGTCATGGCGGTGTCGACTACGCCCGGGAGCAGACGGTGTTCCCGCTCCTTCGGTCGCGAAAGAAGGCCAAGGCATGATCGTCGGCGGGCTCCTCTCGCCGATCGAGAACGTCCTCACCAGCGTTCTCGAATGGCTGCATGAGACGGGAGGCCTCAGCTGGGCGTGGTCGATCGTCGCCCTCACGGTGATCGTGCGCATCCTGCTCGTCCCGGTCGCGCTCCGCCAGATCCACTCCATGCAGAGCCTGCAGATGCACGCGCCGGAGATGAAGGCAATCCAGCAGCGCTACAAGAGCGATCGCCAGAAGCAGAGCGAAGAGCTGATGAAGTTCTACAAGGAGAACAAGATCAACCCTTACGCGGCCTGCCTTCCGGTCGTGTTCCAGATCCCGATCTTCATCTCGCTCTTCTACGTGCTCAAGGACTTCGAGAAGGAGGTCTTCCAGAACTTCCCGGACTCCTCGCTCGATTGGCTGGGGCTCGTCAACATCACCGAGCCGACGAAGCACGGGTGGGGGCCTGTTCTGCTCGTCGTCTACGTCGCGAGCCAGCTGACGTCGACGTGGCTCATGTCGACGACCATGCAGAGCACGTCCCAGCGCGTGATGATCATGGTGCTTCCGATCGTCTTCATCCCCTTCATCCTCAGGTTCCCCTCGGGCCTCATGATCTATTGGCTGACGACGAACTTGTGGACGACGGGCCAGGGGGTCGTGACCCGCCGCCTCATGCCCAAGCCCCCTGTTCCCCCAAAGCGGACGAGTCGTACTCCGAGCCGCGACACTCCTGCGCCCGCCGAGACGACGTCGTCGCCGGATCGCGGCGCTGCTCAGTCACAGTCACGCTCCGGGCCTCCAAGGAAGGTAAAGCGGAAACCCGGCGGGAGGCCGAAGCGGTGAACGAGTCGACCGTTGTCCGAGTGGAGGCGACCGGGGAAACCGTCGGGGAGGCGAAGTGGACCGCGCTCCGTGAGCTCGAACAGCTCGTGGACTCCCTCGATCGCGAGAGCGTTCGGTTCGAGATCGTCTCGGAGGGAGAACGCGGGCTGCTCGGAGTCGGCTTCACGCCGGCGAAGGTCATCGCCGAGGTCGATGCAACGGCTGTGCGTTCCGACATCTCTCCGGAAGCCGCATCGGCCAAGGAGTTCGTCCAGCGGGTCGCGCACGCGATCGGAGCGAGCGTTTCCACGAACGTGGAGGATCACGACGGCTCCGTGACCGTCACGTGCGCTGGCGCGGACCTCGGTCTTCTCATCGGTAAGCACGGCCAGACGCTCGACGCCATCCAGTACCTCGCGAACGCGATGGTTCGCACGGGCGGCGGCACGCACGACGTGATCGTCGACGCCGCCGGCTACCGCGCCCGCCGAGCGGCAACGCTGGACACGCTCGCGCGCCAGAGCGCGCAACGTGCATCGGCCACGGGTGGCCGCGTCGAGCTCGAGCCCATGACAGCGGTGGAGCGCAAGATCATCCATGAGGCGCTGAAGGACGACCCCGAGGTGGAGACGGCGAGCGAGGGCATGGAGCCGAACCGCTTCGTCGTCGTCGTCCCCCGGCACTTCCCGAGCTGAGCGTCGTGAGGGCCGTGCTCGAGCGGTGGCTCGAGGAGGTCATCGCAACCCCCGGCCTGACATCTTTGAAGAGTCCCGACGCCGCGCGTCGCGTCCTGATCGACGATGCGCTGCGGGCGCTCCCGCTGGTCTCCGCGAATCCCGGACCGGTCATCGACCTCGGCTCGGGCGGAGGCTCGCCCGGAATCCCCCTCGCGGTCTCGCTTCCGGATCGCCAGATAACGCTTCTCGAGTCGCAGCGCCGCAAGTGCGAGTTCATGGAGCGATTCGCCGCTGAGCTTCCGAACCTCGACGTCGTCTGGGGAAGAGCCGAGGAAGCGGCCGTGGACACGTACGGAGTCGCTCTCGCGAAGGCGCTCGCGAAGCCGCCCGTCGCAGCGGAGCTCTCCCTCCCGCTCGTCCGCGCCGACGGCATCGCGGTCCTCTGGGTCGGAGCGACAGCCGACGTGGAGGCCGTGGCGCAGGTCGCAGAGCGGCTCGCCGCCCGCGTCGAGGAAGACCTCGAAGGTCTTGTCGTCCTTCGAAAGACCGGCCCGACACCGCCCGGCTTTCCGCGCCGTCCGGGCATTGCAAAGAAGCGCCCGCTGGCCTGAGGTTCGGCGACGTTCGGCGTCCGCACCCGGCTATAGCCTCCAGCAGATGCCCGCCCGGGTCTACGCAGTCGCGAACCAGAAGGGCGGCGTCGGTAAGACGACGACTGCCGTCAACGTCGGCGCGTGTCTCGCGGAGGCGGGCGAACGTGTCCTGCTGATCGATCTCGACCCGCAGGCGAACGCGAGCTCGGGCCTCGGCGTTCGGGCCAACGGCACGTCCACCTACGATCTCCTGGACGGAGCGCCTCTCTCGGCGCTCGTGCATTCGACTGCATTCCCGAACCTCGACGTCATCGCCTCAAAGCGCGATCTTGCGGCTGCCGCGGTCGATCTGGCAGCCCGCGAGGGAGGGGAGCGGTACCTCGCCGAAGCCCTCACGGGTGAGCTCGAGCCGTACTCGTTCGTGTTCCTCGACTGTCCGCCGTCATTCGGCCCGTTGACGGTGAACGCGCTCGCTGCGGCCAGTCGCGCACTCGTTCCGGTGCAAGCCGAGTACTACGCCCTCGAGGGGTTGTCGGAGCTCCTCGGGACGATCAACCTCGTCAAGGCACGCCTCAACCCGTCGCTGGCGGTCGCCGGTGTGCTGCTGACGATGGCCGACTCGCGTACGCGCTTGTCTGCCGATGTGGAATCCGAGCTCCGCAAGCACTTCGGCGAGCTCGTCTTCCAGACGATCGTGCCTCGCTCGGTCCGCCTCGCCGAGGCGCCGAGCCACGCACTCCCCGCGATCGCCTACGACCGGCGCTCGGCCGGCGCGCAGGCCTATTGGAAGGTGGCGATGGAGCTTGTCGAGCGTTCCTAAGGAGCGCCGCGGTCTAGGCCGCGGGCTGGAAGTCCTGCTCGGCGATGCAGGTCAACCGGAGCTGTTGCACCTGCCCGTCGAGACGATCCACCCGAACCCGCGGCAGCCCCGCCGCCGCTTCGAGCCGGAAGCCGCGGCCGGATTGGCGGCTTCGATCCGGCTCCAGGGTGTGCTGCAGCCGGTCGTCGTACGTCGGCGTACTGAAGGCGGGTACGAGCTGATCGCCGGAGAGCGCCGCTGGCGCGCGGCTCGAGCGGCAGGATCGCCAACCCTGCCGGCTCTCGTCAAGGACGTCGGCGACCGCGACTCACTTCTGCTCGGGCTCGTGGAGAACGTTGCCCGAGAGCAGCTCTCGCCTGTCGAGGAAGCACGCGCGTACGCCACGCTCGTCGACGAGTTCGAGCTCTCGCTCGGAGACGTCGCGGAACGCGTCGGTCGCTCGAAGCCTGCGGTGTCCAATCGGCTCCGCCTGCTCGAGCTCCCCGAGGACGTCTTGTGGATGCTTGCCCGAGGAGACATCACCGAGGGCCACGCGCGTGCCGTTCTGGCGCTTCCCGACGACGATGCACGAAAGCGCCTCGCACGGCGGATTGCGAAGGAGGGCATGACGGTGCGTGGAGCCGAGCGTGCCGCGCAGGACGGTGGCGCCCGGCGCCGCCCGCGGAGGGCTGTGACCCTCGACCCGGACCTGGCAAGCCGTGCTCGAGCGGCAGCCGAGCGCCTGACCGGCATGCCGTCACGCATCTCGGGAGGCGTCCTCCAGATCCACTTCGGCGACGAGACGAAGCTTGCCGAGGTCGTCGAGGTGCTCGAGGCGGCCGCCCCCTGACGCTGCAGCACCCCTCGCGCATGGGCGATCGTGGATTCGAACCACGGACCTCCGCCTTATCAGAGCGGCGCTCTAACCAACTGAGCTAATCGCCCGGGGACGGCAACTGTAGCGCAGGCCTCACGTCTAAGATGGGCGTGGGCCAGGCCATGCGAGAGATGAACCTCTACGGCGTCAGCTTCGAGCCGATCGGCAAGCAGCCGATCGTGCTTTTGAAGACAGCCGACGACGACAAGTTCCTCCCCATCTGGGTCGGGCATCCGGAGGCGGCAGCCATCCTGATGAAGCTGCAGGGCGCTTCACCGCCTCGCCCGATGACCCACGACCTCTTCACGGAGGTGATCTCGGAGCTGCAGGCCGAGATCGTCAAGGTCGAGGTCACCGAGCTGCGCGAAAACACGTTCTACGCCCGCATCACGATCATGCAGGACGGTCGCGAGCTCGAGATCGACTCGCGCCCGTCGGATGCGATCGCGCTCGCGGTTCGATGCGACGCGCGAATCTTCGCGGCGGACGAGGTCATTGCCGAGTCGGGCATCGAGTTCCACGCCGAAGACGAAGACCAACCCGGACTCGTGACTGCTTCGAGCCTCGCCGATCTCGATCCTGCCGAGTTCAGACAATTCCTGGAGACGGTGACGCCAGAGGAGTTCGCCTCGAGCCTCGAGGAGTTCGAGGAAGAAGACGAGGACGAGTAGGTCTCGACCGACTCAGTTCAGGATTGCGACCGAGACGATGAGGGCGATGCTGTTGAAGGTGCCGTGCAGGATCATCGACGGGTAGATGCTGTCCGTCTTCATGCGCACCCAACCGACGACGAGCCCGAAGAACGCAAGGATCGGGAGGGCGACGAGCAGTCCGTGCGACAGGCCGAAGAGGATTCCCGTCGCTCCGACCGCGATCCACGGCCCGTACGGGAGCAGAAGTGAGTACCCGAGCCCGCGGTACGTCAGCTCTTCGACAACCGGCGCGATGACGGCGACGGTGACGAAGAACGCCGCGAACGGAGCAGCTCGGCTCGAGTCCCAGTGGTCCGGGACGAGCCCCTGCTCGCTGTTCGCGTCGAGGAATGGCTCTAACGCAGCACCTACGAGCCAGATGGCGAGTAGTCCGGCGACAGACAACGCGATCGCCCGGGGCCACGACGTCGGCCTGCGCAGCGCGAACGTCTCTCGCAACGGCAACCCGCGAGCGATGAGCAGCAGGATTCCGAGCATGACCCCGTACTGCAGGACCGCGGCGATCGACGCCGACCACTGGTATGCGATGTCCTCGGGCGGCTCGGATCCGGCGAGCCGGCTCGCGTACCCGAGTGCGGTCAGGACGAGGACGAATACGAGCCAGGCGATCAGCCGCGCCGTGGGCTTCCCCGCACGTGTGTCCTCCATCATGCGGTCATTCCAGCACGCCGACGCCGATGACCTGATGAGGAGCGGCAGCCGTGATGTCGAACGCCCCACGAGTGAGGGCTAGCATCACCGCATGAGCCCGGACCGTCGCTCCCGGCATGTGCCGCTCGATCCGGAGCTCCTGCTGGCTCGTCATCGGAGGCAGCGCGCCACTCGCCGTCGTCGTCGCCGGACCGCCGTGATCGCGTCGCTGGCGGCGATCGTCGCGATCGGGACCGCCGCAGTGATGGGTGGCGGAGCGGCCGTGTTCGCGTACGGGTCGTCGTGCGACTTGCGGTCGCTCCACTCGACTCAGATCGGCCAGAACTCGTTCGTTTACGCCGCGAACGGCGCGCTGCTCGGGGTGATCCCCGCCGAGCGCAACCGTCAGCCGGTGGCTGCCACTGACATGTCGCCCTGGGTGCGCAAGGCAACCGTCGCGGTGGAGGACCGCCGGTTCTTCGATCATGGCGGGCTCGATCTCGAGGGCATCGCGCGAGCGGCCGTGGCGGATGTTCGTGCCGGCACGATCGTCGAGGGCGGCTCGACGATCACGCAACAGCTCGTTCGCGATCTCTACATCTCGCAGGAGCGGACGGTCCAGCGGAAGCTCAAGGAAGCCTGCCTCGCGACGAAGCTCGACGGCAAGTGGGGGAAGCAGCGAATCCTGACGACGTACCTGAACCGGGTCTACTACGGAGAACAGGCGTACGGGATCGAAGCGGCGTCGCGGACGTACTTCTCGAAGCACGCTCGCGATCTCACTCTTTCCGAGGCCGCCTTGCTCGCGGGACTCACGCAGGCACCGTCGATCTACAACCCGTTCATCGCACCCGCAAAGGCTGTTGCACGCCGAAACGAGGTGCTTGCGGCAATGCTCGATACGGGAGCGATACCCCGCCGGCGATACGAGAAGGCGGCCGCATCATCACTCGCGCTCCATCGCGGCAGTGCGCTGTACAGGCAGATCCGCGAGCCGTACTTCTTCAGCTACGTACGCGACAAGCTGATCGAGGTCTACGGCGCCAACACCGTTCGGTACGGCGGTCTCCGGGTGTACACGACCATTCGACCTCACTATCAGCGGTTGGCGGAGGAGGCGATCCGCAGCACGCTCACGTACGAGAGTGATCCGGCTGCCGCTCTCATCACCATCAGCCCCCGAACCGGCGCGATTCGCGCGATGGCCGCGGTCATTCCCGATCAGCCGAAGAACCAGTTCAACCTTCTGTCGCAGGCACGCCGTGGTCCCGGGTCGACGTTCAAGATGTTCGACCTCGCGGCTGCTGTCGAGATGGGGATCAACCCGGACTCGACGTACTACGTCTCCGCGCCGTTCACCTACAAGACCCGCACGGATGGGAACTGCGATGACGGCAGCTGGTGGTGCGTGCATACCTACGACAACAGTTATTCGGGATGGAGCTCGATCAGAAGCGCGACGATCCGCTCCGACAACTCGGTCTACGCGCAACTGACGCTCGACGTCACGCCGGAGCGGATCGCCGAAGTGGCGCAGCGCATGGGCGTCCGAACGCCGCTGGACGTGAACGGTGCGTACGTCCCGGCCATGGGTCTCGGCTCCATCGCCGTCTCCCCTCTCGACATCGGCTCCGGGTACGCAACCCTCGCGGCGGGCGGTGTCTATGCCGAGCCGATGGCGATCCGCAAGGTGGTGCTTCGCGACGGGAGAGAGGACAAAGAGGCGGGCTGGGGTGTGCCGAAGCGCCACCGCGCAATCTCCGAAGGAACCGCGGCGATCGTGACCCGGATCCTCGAGCAGAACATCCAGTACGGCACGGGCGTGCGCGCGAACATCCCCCGTCCTGCGGCCGGTAAGACCGGTACGAACGAGGATCACACGGACGCGTGGTTCGCGGGCTATACACCGGATCTCGCGACGACGGTCTGGGTGGGATACACGAAGGGCGAGATCCCGATGCTGAGCGTCCACGGGATCTCGGTGGCCGGCGGAACGTTCCCGGCCGAGATCTGGAGGCTCTTCATGTCAGGAGCCCTCGAGAACACTCCCGAGAGCCAGTTTGCCGAGCCGGATCACTGGCCGACCTGGAAACCTTTCACCCGTGGTCGGTATGCGTTGACGTACGACCCGTACTACCGATCCGAGAGCAGCACCACGGACGACAGCGGAGCTACCTCGACCTCCGAGAAACCTGCCGATACGGGCAAGACGTCGACTTCCGGGCAGCCAACCGCACCGTCGAAGGCGCCGACGGGGTCGTCGAACCCCTGAGCACCGACGCAATGCGCGAGCTCTTGACAGTCGAGGAGGCGCTCGCCTGCATCCTCGAGCATGCGCGGCGGCTTGCACCCGAGACCGTGCCACTCGAAAGTGCCGCCGGGAGGATCCTCGCCGAGCCAGCTCGTGCACTCGTCGACCTTCCACCGTTTCCGAGCTCCGCCATGGACGGTTACGCAGTTCGGGCGGAAGACACGCCTGGCGTGCTCCCGGTCGCGGTGCGGGTCGCCGCTGGCCATCCGGCTGCGGGTCCTCTCGCGCATGGTTCTGCCGCTGCGATAGCGACCGGCGGAGTCGTCCCCGACGGCGCTGACGCGATCGTGCCTATCGAGAACGCCGTCGAACGCGACGGGCAGGTCGAGGTCGCAGAGCGACCTGAGATCGGTGCCCATGTACGCGCTCGGGGGGGCGACGTCCGTGCAGGAGACGTCGTTGCGGACGCAGGCGGACGACTCGGAGCCGTCCAGATCGGCGCACTTGCCGCTGCCGGAGTCGCCGAGGTCAGTAGCGCCCGTCGCCCACGCGTGGCCGTGCTTGCGACCGGAAGCGAGCTGCGCTCGCCTGGTGATCCGCTCGCGCCGGGCGAGATCTATGAGTCGAACCGGCAGATGATTGCTGCCGCTCTTCGGCGTACGGGGGCGGAGATCGATCTTCTCCCCGCGGTCGCGGACGACGACAGCTCACACCGCGACGCGCTGGAGCGCGGCTTGACCGCCGACGTCCTCGTCACCTCGGGCGGGGTCTCGGTCGGACCGCACGATCTCGTGCGGCGGATCGAGTCGGAGCTCGGCGTCGAGGAGCTCTTCTGGGGAGTTGCGATCAAACCGGGCAAGCCGCTGTCGTTCGGCGTTCGTGGCGACACGCTCGTCTTCGGGCTTCCGGGGAACCCCGTCTCATCGCTCGTAGGGTCCTTCGTGTTCGTTGCGCCGGCGCTGCTTGCGCTCCAGGGAGCCGCCGAGCCAGGCCCCGTGTACGACGCCGGCCGGACGAGTGCGGCGTTGCGTCGCAATCCGCACCGGGACGAGTTCGTTCGAGCACGCAAGACGCTGGACGACACGGGCGCCGTCCTTGCAGCCGTGTCGGGCCAGGAGTCGCACATGGTCGCCCGCGCAGCGTCGGCAGACGTGCTCGTTCACGTCCCGCGCGGTCAGGGTGAGATCGCTGCAGGCAAGACCGTCCGTTACCTGTCGCTCGCGTAGCCGCGTTTGAGGCGGTTCGACACGAGCTCGATCCCACTCTTCACAGGACCCGGGGGCGGCGGCTCGGCACCTCCTGCGTACGGTGCGTAGCGACCGAGCGCGAGAGCCGCGAGCTGTACGGCTGCTGCAGCCCATGCAAGTGTGAACAGCACGGACGCCCACGAGATGTAGCCGATCGTGGAGAGCCCGGCGAGATAGAGAGACGTGTGAGCGGGGCTGAGGCCGACTTCGGACGCCATGATCACCAGCCCGAGAAGCGGTCCGAGAAGCCCAAGACCGAACAGCGTCACTCGCGCCCATGCACGCGTCCGGAGCGGAAGCCAGATCCACGCGTACAGCGATGGGAGCACGAACACGAGCGCGTACGGCTTCACGATGCCAATGACGATGGCGAGACCGGCGAGCCATGCCAGGGCGACCGCATAGCCGGCCAGACGTTCCTCGGGCGTGGCCCGTCGCGTGGCGACGAGGCGACGCCGGGCTACAAGCCATCCCGCCGCGAATGCGATACCGAGAAGGGCAAGACCTGCGAACGGCCAGTCGGTCACGAACGATGAATACGGTGGAACGGGTAGTGCCGCTCCAGTCGGGAGAATTCCGGCGACTCCCGCGAACCAGAGGAGCAGCCCCGCATACAGCCAGACGAGGGCGCGCGCACGAAGTGCCCGCGCGGCCGGAGCGAGCGGAAGCCGCCGCCGTCGACTGCGTACGAGCAGATCGAGAACGCCGAGCGCGAACGGGACGACCGCAACGAGCAGTGTGAGCCGCACTGTCCATCCGCTGGCGACACGATCTCCGAAGAAGATGGTGTCCGACGTCCGGAACGCCGCCCCCACGCTGGCGTCGATCGAGCCGATGAGAGCCTCGGTCGCCCTTCCCATCTGGCGAAAGCGTGCGACTGCTAGCGACGTGGTCTGATCACCGACCGGAATGGGAGGCTCACCGAGCTCGTCGGTCGTCAACGCGATGGCGGCGATGCCTCTACCGAGGAACTGCCCCTGCTCCCCGGCGGCGAATGGAATCCCCAGATCGACGAGCTGGGCCGGGACTCCTGTGAGCTCCGGCGTCATGCCTGACTGCTCGCGAATCCTGGCTGCGGCGGTGCGCACGAGTACCGGAGCAGGCGAGCGAGGCGCGTTGCCTGCAATCGCGATCCGCGGTCTCCCCGTTCCCCCGAGGCCGTCCAGCACGACCACCGCAAACGCGCCTTTCGGCCAGGGGTGACTCCGAGGCGAACCGTGCAGCACCCGCTCCTCCAAAGGCCCCGCCGTCGGTGGACACGAGAACGAGCGTGCGCTGGGGTCTGGGAGCAACGGTCGTCCCGCGCGGCGCGAACCCGCGCGCAAGCTCGATGAGGGCTGCCGTGCCCGAGGCGTTGTCGCCGTGTCGTGCCGATGCGCCCGCGTTGTCTCGATGAGCAACGACGACGATGGTCTGCGGCGACCTACCCGGAACGACCGCAACGACGTTTCGAAGCCGAACGTTGCCGAGACCCGGGACGTCCTCACTCCATTCGTCTTCCTCGACGGTGAATCCGAATGCGGTGATCGTCTCCTTGAACCAGCGGGCTGCGTCCTCTGCGCCCACGGTGCCGGGCACGCGCGAGGGGAACTCCGTGGACAGCTGGGTCGCGAGCTCGGTCGCGGTCACCGCGTCGAAGAGCGGCTCGAGTTGAGGACGGGGCAAGACGCCCGTTGTCGCCACGGAGAACAGCAATGCGAGCAGCGCTGGGGCGATGATGAGTGCGGACACCCGAACGAGCCGGGTGTTGAGCGGTCTGTCCACGGTGCCGCGGCGCGGCCGCCGCCTCCGCCTCCGGGGCCGAGCCGCATCCATTGCCGGGCTATAGTAGGCGGGCAGATACGGACCTGCGCGCCTCGGCCACCGCCCTGATGCCGAATCCCTCGACCATCCTTCTCGTCGACGACGAGGACTCGATCCAGACGTTGCTGACGTATCCGCTCGAGCGGGACGGCTATCGCGTCGTGCAGGCACGAGACGGCGAGGAAGCGCTCGAGAAGTTCGCCGAGGAGGACGTGGATCTCGTCGTCCTCGACGTGATGCTCCCGAAGCTCGACGGCCTCGAGGTGTGCAAGCGGTTGCGAGGCGAGAGCACCGTCCCGATCATCATGCTCACGGCGCGCGGGGACGAGCTCGACAAAGTGCTTGGGCTCGAGCTCGGAGCTGACGACTACATCACCAAGCCCTTCTCCATACGAGAGTTCCGAAGTCGCATCCGTGCCTTGCTACGCCGGGCCGTGACTCCGCATCTCGGGAAGGAGCGCGATGAGCTGATCGAACGAGGCGAGCTCCGGATCGACATCCCGCGACGCACGGTGGAGATACGGAGTGGCGTCATCCAGCTCACGTTCATCGAGTTCGAGTTGCTCGTAGTGCTCGCGTCGAGCCCAGGCGTTGTCTTCTCGCGTCGCGAGCTCCTGGAGCGGCTACGTGGGAGTGCCGACTATCGCGAACCGCGCACGATCGACGTGCACGTTCGCCATCTGCGCGAGAAGATCGAGCGGGATCCGGGCAACCCGGAGCTCATCCTGACGATCCGGGGGGCCGGCTACCGCTTCAGAGCGGAGTGAGGATCCCCGGTGGTATCCGGGTGCGCATTGCGCTCGCGCTTGCCGGGATCGTTGCAGCAGCTCTCGGCGCCGCGTACTTCATCGTCATCCCGTCGCTCGAGCAGCGACTTGTCGACGCGCGGCTCGATCAGCTCGAGAAGCTCGCGGTCCCCCTCGTCGAGAATCTGCCGAAGAACCGTTTTCTCTGGGGCGACACCGTCGACACGTGGGCCATCGCGACCAACTCGAGAGTCATTGCCTTCGACGTACTGACGCAGCAGCCGCCGGCGCTCACCGTCTCGGCGGATTCACTCGGGCGTCGTTCGCTCGCCGTTGCGAACAATCCGACTGCGCTGCGCGCGCTCGAGAGCGGGAAGGTAGAGCGCCACCGGGTTGTCGGTCCCGGGGAGGATTTCGCCGATCTGGCGGTTCCGCACGATTCGGATGCCGTGGTGCTCTTCCGAGCGTCCCTGGCCGACTCGCTCGCGACCGTACGACTCGTCGAGCGCCGGTTCCTGTTCGCCACGGCCTTCGCCCTCGTCCTCGCCTTCGTCCTGGGCCTGTTCGCGTCGGGGCTGCTCGCGCACCGCCTGCAACGCCTGGAGAACGCTGCGGAGCGGATCGCGGGCGGCGACTTCTCGCAGCCGGTCATCGACCGCGGCGACGACGAGATCGGGCAGCTCGCGCGTGCGTTCGATCGAATGCGGGTGCAACTCGCGCAGCTCGACAATGCGCGGAAGGAGTTCGTCGCGAACGCTTCGCATGAGCTGAGGACACCGCTGTTCTCGATCGGCGGGTTTCTGGAGTTGCTGACCGACGAGGACCTCGACGACGAGACGCGAGCGACGTTCCTGGCGACGATGCAGACGCAGGTCGAGCGGTTGTCGAAGCTGTCGACGGATCTCCTGGATCTCTCCCGAGTCGACGCGGGGCAGCTCAGTCTCTCGAGGGACCCGGTGGATGTCGGAGGGATTGCGCGGGCGTTGACGGAGGAGCTCGAGCACATGAGTGCCGCTACCGCGCACCGGCTCGACGCGAGGGTCGAGGGGGATCCGTGGGGACTCGGAGACGAGGAGCGCGTCATTCAGATCGGGCGTGCGTTCATCGCGAATGCGCTCGTTCACACTCCGGATGGCACGCGCGTCGTGGTCGGCGGACGTCGGCGGGGCGATCGAGCCGAGCTCGTGGTCGAGGACAACGGACCAGGCATCCCGGCTGCGGAGCAGGACGCCGTCTTCGAGCGCTTCTACCGGGCGGAGGGTGGCGTGGCGTCGGGGAGCGGCCTCGGCCTGGCCATCGCAAAGGAGCTCGCGTTGCTGATGGACGGGGCGGTGCGGGTCGAGTCGCGTCCCGGCCGCACAGTCTTCACGCTCGATCTTCCGGCGGGCGCCCGCGCGGCGGACGCGCCGGACGGCAGCACAGCGTTTTCACGTGAAAACGCTCTCTCGTGACCATGATCTCGCGGCTACCGCGCGTCTACGATCCCGCTGTGGACGCGGTAGACCGATGACCGACCTCTCGCACCTCGACGAGTCTGGCGGCGTCCGAATGGTGGACGTCGGAGCAAAACCGCTCTCGCGGAGGCGAGCGGTCGCGCGTGCGAGCGTCCAGATGGCGCCGGAGACGGCGCTCCGGCTCGGGAGCCTGCCGAAGGGGGATGCGCTCGTGACTGCCCAGCTGGCCGGGATCATGGCCGCGAAGCGCACTGCCGAGCTCATCCCGCTCTGCCACCCGCTTCCGCTGACCCACCTCGACGTTCAGGCGCGCGTCGTCGAGGCATCCGTGGAAATCGAGGCGTCGGCGGAGACGACCGCGCAGACCGGGGTCGAGATGGAGGCGCTAGTCGCTGCCACCGTCGCCGCGCTCACCGTGTACGACATGGCAAAGGCGATCGACTCCGGTATGTCGATCTCGGCCGTGCGGCTCGTCGAGAAGACCAAGCAAGAGCCAACGGCGTGAAAGCAGTCGTGCTGACCGTCTCGGACGGTGTGAGCTCCGGAGAGCGTGACGACACGAGTGGCGCGCTTCTCGAGGAGCTTCTTCTCGGCGACGGCTTCGACGTCGAGCGGCGAGTCGTTGCCGACGAGGTCGACGACATCGCCGGGGCGTTGCTGGAGCTCGCCGACTCCGCGTTGCTCATAATGACAACAGGAGGCACTGGATTTGCGCCCAGGGACGTGACCCCCGAGGCCACGCGACTGGTGCTCGATCGCGAGGCTCCTGGGGTTGCAGAAGCGATCCGAGCGGATGCACTCGCCCGGACTCCCCATGCCCTCCTCTCGAGAGGGATCGCCGGGCTTCGCGGGCGGACGCTGATCGTGAACCTTCCGGGCTCGCCGGGCGGATGTCGGGACGGATTCGCCGTTCTTCGCCCGGCGCTTCGGCACGGGCTCGAGCTCGCGTCGGGCGACACGGCAACCCAGCATCGACAGTCATGAGCACAGCAACGGCTCCGCTACCGAGGCGGTTCGCATCCCTTGTCCGGATCGAGCACACCGTATTCGCGCTGCCGTTCGCGTACGTCGGTGCGCTGCTCTCGGTCGACGGCTGGCCCGGAGCCTCCGACATGGTGTGGGTGACGGTGGCCATGGCCGGCGCGCGTACGTTGGCGATGGCGCTCAACCGTCTCGTCGACGCTGAGCTCGATGCCCGAAACCCACGGACCGCGGGACGAGAGCTGCCGTCTGGCGTCCTGACCCGCCCCCAGGTGGTTGCGCTCTGCGCGGCCGCCTTCGCCGTCTACCTCGTCGCGGTGTTCCAGCTCGATCCGGTAGTGCGCTGGCTGTGGCCGATTCCCGTTGCGATGTTCGTCGTCTACCCGTATCTCAAACGGCTGACGTGGATGTGCCACCTCTGGCTCGGAGCGTGTCTCGGCCTCGCTCCCGTGGGGGCGTGGCTCGCGATTTCGGGGAACACCGTCTGGGAGACATGGGCACTAGGCGCCGCAGTGCTCTTCTGGGTCGCCGGCTTCGACCTGTTCTACTCGCTCTACGACCTCGAGCACGATCGTGCGGAGGGTCTTCACTCCTGGGCGACCCGTTTCGGTGAACGCGGCGTGTTCGCGGGCGCCCGCGCTTTCCATGCTCTCACGGTGCTGTTCCTCGCGGCCGCCGGACTGGGGCTGGGTTCCGACGTCTTCTACTGGCTCGGCGTCCTCGTCGTGGCGGCGTTGCTCGGATACGAGCATTCGCTCGTTCGACCGGGAGACCTACGGCGACTCGACGCTGCGTTCTTCACGGTGAACGGCGTCATCAGCATCGTGTTCTGCGCATTCGTCGCGCTCGACGTCCTCGTCTGACGCCGTTCCTACACTTTTCGGGATGGTGGGCCGCCTCCGACACGAGGCAGGACAAACCGTTGTGCTCTTCGCCCTTCTGCTGCCGCTCTTCCTGGGCATGGGCGCGTTAGCGGTCGACGTCGGGCTACTGGTACGTCGTGCAGAAGACGGCCCAGGATGCCGCAGACGCGGCGGCACTTGCTGCCGCGCGAGAGCTCCCAGAAGGCTGCGGCGCCGCCAAGGACGTCGCGCGTGTGTACGGGACGCGCAACATGCCCGAAGCGACGGTCGATTCCCGTACGTGCGCGCTTACCGGAACCGGATCGGCCGCCCAAACCGGATCGAGGTCACTGTCAGCATCGACTGCGGACACATTCTTCGGGAAGGTATTCGGCATCCTCAGCACGACCATCACCCAGGCACGCGATCGCGGAGCGCCTGAACGATCCCGGGAACCTCGCGATCTTCTCGTACGAGCACGACTGCGACGACGGCCTCGAGTTTGGCGCAGAGCAAGTGAGCATCAACGGATTCGTCCATTCAAACGGACAGTTTCGCATCTCGCACGGGCCGTTCTGGGCAGCTGACGGCACGGTCTCAAGGAACAACTGCCCGTCGAGCGTCGAGCCGGACATCTACTCGCAATTCGGTGATGCGCCGCCCCTCAACAGACTTCCGAGAGACGTGTTCGACACGCTCAACTGGCCCGCATGGTTCATCCCGGCGGACTTCGGCTGGCTCAGCCGCTGCACGTACGCGGGAAGGACGATCAGGATCACATCTCAGCGGGTCGTCATCTCGCAGCCCCGCAGGGTGATTCGTCATAGCGGAGTGCTTCCCAGCGGAACCTACTGCGCGACTCAGTCGCTGACGATGACGGGCGATGGGCTCAGCGGCTCCATCACGGCTCTCGCGCCCAGCGTCACGGTCGATGCACCGCATAGCACGCTTCGTCCTTACTCCGGCACCGGGGTGCTGTTCTTCGCAGTCCCGAATACCGATCTCGACCCGGACAACGACGGCTCGCTTGCCGCGGGTGGGAATCCGAACTGCCAGCCCGCGTCGGCAGCGGACATGAGTCTCACCGGCGAGGACGTCAGGTGGCGCGGCGTGATCTTCAGCCCATGCGGCCGTATCATCGCCGACGTCGGAGGCAGCACGGTCGCACTCGACGGCGTCATGATCGGGCAGAACGTGCGAGTCGACCGCACGCGGTTTCTCGATCGTCGGGAGGAGCGACTTCGAGGTCAGCACCGCGCTGGTCGAGTGAGGCGAAGGTGCGGTTGAAGTAGCGTCCGCGCGTGATTCGCGCTGTTGAGCTCGAGAAGCGGTTCGGAGCGCGTCGCGTGCTTCGCGGCGTGTCCTTCGAGCTCGAGCGGGGTGAGACACTCGTCGTGACGGGGGCGAACGGCTCTGGAAAGACCACGCTGCTGCGCCTTCTCGTGGGTCTGACGGCGCCTTCGCGTGGAACGCTCGAGATGAGCGCCGATCGCGGTCACGTCGGTTTTCTCTCTCATGAGCCGCTCGTCTACAGAGAGCTCACCGCGCTCGAGAACCTCGATCTCTTCGGGCGGCTCTACCGCGTCCCGGAGCGACGGGAGCGTATCGGGATGCTTCTCGAGCGATTCGCCCTCTGGGAGGCGCGTCACGAACGTGTCCATGCGTATTCGCAGGGAATGACGCAACGGCTTGCGCTCTGCCGAGTGCTGCTCCACGACCCGGAGCTCCTCGTCCTCGACGAGCCGTTTGCTGCGCTCGACGAAGCCGGTACGGCGTTGCTGGATGCGGAGCTTTCCGGGCTCGCCGGCACGCGCACCCTCGTGGTGTCGACCCACGATCCCGCACGGCTCGAGCGGTATGCGACCAGCAGGCTGGCACTCGCATGACCTACCTCACGGATGTGGCTGTGCTCGCGAGGAAGGATCTGAGGGTCGAGCTCCGTGCCCGGGACACCCTGCCCGCGATGCTGCTCTTCGTCCTCTCCACTCTCGTCGTCTTCCGGTTCGCACTCCCGAACGACAGCGGGGGCGACGCGGCATACGGATTGCTCTGGGTCGCAATCGTCTTCACCGCGCTGCTCGGTCTCGCGCGGGCATGGGTACCGGAGCACGAGCACGGAGTTCTCGACGGCTTGATCCTGGCCCCGTGCGATCGCAGCGCGATCTGGTTTGGCAAGACGCTCGCGACGCTCGCGTTCCTGCTCGCTGCGCAGGTCGTGGCGCTTCCGGCGTTCGCCCTCTTCTTCGCACCGCTCGACGCGACCGCGGTCGCGGGTGTCCTGCTCGCCGACATCGGGATCTGCGTCGTCGGGTCGCTGCTGGCCGCGATGGCCGCTGCCGGACGCGCGCGAGAGCTCTTGCTCCCCCTGCTCGTCCTCCCTCTGTCGATCCCGCTGGTCGTCGGCGGCGTCGGTGCGGCGATCTCGCCGGACGGCGGCCGGTTCCTCCTGTTCCTCTTACTGTACGACGCCGTCTTCGCGGTACTCTCGTGGGCGTCCTTCGAGTACGTCGTCACCGAGTAGACCCCTGAGCACCACTTCCTCGACTCGCGGCCTTCCGGCTCTCGCTGCTCTTGCGGCAGCGCTCATGGGACTCGCGATCCTCATGGCGTTGCTGGTCGCGCCGGAGGACGCGGACCAGGGGATCTCCCAGAGGATCTTCTACATCCACGTTCCGATCGCTCTGACCGCGTACTTCTGCTTCGGCCTCGGAGCATGGAAGGCGCTGCTCCTCCTCTGGCGTCGGGACGAGCGTTACGACCTCGAGGGGTACGTCGCGATCCACCAGGGGACGATCTTCGGATCGCTGACACTCGTGACAGGCTCGCTCTGGGCGAAGGCTTCCTGGGGGGTCTGGTGGACGTGGGACTCGAATCAGCTCGTCCTCTTCTTGGTCCTCTTCCTCTTCTACTGCGCGTATTTCATGCTCCGGTTCTCGCTCCCCGAAGGTCCGCGACGCGCTCGCTCGTCGGCGGTCTACGCGCTCTTCGGGGTCGTGCTGATTCCGATCAGCTTTCTCGCGATCCGACTGGCCGACGACTTCATCCATCCGACGGTCTTCACGCGGGAGGGACCGCAGATGAGCACGACGATGTTCCTGACGTTCTGCTCGTGCTGGGCGGCGGTGACTCTTCTCGCCTACGTGCTCTACCGAGTGGAGCTCCTCGGCAAGCGAATCGATGTGGACCTTCGGGAGCTGCGCGAGGTCCTGAGATGAGTCAGGGGCAGTACGTCGCGGCTGTCTACGGAGTCGTCTTCGTCGTGGTGCTCGCGTACGTCGCGATCATCGCGGCCAAGCTCGTCCGGATACAGCGCCAGGTCGCAGAGCTTCTGGCGGAGGCTCCACGAGGCCAAGCCCCTCAGACGGCTGTGCGTACCGAGTCGACTCCCACGACCTGACCGGCCGGTCCGGTGTCTATGCTGCGCGCGTGTTCGACCCGGGGACCTACTCGATGACCCATCGCCGCCTCGCCGGCAGGCCGCTTCCGGTCCAGGCGCCGACGGCTTTCGTCCGCATTCGCACGCGTGGAGGACGACTCTGCGGCGAGGGCCGACGCGGTCATCGCCGAGGATGCGTCCCGGTCGCGGCATATCGCCGCCGCTGACCAGCGCACTCCCGCGACCAGACGAGCTCGACGTTAGGCTCCGCGCGTGTTCATCACGTTCCTGACGGACTTCGGGCTTCAGGACGACTTCGTGGGGACCTGTCACGGTGTGATGAAGCGCATCGCACCCGAAGTCGAGATCATCGACATCACGCACGGGATTCCGCCGCAGGCGGTGCTGCAGGGCGCTCTCGTGCTCGCGAACACCATCGCGTACATGCCCGTCGGCGTGCACCTGACAGTCGTTGACCCGGGAGTCGGCGGCCCGCGTCGTCCGCTCGCGATCCAGGACGGCGAAGGCCGGCTGTACGTCGGGCCGGACAACGGGCTGCTGCTCCCTGCGGCGACGCGCGCGGGCATCGTGGCGGCGCACGAGCTCGCGAATCCGAAGTACGCGCTCGAGACGATCTCGAGAACGTTTCACGCGCGCGACCTCTTCTCGCCGGCGGCGGCTCATCTCGCCCTCGGGGTGGCGCTCGCCGACATCGGCCCTCCGATCGATCCCGAAGGCCTGGTCGCACTCGATCTCCCGGAGCCACAGATGACCGACGGGGAAGCGGTCGCCACGATCCTGTACGTCGACAGCTTCGGCAACGTCGTGCTGAATCTCACCCGGGAGCACGTCGAGGGCATCGGGATCGCCCTCGGAACGCGCGCGGAGCTCGATCTCGCGGGTGAGAACTACTACGCAGTGATGGCGAGGACGTTCGCGGACGCCCGGCCGGGCGACGTCATCCTCTACCTCGACAGCTACGGGAACATGTCGGTCGCGATCTCGCGTGGGAGCGCAGCGCGCATGCTGCACGTCTCGCCCGGTCAACACATCCGGATCACGCCCGCGCGCTGACTTTTTGCATCAGGACACCGGGGGCCGGTTCTCCTTCCATGGCCGCGCGACTTCGAGCTGAGCTGCGAGCCGGAGGAGAAGCGCCTCACCTGCGGGCGGCCCGATCACCTGCACGCCGATCGGGAGGCCGTCCTCCGAAGCGTGGAGCGGCAGCGACATCGCCGGCTGGCCGGTGAGGTTCGCGACCGCGGTGAACGGCGTGAACAGGGTGTTACGGCGCAGCTGGTCGAGCTCGTCCTCGACACCGTCCTCTTGCCATCCGATCGGCACGGGCGGCAGGGCGAGCGTGGGCGTGACGAGTACGTCGAACTGCTCCCAGAAGGAGACGATCCGGCGTGCAGCCCCTTGCAGGCGGATAACGGCGGCTCCGTACTCTGCGGCGGATGTTTCTCTCGCTCTGGCGGCGAGTCTCCGGTTGAGCGGCGTTAGGTGCTCGCTGGCGACCGGGTACAACGTCGGACCGACCTGCCACACGGTGATGAAGTCGTCGATCAGGCCAGGGATGTCCCAGGAAGGGCCGGCATCCTCGACGTCGTGACCGAGATCTTCGAGGAGCGCCGCGGCCGATGCGGCCGCGGCAGCGCACTCCGGATGGACTAGCGCCTCTATCGGCGGCGTGGTGGTGAGTGCCACTCGAAGCCGACCGGGGCTCTCGCCCACGTCGTCGGCGAACGGCCGAGTGGGAGGCGGCGCCCACCAGGGGTCACCGGGCTCGTAGCCAGAGAGCACATCGAGGAGTGCGGCGGCATCAGCGACAGAGCGGGTCAGAGGCCCAGCCGTCGAGAGTCCTTCCAGCGAGGAGAACGGTGCGGACGAGACTCGACCGCGAGACGGTTTGAGGCCGAAGACCCCGCAGCAGGACGCGGGTATTCGAATGGAGCCCCCGCCGTCGCTGCCGTGCGCGAGCGGGACAAGCCCCGCTGCAAGGGCGGCCGCGGCGCCCCCACTCGAACCCCCCGGAGTGAGAGCCGGGTTCCAGGGGTTCCGGGTCGAGCCGTTCAGCTCCGACTCGGTGAAGGCGACCGTGCCGAACTCCGGCGTGTTCGTCTTCCCGACGAGCACGAAGCCAGCGTCTCGGATCCTGCGGACGACTGCCGTGTCGAAATCGGGGATGTTCTCGGCGAATGCACGACACGAGTAGGTCGTCCGGATACCAGCGGTGGCGGTCAGGTCCTTGATGGCGATGGGGACGCCGTGGAACGCCTTCTCCGCTGGATTCTCGTCGGCCTCTCGGGCACTTGCGAGCGCGTCTTCCGCACAGACTGTGACGAAGGAGTTGAGCTCGGGATCGATCCGCTCGATCCGGTCGAGGTAGAGCCGGACGAGCTCGTTCGATGACACCTCCCTCGTACGAACGAGCCGAGCCTGTTCGGTCGCCGGGAGGAACGCGAGCTCCATCGGGGCACCGTATCGCCAGGAACGGAGCGGAGGCGGGGTACACTGCGACGCGCTCGGCGAGGTAGCTCAGCTGGTAGAGCACACGGCTGAAAACCGTGGTGTCGCCGGTTCAAGTCCGGCCCTCGCCACTCTCCCGATCAGTACGCTTGCTCGCCGTGACGAACGGCGGGCAGCGACAGGTCGCGATCATCGGTGCGCCCCTCGACCTCGGGCAGGAACGGCGCGGTGTCGACATGGGCCCGTCGGCGATTCGCAACGCCGGCCTGGAGGAGCGTCTCCAGAGCCTGGGGTTCGAGGTGCGGGACCACGGGAACGTCGAGACGGCGGTGCCCGAGGCGACCGCAGTTCACGACGAACGTGCGCGATTCCTGCCCGAGATCAAAGCGACGTGCGAGCGGATCGCTGCGAAGGTCGTCGAGGAGCTCGAGGTCGGGGCGACTCCGATCGTCCTCGGTGGCGACCACTCCGTCGCGCTCGGGACGCTCGGAGGCCTCGCGTCCGTGCACGGGGTCGGGGGAGTGCTCTGGATCGATGCGCATCCCGACGTCAACACGCCCGAGACGAGTCCGAGCGGAAACGTCCACGGGATGGGCCTTGCGGCCGCACTCGGTCTCGCCGGAGACTGGTTTGCGAGCGACGTCTGGCCGCTTCCCGCTGTGGATCCGAAGCGCGTGGCGCTCGTCGGCATCCGGCACACGGACGAGGGCGAGCGGCGATTGCTGCGAGAAGCGGGCGTCCGTGTGTTCACGATGAGCGAGATCGACCGGATCGGAGTCGAGCGTGCCGTCCGCGAGGCGCTCGACCGGGTCTCCGGCCCCGGGTTCGTCCACGTCTCGCTCGACATGGACGCGCTCGATCCCGAGCTCGCACCGGGGGTCGGGACGCCTGTTCGTGGCGGGCTTACCTACCGCGAGGCGCATCTCGCCCTCGAGCTCGTTGCGGAAGCAGGAGTCGCAGGCTCGCTCGAGGTCGTGGAGGTGAACCCGATCCTGGACCGTGAGAACACGACGGCTCTCACCGCGGTCGAGCTCGTCGCGAGCGCTCTCGGAAAGACGATCGTCTAGACGTCGGTTCCTAGGCTGCGATGCCGGAGAACTGCGGGATGATGTCGCTCCCGTACGCGGCCAGCACATCCTCCTGACCCTGCGTCATGAGGTAGATGTTGAACTGGTCGACGCCGATCGACTCGAGCTCCTTCAGCTTGGCGGTTGCCTGCTCGGGCGTGCCGAGCACGCAGAAGCGATCGCAGATCTCGTCGGTGACGAACTCGCCGTGCTTCGCGCCGACGCGCGAGTGCTCGTCGTAGTCGTAGAACTTGCGCGCTTGCACGTAGTCGGTGAGCGCCTTCGGCACGACGGAACCGTCGGTCCCGTACCGCTCGATCAGGTCCTTCACGTGGTTCGACACCATCGCGGGGAACCAGCGCACCTGTTCGCGCGCGTCCGCGATGTCGGCCGAGATGTGGCTCGGCGCACAGACGATGCACTGGAGTGCTGACGGGTCGCGCCCTGCCTCCTCCGCTGCCTTTCGAGCGGTGTCCATGATCCACTGGATGATGTCCGGGTCGGCGAGCTGGATGATCACCCCGTCTCCGACTCGGCCTGCCACCGCGAGCGCCTTCGGCCCGTAGCCCGCGACCATCATCGGGATGTCCTCGAGCTCCGGTCGCACCCACTTGAGCTGAAGCTCCTTGTCGTTCCAGTCGACGGTGCGACCGTTCATGAAGTCGCGGATCATCGCCAGCCGCCGTTCGAACTCGGCGACCTTCACGGGCTGCTGGCCGATGTAACGCCGCGCCGAGTCTCCGCGCCCGATCCCCATGACCATCCGGCCGTTCGAGATGTCGTGGAGGGTGGCGTATCCGCTTGCGAGCACGGTCGGTTCGCGCGTGCCCGGGTTCGTGACGCAATGGCCGAGCTTGAGAGTCGAGGTCGCCTGTGCCGCGAGCGTCAGGAGCGGGAACGACTCCTGCCAGAGCACGTGCGAGTCGTACGTCCAGCCGTACTCGAAGCCGTTCTGCTCAGCGAGCTGAAGCAACTCGACGAGGCGGCCGTAGGGCGGATCGGGCAGAACGGTGACGCCGAAGCTCAGGGGCATGCTCTTCTCCTTCACGCAGTCGGAGTCCCGGATTATCGCGCTAGAAGTCGGCTTTGCGGAGCGCGATGAGCGCCGACAGTGAGAGAGCTGCGATTGCGGCGAACGCCAGGCGGCCGTCGCCGGGCAGCAGGAAGGCGATGCCGGCGAGCGGGGTGCCGACGAGGATGGTCAGAACTCCCATGCCGTTGACGAGCGCGATGGCCGCGGCAGGGGCGTCAGGTCGCCGTCGCTGAGCCGCGGCGAAGATGATCGCGAACGGGAGACCGGCTCCGAGACCGATCGCAACCGATCCGGTGACCGAAAGCCAGAATGGCCCGCCGAGCGCGAGCAGCCCGGCGCCCACGGCGACTCCGATGAGCGCCGAGACCATTGCGATGCGTGCGTACGCGGTTCCCGCAAACGTCCCGCCGGTCGGCCGGGTGACGATGCCCGCGGAGAGGATGAGCCCGGCCGCGAGACCCGCGGCGGTAGGACTGACGCCCTGATGCTCGAGCAGCGGCACCGCCCAGTTTCCCGCGATGACGGCGAGACCGAACGTCGCAGCCTGTAACACACCGAGAGGGATCAGCCCCGGGTCTCGCAGGACGCCCACCTCCACGTGGCCGATGCGGGGGAGGCCGGTGGCCGCGAGCGTCGGAACGAGCGCGACCAGCGCGAGAATCACGGCGCTCCAGTACGGTGCTCTCCAGCCATTCGCCTCGGTCAGCGACGGCACGACCATGAGGGCGAGACCTCCCCCGGCCATGGTCGCTCCTCCGTAGGTGCCCTGCAGGATCGGCCCGCCTCGCCCCGCTCGCACGAGATCGAGCCCGGCAACGAAACCCGCGCCCGAGCCGAACCCGACGATGGCCCGACCGAGCAGCGCGAGTGCGAAGACGTCGTCGGCGAGGAGGATCGCGTTTCCTGCGAGCACGAATCCGATCGCAGCGATGGCGACGACCCGAGCTCCGTGACGATCGGCGCGCCTGCCGGCGGGCAGCTGCGAGGCGAGGTGCGTGACGAAGAGCGCCCCCGTGAGCAGCCCGATCGCGGGCAGCGAGACTCCGTATGCATCCGACAGCGGATCGGCAACCGCGCCGACGTTGGACACGTTCCACGTCAGGCAGCCGCCGACTGCGAGCCCGGCGGCCACTCCGATCCAACTTCGGGTCAGCGGCCGGCGTCCAACCGCGCTATCGACCGCCGCCGGCAGCGACCCAGTCGACGGTCTTCGTCGCGAGCCCGTCGAGTGCCCGCACCGCGAGCTCGAGATGCTCTTCCTTCGTGTCCTCGAGCTTCGTGTGCGAGAGGCCGCGCAGGCTCTGGACGAAGAGCATCACCGTGGGCACGCCTGCGCGCGCCACCTCGGCGGCGTCGTGCAGCGGCCCGGAAGGCAAGCGGTGTGACGTCCCGGCGGTCTCCAGGACGGCTTCCTCGCAAAGACCGAGCAGCGTGTCGTCGAAGAGGATCGGCTCGATCGACCAGATGCGCTCGAACTCGACGTCGATCTTCTCCTCCGCCGCGAAGCGCGCGCTTGCTTGCTTCGCCTGGGTGAGCAGCGACTCGAGCTTGGTCGCATCGAGATGGCGCTGGTCGAGGAGCTGCTCGGCGGTCTCGACGACCGACGTCACGATCCCCGGCTTGCACACCACGCCGCCCGAGGTACACACGGCGCCGTCGCCGACGCGCGCGGCAATGTCGCGGATCTCGAGCGCGAGCTTCGCTGCTCCTGCAAGGGCGTCCCTGCGCTGGTCCATCGGGGTCGAGCCTGCATGCGCGGCCTGTCCTCGCCACGTGATCCGATGGCGCTCGACGCCGAACGTCCCGAGCACGACTCCGAGCGGCAGATCGAGCGACTCGAGGACCGGGCCCTGTTCGATGTGGAGCTCGAGGTAGGCGGCGGCCGACTCGAGCTGGGCCCGCGCTTCGAGTGCGCTGTCGAGATCGACTCCGTGCTCGGCGAGCGCGTCCGGGAGCGCGATTCCGTCCCGGTCGGTCAGCTGGCGCAGCTCGCCTTGATCCTTCATCGAGCCTGCAGCTGCGCTCGAGCCGAAGAGGCTGCGGCCGAATCGCGCTCCCTCCTCGTCCGCCCAGTTGACGAGGCGGATCGTCACAGGCGGCGAGCCATCCGATGCGATCCGGCGAAGCACTTCGACTCCCGCCAGGACGTTCAGACAGCCGTCGAGCCAGCCTCCGTTCGGCACGGAGTCGATGTGTCCGCCGATCAGGACGGACCGGTCGGAGGCTCCGGCGAGCGTGAACCACTGGTTCCCGGCCTGATCGACCTCTTCGGTGGCTCCCGTGCCGGCGAGCCTCTCGCGTAGCCAGCCGCGTGCGGTCTCCCACGTGTCGGTCCAGGCGACGCGCTGGGCGCCGTCTTCGTCTCCCGTGAGCTCACGGAGATCCTTCAACTCGGCCACGGTGCGGCTCGGATCGAGAGGCACGGCGGAGAGACTAGTGCGGAGCCGATCGCTCCGCACCAGCACCGAGTCTGTGACAGATTCCTGCGGTGCGCGGTCGCTCGCTCCTCAAGCGCGGACTCGTGTTCGTGCTCGTCCTCGGCGGGTTCTGGGCGCTGTGGGAGGGGTACAAGTGGCTCTGGGAGCGAACGGGCTGGACGAAGCCGTTTCGCGTGAACGAGCTCACGCTTCCGCATCTCCATGAGATCGTGCTGCAGCTCGGTCAGCCGACATCCACCGGTGACGATCTCTGGCTCTACCTCTTGCATGCGACGCTCTTCACCGCGCGCGCCGCGGCGGTCGGTTTCCTGTTCGGAGCCGTCATCGGGTTTGCGCTCGGAGTGATCCTCGCTCAGTTCGACGTGTTGCGGCGCGGGATCATGCCGTACGTCGTCGCCTCGCAGACGATCCCCATCCTGGCGCTGGCGCCGATCGTGGTTCGCGGCCTCGGCAGCGTCTCGATCGGGGGCGGGCCTCCGTCCGACTGGGTGCGGGTCGCGGTAATCGCGGCCTACCTCACGTTCTTCCCGGTCACCGTCAACACCATGCGCGGGCTCCTGTCCGCGGATCCCTGGGCGCTCGAGCTCATGCACTCGTACGCGGCTCGAGGGTGGACGACCCTATGGAAGCTTCGCGTCCCTACTGCGCTTCCGTACATCTTCACAGCGCTGAAGATCGCGGCGACGGCGAGCGTTGTCGGGGCGATCATCGGCGAGCAGACCGCCTCGATCTCCAACGGCCTCGGTGGTGCGATCCTCAACTTCAACCAGTACTACGTTCTCGAGCCGACGAATCTGTGGGCGACGAATCTCTACGCCGCCCTTCTCGGAATTGGGTTCTTCCTCATCGTCCTCCTCGCGGAGAAGGTCGTCGTGCACCGCGCTCCGGAGCGTCTGGTGTGAGCGCTGAAGGCTTGGTCGTGTCGATCAACGGCCTCACGAAGGTCTTCGGCAAGGGCGGTGTGACGGCGCTGCAGGAGATCGACCTGGAGGTCAAGCGCGGCGAGTTCGTCTCGCTGATCGGACCGTCGGGTTGCGGAAAGTCGACGCTGCTTCGCATCGTGGGCGACATCGTCGAGCCCACCGAGGGGGACGTCGTCGTCAACGGAAAGCCAGCCCGTAAGGCACGGCTCGACCGCGACTACGGAATCGTGTTCCAGGCGCCTGTCCTGTACGACTGGCGGACCGTCGCGAAGAACATCGCCTTGCCGCTCGAGATGCTGGGGTGGGACCGCGCGCAGCGCGCAGAGCGTGTCAGAGACATGCTCGAGCTCGTCGAGCTCACCGGGTTCGAGAAGCACCACCCGTGGCAGCTCTCGGGAGGCATGCAGCAGCGCGTGTCCATCGCGCGGGCGCTCTCGTTCTCGCCCGCGCTCCTGCTCATGGACGAGCCGTTCGGTGCGCTCGACGAGATGACGCGCGAGCGCCTCAACTTGGAGCTGCTACGCATCTGGGCGGAGACCGGATCGACGGTGATCTTCGTCACCCACTCGATCTCCGAGGCGGTGTTCCTGTCCACTCGCGTCGTCGTCATGTCCCCGCGGCCGGGGCGGATCGCGAGCCTTGTTCCCGTGGACTTGCCCCAGCCGCGTACGGCCACGACGCGGGAAGAACCGCGGTTCTTCGAGCTCGTCACCGAGGTGCGAGAGACGCTGCATGCGACAGGAGCTGACGAGGTCGAGGAGACCCTCGCACCGGACGGCGAGATCGCGTGAGCGGTTCGGTATCCACTTCCGCCGCCTCGCGGCACTTCGGCGAGCGGATCCGCGAGTGGGTGCCGGCCATCGTGGTCTTCGGCCTCGGCCTCGCGGCGTGGCAGTGGTTTCTTCCCGACGTACTCGGGGTGGAGGACTTCCTGCTACCGAGGTTCTCCGACGTCGTCGGGGCTCTCGTCGACGAGCATCATCTACTCCTACGCGGGGCGTGGATCACGCTCAAAGAGGCAGTAGGTGGATTCGTTCTGGGCAGCGGTGCCGCGATCGTCGTCGCGCTCGTCCTCGCGCGGTGGCGTCCATTCGGCGACGCGCTGATGCCGTACATGATTGCCGCGAACGCGATTCCGATCATCGCGTTCGCACCGATTACGAACGCATGGTTCGGGATCCTCAGCCCGTGGTCGAAGGTGACGATCGCCGCGGTTCTGTGCTTCTTCCCGGTGCTCGTGAACACACTGCGCGGGCTTACCTCCGTGGATCCCGAGTCGATCGAGCTGATGCGCTCGTACGCAGCCTCCGAGCGAGACGTGTTCCGTCGTGTCCGCATTCCGAGCTCGCTCCCGTACGTCTTCTCTGCCTTGAAGGTGGCGAGCGTCCTTGCGATGATCGGCGCCGTGGTGGGCGACTACTTCGGAGGGTCCCTCGAGGCGTTGGGCATCGTCGTCCTGAGCGCGGTCAACCTGTCACGGTACGCGACCTCCTGGGCCGCGATTCTCGTCGCGAGCATCATGGGCATTGCTTTCTACGCGACGATCTCCGGGATCGAGCGATACGCATTGAGCTGGCATCCCTCCGTGGCGCGGAGGGGATCGTAGGCGGGTACGACAGGCCCCGGAACGCCCGAGGCCGAGAAATGGAGGGCACGTGAAGCGACGCAGGTGGTATGTGGTGGGGCTCGTAGGGGCGGCAGTACTCGCGGTCGCCGCGCTGACGACGAGTCTGGCCGTCGCGGGCTCATCGAGCCCGAACCTCACGAAGGTGACGGTCCAGCTGAAGTGGGTCACACAGTCACAGTTCGCCGGCTACTACGCGGCGAAGGCTAAGGGCTACTACAAGGCGGCCGGCCTCGACGTCAATCTCAAGATCGGCGGGCCCACGATCGTCAACGAACAGACTGTGCTATCCAAGCAGGCCGAGTTCGGGGTCAACTGGTTCCCGAGCCTGCTCGCTAACCGCGACCAGGGCAACGACCTCGTGAACATCGGCCAGGTCTATACGAGATCCGGCACGACCGAGGTGACCTGGAAGAAGGACGGGATCAAGAACTTCAAGCAGATGCGAGGCAAGAAGTTCGGTGTCTGGATCTTCGGGAACGAGTTCGAGCAGCGTGCGGCGCTCGTCAAGTACGGGATGGATCCCGACAAGGACGTGACCCTCGTGCAGCAGCAGTTCGACATGGTCGCGTTTCTGAACCACGAAATCGACGCTGCTTCGGCAATGACCTACAACGAGTTCGCTCAGGTCTTGGAGACGAAGAACCCCGACACCGGCAAGCTGTACAAGCTCTCCGATCTCAACGTCTTCAAGTACTCCGACCTCGGTACCGGGATGCTGCAAGACGGGATCTTCGTCCGGGGTGACTGGATCAAGAGCAAGGCAAACCAGGCGACTGCAGTCAAGTTCCTCGAGGCGACGTTCAAGGGCTGGATCTACTGCCGCGACCACTACAAGGAGTGCACCAACATCGTCGTGGCGCAGGGCACGGCGTTGCCGAAGGGCCATCAGACCTGGCAGATGAACGAGGTGAATGCCCTGATCTGGCCGAACAAGCTCGGCATCGGCGTCATGAACCCCGCCGACTACGCGAAGACAGCGAAGATCTCGCTCGACTTCAAGGTCATCAAGAAGCCGGCATCCAAGGCGTCGTATCGCACTGATCTTGCGAAGAAAGCCGTGGCCAACCTGAAGAAGCAGGGGCTCGACGTCTACGGCAAGAAGTGGAAGAAGGCAGTTGTCGTACTGAAGTTCAAGGGGAAGTAGCGAGAGAGACTCGGGCACCGGGCCGGCGACGTCGAGACGCTGCCGGCCCGGAGCTCGTCCAGGAAGGACGTGACATGTCGGTTCTGATCAAGGGCGGTCGGATCATCACCGCGGCCGACGACTACGTCGGCGACGTCTACGTGGAGGACGAGCGCATCACGCTCGTCGGAGAGTCGCTCGACGTGGACGCGGATCGCGTGATCGACGCCACGGGGAAGTACGTGCTGCCGGGCTGCGTCGATCCACACACGCATCTCGACATGCCGTTCGGCGGCACGACGACGATCGACGACGTCCAGTCGGGACAAACCGCGGCTGCGTTCGGGGGTACGACCTGTCATGTGGACTTCTGCATCCAGTCCCCCGGTCAGTCGTTTGCCGAGGCGCTCGAGGCGTGGCATGCGAAGCGCGAGGGCAAGCAGCTGATCGACATGGGCTACCACATGGCCGTCACCGATCTGCGCGAGGGCGGCTCCCTCGAGGAGCTCGCGCGGCTGCCCGAGCAGGGAGTCACGTCCTACAAGCTCTTCATGGCCTACAAGGGCGCGCTCATGGTCGACGACGAGACGCTCTTCAAGACGATGGAGGTCGCGGCCGAGACCGGCGCGCTCGTCATGGTGCACGCCGAGAACGGGGACGCCATCGACGTTCTCGTCAAGCAGGCGCTCGCGGCGGGGAACACCGCACCGCACTTCCACGCTCTCACGCGTCCGCCGGAGCTCGAGGGCGAGGCGACGAATCGGGCCATCCAGCTCGCGCGTGTCGCGGGAGCCCCGCTGTACGTGGTCCACGTCTCGTGCCGCGAGGCCGTGGAGCCGATCGCCCGGGCTCGCGAGCAGGGCTGGGACGTCTGGGGGGAAACCTGCACGCAGTACTTCTTCATCGACTACACGCACCTGGAGCGACCGAACTTCGAGGGTGCGAAGTACGTCTACACGCCGCCGCCGAGGCCGAAGGAGAACCAGGAGGTCCTCTGGCACGCCGTGCGGTCGGACATCCTCTCCGTCGTATCGACCGACCACTGCGCGTTTCTCTGGGACGGACAGAAATCGATGGGCAAGGACGACTTCTCGAAGATCCCGAACGGGGGGCCTGGGCTCGAGAACAGGCTGCACATGATCCACGAGTTCGGCGTCCGGACAGGCCGGATCACCCTGAATCGCATGGTCGAGCTGCTCTCGACGAGCCCGGCGAAGCTCTTCGGCCTCTACCCGCGCAAGGGCACGATCGCGCCGGGTTCGGACGCCGACATCGTCATCTTCGATCCCGAGAAGCGGCATCTGATCTCGGCATCGACCCAGCACTCGAAGACCGACTACAACCTCTACGAGGGCACCGAGGTCACGGGCTCGCCGGAGACCGTGCTTCTCCGCGGAAACGTACTCGTGGAAGGCGGCCACCTCGTCGCGGAGCCGGGCGTCGGTCAGTTCGTCGAGCGAGCCGCGTTCGGGCAGGAGCTCTTGCCCGCTGCGGCACGCTGACCAGGAAGTGCGCGGAGGCGCGCCGAGCGCCTTCCCCCTAGCTCGGCGCCCACCGCGCACTGCCGTCGTTACGATCTGACCCGATGGCGACCGTCGAGACGAACCCGAATCTGGGCAGCGAGATCGTCGGGGACGCGAAGGACTACGTCCTCTACTCGTGGTCGGTGCAGGACGCGATCAACCCGATCGCGGTCGCCGGAGCCGAGGGGCGCTACTTCTGGGACTACGACGGGAAGCGCTATCTCGACTTCGCGTCGCAGCTCGTCAACGTCAACATCGGCCACCAGCATCCGAAGATCGTCGCGGCGATCAAGGAGCAGGCGGACAGGCTCTGCACGATCGGGCCGCCCATGGCGAACGAGTCGCGGTCGCGCCTCGGGCGCTTGCTTGCGGAAGTGACGCCGGGAGATCTCTCCATGTCCTTCTTCACGAACTCGGGCGCGGAGGCGAACGAGAACGCGATCAAGCTCGCACGGCTGTACACGGGCCGGCACAAGATCATCGCGCGCTACCGCTCGTACCACGGTGCGACACACGGGTCGATCTCGCTCACGGGCGACCCGCGCCGTTGGCCCAACGAGCCGGGGATGGCCGGAGTCGTGCGGATGCTCGATCCGTACACGTACCGGTGTCCCGCGGGGCATCCGGACCCGTGCCCGGTCTGCACCGGAGCGCCCCATCTCGAGGAGATCCTCGAGTACGAAGGGCCGCAGACGGTCGCGGCGGTGATCCTCGAGACGGTCACCGGGACGAACGGCGTCATCCCGCCTCCACCCGGATATCTCCAGTCGATTCGCGAGGTCTGCGACCGGCACGGGATCCTGCTCATCCTCGACGAGGTCATGGCCGGGTTCGGTCGCACCGGGCGCTGGTTCGCCTGCGAGAACTGGGACGTCGTCCCGGACATCCTCACGGTCGCGAAGGGCATCAACTCCGGTTACGTCCCGCTCGGCGCCATGATCTTCCGAAAGCCGCTCGCGGACTGGGTACGCGACAAGTACTTCCCCGGCGGCCTGACGTACGCCGGACATCCTCTGGCCTGCGCATCGGCGGTCGCCTCGATCGAGGCGTTCCGCGAAGAGGACATCGTCGAGAACTCCGCCGAGGTCGGCGCCTATCTGGGCGACCAGCTGCGCGGGCTTGCGGAGAGCCACCCGTCGATCGGTGACGTCCGCGGGCTCGGGTGCTTCTGGGGCGTCGAGCTCGTGAAGAACCGCGAGACGCGGGAGATGCTCGTCCCGTTCAACGCCGGTGGCGATGCGGCCGCGCCGGTGGCGCGGATGGCCAAGGCCGCTCTCGACCGGGGCCTCTACCTCATGACGCACTGGAACGTCGTCATGGTCGTGCCGCCCTTGACGGTCACGCGTGAAGAGGTCGACGAGGGGATCGCGGTCCTCGACGAGGTCCTCGCGATCGCGGACGAATACGTCGTCTGATCTCCCCGCGCGCGAGCGCTTACGTCATGACTTGAGAAACGCGCTGACGACGGCTGCCGTCTCCTCGAGCGCGTCCCAGAGGACGGTGTGCCCACCGTCGACCGCGACCACTTCGAGAAGGTCTCCGAGCGCCTGCCTGTGGGCATCCAGGAGGTGGTCGTACGGGAGGTACGAGGTGGTGCCGAGGACCAGGAGCGTCGGTATTCGAACGCTTTCGAAGGAGGGCGGGGGCGACGCCATCTCGCCGTAGGCGGTGATGACCGCCGGCTGGCAGTAGCGGTACCGGAAGCCGTCGTCGCTCCACACGAGATGGCCCGTGAGCTCTTCCTCGAGAAGCTCTCGCGGCGCGTCCCGGAGCTGGCTTTCGTCGTAGCGACGGTCGACCCCCTCGTCGAAGGAGACGTACGCGCGGTTTTGGCGTGCGTTCTCGGCGGCGGCGAGCGCGATCTCGGGCGGTAGGTAGATCGCGGGGTCGAGCAGCACGAGCCGCGGCACGAGCTTCGGCGCTCGCGCGGCGATCTCGAACGCGAGCCTGCCCCCGAACGAGTGGCCGATCAGCGCGGCCGGCTCGACACCGACGGTCTCGACGATCGCAGCGAGGTGGGCGTCGATGCTCCACGGCGGCACGTACGGGGAGGAGCCGTGGCCGAGCAGGTCGGGAGCGAGAACGTGAAAACCTGCGAGGCCTGATTCGGCGAGCTTCGCGAAGTGGCGTCCGTGGCTCGTGACGCCGTGGAGGCAGACGACGCGTGGATCTCCGGGCTCGCCCCACTCCTCGAGGGCGAGCATCACCCAGCGTGCAGTGTCTCGAGCGACTCCGGGACCATCTCGACGCGTTGCTCCCCGGGGCCTTTCACGAGCGACCAGATGACGCTTCCATCCTTCGAGATGAGGAACGTGCCGCGGAACGGTGCGCCCGTCTGCTCGTCGAAGACGCCGTATGCCTTGGCTGCCGCGCCGTGCGGCCAGAAGTCCGATGCGAAGACGTAGTCGGCCGCGAGGTCCTTCTTCCAGGCCTGCCTCGCCGGCCACGGGTCGCACGAGACGAGGATGACCTCCGTCTGCGCGTTCCGAAACGACTCGAGATTCTCCTGGAGATCGCGGGCCTCGTCTTCGCAGACCTGCGTGAAGGCGAATGGATGGAAGACGAGGAGGACGTTCGACTTTCCGCGGAAGTCGGACAGGCGGACGCGCTCGTCTGGCCTCACCACGAGGTCGAACTCGGGAGCCTGGTCACCTGTCTGGATCGTCATGCTCGGCCTCCACGGCATCGGCTTCGGCCGGGCGATAGTAACGCTGCCTGCGCCACGCGACCGCAGGTGCGGTCGAGGATCATCCGACGAGGCCGTGCGTGAGAAGCTGCTCGACGCGGTCCCGCGCCAGGTCGTTATCGAGCCCTCGGACGAAGCACGTGGTGCGCCTCCGTATGACGTCGTCGGCGCTCCGCGCCCACTCGTGCTTCGCCGCGTAGCTCACCTGGGCGAGGATGTCGGGGCCGCCCGGGTCGATCCGCTCGAGCAGCACGGGGTCGTCGATCGCTTGAGCGACCACGTCGGGCGCGCGACTGCCGTACAGGTGGACGAGGTGCTTGCGAATGTCGTCGTCGAGCGCAACGGGGAGCGCGACACCATCCAGACCGATTGCGCCGGGAAGCGGCCAAGGGCGCGAATCGATCCGGTGCAGGCCGAGCTCGGAGCGCAGTCTGTCGAGAGCCTCGAGAGCAATACGACGGTACGTCGTGAGCTTGCCTCCGGCGACGTTGAGCATTCCGCCGGCACTTCGAGTGAACACGGTCTCGCGTTTTGCGCTCACGCTCGCACCCTCGCCGGCCGGTAGCACCCGCAGACCCGCGTATACAGCGCGCACGCGATCCCGGGCCACGACGTCCGCTGTCAGCGCCACGGACGCCTCGGACAGGATCCGATCCACGTCTTCGGAGTCGGGAGCGACCTCACCGGGCTCGCCCTCGTGCTCGTCGTCCGTCGTGCCGAGGAGGAGCATGCCGTACCACGGCACCGCGAACGTGACGCGCACGGGGTCCTGTGTGATCGTCAGCGCGGCGCTCCAGTCCGCATCGAGAACCATCAGGACATGCGCTCCCTTGCTCAGGCGGACCGACGAGCCGAGCCCGGGGTCCTCCAACCGGCGCACCTGGTCGACCCACGGCCCGGCAGCGTTGACGACCACGCGCGCATCGACTTCGACCACCTCGCCGTCGACACCAATCTCGGCGCCGGACACCTTGCCGTGTGTGGAGTGGAGAGCGAGCACCTCGGCGCCGTTGAGCACGCACGCACCTGCCTCGGCGGCGGCGCGCACGTTCTCGAGACAAAGCCGCGCGTCGTTCGTGGTCGCATCTGCGTACAGAGCGCACGATCGGAGCCCGTCGACGCGAAGCGGCGGCACCATCGACCGGGCGCGGACCGGATCCACGAGCCAGTTGATCCTGGACCGCGCGAGCGTCGAGTAGAGAACGATTCCGCTCTGGACGAAGGCGGGTCGGTACGGGCCGCCACGGTAGAGAGGCAAAAGGAACGGCGTTCGCTGAACCAGATGGGGGGCCACGATCTTCGTCAGGATCCGCCGTTCGTGATGTGCCTCGCGGACGAGGCGGAGATCGCCGAGCCGCAAGTAGCGAAGACCGCCGTGTATGAGCTTCGACGACGCACTCGATGTGGCTCCTCCGAAATCGCCCTTCTCCGCGAGTGCGACGGAGAGGCCAGCGCGGGCCGCGTGGGCTGCGACTCCGGCTCCGATGATCCCGCCGCCGATGACGAGCAAGTCGAAGCGCCGCCCGGCGAGCTCTTCGAGCGCCCGTTCTCTGGTCAGGTCCGGATTGGGTTCGCCCACGCCTTCCTTCCTGCCGGGTCGGCGACCTCGATGCGCACGTACCTCGCGGACGGAGGGATGTCGAGCCGTGCGTGGACGACGAGCCCGTCTCGATCGCACTCGAGCTCGCGGCCCGCATGCCGGTACCCGAGACGACCCGTGTGGACAGCCGCGCCGGTCGCCTTTCCCGAAACGAGCGTCACCGAGCGGCAGGGCGTGCAGCGCACCTCGACCGAGTCTCCGTCCCGAACGACGTCGTGGATGAGCGGCCCGGTCGAGGAGTAGCAGGAGCCCTCTGCGAGAGCGGTCAGAACGACCGACTGCGATCGCTCTGCGACCTTGACCCACGTCCACGCGAGGTCCGAGTCGTACGCCGGGTAGTGGGAGTCGTCGCCCGCGATCGCGGGACAGAGCCTGCCGCTCTCGAGCAGCTCGTCCCAGTGGACGACGGACAGGCCGCGCCCGGTCTCGAGCTCGCACCCTGCGTTGTAGACCTCGACGCCGACGACGTTGTCGGGGAGCTCGAGCCCCGGAGTCACCCCCGTCCAGTACGGGTGCGCGAGAAAGGCGATGCCACCGTGCGCCTCGATCCAGTCGGATGTGACCTGGAAGTCCGCGTGCCCCTGCGCCAGCTCGTGAAGCTCGTCCTCGCCGGCGCTGACCCCGTAGCCGAGGATGTGGCCGTCTCGTGCGCCGGAGAGGATGCAGTTGAGCTCCACGCTCGGAATGACGAGCAGCCCGTCGATCGAGTCGTCGTCCGTGATTCGCCAGTGATCCGTGATGGCCAGGACGTCGTAGCCCGCCCGTGCGTAGTGCCGCGCGAGGTGCCTTGGCGCGAGCTCGCCGTCCGAACGGGTCGTGTGGGCGTGCAGCGCACAGCGAAGCCAGATGCCGTCCGTCGTCCAGGGAGCGCTCATCGACGCGAGAGCGTAGTGGACATCCTGGGATCTTCCTCTCTGTCTCGACCCTGCAAACGGCTGGTCCCGACGTGGTGAATCGGTGTTGAACCCTCCGCAGGGATCTCATACGATCGATGCCTTCACCACAAGTTCACCACGAGGAGGTGTGATGGAGGACCATCAAGAGCAGGAGTACGAGTTCTGGCGCCGGCTCGAGGAGGAGCAACTAGACCGGAAGAAGCTTCTGAAGCGTGGCCTCGCAGCAGGGGCGGGGCTCACGATCTTCTCGCTCTCCGATGTCGCGCTCGCGGCGCGCCAGCGTGCGTTGGCCGACCCGCCGATGCGGGGGAAAGCCATCTCGCTCAAGGAGCTCATCGCGGAGGCAAAGAAGGAGAATCACCTGAACACGATCGCGCTGCCGCCCAGCTGGGCGAACTATGGCGCGGTCATGGCGACGTTCACGAAGAAGTACGGCATCGCGATCACCAACGACAACCCCGACGGGTCCTCCGCGCAGGAGAACCAGGCCATCCGTTCCCTCAAGGGTGATCCTCGAGCGCCGGACGCGGTCGACGTCAGCCCATCGTTCGCGGCAAGCGGGGCCAACGAGGGCCTCTACGCCAGGTACTACAACACGCACTTCAAGAAGGTTCCGCGGGCGATGAAGGACGGCCGGGGATTCTGGGTCGCGGACTACTGGGGTGCCTCGTCGATCGGGGCGAACAGGAACATCATCCAGAACCCACCCAAGTCGTTCAAGGACCTGCTCAAGCCCGAGTACAAGAACAAAGTCGCGATGAACGGCAGCCCGCTCACCTCGGGCTCGGCGCTCGCGGGCGTGTTCGCCGCTGCGCTTGCGAACGGTGGATCGCTCTCGAACATCCAGCCGGGAATCGACTTCTTCCACCGGTTGAAGCAGGCCGGCAACTACATCACGGTCGACGCCACGCCGCAGACGGTCGCTTCCGGCCAGACGCCGATCGTCATCGACTGGGACTATCTGAACCTCGGCTACGGGAAGTTGTACCCGGCGGCCAAGTGGGTGACGAGCGTCCCGTCGGACGGCGTCTACGGCGCTTTCTACTGCCAGGCGATCAATGCCGACGCTCCGCATCCGTTCGCCGCGAGGCTGTGGCAGGAGTACCTCTACTCCGATCAGGGGCAGCTGCTCTGGCTGAAGGGCTTCACGCACCCGGCGCTCTTCACCGACATGGTCGGCCGGAAGGTCGTCCCGAAGGCGCTGCTCCAGGCACTGCCAGCGGCGGGCATCTATGCGAAGGTGAAGTTCGCAAGTCAGGGCCAGCAGGCCAAGGCCAAGGCGCTCGTCAACGCGCAGTGGGCCAGCATCTGAGGCTGCGGCGCTGGCGACAGAAGCGGTTGCTATAGACGTTCTCCGGCCGGGCCCGGCGCCCGGCCGGAGGCGTCCCTCGTTCGCCTGGCTCGGTGTCGTTCCGTTCTTCGCGTACACGGCGATGTTCCTCGTCTTCCCCTCGCTCGAGGTCATGATCGGAGCGTTCAGGGGCACCAGCGGCGGCTACACGGTCGACAACGTCCGCGCGGTCGTCGAGACCGAGAACCTCCGAAACGCCTTCAAGACGAGCATCGAGATCAGCTTCGTCACGGCGTTCTTCGGGGGACTCTTCGGGCTCCTGATCGCCTACGCCGCGATCCGCGAGGGCACGCCTCGCTGGATCCGCTCGGCGTTCGGCACGTTCTCCGGCGTCGCCGCCAACTTCGGCGGAATCCCGCTCGCGTTCGCGTTCATCGCGACTCTCGGGACGATCGGGATCGTGACCCAGTTCCTGATCGACGTCTTCGGCTTCAACCTGTACTTCCACGGCTTCACGCTGTTCGGCAAGACGGGGATCGAGCTCGTCTACCTCTACTTCCAGATCCCGCTCATGATCCTCGTCATCGCGCCTGCGATCGACGGACTGCGTCCGGAGTGGCGCGAGGCGTCCTCGAATCTCGGCGCCGGCTCGTTTCACTACTGGCGGCACATCGCCCTGCCCGTGCTCATGCCGTCGATTCTGGGCGCGATGATCCTGCTGTTCGGCAACTCGTTCGCGGCCTACGCGACGGCGTACGGGCTCGCGGGTTCTTCCGTCCCCCTCGTCCCCATCCAGATCGGCGCCGACCTGTCCGGAAACGTTCTCTCGAACCCTCATGAGGGGCAGGCGCTCGCCTTCGGGATGTTCGTCGTCCTCGCCGCGATGATGCTCTTCTACATCCCGCTCCAGCGGCGCGCGTCCAGGTGGTCCAAGTGAGGCGGCTTCGGTGAAGCGGAGGATCGCGCCTTCGGCAGTCGTCTGGCTCGTGCTAGGTGCCGTCTACTTCCTGATCCCGCTGTTCGCGACGTTCCTGTTCAGCCTCAAAGACGCGCAAACCGGCAAGTGCTGCAGTCTCTCGGCTTACGGTGTGATCCTGCACGACCCGCAGTTCTGGACGACCGTCAAGCTCTCGTTCCGGCTCGCGCTCGAGACGATCGTAGTGGGCCTGCTCCTGTTCGTCCCGACCGTCTACTGGGTCCATCTGAAGCTGCCGCGAGTGCGGCCCGTGATCGGGTTCTTCGCGCTCGTGCCGTTCGTCGTGCCCCCGATCATCCTCGTCGTCGGTCTGCTCAAGTTCTACAAGGACACGCTGCACGCGCCCTTCTGGTTCCTCGGGAAGCCCGACCTGTTTCTCGTCGGCGCGTACGTGATCCTCGCGTTCCCCTACATCTACTTCTCGCTCGACGCCGGCTTCCGCTCGATCGACGTGCACACGCTGACGGAAGCCTCGCAGAACCTCGGCGCGAGCTGGCGCACGACGCTGTTTCGCGTGATCCTCCCCAACATCCGGGTGGCGGCGCTGAGCGGCGCGTTCCTGACGCTCGCGATCGTGATGGGTGAGTTCACGATCGCCACCCTGTCCGCGTTCCATACGTTCCCGACCTACCTGCAGTACGTCAACGAGACCGAGGCCTATCCGGCGGCCGCTGCAACGCTCTTGAGCTTCGGGATCACCTGGGCGGCGATGTTGTCGCTGCTCCTGATCGGCCGCCGCGGCGGGCAGCGCACGGTGCGCGTCGGTATCGGCAGGTAGGGAGGGGACGCATGGCTCACCTCGAGCTCCAGGAGCTGTATCGCTCGTTCGGCCCTGTGGTTGCGCTCCAGGGGATCAACCTGTCGCTCGAGACCGGCGAGTTCGTCTCGCTGCTCGGCCCGAGCGGATGCGGCAAGACGACGGCGCTCCGGCTCGTTGCCGGCTTCGACCGCCCGGATTCGGGCCGAGTCGTCGTGGACGGCAAGGACCTGACGAACGTCGCCCCGAACCGACGCGATATGGGCATGGTGTTCCAGGCCTACAGCCTGTTCCCCAACATGACCGCCGAGCAGAACGTCGAGTACGGGCTGAAGATCCGGCGCCAGGGAAAGACGGAGCGCCGCAAGCGCGTCTCCGAGCTGCTCGAGCTGGTCGGCCTCGGACATGCCGGCAAGCGGTATGCACACCAGCTCTCGGGTGGCATGCAGCAGCGAGTCGCGCTCGCCCGAGCGCTGGCGATCGAGCCGCGGGTCCTCCTCCTCGACGAGCCGCTGTCGGCTCTCGACGCAAAGGTTCGCGTGCAGCTCCGCGAGGAGATCCGCCGGATCCAGCTCGAGCTCGGGATAACGACGCTTTACGTCACGCACGACCAGGAGGAGGCACTCTCCATCTCCGACCGTGTGGCGGTCATGTACGGCGGCCGTATCGAGCAGGTCGGAACGCCTCCGGAGATGTACGGCAATCCGGCGACGCCCTACGTCGCGGAGTTCATCGGCACGATGAACCGACTGGTGTCGACCGTGGCGACCGATGGGTTCGTCGAGCACGGCGGTCGCAAGCTCCGGGTCGATGCCGCACAGGGATTGCCGGCCGGCGAGCGCGTGCTCGTTCTCGTCCGTCCCGAGACGGTCGAGATCGCCGCAGTGGACGCCGTCGCCGAGCCCGAGCCGGAGAGCGCGATCGTCGGCGAGGTCGTGTCGCACATCTTCCTGGGCTCTGTCACCCGCGTACGAGTGGAGGATCCAGGGGCGGCGGACGGGCAGGGAGTCACCGCCGACATCCCGCCGGCGCGCGCAGCGGCCACTCCCGTGGGAACGCGTGTGGTCGCGAGCTTTCCCGCAGACAGTGCGCGGCTGCTCAGTCTGGCTGAGCAGCCAGTGTCCGTCGCAGTAGATCCGGACGATCACTGAAGATCCCGTCGACACCGAGCGTCGCGAGCTCCGTCATCCTCGGCGCATCGTTAACGGTGTAGACGGTCGTCGCGAGGCCGAGCGACCTCGCTTTGGCGAGACCGCGTCGAGTGACCCTCCCGTCGTGAAATCCGACGCCCCACGCATATGTGGCTGCGGACCGGATGGAGACACCGAATCCGACATGCTGGAGAACCCGTCGGCTCCGGACCGCCCGGAGGGCGCGCGGGTCGAACGAGACGACGATCGCATCGTCGGGAAGCAGCTCGACGGTTCGGCGAACGACGTCGTGGCGTCGGTACCGCCACGGGCTCTTGAGCTCGCACATGATCCCGATCCTGCCGCCGAGCACCTCGATTACGTGCTCGAGCGAGAGCTCGCCGCCGCGCGGGCGGTCGTGGCAGACGACCAGCGAGCCGTCTGCGGACGCGTGGACGTCGAACTCCACGAAGTCGGCTCCGACCTCGATGGCCCGCTCGAAGGCAGCCAGCGTGTTCTCCGGAAGCGTCCAGCACGCCCCGCGATGTGCGATGACGAACGTCATGCGAGCAGCCGCTCGAGCACAGCGACGTCAACATCCGGGACGAGCTCGTCCGCGGCGCTAAGGCGTTCGGGCGGATGGGTACCGAGGACGCCGACGCAGTACAGCTCGGCCGCTCTGGCAGAGGCGACACCTGCCTCGGTGTCCTCGAACGCGACGACCTCACTCGCCTCACGGTCGAGAAATGCGACCGCACGGAGGTAGCCCGCCGGATCCGGCTTCCCGTTCTCGACGTCGTCCGCGGCGACGATGAGCGAGACGGCATCGCGGAGTCCTGCCCCGGCGAGCACCGGCTCGATCTCTCGCCGGAATGCGCCCGAGACGACGGCGACCGGCACGCGATCGGCTGCGTACGAGACAGCGTCCCGGACACCCTGCGAGACCGTTTCTCCCCGTCCTGCCAGCGCGAGGTAGCGGTCGATCCGCTCCTCGACGAGCGCGACGAGCTCTGGGCCCTTGGCGCCGAGCCAGGTTCCGATAATCGTCTCCTCGGAGAGGCCTGCAAGGGTTCCGTAGTAGTCGTGTTCAGTCAGGGGCCGTCCGCGCTCGGCGAACATGTCGCGGTAGACCGCGCAGAGGAGGGGCTCGTCGCGAGAGAGCGTCCCGTTGAAGTCGAAGGCGACAGCGCGGACCACGCTCATCCGGGCGCCAGCGTACCTCTGCCGGAAGCGGAACTCCGGCATGCTCCGGCCGTGCTTCTCGCCATCGACCAGGGGACGACCGGGACGACGTGCCTCGTCGTCGACGACGGGCTCCAGGCGGTCGGCCGTGGCTACCGCGAGATCGAACAGCACTTTCCGGAGCCGGGCTGGGTCGAGCACGACGCCGAGGAGATCTGGGAGAGCGTGCTTGCGGCGGCCAGCGAAGCCCTCGCCCAGGCGAAGGTGACCGCACACGATCTCGCCGCTGTGGGGATCACCAACCAGCGTGAGACGACCGTGGTCTGGGATCGGGCGAGCGGGCGGCCGCTTCAGCGGGCGATCGTTTGGCAGGACCGCCGAACTGCTGACCGCTGCCGGACGCTTCCGCGCGAGCTGATTCGTACGCGAACCGGGCTCGTACCCGACCCGTACTTCTCGGCGACGAAGCTCGAGTGGATCCTCGAGCGAACGGATCGGCCGCAGGGCGATCTCGCCTTCGGAACCGTCGACTCGTGGCTCGTGTGGAAGCTGACTCAGGGTGCAGCGCACCTCATCGACGTAACGAATGCGTCGCGCACGCTTCTCGTCGACCTGGACCGCCTCGACTGGGACGACGAGCTGCTCGCGCTCTTTGGCATCGACCGCGTGCTCTTGCCGGAGATCGTTCCGTCGAGCGGTGTGGTAGCCGAGGCATCGCTGCTCGACGCGACCATTCCTATCTCGGGCATCGCCGGCGACCAGCAGGCGGCGCTCTTCGGGCAAGGGTGCTTCCTCGCCGGAGAGGCCAAGGCGACATACGGCACCGGTAGCTTCGTGCTCGTCAACGTCGGAAGTGATGTCGACCCGCCACCCGAGGGTCTCCTCCGGACGGCTGCGGCAGTCGCGCCCGGAGAGCCACCGCAGTTCGCGCTCGAAGGCGCGGTCCTCGTCGCGGGGGCGGCGGTTCAGTGGCTGCGGGACGGGCTGGGTCTCATCTCGAGCGCGGGCGAGGCCGAGGCGCTCGCGACCGAGATCGAGTCGAGCGAAGGCGTGATCTTCGTTCCGGCCCTCACGGGTCTCGGCTCTCCCCACTGGGATCCGGATGCGCGCGGGCTCGTCACGGGGCTCACTCGCGGTACGACCCGAGCGCACCTCGTGCGCGCAACGCTCGAGGCCATCGCCTTTCAGGTCGCCGATGTGCTCGACGCATACCCCGACGACGTCCTGGTTCTCCGTGCGGACGGCGGCGCGGCTGCGAACGGGTTCCTGATGCAGTTCCAGTCCGACCTGCTCGGTTGTCCCGTCGAGGTCGCGGCCGAAGCGGAGACGACCGCTCTCGGAGCGGCCGCGCTCGCGGGGCTGGCCGTCGGCGTATGGCCCGATACCGACGCGCTGCAGGAGACACATCCGGCGCGGCGCGCGCTACGAGCCTGCGATGAGCCGGGACGAGGCAGCGCTCAGGCGAGACGAGTGGCAGCGCGGGCTCGAGCGCGCGTTCAGCCGCGGCCCCGCCTAGGCTCGGCGGTCGTGCCGCTCACCGCATTCGCCCTGGCCCTGGGGTCGGCCTTTCTCCATGCGCTCTGGAACATCCTTCTCGCCCGCGAGAGTGATCCCGAGCCGGCGACGGCGGTCGCAATCTGCGCCTCGGTCGTTGTCTTCGCACCGGTCGCCGTGGTCCTGTGGGACGTCGACTCGCGCGTCTGGCCGTACATCGCGGTCACCTCGGCGCTCCAGCTCCTGTACTTCGCGCTCCTCGCGACCGCTTACCGGAAGGCGGAGCTCTCGTTCGTGTATCCGGTCGCACGTGGACTCGCGCCCGTGCTCGTCCTCGTCGTCGGTGTCGTCGCGCTGGGAACCGGCGCGACCGTGGCCCAGGCGTCAGGGGTGTGCCTCGTGGGGGTCGGGATCCTGCTCGTGCGGGGCATCGGCGGCGAACGCGACGCTGCCGGAGGCATGCTCGCCGTCGCGATCGCGTCGTCGATCGCGGCGTACACGCTCGTCGACAAGTCCGGGATCCGCTTCGCGGAGCCGATCGTCTACCTCGAGCTTGCGATGGCACCGACGGCGCTTGGGGCGCTCTTGCTCGTCGTCGTGCTGCCTTCCGGCCGCGGGCGCCTACGAGCTGCGGTTCGCCCCACGCCTGCGCTCGCGGGGCTCGTGTCCTTCGCCGCCTACGCGCTCGTGCTCGCCGCGCTCCAGCGTGCGCCGGCTTCCTCGGTGGCTGCGGTGCGAGAGACGAGCGTCCTGATCGTGGTCGCCCTCGCGGCTCGATCCCTTGGCGAGCGCGTGAGCACGTCGCGTCTCGTCGGCGCGGCGCTCGTCGTGTCAGGAGTCGCTCTGATCGTCCTCTAGCGGACGTGCGACGCCGGCGAGCCTGTCCGCGGCGGTCGTCTCCCCGATGTCCCTCAGGTACTCGATGACCGCAGTCAGGTCGATGCCCTCGAGCGGAGAGGACGGCCGGTAGTAGCGGCCGCGAGAGCTGCCGTCGGCTGACCTGAGCTCCTCGGGCAGATACTCGAGCTCGAACCCTGCCGAGTCGTCGTGGGGGTAGACGTAGCCCTCCCCGTGACCGCGGGCCTTGGCGCCCGCCTTGTGGCCGGTCGAGCGGAGCATTGCGGGGGGTCTGAGGTTTCCGTGCTCGCGGACGTCGCGTCGCGCATCCCAGATCGCCGTTGCCGATGCATTCGACTTGGGCGCCCTCGCGAGGTAGATGGCGGCCTGGGCGAGATTGAGCTGTGCCTCTGGCAGTCCCACGAGCTCGAGCGCGTGTGCGGCCGCAACCGCGACCACCAATGCGCGCGGGTCCGCGTTTCCGACGTCCTCGGACGCGAGGATGACCATGCGGCGCGCGATGAAGCGGGGATCCTCTCCAGCCTCGAGCATCGACGCGAGGTAGTAGACGGAGGCGTCGGCATCTCCGCCGCGCATCGCCTTGATGAACGCCGAGGCGAAGTCGTAGTGCTGGTCTCCCTTCCGGTCGTAGAGCAGCGGGCGCTTGCGGGCTGCGTCGAGGACATGGCGCTCTGCGATCGCCTCGCCCTCCGAACGCGCGGTGTCGCGCGCGAGCTCGAGGATCTGAAGGGCGCCTCGTGCGTCCCCTCCTGCCCGGTCGGAGACGAGGACGACCAGATCGTCCGAGACTTCGGTCTCCAGAGCCGCCGCTCCGCGCAGCACGACAACGGCGAGCTCTTCGGCGCCGAGTGAGAAGAGCTCGATGACGGTGCACCGGGAGAGGAGCGCCGAGTTCACCTCGAAGTAGGGGTTCTCGGTCGTCGCGCCGATCAGCGTCACGAGACCATCCTCGACGGACGGGAGCAGCGCGTCCTGCTGCGCCTTGTTGAAGCGGTGGATCTCGTCCACGAACAGGATCGTCCGCACACCGTTCGCGCCCAGCCGGTCGCGAGCGCGCGCCATGACAGCCCGGACGTCATCGATGCGGGCCGAGACGGCGGAGAGCTCCTCGAACGCCGCCCCGGTCGTCTCCGCAACGATTCGCGCGAGCGTCGTCTTGCCGACCCCGGGAGGCCCGTGGACGATGAGCGACGGGATGCGGTCCTCGGCGATGGCGAGACGAAGAGCGGTGCCCTCGCCCAGCACGTGCTGCTGTCCGACGAGCTCGTCGAGCGTGCGCGGTCGAAGCCGTGTCGCGAGCGGAGCCGTGGCCGCCTGGCGGTCCTGCGCGGCCTGTGCGAAGAGGTCTCCCACGCGGCGAAGTATGCTCCGGGCATGGCCGCTGACGAGGTTCAGGAGGCCGCGGACTACTCGCAGCCGGTTCTTCCGGGCGGCGCGGCCTCGGACTACGAGCGCTACCTGAACACCGAGGAGCTGCTCGCGCTCCAGAAGGGCCCGGACGAGTGGGTGCACCGTGACGAGCTCCTCTTCCAGGTAACGCATCAGTCCTCCGAGCTCTGGCTGAAGCTCTGCTGGAGCGACGCTGACGAGGCCGTCCGGCTGATCGACGAGGGCGATCTCCGGGCTGCAATTCGTCTTCTGAAGCGGTCGTCGCTCTGCGTCCGCTTCCTCGTCCAGCAGCTCGACATGCTGGAGCAGATGTCGCCCTGGGAGTACCAGGAGATCCGACAGGTCCTCGGGCACGGATCGGGTTTCGACTCTCCCGGATGGAACGAGCTCCGACGCGTGCTTCCGCGACTCGGGCAGGCATTCCACACCGCGCGTCGCGCCACAGGCCTCTCGGTCCGCGATCTCTACGTCCAGGGACGCGACCACGACTACCTCTACCAGCTCGCGGAAGCACTCATCGAGCTGGACGAGCAAGCCCAGCTCTGGCGGATGCGCCACTACCAGGTCGTCGCTCGCGTGATCGGCGACCAGGTCGTCGGCACCCAGGGGACGCCGGTCGAGCTGCTCGGGAAGCTGATCTCGAAGACGTCGTTCCCGGAGCTCTGGGAAGCACGCAACGAGCTCGACGGCGCTGTCCAAGGCCGAATCCGAGTGACCTTGCGAGACGAGGTCACGGCGCTCCTCCAGGAGCTCCTTCGTGCGAACACCGTGAACCCGCCGGGGAACGAGATTCGCGCTGCGATCCCGCTGCGCGAGTACTTCGCCCGGAACGGAATCGAAGCCGAGTTCTACGCGCGCGAGCCGGATCGACCCAACGTCGTGGCACGCATTCGCGGTGGCGACGGGCCCTCGCTCGCCTTTCTCTCCCACACGGACACCGTCCTGGCCGACGCGGACGAGTGGGATCGTGACCCGTGGTCGGGCGATCTCGTGGACGGCGAGGTGTGGGGCCGCGGCGCCCTCGACATGAAGGATCAGGCAGCGGCGTCCGCGGTGGCGTTCGCCTCGCTCGCCCGAGAGGGCTTCTCACCGTCCGGCGATCTGATCTTCGTCTCGGTCGCCGACGAAGAGGTCGGAGCCGGTTTCGGGCTCAGCTGGCTCGTGCAGGCACATCCGGACGCGGTTCGTTGCGACTACGCGGTCAACGAAGGGGGCGGTGAGCGCCTCCTTCTCGGCGGCCGGCCGACGTACCTCTGCGCGACGGCGGAGAAGATGTCCGCGCCGTTCACCTTGCGCGTCCACGGACGGTCCGGGCATGCGTCCATGCCCGGGATCGCCGACAACGCACTCGTGAAGGCCGCTCGTTATGTCGACGCGCTCGGGGCCTACGAGCCGCCGCGCCAGCTGATCGCCGAGGCCCGGGGCTTCCTCGAGGTCGTGCTCGGAGAGGCTCCTCCGCTCGACGAGGCTCTCTCGCGCGCCGCAGAGGTCGACCCGCTGCTTCCCGCGCTCGTCGAGCCGCTGCTCTCGCTGACGCTCTCGCCGACGATGATCGACGCGTCCCACCAACGCAATGTCATTCCCGCGCTCTGCGAAGTGACCGTGGACTGCCGCCTGCTTCCGGAGCAACAGCCGGCGGACGTCGAGCCGCTCATTCGCGCCGCGCTCGGAGACGGCGACTACGAGCTCGAGTGGGACGAGGCGGTCGGCGGTACGCGGTCGCCGATCGACACGCCGCTGTGGGACGCGCTTGCGAGCTTCACGGCGGAGATCGAGCCGGGTGCTCGTCTCGCTCCGTTTGCGTGTCCGGGCTTCACGGACAGCCACTTCCTGCGCGAGGCGTACGGCACGACCGCGTACGGCTACTTCCCGGCCAAGGCGATGCAGACGGAGCTGATCGTCAAGCTCGTCCATTCCGCGAACGAGCGGGTGGCGGTCGACGATCTCGAGCTCGGTGTTCGGATGCTGCGCCACACGGCGAAGTCGCTGCTCGGCTAGCTCTTTCGTCCAGATAGGCGGTCGACCTGATCGCCGCGACCGACGAGCACCTCGGAGACGAGGTCGGGCGAGAAGAGACCGTGATCCACGACCCCCGGCGTTTCGGAGAGACGCGCCGCGAGCTCGGCGGGATCGTTCACCGGGCCGAGCCAGTCCGCCAGGACACCTCCGTCCGGTGTCGCCGGAGCGTCACGCAGCTCCGCCGAGCCGATCCGCGCGAGAGTTGCCTCGACTCCGAACGCGAGCAGCTCGAGCGGGATCGGCGGTCGTATCCGTTCGACGACCTTGTCCGACGACATGACCACGACGAAGCGGTCCGCAGACGCGGCGACGATCCGCTCGCGCGTGTGCGCTCCGCCGTTTCCCTTGACGACCCAGCCGTCGGCGGCAAGCTGGTCGGCGCCGTCGACCGCGAGGTCGAGCCGCCTTGGTGCGCTCTCGCCCTGGAAAGGAACGACGTGGAGACCTAGCTCGACGGCGAGCGCTTCGGTGGCTGGCGAGGTCGCGACGCAGACGAGATCGAGCCCGCGAGCCGCGAGCGCCTGCACGAAGTACGTCGCCGTGGAGCCGGTGCCGAGGCCGATCGTCATTCCGCTCTCGGCCAGTGCGGCAGCGGCCTCGGCGGCGAGTTGCTTTTCGCGCTCGAGGTCGGCCACGTCGGCGCGCAACTCTACAGCGCCCGTTGCCGTTCCATTAGCCTCGATCGCATGACGTGGCGCGAAGCCCGCGAGGTCGAGGTGGTGCCCTCGTTGTATGCGGCCGACTTCTCTCGCCTCGGTGACCAGATCGCCGCTCTCGTCGCCGCGGGCGCGCGGGTCTTCCAGTTCGACATGGGTGACGGCCGCTTCATCCCCGAGATCACGATCGGGCCCATCGTGCTCTCCTCGCTCTCCCCCCTCGTCCACGCGTGGGGAGGCTTTCTCGACTGCCACCTCATGGTCTCGGAGCCCGAGCGGCACTTCGAGGCCGTCGCGCGTGCAGGCGGGGACAGCGTCTCCTTCCACGTCGAGGCGTGCGACGATCCGGGCCGGGCGATCGCGCTCGCCCGTAGCCTCGGGCTCGGCGCCGGAGTCGCGTTCAACCCGGAAACGTCCGTCGACGACGTCGTCGCGGCCGCGGCGGGCGCCGATCTCGTCGTCTGCATGGCGATCCATCCCGGCTACTCGGGTCAGACGTTCATGCCGGACGCGCTCGGGCGCATCGAGGCTCTTCGCGCCCTGCTTCCGCGGGGCGTGCGGGTGCAGGTCGACGGCGGCATCAACCTCGACACGATCGCCCGTGCGCGCGCGTCCGGAGCCGACCTCTTCGTTGCGGGCAGCGCCGTCTTCTGGCGCGACGATCCGGCTGCCGCCTACTCGGAGCTCGTGGCCCGCACCCGGGAGCCAGTCCGGGTGGAAGAGAGCGCACGTGGCTGAAGCCCTCCGGGAGAGCGCCGCCTGGCGGCGGCTCGAGTGGCACCACGCCGAGATTCGCGACCTGCACCTCCGCGAGCTCTTCGACGGCGATCCGGGGCGTGGCGAACGAATGTCTGCCGAAGCCGCAGGTCTCTACGTGGACTACTCGAAGAATCGCGTGACCGACGACACGCTGCAGCTCCTGCGAAAGCTGGCGGCCGACCGCGGGCTCGCCGAGCACGCACAGGCGATGTTCAAGGGCGAGCGCGTGAACGTCTCCGAGGGTCGTCCCGCGCTGCACGTGGCGTTGCGAATGCCGCGCGAACGCTCGCTGATCGTGGACGGACGGGACGTGGTCAAGGACGTGCACGAGGAGCTGGATCGAGCGGTCGCCCTGGCCGAGGGGATTCGGTCGGGCGAGTGGCTTGGGGCGACCGGGCGGCGCATCCGGACGGTCGTCAACATCGGCATCGGCGGGAGCGATCTCGGGCCGGCGATGACGTGCCAGGCGCTTCGCCCGTACGCGACGAGCGAGGTCGAGGTTCGCTTCGTCTCGAACGTCGACCCCGTGGACCTGAGCGAGGCGACCCGGGATCTCGATCCAGCGGAGACGTTGTTCGTCGTGGTGTCGAAGACGATGGGCACCCTCGAGACGAAGGTGAACGCCGAGGCCGCTCGAGCCTGGGCGACGCCCGCACTCGGCGATGCCGTGGGCCGCCACTTCGTCGCGGTCACCGCCAATGTCGAGGCGGCCACGTCGGCCGGGATCCCGGCGGAGAACGTCTTTCGTATCTGGGACTGGGTCGGCGGCCGCACGTCCCTGTGCTCGACTGTCGGGCTTTCGGCACTCATCGCCATAGGCGGTGACGGGTTCCGCGAGCTGCTCGCCGGGTTCCATGCGATGGACGAGCACTTCGCGCGTGTTCTCACCGGCGGGAACCTCCCGGCGATCTCGGGACTGCTCGCCGTGTGGTACCGGGACTTCTTCGGTACTCAGACCTCTGTCGTCATCCCGTACAGCGAGGCCCTCGGCCTCTTGCCTGCCTATCTGCAGCAGCTCTGGATGGAGTCGAACGGGAAGAGCGTGACGACAGAGGGCGACCTGTCCGAGGTCGACACGGGATCGGTCCTCTGGGGCAGCACCGGGACGAATGCCCAGCACGCGGTCTTCCAGCTCCTTCACCAGGGCACCGTGCTCTGTCCGGCGGACTTCATCGGCTTCGGCACGTCCTCCGCGAGTGCGGCCGAGCGGCACGACCTGCTCGCAGCGAACCTCTTCGCACAGTCAGAGGCCCTGGCGTTCGGCCGAACTGCCGAGGAACTGGAGGAGATGCACGTGCCGGAGGACACCGTCCCGCACCGGGTCATGCCAGGGAATCGACCCACGACCGTGATCCTCGCCGAGCGGCTCGACCCGGCGACGCTCGGAGCGCTCGTCGCCTTCTACGAGCACAGCGTGTTCACCCAGGCCGTCATCTGGGGTATCGACCCGTTCGACCAGTGGGGTGTCGAGCTCGGCAAGGAGCGGGCGGCGAAGATCGCGCCGGAGCTCGACCCCGGCTGGAAGCATGAGCTCATGCACGACTCCTCGACGAACTCGCTCGTGCGCCGGTACCGGCGGCTGCGAGATGGCGCGTAGAGACGCCGAGACCCTCGAGCTCCGTGAGCCCGAGGGCGCGTATCGGCGAATCGAGGAGTGGCTGCGAGCCAGGGGCTTCTTCGCACCCGGCGGCGAAGGCCTCGTCGCGGATCTGTTCCTCGGTTACGGTCTCTCGCAGGCGATTCGCCGTCGACGCACACCGCCGCCGACCGAGCCGTGCGCGCTCCCGCTCGCTGCGTGCAAGCTCGCGGGCGACTCGCAGCACGTGCTCCGACGCCAGGAGTCGCTCGCGATCGGTGAGTGGGACGCCACGTGGACCGAGGCCGCATACGCCAATGCGATCGAGCTCGTCCGCGACGCGATTGCCCGCGGTGACGTGTATCAGGTCAACCTCGTGCAGCATCTGTCGGCCCCGTGCGCGGGCGACCCAGGGCCTGTCGCACGCGCACTTGCAGCCGCTCTCTCGACGCTCCGTCCGCGCGAGACCTCGCCGTTCGTGGGCGACGGCTGGGCGGTCGTCTCCGCATCCCCGGAGCTCTTCCTTGCCCGCCGCGACGAGCGGATCTGGACGATGCCGATCAAGGGCACCCGCCCGCTCGGCGGCGCCGTCGATCTCGCCGGGTCGGAGAAGGACGCGGCCGAGCACGTGATGATCGTCGACCTCGAGCGAAATGATCTCTCGCGCATCTGCCAGGCCGGCACCGTGCGTTGGCCCGAGCTCATGGAGACCCACCAGCTGACCGGTGTCGAGCACATGGTCTCGACGGTCGAGGGGACGCTCAGGGACGGTGTCGGGCTCGCCGAGCTGCTGGAGGCGACGTTCCCGGGGGGATCCGTCACCGGTGCGCCGAAGATCGCAGCCGTGGACCTCATCGCGGAGCTGGAGCCGGTCGGCCGCGGCGCGTCCATGGGCGCCCTCGGTCGCGTGTACGGCAACGGCGACCTCGACCTCGCGCTCACCATCCGGACGTTCGCCGTTGCCGACGACCGGGTTCATCTCTGGGTCGGGGGCGGCGTCGTGTGGGACTCGGACCCGGTGGCAGAAGTCGAGGAGTCCTGGATCAAAGCCCGACCTCTTCTCGATGCGATCGCTTCTCGGGAGCCCGTGGAGGTCGCCGGATGAGCGTGCGTGTCGTCGCGGCAACCGGACGCGGCCTCGTCGCCCCGGATGAGCCGGTGATTCGCGCGGACGACGAGGCGCTGCTTCGCGGTCGGGCCGCATTCGAGACGCTCCGCGTCTACTCGGGCAGACCGTTCCGGCTCGAAGCGCACCTGGACCGCCTCGACGCTTCCTCCGAGCGCATCGGCCTGCCGGCGCTGGATCGTGACGAGATCCGGAGTCTTGCCTCGCTCGTCCTACCGCGCTCAGGCCCTGAAGACGCGGTGCTACGGCTCGTGTGGACGGGAGGCTCGGATGCCGCTCCCCCGACCGGGCTCGCGCTTCTGAGCGACGTCCCCGCCTGGATCGAGGAGATCCGTACCCGCGGCGCACGCGCCGTCTCCCTCCTCGGCGTACGAGCCGCCGTGCCGTGGCTGCTGCCGGGGGTCAAGTCCACGAGCTACGCGGTCAACATGGCAGCAGAAGCCGAGGCCAAGCGCCGCGGAGCGGACGAGGCGATCTTCTTCGACGGCGATGGTGTCGTCCTCGAGGGAACGGTCACGAACGTCTGGTGGCGCCGTGGCGAGACGCTGTACACGCCCTCGCTCGAGCTCGGGATCCTCGCCGGTGTGACGCGTGCCGCGGTGTTCGACCTGGCGCCATCCTGCGGGTACACGCTCGAGGCAGGCGCCTTCGCGCTGCGTGAGCTTCTCGAGGCCGAGGAGGTGTTCACGTCGTCGTCGGTGCGCGAGCTCATGCCGATCGTCGAGCTCGACGGGGCGCCGCTTGCGCGCGGTCCGGCGGCCGATCGGCTCCAGGCGGCGCTGCGCGCGCTCGCAACGGCCGCCTGACGAGAGCCCCCTCCTGTGCGAACGCGTCGCTGCTCGCCGTCGCTACGCTCTGACGCGTGGAGACGGTCCGACTCGGCGGCATGGCGCTGCAGAACGGTGTCCTCGTACACGGCCCCACGGCCTGGGGCTGTGCCGTCAGGGACGAGGACGGCCAGCTGCACATCGCCTCCGGGAAGAAACCGCACTTCGGGCAAGGGGTGAGCACGCCGATGCTGCGAGGCCCGCTGCGACTAGCGGAGGCGTTTGCCCTACTCCCGATCGTACGCCGGTCGCTTCCCCAGGCGCGCTTCCCGTTCGAGCGGGGTGCCGTTCTCGGCGGAATCGCTGCGTCGACGGTGCTGGCACGCTTGGCCCGCCGGTCGACGTTTCTGTCTGCAGGCGGTCGCGAGCTCGTCGCCGGCGCCGCGGCTCTGATACCTGCGGGACTCGCGCTCCGCGGCCCGGATCTCGCCGCGTATCACGGGGCGGAGCACGTCTCCATCGGTACTTACGAGACCGGAGCTCGCGCGCCCAAAGAGCATCCGCGGTGCGGGTCGCAGCTGATCGGCCCGCTCGTGGTCTCGTCGTTGGCGGCGAACGTCGCTGCCGGCAAGGCGCCGGCCAAGGCGAGGGGCGTCGCACGGCTCGTCGGTACGACGGTGGCCGTCGGCGCGTCGGTCGAGCTGTTCGGGTGGATGCTGCGGAATCCAGCCAATCCGCTTGCTCGTGCGCTCGCTCGGCCTGGATTCGAGCTCCAGAGCCGCTTCTCGACCGCCGAGCCCTCGACGGATCAGGTCGCGGTTGCCGACGCAGCTCGCGACGCTTGCCTGGCGCTCGAGAAGTAAGCGGTCAAAGGAAGACCGCGGCGCTTGAGGCGGACGCCGCCGCTGCCGATACCGGCAGGGGTGGGTGACTTCGAATACGCGCTGATCACATGGCTCCCGATCATTTTCTTCGGGATCGTGATCGCGCTGCTGATCTGGACGATTCGCTTCATGCCCCGGGCCAAGCCTGCGCCGGTCGTGAAGGGCTCGCAGGTGGAGGTGGCGTGGGACGACGTCGCCGGCCTCGACGAGGCCAAGAACGAGCTCCAGGAAGTCGTCGACTTCCTGCGCAACCGCAAGCGCTTCGAGCGCCTCGGCGCGCGGGTCCCTAGAGGCATCCTCCTGCACGGTCCCCCGGGGACGGGGAAGACGCTGCTCGCGAAGGCGGTGGCGAGTGCCTCGGGCGCGAATTTCTACTCGGCCAGCGCGTCTTCCTTCGTGGAGATGTTCGCCGGCCTCGGCGCCGCGCGCATCCGCAAGCTCTTCGAGGAGGCGCGTAAGAATGCGCCCTCGATTCTCTTCATCGACGAGCTCGACGCGGTCGGTTCTGCGCGAACGGGTGGTGGGTTCCACCGTGAGCACGACCAGACGCTGAACCAGCTCCTCGTGGAGCTCGACGGCTTCAGCAATCGAGACGAGGTCATCGTCATGGCCGCGTCCAACAGGGTTCAGGATCTCGACCCTGCGTTGCTACGGCCCGGGCGCTTCGACCGTCAGGTCAACGTGGCGCCGCCGGACGTCGCCGGGCGCGAGTCCATCCTCGGCGTCCACACGCGAGGCAAGCCTCTCGCCGCGGACGTCGACCTCGAGCGGGTCGCCAGGCAGACCGCCGGTCTCACCGGCGCCGATCTCGCGAACATCTGCAACGAAGCTGCGATCTTCGCCGCTCGGCAGGAGGCGCAGTACATCCGGCAGGCGGACTTCGACGCCGCGATGGAGCGCATCGTCGCGGGCCTCGAGCAGCGTCGCGTCGTCTCCGACAAGGAGAAGCGGATCCTCGCCTACCACGAGGGTGGGCACGCGGTCATGTCGCACCTCGTCGGCGACCTCTTCCCGGCGCAGAAGGCCACCATCGTCTCGCGCGGACAGGCCCTCGGCTACACGCTCAACGTCCCGAACGAAGATCGCTACCTGCACACTCGCGAGGAGTTCATGGACCTGATGATGGTCTTCCTCGCCGGCCGCGCGGCGGAGCAGATCGTCTTCGGGCGCATCACGAACGGAGCGTCGAACGACCTCGAGCGCGTGACGACGATCGCCCGCTCGATGGTGTTCGAGTACGGGATGTCCGAGATCGCCCCCTCGCGGACGATGCGCGCCGACAACTACGCGCTGTCCGAGGAGACGAAGCGAATGCGTGACTCCGAGCAGGCCCGCCTCACGGACACGTCCTACGAGGAGGCGCAGCGGCTCCTGTCCAAGCACCGGGCGTCGCTCGACCGCGTCGCGGAGGCGCTGCTGGAGAAGGAGACGCTCGACCGCTCCGAGCTCGAGGCGCTGCTCGCGGACGTCAAGCCCGAGTCGCGCTCATCGGAGACGGTCGGCACCGTCCGCGCGCTCCCGCTCCGCGACTGACGCCGAGCGCCAACGGCTCGCGGGTAGAGTCGCGCGAGTGGCCGTGCTCGGAATCCATCACGTCGGCGTCGCCGTGAACGACCTCGACGAGGCGATCCAGACGTACGAGCGGCTGTTCGGCGCTCGGGTTGAGCACCGGGACTCGCTCGCTACGCAGGGGGTGGAGGCCGCAGCCGTGCTCGTCGGCGAGGGCCGCGTCGAGCTGCTCGAGCCCACGGGCGAAGACACCCCCGTCGGCCGCTTTCTCGCGAGGCGCGGGCCGGGCATGCACCACGTCGCGCTCGACGTCACCGACGTCGAAGTCGCGATTCGCGAGCTCGAGCGTGCTGGCGCGAAGCTGATCGACGAGTCGCCGCGGCGCGGGCTGTACGGCCTCGAGGTCGCGTTCGTCCATCCCGACGCCGTGCACGGCGTCCTCACGGAGGTGGTGTTCAGTGGCAGATGACGAGTTCGTGCGGATCGAGGTCGCGCTCGAAGGCGGCCAGATCCTGAGCTGGCTCGTGACCGCGGCGAGCGCGGATGCGCTCGACAAGGCGCTCAGGTCCAGCGACGGGGCCCCGACGTTGGCGCTCGACGCTGAGGACGGGAGCATCCTGCTGGTGCTTCCTCACGTGCAGTACGCGAAGCGCTTCGCCCGCGAGGGCCGAGTGGGCTTCGAGGTCTGATCGGTGCCCATGCAGGTCGGGCTCGTCGGCCTGCCCAACTCCGGAAAGACCACCCTCTTCAACGCGCTGACGCACGCCGGGGCGGAGGTGACCGCCTACGCGTCGGTGACCGAGAAGGCGAACGTCGGAATGGCGCCGATTCCTGACCCGAGGCTCGAGCAGGTTTCGACGCTCGTCGGCTCGCCGAAGCTGACTCCCGCTGCGATCCGGGTCGTGGACGTGCCGGGTAAGGGGGGAGCCCTGTTCGGCGGATTGCGGCAGTCGGACGCATTGCTCGCGGTCGCGGACGGTTTCTCCTCCGACGCCGACCCCGAGCGCGATCTGGAGGCGATTCGCCTCGAGTTGATCGTCGCCGACCGCGACCACGTCGAGCGACGCCTCGAGAGGGTCGCCAAGGAGGCGAAGTCCGGTGCCGCCGCTACTCGTCAGGAGGCTGCCCTTCTCGAGGAGGTGCTCGCGCATCTCGACGCCGGAAAGCCGCTCTCGGACTTCCCGGGTGAGCTTCCGAAAGAGCTCGAGCCGTTGACGACAAAGCCTCTGATCGCGATCGTCAACGGTGCGGACGGCATCGACTGCAAGCTCGAGATGGAGCTCGCGGAGCTCTCTCCGGAGGAGGCGGCGCAGTTTCGAGATGGCCCGTCAGCCCTCGACAGGGTGATCGGCCACATGAAGGACGTACTCGGCCTGATCGTGTTCTTCACGGCGGGCGACACGGAGACGAGAGCCTGGACGCTGCGCCAGGGCCAGACCGCCCTCGACGCAGCGGAGTCGATCCACTCCGATATCGCGCGCGGCTTCATCCGCTGCGAGGTGATCCGCTGGGACGACCTGCTCGAGACCGGCTCGCACGCCGAGGCCGCAAGGCGCGGGCTACAGCGGCTCGAAGGGAAGACCTACGTCGTCGAGGACGGGGACGTCCTCAACATCAGAGGTAACTTCGGCGCTTCTGGCACGAAGAGCACCTGAAGGCAGTCAGAGCACGATCGTCGTCCCGACGGTGCTCGGGACGAATGCTTCCGGAAAGCGCGCCGCGAGCCGGTGCATCGCCTTCCAGCCGGTGCAGTGCGCCGGCATGAGCAACTCGGGTGCGAGCTCGTCGAAGGCGGCCACTGTCGGCTCGATGATGGGCTCGAACATCGGCCCGCTGAGATGGAACCCACCGATGACGGCGGCGATACGCCCCTCACCGGTCAGCCGCTGCACGTGCCTGACGATGTTGACGATGCCCGCGTGGCCGCAGCCGGTGAGCACAACGAGACCGCGGTCGGCGATCTTGAGCACAAGTGCTTGATCGTCGAGGATGAGCGGGTCGGGCTCCCACGACGAGCCGCGCAGCGCCTCATGGCCCATGAACCCGGTCTCGAACGGTGTCGTGCGGTCTACCTCGCCGGTCACGAGGACGGCGCCGTCGAGGAGAAACGATGGCTGTCGCTCTTCTACGATCGTGAAGCCCACGCCTTCGAGCGCGGCACGACTCGTCGACGGAAGCTCGGCCGGCTCCATGCCGGGTATCGCGATCCTGCGCCGACTCCAGAACTCCGGGTGGATGAGGACGGGAAGGTTGCGGAGTCCGAGCACGGACGCGATCCCCTCCATGCCCGCGACATGATCCCAGTGCCCGTGGCTGAGCACGATCGTTTCCACGTCGGCGAGCGAGAGATCGAGACGGCGTGCGTTCTCTACCACCCCTGTCGGCGTCACCCCGGCGTCGAAGAGGATCGTATGGTCGCGCGTCCCGATGCGGACCCGCACGAGTGCGGAGAAGCCCGGCTGCGCGACCAGCGCGTCCGGGAGTCCTTCCTCGCTGACCGCAGACGCGATGCGGGCCACCCCGGGGGCAAGGTGCGTGAGCCAGGTCATGCGCTCGATGTGCTCGGTGGGAAACACGAGCGGATCCGTGACGTTGTCCATCAGGATCGTGATCCGCGCCGCGTCGACAGGTGAGAGTGCGATCTCGGTCATGGGCAACCGGCGACAGGAAACGGGATGGCTCCCGCCAGTATGACCCGAGGCTGCCGGTTTGCCGCCACGGTGTAGGCGCGAACGTCAGCCGACGTTGTCGACGCGCTGCTCGAGGCGGTGAGCTGCGATCGTGGCGAACCAGAACGAAGCAAGAAGGACGAGCATGGCGCCGAGCACGCGCAGGAGGGCGTCGTCGCCCGGGTCGACGGGGTAGATGATGCCGGTGTCACCGCTCCCGGAGAACTCATCCGAAGCGCTGTCCCCGCCGGCGGTCGCGATGAGATAGGTGGAGATCAGTGCTGCGACAAGAGTCGAGAGCGCTGCTCCGAGGTACAGCGGTCTGGAGAGCCGCCCGCGAGCGTCGACCGCGAGCGTCAGTCCCAGGGCGACCAGCGCGAAGAACGTCCAGGCAGCCGCGATTCCTGCGACCTTCGCATAGGTGTCGTTCCCGATGTCGCGCCAGATCGCGAGCACGACGAGGTCGAGCGCGATGCCTGCGACGGCAGTGCTCGTGAGTGCGATGACTGCGATCCTCCCGCGCGCGAGGCATGCAAGCCCGCAGACGATGGTCGCGCCTGACAGGAACACGACGACCGCGATGCCGAGGCCTGTGCCGAACGCCGCCGCCTCATGGTTCTCGTCCAGGACGGCGACGACTCCGAGGATCCCGGCAATGCCGAGCGTCACGAGCGTGACGAGAGCGCCAGTCTCGAGCGGTGATCGGGTCGATCCCAGGGCTGGCATCGCCGCCGGGTTCGTCCTGGTCGAGGAGACTCCTGCTGCGTGGCGTCAGCCGGCCGCAACGAGAGCGGCTCCCGCGATCGCGACGACCCCGCCGACACGGCGCGAGGCACTCAGCCGCTCTCCGAGCACGATGCGGGCGAGCACGACGGTCACGACCGGATAGAGGGCACTCAGGACGGCGACGATCCCGGCTGCTCCGTGGGTGGTCGCGGCCGCAACCAGGACGTTGGCGCCGGTGTCGAAGACACCGATCGCGACGAGCGTCAGCAGAAGTGTGCGCGGCGGTCGGAGCGACGTCGAGGTGAGAAGCGCAGCGACGACGACGACGAGGACCGAGGCCGACCGGGCGGCGACGACTGCCCAGGGGGCACTCTCGTCTGCGCCCGCGTCGATCCCGACCACGAAGAAGCCGAAGCCGAGTGCGGCGACGACTGCAAGGCCCGCGCCTGCGGCGACGCGCCGTCCCCCGTCTCCGGACGGCTCGCGCGAGAGCGTCACGATCCCGGTCAAGACGAGGGCGATTCCGAGCCACTGGAGCGACGCCGGCACGAGACCGTGGGCGGCGTCGAACGCAAGCGGAACGAGCGGCGACGCGGCGGAGATCGGCGCCACGATGCCCATCGCACCGACCGCGAGCCCCCGGTAGAGGGCGCCGAGCCCGATGGCACCGGCGACTCCGGCTCCGGCCGCCGGCAAGAGCTCGGAGGCTGCCGGAACCGGATCTCCGGCGACCACGACCCAGAGAGCGACACCCGCGAGTCCGATCGCCTGAGAGACGGCGAGCACCGTGAGAACGGCCAGTCGTCGTGATGCGAGACCGCCGAAGAAGTCCCCGACGCCCCACGAGACGGCGCCGCCGAGCGCGAGGAGCGCCGCCACTCGGTGTCAGTCGTCGCCGACCGGGCGGGTCGCGGCCTGCGCGTCGAGCTGGTTCGCGTGGTAGAGGACAGCCGCCTCGGCGGTGCGTGCCGCCTGGCGGTCGTGATGGCAGGCAACGGCATGGAGTAACTCGGCGAGGGCGTCTGGCTCGAGCGACGCTGCGCGTTCCTCGATCATGCGCATGCCCAGGTGCACATGGCCGAGTAGCCGGCCTTCCTCGGTCTGTGCGAATGCGGGCCCGGTTCTGAGCTCACGGATGCGACCGACGTCGTGGAGCAACGCTGCCGCCAAGAGCAGGTCGCCGCGCAAACGAGGGTGGAGCTGCAGCGTCTCTCGACAGAGGGTCGTCACGCCGACGGTGTGCTCGAGCAGGCCGCCGGCATAGCCGTGATGGCCGTCCGAGCCTGCGGCCGGCAGGGAACGGTAGAGAGTGCGGATCTCCGGATCGCGTGCGAACGACCCCACGACCCCGCTCAGTCCGGGGTGGACGATCTCGGCGGCGAGGTAGTCGAGGAAGCCATCGAGCTCGTCCGCGTCGCGTCGAAGCGCCGGAGTGAGCGACGCCGGATCGGCGTCCTCCGCAGCTTCGAGCGCGCGCACCTGCAGCTGGAGCTTGCCTCCGAAGCGCTCGACGCGACCGAGCACCCTGACCGCGTCGCCCTGGGCGAACCGGGCGTCGAGCAGCTCAACGTCGCTCCAGACCCGCCCCTCGATGCGGCCGCTCGCGTCGGCGAGCTCGATCGCGAGGTACGGCGCGCCGGCCCTGGTCCTCCGCCGCTCCTTCCGGGTGACCGCATAGATGCCGTCGACGACCCTGTCCTCGTCGAGATCGGCGATCGTGGTCACGGCCGGAGTCTACGAACCGCGTTGGTACGCTCGCCTGGATGGCCGACGTGCAGCCGTTCCGCGCCGTCCGCTACTCCGGCGCGGCCGGATCGCTCGGCGACCTCGTGGCTCCTCCGTACGACACGGTGTCGGCCGAGGAGCGTGCGCGTCTCTACGCGAGCAGCCCGTACAACGTCGTCCACCTGACGCTTCCCGATTCCGTCGAAGAGGCGGGCAGGCTGTACGGCGAGTGGCTCTCGAATGGAGTCCTGAAGCGTGACTCGGACCCTGCGACCTGGCTTCTCGTCGAAGGCTACGTCGGGCCGGACGGCGTACCGCGCGAGCGACACGGGGTCGTTCTGTCGCTGGCCGCGACGGCGTACGAGGCAGGCGAGGTCCTACCCCACGAGCGCACGCATCCGCGGATCCGGGACGATCGCCTCGAGCTACTCAGGGCTATTCGCGTTCAGCCGGAGCCGATCTTCGTGCTCGTCGACGGGCCGCTCGAGCTTCGCGTGCCCGACCGCCCTCCGGATCTCGCTGCGGACGACTCGAGGCTCTGGCGACTTCCGCAGGACGAAGCCCCGCGCGAGCTCGGCGAGCTGCTCATCGCGGACGGCCATCACCGCTACGAGAGCGCCTTCGAGCTCGGAGAGGAGCTTGGGCCGAACGGAGCAAGGATCATGGCGCTCGTGGTCTCGACGTCCGATCCCGGCCTGCACGTGTTTCCCACGCATCGGCTCTTCGTGGGGCGCCCCGACCTCGCCGAGGTGAGGGAGGGCGAGTCGTTCGCAGATCTCGAGGAAGCGCTCGCGGCGCTCGCCGTCGAGCCGTTCGATCGCTCTGCCACCGTCGCATATCGCCGTGGTCGCGTGGAGCTCGTGCGAGGTCGGGAGGACGAGCTCGACGTCGCTCTCGTCGATCGGCATGGTCTCGAAGGGATCTCGTACACGCCCGAAACGGCGACTGCGATAGAAACGGTCGATCGCGGCCAGGCCGACGTCGCCTTCATCATGCGCGAGCCGAGAGTGGCCGATGTGTTCGCCATCGCCCGGCGCGGCGAGCGGATGCCTCAGAAGAGCACCTACTTCTTCCCGAAGCCGCTGTCTGGGCTTCTCTTCCACCCGCTCGAGGCATGAACGCCTGGCTCGACACGTGCCGTTTGTGTGTTGCCGACATCAAGACCGTGCTCGAGCTGCTGCCGACGTCACACGATCGAGAGCCGGTCGTTCGTCGTGGCGAGGGTGGCGACGACACGACCGTTATCGACCAGGCGTCCGAGGACGCGGTCGTCGCGCGCCTCGAGGCGACCGGGGAGAGCTTCGTTCTCGTCTCCGAAGAGCTCGGGACACGCGAGTTCGGTAGCGGGGGACCGCGAGTCGTGGTCGTCGATCCCATCGACGGATCGGTGAACGCGAAACGCGGGATCCCGTTCTTCTCGTTCTCCCTCGCAGTCGCCGAAGGGCCGACGATGGGCGATGTCGTTCTCGGATACGTGTACGACTTCGGCACCGGCGAGGAGTGGACGGCCACGGTCGGCGAGGGGGCGTATCTGAATCGGGTGCCGCTCGCACCGGTCACGCCGAGGGAGGGGATCGAGATCCTGTCGTTCGAGGGTACGACGACGAATGCGATCGCCGACCTCGCGCCGAGCGTGGCTCCCGTTGCGGAACGTCTGCGCGTGATGGGATCGCTCGCGCTCTCGCTCTGTCACCTCGCGGCAGGCCGGGTCGATGCCGTGTGCTCGCTCAAGCCCGCGCGCTCCGTGGACATCGCTGCCGCGCAGCTGCTCGTGCGCGAGTGCGGACAGGCGATCGAGCTCTTCGAGGACCCGCCGTTCGCTGCGGCACCGCTCGACCTGGTATCGCGGTCACGGCTCGCGGCCGCGGCCACCGCGGCCCAGCTCGAGGGTCTGATCCGCGCGCTCGAGGCCTGAGCTACGGGCGCCAGACGATGTAGGCCCACCCGCCAAGCGGCGGATCGAGCGCCGTGCCGGTCACGTTGCACACGCGGAAGAGGAGCTTTCCGGCCGCGTTCGTGTTGAAGATCTGGGTCACGAAGAGCCCGGGTGAGAGGTTCTGCGTCGGGAGCACGAGCGTCCGGTCATATGCCTTGACTCCGGGAACCGGCGCGCTCTGCGGGCGACACGAGTGCGCCGCGATCGCCGGAGCATCGACGCGTACCTGGCCGCTCAACACGGCGGTGTCGCCGAGCCGGAGCGTGCCGTCGGCGACCCCGGCACCCGTCACTGCGTCCGCTGCGATGGTCGGATTCGGGTAGGAGCCTGCGAGGCCGCCGCCTGCGGGCAGGCCTGCAATCGTCCCGGGAGGTCCTTGAGGACCAGGAGGCCCTGAAGGAAGCTGACCCTGCTTGAAGTCCCGGGCGAGCAGCGAGCGGTCCTTCACCTTCGCCGTGGTGACTGCACCGTTCTGTAGTGCGGCCGTGTCCACCGAGTCCCTCGGGACAACGGCATTCACCGTCGCTCGTCCGAGCGGGGTCGCACCGAGAACGGCCACGACGAGGGCGGCAACCGACAGCACAACAGGCAGCCTCTGGCTCATGCCACCCGTTTCGGGCCGCGTCGCCGTGTTCCTCGCGCGGGTACGCTCACCGAGATGAAGCCCGACCGCGACGCGATCCTCAAGGCGCTCGAGCAGGTGATCGATCCCGAGCTCAAGCGCCCGGTAACCGAGCTCGACATGGTGCGCGACGTCCTCGTGGAGGACGACGGCTCGGTCTCGGTCACGATCGCCTTGACCATCGCGGGGTGTCCGCTCCGGAACTCGTTCGAGGAGCAGGTCGCGCGTCACGTCGGCGAGGTGCCCGGGGTCACGCGCGTGCGCCTCGGCTTCGATGTGATGTCTCCCGACGAGAAGGCGGCACTCGTCTCGCGCCTCCGTGGAGGTCGGCCCGAGAAGAGCATCTCGCTCTCCCCGGCGACACGGGTCGTGGTCGTGGCGTCAGGAAAGGGAGGCGTGGGGAAGTCGACTCTGACGGCGAACCTCGCGTACGCCCTGTCGATGCTCGGGGAGCAGGTCGGGGTTCTCGACGGCGACGTCTACGGGCACTCGATCCCGCACATGCTCGGGGTGCACCAGCGGCCGGTCGCGGTGGACGACATGATCGTGCCGCCCGTGCGGGGAGAGCTGAAGCTCATGTCGATCGGGTTCTTCCTGGACGACAACGCGCCTGTCATGTGGCGTGGACCGATGCTTCATCGTGCGCTCGAGCAATTCCTCTCCGACGTCCACTGGGGCGAGGTCGACACGCTCGTCGTCGACATGCCTCCGGGCACCGGAGACGTTGCGATCTCGCTCGGGCAACTGCTCCCCCGCGCCGAGGTGCTCGTGGTGACGACGCCGCAACCGGCGGCCCAGCAGGTAGCCGTGCGGGCGGCCCAGATGGCGCAGAAGACGGGAATGCGCGTCCTCGGCGCGGTCGAGAACATGTCGTACCTCACCGGTACGGGCCAGGAGCTCTTCGGCTCCGGCGGCGGTCAGGCTCTCGCCGACGAGATCGGTGTGCCGCTGCTCGCCCGGATTCCGCTCGATCCCGTCCTTCGCGAGGCGGCCGACGAGGGCAAGACGGTATTCGAGGTCGCGCCGAGCTCGGAGGTCGCAGAGGCGATCGCGGCACTCGCCGAGACGGTTCAGGCCTCGCGCGCGGGCACGATCCGGAAGCCGCTCCAGGTTCTCGGCTAGACGCGGTCTGGGCTCGCCGCGTGCCGGGTGCTGCGTTCTTCGACCTCGACCGGACGCTGATCTCGCGCTCGAGCTCGCTGGCCCTGGCGGGGGAGTTTCGCCGCCACGGGCTCATCGGAAGGTGGCAGCTCGCCAAGGCTGCAGTCGCCCAGCTCCTCTTCGTTCGCTTCGGGGCTGGCCAGGCGCGGGTCGGACAGACGGCCGACAGCGCCATGTCCGTCTTGAAAGGCGTACGAGTGGAGGTCGTGCGGGAGATTGCCGACGACGCGTGGGAGTCGGTGCTCCGACCGCTCGTCTATCGGGAGGCCGTCGACCTGGCGGCGTCGCACTCCGCCCGCGGGGAGCGAGTGTTCATCGTTTCCGCGGCGCTTCAGGAGGTCGTCGAGGTGGTGGCGAAGAAGCTGGACTTCGACGGTGCGCTCGCGTCTCGGGCCGAGGTGAGCGACGGGATGTACACCGGCCGCCTCGAACGACGGCTCTACGGCTCCGCGAAGGCGGAGGCACTCGAGGAGTTCGCTGCCGCCGAGGGCCTCGAGCTCGCGAGCTCGACCGCCTACTCCGACTCCCACTCCGACACGCCGTTCCTCGAAGCGGTCGGCAACCCGGTCGTCGTCAATCCGGATCGTGCGCTCGAACGGGTCGCCGGCGAACGGGGCTGGCCGGTGCTGCGCTTCCGGACGAAGGCGTTCGTGGATCGATGACGAGCGAGGAGGCCGCCGAACGTCTGCGAGCGCTCGGGTTCGAGCCGGAGGCGGTCGCTACGCTCGTCGCGCACTTCGCCGACTCCGAGCGCCGCGGCAAGCGTGGTCACGGGTTCTCGCGTGTCACCTGGCTGGAGACCCTCGAACTCGACCCATCTGGGCGACCAGAGCGCGTGGTCGCCGAGGAGGGATTCGAGCGTTGGAATGGAGGGACGGCGCTCGGCTACCTCTTGCTCGACGAGGTGGTGCGTTCGACGCTTGCCAACCCGCCGGAGCGGGCACGAGTCGTCGTCGCGGAACGCTGCTTCCCGACGGGCGCGCTCGGTTACTGGGTGCGCCGCCTCGCAGAGGCCGGGCTCGTCGCAGCGTTGACGGCGACATCACCACGACGTCTGCCGCATCCGGAGGGCGGTCCGCCGTTGACGGGCACGAACCCGCTTGCGATCGCGATTCCCTCGAGCGACGGTAACCCGATCGTCGCCGACGTCTCGATGGGCGCAGTCACCCACGGCGACGTCCTTGCCGGGGTGGCACAACCCGAGGAGCTCGTCCCCTTCGGGGGCGAGCAGGCGCACAAGGCGTTCGCGCTCGCTGTCGGGCTCGAGCTCTTCGTCACCGCACTCGCCGGCCCAGAGCATGGCGCAGTGCTCATCGTCGCTAGACCCGAGCACGATCCCGTGCCCGCCTTTCGACGACTCGCCGAGGGGCGCCGGCTCCCCGGCAAGGAAGGCTCAAAGCCGGACGGGCGTTAGCGGCGGCTCTCCACGCTCGATCGCGAGCAGGTTGTCGACGACGAGCCTCGTCATGCCCTCGCGCGCCTGGCGGGTCGCGCTGCCGAGATGCGGGGTGAGGACGACGTTGTCGAGGCCGAAGAGCTCCGACGGCACCCGGGGCTCGTCCACGAAGACGTCGAGGCCGGCATGCAACCGGCCGGAGACGAGCTCCGCTACCAGCGCGTCCTGGTCGACGATCTCCCCTCGCGCCGTGTTGACGAGGCAGGAACCGTCGCGAAGCAGCGCGAGCCGAGTTGCGTCGAGCAGGCCGTGTGTCTCGGGCGTCAACGGGACGTGCACCGAGACGACGTCTGCCTCCGCGAGCAGCTCCTCGAGCGCGCGGTACTCGGCGAGGTCGGTGTCGAGCCTGTGGCGCTGGGTGTAGAGGACGCGCATGTCGAACCCCTGCGCGCGGCGAGCCACTGCGCTCCCTATACGGCCGAGGCCGACGATGCCGAGCGTCGAGCCGGATACCTCCTCGACGAGCTCGAGCCCACCCTCCGACCACGCGCCGGTCCAGCGCCCCGCGCGGACGAACCGATCTCCAACGGCAACCTGGCGGCGGCTCGCCAGGATGAGCGCGAACGCGAGATCGGCGGTGGCGTTCGTGAGAACACCGGGCGTGTTCGTGACGACGACGTCGCGTTCGAGGCATGCGGCGACGCCGACGCGGTCGTAGCCGACGCTGAAGTTCGCGACGACGCGAAGGTTCGGGAGGAGGTCGAGCGGCACAGGCTCGTTCGCGACGATGAGACCTTCGACGTCGGGTCGGGACGAGTCGAGCTCGGCGAGCGACCGCACCTCGACGTCATCCAGCTCGTCGAACGCGGGCCCCGGATAGCGCCGGGTCGAAAGGATCTTCATGCGGGCGGCTACTCGGACTTCCGCCGGAGCCGTTCGAGGACGAACGGGTCGATCGCGTCCGTCCCATCGACCCGTTCCTCGAGGTTCTCCGCTCCCGCCCAGTCCTCGAGCCGCTCGAAGCCGAGGACGGCCAGCCGATCCTCGATCTCCTTCCGCAGAGAGGCATCCACCTTGATCCACCTCGAGCGCGGTGTTCGACCGAACAGCTCCTGGTGGATCCCGAAGAGCCTGCGAAGCTCTTCGAGCGGGCGCGGGTGATCGTCGACGCGCAGGTCGACGAACACGTCGGAGAGCCCGGCATATCCTTGCTCAGGACCGACGACGAGCACCGCGGCGGACTGCTGGCCGCGTCTGTCGCCTCCTACGGCCTGGGCTGCGTCCAGGCAGTCGAGGAGACGTTCGACGAGTGGCTCTCCGGCTGTCGCCTCGAACGTGTCAGCCAGCCCATCGACCGTCTTCGCTGACACGAGGATGTTGCCCTGGGCGGCGTAGGACGGCCCGGTCCGACCCCCGGCCCACTCGTGGCACTCGTCCCCGGTGAACGTCGCGCCGCGGCCCTCGGCGTCCACGATCCCGAGCTGGCGGGTGGCGCGCTCAGCGTCGGCGTCGGTCAGGCGGGCGACTGCCTCAGCCGCGGGTACTCCTTCGCGCAAGAGAGCGAGTCCCTCCGGCCCATACCGGGGATTGGCGTACGACTGGGTCGCGATCGCGCCGACCAGCGGCTCTGCCCAGGGCACGACGCATCCGACGGCGAGGAACTTCGACTGCACGGCGACTCCCCACTGGCGTGCTTCGAGGTCGCACGCGCAGATCGAGTACGTCGCGACGAGCGGGCTAGCCGTAGGTCAGCTCCGCGAGGTCGAGTGAGAGCAGCGCCTCGTCGTCCACGAGGGCACATGCGACCGCGCCGAGAGACAGCGCAGCTTTCACCTGCTGTGCGGTCGACGCCCGCACGACCACGGGGGTCCCAGCCTCGTGCGCAGCGTGGATCGCGGCGAGGTCGGAGACGTCCTCGAGCACGAGTGCACCTTCGAGCTCGACGGTGCCCTCGAGCGCGATCTCCGGGACCTTCCGCCCGGTGGCGCCGAACCAGCGCTCCCGCATCAGAACGTCAGCGTCTCGCCGGGATCGGGCGAGAGCACCTTGGCACTCGACGGTGCGAGTCGACGCAGCTCATCCGGTGTCCCGGAGAGCAGCGGGAAGGTTCCGTAGTGACAGGGCACGCAGCGCCCGACGCCGAGGAGCTCGAGAGCGACCGCAGCTTCGCGAGGGCCCATCGTGTAGTGGTCGCCGATCGGGAGCACGGCGACATCCGGGGAGTAGATACGCCCGATCAGCGACATGTCGCCGAACACGTTCGTATCCCCCGCGAAGTAGATCTTGAAGCCGTCCTCGAGCTGGAGAACGATCCCGCACGACTCGCCGCCGTAGCTTCCGTCAGGTGTGCTCGACGAGTGGTTCGCGCTCGTCAGCGTGATCTTCAGGTCGTCGATCGAGACGGATCCACCCTTGTTGATCGAGTGCGCCTGGCCGTCGTCGGCGACGCCGTTCGCCGTGAGCCAGCCTCGCAGCTCGACCTGCGCGACGACGGGGCACCCGAACCGCTTGTGAATGGCGACGGTGTCGCCCACGTGATCACCATGACCGTGGGTGACGAGGATGACATCGCAGCGCTCCGGCTCGCGCTCGGACTCCGGTGTCTTCGGATTCCCCGTCAGGAAGGGATCGACGTAGACGCGCTTACCGCCCGGAGAGTCCACTCTGAAGGTCGCGTGCCCGAGCCAGGTGAGCTCTGTGGCCATGCGTGAAATCTAGAACGGAAGCGACGCCGCTGCGTCGGCCGCGAGGTCGAGGATCGGCTGTACGGCGAAGAACGAACCGACGGTCACCACGACCGCCGCGCCAACCGCAGTCCCGAGGACGGCTTCGCGAGGCGGTGCGCCTCCGACCGCAACGGCCGAGACTCCGGCAGACGCCGGTCGCATGTACATCCAGCGGACGACGTTCAGGTAGTAGGCGAGCGATACGGCAGTGGCCACCACGCCGACGAGCACGAGCCACCATTCGCCTGCGTCGTATGCGGCCGAGAACACGAACAGCTTCCCGAACATCCCGCCGGTGAGCGGGAATCCGGCGAAGCCGAGCATGAAGATCCACATCGCGGTCCCGTAGAAGGGCCTCTCCCAGCCGAGGCCCGCGAGCGATTCGAGCGTCACCGGGCGTTCGAGCTCGCGCTCACGAGCAGCGACGATCGCGAACGCACCGACCGACATCGCGGCATATGGGACGAGGTAGTAGAGGAGCGCCTCGGCGCCGAACTCGGAGTTCGCGGAGATCGCGATCAGCATGAACCCGGCGTGCGAGATCGACGAGTACGCGAGCAGTCGTTTCACATCGCGCTGCGCGAGCGCAGCGAGGTTCCCCCAGGCGAGCGAGATGCACGCGAGAACCGCGACGGCGATCGTCCAGATCTCGCTTTCGCCGGGAAACGCGGTGACGAGGATGCGCAGCATCGCGACGAGCGCTGCGGCTTTCGTCGCCGCCGACATGAACGCCGTGACCGAGGTTGGAGCGCCCTGGTACACGTCCGGTGTCCACATGTGGAACGGCGCGGCGGAGACCTTGAAGGCGAACCCGGCGAGGATCATCGCGAGCCCCGTGACCAGGAAGGCATCGTCTCCTGCCCCCGCAGCTGCGATCTGCGAGAAGCCGAGCTCGCCGGTTGCCCCGTAGACGAACGCGCAGCCGAAGAGGAGGATGGCGGATCCGAAGCCGCCGGCGATCAGGTACTTGAGGCCCTGCCTCGAGCGACGTCTCGCGCTCGGTGTCGAGCGCGACCAAGATGTACAGGCAGAGCGAGAACCACTCGAGACCCAGGAAGAGGGTCATGAGGTTCTCGGCCTCGACGAAGAACACCATCCCCGCACCCGCGGCCGCGAGCAGCGCGTAGTACTCGCCATGGTTCTCGCGTCTCCGCTCGCTCCAGGAGACGAGCACGACGACGGCCCCGATCACTGCCAGGACGACCTGCGTGTACGCCGCGAGCTGATCTCGCACCATCGAGTCCGAGAGCAGCGCCTCGGGCTTCGGGGTGTCGTCGAACACGACGCAGGCGAGAATCGCGGCGACCACGAATCCGGTGAAGACGACTGCAGCCGTCAGGCTCTTGCGCATCCAGGCCGGGACGAGGACGGCGCCGAGCAAGGCGACGCCCGCGGCGGCAAGAAGCGCGAGGCTCGGCGACAGGGAAAGCCAGTCGACCTGCGGGGTGTCGATCACCCGGTGTCTCCCGGCTGGACGAACGCGGAGAAGTCCTGCGTGCCGAGCGCACGGTCGCTGATCGCCGCCGGCCAGGCCGAGAGGACGAGCAACGTGAAGACGAGCGGAAGGATGAGGCCGAGCTCGCCGGGGCGCAGGTCGAGCGCCTCGTCACGCACCGCAGATCCCTGGCGCTGGTGCAGGACGGCCGAGATGAGCCTCAGCGTGTACATCGCCGCGAGGACGATCCCGAGGGCAACGACGGCCGTGTATCCCCAACCCTGGACGTAGACGCCGGTCATGATCAGGAACTCGCCGGCGAACGTCGTCGACCCTGGGACGGCGAGCGCGATCATTCCGGCGGTCAACACGATCGTCGCGAGCATCGGACGTCCTCGCGCCATTCCGCCGAGAGCGGCGAGCTCGCCCGTCCCGCACCTGCGCTCGACCATCCCGACGAGCAGGAACATCGCCGCGGAGATGAGAGCGTGATTGACCGACTGGAGGATGGAACCGGTGATCCCCCCTCCGCTCGCTGAGAACAGTCCGAGCGTGATGAGCCCCATCTGAGCCAGCGAGGAGTACGCGACGATCCCCCGCAGGTCGGGCGCACGGAAGGCGAGGACGGAGCCGTACACGATTCCCGCCGCGGCGAGCACGAGGAGCACGCTGCGCAGGTCCTCGGTGGGCCCGGGGAACTTCAGCAGCACGATCACGAATCCCCAGACCGCCGTCTTCGACACCACTCCGGAAAGCACGGCGGTCACCTCGATCGGAGCCTCCCGGTACGTGAGCGGGAGCCAGCCGTGGAGCGGCACGAGCGGCGCCTTGATCGCGAACGCGATCACGAAGCCGAGGAAGATCCAGGTGTTGTCGCTGGCAGGGCCGGCGAGCGAGAACGAGCCGTTGGTCACTCCCAAGGCGACGATGGAAGCGAGCATCAGGAGCGATCCCGCCATCGTGTAGACGACGAACGTCAGCGTCGCGACGTTCCGGCGTGCGCCGCCCCACACTCCCACGAGGATGTAGAGCGGGATGAGCATCGACTCGAACGAGACGTAGAACAGGATGAGATCCTGTGCCGCGAACGTCGCGACGACGGCGCCGATGAGGAAGAGCTGCAGTGCGTAGTACGCACGCGGCCGGTCGCGACCGACCCAGACGGCGTAACCGATTGCCGCCGCCGACACGACGACCGCGGCGCCCGCGAGCCAGAGGGTAAACGTGTAGAAGCCGACCGAGTACGAGATCCCGAGGCTCGTCACCCACTCGTGCGACGTCGCCTGCTGGAGACCGGGGTTGGAGAAGTCGAAGCGGGTCACGGCGACGATCCAGAGCGCGACCTCGGCGAGCGCGACCAGCAGCGCCAGCCCGGCGGTCGCGATCTTCGGAAGCGGCAGTGCTGCGACGAGCAGGGCGCCGGCGATCGGGAGGACGATGAGAGCGGTCGTCAGCATCTACCGGACCGCGACGAAGACGACGATGAGGACGGCGACTGCCAGTGCGATCGCGAGCGCGTACGTTCGAACCAGGCCAGACTGGATCCGAGCGACCTCGCCTCCGGCCTGGAGCGTGCCGGAGCCGATCTCGGTCAGCGACCGCTCGACGATGGGCTCCTCGACTCTCCGCAGGAGCGTGTTCGCAAGGGCGACGGCAGGGCGATAGAAGACGGCGTCGTACAGCTCGTCGAAGTAGAACTTGTGCTCGAGCACGCGCCGGACGGCCGGGCGGGTCACGAGCTGTCGCCCGGCGTGGAACGCTCGCCGCGCGAGGTACAGGCCGACGAGGCCGAGCGTCACGGCGAACACGCTCGTCAGGTAGTCCTGGCTCACCGTCGGCTCGACGAGCGGCTCGGCGGTCTCGCCGATCCAATCGAGGAACGGCTCCCAGACGCCGGGTATGACGACGAGCCCGCCGATGGTCGAGAGCACCGCCAGCACACCGACAGGGATGAGCATGGAGAGCGGGCCCTCACCGTGGCCGTGATGCTCGCCTTCAGCGGCCGGCTCGTGTTGTTCACCGCGGAAGACTGCGAAGTAGAGGCGGAATGCGTAGGCACCGGTGAGCAGCGCGCCGACGAGACCGGCGATGTAGAGCGTCCAGCCGAGCGTCCCACCGGTCGCGAGGGCCGACGAGATGACGCCGTCCTTCGACCAGAAGCCGGCGAAGGGCGGAATGCCGACGAGCGCGAGCGTGCCGACGAGAAAGGCGATGTGTGTGCGTGGGAGGACGCTCTTGAGCCCGCCCATCCTGCGGATGTCCTGCTCCCCGTCGAGATGGTGGATGACGACGCCGGCGGACATGAAGAGCAGCGCCTTGAAGAAGGCATGCGTCATCAGGTGGAAGATCGCGTACCCGTACGCGCCGACTCCGGCGGCCAGGAACATGTAGCCGATCTGGGACATCGTCGAGTACGCGATGACGCGCTTGATGTCCCACTGCACGAGCGCGACGACTCCCGCGAGGAGGAGAGTGAGGGTGCCCAGGATCGCCGCGAGGTGCTGGACGTCGATCGCGGCCTCGAAGATCGGATGTGCGCGCACGAGCAGGTAGACCCCCGCTGTGACCATCGTCGCCGCGTGGATGAGCGCGGAGACCGGGGTGGGACCTTCCATCGCATCGGGGAGCCAGGTCTGCAGTGGCAGCTGAGCCGATTTCGCGACCGCACCTCCGAGCAGCCCGAGGGCCACGATGTTCACGGTCGTCGACGACATGACGTCCAGCCGGTCGAACACGCCTTGGAACTCGAGGGTTCCCGTCCCCCAGACAAGCAGGACGAGGGCGACCGCGAACGTCGCGTCTCCGACCGCGTTCATGATGAACGCCTTCTTGGCAGCCGCGACCGCGGCAGGTCGTTGATGCCAGAACCCGATGAGGAGATAGGAGGCGAGCCCGACGAGCCCCCAGCCGACGAGGAGCAAGAGGAAGTTGCCAGCCTGCACGAGCATGAGCATCGAGAAGACGAAGAGGGACATGTACGCGAAGTACCGACGTTCCTCGTCGTCGCCGGCCATGTAGCCCATCGAGTACCAGACGATCAGCCCGCCGACGCCCGTGACGACGAGCATCATCACGCTCGACAGCGGATCGAGGAGGATCTGGAAGTCGACGTGGAAGTCGCCGGCGGCGAGCCACGTGTATGCCGTGGAGACCTGCTCGCGCTGGGTCGGGTCCTCCCCGTGAAGCCCTACGAACGCGACGACGGCGCCTCCGAAGGCGATGAAGGTCGTGAGCGTCGAGATCCAGCCGGCAGTCCGCCGCGTGATGTCCTGGTCCATGGCGGTGATCACGGCTGCCCCCATGAGGGGCGCCAGCAGGCAGATCCAGGCACCGGTGATCACGTCAGTCGCCGCTCAGCCTCGGAGTGCGTTGGCCTGGTCGACATCGAGTGCGACCCCGCGCCGCGCCATTGCCACGATCAGCCCGAGGCCCACTGCGACCTCCCCGGCCGCGACGGCCATCACGGCGAGCGCGAAGATCTGGCCGTCGAGCGCTCCCGCCTGGCGCGAGAACGCGATGAGCGCGAGGTTTCCGGCGTTGAGCATGATCTCGAGCGAGAGCAGGACGATCAGCGGGCTCCGCCGAAGCATCACGCCCATCGCCCCCGTCGCGAACAGGATCCCCGCGACGATGAGATACCAGCCGATGCCGGGACCGTCTATGTCGCGCTCTCCTTCTCGCGCGTCGTCCCGAGCACGACGCCGCCGACCGCCGCGACGAGGAGGACGATGGAGGTGATCTCGAAGGCGAGCAGGTGGTCGGTGAGGAACAGCTCGCCGATCTCACCCGGGCTGCCGAAACCGGCGGTGACCTCCGGCGGCTCGGAGAGCTGATCTCCCCAGGCGAGCCCGAGGACGACCACGATCTCGACGAGGATTGCAGCCGCGGCGACGATCGCAGCACCCCGCAGGAGCGGCGTCCCGCCGGCCCAGGGCGCGTCGGCGCGACCGCCGAGGTAGGCGATGACGAAGAGGAACATCACCATCACCGCGCCCGCGTAGACGAGTACCTGGGCGGCGGCGAGGAACTCGGCCGCGAGCAGGAGGTACAGGACTGCGAGGGACGCGAGGTTCCCGATGAGCGCGAGTGCCGAGTAGAACGGGTTCTGGAGGCTGACGACGGCGACTCCGCTGGCGAGGCAGCCACCGGCCGCGACGAACCAGACCACCCAGACGAGGAAGTTCCCCACCTACGAGTCCTTCTTGTAGGCGGGAATCGGCGTGTCGTAGAGCCCCTGATCGGCGACCGGCACGCGCTTGATCGGCTCTGCGAGGAGCATGTCCTTGGTGTAGATCAAGTCGTCGCGGGAGTACTCGGAGATCTCGAACTCGTTCCCGAGGGTGATCGCGTCGAACGGGCACGCGAGCTCGCAGTAGCCGCAGAAGATGCAGCGGCTCATGTTGATCTCGTAGATCCGCGCGTAGCGCTCGCCGGCCGACACGCGATTCTCGGCGGTGTTCTCGGCGGCGACGACGCGAATGCAGTCGGCGGGGCACGCGGCGGCGCACAGCGAGCAGCCGACGCACTTCTCGAGGCCGTTCTCGTGCGTGTGCAGCCGGTGACGCCCGCGGAAGCGCGGATATACGGCCCGCTTGTACTCCGGGTACTGCTGCGTGATCGGCTTGCGGAAGATCTGCCGAAACGTCACGGCGAAGCCTTTGAACGTGTCGAGCGGCTGCGGGCTCACGCGCACTCCTCGCCGGCGTCGGCTCCGCCGACGCCTGATGCCGCTCGCGGCAGGATGCTTCGCCCTCGGCGCTTGGCCGTACTCGGTGTACTGTCCTGCGCGCCTCCGGCTCGCCTCCTTTGCGAGCGGCATCCGAGGAGCGCGCGATTCACAGCCAGACCACCAGTAGCGCGGTCACGATCGCGTTGATCGTCGCGACCGGCAGGAGCACCTTCCAGCCGAACCGCATCAGCTGGTCGTAGCGGAGCCGCGGCAGCGTCGTCCGCATCCAGATGAAGACGTAGAGGATCAGCGCGAGCTTCCCGATGAACCAGAGCGGCGCCACCCAGCTCGGCCCGTCCCACACGATCCCGTGCCACCCGCCGAGGAAGAGGGTGATGCAGAGGGCGGAGAGCGTGATCAGGTTGATGTACTCGGACATGCTGAACAGGCCGAAGCGCATCCCGCCGTACTCCGTGTGGTAGCCGGCGACGAGCTCCTGCTCGGCTTCCGGGAGGTCGAACGGCGCGCGCGCGGTCTCGGCTGTGCCCGCGAGCAAGAACACGACGAGCCCGACGAACTGAGGCACGGCGTACCAGACGGTGTCGGCCTGCGCGGCGACGATGTCGTTCAGCCGAAGCGACTCGGCCATGATCACGACGCCGAGAACGGAGAGAGCGAGGGAGACCTCGTACGAGACCAGCTGAGCGCAGGTTCGCATCGAGCCGAGGAGCGCGTACTTCGAGTCGGACGCCCAGCCCCCGACGATGAACCCGTAGATCCCCACCGAGCCCAGCGCGAAGATCAGGATCAGCCCGATCGAGACATCGGCGACCTGGCCTGGGATGTAGACGCCGCCGACGGTCCAGCCGGGGCCGAACGGGATCACGGAGAACGTCGCGAGCGCAGTGAACGCCGCGAGGAACGGGGCGAGGATGTAGAGCCAGTCGATCGCGGCGGCGGGGTTGAAGCTCTCCTTGAAGAGGAGCTTGAGCAGGTCGGCGATCGGCTGCAGGAGCCCGTACGGCCCTGCGCGATTCGGCCCGTAGCGGAGCTGCATCCGGGCCATGACCTTGCGCTCGGCGAGCGTGAGGTAGGCGAAGGTCACGAGCACGAGGTTGATCACGACGAACGACTCGATCACGCTCACCCACCAGTCGACGGACGGGGTCATGTGGCCTTCACCACCTCGACGGACGGGTGCAGGTCGGAGGCGTGCTCGTCGGCGATCCGCGCAATGCCCTCCACGAGCTTCTGCGAGACCTGTGCACGCAGTTCGACCGATGTCCCGTTCGAGCGGACGAGCACCGTCTCTCCGGATTCGATGCCGCGCCGCTCGGCGTCCGCTGCGGCGAGCTCGACCGTCGGCTCGGGTCGAAGGAACTGGAGCTCCGGAACGCGCTCGACTGCCGGTCCGGAGAACAGCGGCCGGTACCGGTGGAGCCGCAGCTCGCCCACGAAGTGGTCTCCTGACGTGGCTCGAGACGTCGACGCAGCGGAGGAGGCAGGCGCGGGCGCTTCGTACGGCGACCTCTCGGGAAGCGCCGCGCGAAGGCCGATCTCGTCGAGCGGTAGATCGCGAAGCGCGTTCCGCTGCAGATCGGCGTACACCGCGGATGCGTGCGGGGAGAGATCGAGGTCGAAGCGCTCGGCGAGCCTGCTGATCCACGCGAGCTCGTCCGGGCAGGGAGGAAGAGTCGTCCGGCGGAGCCGCTGGATGCGCCCCTCGAGGTTCATCGTCGTTCCGTCGCGCTCGAGCGCACCCGTTCCGGGGAGGACGACGTCGGCCCAGCCGGCGGCCAGGCCGTGGAACATCGTCACGACGATCACGCGCTCGGCCTGCTCGGCGAGAGCGCGCACGCTGGGATCCGCGGCGGCCTCGTCGCCCGAGACGAGCAGGAGCTCGATCGGCTCGGGGTTGCCCTCGTCCGCATCTGCCGCGGCCGACCAGGCGGCTGCGACCCCGCGTCCGTTTGCGGTGCCCGGCAGATGGAATGCGCCACAACCCGGCTTGCCGTCGAAGCCCACCGCGTGAGCAAGCTCCGCGATGCGGGCGCCTCCGCCTCCTCCCGGTCCCGACCAGATCAGCACGGCCCGGTCCGCAGCGCGCAGCCGCTTGCCGAGCGCGTTTCGCGGGCCGGCGATCTCGGCGCACTTCGCAGCTGCACCGCCCGGCTCGGTCTGGACGGACCCGGTGGGCGAGCAGACGACGATCTCCGCGCCGCGCCGCCGCGCCTCCTTGATCCAGAGGTCGACGACAGGAGCGCGCTCGGCGACAGGGTCGTCGCCGACGACGACCACGAGCTCCGCCTCGCCGATGCCGGAGAGCGGAAGCCGGAAGGCATCGAGCACGGCTGACGTCGCCTCGGGCAGGACTGCAGAGTGCGCTCCGAGACCGGAGCGGAGCAGCTTCCCGAACGCGTACGCCATCTCGATGGTCTCCGAGCCGGAGAACGCGGTCACGATCGACTCACCGGACGCGCGAAGCAGCTCCTCGACGGTGTCGAGCGCTTCGTCCCAATCTGTCTCCACCAGCCCCTTCGGACCGCGAATGAGTGGCGAGGTGACCCGGTCCTCCGCGCGGAGATGCGGATAGGTGAAGCGCCCCTTGTCGCAGAGCCAGCCGCGGTCGATCTCGGGGTGGTTGCGGCTCAGGATGCGCTTGACCTTCCCTTCGCGGATCGTGGCCGAGACGTTGCAGCCGACCGGGCACGCCGTGCAGACCGTCGGAACCTCCTGGATCTCCCACGGTCGCGCCTCGAACCGGTAGAGCGTGGAGGTCAGGGCGCCGACCGGGCAGAGCTCGACGACGTTTCCCGAGAACGCCGACCGGTACGGCTCGTCCTCGAACGTGGCGATCTCCGTGTGCGCGCCGCGGTTCCGCGCTACCAGCAAGCCGTCTTCGGCCACGTCCTCCGAGAACCGCGTGCAGCGGTAGCAGAGGATGCACCGCTCGCGGTCGAGCGCGATCAGGGGCGAGATCGGGATCGGCTTGTCGAACGTGACCTTCGAGAACCTCATTCGCGACGAGCCCGGCCCGTAGCGGAAAGTCAGGTCCTGAAGGGGGCACTCGCCGCCCTTGTCGCAGACCGGGCAGTCGAGCGGGTGGTTGACGAGGATGAACTCGAGAGTCGCCTCCTGGCCTTCGCGGGCTTTCTCGGAGGTCGCGGCCGTGTGGACGACCATCCCATCGGTGACGGTCAGCGTGCAGCCCGCCTGGAGCTTCGGCATGCCCTCGATCTCGACGAGGCACATGCGGCAGGCACCTACGGGCGGCCCCAGGCGCGGCTCGTAACAGAAGACGGGTATCTCGATTCCCGCCGCCATCGCCGCCTCGACGACGCCTGTGCCCTTCGGCACTTCGACCTGGCGGTCGTCCACGACGACGGAGAAGAGCTCGGCCGAGGTGACTTCCGTCATGCGGGCGCTGCCTCGTGAGCATTGCGTGCGTGCATCGCGGTAGGAGCGAGGATGTCCTCGAGGGAGGACTCGCCCTCGAACGGGCAGCCGCCCTGGGTGATGTGCGCCTGGTACTCGTCGCGAAAGCGGTCGACATAACTCAGCACGGCGATCGCATCGGAGTCGCCGAGCGGGCACAGGCACTTTCCGAGGATCCGGTCGCAGACGGAGAACAGGAGGTCGAGGTCCGCCTGCCCTGCCCGCCCGTCCTCGATCTTCTGGAGGATCTGCGTCACCCAGCGGGTTCCGACGCGACACGGTGTGCACTTCCCGCAGGACTCGTGCTCGTAGAACTGCGAGACGCGGATGCCGAGCTGAACCATGCAGCAGCGGTCGTCGATGACGACCACGCCCGCTGAGCCGATCGAGGAGCCCGCAGCCATGAGCGAGTTGAAGTCGAGGGCGGTGTCGATGTCAGCAGCCGTGAGGATCGGCGTCGACGAGCCTCCAGGGATGATCGCCTTGAGCTCCCGTCCTCCAGGGACGCCTCCGCCGATGTCGTACACGAGCTCGCGCAGCGTGATCCCGTGGGGAAGCTCGTAGTTCCCCGGGTTCACGACGTCGCCGGAGAGCGAGAACACGCGCGTACCGGTGGACGCCTCGACGCCGAGCTTGGCGTAGTCCTCGCCGCCCATTGCGAGGATCGGCGCCGCGGTGGTGATCGACTCGACGTTGTTCACCGCGGTCGGAGCCGCGTACAGGCCGGCGATGGCCGGAAACGGCGGCTTCGTCCTGGGCTGGCCGCGCCTGCCCTCCAGCGACTCGAGCAGGGCTGTCTCCTCGCCGCAGATGTAAGCGCCGGCACCGCGGTGCAACACGACGGTGACGCCGCCGAGGAGGTCCTGCTTGCGCATTGCGTCGAGCGAGTCGCGAAGTACCTCGAACTCCTGCTCGTACTCGCCCCGGATGTAGATGAAGACGTGCTGTGACTGAATCGCGTGCGCGGCGATCAGGCAGCCCTCGAGGAACCGAAACGGGACGCGGAGCATGATCTCGCGATCCTTGAACGTGCCGGGCTCCGACTCGTCCGCGTTGACGACGAGGTAGTGGGGCTTCGCCAGCTGATCGGGCTTGGGGACGAATGCCCACTTGCGCCCGGTCGGGAACCCCGCACCGCCGCGTCCCCGGAGCCCGGATCCCTCGAGCTCGGCGATGACGTCGTCAGGAGACATCGCACGCGCCTTCGCCAGCGCCTCGAACCCACCGGCCGCCTCGTAGTCCTCGATGGCGACGAGGGGCTTCTCCTCCGCTCCCGCGAAGACGATCTGGCGCCGCTCAGGCATCGGCCGGCTCCTCCTCGAGCCCGGCCACGATCTCCGGGCACATCGCTTGCCGTGACGCGAAGCCGGTGGCGGTTGTCGATGGCGACGACGGTCGCCCAGCCGCAGCCACCGAGGCACTCGACCGTGCCGAGCGTGAAGCGGCCGTCCGCGGATGTCGTGCCTGCCGTGGTGCCGAGCTCACGCTCGAACGCCTCCACGACCTGCTGCGCTCCACTGAGCGCGCACGAGATGTTCGTGCACACCTCGACGTGCGTGCGTCCGATCGGCTCGAGCCGGAACTGGTCGTAGAACGACGCGATCGAGAGGCAGTACGCGGGAGTGAGATCGAGCGCTTCCGCCACGTCCCGAAGCGCCTCGGGCGGAAGCCAGCCGCCGTGCTCCTCCTGGGCGAGCCGCAACGCAGGCAGGACTGCGGACGTGCTCTGCGGATACTGCGCTCCGAGCTTTCGCAGACGGGTGGAGAGCGGGGCGCTCATCAGCGGTCGGCGTCTCCCATGACGGGATCGAGCGAGCCGGCGACCGCCACGAGATCCGCGACGAGGCAATCCTGGACGACCGTCGCGGTCGCCTGGAGAGCGGCGAAGCTCGGCGCCCGGAAGCGGACGCGCCACGGCCGCGATCCTCCGTCGGAGACGAGGTAACAGCCCGCCTCGCCCCTGGGGGACTCGATCACGGTGTAGACCTCTCCCTCGGGCACGGTGTAGCCCTCGGTGACGAGCTTGAAGTGATGGATGAGCGTCTCCATCGAGGTGTGCAGCTCGTGCCGCGGCGGAAGGACGACCTTGCGGTCGTCGGTCACCCATGGCTCGCCTTCCATCTCGTCCAGGCGGTCGAGGCACTGGCGGACGATGCGCACCGACTCGCGCATCTCGTCCATGTGCACCTTGTACCGGGCGTACACGTCACCTTCCTCGTAGACGGGCACGCGGAAGTCGACCTCGTCGTAGGCGAGGTACGGCATGTCCTTTCGGAGGTCCCAGCTCACGCCGGAGCCGCGGAGCACAGGGCCGGACTGCGCGAGGGCGAGCGCGTCGTCGGCCGAGAGGAGGCCGATTCCCTTCGTGCGCTCGAGCCAGATCACGTTCCGGTTGAGGATCGCCTCGTACTCGTCGACCGACTTCGGCATCGAGTCGCAGAACTTCCGTGCCTCTGCGCCGAACCCGGGTGGAAGGTCTTCCGCAAGCCCTCCCACCTGGAAGTAGCGCGTGTGCATCCGCGTCCCGCCCACCATCTCGAAGAGGTCGAGGATCTGGTCGCGGTCGTCGAAGCAGTACCAGAACATCGAGATCGCTCCGAGCTCGAGTGCGGAGGTGCCGAGGTAGACGAGATGCGAATGGATGCGGACGAGCTCCGCGAGAGCCATCCGCGCCCACGTCGCCTTCCGGGGAACCTCGATACCGAGGAGCTCCTCGACTGCGAGCACGTAGAGGAGCTCGTTGGCTTGGAACGAGACGTAGTCGATGCGCGGGGCGTACGTGACGGACTTCCACCACGTCTTCGCCTCCATGTTCTTCTCGAACCCGGTATGGAGGTACCCGATCACGGCGCGGATGCCCGCAACCGTCTCTCCGTCCAGGTCGACGATGAGCCGGAGCACCCCGTGGGTGGACGGGTGGTTGGGCCCGAAGTTGACGCGCAGGATGTCGTCGAGGGAGTGCTTCTCGGGATCGATCTCGAGGATCGTCGGGACCGGCCTCGGGATGCGCGAGCCCTCGTAGATCCGTTTCGTCGTGTCGACCGCCACTGCCGCTCTCACTCCTCGTCGGAGAACCGCACGGGCTCTCCGCCCAGGGGATAGTCCTTCCGCAGCGGGTGACCGTCCCAGTCCTCCGGCATCAGGATGCGGACGAGGTTGGGATGTCCGTCGAACCGGATTCCCATCATGTCCCAGGCCTCGCGCTCGAACCAGTCGGCTGCAGGCCAGACGTCGATGACGCTCGAGATCGACTCGCCTTCGTCGAGCCACACCTGGACGCACAGGCGCTCGGCATCGTCGCCCACCCGCAGGAGCTGGTACGAGACCGAGAAGCGCTTCGGCTTCGGATCCGGAACCCGTGCGTGCCCCTGGGACCCGGGCTCGTTGAGATCCCGTCCGTCGGCAGTGCCGATGTACCCCGCAACGCCGCCCTCTCCCCAGCCGAGGTAGTCGGTCGCTGCGACGTCGCTCAGGAAGTTGAAGCCCGCCTCGTCGCGGAGGTAGAGGCAGGTTTCGAGGAGCCGCGCCGGATCGACGACCACGGTCGTCCGACCTCTTGACTCGTGCGTCTCGACGACGCCGGGAGCTCCGGCGGCGACGGCCGCGCTCACTCGGCGACCCCGCGGATCTCGTATGCCGGCGGCACTCCCGCGCGGATCTTCTCGTGCAGGCGGACGATGCCCTCCATCAGCGCCTCGGGGCGCGGGGGGCAGCCCGGCACGTGGACGTCCACGGGCACGACCTTGTCGACGCCCTGCAGGATCGTGTAGTTCGAGAACATCCCTCCGGAGCTCGCGCACGCGCCCATGGCGATGACCCACTTCGGCTCGAGCATCTGGTCGTACACCTGCCGTAGAGGTGCCGCCATCTTGTGGGTCACGCGGCCGGAGACGATGAGCAGGTCGGCCTGGCGTGGCGACGAGCTGAAGCGCTCCATCCCGAAGCGCGCGATGTCGTAGCGCGACGAGACGATCGACATCATCTCGATCGCGCAGCAGGCGAGTCCGAACGTGTCGGGCCAGACCGAGTTCGACTGTGCCCATGCGACGGCTTTCTCCACGGTCGAGAGCAGGAGCGCGTCCTCGATCTCCGAGACCTCGCGCTCGAAGACGCTCGGCCCCTTGTCGGGCCAGAGCACGCGCTCGGACTGAAGCCCAGCCTCGGCGAGCGGCCGGTCGGAGATCACCGGCAGTTCCCGCTTCAGTGCCAGTTCAGGGCTCCCTTACGCCAGATGTAGACGTACGCGACCCCCAGGACGAGGATGAACCCGACGAACTCCGTGAACCCGAACCAGCCGAGTGCATCGAGCCGCACCGCGAGCGGGTAGAGGAAGACGATCTCGATATCGAAGAGGATGAAGAGGATCGCGGTGAGGTAGAAGCTGACCGTGAATCGCTTCTCGCGGTCCGGCGGCCCCTCGGACACGCCCGATTCGAACGGCAGCATCCTCTGTCGCGTGCGCGATACCGGGCGCTTCGGGAGGATGAACGACATCGCGACCATCGTCGCCGGGATCGCGGCCGCGAAGAGCGCGTAGATCAGGAAGGGCAGCCAGTTTTCGAGCACGCGTCGTACCCCCGCGGGGGACCGTCGATCCCCGTCGCGCCGAGCCTAGCACTCTGCCGAATCGGCGCACGAAGGAAGGCGAATCCGTCCGTGGAATGAGCGATGCGAGTGTTACAAACTCGCGTCTGGTATCCGCATTCCCGTCAGCTACGATGAGCCGGTGGCAACCGTGGAGCATCCCGTTGAGATTCCTGGCGAAGTCCTGATCTCGCTGACGCCTGTCGCGGCGGCGAAGATCAAGGCGCTCATGGCCGAAGAGGCTGACGGCGACTCGCTCGTCCTGCGCGTCGCGATCCAGGGCGGCGGGTGCTCCGGATTCCAGTACGGCCTCGGCTTCGACGCCGGCGCCGCCGAAGGGGATGTCGAGCTCCTGCTCGAGGAGATCCCGGTCGTCGTCGACCCGTTCAGCGCTCCGTATCTCCGCGGAACGACGATCGACTTCCTGAACACGATCGAGGAGTCCGGGTTCAAGATCGATAACCCGAACGCCGTCTCGTCTTGCGGTTGCGGCCACTCGTTCCAGGTCGCCGAGGACGAGGAGCTGCCCGAGGGCACGCAAGTGGGCGGCTGCGGCTCCGGCTGCTCGCACTGACTCGGTCTCACTGCCGGCTCTTGAGTTCGTCCTGACGGTGTCTTAGGCTCGCGACGTCAACGATCCGGGAGGGACGGACTTGCGTACCGTGTACTGGGTGTGGTCGATGATCCTGTTCGCAGCGATCATCGTGCAGATCGGGCTGGCCGGCTTCGGCGCGTTCTACGTAGCGAACAAGCTCGACGACGAGGGCTCGACGATCGACGACGACATGTTCATGGACGGGTTCGGCCTCCATATCGGGATTCGGCTACCTCGTCATCCTCTTCGGGCTCCTCTTCATGATCATCGGCCTGATCGCCGGTATCGGGAAGTGGCGTCTCGGGACGACACGGCCTCCTGTTCCTGTTGCTCTTCATCCAGCTCTGGCTCGCCTGGATCGGGTTCGAACTCCCGTTCCCCGTCGGCTTCCTCCATCCGATCAACGCGTTCCTCATCGCCGGCCTGTGCGGCTGGATCGTCCGGGACGAGACGCAGCGGCGAGAGGACCGCTCCCGCGCCGTTACCCGCGACATAGGGGTAGCCGGGTAGCTACTCGGGTGTGTTCTGGTGGGTGTCGCCCACCATGAACGGCGTCGTCACGCCTGCATAGGCGATGTGCATCGTGAGGCCGTCGGCGGCGTGCCGGAGGTTGTGGCAGTGGTCCATCCAGATTCCCGGATTGTCCGCGCGGAATGCCACGACGTAGCTCTCTCCCGGTCGCACGTTCAGCGTGTCGACCCACCACGGGCTGCCTGTGACGGTCTTCCCGTCGCGACTCAGGACGAGAACATGGTGTCCATGCAGGTGCATCGGATGGATGCCTTTCGTGTCGTTCGTGATCGTGATCTCGATGAGATCGCCTTTCTCTACGACGAAGGTGGGCACGTCCGGATAGACGTGGCCGTTGATCGCCCACTGCAGTCCCGGGTGGCCGTCGAAGAACGCGGGCTTGCGATTGATCTTGAGCTGGAAGCGGCGATCGAACGAGCTCGATGCATCGAACGGCGTGGGTGCCGGACGGCCGTATGACGCCGGGTCGAAGTCAGGCCCGGGCTCGCCCGTCGGAGCCGCTGGCGTGGCTGTGCCGCTGTGACTGAGAGCCAGGGCGGCGGTCGTACCGTCGATCCCGAGGCGGACCGGGGTCGCGGGCATGGTGAACGCCACATCCATCCGTCCTCCCGCGGCGATGACGAGCGTGACGTTGTCGATCGGCGTCGGCCCGTTGAGATCGGCGCCGTCGATGGCGACGACGCGGAAGGGGGTGCCGCCGAGAGTGAAGCGTGTCTCCGCGCTGTCGGTGTTGATCAGCCTGAGTCGAACCGGGGTCCCGCGAGCGACGGCGCGCTGCTCCAGCCCGTCGTTTCCGTCGAGTGTCGGCGAGCCGTCGTAGGTGTGTGAGGTGACAGCGAGGTCGAGCCCCCCGACGGACGACCTCGGCTCGATGACTAGTGCACCGAAGAGCCCGCGCCGGACCTCCTTCGAGGAGACCTGGTGGCTGTGGTACCAGAAGGTTCCGACCTGATCGGCGCGGAAGCGGTACGTGTAGTGCTCGCCGGGCAGCACGGCGTCCTGGGTGACGCCCGCGACGCCGTCTTCGGCATTCGGGACGTCGACGCCATGCCAGTGGATCGTGACCCCCTGGTCGACGTCGTCGTTGCGAAGAGTCACCTCCACGAGATCGCCCTGCTTCACGCGGAGCTCGGGGCCGGGGGACGACCCGTTGAACGTCAGCGCGTCGACCGGCTGTCCCGAGGCGAGCTGGATCGTCGCCGCTTTGGCGGTCAGCTCGAAACGAGCATCGGGCCGACCAGCTCTCGGCCCGTGGAGATCGGAGACGCTGACGCCTCCGGTCGTACGCCCGGTGTGCGCCGAGTGATCCACCGGCACCGAGCCGCCTCCGTAGTCCGCGTCCCCGAAGGCCATGACGTTGTACGTGTCCGGCAGCCGGCTGTCGTACCACGCCTTCGCGAGGACCGCGACGACGACGACCAGGAAGGCGGCGAGGGCAAACGCCGCGACCTTGGGTGCGAGCCGGCGAAACACGCGCGCATGGTCGCACGTCCTCGAGCGCGAGAGCACCCGTAGCATTGGCCACCGCATGAGCAGTCCCGCCCGAGCTCTGCGCGTCGCGGTCGTGGGCTCCGGGCCCGCTGCGTTCTATGCGGCCGGTCATCTCCTCGACGCCGACGAAGGCGTTCGGGTGGACATGATCGAGCGGTTGCCGACACCGTGGGGGCTCGTGCGGCTCGGGGTCGCACCGGATCACCCGAAGCTGAAGGAGGTGTCGCGCGCGTTCGAGAAGATCGCGAGCCGCCCCGGGTTCCGCTTCCTCGGCAATGTCGAAGTCGGGAAGGACGTGGCGCACGATGAGCTCGTGAGCGCATACGACGCGGTCGTGTACGCGGTCGGCGCGCAGACGGACAAGCAGCTCGGCATTCCCGGAGAGGACCTCCCTGGCTCCTGGTCGGCCACGGAGCTCGTGGCCTGGTACAACGGCCACCCGGACTTTCAGCAGCTCTCGTTCGACCTCTCCGTCGAGCGAGCGGTGGTCGTAGGGAACGGCAACGTCGCGCTCGACGTCGCCCGGATGCTTGCGCTCACGCGCGACGAGCTTGCCGGCACCGATACCACCGACCCGGCGATCGAGGCCATCTCCCGGTCGGGCATCCGCGAGATCGTCGTGCTCGGCAGGCGCGGTCCGGTTCAGGCGTCGTGGACACCGCCGGAGCTCGCCGAGCTCGGAGAGCTCGCCGACGCCGGCGTCGTCGTCGACCCTGCCGACCTCGAGCTGGACGCCGCGAGCGCCGCCGAGCTCGAGACGGCGACACCGCTCGTTCGGCGGAACTTCGACGTGCTCCGCGACTTCGCGTCCCGCGAGCCGGGTGGGAAGCAGCGTTCGATTCGGCTCCGCTTCCGAGTGTCGCCGGTCGCGATTCTCGGTGCCGAGGAGGTCGAAGGCGTCGAGGTCGTCTCTAACCGCCTCGAGGCCGACGCGAGCGGACGCGTTCGCGCGATCCCGAGCAACGAGCGGGAGATCATCCCGGCCGGGATCGTCTTTCGCAGCGTTGGCTACCACGGAGTACGGCTCGCAGGCACGCCGTTCGACGAGCGCACGGGCACGATGCCGAACGAAGGTGGCCGCGTCCTGGACGAATCGGGAGAGGTGGTCCCGGGCGTCTACTGCGCAGGCTGGATCAAGCGTGGGCCGACCGGAGTCATCGGGACGAACAAGAAGGACGCGACCGAGACGATCGACCACCTGCTCGACGACGTGCGCGAGGGCCGACTCTCACAGGCAGGCGCGTCCGGTATCGACGACCCCCTCGCCGAGCGAGGTATCGAGGTCGTCACGTACGACGGCTGGAAGGCGATAGACGAGCTCGAGCGCGCCCGGGGGGCGGAGCATGGCCGGCCTCGCGTGAAGCTCTGTACCTGGGAAGAGCTCCTGGCAGTGGGGCACGGCCAGCCGGATCGCTAGCCCACGAGCGCCTCGAGTGCCGCGTCGACGTCGGCCGGGGTGTTGTAAACGTGCCACGAGGTGCGCAGCCGCCCTGCGCGAACCGCCGCCTGGATGCCGGCACGGGCGAGCTTCTCGGCGGCATCCGCGACGTCGCAGAAGACGATCGCCGAGTTTCCCGGCTCGAGACCGAGACCGGATCTGAAGCTGTTTGCGAGCGCGAGGTCGTGCTCGCGGATGGCCTCGACGCCGATCTGCTCGATCACGGCGAGCGTCGGCGCCGTCGCGACCCACATGAACCATGCGGGCGAGACATCGAGCCTGCGGGCGCTCTCGGCAAGGCGAAGCGGCGCGCCGTAGTACGTCGAGTGCGGATCCTCGGCCGCGTACCAGCCCGCTGCATGCGGAACGATGTCATGGAGCCTCTCGGGTCGAATCGACATGAACGCGGTGCCTCGCGGCGACATGAGCCACTTGTAGCCGTGAGCCGCCACGACGTCGAAGCGGCCCGCATCGAACGGGAGCCACCCAATTGCCTGAGTGGCATCGACGACTGTCATCGCTCCGTGCTCGGCCGCCCGGTCTGCGATCGCGTCGAGATCCGCCACCTCGCCGGTCGCCATCTGCACGGCGCTGAACGCGACCACGTCCACGTCGGGACCGATCTCACCGGGTAGCTCGCGGACTGGGACGAGACGGACGGTGACGCCACGATTCTCCTGCACGAGGAACGGGAAGAGCAGCGATGTGAACTCGACATCGGGCGCAAGCACGCGTGATCCGTCCGGGATCGACGCGGCCACGAGCCCGACGAGGCTCGAAACCGTCGAGCCGATCGCGATCGTGTCCGTCGGGACGCCGACGAGACGTGCAAACGCCGCTCGCGCTTCCTCGCCGGGGATGCCCCAGTGCTCCCAGCTCGTGCGACCTCCTCGCCAGTCCTCGAGGGCTTCCTGGAGAGCCTCCGTGCTCGGTCTCGGTGGGAGTCCGTACGAGGCGGTGTTCAGGTACGTGGACACCGGCTCCCACAGGGACTGCGCATCGGCCACCGACAAGCCCTCCATCCAGCGAGTCTTACCAGCACCGCTAGACTCGGTCGAAGTGGCAAAGGCGGCGGAGCAGCAGCCTCTGTGGGGCAGCGAGACCGCGAAGGCGGTCGAGAACTTCCCCGTCTCGGGCGAACCGATCCCGGTGAGCGTCGCCCGCTGGCTCGGCAGGATCAAAGCCGCCGCGGCGAGGGTGAACGCGGACCTCGAGCTCCTCGACAGGGACAAGGCGGACCGAATCGCTGCCGCCGGCGACCGCATTGCCGCCGGCGAGTTCGACGACCAGTTCCCGATCGACGTGTTCCAGACCGGCTCGGGAACGAGCTCGAACATGAACGCGAACGAGGTGATCGCCGCTCTCGCCGGCGACGACGTTCATCCGAACGACGACGTGAACATGGGCCAGTCCTCGAACGACGTCTTCCCGTCGGCGGTGCACCTGGCCGCGCTCGGCGAGGTCGTACACGATCTTCTTCCGGCGCTCGAGCTGCTCTGGGTTGCGCTCGAGCGGAAAGCAGTCGAGTTCGACGACGTCGTGAAGTCCGGGCGGACGCATCTCATGGACGCGGTCCCGGTGACGCTCGGGCAGGAGTTCTCGGGCTATGCGGCGCAGATTCGCCAGGGGATCGCCCGCGTCGAGGACGCAATGCCTCGGCTCGCCCAGATTCCGCTGGGCGGAACGGCCACGGGCACCGGTCTGAACACGCATCCGGAGTTCGCGGCTCGCGTCCGCGAGCACCTGGCGCGCGAGACCGGCCTCGCGATCTCGGCTCCGGCCGACCACTTCGAGGCGCAGGCGGCTCGCGACGGCCTGGTCGAGATCTCCGGCGCACTCAAGGTCGTCGCCGTCTCGATGACGAAGATCGCGAACGATCTCCGCCTGATGGGCTCAGGACCCCGGGCGGGGCTCGCCGAGATCTTACTTCCGGAGCTGCAGAAAGGCAGCTCGATCATGCCGGGCAAGGTCAACCCGGTCATCCCGGAGGTGGTGACGCAGGTCGCGGCTCAGGTCATCGGGAACGACGCGGCGATCACGATCGGCGGCATGAACGGCCAGTTCGAGCTCAACGTCTACATCCCGCTCATGGCGCGGAATCTCCTCGACTCGATCAGGCTGCTCGCCAACGCGGCGCGCCTCCTGTCGGAGAAGTGCGTCGACGGGATCGAGGCGAATCGCGAGCGAACGGAGCACTTCGCGGAGAGCACGCTTTCGGCTGCGACTGCGCTGAATCCGTACATCGGCTACGACAAGGCGGCGGAGATCGTGAAGGAGGCCGCAGCGTCGGGCCGGTCCCTCCGTGACGTTGCGCGTGATGCCGGCGTGGACGAGGCGATCCTCGACGAAGCGCTCGACTATCGCGGCATGGCGAAACCCCACGACGGTTCGCATTGACAGGAGTTTCGTAATCGGATTCAATCCGGCGCGCTAGCACGGATCGATCCGAACGCCTGCGAGCACGCTCGCAGGCCACCAAGGGGAGGGAAAGTGTCAAAACGTTCGTTGTCACGGACGGGAGTGCTGGTCGTTCTCGCGCTCTCGGCCCTGATTGCAGTCGTCTTTTCGGCGGCTGCCAGCGGTGTGACGTCTGCCAAGGGTGCAGATCGCTTCACACAGGTAGGGACAGGTGAAGTACAAGCTTCGTACTACACGCCGCTCGGGATCTCGAAGGCTCCCGCAGTCGTGATGGTGCAGCTCGCAGGCAAGACGGTAGCGGAGGCCCAGGGTGAAGCTGGGCGCACGCTGACCGAGGCCGAGCAGAAGCAGATCGTCGATCAGCTGAGCGCCCAGCAGGATGCGTTGAAGGGGCAGATCCAGGCTCTCGGCGGGACGATCCTGAACGACTTCCAGTACGCGTACAACGGCATCAAGGTGAGCATCGCGCGCGACAAGGTGTCCGACCTCCAGAAGCTCGCCGGCGTCGTCGGCGTGCACGCCGTCGCCCGCGTCGAGCGGAACAACGTGAACACCGCGCCGCTCGTCAACGCTCCGGCGGTCTGGGGCGGCAGCCCCGCCTTCCACGGCACTGGGGTCAAGGTCGCCATCATCGACACCGGCATCGACTACACGCATGCCAACTTCGGTGGTCCCGGCACGGTGGCGGCGTTCGACACTGCCAACGCAACCGACACGCTGCCTGCCGATCCGTCGCTCTTCGGGCCGACCGCGGTCACCAAGGTGAAGGGTGGGTACGACTTCGTCGGCGACGACTACAACGCCGATAACACCTCCCCGGACTACCAGCCCATCCCGCATCCGGATCCCAACCCGCTCGACTGCAACGGGCACGGGAGCCACGTCGCGGGAACCGCAGCGGGCTACGGTGTCCTTTCGAACGGCACGACGTACGGCGGGCCCTGGAACGCGTCCACGATCTCGTCACACACGTGGAACATCGGCCCGGGTATGGCCCCGCAGGCGAATCTGTACGCGCTTCGGGTCTTCGGTTGCGAGGGCTCGACGGACGTCACCGTCGACGCGATCGAGTGGGCCGTCGCGAACCACATGGACGTCATCAACATGTCGCTCGGCTCGCCGTTCGGTAGCGCCGACGACCCGTCCGCCGTTGCGTCCACGAACGCCGTGAAGGCAGGAGTGACCGTGGTCGCTTCCGCCGGAAACGAGGGCCCGGCGCAGTACATCACTGGCGCGCCCGCCGCAGGCACCGGCGCGATCAGCGTGGCTGCGAACGATGCGATCCAGTCGACTCCGGCGGCCACGATGGCGCTGAGCACGGGCCAGACGATCACGGCCCAGAACTCGAACGGATTCGCGCTTTCGCCATCGTCGTACAACGTCGTTGCGATCAACGACAACCCAGCGACCCCGCTCGTGAACGAGGCGCTGGGGTGCAGCGTCGCCGACTATGGCTCGCTGCCGGCGAATGCGCTGGCAGTCGTGTACCGCGGCAACTGTGCCCGCGTCGCCAAGGCGATCTTCGGGCAGCAGGCGGGCGCCGCGGCCGTGGCGATGGTGAACAACGCGACCGGCTATCCGCCGTTCGAGGGCAAGATCACCTCGAACCCGGATGACGGTACTCCGTTCACCGTGACGATCCCGTTCTTCGGGGTGCGGGGCAGCGCAACGTTCCCCGTTCCTGCCGGCACCGACGGAGGCAAGCTGTATGCCGCGAGCGGCGGAACAGCGGCCGTCACGCCGACCACGCTCCCGAATGCGAACTACAAGGGGTTCGCGGACTTCAGCTCGGGTGGCCCCAGGACGGGCGACAGCTGGCTCAAGCCGGACGTCACCGCTCCGGGCGTGAGCGTCACCTCGACGCTCGTGGGCTCTGGTAACGAGGGCACGATCATCTCCGGTACCTCGATGGCCTCTCCGGCCGTCGCCGGGATCGCGGCCCTCGTCAAGCAGGCTCATCCGAAGTGGAGTTCCCGCGAGATCAAGAACGCGATCGTGAACACCGGTGAACCCAGCGGTGTCACGAACTACCGCACGAGTCGTGGCGGGACCGGACTGGCGAATGCCTTGAGTGCCGTCCAGACACAGGTTCTCGCGACTGGTGATCAACGTACGGGGAGCCTGAGCTTCGGCTTCTCCGAGCTCGCGTCCGACTTCTCCGGCAAGAAGAGCATCGAGATCCGGAACTGGGGTACCGCGCCTGTAACGCTCGCGGTCTCGCAGACGAACATCTCCGGATCGCCGCATTCGGTGTCCTTCAGCGCTCCGTCAGTGACGGTCGCTGCGGGCGCGAAGGCGACGCTCGATGTGACGCTCAACGTGCCGGTGGCCACGGTCGGTAACTCGAACGCGTTCCGCGAGGTCGCGGGACTCGTGACGCTGACTCCGGGCGCAGGCGAGAACAACGGTGTCGCACTCCGCGTCCCGTACTACCTCGTGCCGCGGGCGCTTTCGAACGTCACCACCAAGGTGGACTTCCGAACGCTCAAGGCGAGCTCGCCTTCGACGAAGGCCAACGTGAAGAACGGCGGCCCGATTGCAGGTGACGCGGACTTCTACGCCTGGGGCCTCCAGGACGCGAAGGATGAAGGTCACGCGTCGAACGACTTGCGCGCAGTTGGCGTCCAGTCGTTCGAGTGGGATCCGACGCAACAGCTCCTGGTGTTCGCTGTGAACGTCTGGGACCGCTGGTCCAATGCGGCGTCGAACGAGTTCGACATCGCGGTCGACGTCGACAACGACGGAACCGTCGACTACTTCGTCGTCGGTGTTGACATCGGTGCCGTTACGACCGGTGACTTCAACGGTCAGATGGGCACCTTCGTGTTCAGCACGCGCAGCGCAGGGGCGAGCCTGCTCTTCCGGGCAACCGCTCCGACTGACTCGGCAACGCTGCTCTTGCCAGCTCTCACGAGTCAGCTCTGCCGCCCGTCCGAGCCGTGTCTGTCGAGCTCGAACCCGCGCATCACCTATGCGGCAGCCGGGTTCGACCTCATCGCAGGTGGAGCGGACATCATGGCGGGTGAGGCGAAGTACAACGCCTGGTCGAGCTCGATCAGCCAGGGTGACTTCGCGACACTGCCTCCGAACGGTTCGGTCACCGTGCCGATCTCGATCAACCCGACGGAGTGGGCGTTGACGCCGGCTCTGGGCATCATGGTCGTGACGCTCGACGACCGGTCGACGCAAGGAAACGAAGCTGACCTCGTCGAGTTGTTCCTGAAGTAGACGAGACCAGCAGTCGGAATGATCCAACGAGGAGCCCCGCTACGGCGGGGCTCCTCGCTCTTTCCGTGTCGTTTCGCGCGCTCGGCTCGGCTCAGTACGCGACGGCACCGCGGCCGGTCTCGGCAGCGTGCCGTTGCTCGTCGGCGCGATAGCTCGAGCGGACGAGTGGACCGGAGAACACGGACCCGAAGCCCAGCTCCTCACCCTGCTCGCGGAACCATCTGAACTCGTCGGGGTGCACCCAACGATCGATCTCCGCGTGCTTCGGGGACGGCTGGAGATACTGGCCGATCGTGACCACGTCCACGCCGTGCGCGCGTAGATCGCGCATCGTGGCGACGACCTCGTCGTTCGTCTCGCCGAGACCGACGATGATTCCCGACTTGGTCAGCACGCGATACGCCGCGAGCTCCTTCACCCGTTGCAACAGCCAGAGCGCCTTGTCGTAGCTCGCCTTTGCCCCGCGCATTCGTGCGTGCAGGCGACGAACGGTCTCGATGTTGTGGCCGAACACTTCCGGCCGCGCTTCGAGCACGGTCCTCAGCGCCTCGTCCTCCACGCCGAGGAAGTCGGGCGTCAGGATCTCGACGTCGGCGTCTGGAAGCTTTCGCCGGATGGCCCGAATCGTCGCCGCGTAGTGTCCTGCTCCTCGGTCCGGGATGTCGTCCCGATCGACGGACGTCACGACGACGTGCGAGAGGCCCATCTGGGCCGCGGTCTGAGCCAGCCGTAGCGGCTCGAGCGGGTCCGGCGGCTCGTCCGGCTTGCCCGAGTGGACGTAGCAATAGCGGCAGGCTCGCGTGCAGGTGTCCCCGAGGATCTGGAACGTCGCGGTGCCACGCCCCCAGCACTCACCGATATTCGGGCAGCGCGCCTCCTCGCAGATGGTGACGAGGCCGCCTTCCCGCATCAGGTTCTTCACCTCGTAGTAGCGCGAGTTGACGCTCGGAGCTCGTACGCGCATCCACTCTGGCCGCCGCGGGCGCTCGGCGACTGGCAACGACTTCTGCATCGACGGTCTAGTCTAGAGACGGTGGTTCCCGAGGCACCTCTCGAACGAACGGACAATGGCTTGCGTCCGACGGGTGAGGGCTGGTTCGTCGTGAACGTTCGCGACACCCGCTGGTTCGAGAGCGCTGGCCTCGGCCGATACGGGCTGTTCGACAGCGAGGAAGCGCGCTTTCAGCAAGTGGGGATCGGAATCGGCATCCTCCTACCTGGCGAGCCGAACTGCATGTACCACGCCGAGGAGGCGCAGGAGGACTTCCTCGTGCTCGCAGGAGAGTGTCTGTTGATCGTGGAGGGTGAGGAGCGCCTGCTTCGCGCGTGGGATTTCGTCCACTGTCCGCAGTGGACCGAGCACGTCTTCGTGGGAGCCGGCGACGGCCCGTGTCTGGTCATCGGCGTGGGTGCGCGACGGAAGGGAAGGGGCCTGCGCTACCCCGTCAACCAGACGGCGTTGAAGTACGGCGCCGGGGTCGAGGAGGAGACGTCCGATCCGAGCGTGGCATACGCCCGCTTCCCCGAGGACAAGCCCATCTCGTGCCCCGACGACTTCCCGGCAGGGTGATCGCCGCGAGCTGATCACAGGGCTGATCAGTCGAATTGCTCGACCATGAGCGCCGCCATCGTCGAGCCTTCGGTCCAGAGACGGTGCGGAACGCCTTTCGGCCATCGTGCCTGCTCGCCTTCGCGGATCGGTGAGATCTCACCTGCGACGGAGGTGAAGCCCTCGCCGTCGAGGCAGACGACGATCGTGTCGCGTTCGCCTGGGTGCTCGTGAATCGTCGCGTTCTCCGAGAACCGAAGCTCGGCTACGAGGACGTCGTCTTCCCGTACGAGCACGCGACCAACGACTCCGACGCACCCGTCGTAGGGGAGCGGGTCCCAGCCGGGGCGTGGGATCGGGCGAATGTCGACGGTCATCGCTCGGCGAGTGTGGCGTGGATCCGCTGCGGCCAGAGCCCGGTATCGCCGTCGGTCGGAAGCTCCTCGAGCTCGAGGTCGAAGACTTCCGCAATCGCCGCGACCGCGGCCGGCCTGACGTCGGCGACCGTCACGGGACGGCCGAGCTCGCGCGCCATCGTCGTGAACGCGGCGTCCTCGAGTCCGCACGCCGTGATCCACTCCGTGAACGGCGCGGGGTCGAGGTCGACGTTCAGGGCGTATCCGTGCGTGGTCACCCAGCGCGTTACGTGGACGCCGATCGAGGCGACCTTTCGTGGCCCCTGCCCGTTGCTCGGAGGCATCCAGACTCCGGTCAACCCGTCGTATCGCTCCGCATCGAGGTCGAACGCGGCCAAGGTGCGAATCAGCGCGTCCTCCAGATCTCGGACGTAGCGCTTCACGTCCTTCCCGTGGTTCGCGAGATCGAGAATCGGATAGCAGACGAGCTGGCCCGGCCCGTGGAACGTCGACTTCCCGCCCCGGTCGGTCTCCGCGATCTCGACCTCGACGGTCTCCGGGACGTGGAGCTCGCTGTCCGTCTCGGTACGACGCCCCACGGTGATCACCGGCGGGTGCTCGAGGAAGATCACCGTCTCCGGGATCGCTCGCTGCGAGACGCTGCCCGCGAGCGAACGCTGGAGGTCGAAGGCTTCCCCGTAGGGGACGAGCCCGAGGTTCAGGAGGTATGCGCCACGCGCCACGCGGGGAAGGCTAGTCGGAGCCGCGCAGCTCGCGTGCAGCCTCGAGGACGAGGGCGTCGCTCAGGGGCGCTGCTGGAACATCCAGCGATGACCCTCGAGATCTTCGGAGGTGTAGAGCGGGCCGTCCGGACCCTCTTCGGGAGGTCGGATCACGGTCGCCCCGGCGGCCGCGGCTCTGGCGTGGTGCGAATCGAGATCGTCGACGAGGACGAGTACCCCGTCGACTACCCACGGGTTGTCGAGCCAGCGGCGGGCAGCGTCGCAGCTCTCTCGGTGTCGCTTCGGGGCCTGATAGTCCCGATTCGGGGTGGCGAGCATCACGATCTCACCGTCGAGCTCGAGCTCGGCGTGCCCGATGGTCCCGTCTTCCATGATGTATCTCTGTCCGCGCTCTTCGAAGCCGAATGCCGAGGTGAGCCAGTCGATCGCGGCAGCCGTGTCCTCGTACGCGATCATCGGAATGATCCTCTGCGCCATCGAGAGCTCAGGTTGCGCGGATCTCGTACCGCGGCAGGCCGTCGTCGGGAAGCGTTTCCCACGGAGCGACCGAGCGGACGAAGTTGTGCGCCTCGGGCATTCCGTCGAGCTCCGTGTCGATCGCGCTGAGGCGAACGGCGCAGAGCTCCGACTCGGGCCAGCCTCCTCCGAAGAGGTTCGATCCGCAGACGGTGCAGAAGGTCTTCGCGCTCCCTCCCGGCGGCGTATAGGAGCGCAGAAGGTCCGTGCCTTCGAGAATCCGGATCGCGTCTGTGCGTGACCGGCCGCTTGTTGTGCCCACCCCGCCAGCGAGCCGCTTGCAATTAGTGCAGTGGCAGTGCGAGAGGGTGATGAACGGCTCGGTGACCTCGAACCGGACACCGCCGCAGAGGCAGCTCCCCTGAATGCTCACGGCCAGCTTCCCCTCAGTACGCGGCCTCGTCCCAGGTTTCGAGCCGCTCGCGCACGTCACGCAGGAATCGTCCTGCGAGCGCCCCGTCGACGAGGCGGTGGTCGTACGTGAGCGTCAGGTTCATGATCGGCCGGATCGCGATCACGTCCTGACCCATCTCGTCCTGGACGACCCATGGCCGCTTCACGACCGCGTACGTCCCGAGGATCGCCGCCTGGGGCTGGCTGATGACAGGCGTTCCGTGGAAGGTGCCGTATCCACCCGGGTTCGTGATCGTGAAGGTGCCGCCCTGCACCTCGTCCGGCAGGAGCTTCTTGTCGCGTGCCCGCTGTGCGATGTCGACGACGCCCTTCGCGATTCCCAGCAAGTTCAGCGTCTCGGCGTTCTTCAGAACGGGCACGATCAACCCCTTGCCGTCGGTGAGCTCGACGGCAAACCCCAGGTTGACGGCGCTGCGCGTGACGATCTGGTCGCCTCTGAGCTCGCCGTTGATCCACGGGTAGTCCTTGAGCGTCTCGACGACGGCGCGGGCGATGAACGCGAGGTACGTCACGTTGACCCCGTGGCTCTGCTCGTACTCGGGCTTGAGCTTCTTCCGCAGGGCGACGACGCGCGACATGTCGACCTCGATCGCGCTCGTCACGTGCGCAGAGGTGTCGAGCGAACGGCGCATGTGCTCGGCGATGCCTCGCCGCATGGCGTTCATCGGCTCGAGCTGCTCGCCCGGAGCCGCCTCGGCGGCTGGCCCTTGAGCAGGGGGCGCGGGAGGAGGAGGAGCGGGCACAGGCGGTACGGGAGCCGGCGCAACCGGAGCCGAAGCAGGCGGAGGCGCTGACGCGGCAACCGGTTCGGGTGCGACCGCCGGTGCCGGCGCGGGTGCAGGTTCCGGCGCGACTTCGGGCTCGGGAGTCGGGATGGGGCCCGGTGCGGGTGCCGCCTGTGCTCCCGACTCGATGAAAGCGAGGATGTCCTTCTTCGTGACGCGGCCCCCAGTCCCGGTTCCGGGGACGGCGGACGCGTCGACCCCGTGCTCGGCGGCGATCCGTGCAACGACCGGCGAGACGAAGCTCTTCCCGTTGCCCGAGGGGGTAGCGACCGGCGCAGCGGGGGAAGTCGGAGCGCTGGCCGCAGCGGGCTCCGGCGTGGCAGGCGCGACTGGTGCGGGCGCTTCCTCTGCGGGCTCTGCAAGAGCCGGTGGCGGTTCCTGAACCGGCTCCTGGGGCTCGACAACCTGGCTTCCCGCCGCCCCGATCAACGCGAGGACCGTACCGACGTCGACCGTCTCGCCCTCCGGGACGAGGATCTGGACGACGGTGCCCGCTCCCGGGCTGGGAACCTCGGTGTCGACCTTGTCCGTGGAGATCTCGAGGAGCGGCTCGTCCTGTTCGATCTGCTCGCCCTCCTGCTTGAGCCACTTCGTGACCGTGCCCTCGGACACGGAGACGCCCATCTGGGGCATCACGACCTGGACCTGCGTTCCTGTCGACACGTGTCGTCCTCCTCGAGGCGGCGCGTCCTGCGCTGCCTAGTAGGCCATCAGCTCTCGGAGAGCAGTGAGCACGTCTTCTACCTGTGGCATGAACGCCTTCTCGAGCGGAGGCGAGTACGGCACCGGCATGTCCGGCGCTGCGAGCCGCATCACCGGAGCGTCGAGGTCTTCGAATGCTTCCTCGGCGATCGTCGCGGCGATCTCTGCGCCAAAACCGCCAGTGCGCGTGTCCTCGTGCAGGACGAGTACCTTCGACGTCCGCCGAACGTCCTCGAGAACACGTTGCTTGTCCCAGGGGATGATCGTTCGCAGGTCGAGGACTTCGACGTCCGACCCTTCCTGCGCGAGCGCTTCCGCGGCCTCGTTGGCTGTGTGCACCATCGCGCCCCACGTGACGACCACGGCATCGTCACCGGGCCTGTGGACGCGGGCCTGGCCGAACGGGATCGTGTACCGCTCGTCCGGCACTTCGCCCTTGATCCTGCGGTACAGGTGCTTGTGCTCGAAGTAAAGGACGGGGTTCGGGTCCTCGATCGCGGAGGCGAGAAGGCCCTTAGCGTCTTCGGGGGTCGACGGACACACGACCTTCAGACCCGGGATGTGCGCGAACGAGCTCTCGGGGTTCTGCGAGTGGAACGGCCCGCCCGAGAAGCCGCCGCCGGACGGGAGCCGAACGACGATCGGAATGGGCGTGCGGGCGCGGAAGAACTGCTTCGCCGCGACGGTGACGAGCTGGTCCCAGCCGCACGAGATGAAGTCCGCGAACTGCATCTCCGCAACCGGTCGAAGGCCCATGAGAGCGGCTCCCGTAGCTCCTCCGACGATCGCGGTCTCCGAGAGCGGCGTGTCGAGGACGCGCCATGGACCGAACTCCTCCTGAAATCCGAGCGTGACCTTGAACGCCCCGCCATACACCCCCACGTCCTCTCCCAGGATGAAGACCCGGTGGTCGCGACGCATCTCCTCGCGGAGGCCGTCCGAGATCGCCTGGATGTAGGTCCGCTCAGACATCTACTTGTGGTGAGGGGTGTCGAGATCCTCAGGCGAGGCGAACACGCTGTCATCCAGGTCAGCCGGATCCGGGAGCGGAGACGCCTCGGCTCGCTCGAGCGCCTCGTTCAGGAGCCGCTTGACTCCTGCGGTGATCTCGTCCTCCTCGTCGTCCGTCATCTCGGCGTGGGATCGCAGCCAGCTCCGAAAGCGCTCGATCGGATCCTGCTCGGCCCACTGCTCGAACATCTCCTTGGGGACGTAGAACGCGTCGTCGTGGACCGCGTGCCCCTCCATGCGGAGCGTCAGGCATTCGAGGAGCGTCGGCCCGCCGCCCGCCCGCGCCTTCTCGATGGCGTGTCTCGCCTCTCGGTAGACGGCGAGGACGTCGGTCCCGTCGACGACGACCCCGTCGAAGCCGTACGCAGCCGCGCGATCCGCGATGTGCTCGACGGCGAAGCCGAGGTAGGTCGGTGTCGAGTACGCCCACTGGTTGTTGTCGCAGACGTAGACGATCGGGAGCCGCCGGACGCCTGCGAAATTCATGCTCTCGTGTGCGTCGCCTCTCGCCGCGGAACCTTCGCCGAACCATCCGACGGCCACGCGCTTGTCGGCGCGAACCCTGAACGCGAGCGCCATCCCGGTCGCCACCGGGAGCATCGCGGGAAGGTGGCTCACCATCGAGTGCAGTCCGAGCTCGGGCATGGCCATGTGCACGTTCCCGTCGCGGCCGCGTGTCGGCCCGTCTTCGCGGCCCATGTACTGGGCGAAGACGCGCCACGGTTCCACGCCTCGCGTGACGTGCACTCCCATGTCGCGATGGAGGGGCGTGCCCACGTCGTTCGGCCCCATCGCGGTTCCGACTCCGACGGCCGCTGCCTCGTTCCCACGGCCCGTGTAGAAGGAGCCCGGGATCTTCCCCTGCTTGTAGAGGATGTGACCGCGCTCTTCGACCCCGCGGGTGATCAGCATGTTGCGGTACATGGAGAGGAGGTCCTCGCGGTCGAGGCCGGCGTCCTTCACCTCTTGGAACGAGCCGACTGGCTCGGCTTCACGTACGGCCATGCGGCGATCTCCCGTGGTCCGGTTGGGTCGGCGTCACTCTAGCGAGTGGGCCTGTCGATCCGGGGTCGGGACAACCGCAGATCGAGACGGAAGCCGACCGGTCGGCGTGCGAAGGCGGCAGCTGCTGACGCTAGAGTCGAAGCGTGGCTCCTCCGAAGCGCAACTGGATCCAGGAGGAGCGCCGCAAGACCCTCGGCGACTGGGTCGCCCTCTGCCTCGATTGCGGCCACGTCCAGCGCTACTTCCTCGAGTCCGAGTCACAGTTGCCGACAGCGTGCCCGCAGTGCGGAGGTCAGCTGCGCAACCGCTGCCCGGCCTGCTCGGCTCCTATTCCGTCGGCGTTCGCCGTGACCTGCGAGCAGTGCGACGCCGAGATCCGCCCGCCCGAGCTCTTCGGGACGGGGATCCGCAAGCCCGGCCGCTGATTCTCCGGCAGCTACTTCGCGATGATCTGCGAGAAGCGGATCACGGTGACGACGTCCTCCTCCGTGACCTCGCGGTTGTAGAGCTGGCTCAGGAAGTGGGCGAGCTCCTCGGTGCGCCGGAGCTCCGGGTTGTCGTGCTCGATCTCACGCGGCGAGAGATCGGCGAGCCGCTTGACCTCGACCTTGTCGACGACGGCGTCGAACACCCGCTCGCGTGGCCCGAAGCGGGCACCGGCGAGCACGGTGACGATCATCCCCTTGCGGTACTTCGAGGACTTGTCGCCGAGCCGTATCGTCGCCGTCTTGCGATGGCTGCGGAGCTGGTCGGCGACGGCGGGGTTGTAGAAGTTGAGGGCGAACGTCGGCACGGCGGCCGCGCAACTATAGAGGCTCCTCCGTCACTTTCTCCAGCGCTTTTCTCGCCATGTCGCGTTCACCTCGATACGCGAGAAGACGCCGTGCGTCGACGAGCGGGAGCCAGCGTGCATCGGCGACTTCCCGCTCCATCCCCGGCGGGATCTCGCCGACGCGGCCGGACACCGCGGTCGCCAGGTAGAAGCTCACGATCTTGAACACGCGCTCGCCGCGCCACGTGTAGACGTAGCGGACGTCACCGAGCTTCGAAACGAGGCGCCCGTGCACTCCGGTCTCCTCGTGGCCTTCTCGTAGCGCCGTCTCGGCCGGCGTCTCGCCGGGGTCGATGAGCCCCTTGGGAAGCACCCACATGCCTTCGGGCTTCCCGCGTGGGCGAACGGCTGCAAACCACGTCCTACCGCGCATCCTACGAACGAGCACGACGCCCGCCGAAAGCTCACGCCTGGTCATGACTTTGTGACAATCGGTTGCACCATATTCACCGGATCTGCGTCTGGCCGACTCATTTCCGCTTGGTGAGACGGGTGGATGCTGCTACTATCGGTTGGCACTCGTAGTCGAAGAGTGCCAGTAGGTGTCACAAACTTTCAGGGAGGTCTTACGAATGGATTTGCAGCCACTCGGTGACCGGCTGATCGTCGAGGTCCTCGAAGAGGAGGAGATGACGGTGAGCGGCATCGTGCTGCCCGATACGGCGAAGGAGAAGCCGCAGCGCGGCAAGGTTCTCGCCGTAGGCCCCGGCCCGCGGGACGAGGACGGGGAGTACATCAAGATGGATGTCGAGGTAGACGACGAGGTCATCTTCTCGAAGTACGGCGGTACGGAGATCAAGCTCGGCACTGACGAGATTCTGATCCTCCGCGAGTCCGACGTGCTCGCAAAAGTCGTCGGCGATCGCGCCGCGGTCTAGGGAATCAAGGAGGAACGAAGCGATATGGCTCACAAGGAGCTCAAGTTCAACGAGGACGCGCGTCGTGCGCTCGAGCGCGGCGTCAACATCCTCGCCGACACCGTCAAGGTAACCCTTGGCCCGAAGGGGCGTTACGTCGTTCTCGACAAGAAGTTCGGCGCCCCCACCATCACGAACGACGGCGTCACGATCGCACGCGAGATCGAGGTCGAGGACGTCTTCGAGAACCAGGGCGCGCAGCTCATACGCGAAGCTGCGACGTCGACGGACGACGTGGCCGGTGACGGCACGACGACCGCCACCGTTCTCGCACAGGCCATCGTCCGCGAGGGCTTGAAGAACGTCGCCGCGGGCGCGAACCCCATGGGGCTCAAGCGCGGAATCGAGAAGGCAGTCGACGCGGTGGTCGAAGATCTCAAGGCCCAGTCGAAGGAAGTCTCGGGTAAGGAAGACATCGCCCGTGTCGGGACCGTCGTGTCTCGTGAGCGCGAGATCGGCGATGTCATCGCCGACGCGATCGAGAAGGTCGGCAAGGACGGCGTCGTGAACGTGGAGGAGGGGCAGACCTTCGGCCTCGACCTCGAGTTCACGGAGGGAATGCAGTTCGACAAGGGCTACCTCTCGCCGTACATGATCACCGACGCCGAGCGGATGGAGGCAGTGCTCGAGGATCCGTACATCCTGATCGCCAACCAGAAGGTCGGCGCGGTCAAGGATCTCCTTCCAGTGCTCGAGCAGGTCATCCAGGCCGGCAAGCCGCTGCTCATCGTGGCGGAGGACGTCGAGGGCGAGGCGCTCGCGACGATCGTCGTCAACAAGCTCCGCGGCGTCTTCACAGCGGTCGCTGTCAAGGCTCCGGGCTTCGGCGACCGCCGCAAGCGGATGCTCGAGGACATCGCGATCGTCTCCGGCGGTGAGGTCATCACCGAGGAGATGGGTCTCAAGCTCGAGAACACGAAGCTCTCGCAGCTCGGACATGCCCGCAAGGTGGTCGTGGACAAGGACACCACGACGATCATCGACGGGGCCGGTGAGAGCGATGCGATCAAGGGCCGCATCAAGCAGCTGAAGGCGGAGATCGAGAACACCGACTCCGACTTCGATCGCGAGAAGCTCCAGGAGCGCCTTGCGAAGCTGTCCGGGGGCGTTGCCGTCGTCAAGGTCGGCGCCGCAACCGAGGTCGAGATCAAGGAGAAGAAGCACCGCGTCGAGGACGCGCTCAAGGCCACCCGCGCCGCTCTCGAAGAGGGCATCGGGCCGGGCGGCGGTGTCGCGCTCCTCAATGCATCCGGTGCCGTGACGGCGATCCTCGACTCACTCGAGGGCGAGGAGAAGACGGGCGCGCAGATCATCCTCCGCGCCGTCGAGGAGCCGCTCCGCCAGCTCGCGTTCAACGCGGGCCTCGAGGGCTCCGTCGTCGTCGACAAGGTCCGCAACGCCAAGAAGGGCGAGGGCCTCAACGTCGAGACGGGCGAGATCGAGGATCTCGTCAAGTCCGGGATCATCGATCCCACGATGGTGACTCGCGCGGCGCTGCAGAACGCGGCGTCGATCGCGAAGAACATCCTCACCACCGAGGCTGTCGTGGCCGAGGCGCCGGAGAAGCAGTCGGCGATGCCAGCGGGCATGCCCGGCGGCGGGATGGACTTCTAAGCGAGGTCGACCTCTAGACCGATCGCGCAACGATCGGCGAGGAATGCGAAGGGCCGGCTCAGCCGGCCCTTCGCGTGTCCAGGGACAAGAGGCGTTTGAAGAAGGGGGCCGTTGGGGGAAACATGGTTTCCCCCAACAAGTAAGAGCGGCCGCTGGGACGGCCGCTCTCAAGGGGAAGAACTGGGGAGGATGGGTTGCTGAGGTTTTCGGCGGCTGGCGTCCGGCGCTGATGCCCCGTTTGAGGGAAATCCCTCAGGCCCGCGTTCTAGAACCCATACCTCTCTTCTTCGAAGGGATCGGCGTCGTTGTGGTAGCCGTAGCGCTCCCAGAAGCCGGGGCGGTCGTTCGCCGTGAGCTCGATCCCGCGAAGCCACTTGGCGCTCTTCCAGAAGTACTTCCGGGGAATCACGAGCCGGAGCGGGCCACCGTGCTCTGGCTCGAGCGGTGCTCCGTCCGCGTGCGTCGCGAGGAGGGCAAGTGGATCTCGGAGGAACGAGAGCGGGACGTTCGCCGTGTATCCCTCCTCCGCGTGCGCGACCACGTAGTGCGCCGACTCCTTAGGTTGTACGAGGTCCTCGAGCGCCGACCAGTGGACACCCTCGAACGTGACGTCGAACCGGCTCCAGCGAGTCACGCAATGGATGTCCTCGGTGATCTCGGTCCTCGGGAGCGCGTTGAACTCGTCCCACGAGAGCCGGATCGGTGTTTCGACCTCGCCCGAGACGGTGAAGTCCCACGTCCCGAGGTCGGTATCGGGTATCGAGCCCGCGTGCAGTACCGGCCACTTCTCGGTGAAGTACTGGCCGGGAGGCAGCCGCGCGGGGTCGTACCCAGCGTCGACGACCTTCTTCTCGGCGCGGCCCCGGAACACGCTCCTACACTAGCCCTCGTGGCAGTGACGACGCTCCGAGTCGCGCCCCGCCCCAGGGACTACGTCGGCGTGACCGGTCCCGACGCGCCGACGTACCTGCAGGCGATGGTGTCCAACGACGTCGAGGCACTGGGGCCCGGGGAGGCGTGCGAGGCTCTCCTCCTGACCCCGAAGGCACGCGTAATCGCTCCGCTCGTGGTGATGAGGCGGGCGTCTGAGGACTACCTGCTGCTCACCGAGCCCGGGCTCGGTGGCCGAGTGCAGGCGACTCTCATCCGCTCGCGCTTCGCGGCGAAGTGCGTCATCGAGCCTGAGCCGCACTCGTCGGTGATCGTGCTCGGCGGGAGCGGGGGGATCCCGACCGCGGACTACGGCACGCCGGCTGTCGAGCTGCTCGACTCCGACCTCGAGCCGACGGTCGCCGGCGAAGAGCTCGAGCTGCTCCGGATCAAGGCGGGAACACCCCGGTGGGGGCACGAGCTCGACGATCGAGTCCTCCCTGCCGAAGCAGGTCTCGAACAGCGTGCGATCGACTTCGAGAAGGGCTGCTATCCGGGCCAGGAGCCGATCGCGCGACAGCACTACCGCGGCCGGGTCAACCGAGCGCTGCGCCTGCTCGCCGTGGACGGAGACGAACTGCCTGAGCGCGACGCCGAGCTGACGTACGAGGGGAAGACGGTCGGTCGCATTACGAGCTCCAGTCGCGATCCCGAGCTTGGCACCGTGGTCGCGCTCGGCTACGTGCGGGTCGAGGTCCCCGCGAACGCCGAGCTCATGGCCGGGAGCCGCTCGGCACGGCCGCTAGACTTCCCCTCCCCGCGCCCGTAGCTCAGGGGATAGAGCGCTGCCCTGCGGAGGCAGAGGTCGCATGTTCGAATCATGCCGGGCGCACCACAAGAAAGCCCCGCATACACGGGGCTTTCGTCTTTTCCATGGGTACGCCGCGTGTTAAATAGTGACGAGAGTTACCTACTAGTTGAGGGAGTCTGACGAGATGGCCGATCCCGATCAGTCGTCCACCGCCGACGACGACAGGCAAACGTTTGAGGAGGATCGTAGGAAACGCATCCATCGGAATCGCCTCGTTGGATATGCACTGTGCATCGCTCTCTGGTTGCTCTGTGCCCTTCCATTGGCGCGCCTATCGAGTGATGAGGGAGGAGGCACGGGTGTCGCCGCTGCGTACCTGGCGGCGGGTCTTGGAATAGCAGCCGTCACTCGCGGCATCTACGCACGACTCAGAAACCGGCGGTTCTGGTCACCGTGGCTGTTTGTGACCGCCGCCGCCCTCGCGCTCATGAGCTTTGCAATCACGAGCGCGGGCGAGAAATCGGCCAGTTCGAGATTCGAGGGCGGCCTCGCGGGCGGGGCCGAGCAGCACACCGGAACGCCATAACTTCCTGACCTCGGCTTGTCGGAGCTCTTGCTCATGACAACCCTTGTGGGTTGTTGCGCGATGAGTGTGAGGGCGAGGCAAAGGCCCCGCCCTCACTGTCATGTGCGAGCGGGTCGAGCTACGCGACTGTGACGCCGTTGCTCTGAGCGACGATCTTGCCCGTCGTGATCTTCGGCTCGTTGGGGACGATCGCGCCGAGGTTCTCATCGCGGATCCACGTGGCCACGAACTTCGACGACTCCATCCCCTGCTCCGGAGTCTCGAAGAGATTGAGCGAGCTGAAGACGCCGTCGCCGGCCTCGATCAGGTAGTAGCCCTTGAACCCCGGGAGCTTGTTCAGCTTCGGGAGGAGGTTTTCGTTGACCTTGCTTGTCAGCTCGACCGTGCGATTCTGGTCCACACCGTCATAGCGGCGAATGGTCGCATGCATGTGATGCTCCTTCTTTCCAATCAGGACAGGAGAGTTCAAACGAACTCCCTGCTGCGCCCGGGCCGGGTATGACAGTCGGAGAGGAAATGCACCTCGGCGGCTCCAAACAACTAAGCCAACGCGCTGGAGAGAGTCTAGCTGCGATTCATTCGCGTCGTCTGGCTCGACATTCCGAAGCTGCTCGACGAGCGCCATACCCGTGAGGAAGACGGCTTCAGTGATCCGGAGGCGTGGGCGCATCCTCGGGGTGGCGACGCGCCTTGCTCGCAGCGTGGTCGCGTTGAGACGAGCTTCCCGAGTCCTCTTCCTCTTCCCGGCGCATCGCCTCGTACACCGCGTTCCAGTGACCTGAGATCTCCTGGAGGGCTCGGGCCGTGGTCAGGGCGGCATCCTCCAACCGCGCGTTCACCTTCTCGACCTCGGCCATGCGCGCCTCGAGGCCGCGAACCTTCTCACCAAGACCACTCAACTCCTGAGCAATCACCTCATCGTCTTCCACGGCCTAGAGATGATCCGCCGAGGCGGATCAACCGTCAAGCGGTTCGAGAGAGCTGAGGAGCGACCTCGGCAGGCCTGCGGTGGGGAGAACGGGGTGCCTACCGGGGCCGCGCCACATCCGAGCCCTGCATCCAGGTCGTTCGCCAAGAGCTCCTCGCCTCACGCGCGTCGCGCGTCGGTGTGTTGCGGGCTTTGGGCCGGGTCCCGAATGCAGGGCCAGTCCAGTCACCTTACTTGTGCGGAGTGCTACATGAGGTTAAGCCTCCGACCGGGCTATGTACCCCGCTCAGCCCGCTGGGAGGCGCGCACCGGCGATGGGAATCCCTGCCAACCGAGAGCTGACGACTTCCTCCGCTGCCTCGGCACTTGGCGCGTGGCTCGTGACCGCCGCGAGGAAGTCCTCCCGATCGAGGGCGTACAGCACCACGGCCGTCGTGGAGGTGACGGTCGCGGTTCTGGGCACGTCGCGCATGAGGGAGATCTCGCCGAAGTAGCCACCGGGGCCAAGCTCCGAGATCGGGCGCCCATACTCGGAGATCTCCACCGTGCCCTCGGCGACGATGTAAAAGCGATCGCCGGCGTCGCCCTCGCGCACGATGATCGTCTCCGGCTCGAGGCGAAGAGGCACGAGCCGGCCGGAGAGATGCTCGAGTGACGCGCCGGGAAGCGGGGTGAAGATCGGGATGGACGCCAGGATCCGCAGCTCGTCGTGCTCGGGCGCCTCGGCGGTCGCGTCGATCCGGACGAGGCGTGTGCCGAACACCGCAACAAGAGCCGGTAGGAACAGACCGGCGACCACGAGAGCATCCTCGACTCCGAGCCAGTCCGTCAGGAGCGGGGCTATCGCGGCGCCGATCCCGATCGAGCCGAGCCAGAGCATCTGGATGACGCCGAACACGCGAGCCAGCACGTCGTCCGGCACGGCTCGCTGGACGAGTGTGAGCCCCGCGACGTCGACGAGGGAGTTCCCGAGTCCGAGGACCGCGAAGAGCAGAAGCGCGAGGCCGGCGCTCGGCCAGAGGCCGATGGCCACGAGCGGAAGCCCCCAGAGCACGATGCCGAACATGAACGCAGGGCTCAGTCGGCGCGCACCCGTGAGCGACAGGGAGAGCACCGCCCCGATGAACGCGCCCACCCCGATCGCGGAGTTGAGATAGCCGACTCCTCCCGTGCCGAGATCGAGCACGTCGATCGCGGTCACGACGATGAGGACCTGCACGATTCCGGCGACCAGCGTCTGCGCAGTGAGCAGGAGCATCATCACGCGCAGGGACGAGTTCGAGCTGATGGCGCGGAAGCCCGCGAACGCCTCGGACACGATCGTTCCGGCCTCGATCTCCCTTCGCGGTCGCTGAGTCTGCTCGACGCGGATGAGGAGCAGGAAGATCGACGAGATGACCAGAAGAACAGCCGTGAGCACGAACGCGACCCCGGTGTCCGCCACTGCGAGAACAAGTCCTGCGAGCGCAGGTCCGATGAAGACGGCGAGGCTCTCGATTCCGCTCGCGACGGCATTCGCCGCGGTGAGCTCGGTCGGGCTGCGCGCGAGCGCCGGCGTCAGTGCTGCCTGTGCAGACCGAAACGGCGTTGTGGCGATCGCCGCGGCAATCGCAAGCCCGTACACCACTTCGGGAGCCGTGTCTGCAAAAACGCAGGCGGCCGCGGCGCTGATGAGGACTATGCGTACTGCGTTGGTCGCGAGGAGCACACGCTCGCGCCGATAGCGGTCGGCAATCAGCCCGGCGAACGGCGCGATCAGTGCAGCCGGTACGAGCCGCAGCAGGAATACGATTCCGACGGCGCGCTCGCCGCCGGCCTCGTATGCGTACACGGACACGGCGACGAGATAGGCCCAGTGCCCGATGATCGAAGAGGTCCAGGCGAGCTCCAGCGAGCGCAGGCTCGGGTTGCTGAAGACGGCCTTGAACGCCGCAATCGAGACGGCGAGCCGCTCCCTGAGGCTCGTCACGGGCGAGAGCATCTCACCGGTTCTTGCGAAAGTGCAACGGGCGAGGGAAGATTTCTCGCACAAGCGCGGTCTTGTTGGTTAGAACCGCGCAGATGAGCGCGTCAACTAAGGAGGAGCACGAGATGTCGGACGAGCAGACCGCTGCGGATGTCGAGGCCCACGGCCCAGTCGCCGAAGGCCCGGTCGCCGAAGGCCCAGTAGCCGAAGGCCCCGTCGCCGAGATGTCGGATGACGAGCCGGACGTCGAGGCCCACGGCCCAGTCGCCGAAGGCCCGGTCGCCGAGGGTCCCGTTGCCGAGGGGCCGGTCGCCGAGTAGCTCGAGCTACACCGAAGCACTCGAGGCCCGGGCGGGATGTACAGCCGCCCGGGCCTTTTCTTCTTGTCAGAGGTTCCGATCTCCGAGCGTGTCGGCCAGATCTCGGAGGAGTCGCATGCCTGCGGCCCGCCGATCCTCCTCGAGAGCGTCGACAGAGGCCGCCAAGCGAGCCACGACCGCGAGATCGCCGTCGCCGTCGCCCTCACCATCGAGTAGTCGCTCGGCGCGTCGGGCACGCAGCAAGAGGTCGACGGCGATTGCCGCCTGGTTGGCAAAGAGGCCGAGCAGGTCCATCTCCTGGAGCGAGAAGTGCGCTCGCTCTGGGCGGTCGAGCACCTCCAGTACTCCGAGTGCCTGCTCGTCGTGGAGGAGAGGCGCAGCCATCAGCCCGCTCGGCACGTAGCCGGTTCCCTCCGCGAAGTCGCCGGCGAACCTCGGGTCGTTGCGCACGTCTTCGAGGATCAGCGGAGTCCGCGTTGCGAGCACCCACCCTGCGATGCCGTGCTCTGCGGGAAACCGCATGCCGAGCAGGGACTCCTCTCCCTCGCCGACGACTGCCTCGAACACGAGCTCGTTGGTCGCGTCGTCGAGCAGCAGGATCGACGATGCTTTCGCTCCGAAGATCGAGCGCGCCACCTGCACGAGCGCGCCCAGCAGGGCGCGAAACGACTCGGAGGAGCCGACGACTCCCGCCGCCACCGCGGCGCGCAGATCGTCCGAATCGGTCATTGGCCACCTCCGACGTTCGTCGCTGTCAGGTAGAGGACGCTCTTCACCTGGAAGGGCGTCAGCTCGGGGTGCTTCGCGAGAATCAGCGTGCAGATGCCCGTCATGTGAGGCGTCGCGAAGCTGTTTCCCGAGACCCGGATCGAACGATCTCCGAGCCACGGGACGTCAACGTTGACACCGCGGGCGAAAAACTCGACCGGCGGGTTGGGGTTGTAGTAGAAGGTCAACGGGTCCTCGTCTTCGTGGCTCCCGACGGAGATCACCGACGAGAATCGCCACGGGTAGCTCTCCACGGGCATGTTGTGGGCAGACGCTACGAGGACCGTGCGGCGGAAGTACGCGCTGTCGGCGAGCTCGTGCAGCACCCCTGCAAAGGGCTTCTTGGTCGTCGAGAGGCTCATGTTGATCACGTCGAAACCCTGCTCGACGGCGTAGCGGAGCCCGGCGAGCAGGACTCCCCCGCTCCCGGTGAACCCTGCTCCCAGAACGCGCACGCTCGAGAGTGCGCAGCCCGGTGCGATCGCGCGCACGATGCCCGCGCAGGCCGTGCCATGGCCGGAGAGGTCACCCTCCGCATCCTCCTCCGCCACGACCTCGTCGTTCTCGTCCACGGAGATCTTCACGGAGGCCTCGAGCCCCCCGACGAGCGGATGCCCTCCGTCGACGCCCGAGTCGAGGATGCAGACACGTACTCCCTCCCCGGCCGAGTCTCCCCATGCCCATTCGCGAGTGACTCTCTCGGGCCACGTCGAGGGGAGTGCGATCCGGTCGACTGCGTCCTTCGGCAGGCTCCAGGCCGGGAGCGCCTCCCGGCTTGCGTCCCAGGCATGGGCGAGCACACCGTCCACGCGGCGGACTCTAGACGCGGCGGGACTCAGCTCTTCTCGAGTCGCTTCCGCAGCTCCGCGACGAGGCGGGGGTCGGGTTCGACACCCTCGCGCTCGAGCGCGCTCTCGAGCCCGGCGATGAGCTCCTTCCGAAACGCGGCGTCAGCCTCGGCGCGGGCGACGATCTCGTCGAGCGAGCGCCGCGCGGCCGGCAGTTCCTTTGCCGCCTGCACCCAACCCGCGGGGGCGGGGCGCAGCATCCGCAGAAGCGTGCCGAGCCGTTCTTCGTCATAAATCTGCATCGCTAACCCCCAGACGCCTCAGGCGCCTCGTTTCTTCCCTCGAGCTTCTCACGGAGCTTCGCGAGGCACCGGGCGATACGGCTTGCGATCGTTCCCGACGGCAGGTCGAGCTCGGACGAGATCGTGCGGTAGCTCTCGTCCCGCGCGAAGAAACGATCGAGCATCTCCTGGCAGTGATCGGGAAGCTCGGTAAGGGCCTCCCTCACGTCGAACGCCTCATCGATCTCGGAGAGCACGTCCGGGCTCCCCTCGTCGATGGGCTCCGCGGTCGGCTGCTCGCGGGCCGAGGCCGAGCGCAGATCGATGCAGAGCCGGCGCGTCAGCTGCGCGATCCACGGTCGGATCGCGCCGTCGTCTCGAAGCGTCTCGAGACGGGTGTAGACGCGCGTGAACACGTCCTGATACACGTCCTCCGCATCTGCTTCCGCCAGGCGGAACCCCTGCGTGCAGATCGCATAGACGTAGCGGGAGAATCGCTCGACGAGAGCGTTCCAGGCCTCCGGGTCGCCGGTGCGGCACCGCCGCACGAGCTCGGCGTCGGACAGCGTTTCGAGCTCACTCATGGACGATCAGCGGAGCGGGCCGAGGATTCGCTCCGCCGCTGCGCTCGCGGCCTGCTCGCTCGCTCGTGCTCTGGCAAGCCGTGGGTCGTCGTCGCGAACGGCCAGGTTGATCCTGACGAGATGGGCCGCAGCACGGGACCCGCCGGCCGCCAGAGCGGCAGCGGCAGCCGCATCCGCGCGGAACTCGCCGTCGCACCGATCTGCTGCGATCACGGCCAGCTCGGCCACGTCCGCTCCGAGTTGGGCGATCTCGAGCGGGACTGCGGCAGCCTCCTCGAGCTTCCGTTCGAGGTCGCCTTCGTCGGCGGAGGTCGTCCCCTGCGCCGCTTTGCGCAGCGCCTTGTTCGCCTCTTCCCAGGCGCGTGCGTCGACGCTGGCCAGCGGCGCTACTCGTTCCTGGATCGAAAGCGCCTGCGCCGCGACTCCACGAGCGTCTCCCCACGCGTCGCGCGAGCAGCGGGCCACCATGGCCACGAGACCTGCGGCCACCGCCACTGTGTACGCGGCGCCCGAGCCCCCGCCGGGGGCCTGCTCACCTGCAGCGATCCGGCCGAGAAACTCGTCGAGCCGCAGTTCGAGGTAGTTCTCGTCGTTCAACGAGCGTCGAGTCTACGGCGCGTGCGGCCTGCAACCTAGAGTTGCCGCGTGCCTCTCTTCCTCAGCGAGTCCGAAGTCGCTGCCCTCCTGACTCCCGCTGACGCGGTCGAAGTCGTCGAGGGGAGCTTCCGCCGCATGGCGGAGGGCGAGGTCGAGATCGCCCCACGGCGTCGCCTTCGGCTGAGGGAGGGCGGGCTGGCCGACATGGCGGCGGTCGATCTCGGGCTCGATCTTGCCGGTGCGAAGGTCTACTCGGCCTTCTCCGAAGGAGCAGCATTCATCGTCTGCCTCTTCGACGCTACGAGCCCGAAGCTGCTGGCGATCATCGAGGCCGACCACCTCGGACGGCTCCGGACGGGCGCGGCGAGTGGTGTCGCTGCGCGTCATCTCGCTCGGCCCGGCGCACGCACCCTTGGCGTGATCGGATGCGGGAGCCAGGCGGAGACGCAGGTTGCGTGCGTGCGCGCGGGCCTTCCGACGATCGACCGTGTCGTCGCGTACTGCCGAACGCCGGAGCGCCTGGCGGAGTTCTGCGCCCGGACGGGAGCCGAGCCCGCGGAAAGCCATCGGGAGGCGGCGGGCCAGGACGTGGTCGTCACGATCACGACCTCGAAGGACCCCGTGGTCCGTGGCGAGTGGCTCGGTGCCGGCTCGCTCGTCATCGCAGCGGGAGCGAACCACGCCAGCCGGCGCGAGCTCGACAACGTCGTGCTCGAGCGCGCTGCGTTCATCTGTTGCGACTGGCGCGAGCAAGCCCGGGTGGAGTCGGGTGATCTCATCGACCCGGTTGCGGCCGGGGTGCTGGACTGGCTCGAGGTGCACGAGCTCCACGAAGTCGTCGCCCGCGAGCTCCAGGGCCGCCAGTCCGAGGACGACATCGTCGTGTTCAAGTCGAACGGCCTCGCTGCCTGGGACGTCGCGTTGGGCGGAGAGGCGCTTCGACGCGCTCGCGATCGGGGTGTGGGGACGACGCTCTAGGCGGCGGTGCCGGACGGAAGCGATGCCTTCGCGGCCTCGAGCATGTCTCCGGAGATCGCCTCGATGACCTCTGGTCGGTCGAGCAGTCTCTTCTGCTGTTCTGGCGTGAGGCGGTTCTGCACGTACTTGTCCGCCATGATCTCCTCGAGCGACCGACCGCGGTCGTGCTCGCGAATCACGTACCTCGCAACATGCTCTTCCGCGGAGCTTCGTTGGAAGAGGAACGAGTAGAGGTTCTTGAAGACGGCCACGGAACGCGATTGTATCCCTGGGACATGAGACGGAGCTCGCGCGAGGGTCGGTATGCGGAGCGGGTGCTCGTCGGAGTCGACGACGTCGGCGAGGAGGAGCGGATCGTCCTCTGGCTCGAGCGGCGACCGGGCGCGCTCTGGGCCGTCGGCCGCGTCGTCAACCCGCAGCTGCGTGAGTCGGACGAGCCGCGCACGGACGACGTCGTCTTCGAGGGGTACGAGCTCGAGGACGCGCTCGAGCACGCGAACGAGGCGCTCGAGGACGACGTGAGCGTGCTCGAGAGGGACGGTCGCGAGGCCGACGCGCGGCCGTTCACGAGGAAGGAAGTCCTTCCGCTCCTCGAACGCTGGTTCTTCAACCGCTGACACCGCAGGCTCGACGCCGGTAGCGGCGACCGGCACCGCTGGTTCTCACGAGATGACGGAGAACGCAGTGCTAGCGTCCTCGCCCTCGTGCGGATACGCATCGGACACAGCCCAGATCCCGACGACGCGTTCATGTACTGGGCGCTCGCCGTCGACCGGGTGGACACCCGGGGGCTCGAGTGCGAGCAGGTGCTCGCTGACATCCAGACGCTCAATCAATGGGCGCGCGCGGGACGGCTCGAGGTCACGGCGCTCTCGCTCGCGGCGTACCCGTTCGTGCAGGACGACTACGCACTTCTCACGCACGGCGCGAGCATCGGCTCTGGGTACGGGCCGATCGTGGTCGCGAGGACATCGCTCTCCCAGGCCGAGCTCTCCGGGCTCGAGATCGTCGTGCCGGGAGCGCTCACGAGCTCCTTCCTCGCGCTGCGTCTCGTTCTCGGTGACTTCGAGTACCGGGAGCTGCCGTTCGAGGCCATTCCAGAGGAGGTCGCGTCGGGTCGTGCCGACGCCGGACTCCTCATCCACGAGGGCCAGCTGACGTTCGAGAGCTTCGGGCTCGCGAAGGTGCTCGACCTCGGGGAGTGGTGGCTCCTCGAGACGGGGCTACCGCTTCCCCTGGGCGTGAACGCGGCCCGCAGGGATCTGGGGCCCGAGGTGCTGCACGACGTCTCCGAGGTCCTGAGCGAGGCGATCCAGTGCTCGCTCGACAACCGAGCGGAGGCACTCGAATACGCGGTTCAGTTCGGCCGCGGGATCGACGCTGCCGTCGCCGACCGCTTCGTCGCGATGTACGTCAACGAGATGACGCAGGACTACGGCCAAGAGGGTCGGAAGGCCGTCACGGAGTTCCTGCAACGCGGGGAGGCCATCGGCGCCTTCCCCGCGCCCGTTCAACTCGACTTCGTCAGCTAGCGTCCTCGGGGCCATGCGGACGGCTGTAGTCATCTCGGGGGTGCGCACGCCGATCGGTCGTTACGGTGGGGCGCTCTCGCACGTGCGCCCGGACGACCTCGCTGCGCTCGCAGTCTCTGCCGCCGTCGAGCGGGCGGGCGTGGACCCGGCCGAGATCGACGATGTCTACTTCGGCGCCGCCAATCAGGCGGGCGAGGACAACCGGAACGTCGCGCGCATGGCCGTGCTGCTCGCGGGCCTCCCGGAATCCGTCGCCGGCGTCACCGTGAACCGGCTCTGCGCATCTGGTCTCTCCGCGGTCGTCTCGGCTTGCCATGCCGTCGCCGTCGGAGACGCCGACGTCGTCGTGGCCGGAGGCGTCGAGTCGATGAGCCGCGCGCCGCTCGTCATGGCCAAGCCGGACAAGGCCTTTCCGCGAGGGGACCGAGTGGTGTACGACACGACGCTCGGCTGGCGCTTCCCGAACCCGCAGCTCGAGGAGACGTTTCCGCTCGAGTCGATGGGGGAGACGGGCGAGAACGTCGCCGAGCGGTACGGCGTCTCGCGCGAGGAGCAGGACGCGTTCGCGCTCCGCTCGCAGCAGCGCTGGGGCGGCGGCCAACTCCGCGGGCCGCTTTGCGGACGAGATCGTCGCCGTCGGCGACGTCGACACCGACGAGCATCCGCGGCCGGACTCGACATTGGAGGGGCTGGCCGGGCTCAAGCCGGCGTTCCGCTCCGGAGGAACGGTGACCGCCGGGAACGCGGCGGGCATCAACGACGGTGCGGCCGCGCTCGTCGTCACAAGCGCAGAGCGCGCAGCCGAGCTCGGCGTCGAGCCGCTCGGCGCGTTCGTCGCGAGCGCAGCCGCTGGAGTGGACCCGCGGGTCATGGGGATCGGCCCTGTTCCCGCGGTTCGGAAGCTGCTCGGCAGAGTGGGCATGGACGCGGGCGAGCTGGATCTCGTCGAATTGAACGAGGCGTTCGCGTCCCAGAGCGTGTACGTCGTTCGCGAGCTCGGTCTCGACGAGGAGCGCGTGAACGTCAACGGCGGCGCGATCGCACTCGGACACCCGCTGGGGATGAGCGGTGCGCGCCTTGTCGTCTCGCTCCTGCACGAGCTGCGAAGGCGAGACGGTCGTTTCGGCCTGGCGACGCTCTGCGTGGGGGTCGGGCAGGGCGTGGCGGCTCTCTTCGAGCGCCCGCGCTGAGCCGTATTCAGCTCGCGAACACGCGCTTTCGGCGAGGTCGTACCCACACGGTCTGACCGCGCCAGAGCTCGAGCTCCTCGAACCGGTCCCGCGTGAGGACGGCGACGATCTCGGCTCCCGTTGCGTCGTGCAACTCGACCTTCGCATCGCGCCCGAGCATGGTCACGCGGACGATCATGGCCTCGACCGCCCCGTCCGACGAGGCGGCGAGTAGCTCGAGGTCGTGCGGCCGCACGAGGACTCCCCCGACCTCGTTCGCGTCACCCACGAAACGCATCACGAACTCGTTCGCCGGACTGTCGTAGAGCACGCGGGGTGTGCCCACCTGCTCGAGCCGCCCGTGGTTCATCACGGCGATCTGGTCGGCGACCTCCATCGCCTCCTCCTGATCGTGGGTGACGAACACGGTCGTGACGTGGACGACGTCGTGGAGACGCGTGAGCCACTCGCGCAGCTCGGCCCGGACCCGCGCGTCCAGCGCGCCGAACGGCTCGTCCAGAAGAAGCACCTCCGGCTCGGGGGCGAGCGCACGCGCGAGCCCCATTCGCTGTCGCTGGCCGCCAGACAGCTGAGCCGGGTAACGCTCGCCGAGACCTTCGAGCTGTACGAGGTGGAGCAACTCGTCGACGCGCTCGCGGATCTCCCCCCTGGGCCGCCGGCGCACCTTCAGTCCGAACGCGATGTTGTCGGCCACGGTCATGTGCTTGAACGCGGCGTAGTGCTGGAAGACGAACCCGACGCCGCGCTTCTGCGGAGATAGGGCTGTCGCGTCCGTGCCCGAGATGACGATCCGACCCGAGTCGGGCCACTCGAGCCCGGCGATGATCCTCAGGAGGGTCGACTTGCCCGAGCCGCTCGGGCCGAGCAGCGCGGTGAGCGACCCGCTCTCCACGGCGAGCGAGACGTCGTCCACGGCGGCGAAGTCGCCGAAGCGCTTCGAGACGTTGTGCACCTCGATGGACATCTAGGTCGTTCGCTCCTCTTTCGGCCTGATCACGGTCATTGCAACGAGGACAAGTATTGCGAGGAGCGCGAGGACGATCGAGATCGCGTACGCCCCCGCCAGGTCGAAGCTCTCCCAGCTCTCCTGAACGCGAAGGGTCGCCGTCTCAGTCTGTCCCTGGAGGCGCCCCGACACGACGGCCACCGCACCGTACTCGCCGAGGCAGCGTGCGGTCGTCAGGATCACGCCGTAGATCACGGCCCACCGGATCGACGGCAGCGTGATGCGCCAGAAGGTTTGCCAACTGCTCGCGCCGAGCGTGCGTGCGGCCTGCTCCTGCTCGTCTCCGATCTCCTGGAGTGTGGGCACGACCTCGCGGGCGACGAACGGGATCGAGACGAAGATCGTTGCGATGACCATCGCCGGAAGCGCGAACAGGATCTGGATGTCGTGCTTGTCGAACCACCCTCCGAACCAGCCGTTCGCTCCGTACAGGAGGAACAGTGAGAGCCCGACGACCACCGGGGAGAGCGCGAGGGGGAGATCGATGAACGCGTTCAGCAGGCTCTTGCCGGGGAACGTCCTGCGGACGATCGCGAGCGCGGCCACGATGCCGAAGACGGTGTTCACCGGCACTGCGATAGCCGTGATGATCAGGGTCAGCTTGAACGCGTGGATCGTGTCGGGCTCGGTGAGCGCGTTCCATGCCGGCTCGAGCCCGTGCTCGAAGGTGCGCCAGAAGACGATCGCGAGCGGGCCGAGCAAGATGACCGCGAGGTAGCCGAAAGCCACGAGTCGCAGGCCGAGTCTCGAGACGACCTCACCCACGATCGTGCCTCGTCGCGAGATAGCGGATGCCGCCGATCGAGAGCAGGGTGAGGAACGAGATCGTGAGCAGGACGACCGCGACTGCTGCGGCTGCCGTCGTATCGCCGCTCTCGATGCGTCCGAAGATGTAGACGGAGGAGACCTCGGTCTTGAACGGGAGGTTCCCGGTGATGATGACGAGCGACCCGAACTCGCCCACGGCCTTCGCGAAGGCGAGTGCGATTCCCGACAGGAGTGCGGGCGTGATGTTCGGGAAGATGACGCGGCGGAATGTCGTCAGCTGCGAGGCGCCGAGCGAGTGCGCCGCCTCCTCGAGCTCGGGGTCGAGCTCCTGGAGGACGGGCTGGACCGTTCGGACGACGAACGGCAGCGTCACGAACATCAGCGCGAGCACGATCGCAGCCTTCGTGTAGGCGACGTTCACCCCGATCGGAGAGGTCGGTCCGTACAGAGCGAGCAGAGTGAGGCCGGCGACGATGGTCGGCAGCGCAAAGGGCAGGTCGATGATCGCGTTCACGAAGGACTTTCCGCGGAAGTCGTCGCGAACGAGGACCCAGGCCGTGACGGTGCCGAGGACGGCGTTCACCACGGAGACGGCGATCGACGTCCCAACAGTGAGCTTGAGCGCAGCGACGGACTGCGGGCTCGAGATCGCATCCCAGAAGCTCTGCGCGCCGTCGCTTCTCGCCTGCCAGACGAGGGCCGCGATCGGTAGCGCGACCATGATCGTGAGAAAGGTCGTCACAAAGCCGAGGGACAGGACCGTGCCGGTCCTGTCCCTCGAAGCCCGCCTCGGGCGTGGTGTGACGGCCGTGGCGCTAGCCTGTGACACCACCGACCTGGCGCTCGATCTTGGCCATGATGCCCGTGTTCGGGTCGAAAAAGCGCTTCTGCACCTTGTCCCAGCCGCCGAGCCCGAGCTGGTCGATCGTGAACTGACCCGGGCGAACGGGGAACTTCTTCCGGTTCCGCTCGAGCACCTTCTTGTCGACCGGGCGGTAACCGTTGTCCGCGAAGACCTGCTGTGCGGCGGGCGTCCGCAGGAAGCGCAGGAACCGGTTCGCAGTGTCCTTCGACTCGCTCGTCTTCGTGACAGCGATCGGATTCTCGATCAGGATTGTCGACTTCGGGATCACGTACGGAACGTTCTGACCCTTCAGGTTGGCGAAGATCGCCTCGTTCTCGTACGCGAGGAAGACGTCGCCCTTGCCGCTCAGGAACGTGTTCAACGCGTTCCGCGCGCTCGTGTCCTGCACGGCGACGTTCTTGAACAGCTTCAGGAGATTCGCTTGCGCCTGCTTGTCGGTCTTGCCCGCCTTCCTCCAGGCTCCGTACGCCGCCATGACGTTCCAGCGGGCGCCGCCCGATGTGAACGGGTTCGGCGTGATGACCTCGATTCCGGGACGCAGCAGGTCGTTCCAGCTCTTGATCTTCTTCGGGTTGCCGTCGCGCACGGCGAAGACGACGACCGAGTCGGTGACCATGCCCTTGTAGGACTGTTTCTTCCACTTCGAGTCGACGAGGCCGGCGTTGACGAGGTCGTCCACGTCCGGAGCGAGCGAGAGGGCGACGATGTCCGCCTTCAGACCGGCCTTCACCGCCCGCGCTTGGTCGCCCGAGGCGCCGTACGACTGAGTGAAGGAGACGCCATCCCCGTCGCCCGTCTTCTGGAACATCGGGATGAGCTTCGCGTACGCCTCGCGCGGCGTCGAGTACGCGACGAGGTTGAGCGAGGTGGCGGCGCTACGTGCCTGGTTCGATGATCCGGCGAACGCCACGGTCGCGGTCGCTGCACCGATCAGGAAGACCGCAAGAGTCGTACGGGTGAGTTTCTTCCACATAGCTTCTCCCCTATTGTTGACAAACTTTGTCGTCATACCTAGGCTCAGAAATTAGCCATGACTCCCGGGCCTGTCAAGGGCAGGTTCGAAGGGAGAGGAGGAAGTGATGTGGGTTTCGAGGCGAACTGACTACGCGACCAGGGCGATCCTCGTCCTGTCGCTCGAAGGCGGAGGCCCGATCAAGCTCGAGGAGCTCGCTCGACGGACTGCGGTCCCCCAATCCGTGCTGGAGCAGGTCATGCCGACGATGAGGACCGCGGGGATCGTGCGCTCGGAGCGCGGGCCGACCGGTGGCTACCGGCTGAACAAGGATCCGGAGGAGATCACGCTCGAGCGCATCGTGCGGCTTTTCCAGGGACCGCTCGCGCCAATCAGCTGCGCGACGAGGCACAACCCCGAGCCGTGCCCGATGACGGTCGGTTGCACGCTGAGAGATGTCTGGGAAGAAGTGCGGGACGCGACCATCACGCTCCTCGGCGGCGTGACGTTCGCGCAGCTCGCGAAGCGCGCAGGCGGGCCGTGGACGGATACGTCGCTGCTCGTCACCGCGACGGCGGACCTCGCGGAGTAGATTCCGGCGCGATGGCGATCGCGCTGCACCGCGAGTACGGGCTCCTCGGGCTGTAGCGCGCCATCCGTACCGGTGGGCGGTGCTCGCGGCCGGAACGGTCGCGCAGGCCAGCTTCTCCGCGATCACCGTCGGGCTCGCCGTGCTCGCGCCGACGCTGCGCGACGAGTACGGGCTCACGCTCGGCCAGGTCGGCCTCCTCCTCTCGGCTGCGTGGCTGGGCGCGACCGTCACGTTCCTTCCATGGGGCCTCGCGGCAGATCGCTACGGCGAGCGGATCGTCCTCGTCCTCGGTCTGGTCGGGTCGGCCGTCTGCCTCGCCGGCGCCGCAGACGCGGGTAGCTACGCCCTCCTCATGACGCTGCTCGTGCTCGCCGGGGCGGCTGGCGCGAGCGTGAACTCGGCCAGTGGGCGAGCGGTGATGCTGTGGTTCCAGCCACAGGAGCGTGGCCTCGCTCTCGGGATCCGACAGACTGCTGTCCCACTCGGCGGGCTGCTCGTCGCGGTCGTCATTCCCGCGCTCGCCTCCGACGGTGGATCGCGAGCCGCGTTCCTGTTCCTCGCCGCATTCTCGGTCTTCGGTGCCGTCGTGGGAGGGGTGTTCCTGCGAAGCCACGACGGCGACGCCGTTGTGCTCGAGGCGGGCTCGATCCTCGGAACCCTTCGCGACCGCCGGCTCTTGCGGCTCTCGCTCTGCAGCGGTCTCTACCTCTACGCACAGGTCGCGGTTGTCGGGTTCGGCGTCCTGTTCCTCCACGATGAGCACGGGCTGACGGACTCCGAGGCGGCGCTCGTGATCGCGGCGTCGCAGGTTCTCGCCGTCGGGCTCCGCATCGCCCTGGGGCGTTGGTCCGATGTCCTCGGTTCGCGCGTCACTCCGCTGCGGCGTGTCGGCGTCGCCGTCGCGCTCGCACTTGCGGTGACCGCACTGCTGGCAGGCGGCCCCCTTCTCGTCCTCGTTCCGGCGCTCGCGATTGCCGGCGGGCTCTCGATGGCATGGAACGGGCTGGCATTCACCGCAGCTGCCGAGCTGGCGGGCGCGGCGCGGAGCGGAGCCTCCATCGGCTTTCAGCAGTCGGTTCTCTCCGGACTCGGCGTATTGGCACCCGTTGCGTTCGCGGCGACGGTCTCGGCGGGCTCGTGGTCGTCCGCGTTCTTCCTGGCGGCGCTTCTGCCCTTGGCTGCCTGGGCAGCGCTGCGCCCGCTCCGCGCCTACTAGCATCGCGCTCGCGATGCCCGTCTTCCTGCGAGAGGTTCGCGACGACGAGTTTCCCGCCTGGCTCGAAACGGGTCGACGGTTCTACGTCCGCGATCTCGTGCACAACGCCGGGATGACGCTCGCCGAGGCGGAGGAGAAGGCAAGACGCGATCACGGTGCCGTCTTCCCGGAGGGGCGACCGACGCCGGATCAGCACCTGTTCGTGATCGAGGATGAGGGAGGAAGCCCGATCGGACGCCTCTTCTTCGCGTTGCGTCCGACCGGCGTGTGGCTGTACGAGATCGAGCTCGACGAAGCGGTTCGCGGCAGAGGTCTGGGGCGTGAGGCGATGCTCGAGTTCGAGACGCGAGCTCGTGATCTCGGAGCGGAGAAGCTCGGGCTCAACGTGTTTGGCGGCAACGAGGTCGCCCGGTCGCTCTATCGCTCGCTCGGGTACGTCGAGGAGTCGGTGCAGATGGGGAAGAGACTCGAGGGTGTGGCACTGCGTTGAGGGTCCTCGACCGACTCGATGAGCTCTATGCCCTCGGTGGCGGCCCTGGCGCGAACCGGCCGCACCCGAGTTCTGCTGAGGACGAGGCGTGCGAGCTCGCCGCCGGCTGGATGCGCGAGGTAGGGCTCACTGTCGAGCTGGACCCCGACGGAAACGTCGTAGGGCGCTCCGCGAGTCACGACGACGTCTGGACGGGATCGCACCTGGACAGCGTTCCTCGTGGTGGTCGCTTCGACGGCGCCCTCGGCGTCGTGGCGGCGCTCGAGGCCGTCGAGCGCACCGGAGCCGGGTCGGTGGTCGTCTTTCGCGGCGAGGAGGTCGGATGTGTCGGCAGTCGTGCGCTCGTAGCGCGTGGATCGGTGCTGCCGCGCGTCTTTCTCGAGCTCCACATCGAGCAAGGGCCCGTGCTCGCGGATGCCGGCGTGCCGGTCGGAGTCGTGACCGGGATCGTGGGCTATGCGCGCGGGGAGCTCGTTCTCGAGGGTCACGCGGGCCACGCGGGGACGACGCCCATGGCTGGTCGCGAGGACGCTCTCATCGCGGCGGCCGGCGAGATCTTGCGAGTCCGTGATGCTGCGCTCGCCGTACCCGGCGCGGTGGCGACGATCGGCCAGGTGGAGGTCGAGCCTGGCGGCGCCAACGTCATCCCGTCGCGAGTTCGGCTGAGCCTCGACGTCCGGGCCCCGGACGCCGGCCGGCTCGACGCCCTGATCGCCGGAGTCGCGTTCGAGCCCGACTATAGGGTCGAGCCGGTCGGGTTTGCGGGCCACGCGGCCGAGGCCGCGAGACACGCGATCGTTGCGCACGACATGGCGGTCGTCGAGCTTCCGTCCGGCGCCGGCCACGACGCCGGAATCCTCGCTGCCGCCGGTGTCGACGCGGCGATGTTCTTCGTGCGCAGCCTGAACGGCGGCGTGAGCCACTCGCCCGACGAGCTCTCGTCTGAGGAGGACGTCGCCCTCGCCGTCGATGTCCTCGCCGACGCGCTAGCTGGCTTGGTCGCCTCCGGCTGAAGCTCAGACGGGCTGGAACAGCTCGACGGGATTGCCCGACGGGTCTTCGACGAGGATCTGGGTTCCGCCCGGGCCGCTCACGAGGTCGTTGCGAAAGGTGGAGCCCGATGCGCGCAGCTCATCGACGACGTCGTGGATCGCGCTCACCTCGATGACGACGCGATTCCAGCCTCCAGGCTCCGGGTTCCGACCGTCCGGCATGGGTATGGCGGCCGATGTCCGGGGCCCGCTCAGCCAGAGGAAGAGGTCGTCGCGGCCCACGATGGCGAAAGCCGTGCCCATCCGCTGAACGAGTGTGAAGCCGAGCCGTTCAACGTAGAACGCGATCGCCTCGTCCACGTCGTGGACGAGATAGCGGATGGTCGCCACTCACGTCTCCCGGAAGAGAATCTCCTGGGCGCCGTCCCAGAGCATCCTGCGGCCGAGCTCGCGGAGGTTCTCCCCGCCTTCGACGATCGTTGCGAAGTGGTTTCCGGCAAGAGCGCCCGCCTTGCTCGCGAACGCGACGTAGCCGTACGCGAGCAGGAGCTCGGTCTCGCTGACTCCGCCGGGGTAGAAGATCATCTCACCCGGACTCGGGTAGCGCGTTGCGTTCTCCGGCCCGATGCCGACGTCGAGGTCGCCCATCGGGATCCAGCCGCCCTCTCCTGACCAGCGAACGTGGATGATCTTCGAGTCGAGCGGAAGCAATTGGCGGAAGGCCGCGACCGTCTCGGGCGCCGCCTCCTCCTCGAAGCGGGCGGTGAATGAGAGCCCGCCGGCAGTGATCTCGAGCATCGAGCGAATCTACAGCAGCGCCTGCGTCCAGTCCGAGAGTTCGTCTCGGGATGCATGGGGTGGTCAGGCTCGAAAGGCGAAGCCCGCCAGTCGGCGGGCTTCGCTGGTTGAGCGGGTTCGCTGGCCCGCGACTGCCTGAGAAGCGACATGAAGTGTAGATCGCTCCTGGGGCGGAGGGCGCCGGACTCGAACCGGAACCGGCTCTCGCCGGTCGACTGCTTCTCAGGCAGTCATCCCACCATGGGATTCCAACCCTCCGCCACCGGCCACAGTAGGAACGCGCTCGTGCGCAACCCGGGTCTCATGAGGATTGGTACTCAGTTGACACACCGTGGGCCCGTCAAGGATGTGTCCAGCGCAGCGGCTTCCAGGACGAACTGCTCTGGCGCGTTTCGCCCGTTGCCACCGTTCGCGCAACGCGGGATCGGGACCGGACTACCGCGATGCGATCCACGCGGCCAGAAGATCCCGCTCGTCTTCGGTCATACCGGTCGTGTTCCCCGGCGGCATCGTGCGGGTCTGGACGGCCATCCGCTCGATGTCCGAGGCGCGCGCCTCGATCTGCTCCGGAGTCTCGAGCTGGATCCCGAGTGGCGCCGACGCGCCCGAGTGGCACGGTGCGCAGCGCTGGGCGATCACGCTCTGGACCTCGGCGATCGAAACGGCTCCGGGCTGTGCGGGTGCGGACGACTCGGGGCGGAGCCAGACGGCGATCGCGACGGTCGCGACTGTCGCAGCGACCGGGATCCACCAGACGCGACGTCCCGCATGCCAGGAGTTGAAGAAGACGCGGATGAGAGCGGTCAGCACCGCGATGAGGACGAGCACGAGCCAGGCGTCATCGGCGCCGAACGTGAATGCCGCATGGCCGGCCAGCATCGTGAAGAGGACCGGGAGCGTCAGGTAGTTGTTGTGGACCGAGCGGTTCTTGGCCTCGATCAGCGGCGCGGGGTCGGGCTCGCGCTTCTCCTCCATCGCGACCACGAGCTTCCGGTGCGCGGGGATGATCACGAAGAGGACGTTCGCCGCCATGATCGTCCCCAGCATCACGCCGAGCTCGAGGTATGCCGCGCGAGCCGCGAACAGCTGCCCGGCTCCCCAGGCGGCGACCGCGACCAGTGCGACCCCGACGATCGCGAGCGCGGCCTGGCTGCGCTGGCCCACGGTGCGACAGAGGACGTCGTAGACGAGCCAGGCGACGACGATGCCGCCGATGCTGAGTAGGACGGCCTGCCAGGCGTCGAGGTCGGCGACTTGAGGGTCGACGAGCCTCAGCTCGGGATCGATGTAGTACAGGAGCACCATGAGCGCGAACCCCGAGATCCACGTCGTGTACGCCTCCCACTTGAACCAGTGCAGGGGCTCGGGCATCTCCGCCGGCGCGAGCCGGTACTTCTGCGAGTGGTAGAGACCCCCGCCGTGCACGCCCCAGAACTCGCCTGCGACTCCCGCCTCGACGTCGCGCTCGTCCTTCGGCGGTCGCAGTGAGAGGTCGAGCCGGACGAAGTAGAAGGACGCGCCGATCCAGGCGATCGCAGAGACGACGTGCAGCATCCGCAGGCAGATGTCGAGGACGTCTTTCAGGTACGGGTCCAACGGTCCCTCCACCTATCTCTGGCTATCGCGATCAGCTCACGGCAACCCGTGTCGAGCTCTTCGTTCTCTGTTCTCGCGATTCGCTCGAGCAGCACATCGAGGATCTCCTGCTTCGAGCGCGCGTTGACGAACACGACGAACCGGAAGCCGAACTTCTCCTCGTAGACCTGGTTCAGGTAGGCGAGCTCCGAGAGGACCGACGGGTCGGCGTCGGATCCCTGCTCGGCAGCCGAGCGAGCCGATAGCCCCTTCCGTTGGCCGATCGCGGGATGCGCGTTCAGCGCGTCGACCTTCTCCTCATGACTCAGCTCCGCCAGGACATCGTCCGCGCGGTTCAGCGGATCCTCGAGCTCGGCGAGGCGTTCGACGAGTTGCGTGCGTCCTTCGAAGAGCTCCGCGAGCTCGTCGGTGCTCAGCTTCCGCGGTAGCTCGCGCATCCGTACGGCGAGACGAGGAGCGGGACGTGATGGTGCCCGTCTCCGAGCTCGACCTCGAGCTCGACCCGCGTGAAGAACGGCGACGGTGGCCAGAACACGAGCTCGTAGCGACCCGGCTCGAGATCTCGCGCGAGCTCGGAGATGCGGCCGTCGCCGTCTGTCTCGGCGGAGGCGACGACTTCGCGGTTCCGTGCGAGCTCGACGCGTACGCCAGATGCGGGCGTTCCCCGCGCGGTATCGAGGACATGGGTCGAGACGGACGCGCTCACATCGTGAATCTTCGCGCCTGCGCCCGATGTTCATGCGCGATGTCGGTCTCGTCGGCATTGACGAGCGCGCCGCCGCGGACCACGTCCTCGCCACCCACGACGAGCCGGTCGACGCGATGCGGAGCCGAGAACACGAGTCCTGTCACGGGATCCTCCGCACCTCCGAGCTCCAGACCGTCGGTGCGCCAGATCGCGAGATCCGCACACTTGCCCGGTTCGAGCGAGCCGATGTCGTCGCGACCCAGCACCCGAGCTCCGCCGCGCGTGCCGAGCCGGAGGGCATCGCGGGCGGTCATGGCTCCCGGCCCGCCGCGCCCGCGGGCGACGAGAAGCGCCTGCTTGACCTCGAAGAAGAGGTCGCTCCGCTCGTTGGAGGCCGAGCCGTCGACGCCAAGTCCGACCCTCACTCCCGCCTCCAGGTACTCAGCAACGGGTGCGACGCCCGCGCCGAGCCGGAGGTTGGAGGTGGGGCAATGGGCGACTCCGGTGCCGGACCCCGCGAAGTCGGCGACATCGTCCGGCGAGAGATGGACACAGTGCGCGCACCAGACGTCCGGCCCGAGCCAACCGAGATCCGTGAGGTACTCGACCGGCGTGCAACCGTAGAGCTCGAGGCAGTACGCCTCCTCCTCACGGGTTTCCGCAAGGTGCGTGTGCAGAGGGAGCCCGAGCCTCCGGGCGAGCTCTGCAGACTCCGTCATCAGCTTCTTCGTGACCGAGAACGGCGAGCACGGAGCGACTGCGATCTGGACGCGTGCGTGCGGACCGGGCTCGTGCAGCTCGGCGACGAGACGTTCCGTGTCCGCGAGAACCGTGTCGACGTCCTCCACGAGCTCGTCCGGCGGCAGGCCGCCGTCGGACATGCCGAGGTCCATCGAGCCACGGGACGCGACGATTCGAACGCCGAGCTCTCTGGCCGCTTGCACCTCGGCCTCGATCAAGCCTGACCGCCCACGCGGGAACACGTAGTGGTGGTCGAAGACCGTCGTGCAGCCGGAGAGGGCGAGCTCTGCGAGCCCCGTCCGAGCGGCGGCGTACTCGGCCTCCGCGTCGATGCGGGACCACACCGGATAGAGCTCCCGCAGCCAGGTGAACAGGTCCGCTTCCTGCGCTCGCGCACGGGTCAGCGTCTGGTACAGGTGGTGGTGGGTGTTGACCAGGCCCGGCGTGACGACGGCGCCGCCGAGGTCGACGCGTTCCTCTGCCCGCGGCTCGTCACCCGCGCCGACTGCGGCGATGGATTCGTCCTCGACGAGTACCCAGCCGGACGGGTGCTCGGTGCCGGCGTCGTCACACGTGACGACCCAGCCGCCGGCGAAGAGTCGCTTCACGCTTCGAGAGGCACGATCTCGAAGCGGTCGACGTCGACGAGACCGCGATCCGTGATCTTGAGGCTGGGGATCACCGAGAGGCCGAGGAACGAGAGCGTGAGGAAGGGCGTCGCCCCGGTCCAGCCCAGCGTGTGGGCGGCGTCGTTGCACGCCCGGCTCTGTGCGATCACGTCCGGAAGCGGAGCGTCGGAGAGCAGCCCGGCGATCGGGAGCGGGCATTCCGCAAGGACGCTGCCGTCCTCGACCGCGACGATGCCGCCGCCGATCTCGGCCAGCCGCTCGACCGCGAAGGCCATGTCGGAGTCGGACATCCCGACGACGACGATGTTATGCGCGTCGTGTGCCACGGAAGAGGCGAGCGCTCCACGCCTGAGACCGGACCCCGAGACGAAGCCGCGTCCGATGCGTCCGGTCGCCAGATGACGCTCGACGACGGCGATCTTCGCGAGGTCACGGTCGACCGAGGCGACGACGAATCCGTCCGAGATCGCGGGCTCCGTGACGATCGACTCGGTGACGACCTGATCCGGGATCAGCCCGATTGCGCGAATCTGGCCGTTCGCCGCGGGCACGGCGAAGTCATCGGGCGAGATCGGCGCGATGCGCACGCTCTGTCGCACCCAGTCCGGAACATCGATGGGCGAGCTCTCCTCGAGCCGGCGGCCGCGCTTCAGGACGACGTCCGGCATGAAGCTCACGAGGTCGGGCAGTACGAGCAGGTCTGCCTGGTAGCCGGGAGCAATCGCTCCGTGGTGATGAAGCCCGTGCCAGAGGGCGGGATGGAGCGACGCCATGAGGAGGGCGTCCTCGGGAGCGATGCCGGCCGCTACGGCCTTCCGCACCATGCCGTTGATGTGACCGTCGTCCGCGATGTCCTCCGGATCGCGATCGTCGGTGCAGAACGCAATTCGACTCGGCCCGAGCTCCTTGACCAGCGGGAGCAGGTCGAGGAGGTTCCGCGCCATTGAGGCCTCGCGGATGAGGAGCCACATCCCGGCACGCAAGCGCTCGCGGCCCTCCTCGACGGTGAGTGCCTCGTGATCTGAGCGGATGCCTGCGGCGGCATACGCCTGCAACTCCTTGCCGAGGACGCCGGGTGCATGGCCGTCCACGTGAGCAGCACCGTCGAGGGCCAGCTTCTCGAGCTCGACCGGGGAACCTGCGATGACGCCGGGGTAGTTCATCATCTCGGCGAGCCCAAGTACCCGCCGCCGTCGCATCAGGGACTCGAGGTCTCCGGCCGTGAAAGGTCGCCGCGGCGACTCGAAAGGCGACGCGGGAACGCACGACGAAGCGGTGAAGAAGACGTCGAGCTGTAGGCCCGCCGAGACGTCGAGCAGCCAGTGGACTCCGTCGACGCCGAGGACGTTCGCGATCTCATGCGGGTCTGCCACGACTACCGTCGTCCCGAGCGGGAGGACGAGTCGCGCGAACTCGTCGACCATGAGCTTCACCGTCTCCAGGTGCATGTGCGAGTCGATGAAGCCCGGGACGACGTACTTGCCTGTCGCGTCGACCGTTTCGACGCCCGCGTAGTCACCGAGCCCGGCGACGAAGCCGTCGACCACTGCGACATCCGTCTCGAGCCATTCCTTCGTGAAGACGGAGAGCACCTTGCCTCCCCGAACGACGAGGTCGGCGGGCTCGTCCCCTCTGGCGACGGCGAGGCGGCGGCTCAGCCCTTCCATGCGCGGAGCGTAATACCGCCGGCACCGCAAACGTGGCGTCCAACGCACGCCCTGCCTCGCGACGCGCGCTGACCTATAGTCGCGTGGTCATTGGTGCGGGCGACTGGAGGAGAAGGATGAGAAGGAAGTTCGTGGCGACGGGGCTCGTGCTCGCGTTCGCCGTCGTGGGGCTCGTCCTCACGACAACAGGCTCGGCCAAGTCCGAGCAGGAGCCGTTCAAGGTGGCCTTCATCTACCCGGGGCCGCACAAAGACGGCGGCTGGTCGCAGGCGCACGACAAGGGGCGACTCGCCGTCGAAAAGGCGCTCGGGGACAAGGTGCAGACGACCTACAAGGAGAACGTCTTCTCGAACGCATCGGTTCCGCAGATCGTCGCGGGTCTCGTGCGCGAGGGGTACAAGATGATCTTCGGCTGCTCGCTTGGGAACTTCGAGTTCGGCGCCAACGGGCTGCTCTACAAGAAGTACCCCGACGTTCTCTTCGAGCAGGCGACCGGCACGCTGATCAAGAAGAACCAGTCCGAGTACTTCGGTGCCGGCGAGGACACGATCTACCTGTCCGGCATGGCCGCAGGAGCCGCGAGCAAGAAGGGACTCATCGGCTATGTCGCTCCGTTCGGAGTCCCCGAAGTTGTGCGTCACATCAATGCGTTCACGCTCGGCGCCCAGGCGACTCATCCGGGCGCCAGGGTCAAGCTGATCTGGACCAACTCCTGGTACTCGCCGACGAAGGAGGCCGCGGCCGCCAAGAACCTGATCGCCGCAGGCGTGGACGTGCTCGGCCAGAACGTCGACAGTCCTCAAACCGGCGTCGTCGCCGAGTCGAAGGGGATCCCGTGGGTCGGGTACGACTCGAACGCCCAGGCCTCGGCGCCGAAGCAGTGGCTGACGGCGGCGACGTACAACTGGGCCCCGTACTACGTGAAGCGCGTCAAGGCCGCGATCAACGGATCGTGGAAGCCCGGGTTCTACTACGGGTCGATCAAGGACGGCTTCACGGGCATCGCACCGTACGGCCCGAAGGTCACGGCGAAGACGAAGGCCGCGATCGCCGCCAAGAAGGCGGCCATGGTCTCGGGCAAGTTCAACGTCTTCACTGGCCCGCTGGTGGATCAGAAGGGCAAGGTGGTCGTCCCGGCCGGAAAGACGCTCAAGGTGCTGCCGGATCTGTACCAGATGCAGTGGCTCGTCAAAGGTGTGATCGGGAAGGTCTCGACGGTCAAGCCGCCGGGTTAGTGGAGTGGGGGAGCACGTCCCCGCGAATGCAGTGATGAAGAGAGGCGCCGATCCGCTCGGCGCCTCTCTCCCTCCCGCCGTCCGCATGACGGGCATCACGAAACGGTTTCCGGGCGTCGTGGCGAACGACGGCGTCAGCTTCGAGGCGGCGTCCGGCGAGGTACACGCGCTCCTCGGTGAGAACGGCGCGGGGAAGACGACGCTTTCGAACATCCTGACCGGGCTCTACCGGCAGGACGAGGGCGAGATCGCGCTCTACGGGGAGCCCGTTCGTTTCCACTCCCCGCGAGACGCTCTCGACGCCGGAATCTGCATGGTTCACCAGCACTTCCGCCTGGTCGAGCCGTTCTCGGTTGCGGAGAACGTCGTGCTCGGTGACCATCGAGGAGAAGGTCGCCGCGTCGTGCTACGGACTACGGCCACCGAGCAGCGCGTTGACGAGCTGAGTGAGCGCTACGGGCTCGCGGTGAATCCGAAGGCGAAGATCTGGCAGCTCTCGATCGGCGAACAGCAGCGCGTCGAGATCCTGAAGGCGCTCTACCGTGACGCGCGCATCCTGATCATGGACGAGCCGACCGCGGTGCTCACGCCTCAGGAAGCCGAGACGCTCTTCGGGACTCTCCGCACGATGGCCGGCGAAGGCAAGACCGTCATCTTCATCTCGCACAAGCTGCACGAGGTGAAGGCGATCGCCGATCGCGTGACCGTGCTTCGAGGGGGCAAGACGGTGGCGACCGTCGACGCGAGGGCCGCCACGCAGCAGTCGCTCGCGACTCTCATGGTCGGGCGTGAGATCGACGTCGCACGACCGCTGGAGCAGGCGAGACCGCTCGCGGACCTCCTGACACTCGAAGTAGACGGACTGACTGTCGTAGGCGATCGCGGCGAGGTTGCCGTGAATGACGTCTCGTTCGCGATCCGTGAAGGCGAGATCGTCGGGGTTGCCGGGGTCGCCGGCAACGGCCAGCGCGAGCTGGCGGAGGCGCTCTCGGGGATGCGTGACATCCGCGCGGGAAGCGTCGACGTCGCAGGCCGCCGCCTTCGGGGTGGCGATCCACGCGAGGCGATCCGCGCGGGCGTCGCCCACGTGCCCGAGGATCGGCTCGGGACCGGGCTCGCTCCGAGCCTCAGCGTGACGAGCAATGTCGTCATCAAGACGTACCGAACCCGCTCGTTCTCGCGCGGGCCGCTCCTCGCCCTGCGGCGAATGCGCGAGACGGCCGTCGGGATCATCGGGCGCTACGACGTGAAGACCCCCGGGCCGGGGACGCCGGTACGCAACCTCTCCGGCGGCAACCTCCAGAAGCTCGTACTGGGGCGAGAGTTCGCGGACGATCCCCTCCTTCTCGTCGTCGCACAACCGACGCGCGGGCTCGACGTCGGAGCGATCGAAACGGTGCATTCGTACCTCCGAGATGCGGCGGCCAAGGGCGTCGCGATCCTGCTCATGAGCGAGGACCTCGACGAGATCCGCGCCCTCGCCGACCGGATCCTCGTCATCTACGAGGGCGGGATCGTCGGCGAGTTGCCGGCCGGATCTGCTTCGGTCGAGGAGATCGGATTGCTCATGGCTGGAGGCGCGCGCGAGTGAAGCTCGAACGCCGTCTCACGCAGCCTTGGTGGCTGTCTGTCGCCGTCCCCGTCGGCTCGCTCGTCGTCGCCTTCGCAATCATGGGAGTCGTCCTCGCGCTCACGGGTCACTCTGCGTGGGGGACGTACCAGAAGATTTTCGAGGCCGGGTTCACCGGGAACGGTGCGATGTCGGCGACGCTGATCTCGGCCACGCCGATTCTGTTCACCGGGTTGGCTGCGGCCGTGGCCTTTCGTATGCAGCTATTCAACATCGGCGCAGAGGGTCAGCTCTATCTGGGCGCTATCGGCGCGTCGTGGATAGCGCTCCAACTCGGTGATCGAGATGTGACATCGACGCCTCTCTTCGTCGTTGCGATGTGCATCGCGGCGGCTCTTCTCGGCGCCTTCTGGGCGTTGATCCCCGGCGTCCTCCGCGCCTACGCGCGGACGAACGAAATCATCACCTCGCTGATGCTCAACTACGTGGCCGGGCTGCTGCTCACGTACCTGATCTTCGACAGCTCGTCCTACTGGCGCGACACGTCGACGCTTGAGGCCCGGTCGTTCCCACAGGGCAAGCCCATGCCCGAGGCGTCCATCTGGCCGACCTTCGGCTCGTCGGTCGTCGTCCCGCTCGGGTTCCTCATCGGGCTCGCCGCAGCACTTGGTGTGTGGGTGCTCTATTCGCGCATGCGGTTCGGGTTCGAGGTGAGCGTGATGGCCGACTCGCCGCGCGCCGCGCGGTACTCCGGCATGCGTACCCGGCGGAAGATCCTCTCGGTCATGGCTCTCTCGGGCGCGATCGCCGGCATCGGCGGTGCGAGCCAGATCGGCGACTTCACCTACACGCTCGACGGCAGCCCTGCGGGCCTACAGGCCGCTGCCTTCGGCTACACGGGCATCGTTGTCGCGGCCCTCGCGCGCTACAACCCGTTGGCCGTCTGCCTCGTCGCGGTGCTCATCGGTGGGCTTTTGAACGCCGGCTACACACTGCAAGGACCCGACTTCCCGTCCGGCCTCGTTGGCGTGATGCAGGGGATCATCCTGTTCTGCGCGCTCGGCGGGGAGCTGCTGCTCCGGTACCGGCTACGAATCACGAGACTGCGGACCGCGAAGCCGATCGTTGAGGCGGCTTCTTGAGCGTCAACGACAGCCTGATCGTGATCGTGCTCGCGCAGGCGGTCCTCTACGGGACGCCGCTCCTCTACGCGGCGCTCGGAGAGCTCCTCGCCGAGCGATCAGGAGTGCTCAATCTCGGAGTCGAGGGGATGATGCTGTTTGGCGCAGTGGTCGGTTTCTGGATCACACAGCGGGTGGAAGGCTCGGCGGCTGTGGTGCTGTTTCTGGCCGTACTCGCCTCCGCGATCGCTGGGGCGGTGTTGGCGGCGATCCATGCATTCCTCGTGATCACTCTCCGCGCGAACCAGATCGTCTCGGGGCTCGCGCTCACGATCTTTGCCGGCGGTCTCGGGCTCTCCGCATATTTCGGAACCGAGCTCGGCTTTTCACCGGAAACTCCTCCCAAGCAGCAGTTCGGCGATCTTGACGTGCTCGGCCTCGGCGATCTGCCCGTGGTCGGCCCGATCGTCTTCCACCAATCCGCGCTCGTGTACGCCTCGTGGGGTCTCACGCTCCTCGTGGCGCTCTACCTCGGCCGCACGCGCTGGGGCCTCAACGTGCGAGCCGTGGGTGAGGCACCGGCGTCGGCCGACGCCATGGGCATCAACGTCACGCTGTATCGATACGTCCACGTCCTCGCCGGCGGCGCATTCGCTGGCGTTGCGGGTGCGTGTTACAGCCTCTCGATCACCGCCGGGTGGAGCTCGGGTGACGCGCTCGTCGGAGGCGCGGGCTGGATCGCGATCGCGCTCGTCATCTTTGCCTTCTGGCGGGCGGAGCTCTGCCTCGTCGGCGCGTACCTCTTCGGGGCGCTCTCGGCGCTTCCGTTCGCTCTGCAAGCCCGGGAGGTCGACGTGACGCCGGAGTTCCTCTACGCCCTTCCCTACGTGATGACGATCGTCGTGCTCGTCCTCGTGTCGACGGGGCTCTCGAAGCGACGAGTCGGCGCTCCTGCCGCGCTCGGAGTTCCGTACGTACGGGAAGAGCGGTAGAACGAAGGGGTCGTGGAGGTCCTGACCCCCCGCTCGCTGGACGAGGCGCTTCGCCTCAAGGCAGCGCACACGGACGCGGTTCCGATCCAGGGCGGAACTGACGTGATGGTGGCGCTCAACTTCGACCGCAGCCGGCCCGAGGTTCTCCTCAACCTGAACGAGGTCCCCGAGCTGCGCGGGTGGTCGCGCGAGAACGGGACGCTGTGGCTCGGCGCCGGGCTGACGTACTCGGAGGCCATGACCGCGCCGATAGCGGAGTCGTTCCCGGCTCTCGCGGAGGCCTCGCGGACGGTCGGCTCTCCGCAGATCCGGAACCGTGGGACCATCGGCGGGAACCTCGGGACGGCCTCACCGGCCGGCGATGCGCTGCCGCCGTTGCTCGTGGAAGGCGGCGAGGTCGAGCTCGCGAGCGTGAGCGGTTCACGACGTCTGCCGCTCGCGGAGTTCCTCCTCGGCCCGAAGCGCTCGGCACTTGGCCCGGACGAGCTGATCACCGGCGTGCGCATTCGGCCCTCCGGGCAGCCGCAGACCTTCATGAAGATCGGCCCGCGCAATGCGATGGTGATCGCCGTCTGCTCGTTGGCGCTCGTGGTCGACCGCGAGCGGGGTGAGCTGCGGGCTGCATTCGGCTCCTCTGCCCCCGTGACCCGACTCGTGACGTCGCCGATCGAGGACGCCGGGTCGTTCCCGGAGCAGGTCGCCGGTGCGGCGAGCCCGATCGACGACGTTCGCGGCACGGCCGCCTACCGGCGTCATGCGTTGCGTGTACTCACCGAGCGCGCTCTCCAGAGGTGCCTGACGTGAGGATCGCGGTGACCGTCAACGGCGAGCGGCTCGAGGCCGATGTGTGGACGGGGGAGAGCCTGCTCACGACGCTGCGTGACCGGCTCGGTCTCCCCGGCTCGAAGAACGCCTGCGAGCAGGGTGAGTGCGGATCGTGCTCCGTCCTGCTCGACGGGACGCTCGTCTGCTCCTGCCTCGTGCTCGCCGCGCAGGCCGACGGTCATGAGGTCGTCACAGTGGAGGGGCTTGCCGATGGAGACCGCCTTCATCCGGTGCAGGCGGCGTTTGCCGAGGCGGGTGCGGTCCAGTGCGGCTTCTGCACTCCAGGGCTCATCGTCGCGACCGCAGATCTGCTCAGCCGAACGGCCGATCCGACGGAGGACGAGATCCGCGAAGCGCTCTCAGGGAACCTCTGCCGCTGCACGGGGTACCAGAAGATCCTCGACGCAGTCCTCCTGGCGGCCGGCTCGTGAGCGTTCCGACGCGCACGCTGCAGCGGGGCCACGCCGAGGCGACCTCGATCCGCCGCGATGCCGTACCGAAGGTCACCGGCGAGTTCGAGTACTCGAGCGATCTGCACGTCGCGGGGATGCTCTGGGGGCAGACCGTCCGCAGCCCCCATGCGCACGCGCGCATCACCGGGATCGACGTCTCGGCGGCGCTGGCTCTGCCAGGCGTGCACGCGGCCCTGACGCACGAGGACGTTCCGGGCGACAAGCTGTACGGGCTCGACTTTCGCGACCAGCCGGTGCTCGCAATCGACCGCGTCCGCTACTTCGGCGAGCCGGTGGTCGTCGTTGCCGCCGAGGAGCCGGAGCAGGCACGACGTGCGGCGGCTGCCGTGGAGATCGAGTACGAGCTCCTCGAGCCTGTGGTCGACGCCGCTCGCGCGACCGAGATGGAGCCCTTGCATCCCGACCGTCCGACCATGGACAGCGAACGCGGCTACCGCGATGACCCGCGGCCGAACGTCGTCCGCTCGCTCGTCATCCGTCGCGGCGACCCCGACGCCGAAGGTGACGTCACGGTGTCGGGGATCTACGAGGTCGGCCAGCAGGACCAGGCGTTCCTGGGGCCTGAGTCGGGAATCGCGATCCCCGACGGCGAAGGCGGAGTCGACATCCACGTCGCGACCCAGTGGCTCCACGTGGATCGCGACCAGATCGCGCCGTGCCTCGGGCTCGAGCCGGAGCAGGTTCGGATCCACCTTGCGGGGGTGGGCGGCGCGTTCGGTGGTCGCGAGGACCTCTCGATGCAGATCCACGCAGCGATGCTCGCGCTGCACACGAACCGGCCCGTGAAGATGGTCTACGGGCGGGAGGAGTCGTTCGTCGGTCACGTGCACCGCCATCCCGCGACGATCTGGGCCGAGCACCGGGCGACGAAGGCCGGAAAGCTCGTCGCCGTCCGGATGCGAGTCCTGATCGACGGTGGCGCCTATGCCTCCAGCTCGACGCACGTGATCTCGAACGCGTGTGCGTTTGCGCCCGGGCCGTATGCAGTGGACAACGTCCTCCTCGACGGCCTTGCCGTGTACACGAACAATCCGCCCTGCGGCGCGATGCGCGGCTTCGGTGCCGTACAAACCTGCTTCGCCGCCGAAGCGCAGATGGACAAGCTCGCGGCCGTCCTCGAGATCGACCCGATCGAGCTGCGCCTGCTGAACGCGCTCGAGCCGGGCGGTGTCCTTGCCACGGGTCAAGTGCTCGCGGGATCGCTTCCGACCAAGGAGGTCATCCGGCGTGCGGCGGCGCTCGAGATTCCCGAACAGGAGGATCTCCCGCGCGATGCGATCCGCCTGCCGGGCGGCGCCGGCAACACGACGCGGGGCGAGGGCGTGCGCCGCGGCGTCGGCTTTGCCGTCGGATTCAAGAACATCTGCTACTCGGAAGGCTTCGACGACTTCTGCACGGCGCGCGTTCGGCTCTCCGCGTCCGGAAGCGCGGAGGTGCATTGCGCGGCCGCCGAGGTCGGACAGGGTGTCTCCGAGGTCATTCTCGAGGTGGCTCGGCGGGAGCTCGGGACCGACGACGTCGTGCTCGCCGAGGGTACGACCTCGGAGGTCGGGTCGGCCGGCTCCGCCTCGGCGTCACGTTTGACGTGGATGGCCGCCGGTGCGGTTCAGCTCACGTGCCGCGCAGCGCTCGAGGAGCGAGAGCGGAGCGGTGGTGGGGAGGTGGACGTCGAGCGGGTGTATCGCCATCCACGAACCTTCCCGCTCGATCCCGAGACCGGACAGACGACGGGCGACCGCTCGCACGTTGCCTTCGCGGTCGCCGCGATGCGCGTCGTCGTCGAGGTCGACGTGGATCTCGGCCTGACACGCGTCGTCTGGATCGGCACCGCGCAGGACGTGGGCACGGCCCTCTCGAGAAAAGCGGTCGAGGGGCAGATCGAGGGCGGCACCGCCCAGGGGCTCGGGCTTGCGCTGATGGAGGAGATCCAGACCCGCGACGGAGCGATTACGAACGCGAGCTTCACCGACTACCTGATCCCGACGTTCCTCGACATGCCTCCTGTCGTCTCGGATCTCGTCGAGGTCCCCGATCCGGACGCGCCGTACGGCGTGAAGGGCGTGGGCGAGCCGCCGACGGTGGTGTCCACCGCGGCCATCGTCTCGGCTCTGCGCGATGCGACGGGTCGCGAGCTCGCCCGGGTGCCCGTTCGTCCGGACGACATCCTCGGCTTCTGACAGTCGTCTTCAACAGGGAGGAGGGGCCTTGTGGCCCCTCCTCGCTTCCCCCGGATGGATCGGTCGGAGAGGGTTAGAGCGAACGCAGCCGGGCGATTCGGAGCGCAAGGACCCGTGCCCGCTGCGAGCTGACTCTCTGTGCGGTGACCGCGGCGCTGACGCGCTGCACCCTCAGCTGAGGCTTGATCTGGGCTCTCACCTGCGCTCGTACCTGGGTCTTGACCTGGACGGTGGATCCGCTGCCTGCGGATGCGACCGACGGCACGACTCCGATGGCTACGACTGTGGCGAGGATGGCTGCGATGCGCTTCATGGTGTGCTCCCTTCTCGTCCGATCCGTCATGAACCGACCCTAGGCGCCGGTCGGCGTCGTGTCGTGCGCATGCGCGACGTTGCGAATGTCACGCCCGTCACACAGACTTCGGCGCGTGGAGTGGCCGCTGCTCGAGGGGCTTCCGGAAGAGGACATACGCGAGTTGCTCTCGATCGCCCGCCGGCGGACGTTCTCGAAGGGCGAGGTGGTCTTCCACCGGGACGATCCCGCCGACTCGCTGCATCTCATCGCGCGCGGGCGCTTCGCAGCCCGGCTCCAGGGCCCGCATGGCGACAGCGTGCTCCTCGACGTCCTCGGACCGGGCCAGTCGTTCGGCGAGCTCGCGCTGCTCCTTCCCGGCTCGCCGCGCTCGGCGACGGTCTCCGCACTCGAGGATGCCGAGACGCGGTCAGTGTTCCGGGACGACTTCTCGCTCCTGCAGCGACAGCACCCTGGTGTGAAGGACGTCCTCTTGCGGCTCCTTGCCGACCAGCTCAGGCGTTCGAGCGACCGTGTCGTCGAGGCGCACTACGTCGACGCAGAGACGCGGGTCCGGCGGCGGGTCTCCGAGCTCGCCGAGACGTACGGATTAGGAGTCGTCCCACTCACGCAGGAGGAGCTCGCCGCGATGGCCGGGACGTCGCGTGCGACGGTGAACCGTGTCCTCCGCGAGGAGGAGAAGCGTGGCGCGGTCGCGCTCCAGCGTGGACGGGTGACGGTGCTCGATGCGGACGCCCTCAGGCACCGCTGTCGCTGGCCCTCGTAGCCGCTACGGGCGCGAGAGGTCGTCGAGCAGCGCGCCGAGCAGGCGGTAGAAGCGCTGCGTGCTGGAGATCCCGACTCGCTCTCCCGGGGCGTGCGGATTCTCGATGGCAGGGCCGATCGAGATCATCTGCACGCCCGGCAGGCGTCCTCCGATGACCGCGCACTCCAGTCCGCCGTGGACAACCTCGAGCGCGGGCTCGGATCCGTTGAGGCGTGAGAACGTGGTGCGCGCTGTCGTAAGCAGCGCCGAGCCGAGTTCCGGCTGCCACGGGGGATAGGAGCGCGTCACCTCGACGTCGGCCCCGGCAAGACGTGCCGCGGATTCGATCCCTGCGATGACGTTCTCGAGCGCCGGAGTGCTCGCGCTGCGCGTCATCGATGCGAACGTGACGACACCGGACTCGGTCTTGGCGACGTTGAGGCTCGTGCTCGTCTCCACGGCCCCGGGAATGTCCACGCTCATCGCAACCACGCCCGTCGGTGTGACCCTGAGCAACTCGAGTACCTGCTCGGTGGACGCCGGTGATCCGGCCTCCGCTGCGTTGCCCGGTTCGATCGTGAGCAAAACGCTGCCGTCGGAGTCAGCATGCTGCTTCTGCACCGTCGCGAGCGCGAGCTCGGCAGCGTTCCGGAAGGCATCCTCGGTACCTGCGGGGAGAGCAACTCTTGCTGACGCCTCGCGCGGGATGGCGTTGCGGCTGACGCCACCGTCGAGCGCGCAGAGCCGGAACGGCGCGTCGGCATAGGCTCGCGAGAGGATCCCGCCGAGCGCCTTGACCGCGTTGACTCGGCCGCGCGCGATGTCTCCACCCGAGTGACCCCCTCGAGCGCCCGAGAGATGCACGAGGAGAGCGACATGGGCAGGCGGAACCGGCTCGCGGCGTAGATCGATCCGCGTGAAGGTGTGCGCGCTGCCCGCGCACCCGACGGTCAGCGCTTCGTCGCTCGTCCCGTCGAGGTTGACGAGGAGGCGACCTGACACGAGCTCGGGATCGAGCTCCTTCGCGCCGTCGAGTCCCTGCTCCTCCGACACGGTGAAGAGCAGCTCGAGAGGGCCGTGCGCGATCTCCGGGTCCTCGCCCGCAGCCATCGCCCCGGCGACTCCGATGCCGTTGTCCGCTCCGAGCGTCGTGTCCATGGCCACGAGCCAGTCGCCGTCCCGGACGACGTCGATCCGCCCCGCTTGCGGATCGTTCGGACTGCCCGGATCCCGTTCGCACACCATGTCCAGGTGTGCCTGGAGGACGACCGTCGGAGCCTTGTCGCGACCCGTGGACGCGGGAACGCGGACGACAACGTTGCCGGCTTCATCGACGACGGAGTCGAATCCGCTCTCGGCGCTCCAGGCGAGCACGTGCGCCCGCGCTTGTTCCTCCTGCTTCGGGGGCCGCGGGATGCGCGTCAGCGCGAGGAAGTGGCTCCAGACGAGCCGGGGCTCGACGTCCGCGATCTCGTGCTCGGTCAACGGCGTAGCGTGAGCGCAGCGCCCGCGACGAGGAGAGTGATGCCGACGATCCGGGGCCAGGTGGTTGCGACGCGCTCGACGCCGAACCAGCCGTAGCGGTCGATCGCGGCTGCGAAGCCGAACTGTGCCGCGATCAGGAAGGCGCTCGTAGCGACGATGCCGATCCGGGGGCCGGCCACCGTGATCGAGAAGACGATGAAGACGCCCATGATTCCGCCGAGCAAGAGCCACTTTGGCCCTCCGATTGCCTCGGCCACTCCGTCGAACGAGCGCCTGACGACGAGGAGCACCGCCACCGCGAAGATCGCACCCACGACGGCCGCCGTCGTGAGCGCTTCGAGGCTCCCGACGCGCTCGCCGAGCCGCCCCTGTACCGCGATCTGAATCGCTCCGCCAAGGCCTGCAGCGAAGGCCAGCAGCGCAGCGACTCCGGTCGAGCTCACGGGCGTGACGCTATACGCTCAGGCCTGGCTACGACGAAGGAGAGCGAATGATCCGCGCGATCGTCCAGTACGAGTCCGAGCCCGATCCCGAGCGGTACCGACAGCACATCGAGGAGTTCGTCATGCCGGTCGAGTGCTCCGCTTTCCGCCACGGCAGGGTGTTCGGATCCCCGGTCGGAGAGCCGAGCCACCGCTACTACGCCGAGTTCGAGTGGTCCGACATGGAGTCGTTCAAGACTGCCGCGAGCTCGGAGGCATTTGCTGCTTCCGGGAAGGATGCGATGAGCATGGGAATCCCGTTCACGGTCCACTTCGTGGAGATCGGGTGACCGAGCCGACCCACCCGCGTCCGCGCGATCCTGCGGAGCTCGGCTTCGAGACGATCGTGTACGAGAAGGCTCCACCGCGCGCGACCATCCGCCTCAACCGGCCAGATGTCCTGAACGCCTTCGACTTCCAGATGCTCCGGGAGCTCGCTCGCGCCTGCGAGGACGCGTCCTGGGACGACGACGTTCGTGTCGTCGTGCTGACTGGAACAGGGCGAGCGTTCTGCGTCGGCGCCGACCTCCGCTCCTGGGACGAGGACTACCTCGGGAAGCCGGGCGAGTACTGGAAGTGGTTCGGCGCATTCAAGGATGCGCACGATCGGCTCCGGGAGTTGGGCAAGCCTTCGGTCGCCCGGATCAACGGCATCGCGGTCGGAGGCGGCAACGAGCTCCAGATGGCGTGCGATCTCGCCGTGATGGTCGACGACGCGTTCATCCGGCACGTCGGGCTCGAGCACGGCTCGGTGCCCGCCGGGGGAGCGACGCAGTGGCTCCAGCTCATGGTCGGCGACCGTCGCGCGCGCGAGATCGTGTTCCTCTGCGACGAGATCCCCGCGCCGCAGGCCGCCGAGTGGGGGCTCGTCAACTGCGCCGTTCCCGGCTCCGAGCTCGACAGCGTCGTCGACGAGTGGGTCCGGAAGCTCGCGGCGAAGCTCCCGCAGACGACCCGGTACGCGAAGCAGCAGCTGAACGTCTGGCGTGACCTCGCCTGGCATCAGACCGTTGGCCACGCGCGCGACTGGCTGTCGCTCTCGATGCTGGGAGACGAGGCGCAGGACGCGGTCCGCGCCTTCCTTGCACGACGGGGAAGCGAGTAGGCTCGGGGCCATGGCGGACGAGGTGCTCACCAGTCGCGCAGGCGCAGTCCTCACGATCACCCTGAACAGGCCCGACGTCTACAACGCGTTCAACCGCGCGCTCCACGATGCGCTGCACGATGCGCTCGAGGAGGCGGCCGATCCAGGCGTGCGGGCGGTCGTGATCACCGGTGCCGGTCGGGGGTTCTGTTCGGGGCAGGACCTCAAGGAGTTCAGTGAGCTTCCCGGCGGGGTCGGCCAGGCTCTCGAGGAGACGTACCACCCGAACATCCGCGCGATACGGGCGCTCGAGAAACCCGTTCTGGCGGCGATCAACGGCCCGGTGGCGGGTGCCGGCCTATCGCTCGCGTTCGCGTGCGACGTGCGGATCGCATCCGATCAAGCTTCTTTCGTCCCCGGGTTCATCGGGATCGGGCTCGTTCCGGACGCCGGGAGCTCGTGGTTCATTCACCGCCTGCTCGGGTACGCCGGCGCCTTCGAGTGGATGGTGACGAACCGCCGCCTGAGCGCAGACGAAGCGTTGATTCGGGGACTGGTGAGCGAGGTGGTGCCCCACGTGCGCTTCGCGAAGCGCACGACGGAGCTGGCCGAGTGGTACGCGGCGCTGGCGACCCGTGCGGTGGCCATGACGAAGGAGCTCTTCGAGCATGCACACACGGCCTCGCTCGAAGAGCAGCTCGCGCTGGAGGCGGAGCTCCAGGAGGCAGCGACGCAGAGTGACGACTTCGCCGAGGGCGTGCAGGCGTTCGTGGAGAAGCGGCTGGCCGAGTTCAAGGGCTCATAGAAGGAAGCTGCTTCGCCGCGCCGAAGCTGAGCGCTAACGACAACGCCGGGCGCGCCCTTCCCTTCCCCCGCCCGGCTTCGAACCGGGCGCCCGGGGGTCCAGGCTCGACAGGATCCGCGGGCGCCTTTCATCTTCATGGCAGGATCGTCGTCGTGACGCGGATCTCCACGACCGACTACCACACCGGCGGCGAGCCGTTCCGGATCGTCACGGCCGGCGTCGAGGAGCCGCTCGGTTCGACCATTCTGGAGAAGCGGCGCGATCGCGCTCGAACGGCTCGACCACGTTCGGCGGCTACTCGTCTACGAGCCTCGAGGGCACGCCGACATGTACGGCTGCTTCGTCGTCTCGCCCAACGACTCGGGCGCCGATCTCGGAGTCGTGTTCTTCCACAACGCGGGCTACTCGACCGCGTGCGGCCATGGGACGATCGCCCTCGTCACCTGGGCGCTCGACCAGGGAGTCGTCGAGCGGCGCGAGGGGGAGAACCACGTCGTCGTCGACGTGCCGTCCGGCCGGCTGGAGACCTGGGCGCACGTGGAAGGCGGCCGCGTTCGCTCCGTTCGCTTCCGAAACGTGCCGGCGTTCGTGTGGGCGGAGGGGCTCGAGCTGGGAGACCGCAAGGTCGACGTCGCCTTCGGCGGCGCCTTCTACGCGTCGCTCGAGGAGCGGGTGGAGCCGGACGAGCTCCCCCGACTCATCGAGCTCGGCCGCGAGCTCAAGCGGGAGATCGAGGGCTGGCAGCACGTCGAGCATCCGCTGGAGCCCGAGCTCCGAGACGTCTACGGCGTGATCTTCTGGCAGGAGGAGGGCGAGGATCCGCTGACGCAGCGCAACGTCACGGTGTTCGCGGACGGCGAGGTCGACCGCTCGCCGTGCGGAAGCGGAACCTCGGCGCGCCTCGCGCTCCTCGACCGGTCCGGGCCGGCTGCCGCGCGGCGCCGAGCTGCGCCACCTGAGCATCATCGGCTCCGAGTTCTCGGGCCGGGTGGTCGGAGACGCCGACGTCGCGGGCATCCCCGCCGTCGTCACCGAGGTCGAGGGGAGCGCCTTTCGGACGGGCGAGCACGTGTTCGAGCTCGACCCCGACGACCCGCTGGGCGACGGCTTCCTTCTCCGCTAGGAGAGCTTCGCGAGGATCTCGTCCGTCTCGGGGAAGCGACCCTCGGCATGCTTCGAGAAGACGAGGCGGCCGTCAGCCAGGACGTCGAACTGTCCTCTCTCACCGGGTATCGCTCTGGCCGTGGCGTCGAGCTGCGACTCGATCTCGCCCGCGAGACTCGCGGCGCGCGTGTCGTAACCGCTTCAGGTGGGGCAGTAGAAGATCTCGACGGTCACTGCCCTAACTCTACGGAACGTGTCAGAAGAGATCGAAGTCGCCTGCGATGACCCGGTCGAGTCGGCCCGTTCGGTAGGGCCGACTCGAGTCGCGGACGAGTGGAGCCCGTCCGGGTCGGTAGACGCCGAACGATCACTGCCGTCGTCTCCGTCTCGCCTGCTGCCCGCAGCGTCTCACGCGCCACCGTGGCGGGGCTGGCTTCTGGACCCGGCTTTTTCGCCAGCACGAGAACACGCACCTGCTCGCGATCGACGACCTTGTCCCCGTCGCGCTCGTCGTCGACCTGCTCGAGGACGTGCAGGCCCGACTCCCGCGGAGAATCTCGCCGCAGCCGAGGCCCGACACTGCGAGGAGGTGCTCACCCGGCGGAGCGTCGAGACGCGTGAGGTGCATGGCGCGGCCGCGTGCCCACCCGACGTACATCTCGGCGAGGAGCGCGGCGAACGACGCCTCGGCCTCGGGCCCACGAGCCTGCCCGGTCGAACGAAGATGCACGAAGACGTCCGTCGGCGCGTCGTTCGCGATACCGGCAAGCGCGCGGTCGAGCACGTACAGCCGGTTGGCGAGAAGCCGGACGAGCTCGGTGTTCGCGCGACCGTCGGGTCTCACGCTGCGCTCGACCCTCGCGCCGAGCCTCCGGCTGTCTGTGTTGCAGCGCCGAGCCGATCGAGGTACTCGGCCTTGGCGAGGATCGCGAAGCGATCGTCGCGCTCCCAGAAGCCGGGCTCGGCCATCGCGGACAGTGCGTGGCCCTTCCGGATCTGCAGCTCCTCCACGGCCGCGACAACCCGCGCGAGCTCGTCGAGCTCACGAACCGGACCGAGGCTTCGTCTCCTCGGGCGGCGCGGGCGACGGCGCGAAGCTCGAGCTCGGTCGCTCGGCTGTCTCGCGGACCCCCACGTCCTCGGCATCCGGATCGACGAACGTGACGTCGATCTCCGTCTCCATCCGGCGCGGTCACGAAGAGGAACTGATCTCCGTCGGGCACCTCTGCTCGACGATCGCGGCGCGAGCGGGACGAGCAGGTATTGCTCCATCGCTCGCTTGAGAGGCCGGGCGCCCAACTCCGGGCTGAAGCCCTTGTCGATCAGGAAGGTGCGTAGCCGACTCATCCACCTCGACGGCCCACGGCCGCCCGCGCAGGCCTCGTCGCGCGAGCGCGTCGGCAAGCTCCTTGTCGAGGAGCGACGCGCATCGCCGATCGCTCGAACGGGCGGAAGATCGACGACCCGGTCGATGCGGTTCAGGAACTCGGGACGGAACGTCGTCCGCAACGCCCGCTCCGCGGCCGTCTCGCTGAACCCGGCCTGCGCCGGGGTCTCGAAGCCGACGCCCGACGTCGCGGCGATCGGCGAGCCGACGTTCGACGTGAGCACGATCACGGAACGCCGGAAGTCGCGAGGCGTCCGTGGAAGTCGGTCAGCCGACCGTCGTCGAAGACCTGCAGGAAGACGTCCCAGACCGGCTCGCCGCCTTCTCGAACTCGTCGAGCAGCACGACCGCTGAAGGGATCGCTAGCGAATCGACGAGATCAGGCGGCACCGCGCGACTCCGTCGGTCGTGTCGGAGAGCAGTCGCTCGAGAGACTCCGGTGTCTGGTACTCGCTCATGTCGATCCGAACGAGGCGGCTCGGTCGAGCCGAAGAGGAACTCGGCGAGCGCCTTCGCGATCTCCGTCTTGCCCGTGCCGGTCGGTCCGACGAAGAGGAAGACGCCGAGTGGCCGGGTCGGGTCGGTGACGCCCGGCCTTGATCATCGCAATCCGCTCGACGACGCAGTCGACCGCGTCGGGCTGCTCGAGGATGCGTGCTCGAAGAACGTGCGCACCTCCTCGAGGGGAGCGGCGCGTCGGGATCGAGGAGCGCGAGCGGGAGTCCCGACGCGGCGTGAGCGTCGCGAGCACGTCGCGGCCCGCGAAGCCGCGCCTCCCTTGCTCGTCGGCCTCGGCGGCGGTCGATCGCAGGAGTCGAAGGACGTTGCCGGGCGGCGCGACCCCGGGAAGGAACTGCTGCGCCAGCTCGAATGACTCGGCGAGCGTCGCGTCGTCGGTCTCGACCCCGAGCGCGCCCACTCGAGGGCGTGCCTCACGACCGCGATCGTGTCGGCCTCGTCGAGAGGGCGAACGCGAACCACTCGAACGCGCTCGCAACTCTCGGCCGTTCCGCGAGGAGCAGCTCGGCTGCTGTCGGAGTGACCTCGGAGACGAGCGTGATCGCCCCGGACTCGACGTGAGGAAGGAGCGCGTCGAGCAGGCCCTGAGGACTGCGAGAGTGCTGGCCCGCGAACAGCGTCTCCTGGAGCTCGGGCAACACGCACACCATGTCCTGACCGGCGAGCGAGTCGATGAGGGTCTTGACGCGGCCTTCGAGCTCGCCGATGAACGTAGCTCCTGCGTTGATCTGCGCGGCCGTCGTCTCGAAGACGGTGGGCTCGGTTTCCAGCCGATCCAGCGCTGCCCGCGCGAGTGTCGTCTTCCCGACACCGTGCTCGCCCACCAGCAGAACGGAACGCGGAGGCGTCTGTTCGAGCGCCGAGACGACGATCTCGACCAGCTCCGCGCCTCCGACCGGCGAGAAGCGCGGGCGGGCGGTCGAACGGTCGCTCCCACACTCGCCCGACACCGGTGAGATTCCGGAGTGCCCGCCATTCTTCGAAGCTCTCTCGAAACTCCGGCCCGAGCTCGTCGTCGAAGCGGTCGATGAACGACTCGACCTGCTCCATCCGGTCGTAGGACACGCTGTGGAAGGTCGCGGGATCGACGACCTCGCCGCGCTTCGTTCGGTCGCGAACGAACTCCGCGACCAGCTCGTCGCGAATCGAGCCCAGCGCCGGGAGTACGGACCCGATCACGGGTGTCGTCGCGTGGACCGCCAGCGCACGCAATAGGAACGTGTCTTCGCAATGAGACGGGCGCGCAGGATTGCGGGTCGCCCACACGACCCACTCAGCCGGGACGTCGTCGCGCTCGGCGAGCGCGACGAGTGCCATGGAGGCGAGCCAACCGTCGGCGTCACGGCTGAGGCGGACGACCTCGTCGACTGCGACCTGCGAGTCCGCGAGCGCCTCTGCGCCTTCGACGAACGCAGGTAGCGACTCGACCCCCTCGGGCGTCATGTTCCACCAGTTGAGCTCGCTCTCGAGGTGAGCTGCGGCGGAGCGGGCGACGTCGGCTCGCGCTTTCGCTATCGAGGTCGAGGTCCGGGCTCCAGACATCCCCGCCGTTGCCGCCTCTTCGTTCCTTGACGAGCTCCCAGATCGTGGCGATGAGGAAGAACGCGCCGATGATGGCGAGAGAGACGAGCACCCAGTCGATGATCCGGCTCACGTGCTGCGTACCGTGGCACCGGACGCCCACCGAGTCAAAGCCGGGCTCGGCCGTTGGCCCGGGCTAGGGCACGTCGATGCGTGCGAGCTTCCTGACCGTGAGCAGGGCGAACCCCACGATCACGATGGTCACGCCGACCGCCCCGGCGGTCGCGCCGAGCGACAGGTCGAGTGTGGCGAGTCGCGTCCCATCGAGCCCGCTGATGAGAGCCAGCGTGAACTGACGGACACTGAGATAGCGGATCCCGTCGAGGTAGGCAGCGAGCGACGCCTCCCAGATGAAGACGTAGATGAGCCCGAAGATCAGCGCGTGGCGCGTGGCGAGGCCGGCCCAGGTGAAGATCGCCCCGTACGCCGCGGCTCCAATGAGGAGGCCGACTCCCGTCGCTGCGGCACCGGCCACATCCCCGTCCTCGATGATCGCGACTGCGAGGAAGCCGCTGACTGCCACCGGCACGCCTCCCACGAGCACCGACGCGAAGAGCTTCGGGGCGGCGATCCGCCACCGGGGGAGGGGCTTGAGGACGAGGTAGCCGAGCGTTCGGTCGCTGAGCTCGTTGCCGAGCGCCGAGGTGGCGAACAGCAACATCACGAGCGGCAAGATGCCGGACGCGATGAGTGTCGCCGTGATGCCGTCGGCGAACTCGTCGCTCGATGTCGTGCTGTCCGCCGCGTGGAACAGCACCGCCGCGAGTACGGGAAGCGACACGAGAGCGAGCACGAGCCACAGGCGGCGGCTTCCACCGAGCTGCCGTGCGGTGAGGACGAGGATCGCGGTCACGTCGCCGATCCCGTCGCCAGATACTCGAAGACGCTCTCGAGCGAGTCGTCGAGCGGCTCGACACGAAGCAGCCGGATGTCGAGGCGTGCGGCGACGGCAGGCAACGACCGCTGGAGTGTGGCGACATCGCGGCTGCGGACGCGCAGGTGGCCCTCGCGATCGATCTCCACCGACTCGACCGCGTCCACCGCGAGCAGCCCGGCTGCGAGCGAGCGCGAGTCCGAGGAGTCGATACGGACGAGGAACGGCCGGTCGTTCAGCTGTTGTCGAATGGCGCGGTAGTCGCCGCTCGCGGCGAGCTTTCCGCTGACCATGAGGTGGATCCGCTCTGCAAACTGGTCGACCTCCTCGAGGATGTGCGACGAGACGACGATCGTGCGACCCTCGGCGCCGAGACGGCGAATGACGTCCTGGAGATGCAAGCGCTGGGCCGGGTCCGTTCCCGACAACGGCTCGTCGAGCAGGAGCAGCGGCGGATCGTGCACGAGCGTTGCGGCGAGCCGCATCCGCTGGCGCATTCCACGCGAGTACTCCTTGAGCCGCCGGTTCTGCGCATCGACGAGGTCCACGGTCTCGATCGCGCGCCTGACTGCCGCCTCGAGCTCGTCGATGCCCTGAAGCCGGGCGTTGAGCTCGACGAACTGGCGTCCCGTCAGGAAGTCGTAGACCGACTCGTGCTCGGTCATGTACCCGATTCGCCGGTAGAGACCCGGATTGCCGCGCACCGGCTCGCCGAAGATGGTCACCGTTCCCTGCGAGGTCGCGGTGAGACCGGCGATTGCTCGGAGAAGCGTGGTCTTGCCTGCCCCGTTCGGTCCGAGCAGCGCTGTGACCCCGGGCTCGACCACGAGCGAGACGTCGCTGACCGCGACGACGCCTGAAAACCATCGCGATACCCCGTCCACGACGATCGTCGGTGGCGCCCCGTTTCCGCTCACTCGCGCACCAGCTGGCGCGTGCGCCGGAGGAGCCACGCGGCCAGCACGATCGTCACACCGGTCAGCCAGAGGCCGTACACCCAGCCGCCGAGCGGGCGATCGTGCGTCGTGCCGAAGATCCAGTCGACCGTGTTCAGCGAGACTTGAAGGAGGTCGGCGAGAGAGCCGATGTCTTTGATCGTGCCCTCGAAGTTCTCCTGGACGATGCCGCCGACGGCACCGCCGACGACGAGCACGGCGAGCGTCGCGACGGCCGCGTATGCCCGGCGCTGCGCGAACGACGCCGTGAAGAGCGACAGCGTCGTCAGCGGGACGGCGACGACGAGACCCGCTGCGAGGAACCGCGGCACGACGTCCCAGTTGTCGGTCAGCCACGTGCCGGTGCTCGATGCGTCGAGCGCGTTCCAGGTGAACAGAACTGCTTCGGGAAGCCAGGCAGCGATCGTCAACACCGCCAGGAACGCGGCCCAGCGCGAGCCGACGTAATCGGTCGATGTGATCGGGCGCGCCGCGTAGAGGGAGAGCACACCGTCTCGCCGATCCGGGCAGAGAAGGAGTGGAGCGACGACCGCTGCGAAGAGCGCAAGCGGCAGGATTGCCCATTGGTAGTAGTCGGGGTACGTCGGGAGCTCGAAGTCGTCCGCGGCCTCTTTCGCGGGTGAGAGGAATGCGGCGACGACGATGAGCACGACGATCGGCACGAGCGCCAGGCCGATGAGCAGCCACGAGGCGAACTTCGCTCCGACTCCACGTCCGAGACCGAGGGAGATTCGTACGCCGTCCCTCCAGATCGCAAGCCGACGACGCCAGCGGCTCGTGCGCTCCCCTTCGTAGCCGTGGTACCCGAGGTCGAAGATCTCGGCAGGCCCGGTCGTCATGCGGCCCGTCCCTCGTCCCCGGCTCCGCCGGCCGGCGCCGAGAAGACGTCGGCGAGTGCGTGCCGCTCGGGAGCGAGTCGATAGAGGAGCGCGCCCGAGGCGACGAGCGCGTCACGGACGATGTCGTAGTCCTCGCCGGTGACCTGGTCCAGGGTTAGGCGGTTGCCGTCGAGGCGGGCGATGCGACCGCGTTCGGCAAGGGCTGCCACCAACGCAGGGCCGCCCTCCACGACCTCGATCTCGAGCGCTTCGGTCTCTTCCGTGAGGCCCGACACCGCCCCCGTGCGCAGCAATCGCCCAGCGTCGAGGACGACGACCGAGTCGCACGCACGCTCGACGTCGCCCATCAGGTGGGTCGAGATGACGATGCTGATGCCGAAGTCGCGGCCGACCCGCCTGATCAGCTCGAGCATCTCGCGTCGGCCGATCGGGTCGAGGCCGGCGGTCGGCTCGTCCAGGAACGCCAGCAGCGGGTCGTGCACGAGTGCCTGCGCAAGCTTCACGCGCTGCTTCATCCCCGTGGAGTACGTCTCGATGGGCCGGTACCGCTCCTCGAACAGCCCGACGTGCCGGAGCATGTCCGATGCACGGAGGCGCGCCGCCGTCCGGGGTAGACCGCTCACCTCCGCCATGTACGCGAGGAACTCAGCGGCCGACACTGACCTCGGCAGGCAGTCGTGCTCGGGGGCGTAACCGATTCGCGTTCGAAACTCCGGCGAGATCCGCGGGTCCTGCCCGAGCACCTCTACCGATCCGCTGTCGGGGTGGATCAGTCCCATGAAGAGCTTCAGCGAGGTGGTCTTGCCGGCGCCGTTCGACCCGAGCAACCCCGTGATGCCGTCACCGATCTCGAAGCTGACGCCGTCGAGTGCCCTGACGGAGCCGTACGCCTTCGCGAGGTCCTCGGCTCGGAGCAGGGGAGCCATGCCGCCTGAGCGTATCGGCGACGCCTCGGTCTCAGAGCATCGGGCTACGCGCGGCCGAGCGTGATCACGACGGTCTTGGGCTCGGTGAACGCTTCGAGCACGGAGCTCCCGCCGACGCGGCCGACACCCGAGCTCGAGCCCGCTCGCCCACCGAAGGGAAGATGGCTCTCCCAGTAGTTCGTCGACTCGTTGACGTTCACCCACCCGGCATCCACCGCTTCGGCGAACCGAAGGCCGCGTGCCAGATCCGCCGTCCAGACAGCCGTCAGCAAGCCGTACTGCGAAGCGTTCGCGATCTGGAGCGCTTCGTCGTCGCTCGAGATCCGGCTGATCGGGATCACAGGGCCGAACGTCTCCTCGTATGCCACTTCCATCTCGTTCGTCACCTGCGTGAGGACCGTCGGCTCCCAGTAGAGGTCGGTCGGGTATCCGCCGGCTCGCTCGCCGCCCGTGACGAGCTCAGCCCCGCGCTCGATCGCGTCGCCGACGTGCCGGTCCATCTTCTGCGCGGTCGGCTCGTTGTTGAGCGGTCCCATCGTCGTGTCCTCCGAGAACGGGTCGCCGAGCCGGATCGAGCGTGTGATCGCAGCCTGCAAGGCTTCGACGAAGCGGTCGTGGACGGCTTCGTGGACGAGGAAGCGCTCCCCGGCGGTACAGCTCTGGCCGGCGCACAGGAACGAGGCAGCGAGGCTCGCCTCGGCCGCCGCATCCACGTCGGCGTCGTCGAGGACGACCATCGGCCCGTTGCCGCCGAGTTCGAGGAGGGTCGCCTTGCCCGCTGCGCGGGTGGCCACGTGCAGACCGGTCGCGACCGAGCCGATGAACCCGACGGCGTTCGTCCCTGCGTTTGCTGCGACCTCGTCGCCTACGACCGGGCCGGGGCCTGAGCACCATCGAGAACAGTCCGAGCGGGAAGCTCCGCGTCGACGATGCACTCGGCGAGCTTGACTGCACAGACGGAGGTCGACGGCGCGGGTACCCAGACGACTGCGTTCCCTGCCGCGAGCGCGGGTGCGATGAGCTCGGCGGGCATCGTGTAGGGCCAGTTCCAGGGCGTGATGACGCCGACCACTCCACGCGGGACGCGGTAGCCGAGGATGCGCTTGGCGGCGTCCACCGAGGGTGGCATCGAGCCGCTGAGCCTCGTCGCGTCGGCCGCGGCCATGCGCCAGTACACGACGAGCTCCTCCACCTCGCCGTACGCCTCGGCGTGCAGGGGCTTGCCCTGGTCGAGCGTGAGCGTGCGCGCGAGGTCGTCGCGGCGCTCCTCGATCAGGTCAGCGACCCGTTCCATCGCGGCGGCACGCTCGAACGCCGACAGCGCCGACCAGTCGCGACGAGCGGCGTTCGCCGCGGCGATCGCACGGCGTGCGTCCTCACGCGTTCCCTCCGGCAGCGTGCCGATCGTCTCTCCGGTCGCCGGACTCGTTGCCTCGAAGCGCTCTCCGGACTCGGAGTCGGACCAGGCACCGCCGATGACCATTCGGTAGCTCTCTGTCGAGACGCTCATCGCTTCCCTCTCGAGAAGGCGTTGCGGTAGATGTCCTCGTACGCGGCGACGTCCACCTCGCGCGCGTTCCCGATCGTCTGCGGGTCCTCGAACGCGATGCGGGCGAGCATGGGGATCTCGTCTTCGGAGAAGCCGAGCTCGGCCATCGTCGGGATACCGACGTCGTCCGTCAGCCGGTACAGCTCCTCCACGCCCGCGAGGGCCGCGTCGAGCACCGTCATCCCGCTCGTCTCCACGCCGAGCCCACGCGCGATCCGCGCGTGGCGTGCGGGATCGGCCGACGCGTTGTACTCCATCACCGGCCCGAGCACCCGGGCCGTGAGCGCGCCGTGCGGGCAGTCGTGCACGCCGCCGGCCGACTGGCTCATGGCGTGCGCCGCGCCGGCGCTCTCGGTTCCGTACGCCATGCCTCCGAGCGTCGCCGCGTGGGCCATCTGGGTCCGCGCTTCCAGGTTCGAGCCGTCCTCCACCGCGACCCGCAGCCACTCGGCAACGAGCTCGATCGCGTTGAGCGCGACGGCGTCGTTGAAGGGCTGGTGGTAGTCGCACGTGTAGCACTCGATCGCGTGCGAGAGGGCGTCCATGCCCGTTGCGGCGGTGACTGCCGGCGGCAGCCCGAGCATGAGCTCCGGGTCGATGAGCGCGACGTGCGCGCCGATCAGGGGCGTGCCGCCGACGTTGAACTTGATCTTGCGATCGTGATCCGTGACCACAGCCCAGAGCGTCACCTCGCTTCCCGTGCCCGCAGTCGTCGGGACGGCGACGAGCGGCGGGATGCGCCGCTCGATCGGGTCGTGGCCCCACTCGTAGTTCGCGATCGAGCCGCCGTGCTCCGAGACGACGCCGATGGACTTCGCCGTGTCCATCGACGAGCCGCCCCCGAGGCCGACCAGCCCGTCGCACCCGGTCTCGGCGTACAGCGCGGCACCCTCGTCCACGAGGGCGATATCCGGGTTCGGCCGCACCCGATCGAAGACGACTGCGCCGTCGAGATGCTCGAGCGCCCGATCCGCGAGACCTGCAGCCGTCACGCCGGGGTCGGTGACGAGCAAGGGGCGCGTGACCCCGAGCTCGCGGAGCGTGTCCCCGAGGCGGGCGATTGCGCCGGCGCCATGGACGAGCCTCGTCGGCACCTCGACGGAACGGATCGTCTCGACCTCGATGGGCATACCCGCTCCTCTCTCGTCTATGTCGGTCGCCGAGCGGCGTCGAGCCGACTTTGCCGCCACTCTTCGGTGTCGGCGAGGTCGTTGAAGGTGAAGATGTGGAAGCCGGCGATCTTCCGCGCGGGGTCCTCGATGCTCGGCTCGAGTCCGGCGATCAGCGGATCCGGGTCGAAGCCTCCCGGGCGCAGCGCGCGTCCGATCCAGCTCTTGTGCCGACTGAGGAAGCGCAGCGACGTGCCGATGCCGATCGAGGTGGACACGCGGATGAGCTTCGTCGTCGGTACGGCGCCGGGGATGCCGACGAAGATGGGGAGCCTGGTGCCGCTTTCCCAGACCCGCTCGATCCAGCTGGCCGTTGCCTTCGAGTCGAAGCAGATCTGGCTCACGATGTACGTGGCGTAGCGCGCCTTGTCGGACATCGCCTGGGCGATCTTCTCGTCCGGAATCAGCGGGTGGCCCTCCGGGTAGCCGGTGATGCCGATCTGCTCGAATGTGTGGCCGATCTCCGCCATCGCCTCCAGGAGCGGCAGAGCGCCGTCGAACTCGCCCACCGGCTCGTCCGCGTCTCCTGCGACCACGAAGACGTCGCGCACGCCGATCTCGTCCATCCGGGCGACGAGCTCGGCGAGGTGCGCCCGATCTCGAACGAGCCGTGCGGAAAAGTGCGGCACGACGGCATAGCCGTTGTCGCGGAGCTGCTCGACGACGTCGAGCGTGTGCTCGACCCCTCTTTTCGGCGACACGGTCACCGTCAGCGTGAGCTCCTGCGGAACGTGCTCGACGACCGCGTCGACGACGACGCCGAACGGGACCACCTCGTAGCGTGGGTGCTCCAGGAGCTCCACGATGCGACTGGTTGCCAGTGCCTCTGTCAACGTGCCTCTGTCATACGTCTGAGTCGGGGAACGAGGCTTTCTGTCGCGCGATCCACTCGTCGAGCTCCTCCTCGATCGCGTCGGGGAGGGGTGGCTGCTCGTACTCGGCGAGCGAGCGCTTCCAGAGCGTCGCACCACGTTGGGCCGCGTCACTCGCTCCTTCGGCCTCCCACTGCTCGAAGCTCGAGTTGTCCGCGGCCGCCGAGCGGTAGAAGGCAGTCTCGAAGTTGGCGAGCGTGTGTGGATGGCCGAGAAAGTGCACGCCGGGCTCGTTCGTCAGGAACGCGTCGAGCGCCTGGCCGTTCTCCGAGAGGTCGACACCGCTGGAGAACGAGTGCCACATTCCCAGCTGGTCGTTGTCGAGCGCGAACTTCTCATAGCCCATCGTCAGTCCGCCTTCGAGCCAGCCGGCCGCATGGAGGACGAAGTTGGTGCCGCCGAGCATGGTGGGCTGCATCGTATTTGCAGACTCGTATGCCGCCTGTGCGTCGGGGATCTTGGAGGCGGTGAGTGCCCCTCCGGACCTGAACGGCACTCCGAGCCGTCGCGCGAGCGACGCCATGACGTAGAGGACGAGCGCCGGTTCCGGGGTTCCGAACGTCGGGGCGCCGGACTGCATCGACATCGAGCTAGCGAACGAGCCGAGCACCACGGGAGCGCCCGGCCGGACGAGCTGGACGTACGTCATGCCTGCGAGCGACTCCGCGAGCGTCTGGGCACACGTGGCGGCGACCGTAGCCGGGCTCATCGCGCCCGCGAGGATGAACGGGGTCATCATCACGGCCTGGTTCGCCTCGGCGTACGCGCGCGCGGCGCCGAGCATCGTCGCGTCCCAGACGAGCGGGGAGTTCGCGTTGATGAGGCTGAAGACAACCGCGCTCTCGTCCACGACGTCCGCGCCGAAGACGATTCGCGCCATGTCGACCGTGTCGCGGGCGCGCTGCGGATGGGTGACGGATCCCATGAACGGCTTGTCGCTCAGACGAAGGTGCGCGGCGACCATGTCGTAGTGCCGCTTGTTGACGGGGAGGTCGACCGGCTCGCAGACGGTGCCGCCGGAGTGGTGGAGCCACGGTGAGACGTACGCGAGCTTCACGAAGTTGCGGAAGTCCTCGATCGTCCCGTAGCGCCGTCCGCCCTCGAGATCGCGGACGAACGGCGAGCCGTAGGCGGGCGCGAAGATCGTGTTGGCGCCTCCGAAGACGACGCTGCGCTCGGGATTCCGGGCGAGCTGTGTGAACTCTCGTGGCGCGGTCGCCTGCACGAGGCCGCGGCACATGCCGCGCGGGAAACGAACCCGTTCTCCGTCGACGTCTGCGCCCGCCTCGTGGAAGAGCGAGATCGCGTCCGGTGTCTCTCGGAACTCGACTCCGACTTCCTCCAGGATGATGTCAGCGTTCTCCTCGACGAGCGACAGGCCCTCTTCGGAGAGCACTTCGAGCGGCGCGAGCGTGCGAGTCAGGAACGGAACGCTCTCGACGACGGCGTGAAGTCGCGCTGCCTGGCGCGCAGCGCGCCCGCCGGCTCGACGTCCTCTGGTCTCGCTCATGCGGGCTTCCTCTCTCGTCTGCGCGGACGGGCCGTCCGCTCGGTGGACGCAATGCGCCGACCTGGGAGCTCGACGTGTCCCGCGAGGCGTGGGTAGGGGTCGACGTCGTGGGGGATCGCCATCGCCTTCACGAAGTGCTCCTGGAAGCGGGGCTCCACGGCGGTCTCGATCTTCTCGACGTTTCGCACGACCTCCTCGATCTCCGCGCGCGAGGCCCGATTCAGCAAGGCGATGCGCGCGCCCGTACCCGCGGCGTTCCCTGCGGCGGTGACGCGTTCCGGGTCGCAGTCGGGAACGAGACCGAGGACGAGCGCGTGGACAGGGTCGATGTGGGTGCCGAACGCCCCGGCGAGCCGGATGCGATCGACGCGCTCGATCCCGTATCGCTCCATGAGGAGCGTGCAACCGGCGTGCAGCGCGGCCTTGGCCAGCTGTATCTGGCGAACGTCGTTCTGCGTGACGACGAGCTCTGGCTCGCCGGACCACAGGACATAGGAGAAAGTGCGGCCGTCGGACACGATCCGATCCGTGCGGTCGGCCAGCGCTCCGTCGATCGTGCCGTCCGTTGTGAGCACGCCGGCCAGATGGAGCTCTGCGATCGCCTCGATGATCCCGGAGCCGCAGACGCCGGTGACCCGCGCGTCCGCGAACCCCGGCTCGTCGGACCACGCCTCGTTCCCGATGACCCGCACGCGTGGCTCGAGCGTCTGCGGGTCGATGCGGACGCGCTCGATCGCGCCCGGGGCAGCTCGTTGCCCGCAGGAGGTCTGCGCGCCTTCGAATGCGGGACCGGTCGGGCTCGAGGCTGCAAGCAGTCGATCGCGATTGCCGAGCACGATCTCCGCGTTGGTGCCGACGTCGACGATGAGGTTCACCTCGTCGCTCAGGTAGGGGGCCTCCGAGAGGATCACTCCGGCGGCGTCGGCGCCCACGTGACCGGCGATGCACGGCAGCACGTACACGCGTGCCCCACGATGCACTGGGAGGCCGAGCTCACGGGCTTGGAGCCGGAGGGCCTCGTCCACCGCCAGCGGGAAGGGAGCGCCACCGAGTGGCGTTGGGTCGATCCCGAGCAGAAGGTGGTGCATGATCGGGTTCCCGACGACCGTGACCTCGAGGACGTCGCGACGGTCGATCTCGGCCGACGTCGCGAGCTCCGCCGTCAGCTTCGAGAGGCAGCCACGGACGACTTTGGTCAGCTCCTTCTCGGAACCGGGATGCAGCATGACGTACGAGACGCGGCTCATCAGGTCCTCGCCAAAGCGGATCTGCGGGTTCATCGCTCCGGCCGAGGCGAGCACCTCGCCGGTCGTCAGGTCGCAGAGATGGCCTGCGACGGTGGTCGAGCCGACGTCGAACGCGATGCCGTACGCGCGGTCGTGGAGGCCGGGCCAGACAGCCGTGATCGTCGAGCCGTCGTGGACGGCCACCGTGACGGCGCCTGCGCCGGCGTCGAGAGCGGCGTGAAGTTCGGGAAGGACGGTCAGGTCGGCGTCGAGCCCGTCGATGTCCCACTCCTCGACGAGCGCATCGCGCAGGCGCCTCAGAATCCCTGACGACGTGCCGAGCTCGGCGGGCGCGACCTCGACGTAGTAGAGCCGCACGACAGGATCGATCTCGATGGCATGCGCGTCGGCCTCCTTGCGGACGACCTGGCGGTACAGCTGGCTCTCCGGAGGAACGTCGATGACGACGTCTCCGACGACGCATGCAGTGCAGCCGAGCCGGCGCCCCTCCGCAAGCCCGCGGTCGGCTGCGTACGCGTGCTCGACGTCTCCGACAGCCGAGAGATGCGTCGCGACCGAGGTCACGCCATGCTTCGCATGCTCCCCTTCAGCCACCTCGATCTGACAGCGGCCGCAGATCCCGCGGCCGCCGCAGACCGAGTCGAGGTCGACACCAAGCCTCCTCGCGGCCTCGAGCACGGTCGTCCCGTGCTCGAACCGTCCTCGCCTGCCGGACGGGGTGAAGACGATCAAGGCGTCGGACGGGCTCATGGTGCCGCCGTCCGTCGCCTGCCCTCACGGCCGCCGCGGCGGCCACGTGTGGCCGCGGCGTCGGGAGAGTCTCCGTTGAGGGCGATCCAGTTCGCGCAGTGCGCGTCGTTGCCCATCAGCACGTCGGCGGCCTTGACCGCCTTCAGCGTCTCTTCGTGAAGCGGGCTCGTGATCGCCGAGGTCAGGCCGGAGGCGATCGCCATCGGCAGGAACGCGGCGTTCAGCGCGGGCCTGTTCGGGAGCCCGAAGCTCACGTTGGAAGCGCCGCACGTGGTGTTCACCCCGAGCTCCTCGCGCAGCCTGCGCACGATCCGAAAGACCTGACGGCCCGCACTGCCGATAGCTCCGATGGGCATCACGAGCGGATCGACGACGACATCCTCGATCGGGATTCCGTGGTCGCCTGCCCGCGAGACGATCCTGCGCGCGACCTCGAAGCGCACGTCGGGATCCTCCGAGATCCCCGATTCGTCGTTCGTGATGGCGACGACGGCCGCACCGTGCTTTGCGACGAGCGGCAGCACCGACTCCAGACGGTCCTCCTCGCCTGTCACCGAGTTCACGAGCGCTTTCCCCTGATACGCGGCGAGCCCCGACTCCAGGGCTGCGACGATCGACGAGTCGATCGAGAGCGGGACGTCCGTGACTCCCTGGACCAGCTGAACTGCCTGCGCGAGGATGGCGGGCTCGTCCGCAAGCGGGATTCCGGCGTTGACGTCGAGCATCTGCGCGCCCGCCTCGACCTGCGCAATTGCATCCGCGACGACGGTGTCGAAGTTCCCGGCCGCCATCTCCTCCGCGAGCTTCGCTCGCCCGGTCGGGTTGATGCGCTCGCCGATGATCACGAACGGGTGCTCGAAGCCGATCACGACCTCTTTCGTCGCGCTCGAGAGGACGGTCTCCGTCATGAACCTCTCCCGTCGGAGGCAACGAGCCGCGCGAGAGCGTCGTCCGGGTACGCGGCCTCGAGCCAGTCGGCTTCCTCCGCAACCTCGGTCTCCAGGTCCTCTCCGCAATCGCGGGCCTCGCTGCGCCACTCGGCGAGGTACGCGTCCGTTCCGATCAGCCCGGCGCGCATCGCAGCTGAGTCGATCGCCTCCTGGAAGCGCTCTGTGAGCTGAGCCCGCGCAGACTTCCTGCCGTCCTTGGCCTTCACCTGGGCGGGGATGTCACGCCACCAGATCACGGTGAGCTCAGGCAACGGGAGCAGCCTCGACGAAGCGCGTGAGCGAGGTGACCAGGTCTCCGTAGCCGGTGCGGCGCTCCTCGTACTCGAGGCCGAGCCTCTCCGCGGCGGCCCGGGCGCGTGACTGCAGGTCCGCGTCGTCGGTCTGGGCGAGATAGAGCAGCCGGCGGTAGTTCCCGAAGTACTGATCGAGCAGCTCCGGATGTCGATCGAGACCGAGGCCTTTGATCACGAGGGCGTCGAAGTGGCGCGCGAGGAAGTCGGTGAGATAGAAGGTCGCCGGCTCGGCGTCGTGGATCTCCTCCCACTCGGTGTTCCCGGTGAGGAAGCCGTAGCAGTGCGCACCCGGCAGGCGCTCGACGCCGTGACGCTCGAGCACGAGGTCGAGCGCGCCCCCCGTACCGCAGTCGGCATAGGCCACGAACACCCGCTCGTAGCGCCCGTCCAGCTCGCCCAGCTTCGCGTCGACCGCGGGGGCGATCAGCTCGGGGCGCGAGTGCAGCTTCGCCGGAAGGCAGCGGACGGTGACGTTGCGCCACTCGTTCAAACGAATCACCGCCAGCACTTCGCGAGCAATGGCACCGCAGGCCAGCACGAGCACCTCGGGGCGCTCGGCCTCGAAGACGCGTTCCTCGTCAGGCCGCAGTAGCTGCTGCACGGCGGGCGAGCACGAGGGCCTGAGCGGTCTCGGCGGCGACGGCCGCGTCACGGCAGTACGCGTCTGCGCCGATTGCGTTGCCGAAGTCCTCATTCAGCGGGGCGCCGCCGACGAGGACGATGAGGTCGTCGCGTATCCCCTTCTCCTTCAGGGTCTCGATCACGACTTTCATGTACGGCATCGTCGTCGTCAGGAGCGCCGACATGCCGAGGATGTCGGGCTCGTGCTCCTCGATCGCCGCCAGGTAGTTCTCGACCGGGTTGTTGATGCCGAGGTCGTAGACCTCGAAACCGGCGCCCTCGAGCATCATCGCCACGAGGTTCTTCCCGATGTCGTGGATGTCGCCCTTGACGGTGCCGATCACGACCTTGCCGACGCGCTGCGCGCCGGTCTCGGCGAGCAGAGGCCGGAGAAGCTCCATGCCTGCCTTCATCGCGTTCGCAGCGAGGAGCACCTCGGGCACGAACAGGATCCCGTCGCGAAAGTCGATACCGACGATGCGCATGCCCTCGACGAGAGCGTCGTTCAAGACCTTGTCCGCCGGCCAGTCCCGCTCCAGCAGGATCTCCGTTCCCTCGACGATCTCGGGAGCGAGCCCGTCGTACAGATCGTCGTGCATCTGCGCGACGAGCTCGGCGTCCGTCAGGGTCTTGAGATCGAGTTCGTCAGCCATGTCCGTCAGCCATGTCTCCTGTGTTCCGTAATGCGGAACAGTCTTGTATAGTGGAATTCTAGGAGACCGACGACCATGGTGCAATCGCTCGAGCGCGCGTTTGCCATTCTCGAAGAGGTGGCGCGGCGCCCCGCTGGCGTCACGGCGATCGCCCAGGGGGTCGGGCTACCGAAGTCGACGGTCGCGCGACTGCTTTCGACGCTCGAGGCAGTCGACGCGGTCGAGCGGTACGACGGGACCCTGTGGCGAATCGGCCCAGCCGTCACCGCGCTCTCGTCTGCGGTCGCTCCTGACCGGAGTCTCATCTCGATCGCGCACCCGTTCCTCGCCGATCTCGCGGCGGAGCTGGGAGAGGACGCGGGACTCGGCCTCCCGGACGGCAACGAGGTCATCTACGTCGATCAGGCCGAGGCCGACAATGCCGTCCAGATTCGCGACTGGACGGGAACGCGAGCGCCGATGCATGCCGTGCCGTCCGGCCTCGTCCTCCTTGCGGAGTGGCCGGAGGAGGCGCTCGACGCATACCTCGGCAACGAGCTCGTCACGCTCACGCGTCGCACCGTGACCGACCCCGACCGACTACGAACGCGACTTGCCGAAGTGCGAAGCGCGGGATGCGCGTGGGGGCTCGAGGAGTTCGCCGAGGGAATCGACTCGGTTGCCGCGCCTGTTCGCGACGCGCGCGGAAAGGCGGTGGCTGCGATCCACGTCCACGGACCTGCGTACCGCTTCCCTCCCGCCGACCGTCTCGACGCCATTGCAGAGCGTGTCGTCGCGACGGCCGGCGCGATCGGCCGTCAGCTCGCCGGCGCCTGACGCTCGACGCTCTCGAGGAGCAGCGTCGAGACGTCGGCGACCCGGAGCTCGCCCCCCGTCTGTCGCACGCCGTCGTCCAGCATCACCGTGCAGAAAGGACACGCCACGGCGAGCGTCTCGGCGCCCGTCTCGGTCGCCTCGCGTACCCGCTCCTCGTTGATCTGACTCCCACGTTCCTCCATCCACATGTGCGCGCCGCCCGCGCCGCAGCAGAAGGTCCGCTTTCCGCTCCGCGCCATCTCGAGCGGCTTCCCGATGCGGCCGACGAGCTCGCGGGGAGCCTCGAGCACGTCGTTGTGGCGGGCGAGGTAGCAGGAGTCGTGGTACGTGATCGTCTCCTCGCCTGCGCTCGGTGAGAGCCTGCCGTCGCGGACGAGCTCGGCGAGGAGCTCCGAGTGGTGCATCACCTCGAAGCGGCCACCGAAGTCGGGATACTCGTTCGAGAGCGTGTTGAAGCAGTGAGGACAGCTGGCCACGATCTTCGTCACCCCTGCGTCGTTCAGCGTGGTCACGTTCGCCTCCGCGAACGACTGGAAGACGTACTCGTTCCCGGCCCGCCTCGCTGGATCGCCGGTGCACGACTCGCGTGGCCCGAGGATCGCGACGTCCAGGCCCGCTGCGACGAGGAGCTTGGTCGTCGAGATCGCCGCCGTCCGCGCACGCTCGTCGAACGCCGCGGCGCAGCCGACCCAGTAGAGGACCTCCGGGGCCGGGTCTCCCGGCTCGAGCACGCGTACGCCGAGCCCGTCCGCCCACGCCGCCCGCTCCGTCTGCGGCTTCCCCCACGGATTCGAGCCGCGCTCGACGTCGCGCAGCATCGTCTCGGTGTCTGCGGGCAGCCGGGACTCGACCATGACGAGGTGGCGCCTGAGGTCGACGATGTGGTCGACGTGCTCGATGGACACAGGGCACTCATGGACGCAGGCCCCGCAGGTCACGCAGTCCCAGACGACGTCGTCGGTGACGGCATTGGGGACGAGAGCGCTGAGCTCTCCGCCGGCGAGCACGTCAGGTCCTTCCGCGAAGAGCTGGTCGCGGATCCCCATGATCAGGAGCTTCGGCGAGAGCGCCTTCCCGGTTGCGTACGCCGGGCAGACGTCCTGACAGCGACCGCATTCCGTGCAGGACATCGCGTCGAGCATCTGCTTCCAGGTGAGATCACCGGCCGTGCCGGCGCCGAACCGGAGCGCGGCCTCGTCCTCCACGGCGAAGTCGATCGGCTCGAGGCGGCCACGTGCGCGCGTGCGTCCGAAGAAGACGTTGAACGCGGCGGTCGCGATGTGGAGGTGCTTCGAGTGTGGAAGATAGGCGAGGAAGCCAAGGATGATCAGCACGTGGGCCCACACGAAGACGCGCTCGAGTACCTCGGTCGCGGTACCTCCGCTGAAGATGCCGGACAGCGCGTTCGAAATCGGTGACCATTCCGCCGGCCATGGGTTCAGGCCGAGCGCGATGAGCGACGCGTGCCAGAGGAGCAGCGACGTCACGATGCCGGCGATCAGCGCGAGGATCAGGTCCGCCTCGCCGAGGTGGCTCCCGTCGAATCGACGCGGCCGCTGGACCTTCCTGATGTAGAGGGCCGTCGCGACACCCGCGAGCACGAGAACTGCGAACGCGTCGGCGAGGAGTGCGTACCACCCCTGGCGCTCGAGCCAGCCGAGCGGCGATCCGGAGGGGAGAGACGTGCCGCGATCGATGATGGCGGCCATCGCCATGAAGATCGTCGGGAAGAGCACGAGGAAGCCCCAGAAGATGAACGCGTGCATCAGGCCGGGAACCACCCTCTGCAGCAGCTTTCGCTGGCCGAGCACGATGGTCGTCTCGTTACGTACCCGGATGGGGATCTCGGCGGTGCGATTCGCCGGCTTGCCTGCCCGGACGAGTCTCGTGAGCAGCAGGGCGCGGCGTGCGAAGAGCGCGCCGGCGATCGCGATCGCGAGTACGAGTGCGACCGTGGACGCGACGCTCGCGGTCGTGCTCAGCCCGGCCCTGCCTTCTGAGCCTGGGCCTTTCTGAGCTCGGCGGAGATCGCCGGGACCACGTCGTGCAGGTCACCGATCACGGCGTAGTCGGCACTCGCGAGGATCGCCGCCTCGGGGTCGGTGTTCACGGCCAGGATCGTCTTGGCACCCTTGCATCCGGCCATGTGCTGCGTCGCGCCGGAGATGCCGCACGCGATGTAGATCTCCGGGGAGATCTTCGTCCCCGTCTGTCCGACCTGATCCGTGTGCGGGCGCCAGCCGGCCATGGTGACGGCGCGTGAGCAGCCGACTGCACCTCCGAGGAGTCCTGCGAGCTCCTCGATGATCCCGAACCCCTCGGGGGAGCCGGCGCCCCGTCCCGCCGACACGACCACGTTGGCCTCGGCGAGCGAGACGCCACCGCTGGACGCCGCGATGCGCTCGCCGGCCCGCACCACGAGGTCAGCGTCTTCGAGGGCGGGCGTGAACGCCTCCACCGTCGGCGTGTCCGACGGAGCCGTCTCGGCCGCGACGGCGTGCGGTTGAACCGTCATGAGCTTGGGGGTCCCGTGCAGGCGCGCCTCCTCGAGCAGGCTTCCGCCCCAGCGAACGCGGGTCACGAGCGCTGGATCACCCGGAGTAGCGTCGACGCAGTTCGCGGCGAACGGCTGGTCGAGCTTGGCGGCCACGCGAGCGAGGACCTCGTTGCCCCGCTCGGTGCCTGCGGCGACGACCGCTGAAGGAGCCAGCCGGTCGCTGAGCTCGACGAGCGCCTGTGCGATCGCTCCGGGCGCGTAGGCGGAGTAGGCATCTCCCTCCGCGACGTGGAGCGTCTCGACACCGTGAATCGGACATCTCCTCACCGATGCAAAACGCGTCCAGCGGCTCGCCGAGCGTGCGTGCGAAGGCAAGCGTCTGTTGCGTGAGGTCTCCCGGCTCCTCGACGAAGACCAGAACCATCTAGGCGACTCCGATGCGCTGCAGGACCTCGACGACCGCAGGCGCCGCCTCGGCCCCGTGGCCGAGGACGACCGCCTCCTTCGCCTGGCCCTCGGGCACGACGAGGCGGACCTTCTCGAGACGGGACCCAGGGCGGGTGGGAGTCGTCGAGTCGACCGGCTTGCGCTGGGCGCGAAGCTTCGCCGGCACCGACGGGTACCGCGGGAGGTTGAGTCCTTCGAGCACGCTCACGACCGCGGGGAGCGGCAGCGAGTACACGTCGCGTCCTCCTGGAACCTCCTGCTCGCAGCGCGCGGTTGCACCCTCGATCGCGACGCCCTTGAGCCCCGTCGCCACCGGGCGGCCTAGCGCAGTCGCTACGCGGATCCCGACCTGGTAGTTCCCGGAGTCGGCTGCCTCGTTGCCGAAGAACACGAGATCGAACGGCCCGCCGGCTGCCTCGTCCGCGCGGATGGCGTCGAGGATCGCACCCGCCGTCGCCTGCGGATCCCACTCCTCGCCGTCGGACTCGAGGTGAATCGCGCGATCGATTCCGAGCGCCATGGCATCGCGCAGCTGCTCCACCGCCTCGGAGGGGCCGAGCGTGAGGACGACCGACTCGCCGCCGTGAGCCTCGATGAGACGGACGGCTTCCTCGACGCCGCACTCCTCGTGCGGGCTGATCGTGAACCCGAGATGCCGAGTCTCGATTGCCTGCGCGTCCTCGGTCAGCGTGATCTTGCCCCCCGTCAGTGGGACGCGCTTCACACAGACGAGAACCCTCACGCCCCTGGCCGCCCTTCGTCTGCGGCCGGCGGAGCCGGCCTCCGCCGAAGCGCTGACGTCGCGCTCGACACGATGCCTTCCGGGGCCGTGTTCCTCACGCTGTCCCCTCCGGCCTCGTGTCGAGCGCGACGCCCCAGGAACGTGAGCAAGCTCACGAGCGAACCCTCGTGTTCTCGGGGTCGAAGATCGGTGTCGAGCCGACGACGTCCACCGTGACCGGGTAGCGCTCGCCCATGTACTCGACCGCGAGCTCGGCGCCCGCCGTCGCGCGCTCGACCGGCAGATACGCCATGAGGACGTATTTGCCGACGGACGGCGCTGCTCCCGCGCTCGTCACGTACGAGCGGCGGCCCTTGGAGTCGACCAGCGGCTCTCCGTCTCGAGTGAGGATCGGCTCGCGCCCGAGCGGATACCGCGCGACTCCCGACGAGGACGTGTGATCGTCGATCGAGAGCGTGCAGAGGATCGCGCGGGGATCCTCCTCGCGGTGCCGCACATGGGCGTCCTTCCCGACGAAGCCCTGCTCCTTGACCCGGCCCCACGCCATGTCGGCCTCGACGACCGTGTACTCGCTCTCGAGCTCGGTGCCGTAGGCCCGGTAGCACTTCTCGAGCCGGCCGGTCGTTCCGTAGACCCCGATGCCGCACGGGACGAGGCCATGGGGCTCGCCGGCTTCCCACAGGAGATCCCAGAGCCTCGCTCCCTGCTCGACCGGCACGTAGAGCTCCCACCCGAGGTCTCCGACGTACGAGATGCGCGAGGCGAGCGCCCGGACGGGGCCCAACTCGATCGTCTTGCACGTAGCGAACGCAAACCCGTCGTTGCTGACGTCGTCTCGGGTCAGCGAGGAGACGATGTCGCGGGAGCGCGGCCCCCAGAGCCCGATCGTCGACCACGAGGACGTGAGGTCGACGAGCTGTGCGGAGCCGTCGTCGGGCAGCCGATCGGCGAGCCACTTGCGGTCGGCCATCCCGTGCGCGCCGCCCGTGACGACCCGGAACTGCTCTTCGCCGAGACGCATGATCGTCAGGTCCGACTTGAAGCCGCCGCTCGGCGAGAGCCATGGCGTGTACACGACACGTCCGACCGAGGCGTCTACCTGGCGCATCGACACGGTCTGCAGGGCGTCGAGTGCGCCGGGGCCGATCAGGTCGAAGATGGCGAAGGCCGAGAGGTCGAAGATGCCCGCCCGGTCGCGCATTGCCATGTGCTCGGCGTTGACGATGGGCGACCACCAGCGTGCGTCCCACTCGGCCTCGCGTCTTCCGACGCGATCCCCGTACTCCTCGAGGAGCCCGGCGTTCGACTCGTACCACTGGGGTCGCTCCCAGCCGGCCGCCTCGAAGAAGACCGCGCCGAGCGCCTTCTCGCGCTCGTGGTACGGCGAAAGCCGTACGTCGCGGTTCGATGCCCACTGCTCGAACGGATGGACGATGCCGTAGGTCTTGTTGAACCCCTCGCTCGTGCGCGCTTTCACGTGGACGGACGTCTTCTGGTGCTCCCAGAAACGCGCCGCGTCCGATGAGTGGAGGTCGATGTGCGACTCGCCGTTCACCATCCACTCGGCGACCGACTTGCCCACGCCGGGCCCTTCCTTGACCCACACCGCGGAGGCCGCCCACAGGCCCTTCACCTCGGGCAACTCGCCGAGGATCGGCATGCCGTCGGGGGTAAGGGAGAGGATCCCGTTGACCGCGTACTTGATACCGACGCTCTCGTCGCCGACGATCGACGGCATCAGCTCGAGGGCGTGCTCCATCTGCGGCGTGAAGTCCTCCTGCGTGAACGGGAACTCGGTCGGAGTGAGCGCGGCCTCCTCCACCGAGGGCAGGTCTTCGGGGTCGTACAGGATCGGCCGGTGCGCATATGAGCCGACCTCGAGGCCCGTTCCCTCCTGCCGCTCGTACATGTTCGTGTCCATGTCGCGGACGATCGGGAAGTCGATGTCGCCCTTCGTATCGGCGAACCAGTGGGTCGGGCCGATGTCGATCATCTGGTGCACGGCCGGTGTCAGCGGGATCGACGCTCCTGCCATGTGCGCGAGCTTCGGACTCCACACTCCGCAGGCGATCACGACGATGTCGGTCTCGATGTCGCCGCCGGTCGTTCGCAGGCTCCGAACGCGCCCGTGCTCGACATCGATACCGATCACTTCCGTGTTGGCGAGCACACTGAGCCGTCCGTCCTGCTGGCCGCGCTCGCGCATGATGGTGCCGGCACGAAGCGAGTCGACGACGCCTACGGACGGGCTGTAGAAGCCGCCGAGGATCACGCTCTCGTCGATGAACGGGACCAGCTCCTTCACCTCGGTCGGCGTCACCAAAGAGACCGGCTCGATTCCCCACGCCTTGGCGGACGCGAGTCGCCGCGTCAGCTCCTGCATGCGCTCCTCGGTCCGAGCGACCTCGATCCCGCCCGACTCGGTGAAGACCTCCATCTCCTTGTACTGGCTCACGCTCTCGAGCGTGAGCTGCGTCATCTCCTTGGAGTGGTCGACCGGGAAGATGAAGTTCGAGGCATGTCCGGTCGACCCGCCCGGGTTGGGGAGGGGACCCTTGTCCAGGAGGACGACGCCGTCCCAGCCGAGTCGGGTGAGGTGGTACGCGATCGAGTTGCCGACGATGCCGCAGCCGATGACGACGCCGCGTGCCTCGCTGGGGAAGGGGCTCATCCTGTTCGCTCCTACTGATATATGAATTGGAGTTCTTGAAATATATGAGTTCAGAGGACTCGCCGGACCGCGTCCTCGAACCCTTGGACGTGCAGCCGCATCGCCTGCTCGGCTCGGGCTCCGTCGCCGTCCTGGATCGCCTCGAGCAATTCCCGGTGCTCGTTCACGGCCTCGTCGAGCCGGACCACTCGATCGAGCGCGAGAAACCAAATCCGCAGCGTGAGCACGTAGTACTCGTTCAGGGTTGCCTCGAGGAACGGGTTGTGGGTGCACTCGTAGATGTGCCTGTGAATCCTCTGGTCGAGATCGATGAGCTTCCGCTCGTCGAGTGCTCCCCGCGTTGCCTCCAACTCGTCGAGTAGGCGGCCGATCTCCGCACGGTCGCCGGCCGTCGCTCGCTCGGCGGCGAGCCTCGCGGCGCGGCTCTCGAGCGTGAGGCGCACCTCCGAGAGCCCTGCGAGGTCGCGAACGTCGACGCCCGATACGAACATCCCGCGACGGGGATAGACGTCGACCAGGCGTTCGCGGGCAAGCGTGCGGAGTGCCTCCCGCACGGGTGTTCGGCCGACGCCGAGCCGGTCCTGGAGCTCGCGTTCGCTCACGATCGAGCCCGGGGGCAACTCGAGGGTGACGATCAGCTCCCGAATCGAGTAGTACGCGCGGTCGCTCAGCGACTCCGCCTCCGCGGCTTCCGGCTGGTGGACCCGGAGAGGTGACGTGGTCATCGGCCGGGCCACCGAGAGCGGGGGGCGCGGAGGTGATCCCTCCGCGCCCCGTCGTGCTCTAGCAATCTTCCTCGCACCACGCTTTGACCTTGGCCTTGTTCTTGGCCACCCAAACGGCGGCGGCCTTGTCCTTGTCCATGTGCTTCCCGGCGATGAGGTTGGCCACGAAGTTCTGGTCCGCTGACGTCCAGCTGAACCTCTTGATCACCTTGAGCGCCGGCGAGCCGCTCTTCGCGAACTTGCTGCTCACGAGCTTGTCGAGACCGTACGACGGGTACTCGCAGGCGTGCTTGCCCTTGATCTTCTCGTCGTCCAGACAGCCCTTGAACCGCTTCGGCAGCTGGATGCGGTACAGGCTGTAGACCGCATTCAGGTACTGCGGGTCGTACCAGTAGAAGAGCACCGGCTTGTGCTGCTTGTAGAGCTGTGTCCACCGCGCGACCTGCGCCGGCTCCGCGCCGGAGACGACATGCTTCAGGTCGAGCTTGAGCTCCGTGATGAGCGCGCGATCCTTCTGGACGTACGAGGGATCGCCGCCCAGGAACGTCCCCGCGTTGGGAGACGACTCCGCGGTCTTGAACACGCTCTCCTTGCCCTTGAGCCCCTTCCACGTCTTGAACATCGGGTACTGCTTGAGCAGGTAGCGCGGGATGTACCAGCCGATCACGCCGGTGATCCCGTTGGGACCGACGGGAACGACCGCATGGCTCGTCAGGTACTTCTTGTTCGACGGGACGAGCGTGTTGTCCCAGTCCTCGAGCACGACGTCGATCTTGCCGTCGGCCATTGCCTGGAAGCTCGGCTGGTTCTCGGTGATGTTCGTCACCTTGACCGAGCACTTGAGCTTCTTCTCGAGCACGTTCTTGACGACGTAGACGTTCGCCGTCGAGCCGACCCACGAGTTCTCGTTCAGGGTCACCGTGCCGCACGCCGTCGGCCCTGCGCCTCCGGCGGATGCCATCGCGACCGCGATCAGCGCCGCCGTGGCAGCGGCGGCCAGTGCTACGAGGCCGATTCCCCTGCCCCGCTGATGCTTCGACATCCCATCCTCCTTGTCTCTGACATTTCCTTGGACTCTCACGCCATGTCTTCCTTTCTCGCCCGCCGTGCGCCTTGCGTGACTCGGTCGAGCGCGATGCCGAGGGCCAGGATGGCGAGCGAGGCGATGACGCCTTGCCCGAACTGGCCACGGACGAGCCCCTGTGCGACCTCGTAGCCGAGGCCGCCCGAGCCGACGAGCCCGCCGATCACGACGACGGCGAGCACCATGATGATCCCCTGGTTGACGCCCAGCATGATCGTGTCGCCGGCGAGGGGAATCTTGACCTTCCGGAGAATCTGCCCCCGCGTCGCTCCGAATGCGCCGGCCGCCTCGACGGTCTCCGGTGCGACATCCTTGAGGCCTCGCTCGACGAGACGGATCACGATAGGGGAGGCATAGAGCACGGCGGCCACGATCCCTGGGACGATCGAAACGGGCATCAGATAGATGAAGGGGATGATGTAGACGAGCTGCGGCAGCGTCTGGAGCACGTCGTTGACGGGACGCACCACCCCCGAGACCGTGCGGCTCTCCGAGGCCCAGATACCGAGGCTGACGCCGAGGATCACCGCGATGATCGTCGCGACGATGACCTGCGAGAGCGTGTCCATCGCGAGGGACCAGACGCCAATGAAGCCGATGAACGCGAGCATGATGAACGCGGTGATCGCGGGGCGGAGGCCGGAGATCACGAAGGCGATGAGCGTCAGGCCGCCGAGCGTCATGAACCACGGTCCCTCCATCAGGAACGCCTGGAGCGGCAGCAGGAGATGCTCGAGGATGAAGTTGCCGATCGGCTCCGTGATGTGGAACACGAAGGAGGTCGGATCCTGCACGTAGTCGAGCACCTTCTGGATCTGCGCCAATATCCAGTCCTGCGCCGTCACGGTGCGCTGCCGCACGCCTGCCGAGTTCGGGAAGTCGCCGCTGACGCCGATCACCTTCGCCACGACGACCGTGCCCACGATCGCGGCGGTGACGGCGAGCGATTGAGCGCGCAGCCGCCGTTTCGCGGCGGCGTCGAGGTGGCGCTTCGTCGGGTCGGTCTGATCGGCGACAGCTTCGGTGATGCGGTCGAATGCCATCGCCATCACGACGATCACGGTGCCGGCGAGCATCGCGAGCGCCGGGTTCGAGAACAGCCCCGAGTTCACGACCGCGCCGAGCCCGCCTCCGCCGATGAGGCCGGCGATGACCACCATCGAGAGCGCGAACATGATCGTCTGGTTGAGGCCGAGGAGCAGCATCCGCCGCGACATCGGGAGCTGCACCTTCAGGAGCATCTGGCGCCCGGTCGCGCCCATCGACGCCGCGGCCTCGACCGTGTTGATCGGTACGCGACGGATGCCGAGCGCGGTGATGCGGATGCACGGCGGGATCGCGTAGATCATCGTCGCGACCACTGCGGCCGCATAGCCGATCGAGAAGAAGAGGACGACCGGCATCAGATACGCGAACGCCGGGACGATCTGCGCTGCATCGAGAACGGGCGTGATGCCGCGGTTGAAACGGTCCGACTTCCCGGCGGCGACGCCGAGCGGGATCCCGATCACGATCGAGAGGCCCACGGCGGCGAGCATGAGGGCCAGCGTCTCCATGCTCTCCGCCCAGAGGCCTGAGAGGGCGAACGTCGCAAACGCAGCCAGAGCCCAGACGCCGGCACGCAATCCTCCGAAACGCCATGCGAGGAGCGTCCCCGCAACTGTCGTGCCGATCCACGTGAGCCAGATGAGCAGGTCGTTGAACCAAGTCACGAGGTTGTCCGCGAAGACACGGAAGCCGTCGAAGATCGAGAACAGCAGCCCGCCTCCACCCTCCAGGCGCTGGTCGAGGAGCCAGTTCTGGATCGCGTCGAACCTGCCCTGCAGCCCGTTCCAGACGAGGTCGTTCGGCCAGGGGTACTCGCTCTTCCAGCCGCGGTAGGCGAGCCACATCACGGCGATGATCGCCCCGACCTGGACGATCTTCCCGCGCCACCACGGGACGTGCGAGACCGCCGGTAGCGCAAGGGGGGTCTCCGTGATCGTCGACACGGCCCTAGCCCTCCTCTTCGGCGATCGAGCGCAGGACGGCGTCGCGATCGACGATGCCGACGACCTGCCCATCGTCGATGCAGCAGACCGGCTTCTCGCTGGCTGCGACGACAGGGACGGCCTTGCGCATCGTCGTGGTCACGTCGAGCCTTGGGCCGTCGGTCGCGTCGTCCGGGCCGGGTGTGCGCATGATCCAGCGCAGGGTCAGGACATGACTGCGCGGGATGTCACGCGTGAAGTTCTCGACGTACTCGTCTGCCGGCGAGCCGACGAGCTCCTCGGGCGTTCCGAGCTGGACGATAGCCCCGTCGCGCATGATCGCGATCCGGTCTCCCAGACGGAGAGCCTCCGGGAGATCGTGCGTGATGAACATCGTCGTCTTGCCGATCTCCTGCTGGAGTCGCATGACCTCGTCCTGCATGTCACGCCGGATGAGCGGGTCGAGAGCGCTGAACGGCTCGTCGTAGAGCATCACCTCGGGGTTTCCCGCGAACGCCCGTGCAACGCCGACGCGCTGCTGCATGCCGCCCGACAGCTGATCGGGGAACTGGTTCGCAGCGTCCTCGAGCCCCACCAGACGGAGAACCTCGTGCGCACGCGCGTGCCGTTCGCGCTTGCCCATTCCCTGGACCTCGAGGCCGAATGCGACGTTATCGACCACGCGGCGATGCGCGAGCAGGCCGAAGTGCTGGAAGACCATCGAGACGGAGTGGCGGCGCAGCTCTCGCAGCTCTGCGCGGTCGGACTTCATGACGTCATGACCGGCGACCTCGATGCTCCCCGCCGTCGGCTCGATCAGGCGGATGAGCGTCCGCACGAGCGTCGACTTGCCGGAGCCGGAGAGGCCCATGACGACGAACACCTCTCCTGGCCACACCTCGAGCGAGACGTCGCGCACGGCGACGACGCATCCCGTCCTCTCGCGCAGCTCACCGCGCGGAAGATCGGCGTCGGGTGAGCCGACGAGCCGTTCGGGGTGAGGACCGAAGACCTTCCAGATGCCCTCGGCGCGAATGACGGGTGCGCTCGTGCGATCGACGTTATGCCGCGTTCCTGCAGGAGCAGTCTCAGCCGTCTCCGTCATGCGCGCGTCGCTGATATATCACCTCGGGTAGGGCGTGTCCATGCCCAGTGAGCTCAGGTGGCCCACGCCCGTTCCGATGCTGGCCAGGCACACCCTCGGCGGGCGCGACACGACTTCGCCGTGAGGGGACGATGCAGCACGACTCCCCGGCGCACAAAGGCAACAGCCACAATGAGCGCTTCGTGTCTCACGTGATCGACTCGCTCGAGCAAGCACGCGCGGCCGCCGGCCGCCAGGCATGGCGCACTGCGCACGAGACGTATGCGAGCCTCGACCCGCAGGGCCTCGAGGCCCCGGATCTCGAGATATACGCAGAGAGTGCGTGGTGGCGCGGCAAGCTCGATGAGGCAATCGCGCTCCGGGAGCGGGCGTATACGTCGTACAGCGCCGCGGGCGACGCGCTGGGCGCTGCTCGGATGGCGCTGACGCTTTCCTGGGACTACGAGGGCAGAGGCGCGTTCTCCGTCTCCAACGGGTGGTTCGGGAACGCCGAGCGGCTGCTCGACGGCGTTCCCGAGGCGGCCGAGCATGGCCGGATACTGCTCATCAAGGGGCTCAGGGCCATGTTCGCCGAGGGCGACCTCGACGCGGCCGTGGCCCTGTTCGGCGAGGCACTCGAGCTCGGTCGGCGCGTCGGCGACCGAGATGTTCAGGCGCTGGCGGTCTCTGGGCAAGGTCGGGCGCTGATCACGGCCGGCCGGATCGACGACGGGCTTGCTCTGCTCGACGAGGCAACGGCGCTGGCCACTTCAGGTGGCGTACGACCACATGCAACGGGGCTCGTCTACTGCATCACCATCAGCGCGTGCCGCGACCTCGGCGACTACCGACGTGCAGCCGAGTGGACGGAGGTAGCGAGCCGCTGGTGCGATCAGCTCGATGTGAGCGGCTTTCCCGGCGCCTGCCGAATCCACCGCGCCGAGGTCCTGCGTCTCCGGGGCGACTGGCCGGCGGCCGAGGTCCAGGCGCAGGCAGCATGTGACGAGCTCGAGGACTTCGACCGCGAGATCACTGCAGGCGGGTACTACGAGATCGGCGAAGTCCGCCGCCAGCGTGGCGACTTTCCGGGCGCGGAGGCGGCATTCCGCACCGCCAACGAGCTCGGCCGGGATCCGCAACCCGGCCTCTCGCTCCTCCGCCTCGCCGAGGGCAAGGTCGATGCCGCCGCGACTGGCATCAACCGCAAGCTCCAGGAGGTCACGGATCCCCTCAAACGACTCCGCCATCTTCCCGCCCAGATCGAGATCGCGATCGCAACGAGCGATCTCGGCACCGCGCGACGGGCGCTCGACGAGCTCGAGACGATCGTCGACTCGTACAAGATCGGCGACCGCCGCGCCCTCGCGTTCGACGCCACCATCAACGTCGCGGTCGGCCGGATCAGACTGGCGGAGAAGGACTGGGAAGCGGCCGGCGCCAGTCTCCAACGCGGCCGCGACCAGTGGCGTGAAGTGGGCGCCCCCTACGAGACGGCGCAGGCGCGGATGCTGCTCGGGATCGCGCATCGGCGACTCGGAGACGAACAGGCGGGCACGGACGAGCTCGAGAGCGCGCTCGCGGCCTTCGAACGTCTCGGCGCAGCGCCGGACGCCGCCCGGGTGAACGAGCTCCTGGGCCGCGTGGAGACGCGGCGGACGTTCGTCTTCACCGATATCGTCGACTCGACCCGCCTGCTCGAGACGCTCGGCTCCGAGAAGTGGAAGCGGCTGCTGGCGCGCCACGACGAGATCGTCGGCGAGCACATCGTCGAGAACGGTGGCGAGGTCGTGAAGAAGACCGGCGACGGCTTTTTCGCGTCATTCGACAACCCGAGAGCTGCGATCGACGCAGCGGTCGCGATCCAGCGAGCGCTCGGCGAGGAGATCGTCGCCCCGGATGTCCGGATCGGCGCGCACGCCGGCGAGGCGTTCCGCACAGGCGACGAGTCGACCGACTACGGCGGACAAGCCGTGCACGTGGCTGCGCGGATCGGCGCGGCAGCGCAGGCGGGCGAGATCCTGGTGAGCGCCGAGACGCTCGACGGCTTCGGTGGCGGGCTTCGGACATCGGAGCCGCGGGCGGAGACATTCAAGGGGATCGAGCAGCCCGTCTCGGTCGTCTCGGTCGACTGGCGTTAGCGGCTGCGGCCGAGAGCTAGATCGTCTTGAACTGCTCGAACGGCTGCCTGCAGCTTTCGCAGTAGCGGATCGAGCGGCACGGCGTCGGGCCGAAGAGGTTGTCGAGCCGGGTGTCGTGCGAACCGCAGTACGGGCAGCTGAAACCGTGCTGGAGCTGCACGAGGTCGAGCTTCCCAGCCGGGCGCGGTGCGGGCGGGGCGAACCCTGCGACGCGGAGCTTCTCGCGGCCCTCGGGCGTGATCCGATCGGTCGACCATGAGTCGTCGAGGACGACGTCGATCTGCGCCTCGCCTCCGACGCGCTCGATCGCGGCTGCCATCTCGAGCTGCATGTGCTCGAGCGCAGGGCAGCCGAGGAACGTCGGGGTGAACTCGACCCGGACGCGCTCTCCTTCCACAGCCACGCTCTTGATCACTCCGAGGTCGACGAGCGAGATGTCGGGGATCTCGGGATCGGGGATCTCGGCGAGCGCCGCCCACACATCGTTCGTCGTTACCACTGCGCTCCCGCCGGCGCGGAGCGGCGAACCATCGTCATCTCCTCCCACAACTCTGCGAGCTCGGCCTCGTGCACGCCACGCGGAATCGCCTCGACGTCCGGTAGCTCACGGCCGAACCGCGCCTCGGCACGTCGTCGAAGCTCGGGGCGAAACTCGTCGGCCAGGACGCCGAGCGCGTACGGCCACAGGTCGTCCACCGCCTCGTTCAGCCGGCTGCGGCCCTCGTCGCTCGCGAGCAGCCGGTCGACCCACATCCCGGCGTGCATCCGGTGGTACGCCTCCTCGCGATCCATCTTCCCCGCGATCCCCGCGATCTCCACGTCGTCGGATGCCTTGAGCGCTTCCAGCCGAATCTCGTCGGCGGTCTCGTAGAGCCAGTGCCGGGCAATGGTTCGCGCCCACTCGAGACGCCGGAGCTGGACGAGCGGCGCGCAGCGGTACTCGTCGGGCGCGCGGTCGAAAGCGAGCTCGTCGGCGGTCGTGCCGAGCTCGGCGGCGGCGAGCTCGTAGAGAGCCCGCGCGTGCCCGATCTCGTTCTGGGCGATCGACGAGAAGGCCACGTCCTCCTCGAGAAACGGCGCGATTCCGGTCCACTCCGAGTTGCGCCAGCCGAGGACGAGCTCGTCGTCGGCGAACGAGAGGAGCAGGTCGGTGCGTTCGCTCACGTCTCCTCGCTCGCCTGCGGAGCCATGTCGAGCGTTCCCGCTCGCTCGCGCGCCTCGCGAAGCCGTGTCTTGATCGAGTAGCCGTCCACCCGCCGGTACTTGAGGTCGAACTCGTCGGGAAACTCCTCGACGTCGGTCACGGCATCTCGTCGCACGAACCAGAGCGCGACGGACTCCTGCCGGCGGCCGTACTGCTCGCGCGCGTAGATCTCCGCGAAGCGATCGTCGGGCGCGAGCACCGACCCGGCGTGCTGGAACGGCTGTCCTTTCCGTTCCTGCCGGAACACCTCGTAGACGTGACTGCTCACGAAGCGACGCCAGGCGGTTCGTGAGCGGGGAGGGGAGTGGGGAACCGGGAGGTTCCCCACGCTCTCAGAAAGAAGGGGGCAGGTGGGGGAAACATGGTTTCCCCCACCAACGCGAGCTGAAGGCGAGCGTTCATGCTGCCTCTGCGAGCACGACCTGCTCGACCCAGGCGACGTCCTCTCGCGAAAGCCGCCGAAACGCGAGGCGCTCCTCCGATGCCGGCCCGTGACCGGTGACGACAGCGCGAAGCTTCTCCCAGTCCGGCTCGGTGTAGAGCCAGGTGCCCGTCTCCTCGTCCTTGCGCAACGCCGGGTCGGGGACCTCGAGCCCGAGCTCGCGGATCTGCGGGACGTAGCCCTCGAGGAACTGCTGCCGCGCCTCTTCGTTCCCCTGGCTCTTGATGCGCCAGACGAACATCGGGTCCTCCTCGGCGGGGATCGGGTTCCCATGGAAGTGCATCAGCGGCTCCCACCAGCGGTCGAGCGCCTCCTGGACGAGTGCGAACTGCTCGTCGGTGCCCGTGACGAGCGCGAGGATCACGTCCCGACCGTGGAGGATGTGGAACGACTCCTCCCAGCAGATCTTCTTCATGATCCGCGCGTACGGCGCGTACGAGCACTTGAGGAGCGCCTTCTGGGACACGATCGCGGCCGCGTCCACGAGCCACGCGATGACGCCGACGTCGCCCCAGGTCTTGGTCGGGTAGTGGAAGACGTTGTGGAACTTGGACTTGCCCGAGACGAGATCGTCGAGACAGGCGCTGCGCGGCTTGCCGAGGTCCTCGACGACGCGGTAGATGAGCTGGGCGTGCCCGACCTCGTCCTGGATCTTCGCGGTCAGCGCGAGCTTCCGTTGCAGCGTCGGCGCGCGGAGGATCCAGTCGCGCTCGGGAAGGACTCCCATGAGCTCGGAGTTGCCATGCATCTCGATGAACTTGATGAGGGCCGAGCGGTACGCGTCTGGCATCCAGTCGCCCGTCTCCACCTGGCCCCCCGACTGGACGTACTCGAGGAACTCCTGCGTCTGCGTCTCCAAGCCCTGCGCGTCCAATCCTGGCCTCCCTAACGAACGGTCGTTAGCATCGAGTATATGGCCACGAGGAGAGACGATCTCGCCCGTGAGGCGGCACGGCTCTTCGCGGAGCGTGGCTTCCACGGAACCTCCATGGACGCGCTCGCGCAGGCGCTCGGCGTACAGAAGGGGTCGCTCTACTCGCTGATCGGCTCGAAGCAGGAGCTCCTGTTCGAGACCATGCGCGAAGGGGCGCGTGCATTTCACGAAGCGCTGGATGCCGTCCCGGACGATGCGCCTGCGGTCGACCGGATTCGCCTGGCGCTGCGGGGGCATCTCGGCGTCGTCTCCGAGCAGCTCGACGTGGCGACGGTGTTCACGCGCGAGTGGAGGTACCTCGAGGACGCGTACCGCGAGGAGATCCTCGGTGAGCGCCGTCGCTACGAGGAGCGCTGGCGTGCGCTCTTCCGCGAGGGCGTCGAGTCGGGTGGCCTGCGCACCGACCTCGACACCGGCGCTGCGACTCTCCTCGTCCTCTCGGCAGCGAACTGGGCGTATACCTGGCTCACGCCGGGGCGCGACACCGACGAGCTCGCGGACCGCTTCACCGCGATCCTGGTCGACGGGGTTCGCGGATATGCGACGCCGAGGTAGGCCAGTGGCGACTCGATGACGAGCTTGCTGATCGTCAATCCGTTCGCGACCGGGGTCGACGAGCATCGGCTGGCCGCGGTCCAGGCGGCGCTGCCGCCGGGCGTGGAGACGAAGCTCACGACTGCCCCTGGAGAGGCCACGGCGATCGCCCGCGATGCGGGTGCGGTGGAGGCGATCTACGTCTTCGGCGGGGACGGGACCTACAACGAGGTGCTGAACGGCGTGGGCATCGACATCCCGCTCGGCTTCATCCCGGGCGGAGGCACGAGCGTTCTCCCGCGGGCGCTGGGGCTGCCGCGAGACGCCGTCAAGGCTGCACTCCGCATCGCGGAAGGGCATCAGCGGCGGATCCGGCTGGGACGCGTGAACGGGCGCCGGTTCGGGTTCAACGCCGGCATCGGGCTCGACGCAGAGCTCGTGCGGCGCGTCGACGAGCTCGGCCGTCGACCTGACGGTCGCCGCCCGGGAGACATCGCGTTCATGCGGGTTGCGTTCGGTGCCTTCACCGAGAGCAACGCCCGTTTCGAGCCACAACTCGAGCTCGAAGGACTCGGCCGAGCGGCGTTCGCGCTCGTCGCGAACTGCTCGCCATACACCTATGCCGGTGCGCTCGCGCTCGATCTCGTACCGGGAGGGAGCTTCGACGAGGGGCTCGCCGTCTTCGCCCCGATCTCCCTGCGAGCGCGAGACGTGCCGCGCCTGCTGCTCCACGCCACGCGCGGTCGTGGACTGAAGGGCGACCGGGCGTACTCCGCACACGACCTGGATCGTCTCGTCGTCCGCTGCGACCGCCCTCTTCCCCTGCAGGTCGACGGCGAGGATGCGGGCGATGTGACCGAAGCCGTCTACGAAGCCGAGCAGAACGCGATCACCGTTCTCGTGTGACCTACACTTCGCGCCCGATGAGCCTGGTGCTGCCGGCGGAAGGAGGCCTGCGCCGCGTCATCGGCGACGGCGCCGACCTTCCGGACGGCAGAGTCGACGGGCTTACTCCCGACGATCTGCTGGCGCTCTATAAGAACCTCGTCCTGCTCCGCACGTACGACGAGCGCTCCGTCGTGTACCACCGCCAGGGCCGGATCGGCACATACGCCATCTTCTGGAACCACGAGGCCATGCAGGCGGGGTCCGTTTTCGCGCTCGAGGATCGCGACTGGATCTTCCCGAGCTATCGCGAGTCGGCGATCGGGCTGCTGCGCGGAATCCCCGCCTCGACGGTGCTGTCGTGGTGGCGGGGCCACCCGACCGGCTGGTGGAGCCCGAAGGAGTACAACGTGGCGTCGATCTGCGTCCCGATCGGGACGCACGTCTCGCATGCGGTCGGGCTCGCGTGGGGGTCGAGCATGAAGGGGGAGGATCGCGTGGCGGTCGCCTACTTCGGCGACGGCGCGACCTCCGAAGGCTCCTTTCACGAAGGCGCCACCTTCGCCGGGGTGATGAATGCGCCCGCGATCCTTTTCTGCAACAACAACCAGTGGGCGATCTCGACACCGGTCTCGGCGCAGACAGCGGCGCCGACGCTCGCCGACAAGGCGATCGGCTACGGAATGCCGGGTGTGCGTGTGGACGGAGGCGACGTGCTGGCTGTATACGAGGCGACTCGAGAAGCGGTCGAGCGCGCCAGAGCCGGCGGTGGGCCGACCTTCATCGAGGCCGTCACCTATCGGGCCGCTCCGCACGCCACTGCGGACGATCCCTCCTCCTACATCGACCAGGCGCGCGTCGACGAGGAAAGGGCGAACGAGTGCGTCGGGCGTTACGCGGCCTACCTCGGGCGGCTCGGAGTCCTGTCGGACGACCAGGCGCAGGAGATCAAGGACGAGGCGCTCGGACTGATGCGAGCGGGGATCGAAGCCGCCGAGGCCGAGCCGCCTGCCGACCTCGGGCTCGTGTTCGAGCACGCATATGCGGATCCGCCGCCCGGTCTGGCCCACGACCTCGCAGAGCTCAGGAGGGTCCTCGGTGAGTGAGCGGTTTCTCGTCGAGGCGGTGAACGATGCGCTCCACGTCGAGATGGAGCGCGATCCGTCCGTTCTCGTCATGGGTGAGGACGTCGGCCGACTCGGTGGCGTATTCCGTGCGACTGCGGGCCTCCAGGAGCGATTCGGCGAGAGTCGTTGCGTCGACACTCCGCTGGCCGAGGCGGGAATCCTCGGCACGGCAGTCGGCCTCTGCATGGCGGGCTGGCGCCCGGTCGTCGAGATGCAGTACGACGCCTTCAGCTACCCGTCGCTGGAACAGCTGATCAACCACGTCGGGAGGTACCACTGGCGGACACGCGGGACCATGAACTTCCCGATCACGATTCGCATGCCATACGGGGGCGGTGTCCGCGCGCCCGAGCTGCACGACGACTCACCCGAGACGTACTACGTCCACACGCCCGGCGTGAAGGTCGCGATTCCCTCGACGCCGGCGGACGCGAAGGGGATCCTCACCGCCGCGATTCGAGACCCTGACCCCGTGGTGGTCTTCGAGCCGAAGCTCCACTACCGGTCAGCGAAGGAGGACGTTCCCGACGGGGAGCACATCGTCCCGCTCGGCCAGGCCAGGATCGCTCGCGAGGGGACGGATGTGACGCTGATCGGATACGGCGCGATGGTCACGGTCGCCGAGCGAGCTGCGGCTGTCCTCGATGGCGAGGCGTCGTGCGAGGTCCTCGACCTCCGATCGCTCAAGCCGCTCGACGAGGAGACGTTGCTCGGGTCGGTGGCAAAGACCGGGCGGGCCGTCGTCGTCCAGGAGGCACCGCGTGTCTCGGGATTCGCGGCCGAGGTTGCAGCGGTGCTCGCGGAGAAGGCGATCTTCGATCTCCAGGGGCCGGTCCTGCGGATCACGGGCTACGACGTGCCCTATCCGTACTGGCAGATCGAGGACGCATACATGCCGTCGGTCGAGCGCGTGGTCGACGCGGTGCGTCGCCTGCTGGCGATGTAGATGGCGCTGCACGAGATATCACTCGAGCGGCGGACGCTCCACGGTCACTTCTCGCGCGAGCTCGAGCCGGTCCTGACCATCGACTCGGGAGACTCGATCGCGTTCTCGTGTCTCCACGCGGGTTGGCGAGGTGCGACGAACGAACGGTTTGCCGAGCGCAGGGCCGAAGGCGACCCACTCGACGCCGGCCACGCGCTCATCGGCCCGATCGAGGTGCGCGGTGCTGTCGCCGGCCAGACGCTCGAGGTTCGCATCGATGAGGTCCGCGTGGGGTCGTGGGGCGTCACTGACGCGGGCGGCTGGCATACGCCGCTCAACGAGCGCCTCGGAGTCGTCGACGGCGAGACCGCGACTTTCGACTGGGAGCTCGACCACGACGCGCGAACGGGTCGCGATCAGGCCGGCCGGCAGGTTGCGCTCGCCCCCTTCCTCGGAGTCATCGGCATGCCGCCGGACGAGCCGGGCGTGCACTCGACTGCGCCACCGCGCAGGTCCGGCGGGAACATCGACTGCAAAGAGCTCGTCGCTGGAACGACGCTCTTCCTTCCGATCCCGGTGAGCGGAGCGCTCCTCTCGGCCGGCGACGGGCACGCCGCCCAGGGAGACGGGGAGGTTGCACAGCTGGCGATCGAGACGCCACTCGAACGGGCGCAGCTCACGCTCACGGTACGCGACGACCTGAGACTCGAGTGGCCGATCGCGTGGACGCCTGACGCCTGGCTGACCTTCGGGTTCGACGAGGATCTGGACGAGGCAGTTGCGATCGCGATCGAAGGCATGCTGGATCTGATGGTGCGCGAGCACGGGCTCGGGAGACGCGACGCGCTCGGCCTCGCGAGCGTCGTCGTCGATCTCCGCGTGACGCAGATGGTCAACGGCGCCCGGGGAGCCCATGCGGTGCTGCCACACGACGCGATTCGGTTCACGACAATCGGCTGACATGGGGCACTCGTTCAAGCTGCCGGATCTCGGCGAGGGCCTCACCGAGGGCGAGGTGAGCCGCTGGCTGGTGACCGAGGGCCAGGAGATCGCCGAGGACGATCCGCTCGTCGAGATCCAGACGGACAAGGCGACGGTGGAGATTCCCTCGCCGTATGCGGGGGCCGTGCTGCAGATCCTGGTCGCGGAGGGGGAGGTAGCCCCGGTCGGTGCCGTGCTCGTCGTCATCGGCGAGCCGGGCGAGACGGTTCCGACCGCGTCCGCCGGGGCGACCGTTGCCGAAGTGATGTCTCCCGGGCGCGTTCAGGCGACGCCCGTCGCGCGCAAGGTCGCTCAGGAGCTCGGCGTGGATCTCGCGACGATCACGGGCTCGGGCGCGTCCGGGAGGATCACCGAGGAGGACGTTCGCGCCGCTGCGACTGACCCAGCGCTAAGCCCAGCGTCAGATGGAACGTCGGTCGAGGGGCGCAGAGAGCCGCTCCGCGGAGTCCGCCGGCTGATCGCGGAGCACATGGCACGCGCGCACCGCGAGGTGCCGCCGGTGACGTGGGTCGAGGAGTGCGACTTCGAGTCGGTGCCGCTCGACGGGCTCCTCGCCACGGTGGTGAAAGCGTGCGCCGAGTCGCTCGCAGAGTTCCCCGAGCTGAACGCCCGGTTCGAGGACGGCGCGATCGTCTATCTCGACCGCTATGACATCGGCGTCGCCGTCCAGACCGAGCAAGGTCTGGTGGTGCCCGTCGTGCGCGGGTGCGACGAGAAGTCGGTCGCTGTGATCCAGGCCGACATCGAGCGCCTTGCCGAGGGCGCCCGAGCCGGGACGTTGGGAGCAGGGGAGGTTCGGGGATCGACCTTCACGGTCACGAGCGCGGGGAAGCTCGCCGGGCTCTTCCAGACGCCGATCGTGAACCACCCGGAGGTCGCGATTCTCAGCATCGGGCGGGTCGCCCCCCGCCCCGTAGCGCGCGACGGCAAGGTCGTCATACGCAATACGGGGACGATCGCCATCACGTTCGACCACCGAGTCGTCGACGGCGCGCGCGCCGCCGCATTCGGCCTCGCCGTGATCGCTCGCATCGAGCGCACGGCGTAGCGGCCCGCATGAGGAGAGGGCTCGACCTGCGCCGAGCCATCGTCCTGCCGCCAGCTGCACCCGACGGGCGCGGCTGTGCTTTCAGCGGTCGTCGATCAGCGGTCGTTGATCTGGGCGCGGATCTCCCCACCCGGCCACTTCGTCGAGTGGACGTTCGCGTACGCCGCACCGGAGCGGAGCGCCGCCGCGAGCTCCGCGAAGCTCGCCGGCTCGATTCCCTGCGCCGTCGGTCCGATGATGTCGGCCGCCGTCACCGTCCGGCTGACAGTGCCGTCGGCCGGGCATGTCGGGGTTCCGGCAGGGCCCGGTGACACTGCGGTTCCGCACAGGAAGACGGATATGCCGCCGTTGACGGCCCGCTTGCCGAAGTGGATGTGCGACTGGGTGACGGTTCCCTCGAGGCCGGAGTAGCTGAGCTCGTAGGCGAGCGTCTGTGCGTGGTCGTCGATCGTGACCTTGAACGACCCCGTCGCGACAGTCGAGATGTCGGGGTTTTCCTCGTATCCGTTCAGATCGCCGGCCCGGAGATTCTTCTTGCCTCCGTTTGCCATTCCGAGCGACGCCACCAAGAGCGCCACTCCGGCGACGGCGATGACCAGCATGACAGTGCGTCTGCGCATGGCACAGCCTCCCCTCTCGTAGGTCGTCCTGCACTACGCGGTGAGGCACAGGGCGGTTTGGGTGTCCGATTTCCTAAACTGGGTCGCGTGGGCAGCTGGTACACGATCGGCGTCACCCTCGGGCTCGCACTCGGGATCGGAGTGATCCTCTCCGGGCTCCTGGCGGTCAACAAGGCGGGTATCGGGGTCGCGGTGTGCCTCGGTACAGCGGCCGGGCTCGGACTGGGACTCGTCGTGGGAGATGTCGCGGAGACCATCGCGGGCGCGATCGGCGGCCTGCTCGGCGCGCTGTCGGCCGCGGCGGTCGTGGTCGGGGCGATGCGACGCGGGGCTACGCGACTCGGAGTCGCGGCGTACATCGGCGTCGTCGGGATCCTGATCGGTCTCGTGGCTCTCATCCCCCTCGCGGGGTACGTGGTCGCGGTCGTCCTGCCGGTCCTCGCCGCCCGCATGCGCGGGCGTGAGGCTGCACGCTTTGCGGGGCTGCGCACGCTGGCCAAGTGACGTACGCCGAAGCGAGGAGCTCGATGGTCGAGCGCCAGCTGCGGCAGCGTGGGATCGGGGATGTCCGTGTCCTCGAGGCGATGGGACGTGTTCCGCGAGAGCTCTTCGTCCCCGATGAGCAGGCCGAGCTCGCCTATGAGGACGGCGCGCTTCCCATCGGGTTCGGGCAGACGATCTCGCAACCATTCATCGTCGCCAGCATCTGCTCGCTTCTCGAGCTCACCGGCGATGAGCGGGTGCTCGATGTCGGAACGGGCTCGGGTTACCAGGCGGCGGTGCTCGCCGAGCTCGCCCGCGACGTGACGACGATCGAGCGCGTGCCCGAGCTTTGCGACCGTGCTCGTGCCGTCCTCGCTCGAGCGGGCTACGAGCGGGTCGACGTCCGCCTGGGGGACGGCTCGCTCGGCGTGGCCGAGCGAGCGCCCTTCGACGCGATCGCCGTTGCGGCGGCCGCGCCCAAGGTCCCTCACGCTCTGTACGAACAGCTTGTCGACGGAGGCCGGCTCGTGGTCCCGCGGGGCTCGAGATGGGGTCAGGACCTCGTGCAGGTCGTCAGAGGCGAGGCGGGACCCGTAGAGCGTGTGTCCCTCCCGTGCAGGTTCGTCCCGCTCGTCGGTGCCGGTGGTTTCCAGCGGGACTGACACCAAGCTAGCCGCGGGTGGCCGAGCTCTTGGCTACTCTCGCCGGCAGTGGAGTCCCCGTCTGCCGAGGTAGGGGTGCCTTCTTCGCGTGCCCGAATCGGCGCGGCGCTTCGTCGTCGCGGGAACTGGGAGCAGCTCATCATGTTCTGCCTCGTCGGCGCGAGCGGCTATCTCGTCAACCTCTGGGTGTTCTCGCTGCTCGTTCTCGTGCTGGACGTCCACTACATCCTGGCGGCGATCTGCTCGTTCCTCGTGGCCGTGACGAACAACTACTTCTGGAACCGGCTCTGGACATTTCGCGCTCAGCGCGGGGGGGTGGCATACCAGGGCGTGCGATTCCTCGTCGTCTCGACGATCGCCCTCGGCGCGAACCTCGTCGTTCTCCATCTGTTCGTCCAACTCGGTCTGTCGGAGATCCTCGCCCAGGCGATCTCGATCGTCCTCGTCACTCCGGTCAACTTCATCGGCAACAAGCTCTGGTCGTTCGGCCCGCGCCGCTGATCGCGGCCACGGTCGCCGCGCTCGCGCTCGCCTTCGTCCTTGCGAGCCCGGCTTCGGCGGCGACGGATCCGGAAGCCGCCCTGCTGTCCGAGGCCCGGGCGACCGGGATCGCACTGGACTATCCGCGGGTCGCAGCGTGGTTGGACCGCTACCCGCCGGACCCGACTACCTCGGCGACGTTTCGGCCCGCCAACCGAACGTGGGCAGTGAAGGTCTGGTCGGGAGAGGCCGGTCAGATCGCATACGTCGTCGTCGAGGACACGACCGGCCGTGTTCTCGAGACACGGACCGGACCGCAGGTCGCCTGGAAGATGGCTCGCGGCCGCAACGGGGCGTTCGGAGGTAAGACGCTCAACACCTGGTACGTCTGGCTCGGTCTCTGCCTGGCGTTCTTCGTCGGCCTCGCCGACCTTCGCCGGCCGTTTGCGCTCCGCAATCTCGACCTCGTCGTACTGCTTACGTTCTCGGTCTCGCTCTGGTTCTTCAACCGCGGCGAGATCTTCACGAGCGTGCCTCTCGCGTATCCGCCGTTGCTCTACCTGATCGGCCGCGCTCTCTGGGCCGGGCTTCGGCGTCGCGACATCGCCCTGCGACCCATCTGGCCGGTGTGGGTGCTCGCGGTCGCCGCCGTCTTCCTCCTCGGCTTCCGCATCGGCCTGAACGTCGAGGCGCGGACGACGCACGGAGTCATCGACGTCGGCTACGCGGGTGTGATCGGCGCGAGCCGCATCGCGAACGGCCAGGCCCCCTACGGGCACATGCCGGTGCGCGGCGATCTTCCGGCGTGCGGACCGGCGGACACGGAGGGCGACATCCGCGACCGGATCCAGACGGACGGGCGCTGCGAGTCGGCGAACGACCACGGCGACACGTATGGGCCGATCTCCTACCTGAGCTACGTGCCGGCCTACCTCGCCTTCGGATGGAGCGGCAAGTGGGACTCGCTGCCCGCGGCGCGTGCTACGTCGATCGTCTTCGATCTGTTGACGGTGCTCGGCCTACTCCTCGTCGGGCTCCGGTTCGGTGGGCCTCCGCTCGGTGCCGCGCTCGTCTTCGCGTGGAGCGCGTACCCGTTCACCGCGTACACCCTGAACGCGAACACGAACGACGCGATCATGCCCGCGTTCCTCATCTGGGGATTCTGGCTCGTCTCTGCGCCGGTGGCGCGAGGAGCCGCGGTCGCGCTCGCGGGCTGGACGAAGTTCGGTGCGCTGCTGGTCGCGCCTCTCTGGGCGACGTATCCCGTCGTGCGCCTTCGCGCAGTCGTCCGCTTCGCCGCCGCCTTTGCTGCGGTCACGGTCGCCGCGTTCACCGTCCTCCTTCTCGAGCCGAGCCTCGGGACCGCGCTCAGGACTTTCTGGGACCGCACGATCGGGTACCAGGCCTCACGGGACTCGCCGTTCTCGCTCTGGGGATGGGGCCAGTACCACGCGGCCGGGATCCCTGATCTCGGCTTCGTCCAGCCGGCGCTCGGTGCGTTCGCGGTGGTGCTCGCGCTGGTCGTCGCCGTCTACCCGAAGCGCAAGGGCCCGATAGAGCTCGCTGCCCTCACCGCTGCAGTTCTCATGGCCTTCCAGCTCTCGCTGAGCCACTGGTTCTACCTCTACCTCCCCTGGTTTCTCCCGTTCGTCGTGCTCTGGCTGCTTCTCCCGGGCGAGCGTGCGCGTGCTGTGGAGGCGGCCGGAGAAACGTGATCAGGCCAGGCTGATCAAGCGTGGGCGACGCGCACGGCCTCGATCGCCGTTGCCCGCCCGGTGGTCTCGTCGCAGTCGATCACGGCGCCCTCGATCCGGACGTCACCCTGGGCGGTCTCGAAGCGAACGGGCATTCCCGTGCGCATGCGACGGACCGCCAGCTCGACCTGCACGCCGATGACGGAGTCATGCGGGCCGGTCATCCCGCAGTCCGTGATGAACGCGGTTCCGCCGGGTAGCACGCGTGCGTCCGAGGTCTGGACGTGGGTGTGCGTGCCGACCACGCCCGTGACCCGACCGTCGAGCCAACGCGCGAGGGCGACCTTCTCGCTGGTGGCCTCCGCGTGCACGTCGACGAGGATGACGGGCGTCTCGCGCCGCGCTTCCTCGACGAGGCCGTCGATCACCTCGAACATGGACGTGGCCGGATGGAGGAAGAGGGAGCCGAGGACGTTGATCACGGCGAGCCGAGCCCCGTTCGCCGCTGGGACGACGGCGAGGCCTCGTCCGGGGGAGTTCACGGATGTGTTCGCAGGTCGCACGACGCGATCGGAGCCGTCCAGGTACGGGCCGATCTCGGCCCGCCGGAACGCGTGGTTGCCGAGTGTGATCGCGTCCACGCCCATGCCGAGGATGCGATCGGCGAGGCGCGGCGTGATCCCGACGCCGTCTGCTGCGTTCTCGCCGTTCACGACGCAGACGTCGACGGCGAGGTCCTCCCGGAGCTTCTGAAGGCGGGCCTCGAGAGCACCCCGGCCCGGGGTGCCCACGACATCGGCGATGAAGAGAATCCGCACGAGAGCGGCGGGAGCCTACGGCACGCCGAGCGTGGCCGACGGGAAGACGCGAATGGCGACGTTCGAGCCGCGGTCGCCGGAGTATCGGGCGAGAGCCTGCTCCTCGACGCGTGTCACGTCGACCACGGTGCCGAGCTTCGAGGAGCCGGCGGCGACGTTCGCGCCGACGCTCAGCGCGGGATCGGGCTCGACGTGCTGAAGCTCCACCACGAGCGAAGGTGCAGACGAGGGGCGCAACTCGATCTCGGCGCCGAAGCGGCGTCCCGAGATGATGTGGTCCCGGACGGCGACGACGGTCCCGTCGACCGGCGAGTAGACATCGGTCCCGGGAGCTGCGCCGACCTCGATCGTCCGGAGCTCTCCGCTCTCGAGCTGGTACCAGGGCAGACCCCGGTGCGTCGAGCCCGTGATCCGGTGCCAGAGCCGCGCGAGAATCCCCTCGTTCGCCTGCGGGCCGACGGGTTGGAGGGCGAGCGCGTCCTCGCCGGAGTCATGGAAGCCGACCGTCGTGACGCCGTCCTCCGCGATCGGCGACTGGACGCGCAGGTTGCCGACGGTGGCGAGGATGACCGGCTCGGGCTGAGATGTGGTGACCGGAGTGCTCGTCGGAGTGGAGATCGTCATTCCCGACGAGCCCTCGCCCGAAAATGCCGTGACGGCAAGCACTATGGCGAGCAGCACACCGACGGCGATCGCGAGCACGAGCCAGCGCGCCCGAGCCTGCGCTCGCCGGCGGTGAGCACGGAGCCGTGCCGCATGCCGTGAGCGAGGTGTCTCCATCGTCCGATGGACCGTAGCAAGCTCTTCAGCGCGCGAGCCCGAGTCGAACCGGGCGGGGTCGGCCAAAGGCCGCGCTACGATCCGCGACATGGCCGGCCCCGGCCCGACGATCAAGATCCCACGCTGGGTTCAGCTGGTCGGGCTGCCGGTTCTGCTCGTCCTCGCGTTCATGCTCGCGTCGACGCTCGGCCACGTGCTGTTCCTCTTCCTGACCGCTTCGGTCATCGCGTTCATGTTGAACCCCCTCGTGCGGGACTTCACGCGCCTGAAGCTTCCGCGGGCGCTGTCGGTGACGGTCGTCTACCTGGTCTTCGCAGCGGTCGTGACGGCGGTCCTGATCGCGATCGGCGTCGTCGCTTTCGACCAGGCGCGGAACGCGGGGACGCGGGCCGACGACTACGTCACCGAGGAGCTTCCCGGCGGCCAGACGGCGGCCGAGCAGGACATCGACTCGCTTCAGGCGTGGCTCGACGGCCACGGGCTCGAGAGGATCCGGATCCGCAAGCAGGTCAACGACTGGATCGCGTCCCTGAGCGCCGGCGAGATCTCCGGGTATGCGCAGGAGGCGATCGGGTTCGCGCGAGGTGCGGCCTTCTCGGCCGTGCTCTTGCTCTTCTCGATCGTCCTGATCGTCGTCATCTCGATCTACATGCTCCTCGACATGCCGAGGCTCGAACGCTCGATCGATACGCGTTTCCCACCACACGGCGGCTTACCGCTGACCCAGCAGATCGAGAGCGCGATGTGGGGGTACGTGAAGGGGCAGGCGATCCTCTCGACCGTCATCGGGACGAGCGCCGGCGTGGGCATGTACATCCTCGGCGTCACCGGCCTCGTCGAGGGCGCGGAGCAATACGCCCTCCTGTTCGGGCTGTGGACGGCATTCATCGAGGTCATCCCCTACATCGGCCCGTGGCTCTCGGCCGTCCCGCCTTTGATCTTTGCCGCGGTCGTCGACCCGCCGTGGGGCCCCCTCTGGGTCGCTGTTCTCTTCCTGATCATCTACCAGGTGGAAGGCCACATCGTCGTCCCGAACGTCATGGCGAACGCCTTGCGACTTCACCCGCTGCTCGTGATCTTCGGGTTGCTCGCAGGTGGTGAGCTCTACGGGATCGCGGGAGTGCTCGTCGCGTTGCCCACGATGGCCGGCCTCCGCGCGATCTGGGGCTTCTTCCGAGAGCGACTCGTGCTCGAACCCTGGGACGAGGAGTCTTCCGACATCCCGGTCGAGGTCGAGATAGAACCGCCGCGGGCGGCCTCGAGCGCGGACTAGTCTCCGCCGCGTGTGGGAGACGATCTCGGGTGCCGCGGTCGCTGAGAGTCCGCTCTGGGCCGACGCCCTCGTGCCCGACGGTGATCGACAACCGGAGGCGGTGTTCTCGCCGCTGGCCCCCGAGGAGCTCCGGCTCGGGCTCGAGACGATCTACGAGGGCTATCTCGTGCACTACGGGCGCTCGCGGCTCTTCGCGCCCGCGGACGAGGACACGGCGCTCCTGCTCGGCGACTACCTGTACGCGCACGGCCTCGTCCGGGTAGCCGAGACGGGGAACGTCGCGGCCGTCGCCGACCTTGCCGAGCTCATCTCGCTCTGCGGTCAGGCACGCGCCGAAGGCAGGTCCGGTGACGCCGAGGCATGGGCCGCAACGGCGTCACTGCTCGGGGCGGACGCGCTCGGCACCGCCCGCGATGCTCTCAGGCTCGAGGGAAGTGCAGAGGAGCTCGACGCTTCGGCCCGCGCTGCAGCGGGTGACGATGCAGTCGACTCAGCGTTGGCTGCGCACGCCCGCCTCGTCGGATAGAGTCGCGCGCTAGATGACCGTCGCGTTCATCCACCTCCTGGCTCAGTCGGGCGTGCAAGAAGCGCAGAAGAAGACGGCGTCCGAGGAAGGCGCGGACATCGTGCTCTCCATGCTCGTCGTCGGCCTCGTGTTCCTCGCCGTGATCGCACTCGGCGAGCTCAACGACTGGCGACACCGCCGCTCTCACCGCTAGCGCTCGACTCACTTGGAACACGTGCGGGTGGGCGCGATGCTGTGCGCGTGCGTGACCTCCCGACCGGCACCGTCACGTTCCTCTTCACCGACGTGGAGGGCTCGACGAAGCTCCTGCACTCGCTTGGCGCCGACGGGTATGCCGACGCGCTCGCGAAGCACCGCCGGCTGATACGGGAGGCGTGCGTGTCTGAGGGCGGCGTTGAGGTGGACACGCAGGGGGATGCCTTCTTTTTCGTGTTCCCGACCGCGCCTGGTGCTGTTCAAGCAGCGGCGGCGATAACCGACGCGCTCTCGACTGGTCCGATCCACGTGCGAATCGGACTCCACACCGGTACACCGCTCCTGACCGAGGAGGGTTACGTCGGCGCTGACGTCCACTTCGCGGCGCGAGTCGCGGGCACGGGCCACGGCGGCCAGGTGATCCTGTCGCAGGCGACTGCCGAGCTCGTCGAGCTTCACGTCGTCGATCTCGGCGAGCACCGCCTGAAAGACATCGAGGGAGCGGTCTCGATCTTCCAGCTCGGAGACGGAGGCTTCCCTCCGCTCAAGACGATCTCGAACACGAACCTCCCGCATCCTGCGAGCTCCTTCGTCGGCAGGGACGCCGAGCTCGAGGAAGTGCTCTCCAGGATCGAGCAAGGCGCACGACTCGTCACGCTCACCGGCCCCGGCGGCACCGGCAAGACCAGGCTCGCGCTCGAGGCTGCCTCGACGCTCGTCCCCTCGTACAAGGCAGGCGTCTTCTGGGTCGGGCTTGCCTCGCTTCGCGATCCCGCGTTCGTCACGGAGACGATCGCCCAGACGCTCGGCGCCAAGGACGGCTCGCCGCCCATGTCGGAGAGCGCGAGCTGCTCCTCCTCCTCGACAACCTCGAGCAGGTAGATCGACTGTGCGCCCGAGCTCTCCTCGCTCCTCGAGAGCCTGTCCAAACCTCACGCTGCTCGTCACCTCCCGCGAGCTCCTGCGCATCTCCGGCGAGGTCGAGTACCCAGTGCCTCCCCTCGCCGAGCCCGAGGCCGTCTCCCTCTTCTGCGAGCGAGCCCAGACAGAACCTTCGGAGGAGCTCGCCGAGCTCTGCGCACGCCTCGACTCGCTTCCCCTCGCCGTCGAGCTCGCGGCTGCGCGTACGAAAGCGCTCTCCCCGGCTCAGATCCTCGAGCGTCTCGCAGGACGACTCGATCTCCTGAAGGGGGGCCGCGACGCCGATCCCCGCCAGCAGACGCTCAGAGCCACGATCGAGTGGAGCTACGAGCTCCTCTCACCCGAGGAGCAGACCGCTCTTCGCCCGCCTCTCCGTCTTCGCGGGTGGCTGCACGCTCGAAGCAGCCGAGGAGGTCTGCGACGCCGACCTCGACACCCTGCAGTCGCTCGTCGAGAAGAGCCTCGTGCGCTTCACGAACGAGCGCTACTGGATGCTCGAGACGATTCGGGAGTACGCGGGGGAGCGACGGGAGTCCCTTGGCGACGGACAGCTTGACCGGCGATGGGCCACGAGCGTCCGCGACACGGTGCGATCACTCGAGCCGGCTCTTAGGCGCGGTGAACCCTGGGCGATCGCCAGAATCCGCCCGGAGCAGGACAACCTCCGCGCCACTTTCAGGTGGTCGGTCTCGAATGACCTCTCGTTCGTGGTGGACCTGCTCGATGCCCTGACCGCGCACTGGATTCGCGAAGGCCAGGGGCGGGAAGCACTCCATCTCGTCGATGCGATCGCTGACCCGCGATCGCTACCCTCCGACGTGTCGGCCGCCGTCCTCCGCTGGCGATCGGAGCTCCTGCGATTCCTCGGACGGCGCGAGGAGGCGATCGAGCTGATGGAGGAGGTGCTGCCCGTGTATGTCGAGCGCGATTGGCGACGAGACGCGCTGATGGCACTGAAAGATCTCGCGCAGGAGTACGCGGCCATCGGGGACTTCGAGGCAGCCCGTTCGCGGATTGATGCGGCAAACGACCTTGCACGCACGATGGAGGACGACGAGATCGCGAGCGTGTCTGTCGTTGAAGCGGAAGGGCTAGTCGAATTCCTGGAAGGCCGATTCGAGTCGGCGATCAACTGTTTCGAGACGGCACAGGGTTTTTGGGCGCTTCGCGACGATCGTGATCAGGGGCTGTGGGTGTCGCTCATGGTCGGCGAGTGCGCGCGAAGGCTCGGAAGGCTCGAGGAAGCGAGGGACGACCTTCTCGGAGCGCTTCATCTCGCCGCAGAGATCAACGCGCGCCAGGTTCTACGGAGCTACTGCACGAGATCGCGGCGCTCGCCGCCCTGCGAGACGAGCCCACTGTGGCCGCGCGCTTGATCGGGGCCTCGGATCGGCTTCGAGACGAGTCAGGTACTCCCGTCTGGGACGAGGACGACGTCGAGCAGACGAGCGAGATCGTCTGTGTCGCGATCGGATCTGCACTGTTCGAGGCGCAAGTGACTATCGGTCGCGCGTTGTCAGACTGACGAGGTGTTTGCTCTCGCGGCATCCATAGACTGAACTCGCCTTGGCCGCCGCCGCGAGACCTCCGCGAGTGGATCGCGCTCCTCGAGCGCGAGGGCGAGCTGCGACGCGTTTCCACCGAGGTAGACCCCGATCTCGAGATCACCGAGATCGTGGACCGCGTCGTCAAGTCGGGCGGCCCGGCGCTCCTCTTCGAGAACCCGAAGGGCTCGACGCACCCGCTCCTCATCAACCAGTTCGGCACCGAGAAGCGCATGTGCCTGGCGTTCGGCGTCGAGAAGCTCGACGACGCTGCGGCCAAGCTCGGCGACATCCTCGACATGCAGCCGCCCGACGGGATTCGCGAGAAGGTGCGCGGCCTCCTCAAGCTGAAGTCGGTCGCGGACTCGCGGCCGAAGTCCGTGTCGAAGGCGCCGTGCCAGGAGGTCTTCCACGAGGGCGACGACGTCGACCTCGGGCGGCTGCCGATCCAGCGCTGCTGGCCGGGCGATCCCGCCCCGTTCATCACCCTGCCGGCGGTCATCACGAAGGACCCGAAGACGGGCACCCGCAACGTCGGCATGTACCGGATGCAGGTCATCGACCGCAGCTCGACCTTCATGCACTGGCAGATGCACAAGGACGGCCGGGCGGATCTCCTCGCGGCAGAGGACGGCCGGATCCCGGTCGCGGTCGCGATCGGGCTCGACCCGGTGACCGCGTACTCGGCGTCCGCTCCGCTCCCGCATCACATCGACGAGCTGATGCTCGCCGGGTTCCTGCGCGGCGAGCCGGTCGAGCTCGTTCGCTGCAAGACGGTCGATCTGGAGGTGCCTGCGAACGCGGAGATCGTCCTCGAGGGGTACGTCTCGCGCGACGACGTCGGCATCGAGGGCCCGTTCGGCGACCACACCGGCTACTACACGGCGCCCGAGGAGTTCCCCGTCTTCCGGCTCACCGCGATGACGATGCGGAAGGATGCGATCTACCCGTCGATCGTCGTCGGGAAGCCACCCGCAGAGGACGCGTGGCTCGGGAAGGCGACGGAGCGGATCTTCCTGCCGGCGGTGAAGATGACCCTGCCGGAGATCGTCGACTACGACCTTCCGGTCGCGGGCGCGTTTCACAACTGCGTGATCGTCTCGATCCGCAAGGCGTTCCCCGGCCACGCCCAGAAGGTGATGCACGCGATCTGGGGGCTCGGGATGCTCTCGCTCTCGAAATGCGTCGTCGTGGTGGACGCAGAGGTGGACGTGCACGACTACGCGGAGGTCTTCTTCCGCGTGACTGCGAACGTCGACCCGAAGCGCGACGTCCTCGTCACCGAGGGGCCGCTCGACCATCTCGACCACGCGCCGGAGCGACAGTTCTACGGCGGCAAGATCGGGATCGACGCGACGCACAAGCTTCCGGAGGAGGACGCTCGGCCCTGGCCGGAGGAGATCGAGATGAGCGAGGAGATCCGCGACCGGGTGACCCGTCGCTGGGCCGAGTACGGGATCTCGTAGCACGCGTCCTCCGCAAAGTGCAGAATCCCCCGCGTCGCGACAGTCGTTACGTCGTTGACAGGCGCACGGACGGAGCTATTGAATCCCCCGCAGGGCCCGACTTGAGCGACAGCGGCCACGACACCCACCATCTCCCCGGGCCAAGCCTCTGGCCGATCGGCTTCGCGGTCGGAATCGCCTGCCTGCTGCTCGGCCTCGTCGTCAGCTGGATCGTGGCGGTGATCGGTGCGGTTCTCGCCCTGGTGTTCGGGCTCCTCTGGGCACGCGACGTGACTCGAGACGTGCGCGGGGACGTTCCGGAGATCGAGCCCGAGACGCGCACGGTCGCGGACGAGAGCGCGGCGGCGACGACCGCAGCGACTCCTGCCCCGCTCCCGACCTACTCCCGCTCGAGGTTCCTCGAGGCGGCGACGCTCGGAGTCGGCGCTGCGATCGGCGCGGTCGTGACGATCCCGGCGCTCGGCTTCATGGTGCTCCCCTCCTTCACCAATCTCGGGGAGACGGAAGCCGACCTCGGCCCGATCGAGAACTTCCCCGAGGGCCAGTTCGTCATCGCCTCCTACCTGGCACAGCCTGATCTCGGTGAGGTGAGCCGACGAACGTCGTTCGTCCGCTACAACGGCCTGCACGACCAGACGCACGAGCCGAGCTTCACGATCCTCTACAGCCGGTGCGTGCACCTCGGCTGCCCGGTGCAGCCGAACGGCCCGATCGACGAGGCGGCGAAGAAGGACATCAAGGGCGTCGAGCTTCGGCCGGTGCTCGCGCAGTCGTTCGGCTGCCCCTGCCACGGAGGCCTCTACGACTCCGAGGGCAACCGACGCGCCGGCCCACCGGTTCGCTCGATGGACCGACAGGAGTTCAAGATTCGCAACGGCCATCTGATCCTCGGCCAGAACTACGCGGTCGGCAGCGTGTCGGGCACGGGAGCGAACGCGGTCATCTCGAAGTACCCGTGGTCGGTGCCGGGCACGCACGTGGACGGCATCGAGGCGTGGCTCTACCCGATCGTCCCGAGTCAGGTGACGAGCTAGGTCATGGCGAAGACGAAGCGGCAGTCGATGGTCGACATGGCGGTGCTCGCACCGCTCGACTGGATCGACGAGCGGACTGCTGCCGTCCGCGGGACGAAGTGGTTCCTCTTCCGGAACGTCCCTCGAGACGTCAGCTGGGCGCAGACGCTCGGCTCGGCCACGCTCACGGCCTTCATCGTCCAGACACTGACCGGTGGGATTCTCGCGATGTACTACGAGCCGTCGTCGGCCATCGATCCGAACACCGGGAAGCCGATCGCGTACTCGTCGATCGAGATGATCACGCACGAGCTCACGCTCGGGTGGCTCGTGCGCGGGATGCATCGCTGGGGCGCCAGCGTCTTCATCATCCTGCTCTTCCTCCACATGGGGCGGGTCTTCCTCTTCGGCGCCTACAAGTACCCGCGCGAGCTCACGTGGATCACCGGAGTCCTGATCCTCGCAACGGGGATGCTGATGGGCTTCACCGGGTACCTGCTTCCGTGGGACCAGACGGCGTACTGGGCGTCGGCGGTCGGGATCAACCTGAACGGGACGGCGCCGTTCCTCGGCCCGTGGCTCGCGCAGTTCCTCGCGGGCGGCCCGGAGATCGGGCCGGACACGCTTCCGAAGTTCTACGCCATGCACATGCTGCTGATACCCGGCCTCCTCATCCCGCTCATCGGCATTCACATCTATCTCGTCACGCGGCTCGGTGTCTCCTCGCCTCCGTGGTCGAGCGAAGAGGCGGGCCGTGAGCGTCCGCCCGACAAGCCGTCCGGAACGCGCGCCGGGCTCACTCGCGGAAGCGGGAGCGGCGACTGATGGCACGCGATCTCGGCGAGCTGAATCGCGAGGACTTCGCCCGCTACAAGGACGACGTCAAGAAGGAGGGCAAGCCCTTCTTCCCGCGGGCGATCTTCCACGACACGGTCATGTCGCTGATCGTCGTCTGCGTGATCACCGCGCTCGCGGTCATCTGGTACTACGACGCGGACGGGATCAAGCCGGGGATTCTCGGCCCGTGGTACACGGAGCCCGCCGATCCTGGGACGACGGCATTCGTTCCGCGCCCGGATTGGTACTTCTACTTCCTCTTCTACCTCCTCCGGATCTTCAAGTGGCCGGAGACGGTCTTCATCGCCACCGTCGGAATCCCGACGATCTGCCTGATCCTCCTGCTCGGGCTCCCGTTCTACGACCGGCGCCGCGAGCGGCGGCCGTCGAGGCGTCCGGTGGCCATGGTCGCCGCGATCCTGACCGTCCTCTCGATGGCCACGCTGACCTGGAAGGGCGCGACGGCGAAGGAGGCACTCGGATCGGAGCTCCTCCTGCTCGTGCCCTCGTGGTCCGAGGAACAGGGATTCGCGGACAACGAGAAGGCCGTGAAGGGAGCGGAGCTCTTCGCTCAGTCGGGCTGCCTCAACTGCCACACGTACCTCGGGGAGGGCGCCGGAAACCTCGGCGCTCCGGATCTCTCCGAGATCGGTGAGTCGAACGACGCGGACTTCTTCGTCCGGTATCTGACCAATCCCGCGGCGTTCGGCAACACCGTCATGGGCTCGTACGCGTACCTGGGGGAGGAGAACCTCGCTGCACTCGGCGAGTTCCTCGCTTCCTCCGACGGGCCCAAGTAGAGCCGCCGAAGTAGCCTTCTCGCCATGCGCGTCTTCCTCGGGGTCACCGGCGCCTCGGGCGCTCCCTACGCAGAAAGGCTGCTACGGGCGCTTGCCGACGCCGGGTGCGAGATCGGCCTGTGTGCCTCGCGCTCGGGGATCGAGGTGCTTGCGACCGAGCTCTACCGTGAGCCATCGCTTCCCCGTGAGGACGTTCTCGCGCGGTTCGTCGGCGATACGCCGCGGGTCACCGTCTATGCAGAGTCCGACTTCTCGAGCCCGTACGCGAGCGGCTCCGCTCTCGTCGATGCCTACGTGATCTGCCCGTGCTCGATGTCCACCGTCGGGACGCTCGCGTCCGGAGCGATGCAGAACCTGATCCACCGCGCGGCGTCGGTTGCGCTCAAGGAGCGACGACGGCTCGTCCTCGTCCCGCGCGAGACACCGCTCTCGTCCATCCACCTCCGAGGGCTCGCGACGCTCAACGACGCCGGCGCGATCGTCCTCTTCGCAGCGCCCGGCTTCTACCACGGGCCGGAGTCGATCGACGACCTCGTCGACTTCGTCGTGGCCCGCTGCCTCGACCAGATCGGCGTGCCCAACACGCTGTCCGGACGCTGGGGTCAGTCGTGACGGGCACCGAGCACTCCCCGGCGAAGTCGTTCGAGTCGGGAACGCTCGCTCCAGATGACGTGCGCGGCATGTTCGATCGCATCGCCCCCGTGTACGACGTGATGAACCGGGTCATGACTGTCGGGCTCGACCGGCGCTGGCGGCGGCTTGCCGTGAGCAAGGTCGTGTGGCCCGGAGATCAGGTTCTGGATGCGTGCTGCGGGACCGGCGACCTGGCCGTCGAGGCGGAGCGGCGCGGAGGACGGGTTACCGGGCTCGACTTCTCCGAGCGCATGCTCGAGCGGGCTCGCGGCAAGTCCGGCGCGATCGAGTGGGTGCAGGGCGATGCCCTCGCGCTTCCGTTCCGGGACGGCGAGTTCGACGCGGCCACCGTCGGCTTCGGCGTGCGAAATCTGGAAGACCTCGAGCGAGGGCTCGGCGAGCTGTGCCGGGTCCTGCGACCGGGCGGCCGCCTCGCAGTGCTCGAGATCACGCAACCCCGAGGGGTGTTGCGACCGTTCTTTCGCGTCTGGCTCGACGCGCTCGTGCCGCTCGCCGGGAAGATCCTGCCCGGCGGTAAGGCCTACACGTACCTCCCCGCGAGCATTCGCCGTTTCCCCGGCCCGGCCGATCTGTCCGCGGCGTTCGAGCGCGCGGGCTTCGCGAACGTGTCTTTCACGCTGCTCGGCGGCGGAATCGTCGCGCTGCACGTCGGGGAGCGAAGCGCATGACGAGCGCGCTCGAGACGGTGCGCGCGGCACCCGGACTCGACGCGTACCTCGAGCAGGTCGAGGAGCGTCTGCAGAGTGCGGTGTCCGGACATCCCGGCCTCGTCGCCCGCGTCTCGGAGGATGCGCTGGCCGCGGGAGGAAAGCGGCTCCGGCCGACGCTCGCTTTCCTCTCTTCCCCGCCGGGAGCCGACGCCCCTGTGCGGGCGGGCGCTGCCGTCGAGCTCGTGCACATGGCCACCCTCGTCCACGACGACCTCGTCGACGGGGCGACGGTCAGGCGCGGGCGCACAGCGGCCTGGAAGGAGCACGGCGAGACGGGCGCCAAGGCGGCCGGAGACTTCCTCTTCGCCCGGGCGTTCGCGGTCCTCGCGGAGGAAGATGACGCCGGGCGGATCGCCGTCCTCGCGGACGCGGCTCTCGCCCTCGCGCGCGGCGAGGCCATGCAGAGGCTCCAGCGTCACGACCCAGATACGCGCATCGAGGACTACCTCCAGAGGTGCGCGCTCAAGACGGGGGCGCTCTTCGAGGCGGCCTGTGTTCTCGGTGGCGGGAGCGGCGAGTTCGGCCTGCTCCTCGGCGTTGCGTTCCAGATCGCGGACGACATTCTCGACTGCGAGGGCGAGACGATCGAGACGGGGAAGGTCCCGGGGACGGACCTGCGAGACGGAACCCCGACACTGCCGCTGCTCCTCGCTGCTCAGCAGGATGCCTTCGTCCGCGCGGCGCTTGCCGGCGGCCTGCAGCAGGGAGCGCTCGTTCGAGTCGCCGACTCCGGTGCGCTTGCGCGTTCCCGCGAGGTCGCCCGCGACTACGCTAGGAGAGCCCAAGCCAGCCTCGACGGAACGGTACGTCGCGCCGAGCTCGAGGCCCTGGCCGAAGCCGTCGTCGAGAGGAGCTTCTGATCGCCGTTCTTGCCCTGAGAGACACGCTGGCACCGATCCGGGACAAGGTCGAGGCTGGCACGCGGCTCGACTTCGAGGACGGAGTGGCGATTCTCGAGTCGGACGACGTTCTCGCGCTCGGCGAGCTCGCCGATGTCGCCCGTCGCATTCGCGGCGGCACGGACGACGTCTACTTCGTCCAGAACCTCTACGTGAACCAGACGAACGTCTGCCGCGTGAAGTGCAAGTTCTGCGCGTTCGCTGCGACCGGCAAGCAGCCGCAGGCGTACACGCTCAGCGCCGAGGAGCTCGTCGAGGACGTGCTGGCGCAGCGCGAGGTGACGGGGTTCACCGAGATCCACATGGTCAACGGCGAGAACCCGCACGTGGACTTCGGCTACTACCGCGACTCGATCGCGTCGTTGCACGAGGCGCTCCCGGGGGTGCATCTCAAGTGCTACACGGCCTCCGAGATCCACCACATGACGACGCTCTCCGGGCTCACGCACGAGGACGTCTTGCGCGAGCTCAAGGACGCAGGGCTGGGCTCGCTTCCAGGAGGTGGCGCCGAGGTCTTCGCCGACCGCGTGCGTCGGCTCGTCGCGCCGGGCAAGGAGAGCCCGGAGATCTGGTTCCACGTCCACGACACCGCGCACCGGCTCGGGATCCCGACGCACTGCACGATGCTCTACGGCCACGTCGAGACGTACGAGGAGCGCGTCGACCACATCCTCCGGCTGCGCGACCAGCAGGACCGCAGCGGCGGCTTCCTCGCGTTCATCCCGCTCGCCTTCCATCCCGAGAACACGGTCTTCGAGCGGCGCGGGCTGGCGGCACACGACCGGCACCGACGACCTCAAGATGCTCGCGTTCTCCCGGCTGATGCTCGACAACGTGCCGAACATCAAGGCCTACTGGATCATGATGGGGATGCCGCTCGCAGCGGTCGCGCTGCACTTCGGCGCGAACGACGTCCAGGGAACGGTCGTGCGCGAGCAGATCTTCCACGCCGCGGGCGCACGCACGGAGACGGAGCAGAAGATCGACCAGCTCGTCCGCTTCGTCGGCGAGGCCGGCCGGATCCCGGTCCAGCGCGACACGCTCTACAACGAGCTCAGGCGCTGGGAATGAGCATCCGGCTCGGTCGCATCTCGTACGTCAACATGGCGCCCGTCTTCTACGGGCTCGAGGCCGATGTCGAGGAGGTCCCGGGCGTGCCGACGGAGCTGCACCGGATGCTCCTCGACGGCGAGATCGACATCGCACCGGTCCCTTCGATCGAGTACGCGCGCAATGCCGACCGGCTTCGGATCCTCCCTCGCCTCTGCGTTTCCTCCGAGGGTGCCGTCGACTCCATCCAGCTCGTTACGAGGATTCCGTTCGGTCAGATCCGGTCCGTCGCGGTCACATCGGAGAGCGCTACGAGCGTCGTGCTCGTGCGCATCCTCTTGCCCGATGCCGAGATCGTGCCTCTCGGAATGGAGGCAGACGCCAAGCTCCTCATCGGAGATGCGGCGCTACGGAGCGCCTTCGAGGACCCGACGCCGCACTTCGACCTCGGTCGGCTCTGGCTCGAACGGACAGGACTCCCCATGGTGTTCGCGGTCTGGGCCGCGCCGGAGCCGATCATCGACGGGCTCATCGAGCTCGAGCACTCGCTCGTCGCGTCCGTCCGGCTCGCTCGCTCCGAGCCCGAGCGGCTCGCGCAGCAAGCCAGTGAGACGTACGGCTACCCGCAGGGGTTCATGGCGCGGTACTTCGAGAAGCTCCGCTACAGCTTCGGTCCGCGCGAGCGAGCCGGCCTCTACACCTTCCTCGAGATGGCCCGCGACGTCGGTGAGCTCCCGCACGTTCCCGAGCTGCGCTTCGTGCGCGAAGAGGTTCCGGTATGACGGTCGTCGCGCCGGCGCCCCTGATGGTTGACGAGGTGCTCGAGAAGGCGCTCGGCGGCGAGCGCGTCTCGGACGAGGACGCCGTCGCCCTCCTGCGCTCGAGGGATCTCGTGGCCGTGGGGCGCGTGGCGAACGAGATCCGCGACCGGCTGACCGACCCGACGCGCGTGACCTTCATCGTCGATCGGAATCTCAACTACACGAACATCTGCGTGACCGACTGCGACTTCTGCGCGTTCTACCGGCGGCCAGGGGACCAGCGCGAGGGCTACCTGCTTCCGAAGCCGGTGATCTACAAGAAGATCGAGGAGACGATCGCGATCGGAGGCACCGGCGTCCTCATGCAGGGCGGCCATCACCCCGACCTCGGCGTCGACTACTACGTGGATCTCTTCAGCTCGATCAAGGCTCGCTACAAGATTCACCTGCACGCGCTGTCTCCTCCCGAGATTCAGCACGTCGCGCGACGTTCGAAGCTCACGGTTCCCGAAACCCTTACTCGGCTCCGCGACGCGGGGCTCGACTCGGTTCCGGGGGGCGGCGCGGAGATCCTCGTCGACCGCGTCCGGCAGATCATCGCGCCGAAGAAGACGAAGTCGGACGAGTGGCTCGACGTCATGCGACAGGCGCACCGGCTGGGGATGTCGACGACGGCGACGATGATGTACGGCCACGTCGAGACGCTCGAGGAGCGCGTCGAGCACATGCGCCGGATCCGCGAGCTGCAGGACGAGACGCGGGGGTTCCGCGCCTTCATCTCCTGGACGTTCCAGCGTGACGGCAACCGCATGGACGACGTCGTCTCCGACGAGGCGATGCCGACGTCCTTTGACTACCTGCTGACGCAGGCCGTGTCCCGGATCTATCTGGACAACGTGCCGCACATCCAGTCCTCGTGGGTCACGCAGGGAATGAAGGTCGGCCAGGTCGCTCTCGGCTTCGGCGCGGACGACATGGGCTCGGTGATGATCGAGGAGAACGTCGTCTCGGCAGCCGGCACGACGCACCGGACGAGCACCGACGAGCTCGTCCATCTCATTCGCTCGGCGGGGAAGACTCCGGTACAGCGGGACACGCTGTACAGGGACGTGAAGGTGTTCGACTGACGCTCAGCTGCGGCCAAGCGCGGTCATCTTCGCCGCGAACCCCGCGACGCCGTCGCTTCGGTTGACGCGTACGCGGTCGAGACGATAGGGATCGTCAAGCCGGGCGACTCCGTAGTTCGTCGTCGTCGCGCCCAGGTATCCGGCTTCCTCGACCGCCGCGACGACGCGGTCGTCGTATCGGCCGGAGGGGTAGCAGAAGAAGTGGACCGGGACGTGAAACCGACGTCTGATCGCCGTACGCGACCCGCTGACTTCGTGGCGAAGGCTTGCAGCGTCGAGATTCGTGAGGTCGGGATGCGTCAGCGTGTGCGAATCCACCTCCCAGCCTGCGCGGATTAGCCCCCGAACGCGGCCTGCGCCGAATCCCCACCGGTCGCTGATGTTTTCCACCTTGAGGTTGAGCACCCCCGGCCAGTGGTAGGCCCTGAGGATCGGCCCGGCGCGCGTGGCGATGCTGCGGTATCCGTCGTCGAACGTGAGCACGACGGGGCGTGCAGGCATCCGAGCGCGTCCGTGCCAGGCAGCCCAGACCTGCTTGAGGGTCAGTGCCGTGTAGCCGTGCCGAGCCAGCCAACGCATCTCGCCCCGGAAGTCCCCGGGCCGGACGTACAGCTCCGGAAACGGCGCGCTCGGAGGCGGATCCGATACGAGGTGGTACATGAGAATCGGCACCCCGCGATCGTTTGCGACGGCGTCCGCACTCGTCGGCGTGGTGTGGACGCTGGCTCCCGAGAGGACTGCGATCGCGATTGCCGATGCGAGGCCCAGGGCGACTCGTCGAACTACGGTCTTGAGGCTCATGCAGCTCGTTCGACGGTACCGAATCACGAGCTCCTGTTCGAGTGTGCGGTCCGCGCAAGAAGCTGTTGACGCGGCGAGTGGCCGATTCGGCATCGGGTACCCTCGACTCGCCGTGCGTCGCCTCTTAGTTGCCCTCGGAATCGTCGGAGCAGCGCTCCTCGTGGCCTCACCGGTCGGGGCAGCGACCCAGCTCTTCCCCGGGGTCACGTACGAAACCGGCGTCCAGTTCACGCCGCACGGTCCGGTGGCGATCCACATCGTGCGCGGGCCGCGCCCGGTGGGGCTCTACCGCCTGCGTCCGGTGCTCTCGAACGAGGCAGTGATCGGGAAGGAGACGGTGAGCTCGATGCAGCGCCGTCTGGCACCGCAGGCGACGACGGTGGGCGTGAACGGCGACTACTTCACATTGTCCGACGGGCGGCCGAGTGGGATCCTCATGTCGAGACGGCGTCCTCGTCAGTGCTCCGAGCAGCGACCGGTCGAGTGCCGGATTCGGGCTCGACGGGACGATGGACGTTCGCAAGGTCAAGTTCCATGGCACCTGGCGCGGACTCGGGCAGCGGAGGGCGCTGAACGCGTTCAACAAGGCGCCCGGAGCGAATGGGATCGCGCTCTTCACGTCCGATTGGGGACGGACGACCCCTCGCATCGAAGGCTCCGTCGCCATGCTCCTGTCCCCGTTTCCCGTAGCCGCCCCGAACGTGGACTTGACGGGGAGCACGTCCGACGTTCGCCAGAACGCGTCGATGCCCATCCCCAAGGAGAGTGCAGTGCTCGTCGCTCGTGGCGCCGCGGCCGCGAAGCTCATCGCCGAAGCGCCGCTGGGGACGACCGTGACGATCAGGCTGATCCTGCAGCCGGACTGGGCGACGGTGCCCGATGCGATCGGCGGCGGCCCCGTACTCGTCCGAGACGGTCTCCCGGTGTTTCGCGCAAACGAGGCCTTCACGACCTCGCAGATCGCACCGCGCGCACCGCGTACGGCGGTGGGTCAGCTCCCCGACGGGCGGGTCCTGCTCGTCGCCGTCGACGGTCGCCAGACCGGGTACTCCGTCGGCATGACGACGTTCGAGATGGCGCAGACGATGATCCGGCTCGGAGCAGTGCGGGCAATGGCGCTCGACGGCGGAGGCTCGACGACTCTGGCCTTCGACGGCACGGTGCTGAATCAGCCGTCGGACGGCCGTGAACGGCCGATCGCGACGGCGCTGATGCTGTTCTACTCGGGCGTGTATGCGCCGCCCCCTGCTGAGACAGTGCTCTCACCGAATGGCGACGGGATCGCCGACGAGCAGCACCTCACCTACAAGATCGTCCGGCCGTCGACGGTGACCGTCACTCTGACCGCTCCTGACGGCTCGATCGCAGCAGAGGAGAGCGGCTACCGCGATCCCGGCACGTACGACGTGTCCTTCCCGCCGGTGCCGCCCGTGCCACCCGAGGCCGAGCCTCCCGTCGAGCCGACCGAGCCCGCTCCGCCGGCCGAAGGCCGCTGGGCACTCAGCGTCGCCTCGGCGGATTACGACGGACTGGCGTCGACTGCTGTCCGGCGCTTCTGGGTGAACTCGACGCTCGGCTATCTCAAGGTGCAGCCGCGAACGCTCGTGCTGCCGCCGGCGGGTCGAACCGCGACGATCCAGTGGATGCAGGAGCGAGCCGGGCAGGTGGTCGTGACCCTCGAGACGAGCAGTGGCATCACGGTGCGCACGATCGCGAAGCAGCGTGTCGAACCTGGACCTGCATCGGTGGTCTGGAACGGTCGACTGCGCAACGGGCGCCTTGCCTTCGGCGGGCTGTATCGGATTCGGGTCGCCGCACGGAACGAGGTCGGCCTAGTCTCGCTCGACCAGCAGCTTCGCGTCCGTCGTGTCGCGGGCGGTCGTTAGCTGCAGGCTCGCGACGACGCGCCTCTCTAGACTCCTGCGGTGCCTGTCGCTTCGATCCTGGCGCCGCGATGCTGATTGCCTCGGTCGTGACCGACCTCACGGACGCCGTCACCTCGGCGATCGGCGACTACGGCCTCTATGCCGTCTTCATCCTCATGTTCGTCGATGCCCTGTTCCCGGCCGCGAGCGAGGTCGTGATGGTCTACGGGGGCGCAGTCGCGTCGGGAGCGTTCGCCGGCCAGGACGTCGTGCTCTTCGGTCGGACGATCGAGGACGGGCTTCCGGCCTACGTCGCCATCGCTCTCGCTGGCACGATCGGCTACACGCTCGGAGCGATCTGCGGCTGGGCCATCGGCCTTTACGGAGGGCGCCCCTACCTCGAGCGACACGGTCGCTGGCTCCACGTCGACGAGGAGAAGCTCGGCCGGGCGGAGCGCTGGTTCGAGCGTTGGGAAGACTGGGCTGTGTTTCTCGGTCGCCTCACTCCGGTCATCCGGTCCTTCGTCTCGATCCCCGCGGGCGTGCTCGAGACGCCGTTCGTCCGCTACACGCTCCTGACGCTCGCAGGTTCGGCGATCTGGTGCTTCGCGTTCGCAGGTGCCGGATACGCCGCGGGCGCAAGCTGGGAGGACATCAGTCACGCGTTCCACTACCTCGACTACGTGGTGGCCGCCGTCGTCGTCGGTGTGGTCGCATGGCTCGTCGTCCGACGGCTGCGTCGCCGCCGTGCCAACCAGAAGTCCGCCTCCGAATGATGAAGTCCGTGGCGAAGGCCCCTGGGTACACTCGCGAACGTGACCACGCCTAGCGATCCGATCCCCCTGATCGACGTCAAGGCGCAGTACGCGCCTCTCCTTCCTCAGTTGAAGGTCGCGATCGACGACGTGCTCGAGAGCGGGCAATTCGTGTTCGGACCGAACGTCAGCGCCTTCGAGGAGGAAGCGGCGCGCTATCTCGGTGTCCGAGAGACGGTTGGGGTCGCGAACGGCACCGACGCGCTCGTCCTCGTCCTCAATGCCCTCGAGATCGGTCCGGGCGCGGAAGTGATCTGCCCCGCGTTCACCTTCTACGCGACCGCGGAGGCAATCGCACGCGTGGGCGCCACTCCGGTGTTCGCGGACATCGATCCACAGACGCTCAATCTCGACCCTGACCGGGTCGCCGAGCGAATCACTCCGCGAACGAGGGCGATCATGCCCGTTCACCTCTTCGGACGGCCCGCGCCCCTCGCGGAGCTCTCGAAGCTCGGGCTGCCGCTGATCGAGGACGCAGCGCAGGCATTCGGCTCGCCCGAGATCGCGGGAACCGGCGTTGCGTCGACATTCAGCTTCTATCCGACGAAGAACCTGTTCGGACTCGGTGACGGCGGGCTCGTGGCGGTGAACGACCCCGAGCTCGCAGAGCGCGTCCGGATGCTTCGGTTCCACGGCTCGAAGTCGAAGCGCATCTTCGAGTACGTGGGAACGAACTCCAGGCTCGACGAGATCCAGGCGGCGGCGCTCCGGATCTTCCTGCGCGAGCTCGACACGTGGACGGCCCTGAGGCGCGAGGCGGCCGAGCGGTACCGCGAGCTCGGGCTCGGACGTGCCTGCGACGTGCCGGTGGACGAGCCGGGTCACGTCTACCACCTGTTCGTCTCCCGCTCTCCTCAGCGAGACGAGATCCGCGCCGCGCTCACGCAGGCGCGCATCGGCAGCGCCGACTACTACGAGCCGCCTCTCCACCTCCAGCCGGCGATGAGATACCTCGACTACGCGGAGGGCGACCTCCCAGAGACGGAGCGAGCGGCGAAGGAGAACTTCTCCGTGCCGCTCTGGGCCGGCATTTCGCTCGAACAGCAGGAACGCGTGGTCGAGACCGTGCTTGCGGCGACGGAGGCCCGGGTGGCATGAGATCGCCCCTGAACCGGCATCGGCTGTGGCAGGTCGGCGTCGACGCCGGGCTCGTGGCTGCCGCGTGGATCCTCTCCTGGTACGTCCGCTTCGACGGGGAGACGCCGCTTCGCTACCAGCGCTACCTCGACTGGGAGATCGTGGCGCTCGTCGTCGGGATCACGATTCCGGTCTTCGTCGCCTTCGGCTTCTACAACCGCTGGTGGCGGTACGTCTCGACCCGCGACATGTGGGGCGCGGTCCGCGGTGTCTCCGTAGCGGTCATCGCGGTCTTCGTGGTCTTCTCGTTGCTCGGGCGCGATCTCCACACGCTCAAGGTCCCGCGCGGAATCTGGTTCGTCCAGCTGCTGCTCCTGCTGGCGTTCGTGCTGGGCTCTCGCCTTCTCGCGCGCACGGTCATCGAGCGCCCGTCCGCCGGGAGGGTCGTGGCCAGGGGCAAGGAGGTCATCATCGTCGGCGCAGGGGATGCAGCCGAGCAGATCCTGCGCGAGATGCTCCGGACTCCGTCCCTCGGCTACACACCGATCGGCCTCGTCGACGACGATCCGCGAAAGAAGAACCTGAGGCTGCACGGGGTCCGCGTGCTCGGGACGAGTGACGAGCTCCAGAACATCCTCCGCGACCGCAAGCCCGACGAGTTGCTCATCGCCATCCCTTCCGCCAGAGGAGAGACGCGCGAGCGCATCGTCGCGATCGCCCGAGGGGAAGGCGTACCTGTGAAGACCTTGCCCGGGCTCGCCGAGATGATCTCGACGGACTTCAACCTGACGGGGCAGATCCGCCCGGTCGAGGTCGAGGATCTGCTCGGGCGCGAGCCGGTCGAGGTCGACCTCGACTCGATTGCCGGCTACCTCAAGGGAGAGGTCGTGCTGGTCACGGGCGCAGGCGGCTCGATCGGCTCCGAGCTCTGCCGCCAGATCGCGCGCATCGGCCCGACGCGCCTCGTCCTCGTCGACAACGGCGAGCCGGGGCTGTTCGAGATCGAGCGCGAGCTCGTCGACGAGCGGGTCTTCCATGCGACGGCAGCGGTCCTCGCCGACGCCGGCAACGAGGTCAAGATGCGCCAGGTCTTCGACAAGTACCGGCCTGCGGTCGTGTTTCATGCGGCGGCGTACAAGCACGTGCCGCTGATGGAGGCGAATCCGCTCGAGGCGGTACGCAACAACACCCTCGTCACGCGGACCGTCGCAGACATCGCCGTCGAGTTCGGCGCCAAGCGTTTCGTGCTCGTGTCGACGGACAAAGCCGTGAACCCGAAGACGGTGATGGGGCAGTCGAAGGCGCTCTGCGAGTGGCTCGTGGAGAGCTGGGGCCACCGCGACGACACGCCAGACGCGGTTCTGCGGGGTCCGGTTCGGGAACGTGCTCGGCTCGTCGGGGAGCGTGATCCCGATCTTCCGCAAGCAGATCGCACGCGGCGGCCCTGTCACCGTGACCCACGCCGAGATGACGCGCTACTTCATGACGATCCCGGAGGCGGTTCAGCTCGTCATCCAGGCGGGTGCGATCGGTGGGCGAGGTCAGGTCTACGTGCTCGACATGGGCGAGCCGGTGCGGATCGTCGACCTCGCGGACACGATGATCCGGCTGTCGGGCAAGGAGCCCGGGACGGACATCGAGATCGAGTTCGTCGGTGCGCGCCCCGGCGAGAAGCTCCACGAGGAGCTCTGGTCCGACCACGAGTCGGTGTCGCCGTCGAGCCACGAGGCGATCCTCCTCGTGACGCGGCCTCCGATCGACGCCGCGTGGCTCGAGGAGGAGCTCGACGAGCTCCACCGCCTCGTCGAAGCAGGGGAGACGCTCGACCTCGTCGGCCGCCTGAACACCCTCGTCGCAGCCCCCAAGCGTTCGGCGCAGGCACTCGAGGTGCCCGTCGAGGAGGCGCCGACCGCAGGCTGAGGTCGTCGGCGCTCGGCTACGCCTCGAGCGCCGTGAGCAGCAGATCGAGAAGCAAGGCGGGATCCCGCTCGACGGCTCGGCTCGTGCCCGCCCGCTTCTCGAGGCGAACCGCGTCGGGCGCCGTAAGGAGCTCGAGCCTCCCTTCGAGGATCAGTTGCTCGTCGACCGCGCCGAGCCGGCCCGCGAACGTCGTATAGACCGGGATTCCGAGCGCGGCTGCCTCGCGGTTCATCGTCCCGCCGGCGGAGATAACGACGTCCGCCAGCGCCACGAGGCTCTGCGCGTCGATCGCATGCTCGGGCACGAGGACGGTGGGCAGTCCGAGCGCCGCGACGTCGCGGCGCTGCGCTTGTGTCCTCGGTAGGACGACCGTTCGCACGCCGGAGTCGGGCTCCGAGAACGCGGAGGAGGTCGGCGAACAGCGGGTTCTCGTGGCGGTGGTAGAGGGAGACATCGGGGGGCGTGCGGACGATCGCGAGCGTCTTGTCTCGATCGATCTTCAGGGCATCGAGCACCGACTCGTCGGGAGAGAACCCGGCGAGGTAGTACTCCTCCTTCAGGCCGGGAAACCGCCGAACCTTGGACGCCGACGCGCCGAGCCTGTCGAGGCGGTCCTGCGGAATCGCGTCCGGTACGACGACGCGACGCGCTGCCTTGCTCCCGAGCGTGTGCTGCGTGCGAGCGAACTCGTAGTCGAAGGCATACGAGGACGGAATCCCGAGCGAGCGGGCGACGAGCGGGAGCTCGTGGGATGCGTGCGAGAGCGCGAGATCGAAGCGACGCGGGCCCGCCCAGCTGCGTAGTGCGCGCAGGCGTCCGGTGAACGCTCGCCCCTTTCCCAGGGCCGTCGCGCCGCCGTGCTGCGGCCCCACGACGCTGTGCGAAATCGCATGGAGCTCGAGCAGCTCGAGGGTCTGCGCGTAGTCGCGCGTCGTGACTTCGACTTCGTGACCCCGCTCCTCCAACAGCGAGACGAGCGGCCGGAAGAAGAGCACCTGTGGGGAGTTCGAGATGTCGACCCAGACCCGCACGCGCTGACCCTAGCCTATCCTTGGATAAGCTCCGCTTATATGGATACGCGCCAGCTCGAGGCTTTTTGTGCGGTCGTCGACCGCCGCAGCTTCTCGCAGGCCGCCGCGCGACTCGGGGTGAGCCAGCCCGCCGTGTCCCTTCAGGTGCGGGCGCTCGAGAAGCGCCTCGGCACACAGCTGCTCGATCGTTCCGGACGGCGGGTCGAACCGACGGAGGCGGGGTGGCGTCTCTACCGCGGTGCCCAGAAGCTCCTCACGCTCGAAGAGCAGATCGAGTCCGACGTCGCGTCGATCGCCGATGGTGACCTCCAGGGTCAGCTCGTGCTCGGAGCGTCGACCGGGCCTGCAGCCATCGCCGTTCCTCTCCTTCTATGCGAGTTCCAGCGCGAGAACACCGGTGTCCATGTTTCGCTCACCGTGTCGGACACGCACACGGTCGTCGAGCGCGTTGCGTCCCGTGAGCTCGAGCTCGGTATCGTCGGCGCGTCGCGAAGGTATCGCGGCGTCCGCTTCGAGCCGTTCTTCTCCGACGAGGTCATCCTCGCGTGCCCGCCCGGGCACCGGTTCGCGGGCAGGGCTGTCTCGGTGAACGAGCTCCGCGACGAGCCGCTGATCCTGATGCAGGAAGGCGCGGGAGTAAGACAGATCATCGAGGACACGCTGCGTCGCAGCGGCGTTCGCCTGCGAGACCTCGACGTCCGGCTCGAGCTCGGGCTCCAGGAGTCCGTTCGGCACGCGGTCGAGGCGGGCTACGGAGTCACGTTCATCTCGCGCACCGCGGTCGAGTCGAATCTCGAGGCAGGGACCCTCACAGAGGCTCGCGTGCAGGGGCTCGAAGCGACACGGGAGATCTCTCTTGCCTCGGCGACGGGGCGGTCGCGCTCTCGTGTCGCGGAAGAGTTCGTCACCTTCGCGCGAGGACGGCTCGACCCATGATCGTCCGGTGGGGTCTCGGTGAGGTGGGGCCGGTCCTATCCGAGCTCGGTAGCACTCGACCTCTTCTCGTGACGAGCGCACGCCTCGCGGATCTCGACGTGCCCGTCCAGAACCGCTTCACATCCGCTCGGCGGCACAGCCCGCTCGAGGTCGTCCAGGCGGCGCGGGAGGCGGCCGCGGATGCCGACCTCCTCGTCGGCGCGGGCGGAGGGAGCGCGATCGACACTGCGAAGGCGGTCTCGGCCGAGACCGGGCTGCCGCTCCTCGCGGTGCCGACGACGTATGCGGGCACCGAGTGGACACGCCACTTCGGAATGCGAGACGAGAAGCAGCGCAAGAAGACGGGTGGTACGGGCGCTCGCACCGTTGCGATCGTCTACGAGCCGCTCCTGACGCTCGACCTTCCGCTCGACGAGACCGTCGGGACGTCGCTGAACGCCCTAGCCCATTGCGCCGAAGCGCTCTACGCAGGGCCGCTCGACGATGCGACCCAAGGAGCCCGACTCATCAGCCGCAGCTTGCCCGCCGTGGTTGCGGACGGCCATGACGTCGGCGCACGGACGCTCCTGCTCGAAGGTGCGATGCATGCGGGACGGGCGCTCGGCGAGCGAGGCCTCTTCCTCGGGCATGCGATCGCGCAAGCCCTCGGTGGGCGCTACGACCTCCCGCACGGTGCGATGAACGCGCTCTCGCTGCCCCCGGCTCTTCGCTTCAACGAGCCCGTCGTTCCCGAGGCGTTCGTGCTGCTCGCCGAGGCGCTCGAGACAGATGACCCTGTCTTACGGATCGAGGAGCTCGCTGCGCTCGGCGGCTTCGGGCGCCTCCGAGACTTCGGCGTGCCGGAGGACGACTTGCCCTCACTCGCCGGGGACGTCGTCGAACGCGCCGGCGCTCGTGCGAATCCGCGTCCGGTCACGGAAGCCGACGCCGAGCAGCTCCTGCGCTCGATCTGGTAGTCACGCCTTGACCCGTTCGACAATCGGCGAGACGATCGTCGGATGCTGTTGGTGCGAGCGCTCCTCACCTGGATCGTCGTCTTCTTCGCGCTCACGCTGCTGTTGAGCCTGTTCGGACCTCTCGGCGTGTACGAAGTCGGACTCGTCTTCGCCATCTCTGTCGCCGTGACGGTGTTTGCGGTTCGTCGCTGGGGTCGATAGCCACCAAAGCGCCGCGCTCCCGACCGGCGAAGGTCGAGTTCGAGAGCCCCAACCCGATCGGGTGTCGAGACACGGTGCGGGCTCGCCGACGTTGGACGCGTGGTCGAGTACGCGGGTGTCCTTACCGCCGTGTCACTTCTGGCGCTGTCGCTGGGAGGCCAGCTGGCAGGGCGTACTGCCAACGTGCTCCCGTCCACGGACCCCGCTGCAATCCGGCTCGTCGTCGCCGGAGCGCAGAAGCAGGGAGTTCCGGTCTCGAAGGCGCGTGCCGCCTATTCTCGGGCTCCGTACCGGAAGCCCGTCGAGAAGTACCTCTATGCGACGGGCTGGATCGGCGGAGCCGGGGACCATGCGTCATGTCTCCTTACCCGCCTCGGGAAGTCCTCCGCCGAGCGCTCAGCGGCAGCCGAGTTGCGGGCAAGGCCCAAGGTGATGAAGCAGCTTCGGTCGCGGGGCCTCAGCGCGCAGGCGGCCGCCTCGACGCTCGTGAAGGGCGTCGTCTCAGCCTGTAGCTGACGCTATGCGGCTTCGGGCGCCGGCGCAGGCTCGGTCACCGGCTGGCGCCGGCCGCCGAGAACCCGCCTCAAGCTGACCACACCGAGCACCGTCTCGCCGTCGACCACGGGGAGGTGCCGGAACCCGTTGTCGAGCATGATCTGCGAGGCCTCGTCGAGATCCGTGTCGAGCGGGGCGGTGATCGGATCGGCGGTCATCCACTGCCGAACACGAGCGTCACTGGTGTGCACGCGCGCCGCCATCGCGCGCAGCAGGTCGCGCTCGGTGAGGATGCCGATCAGGCGGCCGTGATCCTTGACCACGACTGCGCCGACGTTCTGGCGGGTCATCCGTTCGGCCACCTCGCCGAGGGTGTCCTCGGGAGCGACCGTCAGGAAGTCCGGGTTCACGACATCGCCGAGCGTTCCCATGCGGGCGAGTCTAGCCGCTCACAGGCTCGGGCGCGTATGCGCATATCGAGCTTGGAATAACGAAAACTAATGACAGAAATTACGAAACCGTGTACGATGGGGCGGTGGCCAGGACGGCGTCCTTCGACGTGCTCGTAGTCGGCAGCGGCGCTGCAGGCCTCGCGGCGGCTGTCGCTGCCGAGCGGAGCGGCGCGCGGGTCGGACTTGCGACGAAGTCGACGCTCCAGGCGTGCAACTCCGCAAAGGCGCAAGGCGGCATCCAGGCTGCGTTTGCCGAGGACGACTCGCCGGAGATCCATGCGGAGGACGTCATGCGGAGCTCGCACGACACCGCCGACCGCCGCCTCGTCGAGGTACTGACGAGTGAGGCCCCGTCTGCGATCCACTGGCTCGAGGAGCTCGGAGTCGAGTTCACGCGCTCGAACGGCGGCTATCGCCTTGCCCGTTGTGGCGGTGCGAGCCGCAAGCGGCTGCTCCAGGTCGGCGATCGCACGGGCCACGCGATCACGAAGTCGTTGCGGGAGGCCTTCGAGGCAGGCAGCGGAACCGCGCTGCCGCAGCACACATTGGTCGAGCTCGAGCCGTCGGCCGCCGGTTACGCAGCGACCTTCGTGACTCCCGACGGCGCAGCTCGCATCGGCTCGAACACCGTTGTGCTCGCAGCCGGCGGCCGTTGCTACCGCGAAGCGGAGGAGCGCGGCGAGCTGTCGACGAACCATCCGAACGCGACGGGTGAGGTAACGCAGGTCGCGCTCGCTGCGGGCGTCGAGGCTCGTGACCTGGACGCGCTCCAGTACCACCCGAACGGCGGCGCCTGGCCGGCGACGATGCAGGGGTACTCGATCCCGGAGACGACACGCGCCTATGGCGCCGTGCTGCTGAACGCGAACGGCGAGGAGTTCACGGACTCCCTCGGCGCGCGCGACGCAGTCTCGCAGGCGATCTTCGACGAGGTCGAGCAGGGACGCGGAGTCCTCACGTCCGACGGCCGGCCGGCGGTGTGGCTCGACACGACGAGGATCGACCCGGTCGACGCCGAGATCTCCCTGCCCTACATGCTCCGCAGATACAGAGGCGGTGGCATCGACCCGCTCTCGGAGCCGATCCTCACCTACCCAGTCCTGCACTACCAGAACGGCGGCCTCGTCATCGACGCCGACGCCGAGACGACGCTCGACGGCGTCTTCGCCTGTGGCGAGATCGCCGGTGGTACTCACGGAAGGAACCGGATGATGGGAAACAGCCTCCTCGAGTGCACCGTTTTCGGACGACGTGCCGGGCGTGCGGCGGCCGAGAGGGCACTGGCGTGAGCGTCGCGACGTCCACGGATCTCGCCGGGGTCGTCGAGGACGTAGCCGCGCACCTCTACGTGTGGGCGCTGAAGGACATCCCGCAGGACCTGCGCGACGCGCTCGCCGCAGCCCAGGAGCGCGAGACCTCGGTCACGGGCCAGCGCGTCCTCCAGACCATCCTCCGCAACGTGAACGTTGCCGAGGAGGAGAAGAACCTGGTCTGTCAGGACACGGGACTCGCGGTGTACTACTGCCGCGTCGGCGAGGGCTTTCCGTTGCATCCGGCGCGGATCTACGACGCGCTCAAGATCGGGACCGAGCGTGCGACCGTCGAGCATCCGCTTCGCTCGAACACCGTCCACACCCTCACTCGCGAGAACACGGGGCCGAACGTCGGGTACCGCGTGCCGATCGTGCACTGGGACTTCGTCCCGGACTGGGACGGCCTCGACGTCAAGTGCGTCCCCAAGGGCTCCGGCTCGGAGAACATGAGTTTCCTGAAGATGTGCGTTCCCGCCGACGGCGTCACCGGGATCAAGAAGTTCGTCCTCGAGTCGATCGTCGGTGCCGGCGGCAAGCCGTGTCCGCCCGGGATCGTCGGCGTCGGCATCGGTGGCTCGGCCGACTACGCGATGCACCTCGCGAAGGAGGCGATCGCGCGCCCGGTGGGGACACACAACCCCGATCCCCTCGTCGCCCAGCTCGAGGGAGAGCTGTACGACCTCCTGAACGAGACGGGGGTCGGACCGATGGGGCTCGGCGGCGATGTGACGGTGCTCTCCGTCCACATCGAGCACGCTGACACGCACATGACCCTGAATCCGGTCGCCGTCAACTACCAGTGCTGGGCCGCGCGGCGCGCATCGGCACACGTCACCGTCGACGGCATCGTCGAGTACGAGCGGGACGCGTGATGGCGACACACGAGGTCACCTTCCCCGTGTCGGACCCGGCCGAGATCCTGAAGCTGCGCGCGGGAGACGAGGTCATCGTCCAGGGTCACATCATCGGGATCCGGGACAGGACGCAGATCAGGATCTTCGACCAGGGGATCGAGCCGCCGATGGATCTGACGGGCGCATTTCTCCTGCACACGGCGCCAAACGTGCGCAAGGTCGGCACGGACTCCGAGGGCAGAGGGAAGTACGAGAAGCTCTGCATCGGCACGACGACGAGCGCGCGCATGGTGCGCTTCACGGAGGGGCTCGGCTCGCAGTACGGCGTTCGCGCGATCTGCGGTAAGGGTGGCTTCCCGGACGAGGCGATCGAGCCGATGCACGCGCTCGGGATGGTCTACTTCGCGATCGTCGGTGGCGCGGCTGCGCTCGAGACGACCCAGATCGAGGAGATCGAGGAGGTCGCGTGGGAGGAGCTCATGCCCGAGTGCCTCTGGAAGTTCCGCGTAAAGGACTTCGGCCCGCTCACCGTCGGAATCGACGCACACGGCGACTCGCTGTACCGCGACGTCCAGGCACGCGCCCACAAGAAGCTGGAGGACATCTATGCACGACTCTCCTGAGCACTCGTTCCTCGACGTGCCGACCCGCGAGGGCAAGCCGCGCTCCCGAGGCCTGACCCATGTCATGGACAAGGGGCTCAACCTCAGGGAGATCGAGGGCCTCTTCGACACCGCCGGCGAGTACGTCGACATCGTGAAGCTCGGCTGGGGTACGAGCTACGTCACGAACAACCTCGAGAAGAAGACCGCGCTGTACCGGTCCTTCTCGACCCCGGTCGTTTGCGGCGGCACGCTCTTCGAAGCGGTCTATGCGCAGGGAAAGCTCGACGAGTACAAGCGCTGGCTCGAGCACTTCCGCTTCTCGCACGTCGAGATCTCGGACGGCACGATCGAGATCCCGCGCGACACGAAGCTGGAGCTCATCGCCGACTTCTCGCGCGACTTCGTCGTCCTCTCCGAGGTCGGGTCGAAGGACTCGGAGGTCAACATCGCGCCGTATCTGTGGGTGCAGTGGATGCGCGAGGAGCTCGACGCTGGCGCGTGGAAGGTGATCGCCGAGGGTCGCGAGGGCGGCACGGCCGGGATCTACCGCCCGACGGGGGAGCTGCGGACAGGCCTCGTCGACGAGATCGAGCACTCGCTGAGCTTCCACGACCTCATCTGGGAGGCGCCGACGAAGGGCTCGCAGGCCTGGTTCGTACGGCACTTCGGTCCCGAGGTCAACCTCGGCAACATCCCGCCCGAGGAGGTCATCGCACTCGAGACGCTACGCCTGGGCCTGCGCGCCGACACCCTGAAGGAGGTGCTCCTTGGCCGTCAGAGCGCTGAGCCCGCCCCCGCTTCCTGACCTCGACTTCGAGGCCATGGAGGCCGAGGAGCTGATTGCGTGGGCGCATCAGTTCTTCTGGCCGCGTCTCTGCCTGACCTGCTCGTGGCAGAAGCAGTCGTCGGTCCTCGTGCACATGGTCGCGGAGCTGGGGCTGCGCATGGACACGGTCGAGCTCGACACGCATCTCTTCTTCCGCGAGTCGTACGAGACACGTGAAGCGCTCGTCGATCGCTACCAGCTCAAGCTGATCCAGCCCGGGATCCCCACGATTGCCGAGCAGCACCGGGCGGAGGGCGCGAACCTCTGGGAGCGCGATCCCGACCGCTGCTGCCACATTCGCAAGGTCGAGCCGCTCGTGAACGCCCTTGCGCCGTACGACGCCTGGATCTCGGGCATCCGCCGTGATCAGTCGCCGAGCCGCGCCGGGACCCCGAAGATCGAATGGTCGGAGCGCTATCGCGTATTCAAGATCCATCCGCTCGCGGACTGGGACGAGAAACGGGTGTGGGCGTACGTCAACGTGAACGAGATCCCCTACAACCCTCTCCACGACGCCGGGTACCGTTCGATCGGCTGCATCCCGTGCACGCGTCCGACCGGCCTCGACGACGAGGAACGGGCGGGGCGCTGGGCCGGGTCGGACAAGCTCGAATGCGGCATCCACGAAGAAGAGACTGCGACTGCTGAAAGGACGTCATGACGGACCACATCCACGCGCACGACCACCCCGAATCCGACCGCGTACGCGGCGGCGGGTTCACGCTCTGGTTCACGGGTCTCTCGGGGTCCGGGAAGTCGACGATCGCGCACATCGTCGGGCCCGAGCTCGACCGCCGCGGCCTCGTCGTCGAGTACCTCGACGGCGACTCTGTGCGTCAGCATCTCTCGAAAGGCCTCGGCTTCTCCAAGGAGGACCGGGACACGAACATCGAGCGGATCGGCTGGGTCGCGTCGCGACTCACGCGCCAGGGTGGTGCGGTGATAGCCGCCGCGATCTCGCCGTACGAGGAGACACGGCAGAAGGCGCGCGAGCTCGTGGAGGAGTTCGGCCAGTTTGTCGAGGTATATGTCAGCGCGTCCGTCGACGAGTGTGCTCGTCGCGATGTCAACGGCCTCTACGCCAAGGCGTTCGCCGGCGAGATCAAGGGCTTCACGGGTGTCGACGATCCCTACGAGGCGCCGGCATCGCCCGAGATCGTGGTCGATACGGAGTCGACGGAGCCCGAAGGGGCCGCGCAGCTGGTGGTTGCGAAGCTCGAAGAGCTCGGTCTCATCCCGGCCGAGGTACGGGCATGACGGTCGCCGCGACGGATCTTCTGGTCGCTCCGCACGGCGGCGCGCTCGTGGATCGAACGGGCGAGCGCCCAGACGATCTCGACACGCTCGAGCGCCTCGAGCTCACCTCACGCGAGCTCTCCGACCTCGACATGATCGCGTCCGGTGCGCTCTCCCCACTCGAGGGCTTCATGGGGCGCGCAGACTACGAGCGCGTCCTCGACGAGATGCACCTCGCCAACGGACTGCCCTGGGCGCTTCCCGTGTGCCTCGCCGTCGACTCGGCTCCGGCCGGCGACCGCGTCGCGCTCGCCGACGAGGCGGGCAAGCCCGTTGCCTGGATCGAGGTCGACGAGGTCTTCGAGTACGACAAGGAGCGCGAAGCGGAGCTCAGCTTCCGAACGACCGACGACGCGCATCCGGGTGTTGCCCGGCTCTACGGCCAGAAGCCGCTCTACCTCTCCGGTCAAGTGACGGTGTTCGAGCGGCAGGCATCTGCATTCCCCGAGCTCGCGCGAGACCCGGCCGAAACACGGCGGGTGTTTGCCGAGCGAGGCTGGAGGCGCGTCGTGGGCTTCCAGACGCGTAACCCGATCCATCGCGCGCACGAGTACCTGACGAAGGTCGCTCTCGAGACCGTGGACGGGCTTCTCGTCCATCCGCTCGTCGGTGAGACGAAGGCCGACGACGTTCCGGTCGGCGTGCGGGTCGACTGTTACAACACGCTTCTCGAGGGTTACTACCCGCAGGACCGTGTGCTTCTCTCGGCTTTCCCCGCAGCCATGCGTTACGCCGGGCCGCGCGAGGCGATCTGGCACGCCATCTGCCGCAAGAACTACGGCTGCTCCCATTTCATCGTGGGCCGAGACCACGCAGGAGTAGGCGACTACTACGGCACCTACGACGCCCAGCTCATCTTCGACGAGTTCAGCGCACATGAGCTCGACGTCGAGCCGATGTTCTTCGAGCACACCTTCTGGTGCAACGTGTGCGGGTCGATGGCGAGCACGAAGTCGTGCCCGCACGGCCCAGAGGATCGCGTCTTCCTCTCGGGGACGAAGGTGCGCGAGATGCTGGGCGAAGGCGAGGTGCCGCCGGTGGAGTTCACGCGACCCGAGGTCGCGCGTGTCTTGATCGACGCCTACCGACAGTAGGCTCCTTCCGATGGACTGGGAGTTCGTCCTCGCCGGGCTCTTCACCGGGCTCCTGGTGGGGATGACAGGGATGGGCGGCGGGTCGCTGATGACGCCGATCCTCGTCTTCCTGTTCGGGATCTCGCCGTCGACGGCCATCGGGACCGACATCGCCCACGGCGCCGTCTTCAAGACAGTCGGAGCGGCTCAGCACCGGCGCATGGGCAACGTTCGCGCACGCCTGGCCGGCTGGATGCTGATCGGGTCGGTGCCGATGTCGCTCCTCGGGGTCTGGGTCTCCGTTCAGCTCACCAAGCACTACGGCGACGACGTGAAGTCGGTCATGGGGCAGGTGCTCGGCGCAGCTCTGCTGTTCGGTGCCGCCGGACTCATCGCAAAGAGCCTCATCCACACGAAGGAGACGGCGGAGATGCCTGCGCGGATGACCAAGCGGGACTGCGTCGCGGCCATCGTGATCGGTGCGTTCGGTGGATTCATCGTGGGCATGACATCCGTTGGCAGCGGTGTGTTCTTCGGGCTCACGCTCCTCGTCGTGTTCCCGCTCAGGGCGCACAAGGTTGTGGGCACCGACATCTTCCACGCGGCAGTGCTCCTCTACGTCGCGGGCGCGGCGCACTGGGCGGCCGGCAATGTCGACTTCGGGATCCTGTTCTGGCTTCTCCTCGGTTCGATCCCCGGCGTTCTCATCGGCGGCCGCGTCAGCCTTTCGATCCCCGAGCGGGACCTCCGCTTCCTGCTTGCCGGGGTACTCGGTCTCGCCGGGATCAAGCTGCTGGACGTCCCGGGCGCCGGCGTGATCGTCGTCGTGGGGCTCTCCGCTGGCCTCGTCGCGCTGCTCGTCTATATCGGACGTCACAGCTGGGTCCGCATCCAGCGTGGGCGCAGCGAAGGGCTCCCGCCGGTCGTCGACTAGCATCGCGTCGCGATGCGCACCGTCTGGGTCAGCTTCGACACGATCGGCCGCGACTGCCTGGTTGCGGCGGCGGAGTCGGGCTGCAACGTCGTCGGTTTAGTCACGCTCGAGGGTCCCATCGACCCGAGCCGTTCCGGTCAGTGCTCGTTCGACGAGGTCGCGACACAGCTCGGTGCAGAGCTCGTCGAGACGAGTGACGTCAACTCCGAGGAGACGGTCGAGGCGGTTCGCCGGCTCGAGCCCGAGCTGATCTTCATCGTCGGCTGGTCGCAGCTCGTGCGCGACCCGTTCATTGCTCTCGCGCCGGGAGGCGTGTTCGGGATGCACCCGACGCTGCTCCCTCGCCATCGGGGCCGCGCGGCGATTCCGTGGGCGATCCTGAGCGGTCTTGCGCGGACTGGCGTGACGCTGTTCGAGATCGTCGACGCCACCGCCGACTCCGGCGCGATCGTGGGTCAGGCGGTTGTCGAAATCGCGCCGGACGAGACGGCCACGACGCTTTTCGATCGGCTGGCCGAGGCGCATGTGGAGCTGATCCGTGAGTGCGTACCGCAGCTAGTCGTAGGAACCGCGCCGCGCCTCCAACAGGATCCGACGCGTGCGAGTCACTGGCAGAAGCGGACTCCGGTCGACGGGATCATCGACTGGGAGACGCGCGCGCCCTATCTCTACGACTGGGTGCGCGCCCAGACGCGGCCCTATCCGGGCGCGTTCACGTTCCTCGGCGACGAGAAGGTCGTGGTCTGGCGCGCGCGGCCCGTGGAGCTCGTCGCGGCGGAGCCGGCGGGCACGATCGTCGCCGAGCATCCGGAGGGACCAGTCGTAGCTTGCGGCGACGGTGCGCTCCTCCTCGAGGAGGTCGAGACCGCTGCAGGCGGGCTCGTCGTCGGGGCGAGGCTGGGATGATTCGGCCGGCATGACCCGCGTCCTGGTGTTCGCAGCGCATCCGGATGACGAAGTGCTCGGGATGGGGGGCACGATCGCCGTCCACGCCGCCGTCCGCGGCGACGCCGTTCGGATCGTCTGCGTGACCGATGGGAGCTCCACCCAGTACCCGGGTGACGCTGCCAAGCGGGCGCGGAAAGAGGACGAGGCGGTCCGTGCTGCGGCTGAGCTCGGAGTCGAGGACTACGTCCATCTCGATTTGCCCGACATGCGACTCGACACGCTCGCCCACGTCGAGGTGAACCGGGTCGTGGAGGACCAGATCTCCGGTTTCGCGCCCGAGGTCGTGTACACGCCGCAGCCGGACGTGAACTACGACCACCGGGCGCTCTTCGACTCGGTGGCCGTCGCGACCCGTCCGGTGCCCGGTCAACCCGTTCGCCGGCTCCTGACGTACGCGCCGACCTCGAGCACCGAGTGGACGCCGGCTCCCCTGAACTGGTTCGTCCCGAACTGGTTCGTCGACATCACCGCGACGCTCGAGCGGAAGCTCGCGGCACTCGCGCACTACGAGACCGAGCTGCGACCGTATCCGCATCCGCGGAGCGAGCGGGCGATACGGGCGGCCGCCGAGTTCTTCGGCTCGAGCTGCGGGTGTGAGTACGCGGAGCCGTTCGTGCTCGTCCGTAGCGTCGAGCCGTTCGGACGAGGGGCCGCGGACGTGAGAGGATGATTCGGTCACATCGGCTGGTTCGAGGCGGTCGACGACGTTACGTGAGCGGCGCTCTCCAGGCATCGCGCGTGCCGTGACGTACGCCCTCACCGCACTGATGGCCGTCATCGCTCTCAGCCTCGCGTGTGCGAGACGGCGTCACTGGGCCGAAGCGGCGACCATCCTGATCGTCGCGCTGCCGATCACGTTGTGCGTTCCGCAGTACGGACGGAGCTGGTACCGATCGCTGCGCGCGCACCACCGGCTGACCTCCTCCGCGGCACTCGCCCTCGCGCCGCACGTGATACCGGCGAAGCAGAAGCTGCCACTTGCCCAGCGAGCGCTTTCGTCAATTGCAGAGAACGGCACATATGCCGTCGTGCCCCATCTGAAAGCGCCGCCCAGGACTGCCGTGGCGCAACGCGAGCGCTCTAGCCTGAAGTACCTCGAGTCGTGGCTCCAGTATTGGCTCGCCCCGAGGATCCAAGTCGACCCAGCCGAAGCGCAGTGGCTGATCGTGCTCAACGCGACCGGCGAGCCGCTGCCGCGGGGCGCGCGCACTGTCTACCGCATCGGAGACGACGTCCTCGTGGAGCGGTGATCACTTCCCACGTCCTCCGGATCGCTGCCGGAAACGTGGCGCTCGCCTTCGCCGGTTTTGGGTTCCTGCTTCTGATCGACGCCTGGCATCGTCTCGGACGCTGGAGTCGTCTTGCTGCCGCCCTGCTCTCGGGCCAGGCGCTGTTTCTCACTGTGGCGCCGATGTTGCTCTACGCGGGGCTGAGCGTGTCGCCCGTGGTCGTGTTGCCCCTGGTAGCAGCGGTGGCCGTTGCGGGATTGCTCGTGGCACGCCGGCGCGGACCGTCGTCTCTATCCCTGCGCGGCGGGGACAGGAGCGGCATCACCGCGCTCCTCGGAGCAGCGCTCGTGTCAGCATCTCTTCTGGTGCTCAGCGTCCGAGCGGCTCTGACGCCCCTCTACGAGATCGACACGATGTCGAACTGGGTTATGAAGGCGAAGATCATCTGGGCGGGCGGCGAGCGCCTGACCGGTGTACTCGATCCCAGGGTCTTCGCGCGCCCCGACCTTCATCCGCAGTCGCATCTCGAGTACCCCCTGGGGATGAATGCGCTTCTCGCCTGGAGCTTCCACTGGATGGGCGCGGCTGACGTCCGAGTCATGCATCTCCAACTCGTGCTCCTGGTGGCGGCCGCAGCTGGCACGTCGTGGGCGCTCCTCAGACCGATCACGCCGGACCTGCCGCTCGCCGTGGGGCTGGCCGGGCTGATGATGATGCCCACCGTCGTCAACAAGCTGCTAACAGCCTACGCCGATGTGCCGCTTGCCTTCGTGTGGGCCACTGGAGCGCTGGCGCTGATTCGTTGGGCGGCTGAGGGGGAGCGACACCTGCTCTGGCTCGCGACTCTGATGCTTGCCGCATCACTGGCTATCAAACAGGACGGGACCATGTACGTCGTCGCGATCTACGTCGCGGTTGGCGTTCCGTTGGTACTGCGACCGCGCAGGCCTTTGCGCGAGCTTCTCACCTCGGCGGGAATCGTCGCTCTCACCGCCGTTCCCTGGCAGCTCTATACGGCTACTCACGATCTAGGTCGTCACGCATCCGTCCCGGGCTCGGTCGCATGCAGGGACAGGCCGACCGCCTTCTCCCACGCTCCAGGAGATGCTGCACGTGCTGACGCACCCGCGAACGACGCTGATCGCCGTGCCGCTCGCGATCGCGCTGGCGCTCGTCTGCATCGTGCGCCGCCGCTCGACGGAGGCGGTGCCGTTCCTCATTGCCGTCGCCGTGGTGAACGTGGCGATTCTCGTCATCTTCTGGAACAGCGCGGTAACTCTGCGCATGGTCTTGTTCCCGGCGCTCGGACGCATCCTCATGGGCCTGATCGTTCTCGGCTGGTTGCTCGTGTCCCGCTCGCGTTCGCCGCCATCGCATCGTCGGACGCGTACGACGAGACCGTGTCCGCAGGCCGGCGTCCAAGGGCGGTCGGGGCGTCACATCACCGGCGGCTCGAGAGCGCGCAACCCCGAGAGTCCGCCGAGCGCCGGACCTGGGGACGACTGTCGACGGCAGCTTCTGCGATCGTCCTCCGGCGATGGAATCGGTGAGCCTCACGATCCTGATGCCGGTCTTCGACGAGCTGGCAACTGTGGAGGAGGCAATCGACGATGCGCTCAGCGCGGAGCTGCCCGTCGACCGGAGGGAGCTGATCGTCGTCGACGACGGCTCGAAGGACGGGAACACGGGAGCTGCTCGAGCGCCGCCCGTGGCCGGCGGGCGTGACCGTCGTCTGCCACGACACGAACCTCGGCAAGGGCGCAGCCATCCGGACGGGCTTGCAGTACGCGACCGGCGTGTTCTCGGCGATTCTCGTGCGGACCTCGAGTATCGGCGGCCGACCTTGCGCTCGTCCTGGCGCCCCTCCTCTCCGGCGAGGCGAACGTGGTCTTCGGCTCGCGAGCCTGGGCGCACACATGCATACAGCTTCTGGTACGTGATCGGCAACAGGGTCGTGACGCTGGCCGCCAACGTGCTCTACAACTGTTACATCTCGGACGTGATGACGTGCCACAAGGCGATGCGCACCGAGCTCTTTCGGTCACTCCGGCTCCGGGAGCGAGGGTTTGCGATCGAGCCCGAGATCGCGGCGAGGGTGCTGCGAGCCGGGGAGCGAATCTATGAGGTCCCGATCAGGTATCGAGCTCGAACGCGCGAGCAAGGCAAGAAGCTGACCGCTCTCGACGGGCTCCGCGTCCTCGGGACGCTTGTCCGCTGTCGCGTCACTTGAGCGAGGCGTCAACGCACTCGCTGCGATCGCTCACACGACGTAGAGCTCGGACTCCCAGCAAGATGCCGCCAGCAATCGTCGTGGGCACGTACCAGCATGCGTGGAGGAGGATCGAGAAAGCGAGCGCTTCCTCTGAGCCGATGCCGAGGAGTCCGAGCGACGCCACTCCAAGCCATTCGTACGTACCCACGAACCCCGGTGACGAAGGCACTGCGACACCGAGGTTCATCACTGCCGCGACGAACAGTGCGTTCCCGAGACCAAGCTGGAACCCGAGCGCATACGCCACGAAGATCGCACTCAGCGCCCACATCGCCCAGGCGCCGAGGCTGAGCACGAGCCACAGAAGGAGCTCGCGTCGACCGATCGGCACCGAAAGACCCTCGAGCGTGTCGCGCACGACCCTCCGGACCAGGCTGCGATCTCGCGCATTCGCTCCGTGCCTTCCTGTGTAGACGCGCGCGAAGAAAAGGAGACCCCCGAGCACGACGAGCGCTATCGCTGTCGCGAACCCGATTCGTGCGAGCCACTCTGCGCTCGTGACCGTCGTCACACCGACTGCAAGGAGCAGGAAGAGAGTGGCGAGATCGCAGCCGCGGTCGAGGACGACCGTTGCGAGCGCCCGTCCGCCTGGCATGCGCGCCTCGAGACCGAGCCAGCGGGCACGCAGCAGGTCGCCGAGACGGGCAGGGAGCACGTTGTTGCATGCGACTCCGGCGACCACCATCCCGTAGAAGCGAGCAACGCTAACCTGCGGGGACGCCGCGATGTTTCGCCAGCGGACGGCCTGGAACCAGTACACGCCTGCCATGACCAGGACAGCGAGTCCCACGAGCGCGGGTCGTGCTTCCTGCAGGGTCGTTCTGACCGCGGCGAGGTCGACGTTACGGACAGCCAGCCAAAGGAAGACGACACTGATCGGCACGCCCACGACAAGGCCGACCACGACCCTGCGCGTGTTGTCCGCTCCATCGGAGGCAGCATCGTTGGGAGCTCGGCCATCTTGCTCGGACACGAGGGCGCTACCTCATATGACGGTTGGGGTTGCTCGCAATCACGACCTCGAGCGGTGGGCGCGGGACTTGAGTCCGCGCACCTGGCGCGGCTGCCTCAGACGTTGGGCGCGCTCGCGCTGCTCGCTGCGACGGCGGCCACCGTTCGCGACGGCCTGCGGCTCAAGCTCGAAGGCGAGTCCGGCCACCCGCGTCGTCAATGCCTGCTCGCCCGTCTGCGAGTGCAAGCGTGACGTGTCGAGGTGCCCAGGTCGTGGTGTCTGTCCACGACCGACTCCCTACGGTGGCCCGACGCCAGGGGAGAGGGGATACACGCCAACGTCGTCGACGTGTATCGGCTTGATGCCGAGCGATCTGATCAGCGCTCTCGGTGCCCTGTGCGTCCCTGGTCCGATCACGATCGCGTCGACCTGATGTGCCGCCAGGAATGGTCGAAGCCGTCGCCGAGACGTAGCTGTCACCGGAAGACGGCCCGCAAGAGCAAGAAGGAGCGGATGCCATGCGCCTTCCGTACGCGGAAGGTTGCCGAGCCGCCCACCCGCCATCCGGTAGGCGAAATCGCTCTCAGCCTGCCAGGTCATGCTCCACCCGGCACTGCCGTACGGAAGCACGAGCAAGGTGTCGTCCTCGTCGAACCACTTCGCCGCAGTGCCACGCGCGAAGAAGTTCGAACGTGGGACGTGCGCTGACCAGAACGTCGTCGAAGGGATCGGCAGTACGGCTGCGACTGCGACGGCTGCGACGAGCCAGCGCACGTACGAGGTCCGCCTCTCGGCGAGCCAGACTGCGCACACGAGGCCGGCGAACAGCGAGACGAAGAGCGTGAGTCTCACCGGAAGCGCGCTCCCGGTGATTGGAAGTCGAGCGAGGAGTTGCCATGGACCTACCCCGATCGCCTTGCCGGCGAATCGCACCCGTGGCCCCAGTGAGACGAACGCGGTCGCGACAAGGAGCAGCACGAGCAGGATCTGTGGACGCGACCGGCCTCGTTGGAGCGCGAAGTGTATGACGATCGCCACGAGCGGAAGTCCGAGGTATGCAGTCGACTCCACCGGGTTGGCCGTGAATCTGCGCGCTATCTCCGCGCTTCCTGGGAACTGCAGCCAGGTCCAGTGTCTCGGAACGACGAAGTTCGCAAGATCTGCCGCCGCCTGGAACGGCGACCGCGACGGGGCCCAGCCGGAGCCGGTCAGCACAAACAGGTGGTAGAGATACGGCGAGACCACGAGGCCGGCGACGACGAGAGCTCCCAGCGACTCCACAGCCGTGGTAACCAGCATGGGGCGACGGTCTCGCTCGAGCACGAACCATCCGATCCCGAGTGCGAGGATCGCGACTCCGAGCATCAGGACGAACATCTCGGTGGAGAAGAGGAACTGCAGCGAGAGCGCAGCGCTCAGGTAGATCACGAAGCGGGTTCGTGTGAGCTCCCGTACCGACCGGCGCAGGACGAGAAGCGCACAGATTGGAACGAGGCAGGCGAGGGTGAGATGGAGGTGTGCGATGGTGTGGCTGATCTCGAACGACGAGAATCCGAAGAGGAACCCGCCGACCAGAGCGGGCCAGAACCAGCCGGTGACCCAGCGTGCGAGCAGAAAACCGGCCCAGGCTGCGGTGGCCGGGGCGAGCAGCGCGGCGACGTTGTAGGCCACGACCGGCCCGAAGAGCTCCGTGACCGGTGTCGCGAGGAGGGCTGCGCCCGGCGTGTCGGCCACCCAGGAGAGATCCATGCCTCGGGGTGCCCAGACCACGTCGGTGGTCAGTGGATCCATCCCGTGCGCCAGGGCATGGGGCCACCATTCGAACGCCCAGATGAAGATCGTCTTGTCCGACCCCCTGTCACCGACGACGGTGGTGTCCGGAGAGGCGACGGCGCCTCGTCCGAAGAAGACGATCGAGATGGCGCAGTAAGAGGCGAGAGCGAGGAGGCTTGCGAGGTGCGGGCTGAGCGCCCGGCGCCCCACGTCGGGCGGGGCCGACGGGGAACTCTCCATTTCAGACGAGTCTACGCCGAGTCGCGCCTCGCCGGCGGTTGCTCGACAGCAGTGCGAACGGCACTGGCACAGCGTGGATTTCGCCCCACACGACACGCTGCGCGTTGAGAATGTGCGTTCACCTCGGCGACACTCCTATGCGCTGCAGTGCCTCGCTTCGAGCCTTGTCGCCGGGTTGCGTTCGCGCGCGAGACTACAATCCGCGCGCGTTGCGTCGGCTGCCCGAGACACTGATCGTGCTGGCGCTCCTCGGCGCGACCGCGACTGCGTTCGCAGTCACCGAGCGTCTGAAGCTCGAGCGCAGCCCGATCACCGGAACGAAGGTGGACAAGGTGTTCTCGCCTGTGTGCGAGTGCCTCCGTGACGCGGCCGTGATCTCGCTCGTGCTGCGCCGTCCGGAGACGGTGACGGTGGACATCCTCAACTCCCACGGCGCGTCGGTCCGCACTCTCGTGCGGAAGCGACCCGAGGCGAAGGGCCGTGTCTCCTACACGTGGGACGGGCTCGACAACGGAGATCGGATCGTCCCTGACGGGTCCTACCGTCCACGCATCTACCTCAAGCGCCACGGCCGCACGATCGTCCTTCCCAACAGGATCAGGGTCGACACCACCGCCCCCACCATCCGCGTGGTGAGCGTCGTACCGCGGGTGTTCTCGCCGGACGGGGACGGTCGGCGCGACCGCGTCACCGCACGATTCGAGATCGACGAGCCGGCTCGCGCGATGATGCTGGTCAACGGCCGCCGACGGGTGTTCGACCGCTATCGAAAGACGCAAGGGAGGCTCGTCTGGTTCGGTCAGATCCGCGGACGGCCCGCACGGCCGGGTACGTACGAGATCCGTCTCCGTGCGGTCGACCAGGCGGGCAACCGCTCAGCGCGCACGCGCGCCGTGCTCGTGCGTGTCCGGTACATCGAGTTCGCCAAGGACACCGTGAACGCGGTGGCCGGTAAGCGCTTCGGGATCGGCGTCTCGACCGATGCTCGGGCCTATCGCTGGCTCTTCGACGGTCGCAGGGCCATCGCGTCAGGAAAGCGGCTCGTCCTCAGGGCGCCGGAGACGCCGGGGACGTATGCGATCTACGTCGTGAGCGGCCGTTTCGCGGATCGGGCTCAGGTGGTGGTCGTCGCGCCGACGCCGTAGGTCGAGCTCCTCGAGTGGGGCGCGCCAGCTGTTGTGGACGTCCACAGGTGAGCGTAGCCCCCGGTGCTACCCTGGCCCGGGGTTGGCCCAGCCCCGTCTCTCGTGAATCGCCGTCGCCTCCTCGTCCTCCTGGCTGTCGTTGCCGCGGTCCTGCTCGCCGCTGCTGGTGCCGGCGCGTTGCTCTGGTGGACGTCGCAGCCGCACGCCAAGCTCGGCTCGACAGACGTCGAGTTCGAAACCAGCCCGCAGCCGCCCCCGCCCCCTCCCAAGCTCGCGGAGCTCCCGTGGCGGATGTACGGCTATGACGAGGAGCGGACGCACTTCACACCCGTCCACCGGCACCGACCGCCGTTCGCGCGCGTGTGGATGGTTCCCGCGCACGACTACATCGAGTTCCCGGCGAGCGTCGCTGACGGGCGCGTCTTCGTCGCGCAGGAGAAGGGGCGCTTCTTGGCAATCGACGCCGACACCGGGAAGATCCTGTGGGACCGCCAGTACAGGAACTGCGCGGCATCGTCGCCTCTCGTCCGCGGCGACGTCGTCTACCAGTCCTTCATCCCATGGCCGTGCCCGTACGGTCCCCGGGACGTCCCTGGTCTGATCGTTGCGGTCGACGCGCGCACGGGCAAGGAGCTGTGGCGGTTCCGGGACTCGGGCCCGAGCGAGTCGTCGCTGCTCGCCGTCGGCCGCCTCCTGTACTTCGGCAGCTGGGATCACAAGGTGTACGCGGTCGATCTCGAGACGCATCGCATCCGCTGGGCGACCGAGACGGACGCCGAGATCGACAGCTCGCCCGCCTACGCGGATGGAGTCATCTACATCGGTACGAACGGCGGCAGCATGTACGCGATCGACGCAAGAAGCGGCGCCGTCCGCTGGCGCGGTAGCTCGTACTCGCACTTTCCCCGGGGCCGCGAGTACTTCTACGCCACTCCTGCAGTCGCATACGGACGCGTGTTCGCGGGGAACACGGACGGTTGGGTGTACGCCTACGGCGCGCGCACGGGCAACCTTCTCTGGGCACAGCAGGCAGGGCCATACGTGTACACGGCACCGGCTATCTGGAACCAGACGGTGTACGTGGGGTCGTACGACGGCAAGGTGTACGCGTTCGACGCTGGCACCGGAAGGCTTCGCTGGACGTACGAGGCGTCCGGCGCGATCCACGGCGCACCGACGGTCATGGACGGGCTCGTGTACTTCTCCGTCTGTGGAAACTGCGGGCGGAGCGGCGTCCGCGACACGAAGGAGGGACCGCCGAGCACCTTCGCGCTCGACGCACGAACAGGGAAGCTCGTGTGGACGTTCTGGGACGGACGCTACTCGCCGGTCGTCGCTGACGAGAAGCACGTGTACTTCATGGGCAAGTCGCGCGTTTGGGCCGTAGAACCGTGCCCGGGTCGCCGGACACCGCAGCGGACGCGGCCGTACCGGAATTTCCTCAAGCAGTGCTAGACGGGTTGCGCTCTGCCGACCAGAGTACGACGGCGATAGCGATCCCAGCGAGCGGCCAGATGAGGTACGAGGTCTGGAACACCCTGCTCACGAAGAGGAGCGCGTACATCGATGCCGCGAACCCCGCCGCGCCGACCCAGGCAGCGCGAGCGTGCGCCTGGGCCCGGAGCAGCCAGATCGTCACGGGAAGCCACACGAGCGCGGCGAGCAGGACGAACGGGTACGAGCCGGTGCGCTCGACGACGCCTGCCTTCACGAGAAGGCCCGAGAGGCCGTAGCCGATGATCCGGTACGTGCTTGCTCCGTAGGACACGGTGTCGTGCCAGAGCGCGGTCGGGTCGGCAATGAGGAACGGGAGTGCACCGACGGCGAACACGCCGAGTGCGGCTGCTGCCGCCCGGAGGAGCATGCGCCCGTCCCCGCTCCGTCTCCAGATCAGGACTGCGATGAAGGGCAGCGCGACGAGTGCGAACTGCTTGAGGAGGACAGCGCCTCCGATGGCTGCGCCCGCGGCCAGGTATCTCGAGCGGGTCGCGAGGGCGAACGCGAGCACGAGCAAGAGCACGCTGGGAGCGTCAGCCGTTCCGAACCACGCCGCTCGGATGGCAAGCGGATTCGCCGCAAGCGCCGCACCTGCGGCGAGAGCCACCGTGAGCGGTGCCTCGAAGGCGAGAAATGCCGGAAGACACAGGATGGTGGCCAGCAGAACGAGAAAGCGGTAGTCGTCGAAGGGCCGCGGCAGAGCTCCCCAGGCGGCCGCCACGAGGGCCGTGCCCGGGAAGTACGCGAAGTGCCGGAGCGCGACCTCGGTCTCGAGGGTCGCGGGCGAGACCGATCCGTCGCGGCTGTAGAAGCGCTCGAGGCCCGAGCCTCGGAAGTCGTGCCCGTACGGGTTCTCGCCGGCTCGAACGAGTGCGCCCGCGATCTCTATCTGGTACGTCGAGTCATTGGTGTGGAACCAGGGTGCGGTCGCGTCCCGTAGACCCGCCTGGAGCAATACGGCAGGCGCGAGCAGGAGGACGACGACCGCGAGCGCGACAGCCAGTGCGACGTCGCCCCGCCAGCGAGGTACTCGCACCGCGACGAGGGCTCCCAGCACGACGAGCACCCCGGCGAGCACTGCCGCTGTGCGCGGGATGTCAACGTCCCACTCTCCGTCTGCCGCTCGAACAAGCGGCGCGAGCAGCCCGCGAGGATGAACCGAGCCGGTCACGAACGGCCAGGGCTCGCCGCCAAGCCCTGGAGTGCCGACGAGCACGAGCCCGCCGAGGGTGGCGAGGAGGACCCAGGCGTTCACGCGCTCTTGAAGCCGCTGGGTCACGCGCCCTGGACCTGCGGTGTCGCTGCCGAGGTGCGTCTTGCAGCCACGAGCGTCGCCGACCCGATCGAAAGGGTGAGCCACACGATCGGATCCTCGAAGAACCCGCCGTAGAAGAGTGAGTGCACGAAGAGCGCGAGGAAGACTGCACCGAGCCCGACGCCCAGCGCTTCGTCGATTCGGCGAACCCGGATCAGCAGCAGTGCTGCGCCGACCAGGAGGGCGCAGTACGCGGCGAGGCCGACGATCCCGAATTCGGCGCCGACGGTGAGCGGCGTCGTGTGCGATACGAAGTTCTCCTTCCGCCGCGCGCGGGGCGCGATGTTCGCCGCAGCAGCGGGACTACCCCCGACTCCGACTCCGACCAGCGGGTGCTGGAGGAACACCCTGGCCGTCACGTCGACCCTGCGGGAACGGTCGCTCGTGATCCTTCCTACCGACTCGCCCTGGACGGATGCGGCAACTGCGGTTCCTCCGAGCAGCACCAACAGGGACGCCGAGACGAGCACGATTCGAATCGCAGTGCGATCGCCGAGGGCAAGGACGATGGCCAGCGCGGTGACGACGAGCGCGACCATGCTCGACTGCGAGTAGGAGAAGTACAGGCCGGCCCAGAGGAAGCCGATCAGGACGGCCGCCAATGCGACATTGAGCTTTCGTGCCCACATCGCGACGAGCACGACCGTGATTCCGACGACGAGGTGCCGGCCGTAGAGGCTCGGATCGTTGAAGAGCGACGTAACCCGGAAGAAGTCGGCGTAGACGTTCCCCACCTCGACGCGAGGCGTCGAGAAGAAGAGCTTCTGTGCGTACGCCTGGTAGAGGCCGATCGCCGCGAAGACGGATGCGATCGCGACCGTGACGATGACCAGCGACCTTCCGAGCCAGGCGCGGACGGGCGTGCGGCCGACGACAGCGACGAGAAGGGTCATCGGGAAGACGAAGAACAGCAGGAGGTTCGCTCCGGCCGGCAGGTCGTGCGACCAGAGAAGCGAGATCCCGACGAGTCCGGTGAAGAGCGCCGCAGGGTATGCGAGCTCCGACGGGAGCGCCTCGACGCGGCCTTCGCGGACGACCCGGATCGCGGTCGCGAGCGCCGCCGCTGCGAGGAGCGCGTAGAGCGGCAGCAGACGGCCGATCCGTCCGTCGGTTGCGAAGGCGACGAGGAACCGGTGCCCTTCACCGAAATCGACCGGCGGCCGAAACGGCGCGACCGCGACTGCGACAGGGATCAGGGCTGCCGGCCACTGCACGAAGATCAGCGCTCCGAGGACGAGCACGACTGCGCCGAGGGTGCCGGCAGCGATCGCTGCGGGGGAGGTGGCTCGATCGACGGCCGAGTCGGGGGCGAGCGACGTTGCGAGCCCGAGGCCGGCGAACGCGAGCAGCACGAGGCCTGCGAGAAAGGCGCTTCGCGATCGCGCCACGAGGAGGAGGACGGAGCCGAGCACGCCTACTGCGGCGCCGAGTTGGGCCAGGAGGTCGTGGTCCATGGCGGGCCGCGAGCCTACCTGACGTCCAGCCGGCTCCTGCCCCGGACGATCGCTCGGCTGCCGAGCCGGAGGCCGTGATACGACTTCCACCTGTGCTTGGCTGGAAACGCGCACTCGTCCTTGCTCCGCACACCGACGACGGCGAGCTCGGTTGTGGAGGGACGATGGCGCGCCTCGTCGAGGCGGGCTGCGACGTGCGCTACGTCGCGTTCTCGATCGCCACGCGGTCGCTCCCGCCGGGCTTCGAGCCCGACACCCTCGCCCGTGAGGTGAGGGAGGCGACCGCCGAGCTCGGGATCCCGGAGACGTCGCTGACCGTGCACGACTTCGATGTCCGGACGTTTCCGGAACGCCGCCAGGACCTTCTCGAGCTGCTCGTGGCGCTGTGGGAGGAGTGGCAGCCGGACGTCGTCTTCCAGCCGTCTCACCACGACGTCCATCAGGACCACCAGACCATCGCGCAGGAGGGTCTCCGCGCGTTCAAGCGGACGACCATCTTCGGCTACGAAGTGCCTTGGAACAACTTCGACTTCTCGTACGGCGCCTACATCTCGCTCGAGAAGCGACATCTCGAGCGGAAGGTCGCGGCGCTTGCCCGCTACGCCTCGCAGCAACATCGCCGCTACGCGGATCCCGAGTACATCTGGAACCTCGCGCGCGTGCACGGGATCAACGTGAACCGTGAGTACGCGGAGTGCTTCCAGGTCTATCGCATCGTGGCCTGAGGGGAGCTCGCCCGACCGGCCCGCGCAGTGGTCAGCGCAGGTCGAGGATCATGAGCCCGTTGTCCCCGACGGGCTCGTAGCCCACGCGTTCGTACAACCGCCGCGCCGGGTTGTCGGGGTCGACGCTCAACGAGATCCGCGAGATTCCGTCGCGGCGCGCGCGTTCGTGAGCCGCGACGAGCAGCTGCCGGCCGATACCCCGGCCGCGCGAGCCGTCGACCACTGCGATAGCGAGCTCCGGCGTTAGCTCGTCCACGTAGCCCTCGCCGTGCTCCGCGTCCGTGAAGAAGCGGTACCAGACGATTCCCTGTCGACGCCCGTCTTCATCGGCGACGAGCGCCGTGTCGCCGTCGCGTCCCCAGCCGGCGTGGAAGACCACGACTTGAGGGTGCGCAAGAACCCACTCCGCTGGAGGCAGCTCGACGTCGCGTCGCCAGGCGAGCGCGGCGTACAGCATCTCGCCGAGGAACTCGAGGTCGTCCTCCGTCAGGTCTCGGATCTCGATCAAGGCGTCTCCGGCTCGCGGAGCGGTGCCACCACGCCGAGCACTCCGAAGCGACGCGACTCCTTTGGCGCTCGGCCGCGGTCGTCGTACTCCGCAATGAGCTCACGGATCCGGCTCTCGAGCTCACGCGCCCGCTCGTCGGTCAGCGAATAGACGTGGTACGAGATCGACGCCGGATCGTCGGTGGAGGCGGAGCGGAGACCGCTCTCGACCTCGTGCGTGATCGCGCGGAGTGGGCTCTCCCCTGCGAGGTCGAGCTCGCCCGAGAACGTGAAGCGCTCGGCTGTGCGACCGTAGATCCGCTCTGTGTGGCGGCCGGACGCTCGTGTGTCGACCTGTTGGACGAGGCCGGCCTCGACGAGAAGACGGACGTGGTAGTAGAGGCGATCCGCCGGAAGCGCCACCTCACGTGCGAGCTCCGGGATGGAACGTGGTGTTCGGAGCAGGCCGAAGAGGCGGAAGCGAAGAGGATCGAACAGCGCCTTGACCGCCGCGGGGTCGCCGAGCTCGAGCTCTTCGTCCACGGTTGGAATTATTTACAACGAATGGAGAAAAGTCAACCCGCCAGCAAGTCAAACCGTGCTCCGACGAGCGCGCGTCGATCTCACGATCGCGCCAGACGGAGGCGCGCCCCGATCGCCTTCCGCTCCGCCGGGAGGTAGAACCCGAGCGGGAGGAGCACGAGCGGATAGACGAGCGAGAGCGCGAGGGCGACCGGGAGGCCGCCGCCGACGAGCTTCCCGGCGACCGCGAGCGCCGCCCCGGCGAGCCCGGCGGTCAGGACGCGCCTCCACTGGTACGGGACGTAGTAGATGCGCTGGGACCACCACGACATCCCGACGAACATCGTCGTGTACGCGGCGATCGTCGCAATCGCCGCTCCCATCATTCCGTAGGAGGGGATGAGGATCAGGTTGAGAGCGATGTTCACCGCTGCCGCCGCTCCGGTCACGACCCAGTTGAACTGCGTGCGCCTGGCGCGCCCGACTCCGATCGCGACGACGATGTAACCGCCGAACGCCACCGACGCGAAGACGAGGGGGCCGACGACCTGCGACGAGTCTGCGAACGTGGGTGCCGCGAGCCACTCGACGATCCAGGGCGACAGCAAGGTGAGTCCAGTCGCGACCCACGTCGTGACGAGCACGAGGTACGTCAAGACGTAGGCGTAGGTACGGCGGGCCTCGCCTTCGTCGTCGATCGAGTACGCGAATGCAGGCCACGCCAGGCGGAACGCGGTCAGGAGCAAGACCATCGCCGACGCGATGCGAACACCGACCGAGTAGAGGCCGACCTCGGTCGTGTCGGCGAGCTTCACGAGGAACAGGCGGTCGCTGAAGTTCGTCGTCCAGAGGAAGAGCGCTGTGGGAACGAGCGGCAGTCCGAAGCGGTTCATCTCCCGGAAGAGACGGCGGTCGAACTGGAGGCCGAGCTGCTCGCGCCGGTAGCCGAGAAGCGCGACGTAGACGACGAGCGTCCCGGTGAAGGTCCCGACGATGACCCCGATCGGGCCCTTGTCCAGCACAACGACGAGAACCAGCGTCGCGCTGATCGTGATGAGGATGTTCGTCACGCTCGCGATGACGAACGCGACCGAGCGCTCCTCGACGCGGAAGAGCGACGTCAGCTGCTCGTAGTTCATCCCGCACCAGAGACCGACGAACGAGGCAGCCACGAGGTTCGCGGTGTCGGTCGTCCCGAAGAGCAGGTCCGCGATCTGCGACCTGAGCGCGATCCCGACGACCATCCCGACGGTGGCCATGGTCATCGTGAACCAGAACGAGGTGCGGAGAACGAGGCGGCGGCTCTCGGGCTCGGCCGAGTCGAAGTAGAAACGGAAGAACGCGCTCGAGATCCCCATTCGCAGGACGATCCCGATCACGGTCGTCAACGCGATCAGCGTCTCGACCTTGCCGTAGTCGCCCGGCGAGAGATACCGGGTGTAGAGCGGTAGCAGGAGGACGGCGATGATCCGCGAGACGAGGCCGCCAAGCCCGTAGATCACGGAGTGCTTGCCGAGCCGCCTGAGCTGTCCGCCGATGGGCACTGGTCTCAGAGCCGAGCGTAGAGGGCGAGCAGGCGGTCGGCGACGTGCTCGAGGTCGTGCACCCGCTCCGCATAACGCCTCGACTCGGCGCCGATGCGCTTTCGCTCGGCAACGGACGCGACGAGCGGCTCGAGGGTCGTATGGAGGTCGTCCTTCGTGGCGCGCACGATCGGAACCCGTTCTCCGAGCTCTGCCTCCGTCCTGCGCACGGCTTCGTCGTGGAGGAAGGAGACCACCGGCTTTCCGAGGGCCATGCACTCGATGGCGAAGAGTCCGTACCAGCCGGCGTTCAGCTGGTCGATCACGATGTCGGCCTCGCGGTAGCGCTCGAAAGCCTCCGAGTGGTGCAGACCCTCGACCAGGATGAGGTCGGCGTCGAGCCCTTCGCACGCGGCGATCACCTCGTCGGTGCCCTTCCGCTGTCGAGAGGAGGGAGCATGGAGGATCACGGGCCGCACTCGGTCACTCGGCGGAGAAGGCTCGATCCGCTGAACGTCGATCCCCGGTGGGATGAACTCGGCCTCCGGCACCCATCGAAATGCGTCGTACGATCCGACGACTTCGGCTCCGGCTTTCTTCCCGAAGGCGAGCTCGTCCGGAGTCTTGCCGCGTATGTCCGAGCCGAGGTAGTGCATGACGGACTTCTTGCGGAGTGCCCGCAGGATCGGGAACTGCACGGACTGCGGGACGAGGGTGAGCCCGAAGTAGAAATGGAAGACGTCGGTGTGGGGGGCGAACCGCGCGAGTGCGCGCCACTGGGTCGCCTGCTTGCGCAGGAACCCGCCGTGTCGCTCGAGCGAGACGTCGGCCTCGGAGTGGAGCTTGTAGCGATTGAAGACGACGAGGGTCGCGTCCACGCCGCGCCGGCGCAGCGCCTGGACGTTCGCCCACGGCACGCCGGCGGTGTTGACCGGGCAGTGGACGACGCGGAGCGGCCTGGCTGCGTCAGGCAAGGTCGATTCCGTCGAGGGCGAGCTGAGAGAGACGCCGTTCCTTCTCCGCCTCGAGCATCGCGCGCATCGTCTGGCCCATCGTCGAGCCGGGGTACACCCAGATCTCGGGGTGCACGAGGATCTGGAGCCAGCGGAACGAGCCCGCGCGGAGCTCCTCGTGCGGGCAACCGGCACGCCAGCGCTGGTTCGAGTCCGACCGGTACGTCTGTGGCGAGAAGTACCGCTCGCCGTAGGCGTTGACCGCGTTCGGGATCTCGTCGGACATGTACTGGGGCTCCGGGTTGTGCCACGAGACGACGGGCGCGAACCGATCGTCGAGCACGACGTTCGGGTAGACGGCGTGCAACCCGACCGTGTGACCGAGCTCGCGCAAGCGCGAGGTGGCGTCGACCCCCTCCGACGATGCGAGGTTGTAGAAGACGGACTCCGTCATGAGGAGGTACGTCGCGTGGACGTCGAGCTCGGCTTCGACCTCGGCCATCGACACGGCTGCATCCAGGGAGAGGTCGATGTCGTGGCGCAGGAAGAGGTCGCCGGGCTCTGGGCCCTCGCCGAAGTGCGCGAATCGATAGCCGCCTGTCTTGGCGGCCTCGAGCAGCTCGCGGTAATGAGCGAGCTCGAACGTGCACGTCATGCGGCGACCTCCACGTCGAGCAAGGCCGCTGCGGCGTCTGCCCGCCTCACCGCTTCCTCGGGATCATCTGCGACTGCGATCACGTAGCCGCGACGATCGCCGTCTCGGCGCACGGGCCGGATCGTCTCGCCGATCTCCAGGTACGTCTCGGCCTGGACGACGCCGTCGGCGGCGAGCACGGGCTCGAGATCGCCGATCCGGACGACGCGACCGGTGGGCAGCGGGCCGGGCGAGGCGGTGAGGAACCGGATTGCGAGCGGCTGCGTGAAGCGGGGGAGCGCCAGCTCGTCGGGAACGTCCTCCCCGAGAGCCTGGCGAACCGCGACTTCGACGACGTCGACGCCGACTGCGTGGCGAACGAGGTCGGCCATCTGACCGCCCGCGATGCGGGCTGCGACCTCGACGACGGCGACCTGGCCGTCCGGCGCGGCGATGAGCTGGGGAAACGCGATTCCGTCTCGCAGCCCCAGCGCCCGGACCGCTTCCACCGCGATCTGCTGCGCCAGGCGAAGCTGCTCGCCGACCGGGGACGGTGGATAGACGTGCATCCACCCGACCCCGAAGCCGATGCCTGGTGGGCGCAGCCGGTCCGAGAGCGTGAGGAGCGCAGGCTCACCGGCTCGCACCACGACGATCCCGTTCATCTCGACGCCGTCGACGAACTCCTCGAGGATGGCGACCCCGGTGGGCGACTCCTCGAGCGCATCTGCGAGAGCGTTCTCGAGGTCGTCACGGCTCGCGATTCGAAAGACAGCTCGTTGACCGCCCGAGTCGGCCGGTTTGAGCACTGCGGGAAAGCCCACCTCTGCCAGCGCGGCGTCGATGTCGCCGGCGGAATGGAGCGGCGCGTAGCTCGGTTGCGGAACGCCGGCGCCGGCAAACGCGTGTCGCATCTCGAGCTTGTCGGTCATGCGCTGGGCGGTCGCCACGCCTATTCCCGGCAGCCCGAGCGCCTCCGCGACTGCGGCGACGACCGGCACTGCGCGATCTGCGGCGACGGTCATCACCCCGTCGACGCCGTGGCGCCGGCCGACCTCCGTCACCCCCTCGACGTCCATGAAGTCGACGAGCTCTCCCACGTCAGCCGCCTCGAGGCCGAGAGCGCTGGCGTTGCGATCGACTGCGACCACGCGGTGACCGAGTTCGCGGACTCGCAGGATGGCGCGGCGCTGATGCCGCCCACCCCCGACGAAGAGGACGGTCTTCAGCGCGTCCCCTCGGCTTTCGCCCAGGTGGCCGGGGAGCCTTCGCGCAGGTAACGGACGAGGGACTCGACGGTCGCGGCAGTCGTCAAGAGGTAGTAGTAGGCGATTCCCGAGCCGGGCACGCGCAGTCGCTTTCGCCCTGCGAGCGCGAGAGCGAGAAAACCGAGCTGATCCAGGAGCGCGAGCCGATAGATGCGGCCGTTCGCGACGAGAGACAGGGTCGAGCCGAGGAGCACGAGATGCAACACGCCGCTCCCATACCGGAGCACACGGTGCGATACGAGCTCTGCTGCGAACAGCGTGTCGTTCGTTCGTGCGAGCGACCCGTCGAGCAGTGGCCTCCAGCTGCGCGTCATCATCCGGACCTTCCTGCCGTACTCCTCCTCGGCGTCGATGGCCGGCTTCTCCCATGCAACGGCTTCGGAGTCGTAGACGGCGCGCCGGCCTCGTTGCACGAGTCGGAACGGAAGGCCGAAGTCGTGACCGATCCGCGGGTCGTCGAATCCGAGGTAGTCGGACCGCCTGACGGCATAGATCGCACCGTTTCCGGCCGTGATGGAGCCGATCGTGGACTCGCTCTCCCTCTGCCACAGCTCGTAGCGCCAGTAGAGACCCTCCTGGTTCACGCCGTCCGGCGACTCCAGGCGGAGCTGCCCGCAGACGTACCCGATTTCCGGGTCCGCGAAGCTGCGGACGAGCTTGCGCAGTGCGTCCGGCTCCCAGCGCGAGTTTGCGTCCGAAAAGGCGACCACCTCGGCCTCCGAGTGCGCGACGGCGACGTTCTGGGCCGTCGCCTTCCCTGCTCGCTCGCACTCGAGTAGCTCGACGGCTTCGAAGCGCCCGGCAAGCTCTCGGACGATCTCGTTCGTCCGATCCGTCGATCCGTCGGAGGCGACGATGACCCGGAAACGATCGGCCGGGTAGTCGAGCGCGAGGAGGTTCTCCACCCGAGAGCCGATCACCTCCTCCTCGTCGTGCGCCGCGACGATCACCGAGACCTCGGGAGTGACGTCGGCCTTGCGCACAGCCCGCGGCCGGATGCGGGCGAGGGCCGCAGCCGCGGCCGGATATCCGATGTGGGTCCAGGCGAGCGCGCCGACGCTTCCCCAGAACAGGGCCTTGCGGATCACGGCCCGACCATAGCCAGGGCGGCGACTCTCAGCTCGATCGACGGTATGCGGGGAAGTAGCCCGCGTAGTCGACCTCGTCCTCTCCCGAGAGCGCCCGGTACGCGTCGGGATCGTGGACCGCCTTGCCCAGGTACGCCGGAAGCGCTCCCCCCGGGTCGAAGCGACGCTTGAACTCGTACAGCGAGTCCTCGAACCCGCCGACTCCGCCCCCCAGATGGAAGCGCTCGAAGTCGTGCGCGGCCCAGACCGCCGTCTCGTAGAACAGGAGGTGATTCGCGCCAAGTCGCTGGCCATGCTCGGACGACGCGCCGAGGTGGTAGTGGAGGAGCGGAGCGGACGAGAGGCAGACGAGGCTCGCGAGGAGCTCTCCTTCGAGGCGCGCGTCGGCGCGGACGACCGCGCCGCCGAGGGCCCCCGTCAGTTGGCGCCAGTAGGTATCCGGGAAGAAGTAGAACGCCGAAGCCTCGCGCCGGCGCATCGTCTCCTCGTACAGAGAGACGAACTCGCCCAGATCGTCGGGAGCCACGTCCACGGTGACCTCGATCTCCGTCGCGCGCGCCTTGCGGAGGACGCGGCGATGGTGGGAGTCCATGCCGTCGGCGAGCTCTTCGGCGGAGCGACCCTCGACACGCCAGCCGATCGAGTGCCCGATGTGCTCGAGATGCCACCTGCCCTCGGCGAGGCGCTGGTTCTCGAGGACTGGGTGGAGGCGGGCGAACGTGGCGACGACGCCGTTCTCGGCGCACCACCGCTCGTAGGCGTCGAAGAACTCCGCCACTGGCGGCGCTTGTCCCGTTGCCACGGGACCGCCGTACCCCATCGGCGTGCCAACGTCCGAGAGACCGCCGGGCGCCTCTCTCACGAGGACGGGGAACAGCACGTCGCCTGCGGGGCCGGGAAGATGGAGGTACGACGGTCGACCCTGGCCGAGGAGCGACGCACTGTCGAGGTACGCCGCGCGGAAGTAGACATCGCCGGCGCCGGTCCGGTCGAGCAGGTCGTCCCAGTCGTCCGGGGCGACTTCCTCCAGCTGGCTCACAGGTCGTCGGCGCGCTCTTGTGCCGCGCGGGCTCGCTCGATGTTCATCGAGTCCTCGACCGGTTCGGGCTCCGAGCGGAACAGCTGCGCGAAGGTGAGGAGCACGATCTTGAGGTCGAGCCACAGCGACCAGTGGTCGATGTACCAGAGGTCCTGCTCGATCCGCTCGGGCCACCCGATCTCCTCGCGGCCGTGGATCTGCGACCAACCGGTGAGCCCCGGCCGCACGGCGAGCCGGCGGCGATCCGAGTCGCTGTAGTGCGCGGCCTGCTCGACGAGATCCGGCCGCGGTCCCACGAGGCTCATCTCCCCGCGCAGGATGTTGAGGAGCTGAGGCAGCTCATCAAGGCCCGTGCGCCGGAGAACGCGGCCGCTCTTCGTGATGCGGGGGTCGTCCGGGACGACGCCGAAAGGGTCAGCCGTGAGCCCGAGGTCCTGGCCGACCTGGACGGCGTTCGGAACCATGGACCGCACCTTCAGCAGCTGGAACGGCTTGCCGCCCTGGCCCGCACGGTCCTGCGAGATGAAGACCGGCGCTCCGGCATCCCGCCGGACCCAGACCCAGATCGCGCCGAACACGGGGGCGAGGACGACGAGGCCGACTGCGGCGAGGATGCGGTCCGCGAGCCACTTGGCGCCGAGCTGTAGTGATCTCATGCCGGAGCCAGTTTGGACGAAGCGACTCCCACGAGCCCTTCGTAGAGCTCCTCGTGAGCTCGTGCCGCTGCCTCCCAGGTGAGCTCCGCGCGAGCTCGGAGAGCACCCTCGAATGCGCGGTGGAGCTCCAGCGGGTCCGTCAGCAGGGCCGTGCATGCCTCGGCAAGTGCAGCCGGGTCCTCTGGGGTGACGGCACGTCCGGCGCCGAACTCCCGGACCGCATCGCCGACGGCGCCGAGGTCGGACACGACCGCCGGCCGTCCGTGGCCGAAGGCGAGCGCGAGAACTCCCGACGACTCGATCTCGCGGTAGGGCAGGACGAGCGCTGCCGCCGACGCGAGCAACGGGGCGATCTCGGAGTCGGGGACGAAGCCGAGCCGCCAGTCGATTGCATCGGAGACGCCGAGAGACGACGCGAGCTCGAGCACCGGCTCGATCGGCTCGAGCGGGTCTCCGGCGACGACGAGCCGGGTCTCGGGGACGCGACGCCTGATCTCCGGCAGAGCGGAGATGAGCACGTCGAGGCCTTTGTACCGCCGGATCAGCCCGAAGAACAGAAGCGTGCTTCCGCTCGGCGGCTCGACCTCGGCGCTGCTCGGAGAGTCGAAGACCGCATGCGGGATGCGCACGATCTTGGCACGGTCGATCCCGAAGTCCGCGAGCCGTTCGACGGCCTGGCTCGAGTGGACGACCACCCGAGCTGCGAGCGTCAGCGCTTCGCGCCATGCGCCGTAGGCATGAGCTCGACGGGGCATCGCGTTGTGCGCCGTGAGGACGAGCGGGCGCTTGCGGACGACTCGACGAAGCCAGCGCACGTCGAGCTCGGGGCGGGCGAGCCACTGGACGTGAACCACGTCCGGTGCGAGCGCGTCGAGTCGTCGAAGCAGTCGCACCACGCTCGGCACGTACTCGGCACCCTTGACGAGCCGACGGAAGCGGGCGCGGGGTGTGCCGCGGAGGGCCTTGCTCGAGAGCGGGATGAAGATCTCCTCGCGCACGTAACCCTCCGGCACCGGAGGCAGGTCGAGGAGAAAGGGCGACGTCAGCAGGTGCACCTCGTGACCTCGACGGCCCAAGCCCGAGGCAAGGCGATCGTCGTACGGCGTCGTATAGCCGAGCGGATCCACGATGGCGATTCGCATCGAGGAGACCGCTAGCCGAGCCTCGAGCGCAGGTAGCCGACGCTCGCGAGCGCGGGCAGCGGGTCGTCCGCGGCGAAGACGGCGCCGATCTTCCCGGTGCGGACGTGTTGAGAGAGGAAGTCGCCGATCGAGAGCTCCCGCCGCCGCGCCATCTGCGCGGAGACCCAGAGATCCTTCGCCAGATACACCCACGCGAGATCGCCCTTGAACGTCTCGCGTGCCGTCGTCGGCAGGTCGCAAAGGTCGTCGTACGCCGTCCGCGCGACGTCGAAGGCCCGGTTCATGGCGATGCCCGCCCACACCGGGAGCCGCGTGTTGACCTCGAGCACCTTGAACGAGCCGCCGTCGGGGTCCCGTGCGAACTCGATGTGCGCGAATCCGCGGTAGCCCGTCGAGTCGAGCAGCCTGAGCCCGAGCTCGAGCACCTCGGCATCGAACTCTGTCTTGAAGACTGCGCTCGTCCCGAAACGGAGGGGGCCCTGGCGTACCTTGCGCCCAACGACGCTCGCGAGCGGCGCACCGGCGCGTCCGACGTACGCGAAGAGCGAGAACACCTGGTCGTGCGAGTTCGGGACGAGCTCCTGGGCGATCATCTCGAAGCCTGCATCACGCGCTCGCCCCCAAACGTCGAGTGCGTGCTCGAGGCTCTCGACCACGACCGCCTTGTCGCCGAAGCGCAGAGCGTATTCCTGCCCCTCCGCGGGCTTGAGCAGGAACGGGTACTCGAGCTCGACCGACGTGAGCGAATCCTCGGTCGTAACGGGGAACGTCGCAGGAGACGCGACTCCGGCGTCCGCCGCGGCGAGCGGAAGGAGATCCTTCCGGCGCAGCCGGTGGACGATCTCGGGGTCGGGAGGTAGAGGCACGTCCGCCAACTCGACTACGTCGGCCCAGTTGCGGAGAACGAACTCGACGTGCTCGTCACGCTCGGGAACGAGCACCGGGCGCCCCTGCCGAGAGAGCTCTCGGAGGAAGGCCAGCACTCGCCGATCGCGTGCCTGCTCGTCTCCGGCCGTGGCGATGCAGTGACCACGCAGATACTTCGAGCGCAGCCCGAACTCGTTGCTCCGGAACACGCCGCCGTAGACAGGTATTCCCGCCCGACCGAGGCTGCGTGTGAGCGCGAGCCCGGCCGGAAGCAGCCCGAGGACGAGCACGGGACGTTGGCGGGACACGCCCATGCGGCTCGGCTCAGCGTTGCCTTTCCTGCGCTCTAGGTTCGCAGCTGACACGGTCTGGCATTCTCGCTTGAGCTGCGTACATTGTGAAAGCCTCCCCCTTTGGGGGGCATGTAAGCCCTTTGGGGACTGGGGAAAGAAAGTGGGGAGGGCACGATGAAGATGTTTGCGCGCGTCTTGCCGGTGACGATTGCGGCCGCGTTTGTGATCGTGGGTGTCGCCACAGCCGACCCGTCGTACCGAGGCATTGAACCGGTGACGGTGTCCGGCAAGGTCGGATGTTCGGACCTTGCGAACATGCACAGCACACGTTCAGTCAAGTTCGACTCGCCGGTCACCGGTGAGAGCGGCGGGATCGTGATCATCCTCGACGGAGATTCGATCCTGTGGTACGTCCGTCAGGCTCCGGAGACCGCCGTCGAGGCAGTGATCGTGAAGGGTGGGCCCTACTCGAACGTCTACCGATATCCGTACCCGGCGCAGCACTGGGGCGACTCCGGTCTCGTTCCGCCGACGAACCCCAAGAACGGCAAGAGGTACGGGCTCGGTTTCGTGGAGTTCTGCTACTCGATTTCGTGACGAGCTGAACTCTGCGGGTACAGGGTCGCGAGGGCAGCGTCACTGACGAAACGTGGGACGGTGCGCGGTCGCCGGAAGTTGCGGCTAGCTCGACGCGCTGCCGGTCGGGAAGAGCCAGGGCGCGAGCCGGTTCCAGCGGCTGATCTGGCAGCCGTTCTCGCGCGTGAACCGTGCCCAGACCTTCTTCCCCTGGACGAAGCCGACGACCCGTGCGACCTGCGGTCCACCGTAGATCTCCGTGCAGATCGACCCGAGCGGCACCGGAGCTACGAGCTTCCAGCCGCCCGTTGCGAGTCGACGGCAGGCGACCACGGGGTGCGGGAGCGTCCCGCGAGGCGGGTTGCAGCGCAACGTCCAGGTCTGATGGTCGCCCTGCGTACCGTTCGCCCAGTAGGTGACGTTCAGTGCGGTCAGGCCAGAAGTGCTCGCAGCTCCGCTGCCGGCGACCGTGATCGCTGCGATCGCAACGACGATGACCGTAAGCGCTCGCATAAACCCAGGGTAGCGCTGCAGGCGTCCCCCGGGGACTTCCCTAACGCCGTTCGAACACATGCCCGGAACCGCCCTCGGTACTGTCACGCGCGTGAACGCCGCGCGGAGGCGCCGAGTCTGGCTCGTCGCGGCAGGGTCCGTCGTGATCGCAGTCGTCCTCTTCAGCACGGCGCGGCTCACCGCCGCCCGCTATCACGACGACTCGCTCTGGGCCAATGCGCTCGCGTCTCTCGGCGGCACCCAGAAGCCGGGTGACTTCGGATACGTCTTCCTGTCGGCCGCGAACGAGATTCTGGCCGGCCGCGATCCGTACATGAACCCCGATGACTTCAAGGGGCCGCCACAAGCGCCGTACGCGTATCCGCCCGTCCTGGCTCTCATGGTGACACCGCTGGCGCTGCTGCCGGAGCACGTCCATGACATCTTCGTTCCGGGCGCTCTGTTCATCCTCATGCTCATCGCCGCGACGATCGCGGGTCTCTGGCTGCTCGACGTGCACGACTGGCGCTGCTATCCGATAGCGCTTCTCGCACCGGTCACGCTCGAAGGGTTCGAGTACGGGGCGATCGGGCCGGCCCTGCTCCTCCTGATTGCCGTCGCCTGGCGCTACCGCGACCGCGTTCCGATAGCCGCCGCGGCGTCCGGCGGCGCGGTCGTGCTCAAGCTGTTCCTCTGGCCGCTCCTGATCTGGCTCGTGCTGACGCGGCGCCTCCGCACGGCGGTGGCGGCGGCCGTCATGGCCGTCGGGCTCGCGCTCGCATCGTGGGTCGTCATCGGGTTCGGTGGCATCGGCGAGTATCCGCGGCTGCTCCGCCGGCTCTCGGACGTCGAAGCGGAGAACTCGTACTCCGTGTTCGCGATCCTGAGGACGCTCGGCATCTCGGAAACCGTGGCCCGGCTGCTCGTCGTCGCCCTGGGTGTTCTCGTCCTGGCGCTGGCGTGGCGTGCGGCTCGCTCGCGCGGCCTCTCCGAGCTCGAGCGTGACCGCCGGTCACTGACGCTGATACTCGCAGCCGCGCTCGTGCTCACGCCGATCCTCTGGCTCCACTACCTCGTGCTCCTCTACGTCCCGATCGCACTCGCGCGGCCGAGGTTGTCCGCGTTGTGGTTCGCGCCGCTCGCCCTGACCGTATTCGAGGCTCTCAACTGGTACCGAGGGTGGCCGGCCGGTGAAGGCAAGGCGCTCGCCAGCGTGGCGGCGTGTACCGCGATCGTCTTCGTCGGCGCGTTGTGGCCGGCCGGAAGAATCCGCAGCCCCGAGGAGGCGGCAGCACCGGCCGGGATTCGTTGACCTGACCACTAAACTCGCCGCGTGCCACTCGACGGAAAGCGAATCCTGATCACCGGCGGTGCGGGCTTCATCGGGACGACGCTCGCGCGCCGCCTCGTGGAGAGGAACGAGATCGTCGCCCTCGACAACCTCCACCGCGACGCGCTTTCCGGTCTCGAGCTCGGCGACCATCCGAACTTCACCTTCGTCCAGGCCGACGTGCTCGACGGCGAACGCGTCACGGAGCTCGCGAAGGGAGCGACACACATCGTCCACTGTGCGGGGATCGCGGGCGTCGACACGGTTCTCGAGAGCCCGGTGCGGACGATGCGCGTGAACGTCATCGGCACGTACAACGTTCTCGAAGCAGCCGTCGCCACGAAGGGCACTCTCGAGCGCCTCGTCGACTTCTCGACGAGCGAGGTCTTCGGCCAGCAGGCGTTCAACGTCCACGAGGCCCACGTGACCACGATCGGCTCGGTCGGGCGAGGCACGCTGGACTTACGCGGTGTCGAAGCTTGCGGGCGAGCACATGGCGCATGCCTACTTCGCCGAGCTCGACCTACCGACGGTCTCGGTGCGCCCGTTCAATGTCTATGGGCCGGGCCAGATCGGCGGCGGCGCGATCCGGGCGTTCATCGAAGCTGCACTCGCCGGGCGCGACCTGACCATCCACGGCGACGGATCGCAGATCCGGGCCTGGTGCTACGTGGACGACATGGTGGACGGCACACTCCTTGCGCTGGAGCATCCCGACGCTGTCGGCGAGAGCTTCAACATCGGGAACGCTCGCTCCACGGTGACGATCCACGAGCTCGCGCAGCGGATCAGGCGCCTGACCGGCTGCTCCGGAGAGATCGTGTTCCAGCCGTTGCACTACACCGACGTCGAGCTGCGGATCCCGAACATCGAGAAAGCACGCCGCGTTCTGGGCTTCGAGGCCCAGGTGGAGCTCGAAGACGGCCTCACCCGCACGATCGCCTGGTACCAGGCGCGGCTCGGCGCGGCGGCTTCTTGAACGAGATTCGCCTGGCTCGCCCCGATGTCGGCGAGCCCGAGGCCGAGGCGGTGCGGGAGGTGCTGCAGAGCGGTCAGCTCACGATGGGGGCGAAGGTCGAGGAATTCGAGGAGGCGATAGCCGGCGCCGTCGGCGTGGCACACGCCGCCGCCGTCTCGTCCGGGACTGCGGCTCTCCATCTGGCTGTGCTCGCGCTCGGGATCGGGCCGGGCGACGAGGTGATCGTCCCGGCGTACACGTTCCCGGCAACCGCGAACGCGGTGGAGCTCTGCGGCGCCAGCGCGGTGCTTGTCGACGTCGACCCCGATACCTTCCTGGTCGATCCCCGAAGCGTCGCTAGAGCGCTGACGGACCGAACGCGGGCCGTCATGGCCGTCCATCTCTTCGGCCGACCGGTCGACTGGGAGGCGCTCCGCTCCGTCGTTCCCGAGGACGTCGTGTTGATCGAGGACGCGGCCGGCGCGCTCGGTGCCTCGTATCGGGGAGTGCCGTGTGGAGGGCTCGGTGCGCTCGCGTGTTTCTCGTTCCACCCGCGCAAGATCGTGACCACCGGGGAGGGCGGCGCTGTCACGACCGACGACGGGGACCTCGATGCCGCGGTCCGGCGTCTCCGCCATCACGGCTGGGCCGAGCTCGGCTCGATGCCGGCTCCGGGGTTCAACTACCGGCTTCCGGATGTTCTCTGCGCGATCGGGATCCCTCAGATCGCCCAGCTCGAGTCGCTTCTCGCAGCGCGCGAGCGGGTCGCCCGTGGATACGAGCTGCGCCTCGGGAACGTCGTTCTCACACCGCACGCTGCGGAGGGCGATCGCCACGGTTGGCAGGCGTACGTCGTGCAGCTGGATCGCCGGGACGAGGCCCTCGGCGCGCTCCGTGCCGAGGGGATCGAGGCACAGATCGGCACCTGGGCGCTCCACCGGCTCGAGCCGTATCGCGCGCAAGGATCGTTCCCGGGCGCCGACCGCGCCTTCGAGCGGGCGCTCGCGCTCCCGTTTCACACGCAGCTCACCGACTCCGATCTCGACCGCGTCACGGAGGTCTTGACAGATTTGTGAGTGAGTGCTAACTTCCTTCGATCATGTCGACGGTTCAAAGGCAGACGGCGGAGGAGCGGCGTGAGGACGTGCTGGTCGCGGCGGTCGCCGAGTTCGCGCGACGCGGATTTCACGGCGCGTCGACCGATGCGATCGCCAAGGGAGCCGGCATCTCGCAGCCGTATCTCTTCCGGCTCTTCGGCACGAAGAAGGATTTGTACCTCGCCGCGGTTGGCCGCTGCTTCCGGCGCACGCTCGAGACGATGCAGGGTGCTGCCGAAGGGCTCAGGGGCGAGGACGCGCTGAGCGCGATGGGAAAGGCGTACGGTGAGCTCCTCGCGACGGATGCGGCGATGCTCCAGTCGCAGCTCCAGACCTATGCAGCGGCCCTGGACGACCCGGACGTGAGACAGGCGGTCCGGGACGGCTACGGCGACCTCTACGCGTACGTCGAGCGCGTCTCAGGCGTCTCTCGCGCGCGACTCGCCCGGTTCTTCGCCATGGGGATGCTCTTCAACGTCATGGCCGCGATGGGCTTCCACGAGGATGCGGAACCCGAGGAATGGGCAGCGCGACTCATGGCCGGGTGCAAGGAAGAGGACGAATAGCAGCTCTTTTTTCACGACAAGGTAAGTAATCACTCACTAGTCAGATACCAGAGACGATTTGCAAGGGAGGAGACGATGACTGCAAAACAGAGGACGGTGTGGACGTTCGTGGCCACCACCGTGGCGCTCTTCATGGTGGTGCTCGACAACCTCGTCGTCTCGACCGCGATCCCCGTGATCCGGGTCGATCTCGGCGCGTCGATCGAGCAGCTCGAGTGGATGGTCAACGCGTACACGCTCACGTTTGCCGCATTCCTGCTGACGGGCGCCGCCCTCGGCGATCGGTTCGGCCGGAAGCGGATGTTCATGATCGGCATCGGGATCTTCACCGGGGCGTCCGCGGCTGCTGCGCTCGCACCTTCTGCCGACTGGCTCATCGCCGCGCGCGCCGTGCAGGGCGTCGGCGGGGCGATCGTCACGCCGCTGACCCTGACGATTCTGAGCGCGGCCGTTCCGGCGGCGCGACGTGGGGCGGCGCTCGGCCTCTGGTCCGGGGTTGCCGGGCTCGCCGTCGCTGCGGGACCGCTCGTCGGTGGTCTCGTCGTCGAGGGGCTCTCGTGGCAGTGGATCTTCTGGATCAACGTGCCCATCGGGCTCGTGCTGCTCCCCCTCGCGACTCGCCTGACCGAGTCGTACGGCCCGGACAAGGCGCTCGACATTCCCGGTCTCGGGTTCGCGAGCGCGGGCCTGCTCGGGCTCGTGTGGGGCCTCATCAACGGCAACGGCCACGGCTGGACGAGCCCCGAGATCGTCGCTGCGATCTCCGTCGGAGTTGCTCTTCTCGTCGCCTTCGTCGTCTGGGAGCGACGGGTGGCGGAGCCGATGCTGCCGATGCGGTTCTTCCAGAACCGCGCGTTCTCCGCGGCCAACTCGGCGTCGCTGCTCATGTACTTCGGGATGTTCGGCTCGATCTTCCTTCTGACGCAGTTCTTTCAGACCGCCCAGGGGTACTCACCCCTTCAGTCCGGCCTGAGAGTGCTGCCCTGGACGGCGATGCCGATGATCGTCGCTCCGATCGCAGGAGCGCTCTCCGACAAGATCGGCGGCCGGCCGTTCATGGCCATTGGGCTCGGGCTTCAGGCGATCGGGCTCGCGTGGATCGCAACGGTGTCGGGAGCGACAGTCGGATACGAGTCGTTCGTCGGGCCGTTCATCCTGTCCGGGATCGGCATGGGCATGTTCTTCGCGCCGGTCGCCAACGTTGTCCTGTCGGCGGTTCGTCCGGTCGAGGAAGGGAAGGCGTCGGGCGCCAACAACGCGATCCGTGAGGTCGGAGGAGTTCTCGGAGTCGCGATCCTGGCGTCCATCTTCGCCCGGACGGGAGGCTACGAGTCCGCGCAGGCATTCAACGACGGACTCGTGCCCGCACTGTGGGTCGGTGCGATCGCCGTCGGGGTGGGCGCGGCACTCGCGCTCCTCATCCCCAAGAAGCGCAAGACGTCCGAGGTGTCCGTGCATGCGCTGGACGACCTCGTCGCTCAGCCCGAAGCCGCCTGAGCCACTGCTCGAGTCGGGTCTGTCCCGGGAAACTTCCGGGGCAGACCCGCCTTCGCCGGTGCTGGTACCGTCGCCGCGTGGCGACCGAGGACCCTCCCCGCTACGGGCCTCCGGATGCCCTGAGCTCTCCTCGCTACACGGGCGTTCGAACCTTCGCTCGCTGCCCGCACGTCGTCGACCCGGAGGGAGTGGACGTCGCCGTGCTCGGTGTTCCGTTCGACACGGCGACCACGAACCGACCGGGGGCCAGGTTCGGGCCTGAGGCGATCCGCTCCGCCTCGATCGCGTTGCGTCCGTACAACGCGGTGCAGCGGGCACAGGTCTTCGGCGGGATCTCGGTCGCCGATCTGGGAGACGTTCGTGTCACTCCCGGGAACGCCGAGCGGACCGTCGGCCAGATCGCCGAGCAGCTCGAGCCGATCGTCCGCTCCGGCGCGCGGACGCTCTGCCTCGGGGGAGACCACCTGATCGTGCTCGGCGAGCTCCGTGCGCACGCCGCGGTTCACGGACCGCTCGGAGTCGTCCTCATCGACGCGCACGCGGACGTCTGGGACGTGTACTGCGGCGAGCGCTACTACCACGGCTCGCCGTTTCGACGTGCGCTCGAGGAAGGCCTCGTCGATCCCAGTCGCTCGCTGCTTGCGGGGATGCGCGGCTCCGTCTACGGGCCGGACGACGCCGACATGCCGAAGGAGCTCGGGTTCGAGGTGATCTCCTGCGAGGAGCTCGTGACCATGAGCTACGAGGAGTACGGAGAGAGGGCGCGGAGACGCGTCGGCGACGGGCCGCTCTTCTTCTCCTTCGACGTCGACGTTCTCGATCCAGCCTTCGCACCGGGAACAGGAACACCCGAGGCGGGCGGTCTGAGCACGCGCGAGGCGCTCGGATTCGTTCGCGCCCTCCGTGGTCTCTCGTTCTCCGGCTGCGACGTCGTGGAGGTCAGCCCGCCGTACGACGGTGCAGGGCAGCAGACGGCGGTGGCCGCCGCGAACATCGCGTTCGAGCAGCTGACCTTGGACGTCGTTGCGGAGCGGAACCGATGAGAAGGCCGGTCCGAATCGTCGGGACGTTGATCCTGACCGTCGCGGCGGTTGCCTATCTCATCTGGAAGATCGACTTCGGGACTGCAGTCGACGTATTGCGCGAGGGCAATCTCGCCTGGTTCGTGCTCGGAGCCCTGATCATGATCGCGACCGTCCCGGTGCTCGCCACGCGCTGGGGGTGGCTCTGGTCGCGCACGGCATCGTGGAACCGGTGCGGTGGCTCACGCGTGCGTACTTCGTCGCCTACACGGCAGGTCAATTGCTCCCGACTTCGCTCGGTGGCGACGCGGTGCGGATCGCCGAGACGAGCCGCCGCCATCCCGGCCGGACCGGGGACGTCACGGGGACGGTCGTGCTGGAGCGCGGCCTCGGGGGCGCAGCGACGGTTCTGCTGGGAGCGGTCGGCTTCGTGCTCTCCATCGGCCACTACGACGTGAGCGCGTACCTCTGGCTCGAAGGCGTGTTCGTGTTCGGGACGCTCGTCGCCGGATTCCTCTTCTTCGCGCGGTCCGCGCGCCCGTTGCTTCGTCGTACGCTTCCGCTCCTCGAGCGGATCCGAGTAGCGCGACCGTTGCGCGCGTTCTACGAGGGTGTCCACCACTTCCGGAGCCGGCCGCGCCTGCTGCTCGGCGTCTTCGTCGTGACGCTCGCCGTGCAGACGGTACGGATCCTCTCGATCTGGGCGGCGGCCAAGGCCGTCGGCATCGGGCTCGATGTCCGCGTCTACTACGTCATGGGGCCGCTGCTCTTCCTCGTCATGCTCGTCCCCTTCACGCTGAACGGGCTCGCGGTTCGCGAGGCGTTTTTCGTGAGCTTCCTCGGCACTCTCGACGTCCCCGCCGACCAGGCGTTCGCGGCTGGTTTCCTCTTCTTCCTCATCACGGCGCTCATGGCCGTGCCCGGCGGCGCGGTCATGGTGTGGGAGGGGATGCACCGGGGCGCCGGTCCCAGGGTCGAGCATGGCTGACATCGCAGAGTCGCGCCCACAGGACGTCGTGGTCGTCGTCGTCACGACGAATGCGATGCCGTGGATCGAACCGTGCCTCGAGAGCTTCGTTGGCGTGCCCACGATCGTCGTCGACAACGGGTCGACGGACGGAACGCTCGAGCTCATCCGCGACCGCTTTCCTGATGTGCAGGTCATCCACTCCGAGAACCGTGGGCTCAGCTATGCCCTGAACCAGGGGATCCGCGCGTCGGAAAGCCGGTACGTCCTGCTCATGAATTCCGATGCCTGGGCGGTCGGCGACGCGGTCGCGCGGCTCGTCGCGTTTGCCGACCGTCGGCCCGAGGCAGCGATGATCGGCCCCCGCCTGCTGAACACCGATGGCAGCCTGCAGCGCTCCGTCCGCGGCTTCCCGTCGCTCTGGCGACTCTCCACGGAGTACTTCTTCCTGCGGAAGCTCGCTCCGCGCTCGAGTCTGTTCAACGCGTTCTACGCGGGGGACTTCGATCACGACGAGGTGCGCGAGGTCGACATCGTCCTGGGCGCTGTCATGTTCATGCGCCGGACCGCGATGGACCAGGTCGGGCTTCTCGACGAGGACTTCTTCATCTTCAGCGAGGAGACGGACTGGTGCTACCGCTTCCATCAGCGCGGTTGGCAGGTGCTGTACTTCCCGGGCGCGGAGGTCTACCACGTCGGCGGCACGACGCATCAGGGACGCATGTATCGCGAGAACCTCCGCGGGCACCTCCGGTACTTCGACAAGCATCACGGCCGAAACACGGCAGTGCGGGCACGTCGGCTCCTGATCGTCTCGCTTCGTATGCGATCGAAGCTCTTTCGGGGTGACCGCGGCCGGCGGTACGGCGAGGAGGCGGACTGGCTCGCGTCCGGCGACGTCGCCGATCTCCTGGCCAGGCCGTTCCTCACGTAGATGAGCTCGCTCACGCTCTACCTCCGCCTCGTCGTGGCGACGGCGGCGGTTCTCGCCCCGGGCTGGCTTCTGGCGCGGGCGCTCGGCGTCAGGGGCGTTGCCGCGACGCTCGGCTGGTCGTTCACGCTCATCTTCGGTGCGCTCGCCGTCACGTTCGCGCTTCAGGCCTCGCTCATCACGACCGTCGTCTTGCTCATCGCAGCCGCGCTCGCGGCTCTGATCGCGCTTCTGGGCCGAGGGGCACCGGCTGCCGCGCGGATCCCGGGGATCGGGTGGACGTGGGGCGTGGGGATCGCGCTGGGCGTCATCTTGTGGCGCGTCGGCAGGGACGTCGACGGCGACGGGCTCTTCCATCTGGCACGGGCTCGCAAGCTGCTCGCGTTCGACGACCTCACGCTCGACCGAGTCTCGGAGTTCGCAGACGGGAGCCTCCACCCCGGCTATGCCTTCCCGCTCTGGCACGGCTTCCTCGCCCTCGTCGCCAAGGTGGCAGGTGTCGATCCGGAGCAGGTCATCGTGCATCTCCCCTCGGTGCTCGCCGTGTTGGCCGTGGTTGTCGCCTACGAGGCCGGGTGGGCGCTGTTCAGACAGGTCTGGGCAGCCGGAGCCGCCACGGCAGCGCAGGTAGGGCTGATCTGCTTCGCGCCGGGACACGGCGGCGCGTACACGGTGCTCTCGCTCCCCGCGACCTCGTCTCGCCAGCTCTTCGTGCCGGCTGCGCTCGCCCTCGCCTTCGAGACCATGCGGAAACCCTCGCCGGCCAAGTATGCGTCGACCGCGGCTGTCGGCTTTTCGCTCGCGGTCGTGCACCCGACGTACGCGATCTTCCTCTGGCTGCCCTTCGCCGGCTTTCTGCTCGTACGTGCGCTCTGGGCGCGAGGTGACGTGCGCGTGGGGCTCGCGTCGCTCGCATCGCTCGTGGTACCGGCGGCGCTCTACATGGTCTGGCTGATTCCGGTCGTGAACGACACGGCGTCCGTATCCCCGTCCGCGAAGGAGGTCCGACGAGCGCTCGGGCACTACGTCGGCCAGCTCGATGTTCGCTCGGAGACGAGCTACAGCCTTGCGGCCGAGGTCTTCACACGGAGCGGAGCCGTCGCGGTCGCCGCGATCCTGCTCTTCCCTCTCGCCGCTCTCGCGTCGCGTCGCAGGTGGGCCGCCTACGTGGCGGGCGGGTCGCTCGCCGTTCTCACGGTGATGCTGGTTCCGCTCCTCTTCACCTCGCTCGCCGACCTCGTCTCCATCTCGCAGGCCCGGCGTGCGGCAGGTTTTCTTCCGTTCGCGTTTGCGTTCGCGGGCGGGCTCGGCGTCCTCTCACGGCTCATCGGCCCGTTCCTGCCCCCGCTGGCGCTCATAGCGGGAGCCGTCTTGCAGTTCGCCTACCCCGGAGACTTCAACTACGCGCTCGACAACGGAGCTCCCGCGCTGATCGTGTGGATCGCAGTCGCGGGCGGTCTGGTCGGACTCGTCGTCGGAACGGTACGGCGCGGTCCCGCTCTCGAGGCTCCCGCTGGCGTGGCGGCAGCGCTCTTTCTCCTGCCGATCGTGGTCGTGGGGCTTGCCCGCTGGACACCGGAGGCTCGGGCCGGCCTTGCTCTCTCGCCCGGAATCGTCCACGCGGTGCGGACGATCGTGCCACCGGGTGCCATCGTCTACTCGGATACGGAGACGAGCTTCCGGCTGGCGGCGCTCGCTCCGGTCTACATCGCGAACGCTCCACCCGGACACGTTGCCGACACGGCGCGGAACCGGCCGTACGCGCGTGCGCGCGACGCTCGAAGGTTCGTCGCCACCGGCAACCTCGCGATTCCGAAGGAGTACGGAGCAGAGTTCCTGGTCGTCGACCGGCTACGACTCCGGCGGCAGTTCGGGCTGCCGGTGCTCTATCGCGATCCCCGGTTCGTCCTCTATCGGATCCTGCCCGATAGCTAGCTGCTCGTCTGGGAGCCGAACCCGCCGCCGCCCGGAGTCTCGATCCGCACGACATCCCCGGGCTCGAGATCGGTGGACACGAATGCGGGGAGCTCGCGGTCGTTCAGGAGATTGCGTCCCGGGAGGCCGTCGGCGCCGCCCCGCGCGCCGCGGGGCGCGATCGCTCGGCGCTGGGAGAGGAGGGAGAGGCGGCAGCGCTCGAGCGCGCGCAGCTCGCGAACCACGCCGTCGCCTCCCGAGAACTGTCCGGCTCCGCCCGATCCCAGGCGGATTGCGTACCGCTCGACGCGGAGCGGGTAAGAGAGCTCGAGCGCCTCGATCGGCGTATTGAGCGTGTTCGACATCGCGACATGAACTGCCGAGGGGCCGCTGGCGCCTACGCAGGCTCCCTGACCGCCGCCGATCGTCTCGTAGTACGTGAAGCTGTCGTTGCCGAAGACGACGTTGTTCATCGTTCCCTGACCCTGGGCCGGAACCGCCACTGCCTGCCCCAGTGCCGCAAAGACGACATCGACGATCCGGCTGGACGTCTCGGTATTCCCCGCGACCACCGCGGCCGGCGGAAGCGCGTTGACGAGACACCCCTCGGGCGCACGCACGGTCACGGGTTCGAACGCCCCGCCCGATGCGGCGAGGTCTGGTGCAGTCAGGCACCGGACGACGTAGAAGCACGCCGAGCGCGTTACCGAGAGCGGGCAGTTCACGTTCCCTTCGACTTGAGGAGCGGTACCGGTGAAGTCGACGTCGATCGAGTCTCCCGAGACCGTGACGGTGGCGCGGATCTCGACGAACCCGTCGCGGAGCTCGAGCTGATCTGCCGCTTCGTACCGACCGTCGGGTATCTCGCGGATCGCTGCTCGCACGACCCGCTCGGAGTACGCGAGCAGCTCGTCCATCGCTGCCGCGACCCGATCTCGGCCGCGTCGCGCGCAGAGTTCGTCGAGCCGCTCGTCGGCGAGACGGTGCGCCGCGAGCTGTGCACGGAGATCCCCGCGCCGCTCGTCAGGATTCCGCATCTGGAGGACGAGGCGCTCGAGCTCTGAGTCGTCGAGTCGTGTCGGTGGGATCACGACGCCCTCGTCGTCGAGCGACCTCGAGTCGGCCGGAAGGCTGCCCGGCTCGGAGCCTCCGACGTCCGCGTGATGAGCGCGGCTCACGGCGTATCCGAGCGACGTTCGAGTGACGATCGTGAGATCGGGCAGGTGCGTGCCGCCCGCGTAGGGATCGTTGAGGATCCACGGCTCACCCGGCGCGGGGTCGTGCGCACGAACCGCTGCCACGGCCTCCGGCATGGCGCCGAGATGGACGGGAATGTGCTCGGCCTGCGTCACCATCCGGCCGCTGTCGTCGAAGAGGGCGGTCGAGCAGTCGCGCCGCTCCTTGATGTTCGCTGAGAACGCCGAGCGGATGAGAACGGCTCCCATCTCCTCCGCAATCGCGCGCAGCCCGCTTCCGATCACCTGGAGCTCGACCGGGATCATCGATCCCTCCTGAGGACGAGCGTCCCGTGCGCGTCCGTCTCGCCGCTCCAGCCTTCCGGCACCCACGCCGTGGCCCCCTCGAGCTCGAGCGCGCGCGGGCCTGTGACTTCCAGCTCTGGCCCGGTGATGGTCAAAACCGGAGCGGGACGGATGTCCGCAGTGCGCACCGCGACGAGCTCGATCGCCCGGGACGCGTCCGCGTATCCGTACCGGTCCGCGTGTGCTGCGTGGAATCGGGCGGGGAGACCGTCACCGAGCGCGACTGTCAGCTCGAACGACTGGCCCGCGTAGCGGAGATCGGCCTCGCCTTCGTCCGGAAGCTCGCCGGCGTCCTCGAGCGACACGACGTACGACTGCACGTGATCGCGGCGCTCGTCGGCTGCCACGAGGCCGAGCGCCGAGAGCACGCCTGCTGCCGCCGGGACGAGGATCGTGCTCATTCCGAGCTCGTCCGCGAGCGCGCATGCATGCAGCGGGCCGGCGCCCCCGAACGCGACGAGCGCGAAGTCACGAGGGTCGAGCCCTTGTTCGACCGAGACGACACGGAGCGCGCGCATCATCTCCGCGTTCACGACCTCGATCACGGCCGCAGGGTCGAGATCACCGAGCGCTCGCTCCGCCGCGGCGCGGTCGAGCTCGATTCCGCCTGCCAGTGTCTCTGGCAACCGTCCGAGGAGAAGGTTCGCGTCGGTCACCGTCGCCCGCACGCCTCCCTTTCCGTAGCACGCCGGCCCCGGATCGGCACCAGCGCTCTCGGGCCCGACGTGCAGAGCGCCTCCCTGATCGACCCGAACGATCGACCCGCCGCCGGCGCCGACCGTGTGCACCGCGAGCGTCGGGAGCCGCACCGGAAGACCGCCGACCGTTCGCTCGTGCTCGCGGCGAGCCTGTCCTTCGACGATGGCGCAGACGTCGGTGGACGTGCCGCCCATGTCGAACGCGAGCGCATTCTCGAAGCCCGCTCGTGTAGCCGTGTGGGCCGCGCCGACGACGCCGGCGGCAGGTCCCGAGAGCAGCGCGAACGCCGCATGGCCCGCCGCTTCCTCCAGGGTCGCGAGCCCACCCGACGAGCGCATGACGAGCGGCTCGACCAGGTCTCTCTCACGACACGCGCCAGCGAGCGCGTGCAGATACCGGCCGAGGATCGGTCCGAGGTACGCGTCAACGACCGTCGTCGAAGCGCGTTCGTACTCGCGGAACTCGGGCGCGACCTCGTGCGATGCGACCACATGTGCCTCCGGGTACCGGCGGCGAAGCTCTGCCGCGATCGCGCGCTCGTGCTCCGGGTCGCGAAACGAGAACAGGGTGCAGACGGCGATTGCATCCGCATCGACGTCGCCGAGCGAGTCGAGGTCGAGTGGCTGCAGGACACCTTCGGGCCCAATCCGCTCGCGCACCCCGAAACATCCCTCGAGCGGGACGAGGGGAGGCGGGTGCTCGGCGCAGGGCCGATAGAGGTGTGCGCGCGTCTGCCGCCGGAGGTGGAGAAGGTGCTCGAACCCGGCAGTGGTCACGAACGCTGTCCTCGCACCTCGCCGTTCGAGCAGTGCGTTGGTGGCGATCGTCGTCCCGTGGGTGAAGCGGTCGACGACGTCCGCGCCGACCAGCTCCGCCGCCGCGAGCACGGACTCCTCCTGGTTTCCCGCTGTGGGCACCTTGACCGTCCGGATCGTCCCATCGCTCACGAGAACGGCATCCGTGAACGTCCCACCGACGTCGACGCCCAGGAAGGTGGCAGGTGTGCGCACGGGCGCATTCTCGATGAGGGACCTCAGTAGAGTGTTCGCGGCATCGTGGAGCGCCTCGTCTGCCTCGGTTTGAGCCATCGCACCGCGCCCGTGGAGCTGCGCGAACGCTTCGGCACGCTCGGACTCGGCGCTGACCGTTGTCCGCAGGTCGCCGAGCACGTCGTGCTCTCGACGTGCTACCGCGTCGAGCTCTACGCCCTCCTCGTCGAGGGCGTCGACGACGCGCGAAGTGCCCTGATCGACGCTCTCGCGGACGCCCACGGCATCGAGACTCCGGTGCTCGTCGACCACCTGTACCTCCACTCGGGCGACGACGTCGCCAGACACCTCGCACGGGTCGCCGCCGGGCTCGACTCGCTCGTTCTCGGCGAGGCCGAGATCCTGGGACAGGTACGAGATGCACTCGACTCTGCTCGTCCGGCTGCCGGGCCAGCGCTGACGCTGCTCTTCCGGAGCGCGATAACAGCCGGACGCCGGACACGCTCGGAGACCTCGATCGGGACGAACCCTGGAACCGCCAGCTCGATGGCCATCTCTCTCGTGGAGGGCGCGTTGGGCGATCTCACCGACCGACGAGGGCTCGTGGTGGGAGCGGGGCAGATCGGCAGCCAGACGTTGAAGGCACTGGCCGATCGCGGAATCACGAAGCTCGCGGTCGCGAACAGAACGCCGGAACGAGCGGCCGAGGTGGCCGCACGGCACGGAGCGTCGCGGTACGGGCTCGACGGCCTCGCGGATGCGCTGGCGTGGGCGGACTTCGCCGTCACCGCGACAGGATCCGAGACCCCGGTCGTCGATGTCGAGCTCGTGCGAGCCGCCGTGGAGGAGCGCCCGGAGCGCCCCCTCGTGATCGTCGATCTCGCAGTCCCGGCGGATGTGGCGCGGGACGTGGCGGACGTCGACGGCGTGAGCCTCTTCGACGTCGACGACCTCCGGGCAGGTCTCGACGACGCCTTTGCGGGTCGTCTTGGCGAGGTGCCGAAGGTCGAGGACATCGTCGAGGAGGAGGTCGCCGCGTTCGGGCGCCACTACCGGGAGCTCGAGGTCGAGCCGCTCCTGGCCGAGCTTCGCCTCCGCGCAGAGGCAATACGGGAGCGAGAGGTCGAGCGCGCTCTGGGCCGTCTCGGCGAGGTCGATGCCGAGACCGCCGAGCAGCTCGAGCGTCTCTCGCGCTCGCTTGTGACCAAGCTGTTGCACGAGCCGACCGTGCGTCTTCGAGAACGGGCAGGCGACGGCGGCGCGGACGAATTCGCAGCTGCCGTGCGCGAGCTGTTCGGGCTCGTCGCTCCGCGCGAGCCGTGAGCGCAAAGCCGCCCGGCTTATCCGGCCGGGAGGCGGTGATCGTCGGAACGCGCGGCTCCACGCTCGCGCGTCGCCAGACGGCGCGCGTCATCGAGATCGTCGAGGGTGCCTGGCCCGGCCTCTCGTGCGAGGAGCGGGTCATCGTCACCGAAGGCGATCGCACGCAGGGAAGCGGACAGCCGCTTCCGGAGATCGGCGGTAAGGGCCTGTTCACGGCCGAGCTCGAGAGCGGCTTGCGAGCGGGTGAGCTCGACCTGGCGGTGCACTCCCTCAAGGATCTCCCGACCGAAGACGCCGCAGGTGTTGCGGTCGGCGCCATCTGCCTTCGTGAGGACGTGCGCGACTGTCTCGTGTCGCACGACGGCCACGCGCTGGCCGAGCTCGCGGCCGGAGCGATCGTCGGTACGAGCAGCCTCCGGCGAGCGGCCCAGCTCCGAGCGCTGCGTCCAGAGCTCGAGATCCGGTCGATCCGAGGGAACGTCGACACCCGCATCCGCAAGGTTCGTGACGGCGAATACGACGCCACGGTACTGGCGGCCGCAGGAGTCATGCGACTGGGGCTCGGTGACGCCGTGACGGAATGGCTCTCGCTCGAGACGATGTTGCCGGCGCCCGGCCAGGGTGCACTTGCGGTGCAATGCCGTGCCGACGACGATGCCGTTCTCGAGCTCCTCGCGGCCATCGACGACGTGGAGGCGCGCGCGACCGCAACGGCCGAGCGTGCCTTCTTGCGAGAGCTCGGCGCCGGTTGCGCCGCTCCCGTCGCAGCCCATGCGGAGCCGATCGGTGCGGGGCGAGTCACGCTGAAGGCGCTCGTTGCTTCTCCCGACGGCCGCGACGTCGTCCGTGTCGAGGGCAGCGGTGAGTCTGCCGAGGTCGGTGAGCGTCTCGCCCGGGAGGCGCTCGCGCTCGGCGCGAAGGCGATCCTCGAGAAGATCCGTGGCTGAGCGGCCGCTTGCGGGCCGGCGGATCGCCGTCACGCGCCCTCGCGAGCAGACCGACGAGCTGGTCGAGGGTCTCGAGCATCGAGGAGCGCTCGTCGTCGCGCACCCGCTCATTGCGATCGTCCCTCCGCCGGACCCGGCACCGCTCGGGGCCGCCGTCTCGGAGATCGAGCGCTACGACTGGGTCGTGTTCACGAGCGTGAACGGAGTCTTTGCTCTCCGAGGGCTCGTGACAGATCTCGGCGGGTCGAGAGTCGCCGCGGTCGGTCCGGCAACCGCGGCCGCGGCGCATCGTGAGCTGGGCGTGGAGCCCGCCTTCGTCCCGGAGCGGTACGCGGCCCAGGACATCGCGATTGGGCTGGAGCCGCTCCGGGGGATGCATGTGCTTCTTCCGCAGGCGGACATCGCCGACCCCGCGCTCGCCGAGGAGTTGCGGAGGCGCAACGCTCTCGTCGATGCTGTCACCGCCTACCGAACCGTCGAGGTCGAGCAGAGCCAGGCTGCGCTGGCTGACCTCCGGGCCGCCGATGCCGTCGTCCTCATGAGTGGCTCGGCGGCACGCAGCCTCGCTGCGCAGGGAGGAGCGGCCGACACGCTCGTCGTCTGCATCGGGCCGAGGACCGCGAACGTCGCGCGCAGGACCGGGCTGGAAGTCGGTCTCATCGCCCGCGAGGCGACCGCCGAGGGCATCATTCAGGCCCTCGTGTCCCATTTCCAGGAGATCTAGGGTGGCGGAGCTCGACGCGGGACCGATCGAGGCGCTCCAGCCGGGTGCGGTTCGACCGCGGCGCTGGAGACGGACGAGCGCACTGCGGGACATCGTCCGCGAGACGCCGCTCGCCCCGGACGACTTCGTCTACCCGCTCTTCGTCGTCTCCGGCGAGGGCGTGCGCGTGCCGATTCCCTCGATGCCCGGTATCGACCAGCTTTCGGTTGACCTCCTTCCCGCAGAGGCACGCGACCTCGCCGCGCTCGGGATCAAGGCCGTACTGCTCTTCGGGATCCCTTCTACGAAGGACTCGCTCGGACTGGAGAGCCACGCCGAGCACGGAATCGTCCAGGACGCGATTCGCGCTCTTCGGGAGGCGGCACCGGAGCTCGTCGTCATGACCGACGTCTGCCTCTGCGAGTACACGGACCACGGCCACTGCGGCCTTCTCGATGACGACGGCTACGTGCTGAACGACGAGACGCTCGAGGTGCTCGGCCACATCGCCGTGTCCCATGCCGAAGCTGGAGCAGACGTCGTCGCCCCGAGCGGGATGCTGGACGGCATGGTGGGCGCGATTCGCGCGGTGCTCGACGCGGAGGGGTTCACGCAGACGGCGATCCTGTCGTACGCAGTCAAGTACGCGTCCGCGTTCTACGGCCCGTTCCGGGACGCGGCCCAGGGAGCGCCTGCTTTCGGTGACCGGAAGTCGCACCAGATGGATCCGGCGAACGCGCGCGAGGCTCTTCGCGAAGCCGCGCTCGACGTCGAGCAGGGCGCGGACGCGCTTCTGGTCAAGCCTGCACTCGGTTACCTCGACGTCGTGCGGCGCGTCCACGAGAGCTTTCCCGAGCTTCCGCTCGCCGCTTACAACGTGAGCGGGGAGTACGCGATGATCGCGGCCGCCGCCGCGAACGGCTGGCTGGACCGGCGGGCGGCCGTCCTGGAGGTTCTCACCTCGATCCGGCGAGCGGGTGCCGATCTCGTCATCACGTACCACGCGAAGGAGGCTGCGGCGTGGCTGCAGCGAGGCTCGTGAAGGCGCGAGTCGACGACCGTCCCGAAGAGGCGAGCCTCGAGATCGCCGACGTCGCCGAGCACGGGCGAACGGCCGAGGGCGAGACGACATCGCTCGACCGCAGGCTCTTCATGCAGCTCCATGCATTCGGGGGCGCACGCGACTCCTCCGCGCTCGCGCGGGCGCTCGAAGCGTCCGGCATCGAGGCCGTGCTCTACGAGGACGTCAACGACCCCGCAGGGGTCGCCGTTCTCACGCTTGCGGAGGACCCGGACGCCTTCGTCTCGAGCGTTCGCAGCCTGCTACAGCAGCCCCCATTCGCGGACCTCGAGCGCAAGCCCGAGCTGACCATGCTCGGGCGGACGTACGCGATCGGCTACGAGCCCGATCTCGACGAGGCGCTCGTCGACCGCCCGCGCGGGCGCGTGCTCGACCCCGGGCTCGGCTGGGCGATCTGGTATCCGCTCCGGCGCTCGGGCTCGTTCGAGCAGCTCTCTCGGAAGGACCAGGACGCGATCCTCATGGAGCACGGCGGCATCGGGATGGCCTTCGGCCGAGCGGGGCTCGGGTACGACATTCGGCTCGCGTGCCACGGGCTCGACCAGGCCGACAACGACTTCGTGATCGGGCTCCTCGGCTCGGAGCTCCATCCGCTCTCGATCATCGTCCAGCGGATGCGGAAGACGAAGCAGACCTCGCTCCACCTCGAGCGGCTCGGGCCGTTCTTCGTGGGCAGGGTGGCGTGGCAGAGCACGCGTTGACGGAGGCGGCGCCCGTCTCAGCGGAAACGAGCGAGCCCACTGCGCTCGTATTGCGCGCGTACCGTGGGCTGCGGAACGACAGGACGCCGGTGTGGCTTCTGCGGCAGGCGGGGCGCTACATGCCGGAGTACCGAGCTCTGCGCGAGCGCCACTCGATGCTCGAGCTCATCGGGGCGCCCGAGCTCGCGGCGCAGGTGACGCTCATGCCGGTCGACGCATTTGGCGTCGATGCCGCGATCATCTTCTCGGACATCCTCCCGCCTCTCGTGGGCATGGGCCTCGAGCTCGACTACGTCAAGGGAGACGGCCCGCACATCGCCAACCCGGTCTCCACTTCGCGCGACGTCGATCTGCTGGCCGCTCCTCCGGCAGAGGAGACGATGGCCGGGACGCTCGCTGCGATCCGGCTGGTGCGCGCGGAGCTCGACTCCAGAGACGTCCCGGTGATCGGCTTTGCGGGAGCGCCCTTCACGCTCGCGAGCTACGCGATCGAGGGCGGGACCTCCAAAGACTTCGCAAAGACGAAGGCCTTCATGCTCTCCGAGCCCGCGGCGTGGAAGCGGCTCCTCGGCAAGCTCGTGACGGTCCAGGCCGATTACCTCGTTGCCCAGGCGCGAGCCGGAGCGCAGGCGCTGCAGGTCTTCGACTCGTGGGCCGGCCGGGCTCTCGGCCGGGAGGACTACCTCAGGTACGTCGCGCCGTCGAACCGCGAGCTCTTCGCCGCCCTCACGCGCGCCGAGGTGCCGGTGATCAACTTCACGCTCGGCGCGAGTGGGTATCTCGCGGACGCCGCCGCGTGTGGCGGAGACGTCGTCGGCCTCGACTGGCACCTGCCCCTGGACGAGGCCTGGGGCATGGTCGGCTTCGACCGACCGGTCCAGGGCAACCTCGACCCGATCTCGCTGCTCGCTCCCTGGCCCGAGCTTCGGCGGCGGATCGACGATGTGCTCGACCGCGCCGGCGGGCGCCCCGGTCACGTCTTCAATCTCGGCCACGGGATCGTCCCGCAGACGCCGCTCGACAACGTCCGCCGTCTCGTCGAGCACGTTCGGGAGCGCGGAGCGTGAGAGCCGAGTCGTCAGTTGGCGTGCTCGTGATGGCGTACGGCGGCCCGGAGTCGCTGGACGAGATCCCGGGCTACCTCGCGGACATTCGTTCCGGCCGGCCGACGCCAAAGGCGGTCGTCGAGGAGATCACCGAGAACTACCGCGCCATCGGCGGGCGCTCGCCGCTCCTCGACGTGACGCGCAGGCAGGTCGACGCGCTCGCGGCCGCGCTCGGCGGCGAGTACAGGTGCTACCTCGGGATGCGGCACTGGTCGCCGTGGATCGAGGAGGTCGTCGGCGAGATGGTCGAGGACGGCACGACCCATGCCGTCAGCCTCGTCCTCGCGCCGCACTTCAGCGCTCTGTCGGTCGCCCGTTACCAGCAGCGGATCGCGGACGGGCTCGAGCTCTGCCGCGGGCGGATCGAGTTCGAGCACGTCGCGAGCTACCACGACGCACCTGGTCTGATCGATGCGTTCACCGCCCGTGTCACCGAGGGTGTCTCGCGCTGGCCCGAGGCCGAGCGGGAGCGTGTCCACGTCGTCTTCACGCGCACACAGCCTCCCGGAGCGCGTCCTCGCGTCGGGAGATCCCTACGACGCCCAGTGCCGCGAGACCGCGCGTCTCGTAGCCGCACGCGCAGGGCTCTCCGAGGATCGCTGGTCGTGGAGCTACCAGTCCGCCGGCCGTACGCCCGAGCCCTGGGCCGGTCCGGATCTCGGGGAGCACCTCGTCGATCTCGGGCAACGCGGCGTCCGCGATGTGGTCGTCGTTCCGGTCGGCTTCGTCTCCGACCACGTCGAGATCCTGTTCGACATCGACATCCGCGCCCGTGCGATCGCAGACGACATCGGAATCCGCCTGGAGCGCCCGCCTGCCCTGAACGACGATCCCATGTTCGTGGGAACGCTCGCCGACCTGGTCCGGGCACGCTCCGCGCGCTGGCTCGGAGGGACGCGGGCCGCATGAGAGCCGTCGTGGTCGGTGGCGGCATCGCAGGTCTCGCCGCAGCGCGACGCCTCGAAGCGCTCCTCCCGGATGCGTCGGTCGTGCTCGTCGAGAAGGACGGCAGGCTCGGTGGGAAGATCGTCACCGAGCGAACCGAGGGCTTCGTGATCGAGGGAGCGCCCGACAGCTTCCTCTCGCGGAAGGAGCGCGGGGTCGGGCTGTGCGAGGAGCTCGGTCTCGGCGACGAGCTCGTCGGCCGGCGCCCGGAGAGTGCGCGCAGCTTCGTACGTCGCGGCTCCGAGCTTCTCCCGCTGCCTGAAGGGCTGACCGGGATGATCCCGACGGACCTGCGCGCGCTCGAGGCGAGCGAGCTGCTTTCCGAGGAGGGCCGCGCTCGAGTCGCGGCGGAGCCCGAGATTCCGGCGGAGCTCGGCGACGAGGACGAGTCCGTTGCGTCGTTCGTCTCGCGCCGGCTCGGTCGAGAGGCGTACGAGGCGTTCGTGGAGCCGCTCATGACCGGGATCTACGGGGGCGACGGCGAACAGCTCTCCCTCGCGGCGACGTTCCCCAACCTGCGTGCTCTCGAGCTCGAGCACGGCAGCTTGCTGCGGGGGCTGTCAGCGCAACCCGCATCCGAAAGCCGGCTTCCGCCGTTCGTGACGCTCGCGGCCGGAATGGACAGGCTGGTGACGGCCCTGGTCGGTTCGCTCGAGCGCACGGAGCTCATCGTCGGGAGCGTTGCGTCAGGCGTGTCTCGCGGAAGCGGCGGATACGTCGTCGAGCTCCACGACGGAACGGCGATCGAGGCGGACGGTGTCGTAGTCGCGACACCCGCGTTCGCCACGGCGGATCTCCTGGCCGCTCTCGATGCCGACCTCGCCGCTCTCCACGCGGAGATTCCCTACGCGTCGTCGGCGATCGTGACGATGGCGTATCCGCTCGACGAGGTATCGAGCCCGCTCGACGGCTACGGCTACGTGGTGCCGAGTGCCGAGCGCTCCGACGTGCTCGCGTGCACCTGGACGTCGAGCAAGTGGGCGGGACGAGCGCCCGAAGGCGTTGCGCTGCTCCGCGTCTATGCCGGGCGATTCGGGGGCCGCGATGTGACGGCCGACTCGGACGACGAGCTCGTGGCACTTGCGCGAGCCGAGGTGCGCCCGCTCGGCATTGCCGGCGAGCCGATGCTCACGCGTGTCCAGCGCTGGCCGCGGGGAATGCCGCAGTACGTCCTCGGTCACCCGGGCAGACTCGAGAAGATCGACGCCGCCCTCGAAGGGCATCCCGGCCTGGCGCTTGCGGGCGCCGCGTACCGCGGGGTCGGTATCCCGGACTGCATCCGGTCGGGAGAGCAGGCGGCGCAGTCCGTGGCGCAGGCTCTCGTCTCGGTGCCCCGATGAGGCACGAGACGTCGGAGGCGCTGTTCGCCGAAGCGAGCGAGCTGCTCCCGGGCGGAGTGAGCTCGCCGGTTCGCGCGTTCCGCGCCGTTGGCGGCGTACCGGTCTTCATCGAGCGCGGTGAAGGCGCGTACCTCTACGACGTCGACGGCAACCGTTACGTCGACTACGTGCTCTCGTTCGGGCCTCTGATCCTCGGGCACGCGCACCCGCGAGTCGTCGCCGCGCTCGAAGCGGCGGTGCGTCGAGGGACGAGCTACGGCGCGCCGACCCCGCTCGAGGTCGAGCTCGCGCAGCTCATCCAAGCCGCGATGCCGTCGCTCGAGGTCGTCCGCTTCGTCAACTCGGGCACCGAGGCGACGATGAGCGCGCTCCGGCTCGCGCGCGCCTTCACCGGTCGCACGAAGATCGTGAAGTTCGTGGGCTGCTACCACGGGCACGCCGACCTGCTGCTCGTCCAGGCCGGATCAGGCGTCGCCACGCTCGGACTACCCGACTCTCCTGGCGTGACACCCGGTGCCGTCGCAGACACGCTCACTGCACCTTTCAACGACCTCGAGTCGGTCGCCCGGCTCTTCGACGAGCACGAGATCGCGGCCGTGATCGTGGAGCCGGTGGTCGGGAACATGGGCCTCGTCCTCCCTGAGCCCGGGTTCCTCGAGGGGCTGCGCGAGCTCACGGAGTCGGCCGGCGCGCTGCTCGTCTTCGACGAGGTCATGACCGGCTTTCGTGTCCATCCCGGCGGCGCGCAGGCCCTGTACGGCATCGCGCCCGATCTGACCACGCTCGGGAAAGTCATCGGCGGCGGGCTGCCGGTGGGTGCGTACGGAGGTCGACGCGACGTCATGGAGCTCGTCGCGCCGGCAGGCCCCGTGTACCAGGCGGGAACGCTCTCCGGAAACCCACTCGCCATGTCAGCCGGGATCGAGACCCTTCGCGTCCTCTCGGAGCCCGGGGTCTGGGACGGTGTCTCGGACGCCTGCCACCGGCTGGTCGGCGGCCTTGAGGATGCCGCCCGCGACGCCGGCATTCCGGTGCAGAGCGCGCGCGCCGGGACGATGCTGGGGCTCTTCTTCGCGGACGCGCCCGTCACGGACTGGGAGTCGGCAGCCCGATCGGACACGGGTCGCTTCGCGGCGTTTCATCGCGCCATGCTCGAACGAGGCGTCTACCTTCCTCCGTCGCAGTTCGAGACCTGGTTCGTCTCGACGGCGCACATCGAGGCCGTGATCGATGCCACGGTCGCGGCAGCCCGCGACGCGTTCGCCTCGGTGGCTTCGTCGGGGTAGGAGCCGGTCCTGTGAAAGTCCTCCTCGTCACGCTCCACTTTCCGCCTGCGGGCGGCGGCGGAGTTCAGCGCTCGCTCAAGCTCGCCCAGTACCTGCCCGCGCTCGGCTTCGAGACGCATGTGCTGGCTCCGGACGATCCGAAGTGGATCCACCTGGACCCGGACCTCCGGGTTCCCACGCAGGCCTGGATCCACCGCGTGCACTACATCGGCCCGAAGACACGGCGGCCGGCCGAGGAGCTCTTCGGGACGTCCGGGCTCGACCGCGCTCTCGCTCATGCGCGCATCACGACGCGACGCCTGCTCGTGCCCGACGCGAGCGTGACGTGGAACGTGACCGCCATCCCGGCCGCGGTAAAGATCGCCAAGCGCGAGGGGATCGACGCCGTGATCACGACCTCTCCGCCGGGCTCCATCCACTTCGTCGGTGCCGCGGTCAAGCGCGCGACCGGGGCGCGCTGGCTCGCGGATCTGCGAGACGCGCTCGTCGCCAATCCCCATCGTCGATCGGACACCACCGCCACGCGTGCGAAGGAGTCCGCCAACCGTCAGGTCGGGCGGCTCATCGCCCGCTACGCGGACGGCATCTCAGCCGTCTCGGATGCCATCGCGGACGAGCTGAACGAGCTCTCTCCGAAGGGTCTCGTGCGAACGATTGCCAACGGCTGCGACTTCGACGACTTCGCGGGACTCGAGTACGAGCCGAGCGAGCGACTCCGGATCACGCATACCGGCAGCTTCTTCGGAAAACGGGATCCACGCCCCTTCCTGCAAGCGCTCTCGGACTCGGGGCTCGACATCGTCGCGCGGTTCGTCGGCGACTTTCGCGCAGCGGATCGGGAGTGGGCCGAGACGCTCGCGCTCGGCGACCGGCTCCAGATCGTCGAGTACTCGCCACGAGCCGAGTCGCTTCGCCTGCAGCGCGACTCGGAGGCGCTCCTCCTCCTGGTCCCGGACGCGGGTGGTCGAGGGAAGGGCGTCCTCAGCGGCAAGGTCTTCGAGTACCTGGCGGCCGGCAGGCCGATCCTCGCCGCGGTTCCCCCGGACGGAGCGGCGGCGGCGCTGATCCGCGAGACCGGAGCGGGGACCGTGGTTGCACCGGACGACGTGGACGGCATCCGCTCTGCCCTCGAGAACTTGCATCGCCAGTTCGTCGACGGAGGGCTGCCCGACGTGAAGCTCGACGAGGACGTCCGCCAGCGGCTCTCACGTCAGTCTCGCGTCGAGGAGCTGGCTGACTTGCTCCGGGAGATCGTCTGCTGAGACAGTCAGGATTCGAGTGCGCTGATCGACCGAATCCTCAGCTGGTTCAAGTCACCGGGAGCGTTGTCCCGCTTGGCTGTCCTGGCATGCGTGGGCGTCGCGACGGTGGCGGTCATCGGCCGCTATCCCGAGGCACTCTCAGAGTTGACGGATACCGCGCGTGCCAACGCGCTCCTGTCGTTCGCCGACCGGGAGATAGCCGGAGGCAACGCGGTCATCCCGGACCAACAGGCAATGTACGAGGCGCGCGGGCGCATTCCGGTTGACGCGAGCTACGAGGTCGCCGTGGGGGTGCCGGTGAAAGGGTGGAGCAGCCTCACGGCGGACTACGCCCGGGGGTACTCGACCTACTTCCTCCTCCCGCGACGCCCGGTCGTAGGCGCCCCCTGGGTGATCTGCTTCAACTGCGACCGAAAGCGCTACCGGGGAGACGTCGTATGGGAGGACGTCGAGGGAGTTTCGATTGTCCGGAGGTCCGGGTGACGGTCCGGGCGATCTTGGGACTGCTGACCCTCAACGCTTTGTTCCTTGCGGTTGGCTCGAGTCTCGTCTGGGCGCTCTGCGGCTGGACGTCCCGGTTGGGCTACGCGCGACTTGCCGGGCTCGCTTATCTGCTTGGGGTAGCGGCGCTCGGCATCATCTGGACTCTTCTCCTCGTTCTTGGCATTCCGTTCGGGGTCGTGACCATACTCGTCTCCGCGGGCCTGGTCAGCGGGGCAGCGCTGATTGTCGCCTATCGCATCGGCCGCGAACAGCCCGAGCGGAGAGCAGTCATGCGCTTCACGTGGGTCTCGCTCGTAAGCGCAACAGGCATCGCCCTGGCAGGCACTTTTCTGGAGGCGTTGTTTCGCGCCGCGAGGCTTCAAGGCCTGTACGCGTTCGACGGTTGGGCATTCTGGATACCGAAGGCAAAGGCGATCTACTACTTCGGCGGACTCGACGCGCAGTTCTTCACAGAGCTTCCCGGCCCGACGTATCCGCCGTTGGTTCCGATTCTCGACGCTGCGGCCTTCCACGCTATGGGGAGTGCCGATGTTGTGTCGCTCCATCTTCAGTACTGGTTCTTCGTCGTCGGATTCGTCTGCGCTGTGGTGGGCCTACTCTGGGACCGGGTTCCAGCGTGGATCCTTTGGCCCTTTGTGGTCTTGACGCTCGTGATGCCGCGTGCGTCCGAGCATCTCTTCACCCCACAGGCCGACTTCCTGCTCGACTTCTTCGTCTGCGCTGCGGCGGTACTGCTCGCGCTCTGGTTGGCAGAGCGAGAGTCATGGGAGTTGATCGCTGGGAGTGCACTTCTGGGTGCGGCGGTGCTGACCAAGCGGGAAGGTGTGCTGCTCGCTGTGATCCTCTTCGTCGGGCTCGCAGTTGCATCTCTCGATCGTCGGCGTTTCGCGCTGCCGCGCATTGCACTCGCGGCAGCTCTGGTTGCTGCCGTGGGAATACCGTGGCGTCTTTGGTACGCCGACCGCGGGATCGGCGGAGAGGCTCCGACCCAGCTCGATCTCGATCGCGTGAAGGAGGCAGTGCGCCTGTCGCTGGTGGTTTTCTTCGACTCGTCGCTATGGTCGATCATCACGACGATTGTGGTTGCAGCTGTCGTCTTCGCTGCGATCTGGGGTAGTCGCAGGCTCGCGTTGTTCTTCGGACTAGTCCTCGGATTGACGATGTTGGGTGGAGCATGGATCACGGCTTCGTATGAGGAGCTCCCGATTACCGCGAACGAGGCGCTGAACCCGATTGTGCGCTACAGCGCAGCCGGTGTCATCGTGTCTGGCGCCGCGATTCCGCTCCTCCTCGCGAGCGTATGGGCCCGGGAGGAAGCGAGAGTCAGATGACGCAACGCCGGCTTCGTTTGCTCGCTGGGGTGATCGTTGCCCTGCCGATGCTCGCGTACCCCGTTGCCGTCCTCGCCGACGGAAGGGCACGGTTCCCGACGCGCGACGAATGTGTTCGTCCTGTTGTGGACGATGAGCCCGTCCAGGTCGTGTTCGCACGCCTCGCAAGCCCCGACGAGGCGGCGGCGCTGCGCGACCGAGTCGTCTCGGTGGGATTTGTCGGTGCACAGACGGCACCCGACGGCTGTGGCCGCTGGGTAGTGGTACTCGGGAACGTTCCTGACCAGGAGATCGGTTACGAGCTGATCCGCGAGGCGCAGGGCGTCAATCTGCATGCGTCTCTCGAGGACGACCCGGGCGACTGAGCCGGTACCCTCGGCTCGCTCGTGACGACTCACGCCCTTCCCGCCCGTGCTCCGCCCAGGTTGCCGCGCGCGAGCGCGTCCTGGTCCAGCCCGCGATCGACGTGCTCTTCCTCACGACGATCCTGTTCGTCACGTTCGCGAAGATCCAGTGGCAGCTCGCCGCGGACCTCTCGCTCGCCGACGTCCTCACCGCAGGGTTCCTCGTCGTCGTCATCTGGGATCGCGCGGAACGCGGAGATACGCGGCTGACGCGCACCTCGGCCGTCGCATTCGCGTTCTTCGTCGCGTTCCTGCTTCTGTACCTCGCCGGGTTCTTCAACCTGGACACCCAGCAGGCCCTCACGCAGTGGACGAAGGGCATGTTCAAGTTCGTGCTCCACTTCGGCTTCCTCGTCGCCGGCGTGACGCTCCTCGGCCGTCGCTCGCACCGCTTCTACTGGTACGCGCTCGGCGCCTTCTGCGGCGGCATCGCGCTCAACGCGGTGTACGGAATCGTGCAGCTGTTCGTCGCCGAGCTCGGTGGAAACCTCGACTCGATCCTCATCCAGCCGATCACCGGGCGGGACACGTCGATCAACATCTTCGGCGCGGTGAACGGGAAGAGCATCTTCCGACCGAACGGTCTCACCGGCGACCCGAACCATCTCGGGATCGAGCTCCTCATTCCGCTCCTCGTGTTGACGCCGCTCTACCTGCGGCTCGAGGCGCGTTCACCGGCTGAAGACGCCGCTCGCCGCGTTCCTCGCCTTCTGCCTCATCGTCGAGCTCGCCACCATCTCGAGGAGCGCCTTCCTCGGGCTCGCCTGCGGTGTGCTGATCCTCGTGATCCCGTACCGGCACTATCTGAAGACCTCCGCCTTCTGGATCCCGTTCGGCGCGGTGATCCTGATCATCGGGACGATCGTCGTCGTCCGTCTCGGCTTCTTCGAGCGCGTCTTCCATGCGCGCACGCAGACCTCGAGAGCTGCCGCGTCACCGCACTTCCTCGTGTACGAGTTCATTCCGGACGTGCTCCACGCGCACCCCTTGCTCGGGCTCGGGCTGAACAACTTCGCGGTCTACTACGAGTTCGTCACAGGCAGGCCCGACTTCGGCCCGCACTCGTTCTACGTTGCGACAATCGTCGAGACCGGGCTCGTCGGGACGACGCTCCTCGCGGTGTTCCTCATCTGGATCTTCCGACAGCTCGGGGCCGCACGCCGGATCGGGCGCGCGCTCCAGGCGGCCGGGGACCCGCTGGCCGCTCGCGTGCGGCCCCTGGCCTGGGGCATGACCGCTGCGCTCGTCGCGACGATGGCCGCGAACACCTTCTACCTCACGATGACCTTCTACTACTTCTACGTCTTCGCGACGCTCGCCGTAGCTATTCCAGCCGTGTTCGGTCGCAGGGCTCCACCCGCATCTGCGGGATGAAGATCCTCGTCCTGACGACGTCCTACCCGCGCTTCGACGGAGACTTTGCAGGGGTGTTCGTCCAGCAAGCGGTCGACCATCTCCGGCAGGCCGGCGTCGAGGTCGACGTCGTGTCGCCGGCCTCGTTCCGCCACTTCGGCCTCGCGTACGGCGACGGCATCGTCGGCAACCTCCGGCGACGCCCATGGCTCGTTCTCGCCGTACCACTGTTTCTCGCGTCGTATTCCCGTGCGGCCCGCAAAGCTGCGCGCCGAGCCGATCTGGTTCACGCCCACTGGCTCCCGTCCGCGCTACCGGCGCTCAAGACCGGGAAGCCGTTCGTCGTCCAGCTCTGGGGCACCGATGCCGAGCTCGCGCGACGATTCCGCTTCATTGCGCGGCCCCTGCTTCGGCGAGCGCGGCTCGTGCTCTGCCCCTCGGAAGCGCTTGCAGACGCCGCCCGCGATCTGGGAGCGGCAAGGGTGCGAGTCGTGCCGAGCGGAGTCGACATTCCGGAGCAGGTGGCCGAGCCCGCCGAGCCGCCGCATGTCCTCTACGTCGGACGCCTGTCCGAGGAGAAAGGGGTCGCCGAGCTGCTCGAAGCGACGAAGCGGGCTCGCTCGCGTGATCGTCGGCGATGGGCCGCTGCGGGAGGGCGTTCCCGAGGCCGTCGGCTTCGTCCCGCCCGGTGAGCTCGGCCCGTACTACGAGCGCGCCGCGGTCGTCGCCTGCCCATCGCACCGCGAGGGGTACGGAGTGGTAGCGCGCGAGGCGATGGCGTACGGGCGCCCCGTCGTCGCGTCGAATGTCGGAGGCCTTCCGGACGCGGTCGAGGACGGGGTCACGGGGCTGCTCGTCCCTCCCCGCGATGCGACCGCCCTCCGAGCCGCTCTCGTGCGGTTGCTCGACGATCCCGGGCTGCGGCGTCGACTCGGCGAATCGGCCCGCGCACGAGCTCTCGAGCGCTTCTCGTGGGACGCCGCGACGGAGGCAACCATCTCCGCGTACCGCGAGGCGCTGGAGACGTCCTAGTACGATCGTGCACGTGCCGGAGCTCATCGTCGACGGCAAGCGGATCTCGGGCGACGGCCCGGCATACGTCGTCGCCGAGATCGGGAACAACCACCAGGGCGATCTCGAGAAGGCGAAGGCGCTCATCCACGCGGCGAAGGAGTGCGGCGTCGACGCGGTCAAGCTCCAGAAGCGCGACAACCGGCGCCTCTACACGCGAGAGCTCTACGACGCGCCGTACGACAACGAGCACAGCTTCGGAGCGACGTACGGCGAGCATCGCGAAGCGCTCGAGCTCTCGGCTTCCGCGTGGCTCGAGCTGCGCGAGTTCAGTCGCGAAGAGGGCGTCACGCTGTTCGCCACGGTGTTCGACGAGCCGAGCGCCGACTTCCTCGCCGAGCTCGGCCTGCCCGCCTTCAAGATCGCTTCGGCCGATCTCGTCAACACGCCGCTCCTGCGCCATGTCGCCGCGCTCGGGAAGCCGATCTTCCTCTCGACGGGAGGCGGCACGATGGAGGACGTCGAGCGTGCGGTCGAGACGATCCTCACCGTGAACCAGGAGCTCGTCCTCATGCAGTGCACCGCCGCCTATCCCTGTGACGTCGAGGAGCTCAACCTCGGCGTGATCGAGACGTATCGCGAGCGCTTTCCCGAGCTCGTGATCGGGCTCTCCGATCACCAGAGCGGGATTGCGATGACGCTCGTCGCCTACATGCTCGGCGCACGGGTCATCGAGAAGCACTTCACCCTGGATCACGCATGGAAGGGCTCCGATCACGCGTTCTCGCTCATGCCCGAGGGAATGCGCCGACTCGTTCGCGACCTGCATCGCGTGCCCACCGCGATCGGCGAAGGGCTGAAGCACTCGCTGCCGAGCGAGCGACGACCGCTCGAGAAGATGGGGAAGAAGCTCGTAGCGGCCCGGGAGCTTCCCGCAGGGCACGTCCTGTCGGCGGATGACGTCCTTGCGAAGTCGCCGGCCGACGGCGGCCTTCCGCCCTACAGGCTCGACGATCTCATCGGTATGCGGCTCCTGCGCCCGCTCGCGCCCGAGCAGGACATCACCCTCCTCGATGTCGAGCTGGCCGAGGAGCCCGTGACGGCGCCGAGCGCGCACGAAGCGTGAAGAACGCTCGCCTTCGACTCGCGTTCATGGGGGAAACCATGTTTCCCCCATGTGCCCCCTTCTTCCTGAGAACGTGGGGAACCTCCCGGTTCCCCACACCCCTCCACGCTCACTGGCCAACGAGGGTTGGCCAGTGAGCGACCAGCTCTTCGATCTCGACGGGCGCGTGGCCGTCGTGACCGGCGGTCTGGGACAGCTCGGCACCGTCTACGTCGCCGGGCTCGCCGAGCGCGGGATGCAAGGTCGCCGTGTTCGATGTCGCCTCGGGAGAGGTCCCGGACGGAGCGCTTGCGTTCGAGGTCGACGTCACCGACCGCGTCTCGCTGGAAGAGGCCGTGAGCGCGGTCGTCGGCCGAGTGGGGGGTGCCGCACGTGCTCGTCAACAATGCGGGGCTCGACTCGCCGCCGAACGCCCCGGTGGAGGAGGTCGGCCCGTTCGAGACGTATCCCGAGGAGTCCTTCGACGCCGTGATGGACGTCAACGTCAAGGGGCCGTTCCTCGCGAGCCAGGTGATCGGCTCGGCGATGGCCCGCGAGGGACGCGGCTCGATCGTCAACGTCTCGTCGATCTACGGGCTGCTCTCGCCCGTCCAGGATCTGTACGCCTTCCGCCGCGAGCGCGGCGAGACGTTCGTCAAGCCCGTTGCGTACTCCGTGTCGAAGTCCGCGATCCTGAACCTCACGCGCTATCTCGCGACGTACTGGGCGAAGGACGGCGTGCGCGTGAACACCCTCACGCTGGCCGGCGTGCACAACGACCAGCCGCCGGAGTTCCTGGAGGCGTACAACGCTCGCGTGCCGATGGGGAGGATGCTCGAAGCGCGAGAGGCGCTCGGCGCAGTCGTCTTCCTCGCCTCCGACGCTTCCTCGTACGTCACGGGCGCCAACCTCGTCGTCGACGGGGGCTGGTCCGCCTGGTGACGCGCCGGTGATCCCGAGCGACGTCCCGAATCTCATCGGGGGAGAGTCGGTCGCGGCTTCCTCCGGCGACTGGCTCGAAAAGGCGCGGCCCACGGACGGGAGCGTCCTGTGCCGGTTCGCCGGCTCGGGTGCGGCCGACGTCGACGCAGCGGTGAGCGTGGCACGGGCCGCGCAGCTGTCCTGGGCCGAGCGTACCCCGGTCGAGCGCGGCGACATCCTGCGTGAGCTCGCGCTGATGCTCCGCGATCGCCGCGACGAGGCATCGGAGATCGTCGCCGAGCGAGACCGGCAAGCCGATCGAGCTCGCGCGCGGGGAGACGGACGCCGCCGTCGAGATGGGTCTCTTCGTCGCCGGTGAGGGCAGGCGCTCGTACGGTCGGACGACGACGGCGAGCATGCCTCACCGCACGGTGCTGACCGTTCGACAGCCGCTCGGCGTGGCGGGGCTGATCATGAGCTTCAACACGCCGCTGCCGAACGTCGCCTGGAAGGTCTTTCCGGCTCTGCTCTGCGGGAATGCCGCGGTGGTCAAGCCGTCGGAGCACACGCCCGCCTCGGCGTGGTTCTTCGGCACGCTGGCCGCGGAGGCCGGAGTCCCGGCGGGCGTTCTCAACATCGTCCAGGGCACGGGAGCAGACGCCGGCGCGCCGCTCGTCGAGCACGCGGACGTCGATCTCGTCAGCTTCACGGGGTCGGCCGAGACGGGACGGTGGATCAACGAGACGGCCGGTCGCAGGCTCGCGAAGGTGTGCCTCGAGCTCGGCGGCAAGAACGCGCTCGTCGTCTGCGACGACGCCGAGCTCGAGAATGCGGCTCGCTGGGCGCTGGCCTCGGCGTTCTCGAACGCGGGCCAGCGCTGTGCGTCCGCGAGCCGTCTCGTCGTCTTCGACGCGGTCTACGACGCGTTCCGCGACCGCCTCGTCGAGGAGGTGCACGCGCTCGACCCGCAGCCCGTCATCAGCGAGGCGAGCCTCGAGCGGATCCTCGGAGCGATCGACCAGGCCGTGGCCGGCGGCGCGCGCGTCGTCGCCGGCGGGGAGCGCCTCGATCGCGAGGGCTGGCACCTCGCGCCGACGCTGATCGAAGGCGCTGCGCCCGACGCGGAGATCTCGTGCACGGAGCTCTTCGGACCCGTGTCGCTCCTCTACCGCGTGCGCGACCTCGACGAGGCGCTCGAGCTCGTGAACGACTCGCCGTACGGGCTGACGGCGGCGATCCACACGGCCAGCCTGCATCGGGCGATGCGCTTCGCCGAGAAGGTCCAGGCGGGCGTGGTCGTCGTGAACGCGGGCACGCACGGCTCCGAGCCGCACATGGGCTTCGGCGGCGTGAAGCAGTCGGGAACGGGCTGGCGCGAGGCCGGGGTCGAGGCGCTCGACGTCTACTCCGACTGGAAGGTCGTGAACCTCGTCGCCGATCCCGCACTGGCATGAGAAGGGTGGCAGTGCTCGGGCCCGGAGCCGTCGGCGGTGCCCTGGCCACGCACCTCGCGAGCACCGGCGTGCACGTGGTCTGCGTTGCCGCGCCCCGACATGGTGAGGCTGCTCGCGATCTCGGGGCTCGCGCTCGAGGTCGCAGGCGGCGAGCCGATCCTGGCGCGACCCGAGGTGCGAGACGAGCTCGTGCAGCCCGTCGACCTCCTGCTCGTGACCGTGAAGGCGCATCAGCTCGAGGACGCGCTCGGGCAGGTCGACCCCGGAGCGGTGGCCGACGCGGTCGTGCTTCCGCTGCTGAACGGCCTCGAGCACGTCGAGCTCCTCCGGGCACGCTTCGGTCCGCGCATTGCCGCCGGCAGCCTCGGCCACTTCGAGGCGTACCGGGCCGGACGGGTGCAGATCATCCAGACGACCCCGTCCGGCACGATCGCGATGGCGTCCGAGGAGCTCCCGGAAGAACGGCTCAGGGAAGCGGCGGACATGCTGACGAGCGCAGGCTTCGAAGTGCACGTGGAGCAGAACGAGCGGCAGGTGCTCTGGAGCAAGGCGGCGCGTGCGGCCGTGCTCTCGGCGGCGACGTCGCTCACGCACGGCTCCGTCGGCCAGCTGCTCGACGACAGGACGTGGCGCCCCAGGATCGAGCAGGCGCTCGCGGAGGCGTGCGAGATCGCCGTCGGCCGACGGCGCCACGATCGTGCCCTCCTCCCAGTGGGCCATCATCGGCGCCTTGGACTACGACATCACGACGTCGACCGCCCGTGACGTGGCCGAGGGTCGGCCGTCCGAGCTCGACGCGATCACCGGCTCGGTCGTGCGAGCGGGAGCAAGGCTCGGCGTTCCGTGTCCGGCGCTCGACGAGCTCTACGCCGAGGCCGTGGCGCATGCCGCCGAGACCGCGGAGGCGCGTCGATGACAGCTCCGTCGGGCAACGTGCCGAGAGCGGTCGCCTTCGTGCCCGCTCGGTCGGGATCCGAGCGCGTTCCCGGGAAGAACGTCCGGCCGCTCGCCGGGCATCCGCTCCTCGCCTACGCGATCGAGACGGCGCTTCAGAGCGGGGTCTTCGAGCGGGTCATCGCGTCGACCGATTCGGAGGCGATCGCGGAGATCGCGCGCTGGTACGGGGCGGACGTGCCGTTCCTGCGTCCCGCCGAGTACGCGACCGCGGTGTCTCCGGACATCGAGTGGCTCCGCGACACGCTCGAGCGGCTCGACGAGCCGTACGAGCTCTTCGCGATCGTCCGCGCGACGAACCCGTTTCGCGGGCCGGACACCGTGCGCCGCGGCCTCGACCAGCTCCTCGCGACTCCCGAGGCCGACTCGCTGCGTGCGGTCGAGCTCGTGAAGCAGCACCCCGGGAAGATGTGGATCCTGGCCGCTGACGGACGCACGATGCAGCCGCTGCTCGACCAGTCGGAGCTCGACGTCGCGTGGCACGCCGGCCAGTACCAGGCGCTTCCGCCCGTGTACATCCAGAACAGCGCGCTCGAGATCGCCTGGACGCGGGTCGTGTCGGAGACGGACACCCGCGAGGGGCGTGTCCTCGCGCCGTTTCTCACCGAGGGCAACGAGGGCTTCAACGTGGACGACGAAGAGGACTGGCAGCGCGCCGAGCGTCTGCTCGAGGACGGGCGCTGCCTCGCTGCCCGTCGTTGCGCGACCACCGTATGCTCCGGCGTCGTGAAGGTCGCGCGCCTCGAGACGCTCTTCTGCGACGCCGGCTGGCGTCCCTGGATCTTCCTCAAGGCGACGACCGACGACGGGCTCGTCGGCTGGTCCGAGATCACCGACTCGCACGGGTCGCCGCGCGGACTCGCCGGGCATCGTCGAGGATCTCGCACCGGTCGTCCATAGGCCGGATCCGCGCGCCGTCGAGCGGATCTACTGGGATCTCTACCGGCACACGCGACAGAGCCCGGGCTCGGTCATCGCGAAGGCGCATCGGCGGCATCGAGAACGCGCTGCTCGACCTCAAGGCGAAGGCGCTCGGCGTTCCCGTCTACGAGCTCTTCGGCGGGCCGACGCGGGAGACGATTCCGCTCTACTGGTCGCACTGCGGGACGACGCGCGCGCGAGCCTGGGAGGTGACCGGGACGCCGAAGCTCGCCTCCTACGACGACGTCGACCGCACTTGGCCGCGAGGTCGTCGAGCGCGGCTACGGCGCCTTCAAGACGAACATCGTCGTGCCCGGCGAGGAGCCCGCGGTGCTCATGCCCGGGTTCGACCGGTGGCGGAGGCACGCTGCACGCCGAGGAGATCGCGGACGGCTCTCGTGCGAGCTGCTCGAGCGCGTTCGAGACGGGAACGGGCGGGCAGGCACGGCCGATCGTCGACCTGAACTTCAACCTCGAGCCCGAGGGCTGCCTCCATGTCGCGAAGGCCGCTCGAGCCGTTCGACCTGCTCTGGCTCGAGGTCGACCTCTTCGATCCAGCGGCACTCGCGATCGTCCGGCAGCGCGCCCCGATGCCGATCTGCTCGGGCGAGAACCTCTACGGAAGCCGTGCCTTCCGGCCGTTCTTCGAGGCCGCGCGGAATGGACGTCGCCTCGGTCGACGTCATCTGGAACGGGTTCCACCAGGCGAAGAAGATCGCCGACCTCGCCGAGACGTTCGAGGTGAACTGCGCGCCGCACAACTACTACTCGCACCTCGCGACGTTCATCGGCGCCCAGTGGTGCGCGGCGATCCCGAACGCGCGGATCCTCGAGTTCGACGTCGACGACGTGCCCTGGCGCGACGAGCTCGTCACCGCGCTCCCCGAGATCGGTCGCGGCGAGATCAGAGTCCCAGCAGGCCCTGGTTGGGGCGCCGACGTCGTCGAGGACGTCCTGCGCGCGCATCCCGTGGCCCAGCTCGTGAACAGTCGGCGTCAGGGGTTTCCGCGAGCTCGCCTGACGTGGAGTGTCATCGTCGGTCGTCCGCCTCGGTCTCCAGGTGTACGAGCCGAGCGCGGAGAACATCGTCCGCCTTGGCGACGTGACGGAGCACACTGAGGACGCCCGCCCGATCCGGGACAGCGATCCAGTTCTCTTTCAGCGGCTCGCACCGGGGACGGTGGCATGGTCATCTGCGTTGACTATGCATCCAGGATCGTGCCGTACGCGTCGACCAGCCGGTCGAGCTCCGTGGTCCGACGGCGGTGGTGTTCGACGAGCAATCGGCCATTCTTCGCGAGCGAGGCTGCCGGCTCCTCGCCTCGCAAGAGCCGCCCGATCGCATCTGCGACCCGGCGCGCGTCGATGGGGGTGACAAGCGCGTCGCGGCCGTCTTCGATCAATTCGTGGACCCACGGCAGATCTGAGACCACGACGGGACACCCGCACGCCATTGCCTCCCAAACCGATCGGGGCGAGCTGTCGCTGGACGGAATCGAGACACAGACGTTCGCGGCACGGTAGTAATCGATGAGTTCCCCCGTTGACACGTGACCCACGATCCGGACATCGTCTCGAAGCCTCAGATCGGCGAGCGCAGGCGGCAGGTCGCCGTAGTGCTTGAGGAGAAGGAGTGCGTCGCGGAACTCGCCGACCAGGAGTCCGAACGCCTCGACGACGGTCTCGGGGTTGTAGACGTGCTTCAACCCCCGTGGGGCGAGCACTATCGGGACGTCGGGCAGATCGAGTCGACGGCGCGCCTCGGCCCGACCGGGCGAGAACGCCTCGAGGTCGACACCCCAGTTGATCAGCCTCAGCCGGGCGCGGTCCGCGCCGAGCGCGACAAGAGCGTCGAGAAGCACCTGGGAGTCGGCCGTCAGGAGATCAGCACGACGCGCGACGAGGCGGCCTCGAAGCTTGCCTATCTGTGATACGCCGAGCACGTCCGAGCCCCATGCCGTCGCAACGAGTGGTCTCGCGCGCGCGAGAACCGCGTAGAACGGGTCCTCCATCAGCAAGTGGGCATGGACCACGTCGGGACGCACCTCGCGCACTAGCCGCCGTAACCACCTGACACGCCGGGTGAGCCGTACAGGCGCAGCAAGAGCACCAGGAGGAGCGAGCTCGACGCGAATGCCCCGGTCGTACAGCGTGGACGGAGGCAGATTGGGCGCCGGCACGCCGCCTACGATGACCTCGACGTCGCGCTCCCGGAGTCCGACGACCAAGTCCTCGACGTGCGGCGAGTTGGTCGTGCCGAGCATCACGACGCGCATCTAGAGCCCGATTCCGGCGAATGTAGACTCCACGCGCGGTGAGCGCCTTCACGGGTACGCAGGTCCTCGTAACCGGGGGCGGTGGGTTCATCGGCAGTCATCTCGTGGAGACGCTCCTCGAGGAAGGGGCAAGGGTACGCGCGCTGGTCCGTTACAACTCGCGTAACGACCGAGGACTGCTTGAGCTCGTTCCGGGGGAAGCCTTGGAAGAAATCGAAGTCCTGGCCGGCGACATTCGCGACGTCGAGGCTGTCGCACAAGCCGTCGAGGGCTGTGAGCTGGTTTTTCACCTGGCGGCCCTGATCGCGATTCCGTATTCGTACCGCAATCCCCGCGACTATTTCGAGACGAACGTGCTCGGCACGCTCAACGTTGCGCAGGCGTGCCGTGGCCGTGACGTTCGGCTCGTCCACAGCTCGTCGTCGGAGGTCTATGGCTCGGCGCAGACCGTGCCTATCTCAGAGGCGCATCCGCTCGTCGGGCAGTCACCATATTCGGCGAGCAAGATCGGAGCCGACCAGTTGGTCGAGAGCTTCCATCGTTCCTATGGGCTCCGAACAACGATCCTGCGCCCGTTCAACACTTACGGCCCTCGCCAGTCGGCCCGCGCAATCATTCCGACCATCGTCGCCCAGGCGCTCGCCGGCGACGTCGTCCGCCTCGGGTCGCTCACACCAACGCGCGACTTCACGTACGTCGGGGACACCGTCGCGGGGTTCCTTGCCGCTGCGGTCGTGGACGAGGCGATCGGCCTCACGCTTCAGCTCGGAACGGGCCAGGAGATTTCCATCGGGGACCTCGTTCGCGAGGTCGCGCGCGTGCTGGGCCGCGAGCTGCGTGTCGAGCAGGAGGAGGAACGTGTGCGCCCGCCCGAGAGCGAGGTGATGCAGCTCGTGTCCGACCACTCGCTAATGGCATCACTCACCGGCTGGGAACCTCGAGTAGCGCTGCCGGCGGGAATCGCCGCGACCGCGGCCTGGATCGCGGAGCATCTCGACCTGTACCGCGTGGACCGGTACGTCGTCTAGATGCGCGCCGTGATCCTTGCGGGCGGGCAGGGCACACGACTGCGGCCGTACACGACGGTTCTGCCGAAGCCGCTTGTACCAGTCGGAGATCGCCCTGTGCTCGAGCTGATCATCGAGCGACTCGCGATCTGCGGGTTCGTCCAAGTCGACCTCTGCATCGGTCACCTTGGCGAGCTGATCATGGCCTACTTCGCCGATGGGTCGCACATCCCCGAAGGCATGTCACTCCAGTACCACCGTGAGGACGAGCCCCTGGGAACCGCCGGAGCCCTGCTTGCGATCGAGGACCTCGACGAGACGTTCATCGTCATGAATGGGGACATCGTCACCGATCTTGACTTCCGCGCCCTCGTGGCCTTCCATCGCGAACACGAAGCTGCGCTCACGATTGCCACGATGGAGAAGGAGGTGCCGATTACGCTGGGCGTGATCGAGCACGAAGGTCATCGGGTGACGGGCTACGTGGAGAAGCCGAGGCTGGGCTTCTCGGTGAGCATGGGCGTCTACGTGTACGAGCCGCGTGTGCTCCGGCTGATGCCGTCTGGGCACTTCGACTTCCCGGACGTCGTGCACCTACTGCTCGAGGGCGGCGAGCCCGTCGTCTCGTACCCCTTCAGCGGAACATGGTTCGACATCGGGACACAGGACGAGTACGAACGAGCCGTCGAAGCGCTCGGCCTCGCCGAGGATTCGCCGTGACGCACTGGCGTGTGCCGCTGGTGGACGTTTTCGTCACCAACGAAGACATCGCGTCCGTCGTCGAGACCTACCAGAGCGGCTGGCTCAGCATGGGGGCGAGGACGGAGGCGCTCGAGAAGGAGTTCGCGGCGTTTACCGGGTCGAGACACGCGTTCGCGGTGGCTAGCGGAACCGCGGCGCTTCACCTCGCCTGTCTTGCTGCGGGAATCGGTCTAGCCGACGAGGTGATCGTCCCGTCGTTGACATTCGTCGCGACCGTGAATGCGATCGCCTATACGGGGGCGACGCCGGTCTTCGCCGACATCGTCTCGCTGACCGAGCCCTGGCTATCGGCGTCCGCGGCGGAGGCGAAGATCGGCTCGAAGACAGCCGCGATCATGACCGTCGCGTACGGGGGGCATCCCGGCGAGACGGCTGCGTTGCAAGACGTGGCCGACCGCCACGGGCTCATCCTGATCGAGGACGCAGCTCACGCCGCCGGGTCGCGTCTGAATGACCGACACCTGGGCACGTTCGGCGCGATAGGCGCCTTCAGCTTCTTCTCGAACAAGAACTTCGCGATCGGCGAGGGCGGCATGGTCGTCACCGACGACGACGATGTCGCCGCCCGGCTGAAGCTACTGCGCTCGCACGGCATGACGACGCTCACGTGGGATCGTCATCGCGGACACGCCTCGAGCTACGACGTCGTGGCGCTCGGCTACAACTACCGAATCGACGAGCCACGGGCGGCGCTCGCACTCTCGCGCCTCACCCGGCTCGAGCGCGAGAACGAGCAACGGCGGACGGTCGTGGCACGATACCGGGAAGCATTCGCTTCGGCCCAACGCTTCGTCGTCGCGCTCCCGCCGGCGGCCGGCCTGGTCTCCGCGGAGCACCTGTTCACGATTGTCCTCGACGGCGGTATCGACCGCGACACGTTCCGCGCCACGCTCGCCGAGCAGGGCATCCAGACGAGCGTGCACTACCCGCCCGCACACACCTTCTCGATCTATGGCGGGGGTTCCGCAGAGCTGCCTGTGACGTCGAGCTACGGCGCGCGGACGGTGACGTTGCCGCTCTACGCGCACATGGCCGACGAGCAGGTCGACGCCGTCATCGAAGCAGTGCTCCGGGCCGCCTGAGCCCGCGGCTATTTCGTTCATCCTCGAAGCAGGGGCAGGCTTCGCAGCGATCGCGGAAGCAAGGGGACGACCTCACCCAGCGTGATGTAGCGCAACGCGGTCAAGCCGACAACGTACGCCGCCGCACCGACGGTGGCGCCGAGGATTGCGGAGTACTGGGCAAGCAAGACGCTTACCGGCACGGCGAGGAGGGTCACGACAGCCGGCTTCCGAACAACTTGCGACACGGGGATCCGGAACACCCTGCGATGCACGAGTGCCGCAGTCCAGAGCAGGACAAGCACTTCGGACGCCACGAGCGCGGATGCAGCGCCTGTGGAACCGTACCGCGGGATGAGGACGAGATTTACAGCCACGTTGAACGCCAGGCCCCCAATCACAATCACGGTGACGCGGCGCTCGAGTCGCGCAGCGAGAATCGCGTACCACGTGACGTAGTTCTGGAACATGAGAACGCAGGTCCACGCCAGGATCCGCATGACCTCTCCGGACGGCTCGTAGTCCGACCCGAAGATGAACGGGAGCAGGTCAGAGCCGCCGATCGCGAGAAAGAGCGAAAGGGGCAGGCTCACCCAAAAGAGCGCGCGTACGACGAAGAAGAACTGCTCGCTCGCGCGCCCACGATCGCGTTCGAACGCGGCGTTCAGGACGGGGAAGAAGACGAGCGAGACCACCGACGGAATCACCCAGGTCAGCTTCACGAGGCCGTACGGGACGGTGTAGTACGCCACCTCGGTCGATGAGCTGAGCCCAGCGAGCAAGAGGACGTCGAAGCGGTCGTACACGACCCAGATCAGCGCGATCGCGCCGATCGGAGCGGCCGCGAAGAGGAACGGCCGAACGTGGGCAGCGCGATTCCGGATCCTCGGAAGGAGACCCAGGCGCCGGCGTGCCAGGACTGCCGCCAGGCCGACCGCGAGCGCGAGAGCTGCGACCGTTGCGAGCACGAGCGCCTCGACACCGCCGCCGAGCACCAGCGACGGAACAGCGAGACCCGCGTACGCAATACACTGGACAACAGCGACCAGGGCGATGGGACGCAACGATCGATGCGCGTTGAACGCGCTTTGAAGCAGTGACATGGAGGGCTGGAGCAGCACGAGTGGCGCGGCCAGCGCCACGAGCGCGGCCACGCTCCACGAATAGCCAAGGAGGTAGACGCTCGGCCCTAGCAGCAGAACCGCGACACCGGCCGTCACACACAGCGAGAGCACGGCGCTGCCGTAGAGCAGCGCGCTCTCGGCGGCACTCGAGGACATCTCCCGCAACGCGAGCGTCGAAATGCCCAGCTCCGCGACGACGACGAGGATCGCGATCAGCGCCATGGCCGTGCTGTACTCCCCCCAGTCGGCCGTGGTCACCAGTCTGACGCCGAGGATGCCGACAAGCCCGTAAACCACGATCAAGAGCCCCTGCGAGGCCAGCATCCAGGCCGAGTTGCGAGCTGCGACGCCGGGCGTGTCACCGTTGACAGTCAGCTGGCCCGGCCGTGCGCCTGACCGCACGAGCCCGGGATCCCGCGGCTCAGTTGCCATTTGGGCTGGATGCGGAGCTCCCGCAACCGGGTCGCGCGACGTTCATCGAGCGAGTCTCGGTCGCGTGCGTCGCGCGCGGTGGAGGGCCATCCACGGGGGGTCCGCAAGCCTGACCAGCGCGGATGCATCCCGCCATTCGAACACGGGGCTGGGGACCCCGCCGAGCCGCTTCTTGAACTGCGCGACGCCAGGGAGCCCGGCGTTCGCGCCGAGATTGACCGCCGGTGCTCCCGCCGCCCGTCCCGCGTCGAGCATTGCAGCGACGGCGAGGTAGCCGACTTCGGAGCGCCGCCCTTCGTCGTTCTGCGCTGCGAGCCAGTACATCCAGTGCGTGACTCCTCGTAGGACAGCGAGGGAGCCGACGCCGCGACCGTCGATGCGCACGTCGAAGAACATCGCGGCACCCCGTTCCGCTGCCGCGGCGATCAGTTGGACTGGGTACGTGATCGCCCACCCCCTGGACGCTGGCTCGTAGAGGGCAGAAAAGGTTGCCGGGTCGTCCGTCCGCTCGCAGGTCGCGCCCGCTCGGATCGCGCGACGGATCGACTGGCGAGCCTTCTTCGCGAAGCGTTCTTCGGGAGGCTCGTCCAGGTACGCGAACGACGTCATACCGATGACGCGACCGCCCGGTGCAGGCTCGAACACGTCTTGGACGATCAAGCGGCGAGCGCCAGATGCTCTGCGGGCGGCGCGGAGGAAGGTGTCGACATCGTGTTGATCCACCACACCAGAGGTGCGAACGCCCGAGTATCCATAGGGAAGGTGGGCGGTGCGTCCTTGGCGTACGAGTGCAACCGCCGCTCTCTTGCCGTCGGAGTCCGAGGCTCCGTAGCTGACGTCGGCCGCGCCGTCGAGGGCTGCAACACAGGAACTCCGATATGCCTGGGTCTCGAACGGCCCAGCATGCTCGAGCAGTTCGAGGGCTGCGGGGTCATCAGCCCACCTCATCGCGACCATACGCTAGCCTCGGCACGTGAGCTGGGTGCGGGAGCCGAGCGCGGGGCCGCCGTGGGCTGAGCGCGCGAAGCTCCCTGGGCTCGCCTCCGTCCTCGACCCCGCCGATCCGACCGGAGCAAAGAACGCCCTGATCGACCGCGTGCAGCGTGCCGCTCTCGGTTGTATCGACCGGAGCGCGGGCCGCCGCATTCTGGACTTCGGCTGTGGCACCGGTCGCCTGACACCTTGGCTGCGCGAGCGCGGAGCCGACGTTCTCGGCGTGGATGCGTCGCCGGAGATGGTCGACGCAGCACGGACTCGCATTCCAACTGCGCGCTTCGAGGTGCTCCAGTCGGGCCACGTCCCAGCCGACGACGGTGCGTTCGACACCGTTCTCTCCGTGGGAGTCCTCCTCTACTTCGTGACGGAGGCATCGCAGCTGGAGACGATCAGCCGTGAGCTCGCGCGCGTGCTCGCACCGAACGGACAGCTTGTCGCGATCGAACAGGTCCAGTACGGCGGACTTGAGCAAGGAGGCACTCTCGACGCCTACCACGAGGGCTTCGCGGCCGGTGGTTTCAGCACGACCCACTCGGCCGTTCGGGTTTCGCCCTCACGCATTCTGGGACGTGCTGCGCGATGGCATTCGGTCGGTGCTCTGCCCGGCCTGGACCGGCTCGTGAGATTCGAGGCGTGGCATGTTCGACCCCAGAGGCTCGTCGACGGCCGCTACGCGGACTACCTCTTCGTCTGTTCGCGTTGACGACCGTCGAAGCGCCGAGCCGCGCGGCTGTCGCAGGAGTCTGCGGAGACGGTCGTAGATGAGCTCGCGCCACCTCGTGGTGGTTTCCTACTTCCATCCGCCGTTCCCGAGCTCAGGCGGCAACCGGTGGGTCGCCATGGCGTACTACCTGCGCGCGGCAGGGCACCGCGTGACGTTCGTCGCCAGCGATGCCTTCGGGTCGCTTCCGGATGACGAAACCAACTCCGTCGTCCGCGCCCGCGACCTCAAGTCGGCGGGGCTTCTGCGCACGGCGCTGCGGCGCGGCCCGATGCCGGAAGCCGGCCCGGGGGCCGCGGTCGAGCTGCCACCTTCATCGCTGCTGACGAAGGTCCTCGTCCCCGACACGCATGTGGTGAGTTGGCTCCCGGCAGCAATTCCCGCAGTTCGTCGACTCGTCGCGCGGGGTGATGTCGACTGCGTCGTGACGACAGGTCCACCCGACTCGATGCACCTCGTGGGTCTCGCGCTCGGATCCTCGCGGCCCGCGTGGCTCGCTGACTTCCGCGACGGCTGGCTGTTCGAGCCGCTGCGGCGGCCATTTCCCACCGCAGTGCAACGTCGTCTCGACGCGGCTCTCGAGCATCGCGTCGTCCGCCGCGCGGACGGCGTCGCCGCCGCGACGCAGGCCATTACCGAGGACTTCCAACGCCGCTACGGCGTGGATGCCGTGACGGTGACCAACGGCTACGACCCCCGCCTCGATGCCGCGGCCGAGCTCGCCACGCTCCCGACCCTCCCCGGCGACCGTCAGCTGCTTGTTCACACAGGCGCCCTGAGCGGCCCCCGCGGGCGTGACGCACGTCCGCTCCTCGAGGCGCTGCAACGGTTGGCCGACGAGCCACCAATCGGTTCCCGGCTCCTGCTCGTGCAGGCCGGTCCGACACTGCCCAGCGACGAGCCGCTCCTCGAGGACCTGCGCCAACGCGGGGTCGCGTTCACACTCGGGGTCGTCCCGCGCCCCTTTGCGATCGCGCTCCAGCGCCGCGCTGCCGTGCTCGTGCTGCTTACCTCGGCCGAGGTCAGCCAGTCCACGGGCAAGCTCTACGAGTACCTCGCTGCAGGTCGTCCGATCCTCGCCCTCGCAGAAGAGAATGAGGCGGCGCGCATCGTGCGCGAGACAGACAGCGGAATGACCGTCCCGCCGGACGACGTCGATGCCATCGCAGCTGCGCTACGCAGCGCGGCAGCAGGCGAGCTCGAGCAGCGTCATGCTCCGCACGGCGCGGAGCGCTACCGGTACCCCGCGCCGGCGGAGGCGATGGCCGAGCTGGTCGAGATGGCAATTGCGCACCGGGCCGCGCTCGTTCGGGGTGCGTGAAACGGCTCAGCGCGGTCGCTTCGCAACGGCGTGCAGCTGGTCCCCGCCACCTCGAGCGCGATCGAGGATCCAGGCGACCGGGAAGACGACCACGCAGAGCCCCGACGCGACCCTGAGAGCGAGACCGCTCGGGAACAGACAGCGACCGGCGAGCCGGTACTGCACGGTTGCGGGCAACCCGACCGTGCTGGTCGAGGTCGTCAACGGACCTACCTCCGCGCCGGCCCGCTCGAGCGCCGCGGAGAGCCCGCGCGGCGTGAAGTGGATCCGATGGCGAGGAAGGTCGAGGTGGTACCAGCAGTCGCCGAACCGGCGCCGCTGCCAGCACGCGAAGTTCGGGACGGTGACGAGTACGAGCGCCCCGGGCCTGAGCGCGCGAACGACCGCGGCGAGGTCACCCGACGGGTCGGAGGTGTGTTCGAGTGAGTGGCGAAAGATCGCGGCGTCATACGAATCGCTCTCGAGGGCGACGTCGGCGAGCGTGCCCTGCCGGGCATCGACCCCGCGGTCTTGCGCCGCGCCGCAGGCACTGGCTGACGGTTCGATCCCCGTCACGTGCCAGCCCCGCTGGACGAGACGGCCCGCCAGGTCGCCGCGGCCACAACCGACGTCGACCGCCCGTCCGATCGGGAGGTCGCGAAGCGAACGCAGCGGGGCGGTGGCCAGAGCGCGTCGTGACTGCCACCAGCGAATGACGCGGGAGATCGTCCCCGTCACTATGCCGAGCGCGTCGTCGTACGGCCCGTACTCCTTCGGGTAGAAGGTCGACAGCTGAGCGGGCGTCGCAAACGGCAGCGTCACTCCCGTCCCGCAAGCCCCACAGCAGCGCACCTCGAAATCACCTGGTGTTCCGTGGAGGCGGTCGACGCCATAAAACGCCGAGCCCGGCTCGAGTCGCGCATCGCAGGCCGGGCAGTGCATGTCGGCTTCGGGCTCAGCCGGGTTCACGCGGGTCTCGCTCCACTCATGTCCAACGCTAGTCGCTCAGCCTGCGAGGCTGCGCTGAAGGAGTCTGCTCGGTGAATGTGCCACCGGCGACCGGCGGTAGTACGTTCTCGCCATGCCGCCGTCGGTCGACGTCGTGGTCCCCGTGCACAACAACTGGGAGCTGACCGAGAGCTGTCTCGAGCACCTCCGCCTGCAGACGCTGCGGCACACGGTCATCGTCTGCGACAACGGGTCGACCGATGGGACGATCGAGCACCTCCGGGCTTCGTACCCCGAGGTTCGGGTGGTGGAGCTGGGCGCAAACCTCGGCTTCTCGGTGGCGTGCAACCGAGGCGTGCACGCGGGGAGCGGTGAGATCGTCGTCCTGATGAACAACGACGTTGACTGCCGGGCGGAGTTTCTCGAGCGCCTGGTCGCTCCTCTCCGAGACGACAAGCGTCTCGGGTCGGTCGCTGCGCTGCTCCTGAAGCCGGGGGAGACGCGAATCGAGAGCTTCGGTCTGACGGTGGATCCGACGCTTGCCGGATTTCCCCGGCTCCGAGGTTTTCCGCCCACCGGGGCTCAGGGGCGGGCTGTGCTCGTGGGGCCCTCGGGTGCCGCCGGCGCGTATCGCCGATCGGCCTGGGACGTAGTGCGTGGACTCGACGAGGGCGTGTTCGCGTACGGGGAGGATGTCGACCTCGCGCTGCGGCTCCGATCAGAAGGATGGGGCACGGCCGAGGCGTCCGATGCCGTTGCGGTTCACTTCGGCTCGGCTAGCGCGAGGAGCCGGTCCGCATGGCAGCGATATCAAGCCGGCTTCGCGCGCGCGTACTTCCTGCGTCGCTACGGGATCCTGCGAAGAGCCGTCGGTGTGCGTGCGGTCGTGACGGAGGCGATCGTCGTCGTGGCAGACGCCCTGATCTTCTCCCACGACCTCGCTGCCCTGCGCGGCCGAGTGGCGGGCTGGCGGGCGGCGCGGTCGAGATCTCGCAATCCGCAGCCGCCACGGGAGGCTCTCGATCTTCGCCTCACCTTCTGGCGAAGCTTGCAACTCCGTTTTGGCGTGTTCACCGAGCGGGAGTTCGACGGGACTCCGTCATGAGCCGGCTGCGCGAACGGCGCACGGACGACATCCACCTTCTTTTGGAGAAGCTCGCGAGGCTGATCGGCCTCTACGACCACGCCGTCAATCCGACGAAGCCGTCTACACGAAGGCTCGCGCTCGTCGAGTCGCACGGTTCCAGGTCACCGAGTTCGGACGCGCCAACATGCTGCCCTCGACCCTCGAGGTGACGCGCCGCCGATGCGATCTGGGCGGCAAACCGAGCGCTTTGCGCGCACCGCCGACCTGAACCTGCTCGCCACGAACCTCGAGCTCGTCGCCATAGCTGACGGCTCACCTGCTCCCGGTGAGCACCTCGTCGTAGACGGCACGTGTCCGCTCGATCATCTCTGCCGCGTCAAAGTGCTCAGCGACGCGCTGCCTCGCGCGCTCGCCGAGAGCGACACGCTCGACGGGGTTTTCGACGAGTCGCCGCAGTGCCTGGACGAGGCCCTCGTCGTCCGTGAAGACGAGTCCGGCGTCCGCGACCGCCTCCACGTTCTCGGGCACGTCGGTGACCACAGGCGCCAGCTTGTGCGACATCGCCTCGAGGAGCGAGAAGGCGAATCCCTCGCGGCGAGACGTGAGGACGAACACATCGGATGCAACGAGGAGGCGAGGGACGTCATCGCGCTGGCCGAGGACCCTGACGTGCCTGGCTGCCTCGCGCTCGAGAGTCACCCGGAGCGGCCCGTCGCCAACGAGGAGAAGCGTGACCGGGGCTTGCTCCGCAGCACGAACCGCGGCGTACGGGTCTTTGCGGTCGTCGAGCGATCCCACCCAGATCGCGACCGGTTCCGCCTCGGGGATGCCGAGTTCCCGGCGAACCGCCGCCCGCTGCGACGCCTGCGGCTGCGGTGGGATGGGGACACCGTTGTGAACGGCGATCGTCCGTCGCGCTCCGGGTTGCCCGATCGCATCCAGCAGGTAGTCCAACTCGGCGCGCGCTACGCAGATGGTCCGATCGGTCGCCCGTGTCAGGCCGCGCAGGTTGAGCTTCGCGGCAGTTCTCCCGAGCCCGCTCACGCGGCGCACGAGGTGGAGGCCGTGGAGGGTGACGACCGACGCGCGAGCTGCGAGGAGCGGGAGGCACAGTCCGCTCGTCGCCTCACCGTGGGCATGCAGCAGATCGTGGCCACGGGCGCGCCGGTACGCGTCAGCGACCCCGAGTACGAGCTCCCTGTAAGACGGAGTGGCGCTCGACGCGAGGTAGACGCGACTCGAGCGATAGCCAGGCATCGCACTCAGGAGGTCGACGTACGTCTCCGCTCCCCCGCCCGGGTGTGGCAGGAGGTGGAGCACGGATCGCTCAGGGCGCCGCATAGGCGGCTTCCACGACTTCCAGCGAGTGTGCGAGAGAGAGCCGCTCGGCGTTGCGGCGGAACCAGTCGAGCGTGGACTCGCGGAGGGCGGGGCCCGCGTCGTGAATCCGGACGATCGCCGCCGCCAGGTCGTCCGGCGCCGCAGATGGGGCGATCGCGCCGTTCACGCCCTCCTCGACGAGCTCGGTCGCCGCGTTGTCGGGGCCTACGACGACGACGCTCGGCACACCGCGCGCGGCGGCCTCGACGACGATCCGGCCGTATCCCTCGCGCCGGGAGGGGAGCAGGAGGCAGAGCGCGCTCGAGAGAGCACGTTCGAGGATCTGTGCATCGACGAAACCCGGTGCCGAGATGGCTCCGTCGAGCCGCTGGTCCGAGATGGCCTGCAGGACCTCGTCGCGATCCGGGCCGTCGCCGTAGATCTCGGCACGCAGATCCGGGATCTGCTCCCTCGCCAGGGCGAGCGCGGGTACGAGGGCAGGGACTTGCTTCTCCGGGATGAAGCGGCCGGCGAACACCGCGACCGGGAGCGCGCTCTCGGATGATTCGAGATCGTGTCGCTCCGCATACTGGCCCTTCGAGGAGCGTCAGCTCCCCGCGGAGACCGAGTTCGCGTAGGCGCCGCTCGTGCAGCCGCGAGAAGCAGAACGCACGCTGGGGTACGCGCAAACAGGTGCGCTGCACGAGCCAGCCGATTCCACCGGAGAGTGGGCCGACGTATTCGCGCCAGTACTCCCGGGTCCAGACCTCGTGCCAGTCGACCACGATCCGGAATCCTGGCTCGACCGCGGGCCGCGCCTGCTGCGAGGAGCGAGAAGTACGGGAACGATGCGGTGTGGACGATCGTCGTATCGTCTTCCGTGGCGGATGAGATGGAGGAGCACGCCGAGCCCGAAGAGCAGCGGTGGCAGCACGCGCCGTCGTCCGCCGCGGGTGTACAGGGCGACCCTCGGGCCGACGGCGACGACCTGGACGCCCGGCAGGTCCGGCTCGGCGCCTCGCTCCCACTGGCGCAGGGTGAGGTAGGTGACCTCGACCCCCGACCCGGCCAGTCGCTCCGCGAGGCTGCGGTACCACCGCTCAGCCCCGCCGATCGTGTACGGGTACAGGCAGTCGTAGACGATGCAAACACGCACGAGCCGTATCCTCCCAGGCTGAGGTGACCGTGGCCGTCATCCCGCAGCCGTCCTCGGCGTGTCGCGTGTCCGTCGTGATTCCCTGCCTCGACGAGGCCGAGACGATCGCCGAGTGCGTTACGAGCGCACGAGAGGTGCTCGAGACGAACGACCTCGTCGGCGAGGTGATCGTCGTGGACAACGGCTCGACGGACGGCAGTGGCGACCTCGCGCGCGGGGCGGGGGCGGTCGTCATCGACGAGCCGCGGCTCGGCTACGGCAGCGCGTACCTCGCGGGTCTCGCAGCTGCCCGCGGCGACTACATCGTCATGGTGGACGCTGACCTCACGTACGACTTTCGCGAGATCCCGCACTTCGTGAACGAGCTCGACGACGGAGCCGAACTAGTCGTCGGGAATCGCATGGGCGGGCTGCAGCCCGGTGCCATGTCGTGGCTGAGCCGCGTCGGGAATCCGCTTCTCTCGGGCTTCCTCAACTTCCTCCACCGGACGAATGTCCGCGACGTGCACTGCGGGATGAGAGCGCTGCGCAGAAGCGTGCTCCGGTCCTCAACCTGCGGGCGGTCGGAATGGAATTCGCGTCCGAGATGGTGATTCGGGCGACCCGGGAGCAGCTCGACGTCAGGGAGATCCCGATCGAGCTCCATCCGCGGGTGGGCACCTCGAAGCTGTCTCCCTTCCGGGACGGCTGGCGGCACCTGCGCGTGATCCTCGTCTACAACCCCACGTTTCTCTTTCTGCTGCCGGGCGCGGTGATGCTCGCCCTCGGATCGCTGATCGTGGTGCTCGTCCTCGTCAAGGTTCCGCTCTTCGGACGCGGTCTGTACACGCACTCGCTGATCGGCGGCTGCCTGCTCGTCATCCTCGCAGTACAGGCGATCGGCTTCGGCCTTTGCGCCAGTGCGTACGGCGTGTACTTCATCAGCGACCAGGACCAGATCTTCCTGCGGCTGCGAGCACGGTTCCGGCTCGAGCACGGGCTCGTTGCTGGCGGCGATCGTCGGCATCGTGGGGTTCACCCTCTTCGGAGTCGTCGTCGGCGATGGGCGGCTAGCGGCTTCGGCGCGCTGAGCGAGACGCGGCTCGCGATCCTTGCGGCGACCCTGATCGTCGTCGCCGCACAGATCTTCTTCACGTCCTTCATGCTCTCGATCCTGGGTCTGCGGCGCCGCCCCGACGAGCCGTAGCGCCCGCTCGCTCCCGCTCGATGTCGCCGGTGCCCCAGGCACACTAGGCTGCCGTGTCCGTCGTGCCCGCGACTCGCCCCAGCACGGCCACCAGGTGGCAGTCCTTCGAGGCCTGGGTCGGAACGCGAGCCTCGGGCGTGGCCCTCTTCGCGCTCGCGTTCGTCGTGTTCGCGGTCGAGAGCGTGATCGTGCCCGGTGCATTCCGGCCGGGACATGGGCCAGGTACATCCAGAGCTATGTTCAGCTCGCTCACGACTACCTCGTCCTTCCAGTGGTCGTGAACACGCGCGGGCCGCTTGTCCGCCGTCGGAGTTGGGGTGCCGCTCGAGATCGGCGGCGCGGCGGCAGGGATCTGGCTGGCCGTTCTTTTCGCGGCATCGATTGTCGCCTGGGGGGTCGTGGCCTGACGACCTACGGCCCCGAGCCGCCATCGTCACGAGCGGAATGCTCCTCGCGTACCCGGGTTACGGGATCCTCTTCCACGGACTGGCGAGCGACGCGCTGTTCGCCGCCGCGTTCGCGGGCTGGGCGGTCGTGCTGTCGACGTCAATCCTCCGACCGTCCGAGCTGGAGCTTCGCCGCTGCGGGTCTCGGGATGGGCCCGCTCGTGCTCGTCAGACCCGCGAACCAGGTGCTGATCGTCTTCGCGCTCCTTCCGCTGCTCGTGCGGGGGCAATGGAGCAGGAGGCTTCAGTGGGTCGCGTCGTTCTTCGCCGCGTCCGTGG
>CAVTIQ010000004.1:0-130069 GCA_963734825.1 uncultured Actinomycetes bacterium | reverse complement strand
TAGAACCAGCCCTTGTCGTCTCCGTCGGCCGTGTACCGCACGACACACGTCGTTGTCGTCGTCGGCGAGTCGTGAGCCGCGCCCGTCAGCCCGCTCACAGTCGAGCGAATCCCGCGCCCCGTGACGACCAGCGTGATCGACGGGATCGTGTACGAACGATCGGCTTGCACGATGCGCCCCTTCCAGGTGCCGGCGGGGGACGCGCTCCCGCCGAAGGCCGTCGTCACGAGCCCGATCGCCGCGAGCGAGACGACAGAGATCCCGACGAGGAGGCGACGCGCGGACACATGCCGACCCTAAACGAACGCGGGCCGGCCGCGAAAGGGTGGCGATGGAGCCAGCCGGGCTCGAACCGGCGACCTTCTGGCTGCCAGCCAGACGCTCTCCCAACTGAGCTATGGCCCCAAGGAGGCTCCCAGTCTAGCGCCGTGGCGCGACCGAGCTAGCCGACGGCTGCGGCTTCCACCTCGACGGACGGGACGTCGTCCCAGAGCTCCTCGAGGCGGTAGAAGCCGCGCATGTCCGGGGTGAAGAGGTGGAGCACGACATCGAGGTAGTCGGCGACGATCCAGTCGGCCTCGCGCAGCCCCGCGGTCGAGCGCGGAAGCAACTCGTGATCCTTCTTCAGCGTGCCCGCGACTTCGTCGTAGATGCCCTTCGTCTGCCGGGCGTTTCGACCGGTCGCGATGACGAAGAAGTCCGTGAAGTCGCAGACGCCGCGCATGTCGAGGATCGTGACATCGGTCGCCAGCTTCTCCTGGCAGAGAGCGGCGGTGCGGCGTGCTTGCTCGAGTGGATTCAGTCGGCTTCTCGTCCCGTTGGAGGTCTTGGTCAGTCTACTCACCGCCGCGGTACAGCCCGAGACGCTCGATTGCGTCGGCGACCCGAGACGGCACGAGCTCGTCGATCGACTCACCGCGACCGACGCGCTCGCGGATCTCTCGCGAGGAAACCGGCATCTGCTGCATCGCGAAGAACGAGATGCGGTCGGGTGCGGGGAGCCGAGCGCTGAGCTCGAGCAGCTCGTCCTCGGGGACGCCCGGCCGCATCGCCACGCCGAGCGAGACGAGCTCGAGAACCCTGGCAGGCTCCTTCCAGCTCATGAAGTCGGCGAGCTCGTCGCCACCCAGGAGAAAGACTGCGTTCTCGGGTCGGCGCTCCTCGAGGAAGTCGACCGTGCGAGCATGGCTGTCGAGCTCGACCTCGGCTTCCGGAACCTCGTCGAACGCGAGCAGAGCGAGCTCGAGCCTGGTCTCGGCGGACGCGATAGTGCCCTTGTGGCCAGGGTCGGCGACGACGAGCACGAGCAGGTGGTCGAAGCCGTAGTGCTCGCGGGCGGCGCGAGCGAGCTCGACGTGCCCGCGGTGCGGAGGATCGAAGGCTCCGCCGAGGATCCCGAGCGCAGGATGGCTCATCGGTAGGTCACTCCTGCCACTCGAGCGTCTCGCCGCCCACTTCCACCTCGGCCCCCGGGCGAATGCCTGCCCGGCGCAGAGCCTCTTCGAGCTCGTCAGGGGCAGGGGTCTTCCCGGCGACTCGATAGCCGCGGTCGGTGCGCAGGATGCGGAACGTCGGTCCTCGCCGCGGCTTGGGCCGGTATTCGAGGAACGCAGGAATTGCCGGCTCTTCCGACGCCTGCGGCGACTCCGCAGGACACAGCTCGAAGAGAGTCCGCTTCAGCTCGTCGATTCCCTCGCCCGTCACCGTCGACGTCGGGACGACGCGGACGACGCGTGCGTCCACGAGCTCGAAGACAGGAGGAGCAGCCAGCAGGTCGGTCTTGTTGAGGACGACGACCTGCGGTCGAACGTCGAGCCCCGCCCCGTAGGCCGCCAGCTCCCGATCGATTGCAGCGAAGCGCTCGGCGAGATCTTCTCCGGACACGTCGATGACGTGGAGCAACAGACGGGCACGTTCGAGATGCGCGAGGAACTCGTGCCCGAGGCCGGCACCCTCTGCGGCTCCTTCGATCAGGCCCGGGATGTCCGCAACCGTGAGCTGGCGGGCATCGGGGCCGTCGACGGTGCCGAGGACCGGCTCGATCGTGGTGAACGGGTAGTCGGCGACCTTGGGCTTCGCGTTCGAGATGCGCCGCAGGAGCGACGACTTGCCGGCGTTCGGGAGCCCTGCGAGCGCCGCGTCGACAACGAGCTTGAGCCGTAGCGTGAGGTCTGTCTCCTCACCGGGAAGCCCGGTCTCGGCGAACCGGGGCGTCTGCCGCGTCGGCGTCGCGAACCGTGCGTTGCCACGTCCCCCGCCTCCGCCTCTCGCAATCACCAGGCGTGCATCGGGGATGGTGAGGTCTGCGACCAGCCGACCGTCGGCGTCGAGAGCTTGCGTGCCCACCGGAACACGCAGCTCGGCGTCCTCACCGTCGGCACCGTGCTTTCGGCTTCCACGACCGCTACCACCTCGCCCAGCCCGAAGATGCTTCACGCGCCGAAGGCCCGAGAGGTCGCGAAGCGTCCGATCCACGACGACCACGATGTCACCGCCTCGGCCGCCATCGCCTCCGTCGGGACCGCCTTTCGGGACGAATTTCTCCCGCCGGAAGCTGAGCGCACCGTCACCGCCGCGCCCCGCCTCGACGTGAATCTGCGCCCGGTCGTGAAAGGGCATCCTCGCCTCCGGCGAGGAAGCCTAGGAGATCACTCCGCCGCCGAGGCGACGGAGATGAAGCGTTTGTCCCCCGAGCGGCGGAACTCGACAGTGCCTTCGCGAAGGGCGAAGATCGTGTCGTCGCGTCCGAGCCCGGCGCCAGGCCCCGGGCGGAACTTCGTACCGCGCTGACGAACGATGATCATCCCTGCCTTCACGGGCTGGCCCGCGAAGATCTTCACGCCCAGCCGCTTCGACTGGGAGTCGCGACCGTTGCGCGAAGAACCGAGACCTTTCTTGTGTGCCATCTACGAGTCCTCCTTGGCAGCGATCGCAGCTTCGAGCGCAGCGAGGGCGCCCTTCCGCTTTCCGTGCTCCTGCTCGTACTCGAGTGCCGCAGCGAGCATCGGTGCGTTCCAGCCCGGCACGGCCTCCTTGATCTCGGGAATGGTCATGCTCTCGTAGCCGACAGGCATTCCCTTCGGGTGCTCGGCCTTCTCCGCCTTCTCGACCTTCTCGGCTTTGACTGCTTCCGGCTTCGCGACCGGCGTCTCCTTGGACTCGGCCTTCTTCGCCGGGGCCGCCTTCGCCGGCTCCTCCGTCGCAGCTTCCTTCTTCGCTGCGGCAGGGCGCTTTCCGGCACCGATCGCCTCGATCTCGATCTGGGTCAGTGAGGCGCGGAAGCCCGTATGGCGCCGATATCCGGTGCGCTTCTTGTACTTCCCGATTCGTATCTTGGGGCCTTTGACGGCGCCGAGCACGCGTGCGGTCACCTTGACATCCGACGGAGCGAGCACTGGCGCGCCGTCACCTCCGACGAGGAGAACTGCCGGCGAGATGGTTGCGCCGTCGTCCTCCGCGAGCCTGTCCACGAGCAATCGCTCGCCTTCGCGAACGCGGTACTGCTTGCCGGCAACCTTGATGATCGCGTACGTCATGAGTCTCGGAGGGTCGACGCGGGCCATTCGGCCTGCGGAGCCGCCGCATGATACCGGAGGATTGGCGCTACGAGCGGGATCGACTGTCGAAGTCGTCGATCCACTCCGACATCGGCACGTACGTCGCCGGAGCTTCCTCCGGAACACCGTTGTCGCCGCTGTCGGTATCGGTCCCGGTCCCGTCCTTCGCCGCGCTATTCGCGGCAGGCTTCTTGCGCTTTCGACCGCCGCGGGTACCGCGGCGCGTCTTCTTCTTCGGCGCCTCGCCTTCGGGCGCCGCGCCGTCGCCAGCCCCGTCAGCCGAGACGTCGGGGGCGACATCGCCGCTGACATCGACAGCAGGATCGGCCGCAACGTCGTCGGGCGTCCCCAGCTCGGCCGGTGGGACGTGGATCCTCGGCGCAGCCTTCGCGCCCGCTACGTCGCCTTCTGACGCCGGCGCAGCCTCGGCGGCGGCCGCGGGCTTGGGCTTCGCAGCCGCTCCCGAGCGACTGCGGCCACCCCTCGTACCACGCCGCGTGCGCTTCTTCTTGGGCGCGCCGTCTGGGGCGGTGCCGTCCGTTGGCGCACCATCCTTGGCGGCGGCGGTGACGGTTGCGACCTCGCTTGGCTCGCTCGTAGCCTCTTCCTCCTCGTCCTCCGGAAGCTCCGAGTCGTCAGGCACTTCGACGTCATCTGCGGCTACCGGCTTCTTCCGACTCGGTGCTCTCGTCGGCTTCTCGGCCTCGGCCTCGAATGTGATTCCCGCGGCCGGTGTCTCGCCGTTCGCAAGCGCCGCGAACGCCATGCCGTCGAGCACGCTTCCGATCTTCGCGTTGACCTTCTTGCCGACGAGCTTCGCGGCGTTCGCGACGATCACGTCGACGCCGTCCACCTTCGCGACACCGGCGCCGAGGTCGTACAAGCCAACCTCGACCAGCTTGAGGTCGATCGTCTGCCCCTCTTCCACCGGTGACGACGGGCGAAGCGTGTCGAGCTTGCCCTGCTCCAGCACCTCGAAGTGATCGTGGTGGACGTGTCCGTTCTCGGCTGGGACCAGGAAGAACTTGCGCTTGGTCACGGCTTCGATCGCGACGAGCCGGCTTCCACCGGGCCCGACAAGGAGTGAGAGCACCCGTGGATGGACCGCGACCCGGAAGGCCTGAACGCGAGAGCCCGCTGCCACGGCGCGAAGCTTGCGCTCGATCTCGATGGCATTCGTCTCGTCCGAGACGACGAATCCGTCTCCCTCGCATACCGGGCACCGGCGCGTGAGGATCTCGCGAGGGCCGTCGGTGACGTTCTGACGTGTCATCTCGACGAGCCCGAGCGGCGAGATCTCGACCACGTAGGTCTTCGTGCGGTCACGTTCGAGCTCCGTGCGGAGCGCCTCCTCGACGGTTTCCCGGTTCTTCGGGTTCGACATGTCGATGAAGTCGATGACGATGATCCCGCCGATGTCGCGCAGCCGGAGCTGGCGCACGACTTCCTTCACCGCTTCGAGGTTGTTCTTCACGATCGTGTCCTCGAGCCGACCTCCCGACGCCTTGCCACGCGAGCCGACGAAGCGACCCGTGTTGACGTCGATGACCGTGAAGGCCTCCGCGTAGTCGAACACGAGGTAGCCGCCCGAGGGAAGATTGACCCTGCGCTCGAGCGTCGACAGGATCTCCTTGTCGACGCCCGACGCCTCGAACAGCGGCGCCTTCTCCTTGTAGCGGTGGACTCGCTCGATCATGTGCGGCGATGTCTTCTTCAGGTAGCTGACGATCCGGCGGTAAGTTCGGTCGTCGTCGATCTGCGCGCCGGAGAAGTCGCCGGCGAAGAGATCACGCACGATCCTGAGCGGAAGCTCGGCTTCCTCGTAGACGAGGGTCGGCGGGCCGGCGCCCTTCGCCTTCGTCTGGATGGTCTTCCAGAGCCGCTGGAGGAAAACGAGATCGCGCTCGATGTCCTCGGCCGACGCTCCCTCCGCCGCGGTCCGGACGATGATGCCGCCGCCCTTCGCGTCGAGGTCCTTGACGATGTCCTTGAGCCTCGCGCGCTCGGCGTCCTCGAGACGCCTCGAGACGCCGTAGCCCTCGCCGCTCGGGACGTAGACGAGGAATCGACCCGGGAGCGAGATCTCCGTGGTCAGGCGCGCGCCCTTCGACTTCATCGGATCCTTGACCGCCTGCACGAGCACCGTCTCGCCGCGCTTGATCAGGTCCTGGATCTTCTTCGCGCCCTTCCTGCCCTCGAGCTCCGGCCCGACGATCTCGTCGACGTAGAGAAATCCGTTCTTCTCGAGCCCGATCTCCACGAAGGCCGCCTCCATCCCCGGAAGGACGTTGTCGACGACTCCGAGGTAGATGTTCCCCGCGATCGATCGCCGCTCGGGCCGTTCGAGGTAAACCTCGGCGACGCGATCGTCCTCGAGGATCGCCACCCGCTGCTCGCCGATGTCGACGGAGATGAGCAGCTCGCGCTTGGCCGCCGGAAGCGCTGCGCGTCGCGTGGCCGTTCGCCGACGGCCGCCATGCGACGTCTTCCGGTCGGCGGACTTCCGCTCCGGCTTTCGCTCCGGGCGGCTCCGGCTCGAATCCTTCGCCTTCTCGGGCGCCTGCGGAGCCCCCTCCGCGGCAGCCTCGGGATCGACCTCATCTGCCGAAGCGTCCGACGGAGCGGCCGGCTTCTTGCGTCCGCGCCCTCCGCGGCTTCCGCGACGGCGTCTCCTCTTTGCCGGATCCGTCGTCTCTGCTGGCGCCCCAGGGGTTGCCCCGGGGGATGCTCTCAGCGAGTGCCCCGGCGGATGCCAGAGTCTCCGGCTGAGCCTCAGGTGGCTCTACTGGTGGTGCAACCTCTTCGACCGCGACCGCTTCCGTCGCAGCCTGTTCTGTCTTCTGTCCGAAGCGGAACCAACGTCGTGCCAAGGTGTGAATCTCCTCTGTTGTTCGCGCGCGTGAAAAGAGACGCCGTAGGCGTCTCTATCGCGCTGCGTGTGGTGAATACAACGGCCATGGGCCTGGCCAAAGCCTACCAGCCGCACCCCGGCCCAAAACTGCAGGGCCGCAAACTGCGTGGTCTCAAGCTGCCCGTCTCAAGCTGCCGCAGGGCTGAGTCGCGACCGACGCGCACGGACTGCTCGCAAACGCTGGGACAACCGCGCCCACGCCCAGGGCTCGACCTCCCCGTATCGAGTCGCCGACTGGCCACGCGTCGCTTCGAGGTACTCGAACCAGGCGTCGGCCTCTTCGAGCTGCAACAGCTCTTCGGCCAGCTCGGTGCTCGGCATCGTTCCTCCCATGCTTGCTCGGCGCGCATGCTAGGTCCCGTGGCGGACGGAGCCGGACCGGAGAGCTAGGGAAGGCGGTTGCCGAAGCGGCGGAATGCCTCGCCGAGAAGCCACGTCCCTGCTCCCGCGACGGCCGCATTCGCGAGCGGCGCGGGCAGAACCCGTTGCACGTTCCGCGCCGCACCGCGGAAGACGAAGCCGCACGCGACCGTCGATGCCGCCAGACCCGCAAGCGAAGGAATCGACTCGCCGCGGCGCTCGCCGTCGCTCAGATTCGAGAGCTCGCCCAGCATGCGCACCTGCTCGAGGGTGATCAAGGGCCTCGCCGGCTTGGCCCGCGTCCCGACGGCCGCGAGGATCGCAGCGCGCACGGACGCGGCCGCGACCACCCGCCGTGCAACCTTGGGCTCGAGCGCGGGGACGCGCCTGGCGAGCGCCGCAGGCCGTTCGACGGCCTCCGCGATGCGAGCCGCGATCTCCGGTATCGGGAATCCCTCTCCCGCCCGACACTCGACCACGAACGGTGAGAGGACGAACGGCTTCGTCCAGGCCGCTTGCGGCCACAGCTGGACGAGGACGACGGGGATTCCGTCACCGGCCGCCGAACGGACGACGTCTTCGTCTGCCTGGCTCGGATCGCCGGCGATCACGCGCACGAGGACCGAGCTTCCCGTCACCCGAGCCGAGTCCGACGCGATCACGGCACCGGGAGCCGCATGCTCGCCCAGCAGGCGCGCGAGCTGCTCCGCCAGCATCCCGCTCACGAGCACCGGCCCGACGGGCGAGGTGTCCTGCTCGTTCCGGAAGGCATCGGCAACACGACGCACCTCGCCGAGCACGGCAGGAGGAGCTCTCACGGCGCCGACCTGCCCGCAGCGTTCCCCCTGGCGTGGATGCCCTGGAGAACCCCGATGAGCGCGAGGTTCGCAACCATGGACGTACCGCCGACCGCAATGAACGGGAGCGGGATGCCCGTCACGGGGGCGACTCCCATCGTCATGCCGACGTTCACGAAGACCTGGAACAGGAATGCGAAGACGAGCCCGCCTGCGACGACCGCGCCGTAGAGATCACCGGCGACGGTGACGACGCGAAGACCGCGCCACACGACGAGCAGGTAGAGCAGCAGGAGGATCGCGGAGCCGACGAAGCCCCTCTGCTCGCCGAGCGACGCGAACGCGAAGTCCGTCGCGTGCTCCGGGAGGTAGTCGAGACGGGTCTGGCTCGCGTCCACGACCCCGCGTCCGGACAGACCACCGGAGCCGATCGCCGTGATCGACTGGTTGACGTTCCAGGTCGCTCCGCTCGGATCGTGGTCGGGATTGAGGAGCACCGTGAGACGGTCCGTCTGGTACGGCTTCAAGACCTCGATGCCGAGCGCCGGCAGCCACCAGAGCACCGAGAGCGTGGTGACCACGGCCACGAGGAGAAGCGTTGCGAGCTGACGCCAGCGGACTCCCGCGAAGAAGAGCACGGCGAACAGTGCTGCGGCATAGACGAGCGCCGTTCCGAGGTCGGGCTGGACGAACACGAGCATGATCGGGACCGCACCGAGCCCGATCGCCGAGAAGATGGTCCCCCACTTCGTGATGCGACCGGCCCGCTCCACGACGAAGCCGGCGAGAGCGAGGACGAAGAGGACCTTGCCGAGCTCGGAGGGCTGGAACTGGATGACCCCGAGATCGATCCACCGTTTCGAGCCGCGGATCGTCTCGGCGGCGACGAACACCACGATCATGAGCGCCAGCGTCGCCACGTAGAGCGCCTTCCAGTACCGCTGCACGAGATCGAGGGGCACGAAGGCCGCCGTCACGAGCCCGCAGACCCCGAGCGCCGCCGCTATCGCCTGCCTCGTCACGAAGTGGTTCGCGTCGCCCGGCACGTCGAAGCGCGTGATCCCGTCGACGACCCACAGCCCGTAGCCGATGAGCGCTGCCGCGGCCGCCATGAGCACCCAGTCGAACCGCCGGACGAAGGCGATCGGTCTCGCCGCAACGCGCTCGTTGCGAAGCGCGACCCGCGGTCGGTGCGCAGCCTCGAGCATCAGTCCGTCGCCTTCAGGATGCTGGTCGTGCTCGACGTCACTCCGAAGAACTTCTCGAAGACCTTGAGCGCGGCCGGAGCGGCGGCCGTCGAGCCGTGCCCTCCGTTCTCGATCAACGCGCAGACGACGAGTCGCGCATCCTCCGAGGGTCCCCATCCGCACCACCAGGACTGGTCCTCGAGGTGGTCGGCCGGATACCCGGGGAGCGGGGTGACCTTTTCCGCTGTCCCGGTCTTCCCGGAGATCGGCACCGAGTAGTTGGCGAAGACACCCGCCGACGTACCGCTCTGCGAATGAGTCGCCGCGTACAGGCCGTCCCGCACGACGCCGAGAGCGACCGGATCCAGGCCGGCAGAGTGCGGAGGCGGCGGCGCGAAGCGACGAAGGACGACGCGTGGCGATCCCTTCCCGCCCGGCTGCTCGACGTTCGAGACGAGATACGGAGTGAGGACGTTCCCGCCGTTCGCGAGCATCCCGTAGAACGAGGCCATCTGGAGCGGAGTGACGAGCAGGTCCTTCTGGCCGATGGCGAGCTGGATCGAGTCACCGGGGTTCCATGCCCGGTCCCAGTCGCTCTCGAACGTCTTGCGACGCCACTCGGGAGTAGGAACGAGGCCTGCTGCCTCGCCGCCGATGTCGAGCCCGGTCGTCGCGCCGAAGCCGAACCGGTGAGCCCACTGCTGGAGCCGCACCCGTCCCTCCGAGCCACGTTCGTAGAAGCGATTCCCGATCTCGTCGAAGTACGTGTCGCAGGACTCGGCAAGCGCTTCGACCAGCGTCATCGGGCGATCGACGTACGGGTTCCAGTTGACGAACTTCTGCCGATCGAGCCCGTAGTAGGCGACGGGCGAGCAGCGGATCGAGTCGTAGGCGGAGAAGACGTGGTCCTGCATTCCCGCGAGAGCCGTCACGGGCTTCCAGGTCGAGCCCGGCGGGTAGAGCCCTGCGATCGCCCGGTTGAAGAGCGGGTTCCGCGGGTCGTTGTAGAGCGCCCCCACCTTCTTGGGATCCACCCTCCCGACGAACGTCGACGGCTTGAAGGTCGGGTTCGAGGCCATCGCCAGGATGGCGCCGTCGCGTGGATCCAGAGCGACGATAGCCCCTCCGTTTGCGGCCCAGTTGCCGTTCTCGTGGGCCTTCTGGATCCCGTAGCGGATCGCGCTCTCCGCCGCACGCTGCAGCCGCGACGTCGATCGTGAGGCGAAGTGCGTAGCCGGCGCGAGCTTCCTGGCGTGGCTCGTACGCGCCCACCTGGCGACCGAGCGAGTCGACGCGGATCTGTCCGCAGCCCGGCGCGGCCGCGGAGGTACGAGTCGTACGAAGCCTCGATACCCGTCTTGCCGACCCGGTCGCCGGCGCGATAGCCGTCGCGTCGGAGGCTCGCTTCAGCTCCTCGGGCGAGATCTCGCCGACGTATGCCGAGGATCTGCGCCGCGAGCGACTGGTACGTGTAGTCGCGCAGGTACGTCTGCACGATCTTGACGCCCGGGAACTCGGCCTGGTGCTCGTACAGGTAGTTGACCTGCTCCTCGCGAACGGCTGTCTTGACGGTGATCGGCGTCAGCGGGTCGGACTTCCGCGCGGCGACCTCGCGGGTGAGCTCGGCCGCGGGGACGCTCAGGATCCGCGAGAGGCCGCGGATGATCTCGCGCCGGCGTCCTTCGACCCTGGGCATGTCGCCGACCCAGAGCTGCACCGCGGTCCCGGCGACGTTCGAGACGACGACGCGCCCGTCGCGATCGAGAATCGGCCCCCGTGGCGCCTCGACGCGTACGAGGCGCAGCTGGTTGTTCTGGGCCGTCTTCAGGTAGTCCTCGCCCGAGAGCACCTGCAGCGACCAGAGCCGGAAGAAGAGGACGCCGAACACGAGCAGCGCGAACGCACCGAGGACGCCGACTCGCAGCGCGAGCGACGGAGTGAGGCGGTATGGCTCCCGTGCGTTCGGGTCCGGCGGGAGGAAGCGATCCGACTGCGACCGCCGTTCGCCATGGGCGCGATCAGACAACGAGCTCCACCTCCCCGGACGACTCGAAGCCCGGCCGGTCCCCGACGACCGCTCGCACGAGCGCGTAGATCGGAAGCGCGAGCACGAGGTTCAGCACGAGTGTGGGCAGGAGCGCAGTGACGAGAGCCTGCTCCGGGACGACGTCCTCGCCGAGCATGTAGTGGAGCGCGAGCCCGAACACGCTCGCGAGAATCGTCATCACACCGACCGCGAGGAGCACCGGGAGCCGCCTCCCGCGTGCGGTCGTCTCCGCGTAGCGACCCGCCCAGAACCCGGCGAGTGTCAGGATCAGCGCGGTGAGGCCGAGCGTGTCCAGGGTCGCGAGGTCGATGATGAGGCCTCCGGCGAAGCCGAACACGGCACCGGGAACCGATCCGCGCAGCAGGCCGATGGAGATCACGACCACGAGCAGGACGTCGGGTGCTCCTCCCCGGATGACGATCGAGGAGAAGAGCCCAGCCTGGATGACCGCCGCGGCGAACACGACTGCCGAAGCTCGCAACGCGGCGCCGGCACTCATCGGGGACGTTCCAACGGCACGAGGACGATGACCGCATCGAGCCCGCCGAAGTCGACGTAGGGAGTGACCTGCACCTGCTGGTAGAGGTCGGTGTCCGTCTGCCCGACGCTCGTCACCGCGCCGATCGGAATCCCCTTCGGGTACAGCGAGCTGAATGCGCTCGTACGCCAGCCGGCCGTCACGAGCTCGTCGCCCACGCGCACGATCTCCTGCTTGCGAACGCGATCGAGCACGAGCGTCTCGCGGGTGCCGCGCGCGTGGCGAACGATGCCCGGCGCCTGCGTCCGAAGGTCGATCGCCGGCACTGCAAGCTGCTGATCGGTGAGGAGCTGAACCCGTGCGGTTCCGGGCGTGACGCGGGTCACGAGGCCCACAAGACCGTCGGGAGTGACGACCGGGTCGTTGACGCGCACGCCGTGGTCCGAGCCGACGGCGATCACGACCGCCTGGGTGAATGCGCCGTCTGGGCGGGCGATGACCTCCGCGGCCTCGGCGCGAAAGTCACGGGGGAACCTCGGCCCGTCGCGGTAACCGAGAAGTCGCCGCAGATAGGCGTTCTCCTGGATCGCGAACTCGTTCTGGATCGCGCGCTGACGAAGATCCTCGACCTGCGCGCGCAGCTGCTCCGCGTCGGAGCGCGCGGTGAAGAGGCTGTCGGCCCAGTTGTACGCATCCCGGAACGGCTGCGAGACGCGCTCGACGCCAACCGCGAACGGCCGGAGCACCGTCGCTCCTGCAGACTGCACGCCGCTCAGCGAGCCGTCGGCGCCGGACCGGAACGACAGCGAGATGAGGACGAGCGCCAGCACGACGAGGGCGCCCACGACCAGGCGGCGGCGCAGTGCGCTCGCACCACGTGACGTGTGCTGCGTCGTAGGAACGCGCCGGACGTTCACGCCCAGCGCCGCCGGACGCGCGCTGCGGTTCCTGGGCACGACGGCCCAGTCTAGCTAGGCAGGAAGCGGGATTCCGCCTCGTCGGCGCCCGTTAGCGTGCCTGCAACAGAGGGTTCGCGCTCGAGCCGAGCGACTAGTACCGAAGCAGGCCGTTGCGACGGGAGCGGTGGCTCTTGCTCGCGCGGTGGATCACATCGAACTCCTCGAGGCTCCGCCCGGAACCCACTGCGACGCAGGTCAGAGGGCTGTCGGCGAGATGAACCGGGATCTGCGTCTCGTGGCGGACGCGATCGTCCAGGCCCTGCAGCAGCGCGCCACCGCCGGCGAGCACGATCCCGCGATCCATGATGTCCGCGGCCAGTTCCGGCGGGGTCTTGTCGAGCGTCGACTTCATCGCATCGATGATCATCGTCACCGGCTCGTCGAGCGCACGGCGAACCTCCTCCGAGGAGATGATCACGGTCTTCGGCAGGCCGGTGAGCATGTCCCGCCCGCGCACCTCGGCCTGCAGCTCCTCCTTCAGACGGAACGCCGAGCCGATCTCGAGCTTGATCTCCTCGGCCGTCTGCTGCCCGACGAGGAGCTTGTACTCCTTCTTGATGTGGTTGACGATCGCCTCGTCCATCTCGTCGCCGCCGACCCGCATGCTCTGGGAGACGACGATGCCGCCCAGGGAGATCACGGCGACCTCGCTCGTGCCGCCGCCGATGTCCACGATCATGTTCCCGGTCGGCTCTGCCACCGGCAGGCCCGGCGCCGATCGCGGCAGCCATCGGCTCCTCGATGAGGTACGCCTGGCGCGCGCCTGCTGAGAGCGTCGCCTCCTCGACCGCGCGCTTCTCGACCCCGGTCACGCCCGAGGGGACGCAGACGACGACACGCGGATGGGCGAAGCGGTGCTGGTGAACCTTCTGGATGAAGTGGCGCAGCATCTGCTCGGTGACGTCGAAGTCGGCGATGACGCCGTCCTTCAGCGGACGGATCGCCGAGATCGAGCCGGGCGTGCGCCCGAGCATGCGCTTCGCCTCGACGCCGACGGCGTGGACTTCGCCCGTGCGCTGGTCGATCGCGACGACCGACGGCTCGGAGAGCACGATCCCGCGCCCGCGGACGTAGACGAGCGTGTTCGCCGTGCCGAGGTCGACGGCCATGTCGCGGCCGCCGAAGCCGGTGAGGGTCTTGAACCAGGCCATGGGGGGAACGAGTCTACCTGCGGGTTTGCAGGAGATTCGGCGCGTGGCGCTCGACGATCGAGACGAGCAGAGCGCCCGGGAGGCCCACGACGTTCAGGTAGTCGCCCTCGATGCGCTCGACGAGACGACCACCGAGACCCTGGATCGCGTACCCCCCGGCGCGACCCTCCCACTCGCCGCTCTCGAGGTACGCGTCGATGGTCTCGGGCGAGAGCAGACGAAACGTCACGTCCGTCAGCTCGTGCCCGATGACGTCCTCGCCTGCGCCGAGAAGGCAGACACCGGAAACGACCGTGTGGGTCCGACCCGAGAGCGCGTTCAGCATTCGTGCGGCCTCGTCGGCATCAGCCGCCTTGCTGTAGATCCGCCCGTCCAGGACGACCGTGGTGTCGACGCCGAGCGTCACGCGGCCGTCCTTGTGGATCGAGCGTGCCTTGCCCTCCGCGTGCCGGCGAACGAGCTCGGTCGGCTCGGCGTCGGGCGGATCGTCTTCGACGTAGTCGGGCGGAACGACCTCGAACGGGATCGCGAGCTGCTCGAGGATCGCCCGTCGCTGCGGCGACGTCGAGGCGAGGGTCAGGTGCGCTTGCGTGCGGCCCATATCTCCTCCGAAGGCCACTTGCGGCCCACTCCGGCGTGACCGTCGAGTAGTACTCGTGCGTCTCGGCGTTCCGTCGGGCGCGTAGAGCTCGATCAGCTCGCTCGACCTCGAAGCCCGTGTCGCGCAGAAGGTCGAAGCAACTCGCCGTGGGCAAGATGGAACTCGACGCCGCCGTCCGGACCACTCGATCCGGTGCATCCCGACGCTGCGGACGCTGGAGCGTCTCGGAGGTCGAGTCCGGCTCCTCGACGGCGCACAGGATGACGAGCGGGCTGTTCGTCAGGAAGACGAGCCGTCCCGCCGGGGCGAAGGAGCCGGTGATGCCTCCGGGATCCAGCGGTAGGGGTCGCACCAGAGGCTCGCTCCGTACTCCGAGACGGCGAGGTCGAACGATGCGTCGGGGAGTGGCACCTCCTCGGCGTTCGCTTCGATGAGCGGAAACGTCGAGTCCTGTCTCCTCCTGCATCCGCGCGCCGTCTCGAGCTGCGCGGGAGTGACGTCGACGCCGACCGGACGCGCTCCCTGCTTCGCGAGCCAGGCCGAGAAGTACGCAGTCCCGCAGCCGAGCTCCACGACGTCGAGTCCGGCGACGTCGCCGAGCGCGTCCAGCTCGGCCTCGGGAACGCCGAACACGCCCCACTTGAACGCGTCCTCGGGCCAGGCGCGTGACGCGTCGGGACCCGTGTACTCCGCGTTCGAGCGCGTCCAGACCTCGCGGTTGCGCGCGACGTACTCGGGCTCAGACAAGGCCGTCGGGGAAGAACAGCGCGAGCTCCCTGCGCGCGCTCGCCTTCGAGTCCGAGCCGTGGACGATGTTCTCGGAGAGCTCGAGCGCGAAGTCGCCGCGGATCGTCCCCGGGGCCGAGTCGAGCGGGTTCGTCGCACCCATCATCGTCCGCACGACCGAGATCGCGGACTCGCCGCTCACGGCGAGCGCCAGGACCGGCCCCGAGCTGATGAAGTCGACGAGACCGGAGAAGAAGGGCTTGCCCTTGTGCTCGGCGTAGTGCTCGCGACCCATCGCCTTCGAGACCCGGAGCAGGCGTGCGCCACGCAGCTCCAAGCCGCGCCGCTCGAAGCGGGCGATGATCTCGCCGGCGAGCCCACGGCGCATGCCGTCGGGCTTGACGAGGACGAGCGTTGTCTCGCGTGCCATGCGGCGGCGGAGTCTAGCTAGTCGCTCGCGGACGTCCGCCGGCTCGAGCGCGACGAGCTCGGGACGTCCTGGAGCACAGGCAGCACGGGAGGCACGACCGCGGCGCAGTACGGGCACACCTGCCAGAGCGCCTCGAGCGGCTGGCCACACGACGCGCACGACTGCTTCAGCCGAGTCGTGCACACAGGACACACGAGGAACGTGTGCTCGATACGGGCTCGGCAGACCGGGCAGCGCTGGTCGAGCTGCGCGATCCGCTCCTCCATCGCCTTGATCTCGAGGTCCCGCTCGCGCACGTCCTGGAGGTACTCGGGCGGTCGGAAGAAGAGGTAGATGATCGGCCCCACGAACGGCGGGAACAGGCCGATCAGCGTGGCGAGCCCGATGAGCCACGGATCTCCGATCCGGCGGCGCGCGTCCTTGAACGTCCAGAACGCAGTCGCGAGCCAGAGGACGACGAGAAGGAAGATCGCGCCGTTCTTCGCGACACCCCAGTTCGGATCGTCGAGGAACGCGGCGAGGGGACCGAATGCCATGCTCATAGGCTGGCCCGCAGCCTATGGGCGTGGAGGGGTGTGGGGAACCGGGAGGTTCCCCACGATCTCAAGAAGAAGGGGGTACGTGGGGGAAACATGGTTTCCCCCATGAGAGCGAGCCGAAGGCGAGCGATGCTCATAGCAGTAGCTTGCCCACCAGATAGCCAAGTGCAAAGGCCCCTATCGCAATCCCTGCGACGACGAGCGCCGCGAATGCAAGCACACCCATCCGTTCACCGGTCTTCGTCACGGAAGTGGACGCTCCGCCTGAGCAAGGTCTCCGAGCAGGTAGAGAGACCCCGTCACGAGCACGGGCTCCCCGAGCTCATGGCCCCGCGAGAGGGCCTCGAGCGGGTCGGGAACGACCTCGACGTGAGGGAAGTGAGCGCTCGCGAGGCCGGCGAGCTCGGCTGCCGGAAGCGCACGTGTCGAGGACGAGGTGGTCGCGACGAGTCGCGAGCCGACGCGACGCAACTCCCCCAGCATCGCGTGCGCGTCCTTGTCCGCCAGGATCGACGTGACGACCGTGTAGTCACCATCGGGCTCGGAGCCGCGAAGTCTCTCGACGAGATACCGCATGCCGTCGGGATTGTGCGCACCATCCCGGACCTCGGCGCCACGTCGCTCGAGCCGGCCGGGTAGCGCGACCTCGACGTCGGCATCGATCTCGTGGCCGACGAACGCCTCCGCCGCCTCGCGCGCGCCACCGATGCGCACCTCATGGCCCGCGACGAAGTCGGCGTAGGTGCCGTCGGGGAGGACGACGACCGACCCCTCCTTCGCGACCGCAAGCTTCTCGCGAGCGATGTCCTCGACGGTGTCCCCCAGCACGTCGGTGTGCTCGAGACCGACGTTCGTCAGAAGGACGACCCGGGTTCGGAGAACGTTCGTCGCATCGAGCCGGCCGCCGAGACCGGCCTCGACCACTGCAGCGTCCACCTGCGCAGCCGCGAAGGCCGCAAGCGCCGCGGCAGTCACGATCTCGAACTGCGTCGCGTCGAGGCGTTCGGCTGCCGGTCGCACGCGCGCGACGGCCTCCTCGAAGTCGGCCTCCTCGCCGTTCAACCGGATCCGCTCACTCCAGCTCGCCACGTGCGGCGAGATCGTCGTGCCGATCGACAGCCCTTCGGAGAGAAGGAGCTGCTCGACGGTGACGGCAGCGGTCGACTTCCCGTTGGTTCCGACAACGTGGACCGCCGGGTACGCGTTCTGCGGGTCGCCGAGCTCGGCGAGCAGCGCATGCATGCTGTCCAGCCCGAACTCGCGCGGCCACGGCGAAAGCCCGTCGAGCCACTCGAAGGCCGTCGTCATGTCGCGAGCGTAGCCCGGGGACGACTTGAGGACTTCTCGAGCGCGCTCGGCCACCTGCTCGAGAGTCGATCGACTCCACGGTGCGGGAGATCGTCGGTCACCACCGTTTCAGCATGTGGACGACCCGAGCCGGCTCCTTGAGCCGATCTTGAGCGCTTGCACGCACCATCGCTTGCACGCACTATCGAGGTGTCGAAGGGAGGAAAGACGTGACGTCTCGACTCAAGCTCGCGCTACTCGCCATACCGGTCGTTGCACTCGGTCTCTTCGGAACCGCCGCCGACGGTACATCAGCGGAGAACTGCCCCATGCACCCCCAGGTCGTCTTCTGGACGTCGACCGACTGGGAGCTTCTCGGAGAGGAGCTCAAGGCGCAGCAGTCTCCGTGCGCCGACTACTACATCTCGATCCCACCGCTCTCGAACGACAAGACCGCCCTCCGCGCGCCACAGGACGACGTGATCCGAGCGCTCGGCCCGCGGTTCCATCCGCTCGCCGAGGTCACGCTCGGCAACGTCACGGGGTGGGCGTCGTGGGTGACCGGCGCTCCGGGACGAACCTGGTTCGACGCGGGCGTCGAGTTCCGCAGGCGAATGACCCAGGCCGGCTACCGGCCGGAGCTCGGCGAAACGTGGCTTCTCAACGAGCTCGACCGAAGCACGATTCGCGACAAGCCGCCCTACACACGCTCGGCGATGAAGGATCTGCTGCGAGGGTTGTACGAAGGCGACGGAAGTGGCCCGAAGCTCCCAGGGGTCGTCGAGGTCGGGATCGCCTACACCCACCAGAACATTCCCGACGTCGAGGTCTACAGGACCGAGCTGAAGTCGTGGCTCCAGGACTCGGACTTCTGGACGAGCGTCGCACCCACCATCTCCATGCTCACCAAGGAGGTGTATCCGGACGCGAGGTTCTGGGGAGTCGGAGGCACCACGCTGAACCAGCGTGCGCGACACCTCACGCAGTACATGGAGCACCCGATGAACCTCGTCAACGCGGCTCCTGCGAACATCGGCGCGGCGCGGTCGGTCTTCACGAAGGTCTACACACCGCTCGGCAACGCAACGTGGCCGGCGCGAGGCCCGGATCCGTACACGCCTCCGTTCTGCTGCGGCCACGGCTGGACCCTGATGCCGCTCGACGCGATGCGGGCGTTCGTCTCCGAGCAGATCTACTCGATCCGACGTTACGTGGGGAACCACGGCCACAAGTCGCCGCAGGACCGGCTCGGGTTCTCGTGGCAGCCGACGAACAACTTCGACCTCCCGCCCGCCGAGTGGGAGAGCGCGAAGCGCGCGATCGCGTCACGCATCGGCGAATCGATTCGATTCGCCTACCGGCCTGGGCTCGTGAACGCGATCGGGGCGTGCAGGCCGCCGGGCAGCTCGTCGGACTGGTGTCAGGGGGCCGACATCAGCGGAGCCGCATTCACGGAGGCGTGGGCGACGTTCGAGCACTGGTGATTCAGGTATCGAAGGAGGACGAGAGTGCAGACGCGTCTGCGAGTCATTTTGATGGCGCTAGCAGCCCTTGCGCTCGTGGTCGGCACGACCACAGCCAACACGACGTCGAACGACCGATCGGAGCCGAGCGCGCAGACTCGGACCTTCGCCTACCACGCCAACGGGAGGCTTGCGGGTTGGGTGCGACGGGAGGGTCCGCGGTGGTGGTGGGCGTCGAACGGTGGGAACTCGAGGATCGCCGCGGACCGGAAAGGTGGTTACGGGATCGCGGAGGGCTACCACACGATCGCCTACGCGTGGCCGGCCCGACGCGACGACCGCAACCACTACGTCGTTCACGACGCGCTCCGAGGAAACGAGCGAACGAGCTACACGTTCGAGCGGGTCAGCGCCACACGCTGGAACGTCCTGCGAGCCGGCCGTCTCGCCGGGTTCACCAAGGGCCCCGACGAGGCGCGGCTGCCCTCGGCTACTACGAGTGGGGAGACGATCTCCTCCCGGATTGAGAACGTCCAGGTCTAGCCGTCGAGAGCGGTGAGCTCGCGGCGATAGCGCTCGAGCTTCTCGCGCTCGGCGTCGACCACGGCGGCCGGAGCGTTCTTGACGAAGTTCTCGTTCGCGAGCATGCCCTCCGCTCGGGCGATCTCGCCCCGGAGCCGTTTGACCTCCGCATCCTTGTTGCCGTCGACCCGGGATCGCTCGGGGCGCACGACGGCGGCGAAGATGCGCCGTTCGTCGTCGGAGCCGAGCTCGACCTGCACGCCGCTTCGGCGGAAGATCTGCGCCGCCTCCTGGACGCGATCGAGCGCGCTCAGGTCTCCCGTGAAGCTCGCGTCTGCATCGGGCCAGGGAGACACGATCAGACGCGCATCGCGATCCGGGAGCTGCGACCAGATCTCCTCCGTGACGTGCGGCATCACCGGATGCAGCAACGCGAGCAGCCGCTCCAACGCGGCGAGCGCCGTCGCGATCGCCTCGCGGTCGCGATCGTAGAGACGAGGCTTGATCGCCTCCGCGTACCAGTCGCAGAAGTCGTCGAACGTGAGGTGGTAGAGCGTGGCCGTCGACTCCGCGAAGTCGAACCGCGCCCACGCGTCCTCGAGCTCGGCACGCGCTGAGTCGATGCGCGCGAGGATCCAGCGCTCCTCGAGTTCGCGCGGAGCGAGCGCCGGCTCCACACCCTCTGCGTTCTGGAGGACGAGGCGTGCGACGTTCCAGAGCTTGATCGCGAGCTTGCGCCCCTCCTCGATCGCCCCGTACGAGAAGCGCACGTCCTGCGTGGACGAGATCTTCAGCAGGCCGTAGCGCGTCGCGTCCGCGCCGTACTCCTCGATCGGCTCCATGGGATCGATGCCCGTACCGAGGCTCTTCGACATGCGTCGTCCGTCGACGGCGAGCACCGTCGAATGGATGAGCACGTCGGTGAAGGGAACGTCGCCGAGCGCCTCGAGACCCGTCCAGATCATCCGGTTCTCCCAGAGGCGGATGATCTCGCGCGCCGTCGAGTTGACGTCGCCGGGGTAGTAGCGCGCGAGCTCGGGCGTCTCGTCCGGCCAGCCGAGCGTCGCGAACGGCCACAGCGCCGAGGAGAACCAGGTATCGAGGACGTCGGACTCACGAGTGAGCTCCGTCGAGCCGCACTCTTTGCATGCGGACGGCTCGTCGACTGTGACGGTCGCGTGCCCGTCCGGGCAGTACCAGATCGGCAGCTGATGGCCCCACCAGAGCTGCCGCGAGATGCACCAGTCGGGTGCCTCTTCGAGCGACGCGATCGCGAAGCGGTGCTGCGACTCCGGGTGGAAGCGAACGCGTCGCTCACGCAGCGCCGAGATCGCGGGCGCAGCCGGCTCGCTCATCGCACACCACCACTGCAGCGAGATGAGCGGCTCGATGCGCGTATGACAGCGCTCGCACGTGCCGACCGAGTGCCGATACGGCTCGCGCTTCTCGACCAGCCCGCGCTCCTCGGCCCACGCGAGCACGCGCGCACCAGCCTCCTCCTGTGTCAGCCCGGCGAGATCTCCCGCCTCCTCGCTCATGCGGCCGTCCCAGCCGACGGCCATCGGCTCGGGAAGGCCGTGGTCACGACCGATGTCGAAGTCGAGCGGATCGTGGCCCGGCGTGACCTTGAGCGCACCCGTTCCGAACTCGCGATCGATCCGCTCGTCTGCGATGACGGGGACACGCCGCTCCGTGTACGGGACGATCACCTCTCGCCCGATCGCATCGCGGTAGCGGGGATCGTCCGGATGGACGGCGACGCCGACGTCGGCGAGGATCGTGGCAGGACGGACCGTCGCGATGGAGACGCCGTCCGAGCCGTCGCCGTCTGCGAACGGGTAGCGGATCGTGACGAGCGTGTCGTCCATCTCCTCGTGCACGACCTCGAGATCCGAGATCGCCGTCTGGTGGAACGGGCACCAGTTGACGATGCGGTTTGCGCGGTAGATCCACCCGCGGTCCCAGAGCCGGACGAAGAACGTCATGACGGCGCGGACGTACGCGTCGTCCATCGTGAAGCGCTCTCGCGAGTAGTCGAGCGAGGCCCCCAGGCGCCGGTACTGGCTCATGATCGTGCGGCCGGTTCGCTCCAGCCACTCCCAGGTGCGCCCGACGAACGCCTCGCGCCCGATGTCGTGACGCGAGAGCCCCTCCTTCGCGAGCGCCTTCTCGACCACGTTCTGCGTCGAGATGCCTGCGTGGTCGTACCCGGGCTGCCAGAGGGTGTCGAACCCGCGCATCCGGTGCCAGCGAATGAGCACGTCCTGGATCGAGCCGTTCAACGCATGGCCGATGTGGAGATCTCCGGTCACGTTCGGCGGCGGGACGCAGATCACGAACGACGCGTCACTGCGCGCGCCGGCGCCCGCCGCGTACAGCCCCTCGTCTTCCCAGGCCTTCTGCCAGCGTGCCTCGACGCCCTGCGGCTCGTAGAGCGGATCCATGGAGAGGGAGTCTAGAAAGGCGGGGTCGCGACGCTCGCCGTGTGCGCCCGGCGAGGCCGCCCGGCTACTGGGCACGCAGCTACCGGGGACGAGGCGTGGCCCTTCTCGTCGCGACGCATGGGCCTCAGGTTAGCGCGGAAGAACGAGGATCGTGCTCGTACCGTGCGCGTAGAGGCGGCCGTCGGCTCCCTCGATGCGCGCCTCCGTCGTCGCGACGGTCCGGCCGGGATGGACGACGGTGCCCGTGCAGCGCACGAGCCCTGTCTCGACGGTCATCGCCCTCGTGAAGTTCGCCTTCAGCTCGAGCGTCGTCCAGGGCGTTCCGGCTTCGAGCGTCGTCATGAGAGCGCACCCCATTGCGGAGTCGAGGAGCGTGCTCGCGAGGCCTGCGTGGGCCGTGCCGATCGGGTTGTAGTGGAACTCGGCGGGCTCGCACTCGAAGACCGCCCGGCCGTCATCGACCTCGACCAGGCGGAAGTCGAGCGTCCTCGCAATCGCGGCCTGGGGCAACTCGCCCGCGACAATCATCCGCATGACGTCGATTCCCGGAAGCCCGCCCAGCTCGCGCGGAACGGATGCCGAGTCCTCCCACGAGTAGGTGCGCGTGCGCTCGTCCGCCATGGGTCAGACGCTAGCGACCAACGGCGTAGCCCTGCATCCCTCGCGCGTTGGCCCCCGCCTTCAGGACCCCGTCCCGTTCTCGGGCAACAGCGGTCACGCGTCCGAGCGACCACGCGGGCGTGAGCGTGACGTCGTGGCCACGCCGTTCGAGATCGGCGATGGTGCGAGAGCCGAAGCGCGCCTCGAGCGAGAGGGACCTCCGCTCGATGCCCCGCGGATAGAACGACGAGATGAGGTGGTCGGTGTGGAACTCCGGAGCATCGATCGCCGCCTGGAGATCGAGACCGAGTTCGACGTGCCGGACGAACGCGTGGAGCGCCCACTGCTCCTGCTGGTCGCCGCCGGGAGTCCCCCACGCCAGGTACGGCTCGCCGTCTCGCAGCGCAAGACCTGGCGAGAGCGTCGCACGGGGCCTCGCTCCTGGTCGGAGCGACGATGGCGAGCCCCTCCTCGAGCCAGAACATCTGCGCGCGGGTGCCGAGCGGCCAGCCGAGCGACGGGATCACCGGGGAGCTCTGCAGCCAGCCCCCGCTCGGTGTCGCCGAGAGCATGTTCCCGTGGCGGTCGACGACGTCGAGGTGCACGGTGTCACCGCGCGTCGGCTCACCTGCCCCGGGAGTGAGCTCGGCAGCGACCAGCGCCGGGAGCCTCCCGAGGCCGGGCTCGTAGTTGGCTGACGCGTCCTCGCCGACGAGGGCTCTGCGCCGGTCGTTGTACTCGGCGGAGAGGAGCGTGTCGAGCGGGACCTCGGCGTCGCCGTAGAGCGCATCGCGATCGGCGAAGGCGAGCTTTGCGCACTCGGTGATGACGTGGACGAGCTCTGCCTCGGAAAGCCCGGCGAGGTCGAATCCCGCGAGTAACGCCAGCTGTTGGAGACCGACCGGGCCCGACGCCCAGGGCTGGGTCTTGCACACCGTGAGCCCCCGATAGTCGAACGAGGCGACGGGCTCGAGAGTCGCCTCCCATGCGGCCAGGTCCGCTCCGGTGAGGAACCCGTCTTCCTGTGTACAGAACCGGTCGATCTCCTCGGCGACGAAGCCTTCGTAGAAGAGGCGCCTGGCGGCCTCGATCTCCTCCTCGCGCGAACCCCCACGGCTCTCCTCGACGATGCGCCGGTACGTGGCGGCCAGCGCGGGGTTGCGGAACAACGTCCCAGGGCGAGGCGGCGGGAGATAGAGCTCGGCAGAGCCCGGCCACGACTCGATCAGCTCCCGGTTCAGCTCGATGGTCGCAGTGATGCGATCCACGACCGGGTACCCGGACTCCGCGTAGCCGATCGCGAACTCAAGGACGTCCTCGAGGCGCCACGTGCCGAACTCGCGCAGGAGGAGAAGCCACCCTCCGAAGGCACCGGGCACGCAAGCAGCAAGGACGCCCGTCCCGGGGACGAGCGCGTGCCCGCGGTCGTGGAACCGCTCGATGGTCGCCGCCGCCGGCGCGACACCCTGGCCGCAGATCACGAGTGGCTCGCCGCGATCCACCGCCCACGCGATCGCGGGCAGCTCGCCTCCCGGCCCGTTCAGGTGCGGCTCGACGACCTGGAGCACGAATCCCGTCGCGCACGCCGCGTCGAACGCGTTCCCTCCTCGCTCGAGCACTGCCATTCCCGCAGCCGAAGCGAGCCAGTGGGTGGACGCGACCATCCCGTACGTGCCGCGTAGCTCGGGTCGGGTCGTGAACACGCCGCCGCACTCTATGGAATCGACCGGCGTAGTCTTTCCTCGTGCAGACCTGCACTCACTGCGGCCAGGAGAATCCCGCGGGCGCGAAGTTCTGCAACGCGTGCGGGACTGCGCTCGCCGAGCCCACGCGGCTCGATGAAGAGCGCCGCATCGTCTCGGTCCTCTTCGTCGACCTCGTGGGCTTCACGTCCCGCGCGGAGAAGCTGGACCCGGAGGACGTCCGCGCGTTCCTGATGCCCTACCACGCGAGCGTCCGCGATCAGATCGAGGACTTCGGTGGGACGGTCGAGAAGTTCATCGGCGACGCGGTCATGGGCGTCTTCGGAGCGCCGATCACGCACGGTGACGACCCGGAGCGAGCGGTTCGCGCGGCGCTGTCGGTGCGCGACTGGGCAACGGACGAAGGTCTTCAGCTCCGCATAGCGGTCAACACGGGCGAGGCCATCGTCGCGTTCGGTGCCCGGCCCGAGCAAGGCGAGGCGATGATCGCGGGAGACGTCATCAACACGGCCGCACGACTCCAGACGGCAGCGCCCGTGGGATCGGTCCTCGTGGGTGAGGAGACCTACGCAAGCACCCGCCTGGCGATCGAGTATCGGCCCGCGCCGCCCGTCGCTGCCAAGGGCAAGTCGACCCCCGTGCGCTCCTGGCTCGCCGTCAAGCCGCTCTCGGCGATCGGCGAGAGGGCGACCAGCGCCGTGCCCATGGTCGGCCGGGACCGAGAGCTCTGTGTCCTGACCGACATCTGGGGCCGCGTGACGGAGGAGCGGCGACCGCATCTCGTGACGGTCTTCGGCCCGGCCGGCATCGGAAAGTCACGCCTTGCGCTCGAGTTCTCGCAGATCGTCGCTTCCGGAGGCGGCCGAGCCCTCCGTGGGCGCTCGACCCCGTACGGAGCGAGCTCCCCGTACAGCGCCTTCGGTCATCACGTCAAGCAGACCGTCCACGTATTCGACAGCGACGAGCTCGAGGAGGCACGGTCGAAGCTGCAGGAGTCGATCACCGAGCTCGTCGGCTCGCCGGACGGAGCCGAGCACGCGCGACACCTCGCGATCCTCATGGGGCTCGGGGGTGACGGAGACGTCGCCGACCGTGAGACGCTGTTCTTCTCGGCACGCGTCTTCGTCGAGGCGCTCGCCACGCGGGAGCCGACGGTGCTCCTGTTCGAGGACATCCACTGGGCCGACGCGAGCTTGCTCGACCTGCTCGAGACGCTCGCGACACGCGTTCGGGAGGTGCCGCTGCTCCTCCTCGCGCTCGCGCGCCCGGAGGTGCTGACGGAACGACCCGGATGGGGCGGCGGCCTCCCTGCCTACACGGCGCTCCCGCTCGACCGGCTGACCGAAGACCATGCTCTCTCCCTGGCCGAGCTGTTGCTCAAGAAGTCCGATCAGACCGCGGCTCGCGCGAGCGCCGTGGCCCTGGCGACGGAGGGGAACCCGCTGTTCATCGAGGAGCTCGCTGCGTCGCTCGTCGAGCGTTCGACGGCCGACGTGGAGGCGATGCCGACGAGCGTGCGCGCAATCGTGGCGGCTCGGCTCGATGCACTTCCGCCGGAGGAGCGCGCACTCCTCGTCGACGCGTCGGTCGTCGGTCGGGTCTTCTGGCGCGGCGCGCTCGCGCGCATCGCCGAACGCGACGACCTCTCGGCCCTGCTCGGCGCGCTCGAGCAGCGCGATCTCGTGCGCCGCGAGGCGGTCTCGCGGCTCCAGGGTGACCAGCAGTTCGCCTTCAAGCATGCGTTGATCCGGGACGTCGCCTACCAGACGCTTCCTCGCGCCGCGCGGCGGGACCGACACGCTGCCGTCGCCGAGTACCTCGAGGAGGAGACTGGAGGCGTGGGGCAGGCGCTCGAGGCTCTCGCGCACCACTGGCGGGAGGCCGGCAACGACGAGCGCGCGGTCGAGTACCTGATGCGAGCAGCCGAGCAGGCCGGTCGCGGGTGGGCGAAGGAGCACGCCCTGGCCCTCTACGCGGAGGCGCTCCAGCTCATACCGGAAGACGACAAGGAGCAGCGCCGCCAGATCCGGCTACGTCAGGCCGTCATGGCGCAGGCGCTCTTCCACATTCCGGATGCGGAGCGGCTCCGACCCGGCTAGTAGTCGGCTAGACGGGCGGGTCCGTTAGCGGAAAGTCGTCCGGGGTAACGTCGCCGGCGATCTCGTAGATCGTCTCGACGAAGTGGTCTCCGAGCTGCTTCGAATGCTCGCGGACCATCTCTTCGCTCGGGGCGGCGTAGACGCAGAACGACCTCGGATTACCTTCGGCATCGACGACCACGTGACTGTGCTCCCAAACGATCTCGGGAAAGTGGTGGAAGCCGATCGCCTTCGACCGTGTTGCGACGGTCGGGAGCGTGTCCATGTCAACGGTGTAGATGCGTTCGACGAGGTATCTGGGCATGAGGCGATGGTACCGGCGGGACGTCGGTGAGGAGCGTGGGTACCGACTACGCCGGCCGGATGTTCTGGTTGACGTGAAACAGGTTCCCCGGGTCGTAGGTCGCCTTGATCGCCGCGAGCCGACCGTAGTTGTCCCCGTAGCTCGTGCGGACGCGATCCTCGCCCTCCTCCATGATCATGTTCACGTACGCCCCGCCCATCGAGTAGGGGTGCACGGCCTCCCAGTAACCCGTCGCCCAGTCTCTGGCAACGCTGGCAGCGTCGGGGTCCGGATCGACGCCGACGATGACCTGCACCCATCTCGCGTCGCGGTACGCCCAAGGCGTTGCGTCGGGTGCGACGCGGCCGGCCGCGCCGTCGACCGGATAGATGTGAGTCGTGGACTTCCAGGTCGGAAGCCGCACTCCGTGCTCGACATTCGCCTGCACTGCCGCTGGGGAGATCTCGCGGACGTAGTCCGCGCGCCAGTACCAGTGGTCTCCGTGCGGGTAGACGCCGTCGAACGCGGACTGGATCGCCGGTAAGGGAGCCGGGCCGACGCCGTCCAGGATCGGTCGGAGCTTTCGGGCGGGCTCGAGGAGCCCGGCCGCCTCGGCTTCGTCGGACCCTGCGTAGCACCAGACGATCGCGCACACGGTCTGGAGGTGGAGCTCCTCCGGGAACGGATCCGCCGGAGGCACCCCCAGGAAGGCGAAGAAGCCGTTCAGCTCGTCGGGCTGCAGCGGGAGGAAGTCGGAGTACCAGCTCAGGACCTCTTCCGCCTGCTCGAGCGGCCAGAACATCGGGCCGGTGATGACGGTGCTGATCGGGCTGAGCCGGAACGTGAACGCCGTCACGACGCCGAAGTTCCCACCGCCTCCCCGAAGCGCCCAGTAGAGGTCGGGGTGCCGATCCTCGTTCGCGGTCACCTGCGAGCCGTCCGCGAGAACGACATCGGCTTCGATGAGATTGTCGATCGAGAGACCGAGCTTCCGAGTCAGATGGCCGACACCGCCTCCGAGCGTCAGCCCACCGACCCCCGTCGTGGAGATGATTCCGAACGGCGCCGCGAGCCCGTGCTCGTGCGTCGCCGCGTCGACTTCGCCGAGCAGCGTGCCGCCGAGAACGCGCGCCGTGCGGGCATCAGGGTCCACCTCGACCCCGCGCATCGCCGAGAGGTCGATGACCAGTCCGTCGTCGACGCTGCAGAGTCCCGGGCCGTTATGCGCACCGCAGCGAACGGCGATGTCGAGACCTGCCTCGCGCCCGAAAACGACCGCGGCGGCGACATCGTCGGCGTCGACCGGATACGCGATCAGCAGCGGCCGGCGGTCGATCATCGCGTTGAAGAGAGCGCGCGCGTCGTCGTAGTCGGGGCTCCCTCGATGCACGAGCGTTCCGCGGAGCCTGGAAGACAGCGCGGCGACGAGCGCCGTGTCGACCTGCGTCATCGATGCCTCCTCGTTCTCGACGTCGGTTGCGCAGCCTAAGACATCGTGCGGCGCCGAGCTCCGGGCAATACGCGTGGAGGGGCTAGGCCGACTCTTCGGCGAGCTCGTCGAGCTCGTCGCTCAGACCGCCGCTCGTCACGAGCGTCGGCTTGAGGCCCTTCGCGATCGTCTCCCTCGTGATCACGCACTTCGTCACGTCGGTGCGCGACGGGAGCTCGAACATCACGTCGAGGAGAGCGGACTCGATGATCGAACGCAGCCCGCGGGCGCCGGTCTCGCGCTCGAGCGCGCGATCCGAGATCTCCCAGAGCGCGTCCTCGGTGAACACGAGCTCGATCGAGTCGTAGCCGAAGAACCGCTGGTACTGGCGTGTGAGCGCGTTCTTGGGCTCGGTGAGGATGGCGACGAGGTCCTCCCGCCGGAGCTGATGCACCGCCGAGATGACCGGAAGCCGGCCGACGAACTCGGGGATCAGCCCGAAGGACATGAGGTCTTCCGGCATCACGAGGCTGAGAAGCTCGGCGCTCTCCTCGGAGTTGCGCGAGCGCACGTCTGCGCCGAACCCGACCGCGTTCTTCCCCATGCGGTGCTCGATGATCCTGTCGAGGCCCGCGAAGGCGCCGCCGCAGATGAACAGGATGTTCGTCGTGTCGATGGACAGGAACTCCTGGTGCGGATGCTTGCGGCCACCCTGGGGCGGCACCGAGGCGACCGTTCCCTCGAGGATCTTGAGCAGCGCCTGCTGCACTCCCTCGCCCGAGACGTCGCGCGTGATCGACGGGTTGTCGGCCTTCCGCGCGATCTTGTCGACCTCGTCGATGTAGATGATCCCGGTCTCGGCCTTCTTGATGTCGAAGTCGGCCGCCTGGATCAGCTTCAGCAGGATGTTCTCGACGTCCTCGCCCACGTAGCCCGCTTCGGTGAGCGCGGTGGCGTCGGCGATCGCGAACGGCACGTTGAGGATGCGGGCGAGCGTCTGCGCAAGCAGCGTCTTACCGCAGCCGGTCGGGCCGAGCAGGAGGATGTTGGACTTCTGGAGCTCGACCTCCGCGTCTTCGAGGCCCATGCGAACGCGCTTGTAGTGGTTGTAGACCGCCACCGCGAGCGTCCGCTTCGACTCCTCCTGGGAGATGACGTAGTCGTTCAGGACGGAGTAGATGTCGTACGGCTTCGGGAGGTTCTCGAGGTCCAGCTGCGCCGGACCCGTGAGCTCCTCGTCGATGATCTCGTTGCAGAGATCGATGCACTCGTCGCAGATGTAGACGCCGGGACCGGCAATGAGCTTCTTGACCTGTCGCTGGGACTTGCCACAGAAGCTACAAAGGAGCTGCTCGTTGCCCTCGCTTGCTCGCGCCACGTGTCTCCTTTTACTCCGATTTGGCTCTCACGACTAGTGCTACCTCACCGGCCAGCTCACCGGTGGGTGATCACCCGGTCGATCAGTCCGTAGCTCTTCGCCTCTTCGGAGGTCATGTAGAAGTCGCGATCCATGTCTTGCCTCAGGGTTTCGAGCTCCTGCCCCGTGTGCTCAGCCATGATCTCCTCGACTCTCCGTTTGAGGGCGATCGTCTCACGTGCATGGATCTCGATGTCCGCAGCTTGTCCCTGATAGCCCCCCCACACCTGGTGGATGAGGATCTTCGAGTTCGGCAACGCCATCCGCTTCCCTTTCGCGCCGCCCGCGAGCAGGAGGGCGCCCATGCTCATCGCGATCCCGACGCAGATCGTCGAGATGTCCGGCTTGACGAACTGCATCGTGTCGTAGATCGCGAGGCCCGAGTACACGTTGCCGCCCGGTGAGTTCACGTAGAGGTAGATGTCCTTGTCCGGGTCCTCCGACTCGAGGTGGAGGAGCTGGGCAATGATCAGGTTCGCGATCTGATCGTCGATCGGCGTACCCAGGAAGACGATCCGCTCGTTGAGCAAGCGGGAGTAGATGTCGAACGAACGCTCGCCACGCGACGTCTGCTCGATGACCATCGGAATCAACGGGCTCATGGGCGGGCCTCCCGCCCATGGGCGGGGAGGGGTGTGGGGAACCGGGAGGTTCTCCACGCCTTCAAGAAGAAGGGGGTAGTCTCAGCCTTCGCAAGACCAGAGTTCGCGTGTGCGAACTCTGGTCGCGGAAAACAGGGGAAACATGGTTTCCTCCGTGATCGTTTGCGGAACGTAAACGATGCTCATGCAGGCTCCTTGCTGCCGGGTGTCCACAACTTCGTCTCGGTCTTTTCCTTTTCCTCTTTCTCTGGGGTCCAGAGCTTCTCCCTCGCGGCTGCGAGCTCCGGGGCGATCGGCTTGACGTCTTCGACCAACCTGTCCAGTGCAGCACGGAGACGAAGGTCCTCGCGGACGGACTCCTGCTGCCCGTGTGCCCAGACGTCCTCGATCAGGCCGTCGGCGTCCTCACCCGCTCGCTCCGCTTCCTCGCGTAGATACGCGTTCACGTCCTCGTCCGAGACCGTGATCGCAGCACGCTCGGCGAGCGCCTCGAGCGCGAGCTCGCGCGCGAGCGAGACGGCAGCCTCCATGATCATCTGGCGCTGGATGTCCTCGGGGTTCGCTCCACTCGCCTGTACGTAGGCCTCGAGGGATATGCCGCGGCGCTCGAGCGAGCGGGCGAAGCCGTTCAGAAGGTCGGCGGCGCGCGACTGCACGAGCGACAGCGCAGGCTGGACGTTCGACTCCTTGACGAGCTCGTCGACGGCTGCCGTGCGGAATGCCGCATCGATCTCTGCGTCGAGCTGCTCGCGAAGGGTCGCCTCGATGCTGGCGCGGAGCTCGGGGAGCGTGTCGAACTCGCTCGATGCACGTGCGAGCTCGTCGTCGATCGGCAGCAGCACCTTTTCGTTCACGTCGCGCAGCGTCACCTCGACGGCGCCCGAGCGACCGTCGGACCGAGCGATCGGCACCTCCTTCGTCTCGCCGGGCGATGCCCCGACGAGCACCTGCTCCAACTCGGGCGCGAGCCGACCTGCGCCGAGCTCGACCACGGTGTCTCGTTGTGCCTCGCCCTCCGGATCGACGATGTCGATCACGATCGTGTCGCCCTCGCGCGCCGGACGCCCGTCCGTCGGCGCGAGCTCTGCGACGGACTCGCGCAACGCCTCGATCTCGGCGTCGATCGACTCCTGGGGAACTTCGACCTCGGACCGGGCGACCTCGAGCGTCGTCCAATCGACGATCTCCGGCAGCGGCTGAATCTCTACGGTCGCCGCAAATGTCCAGGGCTCTTCGGCCGTACTCGGCAGCACGAACTCGAACTGCGGGTCGGCGATCGGGCGAACGCGGTTTCGAGCCGCCGCGCTCCAGAACCAGCCGCCAATGTGGCTGTCGACCGCCTCCGAGTAGATCCGCTCCTTCCCGAGTCGCGAGACGAGCACGGGCTCGGGGATCTTCCCTTTCCGAAAGCCGGGGAGCTTGACGCTCTCGGATAGGTCCGAGACCGCATGCTCGACCGCGTGCTTCACCTGTGCCGACGGCACCTCGACGGTGAGGCGGACACGGTTGTCGCCGAGCTCTTCGACCGGGGAAGCCACGGAGCCATTCAACCAGCCTGGGATAGGGTCACGCGGCGATGGAGCGGTACGACGCGGTCGTGGTGGGAGTCGGAGGAATGGGGAGCGCCGCGCTCTATCACCTGGCCCGAAGGGGCAAGCGCGTGCTCGGCATCGACCGCTTCGACGTCCCGAACGACCTCGGATCGTCGCACGGGATCACGCGGATCATCCGGCTCGCGCACTTCGAGCACCCGTCCTACGTCCCGCTCGTCCGGCGCGCATACGAGCTGTGGCGCGAGCTCGAGCACGAGGTCGGCGAGCAGCTCCTCCACGTGACCGGTGCGATCGACGCCGGCGGAGAGCTGTACGAAGGGTCACTTCGCTCGTGCCGCGAGTGGGACCTCGCACACGAGCTCCTCGACGGGCGCGAGCTCGGCCGCAGGTTTCCCGCCTTCCGCCTTCCCGACGACCTCCCCGTCCTGTTCCAGCCCGACGGCGGCTTCCTCACACCGGAGCGTTCCATCGCAAGCCACGCTCGGGCGGCAGGGGTTCACGGCGCGGATCTGCGGGTCGGCGAGCGAGTGCTCGGCTGGGAGGAACTGCCGGACGCCATGCTCGTGCACGCGGAGAGCGGGCCGATCAAGGCCGACCGTCTCGTGCTCACCGCCGGCGCGTGGTCACAGGAGGTCGCGCGACTCTCCCCCGGTCTCGTCATCGCGGAGAGGCAGGCACTCGTGTGGTTCGAGCCGCTGCGCCCAGAGCTCTTCTCCGTCGGACGCTTTCCCGTGTTCAACCTCGACATCGACCACGAGCACCTCTACGGTTTTCCGGTGTATGGAGTCCCGGGTTTCAAGGCCGGCCGCTACGACCGGGAGGGCCAGCGGGTCGCCGACCCGGACGGACTTGCGCGCGCACCCGAGCCACGCGACGAGGCGACGCTTCGGCCTCTCATCGAGCGCTACTTCCCCGACGGCTCCGGGCCGACCCTCGACGTCCGGGTCTGCCCGTTCGAGGTCTCGCCCGACGAGGACTTCATCGTGGACCGGCACCCGGAGAGCGAGCGCGTCGTCCTCGCGGCCGGCTTCTCCGGACGCGGTTTCAAGTTCTGCTCTGTGGTCGGCGAGATCCTGGCCGACCTGGCACTCGACGGCGACACTCGACACGACATCAGCCGCCTCCGGCTGAGCCGATTCGCCTGAGTGCGGGCGGGAGGACTCGAACCTCCAAGGACCGAAGCCCAACGGGACCTAAACCCGTCGCGTCTGCCAATTCCGCCACGCCCGCGAGTCCCCGAAAACGGGGTCCCCAAGGATAGGTGCCCTCGCGGGAACCCGGCCGTCCTCGTGACCGCTAGTAGCGGCCGACCAGGATGGCGAAGGTTTCGCGGACGCTCTCCACGACGAGGCCCACGAGGAACACGATGACGAGAGTGGCTGCGGCGCCGAACACCTCCCCCGTGGCCGACAGCATCAGAAGAGCCGCGAAGCTGCCGACAACGAAGAAAGCGGTCGAGACGGGCCGACGCGTATACGTGCCGAGCCCGAGCCCGACAAGGAACGCGGCGCCGAACACCACGATCCCGAGTGTCATGCGGCGAGGGTAGGACCAGGGTCGGACGGACCGGACCCGTTCGGCGCAAGCCCGGAATCCGCTGACTCGCCGCGGGCCGCGGCGCGCCTCGTTGACTCTGACCGCCTCGTGCTCCACCGTCATACTCGCGCTGGTGCGAGGAGACGGGGCGCCGGACAGCCTGCGCGGGGCGCTCGCCGCCGGCTGGCGTGAGCTCGCGCTCTACCTCGCGGCCGGGGTCGTCTACATCGCGATCGGTGTCAACGTCCCCGAGTTCCTCTTCTCCTGGGTCGTCGCTGCGGGTTACCTGTTGCTCTGCGTCGTCGCGCTACCCAAGCTCGCGCGCCGTCTGTTCGGCCCGCGAGCCGAGCCGAAGGGCGGCTCGTGAGCTGGGCCGCCCACGACCTCGAGCCGTACGTCATCCAGAAGCACATGGGCAAGAAGGTCGCCTTCGTGCCGCTGCTCATCGGCTCGTACGCGCCGGACGTGATGTCCAAGTGGTTCGTGTACGGGGTCGGGGCGTTCGGAGTCGAGACAAAGGCTGACAACCCGGCCCAGTTCCATCGGGGGTGGCCAGGTGTGGGCTTCACGCACTCGTTGACGTTCGGAGTCGTGATCGGCCTGATCCTCTTCGCGATCTTCCGGAACCCCGTGGTCGCGTACAGCTTCGTGATCGGGCAATGGGCCCATGCCTTGACGGACACGGGCGACACCGTCGGCACGATGCTCCTCTTCCCCTTCACCGACCACCTCTTCTCGGTCGGCGCCTGGGCCTACGCGGGGCAGACGGGCCGCTATGTCGATGCAGGCGCCTACTACAGCGGGCTCGGCTTCGTCTGGGACGGGGTGTTCGTCATTTGGGGGATCCTGAGCTGGCGCGTGCTCACCCGTGGCTACTTCCGGGAAACGATCGCCGTCGCCGACCCGTTCTGGCGCTGGGCAGGGCGCTACCTCTCGGAGACGACCCTCGTCACTCTCTACCGGACGTCGTTCTTCTACGGGATCGCCCGCTGGACGGCGTGGCTCATCTGGGCACACGTCGTGCACAGCTTCGCCTTCGACCTGCGCTGGGGCGGGCCCGGCTGGGTGCCCCACGTGTACAGCAAGGACCTGAACGGGGCAGGACGACCACGGCTCGGGTTCTACGGGCTAGTCGCCGTCTGCGCCGTGGCGAAGGGCCGGTCCGCGTCGTTCCGAGACGCGCTCGCAGATGCACCGCACCGACGGCGTCGAAGAAGGCGTCCGCGGCTCAAGCGACGCTAGCTCGATACCGACAAAGAGACAATGAGCGTCCAGCGCGCCTGGGCCCGCTCCGCGTTGGCCGTTGCCTTCGCGGGTCTCGTGCTGCTCGGCCTCGGGCTGCTGCTGTCGTCGCCGGGGAGCAACGTGAATCAGTTCTTCACGCTCTGGGTCTACCAGGCGCTCGTGGTCCTCTCCGTTGTGATCGCCGCATCGCGTGCGATGACCGTGCCTCGCGACCGGCTCGCGTGGGGCGTCATTGCGTTCTCGCTCGCGTGCACGGCCTTCGCCGAGATCTACTACGCCGTGGTCGAGCCCGCCGCCTATCCGTCGATCGCTGACATCGGCTGGATCGCGTTCTACCCGGTCGTATACGTCGGGATAGTCCTGCTCATCCGGCGTCGTGCACGCTCGATCACGAACACTCTCTGGCTCGACGGGTTGACCGCCTCGGTCACCGCGGCCGCACTGGGCGCGGCTGTCCTCGTCGAGCTCGTCCTGCGCACGACGGAAGGAACGCTGAGCACCGTCGCGACCAATGTCGCGTACCCGCTCGGCGACGTCCTCCTCCTCTCGGCCGTCTTCGGTGTCTTCTCACTGTGCAGCTGGAGACCCGGGCGGCTCTGGCTGGTGCTCGGGCTCGGCGTGCTGGCCACGGCGATCGCAGACGCCATCTACCTCTTCCAGTACGCAGCGGGGGACTACGTGCAGGGAACCGTCCTCGACGTCCTCTGGCCGGCATCGATGATCCTGATCGCCTCGGCCGCGTGGATGAAAGAGCCGGCGACACGGGGGATCGAGGTCGAGGGGCGCGCGTTGCTCGCCGTCCCCGCAACCTGTGCTCTCGTCGCGACGGGAATCCTCTTCTACGACCACTTCCACCGCGTCAACATCCTCGCTCTCGTCCTTGCGACTGCCACGCTCCTGCTCGTCGTCGTGCGACTCGTCGCGACGTTCCGCGAGAACCGGCGCCTGTTCCGCCTGACGAAGCACGAGGCGATCACGGACGCCCTGACGGGGCTCTCGAACAGGCGGAAGCTCCTCGTCGACCTCGAGAGCCGTCTCGCTGAGGACCACCCCGCCTCGACGCTCCTCATGATCTTCGACCTCGACGGATTCAAGAGCTACAACGACAGTTACGGCCACCCCGCCGGGGACGCGCTCCTCGCGCGCCTGGGCGCGAAGCTCGCCGCGGTTCCGGCAGAGGATGGATCCGTCTACCGTCTCGGCGGCGACGAGTTCTGCCTCATCGCGCCGGTGCTGGCCGGTGAGGCCGAGCCGCTCATCGATCGCGCCTGCAACGCGCTCTCCGACCATGGCGAGGGCTTCGAGATCACGAGCTCGTTCGGGGCGATCATGCTTCCGGACGAGGCGACCGACCCGAGCGAGGCTCTTCGCCTCGCGGACGAGCGGCTCTACGCGCAGAAGTACTCGAGGCGGGCGGAGACCGACCGGACGCTGCACGCACTGCTCGACGCGCTCGCCGAGCGCGAGCCGGGTCACCAGGTTCACGTCGAGGGCGTCGTCGCGCTCGCGGTGCAGATGGGCGCAATGCTCGGGCTACGTCGCGACGAGCTCGAGGAGCTCGCTCGCGCCGCCCAGCTCCACGACATCGGCAAGCTCGCGATTCCGGACCAGATCCTCCACAAGCAAGGCCCGCTCGACGAGCGCGAGTGGGAGTTCATCCATCAACACACGATCGTCGGCGAGCGGATCCTCAGGGCCTCGCCCGCGTTCCGGAGCGTCGCCACGGTCGTCCGCTCCACCCACGAGCGCTGGGACGGCACCGGCTACCCCGATGCGCTCAGCGGTGAGGAGATCCCGCTGGCGGCTCGCATCCTCGCCGCCTGCGACGCGTTCCTCGCGTTGACCTCGCCACGCCCCTACCGACTGGCCCGCTCACCGGAGGACGCGCTCGCGGAGCTCGAGCGCTGCGCCGGCACCCAGTTCGACCCCGCGGTCGTCCGGGTGCTCGCGGCCAGCGTCCGAGACGAGCTCGAGACCGAGCACGCGGCGTAGCGCGAACCTCCTGCAGCACGCGCTACCTTCTCCGAAGCCCGGCCCCGTAGCTCAGTGGATAGAGCAGCAGGCTTCGAACCTGCGTGCGGAGGTTCGATTCCTCCCGGGGCCATGCAGACCCAGGGAGCTATGCGCCAACCCGCATGGCGACGCACTTCCCAGACCCGCTACCGGGTTGGTCGCTTTGGTCTCCCCCGCTGAGAGGGCCGGAGCGGAGAGGGGGGAAGAACCGCCCGACCCTCTCGCGGGGTAGCTCCCTTTCTCCTCAGGGCTATTCGGTCCTATGCCTCGTATGGGGGGCTGGATCGACTAGCGAGCGATGCGACCTCAGGAAGTGGCGCCACTGTACGGCGATGAGCGCCACGAGTTCCTTCGGACGTGGGGTCGATCGCCTCCGGATCAAGAGACTCTGAGAACCGCGCCTCTCAGGCGCTTCGGAAAGAGCCGCTGCGCTATCGGTCGACGCGCGCTTCGTTTAGACCTGCGCGCGTCGACACGTGTTCCGCACCACCGACAGGTACAACCCGCTGCGTGGCGCCCCGGTCGGTCCGCCTCTCGAGCCCAGAGCGCGTCCTGTTCCCTGACGAAGGGATCACGAAGCAGGACCTGTTCGAGTACTACCGCGCGATCGCGCCAGTGCTCGTCCCGCACCTGCGCAACCGACCGTTCACGATGAAGCGCTCGCCCTACGGCGTGGCCGGGGACGTGTACTTCCAGAAGCAGGCGCCCAAGGGGATGCCCTCCTGGATCCCAACGCGCACCTACCGCACCTACCCACGCAAGGGAGAGTCGCGGCTCGTCGACTTCCCGCTCGTCAACTCGCCGGAGGCGGTGCTCTGGATGGTGCAGATGAACTGCATCGACATGAACGCTTGGTACTCGCGCGTCGACAAGCCGCACCGCCCCGATTACGTGCTCTTCGACCTCGACCCGCCGGATCTCGATGCACCCGATGACGGCTTCACGCTTGCAATCCGCGTCGCTCACCTGATCCGCGCGGAGCTCGAGCTGCTCGAGCTCGCGTCCTACGTCAAGACGAGCGGCGCCGACGGGATTCACGTGCTCGTCCCGATTGCGCGCCGAGCGACCTTCGAGCAGACCTACGCGTTCGCGGAGCGCGTGGCACGCGGGCTCGAGGAGCGGCACCCTGGGCTGGTCACGACCGAATGGCTGAAGCGCAAGCGCGAGGGCGTGCTCGTCGACCACCGTCAGAACGCGCGGGGGAAGACGATTGCCTCGGTCTACTCGGTGCGGCCGAAGCCGGGGGCGCCCGTCTCGACGCCGCTTCGCTGGGACGAGCTAACAGAGGACGTGACGCCGCGACACTTCGGGATGCGCGAGGCGCTGGAGCGGGTCGAACAGCACGGCGACCTGTTCGCACCTGTGCTCGCGGGCGGCCAGGCACTGGGACGTGCCCTGCGCGCGTCCCGAGAGGTAGCGTGATCCGCGATGGAGTACGTCAACCTCGGCTCGACCGGCCTGCGCGTGTCGCGCATCTGCCTCGGGATGATGAGCTACGGCAGGCACGAGAGCCGCGAGTGGGCGCTCGACGAGGACGGCCGCGGAGCCGATCGTGCGGCGCGCGGTCGAGGGCGGGATCACGTTCTTCGACACCGCCGACGTCTACAACGGCGGCGGGAGCGAGGTGGTGACCGGCCGCCTCCTCTCGAAGCTCTTCGGCATGCGCGAGGAGTACGTCCTCGCGACGAAGGTCCACGGGCGGACGATGCCGGGCGAGAACGGGCGCGGCCTCTCCCGCAAGCACATCCTCGCGTCGATCGACGCCTCGCTCGAGCGGCTCGGCCTCGACTACGTCGACCTCTACCAGATCCATCGCTGGGATCCGCTGACGCCGATCGAGGAGACGATGGAGGCGCTGCACGACGTCGTCAGGGCCGGCAAGGCGCGCTACATCGGCGCGAGCAGCATGTACGCATGGCAGTTCGCGAAGGCGCAGCGCGTCGCGGCGAACGCGGTTCGTCTCGATGCAGAACCACTACAACCTCGTCTACCGCGAGGAGGAGCGGGAGATGATCCCGCAGTGCATCGACCAGGGCGTCGGGGTCCTGCCCTGGAGCCCGCTCGCGCGCGGGCTCCTCGCCGGCACCGGACGCGTGAGGGCGAACGCCTGACGACGCGTTCGCGGACGGACTCGTTCGGCGACAGCCTCTATACGCCGGAGGTCGACTTCGACGTGGTCGATCGCGTCTCGGAGGTCGCGGCCGAACGCGGCGTTCCCGTCGGCGCAGGTCGCGCTCGCATGGCTCCTGCACAAGCCGGGAGTCACCGCGCCGATCGTCGGCGCGACGAAGGTCGAGCACCTCGAGGACGCGCTCGCGGCCGAGCAGCTCGCGCTCAGCGACGACGAGATCGCACGGCTCGAGGAGCCGTACGTGCCGCACGCCGTATCAGGCCACTAGGACTCTGGCTCAGGGCTTGCCTCCGTAGCGACGCGCCTGCCGCGTCTCGCGCGCACGCTGGCGCCAACGCCGCTTGAGCTCGCGGCCGACCCGCTTGCTCGACCGGGCCTCGACCGATCTCAGCTCACGTTCGAGCTTTCCGTAGCTCGCCCAGCGATCGGGATCGAGGACACCGGTCTCGAGTGCCTCCTGAACCGCGCAGTCCGGCTCCGACCCGTGCGAGCAGTCGTTGAACCGACACTGTGTCGCGAGCTCGGCGATGTCCGCGAACGCGCTGTCGACATCGCCTTCCCACACCTGCAGCTCTCGCAGCCCAGGCGTGTCGATGAGGATCGCGCCGTCTCGGAGGACGAGCAGCTGGCGGTGGCGAGTTGTATGCCGCCCGCGCCCATCGTTGCGGAGGTCGCCCGTCGCCATGACCGTGCGACCGGCAAGCCGGTTCACGAGCGTCGACTTCCCGGTCCCCGACGATCCGAGGAGGACGAAGGTTCGGGCCGGACGCAGGAGCGCCCGCACCTCGTCGATCCCCTCGCCCGTGACGTTGCTGAGAGCGAGGACCGGGACTCCAATCGCAATCGCCTCGGCTTCCGCGAGCTTGTCGAAGTCGTCGCAGACGTCGAGCTTCGTCAGCAGGACGACCGGATCGGCGCCGCTGTCCCACGCCGCGACGAGATACCGCTCCAGTCGCCGCGGGTTGAAGTCGTGGTCGAGGCCGGTGACGAGGAACACCATGTCGACGTTCGCAACGAGTATGTGCTCCTCCGACTTGAGCCACGGCGTCTTGCGCGAGACCTTCGTCCGGCGTGGGAGAAGGGCCTCGATCGCCGCACGATCTCCGGGCGCATCGCAAACGGCGACCCAGTCGCCGACCGCGGGCATGCCGCCCATGATCTCGTGATCGCGCAGGCGACCGCGAGCGTGCCCCAACCGGTCTCCGCGCTCGCCGCGCACGTAGTAGCCGCCGCGGTGCTCCGCGACGACTCGAGCCGGCTCGAAGCCGCGCTCTGCATAGGTTTGGAAGGCCGCGTCGAGCTCGTCGGTCCAGCCCAGCTTGACCAGCTCTCGCGCGGCCAGGGTTCCATCAGACAACGTAAGACTCCTTCACTCGGGGTGGAGAACCTGACCGCGGCTCGCGGCCGACCTGAGCGAAGCGCTTCTAGCTGAGGACAGCGTCGAGCCGGAGGGAGTTGGCGCTATTGACTTTCATTGCGTCCTCCTCTCGCTCGACGACCCTCGGAGGGTACGGGCTCGCGCCCCAGCCGTCAAACGCGCCAAAGGCACAAGGAATGCCGCGGTATCCTGTCCCGGGCGCGGTGGCGGTAGCTCAGTTGGTAGAGCCCCGGGTTGTGGTCCCGGTGGTCGCGGGTTCGAGTCCCGTCCGCCACCCCTGATTCGACAGCGTAGGCTTCGCCTCCGATGAAGGGCGAGAGCCTGGCTGCCACGACGAGATACCTCGTCTTCGTGCTCAGTGCCCTGTACGGGCTGGCCGCGATCATCGGGCTGTTCGCCCTCGACTTCGCGTCGGGGCGGAACGTCGCCTTCTGGCTCGCCTTCCTCCTCGGCGGCGCCTGCCTCATGCTCGTCGGCCAGCTCCTCGTGCCGGAAGGGTGGGGTCGTGCATTCCTCGTCTCGGTCGGAGCCGCTGCCGGAGGGTTCCCGCTGGTCGTGACGCTCATCGTTCCCGTGGCGGTCGCCGTCGTGGTCGCCGGCAGCATCGCGCTGGCACGTCGCGCTCCGGCTCACGCCTGATGCGCCACACCCGGCACGGATGGTGGCTCGAGGAGGCCGGAGAGGTGAGCGCAACTCCGGCGCTCGAAGGCGAAGTCCAGGCGGACGTGGTCGTGGTGGGTGGTGGGTACCTCGGCATGTGGACGGCCTGGCAGCTCCTCGAGCTCGAGCCAGAGCTCGACGTCGTCCTGCTCGAGGCATCGGTATGCGGACACGGCCCGAGCGGCCGGAACGGCGGCTTCTGCGAGACGCTCTGGTGGGACGTCACAACGCTCCGGGAACGCGCGAGCGACGCCGAAGCGCTCGCCGTGTGCCGGGCGTCCGAGACGGCCGTCCACGGCATCCGCACGTGGTGCGAGACGAACGGCGTCGACGCGTGGTTCAGGGAAGCGCCGATGCTCAACGTCGCAACGACCCCGTCGCAGCTCGGGTGCTGGGACGAAGACGTGCGCTCGTGCGCCGATCTCGGTGCGCCGGACGAGATCGTCACGCTGAGCGCCGACGACGTGCGCGCCCGCTGCGACTCGCCGATCTTCCTGGGCGGTGCATCGCATCGACTCAACGCGACGCTGCAGCCGGCGCGTCTCGCATTGGGGTTGCGGCGTCGGCTCCTCGAGCGCGGCGTCCGGATCCACGAGCGGACGCTGGCAACCCGACTCCACGAGGACGGAAGCGTGGAGACGCGCCACGGCCGCGTGCGGGCTCGCGCGGCTGTGCTCGCCGTCAACTCCGCGACGACGAGCTTCGCCGGCTACCGGCTCTCGCTCGCGGTCGCGTCGAGCCACATCGTTCTCACCGAGCCGGTCCCGGACGTGCTCGAGGAGCTCGGCTGGACGGGCGGCGAGGCGATCGTCGACGGCCGCACTCTCGTCCACTACATGCGGACCACGCGTGACGGCCGCATCGCCTTCGGCTGGGGCGGAGGCACGATGGGCTTCGCCGGCAAGGTGTCGCGACGGCTGGAGCTCGACCCCGGCGTCATCGAACGCACTCGCAGGAGCCTCGTTCGTTTCTTCCCGCAGCTGCGCGATAGGAAGATCACGCATGCCTGGGGCGGCCCGATCGACGTCTCCCCCACGCACCTGCCGATCTTCGGTAGCCGCGCGCGTGTCCATCACGGGTACGGGTTCACGGGGAACGGCGTCGGCCCGTCCTACCTCGGCGGAGAGATCCTCGCCCGGCTCGCCCTCGACCACAGCGACGACCTGACGTCGCTCGCGATCGTGGAGCCCGACCGCAAGCTCTTCCCGCCAGAGCCCTTCCGCTACGTCGGCGGCTCGCTGATCCGCCGTGCGCTCGTGCGGAAGGACGCCGCCGAGGACGCGGGCCGAAACCCGGACCTGATCACCGGGCTCGTCGCCTCGCTTCCCCGTATGCTCGGACTGCACCTCCCCCGCTAGGCATGGGCGGCGCGTCAGTCGTCGCCGTGGGTGGAGCGCTCCGCGACGTCCTCGGGAACAGCGCCATCCGGAGGGTCGAGATCGCGTGGACGGCCGGCACTGCGGCGGATTGGGCGTTCCTGGTCATCCTGCTCGTCGTTGCCTACGACGCCGGCGGCGCGCTCGCCGTTGGCGTGCTCGGTGCGGTTCGCGTCCTGCCCGCGATCGTCATCGCCCCGTTCGCGAGCACGCTCGTCCAGCGCTTCCGCGGCGATCGGATGCTCACTGCGATCAATCTCCTGCGGACTGCCGGTGTCGTTCTCACGGCCATCGTGATCGCCGCGGACCTGCCTCTCGAGGTGACGTACGTGCTCGCCGCGGTCGTCGCCGGCGCGGGATCGCTCGTCCGACCGATTCAGAACGCGCTGTTGCCGGCGTTCGCGCGCACCCCTGGCGAGCTCGTCGCGGCAAACGTCGCATCGAGCACCGGCGAGGGTCTTGGAACATTCGCCGGGCCACTCATCGCCGGCGCGCTCGTCGCCTTGACCGGATCGGCGGCCGCGAGCCTGCTCGTGGCCGGCGGGTTCGCCGGGGCCGCGGCCGCGGTTACGGGACTTCGCTTCGAGCGCGCCGCGGATGCACGCGGAGGAGCTGAAGCGGGACCGACCGCACGCTTCCGCCTCGCCGATGCCTCTCGCGTCCTACGCCAGTACCCGGGCGCAGCGCTCATCATGGGCTCCTTCGTCGCCCAGATCTTCGTACGCGGCCTTCTCATCACCCTGATCGTCGTGGCGTCGATCGAGCTCCTCGACATGGGCGACACCGGAGTCGGGCTCCTGAATGCGGCGATCGGGCTGGGTGGTCTCGTGGGTGCGCTCGGCGCGCTCGGGCTCGTCGGGGTAGGGCGGCTGACTGCGGTCTTCGGGATCGCGTTGGCAGGCTGGGGACTACCACTGATCCTCATCGGAGGCTGGCCAGTGGCTCTTCTCGCACTGGCCGCGCTGTTCGTCACGGGCGTGTCCAACGCGGTCCTCGATGTCTCGGGATTCACGCTCGTCCAGCGGGGGGTGGAGAACGAGGATCGTGTGACCGTCTTCGGCGTCCTGGAAGGAGGCCTCGGCGCAGGCCTGCTCCTCGGCAGCCTGGTCGCGCCCGCGCTCATCGCCGTGGTCGGACCGCGCGCTGCGTTCGTCGTGGCCGGTGCGATCCTGCCGATCCTCGCCATCGTCACGTGGCACCCGATCCACACGCGGACGCGCCGAGGCGCGCTCACCGACGACCTCCTGGCGCTCCTGCGCAGCAACCCCCTCTTCGCGCCGCTGCCGTTGACCGCGCTCGACCAGCTCGCCGAGAGCCTCGAACGCGTCTCCTTCGAGCCGGGAGACGTCGTCATGCAGAAGGGCGAGCCGGGGGACTACTACCTCCTGGTCGCGGAGGGCGAGGTCGAAGCGATCGACGAAGGGCGCTCTCTCCGGGTCTGCGGCCCGGGCGACGGTGTGGGCGAGATCGCCCTCGTCCGGCGCGTGCCGCGTACGGCGACGGTCGTCGCGCTGACGCACGTCGCGGGATACGCGATCGATGCCGCGACGTTCCTCGCAGCGGTAGCCGGCCCAGCCGCAGCCGCGGCGCTCGCAGACGTCACGTCGTCCCGCCTCGAGCACTCGCGGCTCGACGCGACGGCGTCCTAGCGCGGGCGGTTGGTCCTCAGCGCTCGATGCGTGTGGTCATGCAAGCTCGCCGGCGAAGAACTCGAGCGCGGACTTCGTCTTCGTCTGCTGTTCACCCGTGAGGTCGAGACCGAGATCATTGAGGTACGCGCGAGTTTCGAGTGCGACCTGGAGCGCCTCACCGGGAAGGCACTTGGTCGAGAGCTCGAAGATCCTCGACCCATCCGGGTAGAGCCACATCTCTCCGACGAGTGTGCGCTCGTAGCCACGAGGCTTGAACTTCAGCTTCAAGACGAAGATCGGGCCGAGAATCGAGAGATCGTCCAGTGCTACTGCCGCCGGGGCATGAGCCTGCAGGAACGAGCGCTGTTCCTTCGAGAACAGCTTGCTCACGGAACGCGAACCACCGACAGCCTCTCGAACGTCCTCGTTCGACGCCTTGCCCTTCATGGAGGCGGAGCACACGTAGCCACCAGGCATCGCGTCGACCTCGACGCCGACGCTCCCCGAACGACGCAGGTCATCCGGGAGCTCGTCCGGCACGACCGGCCTGAGCTTCACGACCGTGTCTCCGGACCGTCCCTGGATCCTCCGAGCGCGAACCGCGAGGCCGCCCGCACTGAGTGCCAGATCAGGAGTATCGAAGAAGAACACCTGCCGGATCTGAGCCTCCAGCGGATCGATCTTCAACGCCGCGACCGCCGATCGCTGGGCACTCTCCGGGATCGTCGTCTTCAACTCGACGGTGTCCGCCCCGCCGACGAGCGCAATGAGCTCCCCGAGCTCCTCGCCCGACATCTCCAAGAGCCTCTTCGTTCCGGTTGCCATATCGGTCTCCCTTCTCGCGTACCCCGAAAGTCTCTATCCGAACCGCTCGACGAGCAGGCCATGTCGCAGCCCACGATCGCTCACGGTAAGCGATCCCCGCGCGAGCTTCGCCATCACCGTACGCACAATGCACGCGCCGGCGAGGATGACCTCGGCTCGCTTCGGCTGCAGACCGACTATTTGACGCCGTTCGTCGGCGGTGCGCGTGCGGTACAGCTCGATCTGCCGATCGACCTCCGCGCGCTCGAGCACGGTGCCCTGAACGACACCCGGGTCGTACGCCGCGAGCTCGTGCCTCACTGCGGCGAGATTCGTGACAGCGCCACCCATCCCGACGAGCGTGTCGGGCGAGAGCCGTCCGTCCAGGCGCCCGAGATCGGCGGCGATCGAGTCCAGCGCCCCGGCCAACACATCCTCGGTGACCGGTCCGTCGAGGCCGAACTGGTCGGTGAAGCGCGCAGCACCGACGTTCACGCTGAACTGCTCGGCAACGGCTTCCCCGTCGCCGAACGTGAACTGCGAGCTGCCTCCCCCCGTATCGAAGACGACGAGCGAGCCGCGGGCGGGACCGAGAGCCGACTTGACGGCGAGGTAGGCGAGCCTGCCTTCCTCCTCTCCGGTGATGACCTCCACGCGGACACCGCAGCGAGCCTCTACGGCGTCCGACGAACTCCTTGCTGTTCGATGCGATTCGCAGACCCGCGGTCCCGACGAGCGCGATGGCAACGGCATCACGTCGCCGCGCCTCGTCGACCATGGTCGCGATCGCCTCGACGGTCCGCGCCATCGGCTCCGGATTGAGCCGACCGGTCTCCTGGAGACCCTCCCCGAGTCGCGTGACCTCGGCGCGATCATCCACGCTTCGCCAGCCGCCATCGGGCGTCCGCTCGGCGAGGAGAAACTTGACCGAGTTCGTGCCGACGTCGACCACTGCGTACCGAGGCGCGCCAAAGCCCAGGAGCGCCTTGAGCCCGCGGGGAAAGCTGACGTTCGGAACCGGCCCAACCCGAGCTCGCGTACGGTCGCGAGGACACGACTCGGATCCTCGGACTCGACCGCGATCGTGCGCGTCGAGACGCTCTCCGTACAAACCTCGGTCAGCTCTGCCATGAAGCCACGGATCGCGTACCGCTCGCGTCGCTTGTGTACTTCGACCGCGAGCAGCTCGTCACTCGGCCGCACGAGCTCGTCCACCAACTCCCCGAGCGTGTAGGCGGTACGAGCCAGCGGCGGGACTGCGACGTGCAGACCCCCGAGCACCGAGCGGACATCCGCGGCGGCGAGGGGAAAGACGCCCTTCATCACCGGCCGCCACTGCTCGAGCCCTTCGGCGTTCACCTGCTCGAGATGCTTGACGTCCATGGCCCCGTCGCGAACCTTGACGGTGTCACCGCCCTCGACCGAGAGCAGATAGAGCTCGTCGCTCTCCTCGACACGCTTCGGTCCGAGAGCGGCAATCCGCTCCTCCGCAGCGCCGAAGCCGGCGCCGAAGGCGCGCCATTCCCACCGGGGGACGATCGCGGGCATCGTCACATCCTTCACCGTAGATGCTCTCAGTCGTGACGCCGCCTCCCCCAGGGCTCGCCGCATCCGAGCGAACGTGCCCCTTTCCGGCGATACCCGGAGCGCGGGTCGACCGTACGGTGCGACAGTGAGCGGGACCGCACGGATCGCGAACATCGTCCTGCTGCTGGTCCTCGTCTCGCTGGTCCCGGCTGCTCTCGCCGAAGGCAAGCCGGTACCGAGCGCACCGTCGTGCGCCATGACTCCTGCCGACTCCTTCTGGCACGCCGACGTGTCGGGACTGCCCGTTCATGCGCAGTCGGCGACCTGGATCTCGAGCATCGGCCCGACCGCCGGGCTCAAGGCGGACTTCGGTTCCGGCCTGTGGGACGGTGGCCCGATCGGCATCCCGTACACGACAGTGCCCGGCACCCAGTCGAAGGTGCCCGTGTCGTTCGACTACGACGACGAGAGCGACCCAGGCCCGTATCCAATTCCTCCCGACGCTCCGATCGAGGGAGGCCCGAGCTCGACCGGCGATCGCCATGTCCTCGTCGTCGACCGTGATGCCTGCCGTCTCTGGGAGCTCTTCAGCGCGTACCCGCAGGGAAACGGCGTCGTCCTGGACGGCCGGATCGGGCGCGACCTGGAGTCTCACCTCGAACGCGATGCGCCCCGCCGGGTGGACCTCCGGCGACGCGGCAGGGCTGCCGATCCTGCCGGGCCTCGTCCGCTACGACGAGGTGGCCGCCGGAGAGATCGACCACGTCATCCGCTTCACCGCGCCGAAGACCGTCAACGGCTACGTCTGGCCGGCGAGCCACAAGGCGGGCTCCGGCGGTTCGTCGGATCCGCCGATGGGCGCGTGGTTCCGGCTCAAGGCGAGCTATGACATCAGCCACTTCTCAGCGCAGAACCAGGTGATCCTCCGTGCGCTCAAGAAACACGGCATGGTCCTGGCCGACAACGGCTCGCCGTTCTACATGAGCGGCGCGCCGGACTCGGGCTGGAACAACTCGGACCTGAACGCCCTCAAGTCGATCCCCGGCTCGGCGTTCGAGGCCGTCGACGTCTCGTCACTGAAGGTGTCGAACACGTCGTATGCCACCGCGCAAGCACCCCCACCCTCTGCTCCGGTCAACACGGCCTGGCCAGCACTCTCCGGGACTGCGCGTGACGGCCAGACGCTCACGAGCTCGAGCGGCACCTGGACCGGGACGGCGCCGATCACCTACGCCTATGCCTGGCGCCGCTGCGACGCGAACGGAGGCAACTGCACGACCATCGCCAACGCGAGCGGGCAGTCGTACGTCCTCGGCGCGGCGGATGTCGGCTCCAAGGTGTACTCGCTGGTGACCGCGACGAACGCAGGCGGCTCGACCTCCCAGCGAAGCGCGTTGAGTGCCGTCGTGAGCGCGGCCAAGCCGGTCAACACCGCCTGGCCGGCACTCTCCGGGACTGCGCGCGACGGCCAGACGCTCACGAGCTCGAGCGGCACCTGGACCGGGACGGCGCCGATCACCTACGCCTATGCCTGGCGCCGCTGCGACGCGAACGGAGGCAACTGCACGACCATCGCCAACGCGAGCGGGCAGTCGTACGTCCTCGGCGCGGCGGATGTCGGCTCCAAGGTGTACTCGCTCGTGACCGCGACGAACGCAGGCGGCTCTGACCTCGCAGCGAAGCGCGTTGAGTGCCGTCGTGAGCGCGGCCAAGCCGGTCAACACCGCCTGGCCGGCACTCTCCGGGACTGCGCGCGACGGCCAGACGCTCACGAGCTCGAGCGGTACCTGGACCGGGACGGCGCCGATCACCTACGCCTATGCGTGGCGTCGCTGCGACGCGAACGGAGGCAACTGCACGACCATCGCCAACGCGAGCGGGCAGTCCTACGTCCTCGGCGCGGCGGATGTCGGCTCCAAGGTCTACTCGCTGGTGACCGCGACGAACGCAGGCGGCTCGACCTCCCAGCGAAGCGCGTTGAGTGCCGTCGTGGTCGCTCCGTAGGCATCATCCGCCGCGGGTCCGAACCCTGGGCGTCGAGCTGTCGCTCAGATGCACGGTCGAGTTCTTAACCGCGCCCTCGCGAAATCCTCAGACAGCTCTTAGCCACGCCTGCTGTCCTAGAGATCGTGGGTGCGAGAGCGATAGAGACGAAGCGAACCCGATGAAGCGGCTTCAGAGGATCGCGCTGACGTTCACGGTCGCCATCGCCGTGCTCGTCGCGGGCGCGTCGGCTGCGCTCGGCCTGCCGCGCGACACGTCGTCCAGCACGCGAACCGTGAGGACGGGCGTCGTCGTGGTGAACACGAGGCTCGCGTTCGGGGATTCAGCCGCGGGCACAGGAATCGTGCTCACGTCCTCGGGCGAGGTGCTCACGAACAACCACGTCATCCGGGGTGCCACGTCCATACGCGTCACCGACGTCTCGGCCGGCAGAACCTACACGGCCACGGTCGCCGGCTACAGCATCTCGAAGGACATCGCACTCCTCAGCTTCGGAACGCCCGCGGCCTGCAGACGGCGCTCATTGGAGAGTCGTCGGGCCTCGAGATCGGAGGCCGGGTCACGGCCGTGGGCAACGCCGGGGGAACCGGCACGCTGACCGTGAAGGCCGGCAGGTTGACGGGAATCGGACGCTCGATCACGATCGACGGCGAGGACGGAAGCTCCACCCGGTTGACCGACCTGATCCAGACGAGCGCTCCACTCCGGCCCGGCGACTCCGGCGGGCCGCTCCTGAGCAACGGACGCGTCATCGGTGTCGACGCGGCGGCGACGGCCAGCCTGCGGTATCCGGACGGTGGCGGTGAGGGCTTCGCGGTCCCCATCAACTCCGCACTGGGCATCGTGAGTCAGGTCGAGACCGTTCGCCCCTCGGCAACGGTGCACGTCGGCCCCACCGCCTTCCTCGGTGTCTCGCTCGGCCGGTCGGACTTCGAAGGCCAGACCGTCCGGGGAGCGTTGGTCGACGGTGTGGCTGCCGAATCGCCCGCCGACAAGGCCGGTATCGGTGCCAACGACCTGATCACATCCTTCGCCGGACGACGCGTGACATCGTCGACGAGCCTCCGGAAACTGGTCGTCCAGCTCTCCCCCGGCCGCAAAGTGCGGCTGACGTGGATCGACCCCTACACGGGAGCCAACGCGGCGAGCGTGCGTCTCGTGTCCGGCCCACCTCAATAGCAGGCAGCGAGCCGCTCGACCGGGCGACGAAGCGGAAGCTCCTCGCCAACCGGAGTGACCCCTCCGCTTTCTGGCAAACTGCCGGGATGACGCGCATCGCTACGGAGCCCAGGCCGCTGCGACGCGACGCTGAGCGCAATCGCGACCGCATCATCGAGGCCGCGCGCGCCGCGTTCGCGACCGACGGCATCAACGTCTCCGTCGAGGAGATCGCACGTCGCGCGGGTGTAGGCATCGGGACCCTCTACCGGCGCTTTCCCACGAAAGCGGAGCTGATCGATGCGATCCTCGAGGATGTCCTCACGGAGGTCTGCAGCGCAGCCGAGTCGGCTCTCGAGGAGGAAGACGCCTGGCTGGGCTTCAGCACATTCCTCGAGAACGTGTTCGAGCTTCACGTGAGGAACCGCGGTCTCAAGGACGTGATCGCCGAGCGAAAGCACGGCCGTCGGCGGCTCGACTCGGCGCGTGCGCACATGCGGCCACTCGTGGCGGAGCTCATCGCGCGCGCTCAGGCCCAGGGGACGCTGCGACCGGACTTCACGCCTGAGGACATGCCCATGCTCTTCTGGACCGGCGGTCGCGTCGCCGAGATGACCTCGTTCGTGGCTCCCGAGCTCTGGCGTCGCTATCTCGGCCTCGTGCTCGACGGCCTGCGAGCGCACGCGGCAACACCGCTACCGCATCCGCCGCTCACGAGAGCGCAGCTCGAACGCGTTACCGGAGCGAGATCCCGGTGACGGCAGTCGAAGCAGAGACCACTACCGTCGCTCGGCCGGCCGTTCGGATGATCTTCGCCGCCCTCATGCTCGGCATGTTCCTCGCCGCGCTCGACCAGACGATCGTCGCTACCGCGCTCCCGACGATCGTCGGCGATCTCGGTGGGCTAAACCATCTGTCATGGGTCGTGACCGCGTATCTGCTCGCGTCGACCGTCTCGACGCCGATCTACGGAAAGCTCGGCGACATGCACGGGAGGAAGCCCGTCTTCCAGGCAGCGATCGTGATCTTCCTCGCCGGCTCGATGCTCGCCGGGCTCAGCCAGACGATGGCGGAGCTCATCGCCTTCCGGGCGATACAGGGGATCGGCGCCGGCGGGCTCATCGTCAGCGCCCAGGCGATCATCGCGGACATCGTTCCGCCCAGAGAACGAGGGCGCTACATGGGACTCATCGGCGCGGTCTTCGCCGTCGCGTCCGTCGCGGGGCCGCTTCTCGGAGGCTTCCTCGTGGACAACCTCTCCTGGAGATGGGTCTTCTACGTGAACATGCCGGTCGGCGCGGTAGCTCTGGTGATCGTCGCGCTCAAGCTCCACCTCCACGTCGTCCGCCATCGCCACCGGATCGACTACGTCGGTGCCGGGCTGCTCGCCGGCGCGGTGAGCGCCCTGATCCTCGCCACGACGTGGGGCGGAAACCAGTACGCATGGGGATCCGGAACGATCCTGGGACTCCTAACCGCAGGCGTCGTGCTCCTCGGCGCGTTCATCTGGCAGGAACGGCGTGCGACGAGAGCCGATCATCCCGCTCGACCTCTTCGAGTCGCGCGTCTTCAACGTCGCGGGAGCGATGGGCTTCACGATCGGGATGGCGATGTTCGGAGCAATCGTCTTCATCCCCCTCTACCTCCAGCTCGTCTATGGAGCCAGCCCGACGAGCTCCGGGCTGCGGATGATCCCGCTGATGGCCGGTCTGCTCGTCGCCGCGGTGTTCTCCGGCCGCCTCATCAGCCGCATCGGCCGCTACAAGGTCTTCCCGATCGTGGGCACCGCCGTCCTCGTCGTCGGAATGTTCCTGCTCTCGCGGCTCGGGGTCGGAACCGCGCCGTTGCTCGCCTCCGTGTACATGGCTGTGGTCGGCGTCGGCATCGGGCTCGTGATGCAGGTACTCGTCCTCGTCGTCCAGAACGACGCGAAGCCGCGTGAGATCGGCGTCGCGACCTCGACCGCGACGTTCTTCCGGTCGGTCGGGGGCTCGTTCGGCGTCGCCCTCTTCGGCGCGATCTTCGCCTCGCAGCTCACGGACGCGTTGAAGAAGCTTCCTCCGGAGTCCGCCAAGTATCTGGCGGGCGGCGTTCACCTGAGCCCCGAGCAGGCGAGCCAACTGCCGCCCGACGTGCACGCGCAGTTCCTGGACGCGTTCTCGCACTCCCTCCACGGCGTCTTTCTCTGGGGCATGGCGATGGCAGTCGTGCCGTTCGGGCTGTCGTGGCTGCTGAAGGAGGTTCCGCTCCGCACCACGATCCACAACCCGGACGAACCACTCCCGGAAGCCGTCGGCTGAGCGGCTGCCAACGCGCCGACCCATAAGACTCCAGAAGTGACCGAGGCGCCTGTCGACCTCGACTCCCTCATCGGGGGGTGGCGACTTGCCTTCGAGGCTGCCCAGGCAGCGCTCGCGGCCGCCAGCCATGATCTCGCGCCGGACGAGCTCCGTCTGCGGGGTCAGCGACTTGCCGAGGAGCGCGGAGCTGTCGTACGCCTGCTCGATGCGCTTGCACGCGAGCGACAGATGAAGCACTTCCTCGTTCGCGTCGTTGCTTCGCCGCGCGAGGCGAAGCGTCTCCTCGGGGTTCCGCAGGACGCGGTTGCATGCGTCTTCAACGTCGACGGCGTCCTCGTCCCGAGCGCGTCCATCCACGCCGAGGCATGGCGCAAGACCTTCGACGAGTTCCTCGCCGAGCGGATCGGCCGCACGGGGATTCCGTACGCGTCCTTCAGCATCGGCGTCGACTACCCACGGCACGTTCACGGGAGGACGCGGACGGAGAGCGTGCGCGAATTCCTCGCAACTCGAGGCATCGCCCTTTCGGACGGGTCACCGGACGATCCAGCGGGCATCGAGACGGTAAACGGGCTCGCCAATGCGAAGAGCCGTGCGCTCCTGGAGCAGCTCGAGCAGCGTCCTGTGAGCGCGTACGAAGGCGCTCGCCTCTATCTGGAGCTGGCGCACGATGCCAAGATCCGTTGCGCCGTCGTCTCAGGAAGCACGAGCACACGAATGCTGCTCGAGCGAGCACGACTCACCGCCTTGATCGACGACTGCGTCGACGGGAACACGGCGCGCTCCGAGAACCTCCGGCGAAAGCCCGCACCCGACATGTTGCTCGCCGCCTGCCGTCACATGGGCGTCGAGCCCGCGCGGACCGTCGTCTTCGAGACGACCACGGACGGAGTCGATGCGGGACGCGCGGGCGGCTTCGAGACGGTCGTCGCGATCGACCGCGACGGGGAAGCGCGAAAGCTTCACGCTCGCGGCGCGGATCTCGTCGTAGCCGATCTCGGCGAGCTGCTCGAGCGGCAACTGGTCGGTTGAAAGGTGCTTCTCGAGCGACCGCGACGGGGGGATCGCGTCCGAACTTACGAGCGGGGACGGAAACGCCACCAGGGGCGGCCGTGTCGTCTGGCTGTACAGAGCGGCGCCGTAACACCATGACCCGAGGGCTGCGTTGCATCGCTTCGGCTTGACCAGCCGCCGGCCTTCGTTTATTCATACTGGACAGTGCGCGCTTCTCCCGACCCGCGTCTCGCCGTGGGGTTGATCGGTCTCGGCAACATGGGCACCGCGATTGCAGAGCGCCTCCTCGACGCCGGCTACCCGCTCGTGGTCAGCAACCGGACACCGGAGAAGGCAGAGGCTCTCGAGGCCCGCGGCGCCGTCGTCGCGACGACGCCGGAGGAGCTCGTCCAGCAGGTCGACGTGGTCATCACCTCGCTCGCGAACGACGAGGCGTTCGAGGACGTGACCGCGCGGGTCATCGCAGCCGCTCGGCCAGGCATCGTGCTCGTCGACACGAGCACCGTCTCGCCCGGCGCCTCGGGGCGCACTGCCTCGCTTGCCGAGACGGCGTCGGTTCGCTACCTGCGCGCACCCGTCAGCGGTAATCCGAGCGTCGTGCGCGCCGGGAACCTGAGCTTCATCGTCTCCGGTGAGCGCTCCACGCTCGAGGATGTCGAGCCCGTGCTCCGTGCGATCGGCCCGACCATCCATCACGTCGGGGACGAAGAGCAGGCGCGCATCGTGAAGCTCGCGATCAACCTCATGATCGCGGCGCTCGCGCAGATGATGTCCGAGGCGCTCGTCCTCGGTGAGACCGCCGGCGTGTCCCGGGCCGCGCTTCTCGAAGTAATGGGGAGCTCCGCCGCCGGGGCGCCCTTCGTGAAGTACAAGACCGAGGCTCTCCTTCGCGACGACTTCTCCGCGACGTTCACGACAGCCCTGATGGAGAAGGACATCGATCTCGTGCTCGACGCGGCCGACGAAGCCGGCGTCGAGCTACCGATGGCGCGAGAGCTGAAGACCTACCTTCGAGCTGCTTCCGATGCCGGGTACGCCGACGACGACTTCATCGCGCTCTTCCGGTATCTGCGAAGCACGTGCGGCCTCGACACGACCGCGACGCCGCTTTCGACTGTGAGCGAGCATCCCGATCAGGAGGTAGTGCGGTGACCACGCGAAGCAGGACCGTCGGCTCCCCCGACGCGACGCGCGCAGTGGACTGGGAGCAACGTATCGACTTCCCGCGACTGCGCCAGGAGCGTCTCGACCGAGCCAAAGCGTCCCTCGAGGCCTCGGACCTCGGGGCGGTGCTCCTCTTCGACCCGAACAACATCCGCTATGTCACGAGCACGCACATCGGCGAGTGGGCGCGGGACAAGAACGCGCGTTTCACGCTGCTGATGCGCGGTGCTGACCCGATCCTCTGGGACTTCGGGTCCGCCGCCCGCCACCACCAGCTGTTCGCGCCCTGGCTCCCGCCGGAGAACTTCCGCGCCGGCGTCTCGCCGATGCGCGGCGCGATGCCCGTCGAGACCGGGGTCCCGGACCGGCTCGGTGCGAAGATCGCGCACGAGCTGCGCGAGGCCGGCCTCCAGGACGAGCCGCTCGGAATCGACATGGCGGACCTCGTCACGATCGAGGCGCTGCAACGCGCCGGAGTGCAGATCACAGACGGATCCCAGGTGCTCCTCGAGGCACGCAAGATCAAGACCGACCAGGAGATCACGCTTCTCGACCAGTCCGCCGGGCTCGTCGACGCGGTCTACGAGGAGATCTACCGGATGCTGCGGCCCGGCGTCTACGAGCACGAGATCGTGGCCCGCGCGCATCAGCTTCTGTTCGAGATGGGCTCGGAGCAGGTGGAGGCGGTCAACGCCGTCTCGGGCGACCGCTGCAACCCGCATCCCCACGTCTTCTCCGACCGGCTGCTGCGGCCGGGAGACCAGGCGTTCTTCGACATCATCCACTCGTTCATGGGCTACCGAACGTGCTACTACCGCACGTTCAACGTGGGTGGCGTCAGCCACGCGCAGCTCGATGCCTACAAGCAGTGCCGCGAATGGCTCGACGCGGCGATCGGGCTCGTTCGGCCGGGCATGACGACGGACAAGATCGCGGAGGTGTGGCCGACCGCCGCGGAGCTCGGCTTCCCGGACGAGGAGACCTGCTTCGGCCTCCAGTTCGGGCACGGGATCGGCGTGGGGCTCTACGAGTCTCCGATGATCTCGCGCGTCCACTCCCTCGAGCACCCGGTCGCGCTCGAGGAAGGAATGGTCTTCGCCCTCGAGACGTACTGCGCCGCGACGGACGGCCGGTCGGCGGCGCGAATCGAGGAAGAGGTCGTCGTGACGGCGACCGGCTGCGATGTGATCACGCGCTTCCCGGCCGACGAGCTGCTGGTCGCAGGCCGCCAGTACGTGCGCGGCGCCGATCTCATCAAGGAGCCCGACGACGGCAAGCGCGACGGCACTCCGGGTCTCGCGGCGGCCGTCGCATCTTCCGCCGTCGTCGAGCCGGCGGCCGTACCGCGGTGACCGGCGACACGGGAACCCGCGAGCTCGCGGACGGGCGGCCGGGATATCGCCTCGTCCGGCGCGAGGACATCGAGCTCGCCGACGCCCTGCCCGGCCGCTCGAGCGGCTTGACGGCGTGCCGGCTCGTCGACGGCACGCTCGGCTCGACGCACATGGCGCTGACGCTGGTCTCGCTCGTCGACGGCCATGTCGACGAGCACCTGCACTCCTTCGAGACGAGCTTCTACGTGCTCGAGGGCGAGCCGGTGCTCTACCTGGAAGGGCGCGGCGTGAGGCTCCGGCCCGGCGCGTGCGGCGCGATACCCGTGGGAACGCCCCATGCGTTTCGCTCCACCGAGAGCGCGCTGTGGATCGAGATGGCCTCGCCGCGGCCGCGCGTCGACGCAAGCGACACGTTCTTCCTGGGACCGGCGCCGAATGGTTCCGCCGCCGAGCTCGACGCGCGCGACCCGCGCAACCACAACCTCTTCCTGCTGACCGAAGGCGAGACGGACCTCGATCGCCTGAAGAGCGGCCAGGCGATGGGTGCGCCGACGGTGTCGGGGAGCATGGCGACCGCCGTTCTCGCCTACAGCGGGATCGCCGTGAAGATGCTCGTCGACCAGCGCCTGGATGCGCAGCTCCACACGATGTTCATGGTCGACTACCAGCCGAGAGCCTGCGCCAACCCTCACGACCACCCGTTCGAGGAGTCCTACTACATGCTCGAGGGCGAGGTCGACGTCGTCGCGGACGGAGACCGGTACACGCTCCGGCCCGGCGACGCCTTCTGGACCGGAACCGGTTGCGTGCATGCCTTCTACGAGACGGAGGGACGGACGGTGCGGTGGCTCGAGACCTCGGCGCCCGGGCCTCCTCCGCGCCACTCGTACCGTCACGAGCGAGACTGGAGCTACCTCGCCGAGCGCCTGGCCTCCGAGTCGAACGCAGGTGTCGGATGAACGTCGTGAGGGAACAGCCGGCAACGGGAGTCCTCGACGACCTCGAGCTGTACACGCGGATCTACCGGCAGATGCTCCTCATCCGCGGCTTCGAGGAGCTCGTCCAGTCGCTCTTCCTGGCGGGGGAGGTCTACGGAACGACGCATCTGTACTCCGGGCAGGAGGCGATCGCGACCGGTGTCGCGAGCATCCTCGAAGAGCGCGACCGTGTGGCGGCGACCTATCGGGGGCACGGTCACGCACTGGCACTCGGTGTGGACCCGCAGGCGCTGCTCGACGAGATGCTCGGGCGTGAGTCCGGTATCAACGGCGGGCGCGCAGGCTCGATGAACGTGAACTCGCCCGGCGATCGGCTCATCGGTTCGTTCGGAATCGTCGGTGGGAGCATCGCGGCGGCGACGGGAGCGGCCCTCGCGCTGAAGCGAACCACGGGCGGCGTCGCGGTCGCGTACTTCGGCGACGGGACGATGAACCAGGGGTACGTCTTCGAGTGCCTCAACTTCTGTCAGGTCTTCAAGCTGCCGCTCGTCCTCGTCTGCGAGAACAACGGCTACGGCGAGTACACGCCGTACCGCTCTGTGACCGCGGGTGAGATCTGCGCGCGCGCGGAGGTCATGGGTGTGCCCGCCGAGACGATCGACGGGATGAGCGTGTGGACCGTGCGTGCGGCGGCCGAGCGAGCGGTGGCCCATGCCCGTGCGGGAGACGGACCGGTGTTCCTCGAGGCGATCACCTACCGCTTCGTCGGACACTCGCGCAGCGACCCCGGCGCATATCGACCCGAAGGCGAGCTCGAGCAATGGCGCGCGCGGGACCCGATCGTCGTCCTCCGCGCGCAGCTCGAGGCGGAGGGCGTCGTCGCCGCGGACCTCGACGAGCTCGAGAGTGAGATGACACGGGAGCTCGATCGAATGCGCGCGAGCGGCCTCGCGGCACCGTTCCCGAGCAAGCTGACGTCTCGCGAGTTCAAGGACTGACGCCGTCATGGCCCATGAGCTGACGATGCCGAAGCTGTCCGACTCGATGGCCGACGCGGTCATCATCCGCTGGCTGAAGTCGCCCGGCGATGCCTTCGAGCGGGGCGACGGCCTGATCGAGGTGGAGACCGACAAGGCGACCGTCGTCTACGAAGCCGAGCTGGCCGGCACCCTCGCTTCGATCCTCGTCCCGGAGGGAGCCACCGTGGCGGTCGGCGATCCGATCGCGACCCTGGCCAATGGCGAGCGCGCTGCGAGCAGCGAGCCGCCGCGCGAAGTGCCGGAACTACGCCCCGTCACCCCCCCAGCTCCGCCGCCCTCCTCCGGCGACGGATCACCCGTACAACGCCCCAACGCGACGCCGGTGGCGAAGCGGACTGCGGTCGAGCTCGGCGTCTCGCTGCACGGCATCACCGGAACTGGCCCCGGCGGCCGCATCACAGGTGACGACGTGACGAGAGCTGCATCCACTGGTGACGCGAGCGCGCCGCACGGTACGACGACCGGGAGAGGCGACGTCCGCATCGTCGAGCTGTCGACGACGCAATCGACGATCGCGCGCCGGATGGTCGAGTCGGCGACCACGGTTCCGTGCTTCACGGTTTCGGCCGACATCGATGTGTCGCTCATCGCCGCGTTGCGGCGCGGGGCACGCACCGAGGGCGACAGCGGCCCGTCGCTCAACGACTTCGTGGTGAAGGCGGCGGCCAGAACGCTGCGCGAGTTCCCCCGGTTCAACGCCTCGTGGGTCGACGGCAAGATCGAGTGCTACTCACGCATCAACGTCGGGATCGCCGTTGCCACGGACGACGCGTTGCTCGTGCCCGTCGTCTCGGACGCGGATGAGAAGTCGCTGGCCGAGATCGCCGCGGACACGAGACGCCTCGCCGAGGCCGCACGTCGTCGATCGCTCGGCCCGGAGGACCTGCAGCACGGCACGTTCACGGTCTCGAATCTCGGCATGCTCGGCGTCCGCTCGTTCACCGCGATCATCGACCTACCCCAGGTCGCGATTCTCGCCGTCGGCGCGGCGCGGCGCGCGCCGTTCGAAGACGGCACCGACGGCTTCAGCTTCCGCGACCTCATGACCGTCAACCTCACCTGCGATCACCGGGTCGTCTACGGCGCCCACGGTGCGGAGTTCCTGTCCCGGCTACGCGAGTTGCTGGAGCGACCGCTGTTGCTCCTGTGATGAAACGAGGAAACTGACATGCCGACACTCGCCTTTCGCACCGCGATCCGCGATGCGCTCGACGAAGAGCTTGCCGCCGACGAGCGGGTGATCCTCTTCGGCGAGGACGTCGCCGTTGCGGGCGGCGTGTTCGCGACGACGACCGGCCTCTACGACAAGTACGGCCCCGAGCGAGTCTTCGACACGCCGATCTCCGAGCTCGCGCTTGCCGGCGCCGCGTTCGGGTCGGCTGTGCACGGCCTCCGACCGGTGATCGAGATCATGTTCGGCGACTTCCTCACGCTCGCGATGGACAGCCTCGTCAACCAGTCGACGAAGTACTGGTTCCTGACGCAGGAGCAGGTCAGCGTCCCGCTCGTGGTCCGGTCCGTCGTCGGAGCCGGGGGACGCTTCGGCGCCATTCACTCGCAGATGCCCGTGTCGTGGTTCATGGGCGTGCCAGGGCTCAAGATCGCGTGCCCGTCCACGCCGGCCGACGCGAAGGCGCTGCTGAAGGCCGCCATCCGCGACGACAACCCGGTGCTCTTCTTCGAGCACAAGCGCCTGTACACGCTCGAGGGCGAAGTCGACGGCGGGCACGGCCGACTCGGAGAGGCAGCGGTGGTTCGTGAGGGGAGCGACATCACGCTCGTCGCCGCGATGAAGAGCGTCCACGACGGCCTCGAGGCGGCGGACGCCCTCGAGGAGGATCGAGTGTCGGTCGAGGTGATCGACCTGCGAACGCTTCGCCCGTTCGACCTCGAGACCGTCCTCACCTCCGTTCGAAAGACCGGCCGGATCGTGGTCGTCGAGGAAGGGCCGCTGACGGGCGGCTGGGCGGGCGAGGTGCTCGCCTCCGTCACGGAGCACGCGCTCGGCTACCTCGACGACGCCTGGCGCATCGCCACACCTGACACGCCCATCCCGTACAGCCCGCCGCTCGAGGACGCGTTCCTGCCGGGGCCGGACCGGATCGCGACCGGAGATACGGCATCGCCTGCGGTAGAGCGAACGTGATGCAGGAGACCTCCTCTCGATGAGCGACCCCGCGCCGCACTCAGGACCCCTCGACCGCAACTTCGAGGCGTCGAAGGTCGGCAGCCGCCTCCGCACGGAACGAGAGCGGCGCGGAATCGGACTTCGTGAGCTCGCGCGTCGCGTCGGAGTCTCGCCGAGCCTCGTCTCGCAGATCGAGCTCGACCGCGTGAATCCGTCGGTCAGCACCCTCTACGCACTCGTCACCGAGCTCGGCATGACGATGAGCGATGTCTTCGGCGACTCACCGACCGAGGAGCGGGTGCCTCCCCAGGTCGGCAGCGGCTTGGCCGAGCGACCGGAGACGCGGCAGGTGATCAACCTCGCGTCCGGCGTACGCTGGGAACGGCTGACCCGTGACAGCGATCGCGACGTCGAGTTCCTCTACGTCGTCTATCCGGTGGGAGCCGCGTCGTGCCCGGAGGACGCGCTGACGACACACGGCGGCAAGGAGTACGGCTACGTCACGAGCGGGATGCTCGGCGTGCAGGTCGGCTTCGAGGCGTACGAGCTGGGGCCGGGCGGGTCGATCGCGTTCGACTCGTCGTCGCCGCACCGGCTGTGGGCGATCGGCGACGAGCCCGTCCATGCGATCTGGGTGGTCATCGGCAGGGACGCCGATCCGCGCGCCGGAACCGCTCGGTTGTCGCCGGCCGGCGACTAACCGGTCGAAAGTCCCGGCCGGCGAGCTCCGTCAGCCCGGCGCTTCCTCCTCGCCGGCCTGTAGGCGGCCGACGCCTCCCCAGCTCGTGCGGAGGCGGGCGAGAAGCTCGGGGCCCTGGTAGAGCACGAGCGCCAGCAGGATCAGTGCGCCGATCGTTATCTCCGCGTACTCCGTCGGCTGGTGGAACAGCGGCAGGACGTTGTCGATCAGCGAGAGGAAGAGCGCCGCCAGCAGCGCCCCGACGAAGGATCCTCTACCTCCCGCGAGGCTCGCTCCGCCGAGGACGGCGCAAGCGATGCTCTCGAGCCCGAAGTTGCCGATGAGCGGCGAGCCGATCTGGACCTGGGCCGCGAGGAAGAAACCAGCGAGCGACGCCATCACGGAGCACATGACGAAGGCGAGGAACACCATGCGGCCGGTTGCCATGCCGAGCCGACGCGATGACGTCTCGTCGAGGCCGACCGCCCGGAGCGCCAGGCCCGCGCGCGTTCGATAGAGGCACACGTCGCCGAGGATGGCCAGCACGACGACGACGATGAAGGCGATCGGGACGAAGCTGACGTCCTTCGTGAGACCGCTGATGACGTCGCTCGAGATGGGGCCCTCGGGATGATCGCGGAGAAGAAGCGACGCGCCTTCGAGGATGCTGAACGTCCCGAGCGTGGCGATGATCGACGGAAGCTTCAGGACGCAGACGAGGACGGCGTTGAAGACCCCGGTCGCCAGTCCCACCGCGACGACCACCAGGGCTCCGGGAAACAGCTTCCATCCCGACGTGTCGTACGACAGCGTGTAGGACGCGACGACGACGCAGAACGTCATGAGCGCCGCCACCGAGACGTCGAATCCGCCGACGAGGAGGGCGAACGTCTGTCCAAGGGAGACGAATGCCAACGGCAGAGTCAGGAGGAGCAGGTTGTTGAGGTTGAAGCTCGTGAGGAAGGCGTCCTGACGGACGGTCGCAAAGGCACCGACGGCGACGATCAGCACGGTCATCAGGACGAGCGGCAACGCGCCGCTGAACCTGCCGAGCCTCATCGACGCACGATCCTCACTCCGACCGGTCCGACCCTTCGGGTGCCGTCTCTCGGGCACCGGCCCGCGAGCCCACGATCGCTTCGACGATCCGGCGCTCCCCGAGCTCGTCGCCCGGGATCTCCTCGACGATCTTTCCGCGCGACATCACGACGACGCGGTCGCAGAGGCCGGCGAGCTCGAGCGGGTCGCTCGACTTGACGATCGTTGCGACCCCCTCCTTCGCCTTTTCGCGCAAAGCGCCGTAGATGTCGAACCGTGCGGCGACGTCGACGCCCTGCGTCGGCTCCTCGGCGAGGATGACCTTGACGTCACCGCGCAGGAACGGTCGCGTGAGCGAGACCTTCTGCTGATTTCCGCCCGAGAGCGTTTGCACCGACTGCTCGATCGACGCCGTTCGAATGCTGAGGCGCTGCACGAGGTCGTCGACCACGCGCCGCTCGCGTCTGCGACTGAGGAGCCCGAAGCCTCCGAGCCGGCGCAGCACCTGAATCGTCGAGTTCACTCGGACGCTCAGAACGGGGAAGAGCGACTCGGACACGCGGTCGCCGCTCAGCAGCACGACTCCGGCGCGGAGTGGTCCGACCGGCGAGCTCGAGTCGAGCTGCTTCCCGTCGCAGGTCGCCGTCCCCGTGGCCCGCTCCGCGCCGGCGAGCGCTCGGAGGAACTGGACCTGCCCGTTACCCTCCGCGCCCGCGATTCCGACGATCTCGCCGCTCGCCACCTCGAGGTCGATCGGCCCGAACCGGTCACCCCGTAGTCCCGAGACCGTGAGCAGCACGTCGCGTCGCTCCTCGCGGTCGTGTCGCTCGCGGAAACGCAAGCTGGAGTGGACGTCCGATCATCAGAGCGACGAGGCTCTCCTCCGACATCGAGGCCGCCTCGAACGTCCCCTGGCACACGCCGTCGCGGAGAACGCTTATCCGATCGGCGATGCCGAGAACCTCGGGAAGCCGGTGGCTGACGTAGACGATCCCGACGCCGGCGCGGCTCCGCTCGTGAACCAGCGCGTGCAGTCGGTCGACGTCCTCGGGCCCGAGCGCTGTCGTCGGCTCGTCGAGAAGCAGCACCTTCGGCTGAGCCAGCAGTGCCTTGACGACCTCGAGGAGCTGTCTCTCCGCGAGTGACAGCGCCCCCGTCGGCGCGGTCGGCGAGATGTCGAGATCGAACTCGGCCAGCCGGTCGGCCGCCCATCGATCCATGCGTCCGTACGTCGGTCGGAGGTCGGACGGTGCCGCGAGGTAGAGGTTCTCGGCCACCGACAGGTGCAACACGTGCGAGTAGGTCTGATAGGCGATGCCGAGACCGAGCCTCCGGCTCTCGGCGGGTGAGACTCGTCGGCGCTCCGTCTCGCCCGATCGACGACGGTGCCCTCGTCGGGAGCGAGGAACCCGCTGGCTATCCCGAGCAATGTCGATTTCCCGGACCCGTTCTCCCCGACGAGGGCGTGGATCTCGCCGGCACGGCAGTCGACGCTGACGTCACGAAGCGCCTGTACCGCGCCGAACGCCTTGGACACGCCGCGCAGAGTGAGCACGGTGGTGGTCGACGACCCACTTTCGTCGGGAGCGTGGCTCACCACGTCTTCCCAAAGAGGGCCCGCAGGGGAAAGGTGGCTTCCCCTGCAGGCCCCGGAGTCGACATCGTTCGGGTTCTTCTGTTTCCGGTTCTTCCTACGGGTACATCTTCTTGAGCAAGCTGAGCGGAATCAGCGACGTGGCAGATGCCTCCTGCGGATACCCCTTGACGCAGGAGTCACGCACGCGCTGGTTCTGCAGCTCGATCGGGAACACGATCTTGGGCGGGATCTTCGCCCCCTTCAGCTTCATCATCGCGGCCGTGAAGGCGACGCGGATATGCGAGTTGAAGGAGCTGTGTAGTACATCTCGAGCTTCGGGTTCATTGAGCTGGTTGAAGAGGCAGCCCATGCCGACGTCGTCCGTGCGGAACGTGAAGACGCCCTGTTGAACGGCTTCCCCGCGGCCTTGTACGCCGCGTACCCGCCCTGGCCCATGCCGAGCCCGTACTCGTAGCTCCAGCCCTTGATGTCGGGATACTTCGCGAGGATCCCGGCCACGACCTGCTGCACCTTCGAGGGATCCCAGTTGGTGGGCTCCGTCGCGACGACGTCGATCGACGATCTGAGCGCGGGCGGCTCGCACTTCTGCCAGCCCGCCGAGAGCGGATTCCCCGGGAAGCCACCGAGCAAGGCGATGTTTCCGGACTTGACCCGGTTGTTCATGACGTACGCCCACGTCTTGCCGATCGCGCAGGTGTCCTCACCGACGACCGTCAGGTAGTTCTTGCCGGGCTCGCTGACGTAGCCCCAGGCATACGTCGCAACGGGGATTCCGGCGTCGGTCGCCTGCTTCATCACCGGGATCATGGCGTCGCCGAAGTCCGGATAGGTGACGATCAGGTCGACACCCTGGGCGATCGCCGCTTTCCAGTCGGCGAACGCCTTCGTTGAAGTCCACTGTGAGCGCTCGAGTAGATGATCTCGCCGACCTGCGGATACGTCAGCGCCTGGAGGATGAACTCCATCTTCGACATCTGCCGGTAGACGTTCTCGCCGAACTGCTCGAGATACGCGACGGTGAGCTTGCCGCCCGTCCCGGTGCTACAGCCGTTGTTCTTCCAGCACTTGAGCGCCAGCGCCTCGTTGACCTTCCTGTCCGCACGGCCGAGCCCGGCCAACGCGATGTTGCGCGACATCTTGTCCTTCGGGAGCAGCTTCGCCTTGAAGAGCGTGTGCGCGAGCGTCGACCTCTTCGCCGCGTACACCTCGCCGAATCCCTTGCCGGTGCTGATGACCACGACCGGCTTGGCGGCGGCGGTCTGTGGCTTGCTGGTGCTTCCGCTACTCGCGGAGACGAGCGCGAGCGCGGCTCCGAGCACGAGAAGCGCTAGCACGCCCAAGACCACTGGGCGTTTCCGGGACCCCCCGGACTCCTTCCGATCCTCCATCGTGTCTCCTTTCGTGAGCCTGCCTCAGCTCGTGTTTTCCCCCGCTTTGGGGCGAGTTCCAGCCGATGCTTCGATCGTACGAAGGAGGCGGCCGAGAAGAGACGCTACCCGGTCCCCCGAAACCAGCATCCCGACGATGATTGCTGCGCCGAACACGATGAACTGCAACGCCGCCGAGAGCCCGAAGATGAGCAGCATCTCCGTGAGGAACGTGAGCGCGAGTGCCGCCATCCAGGTCGACGTCGCACTCGCCAGTCCACCCGAGAGCGCAGCGCCCGCGAGGACAACTGCGGCGATCGGCGCGAGGAGATACGCGGCGCCGAAGCCCGAGTCGATGCTGATGCGCACGGCCGCGAGCAAGATCGCCGCGACTGCGTAGAGAACGCCCGCCGCCGTGTACGCGAACACCACGTGTGTTCGGACGCGCAGTCCGGCCATCCACGCAGCTCTCGGGTTCGCACCCACTGCCTGGAAGCGCCTGCCGGCGGTCGTGTAGCGAAGCGCGAGCGCGACGGCGATCGCGATCGCCGCGCCCGTCCAGAAGACGGTGCTGATCCCGAGAGGCTTCTTCCGCCGCCCACGACGAGAGCGATTCCGGCACCTGCAACGAAACCGTGTTCTCGCGCGCGTACTTCGAGCTGTACGCGAGCACGATCTGCCCGACAGCCAGCGTCACGATCAGTGGATTCAGCCTCACGATTCCGACGAGGACTCCGTTGACAAGGCCCACGAGCGCCCCCAGGCCGACGCAGACGAGCATTCCCACCGCCAGACCATGGTTGGAACCCACGCTCACGCCGACGAGCACGTTCGCGCAGAGGGAGATCACGCCGGCGGTCGAGAGGTCGATGCCCGCCTGCATAACCACGAGCATCTGCCCGAGCGCGGCGATCGCGAGGATGGTCCCGAACGGGAGGATGTAGGACCACGACGTGTTCTCGAGCGTGCTGGGTGCGAAGAGCGCTGCGACGACGAGGAGCGCTCCCATGGCGAGCCAGATCGGCAGGAAGCGCGCTGCCACGAGACCACTCGCGATCAGTTGCGCGGAGCGCCCCATGGTCACGCCGTCGGTGTCACCCGTGGGGCTCACGGACCACTCGATCCAGAGCGGCAGAACGGTGAGGAGCTAGCCGCGACCAGGAGTCCATTCTGAGCACGTCCGACGAGGAGTGTCAACCATGACCGAACGCGCCGCCGCGATCGTGCCGCTCGTCCAAGCCATCCCAAGTGAGGCTCGACAGGGCGCAAAACCGTCCGTCGACAAGGAAAGTCTCGATCACGACCCTGTTGACGCGTTCACGCCAGGGTGTTTATGCTCGCTGTACATCCGGCAGCGCGCAGCGGCCTGCCGCAGGCGGGCGCGCCCCGAGCGCTGACGCGATTTCGATGTTCCGCCGGCCAAGGAGAGTGGCATGAGTTCGCAGCGCCTTGTTTTCCGGAACGGGTTCGTCGTCTCGATGGACCCCGCCATCGGCGAGATCCCACACGGCGAAGTCCTCGTCGAGGACGGCGTCATCGTGGACGTCGGTCCCGACCTCGGCGTATCGGACGCGGAGGAGATCGATGCGACGGGGATGATCGTCATGCCGGGATTCGTGGACACGCACCGGCACACCTGGCAGACGCCCGTGCGCGGCGTCCTCCCGTGTTGCACGCTCGACAACTACTTCGCCGTCATGCTCGGCAGCGTCGGCGGCCACTACCGGCCCGAGGACGTCCACGTCGGCAACTACGCAGGCTCCCTCGAGGCGATGAACGGGGGCGTGACCACGCTGCTCGACTGGTCGCACATCAACAACACGCCCGACCACTCCGACGCAGCCGTCCAGGGTCTGAAGGACGCCGGTATTCGCGCGATCTACGCACACGGTGTGCCGACCGGCGGCGAGTGGTGGTCGTTCAGCGACCTGGATCACCCGGAGGACATCCGACGCATTGCCGAGACGTACTTCTCCTCGGAAGATCAGCTCCTGACGCTAGCGCTTGCCGCTCGGGCGCCCGGCAACTCGAACTTCGAGGTCGCCAAGCACGACTGGGAACTCGCGCGCGACCTGGGCATCCGGATCAGCGTGCACGTCGGCATGCGACTGACGACGGTCCACGTGACCCACGTCAAGAACATGCACGACCTCGGACTGCTCGGCCCCGACACGACGTACATCCACTGCACGGACTCGACGGACGAGGAGCTCGACCTCATCGCATCGACCGGCGGGACGGCCTCGATCGCACCGTACGTCGAGATGCTCATGGGCCACGGCCCGCCGCCGACGGGCAGGCTCCTCGATCGCGGCGTTCGGCCGTCGCTCTCGGTCGACGTCGTCTCGAGCGTCCCCGGAGAGATGTTCACGCAGATGCGCACCGCCCTCGTCTACGAGCGGATCGGCGCGCACACAGATACGCCCGACGAGGCGTTCGCACCGAAGCTGACGCATCGGGACGTGCTCGAGTTCGCCACGATCGAGGGCGCCCGCGCGTGCGCGCTCGAGGACAAGGTCGGATCGCTCACGCCGAAGAAGCAGGCGGACATCGTCCTCCTGAACGTCAAGGCGATCAACACGGCTCCGATGGTCGACCCCATCGGGACGATCGTCGTCTTCTCCGACACGTCGAACGTGGACTCGGTCTTCGTCGCCGGGCAGGCCGTGAAGCGCCACGGGAAGCTCGTCGACGTCGACCTCAAGAAGACGTTCTCCAAGCTCGACGAGTCTCGGAATCACATCCTCGGCGAAGGCGAGCTGCTGCCGGACTGGGCAGCCGGGGCGTCGGCAGCCGTCTAGGTCGCTAGTACTCGGCCCCGGTCCGCGAGCGTTCGCTCGCGGACCGGGGCCTTCAGCTCTGAGCGAAGGGAGAGAGCATGGGCAACGTCGTCATCGTTGGCGGCACGCAGGGGATGGGCCGTGAGCTCGCGGTGTCGTACGCCGACGAGGGCCGCGAGGTGGTCGTGACCGGCAGGGACCAGTCCCGGGCGGAGACTGCGGCGCAGGAGATCGGCGGCGCGACGCGCGGCATCGGGTTCGATCTCGCGGATCCGCACACGATCGCGGGCGCGCTTGCCGATGTGGGCGACGTCGACCACCTCGTCCTCGTCGCGATCGAGCGCGACGTGAACAAGGTGCGCGAGTACGACATCGACGCTGCGCTCCGGCTCGTCACGCTCAAGCTGGTCGGCTTCACGGAGGTGATCCACGTGCTCGCGCCGCGGCTCCACGACGACTCGAGCATCCTCTTCTACGGAGGGCTGGCACGCGATCGGCCGTACCCGGGCTCGACGACGGTGACGACGGTCAACGGCGGCGTGACCGCACTCGTGCGGACGCTCGTGTGGGAACTCGCGCCGATACGCGTCAACGCGATCCACCCAGCGATCGTCGGCGACAGCCCGCAGTGGCGCGACATGGCACCGGAACGGCACAAGGCGCTCGTCGACCGGACGCCGATCGGACGCCTCGTGACAATGGCGGAGGTCGTCGGCGCATCACACTTCCTGCTGGAGAACCAGGCCATCAACGGCATCAACCTCGTGGTCGACGGCGGTTGGATGTGCATGTGACGGCGCCGCCCCGTCTCGAGGGCAAGAATCTCGCCTCAGACAGCGGAAGAGACGCCGCGGCCAAGAGCCGCGTCCAGAGCGGCTGTGAGCTCTCCTGCGGGGTTCGTGTGGCCCGTGGCGCTGCGCCAGCAGACGAACCCGTCCGGACGGACGAGCACGGCGCCGTCCGGGCCGGTGCCGTAGAGAGCCTCGAGCTGCCCGTCCGCGTCGCTCACGTCCGTGCCTATTCGAAGCGGATTCACGGTAACTCCGAGCGAGCCGCTCGCCGCTTGCGCACCCGAGCACCAGTCCTCCCCGCTCGATCCGGCGAGTACGACGAAGTCGTGTCCGAAAAGATCCAGAGTCGACTGCTCGACACCGGCGACCGTGACGGGCGCGTGCGGCGCCCGAAAGCCCGGGCGCGCCGAGGGCTCGCGCGGGTCCTCCCACAGCGCGTCGGCGTCGGACGTCTCGCTGACGATCCCTGCTGACCGGTACCCGTAGCCGAGCTCGACCGTCGCCTCCTCGACGATAGGCATGAGATCGTCCTTGCCGAGGGCGGGATCGAGCCGGAGCACGTAACGCGTGTACGCCTGCTCGGTGGTGAGTGCTCCGACCGGCTGGCGCTCGGCGTCGTACGTCTCGAGCAAGGACTCGTCTGCCCGGCCGTCGAGTACGTGGGCGAGCTTCCAGGCGAGGTCGTACCCGTCCTGGATTCCCGCGTTTCCGCCGAATCCTCCGGTGGGAGGCATCACGTGCGCCGCGTCACCCGCGACGAACACACGGCCTTCCCGAAGCCGCTCCGCGTATTCCGCCGACGCGGACCAGCGCTGGACGTTCTCGATCTCGACCGCGAGATCCGGATCCCCGAGCGCTTCTCGCACATAGGCGATGCACGTCGGCGCGCTCATGTCCTCGCCGATCCGGACCGACCGGTTCCCGTCGGCGTCGGTGGTGGAGTTGACGACGAGGAAGCCCGCCTGCAGATCGATGGAGAACCGGAAGAACCCTTGCAGCCCAGGCCCGAAGACGTAGACGACGCTGAGATTTCGATCGCCCATCAGCCGACTGACGTCTGCTCGGAAGTAGATCGTGATGCTGTCCGAGAAGCTGCCGTGCCCGAGCTTCCGAATGCCGAGTCGCTCGCGGATCGGGCTGTGTGCACCATCGGCCGCGATCAGGTACCTCGCTCGCACCGTGCTGTCGGGACCACCGTCGCGCGGCCGGACGACGGCCGTCACACCGTCAGCGTCCTGCTCGACCGAGACGGCGTCGGACGCGTAGCGGATGCGGGCTCCCAGACGCTCGGCGGCTTCGAGCAGAATCGGCTCGAGCCCGATCTGCGTGACGAAGAGGCGCGGGGACGGGCTGATGTCCTCCACGCCTTCGTTGATGAATCGGAAGTACCAGTCGAGCTCCTTCCCGCCGAGGCTCTCGACCGACACGATCGCGCCGTTCTGGACGAACTCCCGGGCCGCGGCGTCCTCGATGTCCGCCTGGAGCCCGACGGCCCGGTACGTCTCGACCGAGCGCTGGTTGACGAGCGCGGCCCGCGGGTGGATCGCCGTGCCCCGATGCCGCTCGAGAACGAGCGACGGCACGCCGTGATGACCGAGGAAGACCGCTGTCGACAGCCCGACGAGGCTGCCGCCCACGATCAGAACGGGAACGTCTTCGTCCGCCATCTGGCCTCCCGAGCTCAGTTCATGTCGAAACGCCCGACCGGGCTCACTCTATTTGCTAGCGGCAGGCGATCTCGAAGACGCCGTGCTCGGGCGCCAGCCCGCGTCTGAGCGCAATGAGCAAGGAGCCGCCGAACAGGCGTGGATCATCCCGTCCCGAGCAGCGCGCGGTCGAAGAACGCGATCACCCGGCGCTCGTATTCGGCGGGTTGCGCGTCGATGCCGCCCGTGTGCGTAGAGCCCGGCACCTTCCAGATCGCCTTCGGCTCGCCGGCGGCTTCGTAGTACTTGGGCTGCCGCGTGCTCTCGCCGCCAAGTCCTGGGTCGGCGTAGATCAGGAAGACGGAACGCGGCGCGATTCGCCCGATCCGATCCACGATCGGCGGCGGAGGGCCATGGTTCGAGAAGACCGTCAGGGCTGCCGTCATCACGGCCAGGTTCGGTTCCGCGAGCAGACGTGCCGGGCCTGACACGTCTTCATCACCGACACGGCTGCCCGCACCCTCGGACACGACCGCCTTGATCGCAGTCGACTGCGCGGCAGCCTCGAGCAGCTGCTCGCCGCCGATCGAGAAGCCGATGGCCCCGATGCGCTCGGCATCGACGTCGGGACGGCTCGTCAGGTAGTCGACACCGGCATGCAGGTCGCGGTCCCCCGCCCAGCGCACCGTGTCTCCCTCGCTCGCTCCCTGGCCGCGCGGCTCGAGCAGCAGCACGCCGTACCCATGGCGGGCGATCATCTGCGCCTCCTCGACTCGCGTCGCTCCTGGAAAGACGATCACCGCGGCGCCGTTCTTGGACGGGACATACGTCGCGGCCAGGTCGAGTGAGTCGCTGGTAGTGACTGTCACGCTCTCAGAAGGGACGGTGAGATCGGGAGCAGTCGCAGTCTGGCCGACGTGGGTGTAGATGTAGGGAAAGCCGACCGGGAAGACGATGAACCAGAAGGTCGCGAGCCCGATTGCCACGGCCCCGACGGCAAGCAACGACCTACGGAGGTACCGCCGTCGCCGGCTCCCGCCCTTACGGCGCGCCTTCCACAGAATCACCGGCCCGGCAATGAGAAGAGCAACGCCCGCGACGATGGCGAGCAGTCCCGTGTAGTCGTCGCTCGATGCGTTGCCGTCTACGAGGTGGTACATCCCGGGCGTCCCGATCGCGATCGCGAGAGCGCCGAGCGTCATCGACACGTAGGCACGCGCGCCTGCGCGCAGGCGCGGATAGGCGACCGCGCAGGCCGCGAGGACGGCGATCGGGACGAGTCCGCTGGCCAGGTGATCTCCAGCTGATGTCCCCGGCTCTGGCTGGAGGAAGTTGTCATCGACGATGTGAAGACCGACGAGACCGACCGCCAGCAGGAAGACTCGATATTCACGGCCGGCGACGCGCTTTGCTGGGTTGACGGTCGTCACGAGACGTGCCCCGCAGTCGGACCGCTATCCGGGCGTGACGAGGGGTGCGCAGATCCAGCTCGTGCGGTACTGACGTTTCTCACGGCTAGCCGGCCTCGACGTTGCGGCGAAGGTTCTCGTGGTAACCGGCCATCTGGCGGGCGATGAAGCGCTTCGCGACCGGCTGGAGCGCCCGCATCACGCCGCGAAGCTCGCCGTCGGCCACGAAGTGCACCCGCGTCCCATCGCCGTCGGGCTCGAACGACCACGTTCCGTCGATCGGGTATGGCCCCTCGACGATGTGCGCGTGGACCCGCACAGGTCGGTCGAACTCGGTGAACTCGACGATCTGCTCGAACTCCTTGCCGCCCGGGGGCTTCGTCCGCTCCCGGAAACGCGTTCCCAGCCCCTGCGGCGCCTTCCGTGAGCTGCTCCACCGACGTCTTGGACGTTTGCCAATCGGCAAGGAGCGCCGGGTTCGTGACGTAGTCGAAGACGACCTCCGGCGGCCGACTCACGAAGAATGTTTGCTCGATGCGCATGCTCTTACCTCCCTGTCGTGGATCGAATTCGGTATTCACGGCAGCTGGGCGATAGGTGGGGAAGAAGTCAGCCGAACGCCGCCGCCCTGGCGGAAAGCGAAGTAGGCCCACACGGTTCTCGAGACGCCCCATCCGAGTGCGATCACACCGCTTGCAAGCAGTGCATAGGAGAGGTCGGGTAGTCCCTGGGCCAGGGTCAGGAGCGACAACCCGAATTGCTTCGGCAACAGCACGAGAACGAAGAACGCCCAGCAGAGGTTCAGCGCCAGCGCGAGGCCCGTGCGCACCTTCCATCCGAAGCGGCCCGAGGGAGGACGCCGACGCCGCAGAGCCGCCGCGGAACGGACGATCCCGCCGATCTGGAGAGCGATCACGCCGAGGAGCGCGGCGTAGACCACGAAGATGCCCGTGCTCGACGGAGGAGGTTGCGGCTCGCGCCCTTCGAGAAGGCTGGCGACCCCCTCCGCGACCGTTCCCATGCGTCCGCGCACGAAGAGATCCACCGAGTTCTCGGCATTCATCAGCACGACGACTCCGCGATTGCTTCCGGGGATGAGCACGACGTTCGCGTGGTAGTTGAAGGTCTCGCCCTGATGAAAGACCGCAGGGATGCCGTTGATCGGCCCGACGAACCAGCCCATGCCGTACGACGTCCCGGATTCGGGCGTTGGGACGGCAGGCTTGTGTAGTTCGGCTGTCCCTGCCGGCGAGAGGACTGCTGCGTCGCCGTACCGACCGCGATTGAGCTGGGCGATCAGGTAGTGCGACATGTCCTCGGCGCTCGAGATGAGGTAGCCGGCAGGGAGAAGGCCGCGGTTGTACGGCAGGTCCGCGGCGACGGGCCAGCCGAACCAGTAGTGGTGGCCGCGAGCCAAACCCTGGGGCTTCGCCTCGGCCTCGGAGGTGAAGGAATGCCGCATCTCGAGAGGACCGAAGATGTGCTCCTGGATGTAGCGCTCGTACGACTGTCCGGCTCACCGTTTGCACGACGAGCCCGAGCACCGAGTAGTTGATCGTGCTGTATTGGTGGGCGACACCGACCGGTTTGGTCAGCTCGACGGTGCTCAACTTGCGGACGGCTCGCTCGAGCGCACCCGCACTCGTATCGCCGTCTCCCTGGAACGACCTTCCCGTCTTCGTCGACAGGCCACTGGTCTGGTTCAGCAGGTGGCGAACGGTGATTCGAGCTGATGCCTCTTCGTCGGCCACGCGGAACCAGGGGATGTACCGGCGCACGGGCGCATCGAGCTCGACCTTCCCTGCCTCGACGAGCTGCATGATCGCGAGGGCAGTGACGGACTTGCTCAGAGAACCGATGACGAATGGCGTTTGAGGCAACACGGGCCGCCCCGACGAGTCGGCCTCTCCAAATCCCCGGATGTGGACGACTCGATCGCCCTCCACGATCCCGAGGGCCAGGCCCGGGATGCGCTGCGCATCCATCTCGCTTTCGACGAACGCGTCTATCGCGCCAAAGTCACGCGCGGCCGAAGGTGCTCCCGATGTAGTCGAAGCGGCGCCAGCGGCATCGGAGGCTCCCGAATGACTGGCGAAGAGGGCTCCGGCGAATACGAGCGCTACAAGCACGACCATGGTGGCAATCCGTCGACGTCGCGTCCTCGATCGGGGTGTTCGGCTGCCGACCGTCGCTGCAGCGACGGCCTCGCTCGACGGCATGAGACGAGCCACGATCACCGCCGTGGCGGCAGCAAGTGCCGCGGCGACGAGGAGGCCCAAGCCCATTGCCTGCGTGAAGGCGTCGCCCGTCGTGGCGAGCAGGTGGGAGGCCGCGCCCGATGGGAGCTGGGAAGCAATCGCGCTCGCGGCGCCGATCGAGCTCTCTGCGGCGGCCTGCGCCTCCGGAGGTAGAGCATCGAGCGAGCCATCGACGTCGTTCGAGTAGATGGAGCCGACGAGCGAGCCGATCACCGCCACGCCGAGCGCCCCCGAGACCATCCGCGCGACGGTGTTCGTGGCCGAGGCGACGCCGGACTTTGCGGCCGGCACCGCTCCGACGACGGCTTCCGTTGCGGGTGCCATCACCCAGCCCATCGAGAGTGCAAGCCCGAAGAACCAGGCAGCGAGCACGAGTGCGCCGGTGTTCGACTCCCAGAGCATCGTCAGCGCCAAGAGGAGCGCGAGCCCGGCCAGACCAGCTGTGACGACGCGTGCGGTGCCGAGCCGGTGCACGGCCTTGCTCGATGAGCCGGCGCCGAGCATCAGCCCGAGCGCCATTGGGCTCATGATCGCGCCCGCCTCGATCGCGCTGTACCCGTGAGCGAACTGCAGGTACTGGGTCAGCACGAAGATCGCGCCGAGCATCGCGAAGAAGGCGACGCTGACGGCCGCTGTGCCCACGCTGAAACGAGCGTTGCGGAAGAAGCCGAGGTCGAGCATCGGATCCTTGATGCGCGACTCCCACCAGAGGAAGGAGCCCAGCAGCGCAACGCTCACCGCGAGCGATCCGAGCACGAGACCGGAGGTCCAACCGTGCTCGGGCGCCTCGATGATCGCGTACACGAGGATGCTGAAGCCGGCGGCCGAGAGTGCGGCACCGAGCAGGTCGAACGAGCCTGGCTGGGGATCACGGCTCTCGGGCACGTAGCGGATGCCGAGCAGCAGCGCCGCGACCGCGAACGGCACGTTGACCAGGAACACGGACGGCCAGTCGAACCACTCGAGCAGCAGTCCGCCCGCCAGCGGGCCGAGCCCGATCCCCACCGCCGCCAGGGCGGCCCAGATCGCGATCGCCTTACCGCGCTCCTCGCCGGTGAAGACGTTGGCGATGATCGAGAGCGTGGCGGGCATGATCAACGCCGCGCCGACACCCATCGCCGCGCGGACCACGATGACCTGGTCAGCCGAGTCCGCGACGAGAGCGCCGAGACTCGCGAGCCCGAAGATCGACACGCCGGCCTGCAGCGCCAGCTTGCGCCCGAAGCGATCGCCGAGCGTGCCGAAGAGGAGCAGCAAGCCCGCGAAGACCAATAGATAGGAGTCGACCATCCACTGCAGCTTCGAAGCGGAGGCGTCGAACTCGTCCTGCAGCGTCGGAAGAGCGACGTTGAGAATGGTGTTGTCGAGCCCGATGATCACCAGGCTCAGCGAGAGCACGCCGAGCGTCTTCCAACGACGGGCGTGCTGGATGGGGTCGATCGTCATCAGGCTGCGCTCCTTTCGGGATGGCTAGGCGTCGAGGGCTCGGAAATGCCGTAACTGGGTTCGAGTCCGCGTCCGGCCGCATAGGCGAACGGGTGGTAGTAGGCATCCAGGGCACACGCGGCGGGGACGTCGACGTGGAGCTCCTCCTTGAACATCTGGTCGACGACGACGACTCGCACGCGGTCAGTTGCCTTGCTCCAGAAGAGCGAGACCGCGAGGCCGTCGTTCTCGCGGACCGCGAGCTCGCTCCAGGTGTCGTGCTGACAAGGTGCGCTCATGACTCCTCCTTCTGGGTTGCGGCTGCGTCGGACGGTCACGGGATCAGCACCTCGTTGACCGGGACGGCCGTTGTGCGCTCGGCGACGAAGTAGGGCAACTGCGCGAGCGCGTTCTCCTCGCTTGAGGCGTCCACCGTCCACCACATCGAATGGCCGCCGGAATGGCAGGAGGCCAGCGCGCCCTTGTGACGAAGCGGGCTCTCGAAGCCGCGGAAGGCGGCGAAGGCAACGCCGCACTCGTTCGGCTCGTGGTGGTGGTGAAGCAGGTAGCTGGGCATGTGTCCGACAATGCCGCGGAGCCGTCGGCCCCACATCGGGCGGGCACCCTGAATCGGCCACCCTGATTTCTCGATCCACCAGCCCTGATCTAGGGTGAATCCGAAAGCCACAGATGACACTTGCCACCCACCTCGTCGGACGCGCGTCAGAGGTCGATTCGGTCGACCGTCTCCTCGCCCAAGTCGGCGGGGGAGAATCCGCGGCGCTCGAGTTGGTCGGCGAGCCGGGAATCGGCAAGACGCGCCTCCTCGCCGAGCTTGCCGCCCGTGCCGACGCGCGCGGGTACCTCGTCCTCTCGGGGCGGGCCGGGGAGCTCGAGCTCGACTTGCCGTTCTGGGTCTTCGTCGACGCGCTCGACGAGTACGTCCACGGCCTCGACCCGCAGCGCCTCGACGGCCTCGACGGTGATGTACGCGCAGAACTCGCGACCGTCTTCCCATCATTGGCAAGCCTCGCGATCGGGCGCAGGACGGCGATCCAGCACGAGCGCTACCGCAGCCACCGCGCCGTTTGCACACTGCTCGAGACACTCGCGCAGACCCAGCCGCTGGTACTCGTGCTCGACGACGTCCACTGGGCAGATTCGGCGTCGGTCGAGCTGCTCAGTGCGCTCCTCCATCGACCGCCCGCGGCTCGAGTATTCATCGCGATGGCGGTGCGGCCGCGACAGATGGGCGAGCGGCTCAGCTCTGCGGTTGAACGGGCGCACCGCGCCGGCACGATCGTGCGCATTGAACTGAGGGCGCTGAGCCCCGAGGACGCCCGCGAGCTGATCGGCGACCGAATGGACGCAACCAGCCTCTACGAAGACAGCGGCGGCAATCCCTTCTACCTCGAGCAGCTCGCACGGTCGGCCAGCCGTTCCGACATGCCTGCACCGCCCGACGAGCCTGCGCTCGCAGGCGTTGACGTACCCGCTGCAGTCGCCGCCGCGCTCACTGAGGAGCTCGCTCTGCTCTCCGAGCAGGCACGCCTCATCCTCGAGGGCGCCGCCGTCGCGGGAGACCCCTTCGACCCCGAGCTGGCCGCAGCGGCCGCCAGCACCGCCGAGGCTCCAGCGATCGACGCGCTCGACGAGCTGCTGCGCCTGGATCTCGTCCGCCCGACGGACGTTCCCCGGCGTTTCCGGTTCCGACATCCGCTCGTGCGCCGCGCGGTGTATGAGTCGATGCCCGGCGGCTGGCGGCTCGGTGCGCACGAGCGCTGCGCCGACGCTCTTGCCCGCCGAGGTTCACTGACCTCGGCGATCGCGCACCACGTCGAACGCTCCGCGCGTCAGGGCGACGAGGCCGCGGTTGCGCTGCTGCGCGAGGCTGGATTGGCGGCGGCCCCCCGTGCGCCCGCGAGCGCTGCGCGATGGTTCGCGGCCGCCCTCCGTCTCCTCCCGGCGGCTGCGCCGGGCGACCGGCGCGTCGAGCTGCTGCTGGCCCGTTCCGAGGCGCTCGCCGCCACCGGCCAGCTCGGGGAGAGCCACGCAGCACTCCTCGAGAGCATGACCATCGTCCCGCAGGAGGCAGAGTCGTTGCGCGTCCGCCTCACCGCTGCGTGTGCGCGCGTCGAGCACCTCCTCGGCCGGTACAACGAGGCGCACGCCCACCTCGAGGCTGCGCTCGCCGAGCTCCGAGACCCCGCTTCCGCGGAAGGTGTCGAGCTGATGATCGAGCTCGTCGGTGACAGCCTCTACCGCGGCGACTACGACGCGATGCGGACCTGGGCTGGCCGGGCGGTCGACGCGGCCGAGCTGCTCGGCGATCAGGCGCTGCTCGCAGCGGCGCTCGCTGGACGTGCCCTCGCAAGTGCGGTTGGGGGTCGCGCGGCTGAGGGGCTGAGATATTCCGCCGACGCCGCCGTGCTCATTGACGGTCTCGCGGACGACGAAATCGGCGGTCGGCTCGACGCGCTCGCGCATCAGGCCACGGCCGAGTTCTACCTCGAGAACTTCGCAGGGGCAGGGTCTCACGCCGAGCGCGCGCTGAGGATCGGCCGTACCATCGGAAAGGGCGATCTCTTCCCGCTCATCGTCCCCATGCTCGGAGGCAGCCTCTGGGTTCGAGGCCGGATGGCGGAGGCAGGCGAGGTGCTCGACGGCGCGATCGCAGCCGCGCGTCTGGTCGACAACCCGCAAGGGCTCGCCTGGAACCTCTTCAACCGCTCCTACGCAGCGTTCGCTGCCGGTGACATCGACCTGGCGCTCGCGACCGCAGTAGAGGCGTTCGATCTCGCGCAGCAGCTCGACCCCGGTCCAGTCCCTGCGCACGCGGCGGTCGCACTGGCCTACGCACGACTCGAGACGGGCCACCCAGAGCGGTGTGCCGAGTTGTTCGTGGAGTTCGCCGGCGGGAACGAGCTGCGGTTGATCGGAGGAGGTTGGCGGGCCAGGTACCTCGAGCTTCTCACCCGCTGCTTTCCTCGCGGCGGGTCGGCGCGACGAAGCCGAGCACGCCGCAGCGGCTGCGCAGGTCTGCGCCGAGACCGTGGGTCTCCCGATGGCGGGCGCGATGGCAGCCCTCGCCGCCGCGGCGCTCGATCTCGACGACGGCGAGCCGTCGGCCGCGGCCGAGCGGGCGCTGAGCGCTGCAGCGGCGCTCGAGGAGGTCGGGAACGTCTTCGACGCCGCAACGTCGCGGCTGATCGCCGGTCAAGCGCTCGCCGAGGCGGCCGAGCCTGATCGCGCAGCGGCCGAGCTGGAGCTCGCTGCGGCGGCGTTCGAGTCCTTCGGCTCGCACCGCTATCGACAGCAGGCCGAACGGGAGCTCCGGAAGCTCGGACGGTCGGTCCACCGGCGCACCCGCCCGGGCAAGGCAGATGGATCAGGCGTCGAGTCGCTCACCGAGCGCGAGCTTCAGATCGCTCGACTCGTCGTCGACCGAAAGACCAACCCTCAGATCGCGGCCGAGCTCTTTCTCAGCTCGAAGACGGTCGAAACCCACCTGCGCAACACCTTCCGCAAGCTCGGCGTCGCATCGCGCGTGGAAGTGGCGCGCGTCGTCGAGCGCGCCGACCGCGCGCCGTAGACCAGCGCGGCAACTGCCTCGGGGTGGCGGGTTCGGCGATGGGTCGAGGCGCCGGCCGACCCTGCTGAGACCCGTGCGACCTCAGTGGGCTCGAGCACGCCGGCTCAGCAACCGTGCTCGCGGCAAAGTGCGGCTCATTTGCGGGCAATTCGTTTGAAATCGGGGCCGATACAGGGATGCGCCCGGCAGGATTCGAACCTGCGACCCGCGGATTAGACGTCCGCCTGCTCCGCCTTTCAGCGATCCGAGACGTGCGGCGTTCAAGCAGTCACGCTGCGTCGTGACTGGTTGACCGCAACGCGTCGCCCGAGATCGAGCCCGGTCTGGTACTCGAGCACGACCGCCTGCACACGATCCCGGAGTTCGAGCTTCGAGAGGATGTGCGTCACGTGCGTCTTCACGGTGGTCTCGCTGATGAGCAGCTCCTCCCCAAGGGAGGGGCCAGGGGCGTACTTCACGGACTCTGAGCGCGTCAGCCGAGTGAGTCGCCGGCGCGCATGAGCGCCTCGGCCGACGGGACGAAGTAGTAGGCGCCGCTCAACGGCGTCGTGTACCGCGTCAACGCATCGCGTGTGCCACTGGTCAGGCCCGCCATGCTCTCGAGCATCGTCTGCCAGCGGCTCGCGCGTGGAGCAGAACCCCACGAACATCGTGCCGTGGTCGGCGATCGTGCCGTACGGCGTGTTCCGGCGGAAGATGTCGCCGAACCGATCCTGATCCGTGCTCGCGACATGCGAGTCGTCCGGCTTGTCCTCGAGCTCCTCGCTGTCGATCTTCCGCCTGCCGATCACGAGCTCCTGCTCGTCGACCGGCAACGCACTCCCAGGCGGTCGCGTCGTGCGCCCACTTCTGAAGCAGCAGGACCGTCCCACTGGATCCAGGCTCGCCGTCCGGAACGAGCACGACCTGCGGTGCCTCGAGGAGCGTCGGATTCTCGGTCCCGTCGATGAACCCGGTCAGGTCGAGGTCGTGACGGTACGGCCAGCTGGACGTCTCCGCGACGAGCGTGGCCACCCCGTCGAGCGCGACGATCGCGCTCCGCCCGACGTCGAACACAACGTCGTACGCGCTCCCCGAGAGCCAGAGCACAGCATCGTGCTGGGTCGCCGGCATCGTGAAGCCGTCCACACCGACGACGTCCTCGTTGAAGCCGGCGAGGCCGGCGGGCGCATCGGCAGGCATGAGCTCGCGCCACAGCTCGGGCCGGAAGCCGCGACGAAGTTCACGCCGCCCATGGTCGTCCTCGGCTCGCGCAGCGACGAGATCGCAGCGACCAGGTCGCGCGTCGCAGCGCCGGGGTCGGCGTCGAACTCGAGATAGGCATGCGACGCCGTACCGAGGGCGAACAGTCCGCCTTGGGGATTGCTGACCGTCACGGCTCTCAACGTTAGTCCAGGCGACGCGAGGGCAGTGCGCCCGGGAGGATTCGAACCTCCGACCCGCGGATTAGAAGTCCGCCGCTCTGTCCACTGAGCTACGGGCGCGTTCCCTGAGGGTACTGCGCGTCGAGGCCGTCCTCGTCCGCTCGCCGCTCCTCGTCTTCCAGGAAGCGCAGGAACCAGAACGCGAAGACCGCGAAGAACACGGCTGCCTGCTCCACGGACATCAGGACGCCCGCGATCTGCTGGTCCTCGAGCGCCGAGAGTCCCCACACCCGGTGATGGGCGTGGACGTAGAAGTCGTAGATGGCGCTCGGGACGAGCGCGAGCACGAGACCGATCGGGCTCCCCAGGACGAACGCGGCGAGGACGTAGCCGGCGCGGGCGCCCGCGCCCAGCCGGTGCGGGGCGTCCTGGACGACGCACCACCACATGAGAACGCCGGTGACGAAGTAGAGCGCGTGCTCGAGATGGAGCACGGTGTTCGGGTTCTCGAGTGCCGCGTCGTAGACCCACGGCAGGTGCCAGACCATGTAGTTCGCGAGCCAGAGCGGAAGCGCGACGAGCGGGTGCGTGAGGACACGCATCGGAGCGGAGCGCGTCATGGCTGCGGCGAGCGCCGGTGGAAGCCCGAGGACGACGAGCAGCGGCGCCCACTCGGCGAGCACGACGTTCTGCAGCAGATGAACCGTCAGGAGGTAGTGCATCGCCAGCGTGTGGACCGGCGTTGCGCTCACGGCCAGCACGAGTGCCATCGCGCCGAGGAAGCAGGCGACCCGCCACCGAGGCGCGGGGTAGGTCCGGAGCGCGACGAGGTACGCGAGGGTGAGGAGCGGGACGACGACGAGGGCCTCGGGATTCCACGACCACGCGTACGGGTCCACGGCGCTACGCTAACCGGACGCGGGCGTAGCTCAGTTGGTAGAGCGCCAGCCTTCCAAGCTGGATGTCGCCGGTTCGAACCCGGCCGCCCGCTTGAACGTCGTCGGGCCGAGCCGCTCTAGCGGCCGCTGGCGGAGAAGTGCTGGTAGTCCTTGTCCCCGGACCAGTCGCCGCCCCACCCCCAGCCCACCGCCGCGAACGCCTTGACCACGGAGTTGCCGGGACACGCCATGCCCTTGCGGCAAGGCGTACGGTCGACGTACGGGACGCTCGCGCGATGAGACGTGCTTCCTCCGCTCACATACGGGTTCTCGATCGGGTTGAGGTCGACCGCACGGCCGTATGCGTGCTCCGACCAGCGGGTCGTCCCGTCCACGTAGCGACAGTTGAACGCCGAGGTGTTGTCGGCCTCGATCGAGCGAAAGTCACTCGCTCCGTATGCATCGATCGGGACCATGCGGCGGATCGGGAAGCGCGCCGCGTAGAGCCGGCGGAGCACGCGCGCCACGTCGGCGGCGACGTCGCGGTGGACGATGAGGCGTCCCGTGTGCACCCGGCCGTCGAATCCGACGTGACGAGCCGTGACGACGCGTAGATCGCGGAGCGCCACGGGGCATCCGGGCCGCCAGGACACACCTGTCATCGCCGAGCGGAGCGACGGCCCGATCGGCGCGATCGACACGACAGGCGCTGACGCGCCGTGTCCTGGCGCCGTCAGGACCAGCGCCGCCAGAGCCAGCGTGGCGACCATGGCGGAAACGACGGCGAGCCGTGCCAGCGATATCACCCTTCCTTGACGACCGCGTAGCAGACGCGCTCGGCCACCTCGACGACGACCTCGCCCATCCGGGCGACGCGTCGGTAGAGCTCCCTCCGCGCGGTCACCTCGCGCAGGTCGTCGAGGTCGAGGAGGGCCGCCATCGAATCCCGGTAGACCTTCTCGATCTGCCGCTCCGCGTGGAGTGCCGCGTTCGCCTTGTCGGTCGTCTCGCCGGATCTCGCCTCGAGGCAGTCGATCGCTTCCCCCAGGAGGTGCACCGCGTCCGCGAATGCCTGGCACATCTCGGCGAGCGCAGCGTCAGGAGGGCACGCCATCACCTCGCTTTCGCGCACGAGGTCCTTCGACAGGTTGAGGATCCAGTCGATTCCTCGGGACAGCGTGTAGATGTCCTCGGGCTCGAGCGGCGTCGTGAAGGCGGTGGTGAGCGCCGTCTCCAGCTCGCGCTTGAGCTCGTCGCCCTTGTGCTCGAGCGCCCGAATGACGCCGGCCTTCGACTGGTCGCCACGCGCCCACGCGACGAGCGCGTCCACACCCTCGAGCGCTACCGAAGCCTGCTCCCGGAGCATCCCGATCACATCGGGGGAGTCGGGAAGGAACCAGCGTCGCGTCCTCACGAGATCACTCTCCAGAGCCCGAGGAAACCAGCCGCAACCAGGGCGGTAGCGGGAATCGTGGTCACCCAGGCTACCCCCATCTCCCGCACGATCGCCCAACGGACGCGCCCCCAGCGTCCCCGCCCGCCTCCGGTGCCGACGACGGACGATGCGACGACGTGTGTCGTCGACACCGGGGCTCCCGCGATCGAGGCTCCGAGGACGACGCAGGAAGCGCCCGCCTGGCTCGCGAGACCGTCGAGCGCCCGTATGTCGTAGATCCTCCGGCCGATCGTTCGCGCGATCCGCCAGCCGCCGAGCGTCGTGCCGAGCGTGAGCGCGGCGGCGGCACCCACGACCGCCCAGAGCGGCGCAGCCAGCGACGACGTCACGCCCTCGGCCAGGAGCACGGCCGCGACGACGCCGGCAGTCTTCTGCGCATCGTTCGCGCCGTTGCTGAGCGCGAGCACGCCGGACGTGACCCACTGCGCCTCGAGCACCGGCTGCCGGAACCGGCGCGTGGCGCGTCTGAGCGCCGCGCGGAGTAGCCGCAGGACGACGTACGCGGCAGCCGCGCCGAGAAAGGGAGAGACCGCGAGCGCGACGAGCACGCCGAAAACGCCGACGGGCCGCCAACCGTCGAAGCCGCCCCAGTTGACCGCGCCAAACCCGGCCTCAGCGATCGCCGCCCCGATGAAGCCGCCGATGAGGGCGTGGCTCGAGCTGGACGGAAGGCCGCGATACCAGGTGAGGGAATTCCAGCCCACTGCGGCGAGCAACGCGGCGATCGAGACCTCGACCGTGTCACCCGGATCGACGTTCGCGATTCCCGCGATGGTGTTCGCGACCGCGGATCCGATGAGGAGAGGGCCGATGAAGTTCCCGGCCGCTGCCAGCATCAGAGCGAAGATCGGTCGCGCCGCCCGGGTCGCGACCAGGGTCGCGATCGAGTTCGACGCGTCGTGGAAGCCGTTCGTGAACGCGAACGCAAACGCGAGCCCGACCGCGACGACGAGACCGACGTTCACGCAGGGAGCCTAGGCCCGCGCGCGAGGAGACCGCCGCCTCGCAACGAAAACACTGCTTCGGCACACACGAAGGAGGACTGGGTAATGGATCAGCCACTCGGCGTCCGCCTGGGGGCGGAAGCAGTCGGAACGTTTCTCTTCTTCTTCCTCGGCTTCAGCGGGATCGCCGTATCCACCGACATCGGTATGGACGCGATCGGGCCGCTCGGGATCGCGTTCGGCTTCGGTCTCGGGCTCGCTCTTGCAATCACGGCGTTCGGCCATCTCTCGGGCGGCCACTTCAACCCGGCGGTCAGCGCCGGTCTCGCCGTCGCCGGGAAGTTCCCGAGCCGCGACGTGATCCCGTACTGGATCGCGCAGCTCGTCGGCGGATTCGTGGCGGTGCTGGTCATGGCGCTCGTCTATACGAGCCAGGTGACCGACGCTCTCGATACCACCCCGGGCATCGGGATCGACGACTGGGCCGCGCTCGTGCTCGAGCTCATCGCCACAGCGCTCTTCGTCATGGTGATCCTCACCGTCGCCACTGATGGGCGGGCGGCGTGGAAGGGCGTCATGGCGCCGCTCCTCATCGGTCTCTTCATCTTCACGGCAGCGACCACGGTCGGGCCCGCATCGGGTGGCTCGTTCAACCCCGCGCGCTCGCTCGATCCGGTGCTCTACAACCAGGACTGGGGCGACGTTTGGATCTACCTCATCGGCCCCCTCGCAGGCGGAGTGATCGGCGGAGCCGTCTGGGGCTACCTCGTGGGACGTACCGAGAGAGCCGCCGTCGCGTAGGACTCGCGATCGGCCGTCAGAGAAGAAGCCCCGCACTTGCGGGGCTTCTTCGTATCGGGGCGGCGGGATCTGAACCCGCGACCTCTGCGTCCCAAACGCAGCGCTCTACCAGGCTGAGCTACACCCCGTTGCGCGCGAACGTGCGCACAGCATGGCAGTTCGCGCAGACCAACTCGCACTTGGCTATCTCCTCCAGGATCGTTCCACGCCGGAACCCCCGTAGGACCATGTTGCTTATCTCTCGCCTCTTCGTCTCTCCAGGGAGGTGATCCCAGTGCATGGCGGTGTGATGGAAGGTGCCGCCACAGTCAGCACACGGCCTTCCCTGCTTGAGGCCTCGATACCATGCAAGTAACTCGCGACGGTGCATCTTGCGCTTCTGAATCCGTTCGACGCGCGTGCGCCGCCAGTACTCAGAGTCATACTCACGACGGCACGCCTTGCACCACGTCTGGTGCCCACCACGGGAGCGATGAAACTCAGCGAGACACTTGCGCTGGTTGCATCTGCTGCATCGCCTCTCCACGTTGTCACTCTAGACATCAGATCGGACAGTGGATCCAAGACCAACGGGCCAGCACATGCGCCCGGTAGCCTCGCCCGATGGTCGACGCCCCCACCTTGCTGCCGGAGGAGACGCCCGACGACCGCACGACGCTCGGGTACGCGATGGTGGCAAGCGCCGCGACGCTCTTCGCCGTCAACGGCAGCGTCTCCAAGGTCGTCCTCGAGTCCGGGCTCTCCTCCCTCGAGCTCGCACAGATCCGCGCGACCTGCGCCACGCTCGGCTTCCTCGCGTTCCTCCTCGTGTTCGCGCCATCACGCCTTCGCGTGGGTCGGCGCGAGCTTCTGTTCCTCCTCGTCTTCGGGCTCATCGGCGTGGCCTTCGTCCAGTGGCTCTACTTCGTGGCGATCCACAACCTGCCGGTCGGCGTCGCACTGCTCATCGAGTTCACCGCGCCACTCTTCGTCGCGCTCTTCGCGCGGTTCGTCTACAAGGAGCAGATCCGGCGGCGGATCTGGGTGGCCGTCGCCCTCTGCCTCACCGGTCTCACGCTCGTCGTCGAGCTCTGGACCGGAGTCGCGTTCAGCACGGTCGGCGTCACCGCCGCGTTCGGCGGGGCAATCGCGCTCACGGTCTACCTCCTCATGGCCGAGCGGGAGCGTCGACACCGGGATCCGGCCTCGCTCTCGTTCTACGGCTTCCTCTTCGCCGCGCTCTTGTGGGCGATCGTCCAACCGCTCTGGCAGTTCCCGTGGGGCGTTCTCGACGACACCGTCTCGCTCCAGGGGAACCTCTCGGAGTACTCCAGCCCGGTCTGGGTCCTCGTCGGCTTCATCGTCATCGTCGGCACGATGATCACGTTCTCGCTTCTCACCGGGGCACTTCGCCACATCAACGCGACTCGCGCCTCGATCGTTGCAACACTCGAGCCGGTCGTGGCGACCGTCATCGCCTGGCTCTGGCTCGGCGAGACCCTGGGAGCGATGCAGCTCGTCGGAGGCGCGATCGTGCTCGCGGGCATCTTCCTGGCCCAGTCGGCCCGCTAGCCTGTTCCGAGTGGTGACGAAGGTTCTCCTCGCCTCGCCCCGCGGCTATTGCGCCGGGGTCGAGCGCGCGGTCGAAACGGTGGAGAAGGCGCTCGACCACTACGGCGCCCCCGTCTACGTGCGCAAGCAGATCGTCCACAACATCCATGTCGTCCGCGATCTCGAAGCGCGCGGGGCGATCTTCGTGGAGGAGGAGACGGAGGTTCCGGCGGGTGCCACCGTCGTCTACTCGGCACACGGAGTCGCTCCCACCGTGTTCCAGAACTCGGCGCGCCTGGAGCACAACGTCATCGACGCCGTCTGCCCGCTCGTGACCAAGGTGCACGTCCAGGCGCGGCGCTACGCCGACGACGGCTACACCGTCGTCCTCATCGGCCACGAAGGGCACGAGGAGGTCGTCGGGACGATGGGCGAGGCGCCCGATGCGACGGTTCTCGTCCAGACGGTCGAGGAGGCGTTGGCGCTTTCACTCCCGGCGGGCTCGAAGCTCGCGTACGTGACCCAGACGACGCTCTCGGTCGACGAGACCGCCGAGATCATCACCACGTTGCGGCAACGGTTCCCGGACATACGGGCACCGCGTAAGGAGGACATCTGCTACGCGACCTCCAACCGGCAATGGGCCGTGAAGGAGATGCTCCCGGAGATCGAGGTGCTGCTCGTGATCGGCTCGGCGAACTCGTCGAACTCGAACCGGCTCGTCGAGACGGCGCGCGCCGCCGGTACCGCCGCGTACCTGATCGACGACGAGTCGGAGATCGACGAGACGTGGCTCGAAGGGGCGCAGACGGTCGGGATCACCTCGGGGGCGTCGGCGCCCGAGAAGCTCGTAACCCGAGTCTGCGACTGGTTCCGCGCACGCGGGGTGACCGACATCGAGCCGTACCGGCTGGTCGAGGAGGACGTGACGTTCCGCCTCCCGATCGAGCTCCGCCGCGAGCTCGAGCTCGCGCAGAGTGGGTAACGGAAGAAATTGCGGCGGAGCGTCGTCCTGAGGTCGAGGAGAACCACGGTCTTCAAAGGAGGGAACAGGCATGGCGTACGAAGAGCTGAAGGCGCGACAGAGCGTCGTCTGGGGCAACGGCCCGTACCAGCGCATCACCGAGACGATCATCGACATCCACGAACAGATCGTCGAGCGCCTGGACCCAGAGCCGGGCAAGCGCTGGCTCGACCTTGCCACCGGCACCGGCGCCGTTGCCGAGCGAGCCGCCGACGCGGGCGCGAGCGTGACGGGGGTCGATCTGGCGCCGGCCCTCATCGAGACCGCGAAGGCACGGGCGGACGAGCGCGGTCTGGAGATCGAGTACTTCGTGGGCGACTGCGAGCGACTCGAGCTCGCGGACGGCAGCTTCGACGTCGTCTCGTCGACATGCGGCGTGATGTTCGCCCCGGACCACGAAGCCGTCGCGGGAGAGCTCGCCCGGGTGACGGCGCCGGGTGGACGCATCGCTCTCGCCAACTGGACGCCGGCGAGCGGGGGGCTCTCCGAGCTCTTCAAGATCATGGGGAAGTACCAGCCGTCTCCGCCGCCGAGCAGTCCCTTCGACTGGGGTGACGAGCAGCGAGTCACCGAGCTCCTCGGAGGAAGCTTCGACCTCGAGCTCGAGACGCACGTCTCGCCGCTTCACCTCGACTCCGGCGAGGATTACTGGGAGCTGTTCTCGACGTCCTACGGCCCGACCAAGACACTCGTCGAGGCGATCGGCGACCGGAGCGATGAGCTCCGGAGGGACTGGGTCGAGTACTTCGAGGAGAACCATCGCACGGATGACGGCGTGATCCACGAGCGCGAGTACCTGCTCGTGCTGGGCCGCAGGCGCTAGTCGAGGATGTCCATCCGCTCGATGAGACCGTCGCGGACGGTGTAGGCATGCTGGACCTCGCGGTCCGAGACGGGCTCGCCGCAGACGTTGTGGACGACCTGATGGACCTGGACGACGACCCGACCCTGGGCATCGCTCTCGAAGCTCTGCGGCTCCACGTGTGACACGAGGACCAGGAACTGCCGCTTCCAGTAGGCACGAACGGCGTCGTGGCCGACCTCGCGTCCACCCTCCATGCCGTTCGGCCAGTCGACGTCTGGATGCATGAGCGCCAAGGCGCTGTCGATGTCGCGTGCGTTGAAGGCGATGTACGCGTTCCGCAGTAGCGCCTCGTGCTCGCTCACTCCGATCTCTCGATCACGAGCTCCGAGCCACGAGCCTCGACGGAGCCGGCGAGGGTCTCGCGAGCGACCCAGTCCGCGTGGACGAGAAGGTCGGTGTCGTCTTCCGGCAGCGTCAGCACGATGCGGTCGGTGAGCTCGAGCCCCGCAGCCTTCCGCATCGTGTTCACGGCGTGGATCAGCTCGTAGACGCGACCCTCGCGCTCCAACTCCTCGTCGAGTGAGAGCTCGAGCGCAACGGTTACGCCGTCGGCGGCTGCCACGGCCCAGCCTTCCTTGCCGTGCCGCTCGACGAGCACCTCGTTCGGCCCGAGGTCATGGCCCGCTGCGCGAAAGCCGCCACCGGGAAGCTCTTCGAAGTCACCCGACTCGAGCGCGAGACGCACGTCCTGGAGCGCCCGTCCGAGCTTCGGCCCGAGCACAGGCAGATTCGGCTTCACGCGCAACTCGCTCGCGTCGACCGAGCCGAACGAGACCTGCTTCACCCGGAGCTCCTCGGCGATCTCGCCCGCGTGCGACGCGGCGAGTGGCGCTCCTTCGACGACGAGCGAACGCAGCGGCTGGCGGAGGTTGACCCCCGTTCCCGAGCGGGCCTGACGGCCGAGCTCCACGACCCGGCGAAGCTCGGCGACCTCTTTCAGGAGATCGTCGTCGGGTGCCGAGGGCTCCGGCCAGCCGGCGAGGTGAACAGACGACGGTGCATCCGCACACGGAGCCGTGAGCACGCGCCACAGGTGATCGGTCAGGAACGGCATGAGCGGGGAGACGGCGCGAATGCCCTGGACGAGCGCGTACCAGAGGACCCGAAACGCGGTGACGTCGCCTTCGTAGCCTCCCGCTCGACCGTAGAAGCGGCGTCGGGAGCGGCGGATGTACCAGTTGGACACGTCGTCGACGAATGACTCGAAGGCACGGACGACGTTCACGGTGAGCCAGTCCTCGTACCCGGCTGTCGCCTCCGCGACGAATGCATCCGTGCGGGCGACGAGCCACCGGTCGAGAGGCTGGAGCTCGCCCGCCGGACCACTCTCGAGCTCGCTCCACGTCGGCGTCCAGCCCTCGATGTTGGCGTAGTCGACGAGGAACCTGACGGAGTTCCAGAGTGTGAGCAGGCGGCGTCTGATCTCGTGTGCCGGCCCGAAGCCGAAGAGGAGGTTCTGGTTCGGCGGCTGCCCGCAGTACTGCCAGCGCATGACGTCGGCTCCCATGCGGGTGAACGCGTCCTCCGCCTCGATCATGTTCCCCCAGGAGCCGTGCATCTCCCGGCCGTGCTCGTCCAGCATCTTCTCGTAGCCGAGCACCTTGCGGAACGGAGCGCGGCCGACGAGAGCCACGGACATGAGCAGCTGCGAGTAGAACCAGAGCCGGATCTGCTCGCGCATCTCGGTCACCCAGTCGGCAGGGAACCAGTCCTCCCAGTACGCGTGGTCGGGTAGATCCGCGGTCGTCAGCCCCTTCGCGGCGCCGGTCGCGTACCCCTGCGGGACGTACTCGGGGCTCTCCCATCCGAGCGTGGAGAACGGGACGATGCCCGCGTCCAGCCACACATCGCCGACCTCTGGAATCCGGCGCACCGTCTCCCCGCACGCTTCGCAGCGAATCGGGACCTCGTCCACCCACGGACGGCGCAGCTCCTCGAGTTGGTCGAGCCCTGATACCGCCCGCTCCGCGAGCTCGGCCTTGGAGCCCACCAGAGTGACGTGGCCGCACGCGCACTCATAGATCGGAAGCGGCAGTCCGTAATACCGACGGCGCGAGATGTTCCAATCCCCCATGTTCCGCAGCCAGTCGTCCATGCGCTTGCCCATGTAGGCGGGCGTCCACTCCACGGTTGCGTTCGCCTCCAGCAGGGCGGGACGAAGCCCGTCGACGGCGATGAACCAGTCGTCGGTGATCCGGAAGATGAGCGGCGTGTCGCAACGCCAGCAGTGCGGGTAGCGGTGGACGATCTGCTCCGCGGCCACGAGCCGACCTCGCTCGCCGAGCTCCGCCGTGATCTGGTCCGAAGCCTCGACGGTACTGAGACCGTGGAGCCAGCCGTAGTCGTCGTAGAAGCGCCCCGACTCGTCGACCGGCGTGAGGACGCGTAGGTCGTGCACCTTCGAGAGCTCGAAGTCCTCGCCGCCACAGCCCGGGGCGATGTGCACGATTCCCGTGCCTTCGTCGAGTGTGACGTCGTCCCAGGGGATGACTCGATGCTCCGTTCCCTGGACGGCAGGCAGATGGTCGAAGGGTCCCTCGTACTCGAGGCCGACGAGCTCTGCGCCGAGCGCCGTTCGCTCCGTAGTCGCGTCCGGCGCGAGCGCACGCGCAACCCACTCTCCGTTCGACTTCAGGACGTACTCGGCGTCCGGCTTCACCGCGGCAGCGACGTTGGCGGGCAGCGTCCAGGGAGTGGTCGTCCAGACGACGAGCGACTCTCCGGGCCGATCGCGGAGCGGCAACCGTACGAACAGCGACGGATCCGTCTTGTCCTGGTAGACGCCGCTTTGCGAGAGCTCGTGCTGCGAGATGGACGTGCCACAACGTGGGCACCACTCCGTCGAGCGATGGCCCTGGTAGAGGCGGTTCTGCTCGTGCATGAGCTTGAGGAAGCGCCAGATGTACTCGATGTTGGTGTCCGAGAAGGTGAAGTAGTCGTTTCCCCAGTCCATCCACTGCCCGAGCCGCTCGCAGCCGCGGGTCAGCTCCGTCGCCGACCAGATCACCTTCTCCCGGCAACGGCGCGCGAACTCGGCCAGGCCGTACTCCTCGATCTCCGGCTTCGAGTTGAGCCCGAGCTCGCGCTCAACGCCCACCTCGATCCAGAGCCCCTGGCAGTCGAAGCCGTTCTGGTACCGCTGCTCGAATCCCCGCATGGCCTTGTAGCGCTGAAAGACGTCCTTGAGCGTCCGGCCCCACGCCGTGTGCACGGCGAGCGTCTTGTTCGCCGTGACGGGCCCGTCCACGAAGCTGAACCTCGGCCCGCCGCGGTTCTGCTCGCGAAGCTTCTCGAACGTCCCGTCGCGCTTCCAGACGTCGAGAATCTCGCGCTCGAGCGCGTCGTGATCCGGCTTGTCCGGGAGTGGTGCGAAGATCGGAGGCACGGCGTCAGTCTAGGAACTGGGAACAAGAGCCGGGTCGCGGTCGTTTAGGGTCTTGCTGTCGAAGACGAACGTGTGAATACGGAAAGGAACGAATGGCAATCGACGTAACCGAGGCGACGTTCGAGCAGGAAGTCCTCACATCGGACAAGGCGGTACTCGTGGACTTCTGGGCGGAATGGTGCGGACCGTGCCATGCCGTCGCCCCAGTGCTCGAGAAGATCGTCGAGGAGCGCAAGGACGAGCTGAAGCTCGTGAAGGTGAACATCGACGACGAGCAAGCTCTCTCGGTCAAGTACGGGGTCATGTCGATCCCGACGATGATCCTCTTCAAGGACGGCGCACCTGCGGCAGCCGCAGTCGGCGCACAGCCGAAGTCGGCGCTCGAGCGGATGCTCGGGCTCACCGAGCTCGTCGCCTGAGCCTCAGTAGTCCTTCCGCCGGGTCGCATAACCTGGTAGGAACGCTTTGCAGGAAGTTTGTTCGAGGCTTCCCCCTCCCCCTCCCCTAACTGATGGGCCGGGCAACCGGCCCATCAGTCCCCTTCGAAGGACACCTCAGGGGGCCGGTCTTGCGTGGCGGGCGAGGAACGGCGCCACCCAGCGGAAGGCGCACTCCTCGGGGCGCGGCAACTCGTCGGCCGAGAACCAGCGGAGCTCCGCGACGTCGTCTGCGGCGAGCAGCTCTCCCGCGACGATCTGCGCCCGCCAGGCGAGGTTGAGCACGTAGGCAGCCGTCGGCCCGTCGCCATAGGTATCGATGAACGTGCCGAGGAAGCCGTCGGGCTCGATCTCGACGCCTGTCTCCTCTAGGAGCTCCCGCCGCAGTCCGTCGAGCGGATCCTCGCCTTCCTCGAGGAAGCCGCCGAGTACGTCCCAGAGATCCGCGTCAGGCTCATACGCACGCCGGGCCAGGAGCACGCGGCCCTGATCGTCCACGATTAACGCTGCGACCGCCGGGGCGGAGTGAGCGTAGTAGACGGACCCACAGGTCTTGCACTCCGCGCGCCGATCGTCTCCGTGCAATTCCCCGGCGCACCGTGGACATGAGCGCCACCCGGCCAGGAATCCCACGCCGGTACCGTACCCGCCGATGTCTCCGCGACACGTTCCGGCGAACGTGACCGAGCTCGGCCGTGTCGGGCTGCTGTCGGCGCTCCCGGGAGAGACCCTCGGGAAGCTCGCCGACTGCATGCGGCGTGAGGAGGTCGCAGCTGGAACCGTGCTCGTCCGAGAAGGCGACCCCGGGGACCGCTTCTTCGTGCTGCTCTCGGGCGTGGCGGCGGTATCGCAGTCGGCGCTCGGCCAGCGGGGTGTTCTCCGCGCCGGCGAGTATTTCGGGGAGGTCGCGCTGGCCATGGGTGTTCCCCGAACGGCAACGGTCACGGCCATGACCCCCTGTGTCGTCGCGAGCTGTGACGCCGAGGCGTTCGACGAGCACATCCGTCCGCTGTTCGCGGACTAGGGGCGAAGCTCGCCGAGGACGGCGTCCGAGAGAACCGGCCACGCCGCCTTCGCCCAGTCGCCGAACTCCCGATTCGAGAGAGCGGCACAAGCAACTCCCACGTCGGGATCGACCCACAGGAAGGTCCCGGAGCCGCCGAAGTGGCCGAACGCCCGCGGCGAGAGCCTCGTACCCATCCACGAGGCCGGGCGCGTGTTGATCTGCACGCCGAGCCCCCAGTCGAGCGGCTCGAAGCGACCCCAGTCGGGCAGCACGCCCGACAGTCCGGGGAACTGGACGGCGACCATCTCCGCGAGCGTCTCCTCCGCGAGAATCGTCGGCGCGAGTAGCTCGCGCCCGATCGCGAGGACGTCCGTGAGCGAGGCGTGCATCCCGGAGCCAGGATCGCCAGAGGGATCGAGCCCGATCCCGAGCGGCTCGCAGACGGCGGCGCGAACGTAGTCGGCGAAGGGCATCTCGGCTCGGGCGGCCAGGTGCGCACCCAGCATGCGGAAGCCTTCGTTCGAGTAGATCCGCCGCCGCCCGGGGGGCGCGATCGGCGTCGTTCCCTCGAACGGGAGGCCCGACGCGTGCGCGAGGAGGTGACGGACGGTGGAGCCCGGCGGTCCGGTCGGCTCGTCGAGGTCGACGACTCCTTCCTCTGCAGCTACGAGCACCGCGAGGGCCGCAACCGGCTTCGACACGGAAGCCAGGCGCAGGTGGCGGCCGGCGTCGCCGTGCGTCTCCGGGCGTCCCTCGGTCGTGAGAGCGCCGGCAGCGGCGAACGGCACGGGCCAGCCGTCGATCTGGCGGAGGGCCTTCACGCGGCGCGATACTAGCCCTCTCATGGAACGCCGCCTGATCACCGGTCACTCGCCGTACGAGAAGGTCATGGGCTACTCGCGGGCAGTGGTCGCAGGCGACCGAGTGCACGTCGCCGGGACGGCGCCCATCCCGGCGGACGGCTCGCCTCCTCCCGACGACGCCTACGAGCAGGCGCGCCTCTGTCTCCGGATCGTCGGGGAGGCGCTCGAGCGCGCCGGGTCCGGGCTCGAGCACGTCGTACGAACGCGCATCTACCTCACCGATCCCGTTCACTTCGAGGGCGTCGCACGCGCGCACGGCGAGGCGTTCGCCGAGGTGCGACCCGTGAACACGACCGTGATCGCATCGCTCCTGGATCCAGCGTGGAAACTCGAGATGGAAGTCGAGGCGGTGCTTCCGTGACGCCGAAACAGGCCATTCCCTCGACCATCACCGGAAAGGGCGCGTCGTACACGGGAAGCGTGCTCGACCACACGTTCGGGCAGAGCGACCCGTACACGCTCGGCGTCGAGGAGGAGTACCAGCTGCTCGATGGCCAGACGTTCGACCTCGTCCAGCACATCGAGACGATGCTCGCTGCGATCAGCGGACACGAGCTCGAGCCTCGGATCAACCCGGAGCTCATGCAGTCGGTCATCGAGATCGCGACGCCCGTATGCCGCACCGCCGGGGACGTCCAGCGCGAGCTCGTCAAGCTGCGCAGCTACGTCACCGGAGTCGCACACGAGCAGGGCATGCGCGTGGGGTCGGCGGGCACGCATCCGTTCAGCCTCTTCGAGCGCCAGCGGATCACGGCGAAGGACCGCTACCGCGCGCTCATCGACCAGCTGCAGTACGTGGCGCGCCGCGAGCTCATCTTCGGGATGCACGTCCACGTCGCCGTCGACGACGCGGAGAAGGCGATCCAGGTGGTGAACGGGCTCCTGCCGCAGCTTGCTCCGCTGCTTGCGCTCTCGGCGAGCTCGCCGTTCTGGCGCGGCGAGGCAACCGGCCTCGCCTCGAGCCGGCAGATGGTGTTCTCCGCGTTCCCGCGGTCGGGGCCCCCACCGCGCTTCCGCGACTACATGGACTACGCCGAGGTCGTCGGGCAGCTCGAGCGCTCTGGCTGCATCGCGGACTACACCCACATCTGGTGGGACATCAGGCTGCATCCTCGCCTCGGCACGGTCGAGATCCGCATCTGCGACGCGGTAACGCGCGTCGAGGACGCAGTCGCCATCGCCGCGTACTGCCAGGCGCTCGTGAAGCTCCTCTCCGAGAAGTTCGATGCGCGAGAGGAGATCCCGTCGTACCACCGGATCCTCACGAGCGAGAACAAGTGGCTCGCCGCACGCTACGGCCTCGAGGCGCCTGTGATGGATCTCGGCTCGGGACGCCGGAACCGCGTGCCGGTCGCCCGGGTCGTGCGGCGGACGGTCGCCGAGATCGAGCCGCACGCGCGCGAGCTCGGCTCCGAGCGGGAGCTCGAAGGCATCCTCGAGATCCTCGCCCGCGGCTCGAGCGCAGCCCGCCAGCTCAGGGTCTACAACTCGAACCGCGACATCACGGAAGTCGCTCGCGAGATCGCCGAGGCGACCGAGGCGCTCCCCGCGGCCGTCTAGCTCCGCTTGACTTCGACAAAGCGCGTCGTCACGACGGACACACTCGCAACGTCACGCGGGTGACAGACAGGTCGTGGCTCGTCCTCTACGGTGGCTCGAAGTACCGAAACGCACGAGGAGGAACCGAGATGAGACAGGCCGTCGCAGCTCTCGTGGCAGCACGAGCACTGGCTTCCACGGAAGAGATCCCGAGCCCGGCACCGGCCCAGCCGGCCAGGCGCCAGGCCGTGCGAGTGTCACGCCGCCGCCGCACGCTGTGGTGGACATGGGTCCTGTCGTCGTGGAAGACCACACAAGCCTTCGGGTAGCGACACGCTCACGCACGGACGGCAGCGCCCGCCCTCTATGCATCCCGGGTAGCGAGTGCTACATGCCCATCGAGTGGTATCCGCCGTCCACGTAGAGCGTCGTCCCCGTGAGGTTTCGCGCCTCGTTGGAAAGGAGGTATGCGGCGGCGGCACCGCAGTCTTCGGCCTCGATCTGGCGGTGGAGGGGAGCACGCTCCTCGAACATCGACTCCATCGTGGTGAAGCCGGCGATCGAGCGGGCCGCGAGCGTGCGGACCGGCCCGGCCGAGATCGCGTTCACCCGGATGTCCTTGAAGCCGAGATCCCAGGCGAGATAGCGAACCGAGGAGTCGAGTGCTGACTTGGCCACGCCCATGACGTTGTAGTGCGGAACTGCGCGCTCGCCGCCGAGGTAGGTCATCGTCACGATCGAGCCCCCACCGCGCGCTTCCATCAGCGGCTCGGCCGCGCGCGCACACGAGACGAGCGAGTACGCGCTGATGTCGAGCGCCATCCAGAAACGGTCGCGCGGTGTGTCCACGAAGCGCCCCTCGAGGTCCTCGGCGGCCGCGAAGGCGACGGAGTGGACGAGGATGTCGAGTCCGCCGCCGAAGGTCTCCGCCACTTCGGCGAATACGCGCTGGATGTCGTCGTCCGAGCGCACGTCGCACTCGGTGACGAGCGGGCTCGACACGGTCTCGGCGAGATCGCGAACGCTCTTCTCGATCCGCTCACCCTGGTAGGTGAAAGCGACCTGCGCGCCCTCGGAGGCGAGGCGATCTGCAATCGCCCATGCGATCGAGCGCTTGTTGGCGACGCCCAGGACGAGCGCCTGCTTTCCCTCGAATCTCTGTCCTACAGTGCCGGCGGCCACGCCGGGAGCCTAGTCGGTAGGGTGCCGCCGCGATGAGCAACAGACGCGTAGCGGTCGTCACCGGAGCCTCCTCGGGGATCGGGGAGGCGACGGCGCGAGAGCTCGCGCGCAGGGGCTGGCACTGCGTTCTCCTCGCACGCCGACAGGAGCGGCTCGAGCAGATCTCGGCGGAGATCGGGGGCGAATGGGAAGTCTGCGACGTTCGCGACCGCGGTCAGGTCGACGAGGTCGCCGCCCGCGTCCTCACACGACATCCAGCCGTCGTGCTCCTCGTCAACAACGCAGGCGTTCCCGGCCGCGGCACCTTTGCCTCGACCTCACCGGAGACCATCGAGAGGGTTACCGAGACCAACTACCTCGGTTGCGTCTGGTGCGCTCGCGCCTTCTTGCCGGGACTTCGTGCAGCCGCGGCGGGCGACAGGGCCCACGTCGTGAACGTCGTCTCGGTCGCGGGCACGATCGCCTTCGCACCGGCCGGCCCGTATGCGGCCGCGAAACACGCGCAACTCGCGTTCTCTCGATCGCTGGCGGCAACGCTGAGGCCGGAGGGAATCCGTGTGCACACGCTTCTGCCCGGCTTCGTCGAGACGGAGGGGTTCACACCGCGCTCCAACCTCCGGAGCGGGATCATGCGGCGGTTCGTCATCGACGCCGACGAGGTCGCCGAAGCCATCCTGAAGGCTGTCGAGAAGGACAAGCGCGAGGTCACCATCCCGTGGTTTCCGTACCGCATCGTGTCCATCTTCCAGGCGCTCTTCCCCGGCGTGCTCGCTCGGCTCGTCGGAAGCTATGGGTACCGCCCGGGCACGCAGGACTAAGGCCTCTACGGGCCGGACTTGCGGGCCACGTACCAGCCGACCTCGACGTCGTACTCGGCCCCGGGCGCAAGCCCACGGACACGAACCCGCTCCTCCTCCGGGACGCCGGCGAAGTCCAGGCGCTGCTCGAGGTCGACCCGCTCGCGAACGATCTCGGACGAGATCAGAACGAGGTCGTTCGCGTCGAGGAAGCCGCGGATGTCGGCATCGGGAAGGAGCCGTTCGTGGCTCGGATCGCGAAGACGCTCGAATCGGTCCTGCTCGAGGCTGATAAGCGGGTCCACGGACCCGAGCTGATCAGCGACGAGAACCCTGCCACCCGGCCGGGTCACGCGCGCAAGCTCGGAGACCGCGAGCTCCGGACGGTGCACGTGGTGAAGCATGCGCACGCATGCCGCGATGTCGAAGGACGCGTAGTCGAACGGAAGCGCCATCGCGTCGCCCTCGACGAAGCTCACGTTCGCGGGGGCGCGCTCGCGGGCAGCCTCGAGGTATCCCAGGCGCAGATCTGTGCCCACGACCTCGCCGACATGGGGAGCAAGCGCGAATGCGATCGCTCCGGTGCCGCATCCGCTGTCGAGCGCACGCTCCGAGCCCGTGAACGGCGCCAGCAGCCGGCGGATTCGATCGGCCGTCTCCGGCGCGCGCTGCTCCTGGAGCGCGATCCTGAGGTCGACGCTCACGACGGCTCCTCGGACTCGGCGAGGGTCCGCGCCAGAGCGAGCGCCTCCTCGCGCGTCGAGATCGACCCCACTGCACGCTCCTCGTCGATAGACGCGAGGATACGTCCGATCTGTGGGCCTGGGGCGAGGCCGAGCTCGTCACCTCGCACGAGCGGCGCGTCGGGCTCGGCGCTCCGTGCGGCCTCGACGAGGTACGCGAGCTCCGAGGCGCCGACGAAGGCGAGCGCGTCGAGGGCCCACGGCTCCGTCCGGCGGCGGAACCGATGGATGCCGCGCGTCGTCGCCTCGGGGGGCTCGGCTCGACACAACGCGCGGGTGTAGCGCGCGAGATCACGCGAGATCGGCAGCTGTCGCAGCCGGTCGCCGAACACGGCCACCAGCCGGAACCAGGCGTCGTCCAGGGCGTCGAGCGGCCCAGCGAGCGAACCGCCGAGCGGCTCGAGCAGACCGAGCTCGTCGAGCCGCCGGAAGCCCCGGGCGGAGAGCCGCAGCAGCTCGCCGAGTATGCGCTCGCCCGCCGGCTCCGCGACTCGTGCCGTAGAGGCGCGGAGAAGCGACTCGGCTCGTTCATCCATGCGGATGCCGAGCTCGTCCTCGAGCCGAACGGCGCGGAGCAACCTGAGCGGGTCGGCCTCGAAGACGTCATCGGACACAACGCGCAGACGGCCGGCCTCGAGATCGGCCCGGCCGCCGAAGGGGTCGTAGGCATCGCCTCCTTCGACGGGAACGGCGATCGCGTTGAACGTGAAGTCCCGCGTTGCGAGGTCCTCGTCGATGCTCCCTCGCAGCGGCGTGAAGTCGATCGTCTCCTCCGAGCCGTCCGCGACGACACGCCACGCACCGTGCCGTTCCGACAGCGGGAACGGGGAGCCCCCGAAGCGCGTCGCGAAGCGCCTCGCCGCAGCCTGCGGATCGCGACAGGCGACGTCGAGGTCGAGCAACGGCCTTCCGAGCAGCGCATCGCGCACGGCACCTCCGACGATCCAGGCCTCCTCGCCTTCGAGCACCTCGAGCACCCGCTTGTCGTGGACCGTCATCCCCGCACGACCCGCTGTGCACGTTCCGGGCGCGAGTCGAGCCCGGTCACGATCTCGTAGCCGATGGTCCCGGCGACGCGAGCGTGATCCTCGGCAAGGATGCCGTCGCCGATCAGCGTCACCGGCGTGCCGGTTGGAAGCTCTGCGGAGAGCTCGACCGCGAAGGCGTCCATCGACACGGTGCCGACGACCTGACGCCGCTCGCCCCCTACGAGGACCTCGGTGCCCGTCAAGTCACGGCGGAACCCGTCCGCATAGCCGACAGGGACGATCCCGATCCAGGTCGGACGTTCGGCGACGAACCTGCGTCCGTAACCCGCGCTCTCCCCCGTGTCGAGCCGCTTGACGAGTGCGAGCTGCGACTCCCACCGAAGCGCCGGCACGAGGCCGTCGGCGGCCGGGTCCGTGCCGAACGGCGAGATGCCGTAGAGCGCGATTCCGCACCGGACCGCGTCGTAGGCTGCCTCCGGAAAGCGCAATGTCCCGGCGCTGTTCGCAAGGTGCCGCTGGAGGCCGCCGAGCGAGTCGGTCGCCTCCCGAAATCGCTCGATCTGGATCCATGTGAAGTCTGGATCCGTCTCGGCCGAGGCGAAGTGGCTCATTACTCCGACGACGTTCCGGGCGGGTGACGGCAGCTCGGACAGACCCCAGCGCCCCATTCCCGTGTCGAGCTCGAGGTGAACCGGGATGTCTTCGGGGACGCGACCCGAGACGGCGACGAGCTCGAGTCGAGCAAGCCGCGCCTCCGCGACTCCCTCGTCGTCGACAGGGCCTATGACGAGGATGCGCGCGCTCGGGAGCGCAAACCGGAGCTCGAGCGCTTCCGGGAGGGTCGCCACGCAGAGCGCGGCGCCGCCCGCGTCGAGCACTGCCCGCGAGACGTCGACGGCGCCGTGGCCGTATGCGTCCGCCTTGACCACAGCCCACAGCTCCGCCGATCCGGCCGCACGCTGCAGCCGCTCCGCGTTGCGCCGGACCGCCTCCAGGTCGATCGTGAAGCGCGATCGGTGCATCAGCCTTCGAGGGCAGCGGGGAGCGTCGTGAGCAGGTCGCCGGCGATGAGGCCCGCCCGGTGCGGGACGAGCAGCGCGGCGCGGGCATGCGCGATCGCCGCTGCAGCGGCAGCCAGCTGCGGCTCGAGCCCCTTGGCGAGGAACGAGGCGACGATCCCGGTGAGCACGTCCCCGGTTCCGGCGGTCGCGAGAGCAGGAGGCCCGAGATCGCAGACGATCGTCCCCGCGTCGGGCGTGGCGACGATCGTGTCCGCTCCTTTCAGGAGGACGACGGCGCGGAATCGCCTCGCTGCTTCGCGTGCCGCCTCCAGTCGATGTGCTGCAACCCAGTCGGAGTCGCGATCGAGGAGGCGCCCGAGCTCGCCCGCGTGAGGAGTGAGCACAAGCGGGTGGCTCCGCTCGACCGGCTGGAGGGCGAAGAGGCCGTCGGCGTCGACGACCGCGGGCAGCGCGATGCGCTCGAGAAGGGTGCGCACGAGGTCGGCGCGCCCCTCACTCCGTCCGAGCCCAGGGCCGAGCGCGAGAGCGCCTGCCCGTTCGGCAGCGTCCTCGATGACCTCGGCCGCGTCGTCGTCTCGCCAACCGATCTTCACCGGCTCGAGGGCGAGCGACTCGGCGGCAGGGAGCGCGTCCTCCGGAACGGCCAGGGTCACGTAGCCCGCGTCGGCCCGCAGTGCCGCGAGAGCCGTGAGGCAGGCTGCGCCGGTCATCCCGCGCGCGCCACCGACGACGAGAACGGATCCGGCGCTGTACTTCGTGTCCTTCGCCGACCGGCGGGGAACGAGGTCGAGCAGCGCCGGGAGCGCTCGTCGACACTCCGTCGTCCCGGCCTCGAGCCCGATGTCGCAGACCACGACCTCGCCGGCATGGAACCTGCCGGGCGCGACGACGTGGCCCACCTTCAGACCGTGGAACGTGACCGTCACGTCCGCCTCGACCGCTGCGCCCGCAATCTCTCCCGTCGACGCATCGACCCCGGACGGGAGGTCCACCGAGACCACGGACGCCGAAGCGGCGTTGATCCGCGCGATGAGGTCAGCAGCGTCGGGTCTCGGCTCGCCGTGAAAGCCGGTGCCGAAGAGGGCATCGACGATCACGTCGTAGCCGGCGAACTCGTCGGTCTCGTCCGCGACGAGCCCGGCGTCTCGCAGCACTCGCGCGGCGACTCGCCCGTCGCCGCCGTTCGAGCCTCCGCCGCACACGCACGCAAACCGTCTTCGCAGTGGGGTACGCACGCATCGCCTCGCGTGCCACGGCGCTCCCGGCTCGCTCCATGAGCTCGGGTATCGACTCTGGGTAGCCGGGATACCGCTCCTCCGCGGCGCGCATCTCGGCTGCGGTGTAGAGCGGATCGAGCATGTCTCGCCTACTCGCGCGGCTGAACGACGCAGACGGCCGCGGCGATCTCCAGGGAGTGGGTCATCGAGAGGTCGATCGCACCGGCGTTGACCTTCTCCGCGAACGCCGCGGTTCGGCCGCTCAGGCGAACGCTCGGCTTCGGGCGGCCGACGATCTCGACGTCCTTCCAGGTGAAGTTGACACCGCAGCCGAGCGCCTTCCCGACCGCCTCCTTGCCCGCGAAGCGGGCCGCGTAGCTCTGTGCCGGATCGGCACGGGAGTCGCAGTACTCGCGCTCGGCGTCGGTGAAGCAGCGCTCGCGGAAGCGCTCGCGCCGAAGCGCACGCCGGATGCGCTCGATCTCGATGATGTCGACGCCCACCTTCATCCCCGGAAGCCCCCGGTGAGATCCTCCTCGAGCAGCGCCGGGAAGTGCGCGAGCGACGATACGACGATGTCCGGCGACACACGCGAGCCCTCGAGCGCCTCCGGACGGAACTTGCCGGTGCGGACGAGCGCGGTTCGCATCCCGAAGAGCCGGGCTCCGGGCACGTCCTCCTCGACGTCGTCGGTCACGAGCCACGTACGCTCGGGCTCGGCATCGAGTGCGTCGAGCGCAGCCGCGTAGAACGAAGGGCTGGGCTTCCCGAGCACGATCGCCTCCACTCCGGTCGCGTACTCGAGACCTGCGACGAAGGCGCCCGCGTCGAGCATCGGTCCGAGAGTGGTCTGCCACCACCGGTTCTTGTGCAGGCAGTAGAACGCAGCTCCCGCCTGGATCTCCGCAAACGCACGAGCGAGGTTCATGTAGCTGAAGACCTGATTCGGCTCGAGCGTCTCGTCGCAGCCGCCGATGAGGACGGCCTCGGCATGGTCGCCGACGAGCTCGAGGCCCTCGAGCTCCGGGACGACCGCCGCCATCACGAGCGCGAGCACGCGCTTTCCGGCAAGCTCGCGTGCGGCCGCGCCGGGGGTGGTCTGGAGCTCCGCATCCTCGATCACGAACCCCATCTCCCGGAGCTCTTCGGCGAGGACGTGGCGCGGCCGTGTCGAGTTGTTCGACACGAAGCGCATGGCATGTCCCGCGCGCCGCAGCTCCTGGACCGCGTCGGCAGCGCCCGGGATAGGCTCTCCCGAAACATGGAGGACGCCGTCGATGTCGAGCAGGAGGTCCGCCATGGGACGAGTCTAAGGACCCGCCGCGTCGCCCTCGCCGGGAGGGCGAGACTCACGGGCTATCTGCGCAGCCGGACCTTCCACTCGGAGACTCCGAGCATCAGATGAGTCAGAACCGCGTAGACGAGTAGCGCAGCCCCCGTCGTCTCCAGCGTCTCCTCGACCTGGGTCATCAGGGCATAAGTGAGATTCGTGCCACCGTGCCTGTCGAACCAATACCCCCCGATGAGATCGCCGCCGAGCGCTCCGCCCAGGTACGCGGCTGCTGCGCAGAGGAAGAGCGTTCGTACGTGCTTCGAAAGATGGCCGAGAAACGACAGATAGAAGACTCCCATGACGCTGACGAGGATGATCGCGGGGATCACCCACGCGAAGAAGAAGATGCCACTCGTATTCAGCCAGTCGTGGAGATACGAGATGGACAGCTCGTGGATTGCCGCAGCCTCGTCGATCGAGATGTACACAAATGCGAGCGAGAGGAAGATCCAGTGCCCGACGTATCTCGTTTTCGTGCGGTATGCGGCGAGCGCAGCGAGGGCGAGCAAGACGGCGCAAGAGAGAAGCAGCATCGACTGGAACCACGACGCGGGGGTCAACTCGCTGTCGACGTTGAGCCGCTTGGGAACTCGGGTGTGCGTGCCTCCGAAGACGTACAGATACAGCTGGCCGCCGACGCTGAGAGCCAGCAGTGGCACCCAGAGCAGGAGGATGGTGCCCAGGACACGCTTCGGGCGAACGACCAGGCTCAGAGCCGCAGGCTCCGCCGCGTTCGAGAGGTCGCGCACGTCAGCGCGCTCGGCGGCGAGCGCGTCAGGAGGCGCTGGAAGTGAAGAGTCGTAGCTCATGTGTGCAAGCTGTCCGCAGCCGGTCGCAGCTTACGCGCATGGGTGAGACCCGTCGACGGCCTGACGATCACTGGAGGTGTGCCTGTTGACCGCGCATCGGAAGCAAGAGTCCATTCGCGTTACACGCTCCGTTTCCCTCCCGCTTTCGGAGGTCGAGATCAGGGTGTCGCGATCGAGCGGGCCGGGAGGTCAGCACGCCCAGAAGTCGTCGACGCGCGTCGAGGCGGTGTTCGACGTCGAGTCGTCCACTGCCCTGACCGACCTGCAGAAACGGCGCGTGGTGGCCCGCGTCGGCCCGGTCATGCGAGCCATCGCGCAGGACGAGCGGAGCCAGCTCCGGAACCGGGAGCTCGCGATCGAACGCCTCGTCGAGAAGCTTCGCGCGGCGCTGGCGGTCCCCAGGCGCCGGGTCCCGACGACGCCGGGCGCGAAAGCGCGCGAGCGACGGCTCGAGGGTAAGCGAAGGCGCAAGCGGACGAAGGCGCTCCGGAGGCCTCCGGCCGCCGAATAGACTCGCCCTGTGGACGCCGTGAGGCTCGCAACGATGCTTCCCGAGCTGCCCACGGCGCGAACCCGGCTCCTCGACAACCTCGGCCGCGTGCGGCGCGAGGTGGGCCCGATCACGCAGGAGCTCTCGGACACCCTCGCCGACCACATGAACATCCGGCGCGGCGAGGTGCACGAGGTCGTGTCGTTCTACTCGTTCCTGCAGGTTCCGGTCGACACGCCGCGCGTTTGCACCGGTCCTGTCTGCGACTGCTTCGGCGCCCGCGAGCTCCTCGAGCGGACGCCCGGAGCGATCGAGGTCGCATGCCTCGGCCACTGCGACCTCGCGCCGGTCATGACGCGCGGAGACGAGATCGTTCCGGAGGTCACGCACTCGACGAACGACGGGCCGGCGATCGGGCTCGGGCAGCCGGACGAGACGCTCGACGACTATGCGGCGCGAGGCGGGCTCGACCTTCTCCGAGATCTCCCTGCGCCTGACCGGATAGTCGCCGAGCTCAAGGCCGCCGGTATCACGGGTTTCGGTGGCGCTGGGTTCCCCGACCGGGATCAAGTGGGAGGCGGTCTCGCGAGAAGCCGGTCCGCGCTACGTCGTCGTGAACGCGGACGAGGGCGAGCCGGGGACGATCAAGGATCGGTACGTGATGGAGCTCCGCCCCCATCTCTTCCTCGAGGGAACGCTCGTCGCCATGCGTTTCGCCGAGGCCGAGCAGGGCTACATCTACCTGAGAGAGGAGTACGCGACAGCGCGGGACCGGCTGCAGCGCGCAATCGACGAGTATCGCGCGGCGGGCCTGCTCGACGGGCGCTCGCTCGAGCTCGTCATCGGCGCGGGCGCGTACATCGCGGGCGAGGAGACGGCGATGCTCGAGTCGATGGAGGGACGGCGCGCGATGCCGAGACTTCGCCCTCCGTTTCCCGCGCAGGTCGGGTACCTCGGCCGGCCGACTCTCATCAACAACGTCGAAACACTCACGCACATCCCGGCGATCCTGCAAAACGGAGGCGAGTGGTGGGCTGCGCTCGGAACGCGCGGAGCTGTCGGCACGCGGCTCTGGTCGGTCTCCGGGGCGGTGGTCAAGCCCGGCTGCTACGAGGCGCCGAGCGGGATCACGACGCGCGAGCTCGTCGACGGACACGCTGGTGGGTTCGGAGGTGAGATCAGCTCGGTCGTGCCGGGAGGCGCGGCGAGCGGGATCCTTCCGCCCGCCGCGCTCGATGCCCCACTTACGCGCGACGGGCTCCGCGACTACGGCGCCGGCCCTGGATCGGCCGCGGTGCAGGTGTTTCCCGCCTCGTACTCACCTCTGCGCCTGCTCGCGGAGACGATGCGTTTCTTCGCCGAGGAGTCGTGCCAGAAGTGCACGCCGTGCCGAATCGGGAACCGCGCGCTGCATCACCTCTGCGTCGAGCTCGAGCACGGTGAGGCGGCGATGAGCCGGGAGAAGATGGACGAGTGGCTTCTGGCAATGGAGAAGACGTCGATCTGCGGCCTCGGCCAGGCGTCGCCGTTCCCCGTTCGGAACGCGATGACTCACTGGCCCGAGCTATTTGCTTCGCTCGGTAGCTGAACTACGCTCTCTGCCGAGAGCTGCACCCGACGGAGGAATCGTGTCACGAGCTGTACGTGCCGTCTCGCTCGCCATCGTGGTCGTCGCCTGTGCGGCGTCGACGGCAGCAGCGCAGACCGGCCCGCTCACACTCGTGTGGGCTGCCCCAGAGGACGGCGGCAAGATCGCGGTCGAGCGGGTTTCGGCGCGTAGCGGCAACTCTCTCGAGACGTGGCGCCTGAACATGGACGTAGCCGTCAAGAACTCAGGCTCGACGACGGCCACGCTCACTCGCGTCGAGATCGGATACCCCAACGCGCCGGTGACGATCACCGAGACGAAGTACGTCGCTGGCACGACGATTCCCGCTGGTGGGACGAAGGTCATCCAGCTCCCCGAGAACCGGGAGCTACCTTTCCCCGTCGCACCCGCAATCAAGGCGACGCTCTACTTCGGATCGAAGACGTTGATCGTTCGCAAGTCGCTGACGAGCTTCTCGAGTGGGGTGTCCGGCGGCGCATACCTGTTCCCAGGAAGTCGCAGCGACCTCCCCGACGGCTGGTTCTGGGGTGACAACAACTCGCATACGCTCGGCTCGAAGCATCGCGCCTCGACGAGCCAGCGCTTCGCGTACGACTTCGGAGTGCGCCGGTGGACCGGCAAGGTGTGGACGACGCTCCACCCACACACGAACGGATCCCAGAACAAGGACTTCCTGATCTGGGGCATGCCGGTCTACGCGATGGCCGACGGCTGGATCCTCCGCTGCTACCGGACGGTCGACGACAAGAAACCCGGAGACGACTCTGGCTCCGGCTCCGGCAACGGCTTCCGCATCGTCCATGCCACCGGCGAGGTTGCGCTATACGCCCACATGCGCAACAACTCGGTCTCGGCCACTCTGTGCCCCAAAGAGGGCGTCAACGCAACGGAAGCCACTGCGATCCGCGTGAAGGCGGGCCGGTATTTGGGACGCGCCGGCAACACCGGCAATTCGAGCGGGCCGCATCTGCACGTCCACATCGACACGACGGGGCTGTCGGGAAATGCTGCGGGCCAGGGGCTCCCGCTCGAGTTCAAGGACGTTCGAACACTGTACGCAGGCGCGGACTGGAAGCAGATGCCCCCCTGCGCTCCGAAGAACCCCTCGTTCGCAACGACGACGCGCGCGGGAATCGGATATCGACAGCTCGTCGAGCCCCTCTACCGCCGAGGGGCGCCGGAGCTTACGCGAAACGCCGTATCCGACGAATGCTTCCAGCAGGTCGCGGAGAATGCCGCGGCGGCCGGCTACAAACCCACGTGGTTCGACGGCTACGAGGTCGGAGGCAAGGCCTGGGTAAACGCCGTGTTCCGCCCGGGCGGGGGCGACTGGGTGCTGCGGCACGCCCAGAGCTTCTCCTCGTACCAGTCGGAGATCACGAGCTGGGTCGGCCGCGGGTACAGACCGACCCTCGTCGAGGCCTACCGAAGCGGCGAAGCCCTCGAGTACGCATTCATTGCAGAGAAGCGCGCGGGGCCTGAGTTCGCGGCCTACCACGGGCGAGACGCAAGCGAGCACGAGAAGCTCGCAAACGACTACAAGCGGAAGGGTTTCGGTCCGACGTCGGTCGCGGTCGTCTCCTGGAAGGGCAAGCTCTACTACACCGCACTCTGGGAGAAGACGGGGGCGAACGGCTGGCTGCTGAGCTCGACCCTCGACTCGCCGGGCTACCAGCGTTGGCTCGAGACCAACGCGAACGCGGGTCGGCACCTCGTGTACGTCGACGCATACCATCACGCCGGCGTGGCGCGGTTCTCCGCGATCGTGCGTTCGGGTGTGTCGACGAACTACGCTGCGCGCCACGACCTGACGCCTGAGGCCTACCAGCGCGAGTTCGAGACCTGGACTGGCAAGGGGCTCCGAACCCAGGTCGTCACCGGATACAAGTCCGGCTCGTCGCACCGATTCGCTGCCCTCTGGCGCTGAGCTAGAGTCGTCCCGTGGTGGAGTTCACTCTCGACGGCAAGGCCGTCACTGCGCCGGAGGGCGAGCTCATCGTCCACGCAGCCGCACGGTACGGGACGTTCATCCCGACTCTCTGCCACGACTCGAAGCTCGATCCGTACGGCGGCTGCCGGATGTGCGTCGTCGATGTCGAGGGCGCGCCCCGCCCTCTCCCCGCCTGCGCGACCCGCGTCACAGACGGAATGGTCGTCTCCACGAACGGGCAGATCACCGAGTTCCAGAAGACGCTCACCGAGATGCTCCTGTCCGAGCACCTGAACGACTCGCCGGGCGGCCGGCCGAACGAGCTGCGCGACATGGCGAACGAGCTCGGGGTCGAGGCGCCGCTCGTGCTGCCTGACGCCAAGCGCGAGGAGTACTCGGACCGCAACCAACTGATGGGCTACGACCCCGACGCCTGCATCCTCTGCAATCGCTGCGTGCGCTACACGCAGGAGGTCATGCAGTGCTCCGCACTCTCGCTCGAGGGTCGAGGCGGACACTCGCGCATCGTCCCCACGTGGGGACTCTCGTGGCTCGACACGGAGTGCGAACTCTGCGGTGGGTGTCTTTCCGTCTGCCCCACGGGAGCGATCTACGAGAAGTTCGAGGAGGGAACAAAACGACCCGAGCGTGCGCTCGAGCAGGTCCGGACGACGTGCACGTTCTGCGGCGTCGGCTGCCAGGTCGACCTGAATCTCGACCCCGAAACCAAGCACATCGTCAAGGTCACGTCGAAGGACGAGTATCTACCGAACGAGGGGAACCTCTGCGTCAAGGGCCGCTTCGCGTTCAACTTCGTCCACCACCCAGACCGGCTCACGCAGCCACTCGTCCGGGGCGAGGACGGCGAGCTCCACGCGACGACGTGGGAACACGCGATGGAGACCGCCGCGAACGGCCTGAAGGCAGTCATGACCGACCACGGTCCGCAGGCGATCGGGTTTCTGGCGTCCGCACGCCTGACGAACGAGGAGAACTACCTCATCCAGAAGCTCGCCCGCACGGGGGTCGGGACGAACTCCGTCCACTCGTGCGAGTCGACCTGACACGGTCCCACTCTTTACGGCCTGGTCAGGTCGTTGGGCAGAGGAGCATCGACCAACTCCATCCCGGAGATCGAGAACGCCCGCTTCCTCTTCGTGATTGGCTCGAACACGACGGAGGCGCACCCCGTGCTTGCCCTGCGGATCAAGAAGGCGGTTCGCAAGGGGGCGACGCTCGTCGTCGCCGACCCGCGCAAGATCTGGCTGACGAAGCTCGCGAAGCGCCACCTCCAGCTACGACCGGGGACCGACGTGTGGCTGCTCAACGCGATGATGCACACGATCCTCACGGAGGGCCTCGAGGACGAGGACTACATCCGCGACTCCACCGAGGACTTCGAGGCGGTGCGCGAGGTCGTCATGCGGTACACGCCCGAAGACGCCGAGCGGGTCACGGGCGTCCCGGCCGACGAGATCCGCGCCGCGGCGCGCGAGTACGCGACCGAGCGGCACGCGGCGGTCTTCTACACGCTCGGAATCACCGAGCACGCGTGCGGCGTGGACAACATCTGGTCGCTCTCGAACCTCGTCCTGATGACCGGACACCTCGGCTACGAGTCCTCCGGCTTGAACGCCCTGCGCGGCCAGAACAACGTCCAGGGGCTGAACGACTCGGGCGCCAATCCGATGTACCTGCCGGGCTACCAGTCGGTCGACGACCCCGAGATCAGGAGGAAGTTCTCGGAAGCGTGGGGCGCCGAGGTCCCGGAGACGCCCGGCTATCGGCTCGACCAGATGATGAGCGGGCTCCACGACGGCCGGGTGCGAGCGCTCGTCCTCATCGGCGAGAACCCCGCGCAGACCGAGCCGAACGCACGCCACGTCGAGCACGGGCTCGGGAAGCTCGACTTCCTCATCTCGCAGGACATCTTCCTGCATGACATGACGCGGAAGTACGCCGACGTCGTCTTCCCCGCGTCGAGCTTCGCCGAAAAGGACGGCACCTTCACGAACACCGAGCGACGCGTGAGCCGCGTTCGCAAGGCAGCGCCGCTCCCCGGCGAGGCGAAGACCGACCTCGAGATCCTGCTTCTTCTCGCGAAGGCGCTCGGTGTGCGCTGGCCCGAGTACCCAGACGCGGAATCCGTCTGGAACGAGCTCGCCGACCTCGCACCCCCCTGGTACGGGATCCGCTACGACCGGCTGGAGGAGAACGGGATGCAGTGGCCGGCGCCCGAGATCGGGCATCCCGGAACGCAGATCCTGCACGCGCCGAAGCCGGCTCGCGCAGGAGGGCGGGCGAAGTTCTACCCCGTCGAGTACCAGCGACCTATCGAGGAGCCCGATTCCGAGTTCCCGCTCGTGCTCTCGACCGGTCGCACGCTCTATCACTACAACTCGGCGACGATGACGATGCGCGAGTCGGGAATCACCGACAAGCAGGAGGATCCGTTCTTCGAGATCTCCGCCGAGGACGCGTCCGCACTCGGCCTCGGCGAGGGCGACTGGGCAAACCTCATCTCACGGCGCGGCGACCTCCAGGCCAAGGCGCACATCTCGGGCCGCGTCTATCCAGGGCTCGTGTGGATGGCTCTCCACTTCGCCGAGCAGAAGGTCAACTGGCTCACCCATGATGTGGGCGACTCGCTGATCGGCACGCCGGAGTTCAAGATCTCGGCGGTCCGAGTCGAGCGCGCGGCCCCGTGAGCCCACCCGAAGACACGCTCGCGTACGAGGCGGTCGGCCGGCACATCAGAGGCCGGTTTGGCAAGCCCTACCTGTACGAGCCCGAGTGCGAGTCGACGCAACTCCTGCTGCTCGGTTCCGGACTACCGGAGGGAGCGACCGCAGTGGCCGATCACCAGACGGGCGGTCGAGCGCGCATGGGGCGGCGCTGGGAGACTCCCGCGGGCCGCGCGCTGCTGGTTTCGGTGATGCTCCATCCACCACCCGAGCGCCACCTTCCCGAGCTCTCGCTCGTCGCAGCGCTCGCCGCAGCGGAGGCGGTCGAGGGGGCGACCGGGCTCACGGCACAGGTCAAGTGGCCGAACGACGTGATGCTGAATCGCCGGAAGGTCTGCGGGATCCTCTCGGAGCTCTCGGAGGGGACCGTCGTCGTGGGGATCGGGATCAACGTCAACCAGACGCGCGAGGAGCTACCGCTCGACGCGCCAACGGAGCCCGCATCGCTCAGGACGATCACCGGCAGCCTCCACGACCGGGCCGCTCTGCTCGGGTCGCTGCTCTTCCGCTTCGAGCGAATCTACGACGGCTGGCGCCACGGTGGGCTCGCTGACCTCTACGGGGAGATCGGCGCGCGCGACTTCCTCCGCGGCCGGCGACTCACCGTCGACGGAACGGGAGCGATCGGGCTGCAGATTCTCCGCGACGGCCGGCTGGAGATCGAGACCGACAGCGGCGAGGTGCGACAGATCGAGTCTGGCGAGGTCGTGTTCGCGCGCTAGCGGTTCGACAGCTGCGAGATGATGAAGTAGAGAAGCACGGCTACGGGGACGATTACGCGCGTCAGACTCCTCAAACCGCGCGCGGGCTTCGGCTCGTCGTCCGACTCGCTCGCCGGCTCGAACTGCTCGGATTCGACGGGTTCAGGCTCGAAGGTTTCGAGATCGACTGGTTCGGGCCTGGCCGGGTCGCCGCCGAACTTCGCTCGATCGAGCGGGGCCGGCTCGAACGCCTCCGGCCCGTCGACGCCCTCCTGGAGGTCGAAGAGGCTCGGCCACTTCCCGCACCCGGCACAGGCGTGTGAGCCCGGCTCGTTGACCGTTCCGCACTGCGAGCACCGCCACGCCGTCTCGGCCATCGCGCCTACTACTCCGACTTCTTCAGTGGGATCTCGACGACGTTGATGCGCGACCCGTCTTCCGCCGAGCGCTCGAAGACGACGAGCGATCCGAGGTCGTCGAAGGGCTTCGTGGTGAAGTCGAACGTTCCGCGTGTCCCCGTTCCCGAAGTCGCCGTGACGAAGTTCTCGTCCACGACGTTGCCGCTCGAGTCCTTCAGCTCGTAGTTGAAGGTCGCCTCGAACGTGTTCGCGGTGCCCGTGACACGCAGCGGGCTCGACACCTCTTCGAACGAGAGCGGTGCCTCGACGAGAATGGCGGGCGTCTGGTCCTCGAAGTCGGCAGCGGTATAGGTCGTACCGTCGATAACGACCGAAGAAACGCCGGGGAGGGCGCTCAGCGTGTACACGATCTGGGCCAGCGCGCTGATCGGCTGCTTCTTGCCGCCGAGCTCCACTTTGAGAACTCCGGCGTCAGTCGACGCTCTGGCGTCCCACCCCGCGGAGAGCCCAGTAGACAGTCCGAGCTTGGTTGTCTCGTCCCGCGTCGGCTCGTTCGCCAGGAACGACAGCGCTTGAAAGGTGAGGTTTTGGCCGTCGACATACGACCGAGCTACCGGCCACACCTTGCCGTCGCGCAGGAAGTAGACGGGGAGGGTGGTCGTCTCGACCGGAGCCGTCGTCGTCCCAGTCTCGGTCGGTGTCGCCTCCTCGTTCGTGCCGCAGGCAGCTGCCAGCATCCCCACTGCCAGCGCGACGACGAGTGCCCGCTTCACGGCGAGAGCGTAGACGCGCGACGCGGATCCGGGACGACCTCCGCGACTCGGCGGCGCAGCTCCGGGTGGTCGATCGTTCCCTCGAGGCCGAGACGCTTCGCCGTCTCCTCCTCCAGGCCCTGGAAGAGGTCGATGGTCTCCCAGAGACCACGAGCCACGTCACGGACGCTGTAGCGGGCGAACGCGAACTCGAGTGCAACGAGCGCTCCGGGGTCTCCCCAACGCTCGATGAACCGCCCGGCATGCCACGTGTCGACGGCTGGATCGACCGCCTTGGCATGCCACTCCATGAGCATGACGAGCCGCGCCATCATGTACCCGTCCAGGCACTCGATGGCCGTGAACACCTCCCCGCGCCGGAGCTTCTTCGCAGCCCAGAGCGCGTGGTACCAGAAGTCACTCGCGAGCTCGTCGAAGTCGCCCTGCGTGGTGGCCGTTGGAAGAGTCGTCCGCTCCGCGATCCGGCGAAGCTGTTCCTCGAGGCCAATCCGGTCGACCAGAACGCGATACCCCCGACGAATCAACGCGCCGGCGCTCTCGCTCGCCTCGAGGCGGTCCAGAACGGATATCGGGAAAAGGACGAAGTCCACGTCTTCACCGGTGTCGTAGAGCACGCGACGCTCCCAGTGGCCGTCGAGCGTCGCCTCGAGGAACGTCACGAGCGGCGTCCCGAACTCCCGAACCCAAGCGGCATCCGCCGTGTACGGAGCCGGGTCCTCGAGGAGGACGACCAGATCCACGTCGGACCAGCGATCCGCCGGCATGTCCGCGCGAGCCTGCGAACCGACGAGCAGAAGTGCCTTCACGTCCGGGCTTCCCTCGGCCCAGTCGGCGACGGCGGCTACGAGGAGCTCGGCCCGCGTGTTGGCGTTCACGAGCTCGGCCCCGTCGACGTCGATGACGTTGGGGTTGACGCCGCGAAGCGAGAGCTCGCCCGCTGCGACTCGCCGCTCGAGCTCTGGAAGAACTCCTTGCTCGTACGCACCTGGGAGCGGGCCGGTCTGCGGAACCGCACGCTGCTCAGCCAGACGATGCAGCGTCTCCGGCGTGACGAGCGGGCAGTCGACGGGCAGAACGACGCAAAGGTCGTGAGTGGCCGCGCGCAGCCCAGCGATCAGTCCGAACACGGGAGCGCGGTCGCTCGCGCCGTCGTCGACGAGCGGTCGGGGGATGTCGATTCCGTCGGCGGCCTTGCCGACCACGAGCACCTCGTCGAAGACTTCGCCGAGCAGTCTCAGCCCCCGCTCTGCAAGCGTCTCGCCGCGGAAACGCGCAAGCGCCTTGGGGGAGCCGAAGCGATCGGAGGCACCGCCAACGAGCAGGACTCCTGTGGCCGCTAGACGATCCGCCACGGCTCGGAGTAGACGGTTGTGCGGCCCTCGCGAACGAAGCCGCACAGCGTGATGCCGCGATCACGGGCCAGCTCGACCGCGAGCGACGACGGCGCGCCGACAGCGACGAGGACGGGACAGCCGGCGACGCTCGCCTTCTGTACGAGCTCGAACGAGAGCCGCCCGCTGACGCAGAGGATGTGCCGGGAGAGCGGAAGCAGCCCCTCGCGAAACGCCCAGCCGACGACCTTGTCCATTGCGTTGTGGCGGCCGACGTCCTCACGCGAGCACACGAGCTCACCGCTCGCCGTGAAGAGCCCCGTCGCATGCAAGCCCCCGGTCGCGGCGAATGCGCGCTGGGCATCGCGGAGCGTTTCCGGAAGGTGCGTGACAACCGCCTCCGCCACTTCGAGATCGCCCTCGACACGCGGAGCATCCACGCGGACCGCCTCGATCGCCCCTTTCCCGCAGACACCGCAGGACGACGAGGTGTAGAAGTTCCTGCGAATCAGCTCCGGATCGAATCCCGGGGCGTCGACCTCGACCGTGTTCGCAGCGAGGTCGTCGGGGGCGCGCGCCGAGACGGGCGCGAGGCCCTCGCCGATACAGAACCCCAGCGCGAGCTCCTCGTCGTGCCCGGGCGTGCGCATCGTCACGACGACCGGGTCGCCTCCGATCCGGATCTCGAGCGGATCCTCCATCGCAACGACCTCGACGGCGTCCTGGCCGCCGGGAAATCTCCGGCCCTGGACACGCCCGGTGCTGTACGGGGGTGCTTCGGCCGTCCCATCGCCATTCATTCGGTCAGCGTACTCGCCGGGAGAGCCGCTGCTCTCCCGGCGGCCACGCTCGCTCAGGTCGTGATGGCACAGATCGCGAACACCGTCACCGACCAGGCAGCGCTCGTCGCGACTACTTCACGCGCATTCGCGCGGTAGATGTTGTCGTTGTCCGGGAACGACGCCTGAATCGCGGTCGAGGTCGCGGTGCCGTTCAATCGCGCCCCGCCGCCGACGAGCCGCTTCCCGGTCGGGCAGGCCATCTGCGCGGTCTTGGGACTCGTGGAGTTCGACGTCGAGGTGAACTCCACTCGCTCCACCTGGCTCATCCCCGGCGCTCCGGCCGCACCAGCAGGTCCGGCGGGCCCGGCTGGGCCTTGGGGGCCTGTCGGCCCTGCCGGCACCTGGCCGGCTGCGAAGTCGGACCGCAGAAGGGAGCGGTTCCGGACCGTTGCGGAGGTGACCGCATTCGGCGCAAGCTTTCGCGCCGTGACAGCGGAGTTGCGGAGTTGCGGCGTTCCCACGCTGTTGCGCGGAACGTTCAGGACAGTTGCGTAGCTCGTACCGCTGAGCGCCACGCCCAGGGCAATGGCTGCGAGCACGAGCGCCGGCGACGGACGCCGGAACGAGATCCTTCTCATCACGTACCTCCCGTCGATTCGTCGGCCTGCGACGCAGCCGACGGTAACAACGGGCCTTGACGATTCTGTGAACTCCGGGTTCGAGTGAGGCTATGCAGGCACCGCGGCCCGGTCGAGACACGCCATGAAGGCGCGCGACCACTCGGCGAGATCACCCCAGCCGCGGCACGAGACCATGTTCCCGTCCACGACAGCGGCGTCATCGACGAACTCGCCGCCAGCGGCCTCGATGTCTGGAGCAAGCGGAGGGAATCCCGACGAGCGCCGGCCCTGGAGCAAACCGAGCGCCGCGGGTACCTGCGGGCCGTGGCAGAGGGTTCCGACCGGCTTGTCCTCCTCGAAGAAGTGCTCCACGATTCGCCGGACGTCTGGGTCGACGCGAATGAACTCCGGAGCACGGCCGCCGGGGACAACGAGAGCGTCGAATGCAGACGGGTCGACGTCGACGAACGCGACGTCAACGGGGCACGAACGACCCGGGCGCTCCACGTACGTATCCCACTCGGGCTCGAAGTCGTGCACGACGAGCTTGATCGGCCTCGTCGTGGGCGCGGACACGAACGGCTCGTGGCCCGCTTCGGAGAGCCGGTACTTGATGTACATCGTCTCGAGGTCCTCGGCCGCGTCGCCGGCGAGGATCAGCACCTTCGCCATCGCCTCCTCCTTCTGTTGGTCCCGCTGATCGTACGCGGCAAGACAGGGCGTGACGACTCGTGCCTGCTGGAGCAGAGGAGAGCGCCGCTCTCCTCTGCTCCGAACAAGCTCAACTCGACGTCAGCTCGCGACGGTCGCGCAGAGCGCGTACACCTGGAGCTCCCACGAGGCGGACGTGGCGACGACCTCGTTCGCCTTTCCGTTCCACTTGTTGCCGTCCGAGTCCGGGAAGTTCTCGGTGATAGTGGACTTGGCAGCGCCATTGCCTGTCACTCGCGCGCCACCACCGACGACGCGCTTCCCGGACGGACACGTGACGACGACGCTCTTGGAGTTCGCCGAGCTCGACGACGTCGCCGCATCGAAGCGCTGCAGGCCGACCATGCCAGCCGGCCCTCGCGGCCCTGGCGGCCCCTGAGGTCCGGGTGGTCCCGCAGGGAGCTGGCCGGACGCGAAGTCCTCCTTCAGGAGAGATCCGTTCTTGACCTCGCTCGTGGCTACCGCCGCGGCCTTGATCTTCGCCGCCGTGACGGCGTCGTTCTTGAGCTTCCCCTCGAGAACGGAGGCGCTCGCGAGCTTGTCCGCCGTGACGGCCGCGTTCTTCAGCTTTGGCGTCGTCACTGCGCCGTTCTTCAGCTGCGACGTACCGACACTGTTGTTCGGCACGGCGAGTATCGCGGCGGTTCCCGTCCCACCCAGCGCAATGCCGAGCGCGAGACAGGAGATGACGAGTGCAGGGGACGGATGACTGCGCAGCAGTCTTCGCATGGTTCCTCCTCCGAGATCGTTGTGATCTGAAGTGCGCCAGGACCCTACCCAGCGCGGGCTGTGTAGCCCGCTACTCGACGGTGACGGTCTTGGCGAGATTCCGCGGCTGGTCGACGTTCAGGCCGCGGAGTCGCGCGATCCGGTATGCGAGGAGCTGGAGCGGCAGGATGGCGAGGACGACCTGCAGGAAGGCAGGCGTCTTCGGCACGTAGATGACGTCGTCCGCGTGGTGCTGGATGTCCTCGTTGCCGTCCGTCGCAATCGCGATGACGTGGGCGCCACGAGCGCGGACTTCCTGGATGTTGGAGACGATCTTGTCGTAGACATGGATGTTCGTCGCGACGACGACCACCGGCGTCTGCTCGTCGAGCAGGGCGATCGGGCCGTGCTTCATCTCGCCGGCCGAGTAGGCCTCAGTGGGGATGTACGAGATCTCCTTCAGCTTGAGCGCGCCCTCGAGCGCGACGGGCAGCCCGATATGGCGGCCGAGGTAGAGGAAGAAGTGAGCGTCGTGGTAGCGCTGCGCGATCTCCTCGATCGGGTGGTCACCGTCGAGGAACGCCTGGATCTTGCGCGGGAGCTTGTAGACGTAGTCGAGGATGAACTCGATCTCGCCGGCCGGGAGCGTCTCGCGGATCTGGGCGAGCTTGAGCGCGACGAGATACAGGAGCGCGACCTGCGCGGTGAACGTCTTCGACGCGGCGACGCCCATCTCGAGCCCGGCGCGCGTGTAGAGCACCGAGTCGACCTCACGCGTCACCTGCGAGCCCATCATGTTCGTGATGGCGACGGTGCGCGCGCCCCGCTCGCGCGCGAGCTTCAGCGCCTCGATCGTGTCGCGCGTCTCGCCGGACTGCGTGATGCCGATGACGAGGTCGTGCTCGTTGATGACCGGGTTCCGGTAGACCCACTCGCTCGCGATGTCGAACTCGACCGGCACGCGGGCCCACTCCTCGATCACGTACCGCCCGACGACGCACGCGTGGTACGCGGTGCCGCAGGCGACGAGGACGATCCGGCGGAGCTTCTTGACCTCCTCGTCCGGTCATCCCGAGGCCCTCGAGGACGAGGGTTCCGTGCCGCACTCGGTCGCCGATCGTCTCGGCGACGGCATCCGGCTGCTCGTGGATCTCCTTCAGCATGAACGTCTCGAATCCGGCCTTCTCGGCCCCCTCGTCGTCCCAATCGAGCTCCATGGGCTCGTGGTCGACGACGGTGCCGTCGACGTTCCAGAACGTCACGCTGTCGCGCGTGATGGCGACGATCTCGCCGTCGGACGGAAACTTCACGGTCCGCGTCTCCCGGAGGAACGCCGCCGCATTCGAGGCGAGGAAGTTCTCGTCGACACCGAGCCCGACGACCAGCGGGACCTGGTGGCGAGCGCCGACGAGGAGGCCCGGGTGCTCGGAGTGGATCACGACGAAGGCGAAGTGCCCTTCGAGCTCGGCGAACGCTCGCCGCACGGCTTCGGCGAGATCGCCCTCGTAGTGGCGCTCGATGAGGTGCGTGACGGTCTCGGCGTCGGTCTCCGAGGTGAACGTGTGACCTTCCGCACTCAGGCTCGCCGTCAGCTCGCGGTAGTTCTCCACGATGCCGTTCAGCACGATCGAGAGCTTCGACGCCTCACATCCGGCCAGCGGATGTGCGTTCGCCTCCGTCACGCCGCCGTGCGTCGCCCAGCGCGTGTGGCCGAGGCCGGTAGTCGCCGCGGTCGAGTTCGGCCCGGCGCGTTCGATGAGGTTGCCAAGAGGGCCGACGGCACGGACGTACTCGAGCTCGCCGTCCTCGAGCAAGGCGATTCCTGAGGAGTCGTACCCGCGGTACTCCAGGCGCTCGAGGCCCTGGAGCAGGAGCGGCTTGCACTCACGCAACCCGACGTATCCGATGATCCCGCACATGAGAACCCCCTAGAAATGCATAAGAGCCCGGCGGCGCCCTCCGTCGGGCTCAGCCGAGCTCCCTTTCCACGAGCGCGGCGATGCTAGCACACATTTTCTCTGCATCCTGGGCATTTTCAACCTCGACCAGGACGCGGACGACCGGCTCGGTCCCCGACAGGCGAACGAGGATTCGACCGCGATCTCCGAGCTCCGCATCCACGGCCTCCACCGCGTCGAGAATCGACTGCGGTAGCTCCCTCCGCGACACGCGCACGTCCCGCCTCGCCTGCGGATAGCGCACGAGGACCGCGGCCGCCTCGCTCGGGAGCCTGCCCGCGAGGGCGCCGCAGAGGAGGAGCGCGGCAGCGAGACCGTCTCCGGTGACGTGGTCACGCAGCCAGAGGATGTGGCCCGATTGCTCACCGCCGAGCACTCCACCCTCCGCTCGCAGCGCCTCGAGCACGTACCTGTCCCCCACCGACGTGGTCACGACGCGTATGTCGTGCTCCGCCATGAGGCGGTGGAAGCCCAGGTTCGTCATCACCGTTACCACCACGAGCTCGACGCCCAGCGAGAGCGCCAGGATCGCCAGAATCTGATCGCCGTCGAGCGGCTGTCCGCGCTCGTCGACGGCGAGCATTCGGTCCCCGTCCCCGTCGAACGCGACACCGAGGTCCAGCCCCTCGCGTGTGACGGTCTGCTGCAGCAATCCGAGATCCGTCGCGCCGCAGCCGACGTTGATCGTTCCACCGTCGCGGGAGACCCCGATCGCTGTGACGTCTGCGCCGAGACTCGCAAATGCCTGCGGAGCGAGCTCGATCATCGCTCCGTTCGCGCAGTCCACGCCGATTCGCAGGCCGGACAGATCGGTTCCGAAGTGCCGGACGACATGGTCGAGGTAGCGCTCGCCCGCCGTGTCGTCCCGCTCGACCGACCCTCCCCCGCTCTCGGAGGCGTCGAGGAGCGCTTCGATCTGCTCCTCCTCGTCGTCCGAGAGCTTCCGCCCGGCCGAGCGGAAGAGCTTGACCCCGTTGTACTCGGGCGGGTTGTGCGAGGCCGAGACGACGACCCCCAGGTCACGCGCGAGCAACGCGACCGCCGGTGTCGGCAGCACGCCGGCGAGCAGCGCAGTTCCCCCGGCAGAGACGATGCCCCGCGTCAGTGCCTCCTCGAGCGCCGGTCCCGACGTACGTGTGTCGCGGCCCACGAGGATCTCTCCGCCGCCGCACCAGATCGTGGCGGCGCGACCCAGTCGCTCGACGAGGTCGGGGGTCAGGCCTTCGCCGACCACACCTCGAACACCGTCCGTCCCGAAGAAGCGCCGCGCCACGGCGGCCGAACCTACCTCTTCGAGAACTGAGGCGCTTTGCGCGCCTTGTGCAGGCCGGCCTTCTTGCGCTCGACGATGCGGGCGTCGCGGGTCAGAAAGCCCTGGCGCTTGAGGGGTATCCGGAGCTCCGGATCGGTCTCGACGAGCGCACGGGCGACGCCGTGCCTCACGGCTCCGGCCTGACCGGAGATCCCGCCACCGTGGACGCGGATGCGCAGGTCGTACGTGCCCGCGGCGGCTGCAACCTCGAGAGGTGCCAGCACCATGCTGCGATGCCCAGGCCGCGTGAAGTACTCCTCGAGCGTCCGGCCGTTGATCCAGGTCTTCCCGTCGCCCGGGCGCAGGATCACGCGCGCGATCGACGTCTTCCGCTTGCCCGTTCCCCGGTACTGCGCGATCTCGGTCACTGTTCGCGCTCCGTCGACCCTGCGCCGGCAAGCTCCATCGGCTTCGGCGTCTGCGCGCTGTGCGGATGCTCGGGACCCGCATAGATCTTCAGCTTGCGAATCTGCGCCGCGGCGAGCCGGTTCTTCGGAAGCATCCCCTTGACGGCCTTTCGGAGTACCTCGGTAGGACGCCGCTCGAGCTGCTCGCGGAGCGTCCGCGACCGGAGACCGCCCGGATAGCCGGAGTGCCGGTAGTAGATCTTCGTGTCCAGCTTCGACCCGGTTACGGCGATCTTCTCGGCGTTGACGACGACGACGAAGTCACCGGTATCGACGTGGGGCGTGTACTGCGGCTTGCCCTTCCCGCGCAGCGTGTCGGCGATACGGGTCGCAAGACGGCCGAGCGTCTGGCCCTCGGCATCCACGAGGAGCCATTCGCGCTCGATCTCGCCCGGCTTTGCGGTGTACGTTTTCATCGCAGAAAAAGAAGCGGACCAACCGTCCGCCGGCGGCGGATTCTAGCAGCTGAACAACCGCTACCCCGCCGTCTCGAGTGCGGCCCGAGGTCGCCGGCCGGCAAGGATCGCGGCCGCGGGCACGGTAACGGCAATCGTCCCTCCGACCGCGATCGCGACCGCGCCCCACTCCGTGTACGCGGCGCCACCGAGCAGCGCGAGACTGGCGGCGAGCAGGCCCGCGGCCAGGTCGGTGAAACCGACGAGGCGACCTCTCTCCACGGGTGTCGCGTGGGTGACGAGCTCCGCCGTCGCGGCCACGTAGGAGAGGTTCCAGCCGAGCCCGAGCAGGAAGAGCGAGACCGACGTCCCGGCGATCGACTCGACCCACGCGAGCATGACGGTGGAGACGGCCATGATCGCAAGACCGCCGATCATCGACTGCCGGCGACCGACGCGATCGATGAGCTGGCCGATGACGAGCACGAGCGCGTACATGCCGACGATGTGGAGGCTGATCACGGTGAAGACGTCCGCCTGTGCGTGGTGGTGCCCCACGACGATGTAGCCGGTCAGGTTCATCACTCCGGCCATCACGCTGAAGCTGGCGAGCGCGGCGATCACGGCGGATGGCACCCCCGGGCGGCGCAGGATCTCCCGTAGCGGGGCGGCCGGGGCGGCTGGCGTGGCATCTGCATCCGCGAGCTGGAGCTCGAGCGCGATCGTCCGGGGATCGGGGCGGATCATGAGCGCGATCGCCATCCCGATGAGCGCCATGAGCGCCGCGGCGAACCAGGGAATCACTAGCGTGTCGAGGTCGAGATCCTTGCCCGCGAACAGCGGCCGGAAGACGAGGGGACCGAGCGCAGCCCCGAAGAGCGCCCCGAAGAGGACATAGGAGATCGCGCGCGCTCGGCGCTCGGGCGGATACATGTCGGCCGCTGCCGTACGCGCAAGCAGCACGGCGCCGTTCATCGCGCCGATGCCCACGAAGCCGAAGATGACGAGAACAGCACTGTCGACGGCGCATCCGATCGCGGTCAGCGAGCAGCCGACCGCTCCCACGACGAACCCGCCGGCGATCACGGGCATGCGGCCGACCCGGTCCATCAGCCGCCCGGCCGGGAGGGCGGCGAGAGCGCCGGCGGTAAGGAAGATCGCGGGCCCGAGCCCGAGGATGGACTCGATGCCGGTGACGAGGACGAGCGTGATGGTGGCCACCGCCACGGCCAGCTGCAGCACACCCGACAGGGTCAGCAGGCAGAGGCTGAGCAGTACCGTGTTGCGCCGGATCGCGCGACTCACACGCGCGAGCCTAGCCGGTGCTTACGTCGCTCCCAGAGGGCGAGCGAAGACGATTCAGAACTGGGATGTGGCAGGCGCGGTGAACGGCGCCGTCACGATCGCGTTGCCCGCGAGATCTCTGAGCGCGGCGTCCGCGGTGTAGATGGGCGCGGACACGGGGACGTTCGTCCGCTGGCCGTTCCCCGAGCCGAGCGTGATCGTCAGCGTGCACGCTGTCGGGCTCCAGACGAGCGTGCTCTGGTTGTTGTTGTTCCCGGTGAACGTCACGTCTGCGCTGACGTAGTCCTGTGCGAGATTCAGGGACCCGAACCGGAAGTTGGGAGCGCCGCCGCAGTTCGCGCCGACGTCGACGACCCGCAGCAGGTCGCTGGTGCCGTTCTCGTCGATGAGTACGTCGACGGTCCCGTTGCCGCCGAGCGACTGGGTGCTCCCGTTGACCCACGTCGGGCAGAAGGACGTCGCGTCGAGTGCCTCGGAGTAGGTCACGGTCACGATGTCATCCCTCCTCGCGCGACCGAGCGTGCGAACGTTGGTGAGGACGACGTTCCTGGCTACCGGCGCGGCCTTGTCGGCCACGCTCGTCGCCGCGAACGAGGACTGGTTGCCCGCGAGATCCCGGATCCCACTGGCGTTTGCGGTAAGCGCGATCGTGAACGTCCCGCTGGCCGTGTTGACGTTGCCCTCGTTCAGAGTGAGGGTTGCAACGGGGGTGGCCACGGCCACGCTCGCGAGCGTGTTCGCGGCGCCGCCGGGCGCGTTCGCGAGCGTCCAGACCGTCGTCGGCGCCGAGTAGGTCTCGAGGGTCTCGCTGAAGGTCGCCTTGACCTGATCGACCTTGCCGTCGGCGTCGACGTCGAACATCTGCAGCGTCGAGAGCGTCGGCGCAGTGTTGTCGATCGTCACGTTGCCGCTCTGGCTCGTGCTCGATCCGAGATTGTCGGCCGCGCTGGCCGTGAAGCTCTTGCTCCCGGCCGAGAGCGGGTTGTTCGAGGTGAGCGCCGCGCTGCGATACGCATAGGTCGTTCCGCCGATCGTGCAGGGGCAGCCGCTCGTCGTCAGTGCGACCGCCGTCTGCCCGGTCGTGACGTTCGCAACGTTCGCCGTGATCGACGCCGCGTTGACGCCACTGGATGCGCCCGAGCCAGACGGCAGCTCAGTGACGTTCGCATACACGCGGTACCCGCTCCCCTGCGCGAGCCAGCCCGGCTCGTTTGTCGTCGTATTGGCGATGACGGCTGCCACGGTCGGTGCGGTGTTGTCCACCTGCACGTTCGCGCCCGTGGAGCTCGCGCTCGTGCCCAGGTTGTCGGCGCCGGAGACCGAGTAGAGCTTGTTCCCTTCCGAGAGCACCACGTCGGCGGTCAGCTGCGCGGACTGGTAGGCGTAGGCCGAGCTCGGGCCGCAGGCGCCGCACGCGGTGAGGGCGACCGCGGTCTGGCCGGCCGTCACCGTCGAGACGTTGGCGGTCAGCGTGGCAGCGTTGACGCCGGAGGAGTTACCCGAGCCGGAGGGCAGGTCGGTCGCGTTTGCATAGACGCGGTAGGTGCCACCCTGCTTGACGAAGCCCTGCGGGCTCGTCCCGGTCGTCGCGGCGATCACCGTGGTCAGAGAAGGTCCGGTGTTGTCCACCTGCACGTTCGCGCCCGTGGAGCTCGCGCTCGTGCCCAGGTTGTCGGCGCCGGAGACCGAGTAGAGCTTGTTCCCCTCCGAGAGCACCACGTCGGCGGTCAGCTGCGCGGACTGGTAGGCGTAGGCCGAGCTCGGGCCGCAGGCGCCGCACGCGGTGAGGGCGACCGCGGTCTGACCGGCCGTCACCGTCGAGACGTTGGCGGTGAGCGTGGCAGCGTTGACGCCGGAGGAGTTACCCGAGCCGGAGGGCAGGTCGGTCGCGTTTGCATAGACGCGGTAGGTGCCACCCTGCTTGACGAAGCCCTGCGGGCTCGTCCCGGTCGTCGCGGCGATCACCGTGGTCAGAGAAGGTCCGGTGTTGTCCACCTGCACGTTCGCGCCCGTGGAGCTCGCGCTCGTGCCCAGGTTGTCGGCGCCGGAGACCGAGTAGAGCTTGTTCCCCTCCGAGAGCACCACGTCGGCGGTCAGCTGCGCGGACTGGTAGGCGTAGGCGGAGCTCGGGCCGCAGGCGCCGCACGCGGTGAGGGCGACCGCGGTCTGGCCGGCCGTCACCGTCGAGACGTTGGCGGTGAGCGTGGCAGCGTTGACGCCGGAGGAGTTACCCGAGCCGGAGGGCAGGTCGGTCGCGTTTGCATAGACGCGGTAGGTGCCACCCTGCTTGACGAAGCCCTGCGGGCTCGTCCCGGTGGTCGCGGCGATCACCGTCGTCAGAGAAGGTCCGGTGTTGTCCACCTGCACGTTGAAGCTGGCAGGCGCACTGGTATTGCCCACCACGTCGACCGCAGCTCACCGTGTAGCTCTTGCTCCCCTGGGCGAGCGGCGTGCTCGCGGTGAGCAACGCGCTCTTGTAGCCGTACGTGTGACCGCCGACGGTGCAGCTCGACGCACACACGGGGAGGGCAACCGCGGTCTGTCCGGTCGTGACGCTCGAGACGTTCGCGGTCACGGAGCTGACGGGGCTGGCGTCGCTCGCGTCCGCGTAGATGTTGTAGCCGCCGCCCTGCTTCACGAATCCGGCCGGGCTCGTTCCGGTCGTCGCGGCAATCGCCGACGCACCGATCACCGGCGGCGTCGTGTCGAAGGTGAACGCCTGGCTCGTGACCGGCGACTGGACGTTCAGCGCGTTGTCCGTCGCCCGGACCTCGACCGTGTACGTCCCGTCAGCCGGAAAGCTCGACGCCGGGAACGAGTAGGTCCAGCTCGCCGCGCCGGTCACGAGGTTCCAGACCTGGCTCCCGCTCGAGAACGAGCTCACGCCGTCCCAGTAGTTCCCCGAGCCACGCCGGATGCTGACCTCGACCTTCTGCAGTCCACTCCCGCCCGAATCGGCCGCCGTTCCGCAGATCGAGCTCAGGCACCCTGCGGTCCAACCGGCTGCCGCGTATGGGCCTGCACCCGGGAACGTAAGCGTTGACGTCGGCAGGACCGTGTCCACCACGACGTGGACGGACACAATGCCGGACGACGTCCACGAACGGAAGTGGGCGAGGACCCGGTAGTCGTAGTCGGCGGTGGCCGGCGGCGAGTCGTCGCACGAGAGCACGTTGTACGGCTTCGGCGTTGTGCCGGTCCCGCAGACGAACGTCCAGGTCGAGCCGCTCGAGGGCTTTCGCTCCACCGTGAACACCACCTCGGAGTCGACGGCCGGAACAGAGGGGTTGAGCGTCACCGCGGACCAGGAGACGTGAGCCGTCCCCCAGGTGGGGCTCGAAGCGGAAGGCGACGGTGACGTGAGTCCCGAGACGGCGCCGCTCGCCGTGCCGACGCCGATCGCTGTCCAGTAGGCGTACGCGCCGATGACGACCGCCAGGACCCCGACCGGGACGCATGCAGCGACGAGCCGCCCCGACTTGAAGAGCCGCCTCACGAGTGGGCGCTCCCCGTGTACGTCAGCCGGAACGTGGCCCTCTTGCAGGCATCCTGGTTGGAGCTCAGGTTCCTGAAGGCGATCTTCGGCGCTCGCGGGAACGTCGTCACCAAGACGTTGCCGCCGGCGGGGACGGTTACAGGTGCAGCGCTCGAGATTCCAGTTGCCTGGTGGAGGACGAGATTGGCACTCGAGCAGCCGGGCTTCGAGCTCTCAGCAGACACCGCAACCGTCACTCGTGTGACGTGGATGGGGACGGAGTTCGGGTTCGTGAGCCCGAGAACGATCACCTTGGTGGCGCCAGGCGCGAGCCCGCTCACACTTCCGGAAATCGCGAACGGCATGCCACCCGGCTCGCTGGGAGGCGGCGCCGGGGGCGGACTCGGGCTCCCTGGCGTCGAGGTCCCACCGCCTGACGACCCTCCGCCTGACGATCCTCCGCCTGACGATCCTCCGCCTGACGATCCTCCGCCCGACGAGCCTCCGCCCGGCGACGACCCCTGGCCACCCGAGCCGCCGGATGGGGGCGACCCACCGTTCCCGTTCGAGGACGGGTTGCCGCCGGGCGAGCCCGGAGAGTGACCGGACGCGGGAGACGACGGCTGCTTGGACGAGCGCAGGATGAACCACGAGTACGTGGCTGCCGGGCTCGTTCTATGCCCGAGTGCGGCTCGGACCTTGAACGTGTGCTGTCCGAGAGAGAGAGGTCCCGGGTAGCTCTTGGAGCCGACGACGTTCGCACCGCAGGTGGTGAACGGTTGCACGTCGAGTGCACATTCGAAGGTCACCGGCCGAGCAGCGCTGAACCTGAAGTGCGCAGACCTCTGCGTCGTCACGTCCTTCGGCAGACCGATCGGGCTGATGACGGGTGTCGGTGGCCGCGCCGCGCCGTGCGCAACCCATAGACCGAGGCCGAGCGCTACCGCGAACAGGAGAAGCAGGATCAGCAGCCAGATGGCCCGTCGCTCCTTGCTGACCAGCTCTCCCCAGTTCATCCGACCCCTCGTCTCCTCTCTGGAACTTCTCCTGCGGACGGCGCCCCCGGAGGGGCGAGTCGCCTCGCCCCTCCGACAGAGCAGCCGACTCCTAGAGGCCCGAGTTGTCCGTCTTCAGATGCAGGACGGGGCTCTGGTTCTTGCATGCGTCCTGATTCGATCCCGTGTTGGCCATCGCCAACGATCCCGTGTGGTTGGGGCCGTTACCGGAGGCCGCGACGGACTCGTTGAGCGTCACGTCGCCGAACGAGAAGTCCGCAGCCAGACAGCCAGCCGGAAGCCCGGTGACCGGACCGTCCTGGACGACCTTGCCGACCATGACCGAAGAGGTCGTCGAGTTGTTCTGGACGTGGAACGTCACCGTCGCAGAGCCGCCCGGATAGAGCGCAGCGCCCGTGTTCGTGACGACGATCGTCACGCCGTTGTCGGTGCCGACGGAGGCCGTTCCCTGGCCCGTGCCGGATGCTGTCCAGTACGCGTACGCACCAAACGCCGCCATGCCGGCGACCACGGCTGCGAGGCCGAGGACAACCCACTGCTTCTTCGCGAAGCGCTTCATCACGCGTCTTCCCTTTCTGTTGTCGGTCCGTGGAACGTGCACCCACTTGGCCGACCGGTCCGAAGTGCCGCAGAGACCGGTCAACTCCCAGATCGCATTTCGGCGCATGCCGATAGCCCGCGCATCCCCCACCAGGGGTAGGGCACTACCCCGCGAGCTCACCAGCCGCGGGGGAGACGCAAAACTCGACCTACAGCTGCCGGGTTGCGACCTGCTGAAGCCCTCTGTGGAACGCTCGTGCGCCCCCATGCGACGGGTGCCTGAGGTAGAGGCCGCCGAGGACGTGGTGAGCCACACGGCCGACGCAGAGGACTCGCCTGTTCACGGCCAACTCCGAGACGAACCCGAGCCCGACCGCGACCTCCGAGCGGGAGGGTGTGCGGTTCGAGTCGATCGTTCCGGGATGCGTCGGCACAACGTTCCATAGGAGCACTTGCTCCTCGAGCTCGAGCTCCTCCAGCGCGCGGTGCACGATCGTCGCGGACGCCTCAGCGGGACCCACGCCTGCGATTTGTCGCTCGGACGTGAAGGGAACTCCCGAAACCCGGGCCCCCCGGTACCCGGCTGCCTCGCCGACGAGAAGAAGCGGTGCCGCGGACCGGGCCCCGAGATAAGCCCGAAGCCGGGCACGTAGCAGCCCGGCACGCGGCCCCTCGCGGTACTGGTTGAAGGTATCGCCGATCCGGACTGCCGCGAGTTCCTCGACGAATGCGTCGTACGTTACGATGGCGCAAGCGTAAGGGGAGCCCGGGCGACCGGGCTGAGAGGGCGGCTCGACGTGCCGCCGACCCGTCGAACCTGACCTGGGTAATGCCAGCGGAGGAAGCGCATGTCGCACGAGTTGGTGGTGGTTGTCTCGGGGGGCGAGCTCCCTCCTTCGGCGAGCCCCGAAGACGTCCCTCGAGGCGCTCCGGTCATCACCGCGAACGGCGGGCTCGCACACGCCAGAGCTCTCGAGCTCGAGGTGACCACTGTCGTCGGCGACCTCGACTCGGTCGACGCGGAAACCGTGGCCGCGGCCAGCACAGCCGGCGCCGAGATCCTCCGCCACCCCGTAGAGAAGGACGCGACCGACCTCGAGCTCGCGCTCGACGTCGCTCTCGAGCTCCGACCCGCGCGAATTCTGGTGCTGGCAGGGGGCGGCGGCCGGCTCGATCATCTCCTCGGCGGTCTCCTGCTCCTCGGCGCGTCCCGGTACGCCGGGGTGCAGCTCGACGCGGTCGTCGGGACAGCACGCGTGCATGTGGTTCACCGCGAGCGTGTGCTCGCAGGTGATCCGGGACAGCTCGTCTCGCTCCTGGCACTGCACGGCGCAGCCGAAGGCGTCACGACCGACGGGCTCCGGTATCCGCTCGCCAACGAGACGCTCGAGCCCGGCTCGACGCGCGGTATCTCGAACGTGTTCGCAGCTCGGGAGGCCCGCGTGCACGTGGCTCGTGGAGTCCTCGCTGCAGTCATTCCCGGCGACCAGGAGTCGGCTGCGTGAACCGCAGGCACGTGGCAACCGCCGTGGCGATGCTGGCCGCGCTCACGATCGGTGTGAGTGCATGTGGCGGAGACGAGGAATCGCCGACCAAGGTCGTGCTCGTCACGCATGACGCGTTCGCCATCTCCGACGACGTGAGGGCGGCTTTCGAGCGCAAAAGCGGACTGAAGCTCCAGATCCTCAAGTCCGGCGACGCCGGCGCGGCGTTGACGACGGCACTGCTCACCGCCGGCAACCCGCAAGGGGACGTCTTCTTCGGTGTCGACAACAACCTGCTGTCCCGGGCGCTCGACGGCGACCTGTTCGACGCCTACGAGTCGCCCGCACTGACGGACGTGGACGAGAAGTACGTGCTCGACCCCGACCACCGGGTGACGCCGATCGACCACGGCGAGGTGTGCCTCAACTACGACAAGGCGTGGTTCGCCGAGCACGGCGTCGCCCCGCCGCGGTCGCTCGACGACCTGACCAAGGCTCCCTACGACGGACTGCTCGTGGTCGAGGACCCGAGGACGTCGACGCCGGGTCTCGCGTTCATGCTCGCGACGATCGCACGCTACGGCGAGGACGGCTGGCAGGACTACTGGCAGAAGCTCCGCGAGCGCGACGTGCTCGTGGTCGACGGCTGGGAAGAGGCGTACGACGTGCGCTTCTCCGGATCCTCGGGGAAGGGGAGCCGGCCGATCGTCGTCTCCTACGCGTCCAGCCCCCCAGCTGAGGTGATCTTCCGGACGCCTCGCCCCAAGCAGGCGCCGACGGCAGTGGTCGAGGACAGCTGCTTCCGCCAGATCGAGCTCGCAGGCGTCCTTCGCGGCGCCCGGAACGAGCGCGGCGCGAGAGAGCTCATCGACTTCATGCTCTCGAAGCGGTTCCAGGAGGACATGCCACTCACGATGTTCGTCTTCCCGGTGGCCCAGAGCGCTGCACTGCCGCCCGCGTTCGAGAAGTACGCGGTCGTGCCCTCCGATCCGCTCGACCTCCCGCCGGACGAGATCGAGGCGAGTCGCGAGCGCTGGCTGGACGAATGGACGCGGATCGTCATTCGCTGACCGGGCGGGTCTGGACGCTCGTCACGTACGGCGTGCCGCTCGCGTTCCTCTCCGTCTTCTTCGTCTTCCCGCTCGCGACGATCGTCGCGCGTGGGCTCGGCTCGAGCGGCGGCGAGTCCGCCCTCGGCCTGCTCACGGATCCGCTCACGCGCGACGTCCTCTGGTTCACGACCTGGCTTGCTGCAGTGTCGACCGCGCTGACCGTCGTCGTCGCGTTACCGGCGTCCTACGTGCTCGGCCGCTTTGCCTTTCCTGGACGTACGCTCGTCCTCGCACTCGTAACCGTGCCGTTCGTGCTGCCCACGGTCGTCGTTGCGCTCGCCTTCCTGGCGATCCTGCCGAGTGGACTCGACCGAGGGCCGATCGCAATTCTGATCGCGCACGCGTTCTTCAACGTCGCAGTCGTCGTCCGCATCGTCGGCACGTTCTGGGCCGGGCTCGACCGCAGGACGACGGAGGCCGCCGCGACCCTCGGGGCCGGCCCGAGACAGCGACTACTCCACGTGATACTTCCATTGCTCGCACCCGCGCTCTCCGCGGCGGCCGCGATCGTGTTCCTGTTCTCGTTCACGTCCTTCGGGGTGATCGTCATCCTGGGCGGCCCGCGCTACTCCACGCTCGAGGTGGAGATCTACAACCAGGCCGTGCGCTCCTTCGATCTCCACGCGGCCGCGATCCTCTCGCTCGTCCAGCTCGCGTGCGTGGCGCTGACGGTCCTCGTGGCGATGCGCCTCGAGCGGCGACTTGCCGTGCGCGGGCAACTGCGCTCCGAGCGCGACGTCCTCCGGCGGCCGGAGACGCGCCGCGAGAAGGCGATCGTCGGAGGAAGCCTCGGTGCGCTCGCTCTCTTCCTCGGGCTGCCGCTCGCCGGTGTTGTCGAGCGCTCGATCACGACGGGGCCCGGCCACAGCATCGACGCGTATCGCGCACTGACCCGTCCCACGTCGACCCTCCTCGTCACGCCGTGGGAGGCGATCGGGAACTCGATCGTCTATGCGACGGCGGCGACTGCGATCGCGCTCCTGATCGGCGGACTTGCCGCCTTCGCACTTGCGGGAGGAAAGGGGAACCGCACGTTCGACGGCCTCCTCATGCTCCCGCTCGGCGCATCGGCCGTGATGCTGGGTTTCGGGTTCGTCATCGCCTTCGACGAGGGTTGGCGCGACTTCCGGTCTGCGCCCTGGATCGTGCCGGTCGTCCAGGCGCTCGTAGCAATCCCCTTCGTCGTACGCATCGTCACACCCACGCTGCGGTCGATCGACGAGCGACAGCGCGAGGCAGCCGCACTCCTCGGCGCAGATCCCCGGCGCGTGCGTCGCGAGATCGACCTTCCCGTTGCCGCCCGCGCGCTCGCGGTGGCTGCGGGCTTCGCGTTTGCGATCTCGCTCGGCGAGTTCGGCGCGACCGTCTTCCTCGCGCGACCCGATCACCCGACGCTGCCGGTGGCGATCTTCCGCTTCCTCGGACGCCCCGGAGCCTTGAACGTCGCGGAGGCGTACGCGCTCGCAGTGATCCTCATGGTCGTGACGACGGCATCGATCCTCCTCGTCGAGCGCTTCGGTCGCCGCCGAACAGGATGGTTCTGATGACGGGCTGGTTCTGATGCTCGAGATCGAGGGCGTGACGACGAGCTTCGGCGTGAAGATCGCGCTCGACGACCTCTCCCTCGACGTGAGCGCGGGCGAGGTCGTCGCCCTCCTGGGTGCGAGTGGGTCCGGCAAGAGCACGCTCCTCCGTGTCGTCGCGGGACTCCAGCGGCCGGACACGGGTCGAGTACAGCTCGACGGACAGGACCTCGCACCCGTGCCGCCGCATCGCCGCGGAATCGGCCTGGTCTTCCAGGATCACGCGCTCTTCCATCACCGCGATGTCGCGGCGAACGTCGCGTTCGGCCTCAGGATGCGCGGCGACGCTCCGGATCAGATCGATCGTCGCGTGGGCGAGCTGCTCGAGCTCGTCGGGCTTCCCGGCTTCGAGCGACGCTCGGTCGCGACGCTCTCCGGCGGCGAGCAGCAGCGCATCGCGCTCGCGCGCGCCCTCGCCCCCGAGCCGCGCATCCTGCTCCTGGACGAGCCTCTGGGATCGCTCGATCGCCCACTCCGCGAAAGGCTCCTCGCCGATCTCGACGGGCTCTTCACGGCGATCGACCTGACTGCGCTGTACGTGACTCACGATCAGGCGGAGGCGTTCCGCCTCGGAGATCGCATCGCCCTCATCCGTGAAGGGCGCATCGCCCAGTCGGGTACTCCGGACGAGCTGTGGGCGCATCCGGCCGACGAAGACGTCGCGCTCTTCCTCGGTCAGTCCGTCGTGGACGGACGTGCGTTCCGCCCGGAGGCAGTGTCGGTACGGCGGGCAGCTGACGGTGAGAGCGCCGACGCAGTCGTCGAGTCCGCTGTCCGCCACGGGCCGATGGTCCGTCTCGTCGTGCGGCTCCACGACGGCGACCGGCTCGCCGCCGCGGTGACCGCGATCGACCATCCCATCGCCGGTGACCGCGTCACGGTCGCGATCGAGCCTTTGTCGACCTCTTCGTACGAAGGGCGACTGGCGGCATAGATCAGGCCGACGATCAGCCAGATCACGCACACCGCACTCCATGCAATGGCAGCCTTCCTGATCCTCGTCATCAGAATCCCACCCAGCATTCGAGACCGGCGCTCACCGTCGTGCAAGCCGGCGCTCGCAGCGACGAACAGCTCTTGGTTGCGCTCAGAATCCGGATCTTTCTCCACCGCCGCGGTTTCATCGTTCGCGCTCCGAAGTGGCCGCCAAGGTTTCAGGCACGATCCGCAGAACCATCAGGCCTCCCTCAACTCGCATGCCCGCCGCCAGGACTTGCGCCAGCCAGGGCTATTCAGCCCAGTTATCGAGGGAGGATCGCAAGGGCACTCCTGGGCCCTCACCGACATCCGCCGGCCGCATTGTTGCAACCAATACAAGCGACACTACACAGGATGATTCGCGGTGTCTACGGGTCGAGAAGCCGCTCCCACTTCAAGGGAGCAGGGCGCTGACCGCGTACGTGATCCGCCGCCGCGTCGTCGTCCATGGACT
>CAVTIQ010000003.1:0-826651 GCA_963734825.1 uncultured Actinomycetes bacterium | reverse complement strand
CGTCATATTGCTAAGCTCTGGAATTGGATTCGACTTTGGAGAAGTACGTAAAGGATATCTGCGATGAATTCAGATTCGGGATGTCTCAGTTCCCGAAATCTCGACGTTGATTTTGCCGAGATCTTCACTTTTCCCCAGGGCATTGCCCCGGGCTGTCGAATCCAGGCCCTTTGGGCTTGGATAGAACATGTGACTTCTTGCCGAGATTTGATTTCAAACTCGTTCACACCGCTCTGTGCCTTGTATTGATAAATTTGTTCGAGCAGATCTTCATAGCCGCGCACCATGCGTTCGACCGACCAATGCGCGATCACCTCTTCGCGACCGGCGCGGCCGAATGCCGCGGCGCGAGCGGGGTTTTTCAGGAGTTCCATGGTGCGCAAGGCGATTTGTTCCGCGTCGCCGGGCGGGGCAAGGAAGCCGGTCCGGCCGTCGAGAACCGTTTCGGGAACCGAGCCCACCCGGGTTGCCACCACCGGTTTCTCGCAGGCCATCGCTTCCAGGATCGAAACCGGGTTGGCTTCCATGTGGGATGTCAAAACGAAGACATCCATCAGGCCGAGCATTTCGGGAATATCGCATCGGGTGCCGGCGAAATGCACGACGTCGCCAAGCGACAGTTCGGCGACCGTCTTTTCCAGTTCCCCACGGCGCGGCCCGTCGCCGACGATCAAAAAATCGACCTCCGGCATTTCCCGATGAACGATTGTCGCCGCCTGCAGGAATAGTTCGTGATTTTTTTCCGGGCGGAGCGCCGCAACGATGCCCGCCACCGGTGACTCTTGACGAAGTCCCAACTCCCGTCGCAGGTTCGCGCTCGGCCGCCGAGGATGATACTTCTCCACATCGACGCCGTTGGAGATGACGCGAATTTTATCGACCGGGCAGCCTTCGTGCCGGGCGAGATATTTTCCGTGCGGTTCGGCCACGCCGATGAAGGCGTCGGTGATCGGCGCCAGCAGACGGTTCATAAACTCCACGTGGTCGGGCAAGCCCGTCGAGTGCAACGCCGAGCAGATGACGGGCACGCCGGCCAACCGACCGGCCAGCCGACCCCAAAACATCTTGTCGCCGCCCGTGCCGACGGTCACCACGGCGTCGATCTTTCGCTTGCGGAGCAATCGCGTCAACCGCCAGAGGACGCGCACGTCGTATTTCTGGGAGAGCAGGCCGGTGAAGGCGGGAATTTCTTTGGCCAGCTTTTCGCCCAGCGTGTCGAAATATTTCAGACAACACAATTCGGGCAGAAAACGCTCGCGGTCCAGCCGGCGAATCAGTTCGACCAACAGGACTTCCATTCCGCCCACCGGCATGCTGGTAATGACGAACATCACCCGCAACGGGCCGCGGTCGGCAAGCGGCTTCAGTTTTCGACGGCGTCGGAGCATGGTTGCCAACTCGTGTTTGGCCCTCGCGTCCTCGCGGGGATTTATTCGAAAAAAGTGCGGAGACTGTATAATCTTCCTATCAAATATGGCATTGAAAACGCCGGCTTGCGGAGCGCGATTGAATCGGAATTGCCGATTAAACCGGCGACGAAGCGATGTGATCCTGGCAGCGCGAGGCCCCTTCCGAGCCGCGAACAGACTGCCGCTCGCATTTTCCACGACTCAGCAGGCGCCTCGCACACTATGCAATGCCTTCAAATCGTCACCTCGACCGCATCGTCGGCCACCGGGCGGTCGATCAACAGGATGCCCAAGAGGGTTACGATGACGCCGGAAATCAGCCAGAAATTCGTACGTTCGTCGAAGTAGAACATGCCCACCAAGGCCAGCATCGCCACCTGCGAAGAGTTTAGCACGCTGGCGTGGACGACGGAGGTGAGTTGTAGTCCCTTGGCAATTCCCAAAAAGCCCATGAGGTTGAATAGACTCGCTCCCAGGATCCAATGCATCGCCTCGGGCGAAGTGGCCAGCAGTCCATCGATTCCGATGCGGTAGAAACTCAGCGGCCACATCGTCACCGCGCCCACGCCCGCAACGATGAACAGTAAGGTGCTCGAATCCACCGACATGTTCGAGGAACGCCGCATGGCCGTGCTCAAACCGGCGAAGACGACGCCTGCCAAGCATGCCGCCCCGGCGGCCAGCATGATCGTCGCCACCGGCGCGGCACAATCGGACCCCGTCGTTGCTTTGGCGGCAATTTCCGCGGCAGGCGAAGCGCCGGAACCCGCCTGTCGCGCCCAGACGCCGAAGCCCAGAAGCGCGAGGGCAATCATCAGGATTCCCAGGGCCATCGCCGAGCGGAAGGTAACGCGTTCGCCGAGGATCATTCGCCCCATGAGCGCGGTAGCCAGCAATTGTGCGCCGTAATTGGCCGGTGTGGTGACGGCGAGGCCGATCTTGCCGAGCGCCCAAAGGTATCCGAGGTTGCCGACAAATTGCACGGCCAGCCCGACGGCGAGGAGAATTCCCACCTCTTTCCACGGCGGAAAAATGGCTAACCCGCGGCATGACCGCAGGACGATCCATACAACCGCGAACGCGAAGGCGGTCGATTCCTTGATGCAGGTGACCCAAATCGGATCGACCATCGTCGAGAGTTGCCGCAGACAAGCGTTGGCCGCGGTATAACTTACGGCCGCAAAAGCGCAGCAGCATACTCCCAGCGTAACTGAATGGAAGGCGGGCTTTTCCGAAAGTTGATTTTCCGAGGACATTTTGCAGATTGCATTATAATTTTTCCTCCTCCCGTGCACAGCCCCCACCCAATAGAAAGGGAGGGCAAGGCTCCCGCTGAGACGCGATACGGGAAAACGGTCCCCTTCGGGTGAACTGACTCCGGAGAATAATCTCGGTTCCACCGTTCGGCTAAGCGGGAGCCTCGCCCTCCCAGCCAGCACAGCCCCCTCGATTCTCGCGAACGATTCGTTAGGATATAAGGATGCCTGCTCTTCAACTCAAACAGCTTACGAAAGTCTTTCCCGGCGGAATCCGCGCCGTCGAGGGTTTCTCGCTGGACATTGCCGATGGCGAACGAATTGCGTTGGTTGGTCCTTCGGGCTGTGGCAAAACTACCACACTGCGATTGATTGCCGGCTTGGAACCGCTCACTTCGGGCTCGATTCTGCTCGACGGCCGGCCGATCGATCGTCTGCCGCCCAAGGACCGCGACGTGGCAATGGTTTTCCAGAATTCGGCGCTATATCCGCACATGAACGTGCGAAAGAACATCGGGTTCGGCTTGAAATTGCGGCGCACGCCCAAGGCGGAAATCGAACGCCGCGTGGCGGAGGCTGCCGAGTGGCTTGGGTTGGCGGAGTTGCTTGATCGCAAGCCGTGGGAACTTTCCGGGGGGCAGCGGCAACGAGTGGCATTGGGGCGGGCCTTGGTACGGAGGCCGAAAATTCTGCTCCTCGACGAACCGCTTGCGCATCTCGACGAGGAACTGGCCGAGCAGCTTCGCCGTGAAATCGTACGATTACAGGAAACGCTGCGCGTGACGATGATTCACGTTACGCACGATCGGGCCGAGGCAACCGCGATTGGCCGGCGGATCGTGGCGCTTCGCGAGGGTCGCATCCAGCAAATTGAGGAATCCAAAGCCCACACCTCAATCGTTTAGCCCGGAACGGCGGCTTCTTGCACGATTCGGAAACGGCGTCGCCGACCAATCGACCACGCTTCGCGCGGTGCCCGTTCCAGGCTAACAAGTGGATTTGACTAAGGCTGGGGTTGTTTTTCTGGTGCCCTCGGAATTACTTGCTTCAGAAAGCCGAGGAGCGAATCGTAGAGATCGGCTTCGACTCCGCTGGTATCCGCCGGCTTTTTCGCGGGCGGTTTTCCGGGGCCTTCCACCGCGGCCGCTCTTTCCATGTTTCGCTTAGCTCCGAACGTGCTATTGGCCAAGCTCATCACCCCCAGCGCACGTTCAACGGGCGCGGTTTGTTTGCCGAGGAGGTTGTTCATGGCGATGAGGCTGTCGCCGGCGATGAAGATTCGATCGCCAGGCAGGATTTGATAATTCGTGGCCGTGGCGCCGCGCTGCGTGATACCGTCATAATCGACGGGTAGAACTTGTCCTTTTTCGTCGCTAGTCGGGGAAGGACGCGCAATCCAGATTTTCTTGCTCGAAAGTTGCGACAATCCGCCCGTGGCGGCGATTGCGTCGAGGACCGTTTCGTTGCCCGTGACGGGCAGTCGGCGGATGTTGTCGCCCATGCCTGCGCCGTCGGTAATGACATAATAGACTTTGCTGTTAAGCTGTTTCATGTCGATGCTGACTTGCGGCGCTTTGAAGTGCTTGGCAAGGTGCTTTTCGACGGCTTGACGGGCTTCGGCCAGGGTTTTGCCCATGACTGAGATGGTGCCGTATTGCCGGAGATTGATGGTGCCGTCGGGGCAGACTAAGTATTCGCCGGTGACTTGTTGAGTGTTGGCAGTCCTTGCTAGCAGAACGGAAACGTCAGGTTTTTGCAGGATTTCTTCTAGTTTTTTCCGCACGGCTTCTTTCGCTTCTTCGAGGGTCATTCCTTCCACCTTCACGCTCCCGTAGGCTGGTCCAAGGTTCGCCGCTCCTTCGGCTTCGACGAGGAAGAAACCATCGATGGGCTGATCGGGTAGGGCGCCGACGGCCTTGATTTGCAGGGTGTCGTAGATTTCGATGCGGTAAGGCGTAACGGGGACCATTTTCAGCATTTCGATCGCAATCATGTCCGGGGGCATGATGCGATACGCGGGCAAGGGCTGCATCGCCAACTCGCGGGGTGCAGTGGCTGCGGGAACGGTCTTGTCGGCGTCGGCTGCTTGGGCTTTGACGGCCGCGGGTTGAAGCCAACCGCTGGCGGCGTAAACCCCAAAAGCATCATCGTGCGTGAAAACCATCGAGATTTCATCGAACGGAGAATCATGACACCACCCTTTCCAAAAAAGTCTAGAAGACGAACATTTCGACAGCGTTCAAAGGCTGTTCATTCGTAGGACAGATTTTTAATCTGTCATTAGTCCTAAAGCGGATATTGTCCTGGTTTCTCATGACAGATTACAAATCTGTCCTGGCGTTTGAACCATCCGCATTCGGCCAAGAAAACGGAAAAGCCGGTCGTTTGAATGATTATACGCAATGAAGTGGGGATTGTTCGGGAAAAATCCGGGAGGACGGACTTGTCTTTTCGGCGGCTGTTCAACACCCGTCCGCCTTTTCAAAGGAGGGAAACTAACGAAAACAAAAAATTGGCCTCCCCGCGAATAGGGGTTTTGTGCAGACTAGTGAAGCTTCGATAACGTCTGCACCCTAAACGCACGGAGGCCACCCCGATGATAGCCATCAGGGAGCGGCATGGCAAGGATGCAGATCATCGCTTTGCCGAGCCTCCTTGGGATGAGCAAACTCCGCGGTGGCAAGAGATTGATCAATGCTTGCCTGCCGACCATTTGGCCCGCCAGATCGATCAGGCGGTCGAGGAGTTGGATTTGGCAGGGTTGTTCGCGACCTATACCGGCCGAGGGAGCAAGGCCCTTTGGCCGGACCTGTTGCTGCGGTTGGTGCTTTACGAAATGCAACGCGGTCGGCACAGTCCGGCGGAGTGGTTTCTGGACGCGCGGGAAAATGAGCCCGTGCAGTGGTTGTTGTTTGGCATGAAACCCTCGCGGACGAGCCTTTACGAGTTCTCGGATCGCCTGCAGGCATTTTGGGACGAGTGGAATCGGCAGGTGTTGCATCAGGTGCAGGAATTCGGGTTGTCCGTGGGAGATCGCGTGGCGGTGGACGGCACGCTGATCGCGGCCTTGGCCTCGCGTCATCGGATGGTCAATCAGAAGACGTTGACGGATCGATTGGAGGCGCTTGCAGCAAGCGGTTGCGGCGGACGAGCAGCAGGCGGACGATCGAGAATCCGCCGGGCTGGATGGCCAAGCATCCGCGAACACGCGAAGATCAATTCAAGCGTTATCAAACGGCCCAGACGCGAATGGACCAATTGCAGGCGGAGAACGCCAAACGCACGAGTTCCAAGCGGAAAAAGCCGGAAAAAATCGTGGTCAGCGTGAGCGAACCGGAGGCCGTGCCGGGACGCGACAAGCTGAAAACCTTTCGTCCGTTGTACAACGTGCAACTGATGTACGACCTGGACTCGGCGTTCATCACGGCCTACGAATTGTTTGCTTGCCAGAACGATCCGGGCACGATCGGGCCGATGCTCGAACGGTCGCTGGAGTTGGCGGGCAAGAAGCCGCGAGTTGTTTTGGGAGATTCGTCGTATGCCGGCGGCCCCGACCTGGCGTTGTGCGAACAGGCGGGAGTGACGCTTTACGCTCCCGTCAGCGAGAACGATTTCAGCGAAGCGAAGCGAAAGGACGGAAAGACAGCCGCAGATTCCCAAGAAGGAGTTCGCCTGGTTGCCCGAGGAACAGACGTATCGTTGTCCCGAAGGACAGCGTGTTGGTTGCCGGGAGAGCCACTCGCTGGAGAGGTCGAATGATCGAACGGTGCTTCAAACGACGTACCGCTGTCCGGCGGAACACTGCGTGGCGTGTCCTCGTCGGGAGGCTTGCACGCCCGTCACCCGCAAGGGGACGCAGCGTCAGCCGCTTGGAGCACGAGGACCTCGTGGACGAACTTCGTGCCCGCATGGAGACCCCCGAGGCGAAGGAGCTTTACAGGCTACGGCGTCAGACCATCGAACTTCGCTACGCCGACCTGAAACAACATCGCCAGCTTGCGACGATTTCAACCATTACGGACCGCGACGCGCCCGTGCCCAGATCGGGGCGAGCCGTCCTGGCCTACAACCTGCTGATTTTGCAGAAAAACCGAAAAACTGCAGAAATCCCCGTCGAACCCATGAAAATCCCCGAAGAAGTCCCGTCCTGAAAGGCGGACGGTCTCTAAAGGGCCTTGTTTTCGTGTTTTTTGACGATCGGTGACTTTTCTCCCGTCTTTCAGCCAATTATCAACCGCCCCTGATTGACCGCGTGAACCACGAGCGACGCCCGCGAACCGTATCGCCCGCGGCAAATTCGCCCGACAAGGGAACGAAGAGCAAACAGCAGCGAAAGGCCGGGCGGGTGTTGTTCCTGAGACAGACAGGAATGTCTGTCCCCCTGTGGGAAGGAATACGGGCGGCGCTCAAAATGATTTTCCAAACAGCGTGAAGGCATTCACCTTAAAAATCGGGACAGCCCCCCACATAGCGAAAGGGGATAGTCCTCTTTTCCGGACACAGTCCCCCTTTATTGCGTTGATTTAGACATGGCCCCGTTATTAAATTTTTTGACTTTTGGGGATGGGAGTCGTTTAATGAAGTGTGTCGCTTAAGTAATCATTCCTTTCGAAAAATAAGGGTCAACCGAAAAATAGCTTCCGGATTTTCGCACTCGTTCCCACGCTCCGAGAAAAAATGGGACTGGCTCCGAACCGAACCTGCAAAATCCCGCGAATAACGGCTACCGTGAGGTGCCTGTCCCAATTTTTTCACAGCTTTCCGCGTGATGCCTCGCCCTCACGCGAAGCGTGAGGAGTGCGGGAAGGTTATATTTCGGCCGATTCGAAGGGAATCGATAACCTATCGAAAGGCGGCGTTATGCGGAAAAAAAGTACACGGTTATTCAAATGGCTGGGGCTGGTGCGGGGTGGTTTGCCAAGACGAATTCACAAGCGGAGCAATGAAGTCCGGTTTACGCGAACGCCGAAAATTCGGCGAGCGATTTCTCTTCGCCCGGCGGTGCATCGCTTGAATTTCGAGGCATTGGAGCAGCGGGCGCGGTTGAGCGCGACGATGCAGTTTTATCATGTTCTCTTCGATCCTGCGACGGGCGAAACGGTGAACCCGAGCGCAATGGAAAGGCCAGGCAAGCATGGCTCCCTTCGGCTCGATTTCGCCCGGAAACCCTCGTGTTATCGCCGACGAAATCCGCACGGCTTACGGCATCACGGGAATTGCCGGCGACGGCACGGGTCAAACGATCGCCATCGTGGATGCTTTTCAAAACCCGAACATGGCGTCCGACCTTAGAGTTTCGACGCCTTTTACGGCCTCGCCAATCCGCCAAGTTTTGAGCAGTTGAACCAGACTGGGGGAACGAATTTATCCGCGGTGCCCACCGATTCGACCGGCGGCTGGGAAGGGGAGGAAGCCGCCCCACGTGGAATGGTCGCACGCGGTCGCGCCGGGGTGCTCAATGACACCTGGGCCTACGACCCTGCCGCCAACACCTGGACCGATCTGAAGCCTTCGGGCGCGCTACCCTCTGCCCGCTTCGTGCCCGCGATGGCCTACGACCCCAAGACCGATCGAGTGATCGTGTTCGGCGGGAGAAGCGCTGACGTTCGTTTCAACGACACCTGGGCCTACGATCCCACCAGCGACACCTGGACCGAGCTGAAGCCGGCGGGGCCACTTCCGCCTGAGCGCGGCGGCCACGAAATGGTCTATGACCCGTCTTTCGCCCGGATGATCATGTTTGGAGGACGGACGGGCAGCGTCGGTGCCGATGCCAGCGCCACTTACCTCAACGACACCTGGGCCTACGACCCCGTCGCCAACACATGGACCGACCGCAATCCTTCGGGGCCAATTCCCCCTGCCCGCGGTTTCCCTCGCATGGCGTACGATCCGAGTAGCCATCGGGTGATCATGTTCGGAGGAAGCGCGTATTTCGACAATACCAGGGCGCCTAGCCAGTTCACCGATACCTGGGCCTACGACCCGGTGGCGAACACCTGGACGGAGCTCAGGCCTTCGGGGACCCCGCCGCCGGCAGATTCTGAGGGCCTGGTCTATGACCCTTCGACCGGCCTGATGATTACGCTCGGAGGCCAGACGAACGACAGCATCTGGGGCTACGATCCCCGGGCAAACGCCTGGGCCGATCTCAGCCCGGCCGCTCCTGCCCCCTCTCTGCGTAGTGAAACCTCGATGGCCTACGACCCAGCGAGCGGCCGACTGATCATGTTTGCCGGATGGACCCAGGAAAGCGGTGGCAGCTGCCTGACCGACACCTGGGGCTACACTCCCTGAAGCACGGAGCTAGACGGAACTGGGGTTCTCTTTGGCACACCAAGTCTTCGTGAGCTACGCGACAGAGGATGTGGATACGGCCTCCCGTGTCTGCGCCCTCCTCGAAGCAGACGGTATCGGCTGTTGGATGGCTCGGCAGGACCTGACAGCAGAGACGGACTATGCGGCTGCGACTCTCGAAGCGATCCGTGTCTCGGACCTCGTGCTCCTTATCTTTTCCGCGTCCGCCAACACGTCCCCCTACGTGCTGCGCGAGATCGAACGGGCAGTGGCTTACGAGAGGCCGGTACTCTCAATCCACACCGATGATGCCCTCCCGAACCCCTCCATCGAGTACTACCTGAATCTGTGGCAATGGCTTGACGCGCAAGCCGGGGTCGAGAACAAGCGTGAGGAGATCATCGCTACGGTTCGGCGACAGCTGGATTCCGTACCCTGGTCGCCACAAAGTCCGAGTCTAACCACGGTGGCGGATGCCGAACCTGCCGAGAAGGAGGAGCCCACCCCGCTTGCGGAAGCTGCGGAGCCCCATAGGCTGCGCCGCCGGACACTGTGGATCATATGCGCGTCACTGCTGATCGTCGCGGCCGTGGTCGTCACTGCCGTCTGGGTGCTTACGCGAGGTAGCGAAAACACCTGGACCGACCTTAGCCCGCAGGGGAGGGTGCCTTCTCCGCGCCAAGGGCAGGACATGGCGTACGATTTGGAGGCACACCGGCTGTTCATGTTCGGTGGAAACTTGAACGGTTCATTTCTAAACGACACCTGGGCCTACGACCCTGCTGCCAATATCTGGACCGATCTGAAACCCTCGGGCGCGCTACCTGCTGCCCGCGCTGGGCCCGCGATGGCTTACGATCCGGGCGCGCGCCGGCTGATCCTGTTCGGAGGAGAGTCCGGCCCCACGAACAATGATGCGGGTGGTAGCTCCAACGACACCTGGGTCTACAACCCGGCGACGAATACCTGGGCCCTGCTTCACCCGGCAGGGGCGCTGCCAGCTGGGCGACGAGGTCATGACATGGCATACGACTCGTCGAGCGGCCAGCTGATCATGTTTGGAGGGCTGGACAGCGCCGACAATGCCCTTAACGATACCTGGGCGTACGATCCGGTCGCCAATACCTGGAAGGAGGTGAAGCCCGCAGGGTTGTTGCCCGTTGGGCGCTCCGGCCACGCTATGGCCTTCGAGGCCTCGAGTGGCCGAGTGATCATGTTTGGAGGCGCAGTAGTCGGGAGTACCTTGAATGACATCTGGTCGTACGGCCCAAAGACCAACATGTGGACTGAGCTCAAACCGGAAGGGAAGCTCCCCTCGCCTCGCTGGTTCTCGGCTCTGGTTGATGACTCGTCAAGTGGGCGGCTGATCATGTTCGGTGGGGATATCAGCGACGATCCCATAGGCCTCATGGTGGACACATATGCGAACGACACCTGGGCCTACGACCTAAAGAACAGCACCTGGACTGAACTCAAACCGGAAGGGACGCTCCCGGTTGCCCGTTTCAGACACTCGATGGTCTACGATACGTTAACCGGCCGGGTGATCATGTTCGGCGGGTTCTCCAACACAGGCGGGTATGAACAACGCGATACCTGGGCATACGCCCCTTAGCGGCGGAAGTTGAAGAAGTCTGCGGCTACCATGCAGCCGCGTCCATTGGCCACAGGGTGGATGGTGGTCGAGACACTGGGCAGCGAAGCCAACCTGTGTTATCCCGGTACGTATCTCTGCGGTCTTGATTCGTATGTGATCCCGGAGGACCCGCCGCAGCGGACGCGCGGGTGCGCGGGCGGCCGCCAAGGGTGAAACGCCCCCCTTCAGTCACAGGGAAGGTCCCCACGCTTGACCCCTGGGCTTACCCCTACCGAGATGATAGAAGGGGTAACATCATGGACAATATGGACATCGAGAGGCGCGTTTTGCCTGCATAGAGGCACTCTGTGATACGCGATGGACGACTGACCGGCGGGCTCATAACTCCATGGTACGCAGTGATACTCGGCGGCACTCCGTGACACAACATGGACGGCCGAACAACGAGCTATGAAAGCCGGCCAATGCAGGTGTTCTAACCGGTCGACCGAACCGGGGAGGGGCTCGCCGCTACTTCGTCTTCAAGAACGCTGTGAGCGCGCCCTGCCTTCTGTGGGGTCAAGTCCCACCGGCGCATCGGAGCGCTGAAAATTCCGAGCGCGGGTTCCATACCTTCGGTCACCGAACGCCCGAAGGTCATACGGAGGACTCAATCGAACGAGTCTCCACTAGACCCGGTGCGGTTCACGACTCCGACCGGGAGTTGAGGAACCTTTCAACACAAGCGGGGCTATCACTGGCCCCGAAAGGCGACTCTTCCTACTTCAGGCTGTAAGTCATCCTGCCGGTCTCGGTGAAGCCGAGATCCTCCGACGCGACAAGATCCACAGGGGTTGTCTCGTCGTCAAGTTCATAGGCCACCGCATTTGCGACGGTTCCGCCCTTCTTGATTGTCTCCAACTGGGTGTCCAAGAACCTGTCGTCCGGGAGAGACGCAACATCAAGTTCGTTCACTGCGTTCGGGTCATTGTCTTGATATGCCGAGAAAACGTAGATCCACTCCATCGGACTCACGTCATCGTCGGTCAGGTTCGTAATCTCATACCAAAACGCAATGACGGGCTTCTTGCCGTACTCATTGCCCTTGGCACCGGCGGGAATGGTTTTCACATCAGTGATCTTGATGATCATTTCCGGAGTCGTGAGCACCCCGTCCACAAAGGAGGATTCGGCGGTGGTCGTGGTGGCCGGTGCGGAAGTGGCAGAGGTGGCCGCCTTCGCGGAAGTGCCGGCGGTAGACACGGCAGCAGTCGTGGAGGAACTGGCCACGGCTTCCTTATCGTCGCCACCAGCCACCGCAGCCGCCGTGCCGATCATTATCAACAAGACCACTACGGCTCCAACAATGAGCCCCGCCTTCTGCAGTCCACCGCGTCGGCCCCACCATCCTCGGCCCTTGGTCGGCGTACCTGAGAAGTACACGGGTGGAGCGACCTGACCAAGCGGAGGTGCCACCGTCGGCGCAACTGGTAGAACTGGCCTTGTTGGTACGGCTGCCTCTTCCGCTGGCACTGGGACCGCAACCACAGGTGTGCCGCATCCCAGGCAGAACCTCGCGTCAGCAGGTAACCCCTTCCCACAGGTAGTACAGTACTGGTCTGGCATCGGCTGCTGCGCAGGAAGCTCTACCGGTGATGGCGAAGCCTCAGGCTCCATGGAACCGAGCAGTCGGCCGGGTTCCGCGAGACTGATCTGCATCACCGGCTTGCCTGAGCCATCCTGAGAGACGCTCACGGTACCCTTGACCTGCGCGACCGCACCCCGTCGTTCAACTTCGGCAAGCGTAGGGAACAGCTGTTCGGCATCAGAGTGGGAGAGGAATCCGACGTGCTTATTCGCGATGATGACTGCGACAAAGGGTTGATCTGCGGCGTTCTTCACCACACGAAGAGCAGCAACACCGGTCTTGGCAGGAGCACCCCCCAGGAGTGCACCTAGGAAGTCGTCGGCACCAGAGACGAGCGAGACGCCGACCTCTCTGCCACCGTTCAACATCACTTGCTCGGATTCTGCCGCCATAACGCCCCCATTCGTTGCGTCGCCATCTCCGCCTTGATATCGGCGAGTGTAGTAAGCGACTTGAGAAACGCGAAAACCCGGCCTCCCAATCCGAGGTTGCAGCGTCTGCCATCTACCGGGACCACACATCGTTCGGCTTGCGTTCGGCTTGCGCTTGACCCCTGCAATTACCCCTACCGAGATGATAGAAGGGGTAACACTATGGACAATATGGAAATCGATGAGTGTGTTTTGCCTGCATAGGAGCACTCTGTGATACGCCATGGACGCCCGACCGGCGGGCTCATAACTCCGTGGTACTCCATGACACCTGGTCATACTCAGTGATACCCGGTGGACGACCGACAAGCGGGCCAAGGGCCCTGAGGTTGCAGGTTCAAATCCCGCCTTTGCAGCTACAGAAAGGGCCGTCAGAGACAGGGGTCTAGCACGGAAAAGCAACACCGGAAGACCCCCGTTGGCCACGATTGCCACGACAAGGTCGGCTCGGATCTCCTTCGCGTCGACCGTGTCGCGGCCAAAAATTGCTCAATCGTGATGAGCAGATCTTTGACTCGATCCCCCCATGGTAACCTGCACAAAAGGTACGCGGGTAGTTCCCCATTGACTAGCAGCCCTCTTTCGTGTCTCATGGGAATCTATTTCACCGGTCAAGGCGTGAGGGGAGACGTCCTTGGCGCACCAGGTCTTCCTAAGCTACGCCACCGAGGATGTCGATACCGCCCGGCTCCTTTGCCGGGTCCTGGAGGCCGAGGAGGGGATCCGCTGCTGGATAGCTCCCCGGGACGTAGAGGCCGGCACCGACTACGCCGCCGCCATCCTGGATGCCATCAAGGACTCAGCACTCCTCCTGCTGCTCTTCTCCTCACACGCCAACGCCTCCCCCTACGTCCTCCGCGAGATCGAGCGGGCGATAGCCTACGAGCGGCCTGTGCTCTGCCTGCGCCTGGACGGCACCCCGCCCAGCCCTTCCCTCGAGTATTACCTCAACCTATGGCAATGGCTGGACGTCCCCCGGGGTATAGAGAGCAAACGCCCGGAGATTGTGGCGGCGGTCAAAAAGCAGCTCGGGGGAGGCGCCGCCGATGCTTCGACTCAGAGGAAAGGCGAGCCCGGCGCCAATACCCCGAGTCCCAAACCGGCAGCCGACCCGCTGAGCGATGAGCGACGCCTGGTGACGATCCTCTTTGCCGACCTCGCCGGGATCTCCAGCCTAGCCGAGAGCCGCGACCCGGAAGCGATCCAGGAACTGCTGAACCGTTGCTTCGACCTGCTGACCCCTTGCGTCGAACGCTACGGCGGGACCATCGACAAGTTCGTGGGCAACGGGCTGATGGCCCTCTTCGGCGCCCCCACCACCCATGAGAACGATGCCGAGAGGGCGATCCGAGCTGCCCTGGACATCCGGGCGGCGATTGCGGAGTTTGGCTCGGAACAGGAAGTGCAATTAGCCGTTCACCAGGGAATCAGTACGGGTCGGGTACTCGCCGGGTCGGTGGGCGGGGGAAGCCACAAGGAATACTCGGTCGTGGGCGACGCGGTCAATGTCGCCGCCCGCCTGCAGGACTTGGCTGAGCCCAACGAGATCATCATCGGTCCTGAAACCCACGGCCTGGTCGGGTTGCTGTTCGTGGTAGAGGATGCGGGCTCTGCCGGCCTCAGGGGACGCACTGAGCCCGTTCGCGTCTACCGGGTCCTCGGCGAGGCGTCCAGCACCAGAACCGAGACCTTCGTTCGCCTTCGTGCCCCCTTGGTGGGACGTGAGAGCGAGCTTCGGGTTCTGAGTGAAGCGCTCGAGCGGCTCTCGCAGGGAGAGGGCGGCGCGATCTACATCGCCGGGGACGCCGGAGTGGGCAAGACCCGGCTCCTCGAGGAGGGCCACAGGCGCGCCGGCCCGGCGAGGTGGCTGGAGGGACACGCTGAGTCGCTGGGCCTGAACGTAAGCTACCAGCCCATCAGAGAGATGCTGGAGACCGACGCTGGCTGGAGCTCGAACGACGACCAAGCCGAGCGGCTGGCCAAGCTGGCCCGGCGGGTTGGCTCAGTCCTTCCCGATGAGGCCGCGCAGGCTCTGCGCTTCCTTGCCGCGCTCCTCGGCATCGAGACGCCCGAGGACGCGGAGTGGCTGACCGCTCTCGGGGACCCCGTCTTCCGCCGCCGCCTCCACGGCACAATCGGTCGGTACGTGGCGCAGTTGGCCCGTCGGCAGCCGCTCGTCCTTGCCTTCGAGGACCTCCACTGGGTGGACACTTCTACTGCCACGCTCATCGAAGAACTCTCGCCTCTCACACACGAGGTGCCGCTGCTTCTGTGTCTCTCCTCTCGCCCGGACCTCGAGGCGTGTTCCTTCCGGCCCGAAAGAATCGCCTCCCGGGCTCGGGAGAAGTTTCGCTGGCTTCGACTAGGCCCGCTTGGGCGAACTGAGAGCAGGGAACTGCTCGCAAGGCTTCTTGGTTCGAGCGAGCTTCCTATCGGGCTCAATCAACTCGTGGAAGGCAGGGCCGAGGGGAACCCCTTCTTCATCCAGGAGATCCTCCATTCGCTCATCGCTTCCCGCAACTTGGAGGAGGATGGTGCGGGTGGATGGCGGCTGACGCGTCGCTCGGGGCTCGCCGTGCCGAACACACTCCAGGGAGTCATTGCCTCCCGGGTCGACCGTCTGGCCCCCGAGGCAAGGGAAGTGATCCGGGTCGCCTCGGTGCTGGGTCGCACCTTCTCGGTGGCGCTGCTTTCGGAGGTCGTCGCCCTCCCCACTTCGGAAGTCGCAGAACAGGTGCGTTACCTCGAGGACGCGGAGATGATCCTCATGGTGCTTCACGAGCGGGAGCCGCACGCCACGTTCACCCACGCGCTGATGCAGGAAGCCGTCTACGAGACCATCCCCCTGCGGGACCGCCACCTGCTCCACCAACGGGTCGCCGAGGGTGTCGAGGCCAGGGCGTCCGCCACCGACGGGAACTCAGATCTCCTCGCCTATCACTACAGCAAGTCCGAGACGTGGGACCGGGCCCGACACTATCTGTTCGAAGCGAGCAAGAAACCGCACGGATTGGCGGTGCGGGAAGTGAGCGAGTACTACCGCGAGGCTTTCGAGACCCTTCTCAGGGGATGGACCGCCCAACCACGGAGCGAAGGCGAAGCTGAATCGTTTGATTGGTTCCTGGCAAGTTCGGCCCTGCTGGAATACCAGGATCGCTTGCGGGAGACCTTTGAGGCGCTGCAGGTATTTCATGCGCGGCTGGCCCAGGCCTTCGGAGAAGACGATAGACGGACGCTGGCGGCTGCCGAAATGCTTGGTGCTTGCTATAGGGAAAAGGGCATGTTCCTCGAGGGGCGTGCCATTCTTGAACATACCTTCGACGCTCGCGAAGTTCTGGACGGGGAGGACGATCCTTCACTCGCCCTGATTCTGGCCCGACTCGGCAGCGACTATGCCACTGTGGAGGAGGCCCAGAGACGTCTGACGCGCGCCATCGATGCACAGAGAGCGGCTCGCGAGCCAGACCTTGAGACGCTCGTCCGCCTCTACGTGGCGTTGTCCATGGGCCACATTGGGAATAGACATTGGGCTCGAGCGAAGGAAGTACTGGAGGAAGCGCTCACCATTCCACGAATCGAGGAGGCCTGGGGCTACCCAATACTCCTGACCGATCTGGCCGAGGTAGAGATACATTTCGGTCTCGCCGATGCGGCGGAAGCTCACGCCCGGCTCGGCTGCACGACTGGCAGTCTGTACTCGCGCGCCTTTTGTCAGATGCAGCTTGGTTTCGTGCTGAGGACGTTCTGGAAGCATCAAGAAGGCTTGGATGAGTCTGAGGGCGCGCTTGCAGTGTTCGAGGAGTTGGAGAGGGGCTGGGAGATCGGCTGCCTACTGGCCGACATTGCCGAATGCCGACTCGGGCTAGGCAGCCTACAGCTGGCGCAAGAGTCGGCCAGAAGAGCCCTCACTCTCCTGCGGGAGGAGGGCTCCCTGTATTCGCGGCAAGAGTACCCCCAGGGCCAGGCACTGTGCACGTTGGCGGGCGTCGAGCTCGCCCAGGACAATCTGGCAGAGGCCGAGAGCCTGCTGGAAGAGGCCGCTCCCCTTGTTACCGCCAAGACTTGGGGAGACGCGGTGGCCGAAGCGGAACTACTCTACCGGCGCGGGCACTTGCGACTCAAGCAGGGCCGATCGAATGAGGCCAACAGAGACGTCTCGGATGCGGCTGCGCTTCTTGCGCAGCTGGGTGGAGAGGATCACGCGCTCCGCAGACTGATGCTCGCCGAATGGGAGCAGTTGAGCCAGACGACCGGGCGGCAAGGCGGACCGGCATCAGACAGGTAGTCTTCGGGACGGTCTTCGCTCACGAGATGATCCTCGAACCGGAACTGGACCGGTCCGCCGGCTGGTTTGTGACAATGGCGTGAAAAGGCGTCTCCGCCACGTAGAGATGTGGCTCTAGAAAGCCAATAAAGCCCATCAGGCCGGCTCACTCGTAATGAGCGAATTGGAACACCCGACCGCCTCGTCGATCACTCACTGCGTAGACCATCCGCTGCCGGGAGTCGCGCGCGCGGGCGCGCGTCAAGGGGGGTGAGACCCCCTCCCCCTCCTCACTGTCGGCCCTCGGCCCCTCCCGTTACCCCTATCGCGCCTACGCTTACCCCTACCGTTACCCCTACCCCGGTAACACTCAGTGATACGCGGTGGACAAAATCGGGCGATTTCCGAGGCGTTCTTGAACGCTGTGATACTCAGTAACACGCTGTGGACGACCCGAACCGGGGTTTCCTAAACCTCGTGCGTAGGTGTTCATCGTCAGACTGATCTGACTATGCCCGAGGATCTCCATAACCGTGCGCGGTGAGCACTCCTGCGATAGAAGCAGCGTCGCGCAGCAGTGACGAAGGCCCTGAAACGGCTGGTCGCGCCCCCCGGCCTTCTTGATGAGGTCTTTGAACTCCCGCCAGAACGTGCTCTGGGGCCTCTTGCTTCTGCCGTAGCTTGGGCTGCCGCAGCGACCGGAGGGTGATCTGGTGGAAAAGGGACCGTCCGCACGCTCGTCTTCGTCTTCGGCTCGACCAGTTGGATGCCCTTGCCAGGGATATGTTGAGCCGCCCGCTGGGCCTACGAGATCTCCGGCGGCGACAACTGATACCCCTGGTCCACTTGGAAGCACGGCACGTACCGGGCGTTCATGGATGAAGCCCAGGCGGCCGTGGTGTTGCTCATCGGCGCTGTCTGAGGCGCGTACTCGATAAGTGCGGAGCCGGCCGGGGCGTTGGCCCCGGCCGGCTCCGTCTGGCTCTTGCTGGTCCTCGAAGCGGATGCGGTTCTACGGAGCGGAGGTGATCGCTCCCTCCCAGATGGCCACCGCATCCAGGGTGATGTACATGCCCGCCGGGCTGTCTTCGTTCATTTTGATCTGCACGTTGTGCCCGCCGGGCGTCAGCACGCCGGTCGAGAAGATCATCACCTTGTATTGGGCGGTGAGGACCTTGAGGTTGATGGTCTCTCTGAGCTCGCCGTCCACGTAGATGTCAACGATGCCGGTCGTGGTGCCTTCCATCGCGTAGAGATCGAGGCCGGTGCCGGTGAAGTAGATGGTCGCCGACGCGGCGGCAGTGTTCGAGCGGCCGTAGCTCCCGCCGGAAGCGGCCGCCTTGGCGAAGTTGGACCAGACCCCCACCTTGTCGATGTGGGTGTCGGTCTGCTCGTACAGGACCGGCGCACTCAGGATCGTCCCCCCGTAGATATCGACAGCGTCAAGCGTCATGTACTTGGTGCTCGTGTTCGAAGTGCTGCGCACGAGACGGACGCTGTGCCTGCCGTTCGTCAGGTCCCCGGTGGACCATACCATCACGTTGTAGCTGGCCGTAGAGCCACCTGCTAGATCCACGGTCTGCTTGAACTTGCCGTCCACGTAGACATCGACCTTACCTGTCGTGGAGCCCTTCATGGCCCGCCACTCCAGGCGCGTGCCGCTGAAGTAGATCGTGGCCGAAGCTCCGCTGGTGAGCGAACGGCCGTAGGTGTTTCCGGAGGCGAGCCCAGGCTTGCTGTAGTCCGTCCACGAACCGGTCTTCTTGATCCGCTGGTCGGTCTGCTCGTACCGCGTGTACACGGGCGCCGCGTTGTAGGTGAAGTCGTTGCCGGTGCCATCGACGGAAGAAGTGCCGCCTACCGTCGTCACCCGCACGTCAACGGCGCCGACCGCGTTGGCCGGGCTGGTACAGGTGAGCTGCGTCGGAGAGACGACGTGAATGTTGGTGGCAGACGCCTCGCCGAACGTGACCGTGCTTGCCCCCATGAAGCCGGTGCCGGTGAGCGTCACGGCGGTACCGCCCGCGCTCGAGCCGGAAGCCGGGTTGAGGTGGGTGACCGTGGGCACTGGCGCCACGTAGGTATAGTCGTTCGCGGTGCCGGCGGTGGAGCTGGTGCCTCCGTCGGTGGTCACCGTCACCTCCACGGTGCCGGCGACATGGGCGGGGGTGACAACCTTGAGTGAGGTGTAAGACGCTTCGGTGATTCCCCCGGCGACGCCGCCGAAGCTGACCGCGAGGGAGCCGTAGAAGCCGGTGCCCGTGATGGTCACGACAGCGCCACCAGAAGTGGTGCCGGAGGTGGGACTCAGTTCGCTGATCGCCGGCACGGGCGCGACGTACAGATAGTCGTTCCCCGCACCCGCGGTCGAACTGGTACCGCCGCCGGGAGTGGTGACGGTCACGTCGACCGTGCCGGCGCTATGCGGGGGAGCGGTCGCGGTGATCTGCGTGGCGGAATCCACGTGTACTTCATATGCGGCCTGCCCACCGAAGGTGACCGCGGTGGCGCCGGTCAGGTAGGTGCCGGTGATGGTCACGACGGTGCCCCCCGGGGTGGGTCCAGTCGCCGGGCTGAGGCCGGTGACCGTAGGCGCGGGCGTCGTGAAGGTGAAGTCGTTGCCGGTGCCGTCGGCGGACGAGGTACCGCTCGGCGTGGTCACCGTCACGTCCACCTTACCCTGATCGTGGGCCGGGGTGGTGCAGGTGACCTGGGTCGGGGAGACGACGTGGACGTTGGTAGCCGCGGCATCGCCGAAATGAACTTCTGTGGCACCCGTGAACTTCGTGCCGGTGATGGTCACGTTGGTGCCGCCCGTCGCGGTGCCGTTGGCCGGGCTGAGGGCCGTGACCGTGGGCGGGGGGTCGACCAGCTCACCGGCGATCTCGAGAGCATCGAGGGTGATGCGCTCGCCGGCCGCATTGTCCGAATCGTAGGCGATGACCACCTTGTAGACCCCGTAGCGCACGTGCTGGCTCCAGACCTTGACCCGGTAGGCCGCTGGGTCAGAGGACAGGTCGAGATCGTAGGCCACCGACTCGTTGTTTATGTAGACTTCCGCCAAGCCCGAAAGCGTCCCCGTCGTGGCTATCCAGTCGTAGCGTGTGCCCTTGAAGTAGAAGGTGGCAGTGGCGTTGCTCGCGCTCGAGTAAGCGTAGCTACCCCCGGAGGCCTCCGCTTTGGGCAAAGTGGTCCACGCCGGGCTGTAGACGATGCGCGGGTCGCTCTGCTCGTAGTACGCCATCCGGTCGAGGCCGAAGTCGATGCCCGTGACGTTCCCGGGGCCGAGCACGATGGGGTCGGCGTCGCCACGATACTGGCCGCTCGGCAGGTCGTCGTACCACTCGTCGATGTAGGAGGACCCCAACTTGAATTCGCCACTCCCGTGGTAGTCAGAAGCCGCAGCATAGTACGTGCCCGCAGGAAGGGCCCAGGTCGAGTACGACGGTCCGGTTTCGGAATCGACGAACTCCGTCGCGCACCACCCATAATCACCGGCGAAGAAGTTGACGAACATTCCCGGACCGCCCGGCGCTTGGCCGGTCACATTGTCGGTGACAGAGCCCGAGATGAAGTAACCGGGGTCGAGGGCGAAGTCGATCCCGGAGGCGTTGCCAGCGGAGATATCGACGAAGTCGGCGTCCCAACCGAAGATGTCGCCGGGCGTCTGGTCGTTGTTGTACCACTCGTCGACGTAACCCTGATCGTTGGCCGTGTTGACCACGTACTGCCCGCCGGGAAGACCGGTGAAGGAGTACGTACCCGTGGTCCCGGTGTACTCGTAGAGGGCGTAGTCGAGCTCTCCGACAGCGGGCTGCAGGCGGACCTCGACGTCCTCGAGAGGAGTCCCGGTCGAGTTGGTGACCGTTCCGGAGATCTCCCGGCCCATGGTGAGCACGAAGTTCTTGTTCAGCGCGTCAGTGGTGCGAACGTCGATCAGGGTCGCGTCCTCCCCATTGGGATCCAACAGCACCGGGTCGTTGTCGAACCACTCGTCGACGTACCCGCCGTCGTTGTCGGTCGAGACCAGGTACTGACGAGCCGGGAGACCCATGATCTCGTAGTAGCCCTGTGAGTCCGTCTCCCCGTAGTTGTACTGGTTGCCCTCCTGGTCGTAGGCGTCGACGTACACGCCGGCGAGCTCCACCGAGCCGTTCGTCACATAACCGGAGATGGTCTTGCCAGGAGCGAGCGCGAAGTTGATGTTCGTCCGCGTGGGAGTGGTGGTCAGGTTCAGCACGGTGGCGCCTTCGCCTTCCCAGTTGCCAGGAACAATCACGTTGTTGTACCACTCATCGATGAGTCCCGATTCGTTATACGTGAAGACCTTGACGGAGACGTTCGGCAACCCGGTGATCAAATACGACCCGTCAGGAGGGGTGGTGCCGATGTAGGTGATCTCGTTCCCTCCGTGATATCGGTGACGACGACGATCGCAGGGATTCCAACCCCGCTGGCATTAGTGACCTTGCCCGAGATGCTCCCAGTCCCCAACGCCGCGAAAGCAGAGGACATTCCGGGCGTTGCCTTCATGGCAGCGAAGCGCTCGCCGAGTAGCTGCCGCACGGCGGGCGACGGATGCGCTCCGCGTTCGGCAGTCATCGAGTCCGGTGTCTGGCCGGACAGCCCTTCGTACTTGTCGAAGCCTGGGACGGCCGGTGAGGCGACAGCAAAAGCCGCGAACGACCCAAGGACGAAAGCCGCCAACATGATCACGAAGAGTGCGGGGGCCAGATGCCGGAGCGCGGCGGAGCGGGCTGGCCGGCGCATCGACTTTCCGCGCCTCCGCGCCTCCCGTCTCAGGTCGCCTTCATACGCCCACCCAGTCGTGGCACCCATTTAAACCCCTCCTGGCGATCGGGCCTTGCGACCCGCGATTGTTTACAGACTCCCCGCGGAGCCTGCAGCCTATGACTGAATAGGCCTGTAGCCTATGACTGTATACCCTGGCTATGTTCGGATGATAGTGGTTTGTGGCAACGCGCTGGCGAAACCTGGCCGGGACGGTGTGTTTCGCGGCGGCCGCCGACGGGGGACCGACCCTCGCGAGTGGAAGCAGCGAAAGGAGCGATCCGTGAACAAGGCGTCAAGACCGTGATCTACCCGTATCGGTCCTATCCAGCCCGCCATGGTCTTCGGGATCCCGGTACCCTCCGAAACCCTTCCAGGAGAAGACGTTCACACTGCCGGCTGGGTGGCCGCACCGGTCGCAATCCAAACACAGTGGGAGGGCAGAGCCCTCGCTTGGACCAGTTGTTCTATCCTGATGCGGCTGCAGATGCCGTCGGCGAGATGAGGCCCGGGCCCTGCCCCAGATCCTCATGTTTGGCGGCGGCGACGCCGGGCAAAGTACTCTGCAACCCGATTCTCCAGGGAAGACAAGAACAGCTACGAGCCGAAATCGACGGAGAGGAGACAGAAGTGTCACCAGGCAGACGAGAAGAACGGCGTGACGAACGCCAGGAGGATCGCCAACTGGGGCGACCGGGCGGCGGAGGCAGCCACTACCAGATGCGCCAGAAGATGGCGTCTATCGGCGACGATTTCTGGATCGAGGACGACCGCGGCCAGAAGGTCTACAAGGTGAACGGAAAGGCTCTGCGGCTGCGCCAGACCCTGATCTTCGAGGACGCCCATGGCAACGAACTGGCCAAGATCCAGGAGCGTATGCTCCGCGTCAAGGACAGCATGGAGGTCGAAGGGCCGAACGGCGAGCAGCTTGCCATGGTCAAGAAAGCCCTGATCACCCCCCTTCGCGAGCGCTGGGTGGTCAAGATCAAGAACGGCCCCGACCTCGACGTACAGGGCAACATCCTCGACCACGAATACAGCATCGGTGAGGGACGCGACAAGGTGGCGGAGGTATCGAAGAAATGGTTCCGCCTGCGCGATACCTACGGCGTAGCTATCGATCCCGGGCAGGACGACTTGGTCATCCTGGCCGTGACGGTATGCATCGACCAGATGGCTCACTGAGGCGGATACGTCCCTGGGCCTAGACTCATCCTATGGAGCGTGACGCGAAGGAGGACGGGGAGATGGCAGAGAATGCCAGCGGGGAGAGAATGCCCGGTTGGGTGGCGCTCGGGGTGATCCTCATGGGGGTCGTCGGTGCCTTCAAACTCGTCTCCGGAATCATCGGTCTTGTCCAGGACGAGTACCTGATAAACGGTTTCACCGGCTACCGCTTGGTGGATGTGACCGGCCTCGCCATTTGGTGGTTGCTCGTCGGGGCTCTCCTCATCTTGGCCAGCTTCGCGGTCTTGCGCGGCAAGACCTGGGGATACATCGTGGGTCTCACCGCCGCAGCGCTTGCCACCCTCTCTGAGTTCTTCTCGATCCCCTACACGCCGATCTGGTCGATAGTCATGATCATCGTGTACGTCGTCATAATGGCGGCCTTCGTCAAGGCGGCTCCCGGCAGCGAAGAGGAACTGGAGATGGAGCAGGCCGCGGTCGTGGCACCGCCCCCGGTCGTAGAAGAGGCACCGACGGTCGCTGCCGCTCCGGCAGTGGCGGCAGCCTCCGTCGCGGCCTCGGCGGTCACGACCGAACCACCGTTCGTCGCAGTGCCGATGATGGAGACGGTCAGCGAGGAGCCGGCCGCGAGAGGAACGTACGACCTCATGGACATCGAGGGCATCGGTCCGGCGTACGCAGAGAAGCTCGCTGCTCTCGGTCTCAAGACCACGGACGACTTGCTGCAAGCTGGAGCAACCCCGAAGGGCCGGGAAGACCTGGCGGCGAGCACGGGCATCAGCGCCAAGCTGATTTTGCGCTGGGTGAACATGGCCGACCTGTTCCGCATCAAGGGGGTCGGCGAGGAGTACTCCGATCTGCTCGAAGCTGCGGGTGTGGACACAGTCCCTGAGTTGGCCCAAAGGCGAGCGGACAACCTGTGGGCGAAGATGGCGGAGGTCAACGAGCAGAAGCAACTCGTCCGCCGACTACCCACTCAGGATCAAGTGGCGGGCTGGATCGACGCTGCCAAGAGCCTGCCGAGGGTGGTCACCTATTGAGAGCGCGTTACGGGGCGCAGCTTCGATAGGTATCTTCGTAGCACCTGCCAGACGGCGAAAGGGGAGTCATGGCGTTCATCGACAAGACAATTGAGGTCGCGGCAGATGTTCACGACGCGTATGAGGTCTGGACGGCCTTCACGGACTACCCGGAGTTCATGGAGTGTGTCGAGACCGTGACGGTCGTCGAGAACGACCTGCTCCACTGGGTTGCGCTGATCGAGGATGAGACGTGCGAGTGGGATGTCGACGTGGTAGAGGAGGTCCCAGACAGCAGAGTAATCTGGAGGGCCGTCGACGGCCGCGAGACCGGCGAGGTGCGCTTTGAGAAGCTTACAGCCGGCAGGACGAAGGTGACCTACCAGCTGGAGTACGACCCGGCGGCCTGGGAAGGCAAAGCCGATACCGTACGCCATTGGATGCGCCGCCGAGTCGACAAGGATCTTGACAACTTCAAAGAAATGGTCGAAGCGATAGCCTGAGCGAAGGCGGCCGCTCTGGCCGGTGAGGCAAGCAGGCCGGTGTGCGAAAGAGCGCGTCGATAGGGGGAGACATGGGCCTTGCGATCGGACAGATAGTCGTCGGGTTGGTCGAGTCCTTCTTCGGAAGAAGGCTCTATTGGATCTTCGTCGCTCTGGGCGGTTTCGCCATCGGTTGGGAGTTCGCCACGGCCATCTCCAGCGGGATGTCGGACTGGGTGGCGGTATTGATCGGGGCTGTCCTGGGGATAGTTCTAGCCTTTCTCAGCCTGAAGTTCGCCAAGTGGATGGTGACTCTAGCCGCCTTCTTCGCCTTGGGCACGGTAACGGTGGACGTTGTGCGTTGGCTGGGGGCCGAGGCGGCCAAAGGCTCGGCCAGCTACTGGATCGCTTATATCATCGGCGGCTTGATCGGCGCTCTGCTTATCCGGATATTCTTTGACTGGGGCCTCATGGTGCTCACCGCGCTCGTCGGAGCCGGAGCGGTGGCCACTGGGATCACCCATTTCGTCTCGAACGAACCTAAATGGCTGCAAGTGGTCCTCTTTGTCGTGGTCCTTATCCTCGGTCTCTCCTACCAGATTCGCAGCTTCCGCGGGAAGAAGGCTGCCCCCGCCTCGTAAGTCGCGGAGCGCCGGGGCACAAGCGTTTCTGGCATCTTCATCCGGCGGCGCGGCAGCGCGGGGACCATTGGTTGCGCCCGCCTTGCGGACAGGGTGAGCTTTGCCCCCGTCTCACTCCGCGCCGTGCGACTCCTTGACGAAGATGGGGAATATCTTCGAGTAGATGTAGAAAAGGATGAACGGGAAGCCAAACACCATCAGGGCGCCTATAAGGCCTTCTTTGAGCCGTTCTATGTCGTACGGGATTATCGGAAGCTTATATTGCATATAACCAGCGAATGAAACTGAGAAAGACTGACCTCCGATGACCACGTTGTACCGCATCATCAAGACACCGAACAGAACAAGGATTGTTGCGACGACTGTCCTTCTTAGGGTCAAGCGTGGAATCAATAACAGAACCAGAGGCACGAAAGCACCAAGCCCGTACTGGAGAACAAAAATATTGCGGTAGTCTCTGACGTAGAGGGCATCCTTCAGTATCTTCCATGAGTCGAGTGCGGTATAACCTCGAAACACGAGATCAAGCAGTTCCAGACTCACAGCGGTGATCAAGAAGATGAGGAGAAACTTGGAGGTCATCTTGACGACGCTGATCTCCACGCTCTGAATCTCTCCGCTCTGGACGGCGTATCGCTCCAACTCCGCAGACGTCGATCCCTTGCGGGCCAGCGCCCCGCAAGAGCCTGGCTTGGCGCCTGCGGCTGCGCCACTTCCTCGCCTCGGAGACCACGATGTAGCGACAGCAAGCAAAGAGCGATCCCAGAGACGATGGCGGAGACGATGAAGATCACGGGCATGAGGGGGGTTAGCCACAAGGCGTTGGCTTTGACCGAGCCAAAGATGAACCCGGCATATCCGTGAAGGAACAGGGCGACGGGGATGCCGATGCTGGCGAGCAACTTGATCGCCTTATGGTCTTTTTGGAGAGCTTCTTCACTGGTATCGAACGACCCCAACGTCAGGGCGGTATGCACGAATTGAAGGACCTTCAAGCGGAATGGCTTGTGTCTTCCCAGTCCCTTGAGGTAGCGGGAGTTCTCTATGAAATGGCTGCGGTAGAGGAACCATATCTCGGAGGCGACGATCGCGAAGTAGCACAAAAAGACGATGCCGAAGGCGGCGATCGCAGACGTGAAGTGGGGCGTCATCAGCACGTTGATACCCCGTTCGGGGTGCTGAAGGTGGAGCAGCAGCGGTATCAGCGCCCCCGGTAACAGGGCGAAAGAAAACACCAGGGCGAAGCGGGCGATCCCTTCGAGCTTCTTGATGCCGAAGACGTGATAGAGCGATGACAGCACGAACGATCCTGCCACCAAGCCCGTCATGAAGGGGTACATGACGATCTGGATGGCCCAGATTATGTATTCGTTCGGCAGGACCCAGAGTTCCTTGAGCGTCCATACATCTCCGTGGATCACGTCACCGTACCTCCGAGTCCAGCCCGATGTAGAAGCACTGGGGGTCTGTCCCGTACTCGGCCTTTAGAACTTGGACTCGCTGGGTAGCTATGACCTGCGCGACGTCGTCGGTCGGGTCGTTCTCATCACCGATGTTGCCGGGCTCCAAACGGGCATGCTTGGACGCACGCCGGTGGCAGTCCCTTGCTGATCCGGTGCTCACAGAGGGTGCATTTCTCCGCTGTGTGGTACACGGGATGGAAGAACCTCGCACCATACGGGCAGGCGTTGATGCAGTAGCCGCAGCCGATACACCAGTCCCTATCGACGAGAACCACCCCGTCGGGGCCTTTGTATGTGGCACCGACAGGGCACACCTGAACGCATGGCGGGTGGTCGCACTGATTGCAGAGCTTTGGAACAAAAAAGGATTTGGCTATGTTCTCGGGGTCGATTTGGAGAGTCTTGCCCTCGCCGATGTCGATATCCGGCGTCGTGAACCCGTCTCGGCCCGCCGCGGGTGAGTCGATATGGGACACGCCGTCCTTCGTGACCACGTGCCTCTCGACCCAGGTGCGGCTCGCGTCGGCGGCGTACGGCACGTCGTTCTCCAACTTGCAGGCCTTCACACAGAACCCACAGCCCACACACTTGTTCGTGTCCGCAAGAAACTGCCAGTGAGGCTGGGTCTGGGCGGCCGTGGTCGTGACCTGGGCGTTGGCGGATGAGGCGCCCTTGAGCGAGAAGATCAATTCCAGGGCAGCCGCCGGCGCCAGGATCCCGGCGGCGACCAACCCGGTCCTCTTGAGAAAATCTCGCCGGGAGATCGAACCCATGGGTCCCTTCGGCAGAGGTTCGGGCAGTTCGGCACCCATTTCAGTCCTCACCAACCTAGGAATCGGGCAAGGGAACCGGTTGGTGCGGGTTGTGGCAGTTGAAACACTCCATGCCCAGCGGGGCGTGAGGAGCGTACGGCTCTATACCCGGGACGACCGCTCGACCGCTCCCGTGGTAGGGCAGATAGGAATGGCACCTCCAGCAGAGCTGCCTACTATTGCCGGGCGGTAGCGTCTTGACCTTCTCAGGATGTCCGATCCCGGGGCCATGGCAGTTCTCGCATTGGATCACTGAGTGGGGACTGGCCATTATCAGGTCATAGTTCTCTTGGTGGCAGTTCGCGCAGTACTCCCTACCTTGGTACTTGACGGGAAGGCTCTGCCACTCGCTGACGTTGGCTTGCCTATAGAAGTTATTGGTGAAGCTCCCGTGGCTCCCAAAGTCTCCGGGGACGTATATCGAGCGGACAACGAGGATGACGACGATAACGAGGGCCACCACGACGAGTGGTCTCCAGAAATGATTCCTCCGGAGCCAGTCCTTCATGAGCCGCGCGACTGACAGAGGCGCTTGGAAACCACCGGGAATCCGGCCGATTGTTCGGTCTGCCCGTCAGGTTGCACCCCTGGCCAATAACCCGTCATGGGATTCCCCCTCGATACCCCGTAGCCTTGTCCGCGACCAGCGCTCTTGCGGTGGTCGCTAGGAGGCCGAAAGAATAGCAAAATACTCACATATGTACTTGGTCGATGAGGCGATGATTGGGGTTCCGGGACTCATCCCCGTTCGGGGGCCGAACGGGGGACCTTCGTCTATACTTCGCACCTCAAGATGTCCGCGAACACCTGTCGCGGCAGATTGGGAGGTTGGCGGATGCGAATGACTCGTTTCTGGATGGTGGTCACGGCCCTGATCGTGCTATTGGTGGGGGGGCTCGTTATCACTTCGTGCGGAGACACCACCTCTAGGACCACTTCAGCTCCGTCCACGACCTTGGCACCTCCCACTACGGCAGTGCCGACGACCAACACTGCCAACTCGACCGCGACCTCAGCGGGTGAGGCGGTTGACGCCGCCGCTCTGTACAAGCTGGTCTGCGCCGGCTGCCACCCGTTTCTCCCCAGGGCTCCCGGCGGTGTGAATCAGGTGAGGGGTGTGATCACCATGGGCAAGGGGTACATGCCCCCGTTCTCCAGCACTCTGACGGTCGACCAGATCGTTGACCTTGCGACCTGGGTGGCGAACGGAGGTCGGTAGACCCCTGCGCCGTTCCGCGCCCCGTGATCCCCGTCATGACGCGAGCCGATTGCCGCTAGGACGTGGCTCGGCCAAGTCCTCCTGCGTCAGCGAAAGGTGCCTCGTGAGGGCAGCATAGAAGATGGACGTTCAGGATGACGTTTTTCCTGCAACGTAACGCACTGTACTACACTGTGGACGCCCGACCGGCGGGCTCACAACCCGGTGGGTTGGCGCCGCATCCTGGGGGTGGACACGCGGGTGAACGCTGTGGGGCCGAGGCCTTCTCCCCGCTCCCTTCAACGGAGGGCTCCGCTGGCCCTACGCTTGACCCTACCGCCCCCCTACCGTTACCCCTCTACCCCGGTAGCACTCAGCGATACTCAGTGGACGAAACGTGGAGGTTTGAAGGGTGGTCTGTGCACGCGGTGATCAGCGGGGCGGACTTCGCCACTTCTGCAACAGAACGCGGCCTGAACAGGGAATTCCTCAATTCGCCAAACAGCGGCCCGCCGGGCGTATTTCCCGCGCGTCGGTTTGGGAAAGTCGAAGGGTGGGCATTAGCTGACCGTGGGTCCCAAGAGGTAGCGCATCCCGATCAGTCGAGACGAGCGCGGCGAGCATCCGAGAGAAAGCGGGAACTGCGGGAACCGCTGGACAAGCGGCGCAAGCCGGCTGTCGATGCAACTGAGAGGGGAAAGCGGGTCACTTGGGGCTCGCTTTTTTTGTTCTTCTTTTAGCAACGCGCATTGGAGGTGCCTGATGAGGTATTTGGTGGTCACGAAGCAAAAGACCCCTATGCCACCGGAGATGGTGCCGGGTCTGTTCGCAGCCATGAAGGCGTTTAGCGCCCGTTACACCGTATCGGGCAAGATAGAGCAGTCGTGGAGCTTCGCAGGCCTGAGCGGGGGCGGCGCCATCCTTAGCGTCGACTCTCCAGAGGAACTCGATGAGATCATGGCCGAATTCCCCTTAGGACCGTTTTCGCACATAGAGATCTACGGTTTGGTGCACTTGGATAAGTCGCTCGACGCCGCCGCGAAGGCCTTCGAGGCGATGATGGGTGCCATGGCCAAGCGCTGACCGACGGCCATCACGAGCGCCAGAGCCCCCCGGATTGGCTGCTGCCAAACAGCGCCAGCCGGGGGGCTGCGTTCACACCGCACGGCGTTTTCTGAGCGGCGGCACATGGTGGGGAGGCGAGGCTTGGACAATAGGGGGAAGGATGAGCGAGAACCTACTCACGTTGAAGTCCTATCTGGACGGTGAAGGGGGCGGGAAGGGAACCCACTTCGTCACGAGGGTCAACGAGGCCCAGCTCGGTCGTACGCTAGGTGAAGCGGTGCTTCATCCCCGCGATCTTCCCTTTGGCCACAAGCCAAAGCTGGTAGTCATACTGCTCCTGGACGAAGAAGACGTTGCCTACGCTTCGGAGAAGTGCAAAGAAGGCTAGGTTGCTGTCGATTTCAGCGAGAGTAGAGGGACGGTGTGCGATGACGGAGTTCGACGCAGGTCCGGGCCGGGAGCATGCAATCAACGAACTGACCCAAGCGCGGGCTTTGGAGGCTCATATCCGCCCGGAGAATAGCTCGGACATTAGTCTCCACCTACAAGAGTTGTTGGACCACCTGGTAAGCGCGGGGTTCGCCCTGGCTACGGCGGTTGGCGCCCTGGAATCCAAGGTGTATGGGCCGGAGAAATAGGTTCAAGGTTGCATAGCCGGTGACGGTTCCAGGGCCCAGCATGGACACGACACCCGTGTTGGCTGCCACCAAGCCTTGCCAGCCGGGCCCTGTTGGATTTGAACAGCCCGGAGTAACGTCATGGCGGGAGCTGTTCTACCCCTACCGTTACCCTGTGCAATCGGCCTAAGATCTGGTCGTTCATGGTGCTGGATCCCCGGGGCCCGTATTGGGAGGTCGAACCCCGCCGCTGGCTCAATGGACGTTGGCCCAGTACGTCGGCAGGCTCAAGGAGCGGCTCGCAAATCGTCCTTCTCTACCACCAACCGGATCATGAATCCGATGACAGCCACTACCTACCGATGGAGTGGTTGGTCGTCACAGACACAATCCGTTCATACTGATCGTTGACGTGTGGTGACCAAGCGCGACCGCAGCGCCATTCAGGCCGGGCGATGAACTGCTTAGTCGCGCAAGCTTTCCGCTTGGGCTGGTACCTGGGGGCGTTTGCGCCCTCAGCCCCTCGCCCTTGCCCCCCGCGCGGCTGAGCGGTAGCATGGCAGCCGGCAATCGGAGGGAGCCCCCAGTGAAGCGCCGAGGCCTCGTCTTCGTCCTGGCCCTGCTTGCGGCCTTCTTGGCCGTTGCCGTACTGGCCCCGGCCGCCTTGGCCTACCGGATGGACGTCCCTGTCTGGAAGCAGAGCGATTCGCGCTGGGCCAGCCTGCATCTGGGCGGCGGCTCCTACACTATGTCGAGTTCCGGCTGCGCCGTCACCTCGTGCGCGATGGTGGCCGCGTATTTCGGCTCCAAGAAGGACCCGGGCGGGCTGTGCCGCGCGCTCAACGCCAACGGCGGGCTCACGTCCAGCGGAGCCATCTACTGGCAGAAGGTGCCGACGGCCGCGGGGGGGACCATCCGCTACATCGGGCGATACAGCGGCTGTTCCCTAACTCGCATCAACCAGGAGCTCGACTCCGGCTACCCAGTGATCGTCGAGGTGCGGCGCAAGGGGAACGTCCACTTCGTGGTGGTGACGGGACGCACCGGGTCCACCTACTACATCAACGACCCCGGATACGGCGATCGGACGACTCTCAACGCCCGCTACGGCGCCCCCAGCTCCGCCATCCACAGTTACCGCATATATCATGGCACCCACAAGGCAGCCGCGGCGCCGAGCCCGTACACTCGGTACGAGCAGGGCGATTCTCGCCTGGCCTACACCGGCGCCTGGACCGTGTCGTCCAGCAGCTCTGCCTCCGGCGGCAGCTTCCGTTACGCCAACGCGGCTGGGGCTTTGGTCACGGTCGCCTTCAACGGCACCTACCTCGCCTGGATCACGAAGAAAAGCGCCGTGTATGGCACGGCCAGCGTCACCCTCGACGGCGCGGGGCCGGTCACCGTGGACCTCTACAACGCCACGACCGTGTGGCAGCAGAAGGTATGGGAAACGGGCGTCCTTCCGGCCGGCACGCATACGGTGACGATCTCGTGGACCGGGGACAAGAACGCCGGGGCCACCGAGACCAACGTCGGGATGGACGCCTTCGACCTGTTGGGAAGCTTGGTCCCGGTGGCCCCGGTGGTCGTGCTGGCCCCGGTCGTCGTGCCGCTCGCGGCTTCGCCGAGGGCCCAGACCCCCTCAGGGGCCCCCTTGGCGCCCTTCCCCGCCCCGGTGGTGGTCGCCGCCCAGTCGGCCGACGACCTCGCCTGTCTACTCTTTCCACCCTGGCCCGAACCGTGGTGGCTATGGCCGATGGGGTGGATTCCGGCTGTGGCGGCCGGTTAGCCCATGTAGCCACCCCTACGGTGGGGGCCGATCGGTGCCCGCCTTTTGACCCGCCTGGCCATATGACACGTGGTGCTCTCAGTGGACAATATGGACAATTCCACTTCGCGTAAATGAACTCGGTAACACTCCCTTATACGTCATGGAAAGGGGGACCGAGGCTTCCCAAACCTGGTGCGTAGGTTCGAGTCCTACCGGGGGCATACATGCTTGCGCCGTGGATGACCGAGCGGCGGCTCATTCGCGGGGAGCGGCGATTCGGCCGGTTTGCCCAAGTCCATCTCCCGGATATCTGCTTGCGGTGACTCGTTCACGGTCCGGTCCTGATCGTCCCCCATATGTCGACCGCGTCGAGAGTGAGGTACTTGCCGGCGGGACTGCTCGAGCTGAGGACGATCGTGACCCTGTGAGAGCCACGCGGCAGGGTGCCGGTGGACCAGACGTTCACCACGTACGTGGCCGCCGTCGCAGCCAGGTTGATGGAGGCCTTCTTGACCCCGTCGAGGTACACGTTGGCTAGCCCGGTGGTGGTGCCCTTCATGGCGATCCAGTCGAGGCGGGTGCCGTTGAAGTAGACGGTGGCCGAAGTCCCGCTGGCGCTCGACCGGCCGTAGCTGCCCAGATAGGCAGTGATGGCGTGGTAGTCGGCCCAGACGCCGGTCTTCACGATGTGTCTGTCTGTCTGGTCGTACCTGGTGGCACCAGGCGGTGAAGGCGGCGTCGTGGTTGTCGTGTTCTGCGGCTTGCGCGCGACGGTGATATTCACCACGCTGCCAATCTTGACCTCCACTCCGGCCGCAGGGTCCTGGTAGATGCAGAGTCCGGGCCTGGAATCCGGCGTCTCCAGATCGATCACCCGGGCCTTGAGGCCGTACCTCGCGAGGATGGCCTTCGCCTGCGCCGCAGTGAGGCCAAGGGCGCCGACCGCCGGGACGATGACGGTCTTCGGCATCGGGGCATTGCTCACGAAGATCTTCACGGTGGTGCCCGGCTGCACTTCGCTCGCGCTCGCGGGATCCTGGTGGTCCACCATGCCTCCGGGCAGCGCCGAATCGGTCTCTTGCACCTCGGCAACCAGATTCATGCCTTTGAGCAACGCCACGGCGTTCTCCTGGCTCATGCCTGTGAGAGGAGGCACCTTCACCGTGTTCGTGACAGATGCCACAGCGAAGGTCACCGTCGTCCCCGGGTCGACCTTCTTGTCGGATTCCGGGTTCTGCCGCAATACCCTGCCGACCTCGACACCCGAACTGACTTCGGGCTTCGCCACGGCCTCCAGCCCGGCCTTGCGTGAGCCTCTCGGCCGCCTCCGTCTGGGTCAGACCGACCACGTTCGGCACCTCGACCTGGCCTGTCCCCGAAGAGATCAGGATACCGACCGTTTTGCCCTTCTCGAGCTTCGTCCCGCCTGCGGTGTCCTGGCTCAGAACATCGCCTTCCTCTACCTCCAACGAGGGCTGCCTGCCTTCCAAGTGGTAGCCGAAGCCGGCCGCCTCGATCTTCGAGACAGCCTTGGCCTCGGTCAGTCCGACGACTTCCGGCACGGTGCCCAACTGGGGCCTGGCCGCAGCACTTCGGTTCGAGACGATCACGTAGGCGACTGCCACAAGTGCCAGGATGAGGATGGTCGCAAGGAGCCAGGGCCACGCGCGCCGCGGGCGGCCCGGTTCCTCGTCGGGTTCGATGATGGGCGCCTGCTCATCCGGCGGCCGACCCACCTGGATAGGCCGAGCCGTCCCGGGCTCGCCCGCTACTGCTGCCGCCGTGGTGGCGGCCATCACCCGGGCCGCTTCTTCCGCGAAGCCGTGCCGGATCACCTCTGCTTCGCCCTCCTGCATCCCCCGCATATCGTCCAGCATGGCCTGGGCGGTGAGGTAGCGGTCTACGGGTCCCAGACCCAGCGAGCGAATGATGATCGCTTCGAGCTCATCGGGGATGAGCGGATTGAAAGTCCGCGGGGCCGGCGGCGGATCGTGGACATCTTCCCCGGCGATCCTCACCGCGTCGTCTCCCTCAAAGGGGAGGCGTCCGGTGACCATCTGGTACATCACCACGCCCAGCGAGTAGAGGTCCGAAGCGGCGTCTACCGGTCGCCCCAGGGCCGCCCGGGCCATGCCGAAGTCGGTGACCATCACGTGGCCATCGCTATCGACGATGATGTTCTCCGGCTTGATATCACTGTGGACGACGTTCTGCCGGTGAGCGAAGCGGAGCGCCTCGAGGATCTGCAGCGATACCGATGTGACGACGTCGGCGCTGAGGGGAGCGTATTCGAGGATGATCGCTTGGAGAGATCTGCCCGCCAGGTACTCCATAGCTACGTAATAAGTGCCCTCCGCTTGCCCCCGGTCGCTGATCTGGACGATGTTCGGGTGGTTAAGGCCGGCTGCGTGGCTGGCCTCGCGGCGGAATCGCTCGAGGAACTCCTCGTCGTCCGCAAAGCGAGGGGCAAGCACCTTGAGAGCAACCTGCCGGCCGAGAACCCGGTCGTTGGCAAGGTAGACATCGGCTACGCGGCCGCTACCGAGCTTGCTCACGACCTCATAACGATCGTCGAATAGGCGTCCTATCAAGACCCCTGCGACCTCCGACACCCTCATGCGCCTTCGTCGCGCGCCGCGGCGTGAAACACTTTACCAAAGGGCAACCGGGCAGAGACTCGATATAGACGCTATCGATCGGTGCGGAGTGCCGGGCGGACGAATGCCAGGCCTACAGCGAGCCCGATCGCCTCCACCTGTCCTGCGTCGGGCGCGGGCGAGCGTCCCGGGCTGGACCCCCTCCCCTTCCTCAAGGACCCTACCGTTACCCCTACCACGCGCCCGCCTCGCTTACCCCTAACGCTGCACGTAGCGATACGCGGTGGAGGACCATCGGCGGGGCTACAAGCCGCAGGTCGTGGGTTCAAATCCTGGCTCACCATCATACTCGTATGGTTCGAGGCTGCCACCCAGGGAGCGCCGCCACTCCCAGGCGGTGGGCTGGCAGTGGCCGAGACCTCGCGTGCCGGTGGACGCCCTCCGACTGAATGGCTCGACGTAGCCAATGTGAGGTGGTCGCAAGCAAGAGCGGCTGAGGCTATGGAGCGGCCGGCACTAGAGGAGGCGGACGTTGAGCTACGATGAAGGGGGACCGGAAGTCCCGAGTAGGATGTTAGTCATATCTTGGTAAATCTAAAGACTATTATCAAGTATACCTTTCTTCACCTAGCAGAGCTAGCGCTACTAGTCTTTGCGCTGATTGTGGTCAGGCGATTTATAAGCATACCCACTTGGCTAATAATCATCATCATCGCACTGTGGATAATAAAGGATATGGCCCTCTTCACCAAAGTCTGGAGGGCTTACGCCTGTGATGATAATGATCCTATGATGAAACTCATAGGGCTAGAGGCAACCGTGATATTTGGCCTTAACCCGGTTGGATATGTGAGAGCAAGAGGAGAGCTGTGGAAAGCTGAAGTCAGAAATCCCCTGGATCCTGCGAAAAAGGGTGATAGAACAACAGTGATTGGTTTCAAAGGAATGACGCTGATGGTGGAAAGGTGCAATGGTCGTGGAGCGCCGATTGCCTGACGGCGTCTTCACTCAGAGAATGGAAGAATAAATACTCCGAGATACTGGGAAGCCCTACCCGTCTCTCGGGCCGGCCGGGTTCCGTTCACCTGTCATTTACACGGCGACTACCGGTCTCTGGTAGTCTTCCTCGCTTGGGCGAGGACGGGGCGTGTCCGAGAACTAACAGGAGCGGCGGATGCAGGTCTTGAGAAACGTGTTCAGGCGGAAGTTAAGGGTCTTCCTCACCATCTCCGGGATAACCATCGGGGTGCTCGCGCTGGTGGTGATGGGCAGCATGGCAGAGAAGATCAACCTTCTCGTGTCGGGGGGCACCCGATACTACTCGGACAAGGTCACGGTGACGGCTGAGGGTTCAGGCGCGATGTACTCCACCGGCCCCCTCTCCCTCGGCAAGCTCGAGGAGATCAAGAGTGTGCCCGGAGTCGCCGAGGTCTCGGGCAGTATCGGCGCTTTGCTCGAAAACGAGGCGTCAATGTCGTTCGGCATGCCGGCGATGATTATCGGTAGCGACATGCGCGGCGACGAGTTGGAGAGCTTCAAGATCACCTACGCGCAAGGTCAGGCGATCGGGCCCGATGATGCAGGGTCGGTGGTGGTCGGTTCCGACCTTGTGAAGAAACTCTCCGCAAAGGTGGGCGATTACGTCACGATACGGGGCGAGAAGTTCAAAGTCGTCGGGATCCTGGACAAGACCCTCACCGCTCCCGACAGCTCCGTGTGGATGACCTTGGGCGATGCCCAGCGCATGTTCATGAGCGATCTGCCGGAGATGATCCGTAGCCAGATTAACGGGGCGGACGTCGTTACCTCGTTCGTCGTCTATCCGACCAAGGGCACCGACCCAGAGGCCCTCGCAACGGCGATCAACAATACGGTCTCCGGCGTGAAGGCGACCGGCCCCAGCGCCTTCAGGGACCAGATCGCGAGCGTCACGGGGATCTTCAACGCGATTCTTTACGGTATCGCCATCATCTCCCTGGTTGTGGGCGGCCTTTCGGTGATCAACACCATGACCATGTCGGTCAGCGAGCGCACCCGCGAGATAGGGGTGCGCAAGGCCATTGGAGCTTCCGACGGCCAGATCGTGCGGCAGTTTCTCGCCGAAGCGGGCGTCATTGGGCTGATCGGGGGAGTCAGCGGCCTGGTACTCGCCTGGATCGCGGTCAGCATCGTCAACGCGGCTCTCGTTGGCCGCAATCTCAACCTGTTCCTCGTCACGCCCCGGCTCGCCATCGGGTCGGTGGTTTTCGCTCTCGTTCTGGGGCTCGTCAGCGGACTCTACCCGTCGCTGCACGCGGCCCGGATGAAGCCTGTGACGGCACTCCGCTACGAATGAAGGAGATGGAGAACGAGCTCATGCCTATGGTCATCAAAGGACAAGACATCCATAAGCGCTACGTCATGGGCAAGGACAACTACGTCGACGCTCTGCAAGGAGCCTCTATCGAAGTGGAGGAAGGCGAAATGGTGGCTGTGATGGGTCCGTCCGGATCGGGCAAGTCGACCCTCCTCCACATCCTCGGCTGCCTGGATTCTCTGGACTCCGGAGAGGTATGGCTCGAAGGACGCCGCGTAGATGACCTAGGCAGGCGCGACCTGACCACGTTGCGGCGGCAGGAGGTGGGCTTCATCTTCCAGACCTTCAACCTGGTTCCGAGCATGAACGCCCTCGAGAACGTCGCCCTGGCGGCACAGTACGCGGGCAAGGGAAGGCGGGCCGCCCGCGAAGCGGCCGAGCTAGCCATGGCGCGAGTCGGCCTTTCCGATCGGCAGAAGCATCGGCCATCCGAACTCTCCGGTGGTCAACAACAACGAGTGGCCATCGCACGGGCGTTGGTGAACACCCCACGAGTAATCTTCGGAGACGAGCCGACGGGCAACCTCGACTCGGCCAGCGCGGAGGAGATCGTCTCTATGATGCGCTCCATCAACAGCGAGACAGGCACCACGTTCGTCCTTGTCACCCACGATCCGGGGGTGGCCGAAGCCTGCGGACACGTGATCCACATGCTCGACGGCAAGGTGCGTGACTAGCGTCCAGCTACCCGCTTAGCCGGAGGAGTCAGGAGGAAGGCGATGAAGGTATGGTCGGCGGGCGGCCTCACCCGGATGGTAAGGGGATTCGTGCCTTGAAGGCCTAGGCCGGCGCGGTAGACCTCAAACCGGTCGCCAGCTCGCCCGCGCGACGGCCCCAGGGCTCAATAGGAACGGGACGCCTGGGACGCCGCCAGTTTTGCCTGCTTACTGGCCTCCTTCTCGCTTGAGCAGAACCCCCTGCCCAGCGTGCGGTTGCCCCAGTAGACATTCCACATCCACAAAGGACGTTCGGGTGTCGACGTATTGGCCTCACGTACTTCGATTCGCACGGCGGCCTCCTTCCGATGCTCGACCATGTCGCGCTACAGGATTGAACTCCTCTCAAGCATACGCGCTTTGTTCCGGGCTGAGGGAACACACCCGGCCAGTCTCGACGGCACGCAACTCGACGGGCGGGCGCTCAAAGCCGACGTGGCAAAAGAGCAGGCGCTGACGCCGCCGCGCTCTGGTGGCTACGGCGGCGGAAGGCGCCCGGGCTTCGCGACTCCAGTCAGTACGCCCCTGGAGACGCCTCACCCGTGGGCGACATTGACGGCACGGGCAACGAGCATGGCGGCGATGACGAATGCCAGTATGCTCTCGACTCCCATCACCAACTTGGCCCGCTTCGAGTAGGGCATGGTGTCGGTAGGCGAGAACGCAGTCGCGCTGGTGAGCGACACGAACAGGTAGTCCGGGAAGGTCGGTTTCCAGTCGGAGGGGGCCAGTCCCTGCTGGTCCTGTTGTTGCTGGGGGAACACGAGGTCGGGGTAGTCCAGGTATCCGTCGGCACGGGCCTCTGGTCCGCGGCCGTCAAGCTCCCAGTAAATGAGGGCGAACGCCCCGACATGTACGATCCAGAGTGCGGCTCCGGCGAGCAGCAGGCCGGAAGCGCTGAGCTGTGACCCCACAAAGACTCCACGCACCAGGAGAACAATGCTCACAACGTTGGCAACAACGAGCACGGCCACAAGGCCAAGGGAGAGCGCCCGCAAGGCTCGGCGCGGTTCGGTCCGGGATGGCAGGTAGACGGCCACTGAAGCCAGCAGGAGAATCCCGGCGATGGTCGGATAAAGCCAGACCGGCCGCAGCGATAGGCTGGCGGCCACCCACGTCTGCCCGGCGATGATGACGGCGACGGCGCCGAAGGCGGGCCACCGCGATTCCGGCGCGGTCGGGCGTTGCCACGACGGGACCATACCGCCGCCTTGCGTGTCTGCGCGCGGCTCGCTGTCTTGCGGCTTGCCGGTCATGGTGCCCTCTCTTGCCGACGGCGCTCCGAGCCTTCCCTTCATTGACCGCTATCAAAGCACAATACTCCAAGCGTAGGCATCTGCGGCCCGCCACTTGCGCTGATCGTTGCTCTCCGGTTTGAATCTCGGTGATCGTAGGAATACGCATGGAGACCCGGGCTCCAGGCGCGGAGGCCTGATCCCGGAAAAGGATCTTCTGAGGGGGAAACCATGGGCATTCTTTCGTGGATCATCTTCGGTGGTCTGGCCGGCCTGGTAGCCGGGTTACTTATGGGTCGTCGGGTGGGCATCGTCTACAGCATCATCGTAGGTATCGTGGGGGCACTGCTGGGCGGGTTCATCATGGGCCTGTTCGGAAGCGCGGGCGTGACCGGATGGAACTGGCGGAGTTTCGCGGTGGCGGTCGGCGGATCTGTGGTGCTGCTCCTCATTCTGGGATTTGTCCGCGGGCGAGGCAGGTCCGGGGGCAGCTGAGCGTCTCAGGTTCCCGCGCGAAAGGCCGCCACGGACCTGACGCCTGGTCGCAGCGACTTCCGCATTGTGATCAGGCGCCTGGCATCTGGCCCTCGCCCTTGCCTCTTCTGAACCACCACCTCGCCCCTCTCCTAGTTCGCGCCGGGCCACCGGATCGCAGCATGAGGGCGAGCTGCTCGGTTTCGGGCGAGCCCTCGAGGAGTACCGTCCTCACCATCATCGTCATGGGTACGGCCAGAAGCGCACCGATCGGGCCCAGCACGAAACCCCAAATCAACAAGGAGAGGAACGATACCGCCACCGGCAGGTCCACTCCCTTCTTCAGGATCTTGGGCTTGAAGACGCTGTCGGCGACGAAGTTGATCACTAGGTATCCCACGACCACCCCAATGAGCATGCCCCAACTTCGTTCGAGAATAGCCAGGGTTACGGGAGGCAGCAGAGCGATGATAAACCCCAAGTTCGGTATGTAGCTCATTACGAAGGAGAGAAACGCCCATGTGAAGGGGTAGGGCACCCCGAGGGCCCATAGCAGCGCAAAGTTCAGGACGGCGATGATCGCGGCGAGCATCGTGGTGATCCCCAGGTAGCTACGGGTGTCGCGGGTCCACGCCTGCCATCTCCGGAGCGCCGGACGATCCTCTCCCAAGGCTTGATAGAACCGCCCACGAAAGCCCGATACCTCCACAAGTAAGTAAGCCACGATGAAGACTATGAGGCTCACGCTCTTGAGGGCGCCGTAGAGTGCGGAGAGAGCGGCTTGTGCCCAACCGACTATGTTCTCCGGTTTCAAGATCTGGTCTTTGATCACTCCCGATATGTCGATCCCCCAGCCGGTAAAAGTATCCGCAACGTCTTGCTCCAAGGTCATCAACTGGTCTTGGATTTGGGGCAAAAGATTTCTGGTCTGGAAGATCATGTACGACATGAGAAACATGAGGGCGAGGATCACGACCACGATGACGACAAGGGAGATGATGTATGCGAGGACGGGAGGCACGCGTCTCTTGGTCAGGATGCCGACGAGGGGACTGGCCCCGATGACCACCACAAGTCCCAGGAGGATCGGGGCGGTGACGCCACGGGTGGCGCGGAGACCAAGAGCGAGCCCGACCAGTACGGCGAGCATGAAGACCGTCCGCGCCGCGGAGGACCAGGCGTGTGTTTGAAGTGGCTCGTTGGGTTCCACGCTAGCCATTCTGGCAGCCAGTGGCGGGCGAGCGCAAGCGTGGGTTCTCGCGTCCTTGCGGGTCACCGGGTCCCGCGGAATCCCCCGGTCGCTCAGCCGCGCCCGGTCCGTTTGTAGTAGTCCTTGGCCCCCTTGCTGACGATTTTCGACTTGCGTTCCTTCTCCGTACGGAGCCGGGCATCGGCCCTCGACGTCACCAACTGCGCCTCACCCATCAGTTTGTGATAACTGGCCAAGCGCTCGGGTGACAGCCTTCCCGACTCGACTTCAGCCCGGACTGCGCAGCCCGGCTCGTCGTGGTGGGTACAGTCGCGAAAACGGCAGGACCGAGAGGCCAGGTCAATCTCCGGGAAGACCGACGCGATGCCCTCCTCCGACCCGGTCAGGCCAAACGCCCGGAGCCCCGGAGTGTCGATAAGCACGCCGCCTCCCGGCATCTGGATCAGTTCCCGCGCCACGGTCGTATGCATGCCATGTCCATCGCTCACGCGCACCGCGCGCGTTGCCTGCCGCGGCTCGCCGAGGAGGGAGTTGATGATCGTGGATTTCCCGGCGCCCGAAGGGCCGACCAGAACCGCCGTCCGATGAGCCGAGATGTAACCAAGGATCGGCTGAATGCCGTCACCGGCCAGCGCGTTCATGAGCATCACATCCGCCCCCAGCGCGACCGACTCGACGGCTGCGCGCGCCGCGTCCCGGTCGGCGGAGAGGTCCGCCTTGGTGAGCACCACCACAGGGACGGCCCCCGAATCCCATGCCACTGAGAGCTCGCGCTCGATGCGGCGAAGGTTGGGCGGGTCGGCGATGGGGTGGACGACGAACACAGTGTCGATATTGGCGGCCAGCACCTGGATGTCAGAGGTGCCCCCCGGGTCGCCGCGCGTGATAGCGCTCTTGCGCTCGAGCAGCGCTTCGATGAGTGGAGCGTCGAGGTGGTCGCCAGAAGCGAGCACGGCCACCCAATCGCCGACAGCCGGCAAATCCGCTGCGCTCGTGACAGACTTCAAGAAGCGGGCGGAGGGCTTCGCGTGGACGACATTCTCTGGCGTCGCTATCAGAAAACTGCCGCGGTCGCCGCGAATCACACGGGCAGGTATGAGGCCCTCCTCAGAATAGGGTGCGAAGAGCCGCTCCCAGCGGGGGGAATAGCCGAGGGCCGTGAGTGGGGAAGGGTCGGGCAAGGCGAATCCTATCGACGGGCATGTGTTGCCGCATGGACTTCGGCTCGGTGGCTAGCTCTGTTTGAGTGCCTGTTCCAGGTCCTGCAGGGTATCGGCCGCCTCAGGCGACACGAAGGCAACGTCCTTGCCCGCCTCGAAGCTGGTGGGGGTAGGGAGGAAGGTGCGGGCACGTTTCTTCCGGCCGGGCCCGCCGGAAAGCTCGTAACCCAAGATCCTCCCGCTCTCTTCGTCGAAGTAGAAGGCCTCGAACTTTCCCAGATCCAGCCCCTCGGTCGTGCGGACGTGAACTCCCGCGAACGCGTTGCCGCGATCGAACACGTCCTTCATCTCCGGGACCTCCGAGGCCTTCACTATACTGGTCTTGGAATCGATAACTAGGGTGTCCTCCGCTACGCTGAGGATGGCCGGCCAGCGCACGACGTGAGCGCCACCGAACCAGCCCTCTTCGACCAGAACTCCCAAGACCTGGCTGCCCTTTTGGTCGACGACCAGGTCGTGGACTTTCCCCACCTGTTCTCCTGCATCGCGCGTTATGAGCTTACGATTGATGAGGGCGTTCCCCTTGATCATGGCACCTGGCCTCCGGAACTAGATGATCCCTTGCAGAAAGAGGACCACAACCACAACGATCACCACCACGATCAGCGCAGCAAGCGCCCACCATATCGCTCTCCCACGGCGGTTGTTCATCCTGGGCATGGCTGTTTCACCTTCGGGCTCTCGGATACGTTCACGGTCATCCATTTGGCGACGACTTAGTTTCCTGAGTCCCCCGCGCTTGCCCACTCGAAACTCGAGTCCCGGTCGACCGCCTGGAGGTCTCCATGATCACTGCACTTCTTGATTGCCGCAGTGCTCCGGCCTATTTTTGCGAGACCCTGTGCTTGGTGGAGTCTCCTGGCGAAGGCCGGCGAAGCGCTCGTCGAAACCCGGCGCGCCCTGAGGTAATCTTCCGTGGTCGCCGGATGAACGAGCCTCCGGTGCCCGGCGGGTGCCCGCTCTCTTATGACTTCCTAGCCGCCACGAAGTACTCCGAGGCGCTGTGAGCCAGTTCCTCGGTCTCGATCACGACCAGGCCGGCGGCTTCCATGGAGTCCAGTAGTTCGCCGACGCGGTAGCGCTCGACATGCGGTATCAGCCCCGTGCCGCTGGCGAGCCTCACGAAAAGCATCACGGCGGCTTTGGCCAACGTTCGCCCTCCCCTGAGGCAGGGCGTCACGGAGAGAAGTAATCCCCCTGGTTTCAGCAGCACGGTTGTCCTCCGCATGACCTGCGGTCCGTCCTCCAGCAGATGGAATATGGCGCAAGCCAGGATCACATCGAACGACTCAGCTTCGAGCCCTTCGTCGAAGATCGTGGCCTGGGCGAAGGACACGTTGCCGAAATCGCCGGCGGCTGCTCTTCGTTTGGCGGCCGTGATCATGTTGGGCGAAATATCGATGCCGTGGATCTCCTCGACCGCGTCGGCGAGTCTGAAGCACACGCCGCCGGTGGCACACCCGTAGTCCAGGACGATATCGGTGGCCTTGAGATACGGCCTGATCCTGGCGGTCGCCGTGGTATCGGTCCGCTCGGGTTCCTCGTCCCCCTTATCCCAGCGAGTGGCGAGTCTGTCCCAGAACTTCTGAGCGTCGGCCATCCTGTCCCCCGATGCGGTCGGCTGAGGTTCATTCCATTGTAGTCGGCTCCCCGGCACTTCTGGCGTTCTGCTCCGTAGCTGGCAGCAGTGCCCTACAGACAACTGTGAGCACTCACTCCAGAACGAGCCGGTGACCATACAGGAGCTCATGCACGCATTAACCTCGGCTTTTGCAGGAACAACCTATGCTGCAGACGCCCTAAGTGCATAAGTCAGGACCGCATTGGTAAATGATGCGGAGCAATCACTCCCAATTGACAAAGCTCAGCACTCCGATTATCTTCATGCCCATGCCTGACAATCAGGCTTCTCGCCACGGGGGGTGGCGGGCAACGTTCCATGTGAAGGGGGTCCTGTGAAGCGCAAGTCAATCCTGCTCATTTGTCTGGCCCTTGCTCTGGTCCTAGGCGCGGTGCTGCTCGCCGCCTGCGGGTCCAGCGGGGAGACCACGACAACCGCAGCCGCGCCGGCCACCACCGGCAGCACGGCCGCGCCGGCCACCGACACGACTGCGGCCCCGGCCACCACAGCCACTTCAGCTGCCTCCGGCCCGAGCGGAGAGCCCATCAAGATCGGCACATCGTTGCCGTTGACGGGCTCCAAGAGTGTTCCGGGCTCAGCAGCCAAACAGGGCTACGAAGTCTGGCAAGACATGATCAACAAAGCCGGAGGTCTGCTTGGCCGTCCGGTGGAATTGGTCATCAAAGACGACGCAAGTGACCAGAACACCATCGTGGCCGACTACAACGCCCTGATAGCTCAGGACAAAGTAGACCTGCTGTTGGGCACGTTCTCCTCGCTCCTGGTGCTGCCCTCCTCGGCAGTGGCCGAGAAGAACGGCATGGTGTACGTCACTCCCACCGGCGCCGCTCCCGAGATCTACGAGCGCGGCTTCACCAAGACCTTCATGTCGCAGCAGGCGCTTGCTCCCGATGCCGGCAAGGTCTGGGCCAACTACATCGTGAGCCTGCCGCCCGACCAGCGGCCCAAGACCGCCGCCTACCCGACCATGGACGACCCGTTCACGGCGCCCGTGATCGAGGGGATCAAGAAGATCTTCACCGAGGCCGGCATCCAGAACGTGTACGAGGTCACCTATCCTGAAGGCACCACCGACTTCGACTCCATCGTCAACGCCATCAAAGGCGCCAAGCCCGACGCCGTCGTCCACGGCGCCATCTTCGAGGACGGCGTGGCACTGGTCCGCGGTATGCTGAAAGCCGGGTTCCAGCCCAAGTGGCTGTTCCAGACCACGGCCCCCAGCACCGGCGACCAGTATGCTCAGGCGGTAGGCCCCGAGAACACCGAGGGCATCTTCTATCACATGAGCCACAGCCCGAAGGCCACTACCCCGGGCAACGCCGAGTTCGTCAAGCGCTACTACGAGATGTTCCCCGATGCCAAAGACCTGCCTGAAGACGTCGCCGACGCGTACGCCGCCGGTCAGGTGTTGGCTGCCGCCGTCACCGCGGTGGGCGCCATCGACCAGGACAAGATCGCCGACTGGCTGCATGCCAACACGGTTGAGACCATCCTCGGCCCCCTGTCCTGGGACGAGGCCGGCCGTCCGCTCGGCGAGTTCATGATCGCGCAGTGGCAGAAGGGCACCAGCGAGATCGTTCTACCCGAAGGCGCCGCGACTGCCGCGGTCGTCCCTGGCTGGATGCCGGGCACCCAACCGTGACCGGCGACCCAACCGTGACGGGCGATCCAGCGGTGAGCGGCTAGCGACCCGAGAGGGCAGGCGGCAGCGGTGACCACGTTCGTGCAGACGCTCATCCTGGGCGTCCTGGTGGGTGGGGTATACGCCCTCCTGGCCTCAGGGTTGACGGTGATCTTCGGGGTGATGCGCATCATCAACATCGCCCAGGGCGCCTTCATCATCATGGGCGGGTTCATCACCTACACGACGTGGAATCGGCTGGGCCTCGACCCTCTGATCGTGGTGCTCATCAGCATGGTCGCCATGTACGTGATCGGCTGGGCAATCTACTTCGTGGCCGTGCGCCCGGTTCGCCGGGCGCCGGTCACTACTTCTGTCCTTCTGACCTTCGGTCTGGCCTTCTTCCTGGAAGGCGTCATGGGCTTCGTCTGGGGCAACAACTCGGTGAGCGTGCGTCCCGGCTATGTCGACACCTCGCTCCACATAGGGCCGTTCTACCTTCCCCAGAACCTCCTCTACGGTTTCATCCTGGCCATCGTGATCATGGTGGCCCTGCAACTGGTCTTCACGCGCACCTGGCTGGGACGGTCGATTCGGGCGGCCGCGTCCAGCGAGGACGCGGCCCGCCTCATGGGCGTGAAGATATCGGCGGTGGCGGCGGCTACGTTCGCGCTCGGCGCCGCCAGCGCGGGCGCGGGCGGCGCGATAGTCAGCCTCATGGGCCCGTTCGTTCCCGGTTCGCAGATCCTCTGGATCACCCGGCTGCTCAGCATCGTCGTGCTGGGCGGCCTCGGGAGCGTGCCCGGCGCTGTCATAGCCGCCCTCATCCTGGGGGTCGGGGAGGCGTTGATGTCCACCTACGTGTCGCCCCTGTGGTCTCCGGCACTCTCGATCTTCCTCATCTTCTTGATCCTCGCCGTCCGCCCGCAAGGGATCCTGGGCACCAAGCTCAGGGAGGATGTGGCCCAGTGAGCGCAGCCAAGAGCGCCACCGCCGCAGGCGGCGGCGAAATGCGCGGCGGCGGCCCCGGCGGCAGCGGCCCCAGCGGCAGCGGCCCCAGCGGCACCGCGGCGGGCAGGCTAAGCCGGCGCTTGTGGATCCCGCCCCTGATCGTCGCATGCATCCTCATCGCCATCTTCCCGGTACTCACCGGCAACCAGTACTACCAGAACATGGTCATCATCTCGCTGGTGATAGCGGTGAGCGCCGTGGGCCTCAACATCATCACCGGCTTCGCCGGCTATCCGTCGCTCGCTCAGGGGGCCTTCCTCGGGGTCGGGGCCTACGCCGTAGCCATCGGCTCGGTGAAGGTGGGCGGCTCACCCTTCTATTGGATCATTTTGGCGGGCATCGTGGCCGGGTTCCTCGCCTTCTTGCTGGGGCTGCTCTCGTTGCGCACGCGGGGCTTCGCCTTCGCCATCATCACGGTCTCGTTCCTGATACTCACGCGGATCCTCGTCCAGAACTGGCGCGGCCTCACCAACGGCTCCAACGGCATCACCCTGCCCCTGCCCACCTGGGGCAGGGACTTCATGAACTGGCCCTTCCACTTCTCCCTGGTGATACTGCTGATCCTCTCCATGCTTCTTGCCTGGCGCATCCGGCGGACCAAGTTCGGGGTGGGACTCATCGCCATGCGCGAGGACGAGGACAAGGCTGGCGCCGTGGGCATCAACGCCCCCACCTACAAGCTCGTGGGCTTCGTGTGCAGCGCGGTGTTCGTGGGCATGGCCGGAGGGGTCTACGGCTACTATCTGACCTTCGTCGATCCCATCGGCATGCTTGGACTCCTGCTCAGCGTGCAGATCATCCTTGCGGTCCTTCTGGGCGGCAAAGGCACGCTCTGGGGTCCGGTGCTGGGTGCCTTCATCATCGAGCCCCTCAACGAGGTGGCGAACAACCAACTGGGCGGGGGAAACAGCCGGCTGGTGATCTTCGGGGGGCTCCTCGTGCTCGTGGTGCTCCTGCTGCCCCAGGGCATCATCTCCACTATCGGGAAGCGGTGGACGCTCTATCAGGAACGCCAGCGTCCCGGGCTCACCGGCGCCCGCATCGAGCTTTGCGAGCGTCCGGTACCGACGGTGCGGCCGGAGCCATCGCCCGTCAACATCCTCGAGGTGCACGACCTGAAGAAGCGGTTCGGCGGGCTTCAGGCTGTGGATGGCTGCTCCTTCGGCGTTCCCGGCGGCTCGATAACCGCGCTCATCGGCCCCAACGGCTCGGGCAAGACGACGGTGTTCAACATCATCACCGGCATGATGAAAGCCGATTCCGGCGAGGTCTGGTTCGACGCCGCTCGCATCGATCACCTGTCGCCCTGGGGGCGTGCCCATCTGGGTCTGGGCCGCACCTTCCAGATCACCCGCCTGTTTGGGGAGATGACGGTACTCGAGAACCTGGTCGCGCCGCTTCGCGATTTCAAGCCGGGGCAGCTCAACCGCAAGGCGATGTCCGGGGAGGAGGCCGTCAAAGCGGAAGAGCTGCTTGCCCTGGTAGGAATGTCCGCCTATCGCGACCGGCCCTGCTCGGCCCTCAGCTATGGGCAGCGGAAGCTGGTGGAGCTGGCCCAGGTGCTTGCCTTGGAGCCGCGTCTGATCCTGCTGGACGAGCCCGCAGGCGGCATCAACCCGACTCTCATCGAGCGCCTGGGAGGGCTGATAGTAGAGCTCAATCAGGCGGGCAAGACCTTCCTCATCGTGGAGCACAACATGCCCTTCGTCATGAACCTCTGCAACCCCATACGGGTGCTGGCCCGCGGAGCCACCATCTGTCAGGGGTCCCCCGAGTATGTCCAGCAGGACCAGTGTGTGCTGGAGGCCTATCTGGGTGGAGACCACCTCGCTCAGTCGAAAGGCGACGCAGTTGCTTGAGCTCGTCGACCTCACGGCCGGCTATGGCGGTGGCGCCGTGCTACGCGGCGTCAACCTGAAGGTGGAGCGGGGAGCCATCGCCTGCATCGTCGGGCCGAACGGGGCAGGAAAATCCACGGTGTTCCGAGCCATCAGCGGTCTTCTCGAGATCATGGGCGGCTCCATTTTGGTCGATGGACAACGCATCGACCAACTCAGCTCGGCCGATATCACGAGTGCGGGCATAGCTCAGGTGCCACAGTCGAACGGGCTCTTCCCCACGCTCACCGTGAAGGACAATGTCTTGATGGGGGCCTACCTCATACGGCGGCAGCGTGCGCTGGTCCGGGAGCGCTATGAGCAGGTGGCCTCCCTCTACCCGGTCGTCGGGGAACGTGCCCGTGACAAGGCGGGCAACCTTTCCGGGGGTCAGCGCCGGATGGTCGAGTTCGCCAGAGCCCTCATGCTCGACCCCAAACTGGTCCTCCTCGACGAGCCTTCGGTGGGGCTGGATCCCATCATCCTGGCCCAGGTCAAGGCAGCGATCCTCACTATGCACCAAGCGGGCAAGACCATCGTGCTGGTGGAGCAGAACGTCCGCTTCGGTCTCGGCGTATCGACCCAGGGCGTCGTCATGGAGAGCGGCCGCGTGCTGATGCAGGCGCCCGCCCAGGAACTGCTCGAGAACCCGGAGATGGGGCAGTTGTTCTTCGGGGGGGCGGTGGAGGTCAAACCGTCCGCGGCAGACGACCAGGAACTCGACGACTGCAGCCGGTGAGGAGGTAAGGGGGGTGGTGCGGGCGGGCAGGCGGGTCTCGGCTGCTGACCGGCGGGAGAGGATCGTGGACGTCACCCTGCGCCTGGTCGCCGACGAGGGGATCGGCGGGGCCACCACTGCGCGCATCGCGGCGGCGGCGGGGGTCTCGGAGGGCACTCTCTACCGGCTGTTCGGAAGCAAGAAGGGCATTCTGCTCGCCGGGGTGGACCGGGTCCACTGGAACTTCCGGCAGCTGATGGAGGCCAGTCGGCGAGACCATCCTCTGGAGTGGCTCGAAAACCTTGGACGGCTGCACACCGAGTCGATGGTGGCATCGGGCACCGACCACTTCATGGCTCCGCTTTTCGCCTTCATGACCGCTCCTGCCCATCTAGGTTTGCGCGAAGCCATGGCAGAGGAGCAACAACGCATCATAGACACCTATGTCGAGATCCTCGAGAAGGCGCAGGCGCAAGACCTTATCCCGGCAGGCGCCGATCTTAGGCAGGCTGCCTGGATGCTCGCCGCCATCTTCTGGGCCGAGGACCTGACGTCACTAGTGGGGATGGCCGGCTTCGTCCTCGAGGGTCGCTCGCGAAAGGCTCTTCAGCACGTGCTGGGCTATCTTGCTCTCCCCCGAGCCTAGGGGACGGGCATGAGGATGGCGCGGATGGCGTCCGCCGCCGTCCGGCTCCGTTCGTCGAGCGGCACCAAGCTCCACGGCCGACGCGGACGTGGCTCCCACTCCCAACTCCGCCGCCCGGCGTATCTGGTCCAGCTCGAAGACCGGCTTCTTCATCAGGCTCGATGCCCCGAACTCCCTGAGGATCGCGACTCCCGCGGCATCGAGGGCCACTCTGTCCCTGCCGGCGAGCATCAGTCCCGGCTCGACCTCCGTCCCCTTGTCCGGTCCCCCGTCGATGAACGCCTTCGCCGCGTCCATGATCACGAAGTCCACCGGGTAGAACTTGTTGATCTCGGCGATCATGAGCCGCTGGAACGGAGAGCCGTGGAGCTCCTACATGTAGTCGTACACACCTCCGGGCATCTTCTTGGCCACCAAGCCGACCGAGTTCTTCAGCGACATCGTGAAATGGCCCCCGAACCCGTGCGTCTTGAGGCAGCACGTCTGGATCACGACGTCCGCCTCGAGGACCACCTTCGAGAGGTAGAAGCCCCTCAGCCAATGAGTGCCGCCCTCGCTCGATGTGAGCCCACCTCTCTTTGGGCTCGTCGTCCAGGACGACGACCTTGAAGCCCAACTGCTCGGCGAGGGCGAAGATCCCCAGCTTCTCCAGGTTCTCGCGGGTATCTCCCATGCCGCTTCTTTCGGCCAGGGTGATCTCACGCGCTCCGGCCTCCTTCAGCAGCGTCACTATGGCCCGGAGAGTGTCCGGGTGAGTCGAGGCCGGAAAGGGATCGGCGCTGTTGAAGTTGGCCTTGAGGGCCACGGTCTTGCCGGAGAGGTCGCCCAAGCCGGCCTTCTCGAACAGGCTTCTGACGGCCGCGTCTCTGTCCGAGGAGTCGATCAGAAAAACCTGGGAAGTGTTTTCAGGACTCATGGGACCACGCTCCCTTCAAGCGACGCCGTCGCCCCAAGCGTACGCCGGGCGGTGCAGTGCGCTACTCCGGCCTGGGCGCCGCAGAGCGCGAGCGCCTAGCTCACCGCCCAGGGAGCCGGACTCTCCGGGGTCTCTCCCGTTGCAGTGTCCTCAGCCTCGTCAGCCCCGCCGGTCTCCGACCACGGCTCCATCAGTTTCTCCCCGAACGTCCGGCCGTAGTCGTGGCATCCGCGCATGCCCTCCTGTGTGCCGACCTTGGCCTCCAGCAGGTTGAACGATCCCAGGTAGAACGGTCTCATCTTGTACACGTAGCGCATGGTGTCGAAGACCATGGCGGGCGCGTCGCCGCTGTGCGTGTAGGAGCCGAAGGCCCCGGCCAGCTTACCCCCGAGATCGGCATCGCGCGCCAGGAAAAGGAAGGTCTTGACGGGCCCGGCCATGTCCTGATGATAGGTCGGTGACCCGAAGATGTAGCCGTCATAGCCGTTCAGATCTTCGGCCGCCTTGATCTCGGACGTCTTCTTGGTGACCGCCTGGTGCTCAGTGAAGCGCACCCCCTCAGCGATGTACTCGGCCATCTGCTGCGTCCGGCCGGTCAGCGAATAGTAGACCACGAGGACCTTTCCCACGTCGTTTCCCCCTTCACGCTGGTGGCAATGACTGAGTGCCCCCTCCCGGGATCGTCGGAAGGACCCGCACTTTTTGATTGTAGCTTGCATCCGGTCTTTCGCATCTCATGGTTGCTTCCCCACGCGTGAAGCAAGGCGGCGGTCCATCAGATCACCCGGGCTCTGGCCCGAGTTCTCGGCCCCTTGGGCATCTATGTGAACTCGAGCGCTCCCGTGCTGACGGCGACTGAGGCCATCCTGGTCCAGCCGGATCGCGAGGAAATGTTCGCAGCCACCATCGCCAGGCAGTGCATCAAACGGCGGGAAGAGCCGAAGGATCTGCTGGGTGCGACGGTCTTCCTGGCCTCGGCGAGTTCGGACTTCGTCACCGGACAGTTGCTCTTTGCGGATGCGGGCGCCGTGCTCGGGCAGCTCCCTGTCCCCCGCCGAATGCCGCGGTTTCCTGTCCGGTGCCTGCTGTATGGTTATCGGTCTGCCCTTCTCGGGGCGCCGGCGGCGCGCCAGCACGGAATAGAGGAGCGGACGGGCCATGTGGGACGACGCGAAGAAGGCTCAGAAAGCGACGGCAGCTGGGCATGCTGCATCGCGACCAGCGGTGCCGGCCCCCGCCTCCAACCCGCCCACGCCCCCGAGCCGGCCCCCGCGCCGGGCCGGCCTCTAGGCCTCCTCCAGAGCCGGCGATCGTGATCCCCAAGGGCTATCTTGACGCCAGGAGGTTGGTCGAAAGCGGAGCCCCCCTCGTGTTCGTCTCGGGCAACGCGGGCACCGGCAAGACCACGCTCATCCACTACCTACGCGACAACATCGCCCTGAACAATGTCGTGCTCGCTCCCACAGGGGTTGCCGCCCTGAACGCGGGCGGTGCGACCATCCACTCCTTCTTCCGCTTCCCTCCCCGCATCCAGGACCCCGGCCAGATACGCATGCCTGCAGATCGGCGGATGTATCAGACGGCTGGAACTGCTCATCATCGACGAGGTGTCCATGTTGCGGGCCGACGTCCTCGACAACATCGACACGTTCCTTCGCGAGTCCAACGGCGATTTCTCGCCTTTCGGCGGCGTGCAACTCCTTCTTCTGGGGGACATGTTCCAGCTGCCGCCGGTCGTTTCTCGGGCGGAGGGGGAGATACTCGAAGCCCGTGGATACGACAGTCCCTACTTCTTCAGCGCCTCCTGCCTGCGGGGGATGCACATCGCCCACGTGGAGCTCGACGAGATCTTCCGCCAGATCGACTGGGAGTTCATCTGCCTGCTCAACCGCGTGCGGGTAGCGCGAGGACACCGACGCCGTCGTCGAACAGCTCAACCGCTGGTGCGGGGAGCCGGAAGGGAGACCACGACATAACCCTCACCTGCACCAACCGGACCGCCGACGCCATGAACGCCGAGGCCATGGCGGCGCTGACCGGCCGAGGAGCGCGTCTTCCTGGGCGAGGTAGTGGGCAAGTTCAGCCTCGACGGCGACCGTCTCCCCTCGCCGCTGGAACTGCGCCTCAAGCCGGGCGCTCGGGTGATGTTCACCAAGAACGACGAGCAGGGGCGCTGGGTCAACGGGTCGCTGGGGGTGGTCACCTGGATAGCCGGTGGACCGGGTAGAGGTCGAGATGCGCCGGGGGAGGCGTGCACGAGGTGAGCGAGCCACCTGGCAGAACTTCAACTACCGGTTCGACCGGCGAGGCCGACCGCATCGTGGCCGAGGAGGCCGGGCACTACACCCAGTATCCCACTCATGCTCGCCTGGGCGGTGACCATCCACAAGAGCCAGGGCAAGACCCTGGAGCGGGTGCTCGTGGACTTCGGGTCGGGGGCGTTCGCGGCCGGCCAGGCCTACGTCGCTCTCAGCCGCTGCCGCTCGCTCGACGGCCTCCGCCTGGCCCGGCCGCTACGCCCGTCCGACGTGAGGTGCGACGCGAGGATTCGGTGGTTTCACGAATCACTGAAAAGGCTACCATGAGAGGAAAGCCCGCCAGTTAGGAGCACCAATGGATGAGCAAGGGCAGGTGAGCGAACCCTCGGGATCGGCGCCACCGCCTGCGGCGCCGGCGTCTTCCACGCCGCCACCTGAGAAAGGATCGCGCCTGTGGCTCTGGATCCTCCTGGGGATCGTCGTGGTACTCGTTATCGTGGCCATTGTGCTAACGGTCGCCCTCAAGGGGGGCAAGGCCGAGGTCCCCAGTCTCGCCGGCCTCTCTCTCACCGAGGGTGTCGCCGAACTTGAGGCGGCTCAACTCAGACTAGGTGAAGTGACCTATACCTCCGACGTGCCCGCGGGCACCGAGCAGGGACAGATCGTGAGCCAGAAGCCGGCGGCGGGCGAGGCCGTGGACGAGGGGACCCAGGTCGACGTCGTAGTGGCCGGCAAGGCGGAGGTCAAGGTGCCCGACGTGGTGGGCATGACGGCCGACGAAGCCGCGAGGACTCTAGGTGCCGCCGGCCTGCAGAGCGAGTCGGTGCAGGTCGAGAACGAGGCTGAGCCCGGAACGGTGGTCGACCAGTCGCCGGCGGCGGGAACCCCGGTCGCCCCGGGATCCCAGGTGACGGTCATGGTGTCTACCGGGGTCACCCAGACTCTGGTCCCCAAAGTCGTCGGGCTGACCGAAGCCGACGCAACGGCGACCCTCGAGGAGGCCGGGTACAAGGTCGAGAAGGACACTACTTACGACGACCAAGTTGAGGCGGGCATCGTGGTGAACCAGTCCCCCGACGCCGGCACCGCGGCGGAGCCGGGAGCGGCGGTCACCATCACCGTCTCCAAGGGAAGTAACCCGACCGTCACCGTCCCGAACGTGGTGGGCATGACCGAGGCCGAGGCGGCCAAGGCACTCAGCGATGCCGGGTACGAGCCGGTGTCCAGCGGGTCGTTCGACAACACGGTGCCTGCGGGCGACGTCATCAGCCAGGATCCACAGGCCGGCGTGGCGGCTTCGGTCGGCAGTGCCGTGAACATCGTCATTTCGTTGGGCCCCAAACCGGCGCAGACCGCGACCGTGCCCGACGTCGTCGGCCAGACCGAGGCGGAAGCCGTGGCCGCGCTGGAGCAGGCGGGCTATCAGGTGGTCACCGCGACGATCTACAGCGACGACGTGCCGAAAGGAGTGGTCGGCGAGCAGGTACCGCCGGCCGGCAGCGTCACTCAACCCGGCATAACGGTCGGCATCGTCGCTTCCGCCGGACCGAGGCCCACCGTCGACTTCGTCCTGGTGCCGGATGTGCGGGGCATGACCCTGGACCAAGCGACGGCCACGCTCGGGGATCTCGGCCTCAAGGTCACAAGCGCCGAGTTCTTCACAGAGCTTGCCCCCAAAGGCCAGGTCTTCGCCCAACTGCCGCCCGCGGGGTATCCGGTGCCTCCTGGGGCGACAGTCATCGTCGTCGTCTCGCTGGGGCCGTACCTGCAGGTGAATCCGTTGTAGCCGCAGCCGCGCGGCGGTGCCCCGGCGCGGCCGGGGACGTCCGCCGGCCGCGGCCGTCCTTGGATCAACCCTGCGGCGGCGCTTCCTGCTTGGGCTCGTCGGAATCCACTGCTGCGACATAGCCGGCTTCCTGCTCGAGCTCCTCGGCTTCGGCTGCCTCAGCGATACCGAGCGCCAGAAGGTCCAGCCCCTCGTCGGCGAGTTCCTCGCTCCGCGCGGCCTCCCGCCGGGAGGCGGCCAGGCGCGCTCCGCCCTCCACCAGTTCCTCGTCGGCCAGTGCGGCGGCAGCAAGGCTGGTATCGGCCAACGTTCGCGCCAGAGCCCCTGCCGTGGCAGCGCGTTGGATGACGTTCTCCGCGAGCTGCTCGAGCTGTCGGCTCCTGCTATCGAGGAAGCGAGCGAGTACCGGTGTGGTCAAGCCCTCCAGCCCGGCGACGACCGCCCGGAGCTGTCCTGCGATGCCGGCCAGGGCCAGGCCCACGCTCAGGTCTTCGCCGCTCAGGCCCTCCAGCGCCAGGCTTTGGGAGGCTACGTTCTGTGAGACCGCCATTGCTCTCGCACCGGCATCGACCTCATCGGCCCCGGCTCTGCCGACCTCGCGACTGAGGGTGGCCACGGCGTCGGCGGCCGCCATGGCTTCCATCCCCGAGGCCATGTCGGTCCAGCTCTCGGCGGCCAGCGCGAGGCTTCCGTTGGTCAGTGTCTTCACCATCTCGGCCCGCTCTTCGCGTTCCGTCGCCGCCGCGGCCTCTTTGGCGGCCTTCTCTTCTTCGGCCTTCGCCCGGCGAGTGCGCGGGGCTGCCTGCTTGCGGGGGGTCTTGCGCTCGGTCTTGGCGGTTGGAGCACCGCTGGTTGCGGCCTTCCGAGTGGTCCGCGCCCTTTTCTTGGGTTGCTCTTCCTCGGCCACCTTTACTCCTCTCCTCGCTATAACCTAGAGGCAGAGCGGCATCTACCCACTTGACGGCCCCGCTATGCGCGGAGCGTCTGCGAAGTGGACGCGCCGTCCTTTCTGCACATCGCGCGGACGGCGTTGCGTCCTGACTGCGCAGCAGTGGTGATCCTGCCCCAGTCCTCCACGCACCGGCCCGCTATGAGATCCGGTAGCCACCTTTGGCCGCGTGGCATCTGGCCGAAGGCCCGGCTACGCCGCCGTCGATGATGAGAAGCTCCTTAGCCATGCGATATCGGTCGGGACATTAGCGCAGGCTTCGTACACGAACCTCAAGGGTCTAGCCATTGGCAGCGCCCTGTGCTAACTTTCACAATTAAGATAGGTAGCGCAGTAACGTATCGTAGGTGAGGGCACCGTCATGATGCGCATGTCGACCAAGGGTCACCACGCCACAAGGATCATGATCTTTCTGGCCAACTCACCTGATCATCCGGTAAGCAAGGCCGAGATCTCAGAAGGCGAGAACATCTCGCCCGGCTATCTCCAGCAGCTGATGGGCACCCTGACCAGTGCCGGTCTGGTAAAGAGCTACCGGGGCAAGGCGGGCGGGTTCGCCCTTGCCCATTCGGCCGACCAGGTGACGGTGCAGCAGGTCCTGCATGCCACCGAGGGGCATTTCGATCTCGCTCCCTGCCTCGACGTCGAGTGCCCCCGAGCCGACGCCTGCGCCGCCCACGTGCTCTGGATGCAGGCTGCCGCGCGCGTCAACGAGTTGTTCGACAGCACCACTATCGCCGACCTGGCCGCGTCGGCGCGGGCGCTTGCCATGCCGCCCAAGCAGGCGGCCTGAGCCGACAAGCACCGGTGCCTCCGGCGGCAATCTGCCGCGCTCCCGGGCGGACACCCCGCCGACTCTATGCGGGAACGTCGCCGTTCGCTACTACATGTGGTAGTCTTTGCGCGGTAACCGGCGCCGGCAGAGAGATGCAAGTGGCAAGAAAGCGCAGACAGAGTCCCGATCCGACCAGCGAGAGCAAGTCCGGGCTGACCCAGATCATGGGCGAGCTCGAGGCCGAGATCCTGGAATGCGTCTGGGATCTGGGTGAAGCGTCCGTCAAGGACGTCCACGAGTGCCTTACCGAGCGCCGGGAGATCGCCTACACAACAGTCATGACCGTTATGAGCCGGCTCACGGCGAAGGGCCTGCTCGTCGCGCGCGCCGTAGGCCGCGCCTACGTGTACGAGGCGGCGGCCAACCGCGAGGATTTCTGTGCCGGGGTGGTCCGCGATTTCATGTCGGGCGTCCTGGTCGATGCCGACCGGGCTGTGCTCGCCCAGTTCGTCGATAGCGTGACCGCTCACGACATGGAGCAGCTCGACCTGCTCGCCCAGATCATCGAAGAGAAAAGGCGGGAGATGTCATCGCCGGCCTAGCCCTCCTCATCGGTTCTGTGCTCCTCTTCATCGCGGCGCCGTTCCTGGTGCGCCGGTTCGTCGAGCCGGCGGTGGAGTCCCGAGCCGCGGTGTGGATCCATTTCGCCCTCCTGGTGTCGGTGGCTCTGATGACGCTTGGGCTGTCGGTCTTCCTGTTCCTGTTCCTGGCGCCGGAGTCGGTGACGGGCGGACTTGGGGCGGCCTGTACCCACGGGCCCTATTGCCCGCGCGTGCTCCCCTCCTGGGCGCAGTTCACCTTGTGGTTATCGGTGACGGCGTTCATGGTCTGGATGACCGCCAGGATGGGGTGGACCGTCTTCACGGCACTCCGCGCCGGCCGGAGAGTGCGGCGCGCCGTCCTCGCCTCGGCCGTTTCCCTCCAGACCGGACTGCCGCATCCTGTATACGAAGTCGCCGACCGCTCCGTGTTCGCTTGGACCGTCGGCTACCGGCGTTCGCTGATCCTGATTTCGAGGGGTCTGCATGAGTCTTTGCCGGCGGAGGAACTCGGAGTCGTCCTCGCTCACGAGGCGGCCCACGCCTCCGGGCGCGACAACCTCCTCCTGCTCGTGTCTCGCGCGGTGGAGAAGGCCCTCTTCTTCCTTCCGGGGGTACCCCAGGCCCACGCCGGTGTTCGCCGGTGCATCGAGATCGCCGCCGACGCGGCTGCCTCGCGGGGAGCAGGCGACCTTTTGGTGGCCACGAGCGTGAGCCACGTGGCCCGTCTGCAGTTCCACGCCACTCATGTCAGCTCCACGGAAGCCCAGCCGGTCGGCGCGGCGTTCGCCCACAAGGAACTCGTGGTCGAACGGGTGCAGCACCTGGTGGACGACCGGCGACCGACCCCCTCGCGGCGCCGGCTGCTTTGCGGGATCGCCGCTCTGGCGCTGGTCCTCACCGTCTTCTGCACCAGCCTGTATACGGTCACGGGGAACGGCCTGACCGGCGACGCCGGTTCGGCCACCTGCACCGAGTCCGTTTCCGCATAGCGGGGGACCGCCACGCCGGGCGGCCGGTGCCGAGCGCTCAGAGCGCCGGACGAGCCCCGCTCTTGCAGCCACTCCGACCAATTACTACAAAATGTAGTACACTATGCGCCACTGTTCGGAAATCCGCCTTGTGAACGGACGTAGTGGCTCGATCGGAGGAGTGATCATGTCGCAGAAGAAAGCGCCGGCCAAGCAGGCGCCCGCCGCCTTGACCAAGCGAGAGAACTTTGAAAAATCCGGGCGCTTCCCCTTGAAGAAAGCGACCATCATCAGTCTGGTAGTGATCGTCGTGGCGGTCGGAGGGTTCTTCGGCTACCGTCTGGCTACCAGCACCCCTGAAGTCGGCGGTGCAGTGGTGGAGCAAGGCGGCTCTGACTACAGCGGCGGCCCGATCGCGATGACTGTGCTGCCCCAGGCTACCGTCGACGGCGGCAATCTCAGCCTCTCGATCGCAGATGTCAAGGCGAAGAAGCTTGTCGGTGTCCTCTACAGCCGCAACACCCCCATGCCTGAAGGCTACCAGGATATCGCCGGTAATGGCCTGCCGCTGTTGGCCTACGTCGCGCCTAATGGGCGCATCGTGGTGGCCAGTTCCCTGTGTGAGCCGTGCCACTCGTACGAGTTTCATATTGAGGGCAACGATCTGGTGTGCAACGCCTGCTTCACCCACTGGGACCTCAACACCCTGGAGGGGAAAGAGGGCGGCTGCCTGAGCTACCCGCCCATGCAGTTGACGACTACCGTCCAGGGCGACACGGTCTCGGTGCCGACCACCGCGCTGGAGAGTTGGGTCCCGCGCGCGTAGCCGTCACAGAACGCGATAACTCGTAGGTCAGCCCAACGGCCCGACCCACACCTGGCATGCGCCTGTCACACGTCGCGCTGCGCAACATGCGGCAGCACTGGACACGGACCTTGATGCTCGCCATCATGATTACTTCGGTGGTCGCGGTGGTCGCCTCCCTCTACTTCGTGAACCGGAGCGCGGACAGCGATCTGGCCAACAAGGTGGATGAGTACGGCGCCAACATCACGGTCGTGCCGCGCAGCCAGGAACTGCCGCTGACGTACGGCGGGGTGCAGGTCGGTGGGCTGACCTACGACGCCAAGCCCCTCACCATGGATGAGGTGGCGCGCATCCGCACCATCCAGAACAAAGAGAACATCAACCGGGTGGCGCCCAAACTGCTGCAGCTCGCCGACGTCGGAGGCGTCGGCCTCATGGCGGCCGGGGTCCAGTGGGATCAGGAGCTGGGGCTGAAGAAGTGGTGGCAGATACAGGGGCAGCCCCCGAAAGGCCCCCACGACGTGGTGCTGGGATCGCGGGCGGCCGAGAAGCTGGGCAAGAAGCCCGGAGACGACATCGGACTTCGGGGCGAGGACTTCCGGGTAACCGGCGTCCTCCAGCCCACCGGGTCGCAGGAGGACGACCTCCTGTTCCTCGACCTGACCACCGCGCAACGTCTGTGGGGTCGGCCGGGCGAGGTGAGCTTCGTGGAGGTGTCCGCGTGGTGCAGTTCCTGCCCGATCGAGGACCTCAGCGCCCAAATCTCCACGGCCATCCCCAGCAGCAAGGTGTCGGCCATGCGCAAGGCGATGGAGTCGCGCGAGATCCTCGTCGGCCAGTTCAAGCTTTTCAGCATCGTGGTATCGGCCTTCATGGTGGTCGCCGGAGGTTTGGTGGTCCTGGCCGCCACTCTGGGTGCGGTCCGCGGCCGCCGGGGGGAGATCGGCGTCTTCCGGGCGCTGGGGTTCCGGCGGCGCCACGTGATGGAGATAGTGCTTGTCGAGAACCTGATCGTGGGCGTGGTCGCCTCGGTTGTGGGCGTGCTGCTGGCCCTGCTCGTATCCGGTCCCTTCGCCCGCCTGGTGGCCGGCGTGACCACGACTGCCACTCCGGCGGCAGCGGTCCTGCTGGTCGTGATCGGGGCAGCGACTCTGTTGGTCCTCCTCTCGAGTCTGTACCCGGCCTGGGTAGCCTCTCGGCTGAGCCCCATGGTCGCCCTGAGGAGGGTGTGAAGCGGTGGCGGGCGGTCTGGGACTGAACGGCATTTCGGTGGCGCACATCCGGCGTCACAAGGGCAAGAGCGTCCTGGTGATCGTGGGGCTGGCTACAGCGGTGGCTGCCTTCGTGGCGGTCATGTCGTTGGTCCTCTCTCTGCAGACTACGCTCGACGCCCGCCTAGCCCGCTACGGCGCCAGCCTGACGGTGGTGCCGCAGAGCCCGGAGCTGTCGCTGCAGTACGGAGGCATCACCGTGGCGACTGCCGGCTCCGCTGAGACCGAACTCCTCGATCCGGCGGTCGTCGCGGCGGTGAACGGGATCCCCTCGAGCGACTCGCTCGCCGCGGTCATCCCGGTGGCCTTGCGGGCAGTGAACATCTCCGGCGATGAGTACCTGGCCATCGGCACTGATATCGCGGCCAGCGGTCGGGTGAAGCCGTGGTGGCGGGTGGAGGGCGTGCTGCCCCTTGGCCCCGACCAGGTGCTCCTGGGCCTGAACGCCCGCAACAAGCTGCGCGCCGACCCGGGAACCTCGCTCACCATCGGGGGGACGACTTTCGTGGTGAGCGGCGTGCTCCAGGAGACCGGCGGTGAGGAGGACAATGCGGTGATCGTCGACCGCGACGCCCTCGCGCAGGCGACGGGGGGAGACGGTCGTCTCAACATGATCGAAGTGGCCGTGACCGAGTCCAAGACGGTCGATCAGATGGTCGGCGAGATCCGGCAGGCCGTCCCCGGGGTGGACGTGCGGTCGGTCAAACAGAGTCTCGAGTTCAACGCCCAAGCCGGCTCTTCCCTGGCCGACATCGCTCTGGGCGCCACCATTCTCATCGTCCTCATCGCCACGCTCATCGTGGTGTTGACCATGCTCGCCGCCGTGCGCGAACGTCAGAGGGAGATCGGAGTCTTTCGCGCGCTGGGCTTCCGGTCGCGCGACGTGGTGAGCCTCATGTTCCGCGAGTCGCTGCTGCTGAGCGCGGTGGCCGCCGCCGCCGGTGTGGCGCTGGGTGTCATCGGTGCCGCCTTCGGTCCGCAAGATCGTCCCCAGCCTGGATCTCGACCTGGCGTGTGAGTGCTCCCGTCCTTGTCGCCGGGGCCGCTCTGGCCATCGCCCTGGCGGTCGTCGCCACCATCTATCCCGCATTCCTTGCGGCCCGCCTCGACCCGGCGGTCGCTCTCAGAAAGCTCTAGACGGAGGTAGCCACGTGCTGTCTGTCGCAGGCGTCAGCAAAGAGTATGGGGCGGAAGGCCCGGGCCGGGTCGTCGCCCTGGCCGAGGTCAGCCTCGACGTGCGCGGCGGGGAGTTCGTCGCCGTGATGGGGCCCTCGGGTTCCGGCAAGTCGACCCTGCTCTCCATCCTCGGGGCCATGAACCCCCCCAGCAGCGGCAGCGTCACCATTGATGGCATCGACGTGTACGGGCTCTCCGGGGAGCGTCAGGCCGACCTTCGCCGAGAGTACATCGGCTTCGTGTTCCAGCAGTTGGAGCTTCTGCCGTACCTCACCGCGCTCGAGAACGTCATGCTGCCGCTGGCCATCCTCAAGATGCCGGACAAGCGGGGCAAAGCCCTGCGTGCCCTGGAGCAGCTCGGCCTGGACACCAAGAAGGCCGGTCGCCTGCCGGCGGAGCTCTCCGGAGGCGAGCAGGGGCGGGTGGCGATAGCGCGGGCCATCGTCAACGATCCGCCCATCATCCTCGCCGACGAGCCCACGGGTAGCCTCGACACCGAGAACGGGCAGGTGGTTCTTGAACTCCTGCGTCAACTGGCCGACGCCGGGCACGCGGTCGTCATGGTCACCCACAATCCCGAATCGCGCCTGATGGCCGATCGGGTGATCCACATCCGCGACGGCCGCTGCGGGATCCTCGAGGATGGGGAACCGGGTCCGGATCCGGGCTGCGCAGAGTAAGGACCGCCGGCCGGACTCGCCCGCCCAGCTCCCTCTTCGCCGGCTTCCCCGGGCGCGCTGCGCGCGCCTCTTGACACGGCGTGGATAATAGTCTACTATCTCGACCGAGCTACTGCACTTTAACCTCGGGAGAACCCGCAGGGCCATGCTCGTTTCGAAGAAAGGTCGGGACTTCACCCGGCGCACCGTTCGGTGTGCCTCTCCGGCGACGCCGGGCGCGTCGCGGAGCACGCGGCACGCGCCTCGCACACGCGGGTCCGCCTCTCCGGCTGCGCGGACCGGGCGTCTCGGCGGCGCCACCTCGCGAATGTGCCGAACGGGCATCATGCGCCACTCGAACGACTTCGACCGAACGATCCGCAATCCCAGAAAGGCTCACGACATGACCGAATACAGCATCGACACACTCGCCCTCCACGCCGGCCACACCCCCGACCAGGAGACCCTGTCCCGGGCCGTGCCCTCTCTACCAGACCACCAGCTACGTGTTCCGCGACACCGACCACGCCGCCGACCTGTTCGCCCTGCGCCAGTTCGGCAACATCTACACCCGGCTCATGAACCCCACCACCGACGTCCTCGAGAAGCGCCTGGCCGCGATCCACGGAGCCACCGGCGCGGTGGCCACGGCGTCCGGGCAGGCGGCGATCTTCTACGCCATCGCCGCCATCACCTCGGCCGGCCAGAACTTCGTCACCGGCGACAAGCTCTACGGCGGTACCTATACCCAGTTCCGCTTTCCGCTCAAGCGCTTCGGCATCGAAGCCCGGTTCGTGGATTCGCGCGACCCGGCCAACTTCGAACGGCGCCATCGACGAGAACACCCGCCTGCTCTACACGGAGTCCATCGGCAACCCCAAGGGCAACGTGGACGACTTCGAGGCCATCGCCGAGGTGGCCCACCGGCACGGCCTGCCCTTCGATCATCGACAACACGGTCACCCCGCCGCCGCTCTTCAACCCTTTCGACCACGGGGCGGACATCGCCGTCTACTCGCTCACCAAGATGATCGGCGGCCACGGCACCTCCATCGGCGGCGCCATCGTGGAGAAGGGCGACTTCGACTGGAAGAGCCGCGGGCAAGTTCCCGGAGATCACCGAGCCCGACGCGGCCTACCACGGGGTGAACTTCTGGGACGCCTTCGGCAACCATCGACAAGCCGTGGCGCCGGGTCTGGCCTACGTGCTCAAGATCCGCACCGGCCTGCTGCGCGACCTGGGCGCCGCGCTCTCGCCGTTCAACTCCTGGCTGTTCATCCAGGGCCTGGAGACGCTGCCGCTGCGGGCCCGCGCCCACGGCGCCAACGCCCTGGCCGTGGCGCGAGTTCCTGCAAAGCGCACCCCGCGGTCTCCTGGGTGGACTACGCCGGGCTGCCCGACCATCCCGACTACGAGCGGGCCAAGAAGTACCTGCCGCTGGGCCCGGGCGCCGTGTTCAGCTTCGGGATCAAGGGCGGTCTCGAGGCCGGCAAGAAGTTCATCGACTCGGTCAAGCTGGCCTCGCACCTGGCCAACGTGCTCGACGCCAAGACCCTGGTCATCCACCCGGCCTCCACCACCCATCAGCAACTGACCCCCGAGGAGCAGGTCTCGGCCGGGGTGACCCCCGACCTGGTGCGGGTCTCGGTGGGTCTCGAGGACATCAACGACATCATCGCCGACCTCGATCAGGCCCTCAAAGCCTCTCAGCAAGGAGCGTAGGAGATGGCTCGCATATACGCACGACAACTCCCTCTCCATCGGCCGGACCCCGTCTGGTGCGCCTCAACCGGATCGCCGGCAAGACCAAGGCGACCGTGCTTGCCAAGATCGAAGGACGCAACCCGTCGTACTCGGTGAAGTGCCGCATCGGCGCGGCCATGATCTGGGACGCCGAAGAGAAGGGGCTCCTCACGCCCGGCACCGAGATCGTCGAGCCCACCAGCGGCAACACCGGCATCGCTCTGGCCTTCGTGGCGGCCGCGCGCGGGCTACAAGCTGACCCTGACCATGCCCGAGACCATGAGCATCGAGCGCCGGAAGGTGCTCGAGTACTTCGGCGCCAACCTGGTGCTGACGCCGGGGCCCGAGGGCATGAAAGGGGCGATCGCCCGGGCCGAGGCCCTGGCCGCCGAGGACCCGGAGAAGTACTTCCTGCCGCAGCAGTTCAAGAACCCGGCCAACCCGGCCATCCACGAGAAGACCACCGGTCCGGAGCTCTGGGACGACACCGACGGCGAACGTGGACGTGCTGGTGGCCGGCGTCGGCACCGGCGGCACCATCACCGGGGTCTCCCGCTACTTCGAGAAGACCCGGCAAAGGCCGCTGCTCTCGGTGGCCGTGGAGCCGGCCGCCAGCCCGGTGATAAGCCAGAAGCTCGCCGGTCTGGACCTCAAGCCCGGGCCGCACAAGATCCAGGGCATCGGCGCCGGCTTCATCCCCGACAACCTGGACCTGTCCATCGTGGACCGGGTCGAGCAGGTGGAGAACGAAGAGGCCATCGAGTTCGCGCGCCGGCTGGCGCGCGAGGAGGGCATCCTCTGCGGCATCTCGTCCGGCGCGGCCGCCGCGGCCGCCGGCGCGGCTGGCCCAACTGCCGGAGTTCGAGGGCAAGACCATCGCGGTCATCCTGCCCGACGCCGGCGAGCGCTATCTCTCGACGGTCCTCTTCAACGAAGCCCCTGTCATCTAGCCGGCTGCCGGCAAGAGCCTACCCCAGCCGAGCGAGTCACGTGGTCACCCAGAAGAGCCAATACGCGCTCAGGGCGTTGTTCGAGCTGGCAAGGCGGTCCGATGCCGGGCCCGTCCGCATCGAGGACATTGCCAAGAGCTCAGGCGATCCCCCAGCGCTTTCTGGAGGTGGTTCTCAACGAGCTGAAGCACGCCGGACTGGTCGAGGCCCGGCGCGGTCCGCGGGGCGGCTACCTGCTGGCCCGCGGACCCGCGTGACATCACCGTCGCCGACGTCATGGAGTGCTGCCAGGGCCGGTTTACCCCGGTCGATTGCCTGCCCGATCCCAGCTCGGCCGACTGCTCATTCAAGGGAGACTGCGCTTTCGTATCGCTGTGGGAAGAGGTGCGGGACGTCGTGAACCGCGTCTACGAATCGACCACCCTCAAGACCTGGTGGACCGCGAGGAGGCCCGGTTGGCCGAGGCGGCCGCTCAACTACTCCATCTGAGCGCCGAACCGGGCCTCGCGCTCGGCGCGGGGCCGAGGTCAGGGCTGATCGCCGAGCACCTCGTTGAGGCTCCCCGAGCGGAAGCCGAGAAGGTCCACGGTAACGTACGCGTAGCCCAGGTCCGTGAGGGCGGAGACCACCTGCGAGCGCACCGGCTCCTCGCATCAGCATGGGGACCTCGGCGGCGGGGACCTCGATCCGGGCCAGCCGGCCGTGGTGCCGGACTCGCACCACCGGGAAGCCCCAGCCGTGCAGCAACGCTTCGGCGCGGGCCACCGTATCGAGCGCCTCGGGGGTGATCCTCTCCCCGTAAGGGAAGCGCGATGCGAGGCAGGGTGAAGCGGGGCGCTCCGCCGTGGCAAGACCGAGCAGGCGGCTCGCCGCCCGGACCTCTTCTTTGGAAAAGCCTGCCTCCGCTAGGGGGTGAAGCACCCCAGACTCTTTTGCGGCCTGCAGCCCGGGGCGGTAGTCGAGACTGTCCTCCGCGATGGCGCCGTCGAGGACGGCCTCGAAGCCACGGTCCTCTCGGATGCGCTCCAACGCTTCGTAGAGCTGGCCCCGACACAGATAGCAGCGCAGTGGCGTGTTGTCGGCGAAGCCAGGGACCTCCAGGGAGTCGAGCTCGATGCACTCGTGCGAGACCCCTAGGCCGCTCGTGAGCGCGCGGGCCGATCTCATGTCCTCTTCGGACTCGACGGGCCCGACGGCCGTGACCGCCACCAGTTTCTCCCTGGGGAGAGCGCGTGCGGCAAGGGCAAGCAGCAAACTGGAGTCGACCCCACCGGAGAGGGCAACCACCGCCCCGTCCAACTGGGCGACGCGGGCCTCCGCGCCGGCCATCTTCTCCGTCGGGACGTCGACGCAAGTGTCCAGGGTATCCGGGGAAGCATCCATCCGGAGAAGCTTACCCTATTGCTGCCGCCTCCAAGGAGACGGCGTATCATCGAGTGCGTGAGGCCCGATACCGGCCGAAACTCGGACCGGTTCCGGGATGTCGATAGGTTGGGAGGTTCGAATGCCGTTCGAGGCGCCAGGACAGGAGTGGGAATACCAGGACTTCGCCAGCACCTTCCCTCCGAACACCACGCCGTGGCCCGCCGCGGCCGGCCTCGTGACCGGTCTCGGGGCCGGAGCCTATCCACGTCTTCCGGCGCCATCGTATCGGATGATCGATATGGCCGTGACGCCACTGGTCCGGCGGATGAGAGCGCAGGGCTGGGAACCAGCGGAGCCCACCGATGCCCCGAGCCTGTGGAAGGCCAAGCGGGTGGACTTCCGGCTCCAGCGCCGCGCACCCCTCATGGCCTTGCTCACTCTGCAGGGATCGGAGGATGTAATCCTGCTGAAGGTGACGGTGAGCTTCCGGCGGCGCAGATCGTCAGCCGTCCCCGGTCCGGGCGCGTAGGGAGCGGGCGGACAACGCGAAGCCGACCATGGCCGCGAGGGGCCCGACCGCCAGCGAAAGACCGGACAGCCAGGTTAGCCAGTAGTACGCAGCGCTTGTCCATCCGGTCCCCGAGAAGAGACGCAGGACCGACACGGTCGCCGCAGCCTGAAGCGCACAGGCCAGAAAGAGTGTAGCGGCCGCCACACTGAGCAGCTGTTCTCGGCAGGCGAAAGGCTCCTCGCCGGGCCACCGGCCGGTGCGACCCGCTTCGAATAACGCCACCGTCGCGACGACGCCGGCCCCGAGCACCAGCGCATCTGCGAAGAGGCCTGCGACTCTGGGGAACGACACGGCCGCCACGCCGGTCCAGGTGCTCCATCCGGCGATGACCTGCGAAAGCAACTGTAGACCCGTGCCCACGGCGAAAGCGGCGCCGGCCCATCCCAGAAGGCGTTGGCGCCGCGCCGGATTGCTGTCGGAGCCGGCTCTGGGCCGGGAGTACGCGCCCGCCGCCACGAGCGCCGCCGCCACCCACGCCAGATAGCCGGCCACAATAAGAAGCCGCGCGCTCAGGTAGCCCGCCGAAGCGAGCGCCTGGCCGAACTGGGAGAAAGGCGGGAGCGCCGAGGCGGCCGCGAGAAGGATGAAGCCGGCGGCTATCGACCTCAGACCCTTCCGGAGCAGGGACGCCCGGGCCCACGGCCTTCCGAGAAAGGCGCCTGCGGCCAGCGCGAAGCCCGCGGCGAGTCCCAACCACGCGAACATCTGAAGGGCGTGCCCCGGGACGAGGACGGGACCGCCCGCGCGCACGACGGCGGCCACCACCTTCAGCAGGTAGTTCGCGGCGAACGCAGCGGCGGCAATGACGAGCAGACCGTCGCGGGGCGTGCGCAGGCTATCGCTGCGCGTGTGCCTGCCGTTGCGGGGCGACCCGGTCATGGCATGTGCATACCCCGTGCTCGCGTCTTTCGCAACTCTTTGGCCTCACTTTATCTCCGGTTGACCTCAAGTCCCGACACTGCAGTCAAGGAACAGCGCGTTGGGAGGAGGAGAGATGATCCCGATTCGTCGACAAGAGGTGACCAGAGTAGGACCGCGAGCGGGCTGGGCCAGCTCCTCAACTTCGACCGGCGCCTCTTCCTCGACCGGTGCAGTGGTCTCCGCCCGGCGGCGGAGTGTGGCGACGGAGGTCATGGCCGTCGTCCTAATGCTCTACTTCTCCTTGACCGCCTGCTCGCTCTCACTCGTCCCCGTCGTCGCCGGTCAGCTGCGCGACCAGCTGTCGCTGAGCGGTTCGCAAATAGGCCTGCTCACGTCTGTGCTCATGCTCGCGTTGGGCGTCACCGCCATCCCCGCCGGGCTGGCGGCCGGTCGGTTGGGGGGGCGAGTGATGATCTTCGCCTGCGGACTGTTCGTAGCCGGCTCGATCGTGTTCGCCCTCAGTAGCTCCTTTGGATGGTTGCTTGTCGGGCGGGCCTTGCAGGGGCTCGGCGCGGGCGTCACGGTCCCCGCGTGCAGCGTCGTCCTGGCGAATGCCCTTCCGCCCGAAAAGCGGGGAAGGGCTTGGGGCATCTTCGGAGCAGGGCATGGACTTGGTGTCATGGCGGCGCTCCTGGTGATGCCCTCGGTCGCCGCGGCCACCGGATACAGAGGTGTCTTCCTGACGACGGCCGGTTTTGCCGCCGCACTGGGTCTGGCCGTCGCGCTCATGCGGCCGGTGCGGGAACTGCCGGAAAGGCCGGAGCGCATTCCCAGCCCTCGGCACCTGGCTCGTTCGATCCGGGGGACGGTCTCGAACCGCCGGTTGCTCTTGCTCGCGCTGTTCAACGTGGCCACCCTCGGAGTCGGTGTCGGCGCCCTCGCGTGGACCCCTCACTACATGGAAGTGCACTTCGGGTCGGGGGCCGCCGCCGCCGGCCAACTGACCGCCATGGTCGGGGCTGCGCAACTGGTGGGCAACCCCGTGGGGGCCGCGGCGATGTCTCGCTGGGGGAAGTTGCCGGTGATCACCGTATCCTTGGTGCTGCTCACCGTCACCATGATGATGGTCCCCTTCGCCTCGAGTTTGAGCGCAGTCTGCATATTGGTCACCCTGGCCGGATTCCTCAGCATGGCTTTCTTCTCCCCCCTCTACGCTTACATCCCGCTGGTCGTCGCCAGGCCGGAGCAGGTGGGGCTCGCCTCAGGCGTCGTGAACGTCTTCGGCTTTGGAGGCGCCCTCCTGACGCCGTACCTGTTCGGACTGATCCTCGACCAGATGGGTGACGCCTCCGGCTACCTGGCGGGCTACCTCCTCCTCACCGGGTTCGCTCTGGCAGGGGTCATTGGGGCGATCCTATTTCGGCGGGCTGCTCAGGCCGCGCGCCGCTCAACAGCCGGGGTCGCGGAAAGCGCGTTGCTCGAGGGCGCGCCGGTGTTGTTCTCCCGCTGAGTGGGAATACACCGGGTGGTTTCGATGCCCTGGGAAGCATGCGAACGGAGGGCCCCCCATGCAGCTGATTGAGAGCTCACTCGAAGATGTGCCGCTCATCGTCATCGACGGTGAGCTCGATCAAGTCTCCAAGCGGGCGGTCCTCGACGCAGTCGACGACGTCTTCCAGGGGGCCTACCCGCCCCGGAATCTTCTCATCGATCTGACCGACTGCACCTTCCTCGACAGTGGGGGATTGAGCGTTCTTCTCACCACCGTGTCGCGGATACCGGTGGGAGGGTGGCTGGGCATCGTGGGCGCCTCGGCCGGGACGAACAGGGTCCTGGAGTACACCGGCTTCCTCGACCACGACAGAGTCCGCTTCTTTTCCTCGCTGATCGACGCCGCGGCCTCCCTGGCCCGGGAGAAGAGACTCTCGCGGGCCGAAGATGGCATCCAGACCAGACCGGCTCCGAAAGGGGACGCGAAGCCTGACTGAGTGGCCCTGCTGCCACCAAAGCCCCGGCATTAGCCGAACGGAGCGTGAGGTGACTGGGCTATACCGGGTGCATTCCATCGGCCGCCGTGTGGGGACGGGACCAGGCGGTCGCAGGCGAGCGGCTGCAGCGGGAGCGGGCCCGACGGCCTGCGACCCGAGCTAGAGGACTCGCGACGCGAGCGCCCCGCCGGTTGTACGATGAGTAGCGGCCGCTGAGGAACCCAGCGGACGGTGAGGAATCCAGCGGACAGGGCCGGCGTGGCCGGGTCGATCATCATCGGAGCCGGTATGGGGGGTCTGGCCGCGGGGATATACGGTCAGATCAACGGCTACCAGACGCAGATATTCGAGATGCACACCAGGCCCGGCGGCCAGTGTGCCTCATGGAAGCGTGGCGGCCATACGTTTGACGCCTGCATCCACCATCTGTTCGGCTGCAGGCCGGGTTCCGCCATCTATCGGCTGTGGAACGAGCTCGGAGCGATGCCGCGGGAACTGGTGACACTGGAAGAGTGCGCGGCCGTGGCCTCGCCGGAGGGAAAGACGTTCCGCGACTACTACGACCTGGGGCGTCTGGAAGCGACTCTCTTGGAGCTTTCGCCCGCCGACGCAGACCCTATCCTGCAGTATGTGCGGTCCATTGAGGCCCTGGCGAAGAAGCGCATCGGCGACAAGCTGCTGGCCGGCTCCCTGCGCGAGTCCCTCGCCTCGCTCCCGTCCATGCTCTCGGTGCGCAAGTGGATGAAGCCCAACATGGGCCACTATGCCGGGCGCTTTTCCGACCCCTTCCTCAGGCGGGCCTTCGCCCTGCTCGTGTACTCCCAGCCACAAGTGACCTTGTTCTTCCATCTCTTCAGGCACGCCGAGGGGCTGGATGGCGATATCCAATGGCCCCTGGGAGGAGCGGCTCCGTTTGCCAGGTCCATCGAGGAGCGTTACCTCGCCCTTGGGGGCACGGTGCGCTACGGCAGCCGGGTGGAGAAGATCCTGGTGGAGGACGACAGAGCCGTGGGGGTCAGGCTGACCGACGGCAGCGAACACCGGGCGGACGTGGTCATCTCCGACGCGGACGGCCGCAAGACCATCTTCGACCTGCTCGACGGCAGGTACATAAACGACGTAGTGCGTGGATATTGCGCCCCAATTTCGGACGACACCATGTTCGCGGTGGACGTGTTCCTCGGTGTCGATCGCGACCTTTCCGGGGAGCCGTCGTCGCTGGCGCTTCTCCTTGACGAACCGATCACCATGGGCGGCCATACCCACGACAGCATTGAAATGCAGATCTACGGCTTCGATCCCACCATGGCGCCGCCGGGCAAGGGCACCATCAAAGTCGAGTTACCGGCCAGCCACGCATACTGGAAACACCTCTACGAAACCGACCGAGACGGCTATCGGCGGGAAAAACAGGCGGTGGCCGACTGGGTCGTCACGATCCTCGAGCGCCGTTTTCCGGGGATCGGGAGCCAGGTGGAGGTCGTGGACGTGTGTACCCTCATGACGTGGGAACGCTACATGGGCGGAACCCAGGGGTGGTTCAATCTCCCAAACCGCAAGTACTCCCTCAGTCTGAGGGACGATCCCGCCGACAAGAAGTTCGTCTCCACTCTACCCGGACTCTCGAGCTTCTTCTTCGTGGGCGTCTGGATGACGATGACGGGGTCGCTCTTCGACAACGCCAACTCGGGCAAGACCATCATCAAACGCCTCTGTCGCAAGGACGGCAGGGAATTCAGAGCCAGGCCATAACGGGGGCCGAGTCGTCCGATGGCTCCGTCGGCGGCCCTCGGCCCGCCGGCCGGGCCGGGCGTGCACCAGCGAGCTATGATGGAGAGGCACGTGGACAGTGGGGCTGCCCGAGCGGTTCGGGCTCGCAGAGGACTGACCATGACCCGGGGAAGACTCGCCAGCTCACTCGCCGTGTTCGTCGCCGGCGTGCTGGTCGCCGCGGCCTGCTTGGCGGGCGCCGCGGGCCTCATCGGCTGCTCCTCGGGAGCCGGAGCGACCACCGACGGCTCCAACCCCAGCGGGGGGTCGGGCGCGACCATCACCACCACCGTCGATGCGACCGTGGTCGGGCCCGACGGCTCCGGGGACACCTCCTCCGGCGCGCCGGGCGCCACGCCGTCCGGCGCCTCAGCGGCCACGCGCGTGCAGGAGGACAACGCCTATCTCGCCTTCAGCGGGGTCTGGACCCAGAGCGTCTCGCCCGAGCAGGCCGACGGGGAGTTCTACTTCGCCAGCCACGATGCATCGGTCATCATGCGCTTCGAAGGCACCCGGGTGGCCTACATAGCCAAGAAGGCCTACATCTACGGAATGGCCCGCGTCACCCTCGACGACCAGGCGCCGGTCATGGTGGACCTCTATTACCCCGTGGCTGCGTACCAGCAGCGGGTGTGGGACAGTGGCGCCCTGCCGCCCGGCGCCCATACCCTCGAGGTGGAATGGACGGGCGAGCAGCGGCCGGGCGGCAGGGGGATTTACGTCAACCTCGACGCGTTCGAGATCACGGGCAGCCTGCTGCTCCCCGGCGCGCCCACCCGGGCGGAGCAGGACGACGAGCGGTTCTTCCGCACAGGAGAGTGGTCCACGAAGGCTGACCCCTCCGCTTCCGGGGGCAGCCTCAGCATCAGCGAGTCGCCGGGAGCCAGCGTGACCTTCGCCTTCAAGGGCGCCTATTTCGCCTGGATCGCCAAGACGGGTCCCGAATGTGGCAGGGCCAAGGTCACCGTGTACGGCCGGCCGCAGACTCCGCTGCGCGACCCGCTGCTGATCGATCTCTACAGCCCCACTCCAGGCTGGAAGAAGGTGATGCTGGAGGCCTCGTTCGACTCCGGCCCCACCTCGGTGACCATCGAGGCGACGGGAACCCGAGCCGACAAGGCGACGGGCACCGGCATCACTGTGGATGCCATCGATGTGGTCGGCACGCTTCTCCAGGTGCCGTTGCGCTACGAAGAAACCCGAGGCAAGTACTACGCTTTCGAGGACACCTTCTCGTGGAACGTGTATTCGCCGGCGTACAACGCATCGGGACTGAAGTACTGCTACACGAACCTGGTGGGCGCGACGGCCACCATCGAGTTCGACGGACGCTACTTGGCCTGGATCGCCAGAAAGGCGCCGGTGTACGGCATCGCCCGGGTGTCGCTGGACGGCGGACCGCCGGAGGAGGTGAACCTCTACAGCGCCGTGGTCAAGTGGAAGCAGAAGGTGTGGGAGACGGGAATGCTCGTTCCCGGGTCTCACACTCTCCGGATCGAGTGCACGGGGGAGAAGCCGGCCGGAGCGACAAAGGCCTTCGTTAACATCGACGCTCTCGACGTGGTCGGCGAGCTGTCCGGGGCGTACTAGGGGAGCCGATGGCGGACACCGACGGTGCGCAGCATCCGGGCTCTGCCGGCCCCGACCTGACTGGAGCCGGTTCCGGTGGCCCCGACCCCTACGATCTCGCCCGGTTCGTGCGGGCGCAGCGCGACAGCTACGATCGAGCTCTGGCGGAGATCAAGGACGGCTACAAGCGGACCCATTGGATGTGGTACGTCTTCCCCCAGGTGGAAGGCCTCGGATCCAGCCCTACCGCCCGCCGGTACGCCATCCGGAGCCTGGAGGAGGCCGAAGCATATCTGCGGCACCAGGTGCTTGGTCCCAGGCTCATCGAGTGCGCGGAAGGCGGCCCTGGCCGTTCCCGGCAACTCCGCCCACGACATCTTCGGCTCACCGGATGACTGGAAGCTCCGTTCGTCGGCGACCTTGTTCGCCCTGGTGTCACCGCCCGACTCGGTGTTCGAGCGGCTGCTCGTCAAGTATTTCCAGGGACAGCGCGATCAGGCCACGCTCCGCCTGCTAGGGATCGACGCGGGCTAGTTCCGACCGGCCGGGGCTCACTGCGAGGCGGTCACGCCTCTGAGGGTAAGGTACTGGCCGTCCTTGACCTTGAGGCTGAACGGGCCCAGCGGGTAGTCGTTGGCGACGATGCTGGTACCGTTCGCGTCGCTGGAGATCTCCCAGTAGCCCATGCCACCGTTGACCGCGCCGTCGTACCAGCCGGCCTCGATGTCGTAGCCCACGCGATAGGTACCGTCGGTGAGGCCGCTCGTGGCCAGAGGGTCGGCCGCCGTGGTGCTCGCGGCCTTTATCACCACGTCGCTCAGGCGGAGATACTGCCCGCTCTTGACCTTGACGTAGAAGGGACCGGTCGGATCGCCTCCGGCCACGAACTTGTCGCCGTTCGCGTCGCTGGAGATCTCCCAGTGCCCTTTGTCGCCGTTCACCGTGCCGTGATAGAGACCGGTGTCGATGTCTGTGCCGGCCAAGTAGATGCCGTCGGAGTACTGGCCGTCAGCGAGGGTGGTCGTGGTGGTCGGGGCCAGAGTGGTCGTGGTGGAATCGGCGCTGGCTGCAGCGGCCGTGGTCGTGGTGCTGGAGCCGAGGATAGGCATGCCGCCGCTAGGGGGTGTGATCTGTCCGTTCGCGTCGGTCGGCGGGGTGCCGGTGGGTGCCCCGGTCTGTGGGGTGACTGTCTGGCCGGCGACGGTCGTCCCGGCGGTGTTGGGGGCGGCTTCACCATTCGAGCTGCAGCCGGCCATGGTGGTGACCAAGAGGATCGCAAGCAGGACGACGCAAACGACCGCGCAGAACCGCTTGCCGTCCAGGGAAGGTCGTTTGTGGCTCCCCGCTGCCCATCCCTGCTGCGTGAGGCTCTGCTTGTCCGATGCGACCATCGTCTGTCCTCCGTTAGGTGCGCGACCGCTCAAATCCCGTCTCCTGCCCGGCCACCATCGAGCATAGAGGGGGGTGTGTAAGCCCAGCGTCAAGAAATGGTTTATGCTTCAACTCGTTCGGGCAAGCCTGTGCCGGCAGGGCGGAGTGGAGGTCGTCGTGCAGTGGCGGGGTAGGCGGCAGAGCCGCAATGTCGAGGACCGGCGAGGAATCGGAGGGCGCGGTCTGGCCCTTGGGGGCGGCGGCGGCATCGTGGCCGTGGTCGTCGTGCTTCTGGTGCTCCTCTTGGGTGGCGATCCCGGCAGCGTCCTTCCACAAGACCCCGCGGGCGGTTTTTCGCCGTCCACGCTCGGGCCGGCGGGCACCGGACAGAATGACCAGATCAGGGAGTTCGTATCGGTCGTGCTCGCCGACACCGAACAGGTGTGGACCGACCGGTTCCGGGAGATGGGCGAGACGTACCGGCCGCCCGTGCTGGTCATGTACTCCGGAACGGTGCAGACGCCGACCGGGTTGGCCAGCGCGGCCTCCGGGCCGTTCTATTCGCCGTCGGACCAGAAGGTCTACCTGGACACCAGCTTCTTCCAGGAACTAGCCGACCGCTTCCAGGCCCCCGGGGACTTCGCCCAAGCCTACGTCATCGCCCACGAGGTGGGGCACCACGTCCAGAAGCTGCTGGGGATAATGGACCAGGTGGACGCCGCCCAGAAAGGGGCGAGCGAAGCCGAGAAGAACGAGCTGTCGGTGCGCCTGGAGCTGCAGGCGGACTTCCTAGCCGGCGTGTGGGCTCACTACGCTCAGACCACGTTGGGCGTGCTCGATCCAGGCGACATCGAGGAAGCTCTGGGCGCGGCCAGCGCCATCGGCGATGACAGATTACAGATGCAGGCCGAAGGCTATGTGATCCCCGACACCTTCACCCACGGGACGTCGGAGCAGCGGATGCGCTGGTTCAGGCTGGGATACGAGACCGGCGACCTGTCTCGGGGGGATACGTTTTCGGCGGACCCGCTGTGAGCCCCGACCACGTCTGTCCGGCAGAGCACGCCGGCTGGCTCACTGCGCCGGTGCGTAAGCTGTTCAACAACCCTCGGCGGATCCTCCAGGGCCTGGTGAAGAACGGTGACGTGGCTCTCGACCTGGGCTGCGGACCAGGCTACTTCACGCTTCCGCTGGCCGAGTCGGTCGGGGAGACCGGGTCGGTCATTGCCGTGGACGTCCAGCCCGAGATGCTGGACCGACTCCGGCTCCGTGCCGAGAAAGCCGGTCTGGAGTCGCGCATCGTCCTGCATCTGGCGGGGCCGGAAGGGCCGGTCGGGCTCGGGCCCGCCGACTTCGCCCTCGCTTTCTGGATGCTGCATGAGGTACCGGCCAAGCCCGAGTTCCTTGCCCAGGTGCACGCCTCGCTCCGCGAAGGCGGGACCTTCCTGCTGGTGGAGCCGAGGGGCCACGTCTCGAAAGCCGCGTTCAACGACACCGTGGCGCTCGCCTTGGCGGCCGGGTTCGAGCTCGTCAGCCGGCCGCGGGTAGGACTCAGCCGGGCGGTGCTGCTCCGCCGCAGTTAGCCGCCCGTTCGGCAGGTCACTTGGCTCCGGAACCCGGCTCACCGAGCTCGGGCAGCCGGCCGGTCGTCTGGTCGAGGTCGCTCAGAGCCCGGGCGGCGGTGGCCGCTACCACGCCCCGATCGTTCCCGCCCAGCACGTCCAGCAGCGGCCCCACGATCCCCGCGAGCACGCCGTTATCCCGGGCCAATTCGGCCAGGACGCGACGGCTCATCTCCAGATGCCCGCGAGGCAGGTTCGCGCCGGCCAGCGATCGCAAGACCGGCCGCGCCGACCGTGGTCCGACCTCGATGAGGCCGGTGGCCGCCAGCCAGCGCAGGTCCGAACTGGGGTCGTCGAGCAGCTTCACGAAGTTGTCGACGCTGCCGGGGTCGATCATCGCTCCGAGCGTCTTGGCCGCTTCCCAGCGGGCCTGCTTCCCGGAGTTCTCCAGCAGGGCCCGGAGCCGCGGGATCGCCGGGTCGCCGACCAACAGGAGGGTCTCGCGCGCCCGCTTTCTGGCCATGCCGTCGTCGTCCACCAGGCCTTGAAGCAGTCCTTCAACGTGGTCGTCCATGAGCGGCCCTCTCCTCCCGTCGGAGAACAGGCCCTCCCCTGCAGGGGAGGGCTGGGTTTGCGCTGTATATATTCTCGATATAGTTAGATGGTAATCCATCCGCGTCACGGCGCATCAGGAGGCGGCTGTGCCAGGATCCGATCGCACTTTGTTACCGGCGGGTGAGCTCCAGATCGAGGCAACCGATGGCCTCGGGCCGAACGGCTCCGCGACAGGTAGCTCCGCAACGGACGGCCCGGAATCGGGCGCCGCGGACGGCTCCACCCTTCTCAACCGGGAGATCAGCCAACTCCGATTCTTCTTCAGGGTGCTCGAAGAGGCCCAGGACGACCGGGTCCCCCTGCTCGAGCGCATCAAGTTCCTGGCCATTCTGGGCTCGATCATGTCCGAGTTCTTCATGGTGAGGGTGGCCGGGCTCAAGCAGCAGGTGCTGGCCGGCATAAGCGAGCTGTCGCCCGACGGTCTCACGCCTGCCGAGCAGCTGAAGGCCATCCGGCCCATGATCCAGCAGCTGATGGACGCGTCTCGCGAGTGCTTCGTGGACGTGCTGAAACAGCTGGCCAGCGTGGGCATCCACGTAGTCGAATACAGCCGGCTCACCAACGAGCAGCAGGCCGCCGCGCGGGCATACTTCGACAACTCGGTCTTCCCGGTGCTTACCCCGCTTGCGTACGATCCGGCCCGGCCGTTCCCGTTCATCTCCAACATGAGTCTGAATCTGGCGGTGATTATCCGCCGCGACGACGGCGCGGAGCACTTCGCCAGGGTCAAGGTGCCGAACACGTTGCCCCGGCTCATTCCGGTTTCCTCAGATGGCGAAGGGTTGCATCTGGTATGGCTCGAGCAGGTCGTGGCTGCACATCTGGCAGAGCTCTTCCCCGGGGTGGAGATAGTCGAGGCCCATCCGTTCCGCGTCACCCGCGACGCCGATATCGCCATCCAGGAACTGGAAGCGGCCGATCTTCTCGAGACGGTCGAGCATTTCGTCCGCCGCCGGCGTTTTGGATCGGTGGTGCGGCTGGTAGTCGATACCGGTATGCCGGACTACATCCGCTCGATCCTCACCCGCAATCTCGAGATCGGACCGGACGACGTCTACCAGGTGGACCTTCCGATTGCGATGAGCACTTTGGGCTGCCTCTACGATCTCGACCGGCCCGACCTCAAGGACCCCTCGTTTGTGCCGCGCGAGCCGGCCGGCCTCGAGGGGGTCGACGGTGTCGACGTCTTCGCCGCCATCCGGCAGCAGGATATCCTCCTGCATCATCCCTACGAGTCTTTCGAGCCGGTTGTCGACCTTATCGAGACTGCCGCCCGCGACCCGAACGTCCTGGCCATCAAACAGACCCTCTACCGGGTGGGCAAGAACGCGCCCGTGGTGGCTGCCCTTCTGGAGGCGGCCCGGAACGGCAAGGAAGTCGCCGTCCTCGTGGAGCTCAAGGCCCGCTTCGACGAGGAGAGCAACATCGAGTGGGCTCGGGCTCTGGAGCGCGAGGGCGTGCACGTGGTATACGGGCTCATCGGGCTCAAGACGCATTGTAAGGTGCTGCTCATCGTGCGACGGGAAGGTCGGGCGATACGACGCTACGTCCATGTTTCGACCGGCAACTACAACTCCGTGACCACCAAGCAGTACACAGACCTGGGGTTGTTCACGGCGAGCGAGGGCTTCGGCGAAGACGCCAGCGATCTCTTCAACTATCTGACGGGCTATTCCAAACTCAAGGATTATCGTAAGCTCACGGTCGCCCCGATGAATCTTCGCGAAAGGATAGAGGAGCTCATTCGTCGGGAGATAGAGTTCGCTTCGGCCGGAGGAGAGGGGCACCTCGTCTTCAAGTTGAATTCGCTCATCGACAAGAAGATGATCAGACTCCTCTATGAGGCCTCGCGCGCGGGTGTTAAACAAGATCTGCTGATACGCGGTATGTGCTCCCTGCGTCCGCAAGTGCCCGGGTTGAGTGACAACATAACGGTCACGAGCATCGTGGGGAGGTTCTTGGAGCACAGCCGCATCTACTACTTCGGCAACGGAGGTTCGCCCGAGTGCTACTTGAGCAGCGCCGACCTGATGCCGCGAAACCTCGATCGCAGGGTGGAGATCCTGTTCCCGGTGGAAGACCCTGCACTGGCCGAGAGATTGCGCCAGGAGATACTGGAGACGTACCTGCACGATAACGTCAAGGCACGGCTTATGCAGGCGGACGGCACCTATGTCAGGGCTAGGCCGTCCCCCGGAAGGGATGTCTGCAGCGCACAGGAGTGGTTCATAGCAGGCCGCGCCCCCGGCCCCGAAGGCTCGCACCGTCGATAAGGAGGACTCGTGGACCTGTACTTCTTGAGGCATGGAGCCGCCGTGAATCGGGGCGAATGGGAGGGGGACGACTCACAGCGCCCGCTGACCGAGCAGGGGCGGCGGGACGTGGCCCGCATGGCCGGGTTCTTCGGGCGCTCGGGTTCGGCACCCGACGCCATCGTCACCAGTCCGTACCCGCGCGCCAGCGAGACCGCCGAGATCTTCGGGCAGCACTTGGGTCTGCAGGATAAAGTGGTCGCAGACGAAAGACTCGAACCCGGATTCGACGCGACCCGCCTGGGAAAGCTGCTGAAACGGTTCCCCGAGGCCAAGGTGCTGGTGCTGGTCGGTCACGAGCCGGACTTCACGGCCACCATAGGCGCGCTCACGGGCGGCAGGGTGGTACTCAAGAAGGGGGGGATGGCCTACGTTGAGACGGCTGACGTCTCGCTTAAGAAAGCTGTTCTCGTCTGGCTCGTCCAGCCCGGCGCCATGGGAGCCTAGGGTGGAGGTCGAGGCCAAGTTCCGGGCTCCGAGCGAAGAGACGCTGGGCCGGCTTCGGGAAGCGAGCCGCCTGGCGGGATTCAGGCTCGGTCCCCCTGCGACCAAACAGTCCACCGATGTCTACCTCGATACCCAAGACCGGCGGATACTCGCCGGGGGCTACTACTGCCGCCGCCGGCTGAGCGTTGGACAGGTGCTCATCACGGTGAAGAAGGTGGACGCGCTGCCGGCGGACACGAAACAGCCGGCCACGAAGGCGAAGACCGCTGCGGGTGCGGTGCACCGACGCGAGGAGTTCGAGGTCGGGCTGGAAGCATACTCCGCGCCCGATGAGTGGCCGGAGAGTGCGGCGAGGGACCGGGTGCTGGACCTCACCGGAGGTGCTCCCCTCGTCGAGATGTTCGAGCTTCAGCAAGACCGGACCAAGCGGTTGGTGGGCGAGGCGGGCAGTCCTGCGGCCGAGTTGAGCCTGGACGTGGTCCGTCTCCGCTCCGGGGCCACGGACACCGGGGCGTCCGGAGCCGCCCCCCCGGCCGGCAAGCCCTACTTTGAGGTGGAGGTGGAGCTCCTGGAAGGTGGTTCCGAAGCCGATCTGGCCGCCATCGCCGGAGAACTGCAGACGGTCTGGGCCTTGGAGCCGGAGCCCCGCTCAAAGTTTGCGCGAGCCCTCGAGGCCCTCGGCGAGGCGTTTTCGTCCCCAACGGATCCACCGAGCGTCCCGGCCCCGGACGAGGCGCCTGCCCCGGCGTCCGAGGTGGCGGCGGAGAATGCTGCGGAAGCCGCGGCCACGGAGGCCGCCGAGGAGGAGGATCGCGACCTGATCCCGGTCTGTGAGGTCGGGGACGATGCCGCCGATGAAGCCGGCGAAATGTCGCGGGTGAAGGTGGGCAAGCGCAAGTGCAAACGCGCACGGGAGACGTTCCTGGGTGACGGGCTCGAAATGTTGGAAAAGCCAGGCCTCCAGGCCGGCGACACCATGGCTGAGGCGGCCCGCAAGACCTTGCTCTATCACCTGCAGAGGATGATGCTGCACGAGCCCGGCACGCGGCAGGGCGAAGACCCCGAGGAACTCCACGACATGCGGGTGGCCACCCGGCGGATGCGGGCCGCCCTGCGGGTGTTCGAGGACTACCTTGCCATGGACCAGTACAAGCCCTTTCTCAAGGTCATGCGCGAGACCGGGCGCGAACTGGGGGCGGTCCGCGACCTGGACGTCTTCATGATCAAGACGCAGGCTTACATCGACTCTCTGCCGGAAGACGCGCAATCGGGGTTGGACCCTCTCGTGGAGGCGTGGAAGACCGAGCGTGAGCGGGCCCGGGAGGAACTGCTCGCCTACCTCGACTGCGACCGCTATGAGCGCTTCAAGGAGAAGTTCGAGGCCTTCCTTCGGGTCCCCGAGGCGGGAGCGGGACGGACCACCGGACCCGATGGGGAGCCGGCCGCCACCCGGGTGGGCGACGTGCTTCCCGGCGTGCTCTTCGACAGGCTGGCGCTGGTCAAGGCATATGACGGCCCCATCTCGCGGCCGGACGCGCCTCTCGCGGTCTTCCATCAGCTCCGCATCACTTCCAAAGGCCTTCGGTACACGCTCGAGTTTTTCCAGGAAGTGCTGGGGAGCGACGCCAAGCCGCTCATCGACCGCACGAAACAGGTCCAGGACCACCTGGGGGATCTGCAGGATGCCGTGGTCACCTGCGACGTTCTGCTGGGGTTCCTGGGGTCGGGGACGTGGGGTCCGCCCCGGGTGGAGAAGAAGGGAGTACGTACCTTTTTCCCCGTGAACGCCCCGGGAGTGGCCACCTACCTGGCGGTCAAGCAGAACGAGATCGAGCGGCTGACGCACACCTTCGGGCCTCTGTGGGAACTGGTCAGAGGCTCGCAGTTCAGCCGGCCGCTGGCCAAGCTGGTCGCCACCCTCTGATCTTCGGCAGACGGCCGTTAACGGCCGGACGCGGGCTGCCCGGGCTCCGGCGCGCCGTCGCCCTCACCCGTGCTTTCGCGCGAGCCCGCGCCCCCCGGCGGGGGGCCATCGGGGCGTGCAGGAGCCTCGGCCGGCTGCACGTCCACTACGAGATGGCGACCTAGGGTCTTTCGCACCGCCTTCTCTCGGGAGCGCAGGCCCCACAGCTCGAGTTGGGCGTCGCCGTCCACGCACATGCGCAGCCTGAGTTCTCTAGGCGGTGAGGGGAGGAAGCAGGCGTGCTTGACCGCGTTCTGATGGCTGCGGTCGAGGCTCTCGATCAAGCGCACCATGAGGCTCAAGAACTTCACCCGGTTGCGGTCGTCTCTGTCCAGCGCGGCATAGTCAGGCTGATCCGTGCCCGGGAGTCCCCGGCGATGGAAGAGGGCCACGAGCGCCATCATCGTCATCTCCGCCTGGTGGAAGCCGAGCAGATCCGCATTATTGATGAGGTAGAACGAGTGCACGTGGTGGTTTCCGTAGGAGAGGAAGGCGCCGATGTCGTGGAGTAGGGAGGCATAGCCCAGGATCTCCCTCTCCCACTCTCCGTAGCTATGCAACCCGATATCGCGGGCGGTGTCGAAGAGTTCCAGGGCGAGGCGCTGGGCATTGCGGGCGTGCGGCTCGTCGAAATGGCAGGCCCGGCCCAGGTGCACAACGCTCCGCTCCCGCACCGATAGCCAGTGGAGGTTGTGTGACCCCTGTGCCAAATAGTCCATGAGGAGACCTTCGCGGAGCCCGCCCACGGGCATCACCCGCATGGTGTCGAAGCCCAGCCCTTCCATGAGCACGTCGAGGATGGCCGCGCCGCTCACGATGATGTCGGCGCGGTCGGGGTTGAGCCCGGCCACTTTGCGGCGCTCCTCGAGGGGGAGCCGGCGCAGCATCGTCGCCACCCGGCGCAACTCTGCGCGGGTGAGCACGTCGCCGTCCTCCGGTCCGGGCTCTCGCCTGGACGAGGCTGCGACGGCAGCCAGGTTCCGAATGGTCCCCGCCGTCCCCACGAGCAGTTCGGCGTGGTAATGGCCCACCTGATAGATGGTATGCACCGCCGCGTGTCGGGCATACTGCCGCAGTTGCTCGTATCGCTTCGGCGAGATCGGCCCCACATCCGTCGGCGAGAACATGAGGCTGGTCAGCCTCACGGCCCCCACCCCGATCGTATCCAGGAACTCGTAGCTCCTCTGCCCTCCGACGATCACCTCGGTGCTGCCGCCTCCGATGTCGACGAACACCGCCTTCTGGTGGCCCAGGTGCAGGAAGTTGGAGAGACCCGCGTAGATCAGACGGGCCTCTTCCCGACCCGATATCACGCGGACATGCAGCTGTGCCTCCACTCTCAGCCGATGCAGGAACTCCTCGGCGTTCAGGGCCTCTCGGGTGGCCGAGGTAGCCACGGCCACGATCTCCTCGGCCCCGTGGCCCCGCGCCAATTCCACGAACTTCCGGCACACGAGCACCGCCTGCTCCATGGGACCGGGCTGCAGCCGGCGGTCGGGGAACTCTCCCTCCCCCAGGCGGGCCGGTTCGCGCTGCTCGGTGATGATGGTGTGAAGATGGCCGGGGACGACCCGGACCACAAGCAGGCGTATAGCGTTGGTGCCGATGTCGATAAAGGCGACCACGCGCCCGCTGGTGGAGCCGGCAGGAGTTCTCGACGCTATCATCCGCCCCCCCGGCCTTTGGTGGTTCGACGCGACTTCAGCCGTTCAACGCGGCGTCAGCAGGTGATGTGCAGAACGGCGAAGGCTTCCTTCTTCTTCGTGTCCGCCAGGAACCGGAGGGCCTGCTCGAGGGGGAGGGTGACCACTTCCACGCCCCGCTTTCCGGCCTCTTCATAGACCTCAGTCATCACCGGCATGGCGCCGTCGATGCCCGTGCCGACTATGAGCCGTCCTCCCCCCCAAGGGATGTCTTCCCCGAGCGACAGCGGGGTGTGGCCGTCCTCGCCGCGGTGGGCCTTGGACGGCTTCTTGTCCCGTTTGCGGATCTTGCCGGCCTCGATGACCAGGTCGTTTCGGTAGCGCTTGCCCTCCAGCTCGATTTCCCCGAAGCCGATGATCTTGCCCTTCAGGCCCTTGGACTTGTTGGCGCCACTGCCGTTAGGGTCACCGCCCTGGGGATCATCTCCGCCCGGGGGCTCGGGGTCCGCAGGAGCGGTGTCGGTCATCACCTTCGCCGGCTCAGTGTCGGCGCCGGCCCTGGCGGTCTCGCCCGGGTCCGCAGCAGCGGCGCCTTTCCCGTCTATGGGCGCTTCGGCCTCGAGCACCGCCCGCGCCTCGAGCAAGTCTTGCTTGGTCTCGTCCGACACCACCGGGAACTGGGGATCGATCTTCACGAGGGCATCCACGATCACGGCGGCGGCCGCGACCCGGGCAAACCACTTGTGATCGGCCGGGATCACATACCAGGGCGCCCAGCGGGTGCTGGTGTTGGAGAGCATCTCCGAGAACGCCTCTTGGTAGTCGTCCCAGTGCTTGCGCTCCGCTGCGTCGGCCGCCGAGAACTTCCAGTTCTTGTCGGGCTCTTCCAGCCGGTCGAGGAAACGCTGCCGCTGCTCTTCCTTGGAGACGTTCAGGAAGAGCTTGACGATGGGGAAGCCGTTGTCGACCATATAGCGCTCCCAGTTGTTGATCTCCCGGTAGCGCCGCTTCCAGATGTCACCCTTCTTGCAGGCCCCCGGGATCCTCTGGGCGTCGAGGAACTCGGGGTGCACCCGGACGACAAGGACTTCCTCGTAGTAGGAGCGGTTGAAGATAGTGATGTCGCCCCGCGCCGGAAGGCGACTGGCGCAGCGCCACATGAAGTCGTGGTCGAGCTCCTCGATCGACGGCGCCTTGAAGCTGTGCACGCGCACCCCTTGGGGGTTCACCCCGCTCATGACATGGCTGATGGTCCCGTCCTTGCCGGCTGCATCGAGGGCCTGGATGATCACCAGGAGCCCGTACGTGTTCTGGGCAGCGAGGCGGGCCTGGAATTCGGTGAGCAGCTCCACGCCCTGCTGGAGGAGCTCGTCGCTTTGTTCCTTCTGCACGTACTCCTCGGTGTAGCCGGGGTCGAAGTCCTCCGCGAGGACCACTGTCCTGCCGGGCTTGACGACTAACGGCTTGATGGCCTCCGCGATCCTGGCTGCTCTTTTGTCATCCATGGTCCGCTCCCGGTGAAGACCCGATTGCCTGCCCCGACTTGCCCCTCCGACCCAGCCGGCCGCTTCTCAGTCGACGTAGGCGACCGTCCCGCGCGGCTCGCGCTCCATGCGGGTGAACTTGGTGTCGTCGTCGATGTAGCCGATGGCCATTCCGCACTCCATCCGGAACCCTTCGGGAATGCCCGGCTTCGCGTGGCGAGGGCCTCGTTCTCGGGGTTGTTGAGAGCGTACGACGGGGAGCGGAGGAAGCACTGAGCCGAGGCCCAACTCCGTGGCCTGCAGCAGCATATTCTCCACCGCCACGCCGCAGTTGAGCTGCGTGATGGGCCACGTCGGTGGGTCCGGACAGGAAGATGACCACCGGGGCGCCGTAGAGCGGCAGGTATCCGGGCAGCGCCGCCCGCTCCATGAGGAAGTCGTTGCCGGAGGCGCGCATGGCCTCGAGGGTCTTCTCGTTGACTCCGGTCCGTGAGGTCCTTGTTGCGGATGACCGACATGTTGTACGGCCCCGGCGTTGGGCGCCCACCGCCCTGCCTCGATGATCGTCGCCAGGTCATCGTCCGACACCGGCTTGATCAGGTACGACCGGATGCTCTTGCGCTTCAATACTGCGTCGCTGACGTTCATGCCTTCTCCTCCAAGATCCCCGCGATACATGGTCCGGCCGTGACGTGACATTCCCGCGCGAACGCCTCGGGATACTTACGCCGCAAGGCCCTCGAGGTCGGCCTTCTCCACCTCTACGAGGAAGCCCGAGACTGCCATCCCCACCGTGTTCTTCGACGTGCAGTTGCGCGGCACGATGGTGTTGATCACCCCACCCCGGTCGATCTCGCCCGGGACGATGGGATCGTACTTGGCCCCGTGGTCGATGCCCACCGCTCCGGGCATGATCCGCTCCGTCACGTAAGCGCCTGCCAGCACGGTACCCCGTTCGTTGTAGATGGACACCACGTCGCCGTACTTGAGGCCGCGCGCGGCCGCGTCGGCCGGGTTCATCCACAGCGGGTGATACTGATAGCCGTCGGAGGCCCGGATCTTGCAGGTGTCGATCTCCCGGAACCAGGTGACGTCGTCGTGCTGGGAGTGCACGCCCCAGCGCGGGTGGTTGCTCATGACGAGCAGCGGATACTTCTTGCTAGCGCTCCGTGCCGATGGTCTCCTGGTGCGACTCGCCTTCGGCCACCCAGTGCGGCACCGGTGGCCGCTCGGGGTCGTCGGGGAAGTGCTCGGCCAGGCCGGTGGAGTAGAACTCCAGCTTGCCGGTGGGGGTCTGGAGGGGATGCTTCTCCGGGTCCTCGTAGAACTCGATGAGCCCGGCGGGGATGTTCTCCCAGTCGTGCTCGGGCGGGACCACGTAGTAGCCTTTCTTGTTCAGACTCCTCCCAGGAGATCTTGTCGGCCAGGCCGGAGAACTCCCAGCCCGATTTGATGATCTCGGGGACGGTCATGCCCCCGGTGTACTCCTCGAGACATCCCCAGCTTCTCGGCGATCTTGCAGACGACCTCGTAGTCGCTCACCGACTCGCCGAGCGACTCCATGCAGCGCGGCTCGGGGATAGAGCATGTCCATCTGCCCGCTGAAGATGTCGCTGCCGATGTCGTCTTCCTCCAGCTTGGTGTTGACCGGCAGGATGACGTCGGCGAACAGCGCGTCGTTCTCGATCCAGGGATGCTGGCACATGACGAACTCGATGATCCGGATCGCGCAGCGCCCGGATGAAGTTGTTGCCGTCGTTCCAGCAGGTGATCCAGGAGGGGGAGTCGGTCCAGATCATGTGGATCTTGGAGCAACCGTCGGCCGGGTACTTGTACTGGATGAACTGGTCGTCGCGGTCGCTGCGCATGCCGTATTTGTTGCCGTACCAGGTGCCCTCGCCTTCGAGGATGAGCTTGGGCACCAGCGTCTTGGGGATGCAGGAGTCGCGCCCGTACTCGGACGGCATGTCGCCCCGGTAGGCGGCGTCGAGGTCGGTGAGCACCTCGGGTTTGGGTGCCGCCTGCTGCTCCGGGTCGGCGGCCGAGGGCCCACTCGATCATCTTGGCCTGGTTGCAGCCCGGTTTGCCCAGCCCCTGCATGGCCAGGCACAGCACCTGCAGCCGCGCCGGCTCGGTGGAGTAGGGGCCGCGGATGGCCGGGCCGCCGTTGCTGATGACGACGGTCGTCCGCTTTGGAGGCCCACTCATCGGCCAGCGCCTTGATGGTGCGGGCCGGCACGCCGGTGATGGGCGCCGCCCACTCCGGGCTCTTGGCCACGCCGTCCTCGTCGCCCATCACGTAGGCTTCGAACTTGTCGACTCCGTACGCGTGGGTGGCAAGGTATTCCTTGTCGTAGGTGCCCTGGGTGAACCAACGGTGGGTGATCGCCAGATACAGGGCCGCGTCGGTGTTGGGCAGAACGGGGATCCACTTGTCCGCGTGCACCGCGTTGCCGTAGTTGCAGTCGGGGGCGATGTAGATCTGCCTGATGCCGAGTTCGCTCCACCAGATAGTTGAAGCGGCTGACGAGCTGTCCGCCCCAGCCCCAGGGCGTGGTCTCGGGGTCGCACCCCCAGAACAGAAGGAGTTCGGCGTTCTTGGAGATGTCGTAGAGCAGGTTCTTCTGCGGCACCTGCTGGCCGATGTACTCGCAACCCCACACGTGCTTGGCGCCCCAATACCAGCCTTCCCAGCTGTCGGCGTTGCGGACCTGGTGGGTGTAGCCGCCGAAGAGGTCGAGCAGCTTGCGTCCGCAGCCGTGCGGGCCGTGGACCGTCTTGTTCTCGCCGTGCTGGTCGTTCTGATAGAGGATGGCGGTGGCGCCGTAGGTCTCCTTGATGCGGTTCATCTCGCCGGTGACGATCTCCAGCGCCTCGTCCCAGCTGATGCGCTCGTACTTGCTGACGCCCCGGTTCTCGATGTTGCGGCCGCCGGGGCCGGTGGAGCCGGGGGCGCCGCTCGGGTCGAAGTCCACCCGCTTCATGGGGTAGCGGATGCGGGCGGGCGAGAAGACCCGCTTCTTGTAGCAGAGGCGAGACGGGGGGGGCAGCGTCTTGTCGCCCGGGTCGAAGGTCTTGCCCCGAGCGTGCATGACCCAGGGCTTGACCTCTTCCTTGGTGAACTGGTCGTAGAAGCGCGCCGGACGGATGCGGATGACCTTGCCGTCCTTGGAGTCGACCATGCAGGCGTTGCCGCCCCACGGGACGCCGATGAAACACATGTCCCGGACGATGACCCGTTCGCCGGACTTGTTCACCGGGCCCTTGTATTCCAACCTATCTCCCCCACGACCTCTCCTCTCGACGTTTCCGGCCCCCAGACCAGCCTTGAGCCATCATAGTACGAGGAGGCGCTGCGGTTCTACGGCGCGGCTACCGCTCAGTAGGTAGACTCGCCGACGATGTGGCCGTGCGGGTCGAGCACCTTGACGGTGTCGCCGCCGTTGTTCCAGATGGCTGCGCCGCTCGCTCCCCAGTACAGGTCGGTGGCGGTGTCGGTGCCTTCCGGCCGGAATGCAGCGTGATGGTCTGACCCGTCTGGAAGACCCGGTCGGGGAAGTCGAAGCGCTTCCCGGACTCGTCCTCCACAGCGTAGCCGCGCAGGCTGCCGGAGGTGACCAGCACCTGGAAGACGACGTACTCTTGGTTGAGGTCCTGGGTGTCGTCGCCGGGCGGGTCGTATTTGATGCCGGCGATCGTGACCGGGCGGGCCGGCGCAGCTCTCCACACGCCTCGGCCGGCCGCCTTGGCCTCGTCCTGAGCCTGCCGGAGCTCGCTCTCATAGAGTACGTTCGGCCGCACCATATAGAGGGTCGCTACTCCGCTGCGCAACAGCTCCGCATTGGCGAAGACGTCCATGCGGTCGCCACAGAACACGTAGGCCAGCAGCCGACCGTATTGATCGCGGGCTTCTTCATCGAGGACGATGGCCACCCGTGCGTCTGCCCGGGCGGTCACTAGATCCTTCAGTGACGCCGTCGCCTCCGCGGCGAACGGCTCACCGGGTTCGGGAGCGTCGATGCCGATGAGCCTAACCTCCTCCTCGGCTCCCGCATCCGTATCGGTGACGGATCCATCCATGATGCGAACAACCAGCGTGTCGCCGTCGATCACCTGAAGCACCTCCGCCGTGGCATCTTCGCCGACGGAGATGGTGTCGGTCGTGGTCGTTCCGCCGGAGGTCGGTGGCGTGGTCGAAGGTAGCCCAGCGGTGGAACCCGGCGTGGACGAGGCGGTCGACGCCGGTGCGCCCGCCGGAGACGCAGGGACGCCGCTACCGCAGGCGCCGAAAACCAGGCCGATGGCCGCGACCAGAAACGCCGCAACGACCTGATGGGCGCTGAGCCCCACCGCCGCCTGCCGGATCCTCGATGTGCACGCCGATCTGTCCATGTCCACCCCCATGGTACACGCGGCTCTGGACACCGGCGCGCGGAGAGGCGGCACGCACCCGCCCGGGCACTCACCAGCCCGCTTCCCGCGTGTCCCTGGTGGGCACCAGACCCACCTTGACAGAAAATCCCTCAAGAGATAGGATGCCGGAGTCGACTGTTTGTGTCCCTATTGTGTCCCCGGAGGCGAACAATGGCGCATATCACGGAACTCCTCGTGGAAGGTCTGAAGCCGGACCCCGACCGCGAGACCTATGTGCCCGACGACGAAGTACCCGGTTTCGGCGTCCGCGTGAGGCCCTCCGGCGTGGCTTCGTACGTGGTCCGGTATCGTACGGCGGCCGGACAGTCCCGGCGACTGACCATCGGGCGGGTTGGCGTGTTGTCGCCCGAGGAAGCCCGGCGCATGGCGCAGCGGCAACTGTCGGCCGTCGCCGGCGGAGCGGACCCCGTTCGGGAACGGCGCAGGCAAAGGCAGGCGCCGAAACCCACCAACGTAGCGGTCCAGCACGGCATCGACGCGCTTCGCCAGTTCAAGATCTTCGAAGCCCTCGAGGACGAGGACTTCCTGGCCATCGCCCGCATCGCCCGCGTGCGCGAGTGCGAGGTGGCTGAGAAGCTCACCATGGAGGGCGCGCCCGCCGATCAGCTCTACTTGTTCGTCAAGGGCAAGGCGGCCGTCAAGGTCCGCGGCGCTGATGGCCGGCAGGTGCTCGTTGACGAGATCGGCCCCGGAGAGGTGCTGGGCTGGAGTGCCATCACCGAGCCCCACTTCTATACCGCGTCTGCCTGGACCACCCGGCGGTCCCACGTCATCGCCATCGACGGCAAACGCCTGCGCGAGCTCTGCGAGACCAACAAGCGTATCGGTTATCAGGTGGCCAAGGGCATTGGAGAAGTCATCTCCAAGCGGTTCGGGCGAGTGGTCGCAGGGCAGGGCGCCCACCCCATCGTGGGTCGGGAGATCGACGAACTGCGCCAGTTCAAGATCTTCTCGGAACTCGAGGTGGGGGACCTGGATGCCGTCGCGCGCATAGCCTACGTGCGGGACTTCGTGGGCGGCGAGAAGTTGACTGAGGAAGGAGAAGCTGCCGAGCAACTCTATCTCCTGCTCAGGGGGAGGGTGGCAGTGAGGGTCATCGGCGCGGACGGCGCCGAAGTGCCGCTCGCCGAACTCGGGCCGGGAGAGTTGATCGGCTGGGGCGCGGTGATGGAGCCCCACATCTACACGGCCTCGGCCTGCACGATGGAGCCGTCCGAGTTGATCGTCATCAATGGGAACGACCTCCGCGAACTGTGCGACACCAACAAGCGCATCGGTTATCAGGTGGCCAAGGGCGTCGGCGAGGTGATCTCCAGACGCTTCGGCTTGGCTGTTGGTGGGTCCGGAGCACCGGCGCAGATAGGCCAGGCGGTTGAAGGCCTTCGTCAGTTCACCATCTTCGAGGAGCTCGACACCGCCGACCTGTATGAAATCGCTCGCATCACCTACGTGCGCACGGTGGAGACGGGGGAGGAGCTGACGGTCGAAGGAGCCGAGGCCGGGCAGCTCTACTGCTTCATCAGAGGCGGGGCCGCGGTGAAGGTTCGCGACCCCAAAGGCCGCCAGGTGGTTATAGACGAGTTAGGGCCCGGCCAAGTGCTGGGCTGGGGGGCCGTCACCGAGCCCCACGTCTACACGGCGTCGACCTGGGCGACCGAACCCTCCGAGCTGATCGTGGTCGACGGGAAAGACCTCCGGGACCTCTGCGAGACCAACAAGCGCATCGGCTACCAGGTGGCCAAAGGCATCGGCGAGGTGATCTCCAGTCGCTTCGGGCGCGCGGTCGCCGGGCGGGGTGGGCAGGCTCTGGGAGGGCACAGCCTCGGCGAACTCCACCAGTTTCGGGTCTTCGCCGAGCTCGACCTGGGCGACCTCGATGCCGTCGCGCGCATCGCGTACGTCAAGGAGTTCGCGGCCGGCGAGCAGCTCATCGCAGAAGGGGCGCCGGCCGGGGAACTGTACCTGTTCCTCAAGGGCAGGGCGGCGGTCAAGGTGTGCGATACCGACGGCTGCTGGGTGCAGGTCGACGAGCTCGGCCCCGGCGAGGTGCTGGGCTGGGGTGCGGTCATGGAGCCCCATATCTACACGGCCTCGGCGTGGACGGTGGAGCCGTCAGAGCTGATCGTGATCAGCGGCAGCGACCTGCGGGATCTCTGCGACACGAACGAGCAACTGGGTTACTGCGTGGTGAAGGGCGTAGGAGAAGTGATGTGCGCCCGTTTCGACCAGGCGGTCAGAGAGCACGGCAGCATCGACGAGCTTAACCGGTTCAAGATCTTCAAAGATCTCGACTTCGCCGATCTCGACGCCATTGGCCGCATCTCCCGGGTCCGGGAGTTCGAGCCCGGGGAGACCCTCACCACGGAAGGAGCTGCGGCGGACGAGCTCTACCTGTTCCTCAAAGGCAAGGCCGACGTCAAGGTCAGCGACCCCGAAGGCCGGCAGGTGCTCATCGACGAGGTCGGGCCCGGGGAGATACTGGGCTGGTCCGCAGCCATGGAGCCCTACGTCTATACGGCCTCAGGCTGGACCACCGAACCGAGCCAGGCGATCGTGGTCAACGGCGAGGGTCTGCGCGAACTCTGCGCGACGAACAAGTATTTGGGCTATCAGGTGACCAAGGGCATCGGAGAGGTCATCTCCCGGCGCTTCGGAAGGTTGACCGGGATCCGTGGTGACCTACGGGCTAAGGACGTCCGGGCCTTCGGCGGACCGGAACGCGAGATATGGAACGAGGGGGAACTGCAGCTGACCACGCAGGCGATACTAATCGGGATGGGGACCGACAGCCCCGAAGTCATCCCGCTCGAGGCCCTTCTGGATGTCTGCGCCGGGGATGGCTGTGTGGTCTTCAAGCTCAGCGACGGCGACATCTGCTCGCCGCCGGTGGAGGCCCCCGAGAAGGTGGCCGCTCTCACTCATGACCAGATGCTACGGATCCGCTATACGCAACGACGCAAGGATTATCACCTAGGCTAAGAGCGGCTCAGGAAGAGCGACTCAGCTGGCTCGCGAGGACCGAGCCGCGGAAGGGGTTACTGATGCATACGATCGTCGACCGGCGAGAACTAACCAAGGGAGACATGGTCTCCATCACCGTGGAGGCGCCGGCTATCGCCCGCAAGATCCGCCCCGGGCAGTTTGTCATCCTTCGCGTGAACGAGACCGGCGAACGCACGCCGCTCACCGTCGCCTACCGCGACGAGGTGCACGGCACCATCACCGTCATCTTCCAGGTTCTGGGCAAGACCACCGCCATGCTCGCCTCCCTCCGGGTGGGCGACGCCATCAAGGACCTGGTCGGTCCACTGGGCTGCGACGAGCACTTCGAGAAGGTCGGCACCGTGGTGGGCATCGGCGGCGGCTCCGGCATCGCGGTGCTCCACCACATCATGCAAGGGAGCAAGGAAGCCGGCAATTCCCTCATCGGGATCATCGGCGCCCGCGACAAGGGGCTTCTCATCCTCGAGGACGAAATGCGCGCCCTCTGCGACCGGGTGCTGGTGACCACCGACGACGGCAGCTACGGCATGCACGGCCTGGTGACCGATGCCCTCGCCAAGCTGGTGGAAGAGCAGGTCCACGTCGACCAGGTGGTTGCGGTCGGGCCGCTGATCATGATGCGCGCCGTCTGCGATATGACCCGGCTCTACCAGATCCCCACCCGTGTCTCCCTGAACCCCATCATGGTGGACGGGACCGGCATGTGCGGGGGATGCCGGGTCACCGTGGGCGGGGAGACCAAGTTCGCCTGTGTGGACGGCCCCGAGTTCGACGGTCACAAGGTAGACTTCGACGAGCTCATGCAGCGGAACAGCATGTACTCGCGCGACGAGCGCACATCCCTGCTAACGTCCATATCGATCCGGTGAGGTAGCTGTGGGCATCAAATCCGAGACCGAATCCAAAAGCCTGCTGGCAGGGACCGAGCTTTCGGCGTTCTGCCCGCACTGTCAGAAGGCGCTCAACGTCTTCGACCCGGCCACCAAGCAGGTGTGGGTGAAGCTGCGGGTGTCTGCCGATGGCCAGGCGGGCGAACTGCTCTTGAGTCCCAAGGTGGACGTGTTCGAGCGGCAGGTGAACGTGGAGTTGGTCGAGGGCCGGGCGGTGGACGACCTCGCCTGTCCGCACTGCGACCACACGCTGGTGGAGCAGCGGACCTGCGAGGAGTGCGGCGCACCGGCGGCGCGGCTGGTGATCTACGCCGAGTCCCGGCTGGTGGACTTTTCCATCTGCACCTCGGCGGGCTGTCACTGGCACGGCTTGTCGCGCGCCGACCAGGCCAAGATCAAGCCCAAGGTGAGCCGGCAGAAAAAGCCGGAGCAGGATGCCATGCTGCGCGTCCGCAACTTCAACGAGGTGTCCTACGGTCTCGACCGCGAGCTGGCCATGATCGAGGCCGGCCGGTGCCTCGAGTGCAAGAAGCCCGCGTGCGTGTCCGGGTGCCCGGTGGAAGTAGAGATCCCGGAGTTCATCCGCCACATCAAGGCGGGCGAGTTCGTCGAGGCGGCCCGGGTGATCAAGCGCAAGAACGCGCTCCCCGCGGTGTGCGGCCGGGTGTGCCCGCAGGACGACCAGTGCGAGAAGGTGTGCATCGTGGGCAAGAAGGGGGAGCCGGTCGCCATCGGCAACCTCGAGCGTTTCGCCGCCGACTTCGAGCGGGAGACCGACCAGGTGGCCATGCCGCGCAAGGTCGCTTCCACCGGCAAACGGATAGCGGTGGTTGGCAGCGGGCCGAGCGGGCTGACCATAGCAGCCGACATGGTGGCCAAGGGTCATTCGGTGACCGTGTTCGAGTCGCTGCATAAGGCGGGAGGGGTGTTGGTCTACGGCATCCCGGAGTTCAGGCTGCCCAAGGGCATCGTGGAAGCCGAGATCGACTACCTGCGCAGGCTGGGGGTGAAGATCGAGCTTAACTCGATCGTGGGCAAGCTGCAGACCATCGAAGAGCTTTTCGAGGCCGGCTACGACGCCGTCTACGTGGCCACCGGTGCCGGACTTCCCGTCTTCATGAACCTACCGGGCGAGAACCTGTGCAACATCCTGTCGGCGAACGAGTACCTCACCCGCGTCAACCTCATGAAGGCCTATGCCTTTCCCGACTACGACACGCCCGCCCCGCACGGCAGGCAGGTGGCCGTCCTGGGCGCCGGCAACGTGGCTATGGACTGCGCCCGTACCGCCATCCGTATGGGGAGCCGCGAGGTGTCGATCGTCTATCGCCGGACACGCGACGAGGTGCCGGCCCGGACCGAGGAGGTCGAGCACGCCGAACAGGAAGGCGTGAAGTTCCGCTACCTGACCAATCCCATCCGTTTCATCGGTGACGACCGCCGCTGGGTAAAACAGATGGAGTGTGTCCAGATGCAACTCGGGGAGCCCGATGCGTCCGGCCGCCCAAAACCTATCCCCAAAGCGGGGTCGAACTTCCTGATGGAGGTCGACATGGTAATAGTCGCGGTGGGCGCCGGTCCCAACCCGGTGCTGTTCTCTCACTCCTGCGGGGTCGAGCGCAACTCGAGGGGCTATATCGCCACCCATACCACCTCGGGTCGGACGAGCGTGCCTCGAGTGTGGGCAGGCGGAGACATAGTAACCGGGTCGGCCACAGTGATCCTGGCCATGGGGGCGGCACGCCAGGCAGCGAACGACATGCACGAGTACCTGATGAGCGGGTCCGAGGACTGGACCGCGGAGGCGCCCACCTACTGCCCGGCCTGATGGCGCCCGGCCCCGCGCCGGTTGACATCGGGCGGCGGCCTCTCATACCGTTGCGGACACGCTGCACCCCGTTCTGCTGAGCTTTCGCGTGGGTGGCGCCGAGGCGGTGCTCGGCGCCTACAGCACCTTGTACGTCCTGGCCGGGGTCGTGGCGCTGGTGCTGGGGACCGCGGTCGCCTGGAGGCGGGGGCTGTCGTGGCGACGGGCCCTCTTGCTGTACGGTGGCGCCCTGGTCATAGGGATCATCGGGGCGCGGCTGCCGGACATCGCCACTAACTGGGGGGTCTACGCTGAAGACCCCGCCGAGACATACAGCCTCGATTTTCGCGGGTTCTCGCTGTACGGGGGGCTCATTCTTGCCGTTGTCGCGGGCGTGCTGCTGGCGCGGGCACTCCGGCTTCCACTCTGGAGATCGGCCGACAGTGCCGTACCCGCGATAGTCGCCGGCCTCATGCTCATGCGGACGGGCTGCTACCTCAGGGGCTGCTGCTTCGGGACCGTGACGTCGTTGCCCTGGGGTGTGACTTTCCCTACCGCAGTCCGGCTTGGAGCTACCAGGTGGCCTCGGGACAGAGCGGCGTCCTCGGTCTCGCGGGGCTCGCGCACCCTGGCCATCCCACCCAGATCTACGAGTTGATCGCCGCCCTGGTGTTCGGCTGCGTGGCCGTGTGGCTGACGCCGCGCCGCGGCCCGGCCGGCCGGCGCGTTGCGGCCGGCGTCCCCTTCCTGGTCCTCACTCTCGGGTTCACGCTGTTCCGCGTAGCCGAGTACTTCCTGCGTCCGCGGTCGCCGGCGGCGACGGAGCCGTCCTGATTCTATCCCCTGCTGGACGTAGTGATCGTCGCTGTGGTCGTGGGACTGCTGGCACAGAGGGCGAGGTCAGCGAGGGCCGCCGACTCTGCGGGGGACAGCCACGCATGACGAATGCGGGAGGGGCCGACCCGCGCGGTTCCCGGGAAGTGGCCGGGTGCCTCCGCAGGCTTGTGCTCTTTGGTTTGCTCCTTGTTGCGAAAGCGCGCGCATCTCTTTGCGGGTCCGTAACACTCTGGACCCGCGGGCGTGCTTACCTGGAGCCCTGGGTGAGCAGCGCTACCAAGCCGATCCTCGGCGGGCGGATCGTGCCCAGTAGGCGGGGTCGTTCGCCGAACGAGCTCTCCGGCCTGTGCCACTTTCCCGCTCCTTTTAACGGAATCTTCACTCTCCTGCAGCGTCCTCTTAACATGGCTCGTCGCCCCCACAGCTAGCCTTGTTACAGGTAAGACAGCGGAGCTGTGTGACCAACCTAAGAGAGAGGAAACTTGCCGTGTCACTAAGAAGCAGCAAGAAGGGTCTCATCGCCCTGGCGGCGGTCCTGGTAGCCATGCTGACCCTCAGCGTCTTCGCGGCCGCCTGTGGCTCCAGCACGACCACCACCGCGGCGCCGGCCACAACCACCAGCGCTGGCGGCACCTCTACTACTGGGGGTCCCGCCACCACTACGACTCCCGCCGCGAGTCTCGCCGGCGATCTGAACGGCGCGGGCGCGACCTTCCCGGCACCGGTCTACGTCGAGTGGATCGGTGGGTTCCAGCAGGCCAATCCGGACGTCAAGATGAACTACCAGGCTGTCGGCTCAGGCGCCGGGATCCAGCAGTTCACCAAGCAGACCGTCGATTTCGGCGCGTCCGACGCCTTCATGAAGCCGGAAGAGATCCAGGCCGCCGAGGCCGCCCGCGCTGGCGCCAAAGTGCTGCAGATCCCCACCGTGTTCGGTTCGATCGTGCTCGCCTACAACTTGGCCGGCAGCCCGAAACTGAACCTGGACAACGACACCCTCGCCGGTATCTTCCTCGGCAAGATCAACAAGTGGGACGACCCCGCAATCGCCGCCCTCAACCCCGACGTCAAACTGCCCGCAGCCGACATCAAGACCGTTCACCGCTCCGACTCCTCAGGCACGACCAACTCCTTCACTAGCTACCTGACCGCGGTCAGCCCGGAGTGGGCAGCGGGTCCGAAGGAGGGCAAGACCGTCCAGTGGCCGGTCGGTGTCGGTGGCCAGGGTAACGACGGTGTAGCCGGCATCATCAAACAGAATGAGAACTCCATCGGCTACGTGGAACTCGCGTACGCTACCCAGAACAGCATGACCATGGCCGCCATGAAGAATAAGGCCGGCAGCTTCGTCGCCCCTACCCTCGACTCCACCACCAAAGCGGCCGAAGGCATCCAGATCCCCGCGGACATGAACCTTCTGCCCCTCGTCATGGATAGCGCCAGCCCAGATGCTTACCCGATCGTCAGCCCCACCTACCTCCTGGCTTACACCGTGATGCCGGCCGACAAAGCCCCGGCTTTCAAGGCCTACGTTGCCTGGGCTCTAGGTGAGGAAGGCACCGCGATCGCGAAGGACTTGGGTTACGCCCCGCTCCCAGACGACCTGAAGGCCGCTGCCCTCAAGCTGGTCGATGCGATCGGTTCCTGACGATTGTCTCCCCCTGAGCGGGAGACCGCCCCTGCTCACTCGCCGGGAAGGGAGCCGGCCCACAGGCCGGCTCCCTTCTGAACCTCCGGCATCCAGCACACAGCGCTGACATCAGACCCATCGATCTGGGAGGGATGATGGCAACGACAAGAAACAAAGACGCACCCGGGAGTGCTGGTCTCCCAGCAAACCCTGCGCTCGCCGTCCCTATGACGTCTAGACCGGGGCCCGCCCTCTCCATCCGACTTGAATCGGCCGACCTGACCGTTCTGGAGGCCGTCATGAGCCAGAGCGAACCGGTCACCCGCGGGCGCATCGCGCGACTCGTCCCCGTGCCTCCGGCGCAGCTCGCTCTTGCCCTGGGGGCACTCTGCGACCTCGGTTTGCTTCGCCGGCTGAACACCATCGTCGAAAGCTACACCACCCGGCTGCAATGAGCCCTATCACAACCGATGCTAAGACCGCAGGCGAGAAGCAGGCGTGCGTGTTACTGGTCGAGGACGATGCGACCATATCCGACTTGCTCGCCTACAACCTGCGTCGGGAAGGCTATCGCGTCCTCCAGGAGTACAACGGCCGGGCCGGACTAGAAGTCGCCCTGGGCGAGGCCGTCGATCTGGTCCTCATGGACCTCATGCTGCCTGTTCTGGACGGCATGAGTGCAAGCCGGGAGATCCTCCGGGTGAAGCCGCGGGTCCCCATCATCATCGTCTCTGCCCTCACCGACCGGCAGAAGCTCCTGCAAGGCTTCGCACTGGGGGCCGATGACTATGTGACCAAGCCGTTCGACCTCGAAGTCCTTTTGGCCAGGATATCCGCCAGCCTGCGCCGGGTCTCCGGCGGGGTGGCGTCTGCCGGCGCGCTGGCCGAAGGCTCTGTCCAGGTCGGTGAATTGGTCATCGACACCGATACCCGTTCGCTACGGACTCCTGCCAGAGAGGTCCCCCTCACGCCCATGGAGCACAGTCTTCTCCAGCTGCTGCTTGCGCAGCCGGGGCATCTGTACTCGCGCGAAGAGATCACCGAATCGGTCTGGCATCACCGCTACATCGCTTCGTCCCGCACGCTGGATGTGCATCTGCGCCGGGTGCGGGACAAACTGCGCGAGGTCCAAGCGGAGTTCACGGTCCAGGCCGTGCGCGGAGTCGGCTACAGGCTCACTCCCGTACCAGGTGCCTAGGTCCGCGAGGCGCACCAGGGGGTCGCGCGAACTTCGGCTATCAGCGAGGAAAGAAACCGGTCCTACTTCGCCGCAGGCTGGGCCGGCGCCGCCGGGGGTTTCGTCGGGGCATCTGGAAGAGCCGGCTCATCCGGCTGGCTCGTCATGGCCGGTATGTGCACGGTGAACGTCGAGCCTGAGCCCAAGGTGCTGGCCACCCCCACCTGGCCGCCGTGGCGTTCGGCCACGTGGCGTACGATGCTCAGGCCCAGGCCGGTGCCTCCGGTCTCGCGCGAGCGGGCCTTGTCGACCCGGTAGAAGCGCTCGAAGATGCGCCGCTGCTCCGCGGCCGGGATACCCACGCCGTCGTCCTGCACGGCGAGGACCACGTACTGGGGTCCGCCGGCTCCGCCCTCCGCCGCGACGCTGACGGAGATGTGCCCTCCGGGCTCGGTGTACCGGATGGCGTTGTCGAGGAGGTTGCGGATGAGGGTCCGCAGCGAGACCGCGTCTCCCAGGACGAGCGGTACCGCACCCGCGCGCGCGGCGAGCTCCTGCTGCTTGGCCTCGGCCAGTGGCCGCACTTCCGAAGCGGTCTCCTCGGCCAGACGCCCGAGATCGGTCGGGAAAAACTCCCTCTCCAGCTCTCTGCCCGGCTCCTCGAGGTGCGAAAGGGTCAGGAGGTCGCCCGCCAGCTCAGTGAGGCGCCCGATCTCCGCGGCCAGCCGGTCCACGAACATGGCCGCCTGTTCGGGGTCTTCGCGGAGTGCGTGCTTGAGCGTACCGGCGAGCAGAGAGAGCCCGGCCAGGGGCGTCTTGAGCTCGTGCGAGACGTTGGTGGCAAAATCTCGCCGGATTCGGTCAGTCGCAAGGCGGGCAGTCTCATCGCGGATCACGAAGAGCACCTGGCCCTGCTGGCCCTCGCCCGCGTGCAGGGGTATGGCCTCCACGATCAGCTGCCGCTGCCCGGGCAACTCGACTATCTCGGCAATCGGGCCGGCGGCCGCACGAGCCTTCTCAGCCAGGGCACGGTCGGGGAACGCGCGCGCGTGCACGACGAGGGGACTGCCCAAGTAACCCCCGAGCGATGTCTGGAGAATGGCCTCGGCCGCGGGGTTCACTCGCAGAAGGCGCCCGTCATCGTCCACGACGATGACTCCCTCGCTCATCGCGGTCAGGACCTGTTCCAGCCGCTCCTTCTCTGTGGCCAACTGCCGCACCTGGGTTTCGAGCTGCAACGCCATGGTATTCAGCGACGTCGCCAGGTCGCCGAGCTCGTCCTTCCGTCGGACGCTCGTCCGGTACCCGAGGTCGCCCGAAGCGACCCTGCGGGTCATGCCCTGTAGCCGGCCCAATGGGTTCGTGATGGAGCGGGTAAGGAGGAACGACGACACCAATATCGGGATGAGCAGCACCGCCCACACGATGAGCGGCACGCGCCAGGACGTGGCCACCAAGGCGTCTACCCGGCTGGCCGGCAGGGCAGTGCGGACCACCCCCCCCGACCACGAGGCGTCACTGGCGGGCAGCGGAACCGCCACATAGACCTCCTCCTGGTTCAAGGTGGCCGAGTATCGTCGGGCCCGCCCTTCGTTTCCGGCCAGAGCCTGCGCCACCTCAGGACGGGTAGCGTGGTTCTCCATCGTGGCTGGATCCGCCTCCGAGTCGCCCAACACCGTCCCGTCGTGGGCGATGAGGGTGAGGCGCAACCCGCCCGCGTCACCCACCTTGTCCGTGAGCTGCTGCAGGTAGGCTGAGTCTTGCGCCTGGAGTGAAGTCTCCTGCTGGAGGACCGCGGCGAATTGCCGGGCCATCAACGCCATGTCATCTTCGAGGCGCTGCAAGTATGCGTCACGCAGGACAAGGGCAGCTACCAGCGCGACTATGCCGGCGAAGACCAGGGTCGTGATCGCGAAAGCGATGGGCAGTTTGTAACGAAGCCGCATCAGAGTACGCCTCTCACATGGGCGTCAGCCGGTAGCCCACGCCCCGTACGGTCTGGAGCTCCGCCCTGGCGCCGATCTGCGCCAGCTTGGCTCGCAGGCGGCGCACATGCACGTCGAGGCTGCGGGACGCCGGGAGGTACTTCTGATGCCACACTCTTTCCACGATCTCTTCGCGAGGGAACAGGTGTCCCGGGCGGGAGAGCAAGAGCTCGAGCAGGTCGTGCTCCTTGGGGTTGAGGGCCACCTCTCCCTGAGACGTCCGGATGACGTGCGCATCGCGATCGAGGACCAGGTCGCCGGTGGTAAGGCTGCCGCCGCCTTGGGGTTGGGAAGGGATCGCGATACCGGTGGGGGCGCGCCGAAGGCGCGCCTGGATGCGCGCGAGAAGTAGGTCGATGTCGAAGGGTTTGGTTATATAGTCATCTGCGCCAAGCTCGAAGCCCTCGAGGATGGTCTCCCGCTCGCCCCGGGCCGTCAGCATGATGATCGGCAGCGCGGGCTTGCGCCGCACGATCTCCCTGCTCGCGGCCATCCCATCGAGGCCGGGGAGCATCAGGTCCATCAGAACGAGGTCGACACTCCGGGCGAGAGCGGTCTCCAGGCCGGTCCGGCCGTTGCTCTCCTGCAGGACGTCGTAGCCTGCCCGGCGCAAGTTATAGGCGACCAGGTCCGAGATGGTCGGGTCGTCCTCGACTAGCAGGATACATTTCTTCCCGATCTCTACCCCCAAAAAGCGGCCCCACAATTAACGCGGGTTTAACGGAATGTTAACACCCGGATAGAGCCGCTCGGGTAGGCTCCATGGCGCAGTGGATGGAAAGGGATGAACAAGCAGACCCAAGGATGCCGGTGAGACCGGCGGCCTCTAGCCCCTCGGGCAACGCCTCGCTCCCGCTGACCCCCGGCGGTACTGCGCCGCGGGTCTGGCGCCGCAAGGGCATCGGCCGCTGGGCCGACTCGGTGTTTGCGACGATCGCCGCGATCTGCGGTGTGTTAGTGCTGCTGGTGCTGGCCTGGATGGTCATCTCCACGACCACCACGGCCCTGCCGGTCTTCAGCTCACAGGGCATCTCATTTGTCACCGGCACGACTTGGGATCCCAACACGAACGAGTTCGGGGCTCTCACGTTCATCTACGGGACCATCGTGACGTCGCTGATCGCCCTCATAATCGGCCTGCCGCTGAGCCTGGGGGTGGCCCTCTTCGTCACCGACTACTGCCCCAAGCGGCTCAAGAACCCTCTCACTTACGCCGTGGACCTGCTGGCAGCCGTTCCGAGCGTCATCTACGGGCTGTGGGGCGTCTTCGTTCTCCTTCCCCTGTTCCTACAGCCCGTATCGGACTTCCTCGCCAGGACCCTGGGCTTCATCCCTGTCTTCAAGGGACCGGCGTCGGGCCTCTCATACTTCGGCGCCGGCCTTATCCTCGCCGTCATGATCACGCCCATCATCACCGCGCTGACGCGCGAGGTGATCACAACAGTCCCCACCGCCGATCGCCACGCCGCATATGCCCTCGGGGCCACGCGCTGGGAGATGATCCGGGCGGCGGTACTGCCTCGAAGCAGGGCGGGGATCGTCGGCGCGGCGATGCTTGGCCTGGGCCGCGCTCTTGGCGAGACGATCGCGGTAGCTCTTCTGGTCGGATCGGTGGCTAAGGTGGACGCCTCCGTCCTACACCCCGGCTACAGTATGGCAGCCGTCATCGCCAATACCTTCTCCGAGGCGACCGGGGAGCACATCCAGGCCCTCGTTGGCATCGGCGTGGTGCTGTTCATCATGACGATCCTGATCAACATGGCCGCGAGGGCCATCGTATGGCGGTTCAACCGGACATGACCCCCGAAACGGGCATGAGCATGGCCGACGCCGGCTCCGCTGGCGTCGGCCCATTCGACGCGCTGGACGGGTGCCAGGCTCGAGCCGGGATTGGCTCTGCGCGACCTCCGGCCGGCCCGCCGCAGGGTGTGGCGGAACCGGCGGAACGCCATACTCATCGGCATCGCCACGGTGCTGGTGCTCATCCCCGTGGGGATGATCCTGGCCTACATCATCATCATGGGATTCCAGCACATGAACCTGGAGTTCCTCACCAGCTCTCAGCCGTTCAGCATGCGCAAGGAAGGCGGAGGGCTTTCTCAACGGCTTGATCGGCACGGCCATCATGGTGGGCATCGCCACCGTCATCTCGGTGCCCCTCGGCATCCTAGGCGCCGTCTACCTCGTGGAGTACGGCAAGAAGAACTGGCTGGCCAGACTCATCCGCTTCTTCGCCGACGTGATGACCGGCGTCCCCTCCATCTTCGTCGGTCTCTTCGTATACACCGCGCTGGTGGTGAACTACGGGTTCGGGGCCGTCATGGGAGCGGCGGCCCTTGCCATCATCATGATGCCTATCGTCGTGCGGTCCACCGAGGAGATGCTCAAGCTGGTCCCCGTGGAGCTGAAGGACGCCAGCTACGCCCTCGGCGCGCCGAAGTGGAAGACCATAACGAAGGTGGTCATCCCCTCGGCCGCTCCTGGCATCACCACCGGGGTGATGTTGGCCATCGCCCGCGCGGCCGGTGAGACTGCGCCGCTCCTGCTCACCGCCCTCGGTTCCCTGCAACTCACCGCCAAGGTCTGGGACACGCCCATCTCGGCGCTGCCCCTGGCCATCCTCGAAGGAGCCCGCAACCCGTTCGGGGCGGGGCAGGGCCGGGCCTGGGCCGGAGCCTTGGAACTCATCATCATCATCCTGGTCCTGACCATCCTGGCCCGGGTCATCTCCTCAAGGAGCCGTCTCTCTAGATGAACGCCGTCGTCGAGCCGTCTGTCTTCAGCGTCCGAGGTCTGAACATGCAGTATGGAAGTGCTCTGGCGCTGAAAGACGTCAACATGGATATCCGCCCCCGCCGGATCACGGCCATCATCGGGCCGTCCGGGTGCGGGAAGAGCACCCTGATCCGCTGCTTCAACCGCATGAACGAGCTCATCCCGGGCGCTCGCGTGTCGGGCGAGATCCTCTACCACGGCCAGGACATCTACGGTCCGGGCGTAGACCCGGTGGTGGTCAGGCGCCACATCGGCATGGTCTTCCAACGGCCCAACCCGTTCCCCAAGTCCATCTACGACAACGTCGCGTTCGGCGCGAAGATCAACGGTTACAAAGGGGATATGGACGAACTCGTCGAGCGCTCGCTCCGTCGGGCCGCCTTGTGGGACGAGGTCAGGAACAAGCTCAAGAAGAGCGCGCTCGATCTCTCCGGTGGACAGCAGCAGCGGCTCTGCATCGCCCGAGCCATCGCCGTCGAGCCCGACGTCATCCTGATGGACGAGCCGGCCTCAGCTCTCGACCCGATAGCCACGGTCTACATCGAGGACCTCATGCAGGAACTCAAGCAAGACTATTCAATCATCATAGTGACTCACAATATGCAGCAGGCCGCCCGGGTCTCGGACGAGACGGCGTTTCTGTACACGGAGGTGGACGAGGCGACCGCCCACCGCTGGGGCATATTGGTGGAGTTCGGCGAGACCAGCCAGATCTTTACCAAGCCTCGGGACAAGCGAACCGAGGACTACGTTTCAGGCCGTTTCGGATAAGCGGGCTGCGGGAGGACGGTCATCACGATGAGGGACGCTTTCCACAGGGAACTTGATGCCATCGATCAGGACGTTGTCCGGCTCGGTGCGATGGTCGAGCGGAGCACTCAAGACGCGACCACAGCATTGATCGAGTGCGACAAGGTGCTGGCCCAGAAGGTCATGGACGGCGACGAGGCGATCGACCGCATGTTCCTCGAGATCGAAAAGCGGTCCCTCAGCCTCATGGCCATGCAGGCCCCCGTGGCCGGCGATCTTCGCCTCATCGTGGCCGTTCTGAGGGTGAACAACGACCTGGAGCGGGCGGGAGACCTCTCCTACAACATCGCCAAGCTGGTGCATCTCCAGGACTTCTGCGAGCCGGGCCCAAAGGCGGTTAAATCGCTCGTCTCCGACCTGGGACAGGCCGCGGTCAGGCTGATGAGCGCAGCCATCGATGTCTGGGCCAGCAAGGACGAGGAGGCCGCTGCGGGACTGCAGCAGCAGGATGACGTGGTCGACGATCTGCATGGCCGCCTGATAGCACAACTGCTCCAGCTCAGGGACGAAGACGCCATCCCGTCCGCCATCCGGCTGGCGATGATCGGCCGCTATCTGGAGCGCATCGCCGACCACGCCGTGAACATCGGAGAACTGGTCTCCTACTACATCACCGGCGACGAGGAGCACCTCGGTTAGGCCGGACGGGCGAGGCACCTCGCGGCGCCGCGCTGAAGGCCGGCATGTGCTCACCGGAGGTCGGCCTTTGCCCAGCGGCCCGGCTCTGATGCCTACGCGACGATCACCTGGCGCTGACCCCGGGGCGTTTGTGCTCTATACTCCCCCAATGTTTGCAGGGGGTTTCTAACCAGTGCGGCTTCTCCTCGTTGAAGACGACAAAGGTGTCGGAGAGTTCGTCCGGCAAGGGCTCCGCGAGGCGGGGTACGAGGTCGATTGGGAAACCGACGGCCAGAGTGGCCTGCGCGAAGCGCTGAGCGAACGGCACGACCTGCTGATCCTCGATGTGATGTTGCCGGAGATGGACGGTCTGGAGGTCCTGGCCGAATTGCGCCGGCGCGAGGTGCGGATCCCCGTACTCCTTCTTACTGCGCTCGACGCCGTCGACGACCGGGTTCGCGGCCTCGATCAAGGGGCCGACGACTACCTCTCCAAGCCGTTCGCATTCTCCGAGTTGCTGGCCCGCATCCGCGCCCTGCTCCGCCGTCCGCATATGGAGGTCGAGCCGGTATTGAAGGTGGGGGATCTGGAGCTGGACATCGTCCGGCATGAGGTGCGTCGGGGAGAGCGCCGCATCGAGCTGAGTCGCCGTGAGTTCAGCCTTCTGGAATTCTTCATGCGCAACGCCGGGCAGCTGCTCACGCGTTCCCAGCTGGCGGAACGAGTCTGGGGGTTCGATTTCTTCCACGATTCGAACGTCGTTGAGGTGTACGTGGGCTACCTACGCCGGAAGCTCGACGGGCGTGGGTCCCAGACACACATCCGCACCGTTCGGGGCATGGGCTACATCCTCGATGTCGACGATCGCTCGTAGAGCCCGGGGGCTGATATCGCGGCTCATTAGTCTGCGGGGGCGTGTGGTAGCCGCCTTCGTGGTGCTGCTGAGCATCACCCTGGCCGTAGCCGGGACGCAGATCTACGTGACCACTCGTGACCGCCTCATCGAGGAGATCGACCTTGACCTCAGCCTGTCGGCCAACCAAGCCCTCGCGCATGTCCAGTGGAACGAGGGGCGGTACATGTTCCAGGATGGCGCCGTGGCGCTGCTTACCTATCCAGGGGAGAGCGATCTGGAGATCTCGATCCTCTCGCCTCTGGGCGAGCGGTGGGATCATGCCGGCGCCGTACTCCCCGTCGCCCTGTTGCCGTCCACTGACCCCTACACCACTGAGATCGCTGACGAGGAGTGGCGGACTCTCGCCCAGCCGATCATAGGACCCGAAGGTGACTTGGAAGGCTGGGTTCAGGCGGTTCGCCTACTGAGGCCCGTGGACCACGCTCTTGCCGCCCTGGCCACCCAGCTCTACCTCATCCTGCCGCTGGCAGTGTTGCTCGCCGCCATAGCCAGTTACTTCCTGGCCGGACAGGCACTGCGGCCTTTGAGGCGGATGGCTCGTACCGCCGAGCAGATCGGTCCCGCGACCCTGGGCAAACGCATCGAACACACGGGGCCGGCCGACGAGGTGGGCAGGACGGCGGCCGCCTTCGACGCCATGCTCGACCGGATGCAGGCAGCGTTCGAGCGGGAGCGCCGATTCTCGGCCGACGCGTCCCACGAGCTACGGACTCCGCTTGCCGTCATCAAGGGCGGTATCGGGGTCACGCTGTCTCGCACGCGCACTGTGGAAGAGCATGAGGAGGCTCTGCAGAACCTCGACGGGCAGGTGGACCAGCTCATCCGCTTGTGCGACGACCTGCTCGTCCTCGCGCGGGGAGGCCGCCCGCGCTCGGCCGACAGCGAGACCGTCGATCTCACCTCGCTACTCGAGCTGGTAGTGGAGCAGTTCGTCCCCCTCGCCGATGAACGCCGGGTGACGGTGCGGACGCACGTCCGCCGGCGCCTCACAGTTACTGGGTTCCCCGACGACCTCATCAGGCTGTTCCTCAACGTTCTGGGGAACGCGGTGAAGTTCACCCCTCCAGATGGGCTAGTGTCTTTGGTGGCGCGCAAGCATCACGGGCGGGTGACGGTGGTCATCTCCGACACCGGTCCGGGAATCCCGCAGGAGGTCGTGCCCCACATCTTCGAGCCGTTCTATCGGGTCGATCCCTCCCGCGCCAATGCGGGGAGCGGGACCGGGTTGGGGCTGGCTATCGCCCACGAGATCGCGGTAGCTCACGGAGGAGATATCGAGGTGCGCAGCAAAGTCGGTGAGGGGACGACCTTCGAGGTGACCCTTCCCGCCTAGTGCACTCCCGGCGCCAGACTCCCTGGTGCCCGGCCCGGCAGAGCAGCCTTTTCCCCTGAGGGCTTTCTTAGGGCGATCTTAGAACACGCTAAGAGTGCCTCCCTATCATCGGCCACCTTCACTGCGGAGCCAAGCGGACGACCGCCGAAAACGAGCGAGCCATGGGGGCTCGCCTGAACGAGGAGGTGGAGCATGACCCGAAGGAAGGCACTGACCGTCGCTGCGTCGCTGATAGGCGCGTTCGGCCTGATATTCACCCTGTTGCTGCTATCCATGGCCGCACCGGCCCTGTCGCAGGCCAGCTATGCGTACAAGCCCGGCTGCCACTGCGGCAAGCCCACTACTACTACCGCCAAGCCAACTTCCAGCGCCAAGCCAGCCACAATTGCCAAGCCTATGGCCACAGCCACGAAGGCCACCCCGGCTACCCCCAAGAAGACCGTCACGGCCAAGAAGACCGCCACCTCGAGCTCGGCCGCCACAACGATGACCCAGGCCTCGGCCAAGTCGGCCTCCATCAAGTCGCACAAGACCACCACGGTGACGGCGAAGAAGTCGGCCAAGAACACTCACTCGACGTCCAAGGACACCAGTTCCAAGAGCAAGAAGAAGAACACCAAGACCAAGGCTGCGCTGGGGGCGACTGTCGCGGTCTCCTTCATCGACGGAGATGGCGGAGGGTCGTCCGGCGGAGGAGGAACTCCTGCCGGTATCGGGGGCACAGAGGAACTCGCTTACCCCAGCGTGACTGGGGCAAGCGCGGGAGGCCCGCCCCAGTACTACCTGAGCCCCGTGGCCATCGCGTTCCTTCTCACGTACGGAGCCAGCTTCGCGCTCTATCGAACCAAGCGGATGCGGGTGGCCACGCACCGCAAGGTATGGAACCTACTGCTCCTGGGGACGTTCCTCATCTGTGGGTTGCTGGGCCTCGTGCTGACCGTGGGCATCACCCGCGATCCTCCTCTGGAGTTGCCCAGTTGGCTGCTCATCTGGCACGTGGAGACCGGCATAGCTATGTGCTTCATCTCCGCTTTTCATATCGGATGGCACCTGCGCTACTATCTGGCCATCGTCACCAGCAAGCGCAAGGTCGCGCGGGGAGCGGCTGTCGAAGGATCATCGGCAACGGCGCCCGATTCCAGGCACTCGCGGCTCGCGCGTTTGTCGGCTGGCCGCGGGCTCATCCGCCGCACGGACGCGGACCGGATGTTCGCCTTCCAGCGCCGGCAGGCCGCGCGCAGTGAGTCGGGCCGCTTGCCGGCGGCCGACGGTCCTGTCTGGGTCGACGGGCTCGTGAACTGATCGCCTAGTCCGACCTGCCGCCCAGATAGCGCCGGAACCACTCGCGAGCCAGCCGGGATACCTCCTCCAGCGTGCCCGGCTCCTCGAAGAGGTGTGTCGCCCCGGCGACGATCTGCAGCTCTTTGACCGAGCCCAGGCGGGCGAACGCTTCCTGGTTGAGGCGGATGACGTCCCGATCATCGCCGCCTACGATGAGCAGAGTGGGCGTAGCCACCAGTGGCAGGGCCTCCATAGCCAGGTCGGGCCGGCCGCCGCGGGATACCACCGCCTTCACCGCTTCGGGCCGGCCGGCGAAATGGGCGGCCGCCCGCAGGGCGGCCGCGGCCCCCGTGCTGGCGCCGAAATAGCCGATGCCCAAAGCCTCCGTCTCTTTTTGCGCGGCCAGCCAGCCGGTCACGCCGATCACCCGTTCGGTGAGCAAGCCTATGTCGAAGCGCAATTCCCGGGTGATCTCGTCGATCCGCTCCTCTTCGGCGGAAAGCAGGTCGAACAGAAGCGTCGAAAGTCCCACCGAGCGCAGGTCGCGGGCCACTGCGCGATTGCGGGAACTGAAGCGGCTGCTGCCGCTGCCGTGAACGAAGAGGACAAGCCCGGAGGCCCCAGAGACAAGCTCGAGGGTGCCGCCGAGAGCCGTCGCGCCCAGGCGGATCTGCACCTCGCGCGCTTCGCCGCCAGCACTTCTTTCCATCGGTGCCCCTTACCCCCGGTCGCGGTCGCCGCCGGGCACTGCGCCTGGTCCCGGCCGGCCGAACTTGGCTGCCTCGTTCAACAGGGAGACGACTTCGCCGTCGCTCGTCTGGGAGAAGTCGGCGTACCACTGTCCTACCCCAAAGAACGCTTCCGGCGTCATCACGCAGACCGCCTCGTCCACCTCCCGTTCGAGGTCACGACAGGTGGAGACGGGAGCGGTGGGCACGGCCATGGTGACCCAGGCGGGGTGATGATCTTCGAGCGAACGGATGGCGGTGCGCATGCTGGCTCCGGTGGCCAGGCCGTCGTCCACCAGGATGACCGTCCTGCCGGTCAACTCCAGAGGGGCCGAGCTTCCTCGATACACGCGCTCCCGGCGCTCCAATTCCGCCCGCTCCCTGACGGTGATGGCCTCGATATCGGCTTGACCCAAGCCCGCCGCCGCCACGACGTCGTGGTTGAGGACTCTCACCCCGCCGCTGGCGATAGCCCCGAACGCCAGTTCCTCCTGGCCTGGTACCCCCAGCTTGCGGACCATGTACACGTCGAGGGGAGCGTCGAGCGCCTTCGCGACCTCAAAAGCGACCACGATCCCTCCGCGCGGAAGTCCAAGGACGACCAGGTCGTCGCGGCCGCTGTAGCCGGTCAGCCGCTCAGCAAGCTGGCGGCCCGCATCCTTACGGTCGGAGAATACGCGCATCCGAAGCCCCTTCATCCCTACGCGTGGGTCCCAGGAGTAGCTTTATTCCCCAGTTGCGCGAGCGGCTAATCTGCCGTGATCGTCCGTCCCCCCAGGTCGGAGCCAGGGCTCACGGTCGGCTGCCGTCCCATGGCGCATCCGCCGCCCCGAACGGTAGAATCCCGAGTGAGCACTCACTCTCTGCCCACCACGCGCAGCCGGGAGGTCCGAGCGGATGGCACAAACAGCAGAGGCGGCACGTTCACCAGCTGTCGGGCCGGCCCGGGGAGAGGTGAGAAGACTCACCACCTGCACCAATGGCGGCCCGCTGTTCGTGGACGTCCAGGACGGCCGCATCGTCCGCATGACCCCGATCTCGTTCGATGAGGCGGACGCACCCTCGTGGTCCATCTCCGCCCGGGGCCACATCTTCAGCCCGCCCCGCAAGACCACCAACTCCCCTTACACCGTGGCCTACCGCTCCCTGGTGTATTCGCCAAGGCGCATCCTGACTCCCCTCAAGCGCGTCGACTTCGACCCCAGCGGCGCCCCCGGCTCCACTGGCCCCGGCGGTCGCAACGCCCGGAACCGAGGTACATCCGGATACGAGCCCATCTCCTGGGGCGAGGCCCTCGACATCGTGGCCGCCGAGATCAAGCGGGTCAAGCGCGAGCGCGGACCGGGCGCCATCCTCAGCACGCCCAGTTCCCACCACATGTGGGGCAACATCGGTTACCGGCACAGCACCTACTTCCGCTTCATGAACCTGGTGGGCTTCACCTACGGCGAGCACAACCCCGACAGCTGGGAGGGCTGGCACTGGGGCGCGACGCACATGTGGGGCCAGAGTCACCGTCTGGGCCTGCCCGAGCAGTATGACCTGCTGGAGGACGCACTCAAGCAACTGCGAGATGGTCGTCTTCTGGTCGGCCGACCCCGAGGCCACCTGTGGCGGCATCTACGCTGCGTTCGAGAGCACGCCTCGCCGGCAGTGGCTCAAGGATCTCGGGGTGAAAATGATCGCTATCGATCCCTACTTCAACCACACCGCCGGGCTGGTCGCCGACAAGTGGATCGCTCCCCGCCCCGGGCACCGACGTGGCCGTGGCCCTGGCGATCGCCTTCGTGTGGCTGACCGAAGGGACGTACGACAAGAGAGTACGTCGAGAGCCGCACCGTGGGTTTCGACCAGTGGAAGGACTACGTGCTGGGCGTGGGCGACGCTGGTAGCCGCGGGGCCGGCGCCGGCCCTGGCGGGGGCAACCGACACGCCGGCCTGCCCAAGACCCCGGAGTGGGCCGAGGCCGAATCGGGTGTGCCCGCCCGCGAGATCCGGGCGCTGGCGCGCGAGTGGGCGGCAAAAAGGACGATGCTCGCTCCCGGCAGCAACCACGGCATGGGCGGGGCCTGCCGGTCGGCCACCGGCAACGAGTGGACCCGCGCCATGGTGGCGCTGGCCGCCATGCAGGGCATGGGAAAGCCGGGCAGCAACATCTGGGCGACCACGACCGGCACCCCTGTCGACTGCTCGTTTCGTCATGGATGGCTACGCCGAAGGCGGCATCTCCGGCGACGTGGACAACACCGCCGCCGGCTTCCGCTGGGTCTACCGCATGTTCCCCCACGGCGGCGCCACCCGGACCGCCCATCACTCCACCGAGGGCCAGACGGTGGACCGTCTGCGCATCCCCGAGGCCATGATGGGCGAGCGCCTGGAGTGGCGGGGCAAGGGTTTCTGCGGCAGTTCCATCGAGAGCCAGTTCAAGCTCTACAAGTACCCGGCCTCGGGCTATTCGCCGGTGGCCATGTACTACCGATACGGCGGCTCCTACCTGGGCACCATGACCGAGAGCAACCGTTTCGCCCGAGCCTACCGGGAGGGCGACATCGAGTTCGTCGTGAACCAAAGCGTCTGGTTCGAGGGGGAGACCAAGTTCGCCGACATCGTCCTACCGGCCTGCACCAACCTGGAGCGCTGGGACATCGGCGAGTGGGCCAACTGCTCCGGCTACGTGACCGACTCGTACACCATGTGCAACCATCGGGTCATCGTGCTGCAGCACAAGTGCATCGAGCCCGTTGGGCGAGTCCAAGTCCGACTACCAGATCTTCGTTGAGCTGGCCAAGCGCCTGGGCGTATGGGGCATCTTCACAGACGGCGGCAAGACCGAGTACGATTGGGTCAAGCAGTCCTTCTTCGCCTCCGACCTGCCCAAGCACGTCACCTGGGAGGAGTTCGAGAAGAAGGGCTACTTCGTGGTCCCGCCCCGGCCGGCCGACAGGCCGTCGACCCCCGCCTTCCGCTGGTTCGCCGAAGACCGGGAGCGCGACACTCCCGACTGGGGCCCCCATCCCGCCGACACCGTGGAACTCAAGGGCCTGCAGACCTCCTCGGGCAAGATCGAGTTCGTCTCCTCCAGTCTCACCCGCTTCGAAAAGACCGACGAGGTCGACCCCGAGCGTCCGCCGCTGGGTCCCCAGTACATCGAGAGCTGGGAAGGCCATCGCACCGACGGAGCTCGTGGACAAGTTCCCGCTCCAGATGATCTCCCCGCACCCGCGCTTCTCGTTCCACACCATGGGTGACGGCAAGCAAAGCTGGGTGAACGAGGTGAAGGACCACCGGGTGCTCATGGAGAGGCCACTACTACTGGATCATGCGGCTGAGCCCGGCCGACGCCGCCGCCCGGGGTATCGTCGACGGCGACCTCATCCGGGCCTTCAACGACCGGGGCTCCGTGGTCCTCGTCGCGCAGGTGACCGAGCGGGTGGTGCCCGGCGTGGTGCACTCCTACGAAAGCTGTTCCGACTACCTGCCTTTGGGCGAGCCCGGCCGCTCCACCGAGCGCGCCGGCTGCGTGAACACCCTGACTCCAAGCGGTACATCACCCCGACGTCCACGGCGATGGCGCCGAACTCCTGCCTGGTGCAGGTGGAGAAATGGGACGGCGTGCGACGTGAGCGGCGCCGACCAGGTCCAGATCACCCGATCAGCGGCGACCGACGATGGGAGGTTACGATGAAGAAGATCGACTTCGAGATGCATTTCGCCACCCAGGGCTGGGTGGACGCCCTTAGCAGCAATCCCGGGTTCCCGAGGCTGGCGCACGACCCGGTGACCGGCAACCGCCGTCTGTACTACCAGGCCGATGCCGCCGAACCCTATCCCGACGCTCTCCTCGAGAAGCTGCTCGACATCGGTGCGGGTCGGATCGCAGCGATGGACGCGGCCGGTGTCGACGTGGCGGTGCTGTCGCTGACCGCCCCCGGCATCGAGCAGTTGGAGCCTGTTTGGGCCACCAAGCTCGCCCGCGAGGCCAACGACGAGCTGGCCGCCGCCATCGCCCGAGTATCCCGATCGGTTCATCGGCTACGCCGCCCTCTGCCCCAAGCAGCCGGAGGAGGCGGTCCTGGAACTGGAGCGCTGCGTCAAGGAACTGGGCTTCAAGGGCTGGAAGACGCACTGCAACTACGGCGACTCCTACATCGACGAGAAGCGGTACTGGCCCATCCTGGCCAAGTGCGCCGAGCTGGACGTGCCCATCTACCTGCATCCGACCGTGCCCATGATCAAGGAGTTCTGGACCTACGGGCTGGCGCTGGCTGGCCCCGGCTTCGGCTTCGGCATGGAGACGGCGCTCGTCATGTTCCGGCTGGTGCTGAGCGGGGTCTTCGACGCCTATCCGAACCTCAAGGTGGCCGTGGGCCACTACGGGGAGGGGCTGCCGTTCCTGCTGGACCGCGTGGACTTCGCCGCCAACTTCGCCCACGTGGCCGCCGACTCCGGCGCGTTCGTAGCTCTCAAGCGCAAGCCCAGCGAGTATCTGCGCGAGAACATGTGGGTATCTACCAGCTGCAACTACCTGCCCGGCGCGTTCAGCAGCTCGTGGAACGACCTGGGCAAGGAGCACGTGGTGCTTCGGCAGCGACTATCCGTACGGCAAGATGGACGAGTGTCTCGCCTTCCTCGAAGGCCGGGGCCTGTCCGACGCCGAGAAGGAGATGCTGTACGAGAAGAACGCGGCGGCGCTGGGGGTAACGCTGTGAAACCGACCCGCGTGTGCTCTGCTGGACGGCGGCTCGCTCGCCATCGACGGCTACAAGGTCTACTGGAACCGGGGCCCCGGCGGTGACATCCGCTTCCCCGTCTACTCGGTGCTCATCGACCACGAAGACGGGCTGTTCATCTACGACACCGGCTTCGACCTGGCCCACATGCAGACCTACATCCCCGGCGACCAGCCTCTGCAGACTCCCGAGCAGACGCTGCCCGCCCAGTTGGCCAAGTGCGGGCTCAAGCCTTCGGACGTCGGCGCGGTCCTCAGCTCGCACCTGCACATCGACCACGCGGTGGTCACGAGTTCTTCCCCGAGGCGCTGGTCTACTGTCACGAGGCCGAGTACGCTCAGGCGCAGAAGCCCCCGCTGTTCGAGCGCATGAGCTACTCGGACCTCAGCTTCGACCCCGTGCTGCAGGCGGCCCGCGACGGCATGGACCTGGGAAGCGAAGGGGACGGCGACCATGGGTGGTCGCCTCGGTACAAGCTCATCAAGGGCGACTACGTGGTGGCCAAGGGAATCACCCTGGTGGAGACGCTTGGCCACTCCGCCGGCCATTACAGCCTGCTGGTGGAGTTCCCCGGTGAGGGCGGGGCCGCCGGCGCTGGTGGTCGCCGTAAACCCATCTTGTTCACCGGTGACGCGGCCATGACCCCGCGTAACCTGGAGATGATGGTCATCGGCGGATTCCATCTCGACCCGGTCAAGGGCACCGATTCGCTCCAGAAGATCAAGGACGTGGCCGCGCAGTACGGCGCGGAGATCTTCTGCTCGCACAGCATGCCCGACTTCGAGGGGTGGCTCAGGGCGCCGGAGTGGTACGAATAAGGCAGTCGAGATGTCCAAGGTGACGGGCAAAGAAGCACTGATGCAGATACTGCGCGCCGAAGGCGTGGAGTACGCGTTCGGCATCCCCGGGGCGACCGAGGCCCAGTTCGTGGACGTTATGGAGGACCATCCGGAGATCAAGTACGTGCTCACCATGCACGAGCTGACGGCCGTGGGCATGGCCGAGGGCTATGCGCGCACCTCGGGCAAGGTGGGGTTCCTCAACCTTCACACCGGCACCGGCCTGGCCGCCGGCATGCCCATGCTTTCCAACGCCTACTGGGGCGGCGTCCCCTTGGTGGTCACGGTGGGGCAGCAGGACACCCGTATCCTGGCCGAGGAAGCGGCCATGTCCGACAACCTGGTCAAGATAGCCGCGCCCTTCACCAAGTGGGCTACGGAGGTCATCGAGCCCGAGGACCTGCCCACCGCCATGCGGCGGGCGTTCAAGATCGCTACCCACCCGCCGACGGGGCCGGTGATGGTCTCCTTGCCGCTCGACGTGCTGGCGAACACATTCGAGTTCGAGCACCAGCCGAGCGCCCACTCCTATACCCGGCTGCACCCCGACGACCGGTCGATCGCCTCGGCTGTGGAACTGCTTGCTGAGCGCGCAGAATCCGGCCATCATCGTGGAGGACGGCGTCACCAAGTGCGAGGCGCTGGACGAGATGGTTCGCTTCGCCGAACAGATCGGCGCGCCGGTCTACCAGCCCTGGATGGCGGACGTGAACTTCCCGGTGCACCATCCGCTGTACCTCGGTGACATCGACCCCAACAGCATCGCCACCCGCGACATCCTGGAGAAGGTGGACGTACTCGTGGTCGTTGGGGCGATGTTCTTCCAGCAGGCCATTCCGACGGCCAAGCCACTGGTGCCGGCCACCACGAAAGTCATCCAGATCGACAACAACCCCTGGCAGATCGCCAAGAACTTCCCCGTGGCCTGCGGCGTGGAGGGTGACATCAAAGTGGCCCTGAGCGATCTGAGCATGGCCCTCGAGGCTAAGCTTGGCCCCGGCGGGTCGGGCGCCGCCGGATCAGGAGCCGCTTTCCGTGCCGCCGTTGCCGAGCGGACGGCAAGGATCGCAGCCCAGAGACGGGCCATGGTGGGGGCCTTCGAGAAGAAGATCCTCGCGGAATGGGACAACACCCCCATCTCGGGCACCAGGATGATGGCCGAGCTTCGCGACGCCATCTTGCCGGGCACCCGCATCGTGGACGACTGCTGGTCGTACTCCGCCATACTCAGGCGGATGTTGCCCCTCAAGGAGTTGCGCGAGTATCAGCGGGCGCGCGGCGGGGGCAGCATCGGTGGCGGCCTGCCGACGGCGCTGGGGGTTAAATTGGCTTCACCGGACCGGCCGGTGGTCTGCGTGAGCGGTGACGGTAGCGCCCTTTGGTCCATCCAGAGTCTCTGGAACGCCGCCCACTACGACATCCCGGTGACCTTCATCATCCTGTCCAACAGGGCGTACCGGCAGGTGCGCATCATGAAGAGCAGGCTGATGGGCGAAGGCGTCAAGGGCCGGAACCTGGGCACGGTACTTTCTCCGCCGGAGGTGGACTTCTGCAACATCGCCGCCGGCTTCGGCCTGGCCGCCCGCAAAGTCACCGCCCCCGGTGAGCTGGGGCCGGTGCTCCGCGAGGCGCTTGGCTCTGGGGTGCCCTACTTGATCGACGTAGTCGTCGACCCGTCGTTCTGACCGGCCGACGCGAAGGGCTGCGAGGAGGGGCAGTGAAGATAGCCATCATCGGTGCGGGCAACATCGGCAGCCTTCTGGGCGCGCTTCTGACCGATGCCGGCCAGGACGTCACCTTGGTTGAGGTGCGAAGGGATATCGTCGACGCCGTCCGCGGTGGGGGCGTGAGGATCGACATGTCCGACGGCCGGAGCCTGCAGGTCCCGGTGAAGATCACGGACGACCCTGAGACCTTTGGGGTGGCCGATCTGGTGCTACTGGCGGTGAAGGCCAACGCCACCCGCGAAGCGGTGGCCGGCCTCGGGTCGCTGGTGGGCGAGCATACCTGGGTGCTCTCCGTCCAGAACGGCGCCGGCAACGTGGAGGCCATCGCCGATGTGCTCGGAAGCGACTCCCATGTTATCGGCGGGGTGTTCTGGTGTGTGGTGACGCCGCTCGACCTCAACCGGCTGAGCTGGGTGGTCGGCACGGGGGGCCTCAAGATAGGACCGGCGGCGGGAGTGGTGACCCCCCAAGTGGAAGAGATCGCGGCGGTCCTTCGGACCACCGGCGTGGACGTGGCCATTTCCGGGGACGTCCAGCAACTCATCTGGGGCAAGGTGCTTCAGAATGTGCCCCTGGCTCTGGGTACGGCGATGCGGCTGACCAACGACGAGTACGCGGCGTACCCGCATGCCAGGGAACTCATAGTGAAGATGGCCGAAGAGTGCGTGGCCGTCACAAAGGCGGCCGGGGTGGCGCTCGACCGTGACGGCGATCCTATCGAGGGTCTACTCCGCACCATCCAGAAGTTCCATGACTCCGGTACCAAGCCAAAGTGCTCCATGCTGCAGGACCTGGAGCGGGGCCGGCGCACCGAGATCGACGCCATCAACGGGAGCATAGTGCGGGAGGGCAAACGATTGGGGGTCGCCACGCCCGTGAACGAGGTCATGGTCGCCCTCGTCAAGCTGCAGGAGGAGAAGAACTGTCTGTGAAAGGGCGGCGGATGGGCGCCGCTCGGGGGTCCGCGCCGCGCCGGCGACGGCCGCTGCGGAGTAGCGGGGGCCCTGCCTCACCGGCCCTGGCCCCCGCTCTACTGGTTGGCGTTCCCCGGCTCGCGCTCGTAGGCTTTGGTGGAGTTCCCGGTGGAGAAGTGAAAGATGGGCCGGTCCGCCCGCAGGATGTTCATGGGGCAGTGATGGGTTGGTGTCGACCACGGTGTCCCAGTCGGCTTCGGCGAGATCGGCCAGCGGGCTGAAGGGGATGGTCATGCCGTCGGGGCCCACCCCGGCGTTGTTGAAGGCGAAGTCCAGGCTGCCGAACCTAGCGACCACCGCGGCGACCATCGCCTCCACCTGGGCCTCATCGGTCACGTCGCACTGCACGCGGATGGCCTCGCCCCCCAGGTCCTCCATCTCCTTGACCACCCTCTCCGCTGCGGTCACGCTGCGGGCCGTGACGATGGCCACCCTCGCACCCGCCCGGGCGAACGCCAGCGCGGCCGTCCGACCAATTCCCGACGCGCCGCCGGTGACCAGTGCCACCTTGCCTTCGATGCCTGTCGCCACGAGTGCCGTCCTTTCCTCCCTGGCCCCCCACCACAGGGTATAGCACCCCGGCCACCCCCGCCAGGGTTTGGCGACACCGCTATACCAATGCCATCGCCGGCGCCGCGCGCCCCGCCCGCGTAGCCCCATCCCCGGTAGAATCTCCCCCGTGACTCCTGACGCCCTCATCTTCGACCTGGACGGAACCCTCTGGGATGCGGCCGCAGCCTCCACCTACGGGTGGAACCTGGCCTTGGCGGAGCTGGGTCTGGCGCACCGGGTGACGGTGGACGCCATCCGCTCCGTCTCGGGCCGGCCCTTCCCTCAATGCGTGGAGACTCTCCTTCCCGAGCTGTGCCCCTGCCCGGCCGCCACTCTTGAGCTGCTCGAAGCCCGGGAGCGGACCGGCATCGAGTCGATAGCAGGAGAGCTTTACGACGAAGTCGCAGCCGGCTTGTCGCGCCTCGCCGCGCGGTACCCCTTATTTCTGGTGAGCAACTGCCCGGGCTGGTACCTGAACGAGTTCTTCCGCCACACCGGCCTGCGGGAGCGGTTCACGGGCTGGGACTGCCACGGCCTCTCAGGGATCGCCAAATCAGGGATGCTCTTGAACCTGGCAGCGACTCACCGCCTGGCCCATGCGGTCTACGTGGGGGATACCCAGGGTGACCGCGATTCCGCCGAGGGAGCCGGCATGGATTTCGTCTTCGTGCGCTACGGTTTTGGACGGGTGGACAGCGACGCGCTTTCGTTCGCCACTTTCGGCGAACTGGTTGCCCACTACCTGACCTAGGAGGCTACTGACAAGCGAAGCCCCGGCCCTCGGAACACACTGGGCGGTGCGGTAGCACGTCCTCAGTCGCGCGAATAGCGCGGCGCTATTCGCGCTCCCTGCGTCCTACCCGGCGGCGGTGGCCTCGATCTCGATAAGCCACTCCGGCTCGGCCAGCCTGGCGATGCCGAGAAGGGTCGAGGCCGGTTTGCAGCCCGCGGCCTTCAGTCGCTCCCCCACACCCGGTACTGCCTCGAGGAACGCGGGTATGTCCGTCACGTAGTAGTTGAGCCGCACCACGTCGGACAGTCCCAGGCCGACCTCTCCGAGGATGATCTCCAGGTTGTCGAGGGCCCGGTGGAACTGCTGGGCCATGTCACCGGGGACGACGGCGCCGTTAGAGTCCACCGACACCTGCCCGGCGCAGTAGACCGTCCGTCCGGCGCCCCGCACCTCTATGGCTTGGGAGAAGTCGAACTGGTCCTGCCAGTTACCCGGGTTTATCGCGCGCTTTTCCATGCTCGTCACACCTCCGCGGTGAAGCTGTGGATCGCCTTGGCCACTTCGTCAGGCAGCGAGTAATGCACGCCGTGGTTGCCCGGGATCACCTTGACTGTGATCCCGAGCCGCTCCGCGAGCCAGACGGCCGCCTCCATGAAGAAGGGCGGACTCTCTGAACCACAGAGCACTTGGACCGGCGTCGACACCCGGGCCAGCTCTTCATCAGGAGGCCGGTAGTACTCGAACGCGTCGAACTCGGCCTCCAGGAATGTCTGGTCGGCCGCCAGGCGCGCCTTGTACCCTTCGGAGAACCCGTCGTAGATGACGTCGCCGGTGAGGGCCCTGAGGAAGGGGACCTTACCGTTGGCCGTGGCCTCCTGGAGCCAGCCGAGCACCTGCTTGTAGTCATCCATGCCGGTGAAGAGGGGCGGTTCGTGTAGCATCGCCCGCTGAACCACGTCCGGGCTTCTGAGCATGAGGCCGAGGCTGATGATGGCTCCTGAGCTGTTACCCCAGACCGCGGCCGGTGCCAGCCCAAGGGCTTCGAGAAGCGCCGCGGCGTCGTCGGCCTGCTGCTCCACGGTGGTGCCGCTGTAGCCGGCGGGCCGCGGACTGCGCGAATAGGCCCTGCGGTCGTAGGAGATGACGGTGAACTCTCCGTCGAGCAAGTCGACTACGCGGGCGTACTCTTCGGCATCGCCCTCTGCCCCGGGAATGAGGAGCAGCGGGGGACCCGATCCCCGGATCTCGCAGTAGAGCTCGGTGCCGTTCGCGTCGACCAACCTTGTCCGTCCTGTGGCCATTGCTCCTCCCTCGCCCGGGTACATGCGGCGCGCCGGGGTCTCGCCCGGGTTGTGGCGCCTGGCGGCTCCTCCGGCAGCGCCCATCCATTGAATGACTCTGCGACCCCGAAGTCAAACCCGCGTGCCCGCACCCTCCGGAGCGGCCGCCGCGAGCCGGTCAGCCCGTTCGGTTGTCGTCCGACCGGCAGCCGCTCCCGCGCGGAGGGCCGGAACGCCTCGGCCCGCTTCGCCGCACAGTCCGGGCTTAGCCTGCTAATCTCTTTCCAGTGGCTGGGTGAGCACTCGCGGGCGTTTCTTTTGGGCAGGTCCCGGGTAGCCGACACAGTGTCGGGGGAGGCCAGGGTTTGACCACTGCGGTATTGCTCTCCAGGGCCCAATTCGCATTCACGATCGGCTACCACTTCATCTTCGTGCCGATCAGTATGGGGCTGGGCCTGATCATGGTGATGGCCGCGCGTCGCTACCGCCGAACCGGGCTGGACGCCGACCGGGCAGCCGTCGATCTGTGGACGAGGCTGTTTGCCGCCACCTTCGCCGCCGGAGTGGCTACCGGGCTCACCATGGAGTTCGCCTTCGGCACGAACTGGGCGGCCTATTCGCGATTTGTGGGCAACATCTTTGGCGCGCCGCTGGCCGCGGAAGGCATGCTCTCGTTCTTCGTGGAGTCGAGCTTCCTGGGAATCGTGCTGTTCGGGAAGAGCCGTATCTCCAGCCGGGCTTACTATGCCTGCACCTGGGTCGTGTTTGCCGCCGCACTCTTCTCGGCCTTCTGGATACTGGTGGCCAATTCCTGGATGCATACGCCGGCGGGGTTCGCCATCGAGGACGGACAGGCCGTGCTCACCAACATCTGGGCCGCCATCTTCACCAAGTCGCTGGCCCCGCGGTTCCTCCACACCGTCAATTCCACCTTTATGACCGGCGCTTTCGTCTCGGCCGGCATCGCGGCCCACTACCTGCTCAAGCGGCGCCACCTCGACTTCGCGAAAAGGGCGCTCACGACGGCGCTCATCGTGGGGACCATCACCTCCGTCGCTCAGCCCCTCCTGGGGCACTGGCAGTCGCTCCAGATCGCGGCGGATCAGCCCATCAAGATGGCCGCTTTCGAAGCGGTCTACACCACCGGACCTCGCCAGCCCCTGAGCATCCTCGGGTGGGTCGACGAGAGCGGCGAGCGCCCGGTGAGCATCGCCATCCCCAGCGGGCTCAGCCTGATGCTGGGGCTTTCTCCGAACCACGTGGTCCAGGGCCTCGATTCCGTGCCCCCGGCCGACCGGCCGCCCGTCCAGATCGTGTTCCAGACCTGGCACCTGATGATCGGAGTGGGCACCGCCCTGCCCTTGATAATGGTGATCGGTATCTATCTCTGGTGGCGACGACGCGTGCTGTACTCGCTCCCCTATCTCAAGACTCTGCGGATCGCGCTGCCGCTGCCGATTCTGGCGTGCATCCTCGGGTGGATGACCACCGAGATCGGCCGGCAGCCCTGGATAGTCCAGGGGCAACTGCGGACGGCGGACGCCGTGTCGGCCACCGTGTCCACCGGGGAGGTGGCCACTACCTTCGCGCTCCTCTTGGTCTTCTACACCGGGGTCTTCATCGTCTGGTTGCGGGTGATGCGCAGCATCGTGCGGAAAGGGCCCGTACCGGCACAGGGCGAGCTGCCGGGAGCAGTGACAGTGGAGGCAGCGGTGACCGTGGACGCGGCGCTCGGGTCGTCGGCGTCGGATTCTCAGGGTCCCCGGGTCCAGGGGGAGGCGCCATGACCGGTCTTCAGATCGCCTGGTTCGTCGTCGTCGCGGTCTTCGTAGCCGCCTACGCAATCCTCGACGGGTTTGACCTGGGCGTGGGCCTCCTGTACGGGCTCGCCGGCCGGGACAGGGAGCATCGGGAAGCGCTCCACGAGACCATCAGCCCGGTGTGGGACGGGAACGAAGTGTGGCTCATCCTCATCGGCGGGCTTGTGTTCGCGGTCTTTCCGCCTGTGTATGCGACCGTGCTGAGCGGCTTCTACCTCGTCTTCATTCTGGTACTCCTCGGTCTGATACTCCGCTCCGGGGCTCTGGGCCTCTTCTACGCCCGGGTGCCGGCTTCGCGGCGCTGGTTGCTGGCCTTCTCGGGCGGGTCGCTCGCGGCCGGCTTCTTCCTGGGCTTGGTCGTGGGGAACCTCATCCGGGGAGTGCCTCTCGATGCCGGTGGAGACTATGCCGGGGGCCTAGGCTCCCTTTTCAACCCCTTCGCGATCGTGGCTGGGATCGTGGCCCTGGCAGTGTTCGCCAACCAGGGAGCGGCCTGGGCAGCGGTCAAGACGGCGGGGGACACCCATAGCCTTGCCCGTGGCATGAGGCAGCAGACAGGGTGGGTGACGCTCGCCGTGTTCGTCGCCGCGACCCTGGTGGCGTCATTCGCAGTCCCGGAGCACGCCCGCGATGTGGTCGGACGGCCTCTGGGCCGGGTGATGATCGCAGCGGTGGTGGCCGGCATCACCTGCGAGCAGGTCCTCGGGTGGCGAGGACGGGACCGCGCCGCCTTCGGCGGGGCCAGCGCCATCGTGGTGGGATTGGTGGGCATCTGGGCGGTCGGCGCCTACCCGGTGATCGTCCCGGCCTCGAACGATCCCAGCCTCAGCCTGACAGTCTCGTCGGCGGCTGCCCCGCAAAACTCGCTTATGGCTATGGTGGTGGTGGCGGCCGTCGGCATACCGCTGGCCGCCGTGTGCGTGACCATCGTCTACCGGACGTTCAGAGGGCGCCGGCGCCCGGGCGACCAGGGGTACGGGTAAGCCATGCGCAGGAGGTGGAGATGAGCGCAGAGCGCAACGATATCGGCATGATTGGCCTGGGCACCATGGGCAGGAACCTGGTGCTCAACATGGCCGACAAAGGCTTCGCCGTCGGTGTGTTCAACCGGACCACATCGGTCACCGACGCGTTCGTCGCCGAACTCCTCCCCGGCCAGCACGTGCAGCCCTGCTACTCCCTGGAGGAACTGCTCGGCTCCCTGAAGCCGCCGCGCCGGGTGATGATGATGGTGGCCGCCGGCAAGGCGGTGGACGCCGTGCTCGACAGTCTGGCGCCTCTTCTGACGGCCGGGGACATCGTCATCGACGGGGGTAACTCCTATTTCCGGGACACCGACCGGCGGTCGGCGGCTCTGGGCGCGCGTGGGGTCCACTATCTGGGAGCGGGAATCTCCGGCGGTGAATCCGGGGCGCGCAACGGTCCCAGCATGATGCCGGGCGGGCCGCGCGAGGCTTTTGACGCGGTGCGGCCGGTGTTCGAGGCTGTCGCCGCCAGGGCGGATGGCGCCCCCTGCGTGGCGTATCTGGGCTCTGGGTCCGCGGGACACTACGTCAAGATGGTGCACAACGGCATCGAGTACGGGGTCATGCAACTCATCGCGGAGAGCTACGCGCTGCTCAAGCAGGGATTGGGCCTCGATAACGAGGGCCTGGCCGACGCATATGCGGGATGGCAGGCGGGCGAGCTGGAATCGTATCTGCTCGAGATAACCGCAAGAATCTTCCGCCGGCGCGACGACAAGACCCCCGGCTATCTGGTGGACCTCATCCTCGGAGAAGCAGGGCAGCTCGGGACGGGCATGTGGACCTCTCAGAGCGCCATGGACCTGCACGTGCCGGTGCCGAACATCGATATCGCCGTGAGCATGCGTAACCTGTCGGCTCTGGACGACGAGCGGGCGGCGGCGCGGCGGGTCGCCTTCGGCGCGGCGCCCGCCGAAGTGGGGCCGGCTGCTGGGGCAGCCGCCGCGGCCCGAGTCGCCGTCGGGGCGGCGCCTGCCGAAGGCCGGGCGCCCGACCTCACCGTCGATATCGTTCGGGACGCTCTGTTTGCAGGCATGGTCATCACCTACACTCAGGGCTTCGCTCAGCTTCAGCGCGCCTCCGCCGCCCAGAGCTACGAGCTGGTTATGCGCGATGTCGCGTCGATCTGGCGGGGAGGCTGCATCATCCGCTCAGCTTTGCTCCGCGACTTCCGGGCGGCCTTCGAGAACGAGCCGCAGCTCCCGAACCTCCTGCTCGATGCCGGCGTGAGCAGGCAGGTGACCGTGCGCCGGGCGGCGCTGGCCGCGGCGGCGCACGCCGGTATAAGCACAGCCATCCCGGTCCCGGGGCTGGTCACGGCCCTCGCGTACTTGGACGGCTACCTTGCCGGCTGGCTGCCGGTCAACCTCATCCAAGCCCAGCGCGACTACTTCGGCGCGCACACATATCGCCGGGTCGATGAAGAGGGCGTCTTCCACACCGATTGGTCTTCCTAGCCCGCACGGTTCGAAGGAGAGCCAGATGGGGACGCACCCACTCATGTACACGACTTCGAGCGGATCCACGGTCTCGGTGGTACCTGACGCCGAGTCTCTAGCCGTTGCGGCTGCCGGCATTATCGTGGCGGCAGCGCGGGATGCGGCCAGAAAGGGTGGCCGGTTCACCGTCGCCCTGTCCGGCGGGGCCACGCCGGGGCCTGTCTACCGGCTGCTGGCCGGTCCACCTCTTATGGGACTCGTGCCCTGGGATGCCACCCACGTGTTCTGGGGAGATGAGCGCTGCGTGGAGCCCGGCGACCCCCGAAGCAATGAAGGGACGGCGCGCTCGACTTTGCTCGACCACGTGTCCATCCCCGCCGAGAGCATTCACCCGATGAGGTGCGCAGGACCGGAGGGCGGCACCGACCCGGCGCAGAACGAGGCCGCCGCCCGGCGGGCGGCGCGCGACTACGAAGAGGTCCTGCGAGGCTTCTTCGGCACCGGTCCGGCGGGGCTCGATCTCGTGTTGCTGGGCCTGGGCAGCGACGGGCACACGGCCTCGCTCTTCCCGGGGAGTGATGTCCTCGACGAGCAGGAGCGCTGGGTCGTTTCGTCCCTGGAAAGCTCGGTCGCCGCCCCGGTGTTCGGCGGGGTCGGCAACGGCACCGGCGAACTGCTGTGGCGGGTCACGCTGACGGCCCCTTTCATCAACCGGGCGGGGCTGATCCTGTTCCTGGTGAGCGGCGCTTCCAAGGCCGCGGCGGTTGAGGTGGCCATCGAAGGTGATCCTGACCCCCGGAAGTTGCCTGCTGTCCTCATGCGGCCTGCAGGTGGTCGCGTGCACTGGTTGCTCGATGAAGGGGCCGCGTCGGGACTCCGGGGGCCGTTCTCCGGCCGGCCGGCAACTGCCGGTCCGCCCGGGCCCGTCGAGGAGTACGAAGACCTGCCCGGATGCGGATTGGGGTTCTCCCGATGAGCACTGCGGCACGAGCTCCTCGCTCCGACGCGATCGTCGTGTTCGGGGTCACCGGTGATCTCGTCCATAAGTCCATCTTCCCCGCTCTCTACGGGTTGTTCCGGGACGAGAGGGTCTCGGTACCTGTGATCGGAGTCGCCCGTTCGGACTGGAGCATCGAGCAACTCATCGCTCGCGCCAGGGACTCCGTCGAGCAGCACGGCGGCCTCGAGGAGCGGGTCTTCGCGCGGTTGGCCCGGATGCTCCGGTATGTTCGCGGCGACTATGGGGCGCCTGCGACCTACGAGGGCATGTGCCGCGCGCTCCAGGGCGCGGGCTCGCCGCTCTTCTACATGGCCATCCCCCCCAGCGTCTTCCCGGTGGTCACCACCTGCCTGGCCGCCTCCGGCTGCAGCCTGAACTCACGCGTGCTCGTGGAGAAGCCCTTCGGGCGTGATCTGCGCTCGGCCATCGAACTCAACGACACGCTGCGCAAGCACTACCCGGAATCGGCCATCTTCCGCATCGATCACTTCCTCGGAAAGGAACCGGTGCAGAACATCACCTACACCCGCTTCGCCAATCCTCTGCTCGAACCCATCTGGAATCGGGACCACGTGAAGAGCATCCAGATCACCATGGCCGAGGATTTCGGGGTCAAAGAGCGGGGCGGCTTCTACGAGGAAGCCGGGGCCATCCGCGATGTGATCCAGAACCACCTACTCCAGCTCATGGCGGTCATCACCATGGACCCACCCGGGGGCGGGATCCCCGACGCCTACCGCGACGAGAAGGCCCGAGTGCTCATGGCCGTGCGGCCGCTGGACGCCAGGCACGTGGTCCGCGGGCAGTACGAAGGCTACCGGGCTGCGCCGGGAGTGGCCCCCGACTCCACCGTGGAGACCTACGCGGCCATGAGGCTCACCATCGACAACTGGCGTTGGACCGGCGTTCCCGTCTATATCCGGGCGGGCAAGGAACTGGCGGTGGCCTGCACCGAGGTCTTCATCGAGCTGAGGCGGCCTCCGCGCGAGACCTTCGGCGAGCACGTGAGTCTGTCGTCGGGCCACATACGCATCCGCATCAGCCCCGACGTGGTCATCGCGCTGGGGCTGCGGGTGAAGGTGCCCGGCGACCGCATGGTGGGAAGAGACGCGGAGCTGATGGTCACCTCCAGCCCTGGGGACCTGCGGCCTCCGTACCAGCGCCTGCTCACCGACGCGATGTACGGAAACCAGGAGCTGTTCGCGCGCGAGGATGGGGTCGAGGCGTCCTGGCGCATAGTCGAGCCCATCCTGGGCGACCAAATCCCGCTCCACCGGTATGAGCCCGGGAGTTGGGGACCGCCTGAGGCGCGGAAGCTCATCGGCCGGGACGGCCCCTGGATCGATCCGATCCTCGGACCGCGTCCCGAGGGGTAGCGGATGGTGGGCTGGCCCTTCCTGCTCTTCATTGGGCTTATCCTCCTGGTGGTCGTCGGGCTGCTGGGCCTGTCATACGTGCTCGGTCAGCGGCGCTCGGATCGATGGAAGGACGAGCCCTTCGAATCCGGCATTGCGCCCACCAAGATGCCCGGAGAGGGTATTTCCGTCGAGTTCTACCGAGTCGCCGTGTTCTTCGTGATCTTCGATGTGGAAGCCGTGTTCCTGTTTGCCTGGGCGGTGACCCTCCGGGAGTCTGGCTGGAGGGGCTTCGCGGAGATGGCCGTCTTCGTCGGGTTGCTCGTGGCCGCACTTATCTACCTGTGGCGATCGGGCTCGCTGGACTGGAGAAAGCCGCGCCAGCGGGGGCGGCAGCGATGACCGGCGAAGGCCGGAACGCGGAGCCGGCTGGGTCAGGCCCAGGCCGGGCCGTCCCCGAGGGGCCCGCGCCCGCGGGGCCTGGGCCCGCAGTTGACACCGCCGGCCACCCGAGCATCCTGGTGGCCAGCATGCAGAAGCTGATGGCCTGGGCCCGCTCCAATTCCCTGTGGCCGTTCAACTTCGGTCTGTCCTGCTGCTACGTTGAGTTCGCCACCAGCCTGACGCCCCGCTACGATCTGGCCCGCTTTGGCTCGGAGGTGGTGCGGGGCTCGCCTCGGGAGGCGGACGTCATGGTGGTGGCCGGCACGGTGTTCATCAAGATGGCCCCGGTCATCAAGAGGCTCTACGACCAGATGATGGAGCCGCGCTGGGTGATCTCCATGGGCTCGTGTGCCAACTCTGGAGGCATGTACGACGTGTACAGCGTGGTCCAGGGGGTCGATACCTTCCTCCCGGTGGACCTGTACGTGCAGGGATGCCCGCCCAGCCCCACCACTTTCATGCAGGGGTTGCTGCTGCTACAGGACGCGGCCGCCGGCGAGCGGCGGCCGCTCTCGTGGATGGTCGGCCCGCAGGGCGTGGTCAAGCCGGTGCTTCCCTCGCGTCGCGACCTCCTCGCGCCCGATCGACAGCGGGAGGCCGACATGCGGCCTCCGGATGGAATCTAGCGCATGGACACGATCTCCGAACTCGAGACGCGGTTCCCCGAGGTCGACTTCGTCCGCCAGGAGACCAAGGACGATATCACCACCGCCTGGATGGGGCGGGAGGCGTTGCTGCCGGTGTTGGACCACCTGCGCCGGGACGTGCCCGGACCCTTCCGGACTCTGTACGACCTGGCCGGCATCGACGAGCGGGTGCGGGCGGACCGGGAATCCCGACCGTCAGGGGACCTCACGGTCGTCTACCATCTCCTCTCCTACGAACGCAACCAGGACGTGCGCCTGAAGGTGCCGCTGACGGGAGAGCGCCCCTCGGTGCCCACTGTGACCGGCCTGTGGCCGTCGGCTGCCTGGTACGAGCGGGAGTTGTGGGACATGTTCGGGGTCGCGGCCGACGGCCATCCCGACCTACGGCGCATCCTCATGCCCCCGTGGTGGGAAGGCCACCCCCTCCGCAAGGACCACCCGAGCCGGGCGACCGAAATGGGCACCTTCTCCCTGCCCCCAGAGGACGACCTGCTCTATCAGGAGGCGTTGGAGATCGGCGCCGCGCCCGGCGGTGCGGGGCCGGCGCAGGGCGGTTCCGGGGTGCCGGGCGGCGCCCCCGCGGGGGCCGCCCCCGGCGCGCGCACGGTGTTCCTTAACCTGGGCCCGCAGCATCCGGGCACCCACGGTCCCTTGCGGGTGATCCTGCAACTCGAGGACGAGCACATCGTCGACGCCATCCCCGACATCGGTTTCCATCACCGCGGGGCCGAGAAGATGGGCGAGCGGCAGACCTGGCACACCTATATTCCCTACACAGACCGGGTGGACTACCTGAGCGGCGTCCTCAATAACCTGGCCTACGTCCTAAGCGTAGAACTGCTGGCCGGCATCGAGGTGCCGCCGCGAGCCCAGGTCATCCGGGTGATGATGTGCGAGCTGTTCCGCATCTCCAGCCATCTGGTCTGGTACGGGACGTTCGCGCAGGACCTGGGGGCCATCACTCCCGTCTTCTACACCTTCGGCGACCGGGAACGGCTCATGGACATCGTCGAGGCTGTCACCGGCGCCCGCATGCATCCCAGTTGGTTCCGCATCGGCGGGGTGGCGCAGGATCTGCCTGAGGGCTGGCAAGACCTCGTCCAAGGCTTTCTCGACTACCTTCCCCCGCGTCTGCGCGAGTACGACCGGTTGGTGATGGAGAGCCGGATCGTCAAGGCGAGGACCGTCGGCGTGGGCGAGATCGACCGCGACACAGCCGTGGAATGGGGGGTGACCGGGCCCAACCTCCGGGCCTGCGGTCTGGAGTGGGACCTGCGGAAGAAACGGCCTTACTCGGGATATGAGCAGTTCTCGTTCGACATCCCCACCGCGCGACGGGGCGACTGCTACGGGCGGGCCCAGGTGCGCGTGGAAGAGATCAGACAGAGCCTCAGGATCATCCAGCAGTGTGTGGCTCAGATGCCGCCCGGCCCGCACAAGGCGGACCACGTGTGGGCCACCCCACCCGCTCCCGGCTCGATGCTCCACGACATCGACACTCTCATAGACCACTTTCTCCAGGTGAGCTGGGGGATCGTGGTCCCGCCGGGAGAGGCGCTGGTCCCCATCGAGTCGTCCAAGGGCAGCTATGGATACTACCTGGTGAGCGACGGCGGCATCAGTTCCTATCGCACCCGCATCCGGACGCCGTCGTTCCCCAATCTCCAGGTGCTGCCCCTCATGTGCCGGGGACTCGAGATCCCCGATCTCATCGCTACGCTGGGAAGTATCGACTTCGTCATGGGCGACGTGGACAGATGAGGCGGCCCGATACTGACACAGGCGTCCGCCTGGTGGCTGGAGAGTCCAGGTGCTGACCGAAGCCGAAAGACTCCGCATCGACGCGGTCATCGCCCTCTACGAGACGCGCACTGCTGCGACGGTCGAGGCCATGCGCATCGTGCAGGACGCGCGGGGGTGGGTTTCCGACGAGTCCCTGGCCGCCGTGGCCCGATATCTGGGGGTGTCGGCCTCGTATCTCGACAGCCTGGCCACCTTCTACAGCCTGATCTTCCGGCAGCCGGTGGGCCGGCACGTGATCATGGTGTGTGACAGCGTGTGCTGCTGGATGGAGGGGAGCGAGGACCTCACCCGCGCTATCAGCGATCGGCTGGGCGTGGTCTTGGGCGAGACCACGGCGGACGGCCGCTTCACCCTGCTGCCTGTCGTGTGCCTGGGCGCCTGCGACAGGGCGCCGGCCCTACTGGTCGACGGGCAGCTTCACGGCCCCGTGACCCTTGAGGACGTGGACTCGATCCTGGGTCTTTACCCCTGACAGGCAGGAGTGCCGGAGACACAGCATGGAACGGCCACCCACAAGACAGCCACCGACAGCGCGACCCATCACCGGGCACTTCCGCGCGGACGGGGCACCGCTCGGCCTGGAGGAGTACGAGTCGTTCGGGGGATACCAGGCGCTGCGCAAGGCTCTTTTCGGGATGGAGCCCGGGGAGGTCGTCAAGGCCGTCCTCGGCTCGGGGTTGGCGGGCCGGGGCGGCGCCGGCTTCCCGGCAGGGCGCAAGTGGAGCTTCGTCGATGTGAGCGACGAGTACCGGGGGCCGCGCTTCTTGGTAGCCAACGCCGACGAGACGGAGCCCGGAGCCTTCAAGGACCGCTTCATCATGGAAGGGAGCCCGCACCAACTCATCGAGGGAATGATCATCGCCGGCTATGCCATCCGGGCGCGTGTTGCCTATCTCTTCATCCGCGCGGAATACTCGTCGGCGGCGGAGATCATGCGCAAGGCCATCGCCGAGGCTGCTGAGGCCGACTACCTGGGCACCGGGATACTGGGAAGCGGTTTCGACCTCGATCTGCACCTGCATGTCAGCGCGGGGCGGTACATCTGCGGCGAGGCCTCGGCAATGCTTAACGCGCTCGAGGGGGAGCGGCCGACTCCACGCCACAAGCCCCCGCACCAGACCAGTTCGGGGCTGTGGAGCAAGCCGACCGTCGTCAACAACGTGGAGACCCTGGCCTACGTCCCTGCCATCGTCGCCAACGGTCCCCAGTGGTTCAAAGACCTGGGCCGGTCGGGGGAGGGTGGCATGAAGGTCTACACGGTGAGCGGCAGGGTCAAACGGCCGGGAGCCTGGGAACTGCCCATGGGCACTACCATCGCCGAACTCCTCGATGAGCATGCGGGCGGCATGCGGCTGGGCCTGCGGGCGCGGGCCGTGCTTCCCGGCGGCGGCTCCACCGGGTTCGTGACCGCGGCGCACTTCCACACCCCTCTGGACGACCGGTCTCTGCGCGCCGAAGGCAGCCGGTTGGGCACCGGGACGCTGATAGTGCTCGATGAGCAGACCTGCCCGGTGGCGATGCTTCGCAACCTGGAGCACTTCTACGCTCGGGAATCCTGTGGCTGGTGCACCCCTTGCTGGCAGGGACTTCACTGGGTGGAAGAGATCCTGGTCACCATCGAAGAGGGAGAGGGGACACTCGAAGACCTCGAGCTTCTTGAATGGCACGTAGGTCAGCTCAAGCCTGACCACACCTTCTGCGACCTGGCTCCGGGCGCCATGGAGCCGCTGGAGAGTGGACTCCGGCTCTTTCGTGAGGACTTCCTGCGACACATCGAGGAGCGGGGCTGCCCATGGAAGAATGCCGACCGACCGGCCCGGCCGCCGGCCGCCGGCCAGGCGGCCTTGGCGCCGGTGACCGGCCAACCGACCCCCGCGCCGGCGGAGGGAGAGTAGCCGGCCGTGGCCACCATCTACATAGAGGACCGACCGTATGACATCCCCGACGGGCAGAACCTCCTGGCTGCGTGCCTGGCCCTGGGGTTCGACCTGCCCTTCTTCTGCTGGCATCCGGCCATGGGTTCCGTGGGAGCCTGCCGGCAATGCGCGGTCAAGCAGTTCAGGGACGAGAACGACCGCGAGGGCAAGATCGTCATGGCCTGCGTGACCCCGGCCGTCGACGGCACGCGCATCTCCATAGATGACCCTGAAGCCCGGGCGTTCCGGGCCGGGGTGATCGAGTGGATGATGGCCAACCACCCCCACGACTGCCCGGTCTGCGACGAGGGCGGCGAGTGCCACCTGCAGGACATGACCGTGATGACCGGCCACTGGAAGCGCCGCTACCACTATCCCAAACGCACCTTTCGCAACCAGGACCTGGGGCCCTTCATCGCTCACGAGATGAACCGCTGTATCCAGTGCTACCGCTGCGTACGCTTCTACGCCGACTACGCTGGGGGCGACGACCTGGTGGCCATGGGCACCCGCAACGAGGTGTACTTCGGCCGACACGAGGATGGCAAGCTGGAGAGCGAGTTCAGCGGCAACCTGGTGGAGGTATGCCCCACCGGGGTCTTCACAGACAAGACCTTCCGCCGCCACTACACGCGCAAATGGGACCTGCAGACCGCGCCTTCGGTCTGCCCGCATTGTGGGTTGGGCTGCAACACCATCCCCGGCGAGCGGTATGGTGTGCTTCGCCGCGTCCACAGCCGCTACAACGGCGCGGTGAACGGCTACTTCATCTGCGACCGGGGTCGGTTCGGCTACGAGTTCGTGAACGCCGAGAGCCGCCTGCGGTCGGTTGAGGTGAGCGGACGGCCCACGACCCCCGAAGCGGCCATCCTGGAGGTGGGCGATCTCATCGCCTCCGCCCGCATCGGGCTGCGCCGGGTCATCGGGATCGGCTCTCCGCGCGCCTCGCTCGAAGCCAACTGGGCTTTGCGGAAGCTGGTGGGTCCGGACAACTTCTACATCGGGATGGCCGGACAGGAGCGGCGGCTGGTCGATCTGGCCAGGCGAATCATCGACGACGGGCCCTCCCGGAGCTGCTCTGCGCGCGACCTCGAGCGGGCGGACGCCATGCTGGTACTGGGGGAGGACGTCACCAACACCGCCCCCATGCTCGACTACTCCCTGCGCCAATGGATCCGTCGCCGGCCCACGCCCGAACAGATCGCTCTCAAGATCCCTTCCTGGAACGACGCAGCAGTCGGCGAGTTGGTTCATGAGGAGCCCACCGCCCTCCACATGCTCAACGTCCGGCAGACCAAGCTGGACCGTCTGGCGGTGCAGACGTACCACGCCGCCCCGGCAGATTTGGCCCGCTTGGGCTTTGCTGTGGCCCACCTTCTCGACCCGGACGTCCCCGAGGTGCCCGATCTGCCGGCGGTGCTGTCCGGGTATGCCGCCCGCATCGCGGCCGCCTTTGCCCAGGCCAAGAGGCCCATCGTAGTCTCGGGCACCAGCAGCGGTAGCGAGGACATCATGCGGGCTGCGGCCAATGTGGCTTGGTCGCTTCACACCCGGGGGGCCGTGGCCGAGCTCTCCCTGGTCGTGCCCGAATGCAACAGCCTGGGCATGAGCCTCATGGGTGGCGGGACCCTGGAGGACGCCTTCGAGGTCGCCGCCCGCGGGGAAGTGGATGTCGCCCTGGTACTCGAGAACGACCTCTATCGGCGCGCCCCCGCCCCTGAAGTCGACCGCTTCCTGCAGTCCTCCGGGCACGTGATCCTGCTGGATCACACCGAGAGCGCCACCTCCCGGGCCGCGGACATCGTGCTACCGGTAGCCACCTACGCGGAGAGCACGGGCACGCTGGTCAACAACGAGGGTCGGGCCCAGCGCTACTACCAAGTGTTCCCCACAAGCGGGCAGGTTCACAGCAGCCTGCGCTGGTTTGCCAATTTGGCCGCGGCGCTGGCGGCGCACGCTTGGATGGCCGGCCCGTCTTCGGCGCCCGGTACCGGGCCGCCACCGCGCTCAGAGAAGCTCTCCGCTACCGCCGCGGGCGGGGAGCCCGTACCCGCTGTGTCTTTTGGGGCCGGAGGCGGCGAATCGTGGCCGGGCGCGACCGGCCTGCTCTATCCCCGGCTCACCGACCAACTCACCGCCGAGATAGCTCGGGAGCTCCCCGTGTTCGCCCCGCTCCTCGCGATGGCTCCGCCGACCACCTACCGTATCGCCGGCATGGAGATCGCTCGCCAGCCCCAGCGTTACAGCGGCCGCACCGCCGAGCACGCCCATGAAACGGTCTTCGAACCCAAGCCCCTCGACGATCCCCAGTCCCCCCTGGTGTTCTCCATGGAGGGGTACCAGGGGGCCGTTCCCTCTCCCATCATCCCCCGGTTCTGGGCCCCGGGATGGAATTCCGCCCAGGCGATCAACAAGATGCAGCCCGGTCCCGACCAGCCGCTGCCCGGAGGCGACTTGGGCGTGCGGCTCATCGAGCCCGCCGCGGTCTTCCACGCCACTCACTTCCTAGAATTGCCCTGGCCGTTCGCGCGGTCCGGCGAAGGGGAACTAGTGGTGCCCGTGCAGCATATCTTCGGCTCGGAGGAGATGAGCAACCATGCCCCCGGCATCGCCGAGTGCGCTCCCGAGCACTATCTGGGCCTGAGCGAGGAAGGGGCTGTGGCTCTCGGGTTGGTGGAGGGTGACCTGGCTGCGCTCGAGACGTATGCGGTGTCTCTGCGGTTGCCCGTGAAGGTCATCCCGGGCCTGGTCCCCGGAGTGGCGGCGCTGCCGATAGGCCTGCCCGGCCTCGAAGGGGTGCTGCCCCCGTTCTTTGCCCGCATCAGCCGGATGGGGGCGCCGGGCGTCGAGCCGCTCGGCGCCGCCGCATCCGCGGAGGGCGGGGATGCGCCGGGCCCCGGCCCAGCCCCAGGGGGCCGCGATGTCTAGCAACGCCTGGCATGTGGCCGAGGTGGTCGTCATGCTGTTGCTGCCACTGCTCATGGCGGGCGGGTTGGTCATCGTCGAGCGTCGGTTGCTCGGACAGCTTCAGGACCGCTACGGGCCGAACCGGGTAGGGATACTGGGCGAGATGCAGGTGCTGGCCGACGCCATCAAACTGCTGGGCAAAGAGGACTGGACACCCCCGTTCGCCGATCGTCCGGTCTTCGTGGCCGCTCCGGCCATCATCCTGGCGTCGGTGCTGGCCGCTTTTGCCGTCGTCCCCTTGACCGCAGGCTTCGTCGTGGCCGACATGAACGTCGGGCTGCTGTTCTTTCTTGGCATGTCGTCGCTCGGGGTCTACAGCGTGGCGCTGGCCGGCTGGTCGTCGCGCAGCAAGTACCCGCTCCTCGGCTCCTTACGGGCGGCGGCCCAGATGCTGGGCTACGAGGTCTTCATGGGACTCTCCCTGCTGGGCGTGGTGATGATGGCCGGCTCGTTCAATCTCAGCGCCATCGTCGAGGCCCAAAGCGGCCTGTGGTACGTGGTTCCCCAGTTTGCCGGGTTCCTCGGATTCCTGGTGGCCGGGCTGGCCGAGACCCGCCGCATCCCCTTCGATCTGCCCGAGGCGGAGAGCGAGCTGGTGGCCGGCTATCACACCGAGTATTCGGCCATGAAATTCGGCGTCTTCTACGTGGGCGAGTACCTGGGGATCACATTGATCTCGGCGCTCATCACCGTGCTGTTCCTGGGGGGGTGGCTGGGTCCCATCCTCCCGGGGTGGATATGGTTCCTGGCGAAGACCTCCATCATGATCGTCGTGTTCATCGTCATCCGGGCGGCGCTTCCCCGGCTGCGCTACGACCAGTTGATGAGCCTCGGCTGGAAGGTCATGCTGCCGCTCGCCCTGGTCAACCTGCTGGTGACGGCCGCCATCATCCTGGCGACGTGAAAAGGCCATGCTGAGCATCCTCAAAGCCCTGGTGACCGTCCTTCCCCATCTCTTCCGGCCGCGGGACACCGTGCTGTTCCCGGAAGAGCGGCCCTCCCTGCCTCCCCGCTACCGGGGGAGGATCATCCTTTCCCGGGACCCCTCCGGCGGGGAGCGCTGCGTGGCCTGCTATCTGTGCGCGGTGGTGTGCCCGGTGGACTGCATCGCGCTGCAGGCCACCGAGGACGATACGGGTCGGCGCTACCCGGAATGGTTCCGTATCAACTTTTCTCGCTGCATCTTCTGTGGCTTCTGCGAAGAGGCGTGCCCGACCAAGGCCATCCAACTCACCCCGGACTTCGACATGAACGAGTACCAAAGGGCGAACATGGTCTATGAGAAGGAGCACCTGCTGATCTCCGGTCCGGGGAAATACCCGGACTACGACTTCTACAAGGTCGCTGGAGTCGCCATCGGCGGCAAGGACACGGGAGAGGCCGAGAACGAACATCCCCCCGTGGACCTGCGGAGCGTGCTGCCGTGAACCGCTGGCTGGCATCATGACTGTGCTGTTCTTCATAGCGGGAGCCGTCGCGGTCATCGCCACCGGCATGGTGATAACGCGGACGAAGGCGATCCATGCCCTCCTCTATCTGGTGGTGTCATTTCTCGCGCTCGCCCTGGTGTTCTATGACTTGGGGGCGCCGTTCGCCGCGGCCCTGGAGGTCATCATCTACGCCGGCGCCATCATGGTGCTCTTCCTCTTTGCCCTCATGCTCATCGATCCCGGCAAGGCCGACGAAGCGCGAGAGCGCGAGTGGATGCGCCCCCGAGCCTGGGTCTTTCCGAGCGTGTTGACCGCCCTGTTGCTGTTCGAGCTGATCTACCTGCTCGCCGGGGGAGGAGTGCCGGGCGGCGGCGCGGGCGCCGCCGCCGCAGGAACAGGCGCGTCGAGCGGCGCCTCGGCGGCCGGAGACGCCGCCGCTCAGGTCAAGGCGGTCGGGATAGCCCTTCTTGGGCCCTACTTGCTCGGGGTCGAGATGGCTTCGGTGCTACTCCTTGCGGGGCTGGTGGCCGCCCATCGGCTGACTCAGGACCTCGACCGGCCCGAAGACCCGCCGTCGCCGCGTGGCGCCGGCCCGCAGCCCAAGGACAGGGGAGGGTGGTGATGGGCTCCATCCCGCCCGTTTACGCCTTGGGGCTGGCGGGGGTCCTGTTTGCGCTCGGCCTGCTCGGGGTGCTGGTGCGGCGCAACATCATCTTCGTGCTCGCCTCCATCGAGGTGATGCTGAACGCGGCTGGGTTGGCGTTCATCACGGCCGGCTCCCGCTGGGGACAAGCGGACGGCCAGGTGATGTTCGTGTTCATCCTGGCGATGGCGGCCGCTGAGGTCGCGGTCGGCCTGGCGCTGGCTCTCAAGATCCGGCGCCGCTTCGGCACGCTCGACGTGGATCGCCTCCGGAAGCTGAAGGACTGACCATGCTGGACGCCCTCTGGCTCATCCCGATCCTGCCGGCAGTGGGCTTCGCCCTTCTGGCGCTTGCGGGCGGCCGTCTGGGCAGACGTGCGCTCGCAGCCGCCGGTGTCGCGCCCGTCGCGGCGTCGGCTCTGACCGCCATCGCGGTCTCCGTCGCGTTCATTGCCTCCCCGCCCTCCGGGCATGCGTTCGACCAGGTGCTGTGGACCTGGTTCCGGATCGGGGAATTCGCGCCTACGATCGCCCTCTACCTGGACCCGCTGTCGCTGGTCATGATGCTCGTGGTCACCTGCGTCGGCTTCCTCATCCTGCTCTACTCGGTCCAGTTCATGCGCCAAGAGGAGGGTTACCGGCGCTTCTTCGCCTACATGAACCTGTTTATCGCCTCGATGCTCATCCTGGTGCTGGCCGACGACTTCCTCTTCCTCCTCGTCGGCTGGGAAGGAGTGGGTCTGAGCAGCTTCCTGCTCATCGGTTTCTGGTACCGGGAGCGGGCGAACGGAGCGGCGGCGCGCAAGGCCTTCATCGTCACCAGGGTCGGCGACACCGCCCTTTTGGTGGGGCTGCTGCTCATCTTCAGCCGGCTGGGGACGCTGAACATCCAGGAGTCGATGAGCTTGGCGCAAAGCCAGTGGGCACAGGGCGCCGCCGTGGTCACGGCCGTGGCCCTGCTGGTGCTGGTCGGCGCTGTTGGCAAGTCGGCCCAGCTTCCTCTACAGACTTGGCTTCCCGACGCTATGGCCGGGCCCACCCCGGTCAGCGCCCTCATCCACGCGGCCACCATGGTCACCGCCGGCGTATATCTGATAGCCCGGACGCACGCGCTCTTCGAGATGTCCCCGGCCGGCCGGACGGTGCTGGTGGTCATCGGGGCGGTGACCCTGCTCTACGCGGGCGTGAGCGCGCTCGCCCAGAACGACCTCAAGCGGGCCCTGGCCTATTCCACCATCAGCCAGGTGGGCTACATGTTCCTGGCCCTGGGAGTCGCGGCCTGGTCGGCCGCCATCTTCCATTTCATGACCCACGCCTTTTTCAAGGCCCTTCTGTTCCTGGCGGCGGGACTGGTCATCAGGGCGATGGGTGAAGAGCACGACGTCCGGAAGATGGGGGGTCTGCGGCGCGACATCCCCTTGGTGTTCTGGCTGTTCCTCATCGGGGCGGCCTCGCTCTCGTCTTTGCCCGTGATCACGGCCGGCTTCTACAGCAAGGACCTGATAGTCGACCTGGCGCTGGGGTCCACAGAGGGAAGCTTCTGGTTGTGGCTGGCGGGGACGGTCGGGGCGCTGCTCACCTCTCTGTATGCGTTTCGTCTGGTGTTTCTGGTGTTCTTCGGCAGCCGCCAGGACGCACCGACGGTCACCCGCTTCTCCAGGGTGATGCTGGCGCCGATGGTCCTGCTCGCCGTCGGGGCGGTGGCGTCGGGATGGATTCAGATGCCGGCAAGGTGGGGAGGGCCGACGTTCTTCACCGACTTTCTCGAGCCGGTGTTGCCTCTGCCGCCCACCCGGGAAGGAGGGTTTGCGGGGAGCGTCACGGCTTCGGTCATCGTGGTCGTCGTGTCGGTGGCCGGCATCTATCTGGCCTATCTGTTCTTCTCGCGGCGGCCGGCCCCGGTGAGGCGTCTCGCCGCGCGGCCCGCTTTCGGGCGGCTGGCGACGTTCGCGCTGGGCGGCTGGGGCTTAGACCGCCTGTACGACGCCGTATTCGTGCGGCCGTTCCTGTGGCTGGCGCGGAAGGGCAAGGGCGACATAATCGACAAGGCGCTGTTCGTGGTCGCCCTACTGGCCCAGTCGCTGAATGAAGTGCTGCGCCGGACCCAGTCGGGCCGGTTGCGCTACTACCTGGCTGTGGCCGCCTTCGGCGTCGTCGTCTTCGTGGCGCTGGGGCTCATGCGATGATCGGCACGGCGGAGACATGAGCCTGGTGCTGCTGATAGCCATCCCGTTCGCCGCGGGGCTGCTGGCCTGGCTGGTGTCGCGCTGGAGCGCCGCCGCCTGTCGCTGGGTCGCGCTCGCCGGCTCCCTGGCAGCGCTAGGCGTGGCGGTGTGGTTGTGGACGCGGTACTTTGCCGGGACCGCGAGCGCGCTCCCGGCCACCGCCGGGGGACCTTCCGGGGCCTTCGTCCTGCAGTTCGACGTCCCCTGGATACCCCAGGCGGGCATCCGCTTCCACCTCGGCATCGACGGTCTGGGGCTGATCATGCTGCTGCTCACCTTCGCCGTGGTGAGCCTGGCCCTGCTTTCGGGGTGGAAGGTGCGGCGGCGGGTCGGACTCTTCCACTTCCAGCTTCTCTGGGCCGCCGCCGGACTTGCCGGAGTGTTCATGGCCCTGGACCTCTTCCTGTTCTACTTCTTCTTCGAGATGATGCTCGTGCCCTTCTTCTTCCTGGTCGCTCTTTGGGGCCACGAGCAGCGCCGCCGGGCGGCCATCAAGTTCTTCATCTACACGCAGGCCGGCGGCCTCCTCATGCTCGTCTCCATCGTGGCCCTGTACTTCCTCCATGGCCGGCAGACCGGTGTCTACACCTTCGACTACCTCCAGCTTCTGGGCACGTCGTTCTCGTCCGGGACGGGACTGCTGCTGATGCTGGGCTTCTTCCTCGCCTTCGCGGTGAAGCTTCCGGCGATCCCGCTGCACGGCTGGCTACCCGACGCCCACTCCCAGGCCAACACGGCGGGCAGCGTGCTGCTTGCCGGTCTGCTGATCAAAGTGGGGGCGTATGGCTTTCTACGGTTCCTGATCCCGCTGTTCCCCAAGGCTTCTCTGGACATCCGCGGGATCGCCATGGGGCTCGCCGTGGCCGGGATCCTCTACGGGGCGGTGATGGCCTTCGCCCAGACCGACCTCAAGCGGATGGTCGCCTACACCAGCGTCAGCCATATGGGCTTCGTCCTCCTCGGCGCCTTTGCCTGGAACCCGCTGGCCCTGCAGGGTGTGGTGATACAGATCGTTTGCCACGCCTTCAGCACGGGCGGGCTGTTCGTGGTGGCCGGCCTACTGGAAGAGCGTCTGGGGACGCGCGACCTTGGCGGCATGGGGGGATTGTGGGCCAAGATGTCCACTCTCGGAGGGCTCGGCACGGTCCTGGCGGTGGCCGCGCTGGGACTGCCCGGCCTGGGCAACTTCATCGGGGAGTTCCTGGTGCTCCTGGGGACGTTCCAAGTGAGCCGCGCAGCGGCGATCGTGGGCTCGCTCGGGCTGGTGCTGGCGACCGTATACGCCCTCTGGCTGGTGCAGCGCGTGTTCCACGGGCCGGAGCCCGAAGGTCCCGAGGTTCCGACCGGCCATGTGGGTCTGTCCGGACGGGCGAGTTGGCGCCTCTCCGCCAGGGAATTGCTGATGCTGGCGGTCGCGGTGATCGTGCTCCTCTGGCTGGGCTTGTATCCGCAGACGCTCATCCGCACCGTGGACCAATCGAGCGGCTATCTGCTGCAGAGCACCCCTTCGGCGGTGCAGGCAACTGGGCAGTCGCCGCCGGCCGCTCTGCCGGTGGTGGCAGCCGCCGCGGCGTCCCTGAGCCAGGAGCCCGACCGGTGAACGACGTCAACCTTCTTGCCCTCAGCCCTTACGTTGCGCTTGCCGCCACCGCGGTGGCGGTGATGCTGGTCTCGGTGTTCTTTCGGCCGCACCGGGCGTCGGTGGGAGTGGCGGTCGCCGGCCTGGTCGCAACCTTCGCCTGCGTCCTGCTCGTTGCCGGCTCGATCGACCGTCGTGCCACAGCGCTCCTTCGCGTCGATGACCTCTCCCTGTATTTCATAGGGCTGCTCGTGACGGTCACGCTGGCGGTGGTGGCGGTGGCCCACGGGTATCTGCAGCGGACCGAGCGCCGGCAGGGCGACTTCTATGCATTGCTCATCCTCGCCGTTCTGGGTGCGGCCGTCCTCCTCGCCAGCACTCACTTCGCCTCGTTCTTCCTGGGACTCGAGGTTCTTACCGTGTCCCTCTACGGGCTGATCGCCTACCCGCGGGCTCGGCCGCCCGCCGTCGAGGCCGGGTTCAAGTACCTAGTGCTCGCCGGGACCACCTCTGCCTTTCTGCTCTTCGGGATGGCTATGGTCTACGCGGTCACGGGGACCATGCTTCTGGGCGGGCTGGTCACGGCCGCTGGGACCCTTTCGGGCTGGGAGAGTGTTGCGTATCAGGCCGGGGTGCTGCTGATCTTCGCCGGGGTCGGCTTCAAGCTGGCCCTGGTCCCCTTCCACCTGTGGACCCCGGATGTCTATCAGGGAGGCCCCGCTCCGACCACCGCCTTTCTCGCAACGGTCTCCAAGTCCGCGGTCTTCGTAGTGCTGCTCGAGTTCGTCGCGCCTCTCGACCTCAAGGACGGCGGGATCCTGATCGTGGTATTCACCGTCGTTGCCTACGCCTCCATGCTGGCTGGCAACCTTCTGGCCCTACGGCAGCAGAACCTCAAGCGCCTGCTGGCCTATTCCTCGATCGCCCAACTGGGATATCTGCTCGTGGCTCTCGTCGCGTCGGGGGCCGAGGGAACGGTGGCGGTGGCGTTTTACCTCTCCGTGTATTCTCTCGCGCTGGTCGCCGCCTTCGGGGTGGTGGCCGTCCTCTCTCGCAGCGGAGGTGAGCCGGAGTCGCTGTCGGAGTACCGGGGACTGGGGCACCGCCGCCCGGTACTGGCCCTGGTCCTGGCGGTGAGCATGGTCTCACTTGCCGGTCTGCCGCTCACCGCCGGGTTCATCGGCAAGTTCTTCATTTTCCGGGCGGGAGCCGGTGCCTCGCTGTGGGGGCTGCTGATCGTCCTGGCGCTCACCAGCGCCATGAGCCTGTACTACTATCTGCGGGTGGTGATCACCATGTTCCGCGTCGACGCAACCGCGTTCGATGGCGGCCTGGCGGTCCCGTGGGGTCCACACCCGACCGACCGGCCGGCGGTGCTGGCGTTAGTGCTGCTGTCTCTCCTCACCGTCGCGCTGGGCGTATACCCCGTGCCGCTGCTTCGCCTGATCGAGGGGGCGACCGCCGCGCTGCGCTGATCCGGACCGCCGCTCGGCGGCCGTCGCGTCCCGCCCCCGCGAAACGGGCGTCGGTTGCCGCCTCGGGTCCCACGCCGCCGGCCGCGACGCTAGACGGCGCCACCCGCGCGATGTACCATTCATGACCTATTGCAGAGGCTTCGAACGCTGGGGGGGCGGTGGCCAAAGCGCCGATAGTGGATCCGTCGAGGTCCACCTTCAGGTCCGCCCGTGACGAGACTACTCGAAACGCCGATCGCCTCGAGTTCCCCCCGTTCGTGCCCCCGCCGGCTCGAAAGGCGACCGTGAGCCTGGAGCGCTCCGCGGAAGTCCTGGGGACCCTTCGGGAGATCAGCTGTGCTACTCCCGATCTGGACGGCTGCCGCGAGATGTTGAGGTGTGTCTCGGACGAGCTTCGGGCGGAGCACTCGGTGCTGATCCTCTGCAACCCGCTGACGACAGAATTGGAGTTCGTCGTCCACAACCAGGACCCGGCCGTGCCCCAGATGTACGCAGACTACTACGCGGATCTCGACCCCACGGGATTGCCGGATTACGTGCGAGGCTCCTTGCCCGGCAATCTTCCGGCTCACGCTGTATCAGACCTCAGAGAGGTCGTCGACTACCGCTCGTTCGTCTCCACGGAGTTCTACAACGACTTCATGAAGAGCGCGGAGATCCATTACGACCTTGTCGCGTTCGTCTCACCGAAATCATCAACTCGCGGCGCCCTCTGTCTTCACCGCGCTCGCCGCGGGAAGCCGTTCTCTGCGGAGGAAGTGGCCGTCCTTGATATCATCGCTCCCTTCGTGGGCAACCATCTCGAGAGGATGTTCGCCGCGAGCCTCCATTCGGCGCTCCCGATGGCCGAAGACCGGGGGGTCATCGTTTGCGACACTCGGGGCCGGGTGCTCTTCTGCAACGAACTCGCCAGACTTCTGTGCTCACCGCTCGGACTGGCGAGCGCCGGCCGGGGCTTGACGGCGGAGGCCTGTTTCGTCGGATACACGCTGAGCAGCCCGGAGTTTCTGGCGGAAAGCTGTAATGTGGGAGTCGCCTCTCGCGAGGTCGTCTTGCACGAGGGGAACTCCGGCCGCCTGATAACCCTGCAGGCTCCAGCCGATCTGGGCCGTCGCTGGGGCGAGCCGCTCAAGGAGCGTTTTGCGCTGACGGAACGCGAGATTCAGGTCCTCAACCGGCTGATCGCGGGCGAGACCAACCGCGAGATATCACAGGGGCTGTTTATCGCCGAATGCACTGTGAAGAAGCACATCCAGAGCATCTCCGCAAAGGTGGGGGCTCATACCCGTACCTCGATAGCCCACGCCGTGCGGCGCGAGCTAGGGCTTTCCCTCTGACTGTCGTCGCAGCCTCGAGAGGCGGAGAATCATACTTTTGGATACTTGCCGCCCGACAGGAGCTTTGCTGATACTGAAAAGCGCCCGCACGCCGCTCATAAGGAGGTGTCCTAAAGCAGGGCAACAGGTTTGGGGGAAAGCACGGAATCACAGCTTGCATTGTTAGGGGGAAACAGGATGCCAAGCAAGAAGTCTCTCGCACTACTGTGTGTCTTCGCGTTGTTATCGATCTTGGTCTTCGCCGTCGCGGCCTGTGGAGAAACGGAGACGACCACCACGGCTGGCCCGGCTACGACCGCCGGCCCCGGAACCACCGCAGGTCCCACCACGACCGCAGGGCCGGGGACGACGGCAGGCCCAACCACCACGGGCGCCTCGACCGGCGAAGCGAAGGTCCTCAAGATCGGCACCATCATGCCGCAGACCGGTCCTCTGGCCATCCTCGGCCTGTCGTTCACCCGAGCCTGGGACCTCTACGCCGAGGATGTGAATAACGCCGGGGGCGTCAAGATTGGCAACGACACCTACACCATCCAGTTGGTCCACGAGGACAGCAAGGGGTCCGCGGAGGGTGCCAGCACCGCGGCCAGCAAGCTGGTTAACCAGGATAAGGTCAATCTGGTCATCGGCGCCATCCTCGAGAGCGAGATGGCGGCCATCAACCAGGTGACCCAGGCCGCCGGCGTTCTCTACGCCCAGGCGAATGCGAACATCCCCGGCGCTCCGCAGGACGTGTCGGCCGACAAGCCGCTCCAGGTCCGTCCGTTCATCAACCACGACGACACTCAGCCGATCGATCTCGACTACATCCTTCAGGCCTATCCTCAGGCCAAGAAGATAGCGCTGTCGGTCCCGGATATCGGTTACGAGGGCATGGTGGAGCGGATCCAGGCTCAGGCGACCGCGCGGGGGATGGAGATAGTCGCTCAGGAGAAGTGGACCTTCGGTACAACCGACTTCATCCCCGTTATGACAAAGCTCAACGCTGCCGGGCCGGACATCATCTGGGCCATGGTCAGTGGACAAGCGAACGACCAGCTCAAGGCGGCCCGTCAGTTGGGTTTCAAGGGCGTCTTCGTGTCGAACTCGCCGCTGGGGGCCGACGTCTTCCAGGTAACCGTGCAGGACCCCGCCGCCCTCACCGATGTCATCGTGAACAGCATCGACGTGACCCATCCGACTCCGGAGATCCAGAAGCTCATGGATGCCTGGAAGGCGAAGTGGCCGAACGACCCGTTCATCTCTGATGCCGTGCACGCATACGACATGCCCTGGATTATGGTCCAGGTCATGCAGAAGGCGGGAACGATTGATGCGGCTACGGTGGTGAAGACCATGGAAGGCATGACCAATCCCGGGGATCTGCAGACCCTGCATGGGCCGGGGTACATCGGCGGCCTGGACCGCTTCGGCGTGAACCGTGTCCTCTACCGGCCCCTCCCGCTCAGCCGACTCATGAACGGCCAGATCGAGTTCATCGGATTCAAAGAGCCTCTCAAGGAGTAAGTGGCCTGCACTAGCGCTTGGCATGGGGGTGAGAAGAGATAGTTAGAGCAGGGGAAGGCCGGTCCTCACAGCCCGGGGCGGCTCATCGCCGTCGCTGAGACTGGGCGACCGGCCTTCCCCGATTGCGCCAGGGAGTTGATTGGACCCGATCGATATGTGGTTGCAGGCAGTCATAAACGGCATAGCCCTTGGCTGGCTCTACGTGTTGATGGCTTTGGGCCTCACGTTGATCTTGAGCATCATGGGCATCCTTCAGCTTGCCCACGGTGAGATCTACATGCTCGGGGCATTCGCCGTCCACTATCTTGTGGGTCGGGGGCTGGGCCTCTACCCGGCGATCGCCGTGTCGATGGTCATGCTGGCCGTCTTCGGGATCCTGCTGGAACGAGGGCTCTTTCGGCCGCGGCCGGGCCGCGACGTAGTGCTCAGCTCTATCGTCATATCCACAGGCCTGACCCTGATATTGACCAGCGCGGTGATCGTCGCGTTCGGGCTCTACACGAAGAGTCTCCCCTTCCTCATCTCTCGCTCATTCACCGTTTTTGGGGCGACGGTCCCAGGGGACCGGATAATGGCCATCGGCTTCTCCGTACTGGCAGTCCTACTGCTGTACCTCTTTCTCAAGCGGACCCGGCTGGGACTGGCTATGATCGCGAGCGCCCAGAACCGCGAAGGCTCCTTCCTCAAAGGCATCAATCCGAATAGGATGTCCATGTCTGCCATGGCCATAGGGTGTGCGCTCGCTGCGCTCGCCGGGGCCCTTGCCGGTTCCATCCTTCAGTTACAGCCTTACATGGGCGGGCTGCCCATGATCAAAGGCCTCGTGATCATCGTGCTCGGCGGCCTGGGCAGCATCCCCGGAGCGGTGATAGGAGGTCTGATTCTGGGCCTTATCGACGGCATCGTGCCGGTCTTCTTCAGCCCGGCGGTAGCCTCCGTGAGCCCCCTGGTCATGGTCATCGTGGTCTTGCTCTTCAGACCCAAGGGACTCCTCGGTCATGACTAGAAGCGGAGTCGCCAAGGTCCTCCTATGGGTCGCGATCGTCGTGATCGTGATCCTTCTGCCCCAGATACTCGGGGGCAACCAGTACTGGATCACCGTGCTGTGCCTGCTGGCCATCAACATTCTGATGGTGAGCAGTCTCCGCAGCGTGACCTTGATCAACGAGATCTCGCTTGGCCAGGTGGGATTCGCCATCATAGGCGCGTACACTCACGCCACCCTTATGATGAAGGTTGGCATCTCATTCTGGCCCTCCCTCATCATCAGCGGCTTGTTCGCCGCTTTTATAGCGCTGCTGCTCGCGTATCCCTTTCTCAAGGTCAAAGGGATCTACTTCTCGATCCTCACACTCTTGACTGCCGAGACCTTCCGCCTGGTGACCTACTACTGGACCCCCCTCACCGGTGGTTCCCTGGGGCTGACTGGGGTCCCGGGCCCGGGAAAACAGTACGTCCCGTTTGCCGGCACAGTCGACTTCGACCGCACCGACAAGTACTACTACATCGTCATGGGTGTGGTGCTGATAGCCTTGCTTATCCTGTACTACATGGAACGCGCGTACATCAGCTTCCAGTGGAGAGCCATCAAGGACGACAACTCGCTGGCCGGAGCGGTGGGGATCAACGTCATCGGCTACAAGACGGTGAACTTCGTCCTTGCCGCGTTCATGGCGGGTGTCGCTGGGGCGCTGTTCGCCTCCTACCAGCACAACCTGAGTCCCGACACCACGTCCCGCTTCTCCGTGACCATGTCGATCTATCTCCTGGTCTACATGGTCGTGGGGGGCAAGGACTACTTCATAGGCCCCTTGGTGGGCACGACGGTGCTCACCCTCCTATCTGAGAAGACCCGCTTCATGCAGGAGTATCAGCCGATGATCATCGGCGCCATCGCCATCCTGGTGATGATCTTCATGCCCATGGGGCTGGCGGGGCTTCCACGGCAGATCCGCATGTGGCACCACGGGGGGCGGCGAGGGCCGGTGGGTCCGGCTCGGGGGCCGGAAGGAGCTGGAGCCGCGCAGGTGGCAGGTGGTGCCATCTCCGCTCCCGGCGACGAGCCGGGCGAGGGGTGACGGCCATGGCCTTACTCGAAGCGAGAAGAGTCAGTCGCCACTTCGGGGGGCTGGCTGCCGTCAGTCAGGTCGACATGACGGTAGGGGAGGGCGAGATCCTCGGCGTCATCGGCCCCAACGGGGCGGGCAAGAGCACCTTGCTCAACCTCGTCGATGGGACCCTGCGCGCATCCGCGGGCAGCGTCATCTTCCAGGGGCGCGACATCACGCGCTATCCGCCTCACCGTCGAGCGCGCCTGGGGATAGCGCGGGTGTTCCAGAAGAACGCGCTGTTCAAGAGCATGACGGTGCTCGAGAACGTCATCGCCGGGTCGTACCTGCAGACCAAGCACGGCCCGTGGGGCGTCATCGGACGCAGCTTCGAGCATTTGAGGAACCAACCCGAGGTCGTCGTCCGCTGTATGGAGCTGCTCGGGTTCGTCGGGCTGGTCGACAAGGCAAACGACCCATGCACGAGCCTGCCCCACGGCAGTCAGCGGGAGCTGTGCGTGGCAGTCGCACTCGCGTCCGATCCCACCCTTCTTCTCCTCGATGAGCCGCTCACCGGCATGAACGCTGAAGAAACCACGTCCATGATCGAGATCATCAAGAGCGTGAACAGCTCGAGAGGTACCACCATCATCGTCGTCGAGCACAACGTGCGGGCCGTCCTCGGCCTCTGCGCCAGAACCGTCGTACTCAACTACGGCGAGAAGCTGGTGGAGGGCACACCCCGGGAATGCGTGGCCGACCCAGCGGTTATCGAAGCCTACCTGGGGACGGATTCCGATGTGGCTTGAGATCAAAGACCTAGCCGTTCGGTACGAAGGCGCCGAGGTGGTCAAGGGAGTATCCCTGCATCTCGAGCCGGGCGAGATAGTGACTCTCATCGGTAGGAATGGGGCGGGCAAGTCCACCATCTTGAGGACCGTATCCGGGCTCAAGGCTCCGGCTCGGGGCGAGATCTGGTTCGACAGCCACCGTGTCGACGGACAGAAACCCCAGACGATCGTGAAGATGGGCATCGTCCAGGTACCGCAGGACAGGGGCCTGTTCCCGTACATGTCGGTCGCTGAGAACCTCAAGGTCGGCGCTTACCTGCGAAAAGACCGCAGGGCGACGGCCAAGGACTTGGAAGAGGTGCTGGGGCACTTTCCCCGGCTGAGAGAACGAGCGCGCCAACAGGCGAGCACGCTGAGCGGCGGGGAGCAGCAGATGCTGGCGATAGCCACGGCCGTGATGTGCAAGCCCCGCGTGCTCTTGCTTGACGAGCCCTCAATGGGGCTCTCGCCCTTGATGGTGACTGAGATCGCCAAGATCATCCGCGAAATACACGAGACGGGGACGGCTGTTCTGCTCGTAGAGCAGAACTCGCGGCTCGCGCTCAAGCTGGCCACCAGGGCCTACGTGTTGGAGACTGGCAGCTTGGTTTTACAGGGGCTGGCGAGCGACCTGCTGGAAAGCGAGCACGTACGTAAAGCGTATCTAGGCGAATAACTCGGCAACGAGCAAGGGAGACTCGAGATGACTGGCTGGAACCCTGATTCCATCTATCTGAACGGAAAAGTGGTCACGGTCGACTCCGATGACTCCGTTGCCGAGGCGCTGGCGGTTAGGGGCGACAGGATCGTGGCCGTGGGCTCCAACAGCGACATTAAGGAACTGGCCTCGTCGTCCTCCGAAGTCGTCGACCTGGCTGGGAAGACGGTGCTTCCCGGCATCAACGACTCCCACACCCACGCGGCCATGTACGGGGGCAGTAGGCCCCCCCTCACCCTTAACGTGGGGTTTCCCGCGGTCCGCTCTATCGCCGACATCAAGGAGGCGGTAGGAACTCGGGCGGCCATGCTCAGACCGGGCGAGTGGATACGAGGCAACGGCTGGGACGAGGGGTATCTGGAAGAATGTCTCGCCGATCCCACCCGCCACATGACGCGAGCCGATCTGGATGCCGTCGCACCTGAGAATCCCGTGTTCCTCGTCGACTTCAGCCAGCACCAGTTGGTGGCCAACAGTCGTGCCCTGGAGATCGCCGGCATCACCCGCGACACCCTGGCGGAGGCGGGCTCGGAGGTGGTCAAAGATCCCGCGACCGGCGAGCCGACAGGGGCCCTGATCGAGCTGCCCGCGCAGGGCCTGTTGATGCGGGTGCTCCCCCCGTGGAGCCGCGAAGAGAAGCGGTTGGCCATCACCGGGATGATGAAGACCATGAACGCACGGGGCATCACCAGCGTGACCGACGCGGCCCTCGGCCCTGGCGGCATAAGCTACCAGGGCGGCCTCCTGGGGTCGGAATGCATCAGCGTCTATAACGACCTGCACAACGAAGAGGCGCTGACCGTTCGGGTGAACATTCTCTACCTGTTCGGGGAGTACGGCGCGATATCCCTCGCAGATTTCCAGAGGAGCATCCTCGAGATCGGCCTCCACAGCGGGTTCGGCGACGAATGGTTGCAGATCGGGGGGATCAAGCTCTTCGCCGACGGGATCCCGCAGACCAAGACCGCTTGGTTGGGGGAAGACTATCCCGACGGTGGGAACGGTGGTCTGGTGCTGCCCGGAGCGACCGAGCAAGAGCGCTGCGAAGAACTAAGCAACATGATCATGTTCGCGCACCGGCAGGGCTTCCAGTGCGCGGTCCACGCCGTGGGCGACCGGGCGATAGGGGCATGCGTGGACGGGTTCGCCAAGGCACAGCGCCAAGAACCCAAGGACCTGCGCCACTATCTCGTGCACTGCGACCTGATCACCCCGGCTGATATCCGGCGCATAGTGCAGTGGGGCGTGGGCGTGAGTACCCAGCCGATCCTCAAGTGGGTGTTCTCGGACGCCATCGATCATCTGCTGGGTATCGCACGGTCGGAGCGCCAGTTCCCGCTCCGGGAGCTTCTCGACGCCGGCGTTCGCGTGAGCCTCTCCTCCGACGCCCCAGTCACCGAGCCCGACTGGATCCAGGGCGTGGAGGCGGCAGTGCTGCGCAAGTCCAAGGCTTCAGGGACAGTGCGGGGCCCGGCGCAGCGCATCTCTGCCCTCGAGGCGGTCCGGCTCTACACCATGGGGGGCGCCTGGCAGGACCACATGGAGAAGCGCAAGGGGTCGCTGGAGCCGGGCAAACTCGCGGACTTCTGCGTGCTCGACCGGGACATCCTCTCGGTTCCGCCCGACGAGATCCACACGGTCCGGAACGTCGCTACGGTGGTCGGTGGCCGGCGGGTGTTCGAGGCTGGGCTGTAGCCCGGGGGCGTCCCGCCGCCGTGGCCGGCGCGGGCGCGGCTTAGGGCGGGCCCGCTGCGGCAGCCGCTCGGCGCCCCGTCTTCAGTGTCCCCCGGTCACCCTCTTGAACCGCTCACTGTAGTTGTCCCGGCCGTCCTCGTAGGCCGGTAGCACGAACGGCATCTCCTCGAGGTTCTCTACCATCGTGGGAAGCGCGTCCCAGGGCACCGACACGGTCACGCTGCCTTCGGTGCCCACCTCGCGGGCGATGTGTCCGAAAGTGAGACCCGTCACGGAAAAGTTGATCTTACCGCTCACATACGGGTAGACGAGCGTCCACGCGCATCCGAGGACCGGCGTGCCTCTGCTTTCGTACATCTGGCCGGTGGTCCAGCTCATAGAGCGCAGGACGATCTCCATCTTGCGGGCCCGGCCGGTGAGCACGAGCACGTCGGGGTCGAAAGTCAGTTTGTCGAGCGGCGCGAAGGCCGTGGAGTTGCAGGTGCCCCGCTCGAGTCGGGGGACGACGTCGTAGATGCGCCGGTTGGCTCGAGCCTCCTTGAACACTTCCAGGCACGGTCCAATCTGCCCGCTCCAGTAGTAGGGGTCCACGTCGACCATGCCCAGCGGGACGAGGCCGGCGCACTCATGGTCGGCGAAGCCGGCCTAGAAAGCCCTGCCCGCCTGAGCCTCGGCTACCATCTCGCAGAGCCCCAGGGTCCGTTCGAGACGGGAAAGGCCATCCGGTTCGCCGAACAGGAACTTCACACCCACCGGTGGCTTCTCCAACTCGAGCTTGTTGAAGATCGAGAGGTCCCGGGCGAGAGGGGTCAACTCGCTCATTCGTCACCTCTCAGATCGACTGGAAGGTCTTGGCCACTATCTTCCAATCGCCGTCCACCTTGAGGAGGTGGAAGTAGTTGACGAAGCCGTAGGTGCCGAAGAAGCCAGTCTCATCGAGTCGCAGGCTGGCCGTAAGGCTCGAGGCGTGGACGTCCAGGATGTCCGCCTTGTAGGGTGCCCCTGTCGACTCCATCGAGGGCCGCCCGCCCACGTCGATAAGGAAGGGCTCCGGAGAGCCCGCCAGGAGTGTATCGCCCAGGTACCCGCTCATCTCCGCAGCCGGGTGGAACAGCTCCCGCAAAGTCTCGACGTCCGCTTTGAAGACGGCCGCGACATAGCGCTCCATGACCGCTCGCACGGCGGTAGCTGCGTCGGTCTCCTCCGTACCCATGGTCTCCCCCTTGATCGCTGGCATGGAGCCAACCTAGCACACAGGGGGTGGGCCCGGTTAAGATTCGGCTCCGCGCTGTCGATAGAGAGACCAACAGCACATAGCCGGGACAGGCCTCTTGACAGACACCACCTACAACGATGCGGGAATTCTCGTCGTCGACGCCAACGCCGACGCCGACGCCGACGCCATGCGCTCTCTGGTGCGAACTCTGGAGAAAGCCGGTTTCGACAGCGTTCACGCCTGCACGGGGCCTGCCGTACTCAGCGCCAACTTCGAGCAGAAGGCTCTAGATCTCATCGTGGTCGACGTCGGTGGGCGGGAAGAAGAGGGGCTCGCACTCCTTCAGGAGCTTCACAAGCAACTCCCTGAGGATGAGTATCTTCCCGTCGTGGCGATCGGGACCACGCCCGATGCGAGCGCCAAGGTGAAGGCCATACAGGCGGGGGCCAAGGAGTACATGGGCAGGCCGCTGGACACCGAGGAGTTCCTCGCCCGGGTGGACTCCCTGCTTGAGACCCGCTTTCTCAGCCGGAGGCTCGGCGAGGCCAAGCAACTGCTTGAGGAAGTGCTGCGCAAGCGCACACGAGAGTCACGCGACAGTCACATGGAGCTGCTCGAGCGCCTCGCGCGAGTGGCGGAACTGCGCGACGATCCCAGCGGTGGCCACCCCAGCCGGGTGGGAAGGCTGAGCGGCCTCATCGCCCAAGAGCTGCTCCTGCCCGCCGACGAGACCAGGCGCATCATGCGGGCCGCGCCACTCCACGACCTGGGCAATGTGGGGATCCCCGACGAAGTCGTGCGTCTGGAGGGCAACTACACCGAGGAGCAGCGCGAGCAGATGCGGGAGCACACGTCTCTCGGCGCGTATCTGCTGCATGGGGCCGAGAGCGAAGTGCTGAAGACCGCCGAACAGATCGCCCTCAACCACCACGAGCGTTGGGACGGCCTGGGATATCCCCGGGGCCTGGCTCGCATGGAGATTCCGGTAGCAGCCCGCATCGTAGCTGTGGCCGATGCCTTCGACGCCATGACCCATCCCCGGCTCTACAGGGAGTCCTGCTCGATCGCGGCCGCGCTGGACGAGATCCGGCGCGAAGCCGGCTGGCAGTTCGACCCCGAAGTAGTGGTGGCTCTGGTGCAGGTGTATGAGCGCCAGCCCGGCATGCTGACCATCACGCCGCGGGGCCCCCACCGGGCCCCCTGCTGAACCGGTCACCGAGCCGGCCCAGCTGAGCCGGCCGCCGGGCCGGAACCCCTGCCGAACCTCCGCCCCAACGGGTAGAATCCCCGGAAAAGCTACGAGGCCGCTAGGGGGAGTTCCCATGCCTGCCGGAGAGGTCTTCTATCACGGGTTCGAGCAAGGACCCATCCGTCCGCCCAGCGAGGCGCGCAGCCTGCTCATCCGGGTCACCCGCAACTGCCCCTGGAACCGCTGCCGCTTCTGCCCCGTATACAAGGACACCGACTTCAGTCGTCGGCCGCTGGCTCACATCCTTGCCGACATCGAGGCCGTCGCCGCTTGGGTGGAGACCTTCGCCCCCGGCGCGGTGCGGCGGCCACAACCAGAGGCGAGCGGAGTTGCGTCGGCGCCCGAAGGCGCCGCCGGTGGCGGGCCGTCCCTGGACGCCGGCGCGGAACACGCGGCCTGGAACTGGTACCGAAACGGCATGAAGTCCGTCTTCCTACAGGACGCCAACCCGTTGGCGATACCCCCAGCCGAGATGATCGCCATCCTCAGCCTGCTCAAGGAACGTTTCCCCAGCATCGAGCGCATCACCACCTACGCCCGCTCCCGCACCGTGGCCCGCATCGCGCCCGAGGACCTGGCGAAGATGCGGGAGGCCGGCCTGGACCGGGTCCACATCGGTTTCGAGAGCGGGTCCGACGAGATTCTGGAGTTTATGGACAAGGGCGTGACCAAATCGGTGCAGGTCGAGGCCGGACGGAGGATCAAGGCGGCCAGGATGGAACTCTCCGCCTACTACATGCCGGGTCTGGGGGGCAAGCGCCTCTGGAGGGAGAACGCGCTGGAGACGGCCGATCTCATGAACCAGGTCGACCCGGACTTCATCCGGCTGCGCACCCTGGCCATCCCCGACCACCTGGTGCTGGCGGAGGATGTAACGGGGGGCCGGTTCGAGAAGGCGAGCGACCTCGATACCGCCCGGGAGGTCCTGCTGTTCCTCGAGAACCTCTCGGGGATCACGAGCACCGTGGTCAGCGACCACATCCTGAACCTGTTCGAGGACATTTCGGGGCAGCTTCCCGGGGACCGGGAGAGGATGACCGCCGAGATCCGGATCTTCCTGGCCCTGGACCCAGAAGAGCAGGTGCTGTACCGCATCGCCCGGCGGGCGGGGCTGGTTCGCGGACTCTCCGACCTGGACGACCCCCAGCGGCTGGATCGGGCTCAGCGGCTGGTGAGGGAGCTCGGGGTCACCTCGCAGAACGTGGATGCGGTCACCGACCAGATGGTGAAGCGCTTCATCTGACCGGCGCCGGAGGTCGGGCCCGCGCCGCCGCAGCCGCGCCCCCCGGCGCGCAGCGCACCGCACGTGGAGCACTGCCCTGGTAAAGTCGTGCTCAGCCAGAGCGTCCGCAGGATACCGGGGAACGGAGGTCCCGTTGAGCTTTGAGACCGTTTTCACCATAGAGGCTGCCAGTATCAAGTTCGGCAGCGGCGCCACCCGCGAGGTGGGCTACGACATGAAGGAACTCGGCGCCCGCCGGGTCATGGTGGTGGTCGATCCGCATCTTACCCGGAGCAAGACCGCGGCCATCGCCGTCGAGTCCCTCAAGGCGGAGGGCATCGACACGGTGGTGTTCGACCGAGTGCGCGTCGAGCCGACCGACGTCTCGCTCAAGGAAGCCATTGCCTTTGCCACGGCCGGCAAGTTCGATGGCTATGTGGCCATAGGCGGAGGCTCTACGATCGATACGGCCAAGGTGTCCAACCTCTACTCCACCTACCCGGCCGACTTCCTCGAGTACGTTAACGCCCCCATAGGCAGGGCGACTCCGGTTCCCGGCCCGCTCAAACCTCTGGTGGCCATACCCACCACGGCCGGCACCGGCAGCGAGACGACCGCCGTGGCCATCTTCGATCTTTCCGAGATGCACGCCAAGACTGGCATCTCCCACCGGGCCCTGCGGCCCCGCCTGGGCATCGTCGACCCCGATAACACCCGTACGCTCCCGCGGATGGCTGTGGCCTGCACGGCGCTCGATGTCTTCTCGCACGCGATCGAGTCGTTCACGGCGCTGCCCTTCGAGAAGCGTGAAGCCCCGCAGAGCCCACGGGTCCGCCCCGCCTATCAGGGAGCCAACCCCGTGAGCGACATCTGGGCGGCTCGGGCCCTGGAGATCGGCTCGAGGTACGTGGTCCGCGCCATGGACGACCCGGACGACGTCGAGGCCCGCACGAACATGATCCTTGCCTCTACCATGGCGGGGGTAGGCTTCGGCTCCGCCGGCGTCACGCTGCCGCATGGCATGTCGTACCCTATTTCCGGGCTGGTTCGCGACTACCGCCCCGCGGGTTACCTGAGCGACCACCCGTTGATCCCCCACGGGATGGCGGTCATCCTCGGCGCACCTGCCGCCCTCCGCTTCATGGCTCCCGCGAACCCGGACGCCTGCCTACGGGCGGCAGCCCTCATCGGGGCCGACACGCGGGGCGCCGGACCCGACGACGCCGGCGAAGTGCTGGCACAGGCAGTCATCGATGTGATGCGCAAGGTGGGGATGCCCAACGGGCTGCGCGCCGTCGGTTACACCGAGGACGATGTGCCGGCGCTGGTGGAGGGCGTTCTCCCGCAGCACCGGGTGACCAAGCTGTCGCCGCGGCCGGCGACCGCAGAGGACTTCCGTCAGCTGTTCCTGGACTCGATGACCATCTGGTAGGGAATCGGCTCGGGGCGCCGAGCGGGGGCGCTCGCGCCGCTCTGGGCGGGCGGACCGCGCCTATGGGGTGATGTCCGAAACCGGAGCGGGCTCGGCGTGGCGCTGAGCCGCCGGTACGTCCCCGCGCGCCAGGGAGGCGACCACGCTTAGGGCGGCGAGGACCGCCATGATGGCGAAGCAGATGTGTATGCCGACCAGGAGGTTTTCGTTGTCGGCCTCAGTGAACTGGTGCCTGCCGACGACCACGGCCAGGACCATGGTCGCCAGCGCGACGCTCAAGGCCTGTCCCACCACTCGAGTCGTGCCGAGGCTGGCCCCGGCCACCCCCACGTCCTTGCGTTCCACGCTGCTCATGATGGCCGACTGGTTGGGCCCGGAGAAGAAGGCGTAACCCAGGCCCAGCGCACAGAGAGCAAGCACGATCTGCCAGTACGGGGTGTAGAAGCCCAACAAGGTGAAGCTGGCCAGGCCGAGTGTGCACAGCCCCATCCCGCCCGAGACCACCCAGCGCGGCTGCACCCTGTCGGCCAACCGACCGCCGAACGGCGAGACCGCCGTCTGCAGAGCCACTCCCACGATCAACAGCAGCCCGGCGGACTGGGCGTCGAGGCCGCGGACCAACTGCAGATACAGGCTCATGAGGAAGAACATCCCCCAGTGCGACGCGTAGCTGATGAGCGATGTGAGATTGGAGAGGGCGAAGAGGCGGTTGTTCCTGAAGAGCCTGATCTCGAACACCGGCGCTTCGGTCCGCGATTCCCACCAGGCAAAGCCGGCCAGCGCGGCGACGCCGATCACGGTCAGCACCACACCCTGCACGAGCGGAAGCGACGACAACCCCAGCAGGAAGGTAGAGAATCCGAAGGCATAGATGATGGAGCCCGGCCAGTCGAAGCGGGCGTCTCGGGGATCTCTCCACTCGGCGCGCCGAAGCAGTGCGGCATCGAGGACCATGGTGAACGCGGCAAAGCAGGCACCGACCACGAACAGGCCGCGCCACCCGATGTTGTACACGATGATCCCGCCCACTGGCGGGCCCACCGCCTGCCCCAGATAGGCGGCCATCGCCATCACCCCCATCGCGAAGCCCCGGCGGATCCGGGGATAGGCCAGGGTGACGGCTGCTGTTGCGCTGGCGAAGATCATGCCGCTCCCCACTCCCTGCATCACGCGGAAGAGGATGAGAAGCAGGTACGAATTCACGAAGATCACCGCCGTGCTCCCGACAAGGACAACCGAAAGGCCCATGACGAAGATCAGCCGGCGCCCGACCCAGTCGGCGATGCGGCCGAAAGGTACCAGCACGACGCCCGCGGCCAGGATGTAGCAGAGAGGTATCCACCCCAGGGCGACGGGCCCCAGCTGAAACTCGTCCTTGAGGGTCGGGAGGGCAATGTTGATGGACGACGTCAGGAAGGCCGCAAGCACGTTGGTCATGGACATGACCAGGAGGACGTGGCCCGGGTTGACGCGAGCCGCCGCCTCGGTGCTGAAGAAGTTGGCTCCGATCCTCACTCGCGCGCGGCTGCCTCTACGAGAGGATGTCTTTGCGCCTGAATCTCCAGTAGGCGAGAGCGGTCGTCCCTACGATCCAAACGGCGAAGCTGATGAGCGCCTTGACGATAGGCGTCCATTGGATGGGTGAAATGAGGAAGTTGGTCAGCTCCATGAACTTGTTGGGGAAGATGTATGGGCGTAGGAAGTCGAACTGCGGGATCGCCCCCAGAATCTCCATGATGATCACCAACACCAGTGCGGTGGCGACCGCGGTCAGGCTGGAGTTGGTCAGTGTGGAGAACAGCACCGCCAGGGATACCACGCACATCATCCCGACGAACACGAACGCGTAGCACGCCGCCGCCAGACCCAGCGCGTGCCAAACGCCGACCTCTTGTCCGCTGAACAACCGAGTTGGGTTCAGGCCGAAGACGGAGCCACCCGCGATGAGACCGGCGATGCCCAGGAGAAACAGGCAGATCGGCGACATAGAGGTTGGCCACGAACCACTTGGACATGAGAAAGCGTGCCGCGCCGGACCGGCTGCATGAGCACCGTCCGTAGAGTGCCGTTCTCCGCCTCTCCGGCGATCGTCTGGCTACCGGACATCGAAGCCAGCAGGGGCAGGAGGAACGTGGCCATGAGCGATCAGCGATGGCCACGATCGAGATAGAGTCCGTTGGTCTTGATCAGGTTGAAGAAGAAATCCGGCCAACGTCCTGCTGGACGTCCTCCTCCCTGCCGTGGCCGCTCGAGAACCGGAAGGCGAGCTGATGAGGAACGGCACTGATGAACAGGCCGGCCCAGCCGAAGTAGGTGCGCTTCTGGAAGAGGAGTCTTGACGAACTCCCGGCCGATGTGGCTCATCGTTTCCCCTCTGCGCCTCACGGTCTTGACGGTCGTCGCTGCCGCTCAGCCGTGAGTTCGAGGAACATGTCCTCCAGGCCCTGCTCGAAGGCCGGGACCACGGCCAATACGTCCACCTGGTCGGCGACGAGCCGGCGCACCATCTCGGGGACGAAGCCGTCGCCGGACTCCACGATGATGTAGCCGTCGTCCTCGCGTACGCCGCCGGAGGCCCCAGCAGCCGCGCAATGACCTCGAGGCGCGGCCCTGATCGCCGGTGAGCACCTTGACGGCGTGGCTTGCCGGGTGAAGTTCCGACACCGGGCCCTGCGCGATCACGCGGCCCTTGCTGCAGGATGGCGGCCCGATTGCAGACCAGTTCCACCTCGTGGAGCAGGTGCGAGGAGAGGAAGACGGTGGTGCCGTGTCGGCCCGAGCTCGCGGATGAGCTCGCGCACGTCCTTCATGCCCTGTGGGTCGAGGCCGCTGGTGGGCTCGTCGAGGACGATGAGCTCGGGCTTGTGGATCAGGGCCAGGGCGATGCCCAGCCGCTGGCGCATGCCGTGCGAGTAGCCTCCCACCTTGGACTTGCCCCGTTCGGAGAGGCCGACCATCTCCAGCACCTCGGTGATGCGCTCCTCGGTCACCTCGCCGTTCATGCTCGGCCGAGCATGCGCAGATTGCGCCGGGCGGTCATGTTGCCGTAGAACATGGGGTCGTCGACGAAACCGCCCAGTGGCGGAGGGCGCTGCTGGCGGTCGGCGGGGACCTGTGGTCGAGCACCTCGGCGTGACCCGCTGGTGGGGTAGGTGAGCCCGAAGATCAGGCGGATGGTAGTGGTCTTGCCGGCTCCGTTGGGCCCGAGAAAGCCGAAGACGTCGCCCCGGCACACCGAGAGGTCGAGCTGATCGACGGCGCGTAGCTTCTTGAAGTCCTTGGTGAGGCCGTGAGTGGACAGCACCACCGGTCGTCCCTCGCAGACCTCCAGGCTCGCATCCTGGGCCGGGTCGAACTTCTCAGCGATCATCATCGCTCCTCCGTTTTGGTGGCCTTGCTCCTCTGCATCGCCGGCGTTACCTCGAGACGCCGAAGTAGCGGCGGCTGGGTTTCAGAAGGTCCAGGACGACGATGGCCGCGCCGACCAGACCGAAGACGATCTGCAGCGTTATGCCCATGCCCGGGAGGTAGCCGAGCAGAGCAGCCTCGACGATTATCCAGATGACCAGGGCGCCCCCGGAGGCTATCGACAGCCACCACGCCGGCTTCCATCGACGCAGTAGGCCGGCCAGCACGAACAGGGCGAACAGCCCGACTGCGATAAGCAGGATGAGTCCAGGGATCAGGTAGTCCTTGAACGGCGTCCCTTCCAGCAGGGTAATGGATAGCCCGATGTTGTCGATGGGGTCGCGCACCAGCCCGATACCGCCCCCGATGGCCCCTATGGCCTGGACGGCTGTGAGGATGAGGAGGGCGAGAACGGCTCCGGGCATCTTGTTCTTCGCCGGCTTCTTGCCACTCGGCTGGCCGGCCGGGCGCGGCTTGCCACTGCTCGACGCCCTGGCGGCGTTATGGTTCTTCTTCCTGGACCTGGCTGAGATGGCGGTCTCCGTTCACTGCGGGATAGCACCCGGAACAGGGCTCCCCGAAATTCTATCGCGTATGCCATGTGTAAAGTCCGCGTTAAGTTAGGTGGTTATTCCGGCGATTGCGGGTATCATGTAATTTAGAACGGTGTTCGGAACTCCGCGCATCGTTCCACTGAACATAAGGTGTTCGGAAAAGCCGCTTCTGATTGGCGGGCAAGGATCGGGAAGCGAATGGAGGACCGTATGGAAGAGGCCGTTAATCTCTCGCGGCGTGATCGCCGGCGTCTCTCCACACGCGCCGAGATTCTCTCCGCGGCCCGCGAGTTGCTGCTGGAGGTGGGCCCGGAGGGACTGAGCCTCCGCCAGGTGGCGAGGCGCGCCGACTTCAGCCCGGCCGCCCTCTACACCTACTTTCCCAACAAGGATTCCCTCGTCGCCTCGCTCTTCGCCGAATCGTTCGAGCGGCTTGACGCATATCTGAGCCGGGTCCCCGCCGACCTCCCGCCCGACCGGCGCGTCGTGGAGTTGGGCCTGGCCTACATGGAGTTCGCCCGTGACAACCCCATGGACCTGCGCTGCATGATGCTCTCGACTTCGCTCGACCTGCCCGAGGCGAGCGGCAAGGCGCTCGGCCTCGGCGCGGCGCGCATGATCGGAGAGACGTTTCGGCAGGGGGTCCAGGAGGGCGTCTTCAGGTCGAACGGCCTGTTCTCCGCCCCCGAGATGGCTTTCGGCGCCTGGGCACTCGTGCACGGGATGGTCTCGGTCGCCGGGATCGATCTCACCGAGGTCGCCCGAGAGGTGTCGGCTGAACCCCGTCGGGTGCTCGAAACGTATGTTGCTTTGTTGCGGGTCCCGCGCTAGAGGGCCCTGCGACGCCAGTGTCAACTCAGTAAGTCGGCCCCGCAAGTGTGTCAGTCACGCAAGGATAGGTAGATGTTCCACGCTCTAGGCAATTTCTGCTACCGGTTCCGTTGGGTCGTCATCGCAGTCTGGATCGTCCTGTTGGCGGTGAGTATCATCGCCGGACCGCACCTGGCGAACGTGCTCACCGGGGGCTTCAGCAACCCCAACGCCCCCTCGCAGGAGGCGGCCGCCCTCATCCAAGACACGTTCAAGCAGGGCGAGACGAACGTGCTGGTGGTGTTCGCCAGCGACAAGCTGCCCGCGACCGGCCAGGAGTTCCAGGCGGCAGAGCAGAAGGCTCTCGACCAACTGAAGGCGGCGAACATCCCCGGCCTGGAAAGCATCCAGACCTACGGGACCACCGGCAGCGACCTGCTGGTGGCCAAGGACGGCACCAGTTCCATCGCGGTGCTCAACTTCTCGGCGTCCGAGGAGGCGGTGCAGAAGCAGGTGCAGGCTATCAAGTCGGCCCTTGCCGGCAGTGAGCTCGAGACCTACGTTACCGGCGGGCCCGCGGTCAGCCAAGAACTCTCCGACTTCTCCTTCCGCGACTTGCGCAAGGTGGAGCTCTACGGTCTGCCCATCGCTCTGATCGCCCTCATCTTCGTCTTCGGGAGTCTGGTATCGGCGGCCCTGCCTGTGGTCACCGGGGGGATGGCGGTGACGGTCACCTTGGGCGCCATGTACCTGATCGCCCGCGTCACCAACATGTCCATCTTCGCCATGAACACCGCCACCCTGCTGGGACTGGCGGTGGCCATCGACTACGCCCTCTTCATGGTGTCGCGCTTCCGCGAGGAGCTGCACAAGGGGGCGACGGTCAAGGAGGCTGTGGGGGTGACCACCGCTCGAGCCGGACGATCGGTGTTCTTTAGCGGGATCGCCGTCATGGTGGGGGTCGTGGGCCTGATGTTCTTCCCATCCCCCGGATTGCGCTCCCTGGGCATCGGCGGCGCCCTGGTGGTGTTCTTCTCCGTGGCCATTACCGTCACCTTTCTCCCCGCTCTTCTGGGAGTCCTCGGCCATCGCGTCGACCGGCTGCCGGTCATCAGGTTGCACGAGGCCCGCGAAGGCCGGCTGTGGCGCCGGTGGGCCGGCATCCTCCTCAAGAGGCCCTGGGCCAGCATCGCTGTGGCGGTGATCCTGATCTCCCTTCTGGCCGCTCCGGCCGCCACCATGAGCACCCAGATGAGCGGAGCCACCACGCTCCCGCCGTCTGCAGAATCGCGCCAGGGTCTGCAGATCCTCGATCAGCAATACGACCGTACCGCCCTCTCCCCGATCTCGGTGATGCTCACCTGGGACGGGGGCGGCGGCGTGGACATGCTCAAGGCGGGGACCATCTTCTCGTTCGGGCAGCAGCTTCAGTCGACGCCGGGCGTAGCCTCGGTGCTCAGCCCCTTCACCGTGGGAGGTATGGGCAACGACCCGGCGGCTATGGCTCAGTTCTGGCCGCAGTTCCAGAAGCTGCTGAACGATCCCGACAACTTCCCCATCCCCGCTGAGGGAATCCAGGTGGGCGGCACCACCATCACGGCCGCTCAGCTGAAGCAGTTCAAACAGCTGATCAAGCAGTCGGTGGCGCCTGGGGCCGTCCTCTACATGGTCACCCCCACGGGCGCGCCAAACTCCACCGCTGCCCAAGACCTGGTGAAGGCCCTCGACGCCATGGAGGCCCCCGGCGGGTTCCAGGTTCACATTGCCGGCGAGTCCGCCTCCACCTACGACTTCTTCCACGAGCTGAACACCTGGTTCCCCTGGGTAATCGTGTGGGTGGTCGTGACCAGCCTCATTGTTTTCGCTGTGCTGCTGCGGAGTGTGGTGCTGCCTGTGCTGGCGGTCGCGGTCAACCTGCTCACTATTGCCATGAGCTACGGGATGCTGGTGCTCCTGTTCCAGGGCACGGCGTTCGAGAAGATCCTGCGGTTCACGTCCACGGGGGGCATCGATGCCGTGATACCCGTGGTGCTCCTCTGCATCCTGTTCGGAATCACCATGGACTACGCCGTGTTCATGCTCACCCGCATGCACGAGCGCTGGAACCGGACCCGCGACAACCGGGACAGCATCATCACCGGTATCACCCGGACCGGGCGGATCATCGTGAGCGCGGCCCTGCTGGTGGTGATCGTCACCGGCGCTTGGACCTTCACCAACATCAGCCAGACCAAGATGATGGGCCTGGGTATCGCGCTGGCGATCATCGCCGACACCGTGCTCATCCGCCTGATTCTGCTCCCAGCCATCATGGCCTATCTGGGCGGCGCGAATTGGTGGTGGCCCAGCATCGAATGGGCGACGGGGCTGGGCGACGGCCTGCGGCATGGCCTCGGACGTCTGGGGCAGGGACTGCGGCGCGGGAAGGACGCGGCCAGGCCGGGCCGCGGTCAGGGTGAGCGGCCTCGGACTGGACCGGGCGTGGTCCGGCCCGTCGGGAAGGTGGACCCGCAACTGCCGAGGTAGGGCGTCGCCGCCAACGGCAGGCGGCCAGGCGAAGCGGCGCAGCCGCCTGCGGGCGGTAGGTGAGGGGTAACGTGGAGTGTGCCGGTGTAGGTGGTGCCGCCGATCCGACGGGACCGTCGCCAGCCCGGATACGCTGCCGACAAGGTCCATCAGACCGGAACCCACGAGCGCCGAGCGGTACTCCGCCGGCCATTCGGCGGGAACGAACGCCTCGTTCGCCGCACCAGGGCCGGGATCATATCCAGAGCCGTTGTCGAAGCCTGGGTAGTGGAACCAGTCTTCTCTGTCGGGGACGAAGTAACCCTTCTCGTAGAACCGGCCATCGACGTAGCGGAGCTCATAGGCTTGTCCTCCCTCGGGTCCCACAGCTATGGCGAGGTCCTCCCCGTTCCAGGCGAAGGTGCGGGAAAGGATCACACCGTCGACCAACTCCGGCTCGGCGCCGAATGCGGCCTGGGCGCCGTCGTTGGCGCTTATCAGTCCGTGGAGAACCGTCTCGACCAATCCCGACTCCCCAACCGCAGCCGTCTCTGCGGCCGCCTTCTTCACTGCCTCCGCCGCGAGGGCGGGCGTGATGCTGGTGATCCCCGCGGGACCTCCCGTGAGGAGCATCACCGCGGTCATGGCTCCGGCCAGGGCGACCACCGCGCCGGCCGCACAGGCGAAAGCCAGCCGCCGCGCACGCCAGGGGCGTGCTCAGCCTAGGCGACAGTCGGGTCGGGTCGAACCTGACGGCTACGCCGGCAACAGCACCGAGAAGGTCGAACCCTTGCCCAGCTCGCCGGTGAGTTGCACCTGCCCGCCGGACCGTTCCACGAGGCGCTTGACGATGGCCAGCCCCAGGCCGCTGCCCTCCAGGCTCTTGGTCTCGTCCCGCTTCTCTCGGAAGAACTCGCCGAATACCCGGTCGACGTTATCCGGGGCGATGCCGATCCCCGTGTCCTCCACGTCGACGCGCACCCACTCGCCCTCGCGCCGGGCGGTGACCGTCACCGACCCACCGTCCCGGTTGTACTTGACGGCATTGCCGACCAGGTTGGTGAGGATCATCTCCAGGTCTTCGGCGGCGGCCGAGAACTGGGGGCAGAGCCGGGTCGACGTCCGCGGAGGTCGAGATACCGCGCGCGGTCAATTGTTCCGCGTGGGCGGCCAGGGCGGCGTCCACTGCCGGCGCCAGCTCCAGAAGCCGGGGCTCGCTCGCGGCCCGAGCCTGCTCGCTCCGCGACAGCGACAGCAGATCGCCTATGAGCTGCACCAGTTCGTCGATGCGGCTCTCCGCGCGGCGCAGCAAAGGCAGGTAGGCATCGAGCACGGCGCCCATGCTCTTGTCGGTGGTCACCTCGATGATGCTGCGCACCGCTCCCAGCGGTGACTTCAGCTCGTGCACCATGGTGCGGATGAAGCGCTCCTTCTCCATAGCCATTCGACGGACCTGGGAGATGTCGGAAAGCGTCAGGATGCGTCCCCGGGCGCTGCCATCCTCAGAGCGGAAGGTGACGATGCTGGTCATATAGTCCCGCTCGCCGAGGGAGATCTGCCCGAGGGTCCGGTCTTTCACCGGCGCCGCCAGCGGCTCCACCAGGGCTGCGAGCGGGCCGCCGGCCAGGAGCTTGCCCGCCCCCCGACGCAGGACCTCGTGCTCCTCGAGGCCCAGGAGGGTGGTCATCGCCCGGTTGGCAAGGACCACGTCCCCGTCGCGGTTGACCACCAGTACGGCGTCGCGCAGGGACGAAACCAGGGAGTGGGTCTGGGTCTTCTCCTCGGTCAGGGCCAGAAGGCTGGCTTCGTGCTCGCGGCGCAGCCTGGTCTGCTCCGCCTGGGCCTCTTTGCGCTTTACCAGGGTGTCGATGACACTCAACAGATCGTCCGGCATGAACGGCTTGGGCAGGAAGAAGTCGATGCCCTGGAAGGTGGCGGCACAGGCCAACTCGATGTCGGCGTAGGCGGTGATCATGCAGGTCATGAGCTGGCCTCCGCCCTCCTCGGTGACCGCCGCGACCATCTGCTGGTGCAGGGCCAGGCCGTCGGTGTCGGGGAGACGGTAGTCGAGTAGGGCGATATCGAAGTATCGGGCGGCGAGGAGCGCGAGAGCCTCCTCGCCGGTGGAGGCGTCCGCGACCTCATACCCCTCCATTTCGAGGATGGTTCGGACCGCCGAGCGGACGCCGTACTCGTCGTCCACCACGAGGATGCGCGCCGGGACCACGGCGGGGCTGGTGCCGGGCGCACCACCCGCCGCGGATGCCCGCTCTCCAGAGGCGGCGGCGGCTGCCGCCGGTTCAGGCTCGTTCATATCAGGCGTCCGCCCTTGCGGGTGACAGGGATCTCCACATGGAAGGTGGTGCCCACTCCTGGCTCGGTGTCATACCAGATGTTTCCGTTGTGCATCTTCACGATGCCGTAGGAGATGGGGAGACCAAGGCCGGTCCCTTTGCCGATGCTCTTGGTGGTGAAGAAGGGCTGGAAGATCTTGTCCCGCGCCGAGGCGGAGATGCCCGTCCCCTGGTCGGCTACGCTGAAACGCACCCGGCCACTGTCGGGCATCTCGGTGGCCGACACCCGGATCGCGCCCGAGCGACCCTCCATGGCCTCGGCGCCGTTCTTGATGAGGTTCACCAGTACCTGGGTCATCTGATCACGGTCGAGGTCGGCGCGCAGTCCCGGGCTGACGTCGACGAGCACGTCCACCTGGCTGCCGGGCCCCCCGGGGAGTCCCGCGAGGGCCCCGTCCACCGACGAGCTCACCAGCTTCTCCACGGAGGTGTTCTCGATCCGCACCCGACTCTGGCGGGCGAAGTCGAGCAGGTTCCCGATGATCTTCTTGCAGCGGGCCGATTCCTCGGCCAGCAGGTTGAGGTCGTGGTCCAGGTCGTCGCGATCTTGGAGCTTGCGCTGCAGAATGTGGGAGTAGAGGAGAATGGTGCTCAGCGGGTTGTTGAGCTCGTGGGCCACGCCCGCGGCCATCTGGCCCATTGAGGCCAGTTTCTCGCTGTTTATCAGGTGACTGTGGACGTCGCGCAGATTGCTCCAGGGAACGTTGAGCTCATGGCAGACCCGTTCCGCCTGGTCGATGATGAAGGGCAGGCACATGGCCTCTTCTGCCATGCCGGCGTACACGGCGACGGCTTTGGCCCGGCAGGTGGGGTAGCCGCAGGCCCCGCAGTCGAGCTCATCGCCGGGGAAGTACTTGTTGGTGTGGGCGAGGATGTCGCGGATCTCCTCGTCCGTCGGCTCCTGTGTGCGCTGGTCGTTCGGCTCGAAACGGCGGCTCAGGTCGAGATGTCCGTCGCCGGGCTCGTACGGTGGCAGGCTGCCCTGGGCCTGCCGGCGGGCTCTATTGGAGGCAAACTCGGCGACCCGGCGGCCGCGGGCCACAACGGACTCGCTGCTGGCTACTCCCGGGCCGGCGTAGCAGCCCCGGCACATCAACGCCTCGACCAGCAGGAGGCCGTTGTCCTCGTCCTCGAGCGGGCCGTCGGGTATCCCCGCCAACGTCTCCACGGTCTCGTCCTTGCCGCTCACCACTATCAGCCGGGGGTCGCGGAGACCGGCGCCGATGCCGGCGCTGTCGAACAGACCGCCGGGGATGGGGTAGATGCGGGCGGTCCCGGCGTGAGGCGGGTCGAACTCAGCCGGCTCCACGCGGGCGGGGTCGACTCCGAGGGCGGCCAGGATCTTGCTCAACTCGGAGAGGGTGACCACTTCCTCGATGGCCTCATCTATATGGGGATCGAGGATCTCCGCCTTCTTGGCCACGCAGGGACCGACGAACACGCAGCGGACCCCGTCCCCATATCGCTCCTTCACCGCGAACGCCGTCGCCACCATAGGGGAGACGATTGGCATCAGGCGATCGGTGAGGCTCGGGTGGTACTTGCGCACGTACTCGACGACCGCCGGGCAGGCGCTGGCGATGTGCAGGCCGGTTGGGTGCTCCTCCAGATACGCTCGGCACGCTTCGTTCGCCAAATCGGCGCCGAAGGCCACCTCCACGACATACGTAAAGCCCGCTTGGCGCAAAGCGCCGATCACCTGGGAAGGTGGGGCTGAGAAGCCCACGGGGAACGAGGGGGCCAGCAGGGCGGCGACCGGCGCTCCGGCCACGACTGGGGCTCCGTCCCGGCCCGCGCCGTTTCCCTTAGCGAGCAGCCGCAGGACGCCCTCGATGCCGCTGGCGTAGGCTTTGGCATCCTGGGAGCAGACCATCGTGCAGTTACCGCAGCTGATGCACCGCTCGGGGACCACCGACGCCTGGCCCTCCTCGATCCGGATGGCCTTCGCCGGGCAGTCACGCACGCAGGTGTAGCACCGGCGGCAGTTCTGCTTGATGGTGCTGATGATGCCGGTCATCAGACGGCAGGTGCGCAGGGGCCTACTATACCGGCCAGGGGTTGCGCCGCTCCTCCGCCCGCGCCAGCAGCACGTCGATCCGCTCCGCCAACTCCGCCAGCCGTACCGGCTTCTGCATGAACGTCTCCGCCGGCCAATCCTGGCCCATGAGGGAGGCCAGCACTTTCTCCCGGACGTCTTTCTGCACGTTGAACCCGGATAGCATCACGATAGGGATGTCCCGGGTGGGCCCGTCGGTCTTGAGGGCGCTGGCCAGCACCATACCCTCTTCGTCGTAGTCCATCATCACGTCCAGGACGATGAGGTCGGGCTTGTCTTCGACGATCCGGGTATACGCCTCTTTGCTGTTGCCTGCCTTGGTCACGGCGAAGCCGCGCGCTCCGAGGAACGCCTCCACCGAGGCCACCAGGTCGTTGTCGTCGTCGACCACCAGGATCTTCTTGGCGCTCATCGCTCCTCCTTCGCCTTCCGCCGCTCGGCGCGGCCCTGAACCGCGAGACAGTGGTGATGCACTTCACAGTGAACTTCTTCACAAAAGCAGGCAAAAAAAGAGAGGCGGGGCCTCATACGACAGCCTCCTCGGCCTCCGGCGGTGCGTCCTTCCGGCTGAGGAACGACAGCTTCTCCAGTTTGGCGGAGATGTCGATATGCTCCACGAAACAGCCGGCAGGGACCACGAGGGTCTTGGGGACGAAGTTCAGGAACGAGCGGACGCCGGCCTGCACGGCCCGGTCCACCACTTCCTGCAGTCCCTCCGCCCGGGCGGCCAGGACCAGAATGCGTATCTCTTGATCGACCAGTACGCTCTCCAGCTTGTCGAGGCCATAACAGCGCCGGCCGGCAAAGACCCTCCCCACCTTCTCGGGGTCGGTGTCGAACGCGGCGGCGATGTGGAAGCCCCGCTCCTCGAACCCGCGGTAGGAGAGCAGGGCCCGCCCCAGGTCGCCGACCCCCACCAGGGCCACGTTCTGGATGCGGTCGGTCCCGATGATCTGGCTGATGGTTCGGCTCATACCCCGAACCTCGTAGCCCCGGGAGATGTTGCCGTAGCTGCCGAAGCTGGCCAGGTCGCGCCGTAACTGGGCGGGGGTGACGCCCACCAGCGCTGCGAGTTCATGGGAATGGATGTACTCCACCTCGTCGAGGCTGAGCTCCTCGAGCGCTCGCCGGTACACACTGAGCCGCTCCACCGTGTGGAGGGAAACCCTTTGATCCTTCTTGTCGATCGGTGTCATCGTGGTCCGATCCCTCATGCTCTCGACGCTCTGTCCAGTATCGTGAATTAAATCACAGCAACGAGTGGCGTGTCAATCGCGGTGTGAATAATAGACTATTCGAGGTCCCACGCGAGGGCTTCTTCTACCCGGCGGCGCGGTGGTACCTCGCGCGGTCGCCTGTGGGGCGCTTATGGGAGGTATTTCTTGAGGTCCACGTCCAAGAACTGCGAGCGCTCGAAACGCTCCTGCAGGCCCCACGGCACGGTGCAGTCGAAGATAGCCTTGCAGGTAATGCCCGGCCCCCGGAGCAACTGATTGAACTCAGGGGTGCCCGATGGATCGAGCGAGTGCCCGCGGATGCCGGGAATGAAGATGGTGTCGATGTCGCCCTGGTACCGGGTGGTCATGGCCCACATCACGTCCATGGGGTCGTAGATGTCCACGTCGTCGTCCACCACGATCACGTGCTTCAGTTCGGCGAACGCCGTGAACGCCACGAGGGCCGCCTGCCGCTGCATGCCCTCGTCGTTGGGTCTGCGCTTCTTCACTTGGAGGATGGCCAGGTACTTCCCGCCGCCCGCCGACGAGCAATAGACGTCCTTGACGAAGCCGGGGATGGCGTCCTGCACCAAACGGTAGATGCTGGTCTCGGTGGGCAGACCGGTGAGGGTCACGTGCTCCTCGCCCGGGCCGATAAGGGCCTGCAGGATCGGCTCGCGCCGGTGGGTGATGCCGGTGACGGTGAAGATGGCCAGGTCGGTCTGCGCCGGGCCCACGTAGCCCGGGAACTCGGGCATGGCCCAGCCCAGACCGGTCACCGCGTCCTCGTCGGCGCGGTCGTGGGGCCGGAACTCGCCTTCGAGCACGATCTCAGCCTGGGCGATGGACTTGGTGTTCTGGGTGACACACTGCACCAACTCAACCGGCCGGTTGCGCAGGCCTCCGGCGATGGTGAGTTCGTCGAAGCCAAGGGGCGTCGTCGGGGCCTCGAACGAGGTGGCCACGTAGATGGCCGGGTCCATGCCGATGCTGCAGGAGGCCGGCAGAGCTTGACCCATGGCCCAGGCCTTTTCCAGGAATACCCCGATATGCCGGCCGATGCTGATGCTCACACTGATCCGGTCGGGTCCCTGCACGCACATCCGGTGGATGGTAACGTCGGAGACGCCTGTTTCCGGGTCTTCGGCTCGGAGCAGGCCCATATTGAAGAATGGGCCTGCATCCTTTGGGGTGCTCTGGATGGGGGGGATGGCGGTGCGCAGGTCGAAGGGGGGTCTGATGACCACCTCCTGGCAGGGGGCCTCAGCGGCAGGCACCACCACGGGTGGGACGGTGCGGTCGAGAGCCTCCAGGAGATCGAAAGCCAGGCGCCGAGGCTCGCTCCCCAGGAGGAGCGCGGTGCGCTCGCGACTGGCGAGGATACCGGCCACCACCCGCATGTCGGAGTCCTTGACTTTGTTGAAGAGCATGGCCGGCCCGATCTGGGTGGGGGGCGCGGTGGGCGTCCCGGAGCCCACCTTCCGGTAGATGCCGGCGATCTCGAGGTAGGGGTCCACCTCGACGTCGGTGGATACCAGCTGGCCCGGCCTCTCAGCCAGGAAATCAAGTGCTGTGCGAAGGTCTGTGATCTGGCTGCTGTCCATCAGAATTCCTTATCGGTCGAGAGAGAATCAACAGCACAATACGAATATATCAGAATCACCTTAGATGAGAATCATCGTTCTCATTGAGCCGGAAGGACAAACCCGCTTCCCCAGGAAGTACTTTCCGGTGTACGGTGGAGCCGATCGGTAGTCTTCGTCTCCCAGCCCTGGGCTCGAGCGACTTCGGCGTCAGCATACTCAGGCTGGTCGAGAGGCCTCAGAAGCGTAGCGGTGTGCCGGCAGACCTGGAATTGGAGGGCGACTTCGCCATTCGAACCGGTTCAGCCCATGTATGCGAGTGTCGGGTCGCGCAAGAGGCATTGGCCAACACTGCGCAGCATGCCGACGCTACCAGGGTCGGGGTGTGGGCGCGGGGCAGCGAGAACGGAGTGGACCTTATCGTGCGTGAAAACGGGGGGGGATTCGAGCCGTCCGCGCCCCAGACCCGAACAGAGACCACTTCGGACTCTCCGGAACTCGGGAACACGACCGCCTCGGTGGTCGGCTGACGGTCAAACGCAGTGCAGGTGAGGGCGCAAGCGTGATATTACATATCCCGCGAAGTACAGGGGGGAGGGAATGACCGGGCTTGAGCCCCAGAGTACTGTCGTGCCGATCAGAGTCAACGTCGTGGTGTATCACGAGTTGGTGAGTTCCGGCATCTGTCATGCCATCGGCATGAGTCAGGATATCGTGATAGTCGGCCAGGCCGGCGACGCGCTGGTCGTGGGTGGGAGCGCGTTCGCTGGAGATCTCAGCGATCCGGAACCGCCGCCTGCTTCAGCGGGAGCATCGCATGGGCTGATGGACAGAGAGATGGAAGTCCTCGAACTGGTGGCCCAGGGCAATACCAGCTCGGACATCGCTCGACGACTGTTCATTACCGCCAAGACGGTCAAGTACCGCTCGAGTGGCATCTTCTCGAAGCCGGGCGTGCAGATCAGGGCCGAGGCGGCAACATTCGCCGTGGGCCATGGTCTGGTCGTGCCTGCAGCGCCCCCTGGCCCGAACTCTTTTTGACAGGGTTTCCTTTGGCCACAGCAGCTGCATTCATAAGTCTGCTTATTCTGGGCCTGGGGGTCGGACTCGGGCTTGCCTCGGTCGTCGGCCGCTGGAGGCCGCCTGAAACAGAGCAATCCGCCGATGAGCCGGCATTTGAGGAAGAGATCCGACGCACGCCCAGACGCCACCGGTTCTTGGTGCCGGCGTTCACGGCGGTCGGCTTTGCTCTAGCCTACGCGGAGTTTGGGTTGTCATGGCGACTCTTGCTGGCGTGCGCCTTTATCGCGGTCATGGTGGTGATCGCCTTCATCGACTTCTACTACATGATCATTCCCAACCTGATCGTACTGCCGGCCGCCGCGGCGGGACTGGCCGCAGCGATTGCGCTGAACCCGAATAGGTGGTGGGTCTATCTGGTGGCAGCGTTCGGTTCGTCCTTCTTCTTGTTCGTCCTCGCCCTGATCTGGCCCGGTGGCATGGGAATGGGGGACGTCAAGCTCGCGTTGCTCATGGGAGGGGTGCTGGGTGCGACGGTCGTTGTCGCCTTGTTCCTGGCATTCCTCTCGGGAGCGGTGGTGGGTGTGATTCTCATAGTGACCAAGCGGAAGGGTCGCAAAGACGCCATCCCGTTTGGGCCTTATCTTGCCCTCGGTTCGGTGGTGGCACTTCTCTATGGGGGATGGATGCTCGAGGTCTACCTGGGAGGACCAGGGTAGTAGGCGCCGTCGTGGTCTCCTTTGCCCCTCTGCTTTGGCTGAGCTCGAAGGGAAACGCTCGTCGACGCAGGTTCAACGACCAGGTCCCCAACACCCTCACCTTGCTCTCGGGTTCATTGAAGGCGGGACAGGGCTTCGAACAGGCGCTTGCCGTCGTTGGACGCGAGGCTCCAGAACCGACGGCCTCGGAGTTTCAGCGTGTCCTGACTCAGGTCCGGCTGGGCGTCCCAGTGGAGGACGCACTTCGGAACGTCGCGGAGAGGATGCGCTCTCGGGCCTTCGACTGGGCAGTGATGAGCACCATCATCCAGAGGCAGGTTGACGGCAACCTGGCCGAGATCTACGACTCGACCGCGTACACCCTGCGTGAACGGGCGAAAACTGCAGCGTCAGCTCAAGACTCTCACCGCCGAAGGCAGGCTCAGCGCGATTATCCTGATCATCATGCCGTTCGCCGTTGGGGGACTGATCGGACTGACCAGCCCCGGCTATCGGTCTCCCCTCACCACGACAGTGGGAAGCGCGATGCTATGGCTCGCCGCAGCCATGGTCGTGATCGGCGTCTTCTGGATACGCTCCATGATTCGCGTGGACAAGTGAGGGGTCGGGGCTCATCCAGTACGCGATCTACATAGGGGTCTTCATTCTTCTCTTGGCTGCGGTTGGAGTGCTGGCCTGGGGTGCGCGGAAGGGGGGGGCAAAGAGGAGGTTCTCACCTCGCTGGAGAAGGTCGCAACAGCTGGGCATCAGTCTCGGACAGGTGCTACGGGTCCAATCCGAACAGATTCGCACGGCACACCGGCAGCGAGTCGAGGAAGCGGCCCAGAAGGCGCCGGTAAAGATGCTCATTCCCCTGATATTGTGCATCTTCCCAGCGATGTTCGTCGTCGTCGTCGGGCCAGCAATGATACAGATCTACAACGCCCTGTTCAGATAGTCTGCGGCCCGACACGGCCCCCTCGTCGTCGGCGCCGGTCAGAAGTCCCCGGCTAGGCCGAAGCCTATTCCGTCGTGGTGGTCGTATCGCCCTCGCCCGTGGTCTCGGTGGTGTCGGACTCGCCCGTGCTCGTGGTGGTCTCTTCACTCACCGCGATCTGCCCGCGGATGCGGTCCACCGGGGTCTGGGTGGTCCCGACGCTCACGTAGGCGTTGCCGTCTTCGATCAACGCGATGAGATCGCCGATGGTCCCACCCTCGAGGGAGCCCGTAAGGTCAGCCTCGTTGATGATGTCTTGGGCGAGTACTCCGGAGTAGTCACCTCCGTCGGCCGGACCGGCGAACAGGTTGTATACGGCTGTGCCCGAGTCGCCCTCGGCGCCCTCGTAGATGGCGGCAACGCTAGGGCTGGTCAGCGTTTCGACCTCGAGGACATAGGACAGCTCGTTCTTCTCGGGATCGTACGTCAGCACCAAGGTGCCGGTCGCGTCGGTCTCGACCGGAGGCACCGATTGGGCGCCGGTCAGATCGGCCTTGTAGACGGCCGCACCCAGGGTGGTGCTGGTGGTCTCACCGTTGGTCTCACCGGTGGTCGTGGTGGTCCCTTCGTCGCCCGAACTGCCGCAGGTAGCGACGAGCACGATGATGAGGATGATCAGTCCCAGCAGGACAAGAACGGCTACAAGGCGGCGCCGCTGGATCTGCTCTTTGCGGTGTTGCCGCTGCAGCTCTCGGGGCGTCAATTCGCGTCGGCTGTCGTTTGGCATCGATGTTCTCCGCGACTTGGGTGTGGCTGCGCTCCAGTGTACCTGTTTTGATGGCTTATGATTTAGTGGTCGAAAGTACGCCGACAAGGCACTAAAGATCTGCCGGAGGTCGCCGAATGGCCGGTTTCAGAGAGCTCACCGCCGATGAGGTGACCTAGGAAGGACGGGGGCATGAAGGTGCTGGTGCTCAACTCGGGCAGCTCGTCCATCAAGTTCCAGTTGCGCGAGTCCGCGACGGACGACGTGCTTGTCGCGGACGACATCAGCCGGATAGGCGAAGAGGGCGGCCCGCGCGACCACGCCCAGGCACTTGGGCTGATCGTGGACCGGCTCGTGGACCGGGACGCCGGGCCTCTCAACCACCTGTCGGAGGTCGATGCGGTCGGTCACCGGGTGGTCCACGGCGGAAGCTACTTCAGCGGTCCGGCGCTGCTTACTCTAGACGTCGTCGCCAAGATCGAGGAATGCGCTCCCTTGGCGCCGCTCCACAATCCTCCAGCGCTGCTGGGGATCCGCGAGGGGCTCCGCCTCCTGCCGCTCACGCCCCAGGTCGCTGTGTTCGACACCGCGTTCCATTCCACCATCCCGCCCAAGGCGCACGTGTACGCTCTGCCGTACGAGTACTACGAGCGGCGAGGGGTGAGGCGCTATGGCTTCCATGGAATCTCCTTCCAGTCGGTCACCCGGAGTGCCGACGCACTGCTGGGCGGCACGTTGGCGGAGACGAGGGCGGTCGTCGCCCACCTGGGTAACGGCGCCAGCATCACAGCGGTGGACAGGGGGCGCTCGGTGGACACCAGCATGGGACTTACCCCCCTGGAGGGGCTGGTCATGGGCAGCCGGGCGGGGGACGTGGACCCAGGAGCGCTGCTGTATCTCATGCGGGAGTGGGGCATGGCGGCCGATGAACTGGACCGCGCGCTGAATCACGAGAGCGGGATCCTGGGAGTGTCGGGTGTCGGCAACGACATGCGCGACGTGCTGCGGGCTGCCGCGGCTGAGGGGGCCGCTGGCGGCGTCGAAGGCGGGCCTGACCATGGGGCCGAAGGCGGGCTCCGCGGCGCCCGCTCGCGCTTGGCCCTGGACATCTACTGCTACCGCCTGCGGAAGTACATCGGGGCGTATGCGGCCGCCATGGGCGGGCTCGACCTTCTGGTCTTCACGGCAGGTGTGGGCGAGAACAGTCCCGAGGTGAGGGCGGCGGTGTGTCAGGGGCTGGAGTTCCTGGGCATCGAGGTGGATGCAGCCGCGAACGCGGCGGCGCGGGGGGTGAAAGCCGACATCGGCGCCCCCGGCGCGCGCGTGCGGGTGCTCGTGGTGCCCACCGACGAGGAGCAGGTCATCGCCGACGAGACGGTGGCCGTGGTGGCGGCCCGGCCTCGTCGGTGACGGGACCCGCTGAAGGGCCCACCGACGGGGTCGCGGACGGGCGGGCGGCCGCGCGGACGGGCCGCGCCCGGACCGGCCGCCGGATGGCCGGCCCCACCGTGCTACTATCCGGGCGCGTCCGGCCTGCGTCCGGCCTGTGGAGTGATCGTTCAAAGAGAGGACCGTGATGGAGTTCAAGGAGCTGCTGACCAAACGCTACGCCACCAAGCTCTTCCAGGCCAAGACCGTGCCGGACGAGACGATGAACGAGCTCTTGGAGATGATCCGGCTGGCCCCCTCGGGCCTCAACATCCAGCCCTGGCGCATAAAGGTCGTCGCCGACGCCGGGACCAAGGCGAAGCTGGGGGCGGCCGCTCCCGACGAGCCCCAGATCGAAAGCTGCTCTCATCTGCTGGTCTTCTGTGCCGACACTGACTGGGCCGCCCAGACCCAGCGGCTGGGACGCGCCATGAAGGAGCGGACCGTGCCGGACATGGTCTGGAGCATCGTCATGGGCATCGCCGCCGAGATGGCCGAAGAGCCCGAGGCCGAGTTGCAGGCCTGGATCATCGGCAACGTGTACATAGCCGCTACGTACGGCCTGCTTGGGGCCCAGGCACTGGGGCTCGACGCCTGCCCCATGACCCACTTCGCGGCCGGGGAGTTCTCGCAGATGCTCGGTCTCCCCGAGAACGTCGTGCCCGTGCTCTTGGTCGCGGTGGGATACGCGGCCGACGAGCCCCGGCCCAAGTGGCGCTACCCGGTGGCGGAGATCCTCATCTAGCCCGGCCCATGAGGTAGCCGCCGAAGCTCAGCATCCACGCGAGGATGGGGTAGGCGACCCAGCGTTCCACCCCGCCGATGCCCATACCGGCCATGGGGCTGCCCTCGCCCAGGATCATGTAGACCAGGAGTGTGGCCAGCGAGACCACTCCCAGGATGGTCGATATCACGCTGAACGGGAGACTCTGCACGGTCAGGGAGACTATCGCCGCCAGGCCTCCCGCGAAGAACGCGATCAGGGCGAAGATGGCATGGATGTTGCCGGTATTGCCCGGGAAGAGACCGACGCCCAGGATTCCCAACCCGGTGAGTCCGGTGAAGACGGTCACGGCCACCCGGCGGAAACCCCACGCCAGGCAGAGGGCGGCGGCGATGATCGCCAGGCCCGCCGACACCATCGCGGAGTCGAAGATGGTGGCCGAGGGCTCCTTGATCACGCTGTTAGGCGGCTCGGTCGCCCCCAGGTCGCTGATGGTGTTGCCCGAGGTGCTGTAGCCCGCGGGATAGAGGGCCTCGGCGGTGATGATCCCCAAGTACGCGATCAGTCCCGCCACCACCAGCAGGACCCCGGCCGCGGCCAGGAGGCGCGGCCTGACCAAGCGGCGCCCCGAGCGGGTCGCCATGACCTGCCCGGTGGTCGTAGAACTCACGAGATTCCTCCTTCGTCCGGCCCGCGGCGCCGCGGCATCCGCAGCAGTCGGGCGTTCACAGCCACGATGATAGTGCTCGCCGACATCAATGCCGCTCCCATCGCGGGACTGAGGATCACCCCGGCCCCCGCCAGCACCCCTGCGGCCAGGGGAATGGCCACCACGTTGTACCCCGTCGCCCAGACAAGATTCTGCACCATCTTGCTCCATGACGTTCGGGCGAGCGCGAAGAGATCCACCACGTTGCTCGGGTCGCTCCGCACGAGCACTACATCCGCCGACTCCACCGCCACGTCTGTACCTGCCCCTATGGCTATGCCGATGTCGGCCTGCACCAGGGCGGGCGCGTCGTTGACACCGTCTCCGACCATGGCCACCCGCAACCCCCGGTGCTGGATGGCCTGGACCAGCGCGGCTTTGTCCTGAGGCAGCACGCCGGCGTGAAACTCGTCCAGCCCGAGGTCGCCGGCCACCCAGGCCGCGACCGCCTCGTTGTCGCCCGTCAGCATGATGGTCCGGATTCCTTGGGCGCGCAGCCGGGCCACGGCTTCCCTGGACTGGGGCCGGATCCTGTCGGCCAGTCCCAGCGCCCCGATGACCCTGCCGTCCTCGAGCACGTAGACCGTGGTCGTCGCCCCCGGATCAGGGCGTCCGGCGGCCGCAGGTGGTCCGGGCAAGGCGTGCGTCGCAGGTGTTCCGAGCGACGAGAGATGGCCGGGACTCACGACCTCGATCTTCCTCCCTTCGATGGTAGCCTCGACCCCCTTCCCTGGAAAGGACAGGAAGTGCGCCGGTTCCGCCAGGACAAGGCCCCGCTCCTGCCCGGCGGTGACGATGGCCTGCGCGATCGGGTGTTCGGAGTTGCGCTCCACGCTGGCGGCGAGCCGGAGCACCTCGTCTTCGGACGCGTCCGCCGCCGTCTGGACGTGGCTGACGCCGAATCGGCCTTCGGTGAGAGTGCCGGTCTTGTCGAAAATCACTGCATCCACGGCTCGTGCCCGCTCGAATGCCGCCCGGTCCCGTATCAGCAGGCCGCTCCCCGCGGCAAGTGACGTCGAGACCGCTACCACCAGGGGGATGGCCAGACCAAGAGCGTGAGGGCATGTGATGACCATCACCGTGATGCTCCGTCCCAGAGCGAACTCGAACCCCTCGCCGGCGGCCAGCCACGCGGCCAGGGTGATCGCCCCTACCGAGAGAGCGATGATCGTGAGCCAGAAGGCCGCCGTGCCGGCCAGCCGCTGGCCGCGCGACTTGGACTCCTGGGCGGCGCGCACCAGGGCTATGACTTGTGACAGGTACGTGTCGGCGCCGGTCTTGGATACCAGGACCTCCAGGGCTCCGCGGCCGTTCAGCGACCCTCCCACCACAGCGTCGCCCTCGCGCTTTTCCACGGGCGTCGACTCGCCCGTCAGAAGCGACTCGTCCACCCCACCAGCGCCTGTCACGACCACGCCGTCCACGGGGACCTTCTCTCCCGGTCTCACTAGGACGCGATCGCCTATGGTCACGTGGCTCAGCGGCACGTCTGTCACCTGGCCCTGCGCTGTCACGAGGTGCGCCTCGCTGGGCAGCAGCCGGGATAGCTCCTCCAGAGCCCGGGAGGCTCCCATCACCGAACGCATCTCCAGCCAGTGGCCCAAGAGCATGATGTCGACCAGGGTGGCGAGCTCCCAGAAGAAGACGTCTCCGTGCAGCCCCAGCACCACCGCAGCGCTGTAGAAGAACGCGGCCGAGATGGCCACGGCCACGAGGGTCATCATGGCCGGCCGGCGCTGCCCCAGTTCGTGGTAGGCGCCGCTCAGGAAGGGCCAACCGCCCCAGCCGTATACGATGGCGCTGAGTCCCAGCAGGAGATAGGAGTCACCGGTGAAGCGGAGAGCATCGAGGCCGAGCCAGTCCTGGATCATGGGGGTCAGCAGGATGATAGGCACGGTGAGAGCGAGGCATACGAAGAAGCGCCGGCGAAAGTCGGCGATCATGGCCTCGTGGTGACCGCCGGCGTGACCCGTGGGCACGGTTCCCGCGGGCACGTCGTGACTTTGGTGCTCCGCGGCCATGCTGCCGTGGCCGTGCGTCTGATGGTGGTCGTCGATGGCGGTCCCGATCATCCCGGGTTCCCGTGACTACGTCTTCAGGATACCCGTTGTCACCGGAGGAAACGGCGCCGCCCGGCCCCGCGGGTCGGGGCCGGGCGGCTCGCAGCGGGCGAAGCCCGCCGAGATGATGCGTGGGTCAGATCATCACGGAGTCGTCGTGCTGCCTGGGGGCCCCCCAGCACCGCCGGGGGCAGCACCGGGGTCGCTCGGGCCGGCGCCGGTTCCGGAACCAGGCGCGGCCCCGGCGGGGCCGGGCGCTGCTCCGTTCGGTCCCTGGCCGCGGCCGTCCGTGAATGCCGGGAGGCTGGCCCCCACCTGCACCCGATTAGCGATCACAGTGCCGTCACTGTTCGTGGTCCCGGTGACGATGACGTTCTGGCCGGCAGTGAGGTCAGCCGCGCTTCCCTCGCTGGTCTTGGAGATGGGCGTAGAGGCCGAGATCAAGACGATCTTGGTGCTGCCGTCGCCGGTCTTCACTGTGATCGAGTTCGCGTCCGAGCTGATGATGGTTCCCGTGACCGCCCCGCCTCCCTGGAACCGGGTCGTGCCACCACCCGGGCCTCCGGGGAAGTTACCTCCAGTGCCGCCACCGTTCGCAAAGACCTGCTGAAGCTGCTCCGGCGTCGCGCCCTGGAGTGCCTTCATCGCCTCCTCGACGGAGGGAGTGCCGCTGCTGGCTGCCGCCCTCCCGCCGAAGAATGCACCGGCGGCTACCGCCAACACCACTATCACGATCACCGGGATAAGCCACTTCTTCACCCGCATCTCCTCCTTGTGCCCCGCGCCGTGCGGCGGGCCCGTGCCGGCCGTACGGCGCTATTCATACCTGAGTGCCTCGATGGGATTGAGACCGGCCGCTCGCCGGGCCGGGTAGAAGCCGAAGACGATGCCGATGAGCGCCGACAGCCCGAAGGCGATGACCACCCACTGCACGGTGATGACGGTGTCCAGTCCGGCGAAGTGGTTGATGGCCAGCGAGACCAGCCACCCGAGCACCACGCCGATGATCCCGCTCGCGAACGTCATGATGACCGCCTCGACGAGGAACTGCAGGCTCACGTCGCGCCGCTTGGCGCCGATGGCCTTGCGCAGGCCTATCTCCCGGGTCCGCTCGGTCACGGTGGTCAGCATCATGTTCATGATCCCGATGCCGCCCGACGATCAGAGAGATGCCGGCGATGGCCGCTAGGAGCAAGGTGAGGGTGCGGCTGGTGGACGTCGCCGTCGAGGCGAGGTCCGCCTGGTTGATCACCTGAAAGTCGGCCGAATTCGCGTCGGTGATCTTGTGGCGCTGCAGCAGCAGGTCGGTGATGTCGGTCTGCAACTGGTCCATGCTCTTCTGGTCGACCGCCTGTGACGCTGATCTGCGACAGGTAACTCGTCTGACCCGCCAGGAGCCGCTGCCCCGTGGACAGAGGGACGTAGATCGCGTTGTCGGCGTTCTCAGGTCCGAAGCCACCCTTGGCTGTCGGCACGCCGATGACGGTGAACTTCGTGCTCTTGATGCGGATGGTCTGGCCGATGGGATCGGTGCCGCCGTCGGCCGGGTCGCCGAACAGATCGGTGGCGATCTGAGAGCCCAGCACCGCCACCTTCGAGTTGTCCTGCACCTGCTGGTCGGAGAAGAAGGTGCCGCTCGCGATTGTCACGTTACGCACCTCCTGGTAGGGGGCCGTGGTCGCGATCACCTGGGCGTTGCTGTTGCCCGAGGAGGCGACGATCTGGTAGCGGCCGGTCACCTGAGGGGCGATCGCCTTGACCAGGTCGAGCTGAGCGATGGCGTCCGAGTCGGTGATCTTGAGGGTCCTTGCGCTCCCGAAGGCGCCTCGCACTCCCGCCGGTCCCGAAGGTCGCCCCCGGCGACACGGTCAGCAGGTTGGCCCCGGCCGATTCGATGCTGGCCGTGATGGAAGCCTGGCTGCCCTGCCCGACGGCGGTCAGGGCGATGACCGAGGCGATGCCGATGACGATGCCCAAGCACCGTCAGACCGGAGCGCACCTTGTTGGTGGAGATCGCGATGACCGACTCTTCGAGAACGTCGCCAGATCTTCATGACGCCACCTTCGGCGCCAGGTCCCGGGAGAAGGGCCGGTCGTGACCGTTCTGCCGGTCGCTCACGATCAGGCCGTCCTGGATGCGGATGGCGCGCTTCGCCCGTCTCGGCGACCGCCGGCTCGTGGGTGATCAGCACGATGGTGTGGCCCCGCTCGTTCAGCTGGCCGAACGTCTCCAGGATGATGTCGCCGGTCTTGGTGTCGAGGTTGCCGGTCGGCTCGTCAGCCAGGATGAGCGCCGGGTCGTTGATGAGCGCCCGGGCGATGGCCACCCGCTGGATCTGGCCGCCAGACAGCTGGTTGGACAGGTGCGTCCAGTGCGACTCCTCCAGACCGGCCATCTTGCAGCGCCTCCGCTGCCCGCTCCTCCCGCTCTGACCGAGGCACGCCTGCGTAGACGAGGGGCAGCACCACGTTGCGGATGACGGTGGCCCGGGGCAGCAGGTTGAACGACTGGAAGACGAAGCCTATGCGGGCCCTCCGCATGTCGGCGAGTTCGTCGTCGGAGAACTCGGAGATCTCCTGGCCCTCGAAGAAGTACTGACCGCTGGTGGGAGTATCGAGAGCTCCGAGGATGTGCATCAAGGTCGACTTACCGGAACCCGACGGCCCCATGATCGCCACGTACTCGCCCGGGTCGACGCTGAGGCTCACGCCGAGCAGGGCGGGCGTCTCGGCTTCGCCCGACACGTAGATCTTGGTCAGGTTGCGGCAATCGATCATGTGGCCGTTGGCCGCTTGGTCGCCGGCACTGCCGATGTCAGCCGCAGCGGTGGCGCTTGGGTCGGCCTCGGGCCCGCTTACCATATCGGCTTCGACCGTCATTGTCACTGCCCGGGAGGAGGCCCGAATCCGCCCGGAGGAGCCCCGCCGCCATCGATGATGAAGCCACCGCCACCTTCAAGCACGCCCCGCTGGTTGTTGCGGTTTGTGGAGCCGTGGAACTACCGCTCGAGCCCGAGGAGGTTCGCCGTGATGATCTCCTGGCCTTCGGTGAGCCCGCTGGTGACCTCCGTGTAGGAGTCGTTGGACATGCCGGTTTCCACGGTGACGTTCACCGGCTGGCCGTTCTGAAGGATCTGCACGTACTTGCTGCCGTCGCTCGCCGACTTCACCGCCGTGCTGGGCACAGCCAGTACGTCCGGCGGCAATGTCGGTGATGATGTTCACCGACACTGTCATGCCCCCCTTCACCGAGGGATCCATGACGTCGGGCGTGACGATCACGGTGTAGGTGACCACGCCCGAGTTGTTAGAGCCCGCGGTGTCGACCCGAGTGACCTTGCCCGAGAGCGTGAGGTCGGGAAGGGCGTCGAAAGTGATGACGGCCTTCTGTCCGTCCTCGACCGTGCTGATATCCGATTCCGCGAGCGTGATGGTCGCCTGGTATGCCTGCGGGTCGGTGATGGTTACTGGGGCGGTCGAACCGTTTCCGCCGCTGGACGCCTGCAGTTCGTCGCCGTCGCTCGCTGACAGCGCCGTGATGACTCCTGCCATCGGTGCGGTCACCGTCCGCGCCGCGGCGTCGTCCTTGGCGTCCTGCAGCGCAATCTCCGCCGAAGTGACGGCGTTCTCGGCTGCCCGCACCGCCAGATTCGCGCTGGTCACCGCCGCGGTGCCCTGCTTGGCCTGCAGCGCGGTGTGGCTGGACTTGAACGTGTTGGCGAGGCTGGTCTTTGCCGAGAGGAGGTCGAGATTGGCCTGATCGACGGCCAGCACCGCTTTGTCGTAGGCATTCTGGGCCTGAGCCACCGCCACGTCGAGTTGGGGGTTGTCCAGGGCGAAGAGTACGTCTCCCTCGGCGACCCCATCGCCCAGCTTCACTGCGAGATCCTTGACCTCGCCCGCTATGCTGGGGCTCACCGACACCGCGTTGGGATACTCGATGTTGCCTGTGCCCGACACCGAGGAGGTGAGAGTCGTCTTCTCGACCGTTCCCGTGCTGTAAGTCGGGGCCGCGGCGGCATCGCCCGAGACACCCCGGTACACGAAGTAGCCGACGAGGGCGATGACCACGATGCAAACGACAGCGAGAGTGATCCGGCCGCGTCTGGTCCTGAAACGTTTCGCTTTTGCCATGGCACCTCCAGCCCGAGGCAGGGATCGGGAATCCGACGTCCGTCCATAAGGCTAGCGGCCAGACCATAAAGAAGGCGTAAGGACCGGGGCGCGTGATGTATCGTACGAGGGCGACATGATTGGGGGTGTAGGGATGACAGGGCCGAAGAAGATCAAGCTGACGGCCGTGTTGGTGGTTTGCATGACCCTGCTGGCCGCGTTTCTGCTGGCGGCATCCGTTCTTACGGGCTGTACCGGCAACTCCGACACGACGACCTCCACGATAGAGGTCACCTCCACCACGCTGCCCCCTGAGACCACCACGACGGCCCCCGAGGAGACCGAGACCACCGTCGAGGAGACCGCGAACGGGGCCATCAAGATCGGTGCCCCCTTGCCGCTCACGGGCATCTACGCTTCGGACGGCCAGGACATGGAGATGGGCCTGCAGATGGCCGTGGCCGACCTGAATGACGCTGGTGGCCTGCTCGGCCGTCCGGTGGAGCTGAAAGAGTACGACATCGAGGGGCTGGATCCGGAGACGCTGGCAGCCTCCAAGACGTACTTGCTCGATCAGGAGAAGGTCGACGTGGTGATCGAAGGCTACGGGGGCAACGGCCCCGACTTCGAGGTCTACGGCGTCGGCAGCGACGTTCCTTTAGTCCACGGGAGCGGCTCCGCCGCGGCTGCTGATCTGGTCAAGAGCGACCCCGCGGCCTACGGCAACATGTTCCAGGTCTCTCCGGTGGAGGCCGAATACGGCAAGCGGGCCTGGGAGGGGGTCACTCAGTTCCAGGACAAGTATCCCTATCCCAACAAGAAGATCGCCATCGTGCACGGCGACCAGGACTGGGATCGCCGCTATGCCGCGGGCGTGGAGGCGGAGGCTCAGAAGGCCGGGTGGCAGGTGGTGATGAACGAGGAGGTACCCTACGGCACCAGCGACTGGAGCCCGGTGCTGACCAAGATCCGGGCGGAACAGCCGGCGGCTGTCGTCTGTTCCATCCTCTCCGTAGACGACATCTCCGCCTTCGTCACCCAGTTCATGGCCACGCCGACTCCATCGATCCTTGACATCTCCTACATGGTCACTCTGAGCGACACCCAGGACGCCGCGGGGAAGCCGCTGACCGGGGTGATGGGGTATGTCAGCGCGTACGTCACTCCCAGCAAGGAGCACAATGCGTGGAAGTCACGGTTCGAGAACATGTTCGGGATAGACGTACCGCTCAGCAACCCCCCATCGGTCTACGACTCGGTGATGCTCTGGGCCGAGGCTGTGAAAGCGGTGGGCGACCCCACCAAGCACGCCGAGATCCAGCAGTACATCAAGACCCATCCGTACAAAGGGCTTCTCGGCACCTACGACTTCGACAACCCCGAGCAGACGGTCAAGAGCGGCCCGGACTTCCCCATCGCCTACGCGCAGTACCGTGGGGACGGCAAGCTGGCCTTCTACGGCACCGACAAGTTCGTCTTCCCACCCTACATCCAGCCGGTGTGGGGCACAGAGGAGACGACCACTACCGGAGGCTAGCGGCCTCCTGGGCACCGGCTCCTCCGGCGGAACTCGGCTACCTGCCCACGTGCCGGGCGGAACGGGGCCGGGTCGGTCGGCTGGGGCCTATTCAGCCCGTCTCTCAGTCCCGGTAGGCCAGGCGCCCTTCCACCTTGCGGCCGTCATTCTGGTGCGCGGCCAGCCACTCCTTGAGCACCGTCTGGGCCGAGGTCGCTGCCACCCGGCCGGGAGCGTGCCCGGTGAGATCTGCCACGTCGAGATCGAGGTAGGCTTTGGCATTCTTGGCATGGTAGCCCTGCAGGACAAGCCTGTAGAAGGTCTCATCCTCGACCGGCTTTCCGTTCACCTCCAGCGACATCAGCCGTCTCTCGGAGTTCGAATACGCGGCCCGCACCGCCCCGTTCACCTGATAGCACTCGCCTTCTCCATCCCGGTTCTCCGGCCTCATCCAGTGAGCGAACGCCCGCTTGAGGGCGGCGCCGCCCACCGTGAAGCGGGTCAGGGAGTCGTCGTAGGGGAAGCAGGCCATGAAGTCCATGAGGCTGACGGCTGGTCCGAGTTCCTTGACCCGAACAGAGCCGGCTCCCAGCAGTACCACATCGGCCTGGGTGGTCTCGGCGATGGCGTCGGCCAGGAGGTCGCCCAGGGCGCTCTCCTCCTCGCGAAGCGGATGAGTGAGGGTCTCCGCGAACTTGGTGATGATCACGCTGTACTTGCGGTCCACGATGTTCTTGAACGACTCGATGAACTCAGCCATCCGCATATCGGGTTCGGCGATATGCTCATCGATAGGGATGAGCTGCCAACTCCACTCGACGACCGAGTTGGTGTCGTCATCCACCACGATGTCGAAGCGGCCGATCTGATTGGTACCGGTACCGGCCTGAGTGATGAGGATGCCGTTGACGGACACCGGCTGGTCGAGCACCGTGTGACTGTGGCCGCCAATGATCATGTCCACGCCCCACTCGGGTCTCAGCATGGCGGCGAGGTGCTTATCGGATTCGAAACCGATGTGGGTGAGGACGATGGTGAGGTCGATATCGTCGTTCTTGAAGGCGTCGCAGATCTTGCCGACCTCGGCGCCCGCCTCTTCGAGGGTCACGAACGTGCCGATCAACTCGTCCAGGTTGATGGCGTCCATGGTCTTCTCGGTGAGGATGCCGGTGAAGAGGATGTCGAAGCCGGCCTTGGAGATGATGTGGTAGGGTCGCATCATCCGCTTCTCGAACGGCTTGATGTAGAGGTTCGCGTTGACGATGGGGAAGTTGGCGATCTTTTCCAGGAAGAGCAGATGGGGAAGGCCATAGTCGACCTCGTGGTTCCCCAGTGCGACCACGTCGGGGGCCAGATAGTTCATGATTTGCATGGTGGACGTGCCCTTGAAGTCGGAGTCGATGATCGACCCCTGCACCATGTCCCCGGAGATCACGTAGAGGACGTTCTCCTCCTCCGCGCGCACTTTGTTGATATAGCCCGAAAGCAGGGGGAGTCCCCCGATGAGCTCGCCGCCTCCCGCGTCCTGCTCGGCCAGGAAGTCGCCGTGCATATCGTTGGAGTGGAGGATGGTGAACTTTCGAGTCTCGCCCATGGTCGCCCCCCGTCGTGCCTCATGCTTCGCCGGCTTGTGCCCACCGGGGTGCCGCTGGCGGGTCCCGGACGGTGCTCTCGAATCGTAGCATCCTGATGGCTGGTCTCGGCGAGAGACTGCGCGCCTTTGTCACCAGCATCGGCAGGAAGGCGACGACTGTGGTCACGGCGGGCGGGCCGCGCGCAGCGGGCCCGCCTCGTTCCGCCAACGGAGCCTCGTCGTTCCATCTCATCTGGCAGATGCCCCGCACCCCGGACGCTGCGCGGCTGGTGGAAGTGTCGGTCGTGTTCGAGGTCCTCGTCCCTCCGCGGGTGTCGTCTCTTTACTTCTGGGCGCTGCAGGTAGATTTCGAGGAGGACGGCCTCGTGTGGGGAGGCGGACACACCGGGCTGCAATGGAACCGGCGGTTCCCCGACCACGCGGCTCTCAACTGGGGAGGCTACGCCACGCAGGAGCGGGGCGGCGCGGTCTTGCCGGGCACCCAGCCGGTGCTTCGGGCGTTCGCCGGCGACCCCAACACAGTGGGCTTCAACTGGAAAGCGGGCCGGCCCTACCGCCTGCGCGTGTTTCGGTCGCCCGACCTTTCCGGGGCCTGGCGCGCCGACATAACGGATATGACGGCCGGCCGGACTACCGTCATCCGCGACCTGATGCATCCAGGCCGGACCGGCGCGGCCTCCGGCCGCGCCGGCGCCGGCCCCCACTCCGGCCATTTGCGCCAACCGATGGTGTGGTCGGAAGTGTTCGCCGACTGCGATGCTCCCTCCGTCGTCGTACGCTGGAGCCGATTGAGGGCCACCACCGAGGAGGGCGTCGTGGTGACGCCGGAGGCCGTCCAGGTGAACTATCAGGCCCATCATGCCGGCGGATGCGGTAACACCTCGGTGCGAAGAGACGACTCCGGCCTGCTTCAGATCACCAACGCCGAGCGCGAAGTCGGACAGGGGACGAGACTGGAACTGCGCCGCGGATAGTCCGCAGCCTCCTGGCGCTCAGAGAGCGGTCGGTCCTCTTCGGACCGCGAAACCACCCCGAGAGGGGCGGTGGCTCGCCAGATAGTCCAGCAGCACCGGTGGAGTCATCGGCTCTCCGCAGTAGTAGCCCTGGATGCGGTCACACCCCGCTTCTTTGAGCAACTCCCAGTGGTGCAGCGACTCCACCCCCTCGGCGGTCACTATCAGGCCAAGGGCATGCGCCAGGTCGGTTATGGACTTCACCACTGCCAGTTCGGTCGCCCCCGTGGCTATCCGGGAGATGAGCATGCAATCGAGTTTGACCTCCTGCCCGGGGAACGTCGTCAGATGCTGCAGCGAGGAGGGTCCTGTGCCGAAGTCATCCAGGCAGATGTGCATTCCCAGGGCGCAGAGTTCCTTCATTGCTGTCTTGGCGCGCGCCGGATCTCGGTTCAGTGCCACCTCGGTTATCTCGAACACCAGAGCCCCGGGAGGCAGACGCCAGTCGCCGATGCGGGAGAGGATGGCGCCCACGAAGTCGGTCTCGGTGAATTGGCGAGGAGACACGTTGAGGCTCACCGGCAATTGGCGGGCGGTGCTGGCGCACACGCGCCATTGGCTGAGCTGGCCGCACACCTGATCAAGGATCATCTCCCCCAACGGCATGATAAGCCCGCTGTTCTCCGCGATGCCGAGGAAGGCGTGGGGCGCGATGGTCCCCCGGCGGGGATGCTGCCAGCGGATGAGGGCCTCCAGCGAAGCCACTTCGCCCGTTTTCACGTCGATCACCGGCTGGTATTGCAGGGCAAAATCCCCCTGCCTAACGGCTGCCCGCAGCTCTGACTCGGCCTGGAACACTTCCAGCAGGGAGCGATGCATCCGGTCGTCGAAGATGCGGTAGCACGCTCCCCCCGCCTCCTTGGCCTGGTACATGGCGGCGTCCGCGGCGTGGAGCAGCTCCTCGGGGTCGCGGTAGGAAGCGTCCCAGATGACCACGCCAATGCTGGCCGACGTCTGCAGCTGTCGTTGCCGCACATAGATCGGGGCGCGCAGTTCGTCGTGGATGCGTTCGAGGATCACCGCCACGTCCCTGGTGTTGCTGATGTCCTCGAGGAGGATCATGAACTCGTCGCCGCCGAGCCGGCCCACGGTGTCGACCTCCCGGACGCACCGCTGCAGCCGGATGGCGACGTTTTCGAGCACGGCGTCGCCGGCTGGGTGCCCCACCGTGTCGTTGATGAGCTTGAACCGGTCGAGGTCGAGCACTATTGCCGCGAACAGTTTGTCCGGGTGGCGTCGGGCAAGGTGGACAGCGTCGGCCAACTTGGTCATGAAGAGGGTCCTGTTTGCGACTCCGGTGAGCCCGTCGGTGAGGGCTTGCTGGCGGAGACTTTCCTCGAGCCGGGACCGTTCGGTGACGTCGCGCATCACCAGCAGCCTCCCTATCGGGTTCGAGCGGCCCGACAGCGCGGAGATCTTCACCTCGTAGTCACGGCGATCGTCATCGGTCCCGACCGATATGAGCGCCTGGCCGGCCCCGGTCTCGTATGGTTGCGCCAGCTGAGTCCATGCCGGCCAGGTCTCGGCGATGGGCTTGCCGAGGAGATGATCGGCCGGACGGGCTATCAGGGCACGTGCCGCCTCGTTCAGGTCGGCTACCCGGCCGTGTTCGTCGAGGACCAGGAGCCCATCGCTCATGTTCTCGAGAAGGGTGTCGCGCGCCACTAGGACCAGGTTGAACATGCGGAACCGGAATAGGCCCCAGGCGATGATGAGTTCGCCGACGGCGAACATGGCGGGCGTGTAATCGAAGGTTGGCAGAAGACCGGGGGTGAGAAGGTAGAACAGGTTCCAGAACACGGGCACGGCCAGACCTGCCAGGAGGACGGCGGGCTGCTTCCGATACAAGGGAGGCCGGCTGAGGACGGCATGGACGAGGAACGCCATGGCTGCGAGCAGCAAAATATAGCTGTACACGCTGTGCACCCAGAACCAGGGGCCAAAAGTGCGACCGATCACCGGATGGCCCGCGCTGACATCGAGCCAGACGCTCGATCTGACAAGATAATGGTGGGCGTTGGTCCACGTGAGGCACACGGTCACAAGCGGGATCAGACAGAGGGCGGACAAGTTGCGCCGGGTGAGCCAGGCGGTCTTTCCCGTGTAGTCGACGGCCATGGCCAGGCAAGCCACGGGCAGGAAGGCGATGGCCACATACTGGAGGTCGGCCCAGAGCAGCTTGGAGGAGAGGTCGGGAGCTATGAGCTCCAAGGCGCTTTCGATGGTCCAGCCCGTCGAGAGGGCCATGATGAACACGAACGGCAAAGCGCCCGGCTTGCTGCGGTGGCGCCAGCCGTACCAGAGTAGGAAGAAGGCGAGCGGCAGCCCAGCCACAAGCAGCCAGACTGATGGTGTGTAGTCCAGTGTCACGCCTCACCTTTCGCGCACGCTTCTCTCGGTTGTTTCGGCACCCTGCGTTTCTCACTCAAGTCCGGAGGTCCGAACGGGCCGGGGAAGCGCACAAAAATGCGCAAAATGCGTTCAGGATGATTTCAGGAAAGGGGTGGCAACATACTGCCATGGAGTCACACAGCATTGCTCAACCCCCCTCCTGAGCTGTGGCCCCAACCCTGTCCGGTGGTTGTCAGACCCAAACCGGGGCGAGACACCACCACGCCCACACGGCGGAGACGGCGTATGCGGCGTCCGGGACAACCGGACGCCGCGCCCGCCGTGTGACTCTCAGCTAGGGGCAGCCCCCTCGCATCCTTCCTAGCCTTCCAGGTCAGTCGCGCGTGACCCCGCTTGTCCCCAGCCCGCCGGCGGGCGATACTACGGGCACCATGATGGAGCCACAGATCTTCGTGCTCGAAGATGACCCGCAGATGCGGTCCCTGCTGGTACGCGGCCTTCGCGAAGAGGGCTATCAGGTTCAGGGTTACGCCACGGGGTCTGAACTGCTGCGCAAAGTGGCGGAATCGGGCCCCGACCTGTTCGTGATCGACATCGGCCTGCCTGACACCGACGGCCGGGACGTCTGTCAGGCTCTGCGCGCTCAGGGGATCAACGCCCCCGTGCTGTTCCTCACCGCCCGCGACTCTTTGCCCGACCGGCTCTCCGGCTTCCACGTGGGGGGGGACGACTACCTCACCAAGCCCTTCGCCTTCGCCGAGTTGCTGGCCCGACTGGATGCGCTGATACGCCGCAGCGGCACCGAGCGCAGCCTGGACGCGGGCGGACTGGTGCTCGACCCGGCGAAGCACGCGGTGTCGGCCGGAGAGGTCACCGTGCCGCTCACTCCCACCGAGTTCCGGCTGCTGGCCAAGCTGGCCGCCTCTCCCGGGGAAGCCATCAGGCGGAAGGTGCTCATCGAGACGGCCTGGTCACACGGGGCCATCGTCTACGACAACACGCTGGACGCCTACATCGCCCGACTCCGCAGCAAGATCGCCACCCTTCCCGGGGCCCCTGAGATAGCCACGGTGCGGGGCGTCGGCTACTCGCTACGATGAGCGTCGGTGGGACCATTTCGTCGGTCCGCGTCGCCCTGCTCAGGCCGTTCTCCCGTATCGGGGTGAAGGACCGGCTCCTGCTGGCCGTGCTCGTCACGGTGGCCGTCGCTCTGATCAGCATGACCGTAGCCTTCAACCTGGTGCTCGTGAGCACGCTGACCTCCGACGCCGACGCGCGTCTCTACAAGCTGGCTCAGGATGAGAGCGGGATGATCGCGGTCAGCGCGAGCGGGGTGAGCCTGCCCCAGCCCACCGGCCAACTGACCGATCTGGGTTCGCAGGTCTGGGTGTTCGTCGGAGGGCAGACGGTGAGCGGCCCCACTGTCGACCCGGATATCGACGCCGCGGCCAAAGCGTTGGACGGGAGCTGCCGGCGTGTACATCAACGTGCCGGGCCACGACGTACGCCTGTACTCGATCGGCCTGTTCTACAAAGACAGCGCGCATCGGCACCATCGTCACCGGGCTGTCCATGGCCTCCATCTACCGCACCCAGAGGGTGACGCTCGTCGCGACGGCCGGCTTCACCGCCGTGCTTCTGATAGTCGTGGGATTCGCCGGCCGCTGGGCCCTGAACGCCGCGTTCCGGCCGGTCTCGAAGATGACCGCGGAGGCGGAGGCCTGGAGCACGGAGGACCTGGACCGCCGCTTCGAGATGGGGGAGCCCCATGACGAGCTGACCCAACTCGCCCACACCCTCGACGGCATGCTCGACCGTCTGGCGGCCAGCCTGCGCCGCGAGCAGCGCTTCTCGGCCGAGGTGTCGCATCAGCTCCGCACGCCGGTGGCCAAGATCAAGGCTGAGGCCGAACTGGCGCTGCGCCGGCCCCGCGATCCCGACTACTACCAGGAGGCCCTCGGCTCGGTGCTCTACAGCGCCGACCAGATGGCCCGCACGGTGGAGGCGCTGCTGGCGGCCGCCCAGGAGGAGGGCAGCCTTGGCCCGGGGCCGTGCCGACGTGTGGCAGGTGATGGCCGACGTAGTGAGTTCCATCGGAGTGCTGGCCGAGGAGAACGGGGTGGAGGTGAGCGTGCGGCCGCCCGCGCGCGACCTGCGGGTGGGGGTGGAGCGGGCCATCGCCGCCCAGATCATGCAGCCCGTGGTGGAGAACGCCTGCCGCTTCGCCCGGACCGAGGTGCTCCTCGGTGCGGGGCGGAACGGCAAGGAGGTCTACTTCCTCGTGGAGGACGACGGGCCGGGTGTGGCCGAGGACGAGAAGGAACGCATCTTCGAGCCCGGGGTGCGCGGCACCGCTGCCGCCGGCGAGCGGAACGCCGCCCGGGGAGCCGGTCTGGGTCTTTCGCTGGCCCGCCGCCTGGCGCGAGCGGCGTCCGGCGACGTGGAGGTGGAAACGGGCCCGACGGGCGCCAGGTTCATGGTCCGGCTGCCCGCCTGTTAGCTCCGCGGGGACTCACTACCCGTACCAGAGGATGTGGTCGCACTCGAGCGGGACCCGCGCACCGGGGTGCCACGGCACCACCCGCGGCGTGTAGTCGGCCGCCGGCCGCTCCGCCGGGACCGAGGCCGAGTAGGTGAACACCCCCTGAGCGTCGCCCTCCGTCGCGGGCCGAGAACGTGCACCTCGGCGGGCTCGGCGTAGACCTCCACTCGGAAGGCATCGGCCGGGACCCGGCCGGCCGAGAGCTTTACCTGGAACAGCACGTCTCTCCGCCATCCCCCGTCGCGGTCTCGACCGAGTAGTCGACGAAGCTCAGATCGCTCCAGTGGGCGTCCGAGTGCCTTCCGCCAGGCCAGCAGCCTGGCGCGCGTCGCGGCCGCCCGTTCCCGGTAGGCGATCGCCCCGGGCAGGTAGTAGCGGACGAGGTAGTCCTTCATCATCCGGTTGGTGGAGAACTGAGGGGTGAGCACGGGCCATGCTCTCCCGCACCCGCGCCATCCAGCGCCGAGGGATCCCTTGCTCGTCCCGGTCGTAGAACTCCGGGATGATCTCGTTCTCCAGCAGGTCGTAGAGCCGTTCGGCCTCGGCGGCGTCCGTGGCCGGGTCGTGGTCGTGCTCCAGCCCGTCGCCCAGAGCCCAACCCACGTCGGGAGCATAGGCCTCGGCCCACCAGCCATCGAGCTCGGACAGGTTCAGCCCGCCGTTGACCAGCACCTTCATGCCGCTGGTGCCGCTGGCCTCCCAGGGCCGGCGCGGGGTGTTTATCCACAGATCGACGCCGTGCACGAGATGCTCGGCCAGGTCCATGTCGTAGTCCACCAGGAAGATGACGTGCGGGCGAACGTTGCAGCGGGCGATGAAGTCGGTCCACTCCTTGATCATGCGCCTTGCCGGCGGCGTCGGCAGGGTGGGCCTTGCCGGCCAGGACGAGCTGCGCCCTGCTGTCGGGGCCGCAGAGGATGCGCTCCAGCCGTGCCGGGTCGTGGAGGAGCAGGTCCACTCGCTTGTAGGTGGCGAAGCGGCGGGCGAACCCGAGGGTGAACACGCGGGGTCGCAAAGGCAGTTGAGGTCGGACCCTGAGGCTCTCCAGGCTGCCGGCGATGGGTCCCTGCCGCCTTAGGTGGTCGCGGGCCATCGTCGATGAGCTTCCGCCGGTTGGCCGTCGCGGAAGGTCCACAGCTCCTCGTCGCTCGATCCGCCGGATGAGGTCGCTCAGAGACTCGCGGGTCGCCCAGCCAGCGTTCCTTGCCGCAGACCTTGGTCCAGAGGGCGTCCGCCTCGGGCGAGTCCCAGGAGGGGACGTGCACCCCGTTGGTCACATGCCCGACCGGGCACCTCGTCCTGCGGCCAGCGGGGGAAGAGAGGCTGGAACAGGCCTGCGGCTCACCTCGCCGTGCAGCCGGCTGACCCCGTTGACCGCCCCGCTCGCCCCGGATGGCGAGGTAGGCCATGTTGAACGTCTCGCCCAGTCCGGCTCGGCCCGCCGAGAGCCAGGAGCCGCTCCATGCCGATGCCCAACTCCTGGACGTACTCGCCCAGATACTCCCTGACCAGGCTCACGGGGAACCGGTCGAACCCCGCCTCCACCGCGGTGTGGGTGGTGAAGAGGTTGCCCGGCCTGCGTGGCGCAGAGCGCCTCCTCGAACCCCACGCCATTGTCCTCCATGTAGCAGCGGGCCCGCTCCAGGACGGCGAAGGCGGCGTGCCCCTCGTTGAGGTGGCAGATCTCGGCCTCGATACCCAGAGCCGCGAAGCACCCGCCAGCCGCCGATGCCCAGGATGAGCTCCTGCTGCAGCCTCATCTCCGGGCCGCCGCCGTAGAGTTCGCTGGTGATGCCCCGGTCGGCGGCGCTGTTCATGAGGTCGTTGGCGTCGAGCAGGTAGAGCATCACCCGGCCGGCTCTGACCTCCCACACCCGCAGATGCACCGTCCGGCGGGGAAAGCTCAGGTCGACACTCACCCATTCCCCTCGGCTGTTGCGAAGCGGGGCGATGGGGAGCTGTCCCGGGTCGTTGAAGGGAAAGAACTCGATCTGCTCGCCCGCCGGCGTTGAGGGCCTGCCGGAAGTAGCCCTGCTGCCACAGTATGCCGACCCCGACTACGGGCACGCCCAGGTCGCTGGCCGCCTTCAGATAGTCCCCGGCGAGAATGCCCAGCCCCCCGCTGTAGATGGGGAGGGCCTCGGTGAGGCCGAACTCCATGCTGAAGTAGGCGACCTCGCCCAGGAGGGGAGAGGGCGACGGGGCTTCGGCCGGCAGCTTCTGGCACTGCTCGGCATACCAGGTGGGAGCGCTCAGTATCGCGGCGCGCTCGTCCACATGGCGGCGAACCAGGTCGACAAACTCCTTGTCCTCTGCGAACCGCTCCAGGCGGGTCTGGGCGATGGTCTGAAGGATATGCCAGGGGCTGTGAGTCCGCTCCCACACCTGGGGCTCGAGCCGCTTCCAGAGTTCGTCGGAAGAGTGGCTCCAAGCCCAGCGGACATCGAGGGCCAGCTCGACGAGACCCTGCAGCGGTTCGGGCGCCGAGGGAAGGGCAGGAGCCGGGGAGGGGTTCATCGTCACATCCCTTCATCGCGGCCGTCGGGTAAGCTAGTCACAGGGCCATGGTATCCCAGAAGACCAGACACCAATCCTCACCGGGCGGCTCGTTCGCGCGCCATCTTGCCCGGCTTGCCGAGCTGTACGGGGTGCAGACCCAGTACCGGGATTCCCTGGGCCGAGAAAGACGTCCGCCGGATGAGACCCTTCTGCGGATCCTGGCCGCTCTGGGAGCGAAACTGGAGGCGCCGTCGGGACAGGCCTTCGCGTCCGCCTCCGCTCTGGCCGCGGCGATACGGGCGCGCGAGACCGAGTGGTGGCAGATTCTGACTGAACCGGTGCTGGTCGCTTGGGAGGGCTTCCTCCCCGATATGACCCTTCGCCTGCCCGCCAGACTTGGGCGCTCGAGCGGGGTCACAGTCGGGCTGACTCTTATCCTCGAGGACGGCTCAAGCTCCCGGATCACCCTGCCCCTGGCCGGGCTGCTGCCGGCGGAAGAGACGGTGGTCGAGGGCCGGTCGTTCGTGGCCATCCGGGTCCCGGCAGGTCGTTTGAGGCGCGTGGTCGCCATCGCGGAGGCTCTCTCGCCCGGGTACCACCGGCTGCGGGTGGAGGTTGGGGAGCTCTGCGGCGAGGTCTCGGTGATCTCGGCTCCCCGGCGCTGCTGGCAAACGGAGGCCGGCGGCGCGGGGGCGCCGGATGCCGGTGGCCGGGCCCGTGTGGCCCCGGACCCCGAAACGTCTGCCTGTGGTGGCGGCCATGAGGCGGCCGACGCCATCGATGCCCCCCTTCGGTCGCTCGCCGGCAGGCGCTGGGGGATGTTCGCGCCGGTCTATGGGCTCCGAAGCAAGCGAGATTGGGGCGCCGGCGATCTGGCGGAACTGGGGGCGCTCGCAGAGTGGACCGGGGAGCAGGGTGGATCACTGGTCGCGACCCTGCCCCTTCTCGCCACATCGTTCGATGAGGACGCCGACCCCTCTCCCTACCGCCCACTCAGCCGCCTCTTCTGGAACGAGTTCTTCCTCGCCCCCGAGCACATCGAAGAATGGAGCCGCTGCGAAGCGGCCCGACTGCTCGCGGGCGGTGTGGAATTCCACGCCCGGCGGGAGGCGCTCCGAGCCGGAGACCTGGTGGACTACCGGGCCGTCATGGCGCTCAAACGCCCCGTTCTGGAAGAGTTGGCCCGCTGCTTCTTCTCCGAGGCCGGAGAGGCCCGCCGCCAGGATTTTGAGGACTATCTCCAGGAGAATCCCCTTGCGCTGGGTTTCGCTGCCTTTCGGGCCGCCGTCGAGGGCGCTGCCGTGCCGGCCGCCGGCCGCGTTCTGGCTTCTGTCACCGCCGAGCAGTATCACCTCTACTGCCAGTGGCAGATGGACCGCCAACTGGCCGGCCTCTCGGGGCAGGCGCGTCCTGGACTGCTCTTCGATCTACCCCTGGGCGTGCACCCGGCCGGGTTCGACGCGCAGCGCTGGCCCCACCTCTTCGCCACTGGGGTCTCCATGGGGGCCCCACCAGACGCCTTCTTTGCCGGCGGTCAGGACTGGCAGACGCCGCCGGTCTTGCCGGATGTGGACCGCCGCGACGGCTACTCGTACTTCGCGGCCTGCCTGCGCAATCTCATGCGTCACGCGTCCGTGCTCAGGGTGGACCACATGATGTCGTTCCACCGCCTGTTCTGGATCCCTCGGGGGAGCGAGCCGAAGGACGGGGCCTACATCACCTATCCGGCCGAGGAGCTGTATGCCGTGCTCTCTCGGGAGTCGCATCGTTCGCGGACTGCGGTGGTGGGCGAAGACCTGGGGACCGTGCCTCGCGGCGTTCGGGCGAGCATGCGCAGGCACGCCGTGACCCGCACCTGGATATTCCTGGGGTCGCTGCGGCCCCGGGCCAAGGCCATGATCGCCGAGGTCCCGCCGGGTACGTTTGTCACTCTCGAGACGCACGACATGGTGCCGCTCGCGGGTTTCATCGAAGGAGACGACATCGGCACGCGACTCGAAACCGGGCAACTCGACCCGGCGGGTGCACGGCGCGAGTGGGCAGAGCGGCAGCGTTTGGTGTCACGTCTGGCGAAGTTGTGCGGCGTGCACGATGGCGCGGTCGCGCGGCCGGCGCGGACGATCCTCGCCAGCTGTCTGGGCTGGCTGGCAGGCAGTCCGGCGCACACCATCTTTGTCAATCTGGACGACCTCCTACTCGAGCGCCGGCCGCAGAACGTGCCCGGCACAGAGCAGGGATGGCCCAACTGGCGGCGGAAGGCGGCGGTTCCACTGGAGGATCTCCCGCGCCCCCCAGGCTGATCGAGCTACCCAGTCGCGTCTTCCCGCCCGCGGGCTACAGGTGCACCAGCAGGTAGGCGGTCGCGGCGAAGATGATGACGGCCGCGGAGAGGATCCCAAGTCCTATCCGAAAGCCCTGGGAGAGTGGCCCGCGCGGCCGCAGGCGGCCAGGCAGCCGGCTGCGAGATGCGGTTTCGTTGGCCTCCGTGGCGACTCGGCCGCCGACATTCGGGGGGTCGACCGAGGCGACCTCCCGCGTTCGAGATTGCAGCCACCGGTGGGCTTGGGGCCATAAGATGCCGGCCCTCGCGTCCGTCGTCGCCGTGCCGGCGGCGATCATCAACAGCGCAGGGATTGTCACTCCAGGCACATGCCACAGCGGGTCGAGGCTGGCATGGACGAACCAGTACCCAGCCCCGGCGAACAGGGCCATCTGCCACCCGTAGGCCATGGGCAAGTCACCCCAGCGAGAGCCCATTCGCCCGGCCTGTCCCCAGCCCACCGCCAACCGGGGCCATAGCATCCCCCCGACGCACAAGAACGCGGCGCCGAAAGCGAGCACGGCTCCGACGATACCTGTATCACTCAGCACCTGAAGCACGACTGAGGGGGGCTGTCCGGAGTTGTCGGCTCCGACGCCGACCACAGGGGACTCGCCTAGGCTCCCCCAGGCTGTGCTCCAGGCCTCTGCGCGGGTTGGTGGGGCGATCGTATCGCCCCCGTCAGCTGCGCGTGGATCTGCAGACAGCGGTTCTGAGAGCAACTCCCGCCAGGTGTCACCCAGCCAGTGAAACGACCCCCCCGTGTCCTGGGTCAGGTTGATGGCTCCATAGGTCAGCCCAGCGGCGCATCCGAGCAGCACCGCCGTCCCAAACACGACCTTCATGCGCCCGCTGACCTTGACCCAGCCTTCGAGCAAAGCAAGGATCATTCCAATGAACGCCGAGGCGACTGCGGCGACCGCCAGGGTCCGGGCGGCAGAGCCGCCACCGACGCCTCCCGGGTCTAGAGTCCAATACATCTCCAGTTTAGGCGCGGCATACACCATGAGCAGACCAGGCACCACCAGGTACAGCAGCAATCTGACTCGACCCGGGGACAGGATGAAGAAGAGCACCAGAGAGATGGCCAGACTCCAAGCGGCGCTGCGAGACTGCGTCAGCATGGCCAGACCGAGCAGACCCGTGGCCAGACCGACCGCGCCGCCTCGTACCGGGGCTCGCTCACTGGGACCCGCGGCGAGCCACATGAGAGGCCAGAACAGCACGAGGAACAGAGCGGCCGTGCTGTCGGCATCGGTCGTCGGGTAGACAAGGCGGCCGGCCGAGAAGAGTGGGATCACATCGGCCGTCGTCCACAAGCGCCAAATGGGTATGGCGAGAAGGAAGAAGGCGGCCAGCATGAGCAGAAACCGGAAGGCCCTGCGCGCAAGATGGGAGGTGAAGTAGGCTATAGCCAGGGCCAGCACCAGCAAGTAGAAGAACGTGCGGCCGGACCCCAGCCACGCCGACACGCCCGATCCCGCCCAGAGATACGAAACACCGGCCCATAGGGAATACGCGGCCAGGAGGCCCACGACGGTCAACGACAATTGGCGGGGGCGTCTTGGGTAGAGCAGCAGCAGCGCCGCCGCGACCCCGTAGAGGCCAAGGAGCACCGCGGGGAATACCCACTGCTTGGACGGATAGCCGCCGGACGAGAAGACCAGCCAGAGCCAGATGCCCACCAGAAAGGCAATGGGCAGCACCCACAGGAGCGCGGCGCGACCGGTGCCATGCCGGCTGCTCTGTTTCCCCAACGGGTCGACCGCCATCTCCCGACGTCCTTCCGCGAGCCCACTCCCCCTGCGCGAGAATGACTCTAGCATGAGGGGAGCCCGGCACCCGGTTTGTCATGATTGACAGCGCACCTGCAGACTCGTACCGTGAGGGCACCACCGACCAGGCCGTTGTCATACCAAGGAGGGAGGCAGAGTGGCTGACGAAATGATGACTTGTGCGAACTGCGGCCATACCCAGGCCACCGGCGCGTTCTGCGAAGCGTGTGGCACCAAGTTGCCGGCCGTGGCCGCCGCCGCGCCTGCCGCAGTTGCCACTTCAACCCCACCGCCGGCGCCTACCGCGGCTGCCGCAGGTGCAATTCCAACCCCACCGACGGCGCCGACCGTCGCCGCTCCGGCTGCGGGGCAGGCCGGGGCTGCCCCGCAGCCCCGGCCGCCTCCCCCCGGTGGCTACGGCGACCTGGGGACCAAGGGCTTCTGGGGCAGGTTTTTCGACCTGTCGTTCAGGGAGTTCGTAACCCCCAGCATCATCAGGGTGCTTTTCATACTCTTCGTGGTCGTCATCGGCCTTGGCTTCGTCGGCGGCGTGGTCAACGGGTTCCTCTGGTCTCCTGCCTTGGGGGTGACCGCCCTTATCGGAGGCATCATCTGGGGGTTTGTGTCTCTGATACTCGCTCGGGTCTTCCTCGAGATCATCATCGTGTTCTTCCATATCCACGACAACACCAAGGAGATCGCAAAGGGTAAACGCTGAGAATGGCGCGGCGACCCACAGGGGCGCGCCACTTCACCTGCTCTTGCTGAAGGTGTGAAAACGACCGGGGCCGCCGAGGGGCGGCCCCTTTTCAGTCTTTGACTAGGAAGATGTCGCCGCCCCGCTGAACGACCTTGACGTTCTTGACGGGCTCCGACTCCAGTACCTTGCGCAGTCCCTGCACGAGGGTCACCGGTTTGCGATCGGTGCCCGCGACGACGGCGCTTTTGGCGCCGCTTGCCAGGAATTCGTTGACGATCTCTTTGTAGAAGCTTGAGCGCTGCCGCATGGGGACGGCTTGGGGAATCAACTCGAACCCCTTACCCTTGGCCATTGTGGACCTCACTTTCAAATGTGCCATGGGAGTGGATATCCAATATTACCATCGCACACTCATATCATAAACTTGATCGAGTGTTCGGGGGTCGTGCTTGCGCAGGTTCTGAAGGTGGTTGCTGATGAGCCAAACCAACAAATGTGATGAGAATAGTAAGGCTGGACAGACTCGTCAGGACACAGAGGTGATATCTCCTTTTGTGCCCACACCTTCGTAGGTGAAACCCAAGCCGGTCAGTGCGCCGCCGTCCAGGGCGTTCCTGCCGTCGATGACGATGGGTCTGGGCCATGAGCTCCTTGGCAGCCGGCCCAATCGAGCTCGACGAACTCCTCCCACTCGGTCACCAGCACGCAGGCATCGGCACCGTCGAGGGCGGCGAACGCCGAGGCGTGCAGCACGAGGGCGGGCAGCAGCCTCTGCATGTTCTCCATGGCCACCGGGTCGTAGCCCACCACCTGGGCGCCTTCGGCCATGAGCCGCTCGGCCAGGACGATGGACGGCAGCCTGCCGGATGTCGTCGGTGTTGGGCTTGAAGGCCAGTCCCAGCAGGGCGATGCGTCGCCCGCGCAGATCGCTGCCCGAGGTGGTGCTTGAGCTTGCCGATGACCTTGCGCTTCTGCAGTTCGTTGACCTCGATGACCGCGTTGAGCAGCTGGAAGTGGTATCCCGAGTTCCCCGCGATCTGCTTGAGAGCGGAAACATCCTTGGGGAAGCAGCTTCCGCCGTAGCCGATGCCGGCCTGCAGGAAGTGCGGCCCGATGCGGCGGTCCAGCCCCATGCCCTTGGCCACGACGGTGACGTCGGCGCCTGTGGCCTCGCAGACGTTGGCTATCTCGTTGATGAAGCTGATCTTGGTGGCGAGGAAGGCGTTCGACGCGTACTTGATCATCTCGGCGGAGGCGACGTCGGTGGTCATCACCGGCGCAGTCGATGCCCTCGTAAAGGGCGGCCACCTGTTCGGCCACCCCAGGCTCGTCGGCCCCTACCACGACGCGATCGGCGTGCATGAAGTCCTCGATGGCCGTCCCTTCCCGCAGGAACTCGGGGTTGGAGGCGTAGCGCGATGTGCTCGCGCCCGCGCTAGGTCGAGTTCGGCCATCGACCGCCGCGCCGGTGCCGACCGGCACGGTGGACTTGGTCACCAGCACCCGCTCGCGCGTCGTCTGCGGGCAGGCTGTCGAGGGCCTGCCAGATGCGGGAGAGGTCGGCGTCGCCGGAGTAGGTGGAAGGCGTGTCCACGCAGAGGAAGATGAACTCGGCTCCGTCATAGGCCGCGCTGAGGTCGCTGGTGAAGTCGATACGCTGCCGTTCCGCGGCGATCAACTCAGCCAGGCCCGGCTCGTAGATGGGGACACCGCCGGCCCTGCAGCAGCTCCACCTTTTCGGCATCGACGTCGAGAGCGACGACCTGGTGGCCCAGATGCGCCATGCAGGCGGCGGTCACCAGCCCGACGTAACCCGCCCCCACGACGGCCAACCGGCTCATGACCCGCACCCCTGGGGAAGTCTCATCACTCTGTCCTCAAGAACTCGACGATGCCGTTCACCAGTCCCTCCACGATCTTATCCTGATAGGGGCCGCTTCTCGAGTTGCTTGTCCTCGGCGGCGTTGGTCATGAAGCCCATCTCGACCAGAACACGGGCACGTCCGACCAATTGAACCCGGTGAGGTCGCTCCGCTCCTGGAGCCCGCGGTCCTGAGCGCCGGTGGCGGCGATCAGAGCGCTCTGTGCGATGAGCGGCGGCCTGCTTGGACGGCGGCGACGATGTCGTCGGTCCAGCCCTGGATCGAGGCCGGGTACAGCGTGAACAGGCCGTGGACCGAACGGTCGCCCGAGCCGTTGCAGTGGAGGCGGATGGTGAGATCGGCGTGGGACGTGTTGGCGATCTGGGCTCTGGCCGCGTTCGAGATGTCGACATCCTGAGTGGTGCGGGTCATGACCACCTGGAGGCCCTGGGCCTCGAGAGCGTCCCGCAACTTGAGGCCGACCGCCAACGTGACCTCGCTCTCGGGAGTCCCGGTGAGTGGGGCTGGCAGTGCCGCTGCTGACCTTCGCCTTCTTCGTGGACGAGCCGGGACCGATGGGCTCGAGGGTCGGAATCGGCGTGGGCCTGGTGACCGGGGTCGATCACCATCGACTTTGGCCGCCAGCCAGTTCGTGGTCGAGGTCGTGGTGGGAGCGAAGGTCGTGGTGGGAGCGAAGGTCGTGGTCGGGCCGATCCAGGGCGTGCCGTAAGCGGTGGACGGTGGTGTGGTAGCGGGCGTGCCTGTGGTGACTGGCCCGCCGACAGTGGTCGAGGTGGTCGGCGACGTGCTGGTGCGTTCGTGAACCGGCCAGTGAGGATAGGGTGGACCGGAGGCCTCCTTGCCTGGTGCACAGGCGGCGAGCACGACGCCGGTGACGATGGCCGCCAAGTAGCACGACCGCTCCCAGCACCGACCAAGGCCGCCCGCACCGTCTGCGGCGGCGCCGCTTGGACCGCAGGTGCTCGATGAGCTCTCGTGTCTCGGTCTCTCGGGAGGGAGCCATCACGCCGCCGTCCCGCGGGCGTCGAGCGCCTGGCGGACGAGGGCCACGGCCTCGCGCGGAGACGAGGCGTACCAGATGCCCTCAGTGCCCTGGTCGTTCTGCAAACGCCAGCCGGAGAGGATGACCACCGGGCGGCCCACCCGGGCCGCCAGCCCGATCTCGGAGAGGGTGCCGAAGCTGCCGCCGATGGCGATGACCGCGTCGCCCGAGCTGACCACTGCCAGGTTGCGGGCGTGGCCCATGCCGGTGGTGACGACGTGGTCGAGGTAGGGGTTGGCGAGGCTGCGGTCGTGGCCGGGCAGGATGCCGATGGTCGGGTCCCCCGGCTTCCCGGGCTCCGCGAGCGGCCGCTTCCATGATGCCCGACAGAGCCCGCCGCAGACGAGCGTCGCCCCGGCTTCGGCCACCAGGCGCCCGACTTCCATGGCTGACGCGTACTCGGCGGCTCCGCACTGGCCGCCGCCGATCACCGAGATGTACTCCGGTTGCATGAGGTTAGGATAGCATCGGGCGCACCACGGCCTGCGCCGTAGCCCGCGGCGGCGGCCGGCGCTACAGCATGGCCCCGAGCAGTCTCAGCGCCTGCTCCTTGTCGAGCGGTTCGTTCCAGTTGCCGCACTTGGGCGACTGGACGCACGACGGGACAACCCGGCTTCGCAGGCGCAGTCCCGCACCAGCCGGTGGGCGTCGCGCACCCATTCGGCGAAGCGCTCGAACCCCTGCCGGGAGATGCCGACGCCCCCGGCATGCCCGTCGTAGACGAAGATGGTGGGCTCCTCGGTCTGGGAATGGACGGGCGTCGACAGACCGCCGATGTCCCAGCGGTCGCACATGGCGAAGAGCGGCAGCAGAGCGATGAGGGCGTGCTCCACGGCGTGGATGGCCCCGGGCAGGCGCACCAGGTCGGCCTCCGTGGGGAAGAGCTCAGGCGGGATGGTGAACCACATGGCCTCGGTGACGAACTCCTGCGCCGGCAGGTCGAGCTCCTCGGTGCCCAGCACCTCGTTGCTGCCGGTCCTTCGCTTCTGGAACGCCACCACCCGGCTGGTGACGGCTATCTGGCCGAGGTGGAGGGTGAGAGGGCCGTGGGACGTCTGGAGGCTCTCGCTGAGGATGCGGGTGTCGGTCTCCCGGCGCGGCAGCGTGTGGTAGGAGTCCCAGAAGGGGCGGACCAGGGCCACGCGGCGGTCGAGGTCGAGTTCGGTGACCAGGTAGGTGTCGCCCATGTGCAGGTAGACGGCTCCCGGGATGCAGCGCCGAGAAAGCCGTCTCCGCGCCCTCGGTGCCGACGATGTCGCCGGTCTCGCCGTCGACGATGGTGTACTGCTCGCCGGCGGTGGAGCGCAGACCGATCTTGGCGGCCGGGAAACCCGGGCCGGTGAAGAACCAGGAGTCGTTCTTGCGCCGCACCAGGCCCTCCTCTTCGGCCGCTTGCTCCAGCGCCGGCAGCGCAAGCCTGCGGTCCGAAGAACCGGGCGTCGTCGGCGTCGAGAGGCGCCCTCGTAGGCCGCCGCCGCCAGATGGTCGAGGTGGATGAACGGGTTGGCGAAGTCGACCGTGGCCGCCTCCACCTCCCGGTTGCAGGAGCATGTCCGGATGGCTGACGAAGAACTGCTCCAGAGCGTCGTTGCCGGCGATGAAGATGCCCAGGCTCTCGCCCTTGCCCCGGCCGGCCCGGCCCCACTGCTGCCACAGGCTGGCCATGGTGCCGGGATAGCCGACCGTGATGGCGGCGTCGAGGGCCCCGATGTCGATGCCCAGCTCCAGCGCGCTGGTGCTGACCACAGCCAGCAGCTGGCCGCCGAACAGCTTGGTCTCGATGCTGCGGCGCTGCTCCGGGGTGTAGCCGGCCCGGTAGGGGGATAGGCGGTCGGCCAGCGCGCGGTCGGTCTCCTTGCAGCCGGTCGGCGGTCGAGCTGGTAGATGAGCTCCGCCGTCCGCCGCGACTTGGTGAAGCAGATGGAGCGCACCTGGTTGCGCACCAGCTCGGCCAGCAGGTCGGCAGCCTCGGTGGTGGTGCTGCGGCGCACGTTGAGCTCGTCCTCCACCAGCGGCGGCTCCCAGAACACGATCTTGCGCGCGCCCACCGGGGCGCCGTCGCCGCTGATGTGCGTCACCTCCACCCCGGTGAGATTGGCCGCGTGTTCGCGCGCGTTGCGGATGGTGGCCGAAGCCAGGATGAACCGGGGCTCGGCTCCGTAGAACGAAGCGACCCGCCGCAGCCGGCGCAGGACGTTGGCCACGTTGCTGCCGAACACCCCCCGGTAGGTGTGGGCCTCGTCGATGACCACGTAGCGCAGGTTGTGGAAGAAGTCGGCCCAGCGCTCGTGGCGGGGCAGCAGGCTCACGTGGATCATGTCCGGGTTGGTGAGGAGCACCCGGGCCTTCTGCCGGGCCAGCTGCCGGGCGGCGGTGGGGGTGTCGCCGTCGTAGGCGGCCGTCTCCACCTGCCGGCCGGCCAGGAGGCGGATGCGCCGGAGTTGGTCCTGGGCGAGCGCCTTGGTGGGGTAGAGGTAGATGGCCCGGGCGTGCGGGTCGCGCAGCAGGCCGTCGAGCACCGGCAGGTTGAAGCACAGGCTCTTGCCCGAAGCCGTGCCCGTGGTGACCATGAAGTCCTCGCCGCGCTGCGCCGCCGCCCAGCACTCGGCCTGATGGGTCCACAGGCTCTTGATGCCCTGGGCGGCCAGCGCGTCGGCCAAGCTGCAGATGCATGTCGCTGGGGCAGGTCGGCCCGCCGCCCGGGCCGGGCGGGCAGCACCGTCTCGTGCTCGATCTGCGGGAAGTTCTCGGCCGAGAGCAGGTCGAACAGTGGGCGTCTATCTCTCATGCACTACAGGGTAGCCCAGCGGGCGGACGGGGGCCATAGGGCCAAAGGTGGAGACTGCGCGGCGAGGATGCCCGGCCGAGTGGCCCGGCGGTCTCGCCGGCGCCCGGCCGCCTGTCCGCTAACTCTGCCCTCTCGAGCGTCACCACCACGATCTGCGGCCGGGCGAAGAAGCGGAGCGGCGGGAAGATGGTGCCCACGCCGTTGGAGACGATCACGGTGGTCGTGCCGTTCGTCCACCACCCCTGTGCGGTACTTCTGCCCGTACTCGCTGCCCACGCAGGGGCGCCCACAGGCCGAAGAACGTCATCTGGCCACCGTGGGTGTGGCCCGAGAGCACCAGGTCGACTGCGCCCGGCGCCAGCTGTCTCGGCGAAGTCGGGCTCGTGGGACAGGAGCAACACCAGGTCGTCTCGTCGCCGCCTCCCCCGAGCGCGGCGGCGGCGTTGGGGATAGCCCTGCTGGAGGTCGCTCGACCCCGGCCAGGCGGAAGCGCTGCCCCGACTTCTCGATCCACACCCCGCTGTTGTCGAGCAAGGGTATGCCCGCCTTCGGCGGCCGCCTTCGACCGCCGGCGCCGGGTCGTTCACGTCGCCGCCGGGGTGAGCGTAGTCGTGGTTGCCGAGCACGGCGAACGTGCCGAGCGGCGCCTTGTAGCCGGCCGAGTTCCGCGAAGGCCGACGCCTCGTAGTCCTTGCTGCCGTAGACGTAGTCTCCGCCAAGCACGATCAGGTCGGGGTGCAGGGCGTTGACCCGGTCGACGATGCCCGCCAGCCGCTTCTCGCGAGAAGTAGAACGACCGGTGGATGTCGGTGAGCAGCGACGACACGGGTGCCGTCGAACGCCGCGGGGACGTCCGGGCTGGCAGAAGGTGTACTCCTTCACCTCCAGCCGGTAGGTCTCGGTGTACGAGTAGACGGCGAACACCACCAGGACAGCAGCGACGATCGCTGCGACGATCAGCCACGTCCTGCGCCTGCGCCATCGAGCCGCGCCTGCGGACTGGTACTCATGCCGTTGGTCGTCACTGACGGCTGGCAGTGGTTCGTCCGCGGTGGGCGCTCGCCGGGATCCTCTTACCGGGGACGCGCACCAGATCGCGCTCGGCCAGCAGCTCGGCTATCTGGACGGCGTTGAGAGCGGCTCCCTTGCGCAGGTTGTCGGCCACCACCCACAGGTTCAGGCCGTTGGCCACGGTCGGATCGAGGCGGATGCGGCCCACATAGGTGTCGTCCCTGCCCGAAGCGACGATGGGCATGGGGTAGACCTTGTTGGCCACGTCGTCCATCAGCTGAACGCCCGGGCGCGGCGGCCAGCAGTTCGCGGGCGCGCTCCACGCTCATCGGCGCGGCGAACTCCAGGTTGATCGACTCGGAGTGGCTGTTCTGGACCGGCACGCGCACGCAGGTGGCGCTCACGGCTATGCGATCGTCCCCCATGATCTTCTTTGTCTCGTCCACCATCTTGCGCTCCTCTTTGGTGTAGCCGTCCTCGAGGAACACGTCGATGTGGGGCAGGCAGTTGAAGGCGATCTGGTACGGGTAGACCGCGATCTCCGGCTCCTCGCCCGGCCAGAAGCTTGCCGGTCTGCTGGACCAGCTCGTTGATGGCCTTGGCCCCGGTGCCCGACACGGCCTGGTAGGTGGAGACGACCACCCGCGTGATGGGCACGGCGTCGTGGAGCGGCTTCATGACCACCACCATCTGGATGGTGGAGCAGTTCGGGTTGGCGATGATGCCCTTGTGCCAGTCGACGTCGTCGGGGTTGACCTCAGGGACCACCAGCGGGACTTCCGGGTCCATGCGCCATGCGGAGGAGTTGTCGACCACCACGCAGCCCGCGTCGCGCGCCATGGGGGCGAACTTGTGAGAGGTGCCGCCGCCCGCGGAGAACAGAGCCAGGTCGATGCCTTTGAAACTGTCCGGAGTGAGCTCCTGGCAGGTGACCTCGTCGCCTTTGTAGTCGAGCTTCACGCCGGCGGACTTGGCGGTGGCGAGGGCTACCAGTTGCTTGACGGGGAAGTCCCGCTCGGCGAGGATGCTGCGCATCGCGCGCCCGACGGCGCCCGTGGCGCCCACCACCGCTACCCGATACTCCTTGCTCACGATCCCTCCTCATCCGGCCTCTGCGCCAACGGCGAAGGGAAATTCTAGCATCGGGCAGCGGCGGGCCGCCGCAGAGGCGCCGTCCATACCGGCTCGCCCCTCTTTCTGCGCCGGCGCCCCGCCGGCTGCGGCGCGTTTCCCCGTCGGACTTGGTGCCTGCCCGGGTGCAGGCTATGCTGACGGCGACAGGATCGTCTGCCGAGGAGGGGAGATGCCCGGATTCAAAGGCGGCCTCAGCCGGCGCGCCTTCCTTAGGGCGACAGGCACTGCTGGAGCCGGTATCGCTCTGGGTGGGGGGCTGGCCGGCCTTCTGGCCGGTTGTGCCGGGTCGGAGGAGTCCACGACCACTTCTGCTGTGCCGACGACGGCGACGGCGGTGGGCGGCACCACCACCACGACCGCGGCCGGAGTGGAGGCGACCACCACCTCGGTGGGGGTGCAACTCGCCGGCGAGGTGACAGTGGGCTATGTCGTCCCGCTCAGCGGGGCCATGGCGGATCGCGGAAAGGCTGTGCAGTGGATCCTCGCCTGGTTCGCCGAGAATGCCTGGAAAGACGGCGTCCAAATGGCGGACGGCAAGAAGTACGGGGTCAAGGTGGTCGTCGAGGACAGCGGGTCGGATGCTGGGGGGGCGGCACAAGCGGCCCGGGGCCTGGTTGCCGATTCGAAGATCGCCCTGATCGGCGCAAGTGGTGGTGCTGAGACTGTGGTCGCGGTGCGGGATGTTGCCGAGCAGTCTGGATTCCCCTGCGTGACCTTCGACTGCGCGGGCGACGCGTGGAACGCCGCCCAGCCGGAGGAAGGCTTCAAGTGGTCGTGGCACACCGGGTTCCTCTTCCGCGACATGGCGCTCAACTATCTCGCCATGTGGGACGCGGTCCAGACCAACAAGAAGATCGGCGGGCTGTATCCCGACGACGTGGAAGGGCGGCTGTTTGCAGCGGGGCTGCCGCCGGCGTTCGAGGCCAAAGGCTACGCCTACGTCGATCCGGGCCGCTACAAGGATGGCACGACGGATTACACGGCCATCATCGGTCAGTTCAGCAAGCAGGGTGTGGAGATCTTGAACGGCGTCCCATCGCCGGCCGACTACGCGAGCTTCTGGAAACAGGCGGTGGAGCAGGGCTTCCGCCCCAAGGCGGCGACAATGGCCGGAGCCTTGCTTCTGCCGAGCGGGGTGGAGGCTCTGGGCGATCTGGGCGACGGTCAGACCGTGGAGTGTTGGTTCCACCCCAGATTCCCCTACACCAGCTCGCTCCTGAGCGTGACGCCGCAACAGGTGTGCGCCCAGTGGGAGGAGCAGACCGTGTCGCAGTGGACCCAGCCTCTCAGCCTGTTCGCTCAGTTCGAAGCGTTCACCGATATTGTCCAGCGGTGTGGCAATCCCAGCGACAAGAACGCCGTGGTGGCGGCCGTCAAAGCCACGAAGATCACCACCGTCGGCGGGCCGGTGGATTGGACGGTCAACCCGGACCCATACTCGGGCTTCTACAACTTCTGCACCCAGCCCATCACCGGCGGGCAATGGGTCAAGGGGACGGGCAGATGGCCGTACGACATGAACATCGTGGCCAGCGTGACGCAGCCCGAGGTCCAGACGACGGCTGCCGTCAAGGAATTGGCCTACGCGTCGTGAGGCCGGGGGGCCGCGCCCCCGTCCCGAGGCCGCCGGCGTCCGACCCCTACGCTCGGCGCCCTTCCTGGAGCGCCGACGTCAGGGCGTCGCGGACCGCCCCAGCGATGTAGGGTCGCCTGACCACCGCGGCGATGCCGTGCTGCTCGTGACCCCGGACGTCAACGTCGCTTGACATGACCACCGGCACGTCCAGCCCAAGCGACCGGAGCACCGCCCGCTGGCCCAGACCGCTGGCACCGCCCGGACCGAGCAGGGCGACCACCGCCAGGGAGAAAGGCTGCCTGGAACTCTCCGCTTGGGCGAGTGCCGCCGGGGTCTGCTCTGGGCCCGTGCACCTGACCGGCGTACAGCCCAGGGATGACAGCAACACCGCCAGCTCCTCGCCCCAGGGTTCGTCGCCATCGACGATGAGGACGCGAAGGTCTTCGAGGGACGGCGACTCCACATGCGGCTGCTCGCCCGCCTCGGTCCCGGCCGCCAGACGGGCTTCCAGCTCCGTGATCCGGCTCTCGAGTTCGGCGATCCTTCTTAGCGCCCGCAGGTCCTCGGCGATGAAGATGAGGGCCGAGTCGTTACCCACCACATCACGGAACGGGGCGGTGGAGAGCCGCACCTCTACCGCCTTGCCGTCCTTCCCGGCCAGCACGGCTTCTTGGGGCCCGGCCGCGCCCGCGGCGGGCGCGGGGCCCCATGGCGGCGGACTGCCCGCCACCTCGGCTGTCCTCCAGCCGAACACCCTCTCGGCCGCCTTGTTCCACATGGTTATCCGTCCCCGCCCATCTACGGCCCAGGTGGCCAGCGGCGAGGCTGCGATGACCGCCTCGAGGTCGGCGATTGCATCCCCACGCGACTGCTCGGCAAGGATGCGGGAAATGGCCGTTCCGGTGGTGGCCCCGAGCACCTGCAGGCCGTTCCGGAGGGAGGCCGGTACCTCTGGGTAGACGGTGGACCCTACGACCAGGGTGGCTATAACCGAGCCTCGGTGAAGGATGGGGACGACCACGACCACCCGCGGATGGCCGCTCGCGCCGGAGCCGAGCACCTGGGAAGGCGGCGCGCCGCCGGCGATGTCGGCGAAAGTCTCCACACAGCCGGGTGCCAGGCCGCGTTCGAGGACCAACTCCAATCGCTCGCCGCCGCCGGGGGACAGGAACGCGGCCCCGCAGTCCACGCCCTCTATCAGCAACGCCGCCCGCAGGGCTTCGCGGAGAGCGCTTGGTACGTTCTGGACGCCGGCCAGGGAAGACTGCAGGTTCGCGTCGACGAACGCGAGGCTCTCCGCCCGTTTCTGCTCGGTGATGTCCTCGACGATCTCGATGAACCCGGTGGGCCGGTTGTCCGGGCCGATGACGGGGTGTGCCTTGATGCGGACGGCGAAGCGGGTGCCGTCGTCGCGCAGTCCCGAGGTCTCGGTCTCCTGGGCCACGCCCGTCTCCAGGGCGAGCCTTCCGGGGCAGTGGGGACAGGGCTCGTCTCGCTTCTCGAACTCCCGGTAGCACTTGTTCCCGAGGAGCGCCACCATGGGTTTGGCGTACAGGCGCTCGTTGGTCCGGTTCACCATGACGAGGTCGAAATCCACGGAGATGAGATTCATCCCCGGCTCGGTGTCGGGGGCGGGTGTCCCGAACTGTTCTTCGTATTGCGGCACCACTTCTCCGTCCTACGCGTTCTGCAGGGGGGATTCTACCGGCGATCGCAGCGGGACGGGACAGCGATGACGACGCGGGCTGCGATCCGGGCGACGATCCCGGCGACCATGGTGACGACGCCAACGGCGGGGTCCGAGCTACTCGGGGCGGAACCGCCACACCGCCAGGCTCAACAGGGCCACGATCCAAATCCACGTGATCCAGAGGGCAGTCGTTACCTGCGGCACTCCCCAGTCTTTGAGCACTATCCCGTGCAACGAGTCCATGATCCCTGCGCTGGGAAAGAAGTGGGCCACGCGGGAGAAGGCCGGGCTGGTCACTTCCAGGGGGAACCAGGCCCCTCCCAGCACGGCCAGCAACTGGGCGGAGATGACCGTGGTGGCGATCACCGGCGGCTCGGTGCGGTATACCGCTGAGATGAGCAGGCCCACGGATGCGGCCAGCAGTGAGAGCGAGACCATGGTCAGAAGCAGCGCCACCGGGCTGTTGAAGTAGTCCACGCCAAAGGCGAACTGGCCCAACAAGACCAGCATGAGCTGTTGCAGGAATGTGATGATGATCATGCCCATCATCTTGCCCTCGATGATCACCCCGCCGGAAACGCCGGTGGACGCCAGCCGGCGCAGGAGGCCGTACCTTCTCTCCCAGACCACCCCGGTGGCCACGGTCAGCAGGCTGAAGAGCACCCACTGCACCAGGGAGCCGGTGGAAGCGATATCGAAGCCGGTGGCATCCACGAAGGCCGCGGCGCCGGTCTCGGCGCTCGTGCTCGCGTCCACCGTCTGCACCGACACCACCGGCGTGGCCAGGGCGGTCTGCACCAGCGAACGCGCTGCGGCGGTCAAGTCGGCTCCCGAGCCTCCCCCCGTGGCCGAGGAGACCTGCTCCGCCGCCACTTTGGCGGCAAGCAGGCCGGAGTTGAGGTCGGCGACGGCGGTCTGAACGGCCTGCTGTACCGACTGAGCGCCGCTGGAGGTCTCCAGCCGTACCAAGGGGAGGGAGAGGGGCTGCCCGGAGTCGAGCGCGGCCTGAAACCCCTTGGGGACGACCAGAGCAGCGGCCACCGACTGGTTCTCCACTGCGGTGTCGATCTTGTCGGCGGCCATGACCTCGAGGGTGAGAAGCGGCGAGGCCTCCAGCCGGTCGAGGAACTGCTGCGAAGCCGGGGTGAGGTCCTCGTCGACGACGGCGATCGGGATGCTGTTATCGCCGCTCATGCTGCCGATGATCACGCCCAGGAAGATGGTGAAAACGATGGGAAGGATGATGGTGAACAGGGCCGCCAGCCGGTCGCGCCGGGTCTGCAGAAGTTCCTTGGCCGCTATCCGCCGGGCGCGGCTCACGCCCGGTCTCCTCGCCTCACGGCAGGTCCCCGGCTCTCCGCCGGGCCCCGGCTCATGCGTACCGTCTCCGGAAGAAGAAGGTCGCCACCGCGAAGAAGACCAGGGCGAAGCCAAGGGCAGCCAGCAGGGGAAGGGCGACACTGGCCCACGACCCGCCGAACATCACGTGGTTCCATCCCTCGAGGAGCCAGCCGAGCGGGCTGAAGCGGCGCACCACGGCGAAGGCCCCGCCGATATTGGCGGTTCCCATGAAGTTGCCGCTGATGAGGCCAAGGAACACGAAGATGGCAGCGCCGCCGGCCCCGGCCTGGGCCGGCGTCTTGGCCCAGGAAACAGTCAGCAGGCCCAGCGAACTGGCCACCAGCGCGCCGCAGATGGCGAGCGCGATGACCGGCCCTGTCGCTCCCCAGTGGGCTCCGAACAGCAGCCGTCCGGCCACGAGCAGGATGATCGTCTGGAGGAGCACGACCGCGAAAACCGCCAGATACTTGCCGGCCAGGATCACCGTGCGGGAAGTGGGGGTGGTGAACAGACGGGGGAGCGTTCCCAATCGCTGCTCCTCGATGATGCTACGCGCCGGGGTTGCGGCACCGAAAAGGATGAAGAAGAGCATCATGCCGATGAGCACCTGCCCGGACGTGTTCGGCTCGTTCGCCGGCGACCCGCCGGGGGTGACGGGAGAGCGGGGCTCCACTTCCACCTTGTTCGAGGTCTGGACCCGAGCGGAAAAGTCTTGGGCCGCCTTCTGCGCCAATGCGGTCAGCGTGGCCGGATCGGAGACCCCGTTGGCGGCGCCGAGCTGAGCCGTGGCCGCGGCCGCCGCCCGGGCTCCATTGAGCGCCTGAGTGACGTCCTGCACCACAGAGGAGACTATCGCCGGTCCGACCGTGAGCGTCGGATCCTTGTAGATCTGGACCTGCTGGGACGAAGGCGTGGCGCTCGACAGGGCCTGGGTGAGCCCCGCGGGGATGATGACGGCCACTTCCGCATCGCCGTTTTCGACGGCGCTCTTTGCCACCTCGACGTCGGAGACAAAGGTCGACGGCGAGCAGGTCGGCCAGCTCCGGGCTGGTGAGGGCGGAGGTGATCGCGGCCCCGGCGGTGCCGGCAACCGCGTCGCTCGCCCCGAAGGTGACCGTGCCGCTCGTGCTGGTGCCGGAGTCCAGGTCGACCACCACGGTCTTAACCGGCGAGATGGAGAAGTTGTCCCCGGAGCCGAAGGCCGCCCCGATGGCGCCGGCCAGCAACAAAGGAGCCAGAAGCATCATGGCCAGGCCGGCGAAGCTGCGGTAGACGTGGCGAACGTCCTTCCAGGCTATGGCGAGAGAGCGCATCGTGGCGTCCGGACTCCGCCTAGTCTCGCAGGGCCCGGCCGGTAAGGTGGAGGAACACCATCTCCAGGTTGGGCTCCTCGAGGCCGATCTTGGTCACCCGGGCGCCTGCGGCCCCTGCGGATTCGAACAGTTGGGGCATGAGCACGTTGGCGTCGTCCACCAACAGCGAAAGAGGTTTGCCCTCATCCTCGGAGACGCTCTTGACTCCCGGGAGGGCGCGCCACTGCTCGGCGAGCTGATGGGCGTTGCGGTCGAGGGCGACGTCGACGCGGGTGCGCTCGCCGACCATCTGCACCAACTCCGGTCTGAGTGCCGACCGCGATCATCTTGCCCTGGTCCATGATCCCGATGCGGTCCGACAACTCCTGGGCCTCTTCCATGTAATGCGTGGTGTAGAGGACGGTCATGCCGCCTGCGTTCAGGTCCTTGACCCCGTCGAGGATGGCCCGCCGGCTTTGGGGGTCGATTCCCACCGTAGGCTCGTCCAGGTACAGGATGCGGGGCCTGTGCAGCAGCGCCGCCCCGATGTTCACCCGGCGCTTCATGCCGCCGGAGTACTTGTCCACGCGGTCCTTCTGCCTGTCCACCAGGCCGATCAGCTCGAGGATCTCGTCCACCCGCTTGTCGAGCTCGGCCCCGGTCAAGCCGTACATCCGGCCCCAGAAGACGAGGTTCTCCCGGCCGCTCAGGTCCTCGTAAAGGGCGATATCCTGGGGCACTACCCCGATGAGCTTCTTGACCTCGTCGGACTTGCGGACCACCGAGAAGCCGCCCACGTCCGCCTCGCCCGAATCGGGCTTGAGCAGACAGGAGAGGATGGAGATGGTCGTGGTCTTGCCCGCTCCATTGGGGCCGAGCAGGCTGAAGATCTCTCCCTCCCTGATGGCGAACGAGACGCCATCGACGGCCACCGGACCCTTCGGCGGGTCGAACTGCTTCCGTAGCTTGTCCACCACGATCGCGTCCACGCCGCTCCTCCTCGCATTGGGTCCCACGCGGGTCATACCCAGGAAGGCTATACTACTAGCGAAAAGCCCGCTCGTGGGGAGGAAGATCTTGCAGAAGAAACGGTTGGTCATCGGCGTGATCGTGCTTGTGGCCCTGATACTTGCGATCGCAGGCAGCGCGTACGCTGTCGCCGGCCAGTCGGCGACGCCGAACGCAGGTGGAGTGAGTGTGACCAACACCAGCCCGTGCGGTGGCGACCCCGCGGATTGTCCGCGCGCCGGCGGCTCGGCTCCCTGTCCGGGTCAGGGCCAGGCACTGGATCGAAGGCCTGCCCGGGGCCGGCGAACGGCGCCTGCCAGGGCGGCAACTCGGGGAGCTGCGGCGGGCAGAGTTCGACCGTGTGGCAGTAGTCCTGTCCGGCAGTAGCCTCTAAGTCGAGATGACGAACGGGGCGGAAGCCCCCCGCGGGGGGCTTCCCAGCCCCTAGCTGAAGACCTCCTCGCGGCTCACCAGCTTCTTGTCCAGCTTGAAGGCCTTGTGCAGCGCCTTGACAGCGGTCTGCACCTGCTCCTTGCGGATGACGCAGCTGATCTTGATGGAGCTGGTGGAGATCATCTCGATGTTGATGCCGTTGTCGGCCAGGACCTGGAACATCTTGGCGGCCACGCCCGGGTAGGTCCTCATGCCCGCGCCGACGAGAGTGACCTTGGCCACGTCGCGGTCGGTGTCGATGGACGAGAAGCCGAGTTCGTCCTTTAGGCCGTTCAGCGCCTCGGCGATCTTGCCCAGGTCGTCCTCGGCCGCGGTGAAGGAGATGTCGGCCGCCCCGCCGGCGGACACGTTCTGGATGATGAGGTCGAGGTTGACGTTGGCCTTGGCCAGCGCGGAGAACACCTTGGCTGCCTCGCCGACCTTGTCGGGAAGGTCGTGGATGGTCACCTTCGCGTCGTCGAGAGCGTAGGTCACACCGGATACTGATCGCCTGTTCCATGCCTGTTTCTTCCTGTCCTATCAGTGTGCCGGGGGCGTCGGTGAAGCTGGAGCGTACCCAGAGGGGCACGTCGAAGCGGCGGGCCACCTCGATGCTGCGCAGCATCATGACCTTGGCGCCGCTGGAGGTGAGCTCCAGCATCTCGTCGTTGGAGATGAAGTCGAGCTTGCGGGCTTCGGGGACGATGCGCGGGTCGGTGGTGTAGATCCCGTCCACGTCGGTGAAGATGACGCACGCCTCCGCGCCGAGGGCGGCGGCCAGCGCCACGGCCGTGGTGTCGGAGCCGCCCCGCCCGAGCGTGGTGACGTCCTGTTCGGTTGAGACTCCCTGGAAGCCCGCCACCAGCACGATCTTGCCTTCGTCGAGGGCCTGCTGGATGCGCTTGGGCCTGATGTCGAGGATCTTGGCCTTGGTGTGGACGGTGTCGGTAAGGATGCCGGCCTGCGAGCCGGTGAGGGAGATGGCGTTGTAGCCCAGCTCGTGGATGGCCATAGCCACCAGGGCGGCGGAGATGCGCTCGCCCGTGGACAGCAGCATGTCCATCTCCCGGGCCGGCGGGTTCTGGGAGATCTCCTTGGCCATCTCGATGAGCTCGTCGGTCGTGTCGCCCCGGGCGGACACGACGGCAACCACCGGGTGACCTTCCTTGCGGGCATCGACGATGCGCTCGGCCACCCGTTTTATGCAGGTGGCGTCGGCCACCGAAGTCCCTCCGAACTTCATCACGATGATGTTCGTGCGCTCCGCCTTGCGTTCCGGGCCGCCGATGACGACGTACTGGGAGCCGAAGGCGTCTTCCGTGGGTGGGGTCCCGCTGTGAGTGGGCTTCTTCTTGTCCGCCACGTCGATCAGTGCTCCGCCTAAAGGATTTGAAGGACGCTGAATACTATCCGATTTCGCCGCTGCCCGCCCGGGCCCTCCCCCTGTCGGCGGCGCCGGGCTTGGCGCCGGTCAGAGCTCGCGCCGGCCGGTCAAAGCGCGGCCGAGAGTCACCTCGTCGGCGTACTCGAGGTCGCCGCCCATCGGCAGCCCCGCTGCCGGGCGGGTGATGAGCAGGGTCCCCGCGGTGATGTGGGGCCGGAGGTCCTCCACGATGTACAGAGCTGTCGCCTCGCCCGCCATGGTGGGATTGGTGGCCACGATCACCTCTCTGGTCCCCTCGGTGCGGACGCGGTCGGCCAGTTCCGCCAGACGGAGCTTCTGTGGCCCTACGCCGTCGAGTGGTGATAGCGCGCCCCCCAGCACGTGGTAGAGGCCGCGATACTCGTGGGTGCGCTCGATGCTCACGATATCGCCCGGCTCCTCCACGACGCAGATAGTGGTGGTATCGCGCCGGGTGTCGAGGCAGACGTCGCAGAGGTCCTGCTTCGGTGAGGTTGAAGCAGCGCGCGCAGAAACGGACTGTCTCTTTGACCTCGATAAGGGCCTGGGCCAGAGGCAGGGCTTCCTCCGGAGGCAGCTTGAGCAGGTGGAAGGTAAGCCTTTGAGCCGTCTTGGGCCCGATGCCGGGAAGCTTGCTCAGCTCGTCGATGAGCTTCTGGACGGTGGGGCTGAACATGTGGCTTTATGCGGCGCTATGCAGTGCTATACGGCGGCAGGCGTGCGGCCTCGGAACGGCGGCTAGAAAGGCAGACCGGGGATGTTGAGGCCCGCGGTGATGCCGCCCAGCTTCTTGTTGGCCAACTCCTGTGCCGAACGGAGCGCCTCATTGGCGGCGGCCAGGATCATGTCCTCGAGCATCTCCACGTCCTCGGGATCCACCGCGCTCGGGTCGATCCTGATGCTCTTGATCTCGATGGCGCCGGTCACCTGTACAGTCACCATGCCCCCGCCCGCGGAAGCCTCCACCACCTCATTGGCCAGGTCATCCTGCATCTTGGCCATGTCGGCCTGCATCTTCTGGACCTGCTTCATCATCTTCTGGTAGTTGGGGTTCACGGCTGCCTCCTCGGCGGTTATGGCGATGGGGAGCGGCGCACCTAGCGTACGGGACCGTCGTCGATGACGGTCGCGTCGAACTCCTGCTTCAGCCGCAGGAGCAGTTCGTCCCTGCTCAGGATTCTAACATCTTCGTCCGCGGGCTCCGGCTCGGACGGCTCCTGCACGGCCACCCGGGCCACCACATTGAACTGCCTGTCGGTGATCTCGCGCAGGGCCTCGGTCACCACCCGGGGGTTCTCGCCCCGGCCCACCATGTCGGCCTGGAACTTGTAGCCGGCGGGAAACTTGATGACCAGAGTGTCTCCGTCCAGGCTCTCCGGCCGCCCTTCCGCGAGCACCGCGGAGAGCCCGATCTGCCGCTTCTTCACGGCCTCCAACACGAGGGGCCACGCCCGGCGGAGGTGGTCGATGTCGGCCGGAACGGCGTGGGGGAGTCCGCCGGCTCCTCGCGGGTCGGCTCCGGCTCGGGCGCCGCGACGGCGGCTCCGGGAGCAGGCGCTTCGTCCACCTGGGCGGCCGCTGGAGCAGCCGCTGTCTCCGCCCGGGCTGCCGCCGGGGCAGGTTCCGGTGGCGCGGCCCCGGACTCGGGCGGATTCTGGCCGGCCGGCGGTTTCGTGGCAGGTTCGGCCGGCTTCCCCCGGTCTGCGCCCCGGTCTGCGCGGCCGCCTGCCGCTGCCGCGCCGGTTCGGAGTGGGCCGGGGCCGGGGCGGGTGTCCAGTGCACCCCTCCCGGGCCCGGCGCATGTATCGCCGTCATCTTGATCAGCACCAACTCGAGCTCCAGTCGGGAGTCGGAGCCCTGGCGGACGGAGCGCAGGGCCTCGCCCAGCAGGTCGATGAAGGCCACGGTCTCGGTTGTCGAGACCCGCGCCGCCTGGTTGCGCAGCACTGCTGCTGGTCCTCGGTCATGGCGATGCTGGCCGGGCACCTCACCGGTGTGCTTGACGACGTACACGTCGCGCAGATGGCCGAGCAGGTCCTTGATGAACTGGGCGTAGTCGGTGGCCGCCCTGGCTCGAGGCGCTCCACGAACAGCAGGGCGCCCTGGGTGTCGCGCTCGTGCACCAGATCGACGATCTCGAACAGCAGGTCCTGCTGGACCATCCCCAGCATGTCGAGCGTCTGCTGCAGGGTGATGGCGCCCCCGGAATACGTGGACAGCTGGTCGAGGATGCCGATGGCGTCGCGGAAGCTGCCCCCGGCCGCTCGGGCGATGACGGTGAGCGACGCCTCCGCCACCTCGATGCCTTCCTGCTGCGCGATCCCCGCGAGCACACCCACGACCTCCATCGACCGACGGGCGGCGGAAGTCGAAGCGCTGGCAGCGCGACAGGATGGTGGCCGGCACCTTGTGCGGCTCGGTGGTGGCCAGCACGAAGACGGCGTGCGCCGGCGGCTCCTCCAGCGTCTTGAGCAAGGCGTTGAAGGCCTCGGTGGTGAGCATGTGGACCTCGTCGACGATGTAGACCTTCATCCGCCCTTCGACCGGCGAGAAGTGGACCTTGTCGCGCAGATCGCGGATATCGTCGATGCCGCGGTTGGAGGCGGCGTCCATCTCGATGACGTCCATGGCGCTGCCTCTGCGGATGGCCTCGCAGTGGGGGCAGGTGCCGTCGGGATGGGCGGTCGCCTTGCCCTGGCCGGCGTCGCAGTTGAGGGCCATGGCCAGGATCTTGGCCGTGGAGGTCTTGCCCGTGCCGCGCGGACCGGTGAAGAGGTACGCGTGGCTCACGCGGTCCTGAGTGATGGCGTTGACGAGGGTGCGGGCGACGTGCTCCTGCCCGATGATGTCCTCGAAACGGGCGGGGCGGTACTTGCGGTAGAGGGAGATCGCCATGCGCCAAAGGATCCTTGTTAGGAGCTTCGCTTTTCAGCAGCCCTATGAAGCGCTCGCCGAGCCGCCCGATTATATCAGCCGCCCCCGACGACTCCGGGGGCCGAGCCACCCGCGCGGGACACTGCGCTTCGGCTCATGCCGGCCGGCGACCGGGCCTCGGCCGGCCGGCGCTGCCCGCGCGCGTAACCGGGCGTGGTGCGCCAGCTTGGGCCGCTCAGCCGCAGACGATCAGCCGTCTTGGGCGCGGCGTAGCAGCTCGTAGGTGTCTTCGCGGATCAACGCCTGCAGGCGCTCGAGATGCTCCTCGCTCAGACCCAGGTAGCGTCCCGTACGCCGGAATATCTCGATGGAGGTCTCGAACTCCTCCGGTACCACCTCGCTGGCTCCCAGAGCGTAGAGCGCCTGCACCTCGGCCAGGAAGCGAGTACGGGCTATGACGTACAGGTCGGGATTCAGCCGATGCAGTACGGCGACGATGCTCCTGGTGGCGACCGGGTCGCCGATCACTACCGCGGCCGCTCGGGCCTTCTCCACCTGTACCCCGATGAGGACCGCCTCGCTCGTGGCGTCGCCAAAGAAGATGGGCTGGGCGGGCGATTCGCGGCGCACGGTCTGCGGGTTCATCTCCACGATGGCGAAGGGGATCCCCGCCTCACGGGCGGCCCGGGCCAGATTCCTGCCGTTCGATCCGTAACCGATGATGACGAGGTGGTCGGAGAGAGAGGCGGCCGCGGCTTCTGTCTCGGTTCTGCCCCATCCCCGCGGCGATGCGTCTTCTCCAGAAGGCGGGATACCCGGGGTGTCTGGGCCATCAGGACCGGCGTGACCGCCATGCTGAGCACCGCCACGGCGAGGAAGCCCTGGTGTGGGTCGTGCGGCAGCAGGGATTCTCCCACCGCCACCGCCGCCAGCACGAACGAGAACTCTCCCACCTGGCTGAGCGTGAGCCCGGTCCCCACCGCCACCCGCAACGGGTAGCGGAGCGCCACTACGGCCAGCGAGCCGGTGATGGTCTTCACGAGAACCAGCCCCAGGGCCCCCAGAAGGACGAGCCACCAATGATCGGCGAGGAAGGCCAAGTCGAGCAGCATGCCCACCGAGACGAAGAAGAACGAAACCAGCAGGTTCCGGAACGGCAGCACGTAACCGAGGGCCTGGTGACTGAACTCCGACTCCGAGATGATGAGCCCCGCCAGGAAGGCCCCCAGTGCCAGCGAAAGGCCGATGCTGGCCGCGAGCCCGGCCACGGCGAAGCAGATGGTGACCACGGCCATCAGGAAGACATCGGCGCTGCGGGTGCGGGCAGCCTCGTAGAGGAGCCGGGGCGCCACCCACTTGGTCCCCACCAGCAGGGCGGCTACCACCCCCAACGCCACCAGGACGATGGTGAGCGGACTCCAGGAGGTCTGGAAGCCCTTGCCGGCCAGCAGGGGAAGCACGAGCATCAAGGGCAGCACGAGCACATCCTGAAATACAAGGATGCCGAACGATGTCTGTCCCAGCGGACTCTCCATCTCTCCCCGTTCGGCCAGGCCCTTGAGAACGACGGCGGTGCTGCTGAGCGCCACGAGCATCCCGAGGACGATGGCCTGGGCGCCATCCGCTCCGAACGCCAGGCCCACTCCCGCTCCTACGGCGCCCGTCAGCACTACCTGTACCGGCCCCGCTATGAGGATGGGTCGCGCCAGCCGCACCAGGCGTCGGAACGAGAACTCCAGACCCAGGGTGAAGAGCAGGAAGATCACCCCCACCTCGGCGAGCGCCTCCACCTGCTCCGAATCCTCGATCAGCCCGAAGGCGTTCGGGCCCACGAGGGCTCCGGCCACAAACAGAGCCACGAGAAGAGGGAGGCGCAGTCGGCCGAAGAGAAGGGTGACGGCCAAGGCCACGGCTAGGACGATGAGGATGTCGGTGAGGGTGACGGTCATCACCAACCTGCTCTCCGTCGGGGTCGAAGGAAAAGGACCGTGCACCCACCGTCGAAGACGGACCTCCGAGCGTCCACCGGTAGCCGGCTCAAGCCAAGCTACCCCACGGCACATGGAAGGGTCCGCTTAGGGCTGCTACCTCCCGGTCCTGACCCGGTTCACGAAGTTCCATTGCGCAGGACCTGGCCGTCAACACCACATGCCGGCGTCAGACCTCACAGGCCCGCTCCTCGGGTGGGAATTCAGCCCCGCTGAAGCGGATTGCGGGTTACAGGGCACCGCTAGCTCCCCACCTAGCACGGTCCCGGGCAGTATAGCAGGCCGCTCTCCGGGGGCACCGGCGCGCGGGGGTGCGGAGGCACCCGGCGGTCCCGATTGCCAGGGCGGCGGCCGCGCGGCTACAGCATGGGCATGCCCACCCGGAACTGCACGTCCTGCAGGGAGAGGCCCTCCGGGATCTCGAAGGTGTACCAGAGGTACGTCGACTCGCCGGGAAGCAGGGGGATGGCCCGGTCCTCCACGTCGGAATACCAGTATTCGTCCGCGGCCGAGGACAGTCCGTACTGCTTACCGCCGGCGTCTACCGCCATGACCTGCCATCCCGCGGGGGTGACGTCGTTCTGCCCCTCGTTCCTGACGAAGAACTCCACCGTCATGAACATGCCATCGGTGGCGGGACCCGAGTCCACGCCCAGGTGCTTGAGCTCGTGGAGGGTGACGGAGGAGAAGAGAAGGTCTCCCACCTGGACGACCCCGCCGAACTCGACCATCGGGCCCTCGCGGGGGGTCAGCGGCTCGTACGACACCGTGCGCAACCACTCACCGCCATCCAGCTTCCAGTCCAGCGCTTCCAGGCCCCGGGTGGTCAGACCGTCACGGCACTCCAGTTTCAGCGTGCTGACGACAACGGCGCGGGAGCCATCCTCCACCGTCGTGGCGACGATGGCGTCCCAGAAGTCGGTCGCGATGATGTCGGCCGGATCGGCGGGCGTGGACCAGTCGGCCTGGTATTGAGCCGCGCGCTCTTGGGCCTGATCCTTCGGGGTGAGGAAGGCGGCGATCTGCGCCGTCGCATCCTGACCGGTAACGGGGATCGACTCGAGCAGGTTCATCCAGTCGGCCGACCGCTGCGCCAGGAGCGCGGCCACGTCGACGGTGGTCGTGGTCGACTGGGAGGTGGTCGTGGTTGGCGCCGCCGTTGCGGTGGTCGGCGGAGCGGTGGTGGTCGTCGTCGCGATGGTCGTGGAGCTGGAGGCCACGACTGTCGATGGCGTCGTCGATGCCTCCGGACCCGTTCCCCTTCCGCCCAGGCCCACAAAGAGTCCCACTCCCAGGCCCGCAGCCACGATGATGACCGCGGCCACGATTGCCGGGATCAGCGCAGGATGCCGTCTGGGGCGGGAAGGTGGGGTCGCAGGTGGGTATCCGGTCGGCGGACGAGGCGGAGGCGGAGGCGGAGCGTAGCTCTGATAGACGGGGGCCGGCGCGGCCGGCGCCGCGGGGGAAGGGGGAGCGACCAGGCCGGCATCTCCAGTTGGTGCGGGTGGCGGGGGAACTCCGGCTCCTGTTGCGGCGGCGAGTGTAGCGCCCGTGGCCGCCGCGGCCACGGCGGCCGCGTCATCCGACGCCACCGGCTGTCCGCAGTTGCTACAGAAACGGGCGCCCTCTTGGAGGGCGTTGCCGCAATTGGCACAAAACATGTGACCCCCCTCAACTGGTTCCACCCTGGGACGAAGTGTAGCGCGCAGGCGGGGCGAAAGGCTCGAGGCGGAGTGGGAGGGATTCGAACCCTCGAGACGAGTTACCCCCGCCTACACGATTTCCAGTCGTGCTCCTTAAGCCAACTCGGACACCACTCCGCGAGGTGCGCCGCCGCCGGACTCGGCGCGGGCTGCAAGCAGGCGCGATTATAGCTCACAGGCCGGGCGCCAAGGCCGCGCGCCAGCTGCCGCGCCGGCTCCGCGCGGCCCGCTACGGCCAGGTGGGCTGTCCCCCGACTACGACGGTCCATATCGACCAGGGTGAGACCCGCCGCCAGGGAGCCCGGAGTGACGAACGCCCCGATGGGGTCGTGGGTGACCTCCGACGGGGGAAGGATCCAAAGGCTGGCGGCCACCAAGGCGATGCTGGCAGCGATGGCCGCGATGATCTGCCCGCCGCCCACCCCGAGGTAGACGATGACGAACCCATAGGTAGCCAATGACCCCAGGCCGAAGAGGATCCGCTCTCCGCCGGACAGCCTCTGCCCGGCTCCCTGGCCGATCAGGATGATCGCGAGGGTGGCCAGGAAGAAGCCGAATCCCAGGAGCAGGTAACCCACCCTGGAATCGAGGAACTGGATCTTCGCCGCGAACTCGCCCTGCGCCAGCACCTGGGCATCGCCCGGTAGATTGAATGGGCGGCGGTATGGACGCCGTAACCCAGAGGCCGATCGCCAGGCCCACCCAGAACATCCAGGGCGTAGGGGCTGGAGATGACCGAGTAGACGTTGAGCGTACCCCGGTTAGACTGAGTGAGCACAAGGAACAGGCGGGTGAAGGCGAACGCGCAGAGCGCAGGCAGGAGAACGAGGAACACCAAGTCGAAGGGGGTGTGTGACCACGAGCCGCTTGGCACCGCTGCACCGGCCCGCACCCCAAGGAACACCTCCCAGGCCAGCAGGGACATCATCAGCCAGAACACGCTGCGGGCGACCGGCGCGTTGGCACGTATCTGGGCGTTCGGTCTCACATCTTCCCCGTCCCCCGTCCCCAGCGTGGGAACGGGCGCCGCCATTCTACCGCGGTCTATACGATGAAGGGTATGAGCGCTTTGCGCTCGCGGGGATAGTCGGGGAACTCGTGGCGATACCAGCGATGGGTCCTGATGGCCCGGGGGGCGAGATTGGCCACCGTCCAGACGAAGAACGCCGCTGCGCCGGGATTCCAGCAGGCGAGGGCCCAGCCACCCCACTCCACCATCTCGCCCAGATAGTTGGGGCAACTCACGAAGCGGTAGCCGCCGCCGTAGGGGATCTTGTAGCCCGTCTCGCCGCCGGCGCGCAGCCCGATGAGCACCTTGTCGGAGTGCTGGTTGAGCGCGTAGCCCAGCCAGAAGAGGACGAAGCCGCAGATGAAGCGCGGATCGAGCAGCCAGGAGGTCTGCAGGTCGGGCCCCAGGTCGAAGAGGTAGCGGCCGTTCAGATAGCCGTTGCCCACGTTGAAGACTACTCCCAGGATGATGACCGATACCGTCATGCTTGGCCGGCTGCTGCGCAGCCGGAACGGGTAGACGAACGAGCGGTTGACATAGTGGACGATCCACATGAGCAGGAAGACGATGGCCACGGGATTGCCGCGCTGGTCGCCGATGGCGAAGAGCACCACCAAGGTGATGAGCGAGGGCGACTCCATGAGGATCCACCCCAGGCGTGCATTCATCCGCGGGCCCCAGCCCCCGCGGGTGAACCGGCCGTAGGGCGCGGTCACGAAGAAGAGGGCGATGAAGGTGACCACCGCCAGGGCCATCCACGCGATGACCAGCCAGTGGTAGAAAGTGCCCTCGTCCATGGAGGCACTTATATCATCTGCGGCGCGGCAGCACGCGGCGCCCGGGCCGGGCGCCGCCGGCCGAGCGGCGCCTGCGTCGACGGTCGCTGGCCGCGGCCGCCCCTTTGCGCGCCGCGGCCGCCCCGTGTACCCTGGCCCGGTGCATCAGATAGTCAACATCATCGGCCCCGACCTTCTTCGCGGTTTTCGTCGGGTATCTGTTCGGCCGGGTCACCAAAGCCAAGATGGCGCCGCTCATCGACATCTCGATGTACGTGGCCGTGCCGGCCCTTGCCTTCCACTCCATGATCACCAGCGAGATCGTGTTCTGCGAGGCGCCACGAAGCTGTGGGCGTCCTGCCTGATCGTCATGGCGGGGAACCTCGTGGCGGCGCTGATGCTTTTCGGCGCGCTGCGGCAGAAGCACTCGGGGCTCTACCTGCCCATCGTGTTCACCAACTACATCAACATCCCCCTGCCCATCATCTTCCTGGCGTTCGGCTCCGAGGGAGCGGCCCTGGCGATCCTCATGTACATCCCGCAGGGGACTCATCCTGAACTCGCTGGGGGTGTACGTGGCCTCCGGCGAGAAGGACATGAAGCAGGGCCTGCTGGTGATGCTCAAGACCCCCCTCATGTACGCCGCCATCCTCGGGCTGGCGCTGAACCTTCTCGCACGTGCCCATCCCCTCCGTGGTCGCCGGCTCGGTGGACCTGCTGGGGAAGGCCGGCGGTGCCGCTGATGCTGCTGATCCTGGGCGTGAGCATCGGGCGGTTCAGTTTCACCCGGATCCCGCTGACCGTGGCCGCCAGCCTCCTCAGGGTGGGCGGAGGTTTCGCGTTGGGTCTGCTGTCGGTGTGGCTGCTGGCCTCGACCGGCGTGACCCGGGCGGTCGTGCTGTTCGAGGCCGCTATGCCGTCGGCCGTCTTCGTGTCGGTGCTGGCGGCCAAGTACAAGAACGAGGAGGAACTGGTCTCCTCGGTGGTCCTGGCCACCACGCTCATGGCCATCGTGGTCATCCCGGCGCTGCTCTACTTCTTGACTTGACGGGTAAGGAGACGCCTGTGCGGTCAGGAACTCTCCGAATCGCGGCCGTTCTCTTCGATTTCGATGGGACGCTCACCGTCCCCGACACCCTCGACTTCGCCGCCGTGCGGCGAGCGGTGGGGTGCCCCGCCGGGCTGGGACTGCTGGAGTTCCTGGCTGGGATAGCCGACCCCGAGGAGCGGCGGCGTCAAAGAAGCCGTCCTGGAGGCGATGGAGGCCGAGGCGGCCGAGCGCACGCGGGAGAACACGGGCGCCGGCGAGCTGGTCGCATCCTCCACGCGGCGGGGATCGCCGATGGGGATCATCACCCGCAACACCCGGGAGTCCATCGACCGGTCGTTGGCGAAGCTGCCGGGCATCGACGCGGAGCACGTTCGGCGTGATCGTCACCCGGGACCTGCCCGTCGGCTCCCAAGCCGCTGCCCGACGGCGTGCTCCACGCCGCCGCGCAGCTCGGCGTGGACGTGGCCGAACTGCTGGTGGTGGGCGACTACGCTTTCGACATAGAGGCCGGCAAGCGGGCCGGCGCCCTGACGATGTATCTGCACAACGATCCGGCGGCACCTTTCCACGGGGAGGGCGCCGACTTCGTGGTGCACTCGCTGGCCGAGGCGCTGGCTGTGATCCGCCTGGGAATTCGCTTACCGGCCGGGAAGCTGCCGCCGGACCTGCTGGCCCAGGCGCTCGCCGGACCGGCAGTGACCGACCCCTCGGTGCTGGTCGGAGCCGCCATCGGGGAGGACGCGGCGGCCCTGGATTCCGGCATGCGCGGCTCCGCGAAGATCGTCCCCTAGCCGAAGTTCGCCCGCTCGGTGGCTCGGTCCCTGTTGGTCAGACCGAGCGGCCGCCGATGCGCCACACCGGCCCCTGCGTTGCGGCGTAGCCCACCGATGAGAGGCCGTTCAACACCGCGAGCCGCCCCGTGATCCCCTCGGCGTCCATTCTCTCGAAGCAGCGGCGAGTCATTGACGGCGCGGTGCCGTACCCCCGTTGCGAAACGCGGAAGCGCAGGGCGAGCTCCTCGGGGTTGCGGGTGGGATTGAGCGGTGCTCCCAGAAGCGCCGCGCGAGGCAGGTAGTCGCTCGAGTCGACCTCGAGCTCGCAATAGAGGTCGCTCCAGTCCGGCGGCAGGGTCTCGAGCTGAGCGTCCCACGCTGCGACGAGGGGCTGGGCCTGTGCCCACACTGCTTCCGTCTGCAACGGAGCAGGTTCGGTGACAGCCTCCGCGACCTTGACGTCTTCGAGGGCGAGGTCTCCCCAGAGCCGCTTGCCGTCGAGCCTGCGCAGGACATTCCGCACCGACTCGGCGCCGGCCGGGCCGAGTGGCTGGACGTGAAATCGCAGCTCGCCACCGGAGCGGCCGGGACCCAGAGGGGCGAGCACGGCGGCCGCGGCGGACGCCGACGCCGAGTCCTCGACCGTGTACGTCAGCCGCGCCTCCGACCAGCCCGTGGGGAGATCGGCCTCGATCTGCTTCCACTGGTCGGCAGCCCGCATCCGTCGATCAGCATAATGGCCGGTCGATGGCTACCGTCGAGGAGAAGGCCGGCGCTGGCGGCCGACGAGTTTCGGAGGAAGTGCTCCGCGGATTCTTCCGCGAGATGCTCCTGATCCGGCGCTTCGAAGAGAAGGTCGAGGAGCGGTTCCGTGCGGGCGAGCTCCCTGGGTTCCTGCACGTCGCGATAGGACAGGAGGCAGTCGCCACCGGAGTCTGTGCCGCGCTCGAGCCGCATGACGTGATCGCGTCGACGCACCGGGCACACGGCCACGCGATCGCCAAGGGAACGTCGGTCGCGAGGCTTATGGCAGAGCTGTACGGGAAGCTCGAGGGCTGCTCGCACGGCTACGGCGGCTCCATGCATCTCTACGACATCGAGGTCGGCAACCTCGGAGCCAATGCAGTCGTCGCCGGCGGCATCCCCGGGATCGTCGGTGCAGCACTCGCCTTCCAGATGCGCAATGAGCCGCGCGTCGCCGTCGCCTTCTTCGGCGACGGTGCGACGAACACGGGCACGTTCCACGAGTCGATGAACCTCGCGCAGCTCTGGAAGGTTCCGGCCGTCTTCGTCCTCGAGAACAACGGCTGGGCGGAGTCGACCCCCGCAACGCAGCAGCTGCCACTGCCAGTCGATGACCTCGGCAAGCGCGCGTACGCGTACGGCATGAAGCTGATCGAGGCCGACGGCCAGGACGTCGAGGCGGTGCATCTCGCCACGCTGGCCGCGCGCGACTACGCCGTGTCGGGCAAGGGGCCGGTGCTCCTCCATGTCCGCACGTACAGGCTCACGGGTCATTTCGTCGGCGACCCGCAGGTCTACCGGGAGAAGGACGAGCTCAGGGAGACGCGGGCGACGAGGGACCCGATCGAGTTGCTCCGCTCTCGCCTCGAGCTCTCCGACGACGAGCTCGGCGCCATCGACGCCCAGGTGACCGCCGAGGTCGAGGCATCCGTCGAGTTCGCGAAAGCAGGCACCGATCCAAAGCCCGAAGACGCGCTCAAGTACGTCTATGCCTGAGCTGACCTATCGCGAGGCCGTCCGGGACGCGCTCGCACGCGCGCTGCGCGAGGACGAACGGGTCTTCCTGATGGGCGAGGACATCGCCGAGATGGGTGGCTCGATGGCCGTGACGCAGGGATTGCTCGAGGAGTTCGGCCCGAAGCGCATACGCAACACCCCGATCTCGGAGATGGCGATCGTGGGAAGCGGGATCGGAGCGGCGATCCAGGGGCTGCGACCGGTCGTCGAGATCATGTACGAGGACTTCCTGACGCTCTCGATGGAGCAGCTCGTCAACCAGGCCGCGAAGCACAGGACGATGTCCGGGCGGCCAGGTCACGGTGCCGCTCACGATCAGGACGCAGGGCGGCGCCGGCTGGTCACCGGGAGCCCAACATGCGCAGCAACTCGAGGCGTGGTTCGCGCATGTGCCGGGGATCAAGGTCGTCTTCGCCTCGACGCCCGAGGACGTCCGCGGCCTTCTCTGGTCCTCGATCTACGACGACAACCCGGTGCTGTTCTTCGAGCACCGCACGCTCTATCCGCTGAAGGGCGAGGTGCCGGACGAGCTCGAGCCGATCCCGCTCGGTAAGGCACGCATCCACCGCGAGGGCGAGGACGTCACCGTCGTCGCGACGGGCCGGCTCGTCCACGATGCGCTGAAGGCTGCGGAAGACGCCGAGCAGGAGGGGATCTCGGTCGAGGTCGTCGATCCCCGCACGCTCCTCCCGCTCGACGAGGAGACGATCGTCGCCTCCGTGCGCAAGACGACACGTGCGGTCACGGCCCACGAAGCGGTCACGCGCGGCGGCTTCGGGGCGGAGCTCGCGGCCGTGATCCAGCACGGTGCCTTCGACTACCTGGACGCGCCGATCGAGCGGGTCGGCGCCAAGTTCGCGCCGCTTCCCTTCGCTCCGGTGATGGAGGAGTACGTCGTCCCGCATGCGGCCGACGTCCTCGAGGCGATCCGGCGGACGGTCGCTCGGGGCTGACGTGGCCGTCGAGGTCAAGCTCCCACGTCTCGGCCAGGGAATGGAGGCCGGGACGATCGTGCGCTGGCTCAAGTCGGAGGGTGACCAGGTCGCGAAGGGCGACCCTCTCTACGAGCTGGACACGGACAAGGTGACGCAGGAGGTCGAGGCCGAGGCGACTGGCGTGGTCCTCAAGATCCTCGTGCCCGAAGGGGAGGTCGGTGTCGGGACGACCGTCGCCGTCATCGGATCCGAGGGAGAGGACATCGCCGACCTCGCAACCGATGGCGTCAAGCCGGCCCCGGCGCTCGCTCCGGCTCCGACGCCTCCGCCAGCGCCGGAAGAGACGACTCCAGCTGCACCAGCCGTCACGACAGCAGAGCATCCCGTCGCGACAGCTGGCGATGGCCGAGTCAAGGCCAGCCCGCTCGCCCGTCGCATCGCCCGCGAGCGGGGCATCGAGCTGTCTGCGCTCACCGGGACCGGACCGGACGGGCGCATCGTGGCCGAAGACGTCGAGCAGGCGACCGTCGCGGCACCGGTCGCCGACGCTCCCGTCGCGCCTGCAGTCCCGGTCGGCGATGTCGAGGTCGTGCAGCTCACGTCCGTCCGGAAGACCATCGCGCGGCGTCTGACGGAAGCCTGGGAAGCCCCGGCGTTCCAGCTGACCGTGACCGCGGATGCGTCGGAGCTCGTCGACGCGCGCGAAGGGATGGTCGAGCATCTGCGCGAAGGGGAGACGAAGCCGACCGTCTCCGATGTCCTGACGCGCATCGTCGCGACTGCGCTCATGCGCCATCGCGCGGTCAACGCACAGTTCGTCGGCGGCGAGATCCATCGGTATCCGAGCGCCAACGTCGGAATCGCCGTCGCCGCGGCGACCGGGCTCGTCGTGCCCGTCATCCCTGGCGCGGACCGGATGAACGTCCAGCAGATCGCGGCGGCGCGCTCCGACCTCGTCACGCGCGCGAGAGAGAGCAAGCTCAGGGTCGAGGACCTGGAAGGCGGCACGTTCACGATCTCGAACCTCGGCATGTACGGCATCGAGCAGTTCGTCGCCGTCCTCAACCCGCCGCAGGTGGCCATCCTCGCCGTGGGCTCGATCGAGGACCGGGCGCTCGTCGTAGACGGCGATCTCGTCGTCGTGCCCGCGCTGACGATGACGCTCACATGCGATCACCGGGCGATCGACGGGTCCGAGGGCGCCGAGTTCCTCCGGACCGTGAAGACGCTCGTCGAGTCTCCCGCGCTCGCCCTCTGACGTTCTCGCTCTTGGCTCAGCCGGAGCGGTAGGCTCGGCTTATGGTCATCCGCCGCGGCGGGCGTCAGGACGTTCGATTCCTGCGGGACATGCTCCACCACGCGTACTACTGGCGAGAGCGCGATCCCGGCGAGAGCGCAGGGCCTGTGGCCCTCTATGTCAAGGGCTGGGGGAGAACCGGTGATACCGCGCTCATCGCCGTCGATGACGGGTTCCCGGTCGGCGCAGCGTGGTATCGGTTGTTCCGCCGCGACCACCAGGCGTATGGCTTCGTCGACGAGGAGACACCCGAGCTCGCCATCGCCGTCGTCCCGAGCCGTCGCGGCCGAGGCCTCGGCGAGTCGCTTCTCGAGGCACTCGTCGAGCGTGCGCGTGCAGAGAGCTACGGAGCACTCAGCCTGAGTGTCCCGAGCGACGACGCCGCACTCCTGGCGTTCTACGAGAAGCACGGGTTCTCGCCGGTGCGCGAGGACGAGACGAGCGTGACGATGCTTCGAGAGCTGGCGACTGCGCCCTGACCGTCGAGTGCCTCCGTGGCGCTTGGCTAGGATCGCCGGGATGAGGAGCTCGAAGCGTGGAATGTGACGTAGCCGTTCTCGGCGGCGGGCCTGCGGGCTACACCGCGGCCATTCGGGCCGCGCAGCTCGGTGCCCGGGTCGCGTGCATCGAGAAGGAGGACGAGCTGGGCGGGACCTGTCTTCGCGTCGGTTGCATTCCGACGAAGGCATGGGTCCAGACTGCGCACGCCCTCCACGCGGCACGCGAGATCAACCCGAAGCTCGGCGTCGTAACCGCCGAGCCGCGGCTCGACTTCGCCAAGGCGAACGAATGGAAGGCGGCGGTCGTCAAGCAGATGACCGGCGGGGTCGCATCTCTCTTCAAGGCGATCGGAGTCACCACTATGAGTGGCCTTGGGCGCTTCTCCGATCCGCGGACGATCGCCGTGGAAGGCGGCGAGAGCGTCACCTTCACGAGCGCTATCGTCGCGACCGGCTCATACCCGATGCGGCCTCCGATCCCGGGGCTCGAGTCGCCACGTTGTGTCGACTCGACGGGCCTCCTCGCCCAGACCGAGGTGCCGCGGCGTCTCGTCATTCTTGGCGGCGGGATCATCGGGTGCGAGTTCGCCTCCATCTTCGAGCGCTTCGGCACCGAGGTGACCATCGTCGAGATGCTCGACCGGCTCATCCCGCAGGAGGACGAGGAAGCCGCAAACGAGCTTCGGAAGGCGTTCGCGCGGCGAGGGATCGTCCTCCAGCTCGGCAAGCAGTGCACCGGGGTCACGGACTCCGGTTCGAGCCTGACGGTGCAGTTCGGCGAGGGTGAGACGGTCGAGTGCGATCTCATGCTCGTCTCGGTCGGCAGGGCTCCGCTCGTCGAGGGGCTCGGGCTCGAACAGGCCGGTGTCGCATTCGACAAGCGCGCGGGCATCCAGACCGACGGCCATCGCCGCACGTCAGTTCCGCATATCTACGCAGCCGGCGACGTCGCGGGGTACTGGCAGCTTGCCCACACCAGCTTTCGCGAGGGAGAGATCGCAGCCGAAAACGCTACGGGCCACGAAGCGACGATCGGCGACCCTGCTGTCCCCAGGCCGATCTACACCGATCCGGAGATCGCCGGTGTCGGGCTGACCGAGACGCAGGCGCGCGAGCAGCACGGCGACGAGATCGCGGTCGGGCGCTTCCCCTGGGCCGCGAACGCACGCGCGGTCATGTCCGGCGAGGCGAGCGGCTGGGTTAAGTCGATCCACGAGACGCGCTACGGAGAGCTCCTCGGCGTCGTCATCGTCGGCCCGCACGCCACCGATCTGATCGAGGCCGCCCGAGTTGCGCTGGACAGCGAGGCGACGATCGAGACGATCGCCGACGGGATCACCGCGCATCCGACGCTCTCCGAGGCGTTCAAGGAGGCCGGGCTCGTCGCGCTCGAGCGTCCGATCCACATTCCGCTCCGGCGCAGGTAGGCGCGGTTCGTTACCCTCCAGTCGTGAATATCTTCACGAAGCGGAACGCGCTCGTCGGCTACCTGGTGCTCACGGCGTTCCAACGGAGGCGGTGGGATCGGCGCTTTCGGATACTGAAGATCGCGGCGTTCGTTGCTCTCGCACTCGTGTCCGCGGGGATCCTTGCGGCGCTCCTAGCGGTGGCTCTCCGCCGTCAGCGAGCGGACGCCGGTGCGCTCGACGAAGGACAGCGGCTCGAAGGGTTCGCATCCGCGGACGATGAGTTCGGCCTGGGCCTGCCCGAGCCGGGCTTCGCCGCGTGACCCACCTGCCGAGCGACGTCGATCCGAATCTGATCCGTCCCGCTCTCGCGGGCCTCGTCCCGTATGAGCCCGGGAAACCGGTCGAGGAGGTCCAGCGCGAGCTCGGTCTCGAGCGCATCGTCAAGCTCGCGTCGAACGAGGGTCCATACGGCCCGTTTCCTGCGGCGCTCGAAGCGCTCGAGCGGGCGTCGCTCGAGCTCAATCGCTACCCCGACGGCGGCGCCTATCGCCTGCGGCGGGCGCTGGCGGAGCACCACGATGTCCGCTTCGAGGAGGTCACCGTCTGCGCGGGCGCGGACGCGGTGATCGGGTACGTGTGCGTGGCCGCACTCGACCCGGGTGACGAGGTCGTGACGGGCTGGCCGTCATTCCCGAGCTACGTCATCGACCCTCTCAAGCTCGGCGCGGTTCCCGTGCGTGTCCCCACCCGCGCGCATCGGCTCGACCTCGAGGCGATCGCAGAGGCAATCACGCCGCGGACGAAGCTCGTGTTCATCTCGGCGCCGAACAACCCGACCGGAACCACGAACTCGCGCGCCGAGCTCGACAGGTACTTCGACGCTGTTCCGGCGCACGTGCTCACGATCGTCGACCAGGCGTACTTCGAGTACATCGAGGATCCCGACTACCCGGATGCGATCGAGGTCTACGCGAAAGCGGGTCACCGAGTCCTGGTGCTCCGGACGTTTTCGAAGATCTACGGGCTCGCGGGATTGCGAGTCGGTTACGGCGTCGGCCCGGCCGAGATCATCACGGCGATAGGCAAGGTGCGCCGTGCATTCGACGTGACGTCCTCGGGCCAGGAGGCGGCACTCGCGAGCCTCGGGGAGAACGAGGAGGTCGCTCGGCGACGCACCGCGAACCGCGAGGCACGAGCCTTGCTCGTGGAGACGCTTGGCAGAGAGCGCCTTGAGCCGGTGGAGCCCGCGGTCGCGAACTTCGTCTTCGTCGAGGTCGACGATGCTCCGGCGCTGAACGACGCGCTCCTTCGGAGAGGGGTGATCGTCCGGCCGATGGGTCCGTTCGGCGCTCCGAACGCACTCCGGATCACGGTCGGCACCCCGGACGAGATCGCCTACCTGGGCGAGGCGCTCGCGACGGTCGTCTCGGCACTCCGATAGTCCCGGTATCCTGGGCGTCCGAGCGCCGCGAAGGCGCTCGTTGACTATATGAGAACGTCTGTATGCGAACGACTCTGAAGAGAGGCCTCGGGCGCGCCGCGGCGCCGAACGGAAACGGGAAGCCGGTCTTGCCACCCGGCTCGATCTCGCCCGTCACCGTCTACAAGAACGAGCCGCCTCGCCGCTCGCGGATGGCGCGGGTGGGCCGCGTGTTCGTGTGGGCCGGGATCGTGGCGCTCGTCTTCATGGCAGGGTCGGCGGGAGGCGCGTACCTCTACTTCCACGAGTCCGTTGCAGCGGTGGCGGCAAAGACACCAGCGGTCAGGCGCGCGGCTCGGCAGCTCGCCGTCCCGCTCCCCGGCCAGCCGGCGGTCGCACTCCTCATCGGGTCCGACCACCGCTCCGAGGACGGCAAGGGTGCGCCTTCGCGGTCGGACACGCTCATGCTCGTTCGCGCCGACCCGGAGACGGACTCGATCTCGTTGCTCTCGTTCCCGCGCGACATGCTCGTCCCGATCCACTGTCCCGGACGGACGCCGTACACGGGCAAGATCAACGAGGCGTACGTGTACTGCGGCCCGCAGGGGTCGCTGCAGACCGTCAAGGCGCTCACGAACCTCGACATCAACTACCTGATCACGGTCGACTTCCGGGGCTTCGTCCAGATCGTGGACCGGCTCGGCGGCGCCTGGATCGACGTCGATCACCGCTACTTCAACGACCACAGCGGGCCGACGGGGTACGCGACGATCGATCTCCAACCCGGCTACCAACAGCTTTCGGGCCGACAGACGCTCGACTACGTGCGGTTTCGCCACACGGACTCCGACCTCTACCGCGTCGCCCGACAGCAGCAGTTCGTGAAGGCGTTCAAGAACCAGATCAAGGAGAGCTTTGCGCCGACCGCACTGCCGAAGGTCGTCAACGCGGTCACGAAGAACGTGGAGGTAGCCCAGGGCGGCGGTGAGGACGTGGCCGGGCGCACGGTCCTCTCGTACGCGCTCTTCGCGTATGGGCTCCCACGCGGGCGGGTGTTCCAGACGCGAATCGAAGGCCTCGAGGGCTTTGCCGAGCTGACCACCGACTCGTCGAATGTGACCCGCGCCGTGGATACCTTCACCCATCCAGACGTGGACTCTTCAGAGAAGGCGACCGCGGTCGCCCTCGGCCGGAAGCTCCGCCAGTCGGCGCCGGCACCTCGCGATACGACCGTCACCGTCCTGAACGGGAACGGGAAAACGGGCTCCGCGTCGACCGCCGGGGGGCAGCTCGGCGACCGCGGCTACCAGATCCTCACGCCACCGAACGGGTTGCCTGCGAACGCGCCGTCGTTCGACTACTTCCGGACGAAGGTGTACTTCGATCCAGCCCGGCGCGGCGCGCGGCCGGCAGCGGAGAAGGTCGCGAACCTCTTCGGCTCGGCGGAGGTGGCGAGGCTGCCGGCCGAGATCTCACAGGTCTCAAACGGTGCGATGCTGACGATCGTCGTCGGGCAGACCTTCCACGACAGCCTTGCCGCCGCACCTATCGACCAGACACCACGGCGCGAGCGGCCCAACGTCGTGTCGGGAGCGAGCGCCTCGCGAGACCTGCTGCGCGAGCGCCAGCGCCGAGTCCCCTTCCCGCTCATGGTCCCGACGGTGATCGAGAGAAGCTCGTGGACGGACAGCGACACGCCCATTCGCATGTATTGGATCGACCCGGACCACAAGCGGAAGGCCGTGCGTCTCGTCTACCGCATGGGCTCCAACGAGTACTGGGGCGTGGAGATGACGAACTGGGACGACGCATCGGCCCTCGGTGACCGCAGCCTCACGCGGCACATCGGCGGCCGCACGTACGACCTCTACTACAACGGCCCGAAGCTGCACATGGTCGTCCTGAACACGCCGAAGGCGCGGTACTGGGTGGTGAACACGCTCCTCGACCGGCTGTCGAACGAGACGATGATCGCGATCGCCAAGGGCCTCCGGCCGCTCGGCAGGAGCAAGTAGGCAAATGCGGATCGCCGTCTTCGGCGCCGGGTACGTCGGTCTCGTCACGGGCGCGTGCTTCGCAGATCTCGGTCACGAGGTCGTCGTCCGGGACATCGCCGTCGACAGGATTGAGGCTCTCGGGCGTGGCGAGGTGCCGATCCACGAGGAGGGTCTCGACGATCTCCTCGAAGCCAATCGCGACCGGCTCCGCTTTACGACGCGCGTCGACGAGGCGCTCGACGAAGCCGAGGTCGTCTACGTCGCGGTCGGCACGCCTCCGACGGTCTCCGGAGATGCGGACCTCTCCGCGGTGTGGACGGTCGTCGACGAGCTGCCACGCATCGATCGCCGGATCGTCCTGGCGATGAAGAGCACCGTCCCGGTGGGAACCGGTCGCATCGTCCGGCACCGCCTCGACGAGCGCGGTTTCGACAACGTCGGTTACGTGTCAAACCCGGAGTTCACCGCCGAAGGGACGGCGGTGACGGACTTCCTCAGTCCCGACCGCGTCGTCATCGGCGCGTTCGAGGCATCCGACGGCGATCTCGTCGCGCGTCTCCACGAGGGCATCGACGCCCCAATCGTGCGATGCGACGTCGCGTCCGCCGAGATGATCAAGCTGGCGGCGAACGCGGCGCTCGTCACGCGCATCTCGTTCATCAACGAGATCGCGAACGTCTGCGAAGCCACCGGGGCGGACGTCCTCACCGTCGCGGAGGGGATCGGCCTCGACCGCAGGATCGGGCCGTCGTTTCTGCGAGCCGGTATCGGCTACGGCGGATCGTGTTTCCCGAAGGACTCGCTCGCGCTCAAGCAGCTCGCGGCGAACTCCGGGTACAGCTTTCAGCTCCTGAACGCGGTGATCGAGGTGAACGAGCTCCAGAAGCGGCGTGTCGTCGGCAAGCTCGAACGCCGCCTCGGCTCATTGCGAGGCAAGAAGGTCGCGCTCCTCGGGCTCGCGTTCAAGCCGGGCACCGACGACATGCGTGAAGCACCAAGCCTCGTCCTCGCGGGTCGCCTCCTCGCCGAGGGTGCGGAGGTGAGTGCGTGGGACCCGATCGCCCACGGCGGGGAACGCCTCGATGGAGTCGCCGTCTCGACGTCGGCACTCGACGCCCTCGAAGGCGCCGATGCCGCAGTTCTCGTCACGGAGTGGCCGGAGCTGCGGGATCTCGACTGGGCCGACGCGGGCTCTCGGATGCGCAACCGCCTGCTCATCGACGGCCGGAACATGCTCGACCCTGACGAGTTGCGCGCGCACGGGTTCGAGTACGAGGGGATCGGGCGGGCGACCGGCAGCGAACAAGGACGAGCCAGCGAAGGACGAGATTGAGCCTGCCCGCCGTGATTCTGGTCGGCGGCCAGGGAACCCGCCTGCGGCCGCTCACGGAGCGCATTCGGAAGGACATGCTCCCGCTCGTCGACCGGCCTCTCCTCGCGTTCACGTTCGAGCATCTGCGCAGGCACGACGTACGGCGCGGGATCGTCTCCTGCGGCTACCTGCCGACGCAGATCGAGGAGCATTTCGGCTCCGCCTACGGCGACCTCGAGCTCAGCTACCACGTCGAGGAAGAGCCTCTCGGGACCGCGGGCGGCATCGCCTTCGCCGCGGGCGACCTCGATGAGACCTTCTTCGCCTTGAACGGGGACTCGCTCCGCGATGCGGATCTGGACGAGATCGTCCGCTTTCACCGCGAGACGGGGGCGAAGGCCACCATCCTCCTGACCCCTGTTCCCGACCCGAGTCGCTACGGGCTCGTGAGGCTCGCCTCCGATGGTCGTGTCTCGACGTTTCTCGAGAAGCCGAGACCGGAGGAGATCGACACGAACCTCATCAACGCCGGCATGTACGTGCTCGAGCCCGAGGTACTCGGCCTGGTCACGCCCGGGCGACCCGTCTCCATCGAGCGCGACGTCTTCCCGAAGCTTGCCGAGGAGGGGAGCGTGTTCGGGATCGCGCTCGACGGCTACTGGCTCGACGTCGGGACGCCCGAGGCGTATCTCCAGGCACACCGCGACGTCCTCGAGCGTTCGTTCTCGACCGAGACGGGAGACTCACTCGGGCCGGACTTCACGCTCGTCGACGAGAGCGCGAAGGTTCACCCCGGTGCCCGGCTCGTGCCGCCCGTGTACATCGGGCCCGGCGCTGTGGTCGAGGACGGAGCGCGGGCAGGAAGCCTGGCCGTGCTCGGCGCCGGGTCGCACCTGGCTCGAGGCGCGCTCGTCGAGAACGCGGTCGTCGGCGCTCGCTCGACGATCGGCGCCGCTACCGCGGTCGTGGGCTCGATCGTCGGTGACGACGCGGACGTCGGCCCGGGGTGCGAGGTACGCAATCTCGCGGTCATCGGTCCGGGCGTGAAGCTCGGCCGCGGCAATGCCGTCGACCACGGACTACGGATTGGGGCCGACCAGTCGATCCCAGACCTGGCTCTCCGGTTCTCGTGACACCCGCTGGCCGTTTCGTGTTCGCACCACGGAAGGTCGAGAAGCCGTGGGGATGGGAGCTCGTCTGGGCCGAGACGGAGACATACGTCGGCAAGCTGCTCTTCATCCGTGCCCGCGAGGCGCTGAGCCTTCAGTACCACGAGGAGAAGGACGAGTCGTGGCTCGTGCGGGAAGGGCGCGTTCGCATCGACCTCGGCGCTCCAGGAAGCGAGCTCGAGACGATCGAGGTCGAGCCCGGGGCGGCGTTCCACCTCCCTCCCGGCACGGTTCACCGCCTCACCGCGATCGAGGACACGCTCGTGCTCGAGGTCTCGACGCCACATCTCGACGATGTCGTGAGGCTCGACGACCGCTACGGGCGCGAGGGAACTTCCGAGCCCTAGGGTCGCCATCTCCTCGAGGTCAGATCTCGCTGGCGAGCCAGCTGCGCCGGTCGAGCTTTCGTGCGAGCGCGTTGAACGTCACCACGAAGCGCTCCTTCGCCTCGGTGGCACGGGCATCCGACTTCGATGCGAGGTCGAAGTCGGGGTTCGACGGAAGTGGGCACTCAGTCTCGGAGCGAGCAACCGCCGAGAGAAATCCGTCTCGGTAGTGGCGATCTGCCTCGATCGACTGTTGCAGCGAACGCTGCAGCAGCGTGACGATGCGGGCGGTTTGCGGTGAGGGAGCCTGGAGGCTGCCGAGCTGCAGGAGAATGCTCTGTCGATTGTCTGCAACGCTGGCGATTCGTCGTGCTGCCTCGCGGGGTGAGATCGAACAGTTCAGACCGTCCCGCAGTGCCGTCCCGATCTCGAGTCGACCGGCCGCCGATTGAGCGAGGACGTTCTCGATGCGATCGGCGAACGTGCTCAACTCCGCGGCGCTGGGGCCATTGGCGTTCGACCCGCTCGACGACCCTCTGGTAGCGACGACGACCGCGACGAACGCGGCAAGGAGGGCGATGAGGATCGCTCCGGCGAGCAGCCACTCGCGGCGACGGAGGCGACGCCGCGGCCGAGGCGCGGCCCGTGTTGCTGCTGTCGGTGCTCCGGACGTGGACATGTCGATGCCGGAGAGAGGTGGTGCTGCGCGTGTCGCGTCGTCCTCGGCCTCGGCCGAGGGTGTGCTCGTCGCGGCCGCGCGGAAGGCTGCGACGAGCCCACCTGCCGTCTGATAGCGGTCGTTGGGATCCTTGGCCATTGCGGTCGCAACCACCTCGTCGAGCGATCTCGGCAGGCCAGGACGAACAGCCGAGACGGTCGGCGGCGGATCGCTGAGATGAGCCTGAAGGACGGCGAACTCTGTGTCGCGCGCGTAGGGTCGGACGCCCGTAAGGCAGTGGAAGAGGACGCTGCCGAGCGAGTACACATCCGCCCGCTCGTCGACCGGCCGACCTTCGATCTGCTCCGGGGCGCAGTAGTCCACGCTTCCGAGGAACGAGCCCGTAAGGGTCATTGCCGACGAGCCCGCTCGCTTGGCGAGCCCGAAGTCGCACAGGTACGCATGGTCGTCGGGTTCTGCGACCAGGATGTTCGCGGGCTTGACGTCACGATGGACGAGTCCCGCACGGTGCGCCGCATCGAGAGCGCTCCCGATCTGCTCCGCTACCCGGAGCGTCTCGGCCACGGGGAGCTCCCCTCGCGCTCGGATCATCACCTGCAGGCTCGAGCCGCTCACGTAGCGCATTGCGAGGTACAGGACTCCGTCGACCTCGCCCGTGTCGTAGATCGGGATCACGTTCGGGTGGTCGAGCGACGCTGCGAGTTGGGACTCGCGGAGAAACCGTGCGCGGAAGTCGTCGTCGTAGGCGAGTTCCGGCGTGATCACCTTCAACGCGACCTTGCGGCCGAGCCGTGCCTGTGTGGCGAGATAGACAGTCCCCATACCGCCCCTGCCTAGTACAGACTCGATCGTGTAGTCGCCGAAGATCTCGCCGACGCCCGGTGCCGACGGGTCAGCCACGACAGGTGAGCATGCGGTATCCGAGCCGGCGCTCGCTCTCGATCACGTGACGAGCTCCGAACGGCTCGAGCTTTCGTCGCAGCTCCCAGACCAGCCGCGCCAGCTCGACCCGGGTGTGCATCGGTTCGTCGCCCCACACTGCGTGCATGAGCTCGTCGTGCGTGCACAGGACGGGTAGGCCGCCGGCATCCGCGTTGCGCTCGGCCATGTACCGGACGAGGCGGTGCGCCTGCGCACGAATCTCGACCTCGTGCCTCTCTCCGGCCAGCACGAGGAAGAGGCGGGCCTCGTCGGACCCGTACTCCACACAAGCGGCGACCAGCGAGGCGGTTCCCTCCAGGCGAGGCGCCAGCACGGCCCTCGTCGCCTGAGAATCCCCGGTCGCATTGAACGACAGCTCGAAGTAGCGGGGTGCATTCGCGTCGACGATCGACCCGAGTACACAGATGACGTCACCGTCTTGGAGCAACGTACGCCCGCTCACGCGCTCCAGCCCACTGCCCCGCCGAAGGAACGTGCCGTTGAGGCTGCCGCCGTCGACGAGAACCCAGTGAGCGCCCTCGCGTTCCAGCGTGCAGTGAGCCTCGCGAGTGACGAGACGCTCCGGGTCGGGCTGAAGGGCGATGTCGTTCACCTCGGGCAGACGGCCGACCGTGACGCGCTCGCCGGTCAGCGGTCTGCTCCCGAGCTCGGTGCCGGTCGGGTCTGAGGCGACGATCTCGCCCGGCCGGCCAGGAGGTCTCGGTGCGGAACGAGATTCCATCGATCGCCTATCGGACGTCCATGGATTGGACTCGTCTCGTGATCGACACTCGGAGTGAGAGCAGGCTGTGCATCGACGAAGGGAGAATCATGAACCGATACGGAAGGATCATCGTCCTCGCGGTCATTCTCGCGGTCGTTCCGGCCACCGCCTTGGCCGGGTCGCGCCCGAGCGTGGTACCGGGGGCGTGGCGCATACTCGCTCCGGCTCCGTTTGCAATACCCCAGGGTCAGACGAGCGTGTGGACGGGCCGTCAGCTCATCGTCTTTGGCCGCCGGCCGGTCGTGAATCCTGCGGTGGACGTCGCCGAGGCATACGACCCCGCCGCCGACTCCTGGACGCGACTCGCTCCGCCCCCCGGCCCCGACTACGTTCCGGGCTACAAGGCCGTCTGGACAGGCAAGCAGATGCTGGCCTTCGGAGCGTTTCACTCGGTGGCGTTCACCCCTGCGACCGGCAAGTGGCGCGAGCTGCGGAGATCGGTCCAGGGTGGCTCCGTCGTCTGGACGGGTCGTGAGGCGATCGGCTGGGGCGGTGGCTGTTGCGGGGATGCGTGGTCGAACGGCACCGCCTACAACCCGACGACGGACACGTACCGCCCGCTGCCGCGCTCGCCTCTCGCCGCGAGCCAGCGCCCCCTGGGAGCGTGGACGGGGCGCGAGCTGGTGCTTCTCGTAAGCGGCATCGACCCCGAAGGACAGCCGTATCCGGCACGACTTGCCCGCGCAGCTGCCTACAACCCGAAGACGAATAGCTGGCGCCGGATTGCACCGCTTCCCGCAGTGGGCTTGCGGCTCGACGGCAACGCGGTCTGGGACGGCAAAGAGGTGCTCGTCACCGGTGTCGGCGGGCGGGCGACGGGTGCGTTCGCGTACAACCCGACGACGAATCGGTGGCGGCGACTCGCTTCGCTGCCGGCTGCTCGCCTCGGCGCGACGGCCGTTTGGGCAGGCAAACAGCTGATCCTGTGGGGAGGTCACACCTCGAACGCGAGCCTGCCCGGCGGACTGCGCACCGGGCTCGCCTACGAGCCCAGGACGGATCTCTGGTCGACGATCTCGCCCGCACCGACTCGCGCCGGCGGCACGACGGTGGCCTGGACCGGGCGTGAGCTGATTGTGTGGGGCGGCGTCATCGGGACACCGGCAGGCACGGATACACCGCCGAGGTATCTCAAGGACGGAGCCGCGTTTCGGCCGTCGACTCCGTAGACGCCAAACATTCACACAGTTCTGGTAAGGTTTGAATTGTGCAGACCTTCGTCATCGGGGAGGCCAGCCGCCGGTCGGGCTGGTCTCCCCGCATGCTCCGCTATCTCGAGGCGGAAGGACTCGTCGTTCCGACGAGAACGGCTGTCGGCTACCGGCGGTACGGACTTCGAGAGCTCAACCAGCTGAGAACGCTGGCCGACCTTCGCGGCGGGTTCCACGTCGAGCTCACGGAGTTAGCATTCGCGCTTCGTCTGCGGCGTGAGCCGGACCTTCGCGCTGCGGTCGAAACCTGGCTCGAGGGAAGTGCTTCGGCGTCAGAGCTCGTGGATGCGGCGTGGGTCGAATGGGAGCAACGAAAGCACGAGCGCCTCCTCGCGTCGCGAGAGGCTGCCTGAAACCGGGCTCAGCGCCCGACATCGACGAAAAGAGGAATTGATGACGACGACACAGCGATACGACGTCAAAGACCTGGCGCTCGCCGCGGAAGGCGTGCGGCGGATCGCGTGGGCGGACCGGCAGATGCCGGTGCTCGCGGCGATTCGCGAGCGCTTCGAGCGTGAGCAGCCCCTCGCTGGGCACCGCATCTCGGCGTGCCTCCACGTGACGACCGAGACCGCGAACCTGGCTCGCGCCCTGAAGGCGGGCGGCGCGGACGTCGTGCTCTGCGCGTCGAATCCACTGTCGACCCAGGACGACGTGGCTGCAGCGCTCGTCGATGAGTACGGGGTCGCCGTGTACGCGATCAAGGGCGAGGACAACGACACGTACTACCGCCATATCGAGGCAGCCGTAGACCACCGACCGCACCTCACGATGGACGATGGGGCCGACGTGATTGGCGTGCTCCACTCGCACCGTCGCGAGCAGCTCGGCGATGTGATCGCCGGCACCGAGGAGACGACCACCGGCGTCATCCGGCTCAAGGCGCTCGAGCGGGACGGGAAGCTCGGGTTCCCCGTGATCGCGGTGAACGAGGCGCGCACGAAGCACCTCTTCGACAACCGCTACGGCACGGGTCAATCCACGATCGACGGCATCATCCGGGCGACGAACGTCCTGCTCGCCGGCAAGCGATTCGTCGTTGCGGGCTACGGCTGGACGGGGCGCGGTGTCGCGTTGCGAGCACGGGGCATGGGCTCGCACGTGATCGTCACCGAGGTCGATGCGATCCGTGCGCTCGAGGCCGCGATGGACGGGTACGAGGTCCTCCCGATGGCGCGTGCAGCCGAGATCGGCGACCTGTTCTGCACGGCGACGGGCGACAAGAACGTGATCACGCGGGCGCACATGGAACGGATGAAGGACGGAGCGATCCTCTGCAACACGGGACACTTCAACGTCGAGATCGAGCTCGGCGCGCTGCGCGAGCTCGCGGTCGAGACGCGCGAGGCGCGCGCCTTCGTCGACGAGTTCACGCTTGCCGACGGGCGGAGGTTGTACCTGATCGGTGATGGCAGGCTCGTCAATCTCGCAGCGGCCGAAGGTCATCCGGCGCTGGTGATGGACATGTCCTTCGCGAATCAGGCTCTGTCCGCCGAGTGGGTGATCGCGAACGCCGCGACGCTCGAGCGACGTGTCTATGACGTCCCGAAGGACATCGACGACGAGATCGCCCGGTTGAAGCTCGAGACGATGGGCATCGCGATCGACCAGCTGACAGAGGAGCAGGCGCGGTACCTCGCCTCGTGGGACGAAGGGACCTGATCCCCGAGGAGATCGTGCGGATCGAGGACGACGCCGTCGTCCTCCTCGATCAGCGCCGCCTTCCGGACGAGATGGTCGAGCTCCGCTGTACGACCACCGCGGAGGTCGCCGACGCGATCCGGACGCTGGCGATACGCGGTGCCCCGGCGATCGGCGTGGCGGCAGCGTACGGCTACGCCCTTGCCTCGGCTCGAGGAGAGGACCTCGATGCGGTTTACGACGTCCTCGCGTCGACCAGGCCGACCGCCGTGAATCTCAGGTGGGCGCTCGACGAGATGCGCGGCGATCCGTCGCTCGAGCGGGCACAGGCGATCCACGATGCGGAGGTGGACCGGTGTCGACGGATGGCCGAGCACGCCGCTGAGCTCTTCGGGGCGAGGTCGCAGGTCCTGACCCACTGCAACACGGGGGGACTTGCCACGGGCGGCTACGGCACGGCGCTCGGAGCGATCCGGACGGCATGGGAGCGAGGGCTCGTCGAACGCGTGTGGGTGGACGAGACGAGGCCTCTGCTGCAGGGTGCGCGCCTGACCGCATGGGAGCTCGAGTCGCTCGGTATCCCCTTTGCGGTCGTCGTGGACTCCGCCGCGGCCTCGCTCATCGCGCGTGGCCTCGTCGACTGCATCGTTACGGGCGCCGATCGCATCGCCGCGAACGGGGATGTCGCGAACAAGATCGGCACGTACTCGCTCGCTCTGGCCGGCGACCGACACGGGGTTCCGCTCTACGTCGTCGCGCCGACGTCCACCCTCGATCCTGCGACGGCCACCGGCGACGAGATCCGGATCGAGGAGCGCGATCCCGGAGAGGTCACGACACGCTTCGCCGCCTGGAACCCGGCCTTCGACGTCACGCCGGCAGAGCTCGTCTCGGCGATCGTGACGGAGCAGGGGGTTCATCGGGCTCCGTACACGACGTCGCTTCCGACCTACGCGCGCAACGCCGGATGACGATCGAGGGAGTCGACTCCGAGACTGCGGACGTCCTCGAGCGCTTCGGCTTCGAGCCCGCGCTCTTCGACGCCCTACGCGAGCGGGTGGCGGCGGGCGAGCTGTCGGCGGAGTCGAACGTGGTACGCGGCCTGGTGGAACCTCCTTCTGTTGAGGACGTCGTTCGGCTGCCGGCGTCCGGCGAGCCCGGCTACGACGACGCCCATTCCGCCGGAATCGACGCGCTCCGTCGAGGCGAGGTCGCCCAGGTCGTCCTGGCTGGTGGCATGGCGACGCGGTTCGGAGGGATCGTCAAGGCGGCCGTCCCGGCGGTCGACGGACGCAGCTTCCTCGAGGTGAAGCTCGCGGAGACTCATGCCCTCGAGCGGGCGCTCGACGCGGTCGTCCCCATCGCGCTCATGACGAGCTTCGCAACCGACGAGGCGATCCGCGACCACGTCCGCGAGCATGACCTTGGCGACCCGGCGATCTTCAACCAGTTCGTCTCCCTGCGGCTCGAAGCGACGGGTTCACTCTTCCTCGACGGCGACGGCCGGGCCTCGCTCTACGCGCAGGGCCACGGCGATCTCTTCCAGGCGATTCGTCGTTCCGGCGTGCTTGCCGCGTTCCGCGAGCGCGGAGTGCGGTACGTCACGATCTCGAACGTCGACAACCTCGGCGCCCGCGTGGAGCCCGCGGTAGTCGGTATGCACGTCCTTGCGGGACGGCCGTTCACCAGTGAGGTCGCCCGGAAGGAAGGCGACCTGGGGGGTGCGCCGGTCCGGGTCGACGGACACCTGCAGCTCCTCGAAGGACCGCGCTTCCCGCCGTCGTTCGATCAGGGCCTCGTGCCGGTTTTCAATACCAACACAGCGGTCTTCGACATCGATGCGCTCGACCGCGAGTACGACCTCACGTGGCTGTACATTCGGAAGGATGTCGACGCTCGCCCTGCGGTGCAGCTCGAGCGCGTGTATCACGAGGCCTCTTCGGCTCTGCCGACGACCTACCTCGAGGTCCCGCGTCGCGGGCCGCGCGGTCGGTTCATCCCGATCAAGACGCCCGGCGACCTCGAGCAGGCTCAGAGCGACTTGCGCGAGTTGCTCGCCGCACCGCCTATTCGGTAGAAATCCGCGTCCCGCAGGGAACATCCACGGATGCGCCGGACCCGTGCCGAAGCCGAGCATGGCGACATGAGGAAGTGGATTTTGCGGGGGATCCTCGCATCGGTCGTCCTCCTCGTGGTCATCCAGCTCGTGCCGTACGGACGCAATCACTCGAACCCTCCCGTGACGCAGGAGGTCAAGTGGGATTCCTCGCGGACGCGCGAGCTTGCAGTCGGTGCCTGCTACGACTGCCACAGCAACGAAACCGTTTGGCCCTGGTACAGCAACGTCGCGCCCGTCTCGTGGCTCGTCTATGCAGATGTCAAGAGCGGCCGCGAGACCCTGAACTTCTCGGAGTGGGACCAGCCGCAAGGCGAAGGTGGGGACGACGCAGTCGAATCCGTCCGCAACGGCTCGATGCCGCCGATCCAGTACAAGCCGCTCCACCCGGCCGGACGCCTCACCTCGGCCGAACGCGAGGAGCTGGCGCGCGGGCTCGAGAAGACGCTCGCCGCGAATCCACCTGTTGCCGGCGGATGACCGCCGCGTCGATTCGGCTCGAAGTCGGCGCGAGGCCGTGACGTGACTGCCCATAGCGTCGAAGCGTGCATGTGCTGGCGCTGCTCCTTCCCGAACGGTGCGCGGTCTGCACGCGTCCCGGAGAGGCGCTGTGCGGCGAGTGCCGAGTTGCGTTCTTCCGCTTGCGCGAGCCGCTCTGCGAACGCTGCGGCTCGCCAGGGGCCTGGCCGGTTCGGCGGTGTGCCGAATGCGCGGGCCGGAGGCTTGCCTTCTCGAGGGCACGCTCCGCGATCGTCTATGACGAGCGGGCTCGGGTGTTCGTTCGGGAATGGAAAGAGCACGGCCGGCGACGGCTCGCCGAGGAAGCCGCGGCGGTCATCGCGGAGACGATCGCCGCGCCCGCCGTGGATGCGCTTGCGTATGTCCCCGGCGATCCCGAGAGGGCATCGAGGCGTGGTGACGTTCCGCCGCGCAGCCTTGCAATGGCGCTCGGGAGCGTGTGGGGGATTCCGGTCGCCGGCCTCCTACGCCGAACCCGGTCGCATCCGCGGCAACGCGGGCGTTCGCTCGTCGAACGTCGCAAGAACGTCCGCGGGACGGTCGAGGTGACTACGCGTTCGCCACCCACCGTCTGTCTCGTCGACGACGTCTACACGTCGGGCGCGACAGCGAACGCGTGCGCGTCGGCCCTCCGGAAGGCGGGCGCCGTCCGGGTCGAGATCCTGACCCTCGCGAGAGCGGTTCGTTAGATTGGAGTCGAGGTATTCCGAAATCGCCGTCAGCGGAAGGAGACGTATGCGCCTTCAAGTCAAGATCCACCACGGTCACCTCACGGATTCGACACGCGAATACGCAGAGAAGCGACTCTCGAAGCTCGATCGACGGCTGCACGACCTGACGCTCGTCGAGCTGACGCTCTCGAGGGAGCACAACCCGTCGATCTCGCTGGACCACTCGGCCGAGGCGGTCGTCTACACGAAGGGCCCCACGATCGTCGGCAAGGAGCATGCCGAGACGTACGAGGCCGCGATCGACAGGCTCGTCGACAAGCTCGAGCGTCAGATCGAGAGGTACCGCGACAAGCGAACGCACGAGCCGCGGCGCGCAGCTTCCCGGCAGAAGGAAGCGTCGTTGATCCAGTCCGAGACTGCCCCCGAACGGGCCATCGGACGAAGGCGAAGCGGCGGCCTGAGTGTCCGCGCGACGATGAGTATCGGGCCTCTCGATCCCGGCCAGCACTGGCTCGAAGCCGGCATCACGGGTCTCGCGCGCCAGCGTGAGTGGGACGCCGTCGTGTCTGTCGAGGCGCCGGGAAGTCGCAGACGACGAGGCCGGGTTTGTCGCGCTCGCCGACGGTCGCCTGGTCGCGGACGATCCGGGCTCGGGCATCGACGTCGCGCCCTTTGCGTCTGCGCTCGAGGGAGCTCTCGAGCGGCCGTACCGAGCGCTGGCCGTGCGGCGACCGGAGCTCTGGGTCGTCGGCGCCAGCTCCGTCGACGTCGTGCGACTCGATCCGGACCCCGGCGGAAACGATCTCGAGCTCACCTCGGACGGCGAGTCGCTCGCGCTCTCGATCGACGGCGTGCCCGTCGGCCTCGAGCCGCGGAGAAGCTCTCGCGAAGATCGCCTCCGAACGCGAGAGCGGTGCGTACTCCGCCGCGGCCCACCGCCTCGACGGCGACCTCTGGGAGCTGCTCGTCCTGCCGCTCTAGCGAACGCCGATCCGGTCCGCCACCGTCAACCGCAGCGCGTCTGCGACCTGGGGCATGTCCCGGTCGAGGCGCGCGAGCTCCGCGTTGAAGAGCATCACCAAGTGCATGGGTTCCGTCGCAACGACCGTCGCCGTGCGGCGGCCGCCGAAGAGCACCGCGATCTCGCCGAAGACGTCACCTGGACCGAGCGTGCGGATCAGATTTCCGTCGATGAAGACATCGGCCGTCCCATCCATGACGGCGAACATCGCGTACCGAAGTCTCCCTCTTCCGTGAGCTTCGTCCCGGTCGCGACGTCAAGCTCTCGACAGGCGCCCGCGACGCAGTCCTGCTCGTCGCGGCTCATGCTCGCGAACACGGAGATCGAGGCGATCGCTTCGCCATCCATCGCGGCGAAGCTACCACTGGGCCGTTCCGGTGGCGTGTCGAAGTGGTGTCGATGCGGTGACTCCAACCGAGCTCGCTTGCGGCGAGAACGGCCAGTCGAGCCGGTACCCTAGGCTCCGATGTCGACCCAGAGCATCGGCGGCCGGTTCGAGCGCGTTCTCCGTATGGGGGAGGGGCGTCGCATCAAGCGACTCAAGGACCAGGCGGCCTACATCGGCACTCTCGAGCCGGAGTTCGAGGCGCTCTCCGACGAGCAGCTCGCGGCCAAGACCGTGGAGTTCAAGCAGCGCTTCGAGAACGGTGAGTCTCTGGAAGACCTGCTCTTCGAGGCGTATGCCGCGGTGCGTGAGTCATTCAGGCGCACGCTCGGGGTGCGGCTCTTCGACGTCCAGTTGATGGGTGGGATCGCGCTCCACGAAGGCGACATCGCCGAGATGAAGACCGGTGAGGGAAAGACGTTCGTCGCCGTGCAGGCGCTCTACCTGAACGGGCTCACGGGCCGAGGCGTCCACCTCGTCACGACCAACGACTACCTCGCCAAGCGCGACGCCCAGTGGACGCGTCCGGTGTACGAGCTTCTCGGGTCCTCCGTCGGATCGATCGAGAACCTCATGCCGTTCACCGAACGCCGTGAGGCGTACGAGTGCGACGTCACGTACGGGACGAACTCCGAGTTCGGGTTCGACTACCTGCGCGACAACATGTCCGTTGCGCTCGCCGGCACGGTCCAACGCAGCCACGCGTACGCGATCGTCGACGAGGTCGACTCGATCCTGATCGACGAGGCTCGGACACCGCTCATCATCTCGGGCGAGCCCGAGACGGCAGCGTCGACGTACCACCAGTTCGCGAGAGTGGTCAAGACGCTCGACGGGCAGCCTGCGACACGGAAGTCGGCGAAGGGCGAGGACGAGACCGAGCTCTCGGGAGCCGACTATCTCTACGACGAGAAGTTCAAGACGGTCTCGCCGGCGCAGTCGGCCATCGCCCAGGTGGAGCGGGCGCTCGGGATCGACAATCTCTACGACCCTCGCCACGTTCTCCTCGTCAACCACCTGATCCAGGCGCTCAAGGCGCAGTCGCTCTACAAGCGCGACGTCGACTACGTCGTGCAGGAGGGCGAGGTGAAGATCGTCGACGAGTTCACCGGCCGGATCATGGAGGGGCGTCGCTGGAGCGAAGGCCTCCACCAGGCGGTCGAGGCCAAGGAGGGCATGCGGATCCGTGAGGAGAACGTGACCCTCGCGACGATCACGCTCCAGAACTACTTCCGACTGTACGAGAAGCTCGCCGGGATGACCGGTACGGCGAAGACCGAGGAGAAGGAGTTCGTCGAGATCTACGACCTCCACGTCGTCGAGATCCCCACGAACGAGCCGATCGCCCGGCTCGACGAGAACGACTTCATCTTCAAGACGCCCGAAGCGAAGTTCGCAGCAGTGCTCGAGGACCTCGTCGAGCGGCACGAGAAGGGTCAGCCGGTTCTCGTCGGCACGATCGCGGTCGAGACCTCCGAGTACCTCTCGGAGCTCCTGAAGCGCAAGGGCATCCCGCACACCGTCCTGAACGCCAAGGAGCACGAGCGCGAGGGCGAGATCATCAAGGACGCCGGCCAGCCCGGCGCTGTGACCATCGCGACGAACATGGCCGGCCGTGGTGTCGACATCAAGCTCGGGGAGGGAGTCGTCGAGCTCGGGGGGCTCTACGTGCTCGGCACCGAGCGGCACGAGGCGCGTCGCATCGACAACCAGCTACGCGGCCGCTCCGGCCGCCAGGGCGACCCTGGCGAGTCGCGCTTCTACCTCTCCGGGCAGGACGATCTCGTGCGCCTGTTCGCGGGCGACCGGATCCACAACATCATGAATCGCTTCAAGATCCCGGACGATCAGCCGATGGAGGCCGGGATCCTCTCCAAGCAGATCGAAAACGCGCAGAAGAAGGTCGAGGAACAGAACTTCGTCGCGCGCAAGAACGTCCTCAAGTACGACGACGTCATGAACACCCAGCGCATGGTCATCTACGAGCAGCGACGCCGCGTGCTCGAGGGCGAGGACCTGTCCGACGAGGTCAAGGCCTGGATCGAGGAGACCGTCGAGACCGGCGTCGAGCAGTTCACGGACGGCGAGTTCGCCGAGGACTGGGACATCGCCGGGCTCATCACGCACATGCAGTCGCTCTACGGGACCGACATAACGCTGGAGGAACTGGCCGAAGAGGACGTGAGCGTCACGGATCGCGAAGCGCTTCGCGACGAGTTCGTCGCCGACGCGCTCGACACCTACGAGCAGCGCGAGCACGAGCTCACCTCCGAGCTCGCCCGCGACATCGAGCGCTACGTGATGCTCCAGATCGTCGACCAGCGCTGGCGAGACCACCTCGAGGCGATGGACTACCTGCGTGAGGGCGTCCATCTGCGCGCGTTCGCACAGAAGGATCCGCTCGTCGAGTATCGGGGCGAGGGCCACACGCTCTTCGAGGAGCTGGGCCAGACGATTCGCCAGGAGGTCGTCTTCACCCTGTTCCATGTCGCCGTCGAGCTCGAGCCGTCGGCGCTCGAACCCGTCGAGGCGCCTGGAGGAGAGCTCCACTACGAGCACGAGACATCCTCCGGCGCAGATGCGATAGCCGCTGCCGGGAGCGCATCGACCGCAGTCGCGCCAGCGCCTGCGTCACCGTTCGCGATGCAGCCGCAGGCCGTCAACGAGCACCGGGACGTCGGCCGGAACGATCCCTGCTGGTGCGGCTCGGGCAAGAAGTACAAGCGCTGCCACGGCGCCTGACCCTTCTCGTCGTCCTTCTCGCTCTGGCCTCGCGGGCTTCGTCGGTCTCGCCGCGTCGTACGACGGTTGGCTCGGTGACGTCGACACCGACGTCGCGCGTTGGGTCGCGAGCGATCTGCCCCGGTTTCCTGGAGACCGCGGCGCGGCCGTTCTCCTGGCTCGGCGGGTGGATCGGGCTCACCGTGCTCTGCGTCGGGCACGATCGCGTGCTCGTTCACGAGCGATCGTGGCTCGACCTCGCGTTCTTCGTGACCGCGTTCCTCGGCTCGCAGCTCGTGGCGTCGCTCCTCAAGCAGGGCTTCGACCGGCCGCGACCCGACGCGGGCTCGACCGTTCCGCTGCCCGACTCGTTCTCATTTCCGAGCGGCCACGCGACCGCCGGCGCAGCCAGCCTGGGCGCAGTGGCCGTCCTGCTCGCCGAACGTCTTCCCTCGCGCCGTGCGCGAGTCTGGCTCTGGGTCGTGACGATCGCTCTCGGCGTCGCCGTCGGGCTTTCGCGGATCGCGCTCGGCGTCCACTACCTGACCGACGTGCTCGCCGGCTGGTGCCTCGGACTCGCCTGGCTCGCCGGCTGTCTCATCGTTCGTGACGCGATTCGCACACGTCGAGACTCGTCAGCTGCTTGATCGCTTGAGGCAGAGCGCGGCGAGGTCGAGCCCCGGGTACACCGGGTGGTGCACGAGGCAGAGCCCCGCTGCCGCGGCCCGTGGTAGTTCGGGTTGGGCCTCAGCACGATCGACGTCGTTTGAGCGATCAGCCGCGGTAGTACGGGCCTCGCCGTGGGAATCGGGAAGGGCACGCTCGTCGTCGGCAGCTTCGTAGGAACTGCGCAGACGTCGCGCATGGCTCGTCGAACATGCCCTCGGCAGTCCCCGGCGCAGGCTTCGCAAGACGGATCACGAGCATGTGCCCTCGCGGTCGTCGTCTGGCGCGCCAACGGCCAGCCTGCGATCGCGATGCCCTGAGGTCGTGGCCGAGCGGGTACACCCTCGCCGCGTCTGTGGTGGAATCGATCCTAACGACCGTGCCCGCGTCGCCGTTGGCGGCCCACACAGCTCCGTCCGCGTACGTCAGGGCCTGCGGGTCTGCCGCGAGGTTGATGGTGTGCACGAGCGTCCCGTTCTCGGCGACCTTCCAGATGCTGCGGTCGGTCGCAGCCCAGACGTAGCCGCCCCCTACGGCGATGCTCCAGACGGAGTTGCTCAAGCCGGACAGGGTCGGGGTGGCCTTGTCCGTCCGTGGGTCGATCTTCCAGAGTTTCGGGACGCTGGGGACGTCGACATCGCCCCCGACCCAGAGCGCGTGGTCGCCGAAGGCGAGACGCTGCGCGCCGCCTCTCGGGATGAGGATGTGCTGCACGCGACCCGTCTGGGGATCGAGCCGATCCACCCAGCTCGGGTTCGCGACTCCCCGCGCGACCCAGACCGAGCCGGCGCCGACTGCGACCTCGCCCGTATCCGTACCACTGATTTCGTGCTCCTTAGGCAGCGTTATCTCGGTGGGGACCACGGTTTCGGGATCGATCTGGACCAGCGTCGGTGAGGTGCAATCTGTCACCCAGACCGAGCCCTCGCCGACAGCCAGACCACACGGGATCGGGACGCCGGTGTTCCGGCGCGCGAGTACCTTGCCTGTGGTCGGATCGATCTTGGTCAGCTGGCCGTCGAGGGAGATATTCCAGAGCGCGCCCTCGCCGAAGCGCGAGAGTACCGGGGATGGCACAGCTTCCGCCCGACCGACGACCTTGCCAGTTTTCGCTGCAACGAGTGCGACCGAGTCGGGCTCCACGAGTGGCTGCGCGTGCGAACTCTGCGTGCCGCCGGTCGTCAGGAGGACGACGGCGGTCGCAACGCCCGCGGCTACCGGCAACGCAATCGCCGCTGCCAGCCCGCGGCGGCGTCTTCGCGCCTGTGTCGGGTGGGGGTCGAGCGCCGGATCCTGTCGCAGGATCGCCTGCTCGAGTTCCTTGAGCGCCTGTCCCGGCTCGATCCCGAGATCGTCGACAAGCCGCTTGCGCGTATCGCCGTAGACGCGCAACGCCTCAGCCTGGCGGCCTGAACGATAGAGCGCGAGCATGAGCTGTCCTCGTAGCCGTTCCCTCAACGGATGCTTCGAGACGAGCGCCTCGAGCTCGGGGATCACCGGGCCCTGTCGACCGAGAGCGAGCTGCGCATCGATCCGCTCCTCGGTCGCGACAAGCCGTAGCTCCTCCAGCCGATCGATCTCCGGCCGCGCGAACGTCTCGTACTCGAGATCCGCCAATGCGCCGCCGCGCCAGAGGGCGAGCGCGGCCTCGAGCGCATCGAGCGCCTCGGCCGGTTTGCCATCGGCATTCGCCCGCCGGCTCTCCTCGAGCAGTCGCTCGAACCGGTGCACATCGACCTGCTCCGGCTCGATCTCCAACACGTAGCCGCCTGGCCGTGTGAGCAACAACTCGTCCGGCTCGAAGGCCTTCCGCAAGCGCGAGATCTGGACGTCCAGGCTGTGGTCTGCGGTGCCCGGCGGCCGGTCGCCCCACAGTGCCTCGATCAGGCGGTCACGCGAGACGGGTTCGTTCGTGTGCAGCAGGAGAAGTGCAAGAAGCGCACGCGGCTTCGCGCCGCCAAGCGCAAGCCGGCTGCCGTCGCGAAGGGCTTCAACCGGCCCGAGTAGCCGGAACTCCATACGTCTCCTTCGGCTTGTTGCAGATGACGCTAGCACTCGCGCCGAGAGATCGTGGAGAGCGGTTCGAGAGGTGACTGTGAGGTGGCCGGCCGAGCGTCGCCGGCATGGCACCCACACACCGCATCCGCACCCGTCTGCTGCGCAGCTGCTGCGTTGCAGCGATCGCATCTGTCGTACTCGCGACCGTGCCCGGGAGCTCAGCCGGCGCAGAAGAGGCGGTGCGCACGTGGACGGTCTCGTACACGGCGCACGATGGGGCTCACCGGCTCGCGTCTGTCGTAGTCCCCGCCTGGTACGGGCCGGGGAACAACCCGGAGTTGCCGCTCGTGATCTCGCCCCACGGGCGCGCCGGTGACGGACGGTCGAACGCGAAGTTCTGGGGGAACCTGCCAGCCGTCGGAGAGTTCGCGGTGGTCAACCCGGACGGGATGGGGCGTCGGCTCGAGAAGCTCTCGTACGGCTACGCGGGCCAGATAGACGACCTTGCGAGGATGCCCGAAATCGCTCTGCGCGCACTTCCGTGGCTTCGGATCGATCGAAGCCGCATCTACGCCCTCGGGGGGAGCATGGGCGGGCAGGAGACTTTGCTCTTGGTCGCTCGCCATCCGCGTCTGCTCGCCGGTGCCGTCGCGATGGACTCGGTCACGGATCTAGCGCGCCGCTACTACCAGCTGCCTCGCGTGCCGTGCAACGCTCAGTGCCTCGCACGCTACGGAGCCCCCTACGGCAAGGTGCTCCAGGCGAAGCTGCGGATGGAGGTCGGCGGCACTCCTGACGACCGGCCGCGAGCCTACGAGTTGCGGAGCGCCCTTAGTCATGCACACGAGATCGCGTCTTCGGGCGTCCCGCTCCAGGTGTGGTGGTCGAGCGGCGACCAGATCGTCTTCGATCAACAGCACCAGTCGGCGGCACTCGTCCGCGAGCTCCACCGGCTGAATGGATGCGCGCCGATCGTCTCCTACGCGGGTACGTGGAGGCACTCGCAGGAGATGAAGCCGGGCTCGCTTCTCCCGATTGCTCTGGCCGGCCTCGACCTTCTGCCACGCGACGCTCCGGGTCTCCCTGAGGAAGGACGCTACGAGCCAGGTGGTTGTGTTCCGACCGCTGGCCTATCGGGGATCCGGCGCCTCATCGCTGAAGGCATGCGATGTCGGTCGGCTCCGGCGAGTGCGTGCTCATGACCGCCCACCGAGCAGGAAGGTCGCGTCGCTCCGACCTTGCATCCGGCTACGATCCGCGCGTGGCCGAGACGACGCAGAGCCTCGACGAGCGTCTCGAGGAGATCGGGACCCAGCTCGCCTGGGTCCGTGATTACCTTTGACCCCGACGCTCTCATTCGGCGCCGCGCCGATCTCGAGGACGCGATGGGCGAGCCGGGCTTCTGGGACGACCAGGCTTCGGCTGCCCGGATCTCCACCGAGCACGCCCGCCTGACGCGGAGGCTGGACAGGTACGAGCGGCTCCGGCGCGAGTTCGAGGACGCGAACGAGCTCTACACGCTCGACGCGTCGCTCGAGTCGGACGTCGCCGAGCAGCTCGGCCCACTCGAAGACGAGCTCGGGCGACTGCAGGAGGACGCGCTCTTCACCGGCCAGTACGACGCGGGTGACGCGTTGCTCGAGATCCACGCCGGTACGGGCGGCACGGACGCGCAGGACTGGGCAGAGATGCTCCTCCGGATGTACCTGCGCTGGGCCGACGACCGCGGGTTCGAGACCGAGACTCTCGAGGCGAGCCCGGGCGAGGAAGCCGGCCTCAAGTCGACCACCGTCGCGGTGCGCGGCGAGAACGCCTACGGGACGCTCAAGGCGGAGCGCGGCGTCCACCGGCTCGTGCGACTGTCGCCGTTCGACTCCGCTCACCGGAGGCATACGGCTTTCGCGCAGGTCGTGGTCGCGCCGCTGCTTCCCGACGACGTCGCGACCGAGATCGACGACGCCGACCTTCGCATCGACACCTACCGCTCGAGTGGAGCGGGAGGCCAGCACGTCAACAAGACCGACTCGGCCGTGCGCATCACGCACATTCCCACCGGAATCGTCGTGCAGTGCCAGAACGAGCGCTCGCAGACGTCGAACAAGCAGACAGCGCTCCGGATGCTTCGGTCTCGGCTGGCCGAGCTCGAGGAGGAGAAGCGGGAAGCGGAGCTCGCCCGTGAGCGCGGCGCCGCGCAGGACATCGGGTTCGGGAGTCAAATCCGCTCGTACGTGCTCCACCCGTACCAGCTCGTCAAGGATCACCGGACCGACTTCGAGGTCGGGAACACGCAGTCGGTGCTCGACGGCGGTCTCGACGGCTTCGTGCACTCCTATCTGCTCGCGAAGGCCGCGGGCAAGGTGCTGTAGGGAACGCGCCGAAGTGTCAGCTAGAATCCTCGCTCTCCTCCAACCGGAGCAGCCCGCGCGGTTGCCAAGCACGCGATCCTTCGTCGCACTCGCCCGGTACTGGATGCCAAGCCTTCGACCAACACACCGATGACCGCGCTCGCAGAGCCAGAACCGCAACACGTCGCCGAGCCGCTCGAGCCCGTTGCCGAGTCCGGCGGGTCGACGATGATCGTGTTCGAGGACGTCCGCAAGATCTACGAGCCGGGCGTCGTTGCGCTCGACGGCGTGTCCTTCACGATCGAGAAGGGTGAGTTCGTATTCGTCGTCGGCGCGTCCGGATCGGGCAAGTCGACCGTGATCAGGCTCATTCTCAAGGAGCTCGAGCCGACCGAAGGTCGAATCGTCGTCGGCGGGCGCGACCTCGTCCGCCTCAAGCGCTCGAAGATCCCGTTGCTCCGACGGAATGTCGGGTGCGTCTTCCAGGACTTCAAGCTTCTCCCGAACCGCAGCGCGTCCGAGAACATCGGCTACGCGCTCCGGGTGCAGGGTGAGTCGAGCGGTCAGATTCGCAAGAAGGTGCCCGAGGTGCTCAACATGGTCGGGCTCGCGCACAAGATGGGATCCCGTCCCGAGGAGCTCTCTGGCGGCGAGCAGCAGCGCGTCTCGATCGCGCGCGCGTTCGTCAACCACCCGCCGCTGCTCGTCTGCGACGAGCCGACCGGGAACCTCGACCCCGACACGTCGGTCGGGATCATGCAGCTCCTCTACCAGATCAACCGCACCGGGACGACGATCCTGATGGTGACCCACGACCGCGAGATGGTCGACAAGATGCGGAAGCGCGTGATCGCGCTCGAGGAGGGCAAGCTCGTCCGCGACGAGCGGCGCGGCGGATACGGCAGCGAATGACCCGCTTCAAGCTCCTCATGTCCGAGGCGTTTCGCTCGATCGGCGCGAACAAGTCGACGACGTTGGCCGCTGCGGTCACCGTGCTCGTCGGGATGTTCCTCCTCGGTGTCTTCATCGGGCTCGGGACCTGGCTCGTCTCCTGGTCCGATTCGAAGAAGAAGGAGCTCGCCGTCCACGTGTTCATCAAGGACGGAGCGCCGGCGAAAGACCAGAATCAGCTCCGGATCCTGCTCGAGTCGAACCCGCTCGTGAAGAAGGTCACATACATCTCGAAGGATCAGGCGATCGCCATCATGCGCAAGCGTGCGCCGGAGCTGACCTCGAACCTCGCCACGAACCCGCTCCCTGCGTCCTTCGACGTCGTCCCGAATCGCGGTGAGGACACGGAGGCAATCGCTCTCGACGTGAAGAAGGCGAAACTTGCGGCGGTCGAGGACGTCACCTGGGGCAAGGAGGTGTCGAAGCGCATCCTCCAGCTGGCCCGCGGGATCCAGATCGTCTTCCTGATCGCGATCATCATCCTGCTCGTCGCGTCCACGATCGACATCGCGAACACGATTCGACTGTCGATCTTCGCCCGACGGCGAGAGGTGGAGGTGATGAAGCTCGTCGGGGCGACGAACTGGTTCGTGCGCGGCCCGTTCATGCTCGAGGGCGTGCTCACTGGACTTGTCGGCTCGCTCGCCGCGATCTTCCTGCTGTTCCTCGGGCGCGAGCTCGCCGTGCCGTCGATCCTGCCCAACGACCGTACGAGCGCAGAGGTGCAGGCGTTGCCGTTCTTCTGGACCGCGCTGATCCTGCTCGCAGTCGGACTCGGCATCGGGGCGCTCGGCTCCGGGCTCACGCTCCGCAGGTTCCTCAGGGTCTGAAATCCGGCCCGAGCGGGCGGGCGCCCAGCCGCCACTGGGTACGACCGCGCGGTTGAAGGGCGAGCGCGAGCGGAGTAGCGTTGGCGCCGAAAGAGGAGGTGGAGTTAGAAGTGCGCAAGGACGGCACTTCTGCGGCGGCAGGCCCGTGTAGGGGCGTTGACGCCTGGGCTACCCTTTCACCGTCGTCGACGTGACGAGCATCGGAAGTCTTTTACCCGACGCCGATGTCCTAGAGCGCGCCGAGGGCGTCGAGAGCGCGCTTCGCAAGGGACGCAAGCTGGGCGTCGTGGGGTGGTCGCTCCTCATCGTCACGCTCGCGGAAGCCGTCGTCTCCGCCAAGGCGTTCGGCAAGCAGGTGGGAGGGTGGCCGACGTGGGTCGCGATCGCGTTGCTGGTCACGTCCGTGCTGTTGATCCTCTGGACGCGAATCTGGATCCGCGAGTCGAAGACGCCGTTTCGCTACACGTACTCGATCGCAGACTTCGTTGCAGTTGCCCCGGGCGACGCCGTCGACTCCCTTACGTGGCTCCGGTATGACCTCGCGGAGCGGCTGAGCCGTCGAATCGGCAGGCTCACGCTCCTCCTCGAGAGTGACGTGACTCCGGAGTACGCCGAGTCGCACGTTCACGTGTCGGGCGACTACTGCCGCCGTCGTCGCGACGACCGCCGAGAGGCGATCGAGGTGAGTCCCTGGGTGCGAATCGGTCCGATTGCCTCGGATGCGACCCTCGCTCACCCTGCGAAGTTGGGCCTGCGGCACAGGGAGAAGGACGCATTCACGGTCGCGGACTACGAGAAGCTCGTCGAGCGCGTGTACTTCAGCGTTGCAACGGAGATCTACGCTCGTCTGCGCACCGACGTAGAACACAAGATTGCGCTTCTGCCGACGAAGTACCTGCGAGCGCGAGCCTATCTCAATGAGGCCGAGGACTATGCGCGCTCGCGGACTCTCGATGCGTACAGCGACGCATGCGAACTCTACCTCAGCTTGCTCCAACTCTACGAGCCGGACTGGCGCACGCCCGTCGTCGGTGGCTGGCGGAGAACGTGGCGCGCACGAGCACGATGGGCTGCCGGCCTGCGCCACAGATGGCGGACGTTTGCAGCGCGAGCGTGGGAAAGGGCCGCTCGAGTCGAGCTCATGCTTGCGCGTGCAGAGATCGGATACGCGCGGACTCTCCTCTATCGCGAGGTGCTGTCCGGTCTCTCGGGTCAGCGAGTCGACTCCGTGTTCGAGACGCGCCACTTGGCGCAATCGGCGATCAGGCGGCTCGACAACCTTCCTGACGACATCGAGGGATGGAGAGCAGCCTTCGTCGACGCACATGTGACTGCGGCGTTCGCGTACTCGAGTCTCGGCTCGCCCATCAGTGCCAGGGAGTCGCTCGAGCGGGCGTGGAGATTCGATCCCGATGCGGCTGATAGGAGCGCCGAGTATCACTTCGTCGCGAGCTTGATCGAGCCAAGGCTCCTGGTCTCGCTCGACCTCGTGCGTCGCGCTGTCGATCTCGATCCCGAGCTCGAGGTGGCTCAGTTCTCCCTGGCGTACGACCTCGAGATGCTCTGGCGAAGCCGGCCGGAGCTCGAGCCCGGCGTCGCTCGCGGCGTGATCGCAGAATACGAGCGCGTGCTCGAGATCAACCCCGGCAACATCGGCGCCAGCGCGAACATCGGCTACATCGAGTGGCTTCTCGAGAACCTCGACGACGCGGCGCGGTCGTTCGAGCGTGGGAGAGAGTACAAGGAGATCAAGCACGAGACGGTTGTCTCGGAGCTCGACTACGGCCTTGCGCGCGTGGCCGCCGAGAAGGGCGACTTCGAGCTCGCCTACGACACCTACGTGAGCGCGACCGCTGCAGCGATGTCGGAGGTCGCTGCTCTCGCGAACCTGAAGGACTACTTCTTCGCGGGCATCGACCTAGCGATCGTCGCTCGCTTCGAGAGGTACGAAGCCAACGTTCGCGCGCGTGCTGAAGCCGAGGCAAAGTCGCCGTCGGTGCAGGGCGCGACACGCCGCGCGCGCGACTCCGTTCTTGCCTTCGTGCTGAACGACTGCGCGTCCGCCCGTATCGAGCACTTCAACCGCACGGGGGAGGTGATCTCGCGGGAGTGCGCACGCACGCTGCTCGAGGAAGCCGCGGGGCTCAACGCGCGTTACCCGGTGACGTACTACAACATGTACAGCCTCGGATGGTCCGTGCCGGGGATTGCTGCGCGCGAGGAGCTGGAGCGCGCGGTTTCACTTGCACCGAACTGGCCGGATCCGGTTCTCGACCTCGTGACCGAGTACATCGATGAGATGAAGGTGCTCCGCAACCAAGCCGCTCGCGCCGCACAGGACGCGGCGGAGAAGACGAGAGAGGCGGAGCGTCACCGCTACGACGCGGACGCTGCGGACAAGCACGCTCGCGCTGCACAGGAGGCGCTGGAGACGGCGAAGAAAGCAGAACCTCACCGGATGCGCTTTGAAGGAGAGGCGGCTCGCTCGGGCAGCGCCGGTGCGGACGAGGTGACACATGATCCTGACGAGCAGCCCGACGAGCAGGAGGTCGTTTCACTTGCTGAGCGCAAGCTCGACGGGCTCGGCGAGCAGGATGACGCCGTGCGTGCTGCGCGCAAGCTCGAACGGCTCCGGAAGCACGAGGAGGATGCCCGCACTGCCTTGCAGGCAAAGACGGCACAGGCGGAGGAGGCAGAGAAGCGCGCCAAAGACCTTCGTGAGGAGGCGGACACGAGTACGAGGAACGCTCATGCTTGCAGGGAAAAGGCTCGCAAGCGCGTCGAGGACCTGCTTCCGCACGAGTGGCTCTGGCTTGGTGTCAGGCAGTCCGGCGGCGCAGCGAATCCGACCACCTCGTCCGTGCTCGACTCGACTCTGGCTGAGCGTGGGTCGGTGACCGAGGCGGCCGCTGACCTCACCGACCGCAAGGATGTCGCATCGACAGAGGGCGGGAGGCGGCAATTCAACTGGGACGCTCTGTTCGACGAAGACGTCAAACGCGAGCTCCGCCTGGAACGTGGCCTGAGTGCCCTCCAAGCAAGGGCACTATGCGGGATGTGCGCGGTCGCGCTCGTAGAGGAGGACGAAACGTCGAAGGACAAGGTGTGCGCCGCACTCACGTGTATCCATGAGCGGTTGTGGCCCGACGACGAGCAAGTGCTTGATCTCCTCGGTAGCGCGGAGGATGAGGAAGGCGCGCCGACGAAAGCGCAGCGCTATCGAGACCGCCTCTGGTTGATAAGGCAATGGTCGTTACAGGGAGATCCGCCGTTCTGGCGCGTGAGGATGGCCGACGTGCCCGACGAAGAGTCCGGAGGGGACAGGCGTCAAGCGTTCGTCGACAGCGTGAAACAGCTCGGAGATCGTCCGAATGTCAGCCCGGGCGTCATGGTCGAGGCGGCCGAGAAGCTGAGCCAGGCGGGAGAGCACGAGCTGGCGGCGACGATGTTCGAGCGAGCAAGCGTGCTCGACGCAGAGCGTGTCGGCTTCGATCTTCAGCCGGACTCCTGGTACGTCCGCAGAATCGCGCTTGCGCGGTGGTCGGCGGGCGACTCGGCGGAGGCGATCCGGGAGCTCGAGTCCGATACGGCGCAGTCCGGCGATGCGGGGTGGCGGCAGAGTGTCGTGGAATCGCTCCTCTCGGCCGGTGGGTTCGTGGGCTCGGTCGTCCAGTTTCGCCTCCTGCAATCCTGGCTCGGGCGCGAAGTCGTACGCGGTCCGGCCGATTCTGCGGCCGCCTTCGCCTTCCTCTTTCGATGGGGTTATGCGTCGCTCGTGCTCGGCCGTGACGATTTGAGCGACGTATCGCCGCCGCGTCCGGTGGTCCTCGAGCTGGACGGACCGTTGTTCGAGCGAGAGCACGCAAAGTGGACGCAGCTTCCCGCTGAGCTCGAGGAGACGCACCTTCCCGAGGAGCTCAACGCCCTACGGGAGGAAATCCGCGGACTCACGGGTGTCTCGGTCCCGCCGTTCTCGATCCGTCCGGCCGTCTGGCTCTTGCACCCCGTTGGCGACGGATTCCGCCTTTACGTTCGCGACAAGCTCATCATGGAGAGCCGCATCGGCGAAGATTCAGAGGATTCACCCCGAGATCGTTCGGAGGAGACGATCTGCCACGCTCTAAAGTTGCCGCTCCTCGGTCATCTGGCGGAGTTCGTCGACCCGGATGCCGTCGCGGAGATGCTCACCTCAAGCCGAGGCGGCGGCTGGGACGCTGAGGATGTCGATCTCCTACGGTTGACGCGCGTCGTGCGGTGTCTCGTCGAGGAACGCGTGCCCGTGCACGATCTCGATGCCGTGCTCTCCGAGTTCGACGCAGTCGCCCCCGATGCAAGCGCCGACGTGATTGCAGAGCGAGTCAGGCACGGACTGCGCCGGAACCTCACCGAACTCGTGCTCAGGAGTGGTGCAGTCGAGCTTCCCGAGCCAGCCGCGGCGATTCTCCGGGAAGCGATGGGCGGCACCGACCGCTTGACGCCCTTCGATGCGATGCTCGTCCGCGCTGCACTCCGCGAGCAGCTTGCGCGCCATGCGGCGGCGCGCGGTGACGGAGCTCGCGGGACGGAACCCGAGCACCCGGCGCTCTTCGTCGACGAGCCCGGGCTTCGCGCGGCGGTTGTCGCCATCTCGGGGCGCGAGTTTCCGGGCCTGAGGATCGTAGAGCGCCAGGACCTGGTGGGAGCGACCCGGCCGGTCGGAGCCGAGACGTGACCGGGCCCCCGATCGACGTGCGGCTCGAGCTCGACACCGAGCTCGAGCCGTTTGCGACAGTGCTCGAGGCCTCGGCTTTCGCGGGTCATGCTTCGCTTGCCCTACTAGACGTCGCTGATCGCCTGGGCATACCCGTCGATCCGGTCGTAAGCGTCGACACGTTCGGCGCGCCGAAAGCCGTACGCCTTCGCATCGACGGCACACCAGTCTCGTACCCGCCTGAGTTGTTGACGCGGACGTGGCTCGGAGTCGTGTCGAACGAGGCCGCCGCGGCTCCATACGTGCAGGTCGAGCCCGAGTCGAGCTTCCCGGACCGATGGCTCGCGCGAATGGCGCACGAGCAGGCGCCAGTTGAGGGACTCTCCCTCTTCTTCGAGCGGCTCGTCGCGTCCATCGCCGCACTGCGGCCGTCGTTGCTCTTCGGGATGGCTCAGGGCGATGCGTATGTGGCGGAGGCCGGCGTCGACCCTGAAATCGTTCCGCTCCTGCGCTCGCTACTCGACGCGGGTATCTCCCTCGCAGACCACCAGCAGGTCCGCGAGGCACTGGCGGACGCCGACGTTTGGGGTTCGGACGAGACGGCGGAGGTCGTCCGCGCTCGACTGATGTGCCAACGCATCGGCGTCGAAGCACACAGTCACTACATACAGGAACTTCGCCGCTTGCTTCCTCCGGACGCTGAGACGCTCGAGCGCGCGATCGCGCCGGACGTCGGTCTTTTCGCCGAAGACCTCGGCATCGTCCTGCCCGAAACCACAGTGCGCTCGCCCCATCCGACTGTGGCGCGCGCCAACATGCTGCTCGACTCGGAGTTCCGCGTCTTCGTCGGAAGCCGTGAGAGCCTCCCGATACGTGGTCTCGAGAGCGGCGAGCTCCTCGTCATCGCCGCGCCCGACGAGCTCGCAGAGGTGGGCATCGCCGGCCGCTCGTCCTGGATTCCCGGCTCGAACCGGCCGGGGGCGGTCGTGAGCGGCGAGCACGGCGAGACGCTCTCTGGGGCGGGGTACACGACTCTGGACGCGCTTCAGTTGGCGCAGCTCGCGGTGATGGCGGAGATTCGCTCCTCGGCCCACCTGCTCGTCACGTCCGACGGTGTCTACCACCACCTCGTGCGGCTGGCAGACCGAAAGCCACGGCTTGCCGGGCTCCTGGGGACGGGGTACGAGGTCGCTCTCCGACTCGCGCCGACTCTGCGCGCGCTCGTCCGCGAGGACGTCTCGATCCGAGACCTGGACGCGATCTTGACCGAGCTCGTCCTGGTCGAAGACCCTGCCGGACAAGGGTCCGAGACCGCTCGTCGAGCAGTGGCGCCGGCGACCAGTCGCCAGAACATGCTCGGGGTCACGATCATCGCCTACCTGCTGGACCGCGAGTTGGTCGAAGCTGCAACCCGAGCTGCCGAAGGAAACGGAGCTGTCGAAGAAGAGGCGATCCGATCGGCGGTCTGGCGCGAGCTCTCCTACCTACCGCCGGTTGCTCACCGTCCTCTGATCCTCACGGACTCGAACTCGAGGGCGCTAATCCGGCGCGTTCTGGAGCCCGAGTTCCCGGACCTGCCCATCCTGTCCTACCGCGACCTCCCTCCCGACGTCAACGTTCAACCGATAGCGCGGATCCGTCTCAGCTCTGACTAGGCACCGACGCTCCGATAGACAGCGGCAGTCTGCCGCCGACGATCGCCTCGATTAGCTCCAGGATCTCGGCCTTGTAGACCTTGGAACCGCAGGACGGACAGACGCCCTGCGGCAGATCCGAGAGGACGATGGGCTCGCCCGCGACCTCCGTGCGGACCTCGACCCAGTGTCGCTCGAAGTACGCTCCACAACCGCAGGGCCCGTACTCATAATCCGGGTAGACACAGCTGAGCGGTTCCACGCTGCAGTTATGCCCTTTTGAGACCCGCTGCGCAAGACCGCTCGCAACGAGCCTCGCTGGTTCACCGCTACGGTGCGGTGATGCGCCAGCGGCGCCCTCCGCGCACTCGAACGAAGAGACCGAGCCGAGCTCAGCGAGCTCGGAAGCCGGCTCAGGCGGCGAAGCGCGCCGAGCACTCGATCTCGATCACGCTGCCGTCCCGCAGCGTGCCACCGGAGCGCGTCGTCGCTCACCTCGGGCCGACGAACTCGGGGAAGACACACGCCGCGCTCGACGAGCTCGCCGCCGCGGGACGAGGCGTCTACGCGGGCCCGCTGCGCATGCTCGCCCAGGAGGCGCACCGTAGGCTCGGAGAGCGGATCGGTGCGGACAACGTGGGCCTCGTCACGGGGGAGGAGCGCGTCAACGAGCGTGCTCCGGTGATCTGCTCCACCGTCGAGATGGCGCCTCAAGCGGGCGAGCTGCTCGTGCTCGACGAGGTGCAGTGGGCCGACGACGAGGAACGCGGGTCGGCATGGACGCGACTTCTGCTCGCAGGGGAGTACCGGCAGATCCTGCTCCTCGGAGCGCTCGATGCGCTGCCACTCGTGGAGCGCGCGTTTCCGGACGCTGAGCTCAAGGTCTTCGAGCGCATGCTGCCGCTCGACTTCGTCGGCGAACGGACGCTGGCCGGGCTCACGACCGGCACCGTCATCGTCGCGTTCAGCCGGCGTGCCGTGCTCGCGCTCGCGGGTGAGGTGAACAGACGCCACCCGGGGCGCGTCGCGGTTCTGTACGGAGCGATGCCCTTGTCGTCGCGGCGAGAAGAGATCGACCGCTTTCTCGCCGGGACGGCCGACGTGTGCGTCGCGACGGATGTTCTCGGGCACGGAGTGAACCTGCCGTGCGAGACGCTTCTCTTCGCGGAGACGACGAAGTTCGACGGGCAGGAACGGCGCCCGCTACTGCCGTGGGAGCTCGCACAGATCGCCGGGCGCGCGGGCCGCTTCGGGCTTGTCGAACGCGGCCATGTCGGGGTACTCGCCGGCCTCGGGTGGGGTGAGGCGGACCCGGAGCTCGTGAACTCTGGGCTCGAACCGCATGTCCTGCTTCCGGGTGGGCATCGGGGCTATCGCGCCGTCGACGAGGCGCGGATCCGTCCACGGCTCTCCGATCTCGGCGTCCACGATCCCGTCGATCTCGACGCTGCGCTCGCGGCCTGGCATCGCGTCGCGACGCGAGAGTGGGCATACGAGACGTGGCTCGCGGTCGAGTCGCTGCAGCCGATTCGGCTGCGGCTCGAGGCGGTACAGAAGCGCCTCGCCGCGCGAGGCCGCCGGATCTCGCTCGACGACACCTGGAAGCTCGTGAACGCGCCGGTGGACGAGGACGGTCTCGAGCTGCTTTCGACGTTCGCGCTCGCGCTTGCTGGCGATCGTGTCGCGCGTCCGCATCTGTCGTTCCTCCTCGACGCGGCACGGCTGCGCGGAGCTTCGCTCGAAGACGCGGAGCAGGCGGGACGGGAGGCGAGCATCCTTCGCTGGTTCGCGCTTCAGTACCCGGGAGTGGGCGGCGTGACCATCGAGCGCGCTGCGGCACTGGAGGAGGCCGCGGCCGAGCGCGTCGTCGCACGGCTCCGGGTCGAGATCGAGTCACCGACGATAGGACGCTGCCGTTCGTGCGGGCGTACATGCCCTCCGTGGTTCCCGCTCTGTGACCGGTGCGTTGGGCGAGACACTCGCTCGAGGCGGTCCTGATATGAACTCGGCGTGACTCCGGACGAGCTACGCGTAGTCCCGCTCTTCGCCGGTGTGTCCCCGGCAGGGCTCGACCGCCTGGCGGCAGCCGGTGCCGAGATCCACTGCGAGCCGGGCACGGTACTCGTCGTACCCGGCGATGCCGGATCCGGGATGTACGTCGTGCTCGAAGGGACCGTCAGGGTCGAGATGCGCGGCGGCATGCACGTCGAGCTCGGCGAGGGGAATTTCTTCGGCGAGGCGGCACTGCTGGCTCCCACGGCGGTCCGGGGCGCACGCGTTCGCGCCGCCACAGCCGCGCGCTGTCTGAGCGTTCCGAGAGACGAATTCCTCGCGCTCGTCGAGAGCGAGCCGTCGCTGGCTCTCGAGATGCTGCGAGAGCTCGCGCGGCGGATGGCTGACACGAGCCCGGACGACTGACCGCTAGGCGGCCCTACACTGGCCGGCGTGTCGAAGCCGGACGGAACGAAGCTGGTCGCAGACAACCGCAGGGCGCGGTTCGACTACGAGCTGCTCGAACGCGTCGAGGCCGGGGTGGTGTTGACGGGGTCAGAGGTCAAGTCGGCGCGCGCCGGACACGTTCAGCTCGGCCAGGCGTACGCGGACATCCGCGGCGGCGAGGCGTGGCTCGTCGGGGCGTCGATTGCCGAGTACGCGGAGGGTGGCTCCTCGCACCAGCCCGATCGCGAGCGGAAGCTGCTCCTGCACCGTAAGGAGATCGACTCGCTGTACGGGATGGTGCGCGAGAAGGGTCTCACGCTCGTTCCCACGCGGATGTACTTCAAGGACGGTCGAGTGAAGGTGGAGATCGCCGTGGCCCGCGGCCGCGAGCGTGTCGACAAGCGGCGCGTGATCGCCGACAGAGACGCCAAGCGCCAGATGGAACGGGCCTTGAGACGTCGGCGCTGAGCCGTTTGGCGGGCCGCCGGTGACGCGATAGGCTCGAAGCTCCGCCCTACGAGGAGAGGAGGGCGCGTTGCGACGCGTAGCTCTGACCGTCAACGGCGAGGCTCACGAGCTCGATCTAGAGCCTCGCGAGCTTCTCGTCTACGTCCTTCGAGAGCATCTCAACCTCACTGGAACGAACGTCGGCTGTGACACGTCCTCGTGCGGGGCGTGCACGGTGCTCCTGAACGGAGAGTCGATCAAGTCCTGCACGATGCTCGGCGTCCAGGCCGACGGCTCGGAGATCACGACGATCGAGGGTCTCGCTACGAACGGCACCCTGCACCCTGTCCAGCAGGCGTTTCACGACCACCACGCGCTCCAGTGCGGTTACTGCACGCCGGGCATGGTGCTGGCCGCGGTGAGCCTGATCGAGAGCGGGGCCGCAACCGACGAGGCCGCGATTCGCCTTGGCCTCGAAGGGAATCTCTGCCGCTGTACCGGGTACCACAACATCGTCAAGGCAGTGCAGGCAGCCGCGGAGGTGAGCTAGATGGCCGTCACCGAGTCGACCGAGACCTTCGTCGGCAGCTCCGTAAAGCGCAAGGAAGATGCATCGCTCCTGCTCGGGCGGGGAACGTACGTCGACAACCTCACGCTTCCGGGCACCGTCGCGATGGTGCTGGTCCGCAGTCCGTACCCGCACGCACGGATCACGAGCGTGAACCTCGACGCAGCACGAGCGGCCGAAGGTGTCGTAGCCGCGTTCAGCGGCGCCGATCTGGCGGACGACTGGGCAGGCGGAATGCCGTGCGCGTGGGCGGTGACGGAGGACATCAAGATGCCGCCGCACTACCCGCTGGCTACCGCCGAGGCTCGCTACCAGGGCGACGGCGTCGCCGTCGTCGTCGCCGAGACTCGCGCTCTCGCGAAGGACGCCGCGGAGCTCGTCGAGGTGGACTACGAGCCCCTCGACTCGATCGCCGACATCGAGAAGGCACTCCAGGACGGCGCTCCGCTCGTGCACTCGGATCTCGGCACCAACGAGTGCTACGTGTGGAAGCTCGAGACCGACGACGTGCAGGCGGCCATCGACGCCGCGGACGTCGTCGTCACGCGCCGCTACTTCCAGCCGCGCTTGATTCCGAATGCGATCGAGCCGCGCGGCCTTCTTGCCCAGGTCGGCCCGACGGGAGACGTGACGTTGTGGTCCGCGACGCAGATCCCGCACATCCTCCGCTTCACGATGCAGCTGGTCCTCGGGATTCCCGAATCCAAGGTGCGCGTGATCGCCCCGGACGTCGGCGGAGGCTTCGGGTCGAAGCTCGACGTCTACGCGGAGGAGTACCTCGCGGTCGCTCTCGCGAAGCGGCTCGGGCGTCCCGTCAAGTGGACGGAAGAGCGCAGCGAGAACTACCAGGCGACGATTCACGGCCGCGACGTCGTCCACGAGCTCACGTTCGCGGCGACCAAGGACGGCGACATCACGGCCGTCAAGTCCGAGGCGCTCTGCGCGATGGGCGCGTATCTCCAGCTCGTGACTCCGGGGATCCCGCTCCTAGGCGCCTGGATCTACTCAGGCCCGTACGAGATCCCCAACTACAGCGTCACGTTCACGGGCGTCTTCACGAACACGACCCCGACCGATGCGTATCGCGGCGCCGGGCGACCCGAGGCGACCTTCGTCCTCGAGCGGACGATGGACGCTCTGGCTGCGGAGCTCGGGATGGATCCGGTCGAGCTTCGCCGCAAGAACTTCGTCAAGGAGTTCCCGCACACGATGGCTTCGGGCCTGACCATCGACTCGGGTGACTACCACGCTTCGCTCGACCGGCTGCTCGAGGTGCTCGATCTCGACTCGATCAGGGCGGACCAGGCGGCGCGCCGTGCGAACGGTGACGCGAAGCAGATCGGGGTCGGGTTCTCGACCTACAACGAGATGTGCGGCCTCGCGCCCTCCCGCATCCTCGGCGCTATTCGCTATGCGGTCGGCGGCTGGGACAGCGCGACGATCCGCTTCCAGCCACTCGGCTCGGTGCAGGTCGTGACGGGCACCTCGCCGCACGGACAGGGTCACGAGACGACGTGGGCCCAGATCGTCGCCGACCAACTCGGTGTCGCGGTCGACGACGTCGAAGTGCTGCACGGCGACACCGCGGTCTCTCAGCAGGGGATGGACACATATGGCAGCCGCTCGCTCACGGTGGGCGGCATAGCGCTCTGGCATGCAGGCGAGAAGGTCATCGCCAAGGCGCGCGCGATCGTCGCGCACCAGCTCGAGGTGTCCGAGGACGACCTCGAGTTCGCGAACGGGACGTTCAGCGTCAAGGGCACGCCGGACCGGAACATGACGATCCAGGCGACGGCCTTCGCAGCGCATGCCGCCCACAACCTCCCCGACGGGATGGAGCCCGGCCTCGAGGAGACGGCGGTGTTCGATCCACCGAACTTCTCCTGGCCCGGAGGTGCCCATGCCGCCGTCGTCGAGGTCGACACGGACACGGGCGACACGCGGCTCGTCCGCTACGTCGCCATCGACGATGTCGGCGCGCCCGTGAACCCGATGATCATCGACGGCCAGGTGCACGGCGGCATCACGCAGGGCATCGCCGCCGCGCTCTACGAAGAAGGCGCATACGACGAGGACGGCAACCTGCTGACGACCACGATGACGACGTACCTCGTGCCGTCGGCGGCCGAGCTCCCGTCGTACGAGACGGGCCGCACGGAGACGCGAGCGGACAACCCGCTCGGTGTGAAGGGGGTGGGGGAGACCGGCACGATTGCCGCCGCTCCGGCGGTGGTGAACGCCCTTGTCGATGCCCTGTCGCACCTCGGCGTCACCGACGTGCAGATCCCTGCGACTCCCGAGCGAGTCTGGACCGCGATCGAGGAGGCGAAGTCGTGATTCCTGCGAAGTTCGACTACGAGGTCGCGGAGAGCCCCGAGCACGCGATCGCACTCCTTGGAGGCACGGAGGACGCGAAGCTGCTCGCCGGCGGCCACTCGCTCTTGCCGGCGATGAAGCTCCGCATCGCCCGCCCGACGCTGCTCGTCGACATCGGCAGGCTCGACGAGCTCAGCTATGTGCGCGACGCGGGCGAGCAGATCGCGATCGGGGCGCTGACGCGCCACAAGGACGTTCGCGACGCCGCGCTCCTGCAGGAGCACTGCGCGATCGTGTCGTTCACGGCGGGACAGGTAGGAGACCCTCAGGTCAGGCACCGCGGAACGATCGGTGGCTCGATCTCGCACGGCGATCCTGCGTCCGATCTTCCGGCCGTTCTGTTCGCCCTCGACGCGGAGATGGTCGTACGCGGGGCGAGCGAGCGGATCGTTCCGGCGCGGGACTTCTGTACCGGCGTCTTCCAGACGGCTCTGACGGCCGGCGAGATGGTCGTCGAGATCCGGGTGCCGAAGCTCGGTCCGTCGACCGGCTGGTCGTATACGAAGATGGCGCGCCGAGCTCAGGACTGGGCCACGGTCGCCGTGGCGGCGGTCGTCGAGCGCTCGAACGGATCGATCGCGAGCGCATCGATCGCGCTCACGAACATGGGCGCGACACCGGTTCGCGCTCGCGCTGCGGAGGAGGCGATCGCGAGCGGTACAGCGATCGACGAGGCTGCCGACCTCATCGGAGAGGGAACGAGTCCACCTTCCGATCAGGCCGCGAGCGCCGAGTTCCGGCTCCATCTGGCCAGAGTCCTGGGGAGGCGAGCACTCCGAGAGGCGTTCGGGGACTAGGTTCGCCCGGCGCCCCGTGGCGCCAGTCGCGAGCCACAGCTAGACGACGGCGGGCGCGTTCTCTGGAGTCAAGACGCTGTCGAGCGCCTCGCGCAGCACGTCGTCGGCGTTGACGCGCGGATCCACGATGATGCGGTGGCGCAGGACGTACGGAGCCACCTCGCGCACGTCGTCGACCGTCACGGTGTCACGAGCTGCGAGCCGAGCGATGGCCTTCGACGCGCTCGCGAGATGGATCAGCGAGCGTGAGCTCGCCCCGAGCTGAACACCCGGGAGCTCGCGCGTGCGCCGTCCGGCGGCCACGATGTAGCGGGCGACCTCCTTGGGCAGGATGGTCGCGTTGAGCTCGTAGCGCGCCTTCTCGAGCCCGATGACGCCGAGCATGGGATGGATGTCGGCGATCATGTCCGGCAGCAGACCGTCGTGGGGCAGCTCGAGCATCTCGAGCTCTGCGGCCTCGTCCACGTACTCGAGCTCGATCTTGAACAGGAAGCGGTCGAGCTGTGACTCCGGAAGGCGGAACACGCCCTCGTGATCGAGGGAGTTCTGCGTTGCAATCACGAGGAACGGATCCTTGAGCTTGTGGCTCCGACCCTCGATCGTCACCTGACGCTCTTGCATCGCCTCGAGGAGAGCCGACTGCGTCCGTGGCGGGGTGCGATTGACCTCGTCTGCGAGCAGGACGTTCGTGAACACGACGCCCGGCTCGAAGACCCGCTCGCCGAATCGCTCGACGTACTCCCCGACGAGCTCCTTCGGTTGCGTGTCCGGTGTGAACTGGATCCGGTTGAACGACGCGCCGAGCATGTGAGCGATGGCGCGACCGAGCAAGGTCTTGGCGCAACCCGGCGGTCCCTCGATCAGCACGTGACCGCGGGCGAGCGCGGCGACGAGCAGCAGCTCGACGGCCCGGTCCTGCCCGAGCACGACCTTGGAGACCTCTTCCTTCGCACGTTCTCGGAGGTCGACGAGGCCCTTGTAGTAGTCCCTCATCGCACGTCTCGTATCGGCGCCGCGTCTCGATTGCGCAACGCCCGGAAGGGGCACACAGGTGCAGAAGGGTGGCGGCCCGAGGCCGCCCTCTGCGGTGAGCGGCCCCGGGTCCTGGTTACGCGCCTGAGTCGACGGGTGCAGGCACCGCGTCGAGGGCGAGGCGCAATGCCTCTTCTTGTGTGATCCCGTCGCGCACCATCAGGCGATGGCGGAGGACAAACGGGGCCATCTCGCGGACGTCCGCGATCGTGACGTGCGCCCGGCCGCGAAGCCGTGCGCAGGCCTTCGTCGCGCTCACGAGGTGGATGAGCGAGCGCGAGCTCGCGCCCAGCTCGATCTCAGGAGTCTCGCGCGTGCGCCGTCCGACCGCGACGATGTAGCGGCCGACGGCCTCGGAGACGACGGTGGTGTCGAGCTCCTCGCGCGCGCGGTCGAGCCCGACGACGCCCAGGAGAGGACGAACCTCTCCGAGCATGTCCGGGGCGATCCCGTTGTGCGGGAGGTTGAGCATCGCGAGCTCCGCGTCGGCGTCGCAGTAGTCGAGCTGGAGCTTGAACAGGAACCGGTCGAGCTGCGACTCGGGGAGAGGAAAGACTCCTTCGTGCTCGTATGGGTTCTGGGTCGCGATGACCAGGAACGGATCGGGCAGCTTGTGGAACTTCCCGTCGATCGTCACCTGCCGCTCCTGCATCGGCTCGAACAGCGCAGCCTGGGTGCGGGGCGGTGTTCGGTTGATCTCGTCGGCGAGCAGCACGTTGGTGAAGACGACGCCCTGCACGAACGTCGGCTCGCCACCTCTCATGACCGTATGCCCGACGAGCTCCGCTGGAGTCGTGTCAGGCGTGAACTGCATGCGCTTGAAGGACGCGCCGAGCATGTGCGCGACGGCGCGTGCAAGCAACGTCTTGGCGCTCCCAGGGGGTCCTTCGAGGAGTACGTGCCCGTGCGCGAGTGCCGCGACGAGCATGAGCTCGACCGTGCCGTCCTGGCCGACGACGACCTTCGAGACCTCGGCCTGGGCCCGTTCTCGTAGGTCTGCAAGCCCCTCGAAACGCTCCTCCATGAGCAGTGCCACAGATCTGTCCTTTCTCGATTGCCCCACGACCTGCGCCAGGATTCGTCCGCAGACGGGGCAAGCCGCTTATCGGCAGCTATTCTCTGGCCTTGAATCACACATACGGGGGCGACCAGGTTTCGACGTGGTCGGTTCTCCGGCAGAGCTGCGAGCCGAGGTCGCCGGTTGGCCTCGTAAATCCACCGGCACAAAAGCAAGTGCGAACAAGAACGAACTCGCACTCGCCGCCTAGCTTCTAGCTAGGTAAGGCGACGTCGACCCGGGTTCGGCCCGAAATCCGGTGTTCGGCGCCAACGATCGGGCTCGGCGCCGAGGGAGAGCCAATCGCCCGAAGCGCGACATTTCAGGATGGCTGGCCCGTCGGAAGGTCGTCCGTGAACCGGCCGGCGGGTGAGACGAAGCGCGGACTACGCTCGTAGATGTTCTGTCGGTGCGACTGCGGACGGGGGTTCGATTCCCCCCGCCTCCATCATCGGCTCAACCAAGCCGTTTTCAGAGCCGGCCGATTGAAAGGTTTAGCCGGTCGGCTCTTCTCGTTCGCGTTGCGCCCGCGCGAGAGCATCCATCGCGCGCCAGCGGTGTTGCTTCGTTCTCCATCCAGAGACGCATCGGTCCGGCGTATCGTTGAGCAGTTCGGACTCTGCAAAGAGCGGAACGGAGGGTGTTGTGGCCGAACTGGCAGTGTTGCTCGGTCGGTTAGTCGAGATCGATTCGGTCAATCCCTCGCTCGTGCCGGGCGCGGCGGGAGAGGCGGAGATCGCGAGGTTCGTGGCGGAGTGGCTCGAACGGGCCGGGCTCGTGGTCGCGCTGCAGGAGACGGCAAGCGAGCGACCGAACGTGATTGGCCGGGTGCGCGGTCGCGGAGGCGGGCGATCGCTCATGCTGAACGCCCACACCGACACAGTCGGTTTCGGCGGTCCGGACGGCGCCCTGCGTGCACGGGTCGAGGGGAACCGGCTTCACGGCCGGGGCTCGTACGACATGAAGGGGAGTCTGGCGGCGACGATGCTGGCGGCCGCCGAGCTGGCGGTCGATCCACCTGCTGGCGACGTGATCGTGACCGCAGTGGCGGACGAGGAGTACGCCAGCATCGGCACGCTGGCGGTGGTGCGCGACTATCGAGCCGATGCGGCGATCCTCACCGAGCCGACGGGACTCGCGGTCACCGTCGCCCACGGCGGGTTCGTCTGGCTCGACATCGAGGTGGCCGGGGTAGCGGCGCACGGATCGCGTCCCGACCTCGGGGTGGATGCGATCGCGAAGATGGGGCACGCCCTGGTCGGGCTCGAGGCTCTCGATCGGCGCTTGCGCGTATCGGCGGGCCATCCCCTCCTCGGGACGGGGTCGATCCACGCATCGCTGATAGAGGGTGGCACCGAGCTCTCGACCTATCCCGACCGCTGTCTGGTCCGGATCGAGCGGCGGACTGTGCCGGGTGAGGGTCCCGATCTCGTTGCCCGGCAGATCGAGGAGCTGATCGACGGCATCGCGGCGCACGACGATGCGTTTCGAGCAACGGCAACATGCGGACTGGTTCGGGACCCATTCGAGGTGTCGCTGGAAGAGCCGATCGCGGACTTGGTACGGCGAGCAGCGTCGGGGATCGTCGGGTCGGAGCGGCCAGTGACGGGCGCGAACTGGTGGGCGGACTCCGCATTGCTCTCGTCGGCAGGAATTCCGACGGTGATCTTCGGGCCGGACGGCCAAGGGGCGCACGCGGAGAGCGAATGGGTTGATCTCGACTCAGTCGACCAGTGCCGGCGGGTCTACCTGGCGGCAGCGCGTGAGTTCTGTGGCACAGAGGAGCACAGGACCCCTACGCATACGACCGCGTAGCAGGCCTAAGGACGTCTCGCGTGGAAGTTCGCGCCGAATGTGCGGCAGGACGCAAGTGGGGTTCGTGGGTACACGCCCACCACTCACATTACGACGAATCGAGCGGTCCTGGCAGTAACGGTTCGGAGCCACTCCGTCGAGCACCAGCCGGCGTGACCGACGGGTTTCTTTACTTGAATTAGCAACGTAACTCGAACGGCAGTTGGCCGTTCAGGAGACAGGACTCTGGCGCACGTCACGGCGTTGTAGCCTCGCTACTCCGGCAGCAAGGAGGAAGCGCACGTGCCAACCGAACAGGTAACGGTCGACAACTTCGTCCGCGCTGAGACGAACCGGATGTTTGCAGGTCGAGTGAGCCTCGCTGGCGGCGTGAACATCTGGCAGCACACGCGGGAGCCGACGCCGGTCGACGCGCAGGGGGTAATCAGGATGAATCGCGACACCTTGTACAGCTCCGCGATCGTCGACATCAGCGAGGGAGCCTTCGTCACGATCCCCGACCCGGGCGAACGCTACCTCTCGATGATGGTGGTCAACCAGGACCACTACATCAACCGGATCTTCCACGAGGCGGGCGAATACCAACTGACCGTCGAGGAGTTCGACACGCCATACGTCGGCGTCGTCGTCCGAATTCTCGTCGACCCGCGCGATCCCGAAGACGTCGCGGCGGTCACCGCGCTCCAGGATCGGCTCGCAGTGCGGGCGACCTCCGCCCGTCCGTTCGTGATGCCGGAGTACGAGCTCGACAGCTTCGACCGTACTCGCGCCGCCCTCCTCGAGCTCGCCACTGGGGGACTCGGCGGTGACATCCCTGGTTTCGGAAGGAAGCACGAAGTCGACCCGATCCATCACCTGATCGGAACTGCCGCCGGGTGGGGTGGGCTCCCTCCGACCGAGGCTCGCTACCAAGGTGTTTATCCCAATCTCCCTGCAAGCGGTGCCTACAAGCTGCACATGCGCGCCGTCCCCGTGGACGGTTTCTGGTCGGTTTCGGTCTACAACGCGGATGGCTTCTTCCAGCCGAACGAGCTGGACGCCTACAGCGTCAACAGCGTCACGGCCGAGCAGAACGACGACGACTCAGTAACCGTTCACTTCGGTGCGTGTCAAGACGGTCGCGTGAACTGCCTCCCCATCATGGATGGCTGGAACTACACCGTCCGCCTCTACCGGCCCCGTCGCGAGGTCACCGACGGTACGTGGGCGTTGCCCGAGCTCGAGCCCGGGTAGAGCTCGAGCGACATTCCCGCACACTCGCACAGTCCACAGAACCATCGCTCGGCCGCAGTCGAATGGTCGCGGTGGAAACGGCCCACAAGCAGCGGTTGGCGAGAGCGCAAGACGTTTCGCGCAAGTATGCGGCGAGCGGCGCGCACTCTGCGTGCGCGCCGCCTTGACTGCCGATCAGCGCAGTGACCTGAACGCGGCGCGGAGCTCGGAGGAGAAGAGCTCCGGCTCTTCCCAGGCGGCGAAGTGGCCGCCCTTGTCGACCTCGTGGAAGTAGGTGACGTTCGGGTAGCTCGCCTCGACCCAGCTGCGCGGCGTCCGCCAGATCTCGCCTGGGAACGTCGTGAAGCCGAACGGGATCGTCGGCGGTGGCAGTGGCTGACGGCCCGCGGCCGGGGCGTCGGGCCCGTAGGCCTCCCAGTACGACCGGGCCGCGGAGGCGCCGGTGCCGGTCAGCCAGTACAGCGTGATGTTGTCGAGGATGTGGTCGCGCGTGAGGTTGCCCGAGGGCTGCCCGTCGACGAAGGCGCGCGCGATCTTGTAGTAGGCGTCCGTGTCGTGGTCGATCATCCAGGCGGCCAGGGCGACGGGAGAGTCGAGCAGGGCGTAGCCGATCGTCTGCGGTCGGGTGGCCATCTCGACGAAGTAGCCGTTTCCGGACTGCCCGAAGGTGGCGATCTGCGCGGCCGCGGCGCGTTCCTCGTCGGTGTCCGTCGGCATGGTGCCGCCCAGCGCCGGCACGAGCAGGTTCGTGTGGATGCCGACCAGGCCCTCGGGTGCCTGGCGGCCCATCGCGTCGGTGACGCCGGCGCCGACGTCGCCGCCCTGGGCCACGTAGCGGGTGTAGCCGAGTCGGCGCATGAGCTCGGCCCAGGCCCGTGCGGTCCGGCCCAGATCCCAGCCGACCTCGACCGGCTCGCCGGAGAAGCCGTACCCGGGCAGGGAGGGCAGCACGAGATGGAAGGCATCCTCGGCGCTGCCGCCGTGCGCGGTCGGGTCGGTCAGCGGGCCGACGGAGTCGAGCAGCTCGATCACGGAGCCGGGCCAGCCGTGCGTCATGATCAGCGGCAGCGCGTTCTCGTGCTCGCGACCTGACGTGGATGAAGTGGATGTCCACGCCGTCGATCTCGGTCGTGAACTGCGGCAGCGCGTTCAGCTTCGCCTCGGCCTTGCGCCAGTCGTACTCGGTCTGCCCAGTAACGGGCGAGCGCCTGTAGCGTCGCCAACTGCACGCCCTGCGACCGGTCGGTCGACCAGTTCCTTGCTCGGCCAGCGCGTCGCGGCGATGCGGTCGGCGCAGCTCGGCGAGCTGCTCTTCCGGAATGTCGACGTGGAATGAACGGACACCGGTTGCGGTCTGGACGGTGGTGCTCATGAGGAACCTCCCTTAGGACGGCGTCGCCTTGTTCGGCCGTTGCGGTTATCTCCTTCGGTCCGTTGGCTTCATCGACCGTACTCCGTTCGGTCCGGGCTAAGCAACTATCGTCACCAGTCGACACATCGGAACTCGTCTCGCCAACGGACATTCCCGAACACTGGGGCACTCCGGCGACCCCTCGCCGGCATCGATCGTGTACGAAGCCGGTCCGTGGCCCGGCTCGAGCGACGCGGTCGTTCATGGCCGAACGCTTAGCCGCCCGCTGAGCTCGTGGCCTGGGCGTGGTGGGCCTTGCTGCGGCAGGATGTCGGCGTGACGGATCTGGCGATGGAGGCGAGGATCCTCCCGGCGAACGAGGCATCCTGGGATGACCTCGACGCAGTTCTCGGCGGCGCCCGCTGTCATGGGGGACGCTGCTACTGCCAGCGCTTCAAGCTCCATGGAACGCTCTGGCCGGGCGACGATCTCGAACACGCTCAAGTGCTGCGCGAGCAGACCGACTGCGGGCATCCGAGATCGGGCACGTCGAGCGGCCTTGTCGCCTATGTCGACGGTGAGCCGCCGGGTGGTGCAACGTGGAGCCGCGTACCGCCTACCCATATTTCCGCAGCGTGCCTTGGCGGAAGCGAGATGAGGACAGAACTGACTCACGCATCTGGGCCGTGCCGTGCTTTATCACTCGCTCAGGGTTCCGTCGCCGCGGCGTCAGCTACGCGCTTGCGCGCGCCGCGGTGGACCTCGCGCGCCAGCGCGGTGCCCGCGCGCTCGAGGGCTACTCGATGATCCCCGAGCCCGGGAAGGACGTTCCCTGGGGCGAGCTCCACGTCGGCCACGTAAGCATCTTCACCGCGGCCGGGTTCACGGAGGTCAGCCGTCCGAGCCTGCAGCGCTCACATGGGGGGCCTGGCCGCTGCCGCGACTTGGCTCGAGTTGCGCCTGTCCGTCACCCCAGAGACTCCATCCGTCCAAGCCCTGGTCGAATCTCGGATTCGGGACACGGTTCGGGCTATCGACGCCCATAGCTGCATTGACGGAGGCCCACGGCGTTTCACCTGTCGGCGTCATCAAGCCTGCGTTCGTCGCGCGCTCTGTGATCTCCCGATAGTGGAGCGGCCCGCCACCCGCGTCGCGCAGCACCTGCTCGGCTATTCGGCCAAGCCCATTGCGGATGATCCTACGGCGATCTGGGGTGACTCGGCCGAGCCCTCGTACTCATCTCGTCCGAGCTACGGCCCCTAGGAACATTCTGGATCACTCGCACAGGCGAGCCGGTCCTTACTCCGAGCGCTTGCCTCAGGGCCGTTGTCGCAGCCAATCATCGCGGGGAAGCGTGTAAACCGTCATCGGCTCGCCCGAGCGCCCGTGGCCTCGGCCGCGTACCGAGAATCCGAGCTTGGCTGCCACGCGGCGGGATGCTTCGTTTCCCCCGTCCGAGATGTACGCCGTGATCGTCTCGACGTCGGTGCGGCTGAAGAGATCGTCGATCGCCGCTTCCATCGCTTCGGTCGCGATGCCGTCATTCCGCCGGTCCTCGGTCACCCACCAGCCCGCCTCGACTTCGTCGGGGGCGATGCCCTCGATGCCGTCGCCGGCGAGACGCAGCTCGGCGCAGCCGAGGAAGCAGCTGCCCTGCTTGTCCCGGACGGCCCACGGCCCGAAGCCGTGCTCGCGCCACTGGACATCGGCCGCGCGGGTGTCGCGCAAGGCGTCCGCTGCATTCCTCGATGCACGAGCATGGTCGGACTCGTCGCGGCTTGTCAGCGGGAGAAGCATCAGCCGTGCCGTTCGAAGACTGGTTCCTTCCGGGTCAGGCCCCGGCGGGTCGCTCTCGCAGCGTCCACCCACGCGCGGAGTATGACCGCCCCGTTCGGGTGACATTCCCGAACACTGGCCCAGGCGATCGGCATCATCCCAGGATGAGGAGGCACGAGTACGAGGAGCCACCGCACCTTTCGCACGACGAAGCAACCTCCGTGCTCCAGCACGCTCTGACCGAACTGGATGGGTCGAACGCGAGTGTGGTCATCATCGGCCTGGCGCTGTTCGACGAGGATCTACGGTTCGTCGAGGGCTGGTGCACCACGCTCGGACTCCACGCGCGCGATCCGTGGCTGCGCGGGTCTGCGGCTCTCTCGGCAGGGCACCTAGCGCGAAGGTTCGGAGCGCTCGCCCCGGAGACCAAAGAGATGGTCTACGCCGTCGCGGCCGATGAGAACGTCGACGGCCGGAAGCACGACGCCGTCGACGACATGGAGCACTCCCTCGGGCGTCATTGATGAACGCTGGCGCAGGCAAGACTGCTGTGTCTAGGGTGCCGAGCTGTCGAGCTCGCTGAGAGTTCCGTGGTTAAGCGACCTTCGAGACGATCTCGACCAGGTTTCCGTCCGGGTCTCTGAGCAGTGCGCTCCGGTTGTTGTTGCCGGTGTCATGTGGCGCGTGGACGACGGGTACACCAGCGGATCTCAAGTGCTCGAAAGCCCTGTCCACGTCGTCCGTCCACACGACCAGGACCATCGCAGGGGTTCCGGGCGACGCGTCGACACCGTGCACCCTCTTTGCTGCCTGCACGGTTCCGAGTCCGAGCGCGAATCCGTGGAGTGTGAGTTCCACGTGTTCGGGCGTTCCCTCCTCCGGGGTGCGGAAGGTCTCCTCGAACCCGAGGAGGTCACGATAGAAGTGAAGTCCGGCTTCGATGTCGACCGTGTAGAGGTTGACGAACCCGGATGCGAACATGTTCGGGAACCTACTGCAGAGCGACTGGTCCGCGCGGGTGCCAGGAGTGCACCGTAGGCCGGCTCGCTCAAGGGACATTCCCGCACACTCGCGCAACGCAGGCACCTATCGCCTGGTCGCCGATTGAGCACAGGCCGGTGGCCGGCCCCGCTCGGCGCGCGCCCGTCGGTCCCCGGCACCCGCCGTACAGGGCGCTCGGGTTCTCAGCGAATGAGGAAGCGGGGTCGTTGCCGCCCACGTCCGGCCTGCCCGTGCTCTTCGCGTGGACTGCGATACGGTCATCGTGTGGCGATACCACGTCCCTCCGAGCGGGCCGAAGGGGATGCCCCGACTGTGCCGCTCGATCGCCGGCTCGTCGCGGTGATGTTCACCGACATGGTCGGATACACGGCGCTCATCCAGGCGGACGAGCGTGTGGCACTCGACAAACGCGACCGGTACATGAGTGCGCTCGAGCGCCACCACGACACCTTCGGCGGGACGATCGTCCAGCGGCTCGGCGACGGCAGCATGAGCATGTTCCCCAGCTCGCTTGCCGCGGTGCTCGCCGCAGTCGAGATCCAGCGGGAGCTCGCAGCGAAAGACGTTCCGATCCGCATCGGAGTCCACGTGGGCGAGGTGGTCGTCGATTCCGAGCGGCTCACCGGTGACGCTGTGAACATCGCGGCCCGGATCGAGTCCTTCGCCGTACCGGGGGGCGTGATGTTGTCCGACTCCGCGTACGAGCAGATCAAGAACCGGAGCGACGTCGGCGTCATCCGCCTCGGACGGTTCAGGCTCAAGAACGTCGGGCGCCCGTTCGAGCTCTATGCAATCGCGGCCGAGGGCATCGTGGTGCCGGATCCGGAGGCGCTCGAAGGCAAGGGCGAGCGCTTTGCCAGTCTGCCGAGCAACCTGCCGGAGCCGACCACGCCACTCGTCGGCCGCGCGGCTGATCTGGCGTCGCTCGTCGAGCTGGCGCACGAACATCGGGTCGTCACGATCACCGGCCCCGGCGGTGTTGGAAAGACGCGCATCGTCGTCGAGCTGGGCCGTCTGCTCGCGCCCGAGTTCCTCGACGGAGTCGCGTTCATCGCGCTGGCCGAGGTGACAGACCCTGCGCAGTTCGTCCCCGCTCTCGCGGACGCGTTGGACGTGAAGGAAGCCGAAGAGCGGACGTTGGCGGAGGGCGTCGCCGCACTGATCGGTGACAAGAAGGCACTTCTGCTCCTGGACAACCTCGAGCAGGTCGTGGCGGCGGCGCCGGACGTGGCGGGCCTGGTCGAGAGCTGCCCGGGGCTCCAGATCGTGACGACGAGCCGGACGCCACTCAGGATCGCCGCCGAGCGGGAGTACGCGCTCGACCCGTTGGAGCTTCCCCCACCGTCGGATCCAGCCTCGACCGAGTCGCTCGGCTCGTATCCGGCGATCGCGCTGTTCGTCGAGCGCGCGAAGCTGACGAGAGGCTCGTTCGAGCTGACGCCGGAGAACGCCGGGGTTGTCGCCGCTATCTGCCGGCGCCTGGATGGCCTGCCGCTCGCTCTTGAGCTCGCTGCCGCCCGTCTCCGGCTCCTGGCTCCGGAGGCACTGCTCGAACGGCTCGACCACGCGCTCCACGTCCTGACATCCGGCGCGCGCGACGTTCCCGAGCGTCAACAGACGCTGCGCGCCACGATCGACTGGAGCCACTCGCTGCTCGCGGACGCGGAGCAGCGTCTATTCCGGCGTCTGGCCGTCTTCGCCGGAGGCTGCACGTTCGCGGACGTCGAGGCGGTCTGCGCAAACCCCGGCGAGACCATCCTCGACGAGCTGGAGTCGCTCGTCGACAAAGCTCTCGTGCAGACCGACGGACAGAGCGATCGGCTTCGGATGCTGCAGACGATCGGCGAATTCGCGTCGGAACGGCTCGACCTCGCCGGCGAGTCGGGCGAGATCGCGGGGCGGCACGCACGCCGCTATGCGGGGGTCGCACGCGAGATTCGCGACGCGATCGAGGGGCCCGGCCAGATCGGATCCGTGGAGCGCGGCATTGCCGAGGAAGGCAACCTGCAGACAGCGCTCGAGACGCTCCTCGGCGGCGCCCAGCGGGGTGACCCAGCCGCCTGTGAGGCGGGAATGCAGTTGTGCGGCGACCTGTGGATGTACTGGCACATCCGCGGGAAGAACGTCAGCGCGCGCGAGTACTCGGAGGCATTTCTCGCAGCGGGTCAGGGTCTGCCTCCCAGCCTGGGTAGATCCGGGGCGCTGCTCAACGTCGGGCTTGCCTTCTGGATGACCGCGCAGCTCGAGCGCGCGAACGAGGAATGGGATGAGGCGTACCGGATCGCCGAGGAGTTGGGGGCCGGACGTGAGCTGTGCCTTGCCGCCCTGTGCCGAGGGCTCGGGCTGCTAGGAGTGGACACCGGGGGCGCGTTGGAGTGGACGGCGCGCGGGATCGAGCTGGGCCGCGCTCATGACTTCGATTGGGCGCTGGGTTTCTCCCTGAGCTTCAGCGGCATCGCCCACGCACTGAGCGGCGAGGTCGACGTGGCAGAGGCGCAATACCTCGAGGCGCTCCGGATCCAACAGCGGCTCGGTGACTGCGAAGGGATCGGCACGTCGTTTGGCGGTCTCGCGCAGCTCGCCGCCGGCCGCGGCGAATCGACTGCGGCCCTCGACCTCTACCGGCAGTCGCTGGCCGCGTTCGAGGCGGTCGGCGACCGCGGCGAGGTCGCGCGGATCCTGTCCGAGATGGCCTGGGCCTGCCTCGGCGGCGGCGAGGTTGCGCTCGCCCGTCGCTACTTCTTCGACTCGGTGCAGGCGCACACCGACGTCGCCAGCGTGCGCGGCGTGGGGCTTTCGCTCGTCGGGCTTGCAGCCGCCGAGGCGGTCGAGAACCGACCCGAGCGTGCCGTCCAGATCGCTGCCGCGGCGGAGGTCTACGCCCAGGACGAAGGCATCGTCGTCGTGTACTCCGACGAAACGCCCGGCCGTGAGCTCGTCGACCTGGCGCGAGCGGCGCTCTCAGCCGACGAAGCCGCCCGGGCCACCGAGGCCGGCCGGCATCTCACGATCGAAGAGGCGATCGACCTGGCCAGGCTCCCTCAGACGACCGCGACGTAGACCCGCCGGCTGTATTTCAGGCGGCCGCATCTCGGCGAGTCTGAGAGTCACGCCTTCAAGCGACATTCCCACACACTCGCACACAGCCGCGCCCTATCCCCAGTGCAGGACGAATCAGTCGCGCTCGAGAACGTGTGAAAGCCACTCCAACGCGACCTGGTAGCGCTCGTTCGCGCGACCGCCGTGGTTGCCGGGGTTCTCTCTGTGCTCGTGCGCGATGCCGGCTTCGTCGAGGTAGTGGCTGAGTAGCCGGTGACCCCAGTGGAGGTTGTAGTCGTCGGCGGAGCCTGCGTCGAGCAGGATGCCGGACAACTGCCTGAGGTTCTCGAGACGCTCGTGCACGTTGACAACCGGGTCGAAGGCGAGCCAGCGGTCCCAGACGTCCTGGAGCAGCTCGCCGCTGGGCCAGGCCACAGGCAGGTCGACGTAGAAGGGCGGGCGATCCGGATTGGGTGAATACGTCGCCGAGTAGTCGTAGACGAGCTGCGACCAGACGTTCCCCTCTATCGGGCCGTTGGGCTCCTCTGGCCAGATGCTGTCGAAGAACTTGTACGGCATGAACTTGTGGGTCATGTCGAGGAACGAGTCGCCCGAGAGCATGGCCAGCGCTCCGAAGACATCCGGGTTGCGCGAGGCGACGTTCCAGGCGCCGAAGCCTCCGGACGAGAACCCGAACACGCCTCGGCTGCGCGCGTCGGGGATCGTCCGATACGTGGCGTCGACAGCAGGGACGACGTCGTGCAGCACGTACTGCTCGAAGTTGCCGGTCACCGGTGAGTCCACCCACTGTCCGCAGCCGTAGCGCGAGTTGCCGTCAGGGATGGCCACGATCATCGGCGGCACCCCCAAGCGGCCGAACACCGGGTCGAGCACGTCTTCGATTGGCGGGTGCCACCGCTGTCCATCCGTGTCCGGTGTCAGCACTTGCGCGGCGGTCTCGCCGAACGCATGTAACAGGTAGGCCGTCGGATACGGTCGATCCGTCTCCTCGTAGCCCGGTGGCAGATAGACGAACAGATCCCGTTCGCTCGGATCACCCAGCAGATTTGCTGCTAGATGCGAGCTGTCGAGCCTCGAGTGAACGATCACGAGTCCTCCTCGCCGCGGTTTGCGAGGATCCTAAGGCGCTCGACCTCTAGACACCGGTCAGGGCGCGCTCAAGCGACATTCCCGCACACTCGGGCACCACGGATTGCTATCGCCCGCGGGAGCAAGGAATGCCCAGCCTGCGGTGACACGCAGCAGTCGAGGACGGGCTAGCCTACTGTCCCTCTTGCGGGAGTGACCACGTGAAGACCACCACCGTCGAAACCGCGGAGCGCGGCCGATCGCCTCTGGGAGCTCGTATCCGTTTCCTGATGGACGGACCGCACGGCAACATGATCCACTCGACCGTCCCGCCGGGGATGGTTGGCCGCGCCTGCCACTTCCGGACCATCGACGAGTATTGGTACGTCCTCTCGGGCGAGGGAGAGATCTGGCGCAGCGCGCCGGACGGTCATGAGAGCATCACCCGGCTCATCCCCGGCGTGTGTGTTGACATCCCGCTCGGCACGGCCTTTCAGTATCGCTGCACCGGGAACGTGCCCCTTGTCTTCACCTGCACGGCCCTGCCGCCGTGGCCTGGCGACGACGAGGCCGTGTTCGTGGACGGGCCTTGGGTACCCCGTGTGGACCCGGAGCCTGGGGGCGAGCGCTCGGACTAGCCTCTCGGCCCGCCTGATCGGCCGCCCCCGACTGCTCAAGGAACATTCCCGAACGCTGGCGCACGCGAGGGTTCTCTCCAACTACGGCGCGCGTAGACTCCCTTCGTCAGGTGACCACAGCCGGTGAACGGAGAGTCGCATGAGCGAGTATGTGATCCGGGCGCTTGATGCCTCGACGTGGGATGCCTTCGCCCGCCTCGCTGAGAAGCACAACGGCATGGGCTTCGGCGGCTGCTGGTGCACGTGGTTCCATTCGCGTGTCGGCAGGCCCGAGGGCGAAATGGGCCGCCCGTGGAAGGAGCGTCTGGTTCGCGAGGGCAACGCTCATGCCGCCCTCGTATTCGACGGCGACGCTGCAGTGGCTTGGGCCCAGTACGGCTCTCCGGACCAGCTTCCGAACATCCACCATCGCAAGGAATACGAGGCGACGCGCGCGGATGAGTTGCCCGACTATCGCATCACGTGCATCTTCGTGGACAGGGACTATCGACGGAAGGGCGTCGCAGGCGTCGCGCTCCGTGGTGCCCTCGACCTGATCGCAAAGGCGGGCGGTGGGGTGGTGGAGGGTTATCCGCAAGATCTGCCGCAGGGCAAAAGGATTTCGGCCAAGTTCCTCTACAACGTCACTCGCGGTCTCTACGAGCAGACCGGGTTCAGCTACGACCGGCCCAAGGGCAAGAACCACTGCGTGATGCGCACAACCGTTTGACCCGTCGAAGGGTCTTCCGGGCCCGCGTCGGGTGTCACCGGCGACTACGTAGCTCAAGAGACACTCCCGCACACTCGCGCAGCAGGCGGTCTTGTAGCCAGGCAAGCAGCAGCCTAGGTCACCGCGGCAGCGGGTTCGGGCCGGTGGCGGTGACCAGCCGCTGCGGCACCCAGTCGTCGACGTGGACTGAAGCCCTCGAAGCGCCCTTCTTCGTCCTCGACGACGTCGAAGAAGGAGCGACGGTAGAACTTCACGTGGGTGAAGTCCTCGAACAACACGTAGACCGGCTCGACGTCGGGACTCTGGAACTGCTGCCCAGTCAGCGCGGCCCGATGCACTCGCGAGAACTCGTCGATCTCCTCACCGACGACGACGCCGAGGTGCTCGAGGCCCATCCGGTAGACGCGCTGGTGAACGGGCGGGATGAGCTCGATGCGCGAGACCGGAGTCCCATCGAGGACCTCGAGCGGCTCGGCGAGCACGATCAAGGAGATTGGACGCCCGTTCCAGACTTTCTCGCGGTTCGCACTCGCATGGCGTTCGAGAAGCGTCCGCTGATGGACGTACAGGTCCCAGTCGGCGACGCGGACGGCGAGGTGGCTGAGCGGGTAGGGCGACGATGTCGATGCCGCGGGCAGAAAGACGGTCGCGCTGCATTGCCGCGAAGGCTCGATAGTCGCCGATGATCTCGGCGATCGGATCAGACGTCGCCACGTGGCATCCTCCTCCGCCATCGTAAGAGATGCACGGCGGAACACGCGGTTCCGGGTTGGTCTGACGTAGGTAGTCAGCTCCCGGGCGCGACGCTCCTGAGGAAGGGCTCGACGTCGGTATCCGAGCCGGCCGCTGGTCCTCGTCAAGCGACATTCACACTGGCACATCCGAGCGCCTTCTCTCTCGCGCGTTGTGCTCCTGGTCTTCGGGCTTCTCGCGGTGCGCCCGGCGCTGCTCTATGCCCGGGCGTATCTGATGTGAGTCACTCCCGGGCCCTCGACCGACTCGACCTGCTCGAGCTTCACATCTCCCACGTTTTCGAACAGCCGAGCGCCGCCTCCGAGCAGGATCGGGACCACCGAGACGACGATCTCGTCGAGCAAACCCGCTGCGAGGTATTGCTGGGCGACGGACGCCCCGCCCCCGAGAGACACCTCCTTCTCTCCGGCTGCTGCCCGCGCCTGTTCGAGCGCCGACCAGATCCCGTCCGTGACGAAGTGGAACGTCGTTCCGCCCTGCATCTCAAGCGACTCGCGCAGATGGCTAGTGAGGACGTAGACGGGATGGTGATAGGGCGGATCGTCTCCCCACCAGCCCTTCCACGACTCGTCCCACGGTCCCGGGCCGCCGCCGAACATATTCCTGCCCATGATGGTCGCGCCGGCGCCGCCGAGGATGCCTTCGGCGAACGGCGTGCTCGCATTGACCTCGCCGCCCTCCTCGCCGTGGCTTTCGCGGAACGCCTTGAGCGGGAACAGCCAGTCGTGGAGCTCCTCACCGCCGACCCCGAGCGGATGCTCTGGCGACTGGTCCGGGCCAGCTACGAAGCCGTCGATCGACATCGTGATGGTCAGCGTCAGCTTGCTCATCGATCCTCCCTTTGCAGACATGCTCGTGAGACCGCCCAGCGCGTCAGAAGTCAGCGGTCAAGCCAGGAGCTTGACGAAGCTGGCGACAAGGCTCGAGCGACATTCCCGCACACTTGGGCAAGCTAATGTCGTCTAGTTGCCTACGGTCGGGTCGGGCATGAATTCCCGGACCTCTTGAGCACAGCGGCAGGCGACGGCGGTCTTGGCAGCCCACTCCAGCGCATCCTCGCGTGAGGGTACGTCGACGACGCAGAGTCCGCCAATGGCCTTCGGGTACGGGCCGTCGGTGACCGTTCCGTCGGTGGCCACGATGCTCGCGTTCTGGTTTTCCAGTCCGCCGCCGAAGACCCACACGCCAGCGTTGATGGCCTCCTGGACCACCGCGAGCGAGGCGTTGGTCACGGCGGGCATGTCCTCGTCGGGGATGTGGTCCATCGCGTGGGCGTCGAACGAGATCAGGTACCGCGGCATCGCATGACTCCTCTCTCGGCGGCCTCCTCCGGCTGCACGTAGATGTTGATCTCGAAGGTAGACCACTCGGCGACCCGTAACTCATCGGCCTCTGCCCAGGCTGCGTCAGGGGACATTCCCGAACACTGGCCCAGCCGACACTCCTATCCCCCGAGATGTCTCCGGGAGTCTGGTTCAGTCGGGTGGATCGAACGGCGGCACCACGACCGCGCCGTCGCAGACCGTTGTGTTCAGGCCTTTGGTCGTGCCGCGATCGACGAAGTCCGCCATGATCGGGTCGGCGCAGCCGCCGATGCCGAACTGATGCCCGATGTGCGGGAAGATCACGGTACGGCTGTCGGGGAAGTGCTGCTTCAAGCCCGAGAGGTTCGTGACCGGATCCTGCGGGTCGGCGCCGCCCACGAGCGCGAGCACCGGCACGCGGATGGACGTGGGGAGCGTCCAGAGCGGGCGCGGCTCCGCGCGCTTCGGGACGGAGGAGCACGCATTCCGGAACGCCGCAATGCGGGCCGTCGTGAGGCTGTCGAAATCGGTACCCCACGGTCCCTTTGCATCGAGCCCGGTCCAGGGCTCGTTGCACCAGATGGATGACCCCATGAGACTCAGGTCGACGGCGAGATCTCCCGAGCCCTGCTCGTTGAGGGGCGCGTAGTCGCCCTGTGCGGCGCGACTGACGACCAGCGGGATCGAGACCGCCTTCGTCAGGTCGGTCAGCATGAACTGGACGACCGAGGCGAACTCGTCTCCCGTCATGCCGTGCACCGGGTGGGCGTTCCATGCCTTCACGAGTTCGCCGAACTGTCGCTCCCAGCCTGGGAACGCGTTCCGGCAGGCGGGGTCTGAGGCGCAGAGCTTCGCGAGCTGGTCGAGGGCACGCTGGGCGTTGACGGCATAGCGGTCGAAGTAGGGGACGTCGATTGCAGTTGCGCCCGTGAGGATGAGTGTGCGCACCGAGGAGGGATGGACCTTCAGGTAGACCTGCGCCGCGGTGGCGCCGTAGGAGCTGCCGATCACGTCGAGCTGCCGGTAGCCGAGCGCCGCCCGCACCGCGTCGACATCGTCCATCGCCATTCGTGTCCCGTACTGGGTCACGTCGCCGCCGTGCGGGTTCGATCCCCCGGTCCCGCGCTGGTCGACAAGCAGGAAGTCGCGATGCGTTCTTAGCGCACTCGACTGCCAGCCCTGGTTGACCGCCTGCTCGGTGGCGGCGTCTCCCGGCCCGCCGGCGAGCGACGTGACCGCGTCGGTTCGGGCAGGCTTCGCGAACGCAGGCAGGACGACCACACGGAGCCCGATCGTGCGCCCGTTCGGCTTCGACCGGTTCTCCCGGACGACGAAGGTGCCGCAGCGGGCGTCGATCCCCTGTACCACGCACGGCTCGGGTGGCCATGACCGCGGCCACGACTGCTGCTCGCCCGAGTAGAACGCTCGGTCGATGCCGACGACGATGCCGAGGCCGATGCCGGCGGCGGCCAGCAGGCCGACCAGAAGCCACACAACCCACCGATGCGGCCGGTGGACTCGATGCAGCAAGGAATGCGCACCCGTCGACATAGGCGAACCTCCCAACCAGACCATGTCGCAAGCGCGCGCGATGCCCATCAGGGATCGCACGGATCGCCATGAGGGGAACGCGCGGATCCGGGTTTCGTGCACCTGCGAACGTGCGTGATCGTCCCGGCGCACCTCGGGCTACATTCGCGAACGCTGGCCCACGCCGCGGTAATTACTCCGGGTGCGCGCTACGCTTTTGACTGTGCGCTGGCTGATCCAAATACCGGCACGCTTCTGGCGCTGGCTCACAGACGACACGCCGCCGCCCGTGCCGGATACCTACCGAGTTGGAGACGAGAAGGAACATCCTCCGTGGGACCCGGGCGACGACTTTCGGGTCGACGGCGCAGGTGGCATACCGCCGTTCTGATCGCTAGCCGCACGGACTCCTGGCGTCTAGGGACTCTCCGTCGCTGGCGCAGGCGATGTTGGCGAGCTCAGCGCAGACGAATTGAGCCGTCGCGACCCAGGACGGCGTTGAAGCGGTCGAGCAGCGTGGTGAGCGTGCGGGCATCGGTGTAGCGAAGGAGTTCCCCACTCCACCGTTCCGACCGGCGATGAAGAGGTGCAATGGCGACCACGAGCTCGTTCTTGCCGACGGCGATCCCGTACGCGCACTGCGAGTAGGAGAACGTCCTCCCCGAGCCGCCGATCTGCCCGACGCTCGTCCGCATGAAGGTGATGTCGGCGCTGTGAGCTCCGCGCGCCCCGAGCCAGCGTCTCGTGCGGCTCGGCACCGTGGAGTTCCAGACTGCGACACACTGCTTTGGGGTGGGGATAGGGAGCGCGTGGTGTGCATTCCCCGGGATCATCTGCCGCGTCAACCCTGGAACCGAGGCAACCGAGGCAACTCCGCTCCCGGAAAACAGTTCGGCCCACGTTGGTGGCTTGACGGACGCCGAGGCCGCGCCGAGGACAACCGCGGCCGCGACTGCGACAGCACCGACGAACACCCCTACCCGCAAGTGCGTTTACGCCCTCCCGTGCCTTTGCCTCAGAGCGTAGTGGGATCGCGAGCGGGGTTCCGTCCGTGCGCGCCCCGGGTTTCAGGCGGGATTTCCGATGACTGGCGCACCGCAGTGTCTCGTACCATCTACGTGTGGAGGCGCGAGTACGCACCGGCGGATGCCTCTGCGGGGCAGTCCGCTACAGCGTGCGCGGTGACCCGGTACACGTCGGACGCTGCCACTGCGCGGATTGCAGAAAGGAGTCTGGAAGCGCGTTCATCGTGTATGGGCATTGGCCCGTCGAGGCGTTCGAGGTGAGCGGTGAGATCTCGAGCTATGGAGGACGTGGCTTCTGCCCTCTCTGTGGGTCTCGACTGCTTGATCCAGTCGGCCCCGGTGACACGCTCATCGAGATTCGGCTCGGGAGTCTGGATGAGGCGCCTTTCGAACTGAAGCCGGAAGCCGAGGTTTGGGTGAAGCGGCGCGAGAGCTGGCTCCTGCCGGTCGAGGGGGCAGCGCAACACGACGAAAGTCGTCCCTAGCGCTCCGGCGTCACTCCGCAACACTCGCCATCTGAGCGGCTCGTCTCCACCTCGTGCCGGGACACTGCTCTTGCGCTCTCCTCGGTGCATTTACGGCGCCTTGTTACCTTGTGCTTCTATGTATGGCACTTCGAGCCGTGGGGGTGAAATGCACATCGACAAGGACCTCGTCGCCGCCTCGGCGACACCGCTCGTGCTCGCACTCCTCGCCGAGGGTGAAAGCTACGGGTACGCGATCCTCAAGCGGGTGCGTGCGCTCTCCGGGGGCGAGCTCGAGTGGACCGACGGGATGCTCTACCCGTTGCTCCATCGCCTCCGTCGGCTCGGGTATGTGACGACCGAGTGGCGAACGCCACCGGAAGGGCGTCGCCGCAAGTACTACGCGATCACCGACGACGGACGAGCAGCACTCGCAGACCGGCAACAGCAATGGGTGACCGTCACAAGTGCGCTGAATGACGTCTGGCCGGGCTCGAGTGAAGTGCTGACGGCTCTCCGCGAGGCGTGAGCCAATGGAGAGCGTTGAATCACAGGTCGCAGAATGGCGAGCCTTCGTCGCAAGAGCACCGGGCGTCAACGGCCACGACCTCGATGAGCTGGAGGATCATCTTCGCCACCAGATCGCCGAGCTGAACACGGCCGGTCTCACTGACGATGAGGCGTTCCTGATCGCCGTGAAACGGCTAGGGGACGTCGACGGCCTGTCCCGAGAGTTCGCACGCGAGCACAGCGGCCGACTATGGAAACAGCTCTTCCTGAGCGGTGACGATGAGCTGACGAGTGTCTCCAGCGGTTGGCTCCCGACGCTCGTCTTCGCGGTGGCCGCGGCCGTCGTGATCCAAGTCGCTCGCCTCGCCGCCGGCTTCCCCGACGAGGAGCCAAACTGGCTGGCGCGGAACGCCAGTCTGTTCGTGTTGCCGTTTCTGGCCGCGTACTTCGCTCGTGAACGGCATCTCGACCTCCGCCACTGGGTGCTGGCAGCGGTGCCGTTCGGAATCGCCGCGCTCGTGGTCGACCTCTACCCGTGGGGTGCGGACTCGGACACCGAGGCTCTCGCCATGCTCAGTCTCCCCGTCGCACTGTGGTTCGCCGTCGCCTACCCGTACATGGGTGGCACGGTCCGATCGCACGAGCGGCGTATGGACTTCGTCCGCTTCACGGGCGAGTGGTTCATCTACTACGTGCTGATCGCGCTCGGGGGCGGTCTGCTCATGGCTTTGACCGCGGCGATCCTCGAACCCACGGGCGTCGACGTCGACCAGGTCGCTGCGTGGGTGATTCCTTCCGGAGCCGCGGGTGCCGTGATCGTGGCCGCCTGGCTCGTCGAGTCGAAGCAGCGGGTCGTGGAGAACATGGCGCCGGTGCTCACGATGCTCTTCACGCCGCTGTTCGCGGTGATGCTGGCCTGCGCCGCCGTCGTCTACGCCGTCACCGGGCTCGGCGGTACGTTCGATCGCGAGCTCCTCAGCGTCTTCGACGCCCTGCTGCTGGTCGTCCTCGCACTCGTCCTGTACGGGATGTCCGCGCGGGATGCGTCCACATCGTCCCCCGGATGGATGGACGGCATCCAGTTGGTTGCCGTCGTCAGCGCCCTCGTGCTCGACCTGATGGTGCTCGGCGCGATGATCGCTCGGATCGGCGACCTGGGGTTCACGCCGAACCGAACGGCAGCGCTCGGGCTCAACCTCGTCCTCCTCGTGAACCTGGCCGGTGCCGCCTTCCTATCGGCCCGATTTCTCACAGGACGCAGCAGTCTCCACCGGCTCGAGCAATGGCAGACGACCTACCTTCCCGTTTTCGCGCTGTGGGCCGCCACCGTCGTGGTCATCTTCCCACCAGTGTTCGGTTTTGACTGATCGCATCGACTGACCACTCCGTCCCACAAGATCGTCGCGTATTGACGGGCACCGATGACTTCCGGACGGCGGTGGCGTCTGAAGGACTAGCGACAGGACAGACGATGCAGCCACGCCAGCGCTGCGGCCGGAACAGGCGCGTTCCCTAGCAATGCACGGTCCCCAGACGACCCGAGACCAAGGAGCTCTGAGCATGCGGAAGCTGATAGCGACAGTGTTCAACTACTCGCTCGACGGCCTTCTCGCCGACGAGGGCACCGAGTTTTGGAAGTTCTGCTTCGACCTGCCCGAAAACCGTGAGCCCGACGACCCGGCGCAACTCGACTTTCTCCAGAGCGCGTACGCGCACATCATGGGGCGCACCGCCTATGAGGGCATCTCCGGGTCCATGACAAAATCCACAGACCACCCCTTCGCGCCGATCCTGAACGCCGCGCGCAAGGTCGTCTTCTCCCGGACATTGAGGACGGCCGACTGGGCCAACACCACCATCGCCGCTGGTGACACGGCAGACGAGATCGACAAGCTCAGGCTGGGCGGCGACGGCCACATCGTGGTCTGGGGCGGCGTCAGCTTCTGGCGGTCGCTCATGCGGCTCGACCTGATCGACGAGCTCCAGGTGAGCTTGTTCCCCTACGTTGCGGGCGAGGGCACCCGGCTGTTCGACGGTGTCCCCAAGTCCTACGGGCTCGACCTGGTCTCCAGCACCGCCTCCAGCAGCGGGATCGTCGAGCTGCAGTACCGGCGGCACCGCTAACCCAGCAGCCGCCTGCGCTTGTTCGAAGGAGCAGCGGCCTGGGCCGCACTATCCGTGCCAACCCCGATGCGCGGCGGGCTGAGATGTTGCGTAATAGAGGTGACGCTACCGCTGGCTCCCGGAGGTGCGTTGTGACCGCTGCTGAGTCGCACACGCGGAACCCATCACACCTCGACCTTACGCTGCAGGAGTTCGAACGCAGGCTCGCGGCGCAGGGACACGACACCGACGAGATCCACCACCTGTGGGACGAGCTCACCACGGTCGGTCCAGAGCCGGCGGAGTCGAGCTTTGCGCTCGGTCTCGGGGCGGTCATCGCCGTTTACCTCGGGCTTCTTCTCGTGGTCACCGCGTCCGTCTCGCTCCTAGGGATCTACTGGAACGACCTCGGCCCCTGGGGCGTCCTCGCGCTCGCCATCGCCTACCTCGCGGGCTACCTCGTCGCGAGTGAGATCCTGCGCGGCCGAAACCTCACTGAGCCCGCTGACGTTCTCGAAGCAGTGGCCGTCGGGTGGGTCGGTCTTGCCACGTACGCAGTGCAAGAACTCGCCGGCGTCTGGCCGGATGGTGCCAGCGACAGCGGCGAGATCCACCGAGGTCTCACGACGATCGCAATCGTCGGCATCGCTGCAGCCGTGCTGCTGTTTGCGCTCCGGCCGGACCCGCTCCTCGTCGTACCGGTCGCTGCCGCGACGGCCCTTCTCGCGCTCGACCTGGCCGAGGTCGTGTTCGGGGCGAGGATCGACGATCTCAGCGGGCGCCAGAACGTGGCGTTCGTCTTGCCGCTCGGCATCGCGTGGATAGCGACGGGCCTGTGGCTCGACGTGACGCAGCGGCGCAGGTTCGCGACCTGGGCGAACTGGTGTGGGCTCGTGCTGACCGGGATCGCGGTGTTTGCGTTGGTCCCGAAGACGGTGCCCGGCTTCGCGCTGGTCGGCGCTCTCGGCGCGCTCGCACTCTTCTTCTCCGCGTTCGTCCGTCACTGGAGCTTCACAGTGGTCGGTGCGTTGGGCGTCCTCGTCGCCACGACCTCGGCGATGAGTGAGTTCGGAGTCATCGCGCCGCTCGTCATCGCGGTCGTTGGGATCGCGCTCATCTTCGTCGGGCTCCGCTGGTCGAAGTGGCGCGTGTCGATTCGCGACGCCGTGATCGCACGGATGCCCGCTAGCGGACGGGCTCTCGTTCAGCGCCTCGCCCCATAGCACCGTCGAAACGCGCTACGCGACCGGCTCCGTGGCTTCTCAGGCTCATGTGAGGGACACGCGCGGCGTGGTTGTGTCGGGCGCTCTGTTGCCAGCTCCCGGTTCAAGCGACATTCCCGCACACTCGCCCAGGCGAGCATGATCTCCTCGCAAAGACCCGACGGAAACGGAGGAGCGCATGCGCCGCCTGAACTTCTTGGAGGACGAGCCCTGGGATGAGGTGGAGGACGACAAGCGGGCCCGGTGGTTCGGGCACTCGTTCGGGGCCGACCACCTCGGAGCGTCGCTGATCGAGTACCTGCCGCAGGCACCAGGAGGTCCGATGCACATGCACTACGGCGTCGAGGAGATGTTCTTCGTCCTCAGTGGGACGCTGACCGTTCGCACGCCAGAGGGAGAGGAGGAGTTGTCACCCGGCGACGTCGTGTACTTCCCGGAAGGCCGGGACGGGCTACACACGTTCTCGAACCCCACGGATGAGCCTGTGAGGATGCTTGGCATCTCGACCAAGCGGTTCCCGGATGTCGTCGCCTACCCGGAGCGGGGAGTTGCCTGGGTGGCGACACGTCATCCTGAGCGCCCGGTACCCGAGGGCGGCGACGAAGGAGTCATCGCGCGCTTCGAGCTGGCATCGGACGACTGAACGTTCCACCCATGCGGCTCGAGTGAGCACTCGCACGTGCGAGGGTCTTCGGCTAGATCGCGGGTGAGGCCGCAGGGATTACGATCGACACCCTGGAGAGGAGGCTGCGATGGGTGTTGCCGAGAACAAAGCTCTCGTACGACGGTTTTACGAGGAGGTCTGGGACCGCGGCAACTTCGAGTTTGCCCACGACGTGTTCGCGGACGACTACGTCCGGCACGACCTTCGTCCCACGCATGCGCTTCCGGGCGCGGCGGGGATGGCGAAGATCGCGGCTGACTTCCGTCGAGCCTTCCCGGATCTCCGCTGGCGAGTCGACCTCGTGCTTGGCGAAGACGACTTCGTCGCCGCGCGTTGGACGGCAACTGGGACGTTTACGGCCCCGTGGGGTGACGTTGGGCCAACCGGAAAGGCGGCCACGTTCTCCGGCGTGAACATCTATCGGTTCAACCAGGGCGGAAAGGTCGCCGAGATCTGGAACCACCGAGACGACCTCGGCTTCATGGAGCAAGTCGGCGTGTCTGTCTGGGCCGGAGCTGCGCCCGAGACGCCATCGGGTGAGAGCTGACCGGGGCCGAGCGCGGAGTCGGGAAGGGCTCAAGGGACACTCTCGCGCTGTGGCAGGCAACCGTCGTGCTCCTTGACCGTCCTGTGCATCGGGAACGCAGCGTATGAGTAGCATCGCGCCGTGCGCGAGTTGCGTCCTGGTCTGTGGCACTGGCAGGCACCGCACCCGGAGTGGCGGTCGAGCGAGCCATGGGACCAGAACGTGTCGTCTTACGCAATCGACGACGGGGAGCGGCTGCTGCTCGTCGATCCGCTGAGCGTGCCGAGCGAGATCGAGGCGCTCGCGGCCGAGCGCGAGACGGCGATCGTGCTCACCGCGCCGTGGCACGAGCGCGACGCAGAGAGCCTGGTCGATCGGCTCGGCGTGCCGGTCTACACGCCCCTACCGGACAGCGCGCAGTACCTCATGGACACGTACGGAATCACCGCCGAGCAGGCGGGCGACGGCAGTCCTGACGTCGTCTGGCTGCTCCGCGAGGGGAAAGGCGAGGCACGCCCGTACACAGCGGGCGACCGCCTGCCGTTCGGTGCCGACGTGTTTCCCGGGCACAAGCCGAACGACACGGTGCTCTGGGTCGAGAGCAAGCGTGCGGTGATCTCCGGCGACACGCTGGTCGACTTCGGCGACGGCCTCGAGATCAACGAGAGGTGGCTCCGCCCTGGCGTGACACGCGAGGAGATCGCCGAGCCGCTGCGCCCCCTTCTCGAGCTGCCGGTCGAGCACGTGCTCACGACGCATGGGGGGCCGTTCGACCGCGCCGCTCTCGAGCGCGCGTTGTCCTCCTCCTAGACCACTCGACTCTGCGCCGCTTCGAGCGGTTGGCGGTCAGTGGGCGGTGCTTCGAGCATGAGGTAACGCATCGCTGGCCGGGTAGCCAGGTCCTGGAACGAGCTCGATCTCTGCGTTCGACAACACGAGGGACTCCGCACACTCGCTCATGGCCGTGTTCTCTCACATCCGGTGTCCTCGGACCGACTACCGGATAATCAGTCCGTGACGGGCGATGCGCGCGGCCTGATGCTCCATCTGGAGAAGGTTCTGCACGCGCCGAGAGAGCGGGTTTTCGCCGCGTGCGTCGAGCCGGACGAGCTCGCCGAGTGGTGGGGCCCGGCGGGCTTCACCGCGCCGAGCGTCGACCTCGACGTTCACGTCGGAGGGCGGTATCGCATCACGATGGAGCCACCGGAGGGCGAGGCGTTTCACCTGCGCGGGGAGTACATGGAGGTCGATCCGCCGCGTCGCCTTGTGTACACGTTCGAATGGGAGGAGCCGGACCCAGACGACCAGGAGACGGTCGTAACGCTCTCGTTCTTCGACGACCGCGAGGGGACCAGCAGGCTCGTCCTCGACCAGGGGTCGTTCGCGACCGGCGCTCGATACGCGCTGCACGAGGCGGGTTGGACGGAGACGCTCGAGCGGCTCGCGCAGTTCCTGGAGTGATCGATCGCATGTGACATTCCGGAACACTTCGCGCCTCCGCGGTGTCCATATGCTCTAGGGGCGCGTGAGAAACAGTCGCTTCTCCGTAGCGAGGTGCGACGCCCAGTCGACGCGGGTCGCGCCTCCGAAGTGCACATAGGAGCGGAGCGCGTCGCGCATCGCGTCGACGAAGCCCTCGGCGCGGCGCGGTGCGAAGCCGTCTTCCCACCACAGGTCGAGCACCTGCACCTGGCCGCCAGCGCGGTCGATGCGCGGCTCGACTCGACCGACGAGACGGTCGCGGAAGAGCATCGGCAGCACGTACCAGCCCCAACGTCGCTTGGCCGGCGGGACGAAGAGCTCCCACACATACTCGAACTCGAAGAGAGATCCGAGGAGACCCCGGTCCCAGACCAACGGATCGAACGGCGGGAGGAATGCAACGGAAGGCGGCGGCTCGGGCGGACGCTCCAGGAGTCCGATCTCGTCCCGGAGCACGAACCGCTTCGCGCGCACGCCCTCGACGTCGACGGGTACGAGCTCGCCGTCGGCGATCAGCTGCTCACGCAGCGCCGTTCTCCCCGGATACCCCGGCACCCTCGGATCCGGCTTCGCAGGGCCGAGGCCGCCGAAGATGTCCCAACCCCCTCCGACACCGAGGAGGCCGTGGGCGCGATATCGCGAGAGGAGCTTGTGGCGGAACTGCTCCTCGATGGGAACATCACGTGCGAGGAGCTCGGACGGTAGGAGCCGCTCGAGGAGGCCGTAGTACCGGCGGTTGCCGTCGCGTCGCGCAAGGCCGAGCACGCCGGTGATGGCGTATGCCTCGAGCACCGCACGAACCGTGTTCGTGGGCAGCCCGAACCAGTCCGTGGTCTGCCCTCGTGCGCGCTCGAAATCGAGCGCGGAGAGCGGCCCCTCGGCGCGGATCCGCTCGAGCACCGCCTCGGCGACGTCCGCGTTCTCCGCGAGGACGCGCGCCGCGTTCCGCCACAACGTCCCACGGAACCACGGGAACTCGCTCGCCGGGACGAAGGAGAGTCCTTTGTTGTAGGCCTCGAATATCTCGCGGCGCTCGTAGAGGAGGTCGCACCAGGCGGGGTCGTAGGCAGCCACGCGAGCGTGGAGCATGAGATCGTGGTTGCGTCCGGCGATCGCGAGCGGGTCGTACTGGATCGAGCCGAGTCGACGGAAGACCTCGAGCACGGCGTCGGGTCCTCCTTCGAGCGAACGCGCCGGCGCGAGCGCGTGGCGCGCGACGAGAAAGCGGCGTGCGGCCTCGGCCGTGACTCTCACGCGCACGACGTTATCCGGTGGCAGCTCCCATGGAACGTCAACTCGCGGCGGTGCCTCGACGACCTGGCGGAGCTCTAGCGACCCCAGCCTGGGGGCGGTGACTGCACGCCTTCGGCGAAGTGCCAGTACTCGCGTAGCGTCTTGCAGAGGCCTGATTCGTCGAACGCGAGCATGAACTCTCCGGCCAGCGTGATCGGCGCTCCGCTGTTCGTCAGCGTCACCCACCACTCGACGGCTGTGCGGTTGCCGGAGCTGACCGGCGCGCCGTAGACGACGTCTATGTCGGCCTGCGTGGGGGTGACCCGTTCCCAGTAGTCGCGGACACCCTGCGGCCCGACGAACGCCTCGTCGTAGGGCTGCTCGAGGTACGTCGCGTCTTCGGTGAAGAGCGCCGCGGCGGCGTCTGGATCGCGTTCGATCCAGGCTGTGCGGTAGGCGGCGAGCCATTCGTCGGGGGTCATCGACGCGAGACGATACTCGCTGCCACGAGACGCGGTAAGTGCGCGGCCCGAGATGCCGAACGCCGCGTTGTCCCAGGCGCAGCAGAACCGGCAGCTCGACCGCGGCTTCCGGCCCTAGCCGAGCGGTCGCCGCGCGGCTTTTCTCCCAGCGAGATACACCGCGGGCTCTTCCCCGGCGTTCATCCGGTCGAAGCCTTGTCCGGAACTAGACCCAGGGAAGGCGGTCCCAGTACGAGGGCCGCTCGCGCCGTGACGGCTCGAACCCCACGTACGCCTGCCGCGGGTCGGACGTCTCCTCCTTAGCGCTCGCGCCGTAGCGCGCCGCGAGCTCCGACACCGGGTAGAGCACCCGCCAGTCGCCCGAGCGCCCACCGGCCATCAGGATCACGCATGGCCCGTCGCCGGCGCCCACAAAGATGTGCTCGGTCCCGGCGGGACTGTGGAAGAAGTCCCAGGACCGAAGCAGCCGTTCCTCACCCTCGACCAGCAGCCTGCACTCGCCGGACAGGACGAGGAATGCCTCCTGCTGCGTCTCGGAGTGGTAGAGGCCGTTCGGCTCGCCCGGCTCCAGGACGTGGAGCCTGATACCGACCTGGGAGAACTCGAACTCCTGGCTCTCGAACGCGCACTCCGAGCCGGAGGGCTGCTTTTCGCCGTTCTCCGACGTCAACCACTGGGCGTCCCGTACGTTCACGACGAACCAGCCGTCGCTTGCGGGCGCGAGGCCCGAGCCGGAGTCGTCAAGCCGTGCTTCGGTCACGGCCCGAGTCTACGCATGAGCTAGAGAGCCTTGCGCGGAGCGCAGCCGTTGCGGCAGGCTTCGAGTTCGTGGTTCCCGAGTCGAGACTGGAGAAGACCGAGCACGGGCTCGTCCCGAAGGGCGAGGGATGGTTCGTCCTCAACATGCGCGACGCCGAGTGGCGTCATGTCGACGGCCGCGGTGCGGTCTGCGTCACGCTCGACGACTTCGAGGGCTGGCGGAAGTTCGACCAGCTCGGCGTCAATCCGTTCGTGCTCGGGCCCGGTGAGCCGATGTCCATGTACCACTGGGAGGCCGATCAGGAGGGCTTCCTCGTCGTCTCGGGCGAAGCAATCCTGATCATCGAAGGCGAGGAGCGGCAATTGCGCGCGTGGGACTTCGTGCATTGCCCGCCGAACACGAAGCATGTGATCGTCGGCGCAGGAAGCGGCCCGTGCCTCGTGATTGCGATCGGCGCGCGTGAGCACTCGGATGAGCCGGACGGGCTCGGTTTTGCCGTCGACGAGGTCGCCAAGCGCCACGGCGCGAGCGTCGAGGCGGACACGATGGACGGTGGCGTCGCGTACGCCTCGGTCCCGGGCCGCGAGCCGACGTCGTACCGCGACGGCTGGCTTCCCGAGTAGCCATCAGCGGCACCGACGACGCGGATACCCTCGCGCTTGGCGCAGTGGCTCAGCTCTCGCGGGGTGGTTCGAGCTCGCGTGCCGCTAGCCGCGTCACGACGCTCGCGACGATCACCGTCACGAGGACGACGACGAGGGTTGCGCTGAGCAGGTCCTGATCGAAGATGCCGACCTCGGTCCCGATGGTCACGGCCGCGAGCGTTGCCGCCGCCTGGGCGACCGTGAGGCCGAAAACGAGCTTGATCTCCTTGGCACCGAACCCGGAGAGCCGCCCGCTGAAGTAGGACGCCGCTGCCTTGCCGACGAGAACGATGACGAGAGACGCTCCGGCGATCGCGAGCACCTTTGGATCGGTGAACTTGGCCGGGTCGAGAAGCATCCCCGTGGACAGCAGGAAGAACGGGACGAGGAGTGCGCCACCGACGAACTCGACGTCGTGCATCAGCTGGCCGTCCACAGGAACGAGCCGGTTCAGCGCGAGACCGGCGAAGAACGCGCCGATGATTCCCTCGAGGCCCATCTGGTGGGCGACGAGCGCTGCTGACGTCAGCGCCGCCAGCAGGAAAAGGAAACGGGGCATTCGAGCATCGCCCAGATACGCGAACACCCAGCGGCCGAGGATCGGCAGAAGAATGGCGCAGTAGACGGCGAGCACTGCGAGCCCGAGGACGAGGAGCAAGACGATTCGCGCCGGGCGGGCGTCCGTGTCGACGGAGCCGACCACGACGGCGAGGACGAAAAGCGCGAGCGTGTCGGTGATGACTGTTCCGCCTGCCGCCATGCCGACCGCACGGTGCCGAGTCAGCTTGCGCTCCTGGACGATGGGGTACGAGACGAGGGTGTGCGACGCCCAGAGCGACCCGTAGAGCGCAGCCGTCGCAAGCCCGTATCCAAACGGCAGGACGAGCATGAATCCGAGGACGAACGGAAACGTGAACGTGAGCGCCCCGAACGTCAGAGCGGGGCGGCGGTTGCGCTGGAACTCGTCCAGGTCGAGCTCGAGCCCGGCGAGGAACATGAGATACAGGAGCCCGAGCGCTCCGAGTGACTCGATGATCCCGTCACGCGCGATCCAGTCGAGCACGAACGGCCCGACCAGCGTCCCGCCGAGCACGATCCCGACGATTCCGGGGAGGCGTAGCCGCTCGGCGATGACCGGGCCCGCGAGCAAGACGAGCGCTGCGACGAAAAACGTCCATTCGGCGGACTCGGGCGGAAACTCGACCGCGACGAACGGCACCGGGGCAGTCTCGCCGCGTCGACGGACGGCGTCCCCGCGAGGACGTGCGCCGCGGCAGCGGCGCAGCTGGCGTCAGGCCGTGTCTCGCATCCTCTCGAGGCCGTCGAGGATCAGGTCGAGCCCGAACTCGAACTCGGGCGGGTCGTCTGAGCTCGACTCCGTGAGGTGCCATTGAGCGTGCTCGGTGAAGTAGGGGTAGTCGGCGGCCGGGAACTCGCGGAGGAAGGCCTCGGCCAGTTCTACGAGCTCCTCGTGGGTTTCGAACGGGAAGTTCGCCTGCCAGAGCGTGAAGCCGGTGATGTGGCTGTCCAGCGCGTGGTAGGCGTGATGGGTCAGCTCGGCCGAGAATCCCGCCTCCCGAAGGGTTCTGAGAACTCCCTCCATCCAGCGCAACCGAGCGGGGCTGACGGTGGTCGTCGCTGTCATGAGGCTGCAGGCCCAGGCATGGTGCAGCAGCACGTCGTGGGCCGAGATCGCGCTCCGGCGCAAGGCCGTCTTCCAGTCCGGCCCGTCCGACGCAACCTCGATCTCGCTCATGACGATCTCGATGATCCCGTCGCGGATGTCGTCCTTGTTGACGACGTGGTTGTAGAGCGACATCGCCTGGACACCGAGCTCCTGGCCGAGCTTGCGCATGGTGAGTGACTCGAACCCGCCTTCGTCGGCAAGGCGTACGGCGGCGCTGCAGTACACGGTCCCTGTTCAGTGGGACCCTGGGCTCGACACTCGGCTCGGCTGGCGTCGCCACCTCGGTCATCCTCCTCCGGTTGCGCTTGACAGACTTACGGCGTACGTCTAACTTACACCATACGCTTACAGCGTACGTTAGCCGCTTTCGACGAAGGGGAGGAAGATGTCGGTCCTGGCGCCAGCTCAGAAGACCACCATGAAGGCGATCGTCTACCACGAGTACGGCACGCCCGACGTTCTCGAGCTTCGAGAGATCGAGAAGCCGGTCGTCGCGGCCGACGAGCTGCTCGTGCGCGTCCACGCCGCGTCCGTGAACCCGGTGGACTGGCACACGATGACGGGCAAGCCGTTCCTCGTGCGCACGCAAGGAGGGCTGCGCAAGCCCAAGAGCGACCGGCTGGGCGTCGACTTCGCGGGCACCGTCGAGGCAGTCGGCAAGGACGTCACGACGTTCCGCGAGGGCGACGAGGTCTTCGGCGCGAGAAACGGCGCGTTCGCGGAGTACGTGTGCGTTCGCGAAGAGCGAGTCGTCGTGTCGAAGCCCTCCAACCTGACGTTCGAAGACGCCGCGGCCGTGCCCGTCGCTGCGATCACCGCTTTGCAGGGTCTACGCGATAAGGGCCAGATCCAGTCAGGGCAGAAGGTTCTGATCAACGGGGCATCGGGAGGCGTGGGCACCTTCGCGGTGCAGCTCGCCAAGTCGTTCGGGGCGGAGGTGACCGGTGTCTGCAGCACGGGCAATGTCGAGCTGGTCCGATCGCTCGGCGCGGACCGTGTCATCGACTACACCGAGGAGGACTTCACGCGAAGCGGGTTGCGCTTCGATCTGTTGCTCGACAACGCGGGGGGCCGGTCGTGGTCGGAGCTCAAGCGCATTCTCGAGCCCGAAGCGACCCTCGTGATCGTCGGGGGGCCGAAGACCAACCGCTTGTGGGGGCCCTTGGGCAAGGCGGTCATGACGCGCGTGGCTTCAATGCGGACGCGCCAGACGGTCGCGGCTCCGTTCCTGGCGAAGCTGAACAAGGAGGACATGCTGGTTTTGCAGGAACTTCTCGAAACCGGCGCCGTGGCCTCGTTCATTGACCGGGAGTACGGTCTGAGCGATCTTCCGGAGGCAATGCGCTATCTCGGAGCAGGGCATGCCCGAGGCAAGATCGTCATCACCATCTGACGAACAAACATCGCGACAGGTGGCAGTCATCGACGTTGCCCGATGGCGCATACTGACGGGGTCGTGAACGACGGCCAGTCCATCCTGCGGACATTCCTCATCGCAGACATCCGGGGGTACACCCGGTACACGGAGGAGTACGGCGACGAGGCGGCTGCCAGCCTTGCTACGGAGTTCGCCGAGCTCGTGACCGACGAAGTCGAGGCCCACGGAGGCAGGCTCGTCGAGCTCCGGGGAGACGAAGCGCTGGCCGTCTTCACGTCGGCTCGCCAGGCGATCCGCGCGGCGGTCGACCTCCAGGCGAAGTTCGGCGATGAGACGGGTGCGAGCTCCGAAGTCCCGCTCAAGGTCGGCATGGGCATCGACTCCGGCGAGGCGGTCGAGCTCGAGGACGGAAGCTTCCGGGGTGCATCGCTCAACGTTGCTGCACGTCTCTGCGGTCGCGCACACGGCGGCGACGTGCTCGTGAGCGAGCCGACTGTACGTCTGGCGGGTCGACTCGGTGGGCTTCAGTACAGCGATCGCGGCCGCGTACGCCTCAAGGGCATTCCGGATGCGATCCACATCTACCAGGTGTACTCGGAGCTCGATGCTCGACCGACGAACCGCTGGACGCTGATGTTCTTCGGGAAGCCCGCGCGTACTCTCGGGTGGAAGCTGGGCCTTGCTGTAGTGGCGCTCGCGGCCATCACTGCGGCGAGCGTCGTCTACCTCACCACGGGCGACAACACCGAGTCCGGCTCCGCCTCGCCCCCGCCAGGCGGACCCGTGACGCCGACCGAGCCGGCGGCGCTCGCTGCCGACGCTGGGCTGGACGCGATCATCCCGGCGTCGATCTGGAGCGCTTGCAGCCTGCAGACGGTGGCGGAGCCAACGGCTCTCCAAACGGCTGTCTGCCTCCCTCCAGACGGGCTACCGGACAGGTGGGAGATCTCGTCGTATCCCAACGGCTCGGCACTGAACGCAGCCTACAACGGACAGCTTCGCCTCCATACGGCCATCCACTCGGACACCGGAAAGTGCAATGCGTTCTTCTGGGGCGGCGAGCGGCAGTGGCTCCACGGCCCGGACAAGCCGGGCGGTCGCGTCTTCTGCTACTTCGACGGTAACGACGCGGTGATCGTCTGGACGCATCAGCGCCTGGGGCAGCCGACGCACCGCGACATCCTCGCGATTGCGCGCGAGAGTGGGAGCGACCATGCGAACCTCACTCGCTGGTGGCGTCCGTGGCATCACCTGGTCGGCAAGGCTCAGTGACCGAGACTTCGTAGGCGGGTCGGGCTCGCACGATCGTCTGCGGCTGACGCGAAGCACTAGAGATGGTCTGAGGTGACGAGCTTCACTTCGCGCCTTTCGGACGACGTCGCGAGCCTGAGCGATCCATCGACGACGACAAGAAGTGCGGCCGCTCCCGCGATGCACCACAGCACCGGGGTGTAGCCGCCCGCCTGGTCTCGGACGATGCCGAGGAGGAACGGCGAGGCTGCGGACACCGTGTATCCGACGCCGAGCATCATCGCCGCGATCGCGGCGACCTCAGCCGGGTCCGATCTTGCGTCGAGGGGCAACGTCATCGTCAGCGGGAACAGCGGGCCGAGCGCGACGCCGAGGAGGGCGGCCCACACCCAGCCGGCGCTCGGGATCGAGATGATGCCGAGGATCGCGACGAGCTGAATCGAGGCAGCGGCTGTGAGCCAGCGCTGCCGGCGCCCCCAGTGGTCGGCGGCCCAGGCGACCGCAAAGCCACACGGGATCGAGATGCCGTTCAGAAGCGCCAGGAGCCCACCTGCCGACTCCTCGCTCCACCCGCGATCGACGTAGACGTCCGGCAACCACGCGTTGAGCCCGTAGAACACTGCCGACATGAAGAAGAAGGCGCCGACGAGATGCCAGGCGAGCGGGCTCCGGAGCGGGAGTCGTAGCGACGGCCCGCTGTTCGCTCGCTCGTGGGCCGGCTCCTTACGGGTCAGCCCGACCCAGGCGATCGTCAGGACGACCGATACCGCGCCGAAGACGGCGAGGGGTGCTCTCCAGCTCCCGGCGCCGATGGTCAGCGGCACGGCCACTGCGGCCGCCATTGCCGCTCCGATGGTGATCCCAGTTGTGTAGACGCCAGTCGAAAACCCCGGGCGGTCGGCGAACCGCTCCTTGACGACGATGGGGAGGATCGCGCCCGCGAGACCCATCCCGATGCCGATCGGGAACGTCAAGAGGATCAACCCAGCAACGTCCGGAGCGAACGCGCGAGCGACGCCGAACACCCCGACCAGCGCGACCGCGACCGATACGGCCGAACGCGACCCGATCCGTCCCGAGAAGTAGCGCGCAGGCAAGGCGAAGACGCCCATGCACAGGACCGGAATCGTCGCGAGCAATCCCGCCACCGCGTGAGAGATGCCAAGGTCGTGCTGAATCGCCGGTAGCAACGGCCCGATCCCGACGAGCTGCGGCCGCAAGGTAAGCGCCGCCAGGAAGAGGGCTGCGAGAAACGGGCCTCTCCTCATGGCCGAGTGCCGCGTGATCGGGCGATTCGTCCGCCCGAACCCGCTGAGCTTGCGCGATGTCCGGCTACGGCCAGCGGGGCGGTTGCGTGCCGAGACGCTCGAGCGCACGCCAGTCGTCGCGCCTCGGTGAGAACACGTCCAGGACAACGGCGCCGTCGGGCCCGGTGTGGACCTCGTGCGGCACGTTCGGCGGGATCCGCCAGGTGCCGCCCGGGCCGAGCTCCCGTACCTCGTCACCGACACGGAACGAGACCGTTCCGCTGATCACCAACCCGAGCTGCTCGTTCGGATGGCTGTGCTCCCTGACGACGCTCCCCGGATCGAGCTCGACGACGGCCAGAGAGCAGAGATCGCCGTCGACAGTGCGTGCAACGACGCCGTCCCAGATACCGATCGGGTGCATGTCGTGGAGCTCGTCGAACACGCTCATGTGGACAACCTAGTCGATGCGGCGCTACGGGATGACGGGGCCAGGTAGCCGTGCGGAGACGATGCTTCCTGCGGCCTCGGCGCTCGCCGGATGGCCGGTGACAGTCGCGACGAACGTCTGGCGATCCAACGAGAAGAGACGCAGCGCGGTGGTCGCGCGCACCGTCGCCGTTCGCGGCACGTCGTGGAGTAGTGCGATCTCGCCGAAGAACCCGCCTGGTGCGAGCTCGCGCGCCGGGGTCCCGTCGACCTCGACCGCAGCTCGACCCTCGGCAATCACATAGAAACGATCTCCACTCTGACCCTGGTCGAAGATCGTGGATCCAGCCGCGTACGGCTCCTCCCTGAGTGCCTTCGCCAGTCGCTCGAGCTCCGGCGCGGGTAGCGGCGCGAAGATCGGGATTCCGCGGAGTAGCTCGACGGCTTCCCGTTGCGGGGGCGCCGCCATGTCGATCGAGACCAACGGCCGCCAGAGCGGAACGAGGATCACGGGCAGGATCAGCCCGGCCGCGAGAATCGCACCGCGCGCACCGAGCGCCGAGATGAGGAGTGGCGCGAGCAGAGACCCGACGCCCATCGCGAGGAGGACGAGCGCCTCGAACGCACCGAACACGCGTCCGAGCAAGGCATCTGGGGTTGCTCGTTGCATCAGCGTGACTCCGGCGACGTCGACGAGCGTGTTTCCCACTCCGATCAGCAGGAGCAGCACGAGCACCGGAAGCAGCTGCGGAAACGCGGCGATCAGCGCGAGCGGAGCGCCCCAGAGCAGGAGCCCGACGCCGAAGTACCCGGCGAGCCTTTGCCGGCCGGCGACTCCCGCGACCGCCAGGATGCCGAGTACCGCACCGATTCCGACGGTTCCGTCGAGCCAACCGACTCCGGGAGGCCCGAGATCGAGGAGCTCGATGGCCAGAACGACGACGAGAACGTTGAGCATCCCGGCGACGAGCGTCTGTGCGGTGAAGAGTCCGATGACGATCCGCAGTTCGCGCTCCGACACGATCGCCTGCCAGCCCGCGAGCAACGTGCGCGACCTCGGGATCGTCGCCGGTTCTGGAGAGGGCTCGCCCGTAGTGCCGATCCGCGCCACGAACGCCATCGCCACGAGCAACAGGCCGGCTGTGACGACGAAGACGGTTCCGACGTCCGTCGCAGCGAGCAGAAGCGCGCCCAGCGCAGGCCCGACGAAGAGACCGACGCTCTCGACGGCGCTCGCGATGACGTTCGCCGCGGTGAGCTCTTCTGGGGTCGACACGAGGGACGGCGTCAGCGCAGCCTGGGCCGAGCGGAACAACGGCTCAGCGATCGCTGTCAGGACCGCCAGCGCGTACACGGTGAGCCTGGCCGCGTCGGCGAAGACGAGAGCAGCCATGGTCGCGAGTAGCACGCAGCGAACGAAGTCCGAAAGGAGGAGGACCTGGCGACGCGGTCGTCGATCGGCGAGAACGGACAGCCACGGAGAGGTGGCTGCCGCCGCGGCCAGGCGAACGAACCAGACGACTCCGACTGCCCCGGCGCCGCCTGCGTCGTAGGCGTATACGGCAATGGCGATCGCTGAGGCGCGGTTCGAGAGATTCGAAGCGGTCCAGGCAAGCTCGAGCCTGCGGACATCGTCGTTCCGGACGACCCTCTCGAGGAGGCGAAGGGGCTCGGCAAGGCGCTCGGCGACGCTCACACGGCGAGCATTGCACTCCCGCCTTGCGGCTTCACGAACGCGGTGGGAAGATCACGTCGGGCTCGACCGTCATGTGACTAGGCAAGCATCCCGCTGCCGCAACCGGGCACAAGGAGGAAGCCATGTCGTCGCAGGAGCAGACCGATCGCGCGAGGCGCGACACCGCGGACGAGGACGTCACCGCGCACGGGATCCCGGCGGATGAGTTGGCCGAGGACGATCCCGAGAAGAAGCGGATGCAGTCAGAGGCGGCATCCGACGACGACGGCATGGAGAAGAAGCGCAGGCGTCGGTAGGGCGCGCGCGCCCTTCGCACCGTTACTGCTCTGACTGGAGGGTGACGACCCAGGCATCGAGCATCTCTGAGCGACCTCGGAGATCGAGCGTTCGCGACTCGAGGTCACGAGTCTCGAGCCCGGCGGCGACCGCGGTCGCGTCGCTCACGAGATCTCGCCGGTGCGGCGCTCGCCGTCAGACGAGGTGCCGTGTTCACGGAGTCGCCGAGCGCAGTGAAGTCCTGAGCGTCACCCTCTCCGACCGAGCCCGCGAAGGCGACTCCCGTGTGCACCCCTGCGCCGAGCGCGACCCAGGGCTCGTCGTCGTGACCCGTGCTCCGGAGGAGCTCGCGCGCAGCAGCGATCGCGTCGGCGCCGTGATCTGGCGCCGGCGAAGCCCGGGATGAAGAGGGCGACGACCTCGTCGCCGACGCAGCGACAGCCCCGTAGAACCTCCATTAGCCGGGAGAACTCCTCGGCGCCTGCCGCGCTTCATGGCGACCCCTCGACGCGCGTCCGAACGTGGCCTGTCCCTGTCCGTGCAGCGATGGGAAGGGCAAAAGGAGGACGTGATCCGTGCGGCTGCGTCGACGGAACGCCCCGCAACTGCGTCTTTATCCAAAACTCAGGTTCTCGTGCTTTCGTATGTACCTCCAAACGACCAAGGAGCCCACACGTGACCGAGGAACCGCAGGACTCTGATTTGTCTGCCGGCACGCCTTCTCCGCAGGAGGCAAAGGAGCAGCTCGAGCAGGCTCTCTTCGAGATCCGGCGCGTGATCGCCGGGCAGGACGAGATGCTCGAGCGGGTGCTCGTCTGCCTGCTGGCGCACGGGCATCTCCTGATCGAGGGTGTCCCTGGCCTGGCGAAGACGCTGACGATCAAGACGACGGCAGGCGTGCTCGGCGGCTCCTTCGCGCGTGTGCAGTTCACACCCGACCTCGTTCCTTCCGACCTCGTCGGGACCCGGATCTACCGCGCAGGCGACGGTACGTTCGACACCGAGCTCGGGCCGGTCTTCTGCAACTTCCTCCTGGCGGACGAGATCAACCGAGCTCCCGCGAAGGTCCAGTCGGCTCTGCTCGAGGTCATGCAGGAGCATCAGGTCACGATCGGCCACGAGACGTTTCCCGTCCCGGATCCGTTCCTCGTGATGGCGACCCAGAACCCGATCGAGTCCGAGGGCACGTACCCGCTTCCGGAGGCCCAAATCGACCGCTTCATGCTGAAGGTGGTCATCGGTTACCCGAAGCACGACGAGGAGCTCACGGTCGTCCATCGCCAACTCGTCGATCAGCCCGAGCTCCGGGAAGCGTTGACTCTCGATGACCTGAAGGCGTTGCAGCGGGCGGTGACGGGCATCTACGTCGACCCGGCGCTCGTGAGCTACGCGGTCGCGCTCGCGACGGCGACGAGAGAGCCTGCAGCGCACGGGCTCGCCGAGATCGCGCCCTACATCGCCTACGGGGCGAGTCCGCGGGGTCCGATCAGCGTCGTTCAGGCAGCACGGGCTCTTGCGCTCCTCCGCGGTCGCGACTACACGCTCACCGAGGACATCCAGCTGCTCGCGCGAGACGCCTTGCGGCACCGACTCGTCCTCACGTACCAGGCGCTCGCCGAGGAGGTGAGCCCGGACACCATCCTCGAGCAGGTGCTCGCCGCAGTGCCTGTCCCGCAGATCGACCTGGCGAGGTCGAGCGCGGCGTGAGCCTTCCGGACGCCGTCGTTACCACCCCGGCTGACACGCCGGCCCGTCCTGGCCCGGGGCCGATGCCTCAGGCGCTCCTGCGTGCTCTCGACGTGAGCATCGGGCGGCGCGTCGAGGGTTTGCTGACGGGCGACTATCGGTCGTCTCTCCTCGGCGAGGGCTCCGAGCTCGCCCTCGTGCGCCCGTATGTCCCCGGTGACGACGTACGCCGTATCGACTGGAACGTGACCGCGCGGACGAACGAGCCGCACGTTCGCGTCACGCTCGCGGAACGCGTGCTCGTCACCTGGCTCGTGCTCGACGTGTCGCCTTCGATGCAGTTCGGGACCGCGGATCGCCGCAAGGCAGACGTTGCCGAAGGGGTGGCGATCGCCGTCGGACATCTCGCAACACGGCGCGGCAACCGACTGGGAGTCGTCACGTTCGGTGACTCGGACCCGCAGGCGTTGCCGCCGAGACAGGGGCGCCGTGGTCTCATCGGCCTCCTGACCGCGCTTCGCGCCGAACCCGCCGAGGAGGAGACCGGATCGACCTCGCTCGGCGAGGCGCTCGGGCGCGCGAATGCGCTGGCGCGCCAGCGGTCGCTCGTCGTCGTGGTCTCCGACTTTCGCGGGACTCGCGATTGGCGCCGCAGGCTGCTCGAGCTGTCGAGCAGGCACGACGTGATCGCGGTCGAAGTACGCGACCCGCGCGAGCAGGAGCTATCCAATGTGGGCGTCCTGTGGCTCGTCGACCCGGAAACCGGGAAGCAACTCCGCGTCGACACGAGAAATCGCCGATTGCGTGAGCGCTTCGCTCAGGCTGCGGCCACCGAGCGGACAGAGGTCTCACGTGCCCTCGCCTCGGTCGGCGCACGTCATGTCGTCCTGACGACGCACGGCGACTGGCTCCGCGACCTCGCCGTCTTCCTCCGCCGGCGGCGACGATGACGTTCGGCTGGCCGCTCGCCCTCGTGGGCCTCCTCCTGGTGCCGGTGCTCATCGCTGCCTACGTCTGGTACGACCGGCGTCGGGAACGCGTCGCCGCGCAGTTCTCCAACCCCGGTCTCCTCCCGAACGTGATCGACCGCTCCCCTGGGCGACTGCGCTACCTCCCGGTCGTGCTCCTCCTCCTCGCGCTGACGGCGATGATCGTCGGCGTCGCGCGCCCGCACGCGAACGTCAACGTGCCACGGGAGGAGGCCACGGTCGTGCTCGCGCTCGACGTGTCGCGCTCGATGAAGGCAACCGACGTCGAGCCGACGCGACTCGATGCGGCGAGGGCGGCGGCGAAGAGCTTCCTCGCCGATGTGCCGGACAAGTTCCGGGTCGGCATCGTCTCGTTCGCCACGCGCGCGGTGGTCGCGCTTCCTCCGACGACCGACCGAAATCTCGCGAACGTCGCGCTCGACTCGCTGAAGACGGGCGAGGGAACCGCGATCGGAGATGCGGTTGCCCTCTCCCTCCAGCTCGGCCGAAACCAGCGCGACCCCGATGGGAGCGTGCCACCGACTTCGGTCCTCGTCATCTCCGACGGCGCTCGTGACGGGGGCATCCTCGACCCGAAGGCAGCTGCGGAACGCGCCCACAAGCAGGGAGTCCCTGTGTACACGGTGGTCGTGGGCACCCAGGACGGCACGGTCCAGGAGACGTTGCCCGGCGGCTACAAGCAGATCATCAAGGTTCCGCCGAGCGCCGAGACGTTGGCCGCCATTGCGACGATCTCCGGCGGGGAGGCGTTCACCTCCGTCGACGACACCGGTCTATCGAAGGTGTACGACGAGCTGGGCACGCGGCTCGGGACGACGCGAGAGAACCGCGAGATCACGGACATCTTCGCCGCCGGCGCGGCGATGCTCATGCTGGTGGGTGGAATCTTCTCTGCCCTCTATTTCCGGAGGGTTCCGTGAGAGCGGCGGTTCTCGCGACGGCGATCGTTGCCGCCCTGGCGTTCGGAGCCGGTTCGGCCGGCGCCGCCCGGGAGTGCGACGGCCTCCAGGTGTGCGTCCCCGTAGCCGGGCCGTGGGTCGTCGTTCCGACGTCTTCGACGGTGCCGCGTCCGCACGTCGAGTTCCAGCTCTCGTGCCCTCGGCGCTACGTCGTCGGCGGAGTCGACGCGGAGCTGAGTCTTCGCGCTATCGACGTGAGCTTCCTCGGGCCGGATGGGCAGCCCCGTCAACCCCGGTATCACGACGTCGAGGTCGGTCGTGTTCGTCGCCTCGTATGCCGGGTCGCGTGGGAGCGGAGCGACGTTCCGTCCGCACGTCGGCTGCATGCCGGCAAGCGGTGGCGGTGCGCGCATCCCCACCTCGGCGGGAGCGTTTCAACCCGGCGAACCTCTCACACGGCGTGTGCGAACGGTTCGCGTCCGGCCCGGAAGCACTACAGCGGTCGCCCGCTGCAGCGCTCGCGAGCGCCTCATGCGGGCGACGTACGCGTTCGGGTTCTTCACGCGCCGCCCGCCCTCGTCGAGCCTCGTCGAGAGCGTCTCTGGTGAGCAGGCGGTGACCGATCGGAGCGTCACCGTCCGCGTGCAGGGTGACGCAGAGCTCGGAGGCGTTCGCGCGGTCGTCCAGGTCCAGGCAGTCTGCGCGGTGGCCGGATGAGCTTCGAGAAGCCTCTCTACCTGCTCTTCTCGCTCGTCGTCGTGGCAGCGGCCGCCGCATTCTGGATCGTCGCCGAGCGGCGCCGGCAGAAGTTCACGGTCAAGTTCACGAACCTCGAGGTGCTCGCGTCGGTGGCAGACAAGCGCACCTGGAAGCAGTACGTCCCGACGGCACTCTTCGCGCTCGCTCTTGTCGTGCTCCTCGTCTCGCTCGCGCGGCCCACGGTCGACCGGATGGTTCCGAGTGAGCGAGCGTCAGTCATCCTCGTCGTGGACACATCGCGGTCGATGCAGGCCGAAGACGTCGACCCGACGAGGCTCGGAGCCGCACAGGAGGCGATTCGCATCTTCCTGAAGCGGGTTCCGGATCGCATCCGGGTCGGGCTCATCGTCTTCGCCGGGGAAGCCCAGGTCGCGACTCCGCCGACCTCGAATCACGACCTCGTGGAGCAGTCCGTCGACTCGATTGGCGAGTTCGCCATTTACGGCGGCACTGCGATCGGAGACGCGTTGCAAACGGCGGTCGAGCTCGGTAAGCAGACGATCGACGCACCGCCCGAGTCGCAAGGGCAGACCGCCGCGCCGGCTTCGTCGCCCGACACGCGGACTCTCGCGCAGGCCGAGGGATGCGATGAGAAGAGCCTGGTCTCGATCCTCTTCCTCTCGGACGGCGCGCAAACGCGAGGGATCCTCGAGCCGATGCAGGGCGCCGCCCTGGCGAAGGAGGCGTGCTTCCCGGTCTACACCGTGGCGCTCGGGACGCCGGGAGGGACGATCAGACGTGGATTCGGCTTCGGTGGTGGCTTCGGACAGGGCGCGCCCGGAGATCCGAACGAGTTGATCCCGGTGCCGCCCGATCCGGACACGCTTCGGGCGATCGCCGAGACGACGGGTGGGCAGTTCACCGAGGCGCGAACCGCCGAGTCACTCGAGTCGGCGTACAAGAAGCTCGGGTCGAGCCTCGGTCGGGAACCCGGTCAGTCCGAGATCACGTTCATCCTCGTGGCGATCGCCGCAGCCCTGCTCGTAGCGGCAGGAGTGCTTTCGGCGTTCTGGTCGCCGCGGCTTCCCTGAGTCCGAGCCGACACCCCGGACCGCTGTAGGTTCTCGGCGATGCCGGGACCGAACCCCGACAGCTCGAAGAGCGGATGGCGGAACACGAAGCGGCTGCTCGGCGGCACGCTCGGGGTTGTCGTCATCGGAGGCGTCTTCGTCTTCGTTCTCCCGCGGATCGCCGACTACCGCGATGTCTGGGCCGTGCTCAAGACGCTCGACTGGAAAGACGCACTCGCGCTCACTGCGGCGACCTTGCTCAACCTCGTCACGTTCGCGCCGCCCTGGATGGTCGCACTCCCTGGGCTCGGCTTCCGTCAGGCGTTCGTGCTTACCCAGGCTTCGACTGCACTCGCCATCGTCTCGCCCGCCGGGGCGGCCGTTGGCATGGCGGGCTCCTACTCGATGCTTCGATCCTGGGGGTTCGCAGTCGCCCCCGTCGGCCTGGCGGTCGCGGTGACCGGGGTGTGGAACCAGTTCGCGAATCTCGCATTTCCGATCGTCGGCCTCGCTCTCCTCACCGCGATCGACGAGGACCATCCGGCTCTGCGGACTGCTGCGCTGATCGGGGTGGCCGTTCTCGTGGTCGCCGTGACGCTCTTCGCAATCGCGCTCTCGAGCAAGCGTCAAGCGCACCGGATCGGGGAGCTGGCGGCGAGGCTCACGAATCGCGTCTACAGGCTGTTCCGGCTCAAGCGCACGGTCGGCTGGGGTGGGGAGAGCCTCGCGCGCTTCCGTGACGGTGCTCTCGATCTCCTCCGGAGGCGGTGGCACGTGCTCACGATCACCACGCTCATTGGGCATCTCACCGTGTTCCTCGTGCTCCTTGCTTGCGTGCGCGCAGTTGGCACGACGTCGTCCGAGGTCTCGTGGGTCGAGGCGTTCGCCGCCTGGTCGCTGATCCGCATTCTCGGCGCTCTACCGCTGACTCCTGGTGGCCTCGGGGTCGTCGAGCTCGGGCTCTCCGGTGCGCTGGTCGCGTTCGGCGCTCCGAACGCCGACGCGGTCGCCGCCACGCTTCTTTACCGATTCCTTACGGTGGTACCCACCTTGGTGCTGGGTATGCTCGCAGCGGCCACCTGGCGGACACATAACCCGGGAAAGCAGCTGGAAGGGGGCGTCGACGATCCCTGACGGTAGGGAGCGCACGTCACAGAGAAGGGGTAGTACGAACGCGCATCCCTCGTACGGTGAGAGGGTGGCGGATCATCCGACAGCATCGGTCAGGCGCCGCGTCTTGTTGCGCGGAACCGGAGTTCTCGCACTCGTCCTCCTCGCGACCATGATCGCCACAGCGGGCGCGGGAGCGACGCAGAGTGCGCGGAACATCCGGCTTGCCTCGGCAAGGTGCGCAGGGGCGGACCAGCCGGCCGCAGCGCTCGCCGTCCAGGAGCAGGCGATCGCGTGCCTCGTCAACGCCGTTCGTCGCCAGGCGGGTCGGGCTCCACTGTCGACTCCGTCGAAGCTCCATCGAGCCGCGACGATCAAGGGGGACCGCGTGGTGGCATGCGCTCAGTTCAGCCACACGCCGTGTGGGTCGCCGGCGACGGCGGCAATTCGAGCAGCCGGGTATCGATACGGATGGTTCGGTGAGAATCTCTTTGCGGGGACCTGGGGCCAGTTCACGCCGCGCGAGGTGGTGGACAGCTGGCTCGCATCGCCCGGTCACCGCGCGAACATCCTGCGCTCGAGCTTCCGCGCGCTCGGCACGTACAGGGCTCGGGCCGAAGGCGTCTTCGGGGAGCCCGAGACCGCCGTATGGGTCGCCACCTTCGCAAGTCCCAGGTAACGCGGGGCGGATACGCCGGCTGCAGGAGTCGTCGGTCGCGTCTGGAACGATCCGAGGCGTGAGAGAGGAGAGCCACCTCGACGACATGCGATCCGCCATCCGGGGCGATTTCGAGCGCCTCGCCGAGAGGCGTGGGGGCCAGGAGCTCATGCGCGAGCCCGAGCCCCAGCCGGAGCCTGAGCCGGAGCCCGACATGGAACCGGAGTCGGAAGTGCCCGAGCCCGTGCCTGAGGTGATCTCCGAAGCGGAGCCCGATCCGGCGCCCGTCGCAGAGCTGCCCGGCGCCGCCGAGCCGAGTCCGATCCCGGAGCAGGAGCTCGAAGCGGAGCCCGTCTCCGACGAGGGATCTCCGGACGAGCTCGTGCCGCCCCGGACCTTTCTCGATCGCTTGCTCGGCCGCTAGCGGTACCCGCCCGGCGAGAATGCCCGCGTGACGCTCACCGAGCTCGCGGTCACCATCGTCCTCCTCGGGTCTCTGGGGCTCGTCGCTCGGCGGTTCGGTCTGTCTGCGATCCCGGCGTACCTGCTCGCGGGCATCCTGCTGGGGCCGAACGAGCCGCGGGAGCTCGCGCTCATCAGCCCGTCGGAGGTGACCGACTTCCTCGCGGAGCTCGGGCTCGTCTTCCTGCTCTTCTTCCTCGGGCTCGAGTTCAGCCTGTCGCGGCTGAGATCGACCGGTCGCCACATCGGCCTCGGAGGCACTGTCGATCTCGTTGCCAACTTCGGTCTCGGCCTGGTGGTGGGTGTCATCGCCTTCGGCTGGAGCTTCGCGGCGCTCATCCTCGCGGCTTGCATCTACGTGTCCTCGAGCGCGATCGCCGTCAAGGGGCTCATCGACTTCCGCCGGCTCGGCGACGACGAGACCGATCTCGTGCTGGCGATCCTCGTGTTCGAGGATCTGATCGTGGCGTTCATGCTCGGCTTCTCGGCAGCGGGCGGCGGTGGGCCGTCGGAGACGCTCGTCCTCGTCGCCAAGGCCCTGGGGTTCATCACGGTAGGGCTCGCAGCCTCGCGGTGGCTTGCGCGGCCACTCGATCGCGCGCTCGACCGGCTGCCGCTCGAGTTCTTCCTGCTCGCGGTGTTCGGATTCCTCGTCGGCTGCGCCGCGGTCGCCGACGAGCTCGGTCTTTCCGAGGCGATCGGCGCCATGATGGCCGGGATCGTGCTGTCGGAGACGTCGGTGCGCGATCAGATCGAAGAGCGCTTCTTCAGCTTCCGCGACATCTTCGCCGCGCTGTTCTTCTTCGTCTTCGGCCTCTCGATCGACATCGGAGCAATCGGTGACGTGGGCTGGCTCGTCGCGCTTGCGGTCGCGCTGACGCTCGTCGGCAAGCTCGGCGGGGGATGGGTGGCCGGCAGGGCCGGCGGGTTCACGAACCGCCAGAGCCTCAACGCCGGCATCGCGCTCGTCGCCCACGGCGAGTTCACGATCATCCTGGCGCAGCTCGCGTCACAGAACTCCGCGATCGACGTCGACGAGCACGAGAAGCTCGTGGCCTTCGCCGGTCTCTACGTGCTCGTGACCGCCACGATCGGGATCGTGCTCATGAAGGAGTCGAAGCGTCTCGGTCGCATCCTGTTCCCGGTCCGTAGACTCACCGAGGAGGCTTGATCCCGTGCCCGTTGACCTGAGAGAGACACGACTGCCCGGTGTTGGCGTCAAGTACGCATTTCAAACCGCCGACGGAGCGCGTCTCTCCGTCATCTTGCACAACGACGGCCAGCGGGAGATCTACTACTACGCGCGCGAGGACGACGACGAGCCGGCGGCAGTCATCGAGCTCCATGACGACGAGGCCCGACAGCTCGGGGCGATCGTCGGCGGTGCGTACGAGCGGCCGAGGATCGTCGAGGAGCTCGAGCTTGCCCTCGGCGAGCTGCACATCGAGTGGCTCCCCGTACCCGATACGAGCCCCGCGATCGCGCTTTCTCTCGCCGATGCCAAGCTCCGCGCTCGAACAGGTGTGACCGTGATCGCCATCCTGCGTGAGCCGGAGCCCGTGAGCGGTGCACAGCCCGAGGACGTCATCCAGCACGGAGACACACTCGTCGGCGTCGGGAAGGCGGGTCAGTTCGCAGAGTTTCGGCGGCTCCTCGCAGAGGGGCCGTTCGATCCACCTTCGGCCTAGCGCAGGTCGGGATCGCGCACGGCCCGCACGAGCGCGTCGATAGCCGGCCGGTCCGCGCCGTCTACGTCGCGGAGGACGCGCTCGGCCTTCTGCACCTCGAGGCCGCTGAGGTCCGCGACGAGGTCGTCGGGCGTGTAAAGCACTCCGGGATCACTTGGGCCACCGACTCCCTCGCTCATGTTCGTGAGGTCGTGGCCCACCACGAGGACGGTTCCCCCGGGAGCGAGAGCGGTCTTGGCTCTCCCGAGCACTGCGCGCCGCTCGGCGGCCGGGAGCTGGAGGTAGAGGACGACGACGAGGTCGAACGCACTCTCCTCCGGTTCGTAGTCGAGGAGGTCCGCGCAGACGAACTCCACGCCTGTTCCTTCGGCATCGGCGCGGTCGCGAGCCTTCGCGATCGCGACCTCTGAGTAGTCGACCCCGGTGACGCGCCAACCGAGCTCGGCGAGCCAGAGCGCGTTTCGGCCCTCGCCACACGCCAGGTCGAGCGCTCGACCCGGAGGGAGGTCGCCCACCTCAGCGACGAGGAAGCGATTCGGATCCGCGCTCCACAGAAGCCCTCTTTCCAAGTAGCGCCGATCCCAGTCCTCACGCTGCACTGAGTCTCAGCCTCCTTGTGACGACGCCCTGGGTCGCGGCGAGCGTGACCGCGCAGAGAGTGGCACCGACGAGATACGGGGCCGCGTCGCCGAACACCTCCGCCAGCACTCCTCCGAGCGTCGGCCCGACCAACTCTCCGAGTGCCCAGGCGCTGTTCATGATCCCGAACGCAAGTCCCTGCGCCAGGCCAACAGCGTCCGCCCGATGGGATGTGAGCGACATCCCCGGCGTATACATCCCTCCGAAGCCGAGAAATCCTGCGACGACGACGACTGCGACCAGCAGAGGCTCGGTGACCGCTGCGAGAGCGACACCGACGACGATCGAGACGACGAGCGCGGCTCGGATCGGCAGCAGGCGTCCACTCCTGTCGCTCAGCCGGCCGAGCGCCGGATTGACGACGGCCTCGAAGAGCCCGGCGACGAAGAAGACCGCGGCGATCTGCAGCGTCGACCAGCCGCCGGCATCGAGCGCGAGCGGGCCGAGGACGACGAGCACACCGAAGAGAAACGCCGGGAGCGTGTTCAGCCAGAGACCGCCGACGAATCTCGGGTCACGAAGCGCTCGGGCGACGCCACCGGTCGAGATCGGCTCCGCTGGCGCGCCGCGCGGGATCGCTGCGATGCCGGCGCACGAGAATGCGATCAGCGCGACGGCCACGAACGACGGGCGCGTTCCGACGATATGGGCGACACCGCCGAACACGGGGCCGAGCACAGCGCCCACTACCGCAGCGCCGAAAGCAATCCCGATGATCTCGCCACGCCGTTCCTTCGGAGCTGTGACCGCCAGCCACGCCAGAGCCCCGGCCCAGGTGATCGTGCTCGAGAAGCCCTGGATGAGCCGTGCCGCCACGAGCGTCGTTGCACTGTCTGCGACGGCAAACGCGAGGCTTGCGAAGCCGAGAAGGAGCAGCCCGGCAACGACCGCACGCTTCGGTCCGAGCTTCGCCGCAGCGAGACCCCCGAGGATCCCGCCGACGATCGCACCAGCGCCGAACGCCCCCACGAGGACGCCCGCACCGATCTTCGAGAGGCCGAACTCATCCACGTAGCTCGGGATGAGCGGCGTCAGTGCTGTGAAGAGCATGACGTCGACGAAGATGATCGCGCTGACGAGGAGCAGCAACCGGCGCACGACGATCACAATACGCAGCGCACCTGGGTCGGCTGTCGCCCAACGACAAGTGCCCAGACAGAAATGCCCAAATAGAAATGCACCGAGCCGGTGGCGCCTTCGTCCGGCGCTCCGAATGACCTTCGCCGAAGCGAGTGCCTTTCGGAGAGCCATCAACCTCGGACGCTCCGTACTCGGTGCATCGCGAATCTATGAACTCAGAGACCCGGGGTCAAGGGGATCGCCGAAGAAGTGTGCGCAAATTGCGACAACTCGTTTTCGGCCGCTCTTCATCGTCGACGTGCGGTCGGGAGCGGTGACGCGACCTTGAAATTCCGTCCTCTCGACGCGCGGGACCAGACAGAAATGCACCGAGCCGGTGACGCCTTCGTCCGGCTTTCCGACTGACCGCCGCCGAAGCGGCTGCCGATCGGAGAGCCATCAACCTCAGACGCTCCGTACTCGGTGCATCCGCGATGCTAGGGGGCGCGTAAGGACGCGTCAAGGTCACCAGATTCGAACTCTTCGCAAATTGCGAAGTTTTCTTTACACACAGAGTCGATTTGCGCATCGATGCACATGCTCTAGGTCATCTTCGAGAGAGAATCGCGGGCCGGGTTGCGAGATCCAGTTCTGAAAACTGGGAACCAGCGACGCAATTCGCCGAGCCGGGAACGCTTTCGTCCACCATCCCGACCGACCTTCCGCTTTCGCGTACAGCTGCTCGGGAGGCTTCGTCCTACCGGCGCCCCGTGCTCGGCGCAGGCAGGAATCTACGAAAACGGACACGCCCGATCAAGGCCGTCTTGGAACAAATCGAGCGCAATTTGCGGAGGTCTGTCAGCCGATCCAGGCTTGCCCATTCCAGTACGCCCGAATCCTCCCCTTGCGCTCCAGCTCGAGGTGGAGCTCGTCCGGCTCGGCGAGCCCCGGGGTTGCAAAGATCTGAACTCCGTCCGCCGCGTGGACGAGCTCGAACCCCGGTCGGGCTGACGCGTGGCGCTCTCGAGGACGAAGGTTCTTCCCCGGCAGCATCCCATGCTCTTGGGCCACACGTAGACGAGCTCCGCCGTGCTCCTCGACGTGCTGGCGTACGCCCGGTCCAGCGACGACCCTCACGCTTCAGGAGTTTAGGGTGCGGCGCATGCGTGATCGCGCTCGAGCCGTCGTGATCGGAGGAGGAGTCGGGGGCTGCTCGATCCTCTACTGGCTGGCGCGACTCGGTTGGGACGATGTCGTGCTCGTCGAGCGAGCGGAGCTGACGAGTGGCTCGACCTTTCACTCGGCCGGCCTCGTCGGCCAGCTGCGGAGCTCCTTGTCGCTGACGAAGATGATGATGAGCTCGGTCGATCTGTACCGGTCGCTCGAAGAGGAGGTCGGTCTCGAGACGGGCTGGCGAGAAGTAGGGTCGCTGCGACTCGCGTCGTCCGAGGAGCGTATGGAGGAGATCGCACGCCAGGCGGGGTGGGCGAAGACGTTCGGCCTCCCGCTCGAGCTGATCTCGGCCCGCGACGCGCAAGCCTTGTTCCCGCCGATGACGACGGACGGTGTGCTCGGCGCCGCCTTCCTCCCGACGGACGGCTACATCGACCCGAGCCAGCTCACGTTCGCGCTGGCGGAGGGGGCGCGGAGGCGCGGCGCGGAGATCAATCAGAGGACACGCGTGACCGAGATCCGCGTTCAGCGAGGCCGTGTGGAGGCAGTCGTCACGGACCAGGGCGAGATCGAGACGGAGGTCGTGGTCGATGCGGGCGGCATGTACGCGGGTGAGATCGGTGCACTTGCGGGCGTCAACGTCCCGATCGTGCCGATGGCGCACGAGTACCTGATCACCAAGCCTGCCGGCCTGCCGCTGGACATGCCGACGATGCGCGATCCTTCTCTCCTCGTCTACTTCCGTCCTGAGTCCGGCGGACTGATCATGGGCGGCTACGAGCGGACGTGTGCGCCCTGGGGACTCGACGGGATTCCGGCGGACTTCAACTCGCGGCTCCTGGAAGAGGACTGGCCGAGATTCGAGGAGCTGATGGAGAACGCAGTCGTGCGAGTGCCTGCGCTCGTCGAGATGGAGGTCGTCAAGCTCATCAACGGGCCTGAGGCGTTCACCCCGACGGGGAGTTCATCCTCGGGCCGAGCGACGTCCGGGGCTTCTGGGTCGCCGCAGGCTTCTGCGCCCACGGGCTCGCAGGCGCAGGGGGCATGGGAAAGCTCGTCGCCGAGTGGATCGTCGAAGGGACGCCGTCACTCGACGTCTGGCACATGGACTCGAGGCGCTTCGGCGCCGCGTACCGGAGCCGCGACTACACGGTCGCCCGCACGAAGGAGATCTACGAGACGTACTACGACGTCAAGTACCCGGGGCACGAGCGAAGCGCGGGTCGTCCGTTGCGCGTGTCGTCTGCATTCAGTCGGCTAGAGGAGCTCGGCGCAGCGTTCGGGGAGAAGTCCGGCTGGGAGCGGGCGAACTGGTTCGAGCCGAACGTCGCTGCGGGTGACGATGCTCTGCGGCCGGGCGGGTGGGCCGGAAAGCTCTGGTCGCCGGCGATCGGCGCAGAGCACCGTGCTTGTCGTGAGGCCGCTGCAATCTTCGACGAGAGCTCGTTCGCCAAGATCGGCGTCTCGGGGAAAGGTGCAGCCGAGTTCCTCGAGCGCCTGTGCGGCAACCATGTGGCACGCAGCGTCGGGCAGATCACCTACACGCAGATGCTGAACACGCGCGGTGGCATCGAGTGCGACTTCACCGTCTCACGGCTCGCGGACGACCGTTTCCTGATCGTCACGGGAACCGCATTCGGCCAGCACGATCTGGCGTGGATTCGCGAGCACGCACCTGACGACGGCTCCGTGCACGTGGCCGACCTCACGTCCTCGCAAGCCTGTTTCGGACTCTGGGGACCAAGGGCACGCGACATCCTCAGACCGCTGACGACTTCAGACCTCTCGAACGAGGCGTTCCCGTACATGACCACGCGTGAGGTGGCCATCGGCCCCGTCCCGTGCCGGGCGCTCCGCGTGACCTATGTCGGTGAGCTCGGCTGGGAGCTCTACTGCCCCTCCGAGTACGGGCCCCGGCTCTGGGACGTGCTCTGGGAGTCCGGGACGGCGCACGGGCTTGTCGCAGGTGGGTACAAGGCGATCGATTCTCTGCGGCTCGAGAAGGGCTACCGCGTCTGGGGCGCAGACATCACGCCCGAGGACACGCCGTTCGAGGCAGGGCTGGGCTTCGCGGTCAAGCTGGACAAGGGCGACTTCATCGGGCGTGAGGCACTGGTAGCGGGCGACGAACCCGAGCGCACGCTTCGGTGCTTGACCCTGGAGGAGCCGCGGTCGGTTGCGCTCGGCTCGGAGCCCGTGCGCGTGGGCGGAGACCTCGTCGGACGGGTGACGAGCGGGGGGTACGGCTACACCGTCGAGCGGTCGATCGCGTACGCCTATCTCCCCGCCGAGCACGGTGTGGGAACCGAGGTGGCGGTGGAGATCTTCGGCGAGTGGGTGGGGGGCGTCGTCGCCGACGAGCCGCTCTACGACCCGAAGGGCGAGCGGATCCGCACGTGAACGAGCTGAGCGGCGCCGTCGAGCGGGTCTGGCCAGGACGTGGCGTCCGCTTCGAGGTGCTCGGCGGAGGCATCACGAACCACAACGCGAAGGTCGAGGTCGGAGGAGAGGTCTTCGTGCTCCGGGTTGCCGGTAGGGACACAGAGCTTCTGGGGATCGACCGGAGCGTCGAGCTCGCTGCAACGCGAGCTGCGGCCGAGCGCGGGATCGGGCCCGAGGTCGTCGAGTTCGTGGAGCCCGAGGGCTGGCTCGTCACGCGTTTCATCTCGGGCTCGACACCGCCGCTCGAGCACATGCGCGACGCGGCGATGCTCGAGCGTGTCGCATCGGCGCTGCGCGCGTTCCACGACGGGCCGGCCATTCCCGGGACGTTCGACTCATTCCGGGTCGTCGAGGCCTATCGCGAGACAGCGCTGCAGCGTGGTGGCGCGATCCCGGACGCGTACGACCGGGCACGCGAGATCGCCGGGCGCATCGAGAGTCGCCGAGGTGGTGCGGCCCCGGTGCCGTGCCACAACGATCTCCTGAACGCGAACTTCCTCGACGACGGCGAACGCCTCCGGATCGTCGACTGGGAGTACGCAGGCATGGGCGATCGCTTCTTCGACCTCGCGAACTTCTCGATCAACCACGAGCTCGACGCGGTCGGGTGCGCGACCTTGTTGACGTCGTACTTCGGGGAGGTTCGCCCTGAGGACGGCGCCGCACTCGAGCTCATGCGCTTCATGTCCGACTTCCGTGAGGCGATGTGGGGCGTCGTGCAGGCCACCGTCTCCGAGCTCGACTTCGACTTCAGCGCGTACGCGCGCGAGCACTTCGAGCGGCTCGAGCGCACTGCTTCGACAGCACCGTTTCGCGCTGCGCTCGCGGGCTGAAGCACGAGGGGCGCCTGTCGGCGCCCCTCGTGGACTCGATTCGAGATGAGCTAGGAAGCTTCGGTCGGCAACGCGAACTCGCCGAGCTGCTCCTCTTCGAGCCGCTCGAGCTCTTCCTCCGTGCCCATCCGCACCGGGCCCTTGAACCATTTCTTGGCAGAGAGCGCCCACCAGCCTCCGAAGATGAGGCCGATGCCCGCGAACCAGAGCACCGTGTAGTTCGTGAACTGCCAGTCGAACGGGTCGTGCCACGGCAGGCCCACGGTATAGAGCGGGAAGATGAACAGGATCGTGATCAAGCAGACCCACAGGATCGAGACGATGTCGAGCCACTTGTAGTGCCGCCCGAGGCTCCATGCCCTCGGCTCGTCCCAGCTGCTGCCCTTCCTCCAGCGGAGGTAGACGGGAATGATGAACGCGATGTACAGGCCGATTACCGCAATCGCGGTTCCGACCGCATAGCCGATGAAGTAGTTCCAGATCGCAGGCACCATCAGGATCGCGCACCAGAATGCGACGAAGAGCACCGACCACCTCGGCACGCGGTTCTTCGCAACCCGCCGCCAGAGCTGGTGCCCGGGAACTGCACGGTCGCGTGAGAAGGCGAAGATCATCCGGGACGCGGACGTGGTCGAGGCCGTGACACAGAAGAACTGAGCGACGACGCAGATGAAGAGCAGTAACTCGGCCCATTGCTGACTCATCGATTGGGCCCAGATGAACGGCACGATCGGGAGCAGCTCGTTGGCAGTGTCGATCGTCGCCTGCGTGTCCGGAACCGCGAAAGTGACCGCGAGCAGGAGGATCCAGCCGAAGACCACCGAGACGAAGACCGAGGTCCACATGCCTGTCGCCGCCATCCTCGAGGCGTTACTCGTCTCCTCAGCCGTATGTGCCGACGCGTCGAAACCCGTGATCGTGTACTGAGACATCAGAAGGCCGAGTCCCAGGACGAACCAGAATGCCGGACTCGAGAGCGACGTCGTTCCGCCACCGTATCCCGAGTTGTTCACCGTCTCCGTGAAGACATACGAGAGCGACTGATGCTGATCCGGAACGATGATCAGGACGCCGACGACAAGCACGACGCCGACCATGTGCCACCAGGCGGAGATCATGTTCAGTCCCGAGGTGATCTGGATGTTGAACATGTTGATGATCACCGCCGCCAGCAGGAACGCGGCGTACAGGATGTAGGTCGACATGTTGAACGACGCGCCGAACCAGTCGTTCATATGCGCCGAGTAGGTGAACCAGTAGTCGAAGAGCACTTGGGCGAAGACCGCAAGGCCGTAGCCGATTGCGGCCGTCACAGCGATCTGGCCGATCAGGTTGAACCACCCGGTCGCCCAACCCCAGCCCGGCCCTCCGAGCTTCGACGACCAGTAGTAGAGGCCGCCGGCGGTCGGATACGCCGAGGCGATCTCGGCCATGCTGAGCGCGATGAGCGTCGACATGAGCCCGACGAGCAGCCAGCCCCACGTGACCGCGACGGGACCGCCGTGCTCGAACGCGATGGTGTACGAGGTCAGGCACCCCGCGAGGATCGAGATGATCGTGAAGCTGATGGCGAAGTTGCGGAACCCTCCCATGGCACGGAAGAGCTCCTGGGCGTAGCCCAGCTTGTGGAGGCGCTGTTCGTCCTCCGAGGTGTGGTAGCTGGGTGTTCCCTGACCACTGCTCATACGCATCCCCTCCCGGTTTGCCGACCTCCTGGACCCGCTATTACGTCACTTGACCGCTGGCGTGTCAACATGGCGGGCGCGACGGATTAGGATCGGCGCCATGCTGACGTTCGAAGAGCTCGGGGCCGAGGTCGAGAGCGGCGCGATCGACACCGTCGTCGTCGCCTTTACCGATATGCAGGGCCGTCTCATGGGGAAGCGGCTCCACGGCGAGTTCTTCGTGGAGGAGATCGCGGCCGAACACGGCGTCGAAGGCTGCAACTACCTGCTCGCTCTCGACATGGAGATGGACCCGATTCCGGGCTACGACATCGCGAGCTGGGAGCGCGGGTACGGCGACTTCGCGCTCGTCCCCGATCTCGGGACGCTCCGCCGTATCCCCTGGCTCGAGGCGACCGCCCTCGTGCTCGCCGACGTGCACTGGCACGACGGGTCGCCGGTGCAGCCCTCCCCGCGGCAGGTTCTAAAGGCTCAGATGGAGCGCGCTGCAGCCCTTGGCCTCACGCCGATGACGGGATCCGAGCTCGAGTTCTATCTCCTGCGCCAGACCTACCAGGAGGCCTGGGCCCAGCGCTACGAGGACCTGACTCCGTCCGTCCCCTACATCCTCGACTACCACATCCTCGCGTCGACCTACGACGAGGACTTCATCCGGCAGATCCGGAACGGGATGCACGGGGCCGGCATCAAGGTGGAGACCTCGAAGGGCGAGGCCTGGCCCGGCCAGCACGAGATCAACTTCCGCTTCGCGGATGCGCTCCAGATGGCCGACAACCACGTGATCTACAAGAACGGGGCGAAGGAGATCGCGTTCGCGAACGGCTGCTCGATCACGTTCATGGCGAAGCCGTTCGAGTCGTGGATCGGGAACTCGTGTCACATCCATGCATCGCTCTTCCGCGATGGCGAGCCGGCGTTTCGCGACGACGAGGAGCTCTTCGGACGGTTCCTGGCGGGCCAGATCGCGTGCGCGAAGGAGCTCGCCGTCTTCTTCGCGCCGACGATCAACTCGTACAAGCGCTACGCAGCAGGGAGCTGGGCGCCGACGACGCTCGCCTGGGGGCACGACAACCGCACGTGCGGCTTCCGCATCGTCGGCCACGGCGCGTCCAAGCGGCTCGAGACGCGGATTCCGGGAGGCGACATCAATCCGTATCTCGCGTTCGCGGCGATGATCGCGGCGGGGCTCCACGGGATCGAGAACGAGCTCCCGACGCCGCCGGGGCTCGAGGGGAACGCCTACGAGTCGGACGCCGAGCGCTTTCCGAGCTCGTTGCGAGAGGCGATCGCTGCCCTCGAGGCGGGAACCATGGCTCGCGCGGCGTTCGGGGACCAGGTCGTCGACCACTACCTGAACTACGCGCGGACTGAGCAGGCGCTCTTCGACAAGACGGTCACGGACTGGGAGCGCATCCGCTACTTCGAGCGCGGGTAGCCCCCCCGCCCTCAGTGGACGATCAACACGTCCACCGGCGAGCGATGTGCCACGGCGTCGTCGACGCCGCGCTCGATGAGTCGTGACCAGAACCCGCCCTCGTGCGCGCCGACGACGATCAGGTCGACGCCGTTCGCGTGAGCGAGCTGGACGATCTCCTCAGCGGGATCTCCCACGAGCGCCTTGCCGGTGGCCCCGTGCACGCCGAGCCTTTCGAGCCGCGCCATGGCACGGTCGACCTCGGCCTCGTGACGTGCAGGCGGGTCCGCCGGGTCCATGGGGCCGATACCCCGGCCGAAGCGGACGGGGACGGGCGCCACGCTCGTCACGGTCACGCGAGCCCCGAACCTCGTGGCGAGCTCGGCTGTGCGCTCGAGCACGCGCTCGAAGGGGCCGGTCTCCTCATATGCGACGCAAATGTGCTTCATTGCGTACCTCCTTCTCGATTCGAGACTGGCACGACTTCAGCGTCGCGTCATCGGGAGAAACGTGCAGCGTCTGTGCGGTCGAGGTGCAGGGTTTCCACGGCTCGCCGCTTGTACTGTCCGCGATGGCGATGAGAGTCGTCCTTATCTCCCAGGTCGCCGTCGCGGTCAACGGCTACAGCACGTTCCTGCGCGCGCTCGGGCACGAGCCCGTCGCGCTTCTGTGCACGCGCATGGGGGCCGAGCGCTACAGCGAGCTCGAGGACATGCTCGCCCAGGCGCCGGCCGAGCTCGACGTCGTGATGGCCGCGAGCCGTGGGCAGATTGCTCCGTTGCTCCGCGTCTACGAGCCTGATCTGGCGCTCTGCGCGGGGTTTCCCTGGAAGATTCCGGCGGAAGCGATCGCCGTTCCGAAGCACGGCATCGTCAACGGGCATCCGTCGCTGCTCCCCCGGTACCGCGGGCCGATCCCCGTCTCGTGGGCGATCCGGAATGGCGAAACCGAGATCGGCTTCACCTTCCACTACATGGACGCCGAGCTCGACACGGGCGGGATCCTCGCTCAGACGCGAATCCCACTCGACGACGAGCACTCGTGGGAGGAGCTTCAGTCCAAGGTCGTGGCCGCGGTCAGCGACATCTTCCCAGGGGCTCTCGAACGCGTGCTTCGACAGGATCCGGGAGATCCGCAGCGCGAGGAAGACGCCAGCTACCTCTCGTTCTTCGAGCCGGAATACGCGTGGATCGACTGGTCGAAGCCTGCCGTCGAGGTCGAGCGGCAAGTGCGCGCGTGGCGGTTCCATCCGCAGATCGAGGGAGACCGCGGAGCCCTCGCCGACTTCGACGGAGAGATCGTGCGCGTGCTTCGGGTCAGCTCCGAGCCCGCATCCGGTCGCGCCATGGACTGTGGAGACGGCACACTCTGGATCGTGGAATCGGAGCCCGCATGAGGCCGGTCATCGGAATCACGACGTATGCCCAGGATGCGAGCTGGGGCGTGTGGAAGCTCCCTGCCGCACTCATCCCGCTCGACTACGTCGATGCCGTGGAGCGTGCCGGCGGGCGCCCGGTGCTGATTCCTCCGAGCGAGGACGGTGTCGACGAGACGCTCGACGCGCTCGACGGGATCGTGTTCTCCGGCGGGGCCGACGTCGATCCGGAGCTGTACGGAGCCGAGGCACATCCTGCGACGGACTCGCCGCAGGCTCGCCGCGACGCCGGCGAGATGGCGCTCCTCCGCGCTGCGCTCGAGCGCGACGTGCCGACCCTCGCTATCTGCCGCGGTTTCCAGCTGCTCAACGTCGCCCGCGGCGGGGATCTCGTCCAGCACCTTCCCGAGAAAGTCGGAAACGACGTGCACAAGGACGTCCCGGGCCAGTTCGCCGTCCACCCGGTCGAGGTCGATCAGGGATCGCGCCTCGCGTCGATCGTCGGTGAGCGCTCGGAGGTCACTTCTCACCATCACCAGGCCCCGGGCCGTGTGGGAGAGGGGCTCGTCGAGACCGCGTGGGCCGACGACGGAACGCTCGAAGCCGTGGAGGACCCGTCGCTTCGCTTCGCCGTTGGCGTGCAGTGGCATCCTGAGGCGACCGACGATCAGGCGCTCTTCGACGCGCTCGTCGGGCGAGGCTCGCGCGTACCGCGCGACTCGCGAGAAGTAGGCTCCTGCCGTCGACTCAGGAGGAAGTGTGTACTTCGCGTTCGCAGCCATCTACCTCGTTCTGTGTGCCGTCTTCATCATCGACGTCCTCCGCCAGCCGGCGTCTGCGCTCTCCGGAGTAGGAAAGGCTCTCTGGATCCTGGCGTTGGTGTTCGTTCCGATCCTCGCCTGGATCGTCTACGGGTTCTGGCGGATCCAGCGGAGTCGTCTCTGACCCGGTAGCCGTGCCGCTCACCGTTCTCAACCCCGCGACCGAGGAGCCGATCGCCGAGCTCGAGCAGGCGGGACTCGACGAGACGGATGCCGCCGTGGCTCGCGCGCGGGAGGCGTTTCCGGCTTGGCGAGCTGTTGCTCCCACCGACCGGGCACGGCTCCTCAGGCGGCTCGCGACGCTCGTCGAGGAGCACGCGGAGGAGCTCGCCCGGATCGAGTCGCAGAACGTGGGCAAGCCGATTGCCGGGGCTCGCGCCGAGGTGGGCATGGTCGCCCAGGTCTTCCATTTCTACGCAGGCGCAGTCGACAAGCACTACGGCGACACGATCCCGGTCGCAGGCGGAGTAGCCGCGACCTTCCGCGAGCCGCTCGGAGTCGTCGGCCTGATCGTCCCCTGGAACTTCCCGCTGAACATCTCGAGCTGGAAGCTCGGCCCCGCGCTCGCGTGCGGGAACACCGTCGTGCTGAAGCCGGCCGAGCTGACGCCGCTGTCGGCGCTTCGGCTCGCGGAGCTCGCACTGGACGCGGGGATCCCGGAGGGCGTGCTGAACGTGCTGGTCGGCAAGGGCTCCGTCGTCGGGCAGCGGCTGATCGAGCATCCCGACGTCGCGAAGATCGGCTTCACCGGCTCGACCGAGGTCGGACGGCTCGTCATGCAGGGCGCCGCGGACACCATCAAGCGAGTCACTCTCGAGCTCGGCGGCAAGTCGGCGAACGTCGTGTTCGCCGACGCCGACCTGGAGCGGGCTGCGGCGTCGGCGCCGTACGCGGTGTTCGACAACGCAGGCCAGGACTGCTGCGCGCGCTCCCGGATCTTGGTCGAGCGCTCGGCGTACGACCGTTTCCTCGAGCTCCTGATCGATGCGACGAAAAGCGTCAACGTGGGTGATCCCGGTGACGAGGCGACCGAAATGGGGCCGCTGATCTCGGCGTCGCACCGCGAGACGGTGTCGTCGTTCGTCGATTCCGATTCGAACGTCGCCTTTCGCGGCGAGGTCCCCGCTGGACCCGGGTTCTGGTTCCCGTGCACGCTCGTCGAGGCGACGAACGACGACAGGGTCGCGCGCGAGGAGGTCTTCGGCCCGGTCGCAGCAGTCATCCCGTTCGAGGACGAGGCAGACGCGATCCGAATCGCGAACGACACGCCCTACGGGCTCTCGGGCTCGATCTGGACTCGGGACGGCGCTCGCGCACTGCGTGTCACGCGTGCCCTGGAGACCGGCGTCCTGTCCGTGAACTCGAACTCGTCGGTGCGTGTCTCCACGCCGTTCGGTGGGTTCAAGCAGTCGGGGTTCGGCCGGGAGCTCGGAATGCAGGCGCTCGACGGCTACTCCGAGGTCAAGAGCGTCTTCATCTCGACGGAGGGCTGAGCGATGGGAAACCGGCTCGAAGGGAAGGTCTGCGTGATCACCGGCGCCGGTGGCGGTATGGGCCGCGAGGCGGCGATCGTGTTCTCGGGCGAGGGTGCGAAGGTCTGCGTCGCCGATCTCGACCTCGGAATCGCCGAGGAGACCCTCTCGCTTTGTCCGGGTGACGCGCTTGCGGTGCGCGTGAACGTGGCCGACGAGGACGAGGTTCGCGCCATGTACGTCGCGACCGCCGGGCGGTTCGGCGGCATCGACGTCCTCTACAACAACGCCGGCATCTCGCCTGGCGACGACGCGTCGGTGCTCGACACGTCCGTCGAGGCCTGGCAGCGCGTGCAGGACGTGAACACGAAGGGCGTCTTCCTCTGCTGCAAGCACGGGATTCCGTACCTGCTCGAGCGGGGAGGCGGATCGGTGATCAACGTCGCCTCCTTCGTGGCGATCCTGGGGGCGGCGACCTCGCAGATCTCGTACACGGCGTCGAAAGGGGCCGTGCTCGCGATGAGCAAGGAGCTCGGTGTGCAGTTCGCGCGCCAGGGGATCCGCGTGAACGCGCTCTGCCCCGGCCCGGTGGAGACGCCGCTCCTGCTCGCGATCTTCGGCGACGACCCGGCTGCGTTCGCACGGCGACAGGTGCACTGGCCCACAGGGCGCCTCGGCAAGCCGCGCGAGATCGTCGATGCCGCCTTGTTCCTCGCGAGTGACGAGTCGTCGTTCGTGAACGGAGCGGCCTTCGTCGTGGACGGCGGTCTCACCGCGGCCTACGTCACGCCGGAGTGACGAGCTCAACGTGAAGGTCAAGCGCCTGTGCTGGCTCGGGACCCGCACCGGGGCGTTCGACGAGACGACCTCGTTCTTCCGCGACGTGCTCGGCATGTCGCTCCGCCACGAGGAGCCCGGTTTCGCGATGTTCGAGCTTCCCGAAGCCGACCGTGACTACGTCGAGGTGTTCGGCGCCGACCAGACGGACGTCGCCTTCTACGGCACAGGGCCAGTCGTGGGCTTGCTCGTCGACGACGTCGCCGAGGCGCGCGAGGAGCTTGCGGTAGCCGGAATCGAGCTGCTCGACGAGATCCAGTCGCCGGAGAGCATGGGCGGGTACGCCTGGTTCCACTTCCGCGGTCCGGACGGGAACGTCTACGCAGTGGTGCAGGGCTCGAGCGCGCTGCCGCGCTAGGCGCCGACGACCTGGACCGTCCAGCGCCTGTCGCGCTCGCGGTCGAGCTCGAGGAAGAGCACGCGTTGCCACTGCCCGAGCTGGAGCTCGCCCCCACGCACGGGAATCGACTCGCCGGCAGGCCCGAGGAGCATCGACATGCAATGGGAGTGGCCGTTGGAGGCTTCCATGTCCTCGGGGCAGACGTTCTCCGTGCGGCGATCCCAGTCGTCGTGCGCGTAGTAGTGCTCACTGGGCACGAGCCGCCGGAGCAGGACCGCGAAGTCCTCGAGAAACCCGCGCTCCCACTCGTTGACCCGCACCGAGCAGGTCGTGTGGGGCGAGTACACGCAGCAGATGCCGTCACGGATCCCGCTCTGGTTGACGGCGTCCTGCACCTCTTGCGTGATGTCGGTGACGGTGAGCCCGCCGGCGGTGCGGAGGTGCGCTTCGTACTGGAACGTCTTCACGGCCGGGTCACATTCTGTCAGCCGCGTGCGTCCTGCCGCAGACGAAGCCGTTCCGATGCCCCGCAGTACGCTACTCGGGAAGCGGGCCCGTAGCTCAGCTGGTTAGAGCAGCCGACTCATAATCGGTTGGTCCCTGGTTCGAGTCCAGGCGGGCCCACTAGACAGCAATGCGGAGAACGAGCACCACGAACGTTCAGACGCAGCCTGCGTGGCTTGAGACGTGCAGGACGGCCATGCCGTAGTGTCCGTACTCACTAGCCCGGTGCGGAGAGACAGGCCGGTGGACGAAACACCGGCCGACGCACTTCGAGGCTGAGGCAAGGACACGCAACCGAAGGAGGCGCGATATGTACGGACGACTCGTCGAGATCGAGGGTGTCGACCCGTCGAAGCGCGAAGAGGTAGTGGCGCAGATCCGGGAGAGGATCATCCCTGGACTCAAGGAGATCGAGGGGTTTGCAGGCTTCATCTCACTCGTCGATGAGGAGAATCGCCGCGCACGCTCCGTCGTGCTTTGGGAGACGAAGGAAGGTGCAGACGAGGCCGAGCGTCAATTCGCCGCGAGGCGCGAAGAGATGGTGCGCGGGATGGGCGGGACGGTCCGGTCTGCGGATCTCTACGAGGCGGCGATCGTCGAGGTACTCGCAGGCGTACACGCCTAGTCGCGTAGGCGAGCGATGCGGGTGCAATAGGGGCCCGCATCGCTGCCCGCCGAGTTCGTCAGTGCAGACGGATCGGCCCGAAACAGAGCGAAGTGCCCCTCGATGCCGAAATGGAGTCGAAGGCGTCGCTCATGCTCGCGATCGGTCTGTACCTCAACTCCGTCAACCTGATGCTGTTCCTGCTGCGGATATTCGGCAGGGACTGATCGACTCACACCGAGTGTCTGAGGTGGTAATGCACGTGGCGTTTCGCCGTCACTCGTATTCGACCGGCCCGTAGAAGACTGACGAAGACTCGGGGAAGGCGACGTTCGGAGAACGTGAAGAGGGCTAGCGGCTGATTCAGGCTGTCGTCTAACGAACCAGTGCTGGCGGTTCTCGGACCTCGCGGGGGAGAGAACCGCCAGCCGAATCTCTGTCCCCAGGGAAGCGCCGACCCGAGTCCGCCATTGAGCGAGATACGGCGACGGTGCGAGGATCGATCACGGACCTTCGCCTACACTTTGTCGACACCGGACGAATACCGACGGCGCCATCTGCGCCCTCCATATCCGTTCATGGCAGGAGGAGACGCGATGGCGGCATCCGTGGACCAGCAGCTGACCGACCAGGAAGGACTCGCGCACCAGGTCGCGCGACGGGACGCGAACAGGCGAAAGTCCGCAGCAGCTGACGCCCCAACGGATGCACAGGGCCTTGTCGAGTTCACGTGCGAGTGCACGAAGCCCGACTGCGAGCGGTCGGTGAAGGCGCCGCTCGACGTCTATCGACGCATCGTCGAAGCCGACCAATACCTCCTGCAGGCCGGCCACCACGCATTCACGGCCTATCGGACGATCGTGTCGGTGGGCATGATGAGGATCGAAGAGCGCACGTAATCCCGGCGCCCGTACGCGCTCGATCCCGATCCTGACCCGAGCGCGGTCCCGGGCGCCCGCCCGCATCGAAGCGACTTGAGCGAAACAGGCGCGATCGAGCCGACTGCGGCGTGGGCTTCGATCGCGCCCGTCTCGACCTCCCCCCGCGCAGACGGCACCGCACCCGGCGTCCACGGTAGGCGAACCAACTTCCGCCCGTAAGGGACGTTCTCCACCTCGCTGCCAGCGGTTGTCCGCCTGAAACCAACCGGCGCAGATCGCCGTACTCCGGTGAAGGGGATACGGATCGCTGGGCTTCACCCCCTCACTCGGCGATCCGGAGAGAGACGAGGAGCGGCGCCGGTCGCTTGCGCGCCGCTTCTCGTCGCGCTCTGGCCTCTCGGAGAGCGCTGGATCACGGCGGGACTTCGGGAGCGCACTCCGCGCGAATGGAACAATGGAAGAGCGGCGTGCGTTCAGCCGTCTACTGAGACAGGGTGACCCGGGTGCGAGGGATGTCCTCATGCCGCCCGGGATGAGGGGGCGCAAGCCCTGGAGGGAGGACGACGATGACTTTGACGATCGGCGACACCGCACCGGACTTCACGGCCGAGACGACCGAGGGCGCGATCAGCTTCCACGACTGGATCGGCGACTCGTGGGCTGTGCTCTTCTCGCATCCGAAGGACTTCACGCCCGTGTGCACGACGGAGCTCGGGCACATGGCAAACATCAAGCCCGAATTCGACCGCCGCAACGTGAAGGTCATCGGGCTGTCGGTCGACTCGACCGGCGATCACGCGGGATGGGCCAAGGACATCGAGGAGACGCAGGGCAGTGCGCCCAACTATCCGATCATCGGTGACGCGGACTTCAGCGTCTCGAAGCTCTACGGGATGCTTCCCGCCGAGGTCGGAGGCGAGGCGAAGGACCGCACCGCAGCTGACAACCAGACCGTGCGGAACGTCTTCGTCATAGGCCCGGACAAGAAGGTCAAGCTGGTCCTCGTCTACCCGATGACGACCGGGCGCAACTTCGACGAGGTCCTCCGCGTGATCGACTCGTTGCAGCTGACGGCCAAGCACAAGGTCTCCACGCCTGTGAACTGGCAGCAGGGCGACGACGTGATCATCGCTGGCTCGGTCTCCAACGACGAGGCGAAGGAGCTCTTCGGGGAGTGGGAGGAGCCCAAGCCGTACATCCGGATCGTCCCGCAGCCGGGCTCACCGGTCGCGGCCGACCGGTAGCGGTCGGTCAGCTCTTCGGCGTCAGGCAGATCGCGCTCGCGCGGGACGTGTGCTGCGGGGCGACTCGTGGCGTGTCACTCGCGTGCGGGATCGCCGTGCCGCCGACGAGGAGGCCGAGGAGGAAGATCCAGACGGCGGCCGTCAGGCGTGCCCACAGCGGGGTACGAGCGCGGGAGCCTTCGCGTGGGCGTGCGGCGGGGTCCGGCCCGGCCTCCGGCGCGGCGGTGTGAGTTGCAAGGGCTACGTGAGGTGTCGGCTCGGGTGTTGAGACCATCTCGGGCTCGGCGCTGGCGGCTGCGATCGTCTCGGCTGGGCGCTCGAGGGCTGCAGTCTGCGATTCCAGGCTCGGGGCTTCGTCGAAGTCTGCCGAGGTCGCTCTCGCATCGAGGTCGCTCGCTTGCCGGGCGAGCCAGAAGAACCCCCCGGCGTCACGTGCTCCCGCGTCGCCGGTGACGTACCAGTCGCCGCGATACGGGGACTTCGTGCCCTTGGGCGCGTTCCAGTAGCCCGAGAAGAGCGAGGGCGCCGTCCCCCGAAGCGCGATGTCCCCATGGTGGCCGGTCGGGAGCTCGCGCCCGTGTTCGTCGATAACCGCGACGTCGTAGCCAGGTAGCGCCCGTCCGATGGAGCCGCGCGGCGATGTTCCGTCGACGGTGTGAGCGATGACGATCCCGGTCTCCGCTTGTCCGTACCCATCGTGGATCGCGAGTCCGGTGCGCTCTTCGACCATCTCGATGAGGACATCTGGAAGTTGACTCCCGGTCGCCACGAGGCGACGCAGCCTTTCCGTGCGAATCCACTCGAGCCGATCGGACTCGGCCAGGACCGCGTACTCGCCGGGCGTGCGGCAGAGCGTCGTCACGCGAAGGCGGCGCACTAGCTCGATCTCGTCGGTCGGATCGAGTGGCGCCTCGTTGAGGACGACCTCGGCTCCTCGTGACCACGGACCGAAGAGCGAGCTCCACAGCGCCTGCCCCGAGCTCACGGGCGCGGAGCACCAGACGACGTCTCCCGGGCCTGCGTCGAGCCAGTGCTCGGCGTGCAGCCGCGCGGCGAAGATCGCCTGGTGCGTATGGGTCGCGCCTCTGGGACCGTTCGTTCTTCCCCCCGTCCAGACGACGAGCGCGGGGTCGCCGCTCGACGTGTCCGCAGTAGGGGCAGTCTTCGGGAGCCGCCGCGCCTCGTGTCGCATCTCGTCGGCGCCGAGGAACGTCACGGGCCCCGTGGTCGGCTGAAGATCAGCATAGGTGTCTCGGTTGGCGGCGATCACCACGCGAGCCCCGACCGCGGCGATTCGGATCTCGACTCCGGCGGCCGAAAGCGACTCGGAGCATGGCACGGCGACGGCGCCGACCTTGATGCAGCCGAGCATGATCTCGGGCCACTCGGGGCTTGCACCGAGGACGACGAGCACGCGATCCTCGGGGGCGACGCCGTGCTCTCGGAGGTACGTCGCCCAGCGAGCCGCTCCGTCGGAGAGCTGTTGAAAGGTCCGCGGCTCGATGACTCCGTCTCGTCCGACGAACGTGAACGCCTGTCTCCTCGTGTCGAGGGCGAGGACCTCGACCACGTCGCGCGTGAAGTTGAACCTGCCGGGGACGTGCCAACGCCCGTCGCTGAACGCGGGGGCGAGGGCTGCGTCGAGCGGGGCCGGGCCCTCACGGGCCACATTGGCGCCTCGCCGCGCGCCGAAGACGACGGACTTCACGGCATGTCGTTTATCGGGTCAGAAGGGCCGCAGGCCGAGCGGCAGAACGAGTGATCCCTGCTGAACTCCCGGTTTAGCAACAGGGGGCCCGGGTGGGCGGGCCCCCTGCTTCTTCGTTGGCGCAACTTCGGGGCCAGGCGCTTTCAAACGCCTGCGGGGAGAGGAGTCGCGCCGTAGCGGGTATCTGTGACACATGGAACGGGCGATTGAAAGTGGCCCACAGAACTTTCCACAGGCGAATTGCCGCAAAATGGACGAACTCCGTCGCCGTCTTCCACAGGCGGTGCGGAACGTCACATACTGCCCGGCCTCAAGGGTGCGTGGCTAGACTCCGACGGATGGCCGAGTACGGGACGACGAGGGTCAAGACGGGGCTTGCGGAGATGCTCAAGGGCGGCGTCATCATGGACGTCGTCGACGCCGAGCAGGCCAGGATCGCCGAGGAAGCGGGAGCGTGCGCGGTGATGGCGCTCGAGCGCGTTCCGGCCGACATCCGGCGCGACGGCGGTGTCGCGCGGATGACTGACCCGCAGAAGATTCGCGAGATCCAGGAGGGAGTGACGATCCCGGTAATGGCCAAGTGCCGGATCGGGCACTTCGCCGAGGCGCAGATCCTCGAGTCGCTCGAGGTCGACTACATCGACGAGTCCGAGGTCCTCACACCCGCCGATCTCGAGCATCACGTCGACAAGTGGGCGTTCAGGGTCCCGTTCGTATGCGGCGCGACGAACCTCGGAGAGGCGCTGAGACGCATCTCGGAGGGCGCGGCGATGATCAGGACCAAGGGTGAGGCAGGGACGGGGGACATCGTGAACGCGGTCACTCACATGCGTGCCGTGTTCGGTGCGATCAGGCACCTCCAGTCCGCGCGCGAGGACGAGCTCTACGCCGCAGCGAAGGAGCACCGCGCGCCCTACGACCTCGTCCGCTGGGTCGCTGAGAACGGACGGCTTCCGGTCGTCACCTTCACCGCCGGTGGGATCGCGACCCCAGCAGACGCGTCGCTCTGCATGCAGCTCGGCGCCGACGGAGTCTTCGTGGGCTCCGGCATCTTCAAGTCGGGACGCGACCCGCTCGACGATCACGACGGCTGGGTCGAGGACGTCATGCGCCGTGCGCGCGCGATCGTCGAGGCGACGACACACTTCGACGACCCGAAGGTGCTCGCCGACGTATCGACCGGGCTCGGTCAGCCGATGGTGGGGATCTCCGCGAGCTCGCTTCCCGAGGACGAGCGGCTCGAAGTCCGCGGCTGGTGACGCCCTTCCAGTAGGTGCGCACGTTGGCGATTCGACCGCGCATCGGAGTGCTCGCCCTCCAGGGTGCCTTCCGCGAACACGCGCGCTCACTCGGGCTCCTCGGAGCGGAGGTCGTCGAGGTGCGGCTCCCGGAGCACTTCGAAGGGCTCGACGGAATCGTGATCCCCGGAGGGGAGTCGACGACCATCATGCAGCTCGCCCGGCTCTACGGGCTCGACGAGTCGATCCGGCGGTTCGAAGGCGTGGTGTTCGGGACCTGCGCGGGCATGATCGTCCTCGACCGCGACCACCTCGGCCTCGCCGATGTCGAGGTCGACCGAAACGCGTACGGGCGTCAGGTGTGGAGCTTCGAGGCCGACGTCGCGCTCGAAGGCGACGACCTGCCGCTCCGTGGTGTGTTCATCCGAGCGCCTCGGATTCGAGAGCTCGGTGAGGGCGTCGAGGTGCTCGGGGAGCACGACGGTGAGCCGGTGTTGATACGCGACGGTCGTCTGCTCCTCGCAACGTTCCATCCCGAGTTGACCGATGACCTCCGCGTGCACGCGCTGTTCCTCGACATGATTCGCGAGGTGGCCGGTGTCCGGGCATAGCAAGTGGAGCTCGATCAAGCACAAGAAGGGCGCGGCAGATGCGAAGCGCGGGAAGCTCTTCTCGAAGCTTTCGCGGGCGATCATCGTCGCCGCCCGTGAAGGCGGGGCCGACCCGGCGGCCAACCTCGCTCTCCAGAACGCAATCGAGAAGGCGCGCTCGTACTCGATGCCGAAGGACAACATCGAGCGGGCGATCGCGAAAGGATCCGGCGCCGACGCGGAGAGCGCGAGCTTCGAGACGGTCGTGTACGAGGGCTACGGGCCGGACGGCGTCGCGGTGCTCATCGAGGCGCTGACCGACAACCGCAACCGCACGGCCTCCGAGGTGCGTCACGTGTTCGCGAAGCACGACGGCAACCTCGGCGCGAGTGGGGGAGTTGCCTGGCAGTTCGAGCGGCGAGGCGTCGTCCTCGTCGGCGCCGACGAGGTGGACGAGGACGAGCTGCTCCTCGTCGCCGCCGATGCAGGGGCGGACGACGTGGAGCTCGACGGCCAGACGTACCAGGTGACGAGCCCCCCGGAGGAGCTCCGCGCCGTGCGGGAGGCGATCGAGGCGGCCGGCTACTCGATCGAGTCCGCCGAGCTGTCGATGGTCCCGAAGACGACGGTGGCCATCGCGGACGAGGCGACGGCGAAGAAGGTGGTGCGCCTCGTCGAGGGGCTCGAGGACGTCGACGACGTGCAGGACGTCTATGCGAACTTCGACATTGCCGAAGCGATCCTGGAAGCGGTAGCGTCCTAGTTCGGTGGCGACGGCGGGAATCAAGAAGCCTCTGACTGCAGAGCGAATCGAGTCGCTGCTCTCGGCGCGACTCTTCGTTGAGCCGCAGCTCTGCAACGGCACGCTGACCTTCCTCTCGAACCTGTCCGGGCACCTCAGCCTCTACTCGATGGACATCGGCGGCGGCGTCCCGGCCCCGCTGCTGCCGCCGCGGATCGCGTTGCAGAACCCCGAGCTCATCGGCGGCTACGCCTTCCACGTCGTCCCGGATCTCGGCCAGATCATCCTGATGATCGACCACGACGGTGACGAGAACTACGAGCCTTACGTGATTCCCATCGACGGGGGCTTCCCGGAGCCGTTCGCTCCCGAGACCTTCGCCGGTCGCCGGTCGCACCTCATCGACTTCGACCCGAAGGCGAACGTCGCGTACTTCGGCTCGGAATCGCGCGAAGAATCCGCGAGCACGTCTATGCGCGCACGTCTGGCCACCGGGGAGGTCGAGCCGCTCGCGACGAGCAAGTACGGCGCGTTCCCGGCCGCCTGGAGTCCTGATCACACCCGCGCCTTCCTCGGCGACTTCTACACGGCAGGCGACGCCATGCTCTACGAGCCCGTTGGCGAGGGGGATCGCCGCGTCCTGTACGGCACGCCGATCGAGGAGCGGGAGGAGGGCGTCGACTACCCGCCTGCAGGCGTCCACTCGACCCATTGCACGTCGAGCGGCAAAGGGATCGTGCTCGTCTCGAGTCTCTTCGAGGACACGGGCACTCCCGGCTACCTCGATCTCGAGCGTCCCGGCGAGATCGAGCCCGTCGCCATCTCCGGCACCCGGCACGAGGGTGTCGGTGAGCTCTCCGGACTCGTGCACGCCGACGACGATCGCTACGTCGTTCACTACAACGTGGACGGCTGCGCGTGGTCGTACGAGGCGCGGCTCGACGAAGCGGAGAGGCGCCTGGAGGTCGAGCGCGTTCTCGTCGGAGAGGACGAGCTGTCGGGGGGTGTCCTCCACGGGCTCCACTACGACCATGGCAGCGGCCGTTACGCCTTGTCTTTCTGCACCGCGACGACGCCGACCCAGCTGTACGTCCTCGACACGGATGCGACACCACCCGCGTGCAAGACGAACGAGCGACCCCTCGGGATCTCACCGGATCTCCTCTCGGCCGGAGAGGATGCGTCGTTCGAGTCGCACGACGGACTGCGCGTCTCGGCCCGGCTCTACCTTCCGTCGGAGGAGCTCGGATACGCAGGTCCCCGCCCGCTCGTCTACTACGTGCACGGGGGCCCGCAAAGCCAGGAGCGGCCGAACTTCGCCTGGTTCTCGATGCCGCTCATCCAGATCCTCACGCTGGAGGGGTTTGCCGTCTTCGTTCCGAACGCTCGAGGGTCCACCGGGTACGGCCTCAGCTACACGAAGCGCGTGGATCGAGACTGGGGCGGCCAGGACCGGCTCGACCACGTCCATGCGATGACGGAGGTTCTTCCGCAGGACGAGCGCGTGGACGTCAGCCGGGCCGGGGTCGTCGGTCGCTCGTACGGCGGCTACATGACCCTGATGCTCGCAAGTCGCCATCCGGAGCTCTGGCGTGCGGCCGTCGACATGTTCGGGCCGTACGACCTCATGACGTTCTCGGAGCGGATCCCGGAGACCTGGAAGCCGTACTTCGCGCTTGCGCTCGGACATCCGGAACGCGATCGCGACTTCATCGTCGAGCGCTCTCCGAAGACGACGATCGGCGACATCACCGCACCCCTTCTCGTCATCCAGGGTCAGAACGACCCGCGTGTGGTCGAACGCGAGTCACATGACCTGGTCGAGGGTCTTCGCGCTCTCGGCAAGGACGTCGACTACCTCGTCTTCGAGGACGAGGGTCACGACGTTCTCAAGCTCGGAAATCGTGTGCGCTGCTACGACACGATCGTCGGGTTCTTCTCCGAGCATCTCTTGTGACGGGCTGTTAGGGTCACGCCGATGCGCTGGCTCGCGATCGCGATAACCCTCCTGACGCTCGTCTTCGTGGGCGCCGGCTGCGGCGGAGGAAGCAGCGACGCGAGCACGGATACGGACGTCGTCGCCACGGACACGATCGGGTCGGAGGAGACGTCCACCGACGAGACGTCGACGGACGAGACTTCCACGGACGAGACTTCCACGGACGCGAGCGAGGCGACGGGCACGGATTTCTCGGGCTCCCTGTCCAGCGAATGCCTCAAAGTGATCCAGGCCTACGGCCAGCTGAGCCAGGCCGTTGCCGCCGCGGGCGGGAGCGGCGACGTCAGCGGCACGCTCGACGAATTCCAGCACTTCGCGGACAGCGCGCCGGACGAGATTCAGTCCGACCTCAAAACGCTCTTTGCGGCGTACGCGAAGTATTTCGACGATCTGAAGAGCCTCGGAATCAAAGAAGGAGAAGTTCCGAGCGCCGCGCAGCTCGCGCAGCTGTCAAAGGCATCTGAGGCGTTCAACGACCCCGAAGTGACGGCAGCATCCACGCACGTCAGCGCCTGGGCCGACGAGAACTGCAAGAGCGGCGGCTAGCGCCCATACCGGCTTAGCTCTGCGCGGGGGAACGTCCGGAGCCCCGAATACCTTCTGCACGTGAAAGTCCTAGGCATCGACCCAGGGACGGCTGCGTGCGGGTACGGGATCGTCCACGAAAAAGACGGGCGCCTCCGCGAGGTCGCCCAGGGGGAGTGGCGGACCTCCGCGCGAGCCCGGCTGGAGGACCGGCTGCTGACGATCTTCAGAGGCGTGCAGGAGCTCGTTGCGGAGCATGCGCCCGACGCCGTCGCGCTCGAGGAGTCCTTCGTGGGTGCAGACGCCCGCATCGCGCTCTCCGTCGGACAAGCGCGCGGCGCCGTACTCGTCGCCGCGGCGTCCGCAGGCGTTGACTGCGCCGAGTATGCGCCGGCGCGCGTGAAACAGGCGGTCTGTGGCTACGGCCGGGCGGAGAAAGGGCAGATGGCGCGCATGGTGCGCATGATCCTCTCGCTCGATGCCGAGCCCAAGTCGTCGCACGCGGCGGATGCACTGGCGGTGGCGATCTGCCACGCGCTTGCGCCTCCCTTGCTGGAGGTGGCGGGGTGATCTCGCGGCTGCGTGGCGTGCCGGCCGGCCGAACCCGGGACGGGCTCGTCCTCGACGTGTCGGGAGTCGGGTACCTCGTCGCGGCGACGCCGACAGCGCTGCGCAAGGCGGACGGCTCGGGCGAGGTCGTCATCGAGACGTTCCTGCACGTACGCGAGGATGCCCTGCAGCTCTATGGCTTCGGCGACGCGTCGGAGCGGGAGCTCTTCGTGAGCCTGATCGGGGTCAGCGGGATCGGGCCGAAGGTTGCCCTCGGTGTCGTGTCGAGCGGGTCGGCGGCCGATCTGCGAAAGGCGATCGTGACGGGCGACACGGCCCGTTTCCAGGCAATCCCGGGCATCGGCAAGAAGACGGCCGAGCGCATCGTTCTCGAGCTCAGAGGCTCGATCGCCGACGCGCCGCTGACAGCCGCAGGCGAGGGCGAGCTCGTCGCTCGCGACGCTCTCGTGGAGCTCGGATACAGCATGATCGAGGCCGAGCGCGTCCTTGCAGACGTCGATCCGGGGCTGCCTGCCGAAGAGCGGGTCCGGATCGCTCTCCGGGCGGCAGCATGAGCAACGTCCGCCTTTGGCTCCCGTTCATGGGGGAAACCATGTTTCCACCATGTGCCCCCTTCTTCTCGACATCGTGGGGAACCTCCCGGTTCCCCACGCCCCTCCACGCTCACGACGCCGAGGACGGGTCGTGAGCTCGCAGTTCCTCGCGCCCGTGCTCCAGGAGGGCGAAGAGGACGTCGAGCGCTCCCTGCGCCCTCGCCGACTGGACGAGTTCGTCGGTCAGGAGCGGACGAAGGAGCAGCTCGAGATCGCGCTCGAGGCGGCTCGCGCGCGAGGCGAGGCGCTCGACCACGTGCTCCTCGTCGGGCCGCCGGGTCTCGGCAAGACGACTCTCGCAACGATCGTCCGTGAAGAGCTCGAGGTCGGGTTGCGGACAGTGGCCGGCCCGGCACTCGAGCGGAAGGGCGACATGGCGGCGATCCTCACGGGCCTCGAGGCTCGCGACGTCCTGTTCATCGACGAGATCCACCGGCTGAACCATGCGATCGAGGAGATCCTGTATCCGGCGCTGGAAGACTTCCGGCTCGACATCATCGTGGGCCAGGGCGCCGCCGCCCGCACGCTCACTCTCGATCTTCCGCCCTTCACGCTCGTCGGCGCAACGACGAGAACGGGCCTCCTGACCACGCCGTTGCGCGACCGCTTCGGCATGACCTTCCGCCTCGGCTACTACGAGCCCGACGAGCTCGCGACCATCGTGCGCCGGTCGGCGCGGATCATGGACGTCGCGATCGAGGAAGCTGCGGCCGACGAGGTCGCACGTCGCTCACGCGGCACTCCGCGGGTGGCGAACCGGATCCTGCGCCGCATCCGCGACGTCGCGGAGGTGCGGCACGCCGGAGCGATCACGCTCGACATCGCCCGCGAGGCGCTCGAGTTGCTCGAGGTCGACGAGGTGGGGCTCGAGCGGACGGATCGCGAGCTCCTCGATGCGGTGCTCCACAAGTTCGGCGGCGGACCGGTCGGTCTCTCGACACTTGCGGTCGCGCTCGGCGAGGAGAGCGACACGATCGAGGATGTCTACGAGCCGTACCTCCTCCAGCTCGGCTTCCTCCAGAGAACGCCGCGCGGCCGGGTGATCACCGCGCTCGGACGCGAGCACATCGGCGTCGAAGCAGCCGCCGACGGACTCTTCTAAGCGTGTCGACCCAGATCTGGACGCCCGGTGCCGCCGGACCTCTGGACGAGTTCATCGGTCGGATCACGCGCATGGTCGCCGACTTCGCCGAGGAGCACGGCCTCGACCAGGCCGAGCTACGAATCGAGCTCGCCGACGGCTCACGGCACGTGCTTGCCACCGCCACGGCCGAGCCGGGCTTCGGGTTCTTCTCGTTCGTCCCGCACGGCGCCGAGGATGACGAGCCGATGCGTGTGATCGTCCCGATCGGGGCCGTGAAGACGATCGAGATCTCGCGGTCCGATCCGGAGCACCCGTTCGGCTTCGCCCCCATCGAGTTGGCCGGCTAAGCCCGATACTGCAGGTCGTGCCAGGACGGCACGGGCGCGAGCTCGAGGAGGGTTCTGCCGCCCTCCGGCTCGGCGTAGCCGAAGTCACCCGTGTCGTCGATCCACGACACGTCGAGGAGGCCCTCCTTCACGCGGTGATCGAGCCACGCGCCGCGGAACACCAGCTTGCGCAACCAGTAGATGAGCGACTCCCCGTCGACGAGCGAGATCCGCTCCCAGTGGCGAACGAGGTACAGGCCGAGCCCGCTTCGAGGATCCGCGATCCGGCCGTCGGCAACGAGCTCGACGAGATCACCGGCCTCGTCCTCGTCGAGGTCGTTCGATCCGATGATCCCGAGCCGCACCGCTGCGGCGGTCACGCGCTCTTCGAAGTCGCCGGCGTTGAACTCGAACCGGTGGCCCAGGAACTCGACGACGAAGTCGTCCCCCGAGCGGTAGTTGGCCGCGAGCACGCGCTTCAGGGTATCTAGGGTTTCCGACGTGAGGACCAGGCGACTCTGGGCGGCAATGGCTGTCGCCGTACTTGCGATCTGGCTCGTCGGCGCAGCCGTTACGAAGTTCACGCTCGAGGAGATGGCGTACGTGACGCCGCTGGCCATGGTCGTGGTCGGCGCGACCATCGGGATCGTCCTCCTGTGGGTCAAGATCGTGCTGGACTCGCTGCGCCGGCGCCGCGGCGAGCGCTGACCTCGTCCGAAGCCGTCCCTAACGTCAACCGTCATGACGGGCGTCTGGACGATCGTCGATCTCGATGTGTCGGCGGCCGAGAAGTTGTCGAGCGAGCTCGGCGTCAGTGAGGTCACGGCGGCGGTCCTCGTTCGCCGTGGCTACGGCGAGCTCGACGACGCTCGCCGATTCCTGGACTCCGAGCTTCCCGGCCACGATCCGTTCCTGCTGGGTGACGTCCGCGAGGCGGTCGAGCGGATCAGGACGGCGATCGATGCCGGCACGCGCATCTGCGTTCATGGTGACTACGACGTCGACGGCATCTGCGCAACGGCGCTCGCGGTCCTGCTCCTGCGCGAGCTCGGGGCCGACGTGATCTGGCGTCTTCCGAGCCGTTTCGAAGAGGGCTACGGCATCTCGAGCGACACGCTCGAGCAGCTTGCCGCGGATGGAGTCGGGCTCGTGCTCACCGTCGACTGCGGGATCACCGCGGTCGACGAGGTCGCCCGAGCGAAGGAGCTGGGCCTCGAGGTCGTCGTGACCGACCACCACCGTCCGGGCGACGTGCTGCCGAAGTGCCCGGTCGTCGCGACCCGTCCGTCGTCGTATCCCTTCCCGGAGCTGTGCGGGACGGGAGTCGTGTACAAGCTCGGCGAGGCGCTCCTCGGCGCGGAGCACCCGGCTCTTCGTCGGCAGCTGGACCTGGTCGCCCTCGCGACGGTCGCCGATGTCGTGCCGCTGGTGGACGAGAACCGCGCCTTCGCCGCAGCCGGCTTGCGCGTGCTCGCGTGCACGCGGCGGCCGGGCCTGCAGGCGTTGCTCAGGAGCGCCCGGGTCGATCCCGCAACCATCGACGCGTCGTCGATCGGCTTCAGGCTCGCGCCGAGGATCAACGCAGCTGGGCGGCTCTGCCGTCCCGACATCGCGCTCGAGCTGATCCTCACCGAGGACGACGCTCGCGCAAAGGAGCTCGCCGCTGAGCTCGAGGACCTAAATCGTGATCGACAGGCGATCGAGGATCGGATCCTCCGCGAGGCAATCGCATGCGTCGATGCGCTGCCGGAGCGCGAGCGCCATCGCCGCGGCTATGTCCTCGCCGGCGAGGACTGGCACCAAGGCGTCATCGGGATCGTTGCCTCGAGGCTCGTCGAGCGCTTCCAGCGTCCCGTCGTGCTGATCGCCGGCGGACAGGACTCGTGGAAGGGATCCGGTCGCTCGATCGCGACCTTCGACCTCCACGGCGCGCTCGCCGCCTGCTCCGCGCATCTCGAGCGCTTTGGTGGTCACCGAGCTGCTGCCGGTCTCTCGATCGATCCGAGGCAAGTCGCGGCGTTCGCGGCTGCCTTCGGCGACCACGCAGACGCGGTGTTGGCCGACAGCGACCTCCGGCAGGTCACCGTCGTCGACGCGCTCGTCTCGGCACAGGACCTCACGCTCGACCTCGCCCAGGAGCTGGAACGGCTCGCTCCTTTCGGGCTCGCGAACCCGGACGTGACCCTTCTGGTTCCGGGCTGTGAAACCGTCGTTCCGACGACGGTTGGCGAAGGGAAGCACCTTCGCTTCCGCGTGCGGCAACAGGGATGGGACGCCGGCAGCGCCATCGCCTTCGGTCAGGGCAACCAGCTCGACCGCGTTAGCGCAGCGGGTCTGTTCGACGTTGCCTGTCGCCTGAAGGAGAACCACTGGAACGGCACGGTTGCTCCACAGCTCGTGGTGCGTCGGCTCTTCGACACACCGGACGGGTACGCGGGCCTACGCGGGTGGCTCGCAGATCTCTGGCGTGCCGGCGACGAGGCCTGGACACCGGATGCTCGAAGGATCTTCGCCGAGCTCGGGCTCGACGGCTCAGCCGAGTCGCTCGCCCGACGACGGCGTCAATTGCTGGAGTCCGAGACGTTCCGCGCGCTGCTCGAGCGCGACGCGCTCCCACAGGCCGCATGACCGCAGTTGCGGGCGGTGTCAGCCGAGACCCGGGCGAGAAGGGACGAGCGCATCGCGCATTGCGACTGCAAGTCTTCTCGCACGGCGTTGGCGGAGCCAGCGTCTGAACGTGTTCATGGAGTGCCGGAATTCGCCGTGTTGGCGAGGCATCCTGCCCGTGGGGCTGGGTTGGAGGCGCTCAGTACACTGAGCCGATGAGCGTCCTCGACGCGAAACGACGGCACGAAGACCTGATCGAGGAGCTGATCGCCGAGGTCGGCGCGTACAACCCCGACGTCGACAGGGAGTTGCTGCGGCGCGCCTTCGAGACCGCCGAACGGGCGCACGCGGGGCAGACGCGTAGATCGGGCGAGGAGTTCATCCACCATCCGCTCGGAGTCGCGCGGATCTGCGCGGAGCTACGCCTGGACGCGGCCACGATCGCCGCGGCGCTGCTCCACGACGTGGTCGAGGACACGGGGCTCGATCTGGAAGAGATCCGATCGGAGTTCGGGGCCGAGATCGCAACCCTCGTCGAGGGCGTCACGAAGCTGACTCGCATCACCTTCCAGAGCCGCGAGCAAGCCGAGGCCGAGAACTACCGGAAGATGATCGTGGCGATGGCGCAGGACTGGCGCGTCATCCTCATCAAGCTCGCGGACCGCCTTCACAACATGCGGACGATCGAGTACCTCGGCAAGCAGAAGCAGGCGCAGAAGGCACGGGAGACGCTCGAGGTGTATGCACCGCTCGCGCACCGGCTCGGGATACACGCGCTCAAGTGGGAGCTCGAAGACCTTTCGTTCCAGACGCTGCATCCGCGCAAGTACGCGGAGATCAAGGCGATGGTCGCCGACCAGCGAGCAGATCGAGACGCCCAGGCGACGAAAGCCGCCGAGATCCTCGGTGACGAGTTGCAGAACGTCGACGTCCCGGCCGAGATCATCGGCCGCGCGAAGCACCTGTACTCGATCTACGACAAGATGGCGAAGCGGGGCCGGGAGTTCAACGAGATCTACGACCTCACGGCGCTGCGCGTGATCTGCGAGCGTGAAGGCGAGGACGGAACGAGAGACTGCTACCAGGCACTGGGCCTCGTGCACTCCCTCTGGAAGCCGATGCCCGGGCGGTTCAAGGACTTCATCGCGATGCCCAAGTTGAACCGCTACCGCTCGCTGCACACGACCGTGATCGGGCCTGAGGGCCGGCCTCTCGAGGTCCAGGTGCGGACGCGCGCGATGCACCAGGAGGCCGAGTACGGGGTCGCAGCTCACTGGGTGTACAAGCGAGGGCGAGGCGCGAAGGAAGACGACGAGTGGCTCGCATGGGTCAACTCGCTCATGGACTGGCAGGCCGACGAGCACGACCCGAGCGAGTACATGCGCACGTTGCGCACCGATCTCTTCGCCGATGAGGTCTGCGTCTTCACGCCGAAGGGCGAGGTCAAGGTCCTTCCGTTGAACTCGACCCCGATCGACTTCGCGTACGCCGTGCACACCGACGTGGGCCATCGGACCGTCGGCGCGAAGGTGAACGGGCGCATCGTGCCGCTCCACTACCGCTTGAAGAACGGCGACTTCGTCGAGATCCTCACGTCGAAGTCGGGACGAGGTCCCTCGCGCGACTGGCTGTCCCTTGCGACGTCGTCCCGGGCTCGGAACAAGATCCGCCAGTGGTACCAGCGGGAGACGCGTGGGGAGACCGAGGCAAAGGGACGTCAGATTCTCGACCAGGCGCTGAAGGCCCAGAAGCTGCCGTACCGGAAGCTGCAGGGCTCGAGCGTCCTCGCCCAGGTGATCCGCGAGATGGGTTTCAGGAAGGCCGAGGACTTCTACGTCGCGCTCGGCGCGGGCAAGCTCCAGCCGGGCCAGATCGTCAACAAGGTCCTCCAGCGCCTGAAGACCGACGAGGTCACGGAGGAGCGCGCGATCACCACGAAGCCGCCGCGGACGCAGGCGGTCTCGAGCACACGCGTCGGCATCAACGTGGTCGGCGTGGAGGACGTTCTCGTGCGCCTGGCGAAGTGCTGCACACCGGTCCCCGGCGACCCGATCGTCGGCTACATCTCACTCGGACGCGGGATCACCGTGCACCGGGACGACTGTCCGAACGTCAAGGCGCTCATGCGCAATCCGGAGCGCTTCACGGATGTCGAGTGGGAGGGTGGAGCCTCCTCAGGCTTCCTCGTCCAGATCGCCGTCGACGCATGGGATCGCGCGCGGCTGCTCGAGGACGTCGCCCGGACGTTCGCCGAGCACGGGGCCAACATCGTCTCCTACGGCGGTGTCGTCCAGGACGGCATGGCGCGGAACTGGTACACGGCGGAGGTGGGCGAGGTGAAGGATCTGCGCTCCCTCCTGACGGCCCTTCGGAACCTCGAGGCCGTCTTCGACGCGTACCGCGTCACCCCGTCCTGAGGTCGTCAGTCGCTGAACGGCCAGCCCGGGCGGCCGCGTAGCGCCGCGAGGTCTTCGTCCTTCCGCGCCATGTCCTCCCACTCGGGCTTGAGCTCGAGTGCACGCCGAAGGTGCCCGAGCGCGGCGTCGGGGCGTCCGGCCAGCGCCTCGGCGCACGCGACGTTGTAGAGCGTCGCCGGATGGTCGGGGCGGCGTTCGAGAACGGCCTCGAGCTCTGCCGCATAGGCGTCGAAGTCGCCGGCTGTCCGGTGCCGCTCGGCGGCGAAGTAGTCCTCCCACGGTGAAGGCTCGTATGCGGCGTCGCGCGGACCGCCTACGGCTAGTACCGCCGTCCCCGCCACGTCTGCGATTGCGTGGCGCTTGACCTTTGGATCGCGGACGAAGACGACGGTGCCGGCGGGAGCGTCGACCGTCTCGTCGTCGAGAGTGAACGTGGCACTGCCCGACAGCACGACGTAGATCTCCTCGTGCCCGAGCGCCTCCTCCGTGTGCTCCTCGACGACGACGTCGCCCGCACTCGGCGCAACGTACGCATTGATGCCGAACGCCCCGATGTCGAGCGTCCGCCGGACGGGGCGCCAGAGGAGCGTGCCGTTCACGACCGCAATCGGCTCGATGTCATCGAGCCGAACGCTCTTCCATCCGCCGGTCGATCCCTCGGCCACGGGACGACTGTAGCGGCGGGGGCTCTCGGAGACCGGGTCGCGAGAGCCCTCGCCGCGGGGAGGCTAGGAAGGTCGGGTTGCGAGTGTCACGTCGACGGTCTGACGCTTGCCGTCGCGGAGGATCGTCAGCGAGACCTTGTCGCCGGGGCGCTTCGCGTCGATCGCGCTCTGGAGCTCGGCCGAGCTGGACATGGCCTCGCCGTCGAGCGCGACGATGACGTCGCCTCCGCTCGGAACCTCTTGACCGTCGACGGTCGCCGTCCCCGTCGCGCCCTTCAAGCCGGCCCTCTCGGCCGGCGTTCCGGCGCGAACTTCCGTGACGACGATGCCGTTGGGCGTCTCGACCATGGTGATTCCGAGGTAGGCGTGCTGGACGCTGCCGCTCGAGAGCAGCTGAGTGACGACCGAGCGCACGGTGTTCGAGGGGATGGCGAACCCGACGCCGTCGTTACCGCCCGACTCGCTGTCGATCTGGGCGTTGACGCCGACGACGCGGCCGTCCAGGTCGACGAGCGGGCCGCCCGAGTTGCCGTGGTTGATCGCGGCATCGGTCTGGATCGAGTCCGTGATCGTGAAGTTGTTCGGGGCGGTCATCTGTCGGTGCAACGCGCTCACGATGCCGCTCGTCATCGTCCCTTCGAGCCCGAACGGGCTTCCGAAGGCGACGACCGAGTCACCGACTTCGAGTGCGCGCGAGTCCCCGAGGCGAAGCGGTGACAGCAACGAAGCGGGTGCGCTCACATGGAGAACAGCGAGATCCGTCGACGGATCGGTCCCGACGACCGTTGCGGAGTAGCTCTTGCCGTTCGAGAACTGCACGGAAATCGTGTCGGCACCGTCGACGACGTGCTGGTTCGTGACGATCGTGCCCTTGCGGTCGTAGACGAATCCGGACCCTTGCGCGCTCTGCTGCTGCTCGCCGCCGGTTGGGGCTGCTGTCACGCCGGTCGTCGTGATCTTGACGACACCCTTGTACGACATCGAGTAGATGTCGGCCAACGAGAATCCAGCGTTTTCGGTGTTCCCGTTCGGTGTCGTGACCGTCACTTCTCGGACGGTCGTGGTCCCGCCGTCGGAGAGCGCCGCGTAGCTGCCTGCGCCCACTCCGGCCCCTAAGATCACCGCGGCGGCGAGGGCGGCGGCGATCGCTGCAATACGACCTGTGGTTCGTTTCATGTCGGGATCACATCGGCCACAGCTAAAGACTCCCTGAGATCGGGCTAAGAAGTCACTAAGACCACGGTTGCGAACGGCGATCCTCGCGCACAATGCCGCACATGGAACCACGGAGTCCCGTGTGAACGTCCTCGTCGTCGACGACGAGCCCGCAGTTCGCGAGTCACTGCGCCGTGCCCTCGAGCTCGAGGGGTACAAGGTCGAGCTGGCCGAGGACGGCGAGATCGCTCTCGAGAAGCTCGACGGCACCGCCGAACCGGACGCGGTGATCCTGGACATTCTGATGCCGGGGATCGACGGGCTGGAGGTGTGTCGGCGCATTCGTGCATCCGGCAACCAGATCCCGGTTCTGATGCTGACGGCCCGCGCAGAAGTGGACAGCAGAGTTGCTGGGCTGGATGCGGGTGCCGACGACTACCTCTCGAAGCCGTTTGCTCTCGCCGAGCTGCTTGCGCGCCTCAGGGCGCTCCTGCGGAGAGCCGGCAGCGTTCCGGGCGACACGCTGCGCTTCGCCGATCTCGAGCTCGACCCCGGGACGCGTGAGGTCGTGCGCGGCGGGAATCCGATCGAGCTGACGCGTACCGAGTTCTCGCTGCTCGAGCTCTTCCTCCGCAACCCGCGTCAGGTCCTGACGAGATCGATCATCTTCGAACGGGTCTGGGGCTTCGACTTCGGGCCGACGTCCAACTCGCTCGACGTCTACATCGGCTACCTGCGCCGCAAGACCGAGGCGGATGGAAGACCCCGCCTCATCCACACCGTACGCGGTGTCGGATACGCACTCCGCGAGTCGTGAGGCAATGAGCTTCCGGGCCAGGATCGCGATCGCAGCCGCCGTCGCGGTTGCGCTTGCGGTGGTCACTGCGAGCGCGGTCGTCTACGTCGTCGCACGAGGGCAGCTGCGAGCTCCCATCGACCAGGCGCTCCAGCGACGGGCAGACGAGATGAACTCGCACCGCTTGCAGCTGATCACGGCGGACGACGGAGACGTGTACCTGGCCGTGCCGCCCGAGTTCGGCGAGGCGAGAGGCTACGTCCAGGTCGTGAAGGCGGACGGCACGGTACTCCGTCCCGCAGACCAGGGCCTCGAGCTCCCCGTCGACGATGCGGTTCGGGGGATCGTGGGCAACCGTGGGGAGAGCGCGTGGACCGAGAAGACCGTGGACGGCCAGCACCTTCGTGTCTTCACGTTCGCCTACGGTCCCGATTCGGCGCTGCAGGTGGCACGGCCGCTGACCGAGGTCGATCAAACCCTGGACCGGCTCCGCCTGCTGCTTCTGCTCATCGCGGCTATCGGCGTGGCCGTCGCCGCCGTTCTCGGCCTGTTGGTGTCACGTGCGGCGCTCGCCCCGGTGCGACAACTCCGAGACACGGCCGAGAGGGTCACGCGGACAGGAGATCTCTCCGAACGGATCGATGCCAGCGGACGCGACGAGCTCAGCAGCCTTGCCGCGAGCTTCAACAGCATGCTCGCGGCGCTCGAGGAATCCACGCGCGCACAGCGACAGCTCGTCGCCGATGCGTCGCACGAGCTCCGCACGCCGTTGACGAGCCTCCGAACCAACATCGAGGTCCTCGCGAGCGATCGTGCCCTGCCGCCCGACGATCGGGGACGGCTCCTCTCCGACGTCGTAGAACAGCTCGGGGAGATGACGACCCTGATCTCGGAGTTGATCGAGCTGGCGCGCGCCGAGCAGCAGACCGCGGAGCCCGAGGACGTTCGTCTCGACCTCGCTGCGTCGGAAGCGCTCGAGCGTGCGCGCAGAAATCATCCGGAGATCACGTTCTCGTCGAGCCTCGACGAGTCCGTCGTCAACGGGGTGCCGTCCACGATCGAGCGTGCGATCAGCAACCTTCTCGACAACGCCGCCAAGTGGAGCCCGACGGGGGGCGAGGTCGAGCTCCAGGTGTCCGAGGGAGCCGTGACGGTTCGCGACCACGGACCGGGAATCGCGGACGAGGATCTGCCGTACGTCTTCGACCGTTTCTACCGCGCACGTTCGGCTCGAGGAATGCCCGGGTCCGGCCTCGGGCTCGCGATCGTGAAGCAGGTCGCCGAGGCGCACGGTGGTGAGGTCGCAGCCGAGCCGGCGAACGGCGGGGGTACGCGGATCACGTTGAAGTTCACGGGCCGGGAGACGGTCCCTGCTTGACGTCTTACGCAGTTCTTAGGTTCCTCTAACCGCACTTTCAGCCGAGGTTGGTTCGCTGAGGCCCACGATTGGCGCATTTCGGATGACGATGAGCGCGGAGTCGTCGCAGGCTGAACCGAGCGAAGGAGCTACGAATGAGTCGGAAGAAGAAGCAGATCGCGATCGTCGCAGGGGCTGCGGCGGCGTTCGCCGTTGCGGGCGGGGGCGCGGCGATCGGTGCCGACGTCCTCACTCCAGACGAGCAGAACAAGGCGGTTATCGACGACGCGGCCAAACAGCTGGGAGTGAAGCCGAGTGAGCTGAGCGATGCCCTCAAGGATGCGCTGAAGAACCGGGTCGACGCGGCCGTCGAGGCCGGACGGCTCACCGACGAGCAAGGAGATGCGCTGAAGAAGCGGATCGACTCGTCGGACGTCCCATTCCTCTTCGGCGGATTCGGTGGTCGGGGCTTCGGTTTCGGAGGTCCCGATGCGAGAGGCTTCGGAGGGCCGCACTTCTGGGGCATGCACGACCTGACGTCCGCGGCTTCGTTCCTCGGCATGACCGAGGACGAGTTGCGGGCCGAGCTCGGAGACGGCAAGAGCCTCGCCGAGATCGCGAAGGCGAACGGCAAGTCCGTGGACGAGCTGGTCCACACCCTCGTCGCGGACGCCCAGAAGCGGCTCGCGGATGCGGTCGCCGACGGGAAGCTGACCCAGCAGCAGGCAGACACGATCGAGAAGGGTCTCCAAGCCCGGATCACCGAGTTCGTCAACCGAGAGCCAGGCCCGTGGCGAGGCCCTCGAGGTGACACTCCCTGGCCGAGACCCGATCACAACTTCGGCCGACCCGATCGTATGGGGCATCCGGCGTAGCCGGACTCCGGGCTCGCGTCCGCCGGCCGTCCCCTCGAATGAGGGACGTCACTCGTTCGAGCCGGGTAGTAGGGGCCGCCTCGATCGGGGGATCATCCCCCGTTCGAGGCGGGGTAACTCGACCGAGGGATTGCATCCCCCAAATGCGTGATTACAAGGAGTAGTGGGGAGAGGGGAAGGGAGCCGCGCGCCCGCTTCGGCGGGCGCGCGGTGCATCTCGATCCCCACCGGTCGAGTGCTCGGCCCCCCTCCCCGCCCCATCACGAGGCGTAGCTCAGCGGCCTACGGGGTCCAGGCTTCGCCGCGTGTGTCCCAGCCGATCAGGACCTGCACCGAAACCAGCGCTGCGACCCGTTCCAGGAAGGCCGGATCGCTCTCGCCGTCGACCCAGAGCTCACCGACCTCCGCTCCCTGGAAGACGACGGGTGTACGAATCCGTCGGGGCTCGTCCGGCTGACCGGCCTGCGGTCCCAGCACAAGATTGCCGTCCTCGAGGAAGGCGATCCCGGCCCATGCGATCTCGGGTTCGTCGACCAGCACGTTCACCGTCGAGCGGAGCGCCTCGTCAGCGTCCTCGCTGCCGCTCAGGATGGTGTCGAGAGCTTCGAGAGCACGCGAGCTCATGACTCGAGATCGATCCCTTCGAATCGGCTCACCGCAGCCCGCATCTCGTCCGGCACGGGGACGGGCGCACGGGCCGTGAGGTCGACGAGCACGACGGTAAGCTCGGCGGTGACCATGAGCACGTCGTCCGGGAGCCGGTACGCCGCGCACTCGTAGGTCATGCTCGTCGTCCCGATTCGCTTGATCCGCACGAACGCCTCGATCAGGTCGTCGAAGCGGGCGGGTGCGTGGTACTCGACGTGCAAGGCGCGCATCACCAGCTCGCCGCCTTCCTGAGAGAACGGCGTGCTCGTGAGGTGGCGGTGATATTCGGTGCGCGCGTGGTCGAAGTAGGGGAGGTACCTGCCGTAGTAGACGATCCCCTGTGCGTCGGTGTCCGAGAACCAGACCCGCGTGAGAGCCGAGTACTTGAAGGGCGGGCGCCGGTCGGTGACGCGTCCGAGCTCGAGAGGATCGTCCACGTGGACGATCCTAGTGTCCGCCCTGCGTGCGGATGAGCGCGAGCACCTCGTCGCGCTTCGCGTCCATCAGCTCTTCCGAGAGCGCCTCGAGGTTCAGACGAAGAAGCGGCTCCGTGTTCGAGGGGCGGACGTTGAAGTGCCAGTCGTCGAACTCGACCGACAGCCCATCCAGGTGCGATACGCGTCCGCCTTGCGCCGCATAGCGCTCCTTGAGCTCCTGGAGCACGAGCGGGACGTCTTCGACCGGAGTGTTGATCTCCCCGGTCAGGTGATATCCGCTGCGGAACGGCTCGAGAGTCGTCGAGAGCGGATCCTCCGAGCGCGAGAGGAGCTCGAGCACGAGGAGGAACGGAACGACTCCCGAGTCGGCCTGCGAGAAGTCGCGGAAGTAGTAGTGCGCCGAGACCTCGCCCGCGAACGCGGCGTCCTCCGCGCGCATGCGGTGCTTGATGAAGGCGTGGCCGACGCGGTTCACGAGTGGAACTCCGCCGGCCTCGAGAATGGTTCTCGGCACGGCCCAGCTGGCGCGTACGTCGTAGATCACCTTCGCACCGGGCTCCCTGGCGAGGATGGATCGGGCGAGCAACGCCGTGACGAAATCGCCCGGGACGAACTCACCTGCGTCGTCGACGAAGAAGCAGCGATCGGCGTCGCCGTCGAAGGCGACTCCGAGGTCAGCGTCATGGGCGCGCGTCTCGCGAACGACGAACTCGCGGTTCTCGGGGAGCAGCGGGTTCGGCTCGTGGTTCGGAAACGTGCCGTCGGGCTCGAAGTTGCAGCGCACGACCTCGAGCTGCGGCAAGCGCTCGAGAACCGGGGCGAGCATGAGGCCCGCCATGCCGTTCGCGCCATCGATGACGACCTTCAGCGGACGCAACGATCCGGGGTCGATGAACGAGAGGACCTTGTCGACGAACCCCGGCCAGATGTCCTCCTCGCGCAGGTCTCCCCGCGTCGCCGAGGACCAGGATCCGGCCACGGCGCGATCGCGGATCTCCGCAAGACCGGAGTCGCCACCGACCGGTAGCGCTCCGCGACGGACGATCTTCATGCCCGTGTAGTCCTTCGGGTTGTGCGACGCCGTCACCGTGATGCCGCCGTCCAGACCGAGCGCGGCGACCGCGAAATAGAGCATCTCGGTGCCGACCAGACCGATGTCGGCGACGTCCGTGCCACCGTCTCTCACTCCCTCGATGACCGCGGCTGCCATGCTCGGCGACGAGACGCGCATGTCACGTCCGACAGCGATCGACCGCGGCTCGAACTGCTCGACGTATGCACGCCCGATCCGGTACGCGGCGTCTTCGTCGAGCTCCGACGGGTAGAGACCGCGGACGTCGTAGGCCTTGAACACCTTCGGCTCGAGCACGACGTGATGCTAGTGGCGAGCACGGGATGGTCGGAGGGTCGTGTGGCGTTTCTACACTTCAGGCATGGAGCGCAAGCTGGCCACGGTCCTGTTCATCGACATCGTGAACTCGACCGGCATCGTGACCGGATCGGATCCGGAGGTGGTGCGCCGTCGCGTGACGGAGTTCTTCGACACGGTCTCGCACTGCGTCACGCTCCACGGCGGCATCGTCGAGAAGTTCGCCGGTGACGCCGTGCTCGCCGCGTTCGGCATCCCGCAGGCGCACGAGGACGACGCCGAGCGTGCCGCCCGGGCCGCGCTCGCGATGCGCACCGCTGTGGACGAGCTCGGGCTCGAGGCGCGCATCGGCATCGAAGCGGGTGAGCTCGTCGTCGACGAGTCCACGGACTCGTCGTTCGTCACGGGCGAGGCCGTGAACATGGCCGCACGGCTCCAGCAGGCCGCAGCTCCCGGAGAGATCCTGCTCGGGCCGACCGCGCATCGGCTGGCGGCCTCGAACCTCGTCGTCGAGGACGCGGGTCCGCTCGAGCTCCGAGGGCTCGGCGCGGCGCTCCGCGCCTGGCGGCTCGTGGATGCGCTCGACGGCCGGGCGAGGCCGGTCGGGCCGCGAGCTCCGCTCGTTGGGCGAGAGACCGAGCTCGAGTTGCTCGAGAACACGCTGGCCCGCACGACGCGTGATCAACGCGCTCATCTGTTCACGATCTATGGCGAGCCGGGAGTCGGCAAGAGCCGCCTCGCGCGCGAGTTCCTGGACGGGATCGAACGCGCGAGCATTCTCACCGGGCGTTGTCTCCCGTACGGCGAGGGAGTGACGTACTGGCCGCTCGCGGAGATGATCAAGGCGGCTGCAGGCATTTCGGACGACGATCCACTGGAGGAGGCGTTCGAGAAGCTGCGCGCCTGCTGCGAGGAAGAGACGGTCGCAGACGTGCTCGGACTGGCGGCGGGCATGCTCGAGGCGCTCGAGGGCGAACGGAGCTCGCAGGAGATCGCCTGGGCTGCGCGCGAGGTCATGGCGACGCTCGCGGGTGTCCAGCCGCTCGTCCTGCTGTTCGAGGACATTCACTGGGCCGAGGATCCGCTGCTCGAGCTGATCGAGCACCTGGCCGACTGGGTGCGGGGACCGCTGCTCATCGTCTGCCTCGCTCGCCCGGAGCTCCTCGACAACCGGCCGGGCTGGGGCGGAGGGCGCGTGCGTTCGACCGCGATCGAGCTCGAGCCGCTCTCCGAGGAAGAGAGCGAGCTCCTCGTCCAGAAGCTGCTCGGCCAGGTCGCGGGCTTGTCGGGTGAGCCGCCTCCGCCGCTGCCGAAGGAGGTGCTCGAGCGAGCCGAGGGGAATCCGCTGTTCGTCGAAGAGACGATCCGGATGTTCATCGAGAGCGACGAGCGCGACGACCCGGATCGGATCCCGGACACGTTGCAGGCTCTCATCGCGGCACGCATCGACCATCTCTCACCTTCCGCGAAGGCAGTCCTCCAGCGAGCGTCGGTGATCGGACGGGTCTTCTGGGCAGGGGCGATCGCCCACCTCTCGCCCGACGTCGAGGATCTCGACGATCTGCTCGACGATCTCCTGCTCCGCGAGTTCCTGCTTCGCGAGCCGCGCTCCTCGATCTCCGGCGAGGCCGCGTACCGGTTCAAGCACCTACTCATCAAGGAGGTCGCGTACGCCGGGCTGGCGAAACTCGCTCGCGCTCACCACCACGCACGCTTCGCGGAATGGCTTGGAGATAGGGCGGGGGAGGAGCTCGTCGAGATTCGCGCCTACCACCTCGACCAGGCGGTCGAGCTCCTGACCGAGCTCGAAGGCGCTCCCCCCGAAGAGCTGGCCGAGGAGACCGCGGTCACGCTCGTCAAGGCGTCCAAGCGAGCCATGGCACGCGAGGCCTACGGAACTGCGCGGAAGCTGGGCCTGCGCGCGCTCGAGCTGCGCCCGACGCTCGGGGCGCGGTATGCGGCGGCACGTTCGGCGTGGCGTCTCCAGGACTGGGCCGCGGTGCAGATCGAGATGCCGAAAGTGCGCGACCAGGCACGTGAACAAGACGACAAGGTGATCGAGGCGTTGGCGCTGACCGCGCTGTCGGAGGCGGCGCTGAAGCGCGACAACGATCCCGTGGGTGCGACCGCCCTCGTCGACGAGGCGCTCGAGCTCCTCGTCGACCAGGACGACCCGACCGCGCACTTCGACGCACTTGCTGTCCGGGCGAACGCCGCTGCCTGGCAGGGTGCGATGGAGGACCTCGTCCGGTACATGGAGAGGGCGTACGTCGTGGCGCTCGACGCGGGGCGGAAGGATCTGCAGACGATCGCCGCCCAGGCGCTTGCACAGACGCACATCGTCCGGCTGGAGCTCGACGAGGCGGAGCTCCTGCTCACTCGCGCGCTCGAGCTCGCGGGGGAGAGCGGCAGCGTAAGGGCAAAGATCGGCACGACGTTGTCGTACGCTTGGTTCCTCAGTGTCAAAGGCGAGCTCGATGCCGCCGAGACGCTCTTGGAGGAGGTCCGAGCGGACTCTGCCGAGCTAGGAGTCGAGCCCGCCGTCGCATCGGCACTGGGCAAGCTCGCCTGGATCGCGCGCCAGAGAGGTGATCACAAGCGTGCAGAGAAGCTGCTGCGCGAGGCTCTCCGCATGATCACCGCCAGGGGTGACCGCGGCATGATCCCCGACTATCAGGTCGAGCTCGCCGCCACGCTCGCCGACGTTGGGAAGCTCGACGAAGCGGAGCGGCTCGCGAACGAGGGACGAGCCAACGCCGGCCCCAACGACCCGTCATGCATCGTCGCCGCGACGACTGCCCTGGCGGCGGTACGAGCGGCCCAAGGTCGTGACGCGGAGGCGGAGGAGCTCTTCCGGTCCGCGCTCGGCCTTGCGGAGGAGACCTATTTCAAAGTGCTCGAGATCGAGCCGCTCGAGCGGTTTACGCGTTTTCTGCGCGAGCGGGGACGCGCGGACGAGGCGGCGGACTACGCGAGTCGGCTCTCCGTGCTCACGCCGCCGCCGACCAGCACCGAGCGGATCGCCTGACTCGATTCCTCGTCGGGAGACTCCGAGATGACGGTTGCGGGGCGGTCGAAGCCGTCGAGCGCACCTCGGAGCGGCTCCGCGCGGAGGGTCCCTTCGCCGTACGGCAGGTGCTTCGTCTCGTTCCGATTCGCGTACGCGATGTCCGAGAAGTGGATGTGGAACGGGTCTCCAGGAGCGAGGACGGCGTCAGTCGCTGCCAGCGCTGCGACGAACGGCTCGACATCCGTGAACGCCCCGTCGCTCGTGGCGTGCATGTGCGCGAAGTCCAGCACGGGGCGCACCCACTCCGTTCGTCTGGAGATGTCGAGCACGTCGTCCAAGGAGCCGAGATCACGTACGCGCCCCATCACCTCGACTCCGAACGGCACGGCCCGGTTCTTCGCCTCGAGGCGCTCTCGGAGCGTCCCCAGCTGCTCCACGACCGCGTCGAGCGCTGCTTCGCGGCTCCGCTCGAGCAGGAAGCCCGGGTGGAAGACGACGACCTCGGCTCCGCTGGCAGCGGCGATTCCGGCGCTCCGGTCGAGGGCGCCCACCGCTGACGAGAACTTGCGCCCACTCGGCTCGACATGGCCCATGAAGCCGAAAAGCGGAGCATGGACGGAGAGCGCGATATCGCTGTCCCGGGCGAGCTGTCCTAGACGCTCGGCGAACGGGTAGTCCATCCAGAAGCCGCTCTCGAAGTCGATCTCGCACGCTGTGTAACCGCGTTCGAGAAGCAATTCGACTGCATCCTCGGGCGACTCGCGCGACGGCAGTCGCGCCGGCCCCACACGGACGATCGCGGCCATCACGCCATGCTAGTGCCCGCATGTGATTGGCTCCCGTCATGAAGGCGACGATGCTTCTCGCCGACTACGCAGTCGTCTCCGACGGAAAGCTGACGATCGTCGGCGGCGGGTGGTCGCAGACCGGGCCCGGAGCCCGCGTCGTTCGGGATCGGCTTGCTCATCCAGGTGCCCTGGGACCAGGCGAACACAATGCATTCGTTCACTGTCGAGCTCCTCGACGCCGATGGCGCCGAAGTGGTTCTCGAGACGTCCGAGGACGATCAGCAGCAGATGGCGTTCGGCGGTGAGTTCGAGGTCGGACGCCCGCCCGGGTTGAAGCCGGGCACGCCGCTCGACTTTCCGGTCGCAATGAACTCGACTCCACTTCCGCTCGAGGCGGGTCGCTACGAGTGGCGGCTTACGATCGACGGCAAGACGCGCGAAGACTGGAGATTGCCGTTCACCGTCCGCGGGGCAGACACGACCACCGACTAGTGCCCTGCGGGGCACGGGCATACGGTCCGTCCGGTCGGGGACGTACGCTCGAAATGTGTTCCAGGTACCCACTCGTATCGAGTTGCTCGAGCTCGACATCGACGTTCGGCTCTCCGATCTCTGGCGCGAGGCAGTCGACGTAACCGACTGGAATCTCGAGGTCGTGGCGGCATTCATCCGGGCGGCTTACGGGAAGGGCTACTGCGATGCTCTCACGGAGGAGTCGCCGGGAGCTCTCTGCGTGGAGCACGGCTACCGGATGCCCGAACGCGTACCGCTGCAGGGCCGCGAAGCGGCCTAGCGGCCCACGTCGGGCGCCTTCTCGAGGAGATCGGCCCCCGGCGCGACTACACTCTCCTCGTGGCACGCAAGGCCAGCCCCGCGCGGCTCGTCATTGCGCTCGCGGTCGCGGCGGTGCTCGCGATCTTCCTGCTGTACACGTCGATCGCGGGTGGGGGAAACCCGTCGGTCGCGCCGAGCGAGCTCAGGGGACGAACCCAGCAGGTCCAGCTTGCTGGAGTGGTCGTCGGGCCCGTAGCCGGAGACTCGCATGCGGGCGGCTTGCGGTTCTGGCTGCGCGACATCGGCAGCGGCCCGCGGGCGCGCGTTCCCGTTCTCTATCGAGGATCCGTGCCGGATCTGTTTCGAGTTGGACGCCACATCGTGGTGGTCGGCCACCTGCAGAAGGGGACGTTCGTCTCCCAACGCGACTCGATGATCACGAAGTGCCCGTCGAAGTACGCGCCGAAGGCGAGCGGTGAGAAGTCGTGATCGTTTCCGCCTGACGGAGCTCGATGCCTGAGCTCGGTCGGGCCGCGCTCCTCGTCACGTTCGGTCTCGTCGTGTACGCGCTCGTAGCGGGCGTAGCCGGCGCGTACCTCGGTCGCCGAAGGCTCGCGCTCTCGGCGCAGAACGCACTCGTCGCGTCCTTCGCGTCGACGCTTGTGGCGGCCATCGTCCTTTTGGCCGCCCTGCTGCGGCACGACTTCTCGTTCAGGTACGTGGCACACACGACGAGCAACGCGCTGCCCACGGCCTACACGATCTCGGCGTTCTGGGGAGGACAGGAGGGGTCGCTCCTGCTCTGGCTACTGGTGCTGACCGGCTTCGGCGCGGCCGCGGTCCGTCTGAACCGGGCGTGGGCGCGCGATCTCGTCGTCTGGGCAGTGCCCGTGTTCGCGGCGGTCGCAGTGTTCTTCTCGTTTCTCGTCGTCGTCGTCGCGAGCCCGTTCGCCACCCAGGCGGCTCCTGCGGACGGAGCCGGGATGACACCGAGCCTCCAGAACCCGTACATGCTCGCTCACCCGCCGCTGCTCTATCTCGGATACGTCGGTCTCACGGTGCCGTTCGCGTTCTGCATCGGCGCGCTGCTCTCGGGTCGCCCCGACGAGCGCTGGCTCGTCGCGACTCGTCGCTGGACGCTCTTCGCATGGACCGCTCTCGGAATCGGCCAGCTGCTCGGAGCGCACTGGGCGTACGTCGAGGTCGGCTGGGGCGGCTACTACGCGTGGGACCCGGTGGAGAACGCGGCCTTGATGCCCTGGCTCGCCGCAACTGCCTTCCTGCACTCGGTGATGATCCAGGAGAAGCGCGGGATGCTGCGGGTCTGGAACGTGCTCCTCGTCATCCTGGCGTTCTCGCTCTCGCTCTTCGGGACCTTCCTCACCCGGTCCGGCGTCGTGAACTCGATCCACTCGTTCACGCAGAGCTCGATCGGCGGCTGGTTCCTCGCATTCATCGGACTGACGGTCGCAGTCTCTCTCGTGATCGTGTTCAAGCGGTTGCCGCAGCTCCGCTCCCCGACCAGGCTCGAGTCGCCGCTCTCCCGCGAGGCGGCGTTCCTCTACAACAACCTGCTGCTGCTGGCGTTGTGCCTCACCATCCTGTGGGGAGTCGTGTACCCGCTGGTCTCCGAGGCCGTGCGCGGCGAGGCGGTCGTTCTCGGTCGCGGCTACTACGACTTCTTTCTCCGGATCTTCGGACTTCCACTCCTGCTCCTGATGGGCGTCGGCCCGCTCATCGCGTGGCGGCGCGCCTCGCTCGCGAGCCTCGTGACGACATTTCGCTGGCCCACGATCGTCGCGCTCGCGAGCGGCGCGTTGCTCCTCGTGCTCGGAGCGGGCAGCTCGATCCCCGGGTTGGTCGCGTACACGTTCTCGGCGTTCGTACTGGCGACCATCGCCATGGAGTTCGTGCGCGGCACCCGCGCGAGGAAGGCACTCGGAGCGCCCAGCTGGCCGCGTGCGTTCTCGTCGCTCCTCGGGCGCAACCGCCGGCGATATGGCGGCTACGTGGTCCACGCCTCGATCGTGCTGCTCGCCGTCGGGATTGCCGGCTCGAACGCGTTCGACAAGGTCGCGGAGGCGAAGCTCCGACCGGGCCAGTCGATGGAGATCGGTCGCTACGACCTCCGGTACCAATCCGTCGGAGAACGCCAGACCGCCAACGCAACTGAGATCCGCGCGAAGCTCGCGGTCACACGCGGTGGGCGCGATCTCGGAACGATCGAGGCCGGGAAGAATGCGTACACGGTGGAGCAGCAGGTCTCCAACGAGGTCGGAATCCGAAGCGACAAGTTGACCGGCGAGGATCTGTTCGTCATCGCCGAGCAGATCGACTCCGACGGCACCGTGTACTTCCGGGTCTTCGTCAAGCCGCTTGTCAATTTGATCTGGGTCGCCGGGCTCGTCTTCCTCCTCGGCTCGCTGATCGCGCTGTGGCCGGATGCGCGCGAGCAGCGCCGACTCGTCGAGCGCACCCGCGAGATCGGCATCCCGGCCGCCAGTTGATCCTGGCCCTCGTCCTGGCGGCCGCCCTCGCGGTCGCCTGCGTCGTTGCCGTCGCGCTCCCGTTCCTCAGGGAGCCGGAACCCGAGTCCGACGCGTTGAACGAGCTCGGTGAAGACGAACGGCGCCGGCTTGGCTTGCTCGAAGACCGCGATCGTGCTCTAGCCGCGCTCAAGGAGCTCGAGTTCGACCAGCGGACGGGAAAGATCTCCGATGAGGACTACCGGGAGCAGCTCGGCCCTCTTCGTCGTGACGCGGCTAGTGCTTTACGCGCGCTGGAGCAGGAGGGACGTCCGACGGAGGAGCGAACCTACTGATCATGGGACGACTACTGCTCGTCTCTCTCTTCGCGTTCGCGCTCGTCGTCGCGACGCCGGCTGCCGGCCAGCAAGACCCGTCGGCCGAGAAAGCGCGCGTCGACCAGCACATCGCGGAGCTCCAGGCCGAGATCGACGCTGCCAAGGGTCGGGAGGGCGTTCTGACGTCGCAGCTCTCCGAAATCGCGACAGAGCTTCGAGCTGCGCAGTCTGCCGTCGACGAGGCCCAGTCGACGCTCGACCGGCTCGAGGCCGAGCTCGCCACCGAGCAGGCTCAGCTCGAGCGCTTGACGCAGTTGCTCCACGTCCAGACGCGCCGACTCGTCCGCCTGGAACGCGAGCATGCGCGCGCCGTTGCAGTGCTCGAGGAGCGCGTTCGGTCCGCGTACATCCATCAGCCGCCTGACACGCTTGCCTTCATCGTCTCGGCGGCGAGCTTCTCCGACATGATCGACGACTACGAGTTCGTGAAGCGAATCGGCGCACAGGATCAACGCATCGTGCAGGCGGTCGAAACGGCACGGGCGAAGGCGGCCGACGAGCGGCGTGCGACAGTGCGCACGCGGACGCTCACGGTCGCAGTCGTCTCGGTGATCTCGGCGCGAACCGCGGATGCGCGTTCGGTCCGTGACCACCTCGTCGCACAGAGGGACACGCTCTCAGCGGCGCGTCACCTGAAGGAGAGCGCAATCGTCGATGCCCGCGCCTCACGAGCGGAGTACCTCGCCGAAGTCGACGGGCTCGCGGCGCAGAGCGCCTCGCTCGCCGCTGCGATTCGAGACGCACAGGGCGGAGTCGGCTCGAGCGGAGGCGGCGCTCCGTCCGCAGCCGGTCTCATCTGGCCCGTCAGCGGGCCTGTCACGAGTGGGTTCGGCATGCGCTGGGGTCGTATGCACGAGGGAATCGACATCGCCGCCTCGATCGGAACTCCCGTTCACGCCGCGGCCGCAGGAAGCGTGATCTACGCGAGCTGGATGACCGGCTACGGAAATCTCGTGGTCGTCGACCACGGGAACGGGCTCGCCACTGCGTACGCGCATGCCTCGGCTCTCCTCGTTCACGTCGGCCAGGCCGTCTCGCAGGGGCAGACCGTGTCCCTGGTCGGCTCGACGGGCAACTCCACCGGGCCGCACCTCCACTTCGAGGTGCGCGTCAACGGCGTCGCCGTCGATCCGCTGCTCTATCTCTGAGAAGGAGCCGTTTTGCCTACGCGGCGTCGCTCGCAGCCGCTGAGAGCTCTGGCGCGGCGACGACGTGGAGATCGGGCAGCGCCCGCCACCGCTCGTCGAGCCCGAGCCCGTATCCCGCGAACAGCTCGTCGGGGACGACGAAGCCGACATGGCGAAGTGGAAGCTCTTCGACGAGGCGTCGGTGAGGTCGGTCCAGCAATGTCACGGCGCCGAGGCTCGCGGGCCTGCGCAAGGAAAGCGTCTTGCAGAGGAAGTGCAGCGTCAGTCCAGTGTCCACGACGTCTTCCACGAGCAGGACGTGCCGGCCTTCGAGGGGCACGTCGACGTCCTTGAGCAAGCGCACGCCGCCGCCCGCCGCGCCCGCGGGGGCACCTGTGTACGGGGCAAGCTCAACGACGTCGAGGGTGTGCGGGATCGGGAGCGCGCGCGTGAGATCTGCGAGGAACACGACGCTCGACTTCAGCGGAGCGATGAGCAGCGGGTCTAGGCCTTCGAAGTCTGCCGCGATCGCGGCGCCGAGCTCGATTACCCGCTCGGCAATCTCCTCGCGTGTCAGGTACACGGCACCGACCTCGCCGTGCTCGGACGACACGGGCTCCGCGCGTCTCGTGCCCTTGGACGCGGCCCAGCTCACGAGCCGGGTCTACGAGGCCCAGCGCAGGCGGTACCGCTGCGCGAGGCGCTCGATGTCGCGTCGGTAGAAGAGCTTGACCTTGAGGTGCGGGTAGAGGCGACGAACCTCGCGCAGCTTGCGGTTCTTGCGCGTCACGAGTGACTGCTTCATGACCGTCACCTCGATGAAGAGCTCCTGCTCGGGGAGGTAGAAGTCCGGCGTGAACGCGCTCACGACGCGACCCTCCTCATCTCGCTCGAGCACGAAGGTCTGAGGCTCGTAGTCCCAGCGCACCCCGTAGTAATCGAGGATCTTTGCGCACTCGAGTTCCGTGCGATTTGCGAACCGGGGTGGTTCCAGACCGCAATATGCCTGGAAACCGGTGCTTTCCACCTGCACCTGCGTCAGAGTACCAACCACCTCGGACGGCGCCGACCGGGCATCAGCGGAGCGTGCTGGGCCTCGTTGCAACCTCGTAGACTCCATTTATGGCGTCTGGCAGCGAGGTCTTTCGGATTGCTCAGATCTCGGACATGCACTGCGGGGGGAACTACTTCGAGGCGAGTCTGCTCGAGCGCGCGGTCGGCGAGATCAACGAGCTCCAGCCCGACATCGTGGTCTGCTCGGGGGATCTGACGACGTTCGGCTTTCGGCACGAGTACCTGGCTGCTCGTGAATACCTCGACCGGATCGACTGCGACTCTCTCGTCGTCGTCCCGGGTAACCACGACTCGAGGAATGTCGGATACGTCCACTTCGAGGAGATGTTCGGACAGCGCAACTCGGTGCTCAAGAAGGGGCCGGTTGCGATCGTCGCGGTCGACTCGAGCGAGCCGGATCTCGACCATGGCCAGATCGGCCGTGGGCGCTACCGCTGGATCGAGGAGCAGTTCGAGGCGCAGGAGCCGGTAGAGCTCAGGATCTTCGTGCTTCACCACCACCTGCTGCCAGTCCCGGGCACCGGACGGGAGCGCAACGTCGTCCACGACGCGGGCGACGCCATCGAGTGCCTGCAGCGCGCCGGTGTCCGCCTCGTGCTCTCCGGCCACAAGCACGTCCCGTACGTCTGGCGACTCGAGGATCTCTTCGTCGTGAATGCGGGAACCGTCTCCTCGCTCCGGCTGCGAGGAAAGACGAGGCCCTGTTACAACGTCATCGAGCTGGCTGACCGTCAGGTCCGAATCTGGCGGCAGCATCCATTCCACGGCCGCGTGAAGCTCGTGGAGTTCTCGCTCGACACGCTCGAGTACGCGAAGTTCACGGGCGCTATCGAGGACGAGGTCACGGCACGCACTTGAGGGCTCTCGCGATCGTCGACGGTGAGCACTATGCGCCCGTCGTCCGCGATGCACTCGCCACCCTTCCGTACGAGGTCGTCGGCGCGGTGCTCGTGGGTGGTGGAGAGAAGCTCCGAGGAGGTGAGGACTACGGCGTGCCTCTCGAGAGCCGGCTCGAGGATGCGATCGAGCGGCTCCGGCCGGACCTCGTGATCGACCTCTCCGACGAGCCCGTGCTGGGTCCGAAGGAGAGGTTCTCGCTGGCGAGTGCGGTGCTCGCGCGGGGCGTGCCGTACGTCGGCGCGGACTTCCGGCTCGAGCCTCCCTCGTTCGAGCCGTTCGAGGGACCATCGATCTCCGTCGTCGGTACCGGGAAGCGCGTGGGGAAGACGGCGGTCACGGGCCATCTCGCGCGACTGCTCTCTCCGCACCTCGAGCTCGTCGTGGTGGCGATGGGGCGGGGTGGGCCGCCGGAGCCCGAGAGGATCAGCATCCCGCCGGCTCTCGATGCCCTCGTCGAGCTCTCGCGAAGCGGGCGCCATGCGGCATCGGATCATCTCGAGACCGCGGCGCTCACCGGGGTCGAGACGATCGGTTGTCGTCGATGCGGCGGTGGCTTCGCGGGAGCTGTTGTCAGCTCCAACGTCGCCGAGGGTGCTCGTCTCGCCTCCGAGCTCCACCGAGACCTCGTGATCTTCGACGGAAGCGGAGCTGCGCTTCCTCCCGTTGAGACGGATCAGCGGATCGTCGTCGTGAGCGGCCAGCAGGATCCTGCGGTCGCTGCGGGGTATCTGAACGAGTACCGGCTCCTTCTCGCAGACCTCGTGATCGTCACCATGGCCGAGTCCGGATCAGGGTGGGAGCGCTTGCGTGACGCCGTCCGTCGTGTGACGCGCCCCGGAACCGAGGTCGTGGCGAGCGTGCTGCGTCCCCGCCCTGCGACAGACGTGAGCGGTCGCACGGTCGCCTGTATCACCACCGCACGCCCGGCCGCGCACGACATCATCGCCGACCACCTCACGGAGCACCACGGCGCGAATGTCGTCCATGTCTCTGGGAATCTGGCCGACCGCGACGCCCTCCGCGAGGAACTTCCACAGCTGGACGCGGAGGTCTTCGTCGTCGAGCTCAAGGCAGCGGCGATCGACGTTGTGGCGGAGAACGCGCTCTCTCGAGGCGTCGATGTCGTGCTCGCCGCGAACGACGTCGTGCAGGTCCAGGGCGAAGCCGCACTTGACGAAATACTGCTGGACATGGCAGGAATCACAGTGTGAGCGAGCGCAGGCACGTCATACCGCTGCCTCTGGGCGACGAAGTCCCGTTCTCGAAGGGGCTCATGGCCCGGGCGCTGATCGTCACCGGGCTCGACTCCGAGCGAGCGCATCTCATCGCGCGGCGCGTCGAGAAAGACCTCGGGGAGCGCAATGCGTCATCGCTGGATTTCGATCGGCTCGGCGACTTGGCGGCCGACGTGATCGGCGCGGACGAAGCGTCCCGGACCCTTCGGCGACTCCGTCAACTCGATGCGCTCCGAAGGCTCGACGAGCCTCTGCTGCTGCTCGTCGGAGGTACCACGGGAACCGGAAAGTCGTCACTTGCCACGGAGGCTGCTCATCGCCTGGGCATCACCCGCGTGACCTCAACCGACTTCATCCGGCAGACGATGCGAGCGTTCTTCTCGGAGGAGTTCATGCCCTCCGTTCACTACTCGAGCTTCGAGGCACGACTGGCTCTCACGCGGGCGGAGGAGGAAGAGTCGGGGGATGCTGCGATCCTCGGGTTCCTCGACCAGACGCGAAACGTCCTCGTCGGCGCCCACGCCGCGATCGAGCGAGCTGCGACCGAACGGTGGTCGATGGTGCTCGAGGGAGTCCACCTCGTCCCGGGGATGGTCGCAGCGGACGTTCGCGACGCGCTCGTCATCCAGTGCGTGATCGCGATCGAGGACGAGAACCTCCACCGCGGCCACTTCTGGGTTCGTGACTACGCGACCGAAGGCCTACGGCCGCTCGAGAAGTACCTCGATGCACTTCCCCAGATCCGCGAGATCCAGGACTACCTCGTCGAGCGCGCGCGCAGGTACGACGTGCCCGTGATCGTGAACGACTCGTTCGACGACGCGATCGCCGAGGTCATGGATCTGGTTCTGCGCCGCGCCGACCAGCTCACGGTCGTACCTGCCGGTTGAGCTCTGACACCCTGCGCCGCCGACGCCGGGCGTCTGGGAACACCGGCTGACTAGACTGGTCACATGGTCACCCGCGAGGACGTCGTCGAGGCGCTGCACGGAGTCGAGGATCCCGAGCTCGGGATGGACATCGTCGAACTGGGGCTCATGTACGACGTAGAGGTCGATGGCCCGAGCGTGAAGATCCTCTACAGCCTCACTTCGATGGGATGCCCTGCCGGAGCGATGATCGCCGACGGGATCGTCGAGGCCGCGCGCGGGGTCCCGGGCGTCGGGGAGGTCGAGGCCGAGCTCACGTTCGATCCGCCGTGGACGCCGGACCGGATGTCCGACGACGCGAAGTTCATCCTCGGTTTCGGCTGAGCCTTCGCGGGCAACCCACCAGGGAAGTCGTGGTGCGGACAGCGGAGGGAGCCCGCGCGTGACATGACGGAGTCTGAAGGGCGGGCGGCGAAGCTGCGATGATCGTCACCATCTAACGAATGGAGGCCATCATGGCCGAATACGCAGCGACGGTCGCACCGCATGCCTACAAGGTGTTGTTCGAGAACGAACACGCGCGGCTGCTCGAAGTGACCATGAAGCCGGGAGAGACGACCGAGATGCACTCGCATCCGGACAATCTCGTCTACCTGCTCTCCGACGGCAAATACGCGTTCACTGCCCCTTCGGGTGAAAGCTCCGAGTTCGACGTGTCCGCTGGTGACGTCTTTTGGATGGAAGCGACGGATCACGCAACCGAGAACGGTGGCGATACCACCCTCCGTGCGCTCATGTTCGAGCCGAAGTAGGCGAGCTCATCAGAGTGCTCGCTCTACTGAGCTCGTAGACAACTGCAAGAGGGAAGGCCCGCCCGGTGGTGGGCCTTCTCATTTCTTGATCGTTCGAGGACGCTCGCTCCAAGCGACCCGATGTCCGACGACGCGGGGTTCATCCTCGCCCTAGGTCTTCCGCGCCCGCCGCGAGAGAGGGAGGAGGCAAGGGAGAGGTCGCCAGTACGATCGTCTCGTGCCCGAGTCGTCCGCTATCGAGACAGTCGGACTGTCCAAGACGTACGGGAGGGGCATTCGAGCGCTCGTCGACCTCGATTTGCAGGTCGAGCGAGGCGAGATCTTCGGATACCTGGGTCCGAATGGCGCCGGGAAGAGCACCACGATCCGGCTCCTGCTCGACCTGATCCATCCGACCTCGGGCCGTGCATCGCTTTTCGGCCTCGACACTCGAGCGCAAGGTGTGGAGGCGCGTAGGCGTGTCGGCTATGTGCCCGGAGACCTGCGCCTCTCGGATCGCCTGACGGGTCGTGAGCAGCTCGATTCCCTTGCGCGTCTCCGTGGACGCGTGGACGCGCACTACCGCGACGAGCTCTGCGATCGACTCGACGTCGTTCTCGACCGACCGATCCGCCAGCTCTCGAAAGGAAACCGGCAGAAAGTAGGGCTCGTCCAGGCATTCATGCATCGTCCCGACCTCGTCGTGCTCGATGAGCCGACGTCGGGCCTCGATCCTCTCCTCCAGGGTGAGGTTCGCACGCTGTTGCGAGAGACCTCGAGCGAGGGACGGACGGTGTTTCTCTCGTCTCACTCGCTGGACGAGGTGCAACACGTCGCTGATCGGGTTGCGGTCATTCGATCCGGCCGGCTTGTCGATGTGGACGAGGTCGCGTCGCTGCGGGAACGCTCGCTCAGGCATGTGACGGCGACATTCGCGTCGCCCGTCGACCCATCGTTGTTGCGATCTCTCGAGGGTGTGCGCGTCAAGAAGGTGGAAGGGACGCGTGTGCTGCTGTCGGCGACCGAGGCGGCGATGGATTCGCTCGTGAAGGAGCTCGCGCGCCATCAGATCGTCGACCTCGTGTCCGAGCCGGCGGACCTCGAGGAGATCTTCCTCGAGCTGTACGAGGAGGGCGACGACGGTCGCTGAGCTCTTCCGACGCGGGCTGTACGACCACCGGCGGGCGCTTCTCGCATGGTGCGCGGGCGTCGTGTCCTACGTGGCCGTCATCGCGGCGATCTTCCCCTCGATCGAGAGCAACCCCGCGCTCGACAAGCTCATCGCTAGCTACCCGGACGTTCTGAAGTCGCTATTCGGGATCGCCGAGGGCGGCAGTCTCACGTCCGGCGCCGGCTATCTCGACGTGGAGCTCTTCAGCTTCATGCTGCCCCTGCTCGTGATGGTTCTTGCGATCGGGTCCGGCGCACGCACGTTTGCCGGCGAGGAGGACGCTGGCCGGCTCGAGCTCGTACTCGCGTATCCGGTCCGACGACGGAGCGCCGTGTTGGCGAAGGGACTGGCCGTCGCAGGTGAGGTTCTGGCCGTGTGCGCCGCAACCGGTCTCGCGCTTCTCGTCCTCGATCCGATCTTCGGGCTTGATCTCTCCTTTTGCCACACCGCGTCAGCGATTGCCTCACTCCTGGCACTCGGGCTCCTCTCGGGCTGGCTCGCGCTCGGAGTCGGCGCTGCTACATCCAGTCGTGCCCTCGCCATCGGAATACCAGCCGGCTTTGCGGCGGCCGCGTACCTCGTGAACGGCCTCCACGACCTCGCAGGTTGGGTCGATCCCTTCCGCTTTCTGTCGCCGTTCTGGCTCATCGGCTCGTCGCCCCTTCAGAACGGTGCCGACGGCTGGGGCGTGCTCGCGGTGCTCGTAGCGGCGCTAGGAGTTCTCATCGCTGGTTCGCTGCTCGTGGAGCGCCGAGATCTCGAGACACCGTGAGGCAGTCGAGTGCGCGCCGCCGCATCGAATTACTCGGGGATTCGCAGGACGACCTTGCCGAATTGCGCGCCCGACTCCAGCCGCTCGTGTGCTCTTCCGACCTCGGCGAGAGGGAAAACACTGTCGACGTGGACCCGTGCTCTGCCATCACGGACGAGGTCGTACGCACCTTCGAAGTCGGTCGCGTCTCCCATCGTGGATCCATAGAGGACGAGCTGCTTCCACCAGAGACGGTAAAGACGTGCCGGAGGACTGTGGCCGCTCGTCGCGCCGCAGACGACCACTCGGCCCTCGTATCCGGCAGCCGCGAGCGTGCGCTCCCAAGTCGCCTCGCCGACGGTCTCGACGACGATGTCCGCTCCCGCGCCGTCGGTCGTTTCCTTGACGGCTGCGACGACATCGCCGGTCGAGTGGTTGACCACGCGGTCGGCGCCGAGCGCGCTCGCCCGCTCGAGCTTCGCGTCGCTCGAAGACGTGACGATCGTCCGAACGCCGAGAGCCCGGCAGATCTCGAACGCCGCGAGGGCGACGCCACCGCCGATTCCCCAGATGAGCGCCCACTCGCCCGGCGCCGCTTTGGCCTTCGTCACGAGCATCCGATAGGCGGTCTCGAAAACGAGCGGAAACGCCGCTCCCTCCTCGAAGGTCAACGACTCGGCGAGCGGATAGAGCTGTGCCGCCGGGATGGCCTTGAGCTCGCAGTTCGTCCCGTCGGAATGCTCTCCGATGACGGTGATCCGGTGGTCATGGACGACCCCGGGGTTCACGACGACGCGGTCGCCGACCGAGAGGTCCTCGACGCCATCGCCGAGTGCGACGACGACGCCCGAGCCGTCCGCGCCGAGAATCCGCGGTTTCGGGACGGACGGGAGGCCCTTTCGGATCCAGATGTCCAAGTGGTTGAGGCCCGCCGCACGGATCTCTACGAGCGCCTCACCCGCCTCCGGCATCGGATCGGGCACGTCCTCGTACGTGAGGACCTCGGGCCCGCCGTCGGCATGGATTCTCACGGCTTTCACGAGGCAGAATCCTCGCATGACTGCGGCCGAGCTGAGGCGGCTGGCGACGGACCTCGAGTTCGACGTCATCGGGGCTGCCCCGGTGGAGCCGTACGTCGAGACGGAAAGGGCGATCGTGGAACGTCGTGAGAAGGGGTTGTTCGGCGACATGCGGTTCACGATGGCCCGGCCTGAAGTGTCCTGTCATCCCGAACTGCTCTTCGAAGGGGCGCGTACCGTGGTGTCCGTCGCGCACTGCTACTACGCACCGGAGCCTGCGCTTGGCGTAGACGAGGGCCGGCTACCGCGTTACACGTGGCGGGACGGATACGACGCCCTGCGCTCGCAACTCGACGAGCTGGGACGTCGGCTCGGGGGTAGATATCGAGTGCTGGTCGATGCGAACGACCACGTCGACCGTGAGGGTGCGGTCCGCGCCGGTGTGGGTTTCTACGGGAAGAACACGATGGTCATCACTCCCTCGCACGGGTCGTGGGTCGTCCTCGGAACGCTTGTCACCGAAGCTCACGTCGAGCCGACGCCGCCGCTCGAGCTCGACTGCGGAACGTGCCGGCTCTGCGTCGATGCCTGTCCGACCGGCGCCCTCGACGAACCCGGTGTGCTGGATTCGACGCGTTGCCTCTCGTACTGGACCCAGGCGCCGGAGCCGATCCCCGAGCGCTTTCGCACCGAGATCGGGTCGATGGTCTACGGGTGCGACATCTGTCAGGACGTTTGCCCCTGGAACCATCCGATCGAAAAGCAGAGGTCACGCGCGCTCGTTCCCTCCGAAGCGCAACCGGCCGTGTCGCTCAGCGACTGGCTCGAGCGAGACGGAAAGGAGCTCGTCGACGAGTTCGACCGTCTGTACGTCCCCGGCAACGATCCGCGCTGGCTGAGACGCAACGCGCTGATCGCGGCCGGAAACATCGGTTCGGAGGCGCTCGCCCCGAATGTCGCGCGACATGCGGCGGACGACGACGAGGTGGTGCGCGAGACAGCGGAGTGGGCGCTGACGCGTATCGCGGAAAGGTCGCGTTGACGACGCGGACGGACCGAGAACGGCTAGCCCTCCTCGTGCACGAGGTGCGGAGTCCGACGGCGGCACTCGCCGCAATCTCGAAGGCGCTCTCCGAGTCCCGTCTCGACGACGACTCACTCATCGATCTCATCGGGCTCGCGCTCGCGGCGTGCGGCGGGATCGAGCGCGTCGTCGTCGATGCCGCACCGGGCTCGCTGACCCTCGAGGACGTCGATGTCACCGACGTGGCGCGGGCGGCGGCGAGCGGCGCCCGGCTCGGCGGCGGACGCGTTCTGGCGGTCCTCGAGTCGAGTCCGATCGTCATCCGCGGCGACCCGATCCGCCTCCGCCAGGCCTTGGACAACCTCATCGTCAACGCGATCGCGTATTCACCCTCGAAGAGCGAGGTCGTCGTAGGCGCGAGCCTTGACGAGGCGAACGTGCTCATGTGGGTTCGCAACGCGGGAGGCGGCATCGCCGTCGAGAATCAGGGTCGGATCTTCGATCCAGGCGTGCGTCTCGAGACCTCTGTCCGCGGGAGCGGGCTAGGGCTGGCCGTCGCGAGGTCGATCGCGGAAGCTCATGGCGGATCGCTCACCGTGCGGTCCTCGCCTGGCGAAGGCGCGACGTTCACGATCGCGCTACCGCGGCAGCCCTCCGGCTAGCCCGCAACGACGGCGTTGACCGTTTCGCTCCTGACCAGGCGCCCACGCACATCGTGCTCGGAGACGTCGAAGCTTGCTCGTGCGTCCTCGACGTCGACTCCAGCTGTCGTCGCAATTCGAACCGGGAGTCGGCCCGCGACCTCGTAGACCTCGACGTAGCCCGGCTGTGCGACGGCGACGTAGCGCGTGGCTCTGGCGGGCTGCACCCAGATGAACCCGATGGGATCGCCGGCACTCGTACGACAACCGGCGAGATCCAGGCGGGGATCCCGGAGCCGGCCGCCGTACAGTCGTCCGAACGATGCTCCGCAGAACCGGCGACCGTTCTCGTGAGCTCCCAGTCCATCGTCACATCCGTAGAGCCCGGACGTGTCCGAAAAAGTCACGCTGGACGCCGCGACGCCAGTGCGCTCGACGAGCTGTCGCGGTGCGTGTGCGTCCCGATGCGCTCGCAGGCACGCGGCCGACGGCGAATGCGGGCGGTCGCGGATGTCGGTGACGACCCTCGTCTTCGTCAGGATCGCTGGCCCAGACGCGTGCTCGAGCTCGACTGGAGGTCTCAGCGCAGGAGAGCCGTCCATGAGGGTTCCAGGTGGACGGTCGCCCTCGCACGCGACGAGTAGCGACCCGAGGGCAATCAGGAGTGCCACCAACGTGCATCCCGACCGGCGCCCTCCCGGGCTTCGCTCAACCGCTCCAGCCAGTCCGGCGGACACCGCTGTAGCTCGAGTCTCCTCTGTACGTCCGAGTCCAGATGTTCGTGCCGTATGCCTCGCCCTTTGCCTCGATGATCTGGTCGGTGCCGTCGGCGTTCTTCGCGTAGATCATCCCGATGTGGCTCTGGCTTGCAAAGGCGTCCATTTTGATCGCGGCCGACTTGGACAGTGTCGTATTGGGCGCGCCGACCCCGTTCTTGAAGTCCACGGCCCTGTAGGGGCCATGCACGTTTCGGAGGAGGCCCCATTGGAAGAAATTCGCGTTGCTCGTGCTCTCCGACTCGCGCCACACCTTGAACGTGAACCCTGAGCAGTCCGGGCCCTCGCCTCCGGTGGCCGGGTCTTCGGTCGGGTCGTTCGGGGAGTTGTCGCGGTCGTCGTCGTTCCAGCAACCGCCGCCCCACTGGTAGCCCTCGTAACGGGCGCGGAGCGCGACTGCCGCAGACCCGTCACGCGTGATGTACGTCGTCGGCGTGGCCGAAGCGGTATTGCAGTTGTCGGCCACGAAATGTGTGTGGTACGCGCCTGCGCCCGTCGCAGTCGCGAGGATGAACGTGACGAGGAGGGAACAGACGAACGCCCTTGCTGATCGGGTCATCAGTTCACCTTCAGGTCGTAACGGTCGACGAAGACTCCGTCCGGAGTCGAGCCGAGTTGGTAGAGAGACGATCCCATGAGGCGAAAGCGGCTGAGGGGCGCGGTCTCGGCCCAGTCGGCCGAGCTCAGGGAGAGTTTCTGGACAAGGCCGGCCGACCCGAGGATGAGCGCCGCGAACTCATCGCGGTCGTCCGTGTACAGGCGCACGACGAGAAGGAGCCGCGCTCCAATCGGCTCGGCGAGCTGCACCTCGGCAACCGGCGTCCCGCTCCTCATACGCCACGCTTGTCGTGCTCCACTGGCGCTGATGAAGAGAGCTCGGATCTCCGATCCGCGCCGAAGCACGATGACCTTCCCTCCTCCGGGAAAGGTTCGTCCAGGTTGGCCGACGGCGGTCTGCATGGATGTAGAGGCCGGCTCCGCACCTACGGGCACGGGAACCCATTGGCTTGATGGCTGCTGCAAGACGATCGGACCTCCCAGCCCGATGCGCACCTCTGAAGCTGTCCGTTCACCGATCTCCACTGCTCCCCGGGCATCTCCCGAAGGGGTGAACGCTCGGAGGAGCGGTCCGTGATCGGCGCGCTCGGTCTCGAGCACGTACGTCGTTCCGCTCGGTTCGACCGCGATATCGGCGATCGTGCCGTCGATTCCAACGGGGACAGACGCCACGGCGGATCCGTCAACCGATCGACGGAGCAACCGCCGGTGCACCTGGTCGAGGACGTGGACGGTTCGATCGACGTCGACGTCGAATGACGAGCCCCCGACCGGAGAGAAGTTGCGTCCATCTTCGAGCCCGACGTCGCCCGGGCTGTCGCCCCACGCGGCGCTGAACACCCGCGCATCAGCCCGATTCGGTGCGCCGAACACGTGCGGTCCCGAGACTCACCGAGATCGGATTGCCCAACGGCATGCTGATCTGCGGAGAGCGAGCGCCACCAGCCGGAAGGGTCAATGCCGAATGCGCCGCCTCGCTCTCGATCACTGCGTAGTAGGAAAACCCCGCTGAGCCGCTCGTTACGTCGCTCGGGAGAACGGCGACGTACCGGCCCTCGGCTGCTGTCTCGTCGAGCCGAAGAGCGAGCTTGCGATATGCGCCACGCGAGCCGCTACGGACGAACACGCTCCCGTGAACGTCACATGGCTTCAGCGCGTCCACATCGACCCCCGCCGGGAGGCAGTGGACGTCATACCGAAGCTCGACGGGCTCACCCGGGATCGTCAGGAGTGGTGGAAGATGCGTCGCGTCGAACACGGCTTGGGTGACGCTCAGACCCCGGTGTGCTCCGGCGACCGAGGAGAGGACGATCAGCGCGACTCCCAGGCACGTCCCGAGCACGGCTCCGGCGCCACATGCGAGGCGACGCCCCCAGCGCCGTTGCGCCTGAGACGGGTTCGAGGTGGGTGTCGCCGTTGGCATATCGGACAACCAACGTAGCGCTTCGACGGGCGCACGACCAGCGAGCGCGCTGATTCCGAGCCGTTCTGTTGCGGTTCTGGCGCTGGGCTACGAACGGACGGCGGCGACGCCGACGAGCTCGCGCTGTAGCTTTCGCGCACGCCGCGCCACGACCTCGCGAAGGCGAAGCGGCTCGAGAACTACGGTTTCACCGCGGTCCGCGAGCACCTCTGAGAGGAGCCAGTCCTCGGTCTTGTACGGCACGTTTGCGATCGCCGAGCCGTCGGTCAGGGGCTGCGCTCCGCGTTCGAGCTTCCAGCGTGCGACCGCGGGCGAGTGGAGAAGCCGGGCAACGCGCGGGTTCCGCAGGTACGAGGGGTCGAACCCTTCGCGAGGCTCGAAGCGCTCGTCGCTCAGTCGGGCGGACCGCATCCGGTCGAGCCGGAACGTTCGGGCGCCGTCCACCGACAGATCCCAGGTGTGAACGCGCCAGACCGGGAGCTCGCGCTCGATCGTGTACGGCTCGATCCTGCGCAGAGACGGCTTGTCTTCACCGTCCTTCAGATACTCGATCTCGACGACCCGATGCTTCTCTGCGCCGTCGCTCAGGACTTTGACGAGCGCCTCATCGTCAGAGGCGATCCGCGGCTCAGGCGTCGCGTTGAGATCGAACCGTCCGAAGGTCTCTTCGAGCTTCTTGCGCACTCGCCCGAGCTTCGTGTGTGCATCGGCGGCGATCGTGGGGCCGACGTACTCGATCGCCAGCCGGATCGCTCGCGCCTCGAGCGGGGTCAACTTCGGAGGGCGACGAAAGACGTCGCCGTACAGCTCCTTGTCCACACGCACGACGCTGCCGTCGTGCACGGCGTAGACGGCATAGCAACCGCCTCCGAAGTTGACGAGGTTGAGCAGAGACAGATGCTCCTGGAGCTCGTCAAGAGGGATCGAGAAGCTCTCGGCGAGCTCGGAGGCCTCGAGTGTGGCTGTCTTCTCGTCGCCACAAGCGGCGAGGAGATGAGCCAGGAGGGCCTGGAGCAGACCGAACCGCTCAGGTGCGACCGGGCCCGTGGGGCGCTCGGGGAGAGGTTGACGCGGGTCGCTTCGTTTCGGCCCGGCGGGCTCAGGAGTGGCGCCAGCATGTGCGTCGACAAGTTGGGCGAGCCCATTGGCGACCGCGTCGCGAAGGTCTTCCGGCTCGAGCGGCACCGCCCTGCCGTTCTGCCGCAGGACCCAGCTCGCGAGCAGCTCGACCTGGGCGAACTCCGTCTCGAACACGCCGTCCTCGACCGAGCCGGCGTCAGCGAGAGTGCGCTCGACCCACCATGCCGTGTCGTCCGAGACCGCGATCCGAGCCGTTCCGACCGCTTCGCCGATCTGCCACGGTCGAGGGATTCTGTGCATCTCGACGTCGAAGTCGGCGGGTACCCGGAAGTCGCGTTCACGACGCGTGGCGAAGCGGATGTCTCCACGAATGCGCGAAACCTTGAACGTCCTGACCGTCTCGCGCTCGAGGTCGTGCCCGATGACGTACCAGTTGCCGTCGTCGAGACGAAGCGCATACGGGTTCACTACACGCTCAGCGGGCCTTGGACGTCGTGGGGTCCAGTAGCCGAACCGCACGGTTCGCTGCTTCGAGATCGCCGACTCGAGCTTCGACAATCGTCCGGCGAGCTCCGGCGAGTAGTCCGGTGCGCTCACCCGCACGCGCTCCGCTGTATCCGTCGGAGGGCCTGCGAAGCCGGAACGTCCGAGCGCGAGATTCTGGAGCGCAAGTCGCAGTGGCTCGGAGTAGGCGAACTTCCCTTCGAGGTAGTAGAGCGCGGTCTGCAACGCTGCGAGCTCGTCGTCGTCGAGCTCGAGCCGGTCGAGGAAGTAGTTCTCCGAGCGGAGCGTGTAGAGCTCCTCGCCCGTGAACTCGTCCCGTTGCGACTGGAGCGGGACGCCCAGCGCTGTCAGCTCTGCGCGATCCGAGTAGAACCGACGGGCGAAGGCCTCATCGGACATCTCGCTGTACCCCTCGACATTCGACTTGACGTCCCGAGCCGTGAGAGGGCGCCTCTCTGCCATGAGGAAGGCGACGAGGGAGAGCTGACGGATCAGCTTGTCGGCGTCATGCGACATCCAGCTGCGAGCTTACCGTTCGCCCGTACTCGCCGGACTCGAGGCATCCGGCTGGGAGTGAGCCTCAGGCCGCGACGGTGGCAGCTTGTTCCAGATGCTGATGAGACGGGCAGTAGTCCCGGCCGGGAAGTGGCGTTCGCTGACACGCCTTCCCCTTGCGCGTCGTTGCATGGCAGCGAGCGACGCCTCCGTCGAGCAACCCTGCCTCGACCTGCTGCTCGATGAACGCCGTAGCGGCGCTCACTCCTTCGCGCACCGACCAGGCGACGCGGGCCTGCGACGTGATCGGGAAGTATCGCCGGATGTCGGCGAACAGCGATCGGTCTGGTCGTGCGAAGTAGTGAGGATCATCGGCGAGCCGCTCCATCGTCTCCTCGCACTCAACGAGGACGGCGCGCCGGTACTCGAGCTGTGTGTAGTAGTCGGCGTACGGATCGATGAGATCCTTGATGGAGCGATAAATCGCTCGCGAGTATTGATACATACAGGAGCGAAGCTGAGCGACGTGATCTTCCATGGGCCTGTCGAGCTCTCCTCAGAATCCCGTTTCCTACCTCGCAAAAGACGGAGCATTCGCTCCGCAAGTCGACAGTGTAGCGCGTTTGCGGACGTGTTACAAAGTCCGCACTACTGTCGTCAATAACGACAACAGCTAAGGAACGATACGACGAACGCCTGCCGTGCGCGTGAACGACCGCGCTGCCTGAAGCGCGCTCGTCGCCTCCGCTTCCGACGTGTAGTTGCCCGTGAAGACGAGCCAGTACCCGGGGTGCAGACTTGCGTACTGCGACGTGTCGAGCAAGCCGACCGCCGGAAGCCCGGCCTTGCGGGCACTCCGCGCCTTCGCGACCGCCGCCTGTCGTCCGCCCGACTGGGGGAGCGTCGCAAGAGCAATCGTCCAGCCGTTCTGACCCGTGGGCCACTCCACGACGCCCGTCTGACCGTCGGTCGCTGAGCCGCTAAGAGTCTCCGTCGACGGCGAGGTCGCGAACCCACCCAGTGCCGTCACGAGCGTCGTGTCGTTGGTCGTGCCGCCAGTGGCTGCGACGGCGGCTGCGACACCCGCGACCGCGACGACGAGCCCAATGAGCGTTCGCCGAATCCAACCGCGGGCCGGGTCATCGCCACGGTCCAGGACGCCGGGTCCCGGCATGCGGAGACCGCACTCGAGACAGTACTCCTGCCCGTAGTCACGCTCCTCGCCGCACTGCGGGCAGGCGCTCAATGTGCGGTCGTCTCGTCGGCTTCGGACTCGACCTGGGTCCCCCCGGTCGACCGGCCGCACGTCGCGCAGAATCGGGCGCCGAGGAGCAACGGCGCACCGCAAGTGCAGACCGCCGTACCGCCTCCGACGCGAAGGCCGACCGTCCCATCGAGCAATGCGTCGATCTCCTGCACGCGAGCTTCGATCGCGACGAGCTCGGCGCATCGTTCGACCACGAGGCCCGCATTGAACCTATCGCGCTTGTACATCTCGAGGGTCAAGCCGCCGAGATCGCGAAGCCGTTCCTCGCGCACCAGGAGGAGCGCCTTGCGTTCCCGCTTGAGCTCCCGGACGGGGGGGACGACGTACGCGGGCGCCGCGGGCGTGGCCACGTCGCCGTTCTTCGATCGCTTACGCACCATTCGACGCTTGCTCCAATGTGTTGGTGGTTGCGTACACGCCGTCGTCAGAGCTGGAGGACGACCAGCCGCTCTTCCGTCATCTCACGCACGGCGTACGCGGGGCCCTCGCGAGTGTTGCCGGAGTCTTTGACGCCCCCGTACGGCATCTGATCGGCCCGGAACGTCGGTGCCTCGTTGATCGTTACGCCTCCGAACTCGAGCTCCCGAGCTGCGCGCAAAGCGACCTTGACGTCACTTGCGAAGATTCCAGCCTGAAGCCCGTATGGCGTCCCGTTCGCAAGCTCGATCGCCTCGTCGAGCGAGTCGTACGGAGTGACGGTGCACACTGGTCCGAAGACCTCGTCGCACGAGACCTTTGCGTCCGGCGGCGCGCTCGCGATCACGGTCGGACGGAGAAGTTCGCCCTCGAGCGTCCCTCCGGTCAGCACGTCGGCGCCTGCAGCCCGTGCTTCGTCGATCCAGATGCCGACCCGGTCGCGCTCTGTGGGCGAGATCAACGGCCCCACATCGGTGTCCTCGTCCAGAGGATCTCCGACCTTCAGCGCCTCCACACGTGGGAGGAAGCGCTCGAGAAATGCGTCGTACGCGCTCCGCTCGATGTAGATCCGCTGCACTGAGATGCAACTCTGACCGGCGAAGCTGAATGCGTTCGCCGCAAGACGGGCTGCCGCGTCCTCCAGATTCGCGTCTCCGCTGACGATCACGGGTGTCGCGTTTCCGAGCTCGAGGTTTACGCGCTTGCGGGCAGCGCGCTCACGCAGCTTCCAGCCCACCGCTGCGGAGCCGGTGAACGTGATGAGCTTCACGCGCTCGTCGGCGACGAGTGCGTCACCGATTGCTCCCGCGGGGCCGCTGACGACGTTGATCCACCCGGGAGGGAGACCGGCTTCAAGCTCGAGCTCCGCCAGCAGGAGCGCCGAGAGCGGCGTCTGGGACGCCGGCTTCAGGACCACCGCGCAACCGGCGGCGAGCGCCGGGGCGATCTTGTGCGCGACCAGGTTCAGCGGGAAGTTGAACGGCGAGATCGCGCCGACGATGCCGATGGGTTGGCGGATCGTGAAGGCGATCTTCCCTGCGCCGGCCAGCGAGGCGTCCATCGGAACCACGTCGCCGGACAGCGTTCGTGCTTCGACGGCTGCCATCGTGAACGTCGACACAGCGCGCGACACCTCGACGCGCGCTGCCTTCAGCGGCTTGCCCGCCTCGGCGCAGATCGTGCGTGCCGCCTCGTCGCTGCGCTCCTCGAGGAGGTGCGCCACCCTGTCGAGGATCGCGGCCCGCACGTGGGCGGCAAGTGGCTCGCGCATCGCGACCTCGGCCGCATCGAGCGCTTGCTCGATCTCGGCAGCGCCACCCCTGGCGACCCGACCCACGAGACTGTCGTCGTACGGCGAACGAATCTCGTTCCACTCGCCGGTCTCGACCCATTTTCCACCGACCAGGATCGGTCGCTCGCTCGCCACGGTGGCCACTCCGGGAGTCTAGATGCGCCGCTTCCGGGTCTGGACGGGGCCTGTGCTCGCTGCCCGACGGAAGCACCGATCTATGCTTTCGTCCGATGCCGGGAGACGCGTACATCGTGGATGCGGTTCGATCTCCGATCGGGAGGCGAGGTGGATCCCTCTCCGGCATCCGTGCGGACGAGCTCGCGGCGCAGGTTCTGAACGGGCTTGCGGGTCGGCTGGAGCTCGAGCCCGGTGCGATCGAAGACGTCCAGATGGGGTGTGTGACGCAGGTCGGCGAGCAGGCCTTGAACGTCGGACGCGGAGCCGTTCTCGTCGCCGGGTGGCCCGAGACCGTCTGTGCTACGACCGTCGACCGACAGTGCGGCTCTTCGCTTCAGGCGGCGTTCAACGCCGCGTCGGCGATCCAGGCGGGGCACCTCGACGTCGTCGTCGCAGCCGGCGTCGAGCACATGACGCGTGTCCCCATGGGCTCGAATCTCGGTGATCTGGGCTGGGGCGCGGTGAACGAGAAGATCGGTGAGCGCTGGCCGATCGTGCCGCAGGGGATCTCGGCCGAGGTCCTCGCCGAGGAGTGGAGCCTCAGCCGCGAGGAGCTCGACGAGTACTCGCTCGAGTCGCACCGGCGCGCCGTCTCCGCGATCGATGAAGGCAAGTTCGAGAGGGAGATCGTTCCGGTCGAGGTCGACGCAGTCGGTGCAGCCGTGCTCTTCGGGGTCGACGAAACGCCGCGTCGCGACACGTCGCCCGAGAAGATGGCCTCCTTGCAGCCGGCGTTCAAGGAAGACGGGGTCGTCACCGCCGGCAACTCGAGCATGATCGTCGACGGCGCTGCAGCGATGCTCCTGGCGAGCGGAGAGGCGGTGGAGCGGCTCGGGCTCGAGCCACGAGCCCGGTTCGTGTCCTTCGGGCTCTCCGGCGTGGACCCGTACCGGATGCTCCACGGCAATCCCCAGGCGTGTGCGACTGCACTCGCCAAGTCGGGCCTCGACTGGGATGACATATCGGTCGTCGAGGTCAACGAGGCGTTTGCGTCGGTCGTGCTCCAGTTCCTTGCGGACACGGGCCTGCACGAACGCTGGGAGGCTGGGGACGTCAATCCGAACGGCGGTGGCATTTCGCTCGGCCATCCCCTGGGTGCAACGGGGGCACGGATCACCGCAACGCTCGTGTCGGAGCTCGACCGACGGGGCTCGCAGTATGGGATCGCGACCATGTGCATAGGCCAGGGCCAGGCGATCGCCGGGATCGTCGAGCGTCTCTAGGCGCTCCGACCGGCGATCAGCTGTACTGATCGAACAGAAAGAAACCTCGACTGGTGCTGATCTAAGAAGCCAGCGATACTGCGCTCATGTTCGGGATCGTTCTTGTGGTGTTCCTGCTCGTCGTTGGCCCGCTCGCGTACCTCGGCGGAGCCGATTCGCGGATCGACGACGTGGCTCGCCGCCGCAGACACACGAACTGAGCGACGCTTTCAGCTCAGTGCTGCGCAGCTAGGATCGCGCGTCGTGACTGCGCCTCGGATCCAGAGAGTCGGCGTCGTCGGCCTTGGGGCAATGGGCGCCGGGATCGCGCAGCTCGCGATCCAGGCCGGGTACGACACGGTCGGTCGGGAGGTCGCGGATGAGCTCGCGGACGCCGCACAGGGTCGGATTGCCCACTTTCTCGGACGCAGGGTCGACAAAGCGCAAATGACGGACGCGGAACGTGACGAGGCGCTCAGCCGACTGCGCGTCACGACCGACCTCGCAGACCTCGCAGACTGCGATCTCGTGATCGAGGCGATCGTCGAGGATCTCGAGCCCAAGCTGGCGCTTTTCGCAGAGCTCGAGCGCATTACGAAGCCTGGCACGGTTCTCGCGACCAATACGTCTGCGCTGTCGGTTACAGAGATTGCAGCCGCGACGACATCGCCGGGTCGGGTCGTCGGAATGCACTTCTTCAACCCTGCGCCGCTGATGCCGCTCGTCGAGATCGTGCGCGCCGAGCTGTCCGACGAGAGTGCCGTCGAGGTTGCGTACGCGGTTGGTGAACGCATGGGCAAGAGGCCGATCACGTGTCACGACACGCCCGGATTCGTCGTGAACAGGATTCTCATCCCCCTCCTCAACGACTGTGTCCGCACGTTGGACGAAGCCCGCGTGACGCCCGAGGACCTGGACACCGCAATGACGGCGGGCGCGGGATGGCCGATGGGCCCATGCGCACTCCTCGACCTCGTCGGCATCGACGTGCACGTCCACGCTTCCGAGGCGTTGTACGAGAAGCTGCGCGAGCCGCGGATGGCGCCCCCGCCTCGCATAGTGGCGATGCGGAGTGCCGGCCTCCACGGGCGGAAGAGCGGCCGCGGGTTCTTCGTCTACGACGACTGACGCGCAGAGCGCGCGGTCGAGCTGATCGGTCGTGGAGTGGGTAGACACTCCACCCAGGCTGTTGGAGGAAGCGGAGGCAGTGCCGACGAAGCGTGGTCGGTATGCAAGGACTCGCGCCCTTCGAGCGGCCGCCAGAGATTCAAACTGACCCAGTACCCTCGCCGGTCGTTTACAGTCTCTTTACAGGCTTCTCACCGGCGACAAACTCCCGGACTTGATACTGCGTGGGTGGCGATGCGGAAGGCCGTCTTCTTTGCGTGTCTGGCGGCCGTTACCGCGGCCCTAGTCGGGACTGCCCGCGGAGCCGAGCCAGAGACCGGGACGCTCTCCGTCGAGGGTGGCAGGGGTGTCTTCACGCTCGAGGTGCGAGGGTCCACGCTCGGGACGCTCTCCAACGGATCCATCGTCGTCGTCGATCGATCGCTCAGCGACCCGTACGTCCCGATCGTCACCGGTCGTCGCGTGGTGCAACGCAGGCTCGGTCCGGGGAGGGTCCAGGTCCGGGGTTGGGGATTGCGCTTCCGAATGCTCGGCGGTAGCTACCGATTCGTGATTCGCGGGACCGGGCTTGCGCTGTCGTCGGTCGGTCGAGGCTTCGTCCTGCTCGATGGCGAGCCGCGTATTCCGGGCGACGAAATGGGCGTCTACTCGCTCGACGGCGCCGACTGCAGCGCCGAGCCGCAGGGCTGTGTGCCTGTGCCCGACGATCCGATTCGCTTGAAGCTCGCTGGCGGGAGCCAGCCCGACTCCGGTCGGCAGGAGTCGGGCATCAAGTGACGCAACTCGGGATCCTCGTCGTGGAGGACGAGACCTCGATCGCGTCGTTCGTCGCGGCGTACCTGCGAAATGCGGGCTACACCGTCCGTACCGCTGCGACCTCTCAGGCGGCCCTGACAGAGGTGGCATCAGAGGTCCCGGCGCTCATCATCCTCGACCTCAATCTCCCGGACGGAGACGGCGTCGAGCTGTGTAGGCGAATACGGAAGAGCTCCGACGTTCCGATCCTGATGCTGACTGCGCGTGACGAGGACGTCGACAAGATCATCGGTCTCGAGGTCGGTGCAGACGATTACATGACGAAGCCGTTCAACCCGCGCGAGCTTGTCGCACGCGTCAAGAGCGTTCTTCGGAGGGCGTCGCCGGAGCGACGGCGCACCGAGACCGCCGAGCTTTCCCACGGCGAGCTCGTCATCAACTCCGGCAAGCGAGAGGTCTACGTCGCGGACGATGAGATTCGGTTGGCTCCGAAGGAATTCGACCTCCTCTGGGAGCTCCTCGACCACCGAGGGATCGTTCTTACGCGCGACCAGCTCCTCGAGCGTGTCTGGGGTTACACCTTTGCCGGCGACACGCGCACCGTCGACGTCCACGTTCGACAGATCCGACGCAAGTTGGGCGACGCGTCCCCGATCGTCACCGTCTGGGGGGTCGGGTACAAGGTCGCAACGGACCGCACGCCGACCGCGGCGACGTAACGTCCCAGAGAAGGCGTACCCTCGCCGGCGATGCTCGGATCTCTTCGCTTCCGCCTGACGGCTCTCTTCCTGGCGGCCTTTCTCGTCTTCGGGCTGGTTTCGATCGGCATTGCCGTTCGCCTCTTCCAGAACGTCACGCGCTCGCAGTCCATTCGCGAGCTGGAGCGCGAGGCCGAGGGGCTCGCGGCGTTGTACGCGGAGTCCGCGATCCAGTCGAGTGACGAGGGCACCAAGGCACCGGAGTTCGCCGCTCAGTCCCTGGAGTTGGCAACGGGCGACGAGCTGTTCTACGTCGGCGCTTCGCTCTTCCCGGGCCAGCGCTTCGGCCTCGAGCGGCTCCTCCAGAGTGCACTCGGGGACGTTCGTCTCGAGCGTGACCGTCTCGTGACCTTCACGTTCACGCCGCCGGGCGACAACCGGGAGTTGTTGGCGGCCGCTCAACCCGTGCGTCTCGCGAACGGCACGGAACCTTTCGGCTGGCTCATCGTGGCCAAACCGGTGACGGCGCTGCGGGAGCAGCTGCTGACGTTGCTCGGCCGTCTGGCCCTCGCGCTGGCGGCTGGCCTGGCCCTCGCCGGCATCTTGTTCTGGTGGTTGTCACGGCGGCTCACCGAGCCCGTGCGTGCCCTCACGCGTGCCACCGAGCACGTTGCAGCAGGACGCTACGACGTCGAGATACCGGCGGGCCGTGGAAGCGACGAGATCTCAGTGCTCACCGACCGGTTCCGGGGGATGGTGGAGAAGCTCTCGGAGACCGAGCGACTCAAGCGCTCGTTCCTGATGTCGGTGACACACGAGCTACGCACGCCGCTGACGGCAATCCGTGGGCACGTCGAGGCGCTTCGAGAAGGTGTCGTGTCCGATCCGGAGCAGGTCGCCGGTTCGCTCGAGATCATCGCGATCGAGACCGATCGGCTCGAACGTCTCGTCGGCGACGTCCTCGACCTCGCGAAGCTCCAGGCGCACCGGTTCACCGTCCGTCGTGAGGAGGTCGACATGAACCGGGTCATTGAGCAGGCATACGGAGCGTTCGCCGAGGAAGCGCGCCGCCGGGAGATCGACTACAGCGTTGAGGCAGGCGATCTCGCGCCGGTCATCGTGTCGGACGGCGATCGTGTACTACAGGTCATCTCGAACCTGCTCTCGAACGCGTTCAGGTGGACGCCCGACGGTGGACACATCGAGTTGACGCTCGAAGCGAGCAATGGATCGGTGGAGGTCGAGATCGTGGACTCGGGACCGGGTATTCCCGCTGAGCATCGCGAACGGATCTTTCAGGCGTTCATCTCGAACGATGCCGACGGCACCGGGCTCGGTCTCCCGATCGCGCGCGAGCTCGCGGTCGCGCTCGGAGGCCGGATCGAGCTCGACTCGAGCCCCGGCAGTGGAAGTCGGTTCCGTCTCGTCCTGCCGGTCGAAGACGGCTCGACCATCTGACCCGCGATTCTGTCAGGCGGCAGCCGCAGCGCGGTCAGTGCCGCTCTGCTCGGTGCTCGGTCGTTCGCCGTTCGCTCGCTCGACGATTGCCTCAGCCTGGCTGCCCTGTGCCGGGTAGCCGGGAGGAAGCCCGGGGCGACCGACCAGCGGTGCTGCGTCCGGAGCCGCGGCCTCTTCGGTCTCGTCTTCAGGCTCTGCTGAGGCCGGCTCTTGCTCGAACGCGACGTCCTCCTCGGCCTCGGCGACGAGGTTCTCGACGAGCTCGTCGAGAGAGGCTGCGGTCTCCGCATGGGAGTCTTCCAGCCGAGCGAGTCGCGTATCCACACCACGCCAGCCCGACGCGACGAGCTCGACCAGGAGCGCGAGATCGTCGACGCGAGCCTTGCGTTCGGCGAGCAGCTCGCTCTCGATGCGCTCGAGACGTCGAATCGACTGGTTGAAGAGGCCTCGGATCTCTGCGACGTGCCGAGCGACGGGAAGAACCTCGTCGCGAAGTCCGCCACGGAGGGCGTACTCGACCTGAGCCGGGAGTGCAGCGCCGAGCTCGGCGGCGGTCGCCGCGAGCGCTTCGATCTGTGCCCTCGACCGCTCAAGCGCCGAATCCAAGTCGACTGGGTGTGGGCGCCCTTCGGCGACTGTTGCAATGCGCTCTCTCACGCGCTCGAGGGCAGATTCATCCATCGGGGGCGAGGCTACTCTCATCGTCGGATGGACACCTCGTTGCTGGATTACGAGCTTCCGACCGAGCTCATCGCCCAGTCGCCGGTCGAGCCTCGCGACGCATCGCGGTTGCTGGTCTATCGGGCGTCCGCGGGCGTTATTGAGCACCGCCGGTTCTCCGATCTGCCCGACGTCCTCGGTGGAGAGCTCGCGGTCGTCAACGACTCTCGGGTCGTACCCGGCCGGATGCGGCTCCACCGCCGGTCCGGCGGATCGGTGGAGGTGCTCCTCGTCGAGCGGCTCGACGACGGACTGTGGGAGGGGCTCGCGCGCCCGAGCCGTAGGTTGCGCGCGGGCGAACGACTCGGGCCCGTCGAGTTGATCGAGCACCTCGGCGGCGGACGTTGGGTCCTCCGGCTCGAGGGCGAGCCCGCGGGCGAAGCGCCGCTACCTCCCTACATCCACGAGCAACTTCGAGACGAGAACCGGTATCAGACCGTGTACGCCCGAGAAGCCGGGTCGGCCGCGGCGCCGACCGCCGGACTGCACTTCACGCCGGGTCTCCTCCGCAGGCTCGACCACGTGACCGTGACGCTGCACATCGGCCTGGACACGTTTCGGCCCGTCGCGTCTGCCCGACTCGAGGATCACGCCATCCACGGCGAGCGCTACAGCGTCGAGCCCGACGTCTGGGACCGAGTCGAACGCGCCGACCGTGTGCTCGCGGTCGGCACGTCGGCAGTACGGGTGCTCGAGACGGTCACACGAACGGGAGAGCTCCGTGGTCGCACGACGCTCTTCGTGACGCCGGGGTTCGAGTTCCGGCGCGTCGACGCCCTGGTCACGAACTTCCATCTTCCGCACTCGACGCTGCTCGCGCTCGTGATGGCCTTCGCCGGGATCGACGTCGTCCGGGAGATCTACGCAGTCGCGATCGCCGAGAAGTACCGGTTCTATTCGTTCGGCGATGCGATGCTCGTCCTCTAGCAGCGCCGGCGCCTGCAGGAGCTCATGTTTCGTCACGATGGCGGTCACCATGCGCGAACGATCCGACGATAGGCTGATCGCGGGAGGAGGCGAGGGGTGGCCCGGCGAGGGGTGGCCCCGGGTGTACATCAGGGCTTTCGCGCCCTCATCCTCGTCGCGATCGGGCGGTGCGCATCTCCACGGTGTAGAACGGTGAGCGCGTTCACGCTCACGGCCACCGACGGAGCGGCTCGCGCAGGCGTGCTGCGCACGGCGCACGGCGAGATCCCGACGCCGGCTTTCATGCCCGTCGGGACGAAGGCGACCGTCAAGACGCTGCATCCCGACGAGGTGCGCGCTCTTGGAGCGCACGTGATCCTGGCTAACACGTACCACCTCCACTTTCGGCCGGGAGCCGACGTCATCGAAGGTCTTGGAGGCCTGCACGCATTCTCCGGCTGGGACGGGCCGATCCTGACTGATTCCGGTGGTTTCCAGGTCTTTTCTCTGCGCGACACGATCCTTGCCCTCGACGACGACGGGGTCACGTTTCGATCGGTGTATGACGGTACGCAGACACGGTTCCGTCCAGAGGACGCAGCAGAGATCCAGCGTGCACTCGGTTCGGACATCGCCATGTGTCTCGACGTGTGCCCGCCCGCGACCGCGTCGAGGGATGACCTCGAACGAGCCGTATCCATCACGACGCACTGGGCCGCTCGGCAGGCAGACGCCCCGCGTGCTCCGGCTCAGCTTCGCTTCGGGATCACGCAGGGCGGGACGGATGCGGAGCTACGGCGCCGGTCCATCGAGGAGATCACGGCCCTTCCGTTCGATGGCTATGCGCTCGGCGGCCTGGCGGTCGGGGAGTCGACGGGAGAGATGCTCGACTGTGTCGACTGGGCGACCCCGCTGCTCGCCGCGGACAAGCCGCGCTACTTCATGGGGATCGGAGATCCCGTCGGCATCCTCGAGGTGATCGCGCGCGGGGTGGACATGTTCGACTGCGTGCTGCCGACGCGGACGGCGAGGACCGGCTCCGCGCTCGTGTGGCAGGGGCGCCTCAACATGCGGAATGCCCGGTTCATCGACGATCCTCGGCCGCTCGACGAGGACTGCGGCTGTCCGGCGTGCGATCGGTTCTCGCGTGCGTACATCCGACATCTCGTGACCCAGGACGAGATCCTGGGGTTACGTCTCCTGAGCCTGCATAATCTCTGGTTCGTACTCGACCTGACCGCACGCGCACGGGCTGCGATCGAGCGGGGCACGTTCTCGGCGTTCGCGCTGGACGCGCTCGCGCGGCTCGTCCCGGCGCCCGAGGAGGAATAGTGCCGAGCTTTCTGTTCGTGATCGTGCTCTTGTTCGTCGTCATGTACGTGATGATGATCCGCCCGCAGCGCCAGCGTCAGCGCGAACAGCAGGCCATGATCGAGGGTGCGGCAGTCGGTGACGACGTCCTCACGACCGGAGGGATCTACGGCACGGTGACTCACGCCGAAGGGGACGATGTCGTCGTCGAGATCGCCGAAGGGCTCGAGGTGCACATGACGCGGCGCGGAATCGCGGCGGTGCTTCCTCCCGAGCAGGAGGAAGCCGAGGACGAAGATGAGGACGTCATCGACGTCGAACCGAGCGACGTTGACGAGTCAGAGGACGGTGAAGCTCTGGTTACGGTGGACGAAGAAGCCGTTACGAGCGATGCCGGGGTCGACACGACGGCCGCCGACCGCCGCTAACCTGGCGCGCCGAGAGTGAATCGACGTTCATCCCTTGTCGTCGTTGGACTCCTCATCGCCGCGCTCATCGGCGTGGCGCTTCTGGCTGTCCCTGGATCGCCGATCCATCAGAAGCCGACGCTCGGCCTCGACCTCCAGGGAGGTCTCGAGGTCACGCTCCAGGCAGTACCGCCGCCCAACCGTGAGCTGACGTCCGAAGACCTCGACCGATCGGTCGAGATCATGCGGAGCCGCGTCGACCGGCTGGGCGTGACGGAGCCGGAGATCCGCCAGCAAGGCTCCGACCAGATCGTCATCCAGCTTCCCGGCATCAGCGACCCTCAGGCCGCCGCCGAGATCATCGGCAAGACGGCGCAGCTCGAGCTCTACGACCTCGAGACGTCGCTCACGGGACCGTCGCTCTCCATCCAGGGATTCCCGGTCCAGAACCCGTCGCTCTACAACCTCCTGGCGCGTGTCCAGGCGCAGGCCAAGGAGGGGAAGCCGCAGGCCTACTACGTCTTCAACTCGAAGACGAAGAGGGTGATCGACGGCCCGTTCGACACCCAAGCCGAGGCCGACAAGGTTGCAAACCGGCGGCCCGATGCTCGGGAGGTGCTGGCCGTCCCCCAGAAGACGGTGGTCATCACGTGCGGCACGAACGCGGTCGTCTGCCCGGGCAACCAGGGCGCCGGGGTCGTTCCCGACCGGACGTACTACTACCTCTTCAAGTACGAGCCGCCGGACATCCCGCAGATGACGGGCGAGGATCTCAAGCTCTCTGGTACGCGTGCGGACTTCGACACGAGCCCGGGTGGCGCAGGGCAACCGATCGTGACCATGGAGTTCACGAAACGAGGCTCTGGCAAGTTCGAGTCGATCACCCGCGACGAGTGGATCCGGGGACGTCTGCGCCAGGGGCCGCAGCACTTCGCGATCGTCCTCGACCGCGAGATCCGGACGTGGCCGCAGATCGACTACACCGATTCGAGCCTGTCCGGCGGCATCGGCGGTGGGAGAGCACAGATCCAGGGCCTCGACTCGATCCAGGAGGCGAAGGACATCGCGATCGTCCTGCAAACGGGTGCGCTGCCGGTCAACTTCGAGACGCTCGACCGCACTGACATCTCGGCAACGCTCGGAAAGGACTCGCTCAACGAGGCGCGTCGTGCTGCGCTCGCCGGGCTACTGCTCGTCGCGATCTTCCTCCTCGTCTTCTACCGCTTCCTCGGCGTGGTGGCGGTCATCGGGCTCGGCATCTACGCGGCGTTCCTGTACGCGACGATCCTTATCTTCAACGTGACCCTGACGTTGCCGGGATTCGCCGGCCTCGTCCTGACATTCGGGGTCGCGGCCGACGCGAACGTCGTGATCTTCGAACGCATCAAGGAAGAAGTGCGCGCCGGGCGCTCCGTGCGCGCGGCGATAGCGCAGGGGTACCAGAAGGGGTTCGCCACGATCATCGACGCGAACGTCGTGACCGCCATCACCGCGATGGTGCTCTTCGCCGTCGCGACCGCGAGCGTTCGGGGCTTCGCGCTCATGCTCCTCATCGGTACCGCTCTCTCGATGCTCACGGCCGTCCTCGCGACGCGCGCGATCCTGGCGCTCCTCGGCGGGTTCGGCTGGCTCGAGAACCCGCGACTCATGGGCGCGACCGGGCAGGGCGTCCCGCGTTGGCTCAGGTTCGACTACATCGGGAGGCGAAGGCTCTGGTTCGCGATCTCCGGGCTGGTCGTCGCGCTCTCCATCGTCGCGATCGGCGTCAGAGGGCTCAACCTCGGCATCGACTTCGAGGGTGGGACCCAGATCACATTCCGGACACCGCAGCCGACGTCGCTCGAAACGGTGCGCCAGGAGGCGGCGAAGATCGGCCACGCGGACGCCGTCATCCAGGGTCGCGGGAGTGCGACGGGAGACGAGTACTCCGCGTTCCAGATCCGCACGGAGTCGCTCACCGTCGGCGAGCAGAACGAGCTTCAGCAAGGCCTCGGGGAGGCTGTCAGCGCGACGGCGTTCGGGGCAAAGAACGTCTCCGAGAGCTTCGGCAAGCAGATCGCGAACTCGGCGATCCTCGCGATCATCGTCAGCCTGCTGCTGATCGTCGCCTACATCTCGGTGCGATTCCAGTGGAAGTACTCGGTCGGCGTTCTTGTCGCGCTGGCTCATGACGTCGTGATCACGATCGGCATCTACGCCCTGACCGGGCGGGAGGTGACGACGGCGACCGTCGCCGCGGTTCTGACCGTTCTCGGCTACTCGATCTACGACACGATCATCGTCTTCGACCGCATGCGCGAGAACGTCCCCTTGATGCGTCGGGCATCGTTCCGCGTGATCGGGAACGTGTCGCTCTGGGAAGTCCTGCCGCGTTCGCTTGCGACGACCTTCATCACCTTGCTCCCGATCGCGTCGCTCTACATCTTCGGCGGCGACACCCTCAAGGACTTCGCCTTCGCCCTCCTCATCGGCATCGGCTCCGGCGCGTACTCGTCGATCTTCCTCGCCGCACCGCTCGTCGCGGCGCTCAAGGAACGTGAGCCCGAGTTCGCACGGCGCCGCGATGATCTCGGCGCGCTCGCTGGGGTTTCTTCCGTCGGAGGAACGCTCGCCGACGAGGCGGCCGAGATCGCGGCGGAGGGTGATCGCGACGATGTCGAGGCCGCGCCCGTTGAGGACGAGGTTGCTCCGGTCCCGACAGGAGCAAGCTCGCTGTCACCGGGGTCATCGTCAAAGCGGGAGCGTCGTCGTCAACGGCGCGCATCGAGGCCGCATGGCCGAGCCCGCTAGCAACCGCAGCCCGCTCGAGACATTGACGCTCGCCGGAGTCGGCGCGCTTGCACTTGCTGCCGGACGTGCGGACAACGTCGTCGACGAGGTCGCGCGCCGACTGGGTGTCGAAAAGGACGAGGTGCGTGCCGTCCTCGGCGATGCGCTCGAGGAGTGGCGTGAAGAGGTGCGACGGCTGGGCGGACAGACCGGGGACGTGGCCGGGCGCTTCGGAGCGGAGCTCGGTCTGGCCTCTCGTGACGCTCTCGGAGAGCTCGAGCTCCGGGTGGCCCAGCTCGAGCATCGGTTGAAGCTTCTCGAGCGCGCTCCCTAGCGCGCTTTTTGGGGCAAGCCGAGCTCCGCACCTACAATCGGCTGATGGCCGCCCCGGAGGTGAAGTCACCGCGGAGCCTCGGACGCCTCTCGGAGATCGCACAGGTCGCTGCGCGGCACGGGTTCGGGTACTTCCTGCGCAAGTACCGCCTCGGCGATCTCCTTCCGAGGGGCGAGCAGCGGCTCGATGGCGACTCGAGTGCATCGGATCGTGGCCGCCGTCTCCGCGAGATGCTCGACGAGCTCGGGCCGACGTTCGTCAAGTTCGGCCAGCTGCTGTCGACCCGGCCCGATGTCGTCCCGCCCGACATCGTTGCGGAGCTCCGCGGGCTTCAGGACGACGTCAGCCCCGTCGGCTTCAACCAGATCCGGGACGTGATCGAAGCCGAGCTCGATCTCACGATCGAGCGTGCGTTTCTCGAGTTCGACGTCGTTCCGATGGCCTCTGCCTCAATCGGGCAGGTGCATCGCGCGGTTCTGCCCGACGGCCAGGAGGTCGCGGTCAAGGTGCAGCGCCCGGCTGCGCCGGCGCAGATCGAAGCCGACCTCAGCCTGCTGTACCAGGCGGCACGGCTCCTGCGCGAGCGGGTGAAGGCGCTGGAGTTCGTCGACCCGCGGGAGCTCGTCGACGAGTTTGCGCGCTCGATCCGGCTCGAGCTCGACTACGGGCACGAGGCACGCAATGCCGAGACGTTCTACCGGAACTTCGCCCGTGACCCGAAGGTCGTCGTCCCCAAGGTCATCAGGCAGTACTCGTCGGCTCGTGTCCTGACGCTCGAATTCCTGCACGGACGCAAGGTGGCCGACCTGGACCCCGACACGATGAGCCCGGGAGAGCGGAGGGACGTCGTGACCCGCATGGCCGACACCTGGATGACGATGGTGTTCAGGCACGGCTTCTTCCACGCGGACCCGCATCCTGCGAACGTCTTCGTGCTCGACACAGGAGAGGTCGGGCTCGTCGACTTCGGTCAAGCCGGCAAGCTCACCGATGAGGACATGGCGCGGCTCACGCGCCTGTTCGTCGACGCCGCAACCGAGAACGTGGACGCTATTCCCCGCCGGCTCCGCGAGCTCGGCGTCCGCTACGCGCCGGAGCGCGAGCAGGAGTTCCGGCAGGAGCTCCAGGTCCTCTTCGATCGCTACTACGGCAGCCGGCTGTCGGACGTCGACCCGATCCAGGTCATCCGCGAGGCTTTCCAGCTCATCTACGCGCTCAACCTCAAGCTTCCGTCGCGGTTCGTGATGCTCGACAAGGCGATCGCAACCCTCGCGTCGGTGGGCCAGGAGGTGTACCCCGACTTCAATGTCTTCGAGGTTGCGAAGCCGTACGCGCGACGACTTCTGGCAGAGCGCTTCCATCCCCGTCTCCTGATGCAACAGGCGCGCACCGAGGCGCTCGCGCTCGGCTCGATCGCCCGCGATCTTCCGTACCAGGCCCACGACATCCTGGAGCAGCTGCGTGATGGGACGTTCCAGGTCAAGATCGAGAATCCGGGCATCGACCGGCTGGACGAGCACATCGACCAGGCGTCGAATCGGTTGGCAGTCGCACTCGTCGTGGCAGCCGGGCTTCTCGGGTCGGCGATGGTCGGCGTCTTTGCCAAGGACGGTCCTCACGTCCTGGGGGTGCACCTCATCGCGCTGATCGGCTTCGTGATCTCGGGAGCTTTCGGGTTCTGGCTCGTGTGGGGGATCTTCCGCCACCATCGCCTCTGACGTCCGTCGCAGACGGCCGGAATGGACCGTTGAGGAAGCTTTGGCACGGTCCCGCTGCAAAGGACATCTGGCGCAACCGCAGGGACGTAACTAGCGTCGCGGTCATGTCGAGCGCCGTCCTCGTCGCCGAGCCGGAGTCAGCGACCCGCGAGTACCTCGGAAGACAGCTGAGGGACGATGGCTTCGACGTGCTCGGGGCCGCGCGGAGAAGCGAGGCGCTCGATCTCGTCGAGCGTGCGCACCCCGATCTTGTTCTGCTCGCCGAGCTCGATCTCTGTCTCAGCCTCCGTCGAGGAGAACCCGGTCGAAACTGGGACCGGAATGTCCCCGTCATCCTGCTCGCGCCTTCGTCCGATCCGGTGGAGCGTGTCCGCGCCCTCGATCGTGGAGCGGACGATGTCATCGGCCGGCCGTTCGCCTACGAAGAGCTGCTTGCGCGTATCCGCGCGCTGCTCCGGCGGAGTGGGGCTAACGCTCCGGAGGTGCTCGTCGCGGACAGCTTGACCATCGACCGGCGAACACGGCGCGTGACCGTGCGGGACACGATCGTCGCTCTCTCGGCGAAGGAGTTCGACCTTCTCACACGCCTTGCGGTCGAGCCGAGTCGTGTGTTCACGAAGGTGCGCCTGCTCCGAATCCGACTGCGCGGAGCGACTTCGACTCGCGCGTGTACCGGCGCAGAGGGCGAATACGAAGTTCGAAGGGCTGCGCCAGGTCGCGGAGCTTCACGCGCATCCGACCATCGGGTTTGACCTCGACCTGCTCTGCGACCGACACGATGAGCGCGATGCGCTGCTCGATGCTCGCGGTGGGCCATGCGTTCGCGATGCCGTCCTTGACTGCGGCGGGTCGGCCATCGCCCACGAAGGCGTCGAGGGTCGAGAGCAGCCGTTCCAGCTCTGACCGACGCTCGCCGGAGTCGGCACGGAGCCGCTCCAGCCGCTTGTCGGCGGCGCTGGCCTGGGCGTGCAGCTCGCGATGACGCGCGACGGCTTCGTCGTCTCCGTCCTCGACGAGCGGGAGGAGGTTGAGCATCCGACGCCGTAGCTCCGTCAGTTCGTTGCTCGCCTGCTCGACGCCCTGGTCGGCTTCCTCGCCGACGCTCGGGTCGAGCAGCTTATCGGCGAGCAGCGCATGGGTCAGTCCGAGAGCGGTGCAGAAGGTCAGGTCGATGAACTCGGCGAGGTAGCTGGTGCGGCAGGTCGCACAGCGCCGGTCGAGCCATCCGTTGCCGCGCTTGTCCGGGTGCGACGTGAGGCGACCTCCGCAGTCGCCACATTGAAGGATCGAGGACGGATACGGCTGTACTCGCGTCTGCCGTCGCTTGGTCGCCTTCGCCTCGGCGCGAAGCTCTCTGACCCGGCTCCACGTCTCGGCGTCCACAAGCGGCTCGTGAAGGCCCTGGTACTCGATGCCGTCGTTGACGATCTTGCCGACGTAGACGGGCGAGTCGAGGACGTCGCCGACTCGGTGACGGTGCCATCGCTGGTCGCCGGTCAAGCCCGCCATTCGACGGCCAAGCTCATCAGGGCCGATGCCGGTGAGGTAGAGGTCGAACAGCTCGGCGACCATGCCTGCGAGCGGCTCGTCTGCCACGAGGACGCCATCGGCTCCACGCTTGTAGCCGGGTGCCGGGACGCCGCCGGGGTGCTTGCCCTGCTCGGCGAGTGCGAGACGACCGCGCTTGCTCCTGTGGCTCTTCTCGCGCGACTCGCGCCGTGCGGTGTACGACGCGGCGAGGCTGATGAGGCTGGATGCGAAGGTCGCATCGTCGCCGTCCAGGGACAGCTCGCCGCCGGTCACGGTCAGGACGCGCGTGTCGTTGCGCTTGCAGGCGTCGAGGAAGAGCTGGATCTCAAGGCCCGCTCCGCGAGACAGACGATCCTGCGAGTCTGCGACCACTGCGGCGACCTTGCCCGCCTCGATGTCATCGAGCATCGCGCCGGAGCCTGGTCGAGACGGGAGCGGGTTCTTGAAGGCCGACACGCCCTGATCGACGTACTCGACCGTCTCCACTCCGGGGAGCTTCTCGGCTGCGAGCGCGTACACGCCTGCTCGTTGCGACTCGACGTCTTGTTCGTCCGAACTGACCCTCAGGTAGATCGCGATGCGCTTCATGCAGCCCCTCCATGTAGTGATCGTCTTCCTGCAACCTACAGACACGCTCGGTCGGCAGACATTCGGCTCTGGTGCTTGCTCTGCGGCCTTCCGTGGGCGGCGGGGTAGGGGGCTGAATTCCAGGCCCGCCGCCGACGCAAGGTCGCATGTAACGAGTCTTCGACGAAGTGCGAAGCCGCCACCCCATACCACAGCTCGCACTTCGGCCAAGGCTCGACGCCTACAGCTTCTCCACGCCCTGCTTGCGGCCTGCCGGCTGGATGTATCGGATGGTTCCGTCCGCCGACTCGAAGAGCCTGGTTCCATCAGCGGCGGCGTCGATGTTGCGAACGCGCGCGAAGCCGACGAGCGCACCGGAGGCGTCGAACACCTGGACGCCGAAGAGGCCGTCACCCTGCGACTGCGCCAGCCGTGCCGACTCCTCTGCCCTGTCGCGCTGCTCGGCGGCGTAGGCCGGGTCGATGTCTGCTGCTGCCTGCTCCTCCTCGTCCACTTCGAGGATCTGGGCGCTGGCCTGGGTTGACTTCAAGACGTTGCCATCGCGGTCAACGAACCTGGGCTGGCCGAGCGCGTTCTCACCGACGCGGGTGATGATGACGGTGCGCCGGTTGTTGAGTGCGTCTCGGAGGATGGCGGGGTAGCTGGCGGGCTTGACGTTCCGCAGGGCCATCGTCGTCAGCTTCCGTCGCGAGAGGGAGCGGTGACGAGGACTTCAAGGTGCATGAGGTCAGGCTTGGCTCCGAAGTTCGCTGCGATCATCGCCACGCAGGCCCGGTTGACCGAGTGGATGGAGAAGCCATCCTGCGGGATCGTCCGTGCGAAGACCTTGCCGCTCTCGTAGATCGTGTCGGGGCTGAGTGTGGCGCAGAAGTCCGGCTCGAAGCAGGCCCGCTCGAACACTTCGGCGGACGGCTCGGGCTGCTTCTTGAAGGTGCCGTCGCTGCGGGGCTTGAACTTCCGCAGGGTGCGGAGCTGACCGAAGTACCGGCGCTCCGTCGAGGACGTGCCGGTGACGCGGAGGATCTTCTCGTACGCGAACTCGACCGTCTCGTCCTCAAGCGGTGCGAGGTTGTCGAGCTGCGCGATGGCGGCGTTGTGGCAGACGGAGGGGTGCGTCATCGTCGGTTCACGCCATGCGGGTCGCTGTCGGGGTTGTAGGACGAAGGGGGCGTCCATGGCGACGGTTCGCCGATGCCGAAGTCACCGGCCAGCTCGGCCTCTGTGACCGCGTTCGCTTCCAGGTCGGCCTGGCTCGCCACGGGGTTACCGTCGCGGGCGAGCTTCGGCGCTTCCGCTCTCGCTCTGGCGTACGCGACGACCTCGGCGTCCGAGAGGTCATCGAGGAATCCGGGCGGCGTCTCGGTGTCCTGGCCGTTGTCGAAGTAGGCGCGGAGCGGCGCCGCTGCCTGCCGAATCGCTTCGGCGGCTCTCGCCACGTCGCGGGCCTTCTGCATCAGCTCGGTGTAGGCGGCGCTGTCGGTCGGTGCGGGTGCCGGTGGCGCGGCCTGTCCGGCGGCGATCAACGCGCGGGCGTGTGCGATCTCTGCTTCGGTGGGGGCGTTGTCACTCACGGGTCGCCTCGTCGTTGTCGGTCTGCTCCTGGTGGGCGTCGTCGGCCTCGGCCTCGAAGGCGTCCAGGCTCGGCGTCATCGAGTTGATGAACGCGAGCAGGTCGGTGGATCGGATCAGGATGCGGGCGCGGGTCAGGTTCGCTATGCGAACGGCTGGCAAGCGACCTTGGCGGATCAGCGAACGGGTCGTCCATTCGCTTGTCGAGAGGATGCGGGCGGCTTCGGGGATTCCGACAAGCCGCACTGCACCTTCCACGAGGGTTGGGATATCTGCGATGGGCTGAGGATGTGGTCTGGTCATAAGGAGAGCTTATAGGTAGCATCGGACGGCAACCGTGGCGCTTATGGGGCGGTGTAGCTGATCGGCTCCTGGCGTGCGATTCCGGCGGCGCTGGCCGCGCGTGCCGTCGCTTCGCTGCGCTGTTTCCTCCCGGTCGTGCGGGGCTGGGCCGTCGGCCTGGGTGGCGGGGCGGGCATGGGTGCGGTGAGCGGGACGGGGTGAAGGCTTCCGCCAGGGCTGAGCTGCCGAAGGCTCGGACGGAGCTGTCTTCCGCACTCACCCGTGGGAGAGCGTTGCCCCGAGTCCGCCTCGCGCGGCCCTGCACGGACGCTCGCCACCGACGCGCGCCAGGTGGAGCTTGCGGCCATCCTGCGGCGACTCAGGGAGGGATTACCACGCCGCGAGAGCCTGAGCGGAGGGGCTGAAGGCAACCCGGAGCGTGAGTGGCCGCAATCCGGTGAGCGATACGGGAAGGCTCTGGGAAGGGCTATGGGCTGTGCCGTGGAGGAATCTTGAGAGGTCGGGTCGAGAATACGGGCCTGGTGGTCAATCTCGGAGCGGCCCCAGGGCTGATGCGGGTCTGATGATGCGGGCGACGTTCTGAGAGGGGGAGGGAATCAACCCCGACCACCCACGAGGCGTGTTCGCTCGGGGCTTCCGGGTCGCGCCAGGGGTTGAAGGCAGACTGGGTCGCCTTGTCCGAACGGGTTCGGGTTGTGGTTCCCTTCCGCACCCAACCTGCTCCTATTCGTGGGGCCACCGGCTCTGAGCTTGGGACGGAGGGCGGGATGGGTTCTGCCGTGGGGAGTCGCCCGCCCGCGAGGGTGTCGCCCGTTGGGCCAGGGTCGGTGGGCGGGCATGGGTTCTTGCGCGAGGGGGCCAGCTCCCGCGCGGCGCTGAGAAGATCGGGTGGTATGGGGCGGGGGGAGGGGACGTGTCTATGTTGAAGCCCTCCCGTACTGCCGAATATCGCCAGGTGGGCTACCTGGGACGAAGTGACGCGGGACGTATCCGACCTGAGAGTTGCGATGTTGAGACGGCATCCTCGCGGACGCCTGGGTCGAAGCCAGCCTGCCGACCGAGGACGACTCACGGCTGGCCCCGCTTCTTCCTCGGCTCGTTCCTGTGGCGGGACGGCGTAGCCGTCCCGCGTTCGCGACAGACTCCGGGGCGTTCTGGTCGCGCCGACGTGCCGACGAGAATGACGTGCGTGGCTGACTTGCCACCTCATGGCGAGTTCATCTTCCGGCCCGATTGGTCGACCGCCTCTGCGACACCGCCGCCGGCGGATAAAGAGCCGCCACCGAGATGCCGAAGATGATCCCCGCGAGCGGGTCGCCGCCGTGGTGTGTATCGGGGTTCTGCGAAGCCTCAACTGTGGCCGAATCCTGCGCCGACGGACGAGGAGGACTGAAGGGGCGGCCGTCAGGTTGTCGGCGCTACGGGGTCGGCGTCTCGAACGCGCCCGGATCGCTCTGGCGATTCTCATTCCACGAGACGACGCGAGGGACGCCGATCCTGACAACGACGGTCACCATCCCGCCCGCGGAGCCGTAGCCGCCGCCCGAGCTTGGCCGAGCATCGACCGCTCGGTCGGTTCGAGTGGCGACCGAGCGTGATCACGGCCGTTCGCTAGCGCCCGCGTCGTCAGCGCAGGGCAGCGAGGATGAGCGCACCGTCGCTGCCTCGTCGATTCCCCCGCGCGTCCTTGAACGTGAAAGGCACGAGGTTGACGATGGCCACCATGAACGAGACGAATGTCCAGACCCAAAGGAAGTCGTGGAACCACCCCGGCTCGACGAGTGTGAGCGCATCCCACCCGACGATGCAGGCGACGATGGAGGCCGCTGGCCCGGCGAACGCGATCAGCGCAGCCTGACCCGGCGTCTCCGGAGGCTTGTATCCGCAGACTGCGCGAGGTCGCCAGGGAAGCATCACAGGGTTGATCGCGATTGTCATCCGGCCGATGCTGCAGAGGACGAGCGGTCGCTCGGCTCCGACCGAGACGGACACAGGTCCGGGCCGAAGCGCGAGCGCGGCCCCAGCATGGCCGAGTTCGTGAACGACCGTTAGAGGCGGCATCGCGAAGAAGAGCATCGCGAACGTGACGAGAAACGTCGGCCCACTCTCCAGGAAGATCGCCAGTTGACGCAGGAAGTCGGCAATCGTGGACACGAGTCTCGCATCGGCACATTGCGTGCTTCTGCTCTCCCCTGACTGTGGGGTTGCCGGGTGATCCTCGCCGCGTAACCTAGTTGAGTCGAGTCTGCTTGACCTGGAGCTATCCTGAGGTCATGCGCTTCGCGTCGTTCGTTGCGCTGGCACTCGTGGTCTTCGCGGTCGTGGTCGGTTGTGGCGGCGAAGACCAGTCGGTCACGGCTCCGTACCTGGTGGGGCTGAAGGAGTCTGTAGCCTCCAACGTCGCAGCGGACGACGGTTTCGAGGTCGAGATACAGCGCGGACCGAGTACCGCCGGGCCAACAGGGTTCGTCTACAGGCAGCGCCCTCGCGAGGGAACCACGCTCTCGGACGGGGCGAAGCTGACGATCTGGGTCGCGTCGGATTAGCGGCGATATCACCAATCACCCCTAGGCCGCGAAGCGAAAGAGGGTTCCGTGCGGGGAACCGTTTCGGGGCCGCCGGTGTACGGGGCGTAGAAAGGACACCGCCAACCCGTTACGGTCACGCCATGACTGATCGCAAAGACAAGAGCGAGGAAAACAGCGAGGACAAGGATGAGGGTGAACGCCTGATTCGTTCGGCCATACCGGAAGCAGGGCGACGCTGTCCCGATTGCAAGGCTCGTCCTGGCGATCCGCACGAGAAGGGCTGCCGGTACGAATCGTCTTAATCACCGCTCGCCGTTCGCACGATCCACGCCAGCTCTCCAACGAGTCCCACTGCCGCAAGGACAACAACAGCCACCCGGCCCCCACTCGCCTCGGCAAGGCCACCTGTCGGTATCAAGCAGAAGGTCAACCCGATGAGGAACGCGAGCAGGCCGACGTTGTAGCTCCACCGCACTCGGACAGACAATCGGCGGTGCTTTTCCATGTCGTCGTGCTGTTCATGGTGGAGACGTACCGGTGCGCTCTGCGCCTCAGTACCCCACCACATCTCGATTTCTGCGGGGGTCGTCGCAAACTGCCGCGACCAGAAAGAAAACTGCAAGGTGGCGAGGAACGCCAGCGTCGCGCCTATGAGTAGAAACAGCGCCGCGTTCGCCCAACCGAACGCCTCTTCGTTCTGCATCACAAAGACTGCTAGAGCGCCGCTTACGCCTGCTAGGAACGGTGCTGCGACTGAACCCATGCTGTCGATCGCAGCCGCATAGCCGTAGCGCACGGGAATGTCCCACCCTCTCTCAGGTGACTGCTGCATGTCCTACCTCCTCGTTCGGAGTGGTCAGGTCGAGATCATGGGTGCTGGCCGCTCGGCGCGCCTCTCGTCGCCTTGTGTCGGAACCGATAAGGACGTTGATGGCTTCGTATCGGATGCCGATTTGGGTCGCGCTCACCGGTGTGGCGTTCTTGATCGGCTGGGCTGCTGTCGTCGCAGTCGATCACACCGACTGCGACGAAAGCGGAACGATCCCGCTCCTGTTGCTGGGGTTAGGTGTCGTCGCCGTCATCGCCGCCATGCGCGTTGCTGGGGCGCGGCTCAGGTGGGGAATCGTCGCGGCGATCCCCTACGCAGCTGGGGTCTATTTCATCCTCGTGCTGCATAGCATCGGACAATGCACCGCCTGAATCAGCGGTCGGGCGCAGAACTACCGGATCAGGACGAGATGCCCGGCGATGAGCCGAAGCAGATGGCGATTCGTTGAGGAGTTGCTGTGTAGCGAAAGTGCGTAGATCCAACCGTCACGCGACCACCGCAGCAGGACGTGGCCGGAGTCGAGCGTCGATCCCTTCGGACAGACGACCCACGTCATGCGGACGCGAGCGACGAGAACGTGGCCCGAGATGGTGCCGTCGCTGCAGCCGACGTAGCCCTCCCGAATGAAGCGGGGGCGAGCCGCCCAGACCGTGAAGTGACCGGTGGACTCACCCGGCTGGCCCCGATAGCCCTTCGGAGCCGGGAACCATCCCGTTGCGCTGAACGTTCCGTTGCAGCCCACACAGAACCGAGGCACCCATCGAGCGGGGACTCGTGTCGGGCAGTAGATCGCGGTCTTGAGCTTGGCTGCTGCCTCGGCACACCCGATATGTATTGCCCTGGACGCTGGTACAAGGCGGATCCCATTCACAGAGGATTGCGGTGAGAGGTAAACGGTTCCGGCGCCGACGCTTTCACCTGCGGCCAAGACCACGACCACCAGCAAGAGGGCGACGAGCCGGCCCACGGGGGAACTAGGAGGGCTTGGCGTTTCGATTGGCGGAACGTCTAAGTCGAAGTACTTGGATCGGTCCGCAGGCTCGCGATGAAGAACATCAGGGCGAAAGTCGCCAAGCCGCTCACGATGACAGCGGTCACGGCGATCACGGCCCACGCAAGAACCTTTGCGACCGTTCGTGCCATGTTCTGAGTCTATTCCGCGCTAGGCAGCGAGCGGGACGGCTCGCGCTCGTGCGAGCGCCTGCCCGAGTCGTGCGAGCATCGCGAGGTCAGCGTGAAGCTGACCTTTCGCGCCTGGAGCAGCCCTGGAGGCGAGATAACCCCGCCTAAGGCGTACTCCGATAGGGCGTGCAGTCGCTACTGCTTCTTGACTAGACCCGCGTTTTCACGACATGTTGCGTGCAGTGCTTCGTTCATCGTGGTCGGTGGAGACTCGTCGCAGATGACTGAAGTCGGGCCTCGTGCGCGAGATGCAGAACGCCGAGCAGCGGCGATGGTCCAACTCGCCGCGGTCTTGTGCGTCGCATCATTCGCGGGCGTCCTTGGGGCGGCGTGGGTCGTGGTACTCGACTGCGGAGTGGACGACCAGTGCAGCGGTGGCGGCACGGCACAAATGTATGTCGCGTTCATCGGGTTCGGCCTTGCAGTCGTAGCGCTTCTGACGAGCGTGCTTCGCCGAGGACGCCCCGCGGTCTGGATTTGCGCCACCGGCCTGCTGTGGGCGACTTGGCTCGTCCTGATTTGGCAACTCTAGAGGGGCGGAGTTGGGGTAAGCCGACAACGCGCCCGCGCTCTTGTCGGGTGTTAGTTCTGCCCACTACCAAGTGTTCCCAGGTTCACGACCATCGGCTCCTGGCGCGTCGTCGGAAGGCTGGCGGCGCTCGCCTTACGTTCGTTGTCCGTGTCAGGAAGATGACGGGGTAGAAGGCCGCCTCATCTGCAGCGCGGGGAGATCGAGTCCATACCTATCCCACACTGCTTCGCGCTAACGTCGGGGACAGGTGAACCTGTATCGCAGCGTCCCGTTTGCTGCCCTGATGACTGCGGCGGCGTTCGCCGCTGTCGGTTGGCACGAAGAAGCAGGCGCGGGACGCCTCGTAGCTGTTCCCCTCGTGACACAGACAAATGTGGTCTTCGGCTATGACCGAATCCGCGCCGCCGGGTTGCGCGTGGCGATCCGCAACCGCTTCTCCGCAAGGTCGCTCTGCGTCCCTAACGCCCAGAAGCAGTCGCCTCGTCCAGGAACACGCGTTGCCGTCGGCTCGGTGGTGACGATGAGCGCAGGCCCTTGCTTCATCGGTAGCCCCGCCGTCCTGAAGGGAAGACCGACAGCGGTCGTCCCGGCGTTTGCAGGCAAGCTCGCAAGCGTCGTGACTGTCTCTTCGACAACTACCGCGTCACTCGTCAGCGCCCCGCGCCGGGTTCGATGCTCAGGCAGGGCGTGATCGAGCGAACCGGCGGTACACGCGGCTTTCGCCCCACGCCGATAACCGCATGGGTGGCGTCCCGCTAGCAGGCTCAAGAATCGGCGAGACCCGAACGGCGCCTCGGGGTACTAGGAGGGTTTGGCGAAATACCGATCAAGGATCGCGCTCGCAGCGAATCCGGCGACAATCGCGGCGAGAACACCGAGAACGAGCGCCAGCGATCCGGTGATCGGGAACATGTCAACGCAAACGCCGTCGCAATCGGCGTCCTGGTTTTGCCAGATGCCGACGATCCAGGTCGCCATGAACATGACCGCGAAGCCGACGATGGCGGCGAGCGCGATCCAGACGCGGCGCACCCGCGGAGTCTAGGCAGTGAGCGGGACGGCTTGCGCTTGGGCGAGCGTCTGCGAGAGCCGAGGGAGCATCGTGACGTCGGCGTGAAGCCTCCTCTCGCTGGAGCCTCTGGGTCTTTCGGACAATTCGCACATCCCTCACGTCCTTTTGTCTCATCCGTGAGAGGTTCGCGTTATCGGCAGGTCCAGCCCTCGATAGACGACTGACTCCTTCCACACCCTCTCGGCTGGCTGCTCATCAGCCTGGGCGGGGTAACCCGACAAGTCCTTTGTCTCATCCGTGAGAGGTTCGACGCCCCCTGCCAGCTCGACCGCCAGGTCGAAGGTGGGCCACTCCTCGTTCCGTCGAAGCTGCCGGAGCCGCGCATCCTTCGCGTTCCAGCTCGCCTCGAAATCGACGCCGAGCCGACCCTCCAGCTCTGACAGTTCGTCGTGGCTAAGGGCGGGGACGCAGTACACGCCTTCCCGGCTGTTCGTGAGGACGAGCAGCCGGTGGTCGCGTAGGAGGCGCGTCTGCCGGTAGAGGGTCTGATACGGGATGGTGCCTTTCATGCGGTTGACGAGGTAGCCGATGGACGCCTGGATCTCTTCGTTTTGATCCATCACCGCCATCGAGGCCAGGAGCGTCCAGACCTGCTTTGCAGGCTTGACGCCTCCCTGGCGACCGGACAGCCACAGCGGGCTTATGAGCGTCTCGTAATAGTCCGTGCCGACGAGGACCGCCTCGGGAGCGGTTCTCGCTCGCCTGATGAGACACGTTGCCTGGCACTCGGCATCGCAGTAGCCGGAGAAGCTGTTTCGCATCGGCGACGGCGACTCTGAGACGGTGGGACAGCCCGACAGGAGCGGCAGCGGCTTCCGGTAGGCGAAGGCCACGAAGCGCGGGATCTGACGCTCAACATCCCGGCGCGACGTGGTGCCGGTGGTGAACGGCATCGCCAGGCAGGCCGTTCGCGCGACGTCCTGCTCGACGCCTTGGGTATACAGCTCCGACGCGAGGGTGATGCAGGCGCTCTTCACGGCCTCGGTGCCAGCATCCAGCGGCCCCTCAAGCGCCAGCCGGCGCTTCGCCAGCGGGATGCGCCCCCAGACGCTCTCGGGGATGCCTGTGGTCGGTTTCATCGCTCGCTCCTAAGCGGCGGCGTGGTCGTCATACCGCGCTCCGCGCGTCGAAGCCGAGACGACGAAGGACGGCGTGCATGTTCCGCTCGCTCCGGTAGTCGCTTGGCGTGCCGGGGAGGGAGGCGATGAAGTAGCCCTTCGCATCGCGTACGTGCAGATGGCCGGAATGCTTGGCCGTGACAAGGTGCAGCCCGAAGGGTCGAAGCTGCTTTGCGAGCTTGCGGTTGCGGTTCTTTCTCATCGACCCACTCCTGCTCGGAAGCTCATGGCCAGCTCGTACTTCAGCTCGCTGACGACGTGGGCAGCCTCGTCAGGATCGGGCCAACGGAACCCGGTGTTAGCGGGTGTCAGCCAAGGAAGAGCTCCTGCGTGAAGTCTGGGGGTTCAGGGCGCTCGGGCGGACACGGACGCTCGAGTCCCATGCATCACGCCTTCGCAGGAAGCTCTGCCTCAGGGACGGCGACCGGTTCGTCGTGAACGTGTGGGGAGTGGGGTACAGGCTCCTCGAGTAGCGCTAGAGGAGCACGCCCTCGAGCTCGAGGAGCGTGACCTTCCGATCGAGGCCGCCCGCGTAGCCGACGAGGTTGCCGCCGGCGCCCACGACCCGGTGGCACGGGAGCACGATCGGGATCCGGTTCCGGTTCATGACTGTGCCGACTGCTCGCGCCGCGCGGGGGCGGCCGACGCGTGCGGCCAGCTCGCCGTAGGTCGTCGTCTCGCCGAACGGGACCTTGGCCAGCTCGTCGAGCACCGAGATCGTGAACGGCGCGAGGCCGCGCAGGTCGAGTCTCATGTCGAAGACCCGTCGACGCCCGGCGAAGTACTCGTCGAGCTCTCGACGTGCTTCATCGATGCTCCGAGGCGAGCGCAGCACAGCCGGCCCGGCCATCCGCGCGAGCCGTTCGAGCTCTTCGTCCGCACGCTGCTGGAACGAGATCGCCGCGAGGCCTTCGTTCGAGACGGCGACGAGCAGGGGCCCAATGGGAGAGTCGAGAACGTCGTAGCCCACGTCGACCAGCCCGAGGTCGAGGGCGGCCTCGCGGAATCGGCGATCGAGATCGGTGGAGATTGTCATTCTGCAGTCCTCCTCGTTCGAATCCTCCGGACACCCGTCGACGTGGCCTGGCGAGCCGCGTCGGCGCTCGACCCGAGTGCGGCTGCGATCTGCTCGTACGAGAGGTCGTATCCGTAGCGCAGCACGACGGCCGCGCGCTCCTTGGGCGGGAGGCCGTCGGTCAGCGACGCGAGCTCCTGGTATGCGGGCACGCCGTCCTCGACCCCCTCCTCGACAGGCGGGCTCGTCGGTGTCGTACGGCGGACGGTGTCGATCGCGACGTTTCGCGCGATCGTGAGCACCCATGCTCGGAGATGCTCCGAGTGGGTCAGCCGGCCGTACGCGCGCAGGGCACGCAGGAACGTCTCCTGGAACGCGTCGTCAGCACGATCTCGGCCGAGCTGCCTGCGCAACAGGCGCATGACATCGCCGCGATGCTCTTCGTAGAACAGCTCGAAGGGGGGTATCGACACCGTGTGCATCATCCCGTGTGAACGCGGGACGCCGCTGATTTGTGAGCATGCCGCGTATGAAGTGTGCAGTCGTGGGGCACGTCGAGTGGATCGAGTTCGCGGCGGTGGAGCGCGTGCCGCTTCCGGGCGAGATAGCCAACGCCCACGAGACCTGGGAGCAGGCGGGCGGTGGAGGCGGGGTGGCCGCGGTCCAGCTCTCTCTGCTCGCCGACTCCGTCTCGTTCTTCACCGCGCTCGGCGCGGACGAGCTCGGCCGTCGCGCGAAGCTGGAGCTCGAGGATCGTGGGATCGAGGTGCACGCGACGTTCGTCGAGACGCCTCAGCGTCGTGCGTTCACGTTCGTCGACGAGACGGGGGAGCGGACCATCACGACGATCGGCCAGCGACTCGGCCCGCGTGGTCACGACGACACGCTCCCGTGGCACGAGCTCGCTGGATGTGACGCCGTGTACTTCTGCGCGGGCGACGCCGACGCGCTCCTGCTCGCCCGGCGCGGTCGCGTGTTGGTTGCAACCGCGCGGGTACTGAGCACGCTCGCGCGCGCGGCGGTCGAGATCGACGCGCTCGTCGGGAGTGGGAAGGACGAGTCGGAGCGCTACCACGCCGGTGACCTCGAGCCTGAACCACACCTCGTCGTCACCACCTCGGGAGCGCTCGGTGGCTGGGCACAACCAGGCGGACCGTTCACGGCCGGGCCCCGACCGAGCGTCGTTGTCGACACGTACGGAGCCGGGGACTGCTTCGCAGCCGGGCTGGCGTTCGCGCTCGGCTCGAGGCTCGAGTCGGCCGACGCGCTCGCGTTCGCCGCCCGGTGCGGAGCCGGCGCGCTTTCGGGCCGTGGCGTGCACGCCGAGCGCATCGTTTCGTAGCCAGCGCAATCCGGTCGTAGGACAGTGCTCGGCCGGATCGAACCTCATGGCTCGCGCAGAGAGGCCAGCGACCGCGCGGCGTTATGCGCTCGACTCCCCTGGATGGGGGAAATGGGTTGCTATGTGGGTGTTAGTGGAGTAAAGTGGGGAATCGTGGGAGGTGCCCACGACTCCATCCGCTGTCACTCCAACGACAGGCCTCCATGTTCTACGGCGAGCACGAGCACTCAGTCGACGAGAAGCACCGGGTCACGCTGCCGGCCCGGTTTCGCCATGGGCTGGCCGGAGGCGTCGTTCTGGCTCGCGGCATCGAGCGCAACATCGACGTGTTCCCGAGCGAGACGTGGCACGACAACATGGCGCGGATTGCCGAGCTCGACTCGCTCAACCGCGAGGCTCGCGAGATGAAGCGATACGTGTTCGCCGGAGCTGCGGTGGCCGAGCTCGACGGTCAGGGCAGAGTGCTGGTGCCCTCACAGCTGCTCGAGCATGCACGGATAGACAAGGACGTCGTCGTAATCGGGGTCCACGACCACGTCGAGATCTGGGACCGCGCCGCATGGTCGGTCCACCTGACTGCGATCGAAGGGAGCGCGGGAGATGTTGCCGAACGTCTTGCGGACCAACGCAGCTGATCACCTCCCCGTCCTCGCGGACGAGGTGCGCGAGCTCCTCGCCGTTCAGCCGGGCGAGACGGTCGTCGACGGCACGTTCGGCGCGGGTGGCCACTCGCGCCTGTTGGTCGACGATCTCGAGGGACGGGGAAAGCTCGTCGCAGTCGATCGCGACTCGACCGTCCGCCCCTACTACGACCGGCTGAAGGCCGCCGCACGTGGGGTCCAGACGCGCTTTCTTCGCGGGGACTATGCCGTCGTTCTCGGGCAGCTCGCGGCGAACGGGGTGAAGGCGGATGTCGTGTTGCTCGACCTCGGCCTCTCGTCCATGCAAATCGATCGACCCGAGCGGGGGTTCTCGTATGCGACGGACGCGCCTCTCGACATGAGGATGGACGCCTCCGACGAGCTCAGCGCTGCCGACGTCGTGGCCACGTGGAGCGAGCGCGATCTCACGACGATGTTCCGGAAGTACGGGGAGGAGCGCTACGCACGGCAGATCGCGCGCGGGATCGTTCGCCGCCGCGCCGAGGCTCCGATCGAGCGCACCGGGCAGCTCGTCGACGTCGTGAAGGCCTCGATACCGGCACCCGCGCGGTTCGGCGAAGGCCATCCGGCGAAGCGCGTCTTCCAGGCACTCAGGATCGAGGTCAACCACGAGCTCGACTCTCTCGAGGCGGGGCTGCCGGCGGCATTCGAGATGCTGCGTCCGGGCGGTCGGATCGCGGTCCTGAGCTTCCACTCGCTCGAGGACCGAATCGTCAAGCAGTTCTTCCGGGATCGAGCGCGCGGCTGCACGTGTCCACCCGACTTCCCGATCTGCGTCTGCGGGCGCGAGCCGGAGGCGCGAATCCTCACGTCGAAGCCGGTGCGACCGTCCGCCCGCGAGACGGAGCAGAATCCGCGAGCCGCGTCGGCTCGCCTACGCGCGGCGATGAAGGTCTGATGTCGTCCGTCGCGCAGCGACAGCGAGTCGGGGCGGGGCGTCGGACGAGACGCTCGAAGCGTGAATCGCGTCCTCGCGAGCGTGCTCAGGCAAGACCGCGGCTTCTGGCAGGCGGAGTGATCTGGATCGTCCTCTTCGCGAGTCTGCTCGCCGGCGTCGTGGCGGTCAATGTCGCCGTTCTGCGTCTCAATCTCGCCCTCGATGGGACGACCCAGGAACGCACCCAGCTCAAAGCCGACATCGCCGGTCTCCGAGCCGGGATCTCGAGTGCCGGTGCGACCTCCCGGATCGAACTCGCCGCTCGCGGTGAGTTGGGGCTCGTCGAGGCCGATCCCGACAGCACCGTCTACGTGACCCTCCCCGCGAAGTGAGGACCGCGTCCGCCAACCGACGCATTCGCGCGCTCGCGCTCGTCTTCGCCGTTCTCCTCGCGGTCACGCTCGCCCGTGCGTTCTGGCTCCAGGCCGTGATGCGATCCGAGTACGCCGCGATGGCGATCCGTCAGCACCGCGAGACGGTCGTCGTGCCGGCCCCGCGCGGGACGATCTTCGACCGCAACGGTGAGCCGCTCGCGATCGGCGAGCAGGCGATGACCGTGTACGCGAACCCGCGACAGATCAGTCGGCCGCGTGACGTGACGCTCGTAGTCGCCAAGGCGCTCCACCTCCAGCCGGCGGCGGTCTACCCGCTGCTCAACGACAGGTCGAAAGGATTCGTCTACCTGGCTCGCAAGATCGACCCGCTTGCGGCCGCAAAACTCCAGAAGCTCGACATTCCGGGGCTCGGGTTCTATCCCGAGGAGCTCCGGACCTACCCGCAGAGCCGCGTGGCGTCGCAGGTACTCGGCTACGCGGGCATGGACAACAGAGGGCTCGAAGGACTCGAGCGCTCGCTCGACAAGTCGCTGTCCGGTCGTGCCGGGAGTCAGACGGTGGTCAAGGATCCGCTCGGCCGCGCGCTCGACGTCGTCAGCATGCGTCCCGAGACCTCCGGAAAGAGCGTCCAGCTCACGCTGGACCACCAGATCCAGGCAAACGCGGAGGCCGTTCTCGAGGACACGGTCCGGCGAAACGGAGCCAAGTCGGCAACGGCGATCGTGATGGATCCGTACACGGGTGCGGTGCTCGCGATGGCCGTCGCGCCCGGGTACAACGCGAATCGGTTCCCCACGACGCGTGCAGACCGCCGTCGCAATCGCGCGGTCACGGACACCTACGAGCCGGGCTCGACCTTCAAGCTCGTCACGATCACCGCGGCCCTGCAGGATCACCTCGTGACCCCTCGAACGACCTTCCTCCTTCCTCCGACGTTGCGGGTTGCCGACCGCGTGATCCACGAGTCGCACACGCGCGGGACGGAACGCATGTCCGTGCGGCAGGTCGTCGAGTACTCGTCCAACATCGGGACGATCACGGTTGCGGAGCGGCTGGGGGCCGGGCGCCTGGCGTCCTGGATCGACCGGTTCGGATTCGGAAAGCCCACAGGCATCGACTTCCCGGGTGAGTCGTCCGGCTTCGCACTGCCGCTCGACCAGTGGTCGGGCTCGACGATCGGCACGGTTCCGATCGGACACGGCATCGCGGTCACGCCGATCCAGATGGCGCGGGCGTACTCTGCGATCGCGAACGGTGGCAGGCTCGTCGAGCCGCATCTCATCGAGCGCGTCGGAGGAGCGGATGTGGAGCGGCTGAGTAGCCACCGAATCGTGTCTCGGGCCGTATCCGAGCAGATGCTTTCGATGTTGCGCGGGGTGGTTCTCGAGGGGACGGGGACCGAGGCGGCGATCCCCGGGTACACCGTCGCCGGAAAGACCGGGACCGCCGCGAAGATCGACCCGGACGGTCGGTACTCCACCTCTCGTTACGTCGCGTCGTTCGTCGGCCTCGTTCCCGCCAGCAAGCCCCGGCTCGTGATCATGGTCATGGTCGACGAACCGCGGGCGTCGATCTGGGGTGGCACCGTGGCAGCTCCGGCGTTCAGGGACATCGCGAGCTTCAACCTGCAGCACCTCGAGATCCCGCCGGACGCGTTGCCCGCGAAGCAGCACTAGCGCCAAGTCCCCCGGTGGGGTCGGGCGTCTGGGCTAGCCTGTGCCGGCGGTGAAGCTCGAGGCCCTGATCCGGGCGCTCACGCCCAGCGAGGTATCGGCGGGCGAGGTGACCGGAAGCCGGCCGGTCGAGATCGACGACCTCGCTTACGACACGCGAGCCGTGATCGCCGGCGCACTGTTCTTCTGCGTCGCGGGGCGTCGTACCGACGGCCACGACCACGCTCGGGAAGCGATCGAGCGCGGTGCGGCCGCACTCGTCGTCGAGCGCCTGCTGGACGTCGCAGTGCCACAGCTTCTCGTTCCGGATTCGCGGGCCGCGATGGCGATCGCGGCGGACGTCTTCTTCGGCGAGCCGACGAAGGAGCTCGAGGTCGCGGGCGTGACGGGCACGAACGGCAAGACGACAACCGCGTTTCTCCTCCGGTCGATGCTGGAGGCGGCAGGTCGAAGGCCGGGGCTCGTCGGAACGGTGGGGTGGACGGTCGGCGGCGTCGCCGGCCCCGCGCCGTTCACGACTCCGGAGGCCATCGATCTTCAGCGGCTCTTCCGGCAGATGCTCGACGCAGGGGATCGAAGCGTCGCGCTCGAGGCGTCGTCACACGGAGCGGCGCTCGGACGATTGGACCGCGTTCGTTTCGACGCGCTGGTGTTCACGAACCTCGGTCACGACCACCTCGATCTGCACGGGACGATGGAGGAGTACTTCACTGCCAAGCGCGCTCTCTTCGTTCGGGCGCAGCCCTCGCCCGCGGCGGTCGGGGTCGGCGATGAGTGGGGTCGCCGGCTCGCGGACGACCTCGGCGACCTCCATCGCGCGCCACTCATCACATTCGGGCTCGACGTGCCGGCGGACGTGCGTCCAGAGGGTCTCGAGATCACGCCCGACGGGAGCAGGTTTCGAACGATGGGAATCGAGATCGAGACCCGACTGCGGGGTGCCTTCAACGTCGAGAACGTGCTCGGCGCCGTGGCCGCCGGACTGCTTCTCGACCTCGACGAGGATGCGATCGCCGGTGGTATCGCCGCCGTCGAGGCGGTCCCGGGTCGACTCGAGAGCGTCGATGAGGGGCAGCCGTTCACCGTCCTCGTCGACTACGCGCATACGCCCGACTCACTCGACACGGTTCTCGAGGCCGCGCGCGGTCTCGCGAACGGCCGTGTCATCGTGGTCTTCGGCGCGGGCGGCGACCGCGATCGCGGGAAGCGACCGCTCATGGGCAAGGCGGCCGTAGAGCGCGCAGACGTCGTGATCGTGACCTCGGACAACCCACGGGGGGAGAACCCGCTCGCGATCATCGAGGACGTGCTGCAGGGAACAGGGCTCGACGCCGAGATCGATCCCGACCGCCGATCGGCCATCCAGCGGGCGGTCGGCCTCGCGGAGCCCGGCGACGTCGTCGTGATCGCCGGCAAGGGGCATGAGCAAGGGCAGGACATTGCAGGCGTCGTTCAGCCGTTCGACGACCGCGAGGTCGCCCGGGAGGCTCTCGCGGCACGGTCTCGGCCGGAGCAAGCAGCGCCGTGATCGTCCTGCGCTGGCATGAGATCGTCGATCTCGACGTCGGTCAGCTGGACGGCGGCGTACCCGACGACGCCGTCACGGGTATCAAGGCCGACTCGAGAGATGTCGGCCCCGGCGATCTCTTCGTCGCTCTGAACACCGGGATCCAGTACGTCGGGCAGGCACGCGAGCGCGGCGCGGCGACGCTCGTCCCCGACGATCAGGAGGCGGCCCTAGCGGCGCTCGCTGCGCTGGTCCGTTCGAAGAGCGATGCGCGCGTGGTCGCGGTCGTCGGCTCGGCGGGGAAGACGTCGACGAAGGACATCCTCGGCGCCCTGTGTGCTCCGCACGCACCGACGATCTGGTCGGAGCGGAGCCTGAACAACGAGATCGGCCTTCCGCTGACGCTCTTCCGCCTCGAGCCGGTGACCGAGATCGTCGTAGCCGAGATGGGCATGCGAGGGATCGGCCAGATCGCGTCGCTGTGCGCGATCGCACGGCCGACCGTTGCGCTCGTCACGCATGTCGGCCCCGAGCATCTCGAGCTCCTGGGCACCGTCGAGCGCGTCGCCGAAGCGAACGCGGAGGCGGTTGCAGCCCTGCCGTCGGGTGGCACGGCGGTCGTTCCCGCTTCCGCGGTGGAGCTGGAGCCCTACCTCGATCGGGACGACATCGTGATCCGCCGGTTCGAATCGCAGGATGCGGAGCTCTCGGACGGACGCGGTCGTTTCGCCATCGACGGCCGCCTCGTGGCGCTGGAGCTGCCGTTCACGCAACGGCATCAGGCAGTGAACACGCTCGCCGCGCTCCATGCGTACGCGGCACTGGGCCTTCCCCTGGACAGCGCCAATCGAGGCGCGAGCGACATCGCGCTGTCGCCCTGGCGCGGCGAAGAAGTACACCTTCCTGGTGGAGGCCTGGTCGTCAACGACGCCTACAACGCGAACCCGGACTCGATGCGTGCCGCTCTCGAGCACCTCGCCGAGCGAGCAGGAGCAAGGCGCCGCGTGGCCGTCCTCGGTGAGATGGCCGAGCTCGGAGCTGCATCCGATGACTTTCATCGCGGCATCGGAGACCTGGCTCAGAGCCTCCGGGTGGAGGTGATCGGCATCGGTCAACGAGCCCATGCGTACGAGCCCGTGGCGTGGGCCGCCGACGCCGACCAGGCAATCGACGTCGTGCGGGCGTTCATCCGGCCTGGAGACGCCGTGCTCGTGAAGGCCTCACGCGCCGTCGGGCTCGAAGGCATCGCCGACGAGATCACGAACTTCGCCCGAGCATGGTCCCAGTCCTCATAGCGGGCCTGCTCGCGATGGTCGCTGCCATCGTGATCGGGCCGAAGTTCATCGAGCGGCTTCGTGCTCGAGATCTCGGCCAGCAGATCCGCGCGGAGGGGCCTGCCACCCACCGGGTCAAGCAGGGCACGCCGACGATGGGCGGCGTCCTCATCCTCGGCTCGGCGGTGATCCCGTTTCTCTTCCTCTCCCAGTACACGTACGAAGGCCTGACCGTGCTTTTCGTCACCGTCGGCTGCGCGGTGATCGGCTTCGCGGACGACTACCTGAAGGTGCGGCGCCGTCACTCTCTCGGGCTTCCTGGGCGCTGGAAGATGGCGCTCCTCGTGCTCGTCACCGTCGGTGCGGCCCTGCTCCTGCGGCAGACGGCCGGTTTCGACACCTCCCTCTACCTCCCCGTCGTCGGCTGGAACCTCGAGTTGAGCGTCTTCTACTACCCGTTCCTCTTCCTCGTGATCGCAGGCACGGTGAACGGCGCGAATCTCACAGACGGGATCGACGGCCTCCTTGCGGGCGTCGCCACCATCGCACTGCTCACGTTCCTCGCCATCGTGGGCATCTCATGGCTCCGCTCCGGCGACCCGGGCGCGCGAAGCGACGACTTCCTCGACCTCGCCACGCTCGCGGCCGCGCTGATAGGAGGCACGATTGGGTTCCTCTGGTACAACGCCTTCCCCGCGGAGGTCATCATGGGCGACACGGGCTCGTTCGCCCTCGGAGGCGCGATCGCCGGCTTCGCCATCGTGACGGACACGGAGATTCTCCTGCTCCTGATCGGCGGGATCTTCGTGATCGAGGTGCTCTCGCTGATCATCCAGGTGGTCAGCTTCAAGAGGACGGGGCGCCGAGTCTTCCTCATGGCCCCGATCCACCACCACTTCGAGATGAAGGCCTGGTCGGAGACGAAGGTGATGGTTCGCTTCTGGATCGTGTGCGCGATGCTGTGTGCGACCGGGTTTGCGTTGTTCTACCGCGACTTCCTCCAGTTCATCCAGAAGTGAGCCGGACGAACGAGCTGCGCGGCCGGCGCGTTCTCGTGATCGGGCTCGCGCGGTCGGGTCTGGCCGCAGCTGAGGCGCTCGTCGGAGCGGGCTCGCAGGTCGTCGGCTACGACCGCGACGAGAGTATCGACCCGGGGAGGCTCCGGGACCTCGGTGTCGAAGTTCATCTCGGACCCGAGGAGGAGACGTTGCTGAAGGGGGCAGATCTGGTCGTCAAGAGCCCGGGCGTTCCGGGCGAGACTTCGCTCGTCGTAGGTGCACGTTCGCGCCAGATCCCCGTGTGGAGCGAGATCGAGCTCGGTTCACGGTTTCTCGAGAACCCCATCCTCGGCGTGACGGGGACAAATGGGAAGACGACGACCTCGGAGCTCCTCGGGGAGATCTTCCGCGCTGCCGGTCGCCCGGTCGAGGTCGCCGGGAACGTCGGGTTGCCGCTGACGTCACTCGTGGGCAATGTCGCTCCGGAAGCCTGGATCGTCTGCGAGCTCTCCTCGTTCCAGCTGGAGGATGTCGAGACGCTCCGACCACGTGTCGCAGTGCTCCTCAATCTCGAGCCGGATCACCTCGACCGTCACGGGACCTTCGAGTGGTACTCGGACGCAAAGCTCCGCATCTTCGAGCAGCAGACCGAAGACGACACGGCGGTCGTGCCGAAGGGTTTCGGCCCGGTTCCGGGTGGTGGCCGGCCTGTCGAGTTCCGGTTCGACGACCCGCTCCCCGCGGAGCCGCGGATTCCGGGTCCGCACAACCGGGAGAACGCGGTCGCGGCCGCCGCCGCTGCGCGCGCTGCCGGAATCGAAGACGACGCGATCGCACATGCGCTCGAGACGTTCTCCGGCGTCCCTCATCGAATCGAGCTCGTCCGCGAGGTCGACGGCGTTCGCTACGTCAACGACTCCAAAGCGACGAACGCCGCCGCGGCAATACGCGCCCTCGCGTCGTTCCCGGAAGCCCGGCTGCACGTGATCCTGGGCGGACGCGGAAAGGCGGAGTCCTACGACGGGCTCGCGGCCGCGTTCAAGCCCGACGATCGCGGGTACCTCATCGGAGAGGCGGCGCCGGCGCTCGCACGGGCGCTGGGTGCGGAGGGCGTCTCGTTCTCGACTCCGGGAGAGCTCGAAGCGGCGGTCTCCGAAGCGGCAGCCGCCGCGACGAGCGGAGACGTCGTTCTCCTGTCTCCCGCGTGTGCGAGCTTCGACCAGTTCCGGGACTTCGAGGCCCGCGGAGATGCCTTCCGGACGCTCGTTGAGGACCTCGGATGAGCGTCGACGGCCGGTTCGACCAGAAGCTCCTGACCCTCGTGACGCTCGGGCTCGTCGCCTTCGGCCTCGTCATGGTCTACAGCGCGACCTCGGCTGCGGCCACGCTCGGGAACGGCGACTCGATGGCGTATCTCGAACGCCAGGCGATCTACGCTCTCCTCGGGATCGTGGTGATGGCCGTTGCGTCGCGCTTCGACTACCACCGTCTCCGCTATCTGGCGCCCGTCTTTCTGCTCGTAGCGCTCGGTCTGTGCGCCGCCGTGCTCGTCGCCTCGCCCGCGGTGAACGGCGCACACCGCTGGTTCCTCCTCGGCCCGGCGAGCGTCCAGCCGTCGGAGTTCGCGAAGCTCGCTCTCTGTCTCTTCGTCGCCGGCTACCTGGCGCGACGTGCAGCACCCCGAACCTTCGGCGAGCTCATGAAGCCGCTGGGGATCGTGACCGCACTCTTCTGCGGGCTGATCGTGCTCGAACCCGACCTTGGTACGACGATCGCGCTCAGCGTGATGGTCCTCGCGATCCTGCTCGTCGCCGGCACGCCGTTGCGGCTACTCGCGACGTCCTCGCTGCTCGTCGCAGCGGTCGGGCTCGCCGCGATCTGGATCGAGCCCTATCGGCGCGCGCGTGTCTTCAGCTTCCTCGACCCGTGGAGCGACGCTCAGGGCTCAGGGTTCCAGATCGTGCAGGCCGCTATCGGCATCGGCTCCGGTGGGTTCACGGGAGTGGGGTTGGGCGAAGGCCCTCAGAAGGCGCTCTATCTCCCCGAGGCGCACACGGACATGATCTTCGCAGTGGTGGGGGAGGAGCTCGGGCTCATCGGCTCCACGCTCGTCATCGCTGCGTTCGCCGTGTTCGGTTACGCAGGCTTCCGGGTCGCGCTGCGCTGTCGGGATCCGTTCGGGAAGCTCCTCGCGGCGGGTATCACGGCACTCGTCTGCGGGCAGGCAGCGATCAATCTCGCGGCCGTGTTGGGGATCGCACCACTGACCGGGATTCCGCTTCCGTTCGTGTCGTATGGAGGCTCGAGTCTCATCGTTCTCCTCGCCGGGGTCGGCGTTCTCCTTAACATCGCCGTGAATGAACGCGTCGTCGAAGCTCGTATGCCTGGTCGCAGCGGGCGGAACCGCAGGGCACGTTCGGCCGGCTCTCGCGGTCGCGGAAGCGCTTCGCGATCAGGGAGTCAAGGTGACCTTCGCCGGGTCGGCCGACCGCGTCGAGTCGCAGCTGGTTCCTGAAGCCGGGTTCGAGCTCGACACGTTCTCCGTCTCGGGGTTCCCACGCCGGTTCGGGCTCGACCTCCTGCGGGCCCTCGTCCAGGCCGTCCGCGCCCCGTTTGCGTGCCTGCGCATTCTCGGGCGCCGCCGGCCGGATGTCGTCCTCGGTGGAGGTGGCTACGTCGCGGGCCCGATGGTGCTGGCGGCTCGGCTCCGGCGCATTCCGTCGGTCCTCACGGAAGCCGACGCTCATCTCGGTCTTGCGAATCGCCTGGCCGCTCCCCTCGTCCGTCGCGTGTTCCTCGCCTACGAGATCGCGGGCCGCGACGGAAGGAAATACCGGGTCGTCGGACGGCCCATTCCGCCGTCGCACCTCGGCGGTAAGCGCGACGAGGCGCGGATGCGCTTTGGTCTTCCCCTCGACCGGCCTGTCGTGGCCGTCTTCGGAGGTCTCGCGGGCGCGCAGGCGCTCAACGAGTTCGCCGTGACCACGTACGGGGATCTCGGCCCGGCCGTGCTCCACGTCGCCGGCGAGCGCGACTTCGACTCCGCCCGAGCGAGGGTGACGCGTCCCGACTACGTGCTCCTGGCGACGACCGACGACTTCGGAGCGGCGCTCGCGGCACCGGACCTTGCGATATCGCGTGCGGGTGGGACCGTCTGGGAGCTCGCGGCAGCCGGGGTGCCCGCGCTCCTGGTCCCGTACCCGTACGCGACCGCCGACCACCAGACCCTGAACGCACGGCACTTCGAGGATGGAGGGGGAGCGATCGTCGTCCCGGAAGGCGAGCTCGATCGCGTCCCGGGCCTCGTGGACGAGCTGCTCGCGGACCCCGATCGCCTCGCTCGGATGAGCGAGGCGATGCGGCTGCTCGCACGACCGAATGCTGCAACGGAGATCGCAACGGAGCTCGTACGGCTCGGACGATCCGGAGCGCATGACTGAGCCGCTGCTCGCCGGCAGGCGGATCTACTTCGTCGGAATCGGCGGTGCCGGCCTCTCGGCGTACGCGAACGTGGCACGTGCATGGGGCGCGGAGGTGCGTGGCTGGGATGCGCGAGAGACGATCTTCATGGAGACCCTCGAGGGTGTCGATGTCGACGTCGGCGGCGACCCGCAAGTCCCGGCCGGGTTCGAAGCGGTGATCTCGACGGCGCACCTCGGACGTGTCGAGGGGCGACCGCGCGCCGAGTTCCTCGCCGAGCTCGTATCGCTGAGCCGATCGATCGTCGTCGGAGGCGCCCATGGCAAGACGACGACCGCGGCGATGATCGCGTACGTCCTCCGTGAACTTGGCAACGACCCGTCCTGGATCATCGGCGGCGTCGTTCCACAGCTGGGCGGGAATGCGGGAGTCGGATCGGGCTGGCTGGTCGTCGAAGGCGACGAGTCGGATCGCTCGATCTCGCTCCTTCGACCCGAGATCGCCGTCGTGACGAACGTGGAGGTCGATCACCACGCGACCTTCGCGTCGGAGGTGGAGCTCTCACGGTTCTTCGAGGAGTGGCTCGCCGAGATCCCCCAGGTCGTGAGGGCATGGGAGCTTCCCTCGACCGATCTCGATCTATCCGTTCCCGGGGAGCACAACCGCCGGAATGCGGCAGGAGCGCTTGCGGCGCTCGAGCTCGCGGGGATCGAGCGCGCTGATGCTGAGCGTGCGCTCCAGAGCTTCTCGGGGGTCGACCGACGCTTTCAGCTCGTCGGCGAGGCTGACGGTGTTCGTGTGTTCGACGACTACGGCCACAACCCGACGGAGATCGCCGCGACACTCGAGACCGCCCGCGCGCGGACCGAGCGCCGGCTCATCGCGGTGTATCAGCCGCATGTCTACGAGCGGACGCGCCATCTCGCCCATGAGCTCGGCGACGCCCTCGGGCTCGCCGACGGTGCGATCGTCACCAACGTCATCGGCGGGCGCGACGCACCGAAGCCGGGTGTAACTGGACGGCTCGTGCTCGACAACGTCCCACGCGGCGTCCGGTGCGGCTGGGCGCCTGGGCTGGAGCAGGCCGCGGAGGTCGCGCTCGGCTGGGCGCGGTCGGGCGACGTCGTCGTCACGCTCGGGGTGGGGGAGCCGTGGCGTATCGCGCGAGCCGTCGTGGCGGGACTCGAAGCGCGTTGAACCTCGAGCACGGGACGCCGCTGGCGCGGCTGACGACGATAGGCACCGGCGGGCCGGCGCGAGCTGTGGGTCGCCCTCGATCGCTCGACGAGCTCGAAGCCATGCTGCGATACGCCTACGGCGAAGGGATGCCCGTGGTCGTGATCGGTCTCGGGTCGAACGTACTCGCGGCGGACGACGGCGTGGATGCGCTCGTCCTTCGTCTCGAGGGTGAGCTCGCGGAGGTGCGGATCCGCGATGGGCTCATGCTCGCCGGTGGCGGAGCCACGAACGCCGTATGCCTCCACCAGGCTCGCGCAGCGGAGCTCGGCGGCTTCGAGTTCGCTTGCGCGATTCCCGGAACTGCCGGCGGAGGAGTGCGGATGAACGCCGGTGCCTATGGGCGAGAGTGGACCGACGTCCTCGAGCGCGCCCTCGTGTGCCGCGCGGACGGCTCCGACTGGTGCACCCCGCGTGAGCTCGGCCTGACCTACCGTCACTCGGAGCTGCGGCCGGGCGATGTGGTTGCGCAGGTCGAGTACCGCCTCACCCCGCGGCCCGAAGCCGAGATTCGCGCGAGCGTCTCCGAGCTCGTCGCCCAGCGGAAGGCGACGCAGCCGACGAACAAGCGCACGTTCGGGAGCGTGTTCAAGAACCCGGCGGGCGACGTCGGAGCCGGGCGCATGCTCGAGCTCTGCGAGCTCAAGGGTCATCGCATCGGCGGTGCGCTGATCTCGCCGAAGCACGCCAACTTCATCGAGAACGCCGGAGACGCCACGAGCGCGGACTGTCTCGGGCTCATGGTCGAGGCGCGGCGGCGGGCGCGCGAGCAGTTCGGTGTCGAGCTCGAGCACGAAGTTGTTCTTCTCGGCGGGCTCGAGTTGCCTGATTCGCCGCACCCGACGTAGGAGCGACGCCGCTCACGGCGAATCGTGTCCCATGGCCGGTGGGGGACGACCCGAGCCTCGATCGCGCCGGCGCGCACGCGCGGCCAGCGCCGTCGTCCCGCTGCCGCAAGCGGGTGTCGGCGATCGCCTCGATCTGGCTCGACTCGTCCCCTCCGGCCGTTCCTTGCTCGTCGCATTCGGTCTCGTCGTCGCCGTTTTCGCCGCTTACTGGGGAGCTCGGGCGTCGTCGGTCTTCGCCGTCCACGAGATCGAGGTTCGCGGGGCTCCACCCGACGTCGAACGGGAGGTCCAGCGCGTCACCCGCAAGGCCGTCGGCACGAGCTTGCTCGCAGTCGACACATCGACGATAGAAGGCAGAGTGAGAAGCCTTCCGTCGATCGCTGCTGCTTCGGTCGACCGCGGGTTCCCGCACACACTCGTTGTCCGGGTAGCACCGGTTCGGGCGGTCGGGATCGCGCGGCGTGGGGGAGAGGCCTGGACGATCAGCGCATCGAACCGCGTCATTCGCAGCATCGATCCCCGATCCGAGCGAGGGCTCCCGAGCGTGTGGCTGCCGCGGAAGGTCCAGCTCGATGTCGGGCGGCCGCTTCCGGCGGCGTACGAACCTGTTGCCCGGACCTTCGCGGCGCTGCGTGATGTCCACATCGGTGGTCGGGCGAAGGCCGTGCGGATGACGAACGGGGAACTGGTCGTCGTCATGTCGAGCGGGGTCGAGGTACTGCTCGGAAGCCCCTCCGAGATCCTTGTCAAGCTCGCAGTCGCACGACGCGTGCTTCCGCTCATCGACGACGCAAAGCTCTATCTCGATGTGAGCGTGCCCGAACGTCCCGTCGCCAGCGCGGACCTCAACTCTCAAGTAGAGAGTGAGAGTACGTCGACGTCAGCCGGCTGATACGACCATTGACAGGAGTGAGAAGGAGGCCTACGCTCGAGGGCGAACGAGACGACGCAAGTCGTACGTTCAACACGAGCTTCACCTTCAGACACATTGAGATATGAGCGATCACCTCGGTAGCTACCTGGCAGTCATCAAGGTCGTCGGCATCGGCGGCGGCGGCTCGAACGCCGTGAGCCGGATGGTCGAGGCCGGGATGTCAGGTGTTGAGTTCGTCGCTGTCAACACGGACGCACAGGCGCTCCTGATGACGGACTCCGACGTGAAGATCCACATCGGCTCGAAGACGACGCGGGGCCTCGGTGCGGGTGCTGACCCACGACTTGGGATGGAGGCAGCGCACGAGAGTCGTGACGAGCTCAAAGAGGCCCTCAAGGGCGCTGACATGGTGTTCGTCACTGCGGGAGAAGGCGGTGGCACGGGAACCGGTGGTGCACCGGTCGTCGCGGAGATCGGGCGTGAGCTCGACGCTTTGACCGTCGGCGTCGTCACGCGGCCGTTCGGGTTCGAAGGGCGCCTGCGGTCCGAGCAGGCCGAGGTGGGCATCCAGAACCTGCGCGACAACGTCGACACGCTGATCGTCATCGAGAACGACCGCCTCCTCCAGGTCGTCGAGCGCACGACGCCGGTCACCGAGGCGTTCCGCATGGTCGACGACATCCTCCGGCAGGGCGTTCAGGGAATCACCGACCTGATCACGGTCCCGGGTCTCGTCAACCTCGATTTCGCCGACGTGCGCACGATCATGCGCGACGCCGGCTCCGCATTGATGGGGATCGGAGTGGCGCACGGCGAGAACCGGGCGGTCGAGGCTGCTCGAACGGCGATCTCCTCGCCGCTTCTCGAGACGTCGCTCGACGGCGCGACCGGCATTCTCCTGAACATCACCGGCGGCCCCGATCTCGGCCTCTTCGAGGTGAACGAGGCCGCGGAGGTCGTCACGAGCGCTGCCGACTCGAATGCGAACGTCATCTTCGGCGCGGTGATCGATCAGGCGATGGGACAGGACGTGCGGGTGACGGCGATCGCGACCGGCTTCGGTGGCCGGCCGAGACGCCGCCGCGTCGAGGCGAACGCCGATACGCCGGCGCGGTCGGGTCGCCACGGCATGAGAGGCCCGAGCGTGTCGGATGTCGACATCGACATCCCGTCGTTCCTCAAAGAGGACTGACAGACCCCCGAACTCGGCGCCGATCGTCCGGCGTCGGGAACCCGGCGTACGACGCTAGAGTCGCGGCGTGCAGGCCACGCTGAAGCAGACGCCGCTCCATGCACGCCATGTCGAGCTGGGCGCGCGGATGGTTCCGTTCGCAGGGTGGGAGATGCCCGTGCAGTACGAGGGCGTCATCCCGGAGCACCGCGCCGTCCGCACGGACTGCGGGGTGTTCGACGTCTCGCATATGGGTGAGCTCCACGTGGACGGGCCGACCGCGCTCGCGTTCCTCCAGGAGATGCTCTCGAACGATGTCGCCAAGCTCGGTGACGGCGAGGCCCAGTACACGCTGCTCACCAACGAGCGTGGGGGGATCGTCGACGACCTGATCGCCTATCGGCTCGGTCACGGCCAGTACCTGCTCGTCGTCAACGCGTCGAACCGCGAGGCCGTCGCGAGCTGGCTGAAGGAACGTGAGCCGCACGGAACGGAGGTTCGGGACGCGTCGGACGAGTACGCGCTGGTCGCGGTGCAGGGCCCGCAGACGCTCGAGCGGCTCGAGCTCGATGACGCACCGCCGTTCACGCATCGCATGGGCGAGCTCGACGGCATCGAGGTGATGATCTGCCGCACCGGGTACACAGGTGAGAGAGGAGTAGAGCTCTGCTGCGCCGCCGAGGATGCAGCGGAGCTGTGGGATGCGGTGGTCGCGCGCGGAGCGGCCCCGTGCGGGCTTGGTGCGCGCGACACGCTTCGCCTGGAGGTCTGTTACCCGCTGCACGGCAACGACATCACGACCGAAACCGATCCGATCTCCGCCGGCCTCGGCTGGGCGTGTGATCTGACCAAGGAGTTCACGGGGGTCGACGTCGTCAGAAAGGTCCGCGAGGACGGCCCGCTCGAGCGTCTCGTTCCGTTCGTCATGCAGGAGAAGGCGGTGCCGCGCCAGGGCATGACGATCGAAAGCGGCGGTACGGTGACGTCCGGAACGCATTCGCCGATGCTCGACCAGGGGATCGGAATGGCGTACGTTCCGATCGACCATGCCGCTGCCGACAACGAGCTCGTGATCGACGTCCGTGGGAAGCCGAAGCGGGCGCTCGTCGTGAAGAAGCCGATCTATCGAAAGGAGCGCTGACGCCCGTGCCCGCCGCCGAGAGCTACCCGGACGACCTCAGGTACCACTCCGAGCACGACTGGGCCCGTGTCGAAGGCGACGAAGCGGTGCTCGGCATCACGTGGTTCGCGCAAGACTCGCTCGGGGAGCTCGTGCACTTCGAGGCGCCGGAAGTGGGGGCGACGGTCGCGAAGGACGCGTCCTACGGCGAAGTCGAATCGGTGAAAGCCGTCTCCGACGTGGTCTCTCCGCTCTCCGGCGAGGTCGTGGAGGTGAACGCGAAGGCGGTCGACGAGCCCGAGGTGGTCAACGACGATCCATACGGCGCGGGCTGGCTCATTCGCATCCGCATGTCCGACTCCGCCGAGCTCGATTCGCTCATGGACGTCGCGGCGTACCGCGCGCACGTAGCGGAACAGTGAGCGTCGCTCGCGTGCGGCTCGCTCCCGCGAGCGGAGAGCTTTCGGAAACCAGCAGGTGTCTTCGAGGAACCTCCCGGTTTCCCACACCCTGGCCGCGGGACGGCCAGTGAGCTACCTCTCGCTGACCGACGCCGACCGCGAGGAGATGCTCGCCGCGATCGGAGTCGCGTCGATCGACGAGCTCTTCGAGCAGATTCCAACTGGCGTGCGCCTCGGGCGCGAGCTCGATATTCCACCCGCGCTCGGCGAGTCGGAGCTCGTGCGCCACATCGAGGAGCTCGCGGCGCGAAACGTGCACACGGGCGCCGAGCTGTCGTTCCTCGGCGCGGGGATCTACGACCACTATGTCCCGGCCGTCGCGGACGTCGTGCTCTCGCGGGGCGAGTTCCTCACCGCATACACGCCCTATCAGCCGGAGATGAGCCAGGGGGTGCTCCAGGCGATCTTCGAGTATCAGACAGTCGTCTGCGAGCTCACAGGCATGGACGTCTCGAACGCGTCCGGATACGACGGTTCGACCGTCGCCGCGGATGCGTGCTTCATGGCACGCCACGTGACGGGCAGGACGAAGGTCGTGCTCGCGGAGTCGCTCAACCCGCAGGTCAGGCAGGTCGTCAAGACGTACGCCCCGGGATTCGGGCTCGACGTCGTCGAGGTGCCTGCTCGGCGAGGCATCACGGATCCGGACGAGCTCGCCGTGGCGGCGAAGGACGCTGCGGCCGTCATCTTTCAACAGCCGAACTTCCTGGGCTGCCTGGAGAACGCTCCAGACCTCGCAGATGCGGCGAACGAGGCGGGAGCGCTCGCGATCGCCCATGTCGATCTCATGTCGCTCGGCGTGCTCGAGGCACCGGGTGCGTACGGCTGTGGGCTTGCCATCGGCGAGGGCCAGGCGGCGGGGAACTGGCCGTCCTATGGCGGTCCGCATTACGGCTTCCTCGCGGCGCGCAGCGAGTTCGTACGCCGGATGCCCGGACGCATCGTCGGTGAGACCGTCGACATGGACGGCCGGCGAGCCTACGTCCTGACGCTTCAGACTCGCGAGCAGCACATCCGGCGCGAGAAGGCAACGTCCAACATCACGACCAACCAGACGCTGCTGGCGCTCGCAGGCCTCGCGACCCTCTCCTGGCTCGGCCCTGACGGTCTGAGAGAGGTCGGGGAGACGTGCATGTCGCTCGCGAACTACGCGCGTGAGCGGATCCACCTCGAGCCAGCGTTCGAGGCGCCCGCGTTCAAAGAGGTTGCGTTTCGCACGCCCGGTCCGGCTCGAGAAGTCGTCCAGCAGGCACGCGAGCGAGGCATCCATCCCGGATATGTGCTCGGACGCGACTACGAGGGGATGGACGACGTGTTGCTGGTCGCGCTCACCGAAAAGCGGACGACTGACGACGTCGACCGCCTTGCGGAAGTACTCGAGGAGGTGTGCGCGTGAGCGACGACCCCGGCCGCGTGTGGTCCGATGCCCCGCTTCTTTTCGAGCGCTCGCGTCCCGGTCGGCGGGCGGGTCGGCCGCCGGTGCTCGACCTCCCGGTCCCGGAACTGCCGCCGTCCCTCCGCAGAGCACAGGCCCCCAGGCTTCCCGAGGTCTCCGAGCCCGAGCTCGTGCGCCACTTCACGATGCTCGCCGATCGCACGTTCGGCGTCGACACGGGCTTCTATCCGCTCGGCTCCTGCACGATGAAGCACAACCCGCGCGTGCACGAGCGGCTCGCCGGTTTGCCGGGGTTCAGGGACCTTCATCCCTACCAGGAGGACGAGGCTGCCCAGGGCGCGCTCGAGCTGATGTGGCGGCTGCAGGAGATTCTCGCGGAGATCGCAGGGCTGCCGGCCGTCACGCTGCAGCCCGCCGCCGGCTCTCAGGGAGAGCTCACGGGGCTCATGCTCATGCGCGCCTACTTCGCCGATCGCGGCGAGGAGCGGGACACGATCATCACGGCGGATACGGCGCACGGGACGAATCCTGCGAGCGTGACGATGGCCGGGTACTCGCTCGAGAAGGTGGGGACCGACGCGCGCGGCAATCTCGATCTCGACGACCTGCGCGCGAAGGTGAACGAGCGCACGGCGGGCCTCATGCTCACGAACCCGTCGACGCTCGGGCTCTTCGACGAGGGGATCGAGGAGGTGGCGGCGATCTTCCACGACGCAGGAGCGCTCCTCTACTACGACGGGGCCAACCTGAACGCGGTGGTCGGCATCTCGCGGCCCGGAGACATGGGCTTCGACATCGTCCACTACAACCTGCACAAGACGTTCTCCCAGCCGCACGGCGGTGGCGGGCCTGGCGGCGGCCCGGTCGCGGTTCGCGACACGATCGCCACGTTCCTGCCTGTCCCGCGGGTCGTGCGCGACGGCGATACCTACCGCCTGGACTCGGACGCACCGAAGTCGATCGGGCGGGTTCGTGGGTTTGCAGGGCCGTTCGGCGTGTTCGTGCGTGCGTACGCCTTCATCCGCGCATACGGCCCGGGACTGAGGGAGATGTCCGAGGCGGCGGTGCTGAACGCCAATTACGTGCTGTCGCAGCTCAAGGACGTCTACGAACTCCCGTACGATCGGCACTGCATGCACGAGTTCGTCCTCTCGGCGCGGAACCTCAAGCGCGAGCACGGGATCACGGCGCTCGACGTGGCGAAGCGGCTGATGGACTACGGCATCCATCCGCCGACGGTCTACTTCCCGCTCGTGGTCCCGGAGGCGCTCATGGTCGAGCCGACGGAGACGGAGCCGAAGGAGCGACTCGACGGCTTCGTCGACGCGATGACCCGCATCGCCGGTGAGGCCGTCACGAATCCCGAGCTGCTCCATGAAGCGCCTCACAGCCGTCCGGTACGGCGACTCGACGAGGTCCGCGCTGTCAAGCAGCCCGTCCTCCGTTATCTCTTCGACGAGCACCCCGCACTCGTGGAGGCGGAGTGACCGCAGCCACCGCCCTCGTCACGGACGAGCTCGTCGAGCTGTCGCATGCGCTCGTGCGCGCGGTGCAGGAGCACGACGCGGAGAAGCTCGACCTCTTGCTCGCCGACGAGTTCACGCTCGATGGCGCAGCAGGGACACTCAGCCGCGAGGAGCTCATCGAGGCGGCGGGTGGTGCGTATGCGATCGACGAGTTCGCATACGAGGAGATCGACACCGAGATCTACGGGAGTACGGCAGTCGTCCTCTCGCGCTATCGACAGCGGGCACGTATCGAAGACCGCGACGCCAGCGGAGACTTCCGCATCACGGACGTCTGGACGCGGCGGGACGGTCGCTGGCAGATCGTCCGCCGGCACGCGACCCCGGAATAGGCAGCGCCGCCTGACTCACCAGCGAAGCTAGAGCGGCTGCCAGAGCTCGAAGCGGTTTCCCTCCGGGTCGAAGGCCCAGCCGAAGCGTCCGAACTCGAGCGCTTCGACTCGCTCGTCGACCTCGACCCCGGCCGCGCGCAGCTGGTCGAGCATCGCGTCGAGGTCCTGCACGGTGAAGTTGACCATCGACTGCTTGTGCGCGGGCCAGTAGTCGGTGTCTTCCGAGAAAGGTGACCAGACCGTGTTCCGACTCTCCGGGAAGATGACGTAGCCGTCTCCTGCGACCGGGAAACCGAGATGCTCGCTGTACCAGGCGACGAGCGCCTCGGGGTCACGAGCCCGGAAGAAGACGCCCCCGATCCCCGTCGCGCGCTCCATGGAGCCAAGGCTAAACCGTTGCAACCTGGCGCGCAGCAAGGCGCGGGTTATCCGTGTGTCGGGACGCGCTCCGCCTTCGACGATTGCCGCACGGCGGCGAGTTGGCCACACGCAGCTTCGATGTCACGTCCCCGGGTGAGGCGCACGGTCGCAGGGATTCGCGCTCGATCGAGAACGGCCTTGAACGCGGAGATCGCGTGGCGCGATGATCCCTCGTACATCCCGGTCGGGTTGTACGGGATCAGGTTGACCTTGAACACGCGTGCGTCGAGCACCGCCGCCAGCGCCCGCGCGTCGGCCGGCGAGTCGTTCGTCCCGGCGAGCATCACGTACTCGACGAACACCTTCCGACGTCGGAGCTCGAAGTACCGACGACACTCCGCAAGCACCTCGGCGAGCGGGTAGCGGTCGTTCACCGGCATCAGCTCCGAGCGTCGACTCGGATCAGCGGCATGGAGTGACAGGGCGAGTCGAATCGGTGCCTCGACCTCGTCCACGAACCGCTTGAGGCCGGGCATCCAGCCGACGGTCGAGATCGTCGTCCGGCGAGGGGTAATCCCCAGATCGGGCAGGTGGCGCGCAGACGCCAGCACTTCGTCCACGTTGAGGAACGGCTCGCCCATTCCCATGTAGACCGCGTGGTTCACCGGCTCACGCCGACGGAAGTGGAGTGCCTGATCGACGATCTCCGAGGCGCTCAGGTTCCGGCCGAAGCTCATCGCCCCTGTCGCGCAGAACGTGCACGTCAGCGGGCACCCCGACTGGGACGAGAGGCAGAGGGAGCGCCGACCATCGCGATAGCGCATGAGCACGGCCTCGACCGGGTGCCCGTCGAGCGTGCGGAAGAGCGTCTTGACCGTGCCGTCGCGGGACTCACGCTCGGTGACGACGTCGAGCGTCGAGAACGGCACCGCTGCTTCGAGCACGCCTCGGAGCTCCTTCGGGAGCGTCGTCATGTCCGCGTACGAGGTTGCGCCGCGAGCCATCCACTCCCAGACCTGCCGGGCGCGGTAGGGCGGCTCTCCGTGCTCTGAGAGCGTCCGCTCGAGCAGCGCGAGGTCCATTCCCGGACGGTAGCGTCTCGATCGTGATCGACCTTCGCTCCGACACCGTTACGCGGCCGAGTGCTGGGATGCGCGCGGCGATCGCGGAAGCCGCGGTGGGAGACGAGCAGAAGCGCGAGGACCCGACCGTGACGACGCTCCAGGAGCGTGTTGCCGTACTGCTCGGGCACGAGGCCGCTGTCTTCCTGCCGACCGCGACGATGGCGAACCAGATCGCGCTGAAGCTCCACGGTCGTCCGGGTGACGTCCTGCTCGCGGAGGAGACCTCGCACGTCCTCGTCTACGAGTACGGGGGCGCCGCGGTGCACGCCGGGCTCCTGACGCAGGGTCTTCCAGGAGTCGGCGGACGGATCACTCCCGAGCAACTCCGCGAGGCGGCCGCCCCGAGCACGAAGGTTGCCGACCAGCGGGCCAGCGTCCTTTCCCTCGAGGACACCCACAACAACGCGGGCGGACGTGTCTGGCCGCTGGGCGATCTCAGCGCGGCGATCGAGACCGCCAGAGAGCTCGGGCTCGCGTTGCACCTCGACGGAGCACGCGTCCTGAACGCAGCGATCGCGCAAGGGGTCTCGCCTGCCGTCATCGCGTCCAGCTTCGACACCGTCACGCTCTGCCTCTCGAAAGGGCTCGGCTGTCCGCTCGGAGCTGTCCTCGCCGGTTCCGAGGAGCTCGTCGAGCGCGCGTGGCGCGAGAAGCACCTCTTCGGCGGCGCGATGCGGCAGGCGGGGATCGTCGCCGCGGCGGGCGTCTACGCGCTCGATCACAACCTCGATCGCCTCGCGGACGATCACGCTCGCGCGCGGGAGCTCGCCGAAGGGCTGTCAACCGCGGGTATTCCCGTTGACCTGGACCGGGTGGAGACGAACTTCGTCCAGATCGACCTCGCCCTTCTCGGTCTCGACCGCGGCGCCACGCTCGGCTTGCTCAGAGAGCGGGGGGTCGGGCTCTCGGCCACGATCCATCCCACCGTGATTCGCGCCGTCACGCATCTCGACGTCGGCCCCGCGGACATCGAGCGCGCGACCGAGATCGTCGCGGAAGCGCTTGCGGGCTAGCCTGCGATGTAGAAGGCGACGACGGCGACTCCGTAGCCGGCGAGGAGAAGGAGACCACGTGTGCGGCTCGACTCCCCTTTCCAGACCACCGCGGCCGTGAAGGCCGTAGCACCTCCGAGTGCCGCCATCTCGACCGGGCGGAAGGACAGGGCGAGCGGATCGATGAGCCACGAGATCAGGACGACCAACGGGGTGAGGAAGACGGCCACCTGCGCCGCCGACGCCAGCGCGATCTCCCCTGCCAGCGCGATCTTGCCGCGGTGTGCGACGACGACGGCACCGCCGTGCTCCGCGGCGTTGCCGACGATCGCGACGATGACGGCGGAGACGAAGAACTCGCTCAGGCCGGCCTTGTGCGCGAAGGCCTCGAGCGAGCCCACGAGAATCTCCGCGACGAGTGCGGTCAGGACCGTTGCGAGACCGAGCACGACGAGAGACCGGAGCAGGGACCAGCCCTCGATCTCGTCGTCGCTCGCGACGTGGAGCGCGCGGTGCCGGCGCAGCGAGTACCACGTCACGACGACGTAGAGGCAGAGAAGAGCGATCGAGACCGGCACGGCGAGAGCCGCGAGCTCGTCGCGATCCGGATCGCCGTCCCAGCTGGGGACCGCCGGGATCAGGAAGAGCACGGTTGCGGTCCCGAGCAGCCCGAGGGAAAGGAAGCTCGAGAATCGGTCGAGCCGGCCGCGTCCGCCGGCAAGGAGCGCAGCGCCGAGGACGAGCAGGAGGTTCGAGACGACGCTTCCGGTCAGCGACCCGCGAACGACCTGAGTGAGGCCGTCGTTCACCGCGATCAACGCGATGATGAGCTCGGGCGCGTTCCCGAAGGTGGCGTTGAGGAAGCCTCCGATGCCAGGCCCGGTGTGCTCCGCCGCGTGCTCGGTCGCCTCTCCGATCAGCCAGGCAAGGGGAACGAGAGCGACCGCTGCGAGCACGAACTCGGCGGTCTGCGAGAGGTTGGTCCCGTAGTGGAGGAGGATGACGAGGGGGGCGAGCCCGACCGCTGCGAAGAGGGCTCTTCTGACCACGGCGCTGAAACCTAGCTGTCGCTCATCGTCGCCACTGCCTGAAAACTGTCGTCTTGTCAAGACTTGCGGGGTTGGGCGGCTCGGGCACACAATCGGATTCATGAGCGAGGCTGCGGTGACGATCGGGCTCCCGCTTCGGGCCCAGGACGAGGTCGAGTGCCGTCGCTGTGCCGTTCATTGCGAGAAGGTCGTCCACCCTGGTGCGTGCCTCAGCATGGGCTGTCCGTTCGTGTACGCGTACGAGGCCTGGGGCCGCACGTACATGGGGTGTCTGCAACAGGTCTTCGACGTCGAGATCGATCTCGAGCTGCTCGAGGAGGCCGAGGGGCAGCGCGGCGGTTTCGGCGCCGTCAAAGCACGCCGTGCCCCACTGCCGATGTGCAAGGTCGACGTCGTTCCGTGCTACGGAAGCCGTACGGACGAGCTCGGATGCCGGAATCCGGAGTTCTACGAGCTTCCACGCGAGCGCACGAGCTTCCGCGTGTTCGCGCGCCTCACGGACGAGACGACGAGCTGACCCGCCTTCGGCGGCCCTTTCGGTAGAGGCGCCGCAGCTCGCGCACGTCCTTCGTCTCGGCTCCTTCGTCCTCCCACGTCTCGGTCACTGCCGGCAGGTGGGCGAAGGCCGGGTGACCGAGGAACGTGGCGAGCCCTTCTCCGATGACTCCGAGGCCGACACGTTCGTGACGGTCCCGGTTCGAGCCCAGAGCGACGGCGGCGTCGTTGACGTGGAGGCCACGAACCCGCTCCAACCCGAGGCGGGCATCGAGCTGAGCGACCGCGTCGTCGAGCGCGACGGGGTCCGAGACGTCGACCCCCGACGCCCACCAGTGGCACGAGTCGATGCAGACGCCGAGGCGCTCGTGCCCGTCGAGCGCCTCGCATAGAGCCGCGAGCTCGTCGGTCGAGCGACCGATCGTTGCCCCGGCGCCGGCCGTGTTCTCCATACAGAGCCAGAGGTCGTCGGTCGTGAGCTCGAGAACCTTCCGCAGGGAGCGCGCAACGACGTCGAGCGCCTCGTCGAATCCGTACCCGAGGTGCGACCCGACGTGGAAGACGACGGCCTCTGCGCCAATCGCCTGCGCAGTCTCCATCGTCGCTCGGAGTGACTCGAGCGACTTCGCGCGGATCTCGTCGTCTCGACTTGCGAGGTTCACGAGGTAGAGCGCATGACACATCACGGCGCGTACGCGAGCTTCCTTCCGGCGCTGTCGGAACCGGTCGACCTCATCCGGCGTGTGGGCCGTCGGTCGCCACATCCGCGGGCTCTGCGTGAACACCTGCACGGCGTCGCCGCCGATCTCCTCGACGCGGTCGATCGCCTTGGAGATGCCACCTGCCGAGGAGACGTGAGCGCCGAAGAGCACGAGGCTAGGCTAGTGCGCATGAGCGTTCGAGTGCGCATGGCGCCTTCACCCACCGGCCTCCTCCACATCGGCGGCGTCCGTACGTTCCTCTTCAACTGGCTCTTCGCGCGTGGTCGGGGTGGCGAGTGTCTGTTGCGGATCGAGAACACGGACACGAGTCGCGAGGTCGCGGAGGCGGTGGCGCAGATCGAGGGCTCTCTCCACTGGCTCGGGATCGACTGGGACGGCGCCACGACGTTTCAGCTCGACCGGATGGAGCGCGCGGGGCAGGAGGCGCGGCGCCTCGTCGACGAGGGCACCGCATACGAGGACGAGGGCGCGATTCGGATCCGGATGCCCGAGGAGGGCGTGACGGGATGGGACGACGCGATCAAGGGGCGGATCGAGTTCCCGAACGCGGAGCTCGAGGACCTCGTCCTCGTCCGCTCGGACGGGCGCCCGACGTACAACTTCGCCTCGCCGCTCGAGGACTGGCTCGACGGGATCACGCACGTGATCCGCGGCGACGACCACGTCTCGAACACGCCGAAGCAGCTCCACGTGCTGCGGGCGCTCGGCGCCGAGCCGCCCGTGTACGCCCACGTGCCGAGCGTGTTCGGCGAGGACGGCCGCAAGCTCTCGAAGCGGCACGGCGCAGTCTCCGTCGACGAGTTCCGCTCGGCCGGATACGTCTCCCAGAGGCGCTCATGAACTTCCTCGCCCTCCTCGGCTGGGCACCCGACGGCGAGACCACGATCATGTCGAGCGACGAGCTCGTCGAGCGGTTCACGCTCGAGCGCGTCGGTTCCAGCCCCGCGACCTTCGACTATGCAAAGCTCGACTGGATGAACGGCGTCTACCTGCGTGCACTCCCGGCCGACGAGTACGCGGACCGTCTGCTCGAGTGGCTTCGGGAGCAGGAATACGACTGGCCGGAGGACCGTGTGCGCGCCGCTGCGCCCGTCGTGCAGGAGAAGATCGGCCGGCTCGGCGAGTTCCCGGACTTCGCGGGCTTCCTCTTCGGTGAGATCGAGCCCGACCCGGCGTTGCTCGACGCACGGATCCTCGCAGCCGCCGAGAGCGCCCTCGTCGCGACGGATCCGTGGACGGCCGAGGCGATCGAGGTGGCGCTCAAGCGGCTGTGCGACGAGCTGGGCGAGAAGCCGCGGACGGTCTACCTGCCGATCAGGGTGGCCGTGACCGGCTCCCGCGTCTCGCCTGGCCTGTACGAGAGCCTGGAGCTGCTCGGCCGTGACCAGGTGCTCGAACGGCTTCGCGCCGGAGAGGTTGCGGCAGTCTCGTGAGCGCGCTCGAGGAGCTGGTCGGCGTCGAGCTCGGGCCGAGCTCGTGGATCGACGTGACGCAGGAGCGGATCGACGCGTTCGCTGCTGCGACGGACGACCCGCAGTGGATTCACGTCGACCCGGAGCGCGCCGCGGCAGGACCGTTCGGGACGACGATCGCTCACGGCTACCTCACGCTGTCCCTCTGCGTACCCATGCTCTCTGAGGTGCTACCGCGCTCGGGCACGATGGGCGTGAACTACGGCGTGAATCGCGTGCGCTTTCCTGCGCCGGTTCCCTCCGGAAGCCGGATTCGCGGCCGGTTCACGGTGTCCGCGATCGAGTCCGCGCCAGGCGGACAGCGTGCCACGATCCAGGCGCTCGATCGAGTGCGAAGGGATCGAAAAGCCCGTCTGCGCGGCCGAGCTCGTCGTGCTCACAGTGCCCTAACAGATTCTTCCCGGGCTCTAACCGACTTGTCTGCTACCTTCCCCGGCCGGTGGGAATCAAGCGCCTCATTCTCTTGCTCGTCTTCGCGGTCGCGACGTCGCTCGCGCTCGTCCCGAGCGCCGGTGCCGGCGACTTCGACCCGTCGCCGATGGGTTGCACCGGCGACGACCCGGCTACATGCCCGACGGGACAGGTGGGCGTGGCGTATTCGCTGGCAGTCCGCCTCGTCAACGACGAGGACACGGACTGTGCCGTTCTGTCGGTGACCTCGGGCGGCCTTCCACCCGGTCTGAGCATCACGCAGCAGTTCAACGAGACGAAGAAGGCCATCATCAGCGGGACGCCGACGCAGGCGGGGGGCTTTTCCTTCTACCTCACCGTCACGTACACCGCGCACACGGGCTGCGCGAAGTCGACCTCGGACAACGGGTTCGTCATCAACATCAACCCTGAGGTTCCGAAGCTGGTCTTGCAGCCCGAGCAGTCCGGTGTCCCTTCCTCCACCGTGGGCGCGGCGTACTCGTTGCAGATGATGTCGAACCTGCCCGACGCCAAGACCTGGTCGGTCTCGGGCCAGCTCCCGCCGGGACTCAATATCGATCCCTCGAGCGGGCTCATCTCGGGAACACCCACCACTGCGGGGCAGTATCCGTTCATCGTCCAGGCGGTGCTCACGAACGACACGCTCAAGAGCCCGCCGCGGTCGGACACGAAGGCGCTCAGCATCACGGTCCGTAGTCCGCTCGCAATCAAGGGACCCGGAGGATCTGGATCGACGGGAATGCCCGCATCAGAGGTCGGGGTACCGTTTGAAGCCTCATACACGGTCTCCGGCGGCAACGAGGTATATGGGCCGTGGACGCTCACGAGTGGCGAGCTGCCCAGGGGTCTCGTGTTGAACACCGACGGGACGATCAGCGGCACACCGCGTGAAGCAGGGCGGTTCCGCTATACGGTCGGTGTGACGGACACTGAGGTTCCGACTCCGCGGTCAACGAGTCTCTCGGGACTGATCGTTGTCGCTTCGAAGCTCGACATCACGACCGAGCGGGTTCGCCCCGGACGGGTCGGCAAGCTCTACCGGGCGAAGCTCGTGGCGGTCGGCGGCGTACAGCCGAAGCTGTGGGGTGTCAAAGGCCGCCTGCCTCGGGGAGTCAAGCTCGACCGGACCACGGGCGTGCTTCTCGGAACTCCCACGAAGGCGGGCACCTATCGCATCACCGTCGAAGTGACCGATGCGCTCAAGGTGAAGTCCACGCAGTCGTTCGTCATCGTGGTCGCTCCCGCACCGAAGAGCTAGGCCTCGCCAGCTTCCGGCCGGCGTCAAGAGCCGGTGTCGGTCGTCGCTTCTGCGTGCTAGAGAAGTCCCGTTCCACCACCAGGCCGAGTGCGCCGAGTTTCGGAGAGTCCGTGGACCCGCCCACACGGAACCCTCAACGCGCGCGCGGCTACGCGTGCCTGACGGGTGAGCCCGCTGGGACGTGTGTGCTCGGCGTTGACTACGCCTCCTGGATCTGACCGGTCGAGACGTCGTAGACGAACGCATGCACCGCGAAGCTGTCCGGTAGAAGCGCTGACTCGCGGATGCGCCGAGCGCTGGCTCGAACCCTCTCATTGCAGTCGGGGAACGGCTGGAAGTCGATGTGCGTGGAGTCGACGCCCTGGCGCTCGCGCAGAGAGTCACGCAGGTCGTCGTTCGAGAAGGTGAGCATGCCGCAGTCGGTGTGCCCGATGACGAACGCCTCTTCTGTTCCGAGCAGGTGGTGGGAGATGACGAGAGAGCGGAGCGCGTCGTCGCTCGCGATTCCTCCCGCATTGCGGATGACGTGCGCGTCACCCTCCTCGAGACCCAGAGCGCGCGCGGGATCGATGCGTGCATCCATACAGGTCAGGACCGCGAACCGCCGACCCGGGGGCATCGGGAGCTCGGACTTCGAGAACTCGGCCACGTAGGTCTCGTTCGCGGCCAGGACTTCATCGAGGACTGACATCGATCCCTCCTTTTCCTTTACGAAATGAAGTATCGAAACTATCCGAACTGAAGCACCGTGACAAGGCCATGGGTGCAGCCGTCGTCTCGGGCACTCGCGAATCTCGACCACCGCGCTAGGGTCAGTCTGGTGTCGGTCACGTCGCCTGCTCTCCCGAAGTACTGGAAGCTGACCGACGACATCCCGCGGCGTATGCCAATCCTCGACCGGTGGCTCGAGCGCGCTGCTCAGGATCGCCCCCTCGCCGGAGTGACGGCTCTGATGATCCAGCATCAGCTCGGCAACCACGTTCCGCAGACGCAGGCTCTCCTCGACCTCGGGATCGCTCCGGGCGACCTGTACTGGATCGACATCCCGTACACGTCCACCCCAGCGGTGCGGGAGGCGCTGCGTGCGATCGGAATCCCGGCGAAGAACCTCCTCGTCGGCGATTTCCGCGTGCTGGACAAGTACGCACCGTTCCAGCGCTCGCGGGTACAGCAGTTCCTGCTCGAGCTCGTCGCAGACCCGCCCGAGCGGTTGCTGGTGCTCGACGACGGCTCCTACATGCTCGAGGCTCTCGCCGGCCTTCGTCGCCGGCAACGCCCCGGTGTCGCGATCGTCGAGCAGACGACGCGCGGTCTGATCAAGCTCGAGGAGAGCGCCGCATTGAGACAGCTCTCCACCGAGCTTCCCATCGTCAACGTGGCGCGCTCGAAACCGAAGGGCACTCTGGAGCCTCCCTTCATCGGCGTTGCCGTCACCGACGCGCTGCGGCGGCGGCTGGGGAGAGCCGTGCGTGCCGGCCCGAAGGACCGATGTCTTGTGCTCGGGTATGGCGCGATCGGCCAGCAAGTGGCCACGTTCGCCTCCGGTGTGCTGGGCTTCTCGCGCGAGAGCGTGCACGTGTACGACAACGTGAAGGTCCGGATGCGGAGAGCGAAGGAGGACGGCTTCTCTGTGTGGGAGAAGGATCTGCGCGTTCGCTTCGTGCTCGTCATCGGCTGCTCCGGACGCGCTTCGTTCATCGTCGGCGACCACGTCTTCCTCGAGGACGGTGCCTTTCTGGCGAGCGCGAGCTCGGGGACGGTCGAGCTGTCTCGTGAGGACTTCATCGAGCTCGCCGACTCGAACCCCCACGACGACATCTGGATCGATCAGGACGGGCTCGACGAGTCAGGCGTCCACAGCGACCTGCGCGTTCACTTCGTCGATCGCGAGGCGACGTTCGTCAACGGCGGGTTCCCCGTCAACTTCGACGGGCGCGTGAACTGCGTTCCGGCGCACTACATCCAGCCGACACCCACGATGATGTGCGCCGCGGCGGTGCAGGCTGCCCGCTCGACCAAGAAAGGGCTGATCCCCCTTGATCCAAGGTTCTCGCGCTGGCTCGATGCCGAGTTTCGAGCCGAGCTCGGCGACGAGGCGTCCTTGATCCCTGCATAACGGGTGCGTTGTGGAAATCAGCGGCGTGCGATGATTCGACGGCTTTGAAGATCCCTGTCTTCGTGTCCTGCCCAACAGCGCTGAGCCCGGAGCAAGTGGCTTGCCGGCGCGTCGTATTGCGGGAGCTCGACCGCCACAGTCTCGAGCCCCGTGCCCTCGGCAGATCCGACTATCCGACGGAGCTCCCCCTGCGGGAGGTCTACCTGCTCGCAAAGCATTGCTCGGGAGGGGTCGTGCTCGGATTCGAGCAGTTCTACAGCGACGGTGGAACCTGGAAGCGCGGCCACGAGGAGGCCCAGTCGACCGCGGAGCCGGTGCGATTTCCGACGGTGTGGAATCACCTCGAAGCGGGCGTCTTGTACAGCATGGGGCTTCCGCTTCTGGTTTTCGTGGAGGATGGCGTGACAGGCGGCATCTTCGACCATGGCGTCACCGATGCCTTCGTACACCGGATGCCGTCACCTGACATGAAGCCCGACTCCAAGCGAGGGCTGCAGGCCGTCTTCGAGAAGTGGCAAGCCAGCGTTCGGATGCGCTACTACCAATAAAGAAACCCGCGAGTCGGGGCGAGATCGCGGCGACGGACGCTAAAGGGTCTTGGATCGTCACGCGCCGAGCAGCTTGAACGTAGGCGAGCCGCCTCAAGTCGATATCCTCGCTTTGCACTAAGCCAGCGGAATCGAGGGGAGAGATCATGAGGCTATTGCTTGTGCTGGGCTCGAGCATTCTGCTCGTGCTCGGGATAGTTGGGTCGGCGTTCGCGCATCCGATAGAGACATGCAATGGGGGAACCATCGCAGCAGGCACTCACGGGAACGTCACCGTCACCGGTCAGTGCGGCTTTCCCGCTAGCGGGGTGGTGACGATCAACGGCAACCTGATCGTCGCTAGCGGTGCCATCTTGAATGACCACGCCGCCTCGGGCGCGAACGTGCACGTCACGGGCGACGTGAGGGTTGGCAGTGGCGCAGTTCTCGGCTTGGGCTACGGTCCGGAGGAGAACCCGGCTGCGGCGACCGTTGGCGGGAACATCCAGGCCGACCGGCCGTTGACCCTCTACCTGGGCAATGTCACGGTCGGCGGCAACGTCAGGTCGCAGGGCGGCGGCGACCCGGGACGCAACTTCCCGATCAAGGACAACACGATCGGCGGGAACCTGGTCCTCAACGGTTGGCATGGCCTGTGGCTCGGTGCGATCCGCAACCACGTGGGCGGGAACGTCACCGTCTCCAATAACACGGCCGCTAACCCCTCAGAGCTCCCGGGTATTGACTCGACTGAGGTGCAAACGAACGTCATCGGCGGCAGCCTGATCTGCCACAACAACACGCCCACAGCTCAGGTCAACATGTTCGACGGAGGGCAACCGAACATCGTCGGCGGGAACGCCTATGGCGAGTGCCCCCCGCGCGTGGTCAACAATCCGACCTAGGTCTCGGCCGACACGCAACCGACGTTGAGGAGGCCCGCCACGCGGCGGGCCTCCTCCACTCAAGGCACTGCGATACTGATGCGTGTGCCGTATCGCGCTCGCGCTGCTGTTCGTGGCCGCTCGTGGTGGTGAGCGCTCTCGTGACGAGGACGCACGCCTCGTCGACGCCGCGGCCCGTGGAGATCTCGAGTCCGTCAGGCAGGCTCTCAGCCGCGGCGTAGACGTCGACTCGAGAGACGCGCAGGGACGGACTGCGGTCACGGCGGCCGTCTATGCCGGCAGTCTCGAGATGGTCCAGGCGCTGATCGAAGCCGGCGCCGATGTCGACATCCAGGACGACATGCGCACGAATGCGCTCCTGGCGACCGGCGAGACCGGCAATGTAGAGATCCTCCGGGCCGTCCTTCGTGCAGAACCCGACCTGACGCGCACGAACCGCTTCGGCGGGACGGCGCTGATTCCAGCGGCCGACCGCGGCCACGTCGAGGTCGTGCGGGAACTTGTACGGACCGCGATCGACCTCGACCACGTCAACGATCTCGGGTGGACGGCTCTCCTAGAAGCAGTGATCCTGGGCAATGGCCGTGACGCACACCAGCGGATCGTGCGGATCCTGGTCGACGCGGGGGCGAACATCGAGATCGCGGACACCGACGGCGTCACCCCGCTCGAGCACGCACGCGGCAGCGGCTACGACGCGATCGTGGAGATCCTCTCGAGTCGAGTCGAGCCCTAGCGCCGGTTACTCACTCGGGTACGTGGTCATCGCCGTGAGCACGAAACGTTGCGAAGAGGCCCATACGGGATTCGAACCCGTGCCGCCGCCGTGAGAGGGCGGTGTCCTAGGCCACTAGACGAATGGGCCCTGCGAGGCGGGAAGGATAGCGGATGCGCTCTGGCGAGAAGTCAGCTAGAAGGCGGACTCGGGCTCGCGCGTGTCGAGTCGCTCCTCGAAGTCGCGCCTGATCGACTCTCCGTTCGAGAGCACCGCCTCGTAGCGCAGGCGGCGGGGCGGGAGCTTCACGATGCGAACGTTCTCGTCACGATCGCCATGACAGCGTGCGTACGCCGCGGCCTCGTCGAGGGGCCGCAGACGGTCGCGCTTCCGCCGTCCGAGCACTCCGACGGACACCTACCAGAAGGCCAGGTGAAAAGAAACCCGCGAACGGGTATCGGCTTCGCTCTTTGCGGCGAAAAGCTCGGTGGCTAGTAGACGGCGTACCTGCAGCTCCACGGGCCCCAGTCGCGACCGGAGTTCATGAAGTAGCGATGCGCTGCGACCGCCTGGTCGAGCGCGGTGTCGCCGTGGCCGAAGAGTCGGCGTTCGTTCGACCCCATCTGAAAGAGGCCGAGGTACTGACCGTTCTGCGCCGTCGTCGAGAGCCTCGACTCGCACCAGGCGACGTCGATCGCCTGCTGGCAGTACGGTCCGAACACCTTGCAGATCGCCGTTCTCGGGGGTGCCTTCGCGAGCTCTCGCGTGAGGCGCTGCTCGGCCCGAATCTGAACGAGCCGCCTGTAGTAGGCCGCCTCCCTCGTCACCTTCACGAGAGCCCGGTGTGTATGGCGGAGCGACGCGAGTGCGGTGACTCGGTGCTTCGAGTCGGCGAGCCGGCGGTGCGTCTCGAAGAAGCGGATCGCGGTCCGATACCTATGTGCGGCGCCGAGCTTGACGCGCAGCCATTCCTTGGCCGTCCGGGCGGCTTCGGCTTTCGAGCCGTGGGCCGACTTCGAGCCACCGGACGCGGTTGCGGACCCGTTGGCCGCCGCGGCCGTCAGAGCGACGACAGCAAGCACGCACAGGCCGAAGATGAGGGCTTTCAGAACGAGAACCTCCTGGTCGAAGACAGGGGCGCGGCCCGCCCAGAAGGGAGCCGCTCGTGTCAATCGGTGCGCACAACGGTAGCGGAACCGGCACGAGCTCGGCCGCGATTGCTTACAGAATGCTCAGAAAGGTTGTTACAAGCGTAAACGGCTGAGGCAACAGCCTACGAGGCTGCGGGGCAGGGATTCGAACCCCAACTTCCCGGTCCAGAGCCGGGCGTCCTACCGTTAGACTACCCCGCAACGGGCGCCCGAACTCTAGCCGAGCGCACCTAGTCGGTCGTCGGGCGGGCGGGTTCTCCGAGCTCGAGACGATAGACCGGGACGAGGCGTTTCTCCGCCTCCGTGTCGATTCGGGCGACGACCTCGATGTACGGCTCGAGCCCTGAGCCGCGAAGCTTCGCCTTGAGGAGCCCGTCGACCTGGTAGATGCCGGACGAGTTGTTCATCAGGATCTCGACCATGACCGGTCGGGTCTGACCGTCGGCAATTCGGACCTGGTCGATTGCCGCCGCTGACAGGGAGTGGATGGTGACGGAACCTCGTTCGAACGGGATGCGAGAGCGGCCTTTCGCGAGGTCGAGGGCGTCGGCGACACGGAGGACGCCGGCCTCCAGCGCGAGCGGCTCCCCGTCCGCGCGGTGGCTGATGATCGCCTGCAGCGTCTCCGACACGAGCACGGTTCGATCCGGCTCCTCGTAGATGCCGTCGAGGAGCTCTCGAATCTTGGGCTCCGCGAGGAAGAGGCTGAAGTCTTCGTGGTCACGCCGATGCACGGACATGCCGATGTCGTGCAACATCGCCGAGAGGACGACGACAACCTCGGAGTCGTCCGTCGTCATCCGATAGTCGCTCACGAGGGACGGCGTGACCCCGTGCTTCACGAGCTCGCGGAGAAGCTTCAAAGCGATGTTGGTGACGATCTGGACGTGCACCCACGAGTGGTCGTTGATCTCGAGGCGCACAACCGCGTTGACGTTCGCGACGTGCCACCACGCCTTCAGCTGCTTGTCTGCTTCCGCCTTCTCCAGCAGGAGTCGGAGTTTTCGATTCCCACGCGCGGGCACGCGGATGTGCATGCCAGCGACGGCCTCGGCGGGCGTGAGACGCGTGTCGCGGACGGCCTCTTCCGAGAGTGGGCCGGCTGCATCCGCGACGCCTGCCGGGAGCGTCTCGTCCGGGTGCGCCTCCGGATCCTGCTCGAGCGCCATCTCCGAACCCTACGCTCGCCGGGGACGGTCCCGCCCGGCTGCGTCTGGGCGGGTCACGCCACGTCCTCCGCCCAATCGCCGTACAGACGGGTGTAGACGCCACCGGCGGCCATCAGCTCGTCGTGCGTCCCTCTCTCGACGATGTGCCCGTGGTCGAGGACGACGATCAGATCGGCGCCGCGGATGGTGGACAGCCTGTGCGCGATCACGAAAGCCGTCCGTCCGGCGAGGAGCAGGCGCAGGCCGTGCTCGATTCGCCGTTCGGTCGCGATGTCGACCGACGAGGTTGCTTCGTCGAGGATGAGGATTCGCGGGTCGGCGAGCAGCGCGCGCGCGAACGCGACGAGCTGCCGCTGGCCGAGCGAGAGCCGGAAGCCGCGCTCGCCGAGCTGGGTGTCGTACCCGTTCGGCAGCTCCGCGATGAACGGCGCCGCGCCGACCGACGCCGCCGCTGCCTCGATCTCCGCACGCGCGGCGTCCGGCCGGCCGAAGGCGATGTTGTCGGCGATCGTCCCCGCGAAGAGGAACCCCTCCTGCGGCACGATCCCGAGCTGGCGGCGAAGCGACGACTGCGTGACGCCCCGGATATCGTGGCTGTCGATCCTGATCGTGCCCGCGCGCGGGTCGTAGAAGCGCGCGAGCAGCTTCGCGATCGTCGACTTGCCGGCACCCGTATGGCCGACGAGCGCGACGGTCGTTCCGGGCGCGACGTCGAGGTCGAAGTCGTGGAGGACATCGGCGAGATCGCCGTAGCCGAAACGCACGTGATCGAAGTCGACGTGTCCTGCGATCCTCGGGAGCTCGTCTGCGTTCACGGCGTCCACGATCTCGGGCTCTTCGTCGAGCACGCCCAGGATCCGGTCGAGCGCCGCGGTTGCCGAGAGGAACGTGTTGTAGAGCTGTGAGAGCTGTTGCACCGGGTCGAAGAAGTTCGCGAGGTAGAGCACGAACGCGAAGAGCGTGCCCGCTGTGAGGCTGCCGCCGATGACGAGCCAGCCGCCGAACCCGAGCACGATTGCGACTGCGATCGACGAGAGGACGTCGACTGCGGGGAAGTAGACGCCACTGACGACGACGGTCTCGTAGTTCGACTCGCGGTACCGCTCGTTGACGCCCCGGAACGTGATGTGGCTCGAGGGCTCGCGAGTGAACGACTGGACGACGCGCATGCCCGAGATGTCCTCCGCAAGGGTCGCGGTGACGAGCCCGAGTCGCTCGCGAACACGCCGGTACGCGCGATTCGAGCGCGAGCGGAACCAGACGGTGACTGCGGCCATCAGCGGAAGCACGACGAGCGTCGCGAGCGCAAGACGCCAGTCGAGGAGGAAGAGGACTACCGCCGTTCCGACGAGGAGCAGCGAGTTCTGCACGAGGCTCGCCACGCCGTCGGTGACGAGCTGGTCGAGCGCCTCGACGTCGTTCGTGATGCGGCTGACGATCGCTCCGGTGCGGTTCCGCTCGTAGTAGCCGAGCGAGAGGCGCTGGAGGTGTGCGAACAGGTTGATGCGAAGGTCGGCGAGGCCTCGTTCGCCCACCCAGCCGGTGAAGTAGGTCTGCGCTCCGGACAGCGCGAAGGCCGCGACCCCCGCGAGCACGAACGCGATGACGACCTTGGTCAGCGTCTCGAGATCGCCTTTCGAGATGCCGTCGTCCACCGCGAGCTTCGCGAGGTACGGCGGCAAGAGCGCGACCAACGTGAAGGCGACGAGGGTCACGATCGCCAGTGCCGTTCGGCCCGGATACGGGCGGGCAAGACGGGCCAGCACGGCGAGTCGGCGTCGCGTCTTGCGCCAGGACCAGTCCTCGATCTGGCCGCCCCGAACATCCGAGAGGTGGCTGCCTGCCTGCCAGACCTTCAACGACGGTCCTTCCTACGGGGCACCCCAACCCACCACCCGCCTCCAGCGTAACCCTGGCAACGGCACGCATGGGACACGGAATCGTGCCGAGTGTGTGTCGATCGGCAGGTCATCCCGCCACCACCTGCTGGAGCAGGCCGTGCTCGTGGATCTCTCGAAAGAGGGGGCTGTCGACCAGCAGTTCGGCCTGTGTCCCGCGCGCCGCGATGCGCCCGTGGTCGAGGACGAGAATCTCGTCAGCAAGAGCGATGGTGGACAGACGATGCGCGATGATGATCGTCGTTCGGTCGCGCATGACCTCCTGAAGCCCGGCGCGGATCCTCGACTCCGTCGTGGCGTCGACCGAGGCGGTCGCGTCATCGAGGATCAGGATCCGCGGGTCGATCAGGAGTGCGCGCGCTATCGCGATGCGCTGCCGCTGTCCGCCCGAGAGCGTGATGCCGCGCTCGCCGACGACGGTGTCGTAACCCTTGGGGAGCTCTTCGATGAACTCGTGCGCCTGAGCCGCTCGTGCGGCCGCCTCGACAGCGTCGTGAGGTGCGTCCGGCGTCCCGAAGGCAATGTTGTCGTGCACGCTCGCCGAGAAGAGGAACGGGTCCTGCGAGATGACTCCGATCTCGCGGCGGAGCGACCGGCGGTGCAACTCGCGGACGTCGACGCCGTCGACCAGGACGCGGCCGCTCGTGGCGTCGTAGAAGCGGGGAACGAGCGCAGCGAGCGTGGTCTTCCCCGACCCGGTGCGCCCGATGAGTGCGACCGTGCGTCCGGGTTGGAGCTCGAAGTCGATGCCCTCGAGCACGAGCCGTCCTGGCTCGTACGAGAAGTCGACCGCCTCGAAGCGAATGGCGCCGAGACCCGGCGGCAGCTTCTGGGCGTGCGGGCGATCGGCGATCTCTTCGGGCTCGTCGAGAATCTCGAAGATCCTCTCGCCGGCCGCTATCGCGCGCTGTGCCTGGCCGACCCACATCCCGAGCATCCGGAGCGGCATGACGAGCATCGCGAGCAGCAGGTTGAACGCAAAGAAGTCGCCGATCGAGAGAGAGCCCGAGACGACCATCCGTCCGGCCACGAGCAGGACCGCGGCCTGGGCGACGAGAGGCATGAAGCTCAGCAAGGGGACGTAGAGCGCGCGCTGCCGGTTCGCCGCAAGCGTCTGGTGGAACACCGAGTCGGCCGCAGCCGCGAACTGCTCCTCGCGATGAGTCTCCTGGGCGAACGACTTCACGACGTGGACCCCGACGATGCTCTCCTCGGCAACCGTCGCGACGTCTGCGAGCTTCTGCTGGACGTCGCGCAGAACCGGGTGGGACACGTGGCTGTAGCGGTATGCGACGAGGACGACCACCGGCATGATCGCCAGCGCCACGAGAGCGAGCTCCCAGCTGTAGAAGAAGAGAACGATGCTCACGACCACGACGGTGACGACGTGCTGTGCGAAGAAGATCAGCCCGTACCCGAGGAAGAAGCGAACCGACTGCAGGTCGATCGTCGCTCGGGACATGAGCTGGCCGACCTGGCTACGGTCGTAGAAGCCGAACGAAAGCCGCAGGAGGTGTGCGTACAAGTCGTCCCGCAGGTCGTACTCGACGGCGAGTGCCTGTCGGCCCGAGATGAGACGTCTTCCGACCATGAGCGCCGCGCGGATGACGCCGAGCCCGATGATCAGCGCTATCCAGAGTGCGAGTTTGCGCTTGTCGGGCTCGCCCGTGACTCCGTTGATCACGACCCCCGTCAGGACCGGAACGAGGATGCCGGCGATCTGCGAGCCGATCGCGAGCAGCGACGAGACGACGAGCGATACGCGGTACGGGCGCAGGAACCCGAGCAGGCGCATGAATGTGCGCCCGTTCGATCGCCGTGGCGTCTCGGGGTCCTCCTCCGTCACCGGACCGTAGGGTACGGATCGTGTTGGAGGCCGTGCCGAACGTGTCCGAGGGGCGAGACGCGGACGCGATCGCGGCGATCGGCGCGGCCTTCGCGACGTCGGCGCGGCTGCTCGACGTGCACTCGGACCCGGATCACCACCGTTCCGTCTACACGCTCGCGGGAGACTGCCGACGACCTCGCGAGAGCCTTGCTCGCCGGGATCGCGGCCGCCTGCTCGCTGATCGATCTTCGCCGGCACGAAGGCGTTCACCCGCGTGTCGGTGCCGCCGACGTCGTGCCGGTCGTCCCGCTCAAACCGGAGGATGCTCCGGCAGCTGTTGCCGTTGCACTCGGGGTCGCCGCACGGGTGGGTGGGGAGCTCGGGCTTCCCGTGTTCCTGTACGGGGACGTCGGAGAAGGACGGCGCCCGGCGTTCTTCCGGCGCGGCGGCCTGGAAGAGCTCGAACGTCGGCTCGCTGCCGGTGAGATCGCACCCGACTTCGGGCCATCTCGCATCGATGCGCGATCGGGAGCCGTTCTCGTCGGGGTACGAAGGCCTCTCGTTGCGTACAACCTCGACCTCGAGACGGACGACGTTCGGGTCGCACAGGAGATCGCGGCGGCAGTTCGCGAGTCGAGCGGGGGGTTGCCGGGCGTCCAGGCGATCGGGCTCGAGCTCCCGCGTTCGGACCGCGTGCAAGTGAGCATGAACGTGATCGACGTCGAGCAGTCCTCACTGCACGTCGTCGTCGCTGCGGTACGGCGTGAGGCCGCGGCTCGCTCGACCCGAGTCGTCGGGGGCGAGCTCGTCGGGCTGGTTCCCGCGAGCGTGCTCGCTGAGGCGACGGAGGCGGGCGCGGAGATTCCCGGCGTGGACGAATCGCACGTCCTCGAGAGTCGCCTCGGGCTCTAGACTCCGGCCGTGTCGCGGACGATCGAGCTGACGGGCGACGATCTCGAAGTCGCCGACGTCTGGGACGTGGCCGTCAACGGTGCCTCGGTGGAGCTCGCCGAGTCGGCACGAGACCGCATGCGTGCCGCCCGCACCCTCGTGGAGTCCATCCGTGGCGAGCACACCTACGGGGTCAACACCGGCTTCGGCCGCTTCGTCTCGGCGCACATCCCCGACGAGCTGACGGGCGAGCTCCAGCTCCGGCTCCTGCGCAGCCATTCGTGCGGCGTTGGCGAGCCGTACGCCGACGACGTCGTCAGGGCGGCGATGGCCCTGCGCGCGAACACGCTCGCGAAGGGCTACTCCGGAGCGCGGGTGGAGACCGCCGAGCTCCTCATCGCGCTGCTCAACCGCGGCGTGATCCCCGTCGTTCCCTCCCGTGGCTCGGTCGGGGCGAGCGGCGACCTGGCTCCGCTCGCACACCTTGCGCTGCCGCTCGTCGGCGAGGGGGAGGCGATGGTCGACGGCGAGCTCCTCGACGGTGCGGCTGCGCTACGCAAGGTCGGCCTCGAGCCGATCGAGCTCGCGAGCAAGGAAGGCCTGTCCCTCGTCAACGGCACGCAGTTCATGTGTGCCATGGCCGTGCTCGGGATCGTTCGCGCACGGCGACTTGCGGCGACCGCAGACCTCGCGTGCACGCTCTCGCTCGAGGCGCTCCAGGGATCCCGCACGAGCTTCGATCCTGCAGTCCACCGGTCGCGGCCGCTGAAGGGCCAGCAGGATGCGGCCGCGAACATGTGGCGGCTCCTCGAGGGCTCGGCCATCATCGAGTCGCACCGCTGGTGCGACAAGGTGCAGGACGCGTATTCGCTCCGCTGCGCCCCGCAAGTGCACGGTGCGTGCCGCGACCTCCTCGACTACGTGGAGGCGACCGTGGCGACCGAGCTCAATGCCGCGACCGACAACCCGCTCGTGCTCGTCGAAGAGGGGGAGATCGTGTCTGCGGGGAACTTCCACGGGCAGCCGCTCGCGTTCGCGCTCGACGCGCTGGCCCTCGCCGTCGCCGAGCTTGCGAGCATCTCCGAGCGCCGCGTCGAGCGGCTCGTGAACCCGAGCCTCTCGGACGGGCTGCCGCCGTTCCTCGTGAAGGAGGGAGGGCTGAACTCGGGGTTCATGATCCCACAGTACGTGGCGGCTGCGCTCGTCTCCGAGAACAAGGTGCTCGCCCATCCCGCGAGCGTCGACTCGATCCCGACGAGCGCGGGTCAGGAGGATCACGTCTCCATGGGGAACACGGCAGGTCTGAAGGCGTTGCTCGTACTGGACAACGTCGAGCGGGCGCTTGCGATCGAGCTGCTCGCAGGAGCGCAGGCGGTGGAGTTCCTCGCGCCGCTCGAACCGGGTCGCGGGGTGCAGCTCATCCACGCGCATGTGCGGTCGCTCTCCGAGCGGCTCGAGGACGACCGGTCGCTGAGCAAGGACATCGAGCGCGTCGCGGTCGCCATCCGCGACGGTGAGTTCGTCGCCGCCGTCGAGGAGGAGCTCGGAGCGCTCGCATGAGCGACGTCGCGACCACCGACTCGAGGGTCGAGGAACTCTGCGGCGACCTCGCGCACGTGCGAGCCCCGCGCGGGACCGAGCTCCTCGCACGCTCGTGGCAGACCGAGGCTCCGCTTCGGATGCTCCTGAACAACCTCGACCCGGAGGTCGCCGAGCACCCCGAGCAGCTGGTCGTCTACGGGGGCACCGGCAAGGCGGCACGCAGCCACGACGCGCTGCGGGCGATCGTGAGGACGCTCCTGCGCCTGGAGGGAGATGAGACGCTCCTCGTCCAGAGCGGCAAGCCGGTCGGCGTCTTCCGGACGACCGAGTGGGCGCCGCGAGTCCTGATCGCGAACTCGCTGCTCGTGCCGCGCTGGGCCAACTGGGACGAGTTCAGGCGCCTCGAGGCCGAGGGTCTGACGATGTTCGGTCAGATGACCGCAGGCAGCTGGATCTACATCGGCACACAGGGCATCCTCCAGGGCACCTACCAGACGTTCGCGGCGGCCGGCGAGACCCACTTCGGCTCGCCCGATCTCAGCGGGCGCACGATCCTGACTGCCGGCCTCGGCGGAATGGGTGGCGCGCAGCCGCTCGCCGCGACGATGTGCGGCGCGGTGGCGCTCTGCGTCGAGGTCGATCCGACGCGCATCGAACGCCGGCTCGAGACGCGGTACGTCGACGTTGCAACCGACTCGCTCGACGACGCGCTCACGCAGGTCCGTCAGGCTGCCGAGGACCGACGGCCGCTGTCCGTGGCGCTCCTCGGAAACGCTGCAGACGTCGTTCCCGAGCTCGCGCGGCGCGGGGAGATCTTCGATCTCGTCACTGACCAAACGGCTGCACATGACCCGCTCACGGGCTACGTCCCTCAGGGCCTCGACGTGGATGCGGCCGCGGAGCTCCGGCAGCGTGACCCCAACGAGTATCTGCGGCGTGCGCGCGACTCGATCGCCGAGCACGTGCGCGGGTTGCTCGAGCACTCTCGCGCCGGCAGCCACGTGTTCGACTACGGCAACAACCTTCGAGGCGAGGCTCAAGAGGCCGGGGTCGCGGACGCGTTCTCCTATCCAGGCTTCGTCCCGGCCTACATCCGTCCGCTCTTCTGCCGCGGGATCGGCCCGTTCCGATGGGCCGCATTGTCCGGCGACCCGGCGGACATCGCCGAGATCGACCGGGAGCTCAAACGTCTCTTCCCCGACGACGTGCTTCTCCAACGATGGCTCGAGCTCGCACCCGAGCGAGTCGCGTTCCAGGGGCTTCCGGCGCGGATCTGCTGGCTCGGGTACGGCGATCGAGCGCGCGCCGGGCTGGCCATGAACGAGCTCGTGCGCAGCGGGAAGGTCTCGGCGCCCGTCGTCATCGGCCGCGACCATCTCGACTCGGGCTCGGTAGCGTCGCCCTACCGCGAGACGGAGTCGATGCGCGACGGCTCCGATGCCATCGCCGACTGGCCGATCCTGAACGCGCTCCTCAACGTCGCCGCGGGAGCGACCTGGGTGAGCGTCCACCACGGCGGAGGCGTGGGGATCGGCAACTCGATCCATGCCGGGATGGTCGTCGTCGCGGACGGGAGCGACATGGCGGCCCAGAAGCTCGAGCGAGTGTTGACGACGGATCCGGGGACCGGGGTCATGCGCCACGCCGATGCGGGCTACGAGGAGGCGCTCGATGCGGCCCGTTCCGGCGGGCTCGACCTCCCGTCGCTCCCGGACTCCCACGCGTGACGCCTGCATCGACGCCTCCTGCTCGTCTCCTCGTCCGTGACCTCGCCCAGGTCGCAAGCCCGCCGGGAATTGCCGCTCCGCTCCGCGGCAGCGCGTTCGGCGAGGTCGACCTGGTCGAGAACGGGTTCGTGCTCTGCGAAGCGGGGCGCATCTCCCAGGTCGGGGGCATGCGCGAGCTGCCTGTGCTCGACGGCGAAGTCGAAGAGCTCGACGGTCGCGGGCTCTGTGCCGTTCCGGGACTCGTGGATTGCCACACGCACGCCTGCTTCGCCGGAGACCGCGTGGAGGAGTTCTCTCTGCGGGCGGGGGGCGCGACGTACGAGGAGCTCCACGCAGCCGGCGGCGGCATTCTCTCGACCGTCCGTGCGACGCGCGCGGCCGGCGAGGACGGTCTGCGTAGCGCGCTCGCACGCCATGCGGGGTGGATGCTCCAGACGGGGACGACGACCTTCGAGGCGAAGTCGGGGTACGGACTCGACCGGGAGACCGAGCTCGCGCAGCTTCGGGTGATCCGTGAAGCGGGCGGCGTCGCGACCTGGCTCGGGGCTCACGCCGTTCCTCCGGAGTTCGAGGACGAGGGTGCGGACGTCTACGTGGAGTTCCTCGTCGGAGAGGTCCTGCCGGAAGCCGCGACCTTGGCCGAGGCGGCTGACGTCTTCCTCGAACGTGGCGCGTTCGACGTCGACCAGGCACGGCGCTATCTGACGGCGTGTCGCGATGCGGGCCTCGTGCTCAGACTGCACGGCGACCAGTTCACGGAGTCCGGGGCGGTAGCACTCGCGATCGAGCTCGGAGCGCGGTCGATCGATCACCTCGAGGCAACTGGCGCAGCCGGAGTCGCGACACTTGCCGCGAGCGACGTCGCCGCGGTGCTCCTTCCCGCCAGCGCCCTGTTCCTGGGACGACCGATGCCGCCTGGCCGAGCACTTGTCGATGCAGGAGCAGCCGTCGCCCTCGCGACGGACTTCAACCCGGGGAGCGCATTCTGCGAGTCGCTTCCGCTCGTCTGTGCGCTCGCGTGCACGCAGCTCCGGCTCACGCCCGCAGAGGCACTTTCCGCGTGCACGGTGAACGCGGCACACGTGCTCGGTCGAGCCGATCGCAAGGGAAGGATCGCGCCGGGCTTCGACGCAGATCTCGTCCTGCTCGCGGCGGATGACTGGCGCTACCTCGCGTACCACCTCGGCGGATCCGTCGTGGACACGGTCGTTCGGGACGGGCGGGTCGTCGGCGCGCGGGCATAATCGCGCGATGGCCACGAAGAAGCAGAAGCGGCGCCGCGCGAAAGAGCAGCGTCACGAGTACGTCTGGGAGGACGCGGACGGCAACGAGCTCGAGCCCGAGGACGCTCCCACGCGGAAGGCGGCGTCCACGAACGGTTCGAAATCGACGGGTAGCGGCCGGCGAGTCCAGCCTCCGTCCTGGAACAAGACGCTGAAGCGCGGTCTCATCTTCGCGCCGATCATGTTCGCCACGGTGATGCTCCTGTCTCCGAAGATGTCGATGCCGACCAAGATCACGCAGACGCTGATCATCGTCGCGATCTTCATTCCTTTCAGCTATCTGATGGACACGGTCTTTTGGCGCTCGCACAAGAGAAGGCTCGAGCGCCAGCAAGGGACGAGCGGTCGGCGCGAGAGCTGACGCGGCTTCAGCGATGCCGCTCCGAGTCGAACAGCTGTCACTCGGCCCGATCGGGACCAACTGCTACGTCGTCACCGAGACCCCGTCCGCCGGAGCCGTCGTCGTCGATCCGAGCGGCGATGCGGCCGAGATCCGGCTCCGCCTCGCGAGCTCGGGGACGTCGTGCGCAGCGATCTTCGTGACGCACGGGCACTGGGACCACCTCGTCGGTGTGGCCGATCTCGCCGACGGCACCGGAGCGCCCGTCTACATGGCCGGTGGCGAGAAGTCACTTCTCGAGGATCCCAATCGCTTCACCCCGCCCGGCCTCGTGCTCAGCTCCCACACCCCCGAGGTGCTCCTCGAGGGAGGGGAGACGATCGAGGTCGCAGGAATCGCTTTCGATGTCGTCTCCGTGCCCGGCCACTCGCCGGCGCATCTCGCCTACTACGCGGACGGGAATCTCTTCTCGGGCGACGTCCTCTTCGCCGGATCCGTCGGTAGGACGGACCTTCCCGGTGCGGACTGGGACACGTTGCTCGCGTCGATCCGCTCGCTCGTCGACTCGCTATCCACCCGAGACCGTCGTCTATCCGGGACACGGTCCGCTCACGACACTCGGTGCCGAGCTCGAGGGCAACCCATTCCTCACCGAGCTTCGTTCGGAGCTCGCGGAGTGAACGACGCACCGAAGATCGAGCGCCCACGGGGCACGCACGACGTCGTCCCTTCGGAGCAGCGGCTCTGGCAACGCGTGACGAGCGAGATCACGCGTCTGTGCGCGCTCTACGGGTATCGACCGATCTTCACACCGGGTTTCGAGGACACCGCGCTCTTCGCCCGTACGTCCGGTGCGGGCTCCGATGTCGTCCAGAAGGAGATGTACACGTTCCTCGACCGGTCTGACCGCTCGCTGACGCTCCGGCCCGAGGGGACGGCGCCGATCTGTCGCGCATACGTCGAGCACGGCATGCACCGTGAGCCGCAGCCCGCGAAGCTCTTCACGATCGGCCCGATGTACCGGTACTCGGCGCCCGGTCGCGGACGGTATCGCGAGCACTGGCAGGCGTCGGTCGAGGCGATCGGAAGCGACGATCCGGCGATCGACGCAGAGCTCATCCAGCTCTACGACACGCTGCTCGCCGGACTCGGCGTCACGCGCTACCACCTCGCGCTGAACTCGATCGGCTGCCGCGAGTGCAGACCCGCGTACCTCACGGCGCTGCAGGCGTGGCTCGCGGAGAACATCGATCGGCTCGACGAGGCCACTCGTGAGAAGGCACGCACGAGCCCGCTGCGGGTCTTCGACAACTACGACGCGAAGCCCGAGGGAGTCCGCGCGACGCTCGACGAGGCGCCGAAGATCGGCGACTCGCTGTGCGCGGAGTGCGTCGAGCGGTTCGCCGCCGTGCGGGCGGACCTCGACGAGGTCGGTGTCCGCTATGTCCTCGAGCCGACTCTCGTCCGCGGTCTCGACTACTACTCGCGCACGACCTGGGAGTTCGTCGGTCCGCTGGAGAACGAGAACGCGACGATCTCCGGGGGCGGCCGCTACGACTACCTCGTCGAGGAGATCGGCGGCCCCGCCACGCCCGGCGTGGGATTCGGAGCGGGAATCGAGCGCCTTCTTCTCGCGATGGAGGAGGAGGGAGTCGGCTCGGCCGTGGAACCGGACGGGATCGACGTTTTCTTCGTGGCCGAGCCGGGAGCGCCACGGGCGCTCGTCGCGCGCTGGCTGGCCGAGCTCCGGGCGCAAGGACTTGCCGGGGACACGGACTACGCCGGGAGGTCGACGAAGGGCCAACTCACGCAAGCGGCGCGCCTAGGCGCGCGGACGACCGTGGTGGTCGGGGCGGACGCCGTGACTCTTCGTGCGTCGGACCGACCCGACGAGACGATCGCGCACTCCGACGTCGTCAGCAGGCTCGCCCCATGAACGCGTGGCGCGACACGGCCGCGGGAACACTCACGAAGGAGAACGTGGGGGAGACGGTCGCCGTGGCAGGTTGGGTCGCTCGGCGCCGCGACCACGGTGGGCTGATCTTCATCGACCTCAGGGACCAGAGCGGCCTGAGCCAGCTCGTCATCAACCCGGAGCGCGCTGCGCAGGCCGCGGAGATCGCTCATGACATTCGCAGCGAGTTCGTGATCCGAGCCCGAGGCGAAGTCGTCGCGCGCGCTCCCGAAGCCGTGAACCCGAAGCTTCCGACCGGGGATGTCGAGGTGCAGGTCGACGAGCTCGAGGTCGTCTCGCGCTCGACCCCGCTGCCGTTCCAGCTCGACGACGAGGGCGTCGACGAGACGCTTCGCTACCGCTACCGCTGGCTCGATCTCCGTCGCGACCGGCTGCAACGGAACCTACGGACGAGGGCGCAGCTCGTCTCGATCATCCGTCAGGAGATGGAGGCCGACGGCTTCCTCGACATCGAGACGCCGATCATGGCGAAGCCGACCCCGGAAGGCGCACGGGACTTCCTCGTTCCGACGCGTCTGCAGCAAGGCAAGTTCTTCGCGCTGCCGCAATCGCCGCAGATCTACAAGCAGCTCCTCGTGATCTCCGGATTCGAGCGCTACTACCAGATCGCCCGCTGCTTCCGAGACGAGGACCTGCGCGCCGACCGGCTCCAGGAGCTCACGCAGCTCGACGTGGAGATGGCGTTCCCCGACCCGGAGGAGATCCTCGCGCTGATGGAGCGAATCGTCCCGCGGATCTGGCGAGAGACGATCGGGGTCGAGCTCGAGACGCCGTTTCCGCGCATGTCGTGGCAGGAGGCCGAGCTGCGGTACGGGTCCGACAAGCCCGACCTCCGCTTCGGGCTCGAGATCCAGGACGCGACCGAGGTCACTCGCGGCTCCGAGTTCGGCGTCTTCTCGAACGCCGAGGCGGTCCGCTACCTGAGCGTGCCGCGCGAGCTCTCGCGCACCGAGATCGGAAAGCTCGAGGAGATGGTGAAGCCGTGGGGGGCGAAAGGGCTCGCGTACGTCGTCTTCCGCGCGCACGGCGAGGTCGCCTCGCCGATCGCGAAGTTCCTCTCGGAGCGTGAGCTCGAAGTCCTCCGCGAGCCCGGGACGACGGCGCTGTTCGTCGCGGACACCCCGAAGCTGGCTGCGAAAGTCCTGGGTTTGCTGCGCGTCCATCTCGGCCGGGAGCTCGAGCTCGTGGACCGGACGGCGTGGAAGTTCCTCTGGGTGACGCCCATGCCACTGCTCGAGTGGAACGAGGACGAAGGACGCTGGACGGCACAGCACCATCCGTTCACGCGGCCGACCGACGACAGCCTGCCGCTGCTCGATGACGATCCCGGCGCCGCGAGCGCGGTCGCATACGACCTCGTGGGCAACGGCATCGAGCTCGCCGGAGGGTCGATCCGAATCCACGAGCCCGAGCTCCAGGCGAGGATGTTCGACTACCTCGGCATCTCGCCGGAGGAGCAGCGGGCGAAGTTCGGCTTCCTGCTCGACGCGCTCGCGATGGGCGCGCCGCCGCACGGCGGGATCGCGTCCGGCATCGACCGCCTGACGATGGCGCTCCTCGACGAGCCCTTCATCCGCGACACGGTCGCGTTTCCGAAGAGCCAGGCCGGAGTCGACCCGATGAGCGGTGCGCCGTCGGAGGTGCCGCAGGACCAGCTCGAGGAGCTCGGCATCCGGGTCGAGCTGCCGCCGGCGGAGAGCGCATCGTGACGTCGAGCTCGCTCGGAGAGCGACTCGCTCTGCTGGCCGCAGTTGCCCTGCTCGGAGGCGTGACGGCGCTCGCCATCGGGGAGAAGCGAGCGGAGAACGCCGTTGCCGACACCGTGACGAGCGCAGCCGCGCCGGGAGGCTGGAACAGCGCGTTCGCCGGCTCTCGAGGCCCGGTCGGAGACGCCGAGCGGACGACCTGCGGTCAGATCCTCACCGCCGGCTCACTCGGCGTGAGCCACCCGGTCCTTCCCTGCGGCGCAAAGATCGTCCTTCGCTTGGGCGGTACGCAGATCCTCACCGAGGTGATCGACAACAGGATCGTCGAGGCGGGTCGCAACCTCGAGGTGACCCAGAAGCTCGCGAAGATGCTCGATCTCCAGGGCACCCAGCAGCTCGACTGGCGCTTCGCCACGTCGAGCGGCGGGTAGGATGCCGGTCGCTCGACCCTGTGCGTGGCTTCGGCTCCTAACGTGAACCAACACTCACGCGAAGGGAGTCGGTGTCGGGGATAGGCGTTGCCGACTCCCCGCACGGCACCCACCTGGCAGAGCCAGGTTCGCAAGTGGCCGTCGCTTCATCGGCAGGGTGGAGCATTAACGAGGTTCTGGCCAAGGCCAGAACCTCGGCGGGTGCATCAGCGCTGTCGGCGAGGCTAGCCTTGAGCGCATGGCAGACGAGGTATTCGGAGACGCGTCGCGGAACGGCGACTGGGCAGCCGTACGCCTTTCCATCGACGGCGACCGAGTCGTCGACTCGGATGCGGAGGGCCTCGACGAGTCTCTTGTCGGCCTGACGATGCTCGAGGCCGCGTCCGTGGGTGGAGATGCGCTCGCTGTCGAGGCGCTCGCGTCGGCGCTCGGGCAGGTCTTCGCCGCAGAACCTCGATCGGGGCGGGTCGCTGTCGCGATGAGCGGCGGCGTCGACAGCGCCGTCTCGCTCCTGCGTGCCGGCCCGAGTGCAATCGGTGTGACGCTTCGCCTTTGGCAGGACCCGGCAGGGCCGAGCGCCGAGCGCGCGTGCTGCTCGCCCGCGGCGGTTGCGGCCGCGCGAGCAACATGCCACGCGCTCGGTCTACCGCACGTGACCCTCGACCTCCGCGAGGAGTTCCGCTCGGAGGTCGTCACGCCGTTCGTCTCCTCGTACCGCGACGGCGAGACGCCGAATCCGTGCACGCGCTGCAACGGCGCGTTCCGGTTCGACGCGTTGCTCGGCTTCGCCGCTCGTGCCGGTGCGGAGAAGCTCTGGACCGGTCACTACGCGCGGATCGTCGAGCGCGGAGGGCGACGGCTGCTGGCGCGCGGGGCGGATCCGCGCAAGGACCAGTCGTACATGCTGGCCACCGTCGACCCCGGTGTTCTCGATCGTGTGGAGTTTCCACTCGGCGAGCAGTCGAAGGAGGAGACGCGTGCCGAGGCCGTCCGCGCAGGGCTTGCCGCGGCATCGCGTCCTGAGAGCCAGGAGGCGTGCTTCCTCGCCGGCGACGACTACCGCCGGTTCCTCGAGCGCCAGGGTCTTGCGCCGAGCTCCGGCGACGTCGTGGACGAGAGCGGCCGCGTCCTCGGCCGCCACGAGGGGTACTGGCGCTTCACGCCCGGCCAGCGACGCGGGCTCGGGATTGCGGCTGCCAGGCCCCTGTACGTCCTACGCACCGATCGCGCCACGAATCACGTCGTCGTCGGCGGCCACGACGCACTCGCCGTCTCACACGTGGAGGCGACCGGAACGCTGTACGCGCCCGCATCACGCGTCGCGGCACAGCTCCGCTACGGGTCGGATCCCGTGCTCGCAGAGGTCGTTCCGGCGCACGACGGATTCGCGCTCGACCTCGAGGAGTCGGCTCACTCGGTGGCGTGCGGACAGGTTGCAGCGCTGTACGACGGCGACGCCGTGGTAGGAGCCGGCGTCGTCACCGGCGTTTCCTGACTAGGATCACGGTCGATGAGCGTTCTCGCCTCGACCTCGAGCGACGTTCTCAATTACGCCCTTGCGCTGTTCTTCATCGCGAGCGGCATCGGGCTCGCGTACATGCTCGTGCGGCTGGGCGGTACGTTCGTGCGGCTCTCCTCCTTCATTCGCGGCACCGAGCAGGAGGTGCTGCCGGTGATCCACAAGTCGGGCGGCACCATCGACCGCGTCAACCGGGAGCTCGACAAGCTCGACCTCGTAACGGACAGCGCGGTCTCGATGGCGGACAGCGCCGACACCGCCGTGCGTGCGGTGTCAACGGCAATCGTCACTCCGGTGAAGAAGGTCTCCGGCATGTCCGCCGCCATCGCTCACTTCTTCGGTGCGTTCCGTGCTCGACGGGACCCGAGTGAGGCCATGAAGGTTGCACGAGAGGCCGCCCGCCAGCGGGAAGCCGAGCTCGACGAGGAGCTGCGGCGAGCGGGGACAGCGGCCGACGCGGCGACCGGGACCACCCCGCCGGCGGACACACCCGCAGCCTGAGGCTCCTTGCCTCGCCGACGGCGGCGGCTCGCGACGTCGCTCGTAGAATCCCGGCATGAGGACGACGGCCGAGATCCGCGAGGGCTATCTCGCGTTCTTCGAGGAGAAGGGACATCTCCGACGCCCATCGGCGTCTCTCGTTCCGCGTGCGGACGACCAGTCGACGCTCCTGACCACCGCGGGGATGCAGCCGCAGATGCCCTACTTCCTTGGCCTCGAGCCGCCTCCGGCTCCGCTCACCGTGATCGCCCAGAAGTGCTTCAGGACGCTGGACATCGACGAGGTCGGCACCGACGGCTCGCACCTCACCTTCTTCGAGATGCTCGGAAACTTCTCGTTCGGCCAGTACTTCAAGGAAGGCGCGATCGAGTTCGCGACGGAGTTCGTCCGCGAGCGACTCGAAATCGACTGGGACCGCATCTGGGTGAGCGTCCACGCGGGCGACCCGCAGCTCGAGCTCGGGCCTGACGAGGTCACGATCGAGCTCTGGGAGCGCATCGGGATGCCTCGCGAGCGGATCGTCCCGCTTCCGACGTCCGAGAACTTCTGGTCTGTCGGCGGTCCCGGCCCGTGCGGACCCGACTCGGAGCTCTACTACGACTGGGGAGTCGAGCACGGCTGCGGGCAGCTCGACTGCGCCCCAGGCTGCAGCCGCTGCGAGCGATTCCTCGAGTTCTGGAACCTCGTCTTCATGGAATACGAGCTCCATGCGGACGGGACGCTCACTCCGCTGCCGGCCCAAAACATCGACACCGGGATGGGGCTCGAGCGGACGGCCGCCATCCTGCAGGACGTCATGTCGGTATACGACACGGACGGCTACCAGCGCATCATGGAATGGATCGCCGGTGAGTCGGGGATTGCGTACGGCGACACGCCTGCCGCGACCAAGGCGCATCGCGTCCTCGCGGATCACGGTCGCGGAATGACCTTCCTCGTCGGAGACGGAGTTACCCCCTCGAACGAAGGCCGCGGTTACGTGCTGCGTCGGATCATCCGCCGCGCGGTCATCCAGGCGCACCGGATCGGGTTGCACGACCTCTACCGGCTGCCTGCGGTCGTGGTCGAGCAGATGGAGGACGCATACCCGGAGCTGCGGGAACGTGCCGACGAGATCGAGAGTGTGATCCGTACCGAGGAGGGGCGCTTCGAGGAGACGCTCGAGCGCGGGATGAAGCTGTTCGACGGGCTTGCGGACAGGAGTGCGATCTCCGGTGAGGAGGCATTCACGCTGGCGGCGACCTACGGGTTCCCGCTCGAGCTGACGATCGAGCTGGCGGAGGAACGAAGCCAGCCCGTCGACGTCGACGGCTACCAGGCGGAGATGGAGCGGCACCGCGAAGTCTCCCGCGCTGCCGTAGAAGGAGACCTCCAGCGCGCAGCGGAGTTCGCACGCGGCGCCGGGTTCGAGGCGGAGTTCGTCGGGTACTCGAAGACGGACGTGCTCACGCAGATCGGTGCATTCGAGGAGGTCGAGGACGGGCTCTTCCTCGCGAAGCTCCGCGAGTCCCCGTTCTACCCGGCCGGCGGCGGCCAGGTGACCGACTCCGGCTTCATCGAGCTCGACGGCGACCCGGCGAGCGTCGCGCTTGCGCGTGCCGAGCTCGTCGATGCGTACCGCTTCGGCGACGACCAGGCGCTGCTCTTCCGCGGGACGGGTTTCACCGGGGGAGACCGTGTTCGGGCTGTCGTCCCGTGGCGAGTGCGCTTTCCGACGATGGCCAACCACACCGGCACACATCTCCTGCATCGAGCACTCCGCGAGGTGCTCGGCGAGCACGTGCGCCAGGCCGGATCCGCAGTGCGCCCGGACAAGCTCCGCTTCGACTTCACGCACGAGCAGGCGCTCACGCCGGAAGAGCGAGACCGCGTCGAGCGCATCGTGAACGAGAAGGTGTTCGAGAACGCTCCCGTCCACATCTTCGAGACGCCGATCGACGAGGCGCGGCGCCTCGGCGCCACAATGCTGTTCGGCGAGAAGTACGGGGACATCGTGCGCGTGGTCGAGGTGCCCGGCTACTCGATCGAGCTCTGCGGAGGGACACACGTCGGCTCGACGGCCGAGGTCGGACCGTTCGCGATCCTCTCGGAAGGCTCGGTGGGTGCCGGTGTCAGGCGCATCGAAGCCGTGACCTCCGGCGAGGCGTGGGCATATCTCGACGAGAACGCGCGCGCAGCGTCGGTGCTGCGTGCGGAGCTGGCCACCGCTCGAAGAGATGCCAAGAAGCGCCCGACAGAGGCGGCCAAGAGCGCCTCGGCAGCTCCCGAGGCAGAAGTGCGGAGCGAGGGAGGCGTGAACGTGATCGTCCAGTCCGTCGACGGGCTCGACGCCGACCAGCTCCTCGACCTCTCGGACTCGTTCAAGCAGCGGCACGCGCCTGCGGCGGTCGTTCTCGGATCGCGCGAGGACGGAACGGTTCACCTGGTCGCCAACTTCGACCAGTCGGTCGCCGAGCGCGTAAGCGCGTCGGATGTGGTCAAGCAGGCAGCGGCGCTCGTCGGAGGTGGGGGTGGCGGACGGCCGACGATGGCTCGTGCCGGCGGAAAGGACCCCGAAAAGCTCCCGGACGCGCTCGCGGAAGCCGAGCGACTCATTCTCGGCGCGCTGCAGTGAGGTGAGGGTTCTCGCGCTCGACTACGGCGCCGCGAGAACGGGAGTTGCGATCTCCGATGCCACGGGGACGCTCGCGACTCCGCTCGAGGTCGTCGAGCGGGCGGGCTCAGACGCCGGTCTGGCCAGGATCGAGGCGCTGGTCGGCGCGAACGGGATCGAGCTCGTCGTGGTCGGCCTCCCGCTGACGCTCCGAGGCGAGCGGGGAGCGCAGGTCGCCGAGACGGAGGTGTTCGTGGCAGCGCTCTCCGGGAAGCTCGGCGTCCCGGTCGAGACGTACGATGAACGCTTCACGACCGCGCTCGCCGCACGCGGACCCGGCGTCCAACCCGAGGACGCGCGTGCGGCTGCGTACCTGCTCGAGAGCTACCTCGCATGGAAGAGCGCCCAGACGACCTGATGCCGAGTTGGAGGAGGGCGTGGCGGTCCGTGCTCGCATGCCTCGCGGTCCTCGCGACTGTCGCCGGTCTCTCCGCCTGCCAGGGCGACGAAGCCGAGTCCGCGGTGGAGACCACACCGGCGCCGGTCCGGCTCCACGTCATCTTCCCTGAGGGCTTCACGAGGCGAGAGATGGCCGATCGCGTCGAGGCCGTGCGGCAGATAGCGATCACGGCGCGCCACGTGACGCCTCGGCTCACGCGAACCGGATACCTGCTCGCGAGCGCAGCCGCGGTGCCGCCGCCCCAGTTCCGCAAGGACTGGGTCCGCGGCAACATCGAGGGCTTCCTCTTCCCGGCGACGTACGAGTTCACGAAGCTGACGACGGCGCGCAGGCTCGTTCGCGACCAGCTCGTGCACTTCCGCCAGCAGTGGCGCAAGGTCGATCTCGGGTATGCGCGCTCGAAGAACCTCACTCCGTACGACGTCCTCATCATCGCGTCGATGATCGAGAAAGAGGCCGTTGCTCCCGAGGAGCGCCGCCTCATCGCCGCCGTGATCTACAACCGCCTGCACCTCGGCATGTACCTCGGAATCGACGCGACCATCAGGTACGGCCGAAACGTGCCGGGGACCGAGCCGCTGAAGGTGTCGGATCTCGAGAGCGACAGCCCGTACAACACCCGGAACAGGCCCGGGCTTCCGCCGACGCCGATCTCGAACCCGGGGCTCGCGTCGATCCGCGCGGCCGCGCACCCGGCCCGCGTGGACTACCTCTTCTTCGTCCGCAAGCCCGACGGCGTGCATCACTTCTTCACGGCAAGCGAGTCCGAGTTCGAGCAGAAGAAGTGCGAGTACGGCTTCGGCTGCTGACCCACGGTCGTCCGAGCAATTGTCCTGCGGCGGGTCCTGCGCTGCGGCGCAGGACCCTTGTCTCGTCCGCTTTGTCCACGGTGCCCCGGCTCTAATGACCGACGTGCGCCTTCCCGTCGAAGACGGTCGTAAAGGTGCCGTCGTCGAAGTCGGACTCGCCAGTCTCGGTTCCTTTACCCGAGACACCGGCATAGATGCCCGAGCCGCTCGTGATCTTGAAGCTGCCGTCGAAGATTCCGCGGGGGTCGCTCGGGGACGGCGTACACCCCAGGCCCGAGCCCTGGAAGGTGAGACTCCCGTTCGGAGCGGTAAACGTCCACTCAGCAGGATTGATCTTGAGGCAGGTGTCGCCCCTCGGCGTGGCCGTGAAGCTCGTTTCGAACGTTCCGGAGTCGCTGAGGGCACCGGCGACAGAAAAGGTGCCTGCCCCCGTCGTATCCCCGGTGAAGGCGCCGCGCACAGCGAGCACGAAACGCTTGTCGGAATTCGCTCCCGCGCCCACTGGGAGCGCGAGCAGCATTACGGCAGCGATAGCGAGTGCGACTGCAACTACGAGGAAACGTCTCACAGCGTTCTCCCTTCGCTCTGAGGACTGGTTTGCACTGCACCTGGGTGCGATGGGCAGGAGCTTGCGCATTCGTTCTCCTTTCGGCCATGGCTCATGAGGATGGGAACCGGAGCGACGCAATGAGGCGCGTCGCGATTGGCAAGAACTGTGCGAAGCTCGCCACAGGCGCCTGAATGACGACGACTACGGTCTTCCGGCGCACGCTCAGGGCGGACATGCGAAACGAGTGGTCGTGGTCGACCCGAAGCTCAGGCGGGTTGGTGCCCACGAGCGCCCACTCTCCTGGCGACGGAGCAGTTGCGTCGAAGTAGAGCGCCGTGCGGCCGGCGATCGTCCACCGTTGCACAGGGCCGGGCGGCTCGTAGGGGTCGAAGTTCCAGTTGGCTATCCGTGACCGAGGTTGGGCGATCGTCGCTGCCGGGGACATCGTCATCGCCGGACCGGAGACGATGTCCACCTCGCGGCCCGAGTAGTCCCGCCAGCTGAGCCACGCGGTCTCGTAGCGAACCTTGCCGTGCCGGCGCGTGACGAACTGCGCGCCATGCCAGCTGCGATGGTGACTCGTCGGGATACTCCAGGCATGAGCGAGATCTCCGGGACGACGCGGATCGTCGGCATCCTCGGCTGGCCGGTCGAGCACTCGCTCTCGCCGCGCATGCAGAACGCAGCCTTCGGCGCGGTTGGACTCGACTGGGTCTACGTCGCGCTCCCGACTCCGCCCGAGCACCTCGCGGAAGCCGTAGCCGGGCTTGCCGCACTCGGCTTTGCGGGAGCCAACGTGACCGCGCCGCACAAGGTCGCCGTGGCAGCGCTCTGCGAGACGGACGCTCCTTCGGTCAACACTCTCGTCGTCCGCGATGGACGCATCGAGGCGTGGTCGACCGATGCGGCGATCCTGGATGCACTTCCGAGCGAGCGTCCCGTCGTGATCGGCGACGGCGGAGCGGCGGCAGCCTTTGTCCACGCACTTCCGCACGCTCGCCGCTTCTCGCGACGAGCCGAATGGCCGCCTGACGTGACGGATGCCGATCTCGTGATCAACGCGACAGCGGCGCGAGACGAGGTGCTCGTCGAGCTCCGGTCGGGTCAGATCTTCGTCGACCTTCCCTACCCGGAGACTGCGACGGCACGTGCGGCGACCGAGGCCGGCGCGTCCGTCGTCAGCGGGCTCGAGGTTCTCCTGGCGCAAGGGGTGGCGTCGTTCGAGCTCTGGACGGGGCAGGCCGCGCCTGTGGACGTCATGCGAGCCGCGCTGGGCTTGTCCACTGAGGTGCCCACTAGGCTTGCCGAGTGAATCTGGATCTCGTCACCGCGGGCGAATCGCACGGCCCGGCGCTCGTCGCGATCGTTACCGGCCTGCCTGCCGGCCTGACCGTCGACCGGGCTGCGATCGACGACGATCTCGGACGTCGGCGCGAGGGATACGGTCGCAGCCCGCGCCAGCAACTCGAGGCCGACGAGGTGGAGGTGCTCGCAGGGCTCCGCCACGGCGCGACGCTCGGGACGCCGCTCGCGATCGTTATCCGCAACCGCGATCACAAGAACTGGGAGTGGGGGATGAGCCCGTGGCCGCCCGAGGGCGAGCCGGCCGGAAAGGGCACGACTGCGGTGACGCTCCCACGCCCTGGTCATGCCGACCTAGCAGGCGTGCTGAAGTTCGGGCACGAAGACGTGCGGAACGCGCTCGAGCGGGCGAGCGCCCGCCAGACCGCCGTCCACGTTGCAGCCGGCGCAGTTGCCAAGGCGTTGCTCATGGAGATCGGTGTGTCGGTGTCGAGCCGCGTCCTGGAGGTCGGCGGGGCGACGGGTGACGAAGCGATCCGGGCGGCGACCGACGCGGCACGAACCGATCGCGACACGCTCGGCGGCGTCGTCGAGGTGGTCGCGAGCGGGGTCCCGCCGGGTCTCGGCTCATACGCCGAGAAGCGGGATCGCCTCGATGCCCGGCTCGCCGCGGCACTCATGGGGATCCAGGCCGTCAAGGCCGTGGAGATCGGAGACGGGATCGCCCTCGCCCGGCTGCGGGGCTCGGAGGCGCACGACGAGATAGAGGCGGACCGGCATCGCGCGACCAACCGCGCAGGAGGCCTCGAAGCGGGGGTCTCGAACGGCGAGCCGCTCGTCGTCCGAGCGGCGATGAAGCCGCTCCCGACGCTGATGCGCCCGCTCCGATCCGTCGACCTCGAGTCGGGCGAACCGGGGCAGGCGCTCGTCGAGAGGAGCGACGTGCAGGCCGTGGACGCTCTTGCGGTCGTTGCGGAGGCCGCGGTCGCCTGGGAGCTCGCGCGGGCCGCTCGCGAGAAGTACGGCGGAGACGCGCTCTCCGACTTCGTAGCTGCGCACCGCGCCTACCTGGAGCGCATCGGCTGGCAGACGCGGCACTGAACGCGCTCGACCGCCACGTCGCGCTCGTCGGCTTCATGGGCGCCGGCAAGTCGACGCTCGGTCCGGTTCTTGCGGCCCGGCTCGGACGGCCGTTCCTCTCAGTTGACGCGCTCGTCGAGCACGGCGCCGGAATGTCGGTCGGGGATCTCTTCTCGAGTCGTGGCGAGGCGGCATTCCGGGAGCTCGAGCAGGACGTCGCGGCCGACGTGCTGGGCCGGAGCGTGCCGGTGGTCGTCGAGCTCGGAGGCGGAGCGCTCGCTTCGGAGAGGACGCGCGCCGTGCTGAGGGAGAACGCCTTCACGATCCTCCTCGAGACGACTCCCGAGGAGGCGTGGGAGCGCGTCTCCGGCAGCGAGCGGCCCCTCGCCCAGGACGCCGAGTCGTTCGCCACGCTGTACGAGCACCGAGCTCCGCTCTACACCCAGGTTGCGGACGCTCGCGCCCGGGACGTCGAGGGCGCGGTGCTGGCGGCCGCGGGCATCCGGTTCGGCCCCCATGCCGACGTGCGGGGCGATGCCGTCGTCGCGGACGAGCGGGTCGTGGAGCTGCACGGGATCGCCGCGACGCATCCGGTGCCGGGCGGCGAGGCGTCCAAGACGCTCGCCAACGCGGAGCGACTCTGGCGTGCGCTCCGGCTCGAACGAGGCTCGACGCTCGTGGCGGTCGGCGGTGGCTCGACGACCGACCTCGCAGGCTTCGTGGCCGCGACGTACATGCGAGGCATTGCGTGGATCCCGGTGCCTTCGACGCTCGTCGGCCAGGTCGACGCGGCGATCGGTGGGAAGGCGGCGGTCGATCTCCCGGAGGGGAAGAATCTCGTCGGCGCGTTCCACTGGCCGGCGTCGACGGTGATCGATTCGACGCTGCTCGAAACGCTTCCGGACGACGAGCGTGCGAACGGACTCGCGGAAGTCGTGAAGACCGGCCTTCTCGCAGGGGAGCCGCTGTGGGAGCTCGAGCTTCAGGAGCAGGTACGGCGCTGTGCGGCGTTCAAGGCAGGGATCTGCTTGCAGGACCCGCACGACGAGGGGGTTCGCACCCAGCTGAACCTCGGGCACACGTTCGCCCATGCGCTCGAATCGGCGTCCGGCTTCGACCTCGCGCATGGGCGCGCAGTCGCCCTCGGGATGCTTGCCGCGCTTCGCCTGTCGGGGCTCGAGCAGGAGGTGCAGACCGTCGAGGACGTGCTCCGGCCCGAACCAGTTCACGTGGACCGCGAAGCCGCGTGGGCCGCTCTCGATCACGACAAAAAGCGTGTCGGCAAGACGCTGCGATTCGTCCTCCTCGACGCGCCCGGACGTCCGCGCTGGGGGGTCGAGCTCCCGCCGGCCGACGTGCGTGCGGCCCTCGACTCGCTGATCGCATAGGGTCGCGCGATGCGCATCGTCGTACTGAACGGCGTGAACCTCGACGCCCTGGGGCGTCGTGACCCCGAGCTCTACGGTGGGATGACGCTCTCCGAGCTCGAGACCCAGATCTACCAGTGGGCAAACGCGATCGGCTGCACGGTCCGGTGTCGACAGACGAACCACGAGGGCGAGTTCGTGGACTGGTGCCACGACGCGCTCGACTGGGCGGACGGCGTAATCGCCAATCCCGGCGCGTGGACGCACTACTCCTGGGCGATTCACGACGCGGTGGAGCTCTTCACCGTGCCCTTCGTCGAAGTGCACCTCTCGGACATCAACGCGCGAGAGGAGTGGCGCCGGTTCTCCGTGCTCGAGGGTCTCGTCGCCACTCGCATCGTTGGCAAAGGGCCAGACGGGTACCGCGAAGCGCTCGAGTTCCTGGTTGCAGAGCGCGCATGACCAGAATCGAGAGGCTCGCAGCTCTCCTCGCTGAGCCCCTTCTCGTCGCGGGGCCTCCATACGCGCTCGGGGGGCAGGCGAACGTGCGCTACCTCACCGGTCTCGCGAGCTCGAACGCCGCGGTGCTCGTCGAGCCGGATGCGACCGCCACGCTCTACACGGACTTCCGTTACGCGCCGCGGGCTCGTGAGGTCGAGGGCGTTGCGTTCGTCGAGACGGCGCGCAACACGCTCGCCGCGATCGGCGAGCGTCTCACCGGTCGCCGCATCCAGTTCGAGGAGGCGAATCTGCCGTTCGCGGCCTATCGAGTCCTGACCGAGGCTGGCGTCGACGCAGTGCCGGCAGGAGCTCTCGTCGAGTCGCTCCGAGCCGTCAAGGACGACGAGGAGATCGCGATCATGCGGAGAGCCGGTTCCCTGTCCGATGAGGTCTTCGGTGCGCTTGCGGGCGAGCGTTTCACCGGACGCACGGAGAAGGAGCTTGCGTGGTGGATCGAGCGGGCTTTCCGCGATGCCGGGGCGGAGGGAGTCTCGTTCTCAGCCGTCGTCGCAGCGGGCGAGTCGGGATCGACGCCACACGCCGTGCCGGGCGACTCCGTCATCTCCGAGGGCATGCTCGTAACGGTCGATGCCGGGTGCATCCAAGACGGCTACTGCTCGGACTGCACGCGGACGTTCGCGGTCGGTGCGATCTCCGACCGGCTGGCTGACCTGTACGCCCTGTGCCTCGAGGCGCAGCTCGCCGGGCTCGCGGCAGTCCGGCCCGGGGTCTCCGGACGAGACGCGGACGCGGCGTCGCGCGTGCCGATCGAGGAAGCAGGGCTGGGGTGGGCATACGGCCATGGCCTGGGTCACGGCGTCGGTATCCAGATCCACGAAGGGCCGACGCTGCGTCCGGAGTCGACCGACGTCCTCGAGCCCGGGAACGTCGTGTCGGTTGAGCCGGGGATCTACGTCCCTGGGGAAGGTGGCGTCCGGATCGAGGATCTCGTCCTCGTCACGGCAGACGGCTGTGACCGGTTGACGGCGTTCACGAAGGAGCGGTTGACCGTCGAGTAGTGACTACACTCGGCGGCCGTGGCGGAGACGGTCAACACCAATCAGTTCAGGAACGGCATGCACATCGAGCTCGAGGGCAGTGTGTGGCGCATCGTCGAGTTCCAGCACGTGAAGCCCGGTAAGGGCGGCGCATTCGTCAGGACGAAGCTGAAATCTCTGGATGGAGGAGCCGTCGTCGACAAGACGTTTCGTGCCGGAGAGCGGTTCGCGCGCGTCCACACCGAGGTCAAGAGCCTCCAGTACCTCTACGACGACGGCACCGAGGCCCACTTCATGGACGAGGAGACCTATGACCAGTTCGGGCTCCCGCGCGCCGACGTCGCGGACGCGCTCGCCTACCTGGCTCCGTCGTCCTCCGTGCAGATGCTGACCGTCGACGGCAAGCCCGCGGGCATTCAGATGCCCGCGTCCGTCGAGCTCACCGTGACCGAGACCGAGCCAGCGGTGCGCGGGGACACCGTCTCGAACGTGTCGAAGCCTGCAACGCTCGAGACCGGTGCGGTCGTCCAGGTCCCGCTCTTCGTGGACACGGGCGAGAAGATCAAGGTCGACCCCCGCGAGGGCCGCTACATCTCCAGAGCCTGAGGCTTGAGCCGCGGGACGGCGGCCAGGAGAGGTCGCTAAGGTCCAGATTCGTGCCCAGGCTCGTCGATACGACCATCCGGCTCCTGTCGCAGGAGCCCCTCGCGGGCGCCTTGCCGACCGCCGAGATCCTGCGCGTCGCGGAGATCCTCGACAAGGCGGGGTTCGCCTGCCTCGAGGTCTCGGGCGGGGGTGTCTTCGATGCAACAGTGAGGCGCCGAGCGGAGACGCCCTGGGAGCGCATCCGTGCGATCAAGGCACGCGTCTCGACTCCGCTCGGGATCGCGCTCCGCGGGCGCTTTCTCGTGGGCTCCCAGCCCGTGAGCGGTGACATCGTCGGTCGCTTCGTCTCCTGTGCGGCCGAGAACGGAATCGAGGTCTTCCGGCTCCACGATCCCCTGAACGACGTGTCGAACCTCCGCGAGGCGGGCGCTGCGATCACGAACGCGGGGGGCGACTTTCACGCCGGGCTCGTGTACAGCCCCGGCCGCACGGGCGAGACGGACACGCTCGTCGAGCAGGCGAAGAAGCTGCCCGAGCTCGGGGCGACGCGTGTGCTCGTGAACGATCCCACGGGCGCGCTCCTACCCCACCGTGCGCAGGAGCTCGTTGCGCGGATCAAGGAGGCGAGCGGCCTGCCTGTCGGCTTCTATGTCCAGGGCTCGGCCGGAATCGGTCTCGCGTCGGCGCTCGCGGCGGTCGACGCCGGCGCGGATCTCGTCGCGACGACGGTGTACCCACTCGCGCTCACCTTGCATCGCGTCTCGGGCGAGTCGCTGGCGGAGTCGCTTCAGGGCCTGGGCCAGGCGAGCGGCCTCGATACCGACCGGCTCTGGGAGGCGTCAGACGTCATCGACGAGCACATCGGCGACGAGCCGGTGTCGCCCGTGGCGCCTCGGATCGCGGTTCGGGCCGCCGAGTACGACCTGCCGTCCGGCCTGGTAGCCGCGCTCGACGTCCACCTGCGCGCACATGCGGCGGCCGATCGCCTCGAGGAGGTCCTCGAAGAAGTCGGAACCGTTCGCGCGGAAGCCGGCTGGCCGCCGCTCGCGGCGCCCATCGGGCAGATTCTCGCCAGCCAGGCGTTGTTACACGTCCTCGAGGCGCGTCGCTACGGGACCGTCATCGACGAGTTCCGCGCTCTCGTCCAGGGTGCCTACGGGAAGACCCCCGAGCCGGTCGACGCCACCGTGGAGCGAGCCGTCGGGCTGCTGGCGCCGCGGCTCGTCGCGGACGAGGATCCCGTGACGGCAGAAGACGTGCGTGAGGCCGCCGTGGGCCTCGCGGCGAGCGAGGAAGAGCTGGTGCTCATCGCCATGTTCGGCGCGGATGCGGAGGAGCTTCTGCGCGTGGTGCGCGCACGGCATTCGCGCGAGACCGTCCTCATCGCAGAGGACGCCGATGCCGAGCGCGGCGAGCGCATTCGCGAGCTCGTGAAGATCGTCCAGGAGAGCGGAGTCGGCGAGATCGAGATCGAGGACGAGGGGATGCGCGTCTCGGTGCGTCGGGCCGACGAGTCGCTCCTCTCAAACCACACGACGTCTCTGTCGGTGACGGAGACCGAGGAGGACGGCAGCGGCGGGCCCGGGTTCGGGACGTCCCCGGCGGACGGCCTCCTTCGGGTCGAGTCGCCGATGGTCGGGGTCTTCTACCGCGCGGCGAATCCGGGCACGCCTGCGTTCGTCGACGTCGGCGATACCGTCGTTCCCGGTCAAACCCTCTGCCTGCTCGAGGCCATGAAGCTCTTCAACGAGCTCAAGGCGGAGGTCTCGGGGACCGTCCACGCGATCCATACGGAGAACGGGCAGCCGGTCGAGTTCGGACAGCTCCTCTTCGAGATCGAGCCGATCCTCGCGCCCCCGGCCGTCTAGGAGGGGCAGCGTGTTCTCCCGAGTCCTCGTCGCGAACCGTGGCGAGATCGCCGTACGGGTCATCCGTGCGCTTCACGAGCTCGGAATCGAAGCGGTCTCCGTGTACTCGACCGCTGACGCGGACGCGCTGCACGTCGCGCTGGCGGATCAGACGGTCTGCATCGGCCCACCCGCCGCTTCCGAGAGCTACCTCAGCATCCCGAACGTCGTCGCGGCGGCCGAGACGACCGGTTGCGAGGCGGTGCATCCCGGGTACGGGTTCCTCGCCGAGAACCCCGCGTTCGTCCGCGCCTGCGAGGACTCGGGGCTCGTGTTCATCGGTCCCGGGGCGGACGTGATGGAGCGCATGGGAGACAAGATCCGGGCGAAGGAGGCCATGCGTGCAGCAGGCGTTCCCCTCGTACCCGGCACGGATGGCGTGAGCGATATCGCCGAGCTGCGTCGCGCTGCGCAGGAGCTCGGCTTTCCGGTGCTCCTCAAGGCTGCAGCCGGCGGGGGTGGCAAAGGCATGCGCCTCGTGACGTCCGAGGACGAGCTCGAGAGCGCTTTCGCAGGTGCCTCGGCGGAATCCGTGGCCGCGTTCGGTGACGGTTCGCTCTACCTCGAGCAGGCGATCTCTCCGGCTCGTCACGTCGAGATCCAGGTCCTCTGCGACGACGGGGGCAACGTCCTCACGCTCGGCGAGCGGGAGTGCTCCATCCAGCGGCGCCACCAGAAGCTCATCGAGGAGTCTCCGTCGGCGGCGCTCAACGCTGTGACTCGCGAGGAGATGGAGGCAGCCGTGGAGCGGGCATGCTCGGCGATCGGCTACCGGAACGCGGGCACGTTCGAGTTCCTCCTCGATCCCGACGGCGGATTCCACTTCATCGAGGTGAACTGCAGGCTCCAGGTGGAGCACCCCGTCACGGAGCTTGTCACCGGCATCGACATCGTCCGCGAGCAGGTGCGCATCGCCGCCGGAGGGACGCTCGACGTCGTCGGGCGGGCGCCGAGGCGCGGGCACGCGATCGAGATCAGGATCAACGCCGAGGACCCGACACGGGGATTCGCGCCCGCGCCCGGCCTGGTGACGCGCTTCCGACCTCCGCTCGGCCCAGGCATCCGCGTCGACACGGCGATCACGGACGACAGCGAGATCCCTCCGTACTACGACTCGCTGATCGCGAAGATCGTGGCCTGGGACGAGTCCAGGGAAGCTGCGGTCACGCGTGCCGTCAGGGCGCTCGCCGAGCTCGAGGTCGATGGCATCCCGACCACGCGAGACCTCGCTCTCGACGTGCTCCGGTCACCGGAGTTCGCAAGCGGGAGCTACTCGACGTCGACCCTCTCCGAGCTCCAGGGGCGCATCCCGTCCCTCGCGACCGCATGACTCAGCCCGTCGGTCGCCGCGCAGCGCGCCGGACAGCGCTCTTCCTGCTCTATCAGTGGGACCTCACCGGCCAGCCGCTCGCCTCCCTGTACGAGGGGACTCCGGACGAGTTCGCCAGGACGCTAGCCGGCGAGGTCGCAGAGCGTGCTGCCGACCTCGACAAGCGCATCACGGAGGCGTCCGACGAGTGGCCGGCCGATCGGCTGGGTACGCTCGAACGGAACATCCTGCGGATGGGCGTCTACGAGCTCGAGGAGGGGACGGTGCCGCCCGAAGTGGCGATCAACGAGGCAGTCGTGCTCGCGAAGCGCTACGCGTCAGAGGACGCGGCGTCGCTCGTGAACGGGATTCTCGGACGCATCGAGAGGGAGGATCGAGCGGCATGACCACAGCCGACGATGCTCTGGCACGCGCCGAGGAGCTCCTCGAGAAGCTGAACGCGCGACGCGACGAGCTCGAGGCGCTCGCGAGGGCGGATCCCATCGACGGCGACGCCGCAGTGGAGTTGATCGCCGAGCTCGCCGAGCTCGCGAAGCAGATCGAGGCCGAGCTGACCCGGGCGCGGACGCTGGCGGAGACTTCCGAGCCGAATGCAGCCCCCTAGCGCCGGTCTGCACACGACCGGCGAGCTCCGCGACGCATTCGAGACATACCTTGCCGCGCTCCCTCTCGCGGGCGAGCTCGGTGGCCTGGATGAGGTGCTCCGCTACACGATCGACTCCGGCGGCAAGCGCATCCGGCCCGTTCTGTGTCTCGCCGTCGCCGAGGCGGCAGGCGGCTCGATCGACCACGCACTCCCCGCGGCAGGGGCTGTAGAGCTCGTCCACACGTTCTCGCTCGTCCACGACGACCTGCCGGCGCTCGACGACGACGCCGAGCGGAGAGGGCGACCGAGCGCGCATGTCGCTTTCGGCGAAGGTGTCGCGCTTCTTGCAGGAGACGCGTTGCTCGCCGAGGCGATCCGTCTCGCGCTTTCGTACGAGAGCCCCGAGCCCGCACGCGAGCTCGTGGCCGCGACGCTCGGGATGATCGGGGGTCAGTACCGGGACATCACGGGAGACGACGAGGATCTCGAGCAGCTCCATCGGCTGAAGACGGGGCGGCTGTTCTCGGCCTCGGTCGGGCTCGGGCTCTGGGCTGCGCAGGTCCCCGAAGGCGAGCAGCTCCCCTGGCGCGCTTTCGGCGATGAGCTCGGGCTCCTCTTCCAGCTCGTCGACGACGTGCTCGACGGGGACGGCGTCGTGGCCCGTCACGGACATGAGGAAGCTCACCGACGCGTCGCTCGAGCTGCCGAGGCTGTCCGCGAGCGGCTCGCGGCGATCAACGCCGATACAGAGATGCTGCAAATCCTGGTTGAAGATCTGGTTGTGAGAACCGCTTGAGGGTCGACAGCGCCGGGTTTCTGACTACCATCCGACGCTCACCAACAGGCCAGGGCTACGCCATCACCTTCGCTTCGGCGCCGCCCGCCCTTCTCTCTCCCCGATGTCCCCCCGCCTCCGCAGACCCCTGCACGTCCTTGCGCTTGTCGCGCTCGCCGCGTCGGGCGCCGTTCTCGGCCAGGCCTTGCCGGGGAACGAGGCAGGTGCGACCGGGGGGCGCGCGATCGTCGCGCCGTCTCTCGATCGTCCGCTCGAGCCGGTCGTTCCGAAGCCGTCGGTGGGTGAGCGGGTCGCTGCGTTCGCGCGCCACGAGGTGGGCGTCCCGTACCGGTGGGGCGGCGAGTCGCCGTCGGGCTTCGACTGCTCGGGGCTCGTCCGCTGGGCCTACAGCCGTGTCGGCGTGGACGTCCCGCACAGCTCGTACGCGCTCTACTACACCGGACGGCGAGTGAGCAGGTCTCACATGCGGCCCGGAGACGTGCTGGTCTTCTCCGGCCTGGGCCACGTCGGGCTCTATCTCGGCCACGGTCGGATGGTCCATGCGCCCTACACGGGAAGGAACGTCGAGGTCGTCAAGCTCGGCGAGTCTCGCTACGGGAGCCGCATCGTGGCCGCCCGGCGCATCGTCGCGACCTAGCTCGACGCCGGTCAGCATGATTCGCCCGTGATGGAGCCCGGGCGCCCGATCGAGATCCTGCCGTTGCTGCGACCGCCGCAGCTGCGGACGCTCGAGAACACGGACGGCCGTCGCGCCAGCTACCTGGAGCTCTTCTTCGACCTCGTTTTCGTCGTCGCGATCGCCCAGCTCGCGCACGGGCTCGTCCTCGATCACTCACTCCATGGCTTCGGGGTGTTCGCGGCGCTCTACCTCCCGGTCTTCCTGGCGTGGCAGGGCTTCAGCTTCTACGCCGACCGGTTCGACACCGACGACATCGTGTTCAGGCTCGCGCTGTTCGGCGCGATGCTCGCGATCGCGGCACTGGCCATCCAGATTCCCGATGTTGCGGGCGGCGACAGCACCGGATTCGTCCTCGCCTACATCGTGCTGCGATCGATCATGGTCGGCCTGTACCTCCGGTCGTACCGGCACGTGCCCGAGGCGCGACCTCTCATCGTTCGCTACGCGTGGGAGTACTCGGTCGCGATCGGGATCTGGGCCGTGTCACTCGCGTTCGAGCCGCCGGGGAGGTACGTCCTCTGGGGAATCGCGATCGCGTGGGAGCTCAGCATCCCGACGCTCGCCCGCCGCCTGTTCGCCGCAATCCCCGTGCACGCGAGTCACGTGCCGGAGCGGTTCGCGCTCTTCACGATCATCGTCCTCGGGGAGGCGATCGTCGTCGTCGCCCTCGGCACCGCGGGCTCGGAGTGGGCGCTCTCGGCCGCAGTCATCGGCGCGCTCGGCTTCGTCGTGGCTGCCGCGATCTGGTGGGTGTACTTCGGCAGCGGTGGCGAGGTGACCATGCGGCCGACGCCCGCCATGATCCTCGTGTTCACGCACGCGCACATTCCGCTACTCGCGGCGTTGACGGCGACGAGTGCCGGGATCGCCCTGGCTATCGAGGGCGCGCCGGCAAGCCACCTCGACGCAGGCACGCGGTGGGCCCTCGCAGGCGGAGCAGCCCTCTACCTTGCGTGTGTGACGGCAGCACAGCGGGCCACCGTGCAGGGAGTCCTGGCAGGGACGACGCACGCACGCACGATTGCGGGAGTCGCGCTCGTCGCACTGGCGCTCGCAGGGGGATGGCTCTCACCCGTCGTCTTCATGGCCCTCGCCGCCGCGACGCTCGTCGTCCTGGTCGCGTTCAAGCTCTGGACGGCGCAACGCCTGCTCCGGGACTCGCCCGTGTGAAGAAGCGGCTCGACACGCTGCTCGTGGAGCGCGGCCTGGCCGAGAGCCGCACCCAGGCGCAGGCACTCGTCCTCGCGGGTCTCGTCTCGGGCCACGACAAGCCCGGAGAGCAGGTCGACGAGTCGATCGATCTGAGCGTCGAGAAGCTGCCGCCGTACGTCTCCCGGGGAGGCGAGAAGCTGAGGAACGCGCTCGCTGCGTTCGGTATGGACGTGGAGGGGCAGGACGCAGTCGACATCGGCGCCTCGACAGGCGGCTTCACCGACTGCCTTCTCCAGTCGGGTGCATCGCGCGTGATCGCGATCGACGTCGGCTACGGCCAGTTGCATCCGCGGCTGCGGGCGGACCCACGCGTCACCGTCCTGGAGCGGACGAACGCCCGCAACCTGAGCGAGCTGCCGTTTGCGCCCGAGCTCGTCGTCTGCGATGTCTCGTTCATCAGCGCCACGAAAGTGCTCCCGCCCGTTCTCGCGCTCGCTTCACCAGACTGGGAAGCACTCGTTCTCGTGAAGCCCCAGTTCGAGGCCGGGCGCGCCGACGTCGGCAAGGGCGTCGTCCGCGACCCCGAGGTGTGGCGAAAGGCGCTCCGAACGGTCGCCGAAGCCGCGCAAGAGTGGGGTGGGGAGACGGTCGGCGTCGTAGACTCAGGATTGCCCGGCCCGAAGGGAAACCGGGAGTTCTTCCTCCACCTCGTGAAGCACGCGCCTCGACCCACTCCCGATGACATCAACCGCTGGATCGCCGAGGCAACCGGGCTCTAAGGGCGCCAGCGTCGTGACGCGGGCGGCCGTCGTGACACACGGCCAGACGAAGCAGATCGGCGCGGGGCTCGCTCGTCTTCAGGCCGTGGCGGCCGAGCACGGCGTCGAGCTCCTGTTTCCACCAGAGGAGGCCGAGAAGCACGGCGTGGACGTCTCGCACGACGTCGCGGCGGCCGACATCGCGGTCGTCCTCGGCGGAGACGGAACGGTCCTCCGAGCGCTCGCGCGCTTCCTCGGAGCCGGCGTCCCGGTGGTAGGTGTCAACTTCGGTCGGGTCGGGTTCCTGAGCTCGATGGGCCGCCGGGAGCTCGAGACCGGGTTGGCGCGGGTCTTCGCCGGCGAGTACAACGTCGTCGAGCTTCCGACGCTCGAGCTCGAGCATCCTGATGGAACGGGCCGTGCGGTCAACGACGTCGTCGTCGCCAGCGCAGAGCTCGGGCGGATGATCGAGCTGGATCTCGCCGTCGGCGGCGAGGAGCTCGGGCGTCAGCCGTGCGACGGCATCATCTGCTCGACCCCGTCCGGGTCGACCGCGTACAACCTCTCGAACGGCGGGCCGGTCCTCGTATGGGGCCTCGAGGCGATGGCTCTCACGTACGTCGCCGCGCACTCGCTCCAGGCGCGTCCGCTCGTGATCCCTCCGGGCGCCGACGTGATCGTCTGGAATCGCACGCAAGAGGTCGGCGCAGCCGTCCTGGTGGACGGGCACCGCGTGTCGACCCTAGGGACCGCGGACCGGGCAGTCGTCCGAATCGGCGCCGAGCGGTCGCTGCTCGCGACGTTGCCCGAGGCGACCTTCGTCCGGCGCTATCGCCAGAGCTTTGCCTCGTAGCCCTCTTCTAGGTCGAGCGCTCTCCGGCGGGCGGGTCAACGGGCGGGCCCGGCGTCGTCTCCATGACCGGGAGAGTGATCGACGTTGCGCCGTCGTACCGTCTCCAGCGCTCGAAATCCTCGTCGAACCACTGCCACGTCCCGGGCGGGTCCTGCCTCCACCAAACGCGAGCGTGGTACGTCCACGGCATCGACTCGAGGCCACAGTGCGGGCACTTGGTCGACTCGCGCAGCATGACTCGGCGGCAGCCGAGGCACTTGCGAGGCGGGACATCAGGGAACAGATCGCCCCGCGAGCGCTTGCTTTCGGAGCGGTAGAGAAGCGTCACGAAGTACCCGACGACCCCGGCGAGCAGGCCGACTTTGTACGAAGCGTCGACAACCACGAGCGCCAGGACTACGACGATCCAGATCGTCGCGATCGCGACGACATCTCCTATCAGTCCTTGCAGCCGTGCCATGCGTTCGGACGATCGCGATTGTTGCTCAAGATTCGCTCAAGCACGGAGCGAGGCGCAAGCGAGGGGAGTTGCCGGCGTGCTTCGTAGGCTCCGGATCGAGAACCTCGTCCTCATCCGCGATGCGGATCTCGACCTCGCCCCGGGGCTGAACGCGGTGACCGGCGAGACAGGTGCGGGGAAGACGATCTTCGCCCAAGCGATCGGTCTCCTTCTCGGCGCTCGCGCCGACAGTGCGTCGATCGGAGCCGCGGGCGGCGAGGCGTACGTCGAGGCCGAGCTCGACGTGCCGGACGGGTTCTTCGACGACGAGGATGTTTCCGGCCTCGCAGAGCTCCGGCCCGAAGGCGAGCCTGGCCTCGTACTCGCCCGGCGCGTCTTTCGCGATGGCCGCACGCGCGCCTACGCATGGGGGCGCTCGGTGGCGCGCGAGGACCTTGCAGCTGCGGCCGAGCGCCTGATCGCGATGTCCGGGCAGTTCGAGCAGCGCCGCCTTGCCCGCCCATCGTTCCAGCTCGAGACGCTCGACGCGTTCGTCGGTCCCGAGCAGCTTGCTCGACGACGGGACGCCGCCGCAACCTGGCGAGAGCTCCTCGCGGCCCGCCGGCGCCACGACGAGCTTGCGCGCGACGCCGACGCTGTCGCTGAGCGCCTCGCAGAGCTCGAGGCGCTCGTCGAGGGAACGGAGGGCCTGAGCCCAACCGACGAGAACGACCTTCGAGCCAAGCGAGAGCAGCTTCTCCATGTGGCCGAGCTCGGGGCGGGCGCAGCCGAGGCGGCCAGTGCAGTCGCGCCCGACGAAGGTGAGGGTGCGACCGGGCTGGCCGCGCAGGCGGAGCGTGCGCTCGCACCTCTCGAGCGCATGGCGCCCGAGCTCGGGACGATCGGGACGGAGCTCCGCGACGTCACCTTGCGGTTGCGAGAGATCGGGAGCGACCTCCACCGCTTCCTGGCCTCGCTCGACACGGATCCGGGAACCCTCGAGGACGTCGAGGGCAGGCTCGAGCGGATCTCCGATCTCAGGCGCAGGTTCGGCAGCGCGTCCCTCGAAGACCTGATCGCGCGAGCGGACGCGGCCCGGCAGGAGCTCGACGACGCGGCAGCGGGTCGCGATCCAGTCGCAGCCGCGGCCGAGGAGGTGGCGAGCGCGGAGAAGCGTGTTGCCGCTCTCGCGGCTGAGCTTCGCGAGCAGCGGCAGTCCCACTCGGGGGCCTTCGCGGAAGCAGTCGCGAACGAGCTCGCCGGTCTCGGCATGGGCGACGGCGAGTTCCATGTCGAGCACCGGGATCGCGACCCCGGTGCGACAGGGACGGACGAGGTCGCATTCCTCGTCCGTCCGAACACCGGCCTCCCCTTCGGGCCCGTCGCCGAGACGGCGTCAGGAGGCGAGCTGTCCCGCATAGCGCTTGCGCTCGCGGCGGTTGCGGGCGGAGAGACACTCGTGTTCGACGAGATCGACGCCGGAATCGGCGGCGTGACGGCTCATGCCGTTGCCGCGACCCTGCAGAGGCTCGCCGAGCGTGCGCAGGTGATCACCATCACGCATCTCCCGCAGATCGCGAGCGTTGCGGATCGGCACTTCCGCGTGGAGAAGCTCCCGGGTGATCCGACCCACACGCAGATCGAGGAGCTCGACGACCTGATCAGGCGAGAGGAGCTCGAGCGCATGCTCGGCGGCGAGGAGTTCATCGCGTCGGTCAAGGAGGGCTGACGGGGACGTCCTCGATCGTCTGACCTCGGGGCCTGGTACGGTTGGATCCCGTGGCCAAGTTCGTATTCGTCACGGGCGGAGTCGTGTCCGCACTCGGGAAGGGGATCGTCGCGGCGTCGCTCGGGCGGCTCCTGAAAGCGCGTGGCCTTTCCGTCAGCGCACAGAAGTTCGACCCGTACCTGAACATCGACCCGGGCACGATGAGCCCGTTCCAGCACGGCGAGGTGTTCGTGACCGAGGACGGCGCCGAGACCGACCTCGATATCGGCCACTACGAGCGCTTCATCGACGAGAACCTCTCCCGCAACGCGAGCCACACGGCGGGCGCAGTCTGGGACACGGTCCTGCGCAAGGAGCGAAAGGGAGAGTTCCTGGGCGCGACCGTTCAGGTCATCCCGCACATCACGAACGAGATCAAGGCGCGCATCCGGCGCGCCGAGAAGGTGATGCCCGCAGACGTCGTCATCTCGGAGATCGGCGGGACCGTCGGCGACATCGAGTCGCTTCCGTTCCTGGAGGCGATCCGCCAGTACCGGCGCGAGGTGGGGCAGGAGAACGTCCTCTATCTCCACGTGACGCTCGTTCCGTTCATCCCGGCCGCCGGCGAGCTGAAGACGAAGCCGACGCAGCACTCCGTCAACGAGCTCCGTCGCATCGGAATCCATCCGGATATCGTCGTCTGCCGCTCGACCGAGCCGCTCTCCGACGACATTCGCGACAAGATCGCGCTCTTCGCGGACGTCGACCTCAAGGCCGTCGTCGCAGCGCCGGACGTTCCCGACGTCTACTTCGTCCCCGAGGTGCTCCAGGCCGAGGGGCTCGATGCGCTCGTCTGCGAGAAGCTCGGACTCGACGCCGCACCCGCCGACCTCGGTGAATGGCGCGAACTCACCGAGCGCAGCCGTGAGCTCGACGAAGAGGTCGAGATCGCGCTCGTCGGCAAGTACGTGAAGCTGCACGACGCCTACCTGTCGGTCCACGAAGCGCTGAAGCACGCCGGCGTCCATCACGGCGCACGCGTGCGCGTCCGCTGGGTCGACGCGGAGCACATGTCGTACGAGGAGGCCGTCCGTGAGCTCGAGCAGGTGGACGGCGTGCTCGTCCCCGGCGGCTTCGGTTCACGCGGGTGGGAGGGGAAGATCCTCGCCTGCCGCGTCGCGAGGGAGCGCGAGATCCCGTATCTCGGCATCTGCCTCGGGATGCATGTCGCCGTCTCCGAGTTCGCGCGACACGTCGCGGGCATGGAGGGTGCCAACTCGACGGAGATGGATCCCGAGACGCCGTATCCGGTGATCGACCTGCTGCCCGAGCAGAAGGAGATCGAGGACCTCGGCGGGACCATGCGTCTGGGCGCTCAGGCGGTGGAGCTCGCAGAGGGGACGCGCACGCTCGAGACGTACGGTGAGACGGTCGTTCACGAACGGCACCGCCACCGGTACGAGGTGAACAACGAGCTTCGTCCCGCGCTCGTCGATGCCGGGCTCGTCGTTTCCGGGACATTTCAGGACGGACGACTCGTCGAGCTGGTCGAGCTTCCCGACCACCCGTGGTTCGTGGCGAGCCAGTTCCATCCGGAGTTCAAGTCGCGCCCGACGCGTCCAGCGCCGCTCTTTCGCGGCTTCGTCGGGGCCGCGCTCGCCCGTGCCCGCTCACGGGCCGGCGTCGAGGTCGAGGCGGCTCGCTAGCCCAGTTCGTCGACCCCGGCTCGACGCGACATCCTCCGTAGGATGCGGGTCGTGCAGGAGACTCTTCGCGCGCCGTTCCTCGACTTCTTCCTGGAGCTCTGCGCGATGCCGAGCCCGTCCCGACACGAACGCGCGGTCGCCGACCGCGTCGGCGCATACCTCACGCACCTCGGGCTGGAATGGGACGAGGACGGTGTGGCGGCCCAGCTCGACGGGGACACCGGGAACATCTATTGCCGCCTTCCCGCGACGAACGGCGGCGGGACGCCGATCTTCCTCTGCGCCCACACGGACACCGTCCCGCCGGAAAGCCCCATCGAGCCGGTGGTCGAGGACGGAGTCGTCCGGAATGCCCGGGCGACGATCCTCGGCTCCGACAACAAAGCCGCGGTCGTCGTCATGCTCGAGGCCGTTCGGCAGATCGTCGAGACCGGGCGATCGCACGCGGGAATCGAGCTCCTCTTCACACCCCAGGAAGAGGTCTCGCTTCGTGGTGCGGATGCCTTCGACCACACACGGCTCGTCGCGACGACCGGCTTCGTCTACGACCAGGGGGCGCCGATTGGCGAGATCGTTCTCGGCTCGCCCCATGCGCGATTGCTCGACTTCCGCTTCCACGGCCGGGCTGCGCACGCGGGAATGAACCCCGAGGACGGCCGTTCCGCCATCGCGGCTGCGTCGAAGGCGATCGCCGACTTCCGCGTCGGCCGCATCGACGAGGAGACGAGCGCGAATGTCGGCGTCATCACGGGCGGGACGGCTCGGAACGTCGTGCCCGAGTGGTGCACCTTCAACGTCGAGGTGCGCTCCCATGACGAGAGCAAGACGGTCGAGCTCGTCCGGGAGATGCTCGAGACGGCGACGTTCGCCGCAAGTCTCGGCGAGTGCGAGGTGGAGAGTGAGGTCCGCCCGAGCTTCCCCGGCTACCGCTTCAGGGAGACCGACGGACCGGTCGCGCTGGCGGCCGACGCACTACGCGCCGCCGGCGTCGAGCCGACGTACGCGCTCTCGGGCGGGGGCGCGGACGCGAACGTCTTCAACGCACGTGGCCTCTCCTGCGTGAACCTCGCAAACGGGATGAGGGAGATCCACACGCCGGACGAGCACATCGCGGTTGCCGATCTCGAGCTGATGGTCGACGTGACCCTCGCGCTCGTCGACGCTGCGGCAGCTACGCCAGGCTGATCGAACCGTCGTCGCGGAGCGTCCAGTGCGGGTTGTGGGCGATCTCCCAGGCGTGGCCGTCGGGATCGACGAATACCCCTGAATAGCCGCCCCAGAACGTCTCCGCGCCGGAGCGTAGGACCGTGCCACCCGCGGCATCGGCTTCTGCCAGCACCGCGTCCACGTCCGCCGGCGAGCGCACGTTGTGTGCGAGCGTCATCCCGCCCCAGCCAGCTCCGTCCGGGACCCCGGTGTCCGCAGCGAGCTGCTCACGACCCCAGAGAGCGACGATCATGCCGCCGGCCTGGAAGAAAACGACGTCGTCGTCCGGCGCAGCGCCGGTCGACCACCCCAATGCCTCGTAGAACGCCCGAGCTCGCCCGAGATCGGCGACACCGAGCGTGATCAGGCTTACCCGCTGCTCCACGGCGTCAGCTGATCTCGACGACGAGCTCGTAGACCGACAGCTCGCCTTCCTCGACGATTTCGTCGAGCTCCACCATCGCCTCTCGATACAGGGGCAAGCTCAGAGCGGTTTCGATCTGCTCGACGCCTCGCCAGGGTCCGCCGACGCTGACGAATCGCCGTGGATTGCCGGCGTCTCTCAACAGCCGGAACGTGATCCCAGGGTACTCGAGCGCGAGGTGATCGACGCTTGCCTGCCATCGGCGCGCGAAGTCGCCCTCGTGCCCGTCCTTCACGATCCAAAGACCGGACGTGTACACGGCTCCTCCTTCCTCGACACCCGTAGTCTGGCGGATCCGACGCACCGGTCGCTATCGTCCCGCGCGCCATGCGGATCGGCGTCGCCAGGGAGATCAAGCAGCAGGAATATCGCGTCGCGCTCACACCCGCCGGCGCGCGCGAGCTCGTCCAGCGCGGCCATGACGTGCTCGTCGAGGAGGGCGCCGGGATCGGTAGTGCTTTCCCCGACTCGGCCTACGAGCGTGCCGGCGGCTCGATCGTGTCCGTCGACGACGTGTGGGGACGGTCGGAGCTTCTGCTCAAGGTGAAGGAGCCGATCGAGCCCGAGTACTCACGACTCCGCGACGGCCTCACGCTCTTCACGTACCTGCACATCGCAGCAGACGAACCGCTCACGCGGTCGCTCGTGGACTCCGGGATCACGGCGATCGCGTACGAGACTGTCGAGACGCAGCGCGGTGCGTTGCCGCTACTCGCTCCGATGAGCGAGATCGCGGGTCGGCTCGCCCCGCAGGCCGGAGCTCACCACCTCGAGAAGCCGAAAGGCGGGCGCGGCATCCTGCTCAGCGGGGTCGCAGGCGTCGCCCCTGGCCGCGCGGTCGTGATCGGCGGAGGGATCGTCGGGTACAACGCCGCGATCATCGCGCTCGGCTTCGGCGCCCAGGTGACGATCCTCGAGCGTTCCGTCGACCGGATGCGGCACCTGGAAGAGATCCTGAGTGGCCGTGTCTCCCTCCTCATGTCGTCGACGCTTCAGATCGAGGAGTCACTCAAGGAAGCCGACCTCGTCATCGGAGCCGTCCTCATCCCGGGCGCGCTCGCTCCGAAGCTCGTCACGAAGGAGATGCTCGGGTCGATGAAGGAGGGATCGGTGCTCGTCGACGTCGCGATCGACCAGGGCGGGTGCGCGGAGACCTCGCGTGCCACGACCCACGACGAGCCCGTGTACACCGTCGAGGGCGTCATCCACTACTGCGTCGCGAACATGCCCGGGGCTGTGCCCATCACGTCGACACGTGCGCTCACGAACGTGACGCTGCCGTACGTCGAGGCAATCGCTGACCACGGAGTCGGCGAGGCGATACGGCGTGATCCGGCGCTCGCCAAAGGCGTCAACGTCGTCGGCGGACGCGTGACCTACGAAGCGGTGGCCGAAGCGCACGGGCTCGAGTACACGCCGCTCGACGACGCCCTCATGGCCGGAGCTGCGTAGCGCCGACTCGCCTGCTCGGCTAGGTCGCTTCGCGCTTGGCCCTGCGGAAGAGCCTGCCGCCACCGGCGCCGTCGTCAGACGGCGGTGCGGCGTCGTCCGTCTTACCCGGCTTGTCCTTCGTCGGGAAGATCTTGATCGCCAGATACGTCACCAATCCAGCCAGGCTGACGATGGCCGTGATGTACAGAGCGAGCAGGATGAGTCCGAGGGCCTTGTCCAAAGCCGACGTAGAATAGCGCCGTGCCAGGCGACGTACTCACGCGCGCTCCAGCGGCGGCCCCATAGGTGCCTCGTGCGTGCGTGATCGTCCTCGACGCCGTCGGGGCGGGGGAGTTGCCGGACGCCGTCGATTACGGCGACGAGGGCTCGAACACGCTGGGCAACGTCGCCCGGGCGGTCGGCGGCCTCGACCTGCCCAACCTCGAGGCGCTCGGCCTCGGGAACATCATGCCGCTGGAGGGATGCCCTCCGCAGCCCGGGGCTCCGGCCGTCGCAGGGCGCCTCGTCGAGCGCTCCAAGGGGAAGGACACGACGACAGGGCACTGGGAGATGATGGGGATCGTCACGCCGACGGCGTTCCCGACGTACCCACACGGCTTCCCGGACGACGTGATCGACCCGTTCATGAACCGCACGGGACGGGGCGTGCTCGGGAACAAGCCCGCGTCCGGGACCGAGATCATCCAGGAGCTCGGCGAGGAGCATCAGAAGACGGGCAAGTGGATCGTGTACACGTCCGCCGACTCCGTCTTCCAGATTGCGGCGCACGAGGACACGATCCCGCTCGAGGAGCTCTACGAGGGGTGCGGCGCGGCGCGAGAGATCCTGACCGGGCGTCACGCCGTGGGACGCGTCATCGCCCGCCCTTTCACCGGTGAGCCCGGTCACTACGAGCGAACGCCGAACCGCCATGACTTCTCGCTGCTGCCACCCCAGCCCAACTACCTGACGACGATCCGTGACGCCGGAAATCTGGTGTACGGAGTGGGGAAGATCGGCGACATCTTCGCGGGCCAAGACGTCGACGAGGCGAATCCGACGAAGTCCAACGTGGAGGGGATCTCACGGACGATCGAGCTCCTCGAGCAGATCGAGAGCGGGTTCGTCTTCGTCAACCTCGTGGAGACGGACATGCTCTGGGGCCATCGCAACGACCCCGTGAACTTCCACCGCTGCCTCCAGGACTTCGATCGCAGGCTCGGCGACATCCTCGAGGCGCTGCATCCCGGCGACCTTCTGATCATCTCGTCGGACCACGGCTGCGACCCGACCACGCCGTCGACCGATCACTCGCGCGAGCACGCGCTGCTGCTCGCGTACGCAGCGGGCCGGAACGCCGCAGGACGGGTTCACGAGGAGGGCGAGTTCGCCGACATCGGGTACACCGTGAACGCGTGGCTCGGCGGGAAGTCACCCCGGCGAAAGCTTCCGGGTCGCGCGATCGAGCTGTGATCCGCGCAGCCGACCTGATCGAGCGGAAACGCGACGGCCACGAGCACTCGGCGGAGGAGATCGAGGCGCTCATCTCCGGCTACGCGTCCGGAGACATCCCCGACTATCAGATGGCCGCGTGGTGCATGGCCGTCTTCTTCAAGGGTCTGACCGGGCGCGAGACGTACGCGCTGACCGAGGCGTTCATCCACTCCGGCGAGACGCTCGACATGGGCGCAGCGCTCGGGCGCCGCGTCGTGGACAAGCACTCGACGGGCGGAGTGGGGGACAAGACCTCGATCGCCGTGGGCCCGATCGTCGCCGCGTGCGGCGTCCCGTTCGGGAAGATGAGCGGCCGCGGGCTCGGCCATACCGGCGGAACGCTGGACAAGCTCGAGTCGATCCCCGGCTTCCGGGTGGAGCTCACCACCGACGAGTTCGTGGCGCAGGTGCGCGAGGTCGGCCTCGCGATCGTCGGCACCTCCGCCGACCTCGTGCCTGCGGACAAGAGCCTGTACGGCCTGCGAGACGTCACGGCGACTGTCGACATCGTGCCGCTGATCGCGTCTTCGATCATGTCGAAGAAGATCGCCGCGGGAGCGCACGCGATCGTGCTGGACGTGAAGGTCGGCGACGGCGCCTTCATGAAGACGCACGATGACGCGCGCATCCTCGCGGAGCAGATGGTCGACCTCGGCCAACGTGCCGGCCGGAAGGTCGTCTGCCTGCTCACCGACATGAACCAGCCGCTCGGCCATGCCGTCGGCAACGCGCTCGAGATCCGAGAGGCGATCGACACCATCATCGGTACAGGTCCGGCCGATTTCACGGAGCTCGTGCTCGACGCGTGTGCTCGGCTGCTCACGTTGTCCGATCTCGAGATCGACCTGGACGAAGGCATGCGCCGCGTACAGGCCGCAATGGCGGACGGAAGCGCGCTCGAAGCGTACGAGCGTTGGATCCGGGCGCAGGGGGGAGATCCCGACCCCTCACGTCTCGCAGTCGCTCCGACCGTTCTCGAGGTCCGCGCGCCGCGATCCGGAGCGGTCACCGGCCTTGGCGCGCTTGCGATCGGCATCGCGGCTCTCGAGCTCGGAGCTGGACGCAGAACGAAGGAAGACTCGATCGACCATGCGGTCGGGGTCGTCTGCCGTGCCAAGCGCGGCGACGCCGTGTCGGAGGGTCAGGTGCTCGCCGAGATCCACGCGCGCGACGAAGCCTCCGCGGAACCAGCTGCCAAGGCGGTGCTCGCCGCGTACGAGATCGGGGACGTACCGCCCCGAGCGCAAGGCATCCTCCTCGACGTCATCGAGTAGCCCGTGCCGGAGCTGCCCGAGGTCGAGACGATCCGCGGACAGCTAGCCCCGCGGCTCGAGGGACAGAGGCTCGCGAGCGTCGAGATCTTCGATCTCCGCCTGACACGTCCGTACGACCCCCGCGAGGTCGTCGCCGAGCTCGAAGGCGAACGCGTAGCCGCGGTCGAGCGGCGCGGGAAGTACCTCGTCGTACGCCTCGAGAGCGGTGCCGCGCTCCTCGTCCATCTCCGCATGACCGGGGCATTCGGCTTCGAGCCGACGAGTCACGTGCGGGCCGTCGCCAATCTCGAGGATGGGTCGAGGCTCGTCTATCGGGATGTGCGCCGGTTCGGGACCTGGCTCGTCGTCTCAGAAGATGAGCTCGAGCCGTACTTGGGAGCGAAAAACGGCCCCGAGCCCCTCGGCCCGGCCTTCACGACCGCCTGGCTCGAGGAGCGTCTCGCGATGCGCCGCGCACCACTCAAGGCCGTGCTCCTGGATCAGCGCGTCGTCGCTGGCCTCGGAAACATCTACGCGGACGAGGCCCTCTGGCGCGCCTGCCTCAACCCGCTGCGTCCAGCGAACACCCTCGACCGGGACGAGGTGATGCGGCTGCGGCGCGCGATCCGAGCCGCGCTGCGTGCCGGAATCGAGCGCCAGGGTTCCACGCTTCGGGACTACGCCAAGCCCGATGGATCGGCGGGCACGATGCAGGAGGAGTTCCGGGTGTACGGCCGAGGCGGTGAGCCGTGCCAGAGGTGCCGTGCGCCGATCCAGAAGACGCGCGTCGGAGGCAGGGGCACCTGGTACTGCCCGGTCTGCCAACCGGAGCACCTCGCTCGCTAGCGCGCCTCGGCCTCGGCGACTGTCGAGACCGAGGCAGTCGAGACGACCAGGCGGGCACGCCTGCGCTTTCGAACGTGCTCAGCGGCGATGTAGCTCCCGACCACGAAGGTCGCCGCAGCAGCCTGGGCGAGCACGCCTTCCCAGGTCGGGAACACGCCCAGCCACAGCCCGGTCCAGTACGGGAGCTCGAGACCGTCGATCGGAGTCACGGCGACCCAGCCGACCTTCTGCAGCGTCTGGACCGTGGTTCCGACCATGACCACGGCGGCCGAGCTCGTGGCAGCACCGAGCGCCAGAGCGGTCACGAGAGCTGTCGAGAGCGCCACCAGTGCGAGGCGGCCACGGTTTCCGGAGTGGGCTCGAGTCGTCATGGCGGGGGAGGATAACCAAACCGTCCTTTCGATGTAAGGGCCACCTTACAACGACGCGCGGGGACGTGACTGACGCCCTGCCTAGACTTGACTCCGTGGCCCGCAGCTACAAGACCGACGCGGTCGTGCTGCGCTCGTTCAGGCTCGGCGAGGCGGATCGCGTGCTTCACCTCTACACGCTCGACCGGGGACGGGTCGGCGCGGTCGCGAAGGGCGTCCGCAAGACGAAGTCGCGCTTCGGCGCGCGGCTGGAGCCGCTCTCGCACGTCGAGCTCCTCCTTCACCAGGGATCCGGCGAGCTGCACACCGTCACTGGAGCGTCGCTCGTCGATCCGCACCGGCCTGCGCGCGAGGATGCCTATCGCCTATCGGTCGGCCTTGTCGGGGCCGAGGCGATGCTCCGGCTCTTTGTCGAGCAGGAACGGAACGAGCGCGCTTTCGAAGCGCTGACACGGTTCCTGACGGTTCTCGACGCCCTTCCTCCGGGCCTGCGCGGCCGCGGCGCTCTCGATCCGCTCGCGCTCGCATTCCAGCTCAAGCTGCTCTGGCTCTCCGGATACCTCCCGCACCTCGAGAGCTGTGTCGAATGCGGCGTGGCCGACGGGCTCGTCGGCTATCTCCCGCGTGCCGGCGGCGCCGTCTGCGCCACGTGTGCACCGACCGAGACCGTCGGGCTGGCACCCGAGGGCTTCCGCGGTGTGCGCGGGCTCCTGTTCAGCCCACTCGTGGACGCGCATGGACTGGGGTTGGGCGAGCGCGCGGCTCGCGACGCGCTCGCCGTGGTCGTCGCGTCGTACGAGTTCCACGGCGGCTTCCGGCTGCGCACGTTGACCGCGTGAAGCGCGACCTCGGCGACGGCTACGAGCTGGACGACGACCCCGGTCGCGTCGACCGAGGAGCCGTCCATCGCTATCTGAGCGAGGAGTCGTACTGGGCGGCGGGTCGGCCGAGGGAGGTGCAAGACGCGCTGATCGACGGCGCCGCGCGGGTCGTTGGCCTCTATCACGAGGGCCGTCAGGTCGGCTTCACGCGCGCGCTCTCCGATGGTCATGCCCAGTCCTACCTCGCCGACGTCTACGTCCTCGAGGAGCATCGCGGTCGCGGTCTCGGGGTCGAGCTCGTCCGCTTCAGCGTGGACGAGGGGCCGCTTGCCACCACGAAGTGGTTCCTGCACACGACGGACGCACACGACCTCTACCGCAAGTTCGGATTCGTGGAGCCGGGGCCCCGAGCGCTGGAGCGCTGGAATCGAGAGTAAGCACGAAGCGCGAGATCACTCCGGACGGCGTGCGAAGAACACGAGCTCGCGACCGGGGCGATCGGGCGCGTCGCGAACATCGTCGACGACGTAGCCGCACGCAACGAGGGCAGCCTGAACCGCATCGCGCTCACGAAAGCGCAAGGTCGAGTCGGAGGTCAGCACGTCCCCTTCGGGGAACACGAACGTCCAGCGGAAGGTCACCAGGGGCAGGTTCACGGCTGTCAGATCCGCCCAGTTCTCGACCGCACCGACGCCGTCGATCTCCGAGATCTCATACGACGTGGCGCGGGTCCACTCCCGCCATGCCTCGCACCGCGGGTCGCGGGTCTCGAACACGAGGTATCCGCCCGGGCGCAGGGCGTCGTACACGCCACGCAGTGTTCCGTCCCAGTCTCGCTCGTCGACGATCGCCTGAGCTGCGTTCCCCGTGATGGTCGCCAGATCGACCTCCAGCACGGGGAGCTTCGTTGCGTCACCGTGAATCCAGCGCACCCGCTCGGCACCCGGCTTGCCGCGCGCAACGTCCAGAGACGCCTTCGCCGGATCGACGCCGGTGACGTCCAGACCATGCTCGGCGAGCAGGAGCGCGAACGTGCCGGTCCCGCAGCCCACGTCCAGCACGCGACGAGCACCAAGCTCGTCAGCAATGGCGAGGTAGACCTCGAGGTCGCTGCGGTCGAGGTCGAGCGCGTCGTACATCGCGGCCAGCCGCGGATGCTCGAAGATGGCGTCAGCCACGAGCGCGGGTGTGCACGATCAGCCCGTGCTCGGCGGTTTCCAACTCGCGGCGAGCTTGTCGAGCACGAATCCGCGCGCTCCCGAGATGGGAATCCGCTCCTGCGCGAGTGAGTCGCGATCGCGAATCGTCACCGTCTCGTCCTCGAGCGTCTGGTCGTCGATCGTGAGCGCAAACGGCGTGCCGATCTCGTCCTGACGGCGATACCTGCGCCCGATCTGCCCCGAGTCGTCGTACTCGGCGGAGACAACTCGGCGAAGTTCCTCGTAGAGCGCGCGAGCGCGGCTTACCATCTCGTCGTTCCTTGGGATGAGCGGGAGCACGGCAACCTTCACCGGGGCGATCTCCGGGTGCAGGCGGAGGACCGTGCGCGGGCGCTCGGCGACGACCTCCTCCGCGTAGGCGTCCACGAGGAACGCGAGCAGAGAGCGGTTCACGCCGGCGGCGGGCTCGATCACGTGCGGGACGAACCGCTCGCCACTTCCCGAGTCAACCCACTCGAGTCGGGTGCCGGACGCGTCCGTGTGAGCACGCAGGTCGTAGTCGCCGCGGTTGGCGATGCCTTCGAGCTCGGACCAGCCGATGGGGAAGAGGTACTCGATGTCGCTCGTCCCGCTCGAGTAGTGCGAGAGCTCGTCCGGCTCGTGCGGGCGGACGCGAAGGTTCTCGGCCCGGATTCCGAACCGGACGTACCAGTTGAAGCGCTGGTCGATCCAGTAGCGGTACCACTGCTCCGCCTCGTCAGGCGGCACGAAGTACTCCATCTCCATCTGCTCGAACTCGAGCGTCCTGAAGATGAAGTTGCCCGGAGTGATCTCGTTGCGAAAAGCCTTTCCGATCTGCGCGATGCCGAACGGCGGCTTGCGCCTTGCGATCTGGGCGACGTTCTTGAAGTTGATGAAGATGCCCTGAGCCGTCTCCGGCCGGAGGTAGGCGTCGACGCCGCTTTCCTCGACCGCGCCGATGCGCGTGGAGAACATGAGGTTGAACTGCCGAGGCTCCGTGAGATCGCACGTGTCGTTCTCTCCCGGATGCTTGCTCGGCCTCGCGCCGCATTGGAGCTCGCCGAGATGGTCGGCGCGGAAGCGCAACTTGCAGTGGCGGCAGTCGACGAGGGGATCCGTGAACCCGGTCACGTGGCCCGACGCCTCCCACACGCGTGGATGGAGGATGACCGACGAGTCGAGCGCGACGATGTCGTCCCGCTCCCGGACCATGGCCTCGAGCCAGCGCGCCTTCACGTTCTCCTTCATGAGCACGCCGTAGTGGCCGTAGTCGTACGACGATCCGAGGCCGCCGTATATCTCGGACGACGCGAACACGAACCCGCGCCGGCGGGCGAGCGAGACGATCTTCTCCATGGTGACGGCGTCGGACATGGGCCGAGACGTTACTGGTAGCAGCGCAGCGCGTATAGCCTCACCCCGTGGACGACCAGGTGACTGGCCACGAAGGCCGCGAGGCCGTGGAGCTCCACATCGTCTCGGATTCGACCGGCGAGACGGCGGCGCGGCTCGTGCTCGCGCTCGAGGCGCAGTTCCCGGACCAACCGTTCGTCGAGATCCGGCACCCTCGGGTCGAGAACGCGGAGGACCTGCTCATTGCAGTCCAGCAGGCGCGGGGGCGGCCGGCGGTGATGGTCTACACACTCGTCGAGCCGGAGCTCCGGGATGTCATGCGCCAGCTCTGCAGACGCTCGCGTGTCCACTACTGCGACCTCCTCGGGCATCCGATCGACTCGATCTCCCGCGTCGCCGGCGTCGCTGCTCGGATGACCCCCGGCGCGCGGGCTCCACTCGATGCGCAGTACTTCAAGCGCATCGAGGCCATCGAGTTCGCCGTGAAGTACGACGACGGAGTCGGTCGGGGCCTGGACGAGGCCGACGTCGTCCTCGTTGGCGTCTCGCGGACGTCGAAGACGCCGCTCTCGATCTTCCTCGGGTATCTCGGCCACAAGGCCGCGAACGTCCCCGTGGTACGGGGAATCGAGCCGCCCGAGGAGCTCTTCGAGATCGACCCGGCGAAGATCGTCGGCCTCACGATCGACGCGGACAGGCTCGCCGACATCCGCATCGCCCGGGTCCGGACCATGGGCGGCCCGCGACGGCGGTACACGGAGCTCGAGGAGATCTATGCCGAGCTCGACGTGGCGTCCGCTCTCCATCGGCGGCTTCGCTGCCCTGTCATCGACGTGTCCGAGCTCTCGGTGGAGGAGACAGCCGCTCGCATCCTCCGCCTCGTGGAACGCCGTCAGCGCAAGGCGCCGACCACATGAGCAATCCGTACGGGAGCCCCGGAGAGCCGCCGCTTCGAAATCCGCTTCGCCCGCCGCCGGGCGGGCGGGGCGACCTCCGCGAGAAGGGTTGGGTCCCACCGGAACGGCTCGCGTTCTGGTGGTTGCTGCTGTTCGTCAGCATGGTGGTCTTCTACGTGCTGTTGACGCCGATCTGGATCGGCCTCAGGGCCGCGGCGTGGGCGGCGGAGCTCCGGTCGCGCGCATCGCGACGCTGATCAGCGAAGGGGCTTGGGATCGAGACGGAAGACGTTTCCTTCGAGCGATAGCGCATAGATCCGCCCGATCCCGTCGACGCCGAAGCTCGTGAGCTTCGGTACGTCGAGCCCGAGGTCATCCGATGCTGTGACCCGGTCGTCCTCGACCGCCGCCGCCGTGATCTTCCCGGAGCAGAAGTCGCCGTAGAGGTAACGGCCGGCTAGCGCGGGAAGCAGCGGATCGCGTACGACCACTCCGCCGACGACGACACAGGAGTCTCCTTCTCGCGCGTACTCGAGAAGCGGCGGGAGGGCGTTGTCGCAGGTCGCCGTCGGATCGAACGGGAGCGTTCCCTCGAAGCACGGCCATCCGAAGTTCGCGCCGGGTTTGTCGAGCGGGACACGATCGACCTCCTCCTGGCGTGCGTTGCCGGCATCCGCGATGAAGATCGCCTGCATGCCGCCGTCTATCCAGAACCGCCACGGGTTGCGCAGGCCGTACGCCCAGATCTCTGGACGCACGCCGTCGACGGCGACGAACGGATTGTCGGGCGGGACCGCATACGGATCCCCCGAGCGCGGATCGATCCGGAGGATGTCTCCGAGCAGGTCGTCGCGGCGCTGAGCGAAGAAACCGGGCGGATAGAACGTGCCGCTGTCCCCATCCCCGACCGATGCGTACAGGAAGCCGTCAGGCCCGAACTGGAGCATCCCTCCGTTGTGGTTCTCCCACGGCTTCGGGATCGTGAGGAGAACGCGCTCGCTGTAGGGATCTGCGAGGTCGGGATCGGTCGGGTGGCGCCGGAACTCCGAGATGTGGATATCGCCGTTCCCTGCGGTCGAGTTGTAGAAGACGTAGAAGAGCCCGCTCGTCTCGTAGTCGGGCGCGAATGCCATGGACAGCAGTCCGGGCTCACTCGAGACCTTGACCTTGTCGCGGATGTCGAGGAACGGCGACGGAAGCGTGACTCCGTCGCGGATGATGCGGACGAGCCCGGTCTGCTCGACGACGAACACGCGCTGGTCGTCTCCCGGGGGGCTCGTGGCGAACACCGGCCGCTCGAAGCCGCTTCCCACGGCAGCGAGGGAGATCGTGCCCGTGATCGGTGGCGCGGGCGGCGGGGGAGTCGGCTGCATCTGCACCGCCTCGACCACCAATGTGCCGCTTAGGACGCCCGGCGCACCGCGTGCCGTACACGTGAACGTGTACGACCTCGCCTTCGAAAAGCGCACCGTGACTGCCTGGCTCTGACCGCGAGCCAGGACGCGCGTCCGCTTTCCTGCGATGGCGAATACCCGCGGTGCCTGCCCGCGGTTCCGGACGACGAACCGAACGATCGAGCCGGCAGGGACCGTGCGGCGCGAGAGCGCGATTGCGGCGTTCCTGATCTCCACCCGAACGGTGATGGTCGCCTGGCCACCGGGCGCAGCCGAGCCCGCGAGCGAGGCCGCCGCACACGTGCTTGCTGCGACGACTGCTCCGAAGACCAGTACACGATGCACCGACACGCTGCCGGAAAGCTAGGCGAGCTTGTGTCCCGAGTGCGCCGATGCTTACAGATCTCTTAGAAGATCACGATCGCCGGCGGCTCGCGTCCAACGGCGGGCGAGGGGCGGGGCGAGTGTAGATTCCTCCCGCCAATGCGCTACGTCTACGACTTCGACGAAGACTCGGGCGGAGGGCGTGAGCTTCTCGGCGGGAAGGGCATCGGCCTGGCCGAGATGACGCAGCTCGGCATCCCCGTCCCGGGCGGGTTCACGATCACGACCGATGCGTGCCGGGCGTACATGGCCGGCGGCGGAGACGTCCCAGAGGGCCTCGACGACGAGGTCGACCGAGCACCTCGCAGCGCTCGAGGAGCGGACGGGCAAGCGCTTCGGCGACCCGCACGACCCGCTCCTCGTCTCGGTTCGCAGCGGGGCGGCGATCTCGATGCCGGGGATGATGGACACCGTCCTCAACCTCGGCTTGAACGACGAGGCCGTCGCGGGGCTCGCCGAGTCGACCGGCAACCCGCGCTTCGCGTACGACTCGTACCGGCGGCTCATCCAGATGTACGGCGAGGTCGTCGACGGCGTCGACGGTCACCGCTTCGAGCAGGCGCTGACCGACCTCAAGGCGGCCCGAGGCGTGACCCAGGACGTCGACCTGGCCGCCGACGACCTCCGCGAGCTCGTCGAGACGTTCAAGGAGATCTACGAGGACGCGACCGGTCGGCGCTTCCCGCAGGACGCGCAGCGATCAACTCCGGCGCGCGTACCGCGCGGTCTTCGACTCGTGGAACGCACCTCGCGCACGGGTGTACCGGAAGACGTACGACATCCCCGACGATCTCGGAACCGCGGTGAACGTCGTCCAGATGGTCTTCGGCAATCGAGGTGAGAGCTCGGGAACGGGCGTGTGCTTCACGCGCGACCCTGCGACCGGTGAGAAGACGCTCTACGGCGAGTTCCTCCTGAACGCCCAGGGCGAGGACGTCGTCGCCGGGATCCGTACGCCCGAGCCCATCGAGCGCATGCGCGAGCAGCATGCCCGAGTCGTACGCCGCGCTCGTCGAGACGCTCGACCGCCTCGAGGCGCACTACCGCGACCTCCAGGACATCGAGTTCACGGTCGAGGAGGGGACGCTCTACCTCCTCCAGACGCGGACGGGGAAGCGGACCGCGACCGCGGCGCTTCGAGCGGCGGTCGAGATGGTCGACGAGGGACTGATCTCCCGCGAGGAGGCGGTCGCGCGCATCGACCCGGGCCAGCTCGACCAGCTCCTGCACCCGATGATCGACCCGACGGCCGACATCGAGATCGCGGCACGCGGCTTGAACGCCTCGCCCGGGCGCTGCCTCCGGCGCGATCGTGCTCGACGCGGACACGGCCGAGGAGCGCGGACGCGCAGGGGAGGACGTCATCCTCGTGCGCTGGGAGACGACGCCGGACGACATCCACGGCCTCATCCAGGCCGCGGCGTTCTCACCGCACACGGCGGTATGACGTCCCACGCCGCCGTCGTCGCACGCGGGATGGGCAAGCCGTGCGTCGCCGGCTGCGAGCGGACCTCGCGATCGACGTCGCGGCCGGGACGCGTCACGATCGGCGACCACGAGCTCGCCGCCGGCGACATCGATCACGATCGACGGCGGAACCGGAACCGTGATCGTCGGTGCCGTTCCGCTCGTTCCACCGGCGATCGACCTGAACTTCGGGACGATCCTCGGCTGGGCCGACGAGTTCCGCCGCCTCGGAGTGCGTGCCAACGCAGACACTCCGATCGACGCGGCGAAGGCACGCGAGTTCGGCGCCGAGGGCATCGGCCTCTGCCGGACCGAGCACATGTTCATGGCCGAGGACCGACTCCCGATCGTCCGGGACATGATCCTCGCCCGCGACGAGGAAGAACGCCGAGCGCCGCTCGAACGCCTGCTTCCGATGCAGCAGGGCGACTTCGAGGGGATCTTCGAGGCGATGGCCGGGCTGCCGGTGACGATCCGGCTTCTCGACCCGCCTCTCCACGAGTTCCTCCCCTCGCTCGAGGAGGCGACCTCAGACGCGATGCGCGAGCGGATCCGCCAGCTGCAGGAAGCGAACCCGATGCTCGGGACGCGGGGTTGCCGCCTCGGGCTCCAGTTCCCCGAGATCTACGAGATGCAAGTGCGAGCGATCGTGCGGGCGGCGAAGGCAGTCGCCGATCGCACCGGCGAAGCCCCTCTCGTCGAGATCATGCACCCGCTCGTCGGTTTTCGAGAGGAGCTCGCCCGGCTTCGCGAGCTCACGGAGCGGGTGGCGGCGGAGGAGCCGTCGGTCAAGTACCTCTGCGGGACGATGATCGAGCTTCCGCGAGCGGCGCTGCGGGCGGACGAGATCGCGGAGGTGGCCGACTTCTTCTCATTCGGGACGAACGACCTCACGCAGACCGCGCTCGGCTTCTCACGCGACGACGCGGAAGGCAAGTTCCTCACGTACTACCTCGAGCACGGCATCCTCGAGCGGAACCCGTTCGAGGTTCTCGACCAGGATGGTGTCGGCGATCTCATGCGGATCGCGGTGGAGCGCGGCCGCGCGACCAAGCCCGGCATCAAGCTGGGGATCTGTGGGGAGCACGGGGGAGAGCCGCGGTCGGTCGCGTTCTGCCACCGGCTCGGCCTCGACTACGTCTCGTGCTCGCCGTATCGGGTCCCGGTCGCTCGACTTGCCGCGGCTCAGGCGGCCCTCGCCGAGTCCGGCGTCACGGCCGTCGCAATCGGCGGCTAGACCTGTGCGAAAGCGACGAGGACGCTGACGAGGCCGACACCGGCGACCGCGAGCGTCGCGAGATTGGGGTTGCGGCGCAGGCTGGAAAACACGAGCGCGGAGGCCGCGCCGCCGATCAGCCCGCCGATGTGCCCTCCGATCGAGACTCCTGGTATCGCGAAGGTGAGGACGAGGTTTATGGCGACGAGGCCCAGCGCCTGCCCGCCGAAGACGTAGATACGCCGCGCTTCGAGGACGAGCGCTGCCCCCATGAGACCCCAGATCGCTCCCGACGCTCCCACCGTGAGCGCGTTCGGCGACGCGATGAGCGCGCCGGCGGCCCCCGCGAGCCCGGAGACGATGTAGAGCAGCGCGTAGCGCCCGTGCCCGAGGTAGTCCTCGAGGGCGGGCCCGATGAACCAGAGCACGAGCATGTTCATCCCGAGGTGCAAGAACCCGTAATGAAGAAAGGCCGACGTGATGAGGCGCCACCACTCGCCATCGCCGACGAGCGGGCCGAAGAGAACCCCGTGCTCGTAGATCCAGTTCCCGGTCCCGTTGATCTGGCCGCCGAGCAGGAGCTCGAGAAGGAAGACGCCGACGTTGATCCCGATGAGCCCGAACGTGACGAACGGGCCGTACTGCGAGAGGGAACGTGTCGCGCGGCGCGCTGCGGTGACTGGCGCGGCCTGCCGCGCGGCTGCCCCGGCGTGATCGGGGCAGCGGATGCCAACCGGCCCGAACGTCATGCAGTCGGGGCAGATTCCGCGTCCGCAGTCGGAGCACGAGACGAACGTCTCGCGGTCCGGATGGCGATAGCAGCGAAGAGCTTCGGCCACGGCGGGTTAGCGTACCCACGTGCGTGTCGATGTCGCGTTCACTCCGGACGAGGCCGGCGAGGCCCCGACCGGGATCGTCATCGACGTGATCCGCGCGACGTCGACGATCTGCCAGGCGCTCGCCGCAGGCTACGAGCGCGTGTTCTGCACCGCCGAGGTCGACGATGCCAGGTCGCTGCGTGACGAGATCGGCGAGGGCGTTCTGGGCGGTGAGCGGAACGCCGTGCGGATCCCGGGCTTCGACCTCGGGAACTCGCCTCGCGAGTACCTCGAGCCCGCAGCCCGGACGCTCGTCCTCTCGACGACGAACGGAACGCGTGCGGTCGTCGCAGCTGCCGAGCGCTGCGAACGCGTCATCGTCGCTTCGCTGCTCAACCTGTCAGCGGTCGTCGAAACCGCTCGCGGCGAGGGAGAGGACATCCTCGTCGTCTGCGCCGGCGTCCAGGGCGCGCTTGCGCTCGACGACGCGTATGTCGCAGGGCGAATCGTTCAGGAGCTGGCGTGCGAGCGCACGGACGCGGCCGAAGCGGCAGCTCGTCTCGTGACGACGTGGGCCGGCGCCGATGACGCGTTCCGCGCCTCGAAGAGCGGCCGCAACCTGCTCGAGAACGCCCCCGAGCTCGAGGAGGACATCGCCTTCTGTGCCCGCGAGAGCGTGCTCGACGTGATTCCCTGTCTCGAGCGGATGCGCGGCAACGCTGCAGAGATCGTGTTGTGATCGTCAACCGGGACGACGAGAGCCGTGGGCCGGCGTCGTCGTTCGCGCACGTCGCAGGCCCGTACGAGCGCAGCCGACCCGGCTACCCCGACGAGGCGGTGCGCTGGCTCGCCGGCGACGAGCCCAAGGACGTCGTCGACCTGGGAGCCGGGACGGGGAAGCTCACACGCTCGCTCGTCGAGCTCGGCCACCGGGTGACGGCGATCGAGCCGCTCGCGGAGATGCTCGAGCACATTCCCGAGGCAGCGCCGGGAGCCGCCGCGATCCTCGGTAACGCGGAGGTGATCCCCCTGCCGGACGCCTATGCCGACGTCGTCACCGCCGCGCAGGCGTTCCACTGGTTCGACCACGCCGTCGCGCTTCCCGAGATCGCGCGCGTCCTCAGACCCGGAGGCCGCCTCGCGCTCGTCTGGAACTCGCGCGACGACGGCGACTCGTGGATGGCTCGGCTGAGCGAGATCATCGGGAACGAGACGGTGGAGGACGACGACGTCTTCCCCGTGCTCGACGAGAGCGGGTTGTTCGGCGAGGTCGAGACCGCGCATTTCTCGCTCGAGCAGGTCCTCGACCGGGACGGTCTCCTCGATCTCGTTCTCTCACGGAGCTACTGCGCGAAGCTCCCTCAGGCAGAGCGGGAGCCGATCCTCGCGGCCGTCGGGAAGCTGTACGACGAGACCGCCGGCGCCGACGGCGTTCGTCTCCCGTACGTGACCTCGTGCTACCGCGCTGCCGTGAAAGGAGCGATCTGATGGTCGAGCGACTTCCGCGACGACTGCTGCACCTGGAGGGGCTCGCCGTACTCGTGGGCTCGCTCTTCCTCTACTTCGACGCCGGCTACGGCTGGCTCCTGCTCGTCGTGCTCTTCCTCGCACCGGATCTCTCGGCGATCGGCTACGTGGGCGGCCCGAGGCTCGGCGCGCTGACGTACGACTGCGCGCACACGTATGCGCTGCCCGTTGCGCTCGGAGTCGCGGGAGTCCTCTGGGACTCGGATGTCGCTGTCCAGATCGCCCTGATCTGGTTCGCGCACATCGGTCTCGACCGCCTGCTCGGCTACGGCCTCAAGTACCCGACCGGCTTCAAGGACACGCACCTCCAGCGCGTGTAGCCAAAAATGAGTTGACAGGAGAACGTGTGTTCGTATAGAACATGTGTTCGAATGGTCGCGTGCCTCCTCATTCCGGGATTCGAGCTGAGAGCGGCGCTCCGCACGCGGCCACGACTCGCTCTCCTTCCCGCTGCACTTGCGCCCGAGGCGGGCGAGGAGCCGCTGCTCGGGCCCGTGACCGCAGCTGCGGAGGCGGCCGGGGTGAAGTCGGGGATGCGCCTGGGGGAGGCGCTCGCGACCTGCCCGTCACTCGTTCTCGTCGACCGCGACCCGGCGACGGTCGAGCGGGAGTGGGAGGAAGTGCTGCGCCGTCTCGAGGACACCGGGTTCGCCGTCGATCCCGCGGAGCAAGGAGTCGTCTACTTCGAGACGCGGGGGGTCGAGCGGCTGTACGGAGGGGTGCAGCCCGCTCTCGAGCGTGCGCTCGCAGCTGTCGGGTCGACCTGGGATTCCCGCCTCGGAGCGGCCGAGCGCCGCTTCACCGCCCTCGCCGCGGCGAGCGTTGCGCGTCCCGGGCAGGTCGTGCTCGTGCAGGACTCCGAGGAGCAGGAGTTCCTCGAGCCGCTGCCGCTCTCGCTGCTGCCGCTGCCGGCCGACCGCTACGCGGAGCTCGAGGGTCTCGGTCTGCGCCGGATCGGTGAGCTCGCGCAGCTTCCGGGCCCGGCCGTCGCCGAGCGGCTCGGCGTGGACGGGAGCAAGGCCTGGCGTCTTGCCCACGGCGGCCGGAAGACACGCGTGAGAGGGCGGAAGCCCGCCTTCGAGCTCGCCGAGGCACTCACGTTTCCGGATGCCGTCGGGAACGAGCTCACGCTACGGCGAACCCTCGGCTCTCTCCTCGAGCGGCTGCATGCTCGCCCCGAGCGAGCGGGGCGGCCGTTTCGGAAGCTCGCGCTGTCGGCGCGGCTCGTGGGAGGTGGCTCATGGCGCCGTGCCGTCACGCTGCGAGATGCAACTGCCGAGATCGGCCGGCTGCGAGCAGCGCTCGGTCCGAAGCTTCAGGAGCTCCCCGCTCCGGTGCTCGAGCTCCGTCTCGAAGCGGTCGAGCTCGCTGAGCATCGGGGGCAACAACTCGCGCTCGTCGAGCCGGCCGGGGAGGAGGCGGACATCCGTCTACGCGAGGGCCTGCGTCAGGTCCGGGCGAGCACGGGCACAGGATCGGTCTGCGCCGTGGTGGAGGTGGCGCCGTGGTCACGAATCCCGGAAGCGCGAGCACTCGTCGTTCCGCGGGACGACTGAACGCGCCGAGACCGGCGCTCGTCGAGACGGGACCGGGAGGGACGCCGCAGGTCGTGAACCGCGAGCTCGTGACGACCGTGCGCGAGGAGTGGCGCGTCGTCGACCGCTGGTGGACGGAGGAGCCCATCGACCGGCGGTACTTCGAGGTCGTTCTCGAGGGCGGCCGAAACGTCTGTGTCTACCGCGATCAGGAGGCGAGCTGTTGGTACACGCAAAACGCCTGACGAACGCGAAAGAAGGCCACCTAGACGTCGAAGACGTCGTGGCGCTCGAAGAACGCGGTGTCCGGCTCGATGCCCTGCGCCTGAAGGTCGCGAAGCTCACGGCGATACTGGACGAAGCCTCCGGGCGTGTGCAGGTTGAGCATCTTCACCGGCTTGTCGCTCACGTTCCGGAACCAGTGGACGACGTTCGGCGGAGCAAGGACGAACGTTCCCGGAGTCGCGTGGACGACCTCGTCGCCGACGTGGAACTCGACCTCTCCTTCGAGGACGTAGAACGAGTCGCTGTGCCCCTTGTGGAAGTGGGGATCGACGCCGCCCCCCGGCTGGAAGGAGATCTCGAGGAGCGAGAGCTCCGGCCTATCTGCCTTGACGGGGTTCCCTTCCGCGATGGGCTTGGCGATGGGCTCGGAAAGCGCGTCGTTCATCAGTGAGAGAGTCGCACGGCGATCGCAGATTCGGGCTCGCGGCCATCGGCCGGCGGGTCGTACTGGTCGAAGTCCGGATTCTTCCCGCGCAAGTAGTCACCGAAGCCCGAGGCGGGTGCGTGGAAGTTGAAGCAGCGGGCGTCCGCGGCACTCGTGTTGTCGAAGCCGTGGACGACGTCCGGAGGGAGGAAGAGGAACGTCCCCGCCGGAATCACCTGCTGGCCGCTGCCGACCGTGAACTGGAACTCCCCCTCGACGACGAGGAACCCGTCGGCATGGAGGTGGTGGACGTGGGGCTCCGCTCCGCGCTCGCCGGGGCCGTAGGCGAACTCCGACACGATGATCTCGTCGGTGTCGACGAGCACCGTCGCACGGCGCCCGGGCCGGTCGGTGATTGCCTCGCCCTCACTACCCCCAGCGCGGCGGATGAGGACGAGACCGGGATCGCCAGAGGCGTATTCCCGCGCAGGCTGCTGGTCGAATGCCGCGCGAACCGCTCGCAGCTCGTCCTCGTTTCGAGCGGCGCCGAAACCACGCACGAAGTCGCCGAACCCGCAGCTCGGGACATGGATGTCGAGGAAGTGGGCCGGGCCGTCCCCGGTGACCGCGAACGTGTGCACGACCTCGGGCGGGATGTAGACCCACGTCTCCGGGCCCGCCCGATGCTCTCCGTCCTCGAGCCGGAACGTGAGCTCTCCATCGAGGACGAAGAACGCCTCCGCATGTCGCTCGTGGATGTGGAGCGGCGGCGCGACACCACCAGGTGCCGAGCGAATCTCCGCGACGCCGATCTCCTCGAGATCGGCGAGAAGCGTCACACCGAGCTCCCCCTCGCCCGTGATGCGCTCGCCGTCCACGATCGCGACCATCGGCCCGCAGCCTAGTGGCCGGCTATGTGGAGCTGCACTGCCACAGTGCGTACTCGTTCCTCGACGGGGCGTCGCAGCCGGAAGAGCTCGCGGCGCGCGCGGCGGAGCTCGGGTACGAGGCGCTCGCGCTCACCGATCACGACGGCGTCTACGGCTCGCTCGAGTTCGCGCATGCGGCGAAGGCGTTCGGCATCCGGCCGATCACCGGCGCCGAGGTGACGCTCGCCGACGGATCACACGTCACGCTCCTGGTGGAGTCGCGGCGAGGTTACGGGAACCTCTGCCGACTCCTCACGGCTGCACATGCGGGAACGCGGCGCGCGGGAAAAGAAGACCGTGAGCCGCTTCCGCCCTCGGTCTCGGTCGAGTTGGTCGCCGAGCTTTCCGAGGGTCTGATTTGCCTTTCCGGCTGTGCACGGCTCGGCCTCGGTGTTCGGGATGCGAATACCGCCGCCCGCTTGGCACAGCGGTTCGGGAAGGATCGCTTCTTCGTCGAGCTCCAGCGCCCGTACGAGCGGGGAGACGCGCATCGCAACGCGCTACTCCGCGACCTCGCCGTGCACCTCCGAGTCGAGACGGTGGCAACCGGTGACGTTCATGCTCATCATCCGCGCCGGACGCTGCTCCAGGACGCGCTCGTCGCGATTCGCTGCCGAACCTCGCTCGAAGGTTGCGAGCCGGAGCGGCGCGGGAACCGCGAGAGCGTGTTGTGCTCGCCCGAAAAGATGCTCGAGCGCTTCTCGTCCGACCGCGGAGCCGCCGAGCGGAGTGGAGTCCTCGCCGAGCGGCTCGAGTTCGATCTGACGGAAGAGCTCGGGTACCGCTACCCGGACTTCTCGGACGGGGACGAGCCCGCGATCCGACAGCTCGCTGCGATCTGCCGGCATGCGCTGGACGACCGCTACCCACCTGGCGACAGGCCGCTGGAAGCTCGCGCTCGCGTCCGGCTCGAGGACGAGCTCCGGCTCATCGACGAACTCGGGCTTGCCGGGTTCTTCCTCCTTCATCACGACGTGCTCGAGCTCGCGCGGAAGGCTGCTCGAGAGGTGCGCGGGCTCGACTCCCCGAGGAGCTTCCTTCCGCCCGGGCGCGGGCGCGGAAGCTCGGTCGGATCGATCGTCTGCTACCTCACCGGCCTCTCGCACGTCGACCCGGTCGCGAACGAGCTGTCGATCGGGCGCTTCCTGAACCGCGAGCTCGCCTCCGTCCCGGACATCGACCTCGACTTCCCGCGGGATATCAGGGAGAAGCTGATCGTCGCGGTCACCGAGCGCTACGGGCGCGAGCACGCCGCGCTCGTAGCGAGCTTCGCGACCTACCGCTCCCGCGGTGCGATTCGCGACGTGGGCAAGGCGCTCGGCCTCCCGTTCGCCGAGCTCGAGCGGCTGGCGCGGCTGACCGACGGCTGGGACGCTCGCCGGGTCGGCGAGGAGATCGCGCGGCTCCCCGACGGTGAGCGGAAGCTCGATTCACGCCGCTGGCGGGCGTTCTCCTGGCTCGCCGGTGAGATCGCCGGACTGCCACGCCACGTCTCGCAGCACCCGGGCGGGATGGTGGTGTCGACGCGGCCGCTCGTCGAGCTCGTCCCGGTGCAGCCCGCGGCGATGGCGGGGCGTCAGCTCTGCCAGTGGGACAAGGACTCGTGCGCCGACGCAGGCTTCCTCAAGATCGACCTGCTCGGCCTGGGGATGCTCTCGGCGGTCGAGGACTGTGTCGAGCGGATCGCCCTCGCCCGTGGCGAGGTGATCGACCTCTCGCGCATCCCCTTCGACGACCCCGAGGTCTTCGCGGAGATCCAGCGCGCGGACACCGTAGGCACGTTCCAGATCGAGAGCCGCGCGCAGATGCAGAGCCTCCTGCGGACGAAGCCCGCGAATCTGGACGACCTCACCGTCCAGGTCGCGCTCGTCCGGCCGGGGCCGATCCAGGGCAAGGCCGTGCATCCCTACATCGATGCGCGGGAGCGGCTGCGGAAGGATCCGTCCTACGTCTGGCCGGTCGACCACGAGCTCCTGCGGGAGCCGCTCCGCTCGACGTACGGCGTGGTCGTCTTCCAGGACCAGGTGCTCGAGGTGGCTATGACGCTCGCGAGCTTCACGGTGGGGGAGGCCGAGGGACTGCGCAGGGCGATGAGCCGCAAGCGGAGCCACGACGCGCTCGAGGCCTACCGCGGACGGTTCATCGAGGGCGCCGCGACGAACGGCGTGGACGAGGAGACTGCGAACTGCGTCTTCGACAAGCTCGTCGGGTTCTCAGGGTTCGGCTTCCCCAAGTCGCACGCTGCCGCGTTCGGGCTGCTCGCGTATCAATCGCAATGGCTGCGGCGGCATCACCCGGCTGAGTTCCTCTGCGCGCTCCTGAACGAGCAGCCGATGGGCTTCTACCCTCCGGCGACGCTGGTGCGGGACGCGCAGCGACGCGATGTGGAGGTGCGCCCGGTCGACGTCAACCTGAGCGGAGCGAAGTGCGCGCTCGAAGACGGTGTCGTGCGTATCGGGCTCAACTACATCGCCTCTCTGGGAAAGGACGATGCGGAAGCGCTCGTCACCGAGCGCGATGCAGGGGGGTTCGGTGATGTCGCCGACCTGGCGAGTCGAACCCGTCTCTCACGCGACGCGCTCGAGGCGCTCGTCAAGAGCGGAGCCTGCGACGGCTTCGGCAGACCGCGCCGCGAGCTCCTCTGGGAGCTCGGCCTCGTCTTCCGTCCGCAGTCGGTTCCCGGGACGAACGGGAAGGCAAAACAGCTCCCGCTCTTGCTCGACCAGACCGCCGCGACGCCGCAGCTTCGCGAGCTCACTCGCTGGGAACGGATGCTCGCGGACTACCGCCACACCGGGCTCTCGGTCGGGACGCACCCGCTCTCGCTCCTCCGTGCGCACCTTCCCGCGGGAACGCTCTCGAGCCTCGACCTCCTCGACCGTCCCCACGGACGCCAGGTCGCGGTTGCGGGAATGACCGTCGCCCGCCAGCGTCCGTCGACGGCGAACGGGATCGTCTTCATGCTGCTCGAGGACGAGCACGGCCAGGTGAACCTCATCGTTCCACCGGCGGTCTACGAGCGACACCGGGCGACGGTTCGTGCCGAGCCGCTCGTCCTCGCCCGCGGGCGCTACGAGCGCGTCGGGGAGAACCGCAACATCCTCGTCTCGGAGATCGAGTCGCTCGGGTTGCTTGCGCGTGCCGTCGCCGAGAACGACACGGTGTGGGAGTCGCTCCCGCGGCCGCACTCATTCGGTCGCCGCTGAGTTGACGAATACCCCGCGCGCCGTCAGCCCGTAGTCAGTCGTCGTCGAGGAGCCCGGCAAAGCGGCGGAACCGCTTGCGCGCCGCCCGATCGAACGCCGTGCGGTACTCCTCGGCCGCGCGCTCGTCGAGCGTCGCGGCGTACGTCTCGCGGGTGTCGAGGAGCCGTTCGGCGATCTCGTCCACGACGAGCTGGTAGTCCCCGTAGAGCTCCTCCGAGTCCTCGCGGGTCGCGTTCGTCCACGCCGAGTCGGCCTCGGCCGCATCGTCGAGCAACGGACGTGCATCGTCCTCGAAGAGGTCGAGCTGGCGGCTGACGAGGTCCCCGAACCGCTTTCTTCCCAACACGGGGCGGAGAGTAGGTGGTCAGAATGCCGCGGTGCCCGACGAGTCCACGTTCGAGCAAGCGCGAGCGCAGTTCCCGGTTCTCGACCGCTACGCGTACTTCCAGGCGGGCAGCGTCGGGCCGCTGAGCCGCTTCACGCTGGACGCCATGCACGATGAGGAGACGCTCGCTGCGACCGAAGGGCGCGGGAGCATCTCGCGGTTCGAGCGGATCCTTGCCGCCCGTGGCGAGCTCCGCGCCGAGATCGCCGAACTGGTCGGCAGCGATGCCGCGCACGTCGCGCTGACGGCGTCTACGACCGACGGCTGCAACATCGTCCTCGCCGGCTTCGGGCTCACTCCCGCTGACGAGGTGATCACGACGACGGACGAGCACTTCGGGCTCATCGGGCCACTCCACACTTCTGGCGCACGCGTCGTCGTGGTACAGCCCAGCGCCGAGGCGATCGTGGCGGCAGTCACGCCCCGGACGCGGTTGATAGCGATCTCCCATGTGCTCTGGACGACCGGCCAGGTTCTGCCCGTTCGGGAGCTGCGCGAGGAGACGGGCCTGCCGATCCTCGTCGACGGCGCCCAGTCCGTCGGTGCGATGACGGTCGACGTCTCTGGGCTCGACTTCTACACCGTCTCCGGTCAGAAGTGGCTGTGCGGGCCTGAAGGAACGGGCGCGCTCGTTGTCGCGGATCCCGAGTCGCTCCGTGTGGCACGGCCGAGCTACCTCTCGCAGCAGAGTCACCAGCCCGACGGCACCTTCGTTCCTCGTGACGGAGCGTCTCGGTTCGACCCCAACCTGACGCCGAATGCGCACGTCGCCGGACTGCGGGTGGCCATCTCCTCACTTCCGGAGTGGGCGTTCGAGCGCGCGGCTCGAACCGCCGAGCGCTGCCGCGAGCTTCTGCGCGAGGCCGGGGCGGACGTCGTCGTTCCCGACGGACGCGCGACTCTCGTGGCATGGCGAGTGCCCGTCGACGAGTCAGCCGACGCCGTTCGGCGCTTCGCCGAGGCCGACGTCATCGTGCGCGAACTTCCCGGAAGGGGACTCGTCCGTGCATCGGTCGGCTGGTGGACGAGCGAACAGGATCTCGAACGTCTCGTGGCCGCGCTGTAGGCTCGCGGCATGTGCTTCGACCTCGACTCGTCTCCACCGATCCCGCCGATCTCGGGAGCTTCTGTATCGCATGAGGACCTGGTCCTGGAGGCTGCTGACGGCAACCGCTTCGCCGCCTTCTCCGCTTCGCCCGAGGAGTCCGCGACCGTCGGCGTTGTGATCCTCCCGGACGTCCGGGGTCTCTACCGCTTCTACGAGGAGCTCGCTCTGCGCTTCGCCGAACGCGGATACGCGGCTGTCGCCTTCGACTATTTCGGCCGCACCGCGGGGGTCGAGAAGCGGAGCGACGACTTCGAGTACATGCCGCACGTCGAGCAGACGACGCCAGCCGGCGTCCAGGCCGATGTCGCTGCCACAGCCGCTCACCTCCGTGACTCCGGCTGCGCATCGATCTTCAGCGTCGGCTTCTGCTTCGGCGGGCGGAACTCATGGCTCGCGGCGGCGAGCGACCATCGGCTCGCAGGCGCGATCGGTTTCTACGGCCGTCCCGGCCAAGGACGTGACGGTTCTCCGGGGCCGACGGACCGAGCGCAAGGGATGGCCGCGCCGATCCTCGGGCTCATGGGCGGCGACGACCCCGGAATCCCGCAGGAGGACGTCGATGCCTGGGACCAGGCCCTCGACGCAGCCGAGGTCGAGCACGAGATCGTCGTGTATCCCGGCGCTCCCCACAGCTTCTTCGACCGCAAGTACGACGAGTTCGCCGACGCATCCGAGGACGCGTGGAGCCGCGTCCTGGCGTTCATCGACCGCCACGCGCACTAGCGGCCGAGGTGCCGGGCCGGTGCCAGACTTCGTCCCCGGCCTGGAGCTTTCACGTGCCTTCTATGACGAGATCGTCGCGGCACTCGTGGGTGATGTGCCGCACGCGGCTGCGCTGATCGGCACCGGATCCGACGTACTCGGCCTCGACACGCCTCGCTCGACGGACCATGGCTGGGGACCACGGCTACAGGTCTTCGTCGACGCCGAAGACGTGGCGGCTGTGCAAGCCCGCATCGAGGGCGGCCTGCCGGTCGAGTTCGGAGGCTGGCCCACGCGCTTCGGTTGGGATGACGTGCCCGAAACCCACCACGTCACGGTGTGTCCACTCGCTGAGTGGCTCGTCGAGGGACTCAGGTTCGATCCTCGGAGCGGGGTGCGGCTACGGGACTGGCTCGCGACGCCGCAACAAGCTCTCCTCGAGGTGACGCGTGGCGCGGTGTTCCACGACGAGGCGGGCGAGCTCGCCGCGGTTCGCACTGCTCTCGCGTGGTATCCGGACGACATCTGGCTCTGGCTCCTCGCATGCCAGTGGAGGCGCATCGACCAGGAGGAGCCGTTCGTCGGCCGAGCGGCGGAGGTCGGAGACGAACTTGGTTCGCGCGTCGTCGCTGCCCGCCTTGCTCGTGACCTCGTCCGTCTCTGCTTCCTCCTCGAGCGGCGCTACGCGCCGTACAGCAAGTGGCTCGGCACGGCATTCCGGGAGCTCGACTCGTACGTGACGATCGGCGATTCGCTGCTCGAGACGCTGGCTGCCACCGAGCTTCCCCCAAGAGAGGAAGCTCTCCTACGGGCGCTTCAGGCTACGGCGTTGCGGCACAACACGCTCGGCATCACGCGGGGGGTCGACGAGACCATCGTCCTCTTCCACGAACGGCCGTTCCGCGTGCTCGGATCCGGTCGCTTCGTCGACGCCTGTCTCGAACGGATCGCCGACCCCCGGTTGCGTGCGCTCCCACTCGTCGGCTCGATCGATCAGCTCATGGATTCGTCGGACGTGCTCAGCGAGCCGCACGTGCGCGCCATTGCGGCGCGGGTCTACGACCTCTGGTTGGACTAGCTCGCTACGCCGCGTCCGCGGCAGTTCGCAGCCCGAGCTCGGCGGCGATCGGCTGCATCGCTGCGACGACGTTGGAGATGTGCTCGTCGAGCTCGAGCCCGAGCAACTCCGCACCCGCGTAGACCTCGTCACGGTGCACCCCCGCGGCGAATGACGGCTGCTTGAGCTTCTTCTTGACCGACTTCGGCTCGAGACCGTCAAGACCGGTCGGCCGGACGAGCCCGCATGCGTGCACGAAGCCGGAGAGCTCGTCGCAGGCGAAGAGCGTCTTCTTCAGCTGTGTGTCGCGTGGCATCGCGAGGTGCTCGGCATGGGAGAGCGCTGCTTCGATGAGCTCTTCGGGGTATCCCTCGTCCCGCAGGATCGGAGCTCCGTCCTGAGGATGCTTGTCGAGCGTGGGGTGGATCTCATAGTCGAAGTCGTGCAGCAGAGCGGTGCAGCCCCAGAACTCCTCGTCCTCCCCGTACACGCGAGCGTAGAAACGAACGGACGCCTCAACTGCAAGCGCGTGCCGCAAGAGCGCCTCGCTCTTCGTGTACTGAGTGAGCGTTGCCCATGCCTGGTCGCGGGACGGCCGCATGGCGCAGTACGATAGCCGCCGCCGTTGGAACCAATGCTTTCCGAGCGTACTGTCGCCCCCTCTGGAACGTGGTCGTCGCCGATCACCGCGGAGATGGTCGCGCGGGCGGGGATCCGCCTCTCGATGCCGTGGTTCGAGAACGGCGTCGTGTGGTGGCTCGAGGGCCGTGCCGCCGAGGGCGGTCGTGTCGCGCTCGTACGAGCCAGGCCGGGAGAAACGCCAGAGGACGTAACGCCCAAGACCTTCAACGTCCGCACGATGGTGCACGAGTACGGCGGCGGTGCGTACTGCATTCACGAGGGCACGGCCTTCGCGTCGAACTTCGACGACCAACGGCTCTACCGTCTCGACCCGAGCGCCGAACCGGCTCCCATCACGCCTGAGATCGAGGGGCGTCGCCACCGGTACGCAGACGGCCGCGTCACGTCCGACGGGTTGCTGTGGATCGGCGTACGCGAACGTCATCCGGAGAACGGCCGCCCGGCGGACGTCGTCAACGAGCTCGTCGTCGTTGCGACCGACGGGTCGAGCGAACCGCGCACCATCGCCGGCGGACGCGACTTCTACTCGAACCCCCGCATCTCCTCGGACGGGACGCATCTGTGCTTCCTGGCCTGGAACCTTCCGTGGATGCCCTGGGACGGTTGCGAGCTCTTCGTCGCGGAGCTCTCCGGGGACGGAACGCTGGGCGACGTCACGCACGTTGCCGGCCGCGACGGCGAGGAGTCGATCTGGCAGCCGGAGTGGAGCCCGTCCGGAGACCTCGTGTTCGCCAGCGATCGCAGCGGTTGGTGGAACCTCGAGCGGATCCGCGACGGCGAGCGGACAGCGCTCCATCCGGCCGAGGCCGAGTTCGGAGGTCCGGCGTGGGTTTTCGGCGGCCGCTCGTTCTCGTTCCTTGGCGACGGCCGGATTGCATGTGCGTACGAGCGGGACGGCCGAACGTTCTTCGCAGTTCTCGACCCAGAGCGGAGCACTCTGGACGACCTCGACCTTCCTTATGACGCCTGGTGGGGTGGTCCGCATCTCACCACGGAAGGGTCGGAGATCGTCCTCGTCGCCGGCTCGGCCACGATGCCGAACCAGATCGCGAGGCTCGACGTCGAATCGGGGGCGAGCGAAGTGCTGAGGGTGAGCGCGGACGTGCCCGTGAGCACCACCTACTTCTCCACACCGGCGGCTGTCGAGTTTCCGACGGAGAACGGGCTCACGGCGCACGCGCTCGTCTACCCACCTACCAGCGCGTCGTTCGAGCCACTAGCGGACGAGCGGCCGCCATTGATCGTCATGAGCCACGGCGGCCCCACCGGGAACGCGTCTCCCATCTTCAGCCTCGAGACGCAGTTCTGGACCAGCCGCGGCTTCGCCGTCGCCGACGTGAACTACGGCGGATCGACGGGGTACGGACGCGCCTACCGAGAACGTCTGAACGGGCAGTGGGGAGTCATCGATCTCCAAGATTGCGTCAACGCGGCACGGTTTCTTGCGGGTCGCGGCGAGGCAGACCCGGATCGGCTCCTGATTCGCGGCGGCAGCGCCGGTGGGTACACGACCATCTGCGCGCTGACGTTCACCGACGTGTTCGCGGCCGGCGCCTCCTACTTCGGCATCGCCGACCTCGACCAGTTCGGCGGTGGCGAGACACACAAGTTCGAGCTCGAGTACGACCTCACGCTCGTCGGCCCCCGCGAGGCGACGGAGCTCTACAGGGACCGCAGCCCGATCCACTTCACGGATCGGATCAAGACTCCCATGCTCGTGCTTCAGGGAACCGACGACGAGGTCGTCCCGCAGTTGCAGGCCGAGCTGATCGTGGGTGCTCTGCGTGAACGCGGCATTCCGCATGCCTATCTGCTCTTCGAAGGCGAGGGGCACGGCTTCCGCAAGGCGGAGAACATCGTCCGATCGTTGGAGGGCGAGCTCTCCTTCTACTTGCAGGTTCTCGAGCTCGAGCCAGCCGATCCGCTGCCTAAGCTCGACATCGAGCACCTCGGGTCCTGACAAGCTGAACACATGAAAACGGTTAGTACCATTGCGCGCGCGATGCAGTCCTTCGTGATCGAGGGCGGGCGTCCGCTGAGCGGTCGCGTCAGAGCGTCGGGGAACAAGAACGGCGCGCTTCCGATCCTGGCCGCGAGCATCCTCGCCTCGGACGAGGTCCGACTCTCGAACGTCCCGCGGATTCAGGACGTCGAGACGATGGTCGCGCTGCTGGCTGACATCGGCGCCGACGTCGAGTGGACGGGACCGAACGAGGTGCGCATCGATCCGGCCGACGTGGACCGGACCGAGCTCGACCCGGACCTCTGCCGCGAGATCCGCGCCTCGTTCCTGCTCGCCGGTCCTCTGCTCTCTCGCTTCGGACGCGTGACCGTCCCGCCCCCGGGAGGCGACGTCATCGGCCGTAGGCGTCTCGACACGCACATCCACGCCTTCCAGGAGCTCGGTGTTGAAGTCGAGCTGAACGGTGCCTACGAGATGCGCACGGACGGGCTTCGCGGCAAGCGCATGTACCTCGACGAGGCGTCGGTGATGGGAACGGAGAACGCGATCATGGCCGCCGTCCTCGCCGTGGGAGAGACGGTGGTCGGCCATGCAGCGTGTGAGCCGCACATCCAGGATCTCTGCCGCTTCCTCGTCTCGCTCGGTGCGCAGATCGAGGGAATCGGCTCGAACGTCCTCCATATCCACGGGGTCGAAGAGCTCAGTGGGGGTGATTTCCGCATCGGCCCCGAGCACGTCGAGGTCGCGAGCTTCGCGGCGCTCGCCGCTCTGACGGGCGGTGATGTGGTGATCGAGGACGTCGAGCCCGACGACCTCATCGCCATCGTCCCCGCGTTCCGGAAGCTCGGCATCCGCATGGAGATCGAGGATCGCACCGTTCACGTGGCTCCCGGCCAGGATCTACAGGTCGTCGACGATCTCGGCGGCCAGATCCCCAAGATCGAGAGCGGTGTCTGGCCGGCGTTTCCGGCCGATCTGACGTCGATCGCGCTCACGTGCGCGACCCAGTCGCACGGAACGGTGCTCATCTTCGAGAAGATGTTCGAGAGCCGCCTCTTCTTCGTGGACAAGCTCGTCTCGATGGGGGCGCGAATCATTCTCTGCGACCCACATCGCGCCGTCGTCACGGGCCCGGCCGCCCTCTACGGGCAGCGGCTCGAAAGCCCAGACATCCGTGCCGGCATGGCAATGGTGATCGCTGCCCTGTGCGCCGAGGGCCGCTCGTCGATCGGCAACATCGGCCAGATCGACCGCGGCTACGAGCGCATCGACGAACGACTGCGCGCGCTCGGCGCAAGCATCGAGCGGGCCGAGCTTTGACGAAGGACGGCACCGCGAGCATCTCGCGGGGGCCGGGGGCTTCGAGTGTTGCGACCGGGGTCGCCGTCCTGGATCACCTGCTCCTCGAGCTGGCCGTCGCCGGCGGGTTCGAGCTCAAGCTCGAGATCGCGCCCGACGAGCCGGAGGTCGAGGTCGGCGCGGCCGGGTCGGAGCTCGGCGCGGCGCTCGCTCCGCTCCTCACTGCGACAGCAGCCGCGCGCCGCGGTCTCGGAGTCGTTCCCGCGGACGAAGCGCTGGCGATGGTCGTCATCGAGACCTCCGACAAGCCTCTGGTCGTGTCGAATGCAGACCTCACGTCGACGCGGGCAGGGGGCCTTCGCACTGATCTTGCCGCTGCGTTCTTTCGCAGCCTGGCGGAGGCTGCAGGGCTCACGATCCATGTTCGCCTGCTCGAGGGCGAGGACTCGCAGCACGTGCTGTCCGCGATCTTCAAGGCGCTCGGCGTCGCGCTCCAGCAGGCCTGTTCCGAGAACTGAGAGGGGAGAGCCATGGCAGGGAAAGAGGTCATCCGCACCGATCGAGCACCAGGGCCGTTCCAGGGCGCTCCGTACAACCAGGCGATCCGTATCGGGGACTTCGTATTCGTCGCGGGCCAGCTCGGAACCGTGCTCGAGACGGGAGAGCTCGCCGGCCCGTCCGTCGGAGAGCAGACCGAGCAGATCATGAGAAACATGGGCGCAATCCTGGAAGCCGCGGGAAGCGGCCTCGAGAAGCTGGTCAAGACGACCGTCTTCCTGCTCGACCTCGGCGACTTCGGAGGCATGAACGACGTCTACGCGCAGCACGTCGGCGATAGCCCGCCGGCGCGCTCGACGATCGGGATCTCCCAGCTTCCGAGCGGCGCGCGGGTCGAGATCGAGGCGATAGCGCACGTCTGATGTGACCGAGCCCGCTAGCGGGCCGTAGCCGCGGCGGCACGGGGCGAACCGAACCGGACGGTCCGGGGGCAGAATGGGCCAATGCGGTCCGAGGAGGTCATCGCCACCCACGGAAACACCGATTTCGACGCGTTCGCGGCGATGCTCGCCGCGCGCCGCCTCTACCCGGGCGCGGTCGTGGCGCTCGGGAGCCTGAACCGAAACGTCCGCGACTTCTATCGCCTGCACGCTGACGAGCTCGGCAGCGCCGTCGAGACGAGCCGTCTCGAGCTCGACGCGATCCGGAGACTCGTCGTCGTGGAGGCGGCGCACGCCTCGCGCCTCGGAGAGCTCGAAGCGGTCGCGCTCGATCCCGCGGTCGAGAAGTCCTTCTTCGACCATCACGCCGACGTCATCCCGGAGTGGGTGCGTCCAGGCGCTGCCGTGGTCTCGTCCGACGGGGCGCTCACGACGACTCTCGTCGGGATCCTCGCCGAGCGCGAGGTCGAGCCCACCGTGCTCGAGGCGACCGCGTTCGCGCTCGGCATCCACGAGGACACGGGCTCTCTCACGTACCCGACGACCACGCAGCGGGACGCCGACGCCCTCGCCTGGTGCATCCGCCACGGCGCGCGCCAGGATCTCGTCGCGCAGTACCTGCACACACCGCTTGCGCCGGGCGAGCGAGAGCTTCTGAAGGCCTTGATGGAGTCCCTCGAACCCATCGACGCGGGCGGAGAGGAGCTTCTCGTCGCCGCGGTGCGCTGGCCCGAGTACGTCGAAGGAGTCTCGAACCTCGCACACAAGATCGTCGACCTCACCGATACGCGTGCTCTGGTTCTCCTCGTGGAGATGGACGGACGCGTCTTCGCGGTCGTGCGCAGTCGAAGTGAGCGGGTAGACGCCGCGAAGCTTGCAGCCGCGCTCGGTGGAGGCGGTCACGCGCAGGCCGCCTCGGCGATCGCTCGCGACGAGCTCGAGGTCGCGCGCGCGACCGTGCTTGCCGCCCTCGACACCGCTGTGCGCGAGCCCCGTCGTGCAAAGGACGTCATGTCGACACCGGCACGCGCTGTCGGTCCCGACGAGCCCGTTCGAGCCGCGATGATGCTCTGCCAGCGCTACGGCCAGAGCGGCGTCTTCGTGACCGAGGACGCACGGGTGGTCGGGGCCGTGAGCCGCGAGGATCTCGACAAGGCAATCGCGCACGAGCTCGCCCACGCACCCGTCAGGGGCATCATGAGCGGCCGCGTCGTGACGGCATCCGAGGACGCGACTCTCGCCGAGCTCCAGTCCCTCGTGACGGCCGCCGAGGACGGCCGAGTCGCGCTTCTCCGCGACGACGAGCTCGTCGGCGTGGTCACACGAGCAGACCTCCTTCGTGCGCTCGAAGGCATCGAGCCGGCCGCCGAGGAGAGCGGCGCCAGCCTGGCGGACGCACTCGCTGCCATCGATCACCTGCGCGAGGTGTTCGACGCCGTGACGTCTCTCGGCGAGCGCGCAGAAGGGATCTATCTCGTCGGCGGCACGGTCCGGGACATCCTGCTCGGCGAGGAGAGCTTCGATGTCGACATCGCAGTCGAGGGAGACGCGATCGGGTTCGCCCGCGCGCTCGCATCGGCGCTCGACGGCCGGTTCACGCCGCACGAGAAGTTCGGCACTGCCGTCGTCCAGTACGGGGATGGCGGACGGGTGGACGTCGTCACCACGCGCACGGAGTTCTACGACGCCCCCGGGGCGCTCCCGTCGGTCGAGCGAGCAGGGTTGCGAGAGGATCTCTTCCGCCGCGACTTCACGATCAACGCCATGGCCGTGTCGCTGAAGGCGGACGACTTCGGGCGCTTCGTCGACCCGTTCGGTGGACGCGACGATCTCGCGGCCGAGAGGTTGCGGGTGCTCCACAACCTCTCGTTCATCGACGACCCGACGCGGATCTTCAGGGCGATTCGGTACGAGGCGCGTTATGGCTTCCGGCTCGAGGAGCACTCGTCGCGACTCGCCCGTGGAACGATCGAGATGGGTCTCGTCGGCGACCTGTCGTCAGCACGCCTCCGGGACGAGCTCATCGCCCTCCTCGAGGATCCCGGAGCGTCCGGAGGGATCGTGCGGCTCGGCGAGCTCGGAGTGGACCGGGCCATTCATCCGAACCTGGTCGGGGACGCCGAGGGAGCAGAGCTCTTCGAACGAGCGCGGGCGCTCCGAGACGAGCTCGGCGTCGAGGTGCCTACATGGCGCATCGGCATCGCTGTGCTCGCGCGCAATCTGAGCTCGGACCAGGCGTACGGCTGGCTCGAGCGACTCAATGTCCGTCGGCGCGACTTCGAGCAGATCGTCGGGGCGATTCGCGTGGCGCCTCTCATCGTCGAGCGTCTCGGAGCCGAGCAACTCGACGCATCGGAGATCGTCGCGCTCGCCGACGCCTATGCGCCCGACGCTCCGTTGCTCGCACTAGCTCGAGAGGATCGGGTCGAGCTCCGCGACTACTTCACGCGTCTTCGGAGCGTCGAGCTCGAGATCGGTGGCCAGGATCTCGCGGCGCTCGGCCTTCCGGAGTCGCCGCGCGTGGGGGAGGTGCTCGCCGAGATCCGGCGGCGTAAGCTGAACGGCGAGCTCGACGGGCGCGAGTCGGAGCTCGTCGCTGCGCGAGCCTTGATCGAAGCCGACTCGACCGAAGACGCATGAGGCTCGCGACGGTCGACGAGATCGGCGAGCGGTACCGACGCATCCGCGACGAGATCGGTGAAGGCGTGACGGTCGTCGCGGCAACGAAGTACGTCGCGGTCGAGGAGATGTCGGGACTCGCCGAGGCGGGCATCGAGGTGGTCGGGGAGAACCGCGCGCAGGACCTCGAGCGAAAGCATGCGCGCTACGGAGAAGCCTTTCGCTGGCACTTCATCGGCCACCTCCAGTCGAACAAGATGAAGGTCGTGAACCGACTCTGCGAGCTCGTCCAGTCGGTGTCTTCCGAGTCAGCCGCCGAGCGCCTCACGGTCCCAGCCTTACTCGAGGTGAACCTCGCCGGCGAAGGGACGAAGTCGGGGGTCACGCCAGACGACGTCTCCGAGTACGTCCGTCGCTATCCCCTCATCTGCGGGCTCATGACGATGCCGCCGCTCGCGGACGACCCCGAGTCCTCTCGACCGTACTTCCGCCGGCTCCGTGAGCTTGCGGGCGGACTTGGGCTCACGGAGCTCAGCATGGGCACGTCGCAGGACTTCCGCGTCGCGGTCGAAGAGGGCGCGACGATCGTGCGAATCGGGGCGGCACTGTTCGCTGAAGACGGCCCGCACGGCGGCCGGGACTAGAATCGCGCGGAGATGGGTTTCTCCGATCTCTGGAATCGCACGCTCGTCTACTTCGGCATCGCCGAGGACGAGGAGTGGGAAGACGACGACGGCCTCGCCGCAAACGAGGAGCTCGACGAGAGCTACCGTCGCCGCGACCGTCAGAACGTCCGTCGACTTCCGAGCGCTCCCGAGGAGGACGAGTGGTCCGCCGACGAGACTCCGCGCCGGCAGGCCCGCCTGCGCAGAGTCGATCCCGGTCCGCCTGCGAAGGTGCACCTGGTCGTCCCGCGGAGCTTCAACGACGCGCAGCAGATCGCCGACCGCTTCAAGGCGCAGATCCCGGTGATCCTGAACCTCCAGAGCGCCGATACCGACCTCTCGAAGCGTCTCATCGACTTCGCCAGCGGGCTCACGTACGCGCTGGACGGAAGCATGCAGCGCGTTGCCGACAAGGTCTTCCTGCTCACGCCACGAAACGTCGAGCTCTCGGCCGAGGAGCGCGCACGCGCGCTCGAGCGCGGCGGCTTCTACAACCAGGCGTAGACCCTCCACGTAGGAACGCCGCACACTGCGGCGAACACGCGATCGATGGGCGCGTACGCCTCAGCTGGCCTGCTCTTCGATGCCGCATCGTCAGCGGAGCAGTTCGTGACCGTCTTCGTGTGGATCTACATCCTGCTCATCTTCATATGGGTGCTCCTGAGCTGGGTGCGGATTCCCTATTCCCGCACGTTCTCGGCTGTGCAACAGTTCCTGGACGAAGTCGTCAGCCCGTACCTGCGGCTGTTCCGGGGGCGCATTCCGACGCTGGGACCGATCGACCTCTCGCCGATCGTCGCCGTCGTCGTCTTGCTCGTTGCAGCTCGGCTCGTGAACATCGTGATCGATGCGCTTCTGTAAGGAGGTCCTATGGCGCTCACCCCAGTAGAGATCAGACATGTGGAGCTTCGCCGGACGTGGTTTCGCGGCTACCGCCGTGGGATCGTCGAGCGGCTGCTCATCGACATCGCGGACAGCTTCGAAGACGTCTGGCGGGAGCGGGCCGACCTTGCCGACCAGGTCGAAGAGCTCCAGGCGGAAGCCTCGAAGCACCGGGAGCTCGAGGAGCTCTTGCGTTCCACACTCGTCTCGGCCGAACGGTCCGCGCAGGACACGCGCGATCAGGCACGACGGGAGTCCGACCTCATCGTCCAGGAGGCTCACGCCGAAGGTCGTCGTGTCACACGCGCGACGCTCGGCGAGAAACAACGTCTCGAGGAGAACATCCGCAAGATCCGCGCGCAGCTCCGGAGCGCGCTCGAGGCACTCGACGAGCCAGAGGATGCAGAGGCCGAGACTGCTCCGCCGAAGCCGGCCACGGTCGACGACTCGACCGAGAGCGGGATTCGTCGGGTCGTCGGCTAGCGGGAGGCAGGTTCGGGTGCGCCGATATCCTTCGGGTCGTGGTGGACCCGAAGACTCGGCTGCGCCTGCGCGTCGTTCCCGGCGCTGCCCGGTCCTGTGTCGCCGGCCGGTATGGCGAAGCCTGGAAGCTCCGGGTCAGCCAGGTGCCCGAGCGCGGTAAGGCGAATAGCGCTGTTCTCGACCTTCTCTCGGATGCGCTCCACGTGTCGAAAACCCAGCTCGAGCTCGTGCGCGGTGGAACGGGGCGAGACAAGGTCGTTGCCGTGACGGGTCTATCGACCGAGGAGGCAGAGCGACGTCTTGCTTCGGCTTCGGAGGGCACGTGAGGTGACCGTCGATCTGGCCAACGCGCGCGTCGTTCTCGAGTCCGAGCGCGAGCGCCTGCAGTCTGCAATGGCGGTCGTGAACCACGATCAATCGCTCGTCGAGGAGACGGGAGATCTCTCGATCGGCACCGACGACCACATCGCCGACAGCGCCACGGAGACGCTCATGCGCGAGCTCGACGGAGGCCTCGAGGAGAATGCCGAGCACATCCTCGAGGAGATCGACGGCGCACTCCGCCGGATCGACGATGGCTCGTACGGCGCATGTGAGGCATGTGGGAGGCCGATCGGCGAGGAGCGACTGCTTGCCGTGCCCTGGGCGAGGCTCTGCATCGACGACAAACGGGCGCAGGAGGGCCGATGACGGAGCCCGCACGCGAGGCACCCCTCGACGTCCGGCTCGGCTCGGCGACGAATGCCGTTCGCCCTGTTCTGGCCGCTGAGCGGTCGCTCGGCGCCGGTACTGCCCAGTGGGTCGCGCTTCTGTCGGTGGCCACCGCGGCGTTCTTCGCCGACCAGCTGACGAAGCAGGTCGTGGGTCGCACGCTGGGCGTCGGCGAGAGCGTCGACCTCGTTGGACCTTTCACGCTCCACCATCTCCAGAACTCGGGGATCGCTTTCGGGCTCTTCGCAAGCCGGACGACGTTCGTCATCGCGGTCACGGCGATCGCCGTGGCGTGGATGCTGTGGTTCTTCGCCCGGGCGGGTCGACGACATCCGGTGCTGCCCGTGGCCCTCGGGCTCGTGCTCGGGGGCAGCCTTGCGAACCTCTTCGACCGCGTGCGCCTCGGTCACGTGACGGACTTCCTCGACCTCAAGGCCTGGCCTGCCTTCAACCTCGCCGACACGTTCATCGTCGTCGGCGTAGCCGTGCTCTTCGGTGCGCTCGTGCTCGCCGACCGACCGCGCCAGCTGCACGGAGCCAGGCATGGCGACTCTCCGCTTCAAGGTCGCTGACTCGGAGTCGGGGTCGCGCCTGGACCAGGCGCTCGCCGCACGCCCCGAGATCGGTTCACGGTCAATCGCGGAGCGGCTACTCGCTGCAGGCGCAGTAGTCGTCGACGGGACGAAGAGGCCGAAGAGCTATCGCCTCGAGAGCGCGTCCGTCGTCGAGGTGCGGATGCCCGAGAGCGAGCGACCAGTCGAAGCAGGCCCCGTTACCGTCGGTATCGCATACGAGGACGACCATCTCCTGGTCCTCGACAAGCCTGCCGGAGTCGCCGTACATCCTGGAGCGGGGACGAAAGCCGAGACGCTCCTGCCTCAGCTGCTCACGCTCGGAGCGACCGGAGGAGACGACACAGCACGACCCGGAGTCGTCCATCGCCTGGACCGCGACACGTCGGGACTGCTCGTGGTCGCTCGCTCCGAGGACGCGTATCGATCACTCCAGGAGGCGATTCGCAGACGGGAGGTCGAACGCCGGTATCTCGCGCTCGTTCGTGGCCATCCACGGTCGCGGGCAGGACGGATCGATGCGCCCATGGGTCGCGACCGTCGCGACCGCACGCTCAGATCTCTGGACACGGAGGAGCCGCGCGAGGCGGTGACGCACTTCGAGCTCACCGAGCTCCTTCCGACCCATGCGCTCCTGGAGATGAGGCTCGAGACCGGCCGCACGCATCAGATCCGAGTCCATCTCGCGGCAATCGGGCTTCCCGTCTCGGGGGATCGGCAGTACGGCGCGGCTGGCGACCTCGGACTGGCACGCCAGTTCCTCCACGCACACCGGCTCGCCTTCTCGCACCCCGTGACGCACGAACAGCTCGACCTCAGCTCCGAGCTCCCAGCGGATCTCCAGGGAGCCCTCGAGCGCGCTCGCACGGGGTAGATCCAGCACCAGCAACGGTGATTCCGCCGCCGGCCGGTACACTTTCACGCGTTCCCAGACCACGACCCGGCGATTCGTCCGGTGCGGGGGTGCCGATGCCATGAGCACGGTTCCGCCCCGGGCCCGTCGGTGAAAGCAACTAAACCACCGAGAAAGGGGCTGATCCAGTGTCAGTCGTATCGATGCGGGAGCTGCTGGAGGCCGGCGTTCACTTCGGCCACCAGACGCGCCGCTGGAATCCGAAGATGCGCCGCTACATCTTCTCCGAGCGCGGGGGCATCTACATCATCGACTTGCAGAAGACGCAGGAACTGCTCGAGGAGGCGCACGACTTCGGGCGAAACCTCGCGGAGCGCGGCGGGACGATGCTCTTCGTCGGCACGAAGAAACAGGCGCAGGAGGCAGTCTCCGAGAACGCCGGGCGCGTCGGCATGCCGTATGTGAACCACCGCTGGCTCGGCGGCCTGCTCACGAACTGGCGGACCATCTCCGACCGCATCAGCTACCTCCACGATCTCCGCAGACTCAAGACCGAGGGCCAGCTGGACCTCCTTCCGTCGAAAGAGCGGATGACGATGGTGAGCGACCTCGACAAGCTCGAGGCGAACCTCGGCGGCGTGGCCGACATGAAGCGCCAGCCGGACGCAGTGTTCGTGATCGACCTGAAGAAGGAGCAGCTCGCCGTTCGCGAGGCGCGGAGGCTAGGAGTGCCCGTGGTCGGCCTCGTCGACACGAATGCCGACCCCGATGAGGCCGACTTCATCATCCCCGGGAACGACGACGCGATCCGCTCGTGCAATCTCGTCGCGCGCGTGGTGGCTGACGGGATCGCTGCGGGAAAGACCAAAGTCACCGCTGCAGAGCTCGAACGGCGTCCGCCGAAGCCCGTAGAGGCGACTGTGGAGGACGAGCCCGTTCCGGCAGAGGATCCGACCGAAGAAGCAGTTGAAGAGCCCGCAGCTGCGGCCGTCGCTTCCGAGGGTGATGCCCAGTGAGCACCACCATTGGCGCTTCGCTCGTCAAGGAGCTTCGCGATCAAACCGGCGCGGGGATGATGGACTGCAAGCGTGCCCTCGAGGAGACCGAAGGAGACATCGATGCCGCCCGCACGCTCCTGCGGGAGCGGGGGATGGCGTCGGCCGGGAAGCGTGCTGACCGCCAGACGACCGAGGGCCTCGTCGGCTTCATGATCGGGGACTCGGCAGGAACGATGGTCGGCATCGGTTGCGAGACCGAGCCCGTGTCGAAGAACGACGAGTTCCAGGCCTTCGCAGAGAAGGTGCTGCGCACGGTTCATGCGGACGGCGAGTCTGCTCTCGAGGAGTTCGAGTCCGAGCGACTCGAGCTCATCGGGAAGCTCGGGGAGAACATCGTGATCGCAGGCACCGCTCGATTCGACATCGCGAGTGGTCACGTGGTCGCGGGATATGCGCACCCTCCGGCCAACAAAATCGGCGTCCTCGTCGACCTCGCCGGTGGCACGCCCGAGCTGGCCCGCCAGTTGGCGATGCACATCGCGTTCGCGGCTCCGGAGTGGGGGACGCGCGACGACGTGCCCGCGGAGGTTGTCGGGAGCGAGCGGCAGATCTACCTGAACTCGGACGAGGTCCAGTCGAAGCCCGAAGCTGCGCGTGAGAAAATCGTGGACGGCATGCTCGCGAAACGCTTTTACGCCGCGACACCGGGTGGAGCTCTCGTCCGACCAGGCGTGGATTCACGATCCCGCGAAGACGGTCGCTCAGGCGCTCGAAGACGCAGGCGCGTCGGTCTCCCGCTTCTCGAGGATCTCGGTCGCAGGTTGACAGTCAGTTCTGAGGAAGCAACCGAACGGGCCTCGGGCGGAGGCACCGCGTCGTTCCATCGTGTCCTGCTGAAGCTCTCGGGCGAGGCGCTGCTCGGCGATCGAGAGTACGGAATCGACCCTCAGACCGTGAACGCCATCGCACGCGAGGTGAGCGGCGTTCACGACGCGGGAACCGAGCTCGCGATCGTCGTCGGGGCGGGGAACGTGTACCGAGGGATGGCGGCTGCGGCGGAAGGCATGGACCGGGCGACCGCCGACTACGCGGGCATGCTCGCGACGCTCCTGAACGCACTCGCCCTTCAGGATGCGCTGGAGCGGATCGGCGTGGACACGCGCACCCAGTCTGCGATTGCAGTGTCGGAGGTGGCCGAGCCGTACATCCGCCGGCGAGCGATCCGCCACCTCGAGAAAGGGCGGGTGGTCATCTTCGCGGCGGGCACGGGAAATCCGTTCTTCACCACGGACACCGCCGCGGCGCTACGGGCGCTCGAGATCGGAGCAGAGGCGATCCTCATGGGCAAGAACTCAGTCGAAGGTGTCTACGACGGCGATCCGAAGGAGGACCCGAACGCGCGTTTCATCCCAGAGCTCACTCATCTCGAGGCGATCGAGCGGGGCTTGCGCGTGATGGACACCACAGCGCTCAGCCTGTGCATGGACAACCGTCTGCCGATCTACGTCTTCGGGTTGACGGAAGGGAACATCCGTCGCGTCTCGGCAGGCGAGCGCGTGGGCACGATCATCACGACCCCCTAGGAGGCGACGAATGGCGGCGATCGAGGACTTCCTCGCAGACGCCCAGCGGCGAATGGACAAGTCGATCGAGGCGACGCATCACGAGTTCAACAGCATCCGCACAGGGCGCGCGTCACCAGCTCTGCTCGACCGGATCTCGATCGACTACTACGGGACGCCGACGCCGCTCAAGAGCCTCGCCACGATCGGTGCGCCGGAGCCACGCCTCCTCACGGTGCACCCCTTCGATCCCGGATCGGTGAAGGCCATCGAGCGCGCGATTCAGGAGTCCGACCTCGGCCTCACGCCTTCGAACGACGGCAAGCTCATCCGCCTGCCGATCCCGACGTTGACGGAGGAGCGCCGAAAGGAGCTCGTCAAAGTCGTGCGTCGGGTGGCCGAGGACGGGAAAGTCGCCATCCGCAACGTCCGCCGCGACGTCCTCCAGCACCTGCGCGAGCTCGTCGGAGACGGGGAGGTGGGCGATGACGAGGAGCGGCGCGCGGAGCAACAGGTGCAGAAGGTGACGGACGACCACACGAAGGCGATCGACGACCTTCTGAAAGTCAAAGAGGCGGAGATCATGGAGGTGTGACCACCTCCCCGCAGGCACTAGCCGCGGAACCGGGGCTCGCCCGGAGCGTCGCGATCATCATGGACGGGAACGGCCGCTGGGCAGCGGCTCAGGGCCTGCCCGTCGCCGAGGGTCATCGTGCCGGCGCGCGAGCGCTCCGTCGCACGGTGGAAGCGGCCATCGACCTCGGCATCCACTCGCTGGCTGTGTACGCGTTCTCGACCGAGAACTGGGCACGTCCACCCGACGAGGTCGAATCCATCATGGAGCTCATGGACGAGACCATCGAGCGCGAGCTCCCGGATCTCGCAAAACAGGGTGTGCGAACGCGATTCGTCGGCCGCCGCGACCGCATTCCGCCGGTGCTGAGGGCCAAGATGTCCAAGCTCGAGGGCGAGACCTCGAGGAACGACCGCCTGCTCCTTTGGATCGCCTTCGACTACGGGAGTCGGGCGGAGCTGGTGGAGGCCGTGCGGAGGCTCCTCGCAGATGGCGTCGCCTTGGACGATGTCTCCGAAGAGGCTCTTAGCGCACGGCTCTACGCGCCCGAGCTGCCCGATCCGGATCTCATGATCCGGACGTCGGGAGAGCAGCGAGTCTCGAACTTCCTCCTCTGGCAGTCGGCGTACTCGGAGCTCGTGTTCACGGACACGCTGTGGCCGGACTTCGGAGTCGACGACCTTCGCGGAGCACTCGAGGAGTACACGAGCCGCCAGCGGCGATTCGGAGCTCGATGACGCCGCTCGTCTCCCGGATCCTCGTCGTGGTGGTTCTCCTGCCGCTCGTCATCGGCGTTGTGTACCTCGGCGACTGGTGGCTCTTCACCCTGGCTCTCGTCGGCGGGCTGATCGCCCTCCACGAGCTCTATCGCCTTGCGCGTGAGCTTCGCCCTCTCGTTCTCGCCGGCTACATGGGCTTCGTTCTCACCCTCCTCGGGATGCAGCTCGGCGGCGTTCCCTGGCTGCTCGGAGGCGTGCTTGCGACGCTGGTCCTCTCGTTCGTCTTCTTCGGGCTCTCGGACGCGCGCCCGTCGGCGACGGCGTCCTTCGGCACGACGCTGCTTGGAGTCGTCTGGGTCGGCGGAGGCCTGTCCTTCCTCCTGCTCGTGCGGGACATCCCCGAGTTCGGGTTCTGGGCGGTGATGGCGGTGCTCTTCAGCGTCTTCGCGGCGGATACGGCCGCCTTCTTCATCGGACGCGCGGTCGGCCGGCACAAGATGGCGCCTGCGATCTCGCCGGGGAAGACGTGGGAAGGGTTCGTGGCGGGTGTCCTCGCGGGGACGGTCATGGCTTTCCTCCTGCTCTACCGCGACCGCAATGAGTTCTTGACGATCCCCGAGTCGCTCGCTCTCGGTGCTTTCGTCGCCTTCGCCTCGGTCGCAGGTGACCTCTTCGAGTCCGCGGTCAAGCGGGATCTCGGCGTCAAGGACTCCGGGCATCTCCTCGGCGGTCACGGCGGCATGCTCGACCGTCTCGACGCGCTGCTCTTCGCAGGGCCGACCGCGTTCTATGTGATTCTCGCGTTCGGGGCGAGTTAAGCGGACGAGAGTGCGCGCGAGGTCGTGTTCATCGTCTACTAGCCTTCGAACCGTGCAAAGCGACCTCACCCGCGTTGCCGTGCTGGGTGCGACGGGCTCGATCGGACGGCAAGCGCTCGACGTGATCGCTTCCCATCCGGCCCTGACCGTCTGCGCCGTCGCATCAGGTTCCCAATCGCTCGACGAGCTCGCTTCTGATCTCGGAGTCGAGCACAGTCAGGTGGGTGGCGATTTGACCGACGTCCTCGAGGCCTCCGAGCCGGATCTGGTCCTGAATGCCGTCGTCGGCTTCGCCGGAGTAGGAGCGACGCTCTGGGCGCTCGAGCACGGAGTGACACTGGCGCTCGCGAACAAGGAGAGCCTCGTCGCGGCCGGCGACCTTGCACTCACTGCGTGGGACCGCGGCGGCGGGCGTCTTCTCCCGGTCGACAGCGAGCATTCAGCTGTGTTTCAGTGTCTCGAGGGAAGGTCGCGGGAGAGCATCGACTCGATCGTGCTCACCGCTTCCGGCGGCCCGTTCCGTGAGCGATCGCGCGAGGAGCTCGGCTCCGTCACTGTCGACGAGGCGCTCGAGCATCCGACCTGGTCGATGGGCCCGAAGATAACCGTGGACTCCGCGACGCTCGCCAATAAAGGACTCGAGCTGATCGAGGCGCACTTCCTCTTTGGCCTTCCGTACGAGAAGATCGACGTCGTCGTGCACCCAACCTCAATCGTCCATTCCCTCGTCCGCTTCCGCGACGGCGCCGCGCTCGCGCATCTGGGCTATCCGGACATGCGCGTGCCGATCTCATTCGCACTCGGCTATCCCGAGCGCCGCGAGGTTCCCGTCCCGCCCCTCGACCTCGCGTCAGGACTGACGCTCGAGTTCTCCGCGCCCGACGAGTCACGTTTCCCCCTTCTGGCACTCGCACGCGACGCAGGTGAGCGGGGAGGGTCGTATCCGTGCGTGTTCAACGCCGCCAATGAAGTAGCGGTCGACGCGTTCCTCGGCGGACGAATCGGATTCCTCGACATCGCAGAGCTCGTGGAGGACGCGCTCGGCCGGGCGGAGGGCGCTCCGGTTCACGATCTCGACGAGCTCGTCGAGGCAGACAACGAGGCGCGTCGTCTCGCCGAAGGAAGGCTGGCGACGGTATGAGCATCTTCATCGCCCTCCTCGGCCTCGGGTTCTTGATCTTCGTGCACGAGTGCGGGCACTTCTTCGCGTCTCTCGCAGTCGGCCTTCGTCCGCGGCGCTTCTACGTCGGCTTCCCGCCGGCAATCGTCCGGCGGAGCCGCAACGGAATCGAGTACGGCATAGGAACGATCCCGATCGGAGGGTTCGTGAGCATCCCCGGGATGCACCGCCCGATCCCGCACGACGCCGAACGTCGCTTCTCTCGTGCCGTTTCCGAAGCGCCTGAGCTCGCCGGGCCGTACGACCGCATCCGGCGTGCCCTCGATGCCGGTGACCAGGAGGAAGGGATCGCGGCGCTCGACGACTTCGACCACACGCTCCAGAGCGTCACGCTCTCACCGGCGGAACAAGCCTCCGTCGACAAGGGCCTGACCGAGCTGCGGGATGCGCTCGGCCCGGACGCGTACTGGAAGGCCGCGACCTGGAGACGCCTCGTGGCGATCATTGCCGGCCCGGCGGCCAACGTCCTGCTCGCGCTCGTGCTGATGACCGTGCTCTTCATGACGAGCGCCGGTAAGGCGACGTCGAAGGTGGACTCGGTCGTTTCGGGTGCGCCGGCTGCCCAGATGGGGCTGCAGTCAGGAGATCGAGTCGTTGCGGTCAACGGCCACCGAGTCGCGAGCCCCTCCGACATCCCCGCTCTCATCTCCGCATCGAAGGGTCACAAGATCACTCTCGTCGTCGAGCGAAACGGAGAGCAGGTGACGCTCGGTCCGATCGCTCCGAAGCGCACAGGGGACGCATACCGCCTCGGATTCGTCCTCGGCGGAGTCGCGCTCGGACCCGGTGAGGCGGTCGTGCACTCGCTCGCCATGACCAAGCTCGTGACGGTCGAGATCGTCAAGTCGCTCGGCCGGCTCGCCGTCGGCGAAGGACGGAAGGACGTGGCGAGCCCGATCGGCATCACCCAGGTGTCCTCGAATGCCATCGAGCAGGGCACTGACAGCTATCTCTGGGTGCTTGCGCTCGTCTCGCTCTCGCTCGCGCTCATGAACCTCCTCCCGCTGCTCCCGCTCGACGGAGGGCACGTCCTGTTCGCGCTCGTCGAGGGGGCGCGAGGTCGGTTCGTCCGCCGCGAGATCTACGAGCGCGTCTCGGTCGTCGGCATCGTCGTCGTGCTCCTGCTGTTCGTGATCGGCGTGTCGAACGACATCAACCGCTTGATGTAGAGCCGCGAGGGTTACCCTCTAGCCGTGGCGAGCGTTGTCCAGATCCGGGTCGGAAACGTCGCCGTGGGTGGAGGAGCGCCCGTGGCGGTGCAGTCGATGACGCTCACGAAGACGCACGACGTCACGGCGACGACCGCCCAGATCGCCGCGCTCGCGTCCGCCGGCTGCGAGATCGTCCGTGTCGCGGTTCCGAAGAACGAGGACGCTGCCGCACTGCCGCTCATCGTGCGGCTCTCTCCGATCCCCGTGATCGCGGACATCCACTTCAATGCGTCCCTCGCCCTCAAGGCGATCGAGGCTGGAGTCGCGGCGGTTCGCATCAACCCCGGGAACATCGGCGGGCCGGACAAGGTGGAAGAGGTCGTGCTCGCAGCGAAGGCGGCAGGCATTCCGATGCGGATCGGCGCCAACTCCGGCTCGCTCCCCAAGCACTTGCACGAGCTCGCCCTCGAGGATCAGGCAGAGGCGCTCGTCGCTGCGGCGCTCGAGGAGGTCGAGCTCCTGGAGAAGCTCGACTACCGCGACTTCAAGATCTCCGTGAAGGCGACACACGTGCCCACGATGATCCGCGCGTACCGGATGCTCGCGGCCAAGGTGCCATATCCGCTCCACCTCGGCGTGACCGAGGCGGGGACGGAGTTCGCCGGTGCGATCAAGAGCGCGGTCGGGATTGGGTCGCTCCTCGCCGACGGCATCGGTGACACGGTTCGGGTCTCGCTCACTGCCGACCCCGTCAAGGAGGTCGGGGTGGCATGGGAGATCCTGAAGGCACTCGGGCTCAGGGAGCGTGGCCCGGTCATGATCGCGTGCCCTTCCTGCGGAAGGGACAACGTCGGCGTGGAGAGCCTCGCAGTCGTGGTCGAGGATCGGCTGCGTGCCTATCCGGAGGCCTTCGAGGTCGCGGTAATGGGCTGCGCGGTCAACGGGCCGGGGGAGGCGGGTGACGCCGACTTCGGCATCGCAGGCGGTCGGGACGTCGGCTTCATCTACGCGCACGGTCGCGTGCTGCGCAAGGTTCCGTCCGAGATCCTGGTGGACGAGCTGTTCGCCGAGATCGACCGCTGGCTCGCCGACGGCATGCAGCGGCCGAAGCGCCTGAAGATGGCCAAGCCGGCCGCGCTGGCGATGGCCGAGGCTTCCCTGATCCCGCTCGGCGACTAGTCTGGTCGGACAACGATGGTCGCCCGGCAGTCACAGCTGTTCATCCCCACGTTGCGAGACGACCCCGCCGATGCGGAGGCCGTATCGCACAAGTTGCTCGTGCGCGGCGGGTACATCCGCCAGGTCGCGGCCGGCGTCTGGACCTTCTTGCCGCTCGGCTGGCGCGTCCACCAGAAGGTCGTCCAGATCATCCGCGAGGAGATGGACGCGGTCGGCGGCCAGGAGATGCTCATGCCCGTGCTGACGCCGTTCGAGCTCTGGCAGCAGTCGGGCCGCGACTACATCGACGAGATCTTCCGGCTCCAGGACCGTGCGGGACGTGAGTACGTCCTGCCGATGACGCATGAGGAGACCGTCACGTTCCACGCACGGGAGATCTCGAGCTACCGGCAACTGCCGCAACTCCTGTACCACTTCTCGATCAAGGAACGCGATGAGCCTCGCTCCCGCGGCGGGCTGCTACGCCTGCGCGAGTTCATCATGAAGGACGCGTACACCTTCGACCGTGACGAGGCCGGGCTCGACGTCGCATTCGAGAGGATCGAGGGTGCGTACCACCGGATGTTCCAGCGCGCCGGGATCGCATACTCCGAGGTTCAAGCGGAGTCGGGGATGATGGGGGGCAAGGAGTCGTTCGACTTTCTCGCGCCGTCGGGATCCGGTGAGAACACGCTCGTCACCTGCGAGAACGGCGACTATGCGGCGGATCTCGAGATCGCACGCGGCATCCCGCGTGTTGCCGTGTTTCCGGAAGCCCATGATGCCCCCAAGGAGGTCGCGACACCGGGCGTAACGACGATCGAGGCGCTGGCGGAGCAGCTCGGTATCGACTCCGCCGCGACCTCGAAGGCAATGCCGGTCATGCGTACCGACGGTGTGCTCGTGCTCGGTCTCGTCCGTGGCGACGATCGCCTCTCCGAGCCGAAGATGGTGGGCGTGCTGGAGAGCGACTACCGCCCCGCGACGGATGACGAGATCCGCGCCGCCTTCGGGGCCGGCGGCGGATCGCTGGGCCCGGTCGGCGTCGATATCGAGGTAATCGCGGACGACGCGCTTCGCGACGGCCAGTACGTCGCCGGCGCGAACCGCGACGGCTGGCACCTGCTCGGCGTCGCGGCGGGTCGCGACTATAAGCCGCGCTTCGCAGACATCCGCGAGGCACGCGAGGACGACACCTGTCCCGTGTGCGGCGGAGCGCTCCGCTTCCAGACGGCCATCGAAGTCGGCCACATTTTCAAGTTCGGGTCGCGTTACTCGGAGCCCCTGGGTGCCACCTTCGTGGACGAGGACGGGACGGAGAAGCCCCTGATCGGAGGAAGCTACGGCGTCGGCCCCGCGCGCGTCATGGCCGCCGCCGTCGAACAGCATCACGACGAGAACGGCATCGTCTGGCCGCGGACGATCGCGCCGTACGACGCCCATGTCCTCGCGCTCCACGGCGGCTCCGCCGACGTCCTCGCGAAGGCGGAGGAGGCTGCCAATGCGCTCGCAGAGGCGGGATTCGACGTCCTCCTCGACGACCGCGACGAGCGTCCGGGAGAGAAGTTCGCGGACGCAGATCTGGTCGGTGCGCCCGTACGTGTCACCGTCGGCAAGAAGACACTCGACGACGACGGCGTCGACCTCCGTACGCGCGGCGAGTCCGAAGACAACCGTGTTCCGGTGCAGAACGTGGTGAAATGGGTGCTGGAACGCTGATGGCGAAGCGACGTCGGTACAGCAACGAGCTCTTCGGGCCGACCATCGAGCGGTTGATGGTCGACACCGGTACGACGTACCGCGGGCTCGCGGACAAGGCCGATCTGTCGGCCGGCTATCTCAACCACATCGTTCACGGCAATCGCCCGGTCCCCTCGAACGACGTCATCGCGCGCATCGCGGAGTCCCTCGGCGTCGAGCCGGAGCACTTCCGCGAGTACCGGATCCGCGTGATCACCGAGAAGCTCGAGGAGATGCCCGAGCTGATCGACCGCCTGTACAAGCGCCTCGCGTAGTCCCTCTTCGCGAGCGGCTAAGGTGTCCGCTGCCACGGGGCGTGGCGCAGCCTGGTTAGCGCGCTAGTCTGGGGGACTAGAGGTCCCGAGTTCGAATCTCGGCGCCCCGACCATCAGAAAGCCCCGCTCAGGCGGGGTTTTCTCTTCTCGAGAGTCTTGCACTCAGCGCAGCATGATCGTCTCTGGAAACGTCAGATCGTCACCTCGATGATCGGCTCCTCAAGCCCATTGGCACGCGCCGGTGAAGTGCGTCTTGCCGCTGCGCTGTTCGAGCCGATACGGCTCCAGGACGAATCGGGGTTCTCCCTGATGCCTTCACGGCTGAGGCGTGCAAACGTCGAGGCGAGAAAGGAGGTGTGAGATGTCGACTCTTTCGCACCCGCCCACCGGGGCTGCTCAGGAGCATGGCTGGACCTCGCTGCTCCGTCTCAGGGATGTTTGGGCGTCACTCGCGATCTTCGCGATGTGGATCGCCGTCGCGGTGGCCTCGGTCTGGGGTCCCGATGTCGTCTTCCAGAGCAATGACGGGAGCGGCTCGACCATCCCGACCGGTGTCTTCGTGGCGCTGTTCGCAGCCATCGGCACGTGGGCAGTAGCGAAACACGCTCTCGGTCGAGCGCGAGAGAAGTGACCATCTTCTTCGCAACGGTGGCCATCTTCGCGGCGCTCCTGGTTGTTCTCCTCGTCGCAAGGAAGAACCGCCAGGACTAGGTTCGCCCCCTACTCCACTCGTTAGGAACCTGATGGGGTCCGGAGAGTTCGCGCTTTTAGATAGGCAACGCGACCGGCTACCCACACTCTTCCCTGTCCCCCCGGATTCTTCCTGTTCAGTGAAGGCACCATCCATTCTTGACGCGTACGCCCCGGTACTGCTCTAGTGCTCGTGACGATTTCAACGACACGGCAAAAGCGACCGACCTGGCGGAGGGCAATGTGAGCGACTATGCGGTGACCAATCCGGCAACGGGCGAACTAGTCAAGGCGTACCTGACGATCGGTGATGCGGAGCTCGCGGACGCGATCGCGACGGCCGATCGGGCGCACCGCGAGTGGTCGCGTACTGCGACGATCGAGGAGCGCGCCGCGCTGGTCCGACGCGTGGGCGAACTCCATCTGGAACGCCGCGGTGAGCTCGCAGCGATCATCGTCCGCGAGATGGGCAAGCCGGTCGAACAGGCCCTCGGCGAGGTCGACTTCTGTTCCGCGATCTACCAGTACTACGCCGACAACGCCTCAACCCTGTTGGCGGATGAGCCGATCGGCCTCTCAGAGGGAGACGGTTCGGCGTTCGTTCGTCGCAGCTCCGTCGGCGTGATCCTCGGGATCATGCCGTGGAACTACCCGTACTACCAGGTTGCGCGATTCGCCGGGCCGAACCTCGTCGTGGGCAACACGATCCTGCTGAAGCACGCGCCACAATGCCCAGAGTCGGCCGCCGCCATGCAGACCGTGTACGACGACGCCGGCTTACCCATAGGCGCGTACACCAACATCTACGCCACGAACGACCAGATCGCCGAAGTCATCGCCGATCCGCGAGTGCAGGGTGTTTCGGTGACCGGCTCGGAGCGAGCGGGCGCGGCAGTCGCAGAGATCGCTGGACGCAACCTCAAGAAGGTCGTGCTCGAGCTCGGTGGTTCGGACCCGTTCGTGCTGCTGAGCACGGATGACCTCGACAGTGTGGTGGAGTCCGCGGTCACTGCCCGGCTCGAGAACGCCGGCCAGGCCTGTAACGCTGCCAAGCGCTTCGTTGTCGCGTCCGACCTCTACGAGTCGTTCGTGAGCAAGCTGACCGACGCGCTGACGGCGATCGAGCCCGGCGACCCATCATTGCCCGACTCGGCGATGGGCCCTCTTTCCTCGGCGACAGCCGCCGACCGGCTCGAAGACCAGCTGCGCCGGGCGGTGGCAGGGGGTGCCACTCTCGTCGGCGGGACACGCGCTGGCAACTTCGTCGCGCCCGGCGTCCTCACGGGAGTGACCCAGGACAACCGCGTACACCGTGAGGAGTTGTTCGGGCCGGTAGCGATCGTGTATCGCGTCGATTCTGAGGACGAGGCTGTCGCGGTCGCCAACGACACGCCCTACGGGCTCGGCTCGTTCGTCTTCACCACCGACCCCGATCAGGCATTGCGCGTCGCCGATCGAATCGAGGCTGGGATGGTCTTCGTGAACGTCGTCGGAGCCGACGCAGCTGAGCTCCCGTTCGGCGGCGTCAAGCGCTCCGGGTTCGGCCGCGAGCTCGGCCGCTACGCCACCGAGGAGTTCGTCAACCGGAAGATGATCCGCATCGGCGGATGAACGGGATCCAACTCGTCGAGGCGTTCGTCCAACGCGCGAGGGAGCTCGTCGACTTCGTCCGCAGCCAGGGCTACCGCCTGGACGAGCTGGCCGAGATCATCGAGGACGTCGGCTGACGACCCCGGCCGCCGCGAGCTGCCGAAGCTTCCGTCGCAGACGCCCGCGACCCGTAAGAAGCGTACCCCCCGACGTCTCGTGCTACCTCGGCTGATCTGGACTTGGAGCGCGCCGAGAGTGCGATCTACTTGCTCGTCTCGATTGGGCCGATCTCTACGCCCGAGTCTCCGACGCCGAACGATATGAAGAAGGTGTTCACGAGCACCATGAGCACCAGGATCGCCGCGACGACGATCAGGAAAGTCTTGTGTCGATCCCATAGACCTCGCACGAACACAGGCTGGATCATAGGAGCTGTCTGAGGCAGGGCAGAACGAGCGTCAACAGAAGCGCTGAGCACGAACCGAGATCACGAACCGCTTGCAGCGAGCTTCTCGTTCAGGGTGGTCTTGGCCGTCGCGAGCAGCGACGAAGCACGGTGGAGATGGAGATTCGTCGTGGCGAGCGCGGGGCTGCCGTAGCGCGCGTTCACCGAGAGCGCGTGCTCGATCTCGGCACACGCCGCAGTCGCGTCTTCCAGCACCACTTCGAGCAGGCTCGGCGGTGTATCGAGCTCGGCGAGCGAGGCGGAGCATTGACGAAGAGGCTTGATGAATCGGGTGGGCAGCGAGTCTCCTTGTGAGACGCCAATCGCCACGACTGCCTGATCGAGGGGCTGCGCAGTGTTGGCTCGCCAGCTGGAGAAGTCCGCTACCCAAGCACGACCTTCGGCGTCGAGATGTCGACTGGGCGGTCGCGTGACGAAGAACGTGGCAACGCCCAGCGCGATGAACAAGAGGAGGACGAAGATCCCGATTCCCTTCAAGCGCGCGAATCGTATAGATCTTCGCTCGTGCCAAAGCTGCGGTGCAGCCGCAGTTCCATATGGGGACTGCCGCGTGACTCGAGGAGCTCGCGGCCGAGCTGGTTACTTCGAGAGACGTCCCCGGCCGAAGTAGCCGACGACGAGCAACACGACCACCACGATGATGGCAATCCAGAGCCAGGTCATGACGATCCTTTCGCTTGGACCCAACCGATTCTACGCCTCGAGTCTCACCCCTGGAAGAGACGGGCACCGCGGGGTATCGCCCTCGAGGGTCATCCCTCGGCGGACCCGTGCCGATACCGACACCGTGAGCACGCGAATCTCACTCTCGATCGGCCTTGCGATCGCCGCCCTGATGTTCGGGGGTTGGCGCATGCTCGTGCCGGGTGCGGATGAGGCGACTCAGGCCGCCGGCGCAAGCGCGGACACGATGATCGGCACCGTTACCCAAGCGCTCTTCTCGGGCGCCGAAGCGTCGCTCGAGGCGCAACGGTCCACGACCGGCTCCTATGCCGGTACGCCGCTCGAGCCACCGATCGTTCTCGTTCGCGCAGATGCGAACGGCTACTGCATCGAGGTCGACCGGGCCCCACTGCTCCAGCACGTGGACGGGCCGGGTGGGACACCCGTCACCGGCCACTGCGCCTGAGGCCGCTGCCTACTCGCGGCGTTCCCTGGTCGCACAAACCCGCCGGTACGCGTCTTCGATCGCCTTGCAGAGGGCGACCAGCTCGGCGAGCTCCTCGGGCGGCCAGGTCTCGTCCACGAGCGTCCAGAATGTCTCGTTGACGGTCGGCGGCGCCATGGTGGCACCGGACCGGCGGCGTACGGTGTCCATCCCTTCTCCTCCGTTTCCCCGCCGGAAGCCTATTCCGTTCGGGGCGCTTCTCCAAATCCAAATGGAGGTTCTCTCGACAGGGTCATCAACTCCCGTCGTCGTGCCGATAAGCGGGTCGTGACCGTCCGCACGTCGATAACGCTCGTCGTGATCGTCGCGCTCGCGTTCGTGGCGTGGCGGATGCTCGCGCCACAGGCTCAGCGAGCGTCGGATGCCGCAGGCGAAAATGCGGGTGCGGTCGTGGACACCGTGACGGGGGCGAACTTCACGGGCGCAGAAGCATCACTCGAAGTACAGCGGTCGTCGACCGGCTCATACGCCGCCACGCCGCTCCAGCCACCGATGACGCTGGTCCGCGCGGACGCAAGCTCGTACTGCATCCAGCTGGATCAGCCGTCAGCCCAGATGCACGTCGACGGCCCGGGCGGAACGCCGGCCGCCGGCCCCTGCGTCTGATCCTGGACCCCGATCCAGCGAACCGCAGTCCGCGCGATCGGCGAATATCCAGCCATGCGTCGCCGGGCACTCGCCACTCTCTGCGTCGCCGTCACCTACACCGCGTGCGGCCTCTGGCTCGATCGAGGCGTCGGTCCGGCCGGGCAGCTCCTCCTCGGTCTGATGACCGCCGGTGTGCTGACGGCGCTTCTCATGTTCCACTCGCGTGCCACGAGGGTGCAAACGCTGGCAGTCGTCGGCGTCGCCACGCTCGGTGAGGTCGTTGGTTCGCTCATCTGGGGCGTCTACACGTACCGACTCGACAACCTGCCGGCATTCGTCCCGCCGGGACACGGGCTCGTGTACTTGTCCGGCCTCTCGCTGGCGACTCTCCTCGCACACCGCGAGAACGTGCTTCTGGCCGCTGCGATTGCCGGGGCGGTGCTCTGGGGCGCCCTCGGGATGTCCGCGCTCATGGCGACGGACGTCTCCGGGGCGATCGGGTGCGCGTTCCTCGTCATCGTCCTGTTGAAGACCCGCCGTGCGGTCTACGCCGGCGTGTTCCTCGTCGTCGGCGCGCTCGAGATCTACGGGACTGCGATCGGAACGTGGACGTGGGAGGGAGTCGTGCCCGGGCTAGGGATCACCCAGGGCAACCCGCCGAGCGGCGCTGCGAGCGGATACGTCGTGTTCGACGTCGTCGCCCTCTGGCTGACCGCTCGACTCACCGGCACGACGCTCCGCGGCATCCGCGCGCGCGTCCAGCAGGCTTTTGCGACCGGCGTTTAGCATCACCTCGACCAGCGGATATCGAGAAGGGGGACTTCAATGGCAATCGGACGCGTGACCGAGATCAGCGCGACCTCGTCACAGAGCTTCGACGACGCGATCAAACAGGGCCTTGAGCGAGCGAACGCGACGCTTCGCAACGTGAGGTCTGCCTGGATCAAGGAGCAGCACGTTCGCCTCGAGGGCGGCACGGTCGCCGAGTACCAGGTGAACATGCTCGTCACGTTCATCCTCGACGAGTAGCCGGCGAGAAGGTCCTCGCTCGGCGGGCTCTACGCCAGGAGAGCCTGAAGCACGTCTGCGTCCACCGGCCTGCCGCCGGTGATCAGATCACGAGCAGAATCGACCTTCCCCCACACGTCCCAGAGCAAGAACCCACGCGGCTTCCCGCCGTCCAGATAGCAGACGATGCCCTTCCGACCTGGCTCTTCCCACACCGCAGTCGTCTCGAGCCGGGAGTCCACGTCCCCGACGGCTTCGTAGCCGAGCTCGAAGAGATCCGAATAGAAGAACGGGAGATGGTCGTACGGTGCGTCGGCGCCGGCCATGTTCGCACCGACGAGACGTCCGTGCGTGTTCGCGTGATCCTCGTGCTCGACGCGCCTCGTTCCTCCGAGCGCTCGCACTGGAAACCGGGCGACATCGCCCGCGGCGAAGACGTCCTCGCGGCCGCCGGCGCGGCCCCGGTCGTCGACGAGGATCCCGTCGTCGACCTCGAGGCCGACTGCCTCCGCGAGCCCGGTGGCCGGCACGATGCCGAGCCCGGCGACGACCGCATCCGCATCCACCACGCGTCCGCTCTGCGTCTCCACGCGAAACCCATTGTCCTGGGACACGATCGAGGACACGAGCTCCTCTGCGAGGACATCGACGCCCTTCTCGCGGTAGTACTCGTTCACGGACGACGCGAGCTCGGCGGGAAACAGCCTCGAACCGATACCTGGCTCCGGGAAGATCATGGTGACGCTACAGCCGCTCGTCGTCAGAGCCGCTGCGATCTCGGACCCGATGAAGCCGCCCCCGACCACCGCGACCCGGATCCCGTCACCGGCAAGTTCGCGCAGCCGGCGAAAGTCGTCGTACGTTCGGTAGTAGACGACACCTTCGGGAGCAGATGGAAGCCGGCGAGGGCTGCCTCCTGTGGCCAGTAGCAGCCGCTCGTAGCGGTACGTCTCGCCCTGATCGTCCACTGCGACGCGGTTGTCGAGATCAAGCGACTCGATGGTTCGCCCGAGCTCGAGCTCGACGCCGAGATCCGCGGTGCCCCGCCAGATCGAATCCTCGGGCTTGCCCGTCCAGAGCGCCTTGCTGAGCGGAGGTCGCACGTATGGCGGATGCTGCTCAGCGCCCACCAGGCCGATCGAGCCCTCCGAGTCGTGATCGCGAATGCCGCGGCACGCGGAGTCGGCCGTCATCCCTCCGCCCACGACCAGGTACCGGTACTCGGGCATGCGGGCATGCTAGTCACCGCTACTCGGGACGTGCCCGCTTCCGAGCGTCACCGATCCGGGCCGAACGCTAAAGTCCTGCGCTGATGCGCCGACGTCGTCTCTGGACGGCTGCGACCGGATTCGTCGTGGTCCTCGTGCTCGCGCTACCTGTTGGCGCGGGCTCGGCTTCGCAGCTCGCGGGGGCGACTGCGGGCAAGCAGACCGCGATCTTCTACTACCCCTGGTACTCGACACCGGCTCGTGACGGGCAGTGGGCGCATTGGTACGTCCACTCAACCGACGGGCAGCAGCTGCTCTCCACGTCCTTCTATCCCTCGCGTGGCCTCTACTCGTCCTCGAACGCGAAGCTCGTCGATGGCCAGATGCGCGAGATCGCCGGAGCAGGAATCGGCACCGTCGTCGTCTCGTGGTGGGGCGCCGGGTCGCCCGAGGATCAGCGGCTCCCACTCGTCGCGAGCGCGGCAGCGAGACACGGACTGTCCGTCGCGGTCCACATCGAGCCGTACCGCGACCGGACGCCCGCGAGCACCGCGCAAGACATCGTGGCGCTGCGCGAGAAGGGGTTCACGACTTTCTACGTCTACGAAGCCAATGCGAGCCCTGCGGCGGACTGGGCGGCGGCGCTCGCGCCACTCGAGGGCGTCGAGGTGCTGGCGCAGACGAACCTCGTCGGTCGCGCCAAGGCGGGGGGCTTCGACGGCCTCTACACCTACGACATCGCTACATGGAACGGGAGGACGTTCGCGCTGATCTGCTCGCAGGCACATCGCGTCGGCCTCGTGTGCGCGCCGTCAGTCGGTCCCGGATACGACGCCCGGCTGGCAACGCAGGACCAGGCCGTGAGACCCCGTCTGCGCGGAGCGACGTACGATCGAATGTGGCGGTACGCAGTACGAGCCCGGTCCGACATCGTCACCGTGACGAGCTACAACGAGTGGCAGGAAGGCACGCAGATCGAGCCGGCGCGGGTACAGGCCGAGCGCGGAAGCTACGAGGGCGCCTGGGGGAAACACGGGATCCCGGCCCAACGCGCGTATCTCCAGGCGACTGCGCGCTGGGTCGAGCGCTTCGGCGCCACGCCCGTTCAGTAGAGAGCTGCCGCGAGCCTCCGCCGGTAGGCCACGACGAGCGGGTCGTCCTGGCCGAGATCGTCGAAGATCGCCACCGCGAGCTCGCGCAGACGATCGCGCCCGTCTGGAGCCGCCGTCGTGATCGTCTCGAGAATGAGGTCGAGTGCTCGCGCGTGCTCGCCTGCCTCGAGCGCGCCGGCGACGTCGGGGAGCTCACCGGACGCTCGGAGCTCTTCGAGCACACGCTCGATCGCTGGCGGCGCGAGCAGCTGGTCGACGAAGGACGACACGACCGCCGGGCCGACTGCACCGACGAACTCGGCGACTACGCGCCCGTCACGGAACCCCTTGACCGCCGGAATCCCCTGGACGCCATACCGCGTCGCTAGTGCGGGGTTCGCGTCCACGTCGATCTTGACGAGCTCCACGGCCCCGTCCCTGCTCTCGGCCTCCTTCTCCAGGACCGGCGCGAGCTGGTGGCACGGGCCACACCACGCCGCCCAGAAGTCGGCGATCACCGGCCGCTCGTGTGACTGCGCAATGACGTCCTCGTCGAACGTCTGCTCGGTCACGTCCGTCGCCATCTCGTCGACGAATGTAGCGCGAGCTAGGAGACGACGGCCGTTGCGTCGCAGCTCGCGATGAGCGCAGCGGGCACGTCGGCTTCGGCGACTCCGGTGAGCGTGGGGTGGTCCATGTCGATCCGGATCTCCGGCCACGTGTCGAGGCCGAGAGCTCGAGCTCCGACCTCCGACCCGAAACGGAGCAGCTCCTCGGTGGCGAAGACCCCTCGACGGCCGGTCTGACGCCGTGCGATACCTTCGAGCTCACGAAGCTCGTCGAGCGGGTCGATCCGCACGTTCGAGTCCGAGCCGATGCACAGCGGTATCGAGCGGTGACGGATGCGTTCGGCGGGTAGGAACCCGTCGCCGAGGTCCGCCTCCGTCGTGAGGCATGCGCAGATCACCGCTCCCGAGGACGCGAGCAGGTCGAGCTCGTTGCCGTCCGCATGCGTCGCGTGCACGATCGTCGTGTGCGCTCTGAGGCAGCCCGTTCGGGCAAGGAGCTCGATCGGGCGGCAGCCGTGTTCCGCGAGGCACTCCTCGATCTCCCGCGGTTGCTCATCCGCGTGGACGTGGAGCGGCATGCCCTCGTGCTCCGCGTGCCGAGCGATCTTCTCCAACCACTCGGCAGGGCATGCTCGGACGGAGTGGGGGGCCAGGCAGACGCGGAGCCCGCGGGACCGCAGGGTCTCGACCTCCGCGAAGTACTCCTCGACGGTGCCCTGCCGAAAACGCTCCAGCCCGCCGCGCGCGTAGGCGACGTGCAGGAGCACGAGCTCGAGCCCCGCCTCCTCGGCCGCCTCGGCCGCCGCGAACGCCTCGGGGACGCCGAGATAGTGGAACTCGCCGACCGCCGTGTAGCCGGCGGCTCGCATTTCGCCGTACGCCGCCGCATAGGCCGAGCGCACGAGCTCCGGCGTCTGCCGCTCCGCCTCTGCGAGCATCGTCTCGCGCCATGCCCAGAAGTCAGTCCCGGCGGCCCGCCCTCGCAGCGCGCGCTGGAACGTGTGGCTGTGGGCGTTGACGAACCCTGGCAAGGCGACGCTCGTCACGAGCGGCGACGCTACCACCGTCCAGCGGGAAGGCGCCGGGGTTGCGAGCATGTGCCCCGATGCATCGCCACATCCCGAACGCGCTCACGATCCTTCGCTTCGCCGCGATACCGGTCTTCGCCTGGCTCTTCCTAGCGGCCGGAGACGGCGCCGCGTGGGGAGCAGGACTCTTCTTCGCGGGTGCGGCCATCACCGACCAGCTCGACGGCTATCTCGCGCGGCGATGGCACGTGGAGTCGGCATTCGGCAAGGTCGCCGACCCGCTGGCCGACCGGTTGATGATCGACACCGCGGCCATCCTCCTCTTCGTGGAGGACCGCCTGCCGCTCGTCGCGATGATCGTGATCGTCGCTCGCGACCTCGTGCTCGTCCTCGGTTACAAATTCGTCGTCCCACGCGGATACGAGTTCGAGGTGAGCTTCCTCGGCAAGCTCGCGACCTGGGTCCTGTACGCATCGCTCTGCTTCCTGATAGTGACCGCTGAGGGAACGGGCTGGCCTGTCGTCCTCGTGTGGGTTGGCGTTGTCCTCGCAGTCGCCGCAGCGATCGAGTACGTAGTGCGCGCGCGCCGCGAGCTCGCCCGCTCGCGATAGGGCAGGGACTCGCAGCTCGGGGGCGAAAGAGGGGCGGGAACCCTCAACCTGAGGTTGACCCCTCGGAACTACTGCTGCTTTACTCAGGTGATCCCGCGACGAAAGGCCACCACTGTGGACCCACTCCCCGATCTTTCCACGCTCACCGACGACGACCTCCGCGCGATGATTCGCACGCTCGAGAAGGAGGAGGACGAGATCTCCTTCCAGCGACGCGTTCTGCACGGCCGCATCGACATCCTCCGCGCCGAGCTCGTGGCGCGATTGCGTGAGCAGGTGAGCGCAGGCGAGGCGCAGCTGGCAGATGTCGGGCGCTTGAGCGAGATCCTCTCCGCGAAGGCCTCGCCACCCGGCGGCGGGGGCGAGTGAATCACGTCTACTGCCCCGAGTGTGGCTTTCTCAGCCCGGCGAGCGCGAACTACTGCCCTCGGTGCGGCTCCATGCTCGTTCAGGAGACCCGAGCCGAGACCACGATGAGCTTCGATCTCGAGGCCGAAGGTGAGGACCAGGACGTCCTTGCAGCCGCGGGGATTCGCGGCCCGGCGCTCGTGGTCCGCTCGGGTGGCGGGATGGCGGGTCAGGTGTTCCAGCCGCCGGAAGGGAAAACGTTGATCGGCCGCTCGCCGGAGTGCGAGATCTTTCTCGACGACGTGACGGTCTCGCGACGTCATGCGGAGCTCGAGCGGACCGGTGAGACGTTCACGATCCGCGATCTCGGGAGCCTGAACGGGACGTACGTCAACAGACATCGGATCGAGTCGACCGAGCTCGCCGACGACGACGAGATCCAGATCGGCAAGTACCGCCTGACCTTCCTCAAACGATGACCACACTCCGATGACATCACTGGTGACGAGACGGCGGGGCACCGAGGCGCCTGGACAGTCGCTGCGCACCATCGGCGCCATCTGCGACGAGCTCCGCGAGGAGTTTCCGGACATCTCGGTGTCGAAGATCCGCTACCTCGAGGACCAGGGGTTGATCACGCCCAAGCGCACTCGGGGTGGCTACCGACTCTTCTCTTCTGACGACGTCGAGCGCCTCGTGAAGATCCTCCGCCTTCAGCGCGACGAATTCCTGCCGCTTCGCGTGATCAGGCAAGAGCTCGACGGCCCTGGTGCACCGGCCGACCGCACGCGCCGGCGGAATGTTGGGTTGACCGGTACCGAGGATGAGATCGACGGCTCGGAGCTTCTCGAACGCGCGTCCATCTCGCCCGACTTCCTTCGCGAGCTCGAGGAGTACGGCGTCGTCATCTCGCGCGTCGAGAACGGTGAGCGACGCTACCGAGAGAGCGAAGCGGACGTCGCAGCCGCGTCGGCCCGTCTCGCGCGCTTCGGTATCGACGCGAGGCATCTGCGAACGATCCTCACTGCGGCGGGCCGGCAAGCGGCTCTCGTCGAGCAGCTCGTCGCCCCAGGGCTGCGGTCGCGCAACCCGGAGCGGCGCAAGGCTGCGTTCGAGGATCTCGAGGCGCTCGCCGGCGTTGCCCAGGAGCTCTCGCAGCTCTTGTTCCTCCGCGACCTTCGCAATGTCTCGGAACGCGTTTCGTGACTCTCGAGCTCGCCGACAAGATCCGCGACGTCCCGGACTTCCCGAAGGAAGGGATCCTCTTCAAGGACGTCATGCCGCTGATCGCCGATCCGGAGTACTTCGCGGAGTCCATCCGACAGTTCGCCGAGTGGACGAGGCCACGTGAGCCCGACCTCGTGCTCGGAGCGGAAGCGCGCGGCTTCATCTTCGGAGGAGCTCTCGCGTACGAGCTCCGCGCGGGGTTCATTCCAGCCCGGAAGCCCGGCAAGCTCCCATGGGACACGATCGAGGCGACCTACGCGCTTGAATACGGGACCGATCGCCTCGAGCTCCACCGTGACGCAGTGACACCTGGCGCACGCGTCGTTGTGCTCGACGACGTCCTTGCGACCGGCGGAACGGCGAAGGCAAAGTGTGAGCTCGTCGAGCAGCTGGGAGGCATCGTCGTAGGGGCGGTGTTCCTCATCGAGCTGACGTTTCTGGGCGGTCGTGAGCGCCTTCAGGGCTACGACGTGCACTCTCTGATCCAGTACTGAAAGATCTACCGCTTCTGGGTGGGGTGACCCGGCGTCCGTTCTGCCGAGTAGAAAGGGAGCTGTGTACGACGCGCTGACGAGCACCTATGCGCTTGCGTGCCCCCATCGCGGCGAGGCACGCCTCCCGCTGTCCTCATTCCGCGCGCTCGATCGGCTCCCGGGACCAACGCGTCCTGCGGTGTTCAGCGTCCTCTTCGCCTGCGCCTGCGGCGGCGTGCACCCGGGCCTGGTCACACACGACGAGCTCGACATCGCACCCCTCGGCATCGGTGTCTCCGGGACGTTCCGGAACCTCATGACTGCCCACGACGACTCTCTCGAGACGGAGCTCTCGAATCTGGCCGCGTCTCGAATCGGAGCGGGGGAGTGGCCTTGGAGCTTCTTCTGCTGCCTCGAGTCGAAGCCGCGTCCGATTACGCCATCGTCCATTGCCTTGATCGCTCCCGACGACGAGCGCTTCGGGGTCGCGGTGCGCTGCCCGGTGTGCTCGAGGGTCTCCGTGAATCTCGTGTCCCGAGAACATGTTGACATCCCGTTCTGGAACGACAAGCACGTCACGGTGCTCGACCAGGTGTTCGACGCCACGGCCCTGCAGACGGTGGATGCACTCCACGCCGAGCTCGCCTCGTGTCGCGTGGGCGACAGGACGATGCACCTCGAGCTCTAAGCGAGCCGGTCTTCACTCCCGCCAGGGATCGCGCCCAACCCGGCTGCCTCCGATACCTCCCGCATGAGCGCCGCCGCCGCAACAAAGGACGCCGCCGGCTCGCCCAGGCTCCTCGCCGACGTGAAGGCGCTCGACGAGCGCACCGCAGAGCGGGAGACCGCGCTAAGCCGGCTCGAAGAGGCTCTCGGCCGCGATTTCGCCGATCGGCTCGTCTCCGCGCTGAGCGCCCACAAGCGCTAGCGCTCGACCGAGTACAGCGAGTGACCTAGCGCGACTCGCGCGTCGAGCCTGCGCCGCGCGTGCGTACGAACATGAAGATCGCGCCTGCGCACACGAGTGAGACGATGAGCGACGTGCCTGCAGGGACTTCGATCGCGAGCGCTCCGAGCCACATGTAGAGGAAGAAGACGACCGACCACCCGAATGCATGGGCGCCCTGGTCGTAGCTCGGCGCGCGGAGATGCATGCAGCGATCCTATCCGTCGTCGGAGTGCAGATCGAACACCGCACGAAACGGGACCAAAAAAATTCACCGAGCCGGTGGCGCTTTCGTCCACCCAACCCGCTGACCTTCCGCTTCCGCGTAGAGCCTTCGAGCTGAGCTTCGGCCTAGTCGCGCTCCGTGCTCGGTGCAAGCAGCAAGCTATTGGACAAGGCCCTCCGGGTCAAGCCACTCGTTCACCTCATTGCCGCATTTTGCGAGATTTTTCTCCGGACGCCCGTCGCGCGAGTTCCACATAGGATCAGACCGTGCGCCGCACGTACGTCTACGCCGCCGCGGCGACGGCGCTAGGGGCCGCTGGCCTCCTCACGGTGTTCGGAGTGGGCGAGAACCCGGCGGCCCTGACAGACACCCAGGCGCTCGTGCTCGGACTGGTCCAGGGGCTCACCGAGCTGCTCCCGATCTCGTCGTCGGGCCACCTGATTCTCGTTCCCTGGGGAGCAGACTGGACCTACCTCGAGGAACACGACAGCTTCAACCAGACATTCGATGTCGCACTCCACCTGGGAACGCTCATCGCCGTTGGCGCGTACTTCTGGTCCGACATCGAGCGGCTCGTGAGGGCGTTCTTCAAGTCAGTGGGAAGACGACGCATCGAGACGCCCGACGAACGCATTGCATGGTTCGTCCTGGTGGCCACGATCCCGGCCGGCCTCGCAGGTCTTCTCGGCGAAGACCTGATCGCTAGGCATCTCGGTGATCCCTGGCAGATCGCTGCGCTGCTGACAGTTGGCGCGGTGGTGCTGTACTGGGCCGACAGAACACCTCAGACCCGCGAGATGGGCGACCTCGGCGTTCGGCACGCGCTGGTCATGGGTTTCGCACAGGCTCTCGCGCTCGCTCCGGGCGTCTCGCGCTCCGGCATCACGATCTCTGCCGGACGGTTCATGCACCTGGATCGCGACAGCGCCGCCCGGTTCTCGTTCTTCCTGCTCATCCCGACCGTCCTTGGCGCAGTCCTGCTGAAGGGCGTGAAGGACGTGCTGCTCGGCGACCTGCCGAACGGCTGGCGCGGACCGTTTCTCGTTGGAACGCTCGCGGCTCTCGGAAGCGGCCTGCTCGCGATCGACTGGCTGCTCGGCTATGTCCGCCGCCACACCTACGGCGTCTTCGTCGTCTACCGGATCGTCATCGCTGCGCTCGTCATCCTCACGATCGTTAGTGGGGTGCGGGACGCGACGTTCTAGAGACGATCCTCGCCCTCTAGGCGCGGGCGATCTCGAGCCTCTTCGCGCCCTCCAGCCGCATGCGCCGGCAAACGGCGAAGAAGGCGTCTGCGTCGTAGAACCGGGCGAAGACGTTCACTGCGATCGGCCCCTCAGGCATCGAGGGCGTCGCGTCGAGGTCGTAGAACCAGCAGACCTCCGAGTAGCACTCCTCGATGCCGTAGCCCGAGCCCTTCTCGACCGTTAGAAAGGCGACATCTCCCGGCCCGACGATAGTTGTCGCGTTCTCGCGCGGTGGCGCGAGGAGGTGGGGAAGGACGAGGTAGACCTCGCTTCCCGAGTAGATCCCGTGACGCGCGGAGCCGTCGGCCGGCAACGCGTCTATGACCGCACGGCATGTCTCCGGTGCCTGCTCGCGGAGTAGCCGCGCCGAGGCGGCCACCTGCTCATCGAGGAAGCGGAAGACGATCTCGTCCACGCGCAGTGCTTACCACGCCGGCTTCCCCAAGCCAAGTGTTTTCGCAGTGTCGGGGGGTTGGGGAAGAGCCTCAACCGCTCCTCTCGCGCTCCAACTTGACATAACGCACGTTATCGTGCGTTGGCAGGGGCGCTTGGCTCTAGGAGTCGGTTTCCGTTTCCTCCAAACACACGAGTAGGGAGTCTCGGGAAGTGACTGGGTGGGCACGGCGCGTCTGCCAAGGGAACGAGTTATCCGCGTAGCGAAGCCAGGGCGTCTGGGCTACTCGGAATGACACGCCCTCGTCTGGGCGGCGCAATTCGAGCCGATCCGTCTGCACTGACGAACTCGGCGGGCAGCGATGCGGGCCCCTATTGCACCCGCATCGCTCGCCTACGCGACTAGGCGTGTACGCCTGCGAGTACCTCGACGATCGCCGCCTCGTAGAGATCCGCAGACCGGACCGTCCCGCCCATCCCGCGCACCATCTCTTCGCGCCTCGCGGCGAACTGACGCTCGGCCTCGTCTGCACCTTCCTTCGTCTCCCAAAGCACGACGGAGCGTGCGCGGCGATTCTCCTCATCGACGAGTGAGATGAAGCCTGCAAACCCCTCGATCTCCTTGAGTCCAGGGATGATCCTCTCCCGGATCTGCGCCACTACCTCTTCGCGCTTCGACGGGTCGACACCCTCGATCTCGACGAGTCGTCCGTACATATCGCGCCTCCTTCGGTTGCGTGTCCTTGCCTCAGCCTCGAAGTGCGTCGGCCGGTGTTTCGTCCACCGGCCTGTCTCTCCGCACCGGGCTAGTGAGTACGGACACTACGGCATGGCCGTCCTGCACGTCTCTAGCCACGCTACTCCTTCGCATGACACAGGCCCTCGACGGCGACAAGGACTGAATCGCCCGCAAGAAGAAGTAGTGCTCATCTTCGCGATCACCGACCGCTCGAGCCTCGATCACCGGCTCGGCGATGCCGTCGAGACGTTCGTTCGGCGCACGGGCTGCCCGGGACTCGCTTGGCGAGGTGTCCGCGATGAGCAAGAAGCCGCAGCGCGCCGCTTCGTAAGTCTTCCTTGGAGGCGACCCCGGAGGGACGCTTGCCGAGCCTTTGCAGGAGACCGGCGGCGTCTCTGACGTGCGAAAACGGGAGACGCGCCCTCTCCGGGGTCACTCACGACGGTACTCCTCTCCATGGTGGCGGACCACGGCCAAATGGGACATCTGAGGGAATCCGAAGTGTTCGACCCGCGCCCGCGCTTCCCGCGGAACGGCTCAAACGCACTAGTCCGCACGTGATCGTGCGTCGTCATCTGAACCCGCGCCGCTAGGGGTTGCCGAGATCCCCCGAGCGTGACGGAACGGCTAGCTCTTGACGAGAAGTACGAGCTTGCTCTGCGTCTTCACGCCGAGAGCGTCACGAGCCTCAACGGCCACCCGGAAGGTCCCGCTCTGGCGAGGAACTCCTACGAACGTGCCGAGTCTCGTCGCGAACCACACTCCGAGCGGAAGCTTGCCACTCACCAGTCTCCACTTCACGGGCTTGGCGCCTCCGGTCGTTGCGAGCTTGGCTGCATAGGCGCTTCCAAGATTTGCCGCCCTCAAGCTTTGCGTCTTGATCGCCAGTCGCGGGGCGACGGTCATCGCAGCCCCTGCGTTCGCGACGCGCCCCTCGCCGTCTGTCGCACCGGGATCTCGAACCAGTCGTACGGCACGCAGCCCGAATCTTCCTCCGACAGGAGCTGGACCTCGTACTTCACGCCCACGAACGCGGTCGGACAACGCGAGGGAATCCTGCTGTCGGAGGTTCCGGGACACGGGCCGTTGTCGTTGTCGCGAAGTCCGCGCCGGATGCTGTCGCGCTGTCTAGCGTGCCGCGTAGTCGAGCTCGAGGAACTCGCTGACCTCGGACAGCCAGCGCTCCTCGACGAAGCGAACGTGGTCGGGGTGCTCGTTGTAGCTCTCGTACGCGGGTCGATCTGCGAACTCCATCGAAATGCCGAACCGGTAGCCGTTCTTCGGGCTGACCTCGGCCAGCAATTCGAAGGCCTCTACACCCGGGATCTTTGCGAGTCGCTCAGCCGCATCGAGGAAGTCACGCTCCTCCACTGATCCCTCCCCATGGACGAGGGTGAACGCAACGGTGTGCCGGATGCGTTTTGCAACCATGAGCGGAGCCTACTTCTCGGTGGGCGACGGCAGTGCAGGGTCGCGTGTCAGGCGCTCTCGGTTGCCGGAGCAGGAGCTGCCGGCGCCGGGCTGCGCATGAATACGAAAGCGGCGAGAGCCCCGACAACGAGGAGCGCCGAGCCCGTCAAGAGCACGTCGTTGAGACCGCTGACGAATGCCGTCCTTGCAGGCTCCACCAGGTCCGGATGCCCGGCGACCGCTCGTATCCCGGCTGAGCTCACGGCCGCACCGACGGCGTCCGCGTTCTCGCCGACGTCCGTCGAGAATGCGTTCTCGACGCGGTTCTCGAGGAGCGCGCCGAGCGCCGCGACACCGATCGCCACCCCACCCAGGCGGAACGTGTTGTTGATCCCCGATGCCATCCCGGATCGCGCCGGATCGACCACGCGGAGAGCACCGGCTGCGAGCGCGGGGTTTGCGATCCCGATGCCGATGCCTCCGACGATGAAGCCCACGAGCAGTGCGGTCCAACTCGAATCGGCGTCGAGCCCGTACATCAGGGCGAGCCCTCCCGCCACGAGCGCGAGGCCTGTGCCGATCATCACGCGCAGGGGTATCCGGGCGGCGAAGCGTCGCGTTGCGAGCGGAACGAAGAAGACGAACGCGGTCAGCGGAAGAAAGCGCAGGCCGGTTTCGAGCGGTGAGTAGCCGAGGATGTCCTGCAAGTAGATCGAGAGGTACGGGAACATCGCGAACATTCCGGCCGCGATGCAGAACGTCGCGACGGACACACCGACGAATGCACGCTGACGGAAGAGTGTCACGTCGAACATCGGCCGCTCCTGACGTCGTTCGACGACGACGAACAAGAGCAGCAGAACAACGCCACAGATGAGCGACGCGAGGATCAGCCCGCTCGTCCAGCCGCGGGCATTGCCGCGGAGAATTCCGAGGACGATCAGGAACAGCGCACTGGAGAACGTGACGAGGCCCCACACGTCAGTGCGTTGCGCGCCCTCGTCCCGGGACTCCGAGATGCGGGTGAGGGCGACGACGAATGCGAATACGCCGACCGGGATGTTCACGAAGAAGATCCAGCGCCACCCGAGACCGTCGGTGAGAAGGCCGCCGACGAGCGGTCCGCAGGCAACCGCGGCGCCGACGGTCGCACCCCAGACGGCGAGCGCGCCGAATCGGTCGGGCCCGCGATACTCGTGGCCGATGAGAGCAAGCGCAGTCGCGAACAGTGCGGCGCCGCCGATCCCCTGCAGCGCCCGGGCGACATCGAGCGCCGTGATGCTCCACGCAAGGCCGCAGAGGAGCGAGGACACGGTAAAGAGCAGAACACCTGCCATGAAGACCAACCGGCGCCCATACCTGTCCGCGAGCGCACCGCCAGTGAGAATCAACGCCGCGAGCGTGAGCGCGTAGGCGTCGACGACCCATTGCAAGCCGGTCAAGCTCGCATCGAAGCGCTGCTGCATGTTCGGAAGCGCGACCACCACGACGGTGATGTCGAGGAGGAGCATGAACGTCGTCAGGCAGACGGCAAGGAGTGTCCACTTCCGCGCGCTGCTTCCTGCGTCCATTCCGAGGGAAGGTACAGAAAGGCTGCGAGACCACGACCAGCTAGATCGCCGTGCTCGGAGCACACCTCGTGGAGATCGCGGGGCCGAGAGGGCTGTTCACACGCGATGGGGCGGCGCGAACGCACTCGATCGCTCGTGCGGAGAGCTGCCCGCATCGAGGGCCGTCGTCCGACGAGTCAGAGGTCGACGCGTTGCGTCGACTAGTTGCCGTTGCGGTAGCGGATGCGCTGGCTGCACGCAGGGCACGTCAGCGCGCCTCTCGCATCCCGCACGGTGAAGCGCTCCCCGTCGTCACCTCGGAGCTGCACGAGCTTCGTCACGATGTGCAGCTCGGCGTCGACACTGTCGGACCTGTCCCCCGCAACTTCGAGGAATTCGGGCGGGAATGCATGCACGATCGTCTCGCACCGAGGGCACGTGACCTTGGTGACGTCCTCCACTTGCTGATCGTTCCCGGGCCTCCGTGCAGGCTCGAGCATCGCCCCTCCTCCCCAGACGGCGTCATGCGACGCCGGACTGCCTCACTCGATCTCTCTCCCTAGGCGCATCTTACGAACGGTCGCGCCCAGCGCCAGAGGCGGAGTGGCACGCTCAAACGCGTACACGTGCTGGGCGGCGGAGGAGGCAGCCGCTGCGACTGCCCCCTCTGTAGTCCGCCCGTGCGTTACGTCGTAGGTGCGAGCACCCGGTCGAGCGCAACCTCGTACCGGTTCACGGCCGTGATGTTCTCGGCCATCGCGGCGGCGGCCTCGCTGCGCGCCTGGTCCGCCCATGTCTCGCTAGCGGCGAGCGACTCCTGGCTGTCCCAGAACGTGATGGTCAACGACCGGCCGTTCGCGCGATCGACCAGTCCGATGATGCCGCGCCAACCGCTGATGTCGCTCGCGGCGGGCACGATGTGCTGCCGGATGAAGCCGATTCCCTCGTCGATGCTGTCGCTTGCACCCTCGAGCACGCTCACGCGTGCAGCGTGTGCGCCGGCTGCACTGTCGTCGATCGCCACTTCGTAGACCTCGACGGACGTACGCCGGCCGCGGAGATCCTCCGGGATCTCTGCGCCCATTCGCTCGAATGCGGGCTCGGCCTCGCGTACCGCCTCCTCGGTCTCGAAGAGCGTGATCCCGAGCATGTGGCCGGCTGCCTGGTCGGTGAGCATGAGCACGCGCAGGGCATCCGGTATGTCCCGCCCGGCCGCCGCACGCGCAGAGACCGTTGCGAGAAGCTCGTCGACCCGGCTCGTGTCGCTCTGCTCGAACGACGCGACTCGTGCGTACATGGTGCCTCCTCTGTCGACTCCCTCGAGGATACGCCCGTATGCCAGATGCGGCCACCCGGCTTGGTGATCCCGTGGTGAATCTCCGGTTGACCACATTCACCCATCAGAGGCGAATTCGCCCAGACCCCTAGACACGGAGCGGCGGACGCGAGAGAGTAGAGGTTCAGTTCTTCCCGCGTTCCCCGCCGCGCGTGACCCAGATCGACATCGAAAGCATCCTCCTCGTGGAGGAGATCCGGCTCTTGCTCGAGCAGTCAGAGCAGGTCGGGACCATTCGTGCGTCCGATCTCGCCGAGATGGCGGAGACCTACGAGCTGACCGAGCTCGAGCAAGATGCGCTCCTTCGCGAGCTCGATCAGCGCGGGATCGAGATCGTGGAGCTGCCCGCCCCCCAGTCCGAGGTCGTCGCCGCAATCACCGCACCCGTCGAGACGACCACCGACGCCCTCCAGCTCTTCCTCCGCGAGGCCGGTCGCCACCAGCTCTTGACCGCCGCCCAGGAGGTCGAGCTCGCCAAGCGGATCGAGCGCGGCGACATGCAGGCGAAGGAGCACATGATCCAGTCCAATCTCCGCCTCGTCGTCTCGATCGCGAAGAACTACCGCAACCAGGGCCTGCCTTTCCTCGACCTGATCCAGGAAGGCACGCTCGGGCTGATCCGCGCCGTCGAGAAGTTCGACTGGCGTCGAGGGTTCAAGTTCTCGACGTACGCGACCTGGTGGATCCGTCAGGCCGTCGCGCGCGCACTTGCCGACAAGGCGCGGACGATCCGGATGCCGGTGCACATCGTGGAGCGGCTCCAGAAGATCAACCGCGCCGACCGCCTCCTGTGGACGCAGCTCGGCCGCGAGCCCAATCTCGAGGAGATCGCGGACGAGGCGTCGCTGACCGTGCAGCAGGTCCTCGAAGTCCGCGCGGCAGCGCGCGCTTCGACGAGTCTCGATGCACCGGTCGGAGACGGCGACGACGCAGTGTTCGGCGACTTCGTCGCAGGCGACGACCCGCTCCCGGAAGAGGCGGTCGAGCTGAATCTCCGCAGCGAGGCGCTCCGGAGGGCTCTCGCGGCGCTTCCGCAGCGGGAACGAGAGGTCGTCGTCATGCGCTACGGGCTCACAGGCGCCGAGCCGCAGACGCTCGAGGAGATCGGACGCCGCCTCGGTCTCACCAGGGAGCGCGTGCGGCAGATCGAGCTCGAATCGCTGCGACGACTCGCGGGGCTGCGCGAGATGGAGTCCGTCGAAGGCGTCTGAGCCGAGACTACGTTCTCAGATAGAGCTCGAGGCCAGGCGCGAATGCCCGGAGCTCGCGCAGCGCTCTCGCTTCGAGCTGTCGTACGCGCTCGCGTGTGATCCCGAGATTCGTCCCGACTTCCTCGAGCGTCCGAGGCCGGACGCCGTCGAGCCCGAAACGCTCGATGACGACGCGGCGTTGGCGAGGCTGCAGCTTCGAGAGGGCGATGAGCAGTTCCGACGAACGCGCTCGGTCCGCTGTCTTCGTCTCGGGCTGGTCGGCGCTCATGTCCGGGATGAGATCGACGACCATGCTGTCTCCGTCGCCGATCGGAGTCTCGAGGCTCACCGGATCCTGAACGAGGTCGAGAAGCTCCTGGACACGCTCGGGGGTGATTTCGATCTCGGCCGCGATCTCGTCGATGGAGGGATCGCGATTCAGCTTCTGGCCGAGCAGACGTCGCGTCTTCGTCACCTTCCGCACCTGGTCGGCGACATGGACGGGTAGTCGGATCGTCCTCCCCTGCTCTGCAAGGGCCCGGGAGATGGCCTGCTTGATCCACCACGTGGCATATGTCGAGAGCTTGAAACCCAGCTTGTAGTCGAACTTCTCGACGGCGCGGATCAGACCGAGATTGCCTTCCTGGATGAGATCGAGCAGCGGGACGTCTGCGCGCGTGTAGTTGCGCGTGATCGACATCACGAGCCGCAGGTTCGACTCGATGAGCTTCCGTTTTGCGGCCTCGTCGCCCTCGTCCTTTAGCCGTGCCAGCTCGCGCTCCTGCGCCGGCGTGAGCAGGCGGCCATCACCGATCTGGCGTACGTAGAGCTTCAGAGGATCGTCGGCGCTCGGTCCGGCGAGGTCCGGCCGCTCGCGCGGTTCGGTGGTCTCCTCTGTTGGAGAAGCCTCCTCGTCCGCGGAGTCGAAGAGTTGCTCGGCCGCACCTTCCACTGCGCATGTATCGGTCGCGCCGTTGCCCCGCTTGAGGGATGACACGACGGACGAGGGATCCGACGAAAAATCCAGAAGCCAGCGCAACCTCGTGCAAACAGAGACCTCATCCCTGTCGTCTACTCTGAGAAGGCGTCCGATCGAGGAGTTACAACGCGGCCTATGTGCGGAATTGCCGGTTACAGCCTGAGTTCCGATTCACCTGTGGGACGCACGCTGGCTGCCCAGGCGCTGCTCGCCGGGATCGCCGAGCGCGGAGCTGACGCTGTTGGATACGCCTACCGCGCCGACGATGGGTTGATCGACGTCACGAAGCTCCGCGGCGGAGCGAGCGCACTCCTCGACGAGGTCGCCGTACCGGCGGAAGCCTCACAGGTCATCCTGCACGTCCGCGATTTCACGAAGGGCCACCCCGACATCCACGTCAACAACCACCCGGTTCGGCACCAGACCGTCGTGGGCGTTCACAACGGGGTCATCGCGAACGACGACGATCTTCTCGGCCACTACGGCATCGAGCGCTCGCACGAGGACATGACCGTCGACTCCGAGGTCATCTTCGCGCTCATGCACCATCGGCGCAACGATCCGCGAGCTCTTCGCGAGCTCCACGGGACAATGGCGGCCGGCTGGCTGGACGAACGGCATCCCGAGAGCCTCTTCCTCGCGCGGGGAGTCTCGCGGCCGCTGTGGGTCGGGCGCACGGAAGCGGCGCTGTTCTTCGCCTCGACGCGCCGGGCTCTCACCATCGTGGAGGCGGCTCTCGCGGTTCGACTCGACGCCCGCCCGCTCAAGGAAGGTCGCATGCTCGAGGTCGTCGCCGGCGACGTCGTGCGCAAACGGCGGTTCCGGCCCAATCGGCGATATCGCGAAAGCAGTGCCCCGTCTCCGGTTCACTCTCCGCACGAGGCCGTCTCATGCCTCACGCAGTTCGCGGACATCGCCGCAGAAGCTGCCTAAGGCACCTAGAACGGATTGACGCAACCGAGCGGCTCGAGAAGAGCTGCTGCACGTGTGCGAGCTACCTGCGCACCGATCGCGTCGCCGCTTGCATCGAGAGAGTGCGCGACATCGAGCGCCACGCAGGCGGCGTCGTAGTGGCGTCCCTGCAGCCGAAGGTTCTCCTCGGCGGAGCCCAGGATGCGCGCTGCCTCGTGCGGTTGGCCACCGACGGATTCGAGGAGTCCTCGAATGACCTCGGTGATCACGAGTTGCTCGCCCTCGGTCCAGCTCGAGAACGTCCGGAGCAAGGCACTCAGATGGACGGAGTCTCCGATTGCCGCAAGCGAGCGCGAGATCGCGATCGTGGTCGCCGACCCGGAGAAAGCCTGCATCTCGAGCCCCACGACGATGTCTGCGAGCGCCCTCACAGCATTCGCGTCGTTGTCGAGCAGCGCACGCGGCATCGCCACGCACATCATCGGAAGGATCCGTTGTGGCTCCTCGCTTGCCAACGCGGTCTCGCGAAGCTCCGGCAAGTAGCGATCGGCGAGCTCGAGATCCCCGCGCCTGAGAGCGAGTCCGGCGACGACCCAGAGCCAGACCAGTCGGTTGGTGGCGACCTCCGACTCCTGAGCCACTACGGCATCCGCTTCGGCCCAGCGACCGGATGGCACGTAGATCAGCGCCGCGAGCGACACCTGGAGGTACTCGCCGTATGCCTCAGCGTTCAGGCCGCGCTCGAGGTGAGCCGTCGCCATCTGCGTGACGAGCCGTTCGACAGGCTCGAGGGGACCGAGGAGGGCTGCTGACCAGAGGTAGTTGACGACCGCCCGAACCGCTTCGTCGTGGGCTCCCACTCCAAGTGCGAGGTCGATCACCGTCGATAGCTCGTCGGCTGTCGGGACGACCCCAAGCGCCGCTCGAGCCGTGAAGAGATTGATCCTCGCGTTCGCCTCCGCGGCGGACTCGCCCGTCCGGACCGCGACGTCAATGGCTCTCGTCGCAGTCGTCGAGGTGATCGGAAGCCCACGCAGCATCTGAATCTGCGAGAGGCGCGCCAGCGCGCGCGCAAGCTCCTCCGACTCCGGCAGCCCTTCGAGCGTCGCGACTGCGTCCTCGGCGGAGTCGAGCGCCTCACGCCAGCGGCCGAGCAGCCAGGCCGCACGTGCACGCAGACCGAGCGCATCGGCACGAACGGTCGCATTCGTGCTCACATCGGCGATCGAGACCGCCTCGGCGAGTCGATCGAGTGCGCGCTCGTACTGCGTCAGGTGGATGTCGACGCGCGCGGCCATGAGCAGCGCACCGGCTCGATCGTCGTCGGTCGGTGCCAGCTCGAGCGAGCGGCCGAAGAGGCGCTCCGCAGAGGTGTACGCACCGCGCCGAACCGCAGCATCGCCGGCGCTCTGCAGCGCATCGAACGCTCGCTGCCGGAGCTCCTCATCCGAGTCGCCCCAGCGGAGCGCCTGCTCGTAGTGGAACGCGACGAGCTCAGTCGTCTCGGCTTTCCGGTCGGGAACCGAGCTGCCGAGCCACTCCGCGACACGCCGGTGGAGCGAGCCCCTCTCGTAGCGCGGCAACGTCGCATACGCCACCTCGTGCGTGAGAGCGTGCTTGAACGCAAACTCCCGGCGACCCGAGTAGGCGGACTCTCCCTGCTCGGAGACGATCGCGCGACGGCCCAGAGTTGCCACGAGGTCATCGTCGACTCCGACTGCCGACGGCCAGAAGAAGCGACCCATCACCGAGCAGCGTCGCAGCGCCTCGCGTTCCCGCACGTCCAGCAGATCGAGCCGAGCTGCGATCACGCCGTGGATCGAGTCGGGCATGCTCGTTATCGCGAGCCTTTCGGTCGCCACCCAGGTTCCGTGTCGCTCCTCGATGGCGCCTTGCTCGACGAGCATCGCCAGCAGCTCCTCGACGAAGAACGGATTCCCCTCGGCGGGTCCGAGGATCTGCGCCGCGACGGCTTCGGGAATGCTCTCGAAGTCGAGAAGCGCCTGCAGCAAGCGCGCCGCGTCGTGTGAGCTCAGCGGCGCCAGCGTTAGCGAGGATGCGTTCAGGCGGCCGGTGCCCCAGGACGGCCTCGTATCGAGGAGCTCAGGACGCGACGGACAGACGACGAGGACGCTTGTGTCCTCCAGTCCGTCCATGACGTCCGTGAGAAGATCGAGGAGCGGTTCCGAGGCCCAGTGGATGTCCTCGACCACGAGCACGACGAGCCCACGGCGACCGAGCGCGGCGATGTACTTCGTCCAGGCGTCATGCAATGTCTGGCGCACCTCACTACCCAGCCCGATGCCAGCCGAGCGCCCGGGAAGCGACAGACCCATGGTCCAGGTCAGTGCGGCGACGACTCGATCGACGTGCTCCGCCGGAACGGTCTCTGCAGCCGATGCCCGTAGCTTCTCGAGTGCCACCTCTGCCGGCTCGTCGTCACGAATCCCCGCGAGTGCGCCCCCGATCTCGGCGAGCGGGAGGTACGTGATCCCGTCCCCGTACGGCACGCAACGCCCGACCAGCACTCGCGCGGCTTCGAGACCGTCGAGGAACTCGGACACGAGACGGCTCTTCCCCACTCCCGCCTGTCCGAAGACGGTGACGAGCTGAGGGCTTCGTTCGCGCTCGACGCGGGCTGCAGCGAGACGGAGCAAGGCGAGCTCGTCGTCGCGTCCGATGAGAGGTGCGCCGCGACCGAAGCCGCGCGTGCCCAACGGTGCGACTGCCTCGATCGCCTGCCATGCATCGAGTGGAAGCGCCTTGCCCTTCGCCTGGAGCGCGCTTCGCTCCCGGTAGGAGATCATCCGGTGCGTCGCCTGGCGCGTTCTTCCACCGACGAGGACCTCTCCGGGCTCCGCAAGCTGCTGGAGACGCGCTGCGACATTCACGGCATCGCCCGTCACGATCATCTCCCCGCGCGCGGCCCCTTCGCGGCTGGCGATCACATCACCGGTGTTCACACCGATTCTGAGCCCGACTTCGGCCTCGTGGGCATCGGCCACTCTGGCTGCGAACGCGGCGAACGCCTCCCGAATGCGGAGCGCTGCGCGGACCGCGCGCTCGGCGTCGTCCTCGTGCACGTGCGGAACCCCGAACACGGCCAGGATGGCGTCGCCGATGAACTTCTCGGTGATCCCTCCGTAGTGCTCGACTTCGGTGTTGACGAGCTCGAAGAGCTCACCCTGAACGGTCCGTACGTCCTCGGGATCGAGCCGCTCGCCGAGGGCCGTCGACCCTGCGAGATCGGCGAAGAGGACGGAGACAACTCGCCGCTCCTCCTGGTCGGCGCCGACGGCTGCACGTCGAGGCCCGGTTTGGAGCGGCGTCCCGCACGTCGAACAGAACGCGACCGACGCACGCTGCTCCGATCCGCACGCCGGGCACGTCTGCCAGAGCGACGCGCCGCACGCCTGACAGAAGCGCCCATCATCGGAGACCGCCGCGCCACACGAGACGCAGGACAGAGCCACCGTGCGAGTCTAGACGCCGGTCTCGGAGGCGAGGCCTCCGTCCGGGCGTACCGAGACCCCCTCCTCTCGAAGGCGTTCGCGAACGAGGTACTGGAACGCAGTCCATGCGCCCCGAGGCACATCCAGCAGGCGGTAGACCTGCCATTCGGAGAGGAGCTCCGAGTCGGCACGCCTGGCGTCGGCCCAGTCGGTCATCTTCGGTAGGCGCCCGAGATCACGGGCGAGCCGAGCGCCCTGCTCGATCGCGCGATCGAGCCGCTCCTCGCCAACGGGTAGGTCGAACCCCGCCTCCCGTAAGGCGTTCGCAAGCGATCCGAAGGTGTGCGTGTATGTCGAGGCCGACGGGATCGACCCACGCCGGGCGGTGAGATCGCTCGTCCGTCGGTGTTCGCCCGAGCTCCTCGCCGAGAGACCGAAGCTGCGAGAGCAGATCGTCGCGCGTGAGGAATCGCCGAGGGAAGAGGCCCGCAGCCCGTTTCGCGGCATTCCAGGTGCCGAAGTGCTCGATGACGGTCTGGGGATGCACGCGAGCGTCGGCGTCTTTCGCGAACTCGCGCATCGTCGGCGACCGGCCGAGTCTCTCCGCAGCTTGCCGAAGCTCCTCGAGGATCTCGTCGTTCGTATAGCGCCGTCGCAGACCTGCACGGAACGCCGCGAGCTCTGCCTCGTCGATGCGCACGCGCGTGCGCTGGCGTGACCTCGGGCGGGTCATCGTGCAATTAGCTTAGAGCGTTTTGAGTAATCTGCAAGTAGTTCAGAGCAGCCGGTGCCTCCTCCCCACCCGATACCCTCGCGCGAGTTGAAAGAGTCGCCTTGAGCGTACGACTACATCTGGAGACGACTGCCGCGCGTGCGGTCGGACGACTGTCGCGAGCTGCTCGCCGCGGAGGCGGCACGACGCTTCCCGGCAAGCTGCTCTGGAAGCTCGACCCCGGGGCGGTCGACGCGCTCGCCGCGAAGATCCCACACGGTGTCGCGCTCCACTCCGCAACGAACGGCAAGACGACCACGACCGCCATGGCCGCTCACATTCTCGGCGTCGAGCATCGCCTCGCCTGGAATCGTGCCGGGGCCAACCTCCTCTCCGGGATCACATCCGCGCTGCTCGCGGCCAACGAGGCGACGCTAGGCCTGTTCGAGGTCGACGAGGCGGCGCTTCCCGAGGCGATCACCCGCACGAGGCCGCGCGTCGTCTCCCTCGCAAACCTGTTTCGCGACCAGCTCGACCGCTACGGCGAGCTCGAGCTCGTCGCCGAGCGCTGGCGAGAAGCAGTTCGCACCCTTTCCGACGAGACGTCCCTGGTGCTGAACGGCGACGACCCCGTGGTCGCCGACCTCGGTGAGGGTCGGTCAGCAGTGATCCGGTACGGGCTCGACGACCGAAGACACGCGAGGCAGTCGCTCCAGCACGCCGCCGATTCGAAGTACTGCCTCCGATGCGGCGCCGCGTACGTGTACGAGGCGGCCTACGTGGGACATCTCGGCGAGTACCGGTGCGACGCATGCGGCCATGCCCGTCCGAGCCTCGACGTCATCGCGCGAGACATCGACCTCGTAGGTCTCCGCGCCTCTCGCTTCCTGCTCGAGACGCCAGCTGGGGAGATACCGGTGGAGCTCGCCCTTCCCGGTCTCTACAACGTGTACAACGCGACGAGCGCTGCCTCGCTGTGCCTGGCGCTCGGCGCGTCGCCCGCGGAGATCCGCGCTGGGCTCGAGAGCTTTCGCGCCGCCTTCGGGCGCTTCGAGCGCATCTCCGTCGGCTCAAAGACCGTCGTCATGCTCCTCGTCAAGAACCCGGCGGGCGCGAACGAGGTTCTGCGCACGCTCGAAGCCGGTGTGCCGCCGGTCCTCGTGATCGCACTCAACGACGCCATCGCCGACGGGCAGGACGTGTCCTGGATCTGGGACGTCGACTTCGAGCCGCTCCTCCCCCACGCTCAGCACGTCATCGCGAGTGGAGAGCGCGCCGCAGAGCTGGGGCTTCGGCTCCGCTACGGCGGCCTCGCCACGGATCGCCTCGAGGTGATGGCGGATCTCGAGAGCGCGCTCGACCGCGGGCTCGGGCTCACAGAGGCCGGTCACACGCTGGTCGTTCTCCCAACGTATACGGCGATGCTGGCGCTACGCGGAGTCCTTACGTCACGAGGGCTCGTGGAGCACTACTGGGAGACGCCGCGTTGAGAGTCCGCGTCGCACACCTGTACCCGGAGCACCTCAACATCTACGCGGATCGCGGCAACATCGCGGTGCTCGAGCGCCGCGCAGCACTCAGGGGCCACGAGCTCGAGATCGAGAGCATCGGGTTAGGAGTCGAGATTCGGCCAACGGAACACGATCTCTTCTACATCGGCGGCGGACAGGACCGCGAGCAGGCACTGATCGCACGCGACCTCGTCGCCAAGAGCGGCTCGATCAAGGCGGCGATCGACGAAGGCGCCGCGCTGCTCGCCGTGTGCGGTGGATATCAGCTGCTCGGTCGTGGATATCGAGGGCGCGACGGGTCACTCATGCCTGGCGTCGGCCTCTTCCCACATGAGACGGTCGCAGGCACGGCGCGAATGATCGGCGACGTGCTGCTCGAGTGTGGGCTCGAGCCCGGCCAACGTCGTGCGATCGCCGGATTCGAGAACCATGCCGGCCGAACCCGTCTCGATCCGGGCGCGGAGCCACTAGGACGGGTGGTCTACGGGTTCGGGAACGATGGCGAGTCGGGCTTCGAGGGCTGTCGCGTGGGGCGTGCGGTCGGCACCTACCTGCACGGGCCACTCCTGCCGCGAAACCCATGGCTCGCCGACTGGCTCATCGCTCAGTCGCTCGCTCACGCCACGGGAAGTGCTCCGCCGGTCTTCCAGGAGCTTCCTGATGATCTAGCTGTTGAGGCTCATCGGGTAGCGGCGCAGCGAGCCCGAACCCGCGGAGGCCGCCGCTAAGAGCGCATTTCTATTGGGGCACCCCATCCCACCACCCGCTTTCAGCGTATCGGCGAGGAGCGCACGGGTGTTACGCAGATCGTGTCGAGAGTGCGCCGAATCGGGAGCGCGTCACGGCACCCACATCTCGCCGAGATACACCGCCGGGTCGCCCGGCTGCCAGCGTTGCAGAAAGCGCTGGATCGGCGGATGCACGATGACCTCATCCAGCTCCTCGGGCTCGAAGAGGCGATGCCCCTCGATCGCGTCGTCCTCCGAAACGACGTTGTCGAGCTCAACGTTCGAGACTTCGGTCGCGAAGATCACATGGATCACGTGCTTTCGTCGCTGGCTCGAATCGGGCGCAATGGAGTCGACGATCGCGACAGGGCCCTCGAAGTGCACCTCCGTTCCCGCGCGAAAGAGGCCAGTCTCTTCCCAGAGCTCGCGCTGAAGCGCCTTCAACAGGTTCTCGCCGGCATTGACGCCGCCGCCGGGGAGCAGCCAGACGTCCTGACCCAGCTTGGAGTGCTGGCAGAGAAGCATGCGTGCTCGCCAACGCACGATCGCCGACACGCGAACCCTGGGCTCCACGCCCGTCACGTCGCTGATGACCCGAAGCCTCGCACGCCGCGTTCGCTCGCCTCGAGCGCCTCCACCTCCACGAGCCTCACTGCTGGAACTGGCAGCACGACGAGTTGCGCGATCCGCATCCCGTGCTCCACCGTGAACGACTCGGTCCGGTCGGTGTTGAGGAGCACGACGCGAATCTCACCGCGATAGCCCGAGTCGATGAGCCCTGGAGAGTTCACGATGCCAATGCCGTGTCTCGCCGCCAGGCCCGATCGCGGCTGCACGAATCCCGCATAGCCATCCGGGATCTCGACAGCGACTCCGGTCGAGACCACCGCCCGCTCACCCGGCGCGAGAGTGAGGCTGTCACACGCCGAGAGATCGAAGCCGGCATCTCCGTCATACGCCTGATCCGGGATCACTGCATCGGCGCGAACCCGACGGATCGCGACCTCGATCACCGGGCCGACGCCTCGATCTCGGCTTCGGGCTCACCCGCGACGAGGAAGCGGGCGAATCTCACCACCTCGCGTCGAGGCAGACGTGCTCGCACGCGAACGCCGTCGGGAGTGTCACGACGCTCTGCGATCGGAGCGCCGAGGTCGTACAACGCAGCAAGCGCCTTGCCGTCCGAGTACGGGACGAGCAGGCGCACGTCCTCGAATCGGTCGGAGAACAGCTCGGCGATCCGATCCTTCAGCTCGTCGATACCCTCGCCCGTCTTGGCGGAAAGCTGCAGCGCGCGGGGGAACACACTCTGGAGACGACGCCGTGCGAGGGGATCGAGGACGTCGACCTTGTTGAGAACGAGCTCGACCGGGACATCGTCGGCGCGAATCTCGTCCAACACTCCCTGGACCGCGGCGATCGTCTCGTGCAGGCGAGCCTCCCCGAGTGAGCCGTCGGCGACGTGCAGAACGAGATCCGCGACGAGCGTCTCCTCGAGCGTGGCTGCGAAACCCTCCACGAGTTGCGTCGGCAAGCGCCGGATGAAGCCCACGGTGTCTGTCACGAGGTACCGCTTCCCGACGTGGTCGAAGCCCCGGGTCGTTGGATCGAGCGTCTCGAACAGCCGGTCGTCAACGGATGCATGGGCGCCGGTGAGTGCGTTCAACAACGTCGACTTGCCGACGTTCGTATAGCCGGCCAACGCGATCGTCGGAACAGCCGAGCGCTTGCGCTCCTTCCTCCGCACCGCACGCTCGGCACCCAGGCCACGGAGTCGGCGTTTGAGCAAGGAGACGCGTGTCCTCGCCATTCGCCGATCCGACTCGAGCTGTGACTCGCCCGGGCCCCTCGTCCCGACTCCGCCCCCGAGCCGCTCGAGGTGCTGCCACATCCCGCGCATGCGAGGGAGGTTGTACTCGAGCTGCGCCAGCTCGACCTGAAGCTTGCCCTCGGCGCTGCGAGCGTGCTGGGCGAAGATGTCCAGGATCAGCTGCGTTCGATCGACCACGCGTGACTTCAGCGCATCCTCGAGCGTGCGTTGCTGCGTCGGGGAGAGCTCGTCGTCGACGATGAGGACCTCTGCCTCGTGCTCGGCGTACTCCGTCTTGAGCTCTGCGAGCTTCCCCTTCCCGACGAACGTTCTCGGGTCGGGGCGATTCCGGTGCTGAACGAGCTCCGCGACGGGTGCGACACCCGCGGTGCGAGCGAGCTCACGGAGCTCGGCGAGCTCTTCGTCGCCGTCCACGCCCTTCGCGAAAACGCCGAGAACGAACCCGCGCTCTGGCTCCGCCCCAGGTGTGGGATCGGGCTGGCGCGCTGTCACAGCGGGATTATGCCGCTGTAGGCTGGGCGGGTGACCCCGCTCGCCGAGCGCCTCGCCGAGCGCACGCTCGAGCTCGTGAACATCCCATCCGAGAGCGGGCACGAGGCAGAGATCCGCGATCACCTCCTCTCGCTCGTGCCTGAGGATCTCCGACCCGACTACGCGGGCGACGAGGCCTACCTCTTCGCGCCGCCGCGACGGAGCGAGGTTCCGTTGATCGTGCTCGCGGGCCACTACGACACCGTGCCGGCGCAAGACAACCTTCCGGGGCGAATCGAAGGCAACGCAGTTCACGGGCTGGGCGCAAGCGACATGAAGGGTGGGGTCGCCGTCGCGCTCGAGCTCGTCCGCGATCGTGCGCAGCGTCCCCCCGGGCCGGTCGACGTCGCCGTTCTCCTCTTCGGGCGGGAAGAGCTTCCCGCCGAGCACAATCCGCTTCCGGCCCTCCTCGAGTCGTCGCAACTGGTGCACGACGCAGCGCTCGTGATCCTGCTCGAGCCCACAGACGGATGCATTCACGCGGGTTGCCTCGGGAACGTCGTCGCTCGCCTCACGTTCCACGGCCGGAGCGGCCACTCGGCTCGCCCGTGGGACGCCGACAGTGCGATCGCCCTCGCGGTCGACGGGCTCGGGCCGATTCTTGCGCTCGAGGGGCGAGAAGCAGTCGTCGGCGGGCTTCCGTTCGTCGAGGTCGTCTCGGTCACGCGTTTCGAGTCCGGTATCGCGGACAACGTCATTCCCGGCGCCGCAACGGTGACCGTGAATCTGCGCTACCCGCCTGATCGTTCTCCTGACGCCGCGGAGGAGTACCTGCGCTCGCTCGTTCCCGTGGGAGCGACGCTCGAGATCGTGGGTCACTCACCCGCAGGTTCCGTCGTGGCCGACGGCCCAGTCGTCGAAGCGCTCCTGGCCGCCGGCGCCGGGCGCGTAGAGCCGAAACAAGCGTGGACGAACGTGGCTGACTTCACTGCCCGAGGGATCCCCGCACTCAACTTCGGCCCTGGTCATACGCGATACGCACACCGCGAGGACGAGCTCGTCGAGATCGCGGCACTCGTGCACGCATACGAGACTCTCGAGCGGCTCATCACGCACGAGATCCGGGAAGATGGCGCGTGATGGATCTCGCGGCGCGGATCGACGACCTCTGGGAGAGCCAGACCCTCGACGCGGAGCCGATCGAGGACGCCCTCGCCCAGCTCGATCGCGGTGAGGTCCGCGTCGCCGAGAAGCGCGACGGTGATTGGACTGTCAACGAGTGGGCGAAGAAGGCGATCCTCCTCTACTTCCGGCTGCGAAAGGTCGAACCGATGGAGGTCGGTGGGCTGCACTTCCTCGACAAGATCCCCGTCAAGGACGACTACGCCGAACGCGGGGTCCGCGTCGTTCCACCCGGAGTCGCCCGCTACGGCTCATTTCTGTCCGAGGGCGTCGTCCTCATGCCGGGGTTCGTGAACGTCGGCGCCTGGGTCGGCCCGCGCACGATGGTCGACACCTGGGCGACCGTCGGCTCGTGCGCGCAGATCGGTGCCGATGTCCACCTCTCGGGAGGAGTCGGCATCGGCGGTGTGCTCGAGCCGCCGCAGGCGCGCCCCGTGATCATCGAAGACGGCGCATTCGTCGGTTCCCGCGCGATTCTCGTCGAGGGCGTGGTGGTCGGCGAGCGCGCGGTGATCGCACCCAACGTCGTTCTCTCGGCGTCGATTCCCATCATCGACGTCACCGGCTCCACGCCGGTCGAGCACCGAGGCTTCGTGCCGCCGGGCTCTGTGGTCCTTCCGGGCACGCGCCCGAAGGACTTCCCGGCTGGACGCTTCGATCTCCCGTGCGCGCTGATCGTCGGTGAGCGAAGCGCCTCGACGGATCTCAAGACGTCCCTCAACGACGTGCTCCGCGAATTCGAGATCGCCACGTGACCGAGCGTGGGATCGTCGAGGTCGCGCTCTTCACGGACGACGTGGAACCGGTCAAGGCGTTCTACGCCGAGCTGCTCGGAGCCCGGCCTGTGGCCGAATGGCCTGGGGGAGCGATCTTCTCCGCCGGCGGCGCCAAGGTGCTCATCCACGAGCGGGCCGCAGCAGTGGAGGGCGGCCCCCCGAACGAGGACCATGTCGCGCTCGGCGTGCTCGATCTGGATCAGGTGTGCCGCGAGCTTGTCGAGCTCGACTTCACGTTTCTCCTCGAAGCCAGGGACTATCCGTGGGGTCGCTCCGCGTACCTCCGCGACCCGGACGGAAGACTCGTGGAGCTCGCACAGGCGAGCCAGTAGCGCAGACGGGTACTACGCGAGCCGCTCGGCGGTCCCGGTCAGGTACGCGCGGCCTCCGCTCAGGCGCACTCTGAGATCTCCCCCCGGGAAGTGGACGATGACGTCGCCCTCGTCGTGCGTCGCAGCCGCGACCGCGACCGCACCCGTGCCCGAGGAGAGAGTCTCCCCCACCCCGCGCTCCCAGACGCGGGCGGTGACCTCTCCGGGACCGTCCACGCGCGCGACCTGGACGTTCGTCCGCCGAGGGAACCGGGGGTGGTTCTCGAGGAGCGGGCCGAGTCGGGCCACGTCGGCCGGATCGCCCTGGACGACCGCGTGCGGATTCCCGACGTCGACCGGAACGAGCTCGATGCCGTCCACCTCTTCGCGCTCGCCGACGGTGACGTCCCCGAGCTCCTGTTCGATATCCCCGTCGGACAGGATGCGCGCTACGACATCCCGAGCCCCGACCCGCACGCGTACCGTCGTCGCGCCAGTTCGCTCGGCGAGCCAGGCGGCGGCGATTCTCGTCCCGTTCCCCGAGAGCTCCGCCTTGGAGCCGTCCGGGTTCCAGACGACGATCTCGACAGTGTCGTCCGTCGTCGACAGCACCTCGAGAACGCCGTCCGAGTCCTGCGAGAGCTCTCGTGCCTGACTCGTCTCGAGGCCGCCCGCTTGCCCGGGGTCGACGACGACGTACGTGTTACCGAGTGCCTGCCACTTCGAGGATTGCATCCGCGACTTTCTCCGGGGACCGATCGGCGTCGATCATGACGATGCCTGGGATGCGTCGCATCCACTTGCGCTGGTAGCTGGCGTACTGACGAGTCCTGAGAACGATTGCGGCAAGAGCCTCGTCGGCCGGAAGCTCTGCGATCTCGCGCAACCCGAGCGCCTTGTCGGCTGTCTTCGAGACGCCGGATCGAAGCGCGGTTCGTACCTCGTCCACCACTCCGCGCTCGAACAACTCACGCGTTCGCTCTTCGATACGGCGCTCCAGAACGTCGGCCGGGACGACCAGGCCGACGACGAGCGTCGGACGCCGAGTTTCGGGCGCCCACAGTCGCGCACCGTCCGGTGCGAGAGAGGAGCCGGCGTCCGCGAGCTCGAGTGCACGAACGACGCGCCGACGATCGTTCGGGTGCACGAGCGTCGCGGCGGCCGCGTCGCGGGCAGCGAGCTCCGCATACGCGGCTCGCGGATCGCGATCGTAGGACGCCTCCCAGCGCTCGCGTGCACCGGGGGCTGGCGGAGGCGGCAGCTCGAGCTCTCCGACAGCCGCTCGCAGGTACAGACCGCTCCCGCCGACCACGACCGCCACGCCATTCGAGCGAACGACGTCGTCGATGGCGGTTTGTGCCAGCTCCGCGAACTCGGCGACCGAACCCTCGTGAGCAAGCGGCCAGATACCGACGAGACGCGTTTCCCGCGCGGGTTGATTCGTGAGGAGAGGAAGCCCTTCGTATGCCTGCATCGAGTCGACGGAGATGACCTCGGTGCCGATTCGATCGGCGAGAAGCTCACCAACCGCGGTCTTGCCCGACGCCGTCGGACCGAAGACCGCGATGACCTCGGGGGGGCTCATCCTCCGCGCACTAGCCGCATGCGGCTGCGCTACGCGGCAACGGCGGCTCGTACGGAGCCGCGAAGAGTGGTCGAGGTCGATCCGTCGATCAGGACATTCACGAGATCGCCGGGGTCGCCGACTCCGGTGAAGTTGACGGTCGTGTTTCGGCGAGTCCGGCCACGGAGCAGAGACGGGTCGGTGCGGCTCGGGCCCTCGACGAGCACCTCCTCGACGCGCCCGACGCGCTCGGCGTTCCGCTCCGACCCGATCCGCTGGACCACCTCGACGAGGCGCTCGAGGCGCTCGTGCTTCACCTCGTCCGGAACCTGGTCCGGCATGCTCGCTGCCTCGGTGCCTGCACGCGGCGAGAAGATGAACGTGAACGCGCTCTCGTACCGGACCTGTTCGACCACCTCGAGAGTCGCGGCGAAGTCGTCATCCGTCTCCCCCGGAAAGCCGACGATGAGGTCCGTTCCGAGTGCCAGATCCGGGATGGCGCCCCGGAGCCTGTCCACGAGCTTCAGGTAGCGGGAGCGATCGTATGTCCGGCGCATACGCTTGAGGATCTCCGACGAGCCCGACTGGAGCGGCAGATGAGCGTGCTCGCACACGCTCCCGCACTGCGCCATCGCCTCGATGACCGGATCTCGGAAGTCCTTGGGATGAGGGCTCGTGAATCGCAAGCGCTCGAGTCCGTCGACTGCGTCGCACGCACGGAGAAGCTCCCCGAACTCCGTGTGCACATCGGGCGCCAGGTCGCGCCCCCACGAGTTCACGTTCTGGCCGAGAAGCGTCACCTCGCGAACGCCGTCTGCGACGAGCTGCGTCACCTCGGCCACGATGTCCCCCGGGCGACGACTCTGCTCGCGCCCGCGCACCGCCGGGACGATGCAGTACGCGCACTTGGAGTTGCAGCCCATCGACACCTGCACCCATGCCTGAGCACGACGTTCGCGGTGTGTGGGCAGCTCGGCGGCGAAGTGCTCGTGCGTCCCGAACTTCCCTCGTGTCACGGCGTAACCGCCGGACTCGATCCAGGTACCGAGATGCGGTATCGACCCAGGACCGAAGGCGACGTCGACGGACGGGTAGAGCTCGAAGATCCGGTCGCGCTGAGCCTCCGCGTAGCAGCCACCGACGGCGATCACGAGGTCGGGGTGCCGTCGCTTACGAGCCGCCGCGTCTCCTAGGTAGGCCGCGAGCCGGGTGTCCGGCTTCTCGCGCACGGTGCAGGTGTTGAACACGACCACGTCAGCCTCGTCACGCGACGGTGCCTCGCCGAGCCCGAGTGACTCGAGCATGCCCTTGATCCGCTCGGAGTCGTGAGCGTTCATCTGGCAGCCGAACGTGGTGACGTAGTAGCGGCGCACGTCTCGCGAGCCTACTTGGCGACCTCGATGGCGCGTGACTCGCGGATCACGATGACCTTGACCTGGCCGGGGTACTCGAGCTGGTCCTCGATCTCACGCGCGATCTCGTGTGACAGCAGCACCGCCCCGTCGTCGTCCACCTCGGTCGGCTCGACGATGACCCGGATCTCACGACCCGCCTGGAGGGCATATGCCTTCGCGACTCCATCCTTCGCGGAGGCGATCTCCTCGAGCGCCTCGAGCCGCCGGATGTAGTTCTCCAACGACTCGCCGCGCGCGCCCGGGCGTGATGCGGAGATGGCGTCGGCGGCGATGAGAAGAACGGCCTCGACCGTCTGGGGCTGCACCTCGTAGTGGTGCGCCTCGATCGCGTGGATGACGCCTTCGGATTCACCGTACCGGCGAGCGAGTTGCGTGGAGATGAGCGCGTGCGAGCCCTCCACTTCGTGGTTCATCGCCTTGCCCACGTCGTGGAGCAGCGCCGCCCGCTTCGTGGTCTTCACCCCGGCCCCGAGCTCGGCGGCCATGAGCCCGCCCAGGTGGACGACCTCGAGGGTGTGCTTGAGGACGTTCTGGCCGTAGCTCGTCCGGTACCTGAGGCGGCCCAGGATCTTGACCAGCTCCTCGTGGAGCTCGCCGCAGTTCGCCTCGAAGACGGCCTGCTCGCCCGCCTGCCGGACGTGCTCGTCCAGATCGGTCTTCGCCTGGTAGTACATCTCTTCGATCCGAGCCGGGTGGATACGGCCGTCCTCGATGAGCTTGTCGAGCGTGAGACGCGCGATCTCGCGCCGCAGCGGGTCGAACGACGAGAGCACGACTGCGTGTGGTGTGTCGTCGATGATGAAGTCGACCCCGGTCAGGTGCTCGAGCGAGCGGATGTTCCGGCCCTCGCGCCCGATGATCCGTCCCTTCAGGTCGTCGGACGCAAGCTCGACGACTGTGACCGTGGCCTCGGCTGTGTGGCTCGCCGCAACGCGCTGCAACGAGTCCGCCACGAGGGCTCGAGCACGGCGCCGTGCGTCCGCCCGCGCCTCCTCCTCCATATGACGGACGTCTCGTGCCAGTTCATGGCGGATGAGATCCTTCGATCGCTCGAGGAGCTGCTGCTTCGCCTCGTTCGCGGTCAGCCCCGACAGCCGCTCCAGTACGCCGAGAGTCTCGTTCTTCGCCTCCCGAAGCTCCTCTTGAAGCTCCTTGATGTGAACCTCGCGGTCGCCGAGGCCCTGCTCCCGGCGAGTGAGATCCATGAGATTCCGGTCGATCTCCTCCTCTTTCTGGAGGACGCGCTCCTCGATCTTCACGATCTGAAGTCGCCGGTCGGCGACCTCGGCTTCGATCTCAGCGCGCAGGAGCACCGCCTGCTCGCGCGCATCGACCTGAGCCTCGCGACGCAGAGCCTCGGCTTCCCGCTCCGCGTCGGCCAGGATGCGATCTCGCTCGGCCGCTGCCGTTCGAACCCCTGACTTCGCGCGAGCCATGAGGACCACGGCAGCTCCGAGTGCTCCGAGAGCGACACCTACCAGCACCGCAGCGACCGTGAGCATTGCGCCTCCGTGGAGGGTTACGTACCGCGACGTTCGCCGCGGTGTCCGCACCCGCCACTCGGCCTCGCTCTACCGCGATCGAATCCGTCGCTTCGCCCCAGCTCGGTGGTTCGAGTTCAGAGAGTCGAGCTCAGGGGTACGCGCTGCCTCCGCTCACGGCCGGTACTCGGCCGTTCGAGATGGTCGTCGAGAGCGTGGATCAGGGTCACAGGTTCAGAATCGCTTGCGAGCAGGAAAAGTGTCAGGTACAGCGAGCTCATCCTAGCTCCTCGGCCCTTCCGGACGCAACGACCCCGAAGTCGGCGACGGCCGCGACGGTCTCGTCGGCGAATCCCTTGCTCGCGAGGTAGCGGATCGCCTTCGGATCCACGCCGCGACGTTCGACGATTCGGCGCGCACGTTCACTCTCGGGCTCGAGCAGGCGTACGGCGTCTTCGACGAGCTCGGAATCGACGCCCGCGCGCTCGAGGTCATGGCGGATCAGAGCGTCTCCCACCCCACGTCCGGCGAGCGCCGCGGCGCGTAGCTCCGCGAACCTCGTGTCGTCGAGGACGCCGGTTCTCTGCAAGGTCGCGACCGCGACCGCCCGTTCCTCCTCGTCGAATCCCCGACTGCCAAGACGCCGTTCGAGATCCGCCGCGCTCAGATCACGATGTCGTAGTGCCCGAAGAGCGGCTTCGACCGCGTCTTCAGCAGGCATCTCAGCTCTCGACGGCGCTCTTCGCAGTGGCTGCAGCCGCGACGTCCTCGCTCTCGAGCTCGTCACTCGCAGACGTGGATTCGGAGTCGTCGGCGTCATCCGACGCAGACGGAGCCGACCCGGTAGCACCCGCCTGAGTCGGCAGCAACCGTGCCGAGATCACCTGCTCGTCGGGAGCCTCGGCCTGGATGCGGGCGAGTATCTGCTGGACGAGGTCCGGGTTCTCGGCGAGGAACGCAGAAGCGTTCTGGCGCCCCTGACCAAGTCTCTCGTCGCCGAAGCTGAAGTACGACCCCGCCTTCTGGACGATCTTCCTCTCGAGCGCCACGTCGAGGACAGTGCCTTCCCAGGGGATGCCCGACCCGTACACGATGTCGAACTCCGCCAGCTTGAAGGGCGGCGCGACCTTGTTCTTCGCGACCTTGACCCGAACCCGGTTACCGACCGCCTCCGCACCGTCCTTGAGCGTCTCGATCCGTCTGATGTCGAGCCGTACGGATGCATAGAACTTCAGAGCCCGGCCACCCGGCGTCGTCTCCGGGTTCCCGAACATGACCCCGATCTTCTCGCGGAGCTGGTTCGTGAAGATGCAGATCGTGTCCGTCCGGTTGAGCGTTCCAGCGAGCTTTCGCAGAGCCTGGCTCATGAGCCGTGCCTGCAGGCCGACGTGGCTGTCGCCCATCTCGCCCTCGATCTCGGCCTTCGGGACGAGCGCCGCGACCGAGTCGACGGCCACGATGTCGAGTGCGCCCGAGCGGATCAGGAGCTCGGCGATCTCGAGCGCCTGCTCACCTGTATCCGGCTGTGAGACGAGCAGCTGGTCGATATCGACCCCGATGCGCCTGGCGTACGACGGATCCATCGCATGCTCGGCATCGATGAACGCGCAGATTCCGCCACGTCGTTGCGCTTCGGCCATCACGTGGTAGACGAGCGTCGTCTTGCCGGAGGCCTCAGGCCCGTAGATCTCCACGATGCGGCCGCGCGGCAGGCCGCCGATACCGAGCGCGACGTCGAGTGCGAGCGAACCCGTCGAGATCGCCCCCACGGCTACCTGCGGGCGATCGCTCATCCGCATCACGGATCCCTTGCCGAACTGACGCTCGATCTGACCGAGCGCGGTGTCGAGCGCTTCCTCGCGACTCATCCGTTCATCCTCCCGGCTATGAAAACTCCAACTACGACGAATTCAGCCTGCATGTCTCGAGTACCTCGTACCGTGCACCGCCTGCAGAGTTGCGCGGGTGCAGGCGTGAAAGGAAAGCAGCCGCCTCGGACGGAGCGAAGCTGCCGAGCTCGGCCTGGAGCGGAGCAATCGACGGACTGAGACGCGGCCGTTCCCGAAATCGGAGCACGGTGACGTGCGGAAGCCACGGACGCCGTTCGCGCCGGTACGAGCCGATCTCTTCCAAGCGGCTCTGCAGCGCGTCGGCAAGCCTCGTTGCCGCGCCCGTCGGATCGTCGAGGACGAGCATGCCGACGGATCTCGTCTCGCGGTAACGGGCGGGCGCGAGCGTGAAAGGCTTGGCGCTTGCCGCCGACTCCCTGAGCGCCCCGACGATCGCCTCGAGCTCCGTTTTCGGTCGCTCGCCCAGGAACGCGAGCGTGATGTGCAGGCTCTCCGGTCGCCGACCCCGGTCGAGCTGTTGGTCGCTCCAACGCACGACTGCCTCGGTCGCGTCGGCAGGCAGGAGCAGTGCGAGGAAGAGCCGGAGTGAGCCACCGGTTTCGAGACTAGCGGTCGAGTTCACGCGCCTTCGTCAAGGCTCCGTGTCAAGAGACGCCGCACGAGATGGAGCGCCGCCGCCGCCGCCCGGCCCCGGATCATCTCCCGGTCGCCGGGTAGGTCGATCCGCCGCGCCTCCTCCCCATCTGGGCCGGCCGCGTGGAGAAACACAAGGCCGACGGGCTTGTCCTCCGTCGCCCCTCCCGGCCCGGCTATTCCGGTGACTGCGATTGCGACGTCGACTCCGAGCCGCGCCCGGGCGCCGTCGGCCATCGCCCGTGCGGTCTCGGCGGACACGGCCCCATGCTGGCTGAGAACGTTCCGCCCGACGCCCAGCTCGTGCTCCTTGACGTCGTCGGCGTACGCGATCACACCGCCGCGGAAGACGTCGCTCGAGCCCGGTACGGACGTGAGCCGGCTGGCGACGAGCCCTCCGGTGCACGACTCGGCTGTGGCGAGCGAAAGCCCCTGCGTCCGCGCAGCGTCCAAGACGATCTCCGCGATCGATCGTTCGTCCTCACTGAAGAGGTAGCGCCCGAGACTCTCACGAAACGCGTGCTCGACCTCGGCAGCGCGCTCGTCCGCACCCGGCTCGATCACGATGTCGACGTGGATCTCGAACTCGCGCGCGCAGATCGTCACCTCCACCCCGTCCCCCTCGCCGCCTGCACCCGCGAGTGCCTCCGCGACTGCGGACTCGGGCGTGCCGAAGAAACGGAGTGTCCGGCGTCCTCGACTCGGTGCCCGCTCGACCACGGCGCGAACCGCCTCTGACTCGAGCGCACGCTCCCACAGGCGCCTGAGCTCGGGCGGCGGCCCGGGCAGCACGACGACCACGCACCCTCCCGTCTCGAGCACGAGGCCGGGCGCGGTCCCGGCGAGCCCGAGTGACGTCGCGCCCTCGGGGCGAGTCGCCTGCTTTCGAACGCCGGCCGAGAAGTCCGTGTACGGCCTGCGCAGGCGGTCGGCGATCAACCGCGACACCTCTTCGATGTCGTGCTCGAGCTCGGGATCGACGACGAGCGCCTGTCCGGCGACACGCGCTACGAGCTCGACCGTCCTGTCGTCGTGGGTCGGCCCGAGCCCACCCGAGACGAGGCACAGGTCCGCCTCGAAGGCCTGGCCGAGGGCAAGAGCGATGTCGTCAGGGCGGTCGCCGACGATCGTGATGCGCTCGGGCTCGAGGCCGAGCCGAAGCGCCTCGGCGGCGAGGAACGGCCCGTTGCGATCCTGCCGCTCTCCTCGTACGAGCTCGCTTCCCGTGACGACGATCGCCGCCCGCGGGCGGGCTGTCACTCGGACGAGGGGACGACTCGCCGCGACGTGACGACGAAGGACGTTCCTGCGGGAAGCTCGATCCTGTTCCCGTTCCTGCGCACGAGGACGTTCTGTGGCTTCGCGAGCGTGAGCTGGAGCCGCCGCGCTTCGAACCGCTTGCTCTGCCCCTGCTCGAGCGTCCCGCTGTAAAGAAGTGTCCCGGCAGATGAGCCCGTACGGACAGCCATCCACGAGTTGCCCTGGCTAGCGCGGACGACGAGCACGACGTGACCCCGCGGTGCGGTCTGCGTCGAAGGCTGATTCCCGTCTGCCAGACCCGGGACGGGCTGACCCTCGGGTCCGCCGAAGCGCCAGGCCGCGATCACGAGAGCCGCCAGGATGGCGATCCCGGCGAGAGCGATGACCGCGATGCGCGACTCGCGAGCTGGGCGCGCGAGCTGCGGTTGCGGCGCCCGACGGGAGCGAATCGGAGCGTCATCCTCCCCGACCGCAAATCGCGAGTTGTACTCGTCGACGAACGGCTGGCCGTCGAGCCCGAGGGCCTCGGCGTACGAGCGCAGGAACCCGCGGACGTACGTGGGCGCAGGAAGGATGTCGAACTGCTCGTCCTCGAGGGCCCGGAGGTACTTCGGGCGGATCTTCGTGATTCCCTCGAGCTCGGGAAAATCGAGGTCCTGACGGACGCGGGCCTCGCGGAGACTGGAGCCGATGTCGAACACGCGGCGCGGATTGTAGTCGCTCCGGCTCGCGCGGCCGGGACGTTACTCGAGCGAGACGTCGAGTCGCTCGAGCCCCCAGATGACGAAGGCTGGGATACGTCGTGGCTCGGCCGCGAGCGCGAGGCCTGGGCAGCGCTCGACGAGCGCTCGCAGGCGCGCTTTGAGCTCTATGCGCCGCGCGCGCCGTCCGCTGGAAGTCCACGGACTACTCGCGGGAGCCGACGTATTCGAGAAGACCGTAGACGCCGAGCGAGATGACCGCCGCCGTTGCGAGGCACAAGCCGATCACTCCGAGCACGCGTCCGACGCGGGCGAGCCTTTCCGAGTGCCCTCCGGTGAGCGACAGGGCGCTGCGAAGGCGCGCTCGCCGCGAGAGCGACAGCGAGACGAAGGCCAGCCCCGCGGCGACCGGAACCGCAAAGCCGGCATGGAGGAGATCGTAGGTGTCGCTATAGCGAGTCAGGTACACGGCGAGCGGAAGCGTCACGACAGAGGCGAGTCCCGTGAGCAGCGACGCCCACGCCGTGCCCGACCGGCCCCCGCCCACGCTACTGCTTGACGTAGGGACGGCCGTCGGCGGCAGGGGGCGTCGAGCGGCCGATCACGCCGGCAACTGCGACGACCGTGAGGACGTACGGGAGCGCGTTGAAAAGGAGAGGCGTGGCACTGCCCTGGGGGAAGTAGGCGGGCAGGCGGTCGCCGAGCGCGCTCGAGAAGCCGAACAGCAGGCACGCGGCGTACGCACCGAAGGGCCGCCAGTTGCCGAAGATGATCGCGGCGAGAGCGATGAACCCACGGCCGCCCGTCAGGTTCTGGTCGAAGAGGCTCACGTCCGCCACCGACAGGTAGGCGCCGCCGAGAGCTGCCAGCGCGCCGGACGTGAGGACTGCCGCCCAGCGGATGCCGTAGACGGAGATCCCGACGGTGTCGGCCGCTCGGGGATGCTCGCCCACCGCTCGGATGCGCAGTCCGATCGACGTCTGGAAGAGCACGATGTAGGTGAGGATCAGGACGACGAAGCTCAGCCAGATCATCCAGTTCAGGTCGCCGAACACCGCCTGGATGAACGTGCCGCCGAACTCGACCGGGCCGATCGAGATGTCGGGGATGTGCCCGAGGAAGTTGAGCGACGGAGTCCCGACTGTCGGCACGTCGGTGGGCGAGCCCTGGTCGCCGTAGAGAGAGACGAACGCGTATCCGGTGATCCCGAGCGCGAGGAAGTTGATCCCCGTGCCGACGACGATCTGGTCGGCGCGCAGATTGATGCAGAAGAACGCGTGCACGGCCGCGAGTCCTGCCCCGGCGAGCATGGCGACGAGCACTCCGAGCGGCCAGGAGTTGAAACGCTCCGACGCGTAGAACCCGAAGAACGCGCCCATCAGCATCATCCCCTCGAGCCCGATGTTGACCACGCCGCTGCGCTCGGAGACGAGACCGCCCATGGCCGCGAACGCCAGCGGAGTCGCGTACCGGAGCGTGGCTCCGAGGATGACCGACCAGGCGAAGACGAGGTCGAGATTCCCGAGGCCCGACTGCTGCGCCGCGATGCCGAGGCTCACGCCGAGGATCGCAGTGGCAGCCGCGCCCCAGCCGACACGTCCCCCGCCACGCGTGATCGACGTGATCGCCGCGGCGAGCGCGAGGATTCCGAAGACCGCCGGCCACCCGAGCCCGCGCACGTGGACGGGTGGCAGCGCGAGCCAGCAGGCGATGAGGCCGAGGACGATCCCGAGCACGCCGATCGCCTGGGGGGTCGTCAGGCGCGTCACCGGACGCGAGGCGACGGCCAGCACGCTCACGACGCGGGCTCCGGCTGCGGGGCAGGCGGCGGCGATTGCTCGCGCTTGAGCTTCTTGCGCGCGTTCCACGCGTACAGGATCAGGAGGTCGGCGCCGATGAACAGCACGACGAGCCCCTGGATGATGGAGGTGAGGTTGCTCGCGAGCTCCGGTTTGAAGATCTCCGGGTCGAGGTTGCGCTGCGACGTGCCGGTGAGCAAGGCGCCGAAGAGAAGCGCTGCAAGACCCGTGCCGATCGCCGTGTTTCGGCCGAGCAGCGCGACGGCGATGCCGAGGAACCCGACGTTGGTGAGCGAGATCGTGCTCGCCGCGACCCGGTATTCCCATCCGAGCACGTCCATCGCACCGCCAACGCCCGCAAAGGCACCGGCGATCGCCATCGCGAGGAAGTAGCTCCGCGCGACGTTGATGCCACCGTAGCGGGCTGCGTCGGGGCTGTGTCCGACGGCCCGGACCTCGTAGCCAAGCGTCGTCCGGTTGAGCACGATCGCGTAGACGACCAGGGCGGCGATGCCCATGAACAGCCCGACGTGCGCTCCCTGCAGGACGCCGAGGCCCCAGAAGGTGGGAAGCTTGCCGGAGTCCGCCACGTCCTGCGAGGTCGATGTGGCGACGTCGTGGTTGAGCGGCCCGTCGGAGCCGAGGAGCCACTGGCCCGTCCAGTACATGATCCAGTTGAGCATGATCGTGACGACGACCTCGTGCGCCCCGACGGTCGCCTTCAGGAAGCCGGCGATTCCGGCGAGCAGCCCCCCGGCGAGCCCGGCAGCTGCGACCCCGAGGACGACGTGCGGGAACTGTGCCATGTTCGCGAACGACGACCCGACCCAGACTGCCGCGAGCGAGCCCGCGATGTACTGACCGTTGCCGCCGATGTTGAAGAGGCCGCAGCGGAAGGCGAAGGCGACCGCGAGTCCCGTGAAGATGAGCGTCGTCGTGAGAATCAGCGTCTGCTGGAGCGCGTACGCGTCGCGGGACTCGAGGCTGTTCGTGTTCAGCGGGAACCAGACCGTCGTATCCGTGAACGGCACGCCGATGCTGTAGCTCCCCGGATGGAAGAACCAGCTGAGGCCGGTGCCGTCGAAGATCGCCCGGTACGTGGAGAGCGGGTTGTGACCCGTCGTGACGAGGACGACGAGGCCGGCGATGAAGAACGCCAGCAGCATCGTGACGAGCGGGACGACGAGCCCGCCGGCCCGTTGGAAGGCAGAGAACCGCTCGACGGCATTCGGGGTGTAGCCGCCGGGCTCGCTCTCGGGCGGCTGCGCCGAGCCGCCGGCGGGCACCTCGCTCACGCCGCGGCCTCCTCGTCTCCGCCTCCGCCGATCATCGCGATCCCCAGCGTCTCGGCGTCAACCCCGGGCCCGAACTCGCCGACTATCCGCCCCTCGTACATGACGAGGATGCGGTCGGACAGCGACAGGATCTCGTCGAGCTCGAGCGACACGAGCAGGATGCCGCGCCCCTCGTCGCGCTCGGCGACCAGCCGGCTGTGGAGGAACGCGATCGCGCCGACGTCGAGCCCTCGCGTGGGTTGTGCCGCGATGAGGAGCCGCGGATCGCGTGAGACCTCACGCGCGACGACGAGCTTCTGCTGGTTTCCGCCGGACAGCTCGGACGCCTTGGACCTCGGCGTTCCGCCGCGGACGTCGAACTCGGAGATGAGCTTGCGCGCACCCGCGATCATGCGGCTCGGGCGGAGCCAGCCCAGGTGCGCGTTCGGCTCGTGCCGGAAATCGTGCAGCGAGAGGTTCTCGGCGAGCGAGAACTCGAGGATGATGCCACGCCGCAAGCGATCCTCGGGGATGTGCCCAAGGCCCGCCTCGAGCCGGTCGCGCGCGCTGCCCTTCGTGATGTCGGTGCCGACGAGGGTCATGCGGCCCCCGGTGGCACGTCGGAGGCCCGTCAGCGCCTCGACGAGCTCGGTCTGACCGTTCCCGTCGACGCCTGCGATGCCGACGATCTCCCCCGCGCGCACGCCGAAGCTGACGCCGCGCACCGCCGGGAGTCCACGGTCGTCCTCGACCGTGAGCTCCTCGACCTCGAGGAGGGTCTCGCCCGGACTCGCCGGCTCCTTGTCGATCTGCAGCACCACCTCGCGCCCGACCATCAGGCGCGCCAGTCCCTGCTCCGTCGCGCCTTCGCGCGGAACCGTGCCGACGAGCTTCCCGCGGCGGAGTACGCTGATGCGATCCGCGATGTCGAGCACCTCGTGGAGCTTGTGGCTAATGAAGATCACGGACATGCCCTCGCGTGTCAGCGACCTCAGGATGGCGAACAGGTCGTTCGCCTCGCCCGGGGTCAGGACCGCAGTGGGCTCGTCGAGGATGAGGATGTCTGCGCGCCGGTAGAGCGCCTTCAGGATCTCGACGCGCTGCTGCTGGCCGACCGTGATGTCCTGAACGCGGGAGTCGGGATCGATCGCGAAGTTGAAGGTCTTCGCGAGCTCACGGACTTGACGGTCCGCGGAGCGGTGGTCGAGGAAGATCCCGGCCGTGTTGGGCTCCGTGCCGAGCACGATGTTCTCGGCGACCGTCATGACCGGGATGAGCATGAAGTGCTGGTGCACCATCCCGATCCCGTGCTGGATCGCGTCCTGCGCCGAGTGCATGGTGATCGGCTCGCCCTTGACGAGGATCTCGCCCTCGTCGGGCTTGTAGATGCCGTAGACGACGTTCATGAGCGTCGACTTGCCGGCGCCGTTCTCACCGAGGAGCGCGTGCACCTCGCCACGGCGGAGGTCGAGGTCGATTCGATCGTTCGCGACGATCCCCGGAAAGCGCTTCGTTATGCCGCGCAGCTCCAGGACGGGCGGGGCGTCGGCCATCGCGCGCGATTCTACGACGTGACATGACGAAGGGGGCGCACGAGGCGCCCCCTTCGAGTCGAACCGTCGAGCCTAAAGCGCCGCCGGAGGCTTGATCTTGCCCTTGATGATGAGCGCCTTCTGGGCGTTCATCTTCGTGACGAACGCCTTCGGGACGCGCTTGCTGATCTTGCCGACGTCCTGGCCCTTGTTCTTCAGGTTGAAGACGAGGTCTTTGCCCGCTCCGAGCTTGCCGGCCTTCGCGAGCGCGTAGAACGTGTAGACGGCGGTGTCGACCCGCTTCACGCCGCTCGTCAGGATGTGCGAGCCGAGGTACGCCTGGTCGGCATCCACGCCGATGCCCCAGACCCCCTTCTGCTTGGCGGCTTGCAGCGCGCCGAGGCCGCAGCCCCCCGCGACCTGGAACACCGCCTGCGCGCCCTGGGAGATGTGCTTGAGCGCGATCTCCTTGCACTTCGGGGCGGCGGACGGCGGGAAGTCGCCCGAGTAGTCGATGAGGACCTTGAACCGCTTGTCGACGGCCTTCGCGCCGGCACGGTAGCCGGCGATCCAGTTGTCGACGGAGGGGATCTTCTTGCCGCCGACGGCGCTCAGGACGAGCTTGCCGGACGACTTGCCCTTCGGCCCGATCTTCGCCTTCGCCATCTCCGCAGCGAGGTAGCCGACGAGGTAGCCGGACTCCTCCGACTTGAACGTGAGCCCGTACGCGTTCGCGGGCACGTCCGTGAGCGCGACGCGCGGGAAGTCGGTGATCGCCCACTTGATGTCCGGGAACTGCTTCGCCGCCGTGCTCGTGGCGTCCGCGAGCAGGAAACCGTTCATGACGACCGCGTTGGCTCCCCACTGGGCTGCCGCCACCGCATTCGGCAGGTAGTCGGCCTCCGTCGCGGAGATGTAGACCTTCGTCTGGATCCCGAGTTGCTTCTGAGCTTTCAGGCGCCCGAGGTTGCCGAGGTGGTTGAAGCTCTTGTCGTTCAGACCCGCCGTATCGGTGTTGAACGCGGCCTGGAAAGACCCCTGCGCCGAGCCCGAGCCGGCCGTGACGCCGAGTGCGGCGACGAGCGCGACGATCAACGCCGCGACGAGCGCGACTGGATTCCTACGTGCCTTCACGTGCCCTCCTTACGTTGTGACCTGCCGCCCAGTTGGACGCTTGATCTAATCGCAAGTTGGGTCGGTCCTCAAGTGTGTAAGCCCGTCTGCGTCTGCGGGAGACTACGGACTGGTGCGGTTCAGACGCTGTGCGGCTCGACCTCGGAGACGAGCACCCGACGCGGCTTCGATCCCTCGTAGCCGGAGATGATCCCTCGCCGCTCGAGCATGTCGATGAGGCGCCCCGCACGTGTGTAGCCCACCCGGAGCCGGCGCTGGAGCAGCGAGACGGAGGCGGTCTGCGTCTGGACGACGATCTCGATCGCCCGCTCGAGCAGCGGATCCTCGTCCGGGTCGAAGTCGGCCTCTTCTTCGCCTTCCTCGTACGCCGCTTCGGGGGCCGCGAGCAGCGACTCGTCGAGGTCCTGGCCGCGCTGCGAGCGGCACTGCTCGACCACGAGGGCGATCTCCTCCTCGCTGACGTACGCACCCTGAACCCGCTGGAGGCGCGAGGTGCCGAGCGGCTTGAACAACATGTCGCCTTGCCCGAGCAGGCTCTCCGCCCCCGCCGTGTCGAGGATCACGCGCGAGTCGGTCTGGCTCGAGACCGCGAAGGCGATCCGGGACGGAACGTTCGCCTTGATCATCCCGGTGATGACGTCGACGGACGGGCGCTGCGTCGCGAGCACGAGGTGGATCCCCACGGCGCGCGACTTCTGCGCAAGCCTGATCACGCAGTCCTCGACCGCCTGCGGAGACACCATCATCAGGTCGGCGAGCTCGTCGATGACGACGAGGAGGTACGGAAGCGGGGCCTCCCCACGCGCCTTCAGCGCACGGTTCGCCTCCGGCAGGCTGCGCGCGCGGACGAACGAGAGGCGTTCGTACCGCCGCTCCATCTCCGTGACGACGTTCATCAGGACCGTCGCGGCCTCCTTCGGGCTCGAGACGACGGAGGTCAGCAGGTGCGGGATCGACTCGTAGTAGCCCAGCTCGATCCGCTTGGGGTCGATGAGGATCATCCGCACGTCGTCCGGAGTGGCACGCAGGAGCGTCGAGGTGAGGATCGTGTTGATGCAGCCCGACTTCCCCGAGCCGGTGGTGCCGGCGATGAGGAGGTGAGGCATGCGGGCAAGATCCGTCCAGACGGAGTTCCCGGAGATGTCCTTGCCGAGCCAGACGGAGAGAGGGCTCGCGTTTGCCGGGAGATCGTCGTAGATGTCCCCGAGCGTCACGAGGCGGGGCGAGAGGTTCGGAACTTCGACTCCGACGGCCTGCTTCCCGGGAATTGGAGCGAGGATGCGGATCTCGGTCGTCGCCAGCGCGTAGGACAGGTCGTCCCGCAGCGCTGCGACCTTCGACACCTTCGTGCCGGGAGCAAGCTGGAGCTCGTAGCGCGTGACGCGCGGCCCCGAGATCTGTCCGATGACCGTGGCGTCGACCCCGAACTCGGTGAGCGTGCGAACGAGGAGCTCGGCGACGTGCTTGCCGGCGTCGCCGTTCGTAGCAGGGGTCGCCGGCGACGCGCGGAGGATGCTTCGATCCGGCAGACGGTACTCGGGGTTCTCCGCCGTGGTCTCGAAGACGCTCTCGACGCTCGCGGTGTCGAATGGCTCGGGCTCGGGCGCATCGGGTACGAGCCGGTGCTGCTCGCCGGGAGCAAGCCCTCCGACGACGTCCGGGTACTCTTCCGCGCCGTCGAGAAGGCGCCTCGGAGGCTCCTCCGGGACAGGGGGCAGGATGACGGTCTCGTCCGTCTGCGACTCGCTCGAGGCCCAATCGAGCGCGCGTCTGGCACCGGACCCGGCGTTTCGAACGACGTGACCTGTCCGACGCAGAATCGCGCCCGTCGACGCGCCGCTCACGAGCAGCGCACCGGCTATCAGCAATGCGCCACCGACGATCGCGGCGCCCGTGTCGCCGATCAGGCTCGCGAGGGTCCCGCCCAGTGCGAGGCCGATCCAGCCGCCGCTGTCCTTCCCGAGCAACGTCATGAGGCCGAGAAAGCCGACGCCCACTCCGAGCCGGAACGGGCGTACTTCGAGGAGATCGCTGCGCGCGAGCATGAGCCCGCCGATCGCGAGGAGCGCGACCGGCAAGACGTACGTCGCCGCGCCCATGATCTGGGTCAGGGCATCAGCGAGCCACGAGCCGACGGCGCCGCCGTCGAATCCGAGGTAGAGGATGGCCGAGAGCACGAGCCCGAGCGCGGTGAGGGTGAGGCCGATGAGCTCGTTCTGGTGATGCGACCGCGTCCGCTTCGTTCGCTTCTTGACGCGCGAGGGGACGCGTGGCCGAAGCGGCCGCCTTTTCTTGCTGCGCGCCATGGCGGTCGATTCGCCGCCAGACCGCCCGCTCCTGCGCCTAGTGGCGAAGTGTGGCGATGAGAGCCCGGTTGTCCAGAAGGAGACCGAGCGCGTCGACGATGGACGCGCAGACCACGTCGGCCGCGGCCAGCGCCGAGGACGCCGCCCCTTCGGGACCCAGCACTGCGATTCCGATGGCGGCTGCGTCGAGCATGGGCGCGTCGTTCGCCCCGTTCCCGATCGCGACACACACGTCGGCGCCGAGCTCCGCGACGAAGCGCGCCTTGTCGTCTCCCGTAGAGATCGTCTGTGGCTGCAGGCCAAGCTCACTCGCAACGGAACCAAGGGTCCCGAACGTGTCGGCGGAGAGCACGTGCACGTCGAGCAACGTCGAGATCTCCGCAAGCCGTTCCGAAACGCCGTCGATCAGCGCGCCACGATCGGTGAGCGTTCCGTTGACGTCGAGGACGAGGTCCTTCAGCGTGAGTGACCCGAGGCCCGGTATCTCGAGGGAGAGCGGCATCGTCCGGCCGTATACTGCCTCCCGCGCCGCGGGCGCAAGGCGATGGGGCTCGCCTCGAACCGCCGACTCGGCTGATAGCTCCTGGCGAGAGAAGGAGCACCTATGACGACAGTCGTGGGAATCGCCTTGGCCGGATCGCTCGGCGCGCTCGCGCGGTACGGCATCGACGGCCTCGTGAGTGAACACACGCACGGCGCGTTTCCATGGGGGACGTTCGTGGTCAACGTGAGCGGGTCGTTCGCACTCGGGTTCCTGTTCGTCCTCCTCACCGAGCGCTCGACCGTGGATCCGTCCGTCAGGTCTGCGATCACGATCGGGTTCCTCGGGGCGTATACGACCTTCTCCACGTTCTCGTTCGAGACGTATCGCCTGCTGGAGGACGGCGCACGCGCCCTTGCGTTCGCGAACGCGCTTGGCAGCGTCGCCGCCGGGCTTGTGGCGGTCTACCTCGGCGTCGTCGCCGCGCGGGTCGTCTGATGCGCATCGAAGGCGAGGGGAAGCTCCTCCGCATCTTCGTCGGGGAGTCCGACACGTGGCACGGCAAGCCGCTCTACCAGGCAATCGTCGAGCGCGTTCGCACGGAGGGGCTCGCGGGCGCCACCGTGGTACGCGGCATCGAGGGCTTCGGCGCAGACTCCCGCATCCACACCTCCCGCATCCTCCGCTTGTCCGAGGACCTCCCCGTCGTGATCGAAATCGTCGACACCGCGGAGCGGATCGATGCGATCCTGCCCGTCCTGGACGAGATGGTGACGGAGGGAATGGTCACTCTCGAGCGAGTCGAGATCATCGCGTACCGGAGCTCGCAGGACGACGGGAGCTAGAGCCCTGGGTCGCGCCGTCAGCCAAGGCTCGTGATCCGCTCGACGAGGAGCTCGAAGAACGCCGAGACATCGAGGTCGACCCCGACGTGGGTGTTCGGAGCGCGGTCGGTTCGCTTCCAGAGGTCGACGACGGTGCGCCCGCGGCAGAGATCCGACTCGAGCTCGACCTCGACGTTGCGGAACCGCGCCTCGACGAGGCCGGGGCGGATCACCTGGGCTGCCGCGACCGCATCGTGGATCGGAGCCCCGTCCCATCCGTACGTCCGGCGGTGGTACCTGCTGAAGAACTCGTTGAGCTCGGCGACGAATGTCCCGATGCGCCCTGCCGCACGAAGACGCTGCGCGACCTCCGGGCCGAGGATCGCCTGATGCGTGACGTCGAGCCCGACCATGGTCACGTCGAGCCCGCTTCGTAAGACCTGCTGCGCAGCCTCGGGATCCGCCCAGATGTTGAACTCGGCCGCCGGGGTGATGTTTCCCTCGCCGATCGCACCACCCATGAGCACGATGCGCTCGATGCCGTCGCCTCCATGGGCGGCGAGGTAACGAGCGATGTTCGTCAGCGGCCCGGTCGGGACCAAAGTGACCGGTTGAGGCGTCGCTCCGACGCGGTCGGCGATGAACGCGACCACGTCGTCGGAGACCGCGGCGCCTGCTGCGGCCGGAAGCGACGGCCCGTCCAGGCCGCTCTCGCCGTGCACGTGAGCCGCGACCGCGAGGTCGCGCTGGAGCGGGCGTTCGGCTCCAGCGGCGACCTGTATGTCTTCTCTCCCGACGAGCTCGAGGACCCTCAGCGCGTTCGCAGTCGTCTTCTCGAGCGTCTGATTGCCATATGTCGTGGTGACGCCGAGTAACTCGATCTCCGGGCTCGCGAGCAGCAGCAAGAGCGCGATCGCGTCGTCGTGGCCCGGGTCGCAGTCGAGGATCGTTGGTGTCGGCTCGACCACGAGCGCAGTATCGTGGTGCGCGGGTATGTCGGGAGTGCGTGATCGGATCCGCGACTTCGCACTGGGGCTCCCGGAAGCGTCGGAGGACCACCCATGGGGCGAGGACGTCGCGAAGGTCGGCGGCAAGATCTTCGTCTTCCTCGGCTCCAGCACGTCGAAGAGCCGCCGGATGACGGTCAAGCTCGAGGAGTCGCACGCTCACGCTCTCGCGATCGACGGCGCCGAGCCGACGGGCTACGGACTGGGAAACGCGGGCTGGGTCACCGTTCCGCTCCGAGCGCCGGGAGTCGACCTCGCGCTCCTGCGCGACTGGGTCGAGGAGAGCTATCGCATCGTCGCGCCGAAACGACTCGTCGCTCTGCTCGACGACGCCCCTACGTAGCGATGATCTCGTCGATCTCGTCAGCTGTCGGCAGAGACGGCTGAGCCCCGAAGCGCGAAGCTGCCAGCGCCCCCGCAGCGCACGCTCTCGTGAGAGCCTCGTGAGGCTCTCGTCCCTCGAGGAACGACACGAGGAGGCACGCCGTGAAGGCGTCGCCTGCGGCGGTGCCGTCCACGACCTCGACTGCGGGCGGAGCCGCTCGTGCCAGCTCCTCCCCGTCCTCGAGCAGGACCGCGCCCTCGGCGCCGAGTGTCACAGCGACGAGACCGTCGCGACGTGAGAGCGACTCGAGCTCGAAGCGATTGACGATGCAGAGGTCTGGGTCGACCGAGATCGGGCGGCCGGGCGCGGCGTTGAGGCAGAAGAGGCCCGTGCACTGCTCCCATGCAGAGAGCACCGCAGTGTCCGGGATCTCGAGCTGACAGAGCACCGCATCGTGATCCGGGAGCTCGACATCGGCGAGTGCACCGTTTGCGCCGGGAGCGACGACGATCTCCGTCTCGCCTCCTGCGTCGACCAGAATCAGGGCTACGCCTGTCGGCTCGGCTGAGGTCTGCAGATGAAGGTCCACGTTGGCGTCACGAAGGCCGGTGACCGCCTCCCCGGAGAACGCGTCGTCGCCGACTGCCCCGATGAAGGTCACCTCCGCCCCCAGCCGTGCGCACGCGACCGCCTGATTCGCGCCCTTTCCTCCCGGAACGCGGGCGAAAGTCGCGCCGCTCACGGTCTCCCCGACCTGCGGCAAGCGGTCGGCACGCGCGACGAGGTCGAGGTTGACGGATCCGACGACCGAGATCCGCAGCGTCAAGCCGCGAGGGCGCGCAGGTCGTCCACGGTCGAGCCGAGAAGCGTGTCCTGCAGGTCGAACAGGCCCGCCCAGAGCGAGGATCGGTCCGGCATCGCCCCGAGACGCGCGGCGGTCGACAGACCTTCGAGAGCGCGAACGAGGACAGCGAGCTCCAGGTAGACCGCGGCAACGCGATTCGGGCATACGCGAACACCGGCTCGATCGAGAACCGGGCGCCACTCGACGAGCTCCGCTGCTCCCGGCCCGAGGTACCACGAGCGCCCTTCTGCCCGTTCCGGCTCGAGCTCGAGGAGATACCGGGATAGCGGCCGCTCCAGGCCGGCCAGCGCCGTCTCGACGCGGTCGGCGGCCCGTCGCAACGCAGCCTGCCGCTTCCCCGCGGTCGCAGGCATGGCGTCCCCCCTGCCCCAACGCTCGAGCAACCTGCAGAACGCCAACGCCGACACCTGACAGGCCTGCAGCTGGTCCACGAGCCGCCTCGCCGTGAGCTCGCTCGCGGCGTTGAACTCGATAACGGAGTCCCAGCCCTTCTCGGTCATACCTCGATCACCACTGGCAGGATCATCGGTCGGCGGCGCGTTCGGTCGTAGACGATCTGCCCGACGGCGTCGTGAATGTGCTCCTGGAGAAGCTTGATCTCCGTCGTGTGCCCGGCCGAGAGCTCGCGCACGACCCGATCGGCCTCTAGGCGAAGCTCCTCGAGGAGCTCATCGTCCTCCGCAAAGCCGCGCGCGATCAGCTCAGGTGGCGCGATCTCACCCCCGTCCGACGACCCGACGGTGGTGACGACGATGAGCACGCCGTCGTCCGCGAGGCGTCGGCGATCACGCAGCGCGACGTCCTGGACGTCCCCGACCCGCAGGCCGTCGACGAACGTGACACCGGCCTGCACGTGGTCGACGAGGCGAGCACTTCCACGGGCCAGTTCGACGACAGATCCGTTCTCCGCGAGCAAGATCCTGTCCTCGGGGACACCGGCCTCGCGCGCAAGCTTTGCGTGCGCAGCCAGCATCCGGTACTCGCCGTGGATCGGCATGACGTGGCGCGGTCGGAGAAGTGAGAGCATCGTGCGCAGCTCCTCCTGGCACGCGTGGCCGGACACGTGCACCGGCGCGATCTCTTCGTGGAGCACTTCGGCGCCGGCACGCGCGAGCTGGTTGATGGAGTCGTGCACGCGTAGCTCGTTTCCGGGGACGGGTTTTGCCGAGATGATCACCGTGTCGCCGGGGTCGATGGAGAGACTCGGGTGATCGCCGTACGCCACGCGCGTGAGCGCCGACAGCGGCTCCCCCTGGCTTCCGGTGCAGAGAGCGAGAACTCGGTGCGGCGGTAGCAGCGCAGCCTCGTTGGGGCTCACGAGCTCCTCTTCGGGGAGCTCGACGTAGCCGAGGTTGCGCGCGATGTTCAGGTTCTTGCGCATCGAGCGGCCGACGACGACGACCTTGCGGTCGCACTCGATCGCCACATCGGCGGCCTGCTGCATGCGGTGGATGTTCGATGCGAACGACGCGACGAGAATGCGCCCCTTGCGCAGCGGAAAGAGCGTGCGGAACGCCTCGCCGACGAGCCGCTCCGAGCCCGTGTTCCCCGGGCGCTCGGCGTTCGTCGAGTCGCCCAGCAAGAGGTCGACGCCGCGGTTGCCGATCTCCGCCAACTTCCCGACGTCGGTCTTGAGGCCGTCCACGGGCGTGTGGTCGAGCTTCCAGTCGCCCGTATGGACCACCCGTCCCGCACCGGTCTCGACGACGAGTGCGACCGAGTCAGGGATGGAGTGCGCAACGCGGACGAACTCGATCCGGAACGGGCCGAGCTCGAGTGGCTCGTCTCCCGGCTCGGCATCGACAAGCTCAGCCGCCTGACCGAGTCCGTGCTCATCGAGCTTCGACTTCACGAGCCCGAGCGTGAGCCGCGTCGCGACCACCTTCTCGACCTCGATCTCCCGCAGCAGGTACGGGAGCCCGCCCACGTGGTCCTCGTGCCCGTGCGTGAGCACGACCGCGCGCACGCGCTTCCCCTGCAGGTAGCCGACGTCCGGGAGGAGCAGGTCGACGCCGAGGTGCTCGTCTCGCGGGAACGCGAGCCCGGCGTCGACGACGACGATCTCGCCGGCCGTCTCGTAAACGGTCATGTTCTTCCCGACCTCGCCGAGACCGCCGAGCGGGATGATCCGGAGCACGTCACTCATCGTGCGACTGAGTGTACGGGGCGTGCGAAGAACGTCTTGCCGCTAAACGGCGGCCGGCTGGAGCAGGCCGAGGCGCTCCAGACAGTCTCGAACCGAAGCGCGCTCGTCGTCCGTCGCCTCCACGAGCGGGAGCCGGAGGCCACCCACCTCGTGCCCGAGGAGGTCGAGCGCGCACTTGATCGCGATCGGGTTGATCGCGACTCGCAGGAGGTCGATGGATGGACGCAGCTCCTCGTCGAGCGCACGGGCCCCGGTCACGTCTCCCGCGCGATACCGCCTCACCATCTCCTTCACCTGTGGCCCGACGACGTGCGTGTGCACGCAGATGCCGCCTCTCCCTCCCAGCTCGAGGAACGGCAGGACGAGGTCGTCGTCACCCGCGTACAGGTCGACGCCGAGCTCGACGATCCGGCGTGCCTGCTCGAGATCCGGGTTTGCCTGCTTGACCGCGGTCACGGTGGGAATCTCGACGAGCCGGGCGATCGCGTCCGTCTCGAGATTCAAGACGACGCGGCTCGGAATGTTGTACGCCACGATCGGGCGGTCGGATGTGGCAGCGATCGCCTTGAAGTGCTCGACGATCCCCCGCACCGGAGGCTTGTTGTAGTAGGGCGTCACGACCAGGAAGGCGTGGACGCCGAGCTCGTGTGCGCGGGCTGTCAGGTGAACCGAATGTGCCGTCGAGTACGTCCCGGTGCCGGCGACGATCGTGGCACGGGTCCCGACCTCGTCGACGGCGGCCTCGTACAGCTGGAAGCGCTCGTCGTCAGAGAGCGTGGGAGACTCGCCCGTCGTCCCGGTCACGACGAGCCCGTCCGATCCGTTGTCGACGAGGTGCGAGGCAAGCGCCCGGAACCGGTCGAGATCTACCGATCCGTCGTCCTTGAAGGGCGTGACGATCGCCGTCAGGATCTCACCCAGCACGGCCCGATCATACTCCGGCCCCATGCCCACTCTCGTCAGCGCGAGCTAGCTGGCCTCGCCCCCGCGTCTCCGCAAACGCCGCGACGAGCGCGATCACAGCGCCGATTGGAGCAGTCCGCGCAGCTCCTCCACCTCGCGCCTGAGATGGACGAGCTCCGCCTCCACGTCCGTCAGCGGCCGGAAGACACGACGGCAGTCCTGCACGGCCGGACCAGACGATCCCCAGGTGACGAGCGCGAGCGGTGCAAGCCACCGCTCGACTCCCTCGGGCGGTACGGGCTCGGACCACTCGATCGGCCGTGCTCCGGGACGCGCCGCGACGGTCCAGTAGTCGCCTGTGTGGAACAGTCCGTCGGCGAACCGGATCTCGACTCCGGACTCGAGCTCGACACGATCCGTGAGCACGGGCAAGGTCGGGCCGTCGCGTTGATCCCAGCGCCGCAAGTACGGGTGCTCCTCCTCGCGATGCCTCGACACCGCTCGGTCGAACCGAACGGCATTGTCCGAGTCGCCGACGTCCTCGATGCGAGCGAGCGTCCCCACGCTTCCGGCGCGATCGCTCGCGCTTCCACTGACCTCGACCCAGTCACCGATGTGGAGACGTTGCCCCGTCCGCTGCCACGTTGGCGAGATCCGAACGGTTTCCGGTCCCAGGAACTCGGCGATGGCGAAGACGATGGAGCCGTTGTCGCGTGACCATTTGAACGAGGCCGAGCCAACGGTGCCGCCGTCGTGGATCTCGACCCTGTACAGGTGGCTCTCGGTCCCTGCGTAGCCGCCAGGAACCGCAGCGCACATCGCACCTGGCTCGCCACTCGACAGGAGATCGATGGCATCCGAGCACGACACGTCACCGACACAGAGGGCTTCGACGGTCCACGCGACTTGGAGCCGCGTCGACGTATCCACACTCTCGAGAGCCGGCTCGAGCAGGTCCGGGTCCTCGATCGCGGAGACGTCGCGCTCCCACACGTTCACGTAAACGAGGTCAGTCGCGCCCGGCGTGGGAATGAGAGCGTCCCTCGCGAGCTCACTCAGGAGCGCCGATGCGTCCAGTTCGCAGGCGACCCCGCCGACGTAGAGGCGGCCGGAGGACACTTCGAGCTCGCCGTCCTGCCGAACGTGAAGCGCGAACCCGTCCGCCCGTGGGGCGCCGACCCTGCCGACGGCGTCCCGAAAGCGATTCCGCTCCGATCGCTCCCGAATCTCCGCCTGCTCGTTCCAGTCGGAGTCGAGAATGGTGCGGCCCTGCTGCATCCGGACACTCGAGTAGCGCTTGTCCGGGAACGTGACGCGGCTGAAGTCGCCTTTCATGGCTCTCCTCTCTGACTCTCACCTTCATGTCGGACCTCGTAGAGCCGGCCGACTCGCATCGACGTCACGGAAGCGCTTCGAGTCCGATCGTGAGCCCGGGCGGAAGCTCGTGCAGCTTCTCGAGCGCGTGCAGCACTCCGGGGACGAACGCCTCCCGCGAGGTCGTGTCATGGCGAATCGTCAGCGTCTCACCCATCCCTCCGAAGACGACCTCCTGGTGGGCGACGAGGCCCGGAAGACGCACCGAGTGGATCGGGGGCTCGGTTCCCATGCGCGCCGCAGTCGCCTTCGCGGTCCCCGAGGGCGCGTCGCGCTTGGACTCGTGATGGAGCTCGACGATCTCGGCACGTGGGAAGACTCGCGCTGCCTCTTCGGCGAATCGCATCATCAGAACCGCGCCCCATGCGAAGTTCGGCGCATGGAAGCACGGCACATCCGCTTCCTGCGCGCGCGCGTGCAACGCGTCTTGATCGAACCCCGTCGTCCCGATCACGACGGGCACCTTCGCTTCGAGGCAGCGGTCGACGTTCGCCGAGACGGCATCGGGTCGCGTGAAGTCGATCGCCGCGTCGACACCTTCCAGCGACCCGTCCCGCACATCGACGACGTCGTGACCCGCGTCGACGAGAGCGGGGACGAGCACTGAGCCGACCTTCCCCCCCACGCCGAAGAACGCGACCCTCAAGCTGCTCGAGCCACTTTCGACAGCAAGGCAGGGTTGACGAGCTCGACGGCAGCCCGGAAACGATCTTCGTTCGGCCCGATTCCGGCAGCTGAGAGGCGCCGTACGTCGAAGAGCTCGTCGGCAAGGGACGCGACGTCGTCGGCGCTGACGGAGTCGAATCGCGCGAGCACGTCTTCGATCGGCAGGAGCGGAGTCCCGTTCACCGTCGCGCGACCGAGGCGCACGGTCCGGTTCGACGTCGACTCGAGGGAGAGGAGCAGGCGCCCTTTGAGGTTCTCCTTTGCCCGGTGGAGCTCATCCGGGCGAACGTTTCCCCCTGCGATGTCCGCGAGCTCCGACACGGCGATCTCGAGACACGCCGGAAGGTTCTCCTCGCGCGTGCCGACGTACAGGCCGACCTGCCCCGTTTCGGCGAACTGCGACGAGTAGCTGTAGACCGAGTAGGCCATGCCGCGCTTCTCGCGGATCTCCTGGAACAGTCGCGAAGAGGCGGAGCCGCCCAGGATCGCATCGAGCACGGCCGCCGCATGCCTCCGCTCGTCATCGAGCGAGATTCCGGTCCCGCCGAGGCAGACGTGGTATTGCTCGGTCTCCTTACGCTGGAAGGCGAGCCCGGGTCGCGGGTTGCGGCGCGCCGGCTTCCGAGGCAGGGGCCGGTGGACACCGGACGAGCCGTTCCGACGCTCCTCGAGCATGGCGACGAGGCGATCGTGCTTGAGGTTCCCGGCGGCAGCGAGCACGACCTTGTGCCCTGCATATGCGCGCCGGTGATAGGAGCGGAGTGCACTCGGGGAGACGCTCGCAATGACCTCGGCGCGGCCGATGACCGGCCGTCCGAGCGGATGGGAGCCGAACACTGCAGCTGTCGCAAGATCGTGCACCAGGTCCTGGGGCGTGTCCTCGACCATCGCGATCTCCTCCAGCACGACCTCGCGCTCCGAGTCGACGTCGATGAACTCCGGTTGGAAGACCATGTCGGCCATAGCGTCGAGCGCGTGCTCGAGCCGTGTGTCGGGCACGCGGGCGTACACGACCGTCGACTCGCGCGACGTCGCGGCGTTGAACTCTCCGCCGAGCTCGTCGAAGAGCTCGGCGATCTGGAGCGCGGTGTAGCGCGACGAGCCCTTGAAGAGCATGTGCTCGATGAAGTGCGACACGCCGGCCTTGGACTCTGGCTCGTCGCGGGAGCCAGCTCCGATCCAGAAGCCGAACGCGACCGAGCGCACGCCCGGCACGCGCTCGCTGATGACGCGTTCGCCGCCGGAGAGCTTGCTCAGCTCGTGTTTGGCCACGCGCGGATCGTATCGGCCCTGATCCTGCCCCCTCTTCGTGTCGCACGGCTCAGATCCGCGTGGTCCTGGTTGATTCGCTGGGCAGCACGCACCATACTGGAGCGGTGCGCCAGGTCAGCTCCGCGATGGCCTCGCTTGCCGTCGGAGCCGCGGCGCTGGCTTTGACGAGCTGCGGCGGGGGCGGAGGTACCAACCCGAGCGACCCCCACGTCGCCATGGGAGCGCACCTCTTCGTTCAGTTCGCCTGCTCGGCCTGTCACGGTGAGCAGGGGAAGGGTGGCGTGTCGACCGACGTTCCGGCACTAACGGACGTCGGAGCGGCGCTCAGCGTCACTCAGCTCACGGACATCATCAATCACGGCTTCGGCGAGTCGGCGAATCCGGAGAAGCCGTACATGCCCGTCTGGGGGCCGGTGATCTCGTCCAGTCAGGTGAACGATCTCGTCGAATACCTCCAGGCGGGGCTTCCAAAGGTGAACGACGCAACCCCAGTAACGATCCCGACTGACCAAGGCCCCGCGGTCGCCGGCGGTGCGCTCTACGTGCGGTACGGCTGCATCAACTGCCATGGCCCGAGCGGACTCGGCGGTGTCCCCAACCCGTTGTCCGAGGACGAAGCGATTCCGCCGCTCTCGGGACAGGACTTCCGCGAGGAGTTCAACACCGACGAGAAGATCAAGGAGATGATCCGCTCCGGAAGCGTCATCGGCAAGCCGCCGATTACGAGCATGCCGCACTGGGGCGGGATCCTCTCGGAAGAGAACCTGGACGACCTCGTCGCCTACCTGAAGACGCTGAAGTAGGCGTAGGGGCGGCCGGAGCCACCCCTACCACCAACGGCTCGCCTACTGGCGCTCGCGCTCGCGCGGGCGGCCGCGATCGCGACCGCCACCACGGCGGTCACCACGCGGGCGCTCCTCGCGCTCTTCACGGGGCGGGGCGTTCTTCGCCCGCTCGATGAGCTCTTCGGGCATGACGAGCCCGCCGTCCTCGTGCTTGGCGACGAGCTTGAGCCCGATGCGTCCGCGGTCCTTGTCGACCTCCTGGACGACGACGTCGACCACGTCGCCGCGGCTCATGACGTCCTCGATGTGCGCCACCCGTCCAGGGCCGACGTTGGAGACGTGGAGCAGGCCGTCCGTCCCTCTCTTCAGCTCGACGAACGCGCCGAACTGCGTCGTCTTGACGACCTTGCCCGTGTAGGCGTCACCGACCTCCGGCGACTTCGTGAGGGCGTGGATCGCGGAGATCGCAGCCTCCGCCTTCGTGCCCTCGGTCGAGTAGACGAGGATCGTCCCGTCCTCCTCGATGTCGATCTGCACCTCGAAGTCGGCCTCGAGCGCGCGGATCGTCTCGCCGCCCTTGCCGATGACGAGCCCGATCTGCTCGGGGTCGATCTTGATGGTCGAGATCCGCGGAGCGTGCTCGGGGAGGGCCGCGCGCGACTCGGGCATGACGGCGAGCATCGAGTCGAGAATCGACGCTCTCGCCTCCTGTGCCTGGTGGAGCGCCGACCGCATGATCTCCTGGGTGACACCGGTGATCTTGATGTCCATCTGGAGGGCAGTGATGCCGTCCCGGGTACCCGCGACCTTGAAGTCCATGTCCCCGAGGTGGTCCTCCGCGCCCTGGATGTCGGTGAGGATCACGTAGTCGTCACCCTCCTTGACGAGACCCATCGCGATCCCGGACACGGGAGCCTTGATCGGCACCCCGGCGTCCATGAGCGCGAGGGTCGAGGCGCAGACCGAGCCCATCGACGACGAGCCGTTCGACTCGAGCGTCTCGGACACGATGCGAACCGTGTACGGGAAGTCCTCGACCGACGGGATCGCCGCCTCGAGCGCCCGCTGCGCAAGCGCTCCGTGTCCGATGTCCCTGCGCTTCGGGCCGCGCATGAAGCCGGTCTCCCCGACCGAGAAGGGCGGGAAGTTGTAGTGGTGCATGAAGCGCCGCTGCTGCTCGCGCGAGAGGTCATCGATCTTCTGCCCCTCCTTGACCGTGCCGAGCGTCAGCAGGCTCATGATCTGCGTCTGGCCGCGGGTGAAGATCGCCGAGCCGTGCGTGCGCGGGCTGACGGTCACCTCGCACCAGATCGGACGAATCTCCTCTGCCGAGCGACCGTCGGGACGCCGCTTGTCGATCGCGATCTTCTTCCGGACGATGTCCTTGTAGATTGCGTCGCAGGCACGGCGAATGGACGAGCGCGTCACCGAGTCCTTCACCGGCGGCTCGCCCTCGGCCGGAGCCTGGCCCATGGGGAACGGAAGCTCGATCTCCTCGGTGATCCGCTCGTACAGCAGGTCTCGCTTCGCCGACTTGAGCTCCTTCGAGTCTTGCTCGGCATCGGTCAGCTCGCGGAGGTCCGCCTCGAACTGCTCACGAAGCGGGCCCTCGACCGCGGCTGCCTTGGCCTTGTCGAAGAGCATCGCGAACCCGGCCTTGACCTGTGTGCGCCTGACGATGTCCTCCTCCGTCGACGCCATCGTGATCGCCGGCACCTCCGCCTCGACGAGCTCCTCGACCACATGAGCGGCTTCGCGGAGCCCGGCCTCGGTGATCGCGGCGCGAATCGCGGCACCGTGCTTCTCGTCGAGCTCGGCGGTGAGTTCCGCATCGACCCACTTCGGCTTGCCGACACGCGCCCGAAGATCCTCGATGGCCTCACAGATCTTGCGGATCTCGGCGTGCGCCAGCTCGAGCGCCTCGAGAATCGTGTCTTCGGGGATCTCGTCGGCTCCCGCCTCGACCATGGTCAGCGCCTCGCTCGTCCCCACGACGATCAGGTCGAGCGTGGACTCGTCCAGGGTCTCGAGCGACGGGTTGAGGACGAGCTCACCGTCGATCCGCCCGATCCGTACGGCACCGATCGGGCCCATGAACGGCAGGGGCGAGATCATGAGCGCCGCGGAGGCGCCGTTGATGCAGAGGATGTCGTGTGGCGTCACGAGGTCGGCCGACAGGACGGTGCAGATGACCTGCACCTCGTTCTTGAACCCCTTCGGCCAGAGCGGCCGGATCGGGCGATCTGTCATCCGTGCGGTGAGCGTCGCCCGCTCGGTCGCACGGCCTTCCCGCTTGAAGAAGCCACCCGGGATCTTCCCGGCTGCGTACATCTTCTCCTCGACGTCGATCGTCAGCGGGAAGAAGTCGGCATCCGGGCGTGCGTCGGGCCGCCCGACTGCGGTCGCGAGGATCATCGTGTCGCCCGAGCGGACGACGACTGCGCCGTCGGCCTGCTTGGCGAGCTTGCCCGTCTCGAAGACGATCTCCTGACCGCCCACATCGACGGAAACCGCGGCTTCCTGCCCGGTTTGAGTTGTACTCATGTGAGGTATCCCTTCACCTTTCCGTTGTGTGGAAGGTGGAGGTTTGAGTCAGCTCCGCGCTCGCAATCCGCCGTGGAGCTCGCTCAAACTTCCACCTCCCGCCATTGGGAGTCTCGCTTACCTTCTCAGGCCGAGCTCCTTGATGAGGGCTCGATAGCCCTCGATGTCCTTCCGTTGCATGTAGTCGAGGAAGCGACGCCGGCGACCGACGAGCCGCAGCAGGCCGCGCCTCGAATAGTGGTCCTTCGGGTGGGTGCGCAGGTGCTCGGTCAGATCGTTGATGCGGCGCGTCAACATCGCGATCTGCACCTCTGCCGACCCCGTATCGACGGGCGACCGACCGTGCTTCTCGATGACCTCGAGCTTGGCTTCCTTGGTGAGGCTCATGCATCTCCTCCTGTAGACGACTCCGCAATCCCCGCCCCACGTGAAGGAAGTCACACGCTGGGGCCGCGACTGCGGTCTCGCGGAAGGGTAGCAGGCACCGATTTACCCTTGTGACACTTTGTTACTTGAGAAGATCCCCCGATGGAGCGGACAGAGTGAGGCGGACAGGATGAGGCCCGGCGTCGCTGCAGGTCACCCGGCCACGACGGACGTCGGTGCCGAGATCCTCGCCGACGGAGGGACGGCCGCGGATGCCGTCGTCGCGATGGCCCTTGCGTCGTGCGTCGGCGAGACGGTCATGAGCGGCCTGCTCGCGGGGTGTCACGCAATGGTTTACGACGGCTCGAGGAGCATGCACCTGGACGGGTTCGCGGCGGTCCCTTCGCAGAGCGCGGATCTCACCGAGCTCCCCGTCGCGTTCGGCGAGGAGCTCGTCACGTACTCGATCGGACCTGCGTCCTCCGCAGTGCCCGGGCTCCCGGCGGCTCTCGATGAGCTCTGGCGCTCGCACGGGGTCCTGCCCTGGACACGCCTGGTGGACCCGGCACTTGGCCTGGCGAGGGCGGGCGTGCCCCTTCCGCCGATGCATGCCCGCACCCTCGAGATGCTCGGGGCCTTGTACTCGCTCGACCGCGGTGCCGAGCTGTTCGTTCGCGGCACCCGGATGCTCGAGGCAGGCGAGCGCCTCGACCAGCCGGGGCTCGTCGAGGCGCTCGAAACGATCTCCGAAGAAGGCGCCGCGAGCGTGTACACGGGCACGCTCGCCCGGCGGCTCCTCGCGCTGGACGGCGTCGTCGTCACGCGCAACGATCTCGAGGCATACGAGCCGCGCTGGCGCGAACCCGCCATCGTCACCTGGAACGGCTACACCGTGGCGACGAGAGGCGGGCTGTCAGGGGTTCCAGAGCTGCTCTCCAGACTCCCCCGTTTCGCACACCTCGGCGAGACCGAGCGCGTCCTGTCGCTCGTCGGTGCGCTCGAGACCGCAGACGTCGGCGGTGAGCACACGACGAACATGGTGGCCGTCGACCGCGACGGGCGAGCGTGCGTCCTCACCCACAGCCTGGGCGTCGGCGCGGGCGTCTGGCTGCCGGGCCTCGACACACAGCTCAACAACCTGCTCGGGGAGACCGACATCGCACACGGCGAGCCCCGGCCGGGAGACCACCTCGAGAGCCGCATGGCGCCTACCCTCGTCTTCGACGACGACGGGCTCGTGCTCGCGATCGGCGCAGCCGGCGCGACCAGGCTCCGGACCGCACTGGTCGGTGTCCTCGCGGCGATCCTCGACGAAGGGCTCGACCCCGAGCGCGCGGTCGCACGGCCACGCATCCACCCCACGACGACGGACATCGACGCAGAGCCCGGTGTCGACGAAAGAGCGCTCGAGGAACTCGAGTCACGCGGGCGCAACGTGCGGCGCTGGGACCGCCTCCACCACTACTTCGGAGGGGTGAGCTGCGTCGGCCGGACGGGCGCCGCTGGCGATCCGCGTCGGAGCGGCACCGCACTTCTTCTCTGACGCTAGGTCAGCAGCAGCTTGTCGATGCGGCGGGACGCGATGAACATCCCGACGAGCCCCATCGTGAGGAGGTACGCGACGTTCACGAGCTGGAACGCGCTCACCGTGCCCGTCGTCAGCGACCGGACGAGCTCGATCCCGTGGTACAGCGGCAGGCAGCGGACGATCCACTGGAGGACTTCGGGGTAGACGGAGATCGGATAGAACGTCGCGGAGAAGAGGAACATCGGGAGCATGACCAGCTGGACGAGGTCGAAGTCCTGCCAGCCCCGCATCCAGGTCACAGCGGCGATCCCCGCGCCTGCGAAGCCGAACCCGATCACGAAGCACGCCGGGAGCGTGAGGATCGCCCACCACGAGCTCACGAGACCGAGCGCCGTGATGACGAGGAAGTACGCGGTCGAGTACATGAGCGCGCGGCACACGGCCCACATCGTCTCCCCGGATGCGACGTCCTTCGGGCCGACCGGAGTCGCGAGGATCGACTCGTAGACCTTGCCGTAGCGCAGCTTCCAGAAGACGTTCGTGGCGTCGTAGAACGCACCGTTCATCGCCGACGAGGCGAGCAGCGCAGGCGCGACGAACGCCGCGTAGTCGAGAGACTGCCCACCCACCGTCACCCCGACGTCGCGTACCTCCTGGAGCGGGTAGACGAAGAAGAAGAGGTAGAAGAGCGGCTCGAAGAACCCGGAGAACAGGATCATCCAGGTCCGCCGGTAGACCATCGCGTTCCGCTCCACGATGAGCAGCCCGCCGATCGACGGGCGCGACGGAGTCGTGAGCCTGGCGCGGGCGACGAGCTCGGTCATACGACGAGCCTTCGCCGATAGCTGTAGAGCGCGAGCGCGAACCCGACTGCGACGAACGCGCAGAGGTAGAGAACATGGGCGAGCGCCAGCCAGGGCATGACGTCACCCAGAACGAGCATTCGACAGAGATCGACGCCGTGCCAGAGCGGTGTCAGGTACGCAAAGACTTCGAGCGGCGCGGGCAGGCGGTCGATCGGGAAGAACGTTCCCGAGAAGAGGAACATCGGGAGGATGATGAACCGGAAGATCGCGACGAACGAGGCCTCGTTCTCCGTGTGTGCGGCCCACGCCGCGATGAAGGTCGAGTACGAGAGCCCGACGAGCACGGCGACAGGGATCGCGAGGACGCCGAGCGGCGACTTCACCGCGCCGAACGCGACGATCACGACGAAGTACACGACCGAGGTCATGAGCATCCGCGAGGCGATGAACGCCTGGTGTGCAAACGCGACGTCCCGGACGCGGAGCGGCGTGGCGAGCATCGCGTGGTACTGCCGCGTCCACTTGATCGCGGACAGCACGGGCCAGCTCGCCTCGAACGACGCAAGTTGCATGGCAGTGGCGGCGAGGAGGCCCGGCGCGACGAACTCGAAGTAGTCGTACGTCGTCCCGCGGAAGGTGATGTCTCCCAGGAACGCGCCCATGCCGACGCCGAGCGCGAGCAGGTAGACCACCGGCGTGACCACGCTCGAGAAGAGCGTCGCGCGCCAGACGCGCCGGTACTGGGCGAAGAAGAACTCGTACGGTCGAGCCACTAGCGTGAGAGACGTCATTCGATGAGGCTCCGGCCCGTCAGGTGCAGGAAGACGTCCTCGAGCGTGCTCCGGCGAACGAGAACGCTGTCCGGGACGAGCCCGCGCTCGTGCATCCCGTGGGACGCGGCATCGCCGTCGTCCGTGTAGAGGAGGACGCGGTCGGGCAGGACCTCGACCCGGTCGACGAGCCCGTCGGTCCAGTGGCTCAGGTCGTCCGGCTGGGAGTCGTCGAACCGGAGCTCGACGACCTCACGAGTCGCATAGCGCTGGATGAGCTCGCGCGGTGAGCCCTGGGCAACGATCTTGCCCTTGTCCATGACGACGAGGCGATCGCAGAGCTGCTCTGCCTCGTCCATGTAGTGCGTCGTCAGGAGGAGCGTGACCCCCTGGCGCTTCAGTCGGTAGAGACGATCCCAGACGACGTGGCGGGCCTGCGGGTCGAGGCCCGTCGTCGGCTCGTCCAGCAACAGCACCTCGGGCTCGTTGATCAGGGAACGGGCGATCGTCAGGCGGCGCTTCATGCCTCCCGAGAGCGGCTCGACCTTGTCACCTGCCCGCTCCGTCAGCTCCACGAACTCGAGGAGCTCGTCCGCCCGCGGTCCGAGCTCCTTCCGCGAGAGCCCGAAGTAGCGCCCGTAGATCATGACGTTCTCGCGAACGGTGAGCTCCATGTCGAGCGTGTCGAGCTGAGGGACGACTCCGAGCCGTCCGCGGATCTGCACTCCGTCGCGCGCGGGGTCGAGCCCGAACACCTCGAGCGTTCCCTCCGTCACCGGCGACACGCATCCGATCATGCGCATCGTCGACGTCTTCCCCGCCCCGTTCGGGCCGAGGAACCCGAAGGCCTCTCCACGCTTCAGATCGAAGTCGATCGCATCGACCGCGACGAACTCCCCGAAGCGCTTGACGAGCCCGCGGGCACGGATCAACGGCTGTCCGTTCTGCTCGCCCACGACTCCGGAAAGCTAGATGAACGGAGCTACGGCACGGGGCGCCGTGCCCGGCGCGTTGCGTCGACGTCGGAAGCGATCTGGGCGACGAGCTCCTCCTCCGACTCGAAGACCGCCTCGTCACGCAGCCGCTCCCAGAGCTCGACGAGAAGACGCCGTCCGTACAGGTCGCCCTCGAAGTCGAGGAGGTAGGGCTCGATGCGCAGCTCGGTGCCGCCGTAGTGCGGATTCGTTCCGACCGAGACGGCAGCGAGGTGGTCGAGTGCGGATCCTGCATAGATCCCCAGCCGTGGCAGCTGCAGCTGCGGATCGACCGCCAGGTTCGCGGTCGGGAACCCGAGTGTCCCGCCCCGCTGGTCGCCGGCGACGACGGTTCCGTCGAGCTCGAACGGGCGTCCCAGCATCGCGGCCGCCGTGACGACGTCGCCTTCCGCCAGCGCTGATCGGATGGCGGTGGACGAGACTCCGTCCACTTCGGGTGCGACGACGGTCTCGAAGCCGAGACGACGGAGCAGCGCGAGATCTCCCGAGCGACGGACGCCGAAGCGGAAGTCCTCCCCGGCGACGACGACCTCCGCTCCGATTCCTGCGAGATAGAGCTCGGCGAACTCCTCCGGCGTGAGCCGCTGGAGCTCGGGCACGAACGCGGCGACGAGGGTCGTCTCGACGCCGGCGTCACCGAGGAGCTCCAGGCGCCGCTCGAGGGTCGTCAGCAGCTCGACGCGATTGCCGAGCGCGATCCTCGGATGCGGTTCGAACGTGATCACGCTCGGTACGAGCCCGGTGGCGCCGACGGTCTCGAGAACTGCCCGGTGACCTCGGTGCACACCGTCGAAGGCGCCGATCGCGACCGCGCGCGGCTTGCGCTCGACGTCGGCGGGAGCGTGTGCGACCTTCACGCGAGCCGCGCAAGCGCCTCTTCGGGGGAAAGCAACGTGTCCGGGTCGGCCTCGTCCACGGAGAACGGGCCGATGTCGGTGCGCCGGAGCGCTCGGCAATGCCCGCCGAGCGCTTCTGCGATCGAGCGGACGTAGGTCCCGGAGGAGACGTGCAAGTCCAGGTGGGCAATCCCGTCCTCGTAGCCCACGACCTCGAGCTCGTGGATCGTCATCTGACGTACGGGCATCTCCACGACCACCCCGCGGCGGTGCAGGCGATACGCCCGTTCGCCGTCGATCTTCACCGCGGATGCGGCCGGAATCGGGAGACCCACGACGCCTCGTAGGCCGGCGACCTGCTCGTCGAGCTCGGACGGTGTCAGGGGCTCGTGCTGGTCCACGATCTCGCCTTCGCGATCTCCGGTAGTCGTACGTGCCCCGAGGTCGATCTCGGTCCGGTAGCGCTTGTCGAGCCCGACGAACCGCGGCTGCAGCTTCGTCGACGCTCCCGACAGGAGGAGCAGGAGACCGGTCGCGAACGGGTCGAGCGTGCCCGCGTGCCCCGTGCGTGCCCCGGTGCCGCGGCGAACGGCGGCCACGATCGCGAAGGAGCTCGGGCCGGCCGGCTTGTCGACCAGGATGATCCCGCTCGGTGTGAGTGCCCTACCGCCGCGCGACGGCATGCTCGAACTCCTCGACGATGAACTTCTTGAGATCGTCGAGCGTGAGCTCGCTCGAGAACCCGGCCGCCTGCGGGTGGCCGCCCCCGCCGCTCTTCCGGGCGATGATCGAGACGTCGATCTCGTCGACCGAGGAACGTAGCGAGACCCGGTACGTCGGCCCGCTCCCGGTCGGCGGCTCGCGGATGAACGCGGCCATCACGGCTCCCTCGACCGCGCGCAGGTAGTCGATGATGCCCTCTGCGTACGGCTCCGTCGCGCCCGCGTCGACGAAGTCCTCCTTGAGCAGGCAGGAGATGACCAGGTGCCCACCCGAGTGCACCTCTGCACGCTCGAGCGCGCGCGCGAGGAGCTTGAGCTTGGCGAACTGCACGGTCTCGTAGACGGTCTGGAAGACCTTGTGCCAGTCGGCGCCTGCCTCGATCAGGTCCGCCGCCAGTCGAAGCGCCTTCGGGCTCGTGTTCGCGTACTGGAACCGACCTGTGTCGGTCACCACGGCGGTGTACAGGGGCTCCGCGATCTCCGGCGTGATCTTCACCCCGAGCTCGGCGAAGAGGTCGGCCAGGATCTCTCCGGTCGACGACGCGTCGGGGACGATCAGGTTGACGTTCCCGAAGCGGGTGTTGTCGTGGTGATGGTCGATGTCGAGCGTCAGCGGGGCGCGCTCGAGCACCGACGGATCCGGCCCGATCCGCTCCGCTTTCGCGCAGTCGACGGCGACGAGGACACGGTCTGCGTGGTCGGCAGGAGGCTCGCGGAGGATCCCGTCGAGCGCCAGGAAGCGGTACTCCGCCGGCAGCGGACGCTCTGGGCCGGAGAGGAACATGACGCTGTCCTTCCCCAGCTGCGTCAGCGAGAGGTGCATCGCGAGCAACGAGCCGAGAGCGTCGCCGTCCGGGTTCTCGTGCGACGTGACGAGAAAGCGGTCGTGCTTGCGGAGCGCGGCCACGACGGCCGCCGTGTCAGTGGTCTGCTGCGTCATCGGAATCCTGCGGGACCGCACCCTGCTTGTCCGAATCCTGGGGCGCGAGCTCGTCGATGATGTGCGTGAGGCGCATGCCGCGCTCGACCGTCGGATCGTATTCGATGGTCAGGACCGGAGTCCGTCGCAGGCGAAGCTCGCGTGCGAGCTGCGCTTGCAGCACGCCGTGTGCCGCTCTCAGGCCGTCGAGCGTGCGCTCCTGCTCCTTCTCGCTCCCGAGCACGCTCACGAAGACCTTCGCGTACGCGTAGTCCTTGCTGGCGTCGACTCCCGTCACCGTCACGAATCCGATTCGGGGGTCCTTGAGCGTCGGGATCACGTCCGACAAGACCTGCCGAATGGCCTCGTTGACCCTTCGCTTGCGCTCAGAGCTCAGGGACGACCACCTCCCGATCGATGCGCACGAGCTCGAAGTCCTGCGCTGCGAGATAGCGCTCGACCGCATCGAGCAGCTCCTGGAGAGGCCGATGCCCCTCGGCTGCACAGGCCACGGTGAGCCGTGAGCGCTGCCAGAGGTCGTGATGGTCCACCTCGGCCACCGACACCCCGAAGCGCTGTCGCAATATCGTCTTGGCGGACTGAACGTGCTTCCGCTTGCCCTTGAGCGACCCTGCCTCCGGGAAATGGAGCTCGACCGAGAGAATCCCGACGTAGCCGGCGGCCACGGTGGCTGCGCTACGAGTCGTCGGTCTGGGCGGCGGCGGCCGAAGGAGCCTCGGCGAGATCGGTGCGCTCGATCTCACGCGTCTCGTACGCCTCGAGCACGTCGCCGTCCTTCACGTCGTTGAAGCCGTCGAGGAGGATGCCGCACTCGAAGCCCTCGCTCACTTCGCGGACGTCGTCCTTGAAACGCCGCAGCTGCGCGATCGAGCTGTCCTGGACGACGGTGCCGTCCCGGACGACGCGCACTTTGGCGCCGCGCCTGACGACGCCGGTCGTGACCATGCAGCCCGCGATCGTGCCGAGGCGTGAGACCTTGAAGAGCGCACGGACCTCCGCCTCGCCGAGCGTCTCCTCGGTCTCGACCGGCGAGAGCATCCCGACGAGGGCCTGCTCGATGTCATCGGTCAGCTGGTAGATGACCCGGTACGTACGGATGTCGACGCCCTCGCGCTCGGCAAGCTGCCTGGCCTCGGCGCTCGGCCGTACGTTGAAGCCGACGACGAGCGCATTCGAAGCCGATGCGAGGTTGATGTCGTTCTCGGTGATCCCTCCGACGCCCGTATGGATGACGTTCACCCGAACTTCGGGGTGCTGGATCTTCCCGAGCTCGCCCAGGAGCGCTTCGACCGAGCCCTGAACGTCGCCCTTGAGCACGAGGCTGAGCTCCTGCACCTCGCCCGCCTGCATCTCGTCGAACAGGTTCTCGAGAGACACGTGACGCCGCGGGCGCTGCGCGAGCTGCTCGCGTCGTAGCCGCTCCGCGCGCATGTTCGCGAGGTGCTTCGCCTGGCGCTCGTGCTCGACAACCCGACAGAACTCACCCGCGGGCGGAGGGCGGTCGAAGCCGAGGATCTCGACCGGGTCGCCGGGACCTGCCTCGCGAACGCGGTTGCCGTGGTAGTCCTGCAGCGCTCGGACCTTGCCGGACGCATCCCCCGCAACGACCGCATCGCCGACCCGCATCGTTCCGCGCAGGACGAGGACCGTCGCGACCGGCCCGCGACCGACGTCGAGGCGCGACTCGATGACGAAGCCGGAGGCGTCCGCTCCGCGGTTCGCGCGCAGGTCGAGCTCGGCGTCCGCGACGAGCAGGATGCGCTCGAGGAGGTCGTCGAGGTTCGTCTTCTGCTTCGCGGAAACCTCGGAGAACTGCGTGGAGCCACCCCAGTCCTCGGGCTGGAGGCCCTCTGCGGCGAGCTCGCTCTTGACCCGGTCCACGTTCGCGTCCGGGATGTCGGTCTTGTTGACCGCGACGACGATCGGCACCTCCGCGGCACGGGCGTGCGAGATCGACTCCTTCGTCTGCGGCATGACGCCGTCGTCCGCCGCGACGACGAGGACCGCGATGTCCGTCACCTTCGCGCCGCGCGCTCGCATCGCAGTGAAGGCCTCATGGCCCGGAGTATCGAGGAACGTGATCTTGCGACCGGCGACATCGATCTGGTACGCGCCGATGTGCTGCGTGATGCCGCCTGCCTCCGTGTCGACGACAGACGTCTCGCGAATCGCATCGAGGAGCGTCGTCTTGCCGTGGTCGACGTGACCCATGATCGTGACGACCGGCGGACGCGCCTGTAGGTCTTCCTCGGAGTCGTCGAACACCTCCGGTTCGAGCTCCTCTTCGGCCGCGTGCTTGATCGTGATCTCGCGCTTGAGCTCGGCGCCGATCACCTCGAGCTCCTCGTCGGAGAGCGACTGCGTCGCAGTGCGCATCTGGCCGAGTCCCATGAGGATCTTGATCAGGTCCGGCATCGGCACGCCGAGTGCCTGCGAGAGGTCCTTGACGTTGACGCCCGACTCGACCTTCACCGGCCCGGTGGGTGGAGGAGCGGGCGGCGTCTGCGTACGCGGCGGCCCCGGGGTACCGCTCCGGTCACGCGCCTGTCTGCCGTCGCGCCCGCGAGCGCCACCACCCTCGATGACGACGCGCCGCTTCCGCCCGCCGGGTCCCGTGCGCGGGCGAATGGGACGATTTGGTCCTTTGCGGCCGTCAGCCATCGCGGGTCAGCTTACTCCTCGTCCGCCGAGCTCTCGGCGTCCTGAACGACTGCAACGGCGTCGTTCTCGAGCGACTCCGGGCTGTCTTCGTCGGCCTCGGCGTCTTCGTCCGCGACCGCGACCGCGTCGACTTCCGCCGCGGGTGGAGGCTCGACCGATGCCAGCTCCTGATGTGCGGGAACGCCGCAGTACCGCGAGCCCGGCAGGGCCGCGTTCGGACAACGCTTTCCGTTCGAGAGGACGGCGGCGCAGCGGCCCGAGTACTCCTCGTTGTCGTCCGCACCGGCAAACGCGGCCGCGGCCTCCGCACGAGCGAACTCGGACTCCGACTGGATGTCGATCTTCCAGCCCGTGAGCCGCGTCGCGAGGCGGGCGTTGAGCCCCTCCTTGCCGATCGCGAGCGCGAGCTGGTCGTCCGGGACGATCACCGTCGCCTCACGCGTCTCGTCGTCGATGTAGACCTCGCGAACGCGAGCCGGCGAGAGCGCCTTGGCGACGAAGCGGGCGGGCTCGGTGTTCCAGGGGATGATGTCGATCTTCTCCCCGCGAAGCTCAGAGACCACCATGCGCACGCGCGATCCCCGCGGCCCGACGCACGCGCCCACGGGGTCGACTCCCTGCATGTGCGACTCCACCGCGATCTTCGAGCGGTACCCCGGCTCGCGCGCGACGCCGCGGATCTCGACGAGGCCGTCGGCGATCTCCGGGACCTCGAGCTCGAAGAGCGCGCGGATCAGCTCCGAGTCGCGGCGCGAGAGGATGACTTGCGGCCCTTTCGTCCCCGACCGGACCTCGGCGATGACCGCCTTGATCCTGCTCCCCTGCTCGTAGCGCTCGCCGTCCACCTGTTCCGAGCGCGGCAGGAGCGCCTCGACGCGGCCGAGGTCGACGAGCACGTTGTTCCGGTCTCCGGCCTGTTGCACGATCCCGGTGACGACTTCGCCCTGGCGATCGACGTACTCCTCGTACATGATCGCCCGCTCCGCTTCCCGGATCCGCTGCTGAATGACCTGCTTGGCCGTCTGCGCGGCGATGCGGCCGAAGTTGTCCGGAGTCACGTCGGTGCGCACGATCTGGTCCGGCGGAACCTGTGACCAGTCGAGGTCGAGATCCTCGTCGGCCACGAGCGTGTGCTGCCTCTCCCCCGTCTCCTCCTCGATCTTCTCGAGCTCCGCGATGCGGGCCTCACGGGCGTCGTCGAGCAGGCGCACCTCGACGTCTTCCGGGATCTCGATGCCGTCGACGCGAAAGTCGCCGTCGGTTCCGAGCATCACTTCGGCGTGCCGGGCGGCACCGGGGGTCTTCTTGTAGGCGGCGAGAAGCGCATCCTCGAGAGCTGAGACGAGGATGCCCTCTTCGATTCCCTTCTCCTTCTCGATCGCCTGGATTCCTTCGATGATCTCTTGGCTCATGTGGTCTACCCCTTGTGGATCAGGTGCTGCCGATTAGGTTGGCCCGCACGATTGCGTCGTACGGGATGCGCAGCGGGTCGGATCCGTTCACGGCAAGCGTGACAGCGTCCTCGTACGCAGCGACGACTTCCCCCCGAAATCGGTTTCGGCCGTGTACGTCGTGCTTCGTGCGAACCGCGACGCCCTGCCCCAACACCGATGCGAAGTGCCTCTCGGTCCGTAGCGGACGGTCGGGCCCGGGAGACGAGACCTCGATCGAAAAGCGGTCGAGATACGAGCGCAGGCCATCCGTCACCGCCGCGCAGAGCTCATGGTCGACGCCATCTGGATGGTCGACATAGACACGAAGCCGGCTGGGCGAGACGAGCTCCACCGCGAGAACCTCGACACCGGGAACGGCACTCTCCACCGAGGGTGCGATCTCCTCGGAGAGGGTCCGTTCTCGTGCGTACGTCGTGCTCATCTCGGTGGCGATCTCCTCTCAAAAAAAACGGGCGCGACGCGCGCCCATTTCTCCAAGCCGGTGAAATGTGGTCGGCCAAGAATAGCACCGTCTGCCGTGCCGGCCGGTCGCGCAGCGCTCCCGAAATGAGCGCCCGCGGGCCGCTGCGTTACGTCTCGAGCACGATCGTCACGGGACCGTCGTTCTCGATCGCTACCACCATCCGGGCGCCGAAGACGCCGCGCGAGACCGGCACGCCTTCTCCCTCGAGAGCCGTGCAGAACCTCTCGTAGAGGGGCTCGGCGAGCTCGGGCGTCGCGGCCTCGGTGAAGCTCGGGCGATTGCCCTTCTGAAGATCCGCGATGAGCGTGAACTGGCTCACGACGAGTGCGCCACCACGTGTGTCGCGAAGCGAGCGGTCGAAGCGGCCCTCGTCGTTCTCGAACACTCGGAGCCGCGCGATCCGCTCCGCCAGACGATCGGCATCCGCTTCCCGATCTCCGCGGGCGACTCCGACGAGAACGGCGAGTCCCGCGCCACACGAGGCGACGACTTCGCCGTCCACGGTCACGGTCGCCGACGTCACACGCTGCACGACAGCCCGCACGACGGGATTCTTAGCTGCGACTCACGTCACAAGGGTGACAAGCCGATATCTCGACGGGATGGAAGCCGCTCATCAGCCATGGCCTGCGCTGGGATCGCTGCTCGTCCGCGACGGCCTTCTCACAGAGGAAGAGCTCCAGGACGCACTCGAATCTCAACGCGAATCCGGCAAGCGACTGGGCGAGATCCTGGTCGAGCGCGGAAGCGTGACGAAGACCCAGGTTGCCCGCCTGCTCGCCGAGCAGGTCGAGATGCCGCTCGTCGAGCTCGGGGAGTCCGACGTGGACAACGAAGCGGCCATGCTTCTGCCCGAAGATCTTGCACGGCGATACTCGGCCGTACCCGTTGGCTTCCTTCCGGACAACTCGCTGCTCGTAGCCGTCGCTGATCCGACGAACGTCCTCCACTGGGACGAGTTGCGCCTCGCTCTCGGTGTTCCGATTCGATTCGGAGTCGCGGCGCCGGACGCCATCGATGCGGCTATCGCGTTCGTCCACCAGGAGACGCTCGATGTCGTCGACGACCAGGAGAACGACTCGGACGAGGCGCACGGCATCGTCGACATGCACGAGGCAGACGGCGACACGCCTGCGGTGATGGTGGTGAACAAGACGATCCAGCGCGCGCTCACTCTCGGTGCTTCAGACATCCACTTCACTCCGCAGCTGCGGGCGCTCGAGATCCGGGCGCGGGTTGACGGCGTAGTGCGAAAGATCGGATCGATACCGACCTCACAGCAGGCCGCGGTCACGAGCCGACTCAAGGTCATCGGCAGGCTCGACATCGCCGAGCGGAGAGCGCCGCAAGACGGTCGGGTCGCCGTCCGCTCGGCAGGTCACACCATCGACCTCCGGATCGCCGTCCTCCCCACGAAGTTCGGCGAGAAGATCACGCTCCGCGTCCTGAACCAGGCGTCCGCGCCGCACTCGCTCTCCGATCTCGAGCTCTCGCCCGAGGCCGAGTCGTCGATCCGGTCGGCTATCCACCAGCCCTTCGGCGCAGTCATCACCTGCGGCCCTACCGGGAGCGGGAAGACGACGACGATGTACGCAGCGCTCAACGAGCTGAACACACCGGATCGCACGCTGATGACGATCGAGGACCCGGTCGAGTACCTCACGCCCGGCATCGACCAGATCGAGGTCAACACGCGAGCGGGGCTCACGTTCGGCCGGGGGCTTCGCACGATCCTCCGCTCCGATCCGGACGTCATCCTGGTCGGCGAGATCCGTGACGAGGAGACCGCGCAGATCGCAGTGCGCGCGGCGATGACGGGCCACCTCGTGTGTTCGACGATCCACTCGCAGACGGCCGCCTCGGCCATCCGGCGTTTCACGGACATGGGCGTCGAGCCCGGCCTCCTGGCAGCGACGCTGACGTGCCTCGTCGCACAGCGGCTCACTCGCCGGGTGTGCCCCGACTGTCGCGAGATGGTCAAGGCGACGAAGGCTGAGCTGGTTGCACTCGGCCGCCCGAGCGAGAGGCCCGGGAAGAGGTTCCTGGCCCACGGGCGCGGCTGCCCTGCCTGCGGTGGCACCGGCTACCGCGGTCGAGTTGCGCTCTTCGAAGTGCTCGAGTTCACCGACGAGATCCGAGACCTCGTTGCAGCTGGTGCGCCGACGCTGGACATCCATCGCACCGCCGTCGCCGGCGGGATGCGGGCGCTCCGTGACGACGGCAACCGACTCTGCCTCGAAGGTGTCACGACCCTGTCCGAGGTCGAGCGCGTCGTCGGCGTGAGCTAAGACGCCTCCGACGACTCCGCGTCGAGCGACGATGTCCTTGGTCGGAGCGAGCGTGCCAGCTTGATGTGCGGTCGCGCTTCGTGCCGGCGCCCGAGGTTGACGAGGGACCGAGCCAACCCGTAGTGGGCGAAGTCGTCCGCCGGCGCGAGCTCGACGAGCGTCCGGAACTCCGCCTCGGCTTCCTCGAAGCGGCCGAGCCTGAAGTACGCGATCGCCAGCGCCTCCCGAATCGAGCGCGAGCGAGGCTCGTGGCGCTTCGCCTTCTCGAGGGCAACCGTGGCCTGCGCGGGTCTCCCAGAGCGGAGGTGCGCCCGCCCCTGCTGGAACAGGTCATACGTCTCGGTCATCCCTGCCACCCGCGCAGAGAGCGCAGCGAGACGAACCCGCGCAATCGCGCAGGGAGAGGAAGTCTTTCGCGCACGCTTCGCAACAGCGCCGCCAACTCCGCCCGAGCGGCCCTCGCCGCATGTGGCGCATCCTGCGGGTCGCCGAACCGAGCACGCCCCGCGGCCGCGACGTACGCGCTCGCATCGAATCCGAGCTCGTCCGCGACGGCGGTTTTGAGGTCGTCCAGCGTCGCGCTCCGCGGGACCGCGACACCCTGGTCGCGAAGGAAGGCCTCGAGCTCGGCCCGTGTCGCGGCAGCCGCTCGACGTGGGTCCGTCGTCAGATACCTCAACCTGCGTCGCATCCACTTGACGACGCCGATCGCGGCGGCGCCGAGCGCTGCGAGCACCATGGCGATCGCGAGGATCGAGGGACGATCCGCGCCTCCGGACTCCGCGGAGCCGAATCCCTCGAGGTCGCCGGGGTTGCGATCGGCTGCGACCGTGTCGAGGGCTCCACGCCGCAGTTTGGCGACCGTCGCGCTCGAGTTCGACGCGAACGAGTACTGCGTCGAGAACGTCCCGCGGCCAGGCGTCGGGTCGAACGGAATCCAGCCGTAACCCGGGAACCACACCTCGACCCAGGCATGTGCGTCGTGATCGGTGACCGTCCAGCCACCGTTCTCGAGTCGTCCGCTCGTGAAGCCGACTGCCACGCGAGCCGGGATCCCGAGGAGACGTGCCATCAACGCCATGGCCCCGGCGAAGTGCTGGCAGTAACCGGCACGCGTCGACTCGACGAAATCGATCAACGGCCGGCCATGGGTCACCGGCGGTCGCTCGGAATAGCGAAATCCTCCGCGTTGCCGGAGCCACGACTCGAGCGCGAGCACCGCTGCGTACGGCGAGGTCGCGCCCTGCGTGACGCGCATTGCGTCCTCGTACAACGGCCGGTACGCGCCGAGATCCGCGTACGAGGGATCGTCGAGGAGAGCGCTGACGCGTTCGTCTCGATGCGCTGTGCCGTACCGAGGCAATGTCCGACCCCAGAGGGTGAGGTACGGGCGGGTGGCAGGCGGATACGCGACAGGTGCTGCCGCGAGTGCTGCAGGGGCGGGATCGGGCACGTAGCTCCAGACGCGATACCTCGTGCCGAGGGAGATCACGCCCTGGGCGCGCACGACACCTCCAGCGAATGCGAACACGGTTCCGAGAGAAGGCGCGTCGACCGCCACCGGGGTACCTGCCGCGACGAGCCGGTCCTCGGCAAGAGCCCTGACCTCCACCTGCTGCTCGACCCACTGCTTCTCGTCGTGTGCGACCCTCGGAGCCAGCGCCCCGAGACGAAGCGGCCCTTTCGCAGGCCCGCTGGTGACGACGAAGGAGAGATCCTCGAACCAGCGATCGGCGATGAACGCGTCGAGCGTCGACACGCGCCAGTACTGCGCCCGGTTCGGGCCGGAGATCCTCAAGACCGTCGTCGCCGAAGGCGGAAACGCGATCCCGTCGTACTGCGCGTCCCAGACGAACCGGACGTTGAGCCCTGATCGCCCCGGGCTTCCGAGGTCCCAGTGCTGCCAGTCGAGCACGGCCTCGCGCGTGAACGACGTGGCCGAGGACGCCCACGCTGCGCACCCGACCACGAGCGCGGCGACCGCCCCGCCCGCCGCGAGCGCCCGCAACGAGCGCGCCCGGAGGACGACGGTGATCGAGAGCGCAGCCGCAAGCGCGAGCGCCCCGATGAAGACGGCTCCGTCCGCGAGCAACGTCGCAGGCCACCCGGCCCCAGCGATCGTCACGCCGGCCGCGGCAAGAGGCCGTCTCGCCGCGACGAGCCAGGCGATCGCGGCCACGAACCCGAAGACGGCGACGAGCATGAGCGCGTGCATCTCCGGATGGAGCGCCGGGTTGAACGGTAGAAGGACGTCGTAGTACTCCCCGATGCCGCGCCAGACCTTCTCGGATACGGGCGAAACGACGTGCTCGTCCCGGAACGGCGCAAGCTCCCAGACCTCTGCGCCGAGCGTGATCCAGGCCATGGCCGCGATCGCCAGTGCGAACGCGGCCAGCCGCATCGCACCCGCTCTCGCCAGCGCGGGTGCCACGGCGAGCAGGACGACGAACGCAAGATCGCTCGTCAGGCGTGGATCCTCGAGCCGGATCCAGGACACGGACACGGCGAGGGCGGGCAACGCCACCGCCGCGAGCGTCCTCCCTGCGGGCCTAACTGGTGCCTTGCGCTGAGCTCTACCCACCGGCTCGCGCCTCGCGCGCCGGGAGCTCGAGCGCCGGGGCGAGTTCGTCCCCCGCGCGGACAACGGCCACAGGGATCCCTGTCGACGAGAGGCGCAGCACGTCGGTCGCCATCCTGGTCGCCCGGCCGACGTAGCTCGGCGCGTCGACCCACACGACCGATACCCGCCGACGTCCGGCAGCGTCGAGCAGCCGCCTGACGGCCGACTGTCCCAGCGTTGCGGTCACGACGACGAGCTCTGCCGCGCCTGTCACCGCCGGGGGCGGGCGCTCGAGGAATCGGGCGAGCTCGTGCTGGGCATCCGCAGTGGCAACGGCAAGGGTGGCGAGCACGGACTGGAAGTCCCCTTCGAGCGTGGAGGCACGCGTGACGGCCGCCTCCGTACCCGTGGTCGCGAGCACCACCCGACGACCGCGTGCGACGTGGGTTCGAACGATCGATCCGGCGGCGCGAACCGCCGCGTCGAAGCTCGAGTTGGGCGAGTCGCCCGCCTCACCCGCCGGGTCGCAGTCCAGAAGGACGACGACCGACTCTCGAGGCGCATCCTCGAGCTCCTTGACCATGAGAAGCCCCCGCTTCGCGCTCGACGGCCAGTGGACTCGACGAAGCGACTCTCCCTGCTCGTACTCACGCACCGAGTGGAGATCGAAACCCGCGGTGCGTCGAAGGAGCAAGCGGCGGCCGTCATCGAGACGTCGTCCCGCATCGCTCCACAGGGACTCGAGATCGACGAGCCTCGGGTACACGAGGGCACCGACGACCACGTCAAGTGGGTGCGATCTCACCTCGAGGCCGAGCGGGTCCCGGACCTCGATCGACGTACTCGTCGAGAGGAACCGCCCCCGAGGAAGCGCACCGAGCGCTACTTCGCCGGACAAGGATCGGCCGTGACCGGTCAGCCGACACTCGAAGTCACCGAGCCGATCGAACGCGCACGTGATGGCAGCTGTCCCACCGGGGACTCCCAACCTGCGCCGTGCTGCGAAGCGCAGAACGACCTCGTCACCCTCTGTCGCGCGATCCGGCTCGAGCCACGCCCGCACGTCGATAGGCCCACTCGCAAGTGCCGACCAGGCCCGTGAGACCAACCCCGCAGCGAGCAGTCCGAGCCCGACGACGCCGAGCGGACGCGATGCGAACACGATCGCAGCACCGAGCACAACGCCGCCGAGGACGAGTGCTCCTCCACGGCGCATCAGACAGGTACCGGCGTCTCGTCGAGCGCTCTCTGAACCGCCTCCTCCGGCCCCGTTCCTACGCCGCGCGCTTCGGGCGCGACGATCAATCGGTGAGAGAGCACGGGTTTCCCGACGGCCTGGACGTCTTCAGGCAAGACGTAATCGCGACCGCGCGCGACTGCCCGCGCTTTCGCCATCCGCAGCAGCGCGATCCCGGAGCGCGGGCTGGCGCCGAGCGCAAGCTGCGGGTTCACCCGCGTGTGGCGAAGCAGGGCCACCACGTAGCGGCCGACACTCTCCTCGACGAAAACACCGCGGGCAGCCTGTACGGCAGCGAGCACCTCCGCGTGACCAGCGACCGGCCGAAGGTCGTCGAGCGGAGGGGCTGTGGTCTGCTCACCGAGCATCCGCGCCTCCTCCGCAGGGCCGGGATAGCCGAGGGAGAGCATCGCGGTGAACCGGTCGAGCTGTGCCTCCGGCAGCGGATACGTGCCCTCGTACTCGATCGGGTTCTGAGTCGCCACGACGAGAAACGGCAGCTCGAGCGGGTACGTGACGCCGTCGATCGTCACCTGGCACTCCTGCATCGCCTCGAGAAGCGCCGACTGCGTCTTCGGAGACGCCCGATTGATCTCATCGACGAGCACGACGTTGGCGAACACGGGCCCGCTCCTGAACTCGAACTCGTTCGCCTTCTGGTTGAAGACGTTCACCCCTGTGACGTCCGTCGGCAGGAGGTCGGGCGTGAACTGCAGGCGGGAGAACGACAGATCGAGCGACCGGGCCAGCGACTTCGCGAGGACGGTCTTACCCACACCCGGAAAGTCCTCGATGATCAGATGCCCTTCGGCCAAGAGGCAGAGGACGCAGAGCTCGAGGACCTCACGAGGCGCGTGAACGCCGAGCTCGAGGTTCGCAACGACCCGGGAGACCACGCCGTCGGCGGTCGGGTGCGGGGTGTCGCGTACCTGCGCCACGTCGCTCATGCGCTCTCCGACCGCCCGGCGACGATGTGCTCGACGGCATCGAAGATCGCTGCAGCGATCGCGCTCTTCGCGGCCTTTGAGACATGCTGCTCGCTGCCGTTCGTCAGCAAGGTCACCTCGTTGTCCTCGACGTCGAACCCGATGTCGGCTCGAGACACGTCGTTGAACACGACCAGATCGGAGCTCTTCGCATGCAGCTTCTCGCGTGCGCGCTCGAGCCCGTGGCCCGACGCGTCGGCTGCGAAGCCGACGAGAACCTGCCCGGGACGCCGAGCCGCGCCGAGGGCGGCGAGCACGTCCACGGTCGGGATCAGCTCGACGATCCACGGCTCGTCGTCCTTCGGGCGCTTGCTCTCCTCTGGCGCGCTCGGCCGATAGTCCGCCACCGCCGCGGCCATCACGATCACGTCGGAGTCGGCCCGCGCAAGCGTCTCCCGCTCGAGATCCGACGCGGTGGGTGTTTCCACGACGGTGACGCCTGGCGGTGCGCTGACGTTCAGATTTGCTGCGAGAAGCGTCACGTCGGCACCACGGCGGCGCGCCTCCTCCGCGAGGGCCACCCCCATCCGGCCCGACGAGCGGTTCCCGACGAAGCGCACGGCATCGAGCGGCTCGCGCGTCCCGCCGGCCGAGATCAGGACACGGCGTCCGCTCAGCGCCGTTGCGACGTGAGCCTCGCCGAGGATCCGCCCGGCGGTCGCAGCGATCTCCTCGGGCTCGGCCATTCTCCCGGCCCCGAACTCACCTTCGGCGAGCTCTCCCTCCATCGGTCCGACGATCGCGACGCCGCGTGAGCGAAGCGTCTCGACGTTCGCGCGCGTCGCCGGGTGCTCCCACATGCGGGTGTTCATCGCCGGCGCCACGAGCACCGGGCCGGCGTGGGCTAGAGCCGTCTCCGTCAGAAGGTCGTCTGCGAGGCCGTGCGCCATCCGTGCGAGCGTGTTCGCAGTCAGGGGCGCGACGATGAGTAGATCGGCGTGCGCGAGATGTGGGTACGGATCACCGCTCTGCCTCTTGCGAGCCAGCGCGAAGAACGTCCGGGCCGAGACGAAGCGCTCGGCGCTCTCCGTCAGAATCGGATAGACGTCGTGGCCCGACCTGACGAGCAGTCGGACGAGCGTGCACGCCTTGTAGGCCGCGATCCCGCCGGTGACGCCGACCAGGATCCTCGGCATCGGCCTGCGCCCCCGCTAGGCGGGAGGCTTCTGGTACGTGATCTTGCCGCTCGCGATCTCCTCCATGGAGAGCGTGAGGTAATTCTTCGAGCGGGACTCGATCAGCGGCGGAGGGGCTTCTTCGAAGCCCATGCCTTCGCCGAGCTGGTGGTGGTAGTTGTTGATCTGGCGCGCGCGCTTGGCTGCGACGATCACGAGGGCGTACCGGGATTCGACCTTTTCCAGCAGATCATCGAGGCGGGGGTGGATCATGGCCGCGACATGGTACCTGCGAGCGCGAGCTCGCACTCGACAATCGCTTGGAGCACGGCTGTCGCGCGCTCGACGTCGTCGTTTCGCACCATGTAGCGGAACAGGTGCGCCTGCTCGAGCTGCTCGCGGGCAAGCGTGATTCGCTCGCCGATCTCGCCCGTGCTCTCCGTCGCGCGCTCCCTCAATCGTCGTTCCAGCTCGGGGACGTCGGCCGCGATGAACACCGTCACGCTTCCGTCGACGTCCTCCTGGACGGTGAGCGCGCCCTCGAGCTCCAGCTCGAGCACGCAGACCTTCCCATCGGCTGCGATGCGCTCCATCTCCTGGCGCAGCGTGCCGTAGCGGCGCCCCGAGACGTACGGCACGTACTCCAGGAACTCCCCTGCCTGTACGCGGCGCTCGAACTCGTCGTCGCTCAGGAACCAGTACTCCCGACCGTCGACCTCGCCAGGGCGCTGCGGTCGCGTCGTCGCAGAGACGGCGACCTCGAGCGTCGCGACGCGTTCCACGAGCCCCTTGATGAGCGTGCCCTTGCCGGCACCCGACGGCCCGGTGACGACGAAGACGGGCCGCCCGTGGGCAAGCGGAGGCACCGTCAGGCTAGGAGCGGTGGTTGAAGAGCTCGACGAGCTCGGTGCGCTGGCGCTCCGAAAGGCCGCCGACCGTCTTCGACTGGCTGATGCGGCAGTGGTTCAGCAGTCGTGCCGCCTTCACGCGCCCGAACTTCGGCACGGCCATGAGCATGTCGAACACCTTCGCGGTGGACACGAACTCGGGCGGCGAGAGGAGGATCTCCTCGATGTGAACGCGGCCTGCCTTCAGGTCCCTCTTGAGCTGAGCGCGTCGCACTCTCACGTCGTTGGCCCTTTGGAGCGCCTCCATCCTCTGGTCGAGGGAGCGGGCGGGCGCCTGGGCGTGCGTCTTCGACGTGACCATGAGCCGGACGAGTCTAGCAAGATCGCACCCTGGGTCAAGCGGGAACGTTTTGGCCTATTTGCAGGAGTTTTTGCGTTGTCTACTCAGCTTACGAAAACGCGGCGACCCCGATATCGTGCGCGGTACCCCGAATGTCGGCCGCGGATTCGTGACCCCGGGCTCTCGCCTCGGCCGCCATCTCCTTCCGCACTCTGCCCGGTGCTGCCGGGTCCGAAAACAGAATCGTTCCGAGCGCGACTGCACTCGCACCGGCCGCGACGAGCGCGACCGCGTCGTATCCACTCGACACGCCGCCCATCCCGACGATCGGAACTTCGACCGCCTGCGCACACGCCCAGACACACGCCAGCGCCACCGGCCCGAGCGCCGGTCCTGAGTAGCCGCCGGCCCCGCGCCCGAGTGTCGGCATGAGCGTCTGCGGGTCGAGTGTCAAGCCGCGGATCGTGTTCACGAGCGAGAGCCCGTCGGCACCCGCGGAGACAACTGCGCGGGCGGTCTCGGCAATGTCCTGCGTCGCAGGCGAAAGCTTGGCGTAGAGCGGCTTTGACGTCACTGCTCGCGCTCCGTGGACGAGCTCGGCAGCCGTCTCCGGCGCTTCTTCGACGTTCGGGCAGGACAGATTCAACTCGATGACCTCGACTGCAGCACACCGGTCGAGGCGCTCGCAGACCGACGCGTAGTCGTCGGCAGAGAACCCGCCCACCGAGACCCAGATTGGGACCCCGAGGTCGCCCAGTCGCGGCAGCACGTCGGTGACGAACGCGTCGATGCCGGGGTTCTGGAGTCCGATCGAGTTCAGCATTCCGCGGTCGGTCTCGGCGAACCTCGGCGGCGGGTTCCCCTCACGACGAAGGGGGGTCACGGTCTTCGTCACGAAAGCGTCGAGAGATCGCGCGACCTCGGGCGCGGTGAGAGCGTCGAGGCAGCCGCTGGAGTTCAGGACGGGAACGTTCACGCAGTCCCCGTCGCTGGCCCGGTCGCCGACGACGGCCGTAGCACCGGTCCCGGAGACGCAGAGTCGCTCGTAGTGCCCGTCGATCTCGACGACACAGCCGTAACACGCCCCGTACCCGCAGGCCATCGGCGCTTCTCGGGCGAGCTGCGCACCCGGGACACGGACGCCGATCGCATCGAGCATCGCCTCAGGGCCGCAGGCGAGCACGTCGCCGGGATCGTCGGGCAGCAGCTCGGTCACGAGCCGTGGCTCGATCACGACCTGGGCGTGCGGGAGGAGCGACGCCGCCTGCGCGTGCTCGGCAGACCGGAACCCGAGCACGACCGGTGGATCTCCGAGCGTCTCGGACAGGTACGGCAACGGCGCCATCCCGATCCCTCCGCCGACGAGCAGCGGTCGAGCGACGTCGAGGTCGAAGCCGTTCCCGAGCGGCCCGAAGACGTGGAGTGCAACGCCAGGCTCGAGCGCGCACAGAGCGCGAGTACCCGGCCCGATCGGGTCGATGAGGAAGGCGAGCTCGCCAGGCGGCGCCAGGCAGAGGCTCATCGGGCGCGGCAGGAGCCTCCCCGGTGCCTCGAGCATGAAGAACTGCCCGGGCGTCCCTGGGTCGACGGCACCGCGCTCGAGTCGGAGCAGCGTGTACGGGCCGATCTCCTCCCTCCCGATGACGCCGAGGAGCTCCCGCGACGGGAGGACGCGTGTCTCCGCCCGCCCGGAAGCGGCGACGCTCACGCCTCGATCCCGATTCGCTCCTGGAGCGAGAGCGCCGACTCGGCTCGCGCGTTCGCGATGGCGTGCACGGCGGCCGCAGCGCCGGAGATCGTCGTCACGCACGGAACCCGGGCGACGAGCGCAGCCTCGCGGATGAGGTAGCCGTCAGCACGCGCTCCGCTTCCCTGCGGCGTGTTCACGATCAGGTCGCACCGCCCTCGCCGGACGAGGTCGACGACCGTCTCCTCGTCGGTCGCCGCGTCGGCGACCTTCGCGATCTCCTCCACCTCGAGACCCGCCGCGCGCAGCGTGCGCGACGTTCCTTCGGTGGCCACGAGCTCGAAGCCGAGCCCTGCGAGCGCAGCCGCCACTGCAACCGCCGCAGGCTTGTCCTCGTCTCGCACAGACAGGAACGCTGTCCCTGACGTCGGGAGCGGTCGGCCGGCGGCCCGCTCGGCCTTTGCGAGAGCCGTCGGGAGATCGGCCGCGCTGGCCATCACCTCCCCGGTCGAGCGCATCTCGGGGCCGAGCACGGGATCAGCTCCCGGGAAGCGCGAGAACGGGAGCACGGCCGCCTTCACACTGACCTGCGACGGCCGCGGCGTCGGAAGATCGAGATCGCGCAGCGTGCTCCCCGCGGCCAGCCTGCACGCGGCGTCCACGAGGTTCACCCCTATGGCCTTGCTGGCGAACGGGACCGTCCGCGATGCCCTCGGGTTCACCTCGAGCACGTACACGGCGTTGTCAGCGATCGCGAGCTGGACGTTGAGGAGCCCGACGACGCCGAGCGCCGGGCCGAGCCGCTTGACGACGTGCTCGACCTCGAGCGCGGCCGCAAGCGTCAGCGACGGAGCCGGCAGCACGCAGGCCGAGTCGCCCGAGTGCACGCCGGCTTCCTCGACGTGCTGCATGACGGCACCGATGTAGACCTCCTCGCCGTCGCAGAGTGCGTCCACGTCGAGCTCGATCGCATGCTCCACGAACCGATCGACGAGAACAGCCTGGTGCGCAAGACCGGAATCCGCGGACGCGCGGATTCCGGCCGCGCCAAAACCCCTTGGCCCTTGCACGGCCGCCATCGCGGCATCGAGCTGTGCATCGTCGTAGCAGATGCGCATCGCCCTCCCACCGAGGACGTACGAAGGGCGGACGAGCACCGGGTAGCCGATCTCGAGAGCTGCAGAACGCGCCTCATCCGCTCCCGCAACGGTGGCCCACGGAGGGCAACGGATTCCCAGGTCACGGGCCAGCGACCCGAAGCGCTCTCGATCTTCGGCGAGATCGATGGCGACGTGCGGCGTCCCGAGAATGCGGTAGCCGGCCTCCTCGATGTGCCGGGCGAGGCGGAGAGGAGTCTGGCCGCCGAACTGCGTGACGACGCCGAGTGGCTGCTCCCGGTCGCAGACCGCGAGGACCTCCTCCGGCGAGAGCGGCTCGAAGTAGAGCCGGTCCGAAGTGTCGTAGTCCGTGGAGACGGTCTCCGGGTTGCAATTCACCATCACCGCCTCGTAGCCCAGCGCCCTGAAGGTCTGCGCCGCATGCACGCAGCAGTAGTCGAACTCGATTCCCTGGCCGATGCGGTTCGGGCCGGAGCCGAGGATGACCACGCGCTCCTTGCCGTTCGTCGGAGAAGCCTCCTCGGCCTCGCCCCAGGTCGAGTAGAAGTAGTTCGACGCTGCCTCCACCTCGCCGCCGCAGGAGTCGACGCGCCGGAACACGGGACGAATGCCCTGCTCATGGCGCAAACGGCGAACCTCGTCGCCGCGTAGGTCGAGGACCTTCCCGATCGAGTCGTCCCCCCAACCTGCGCGCTTGGCCCGAAGGAGATCGCCCGAGGCGAGCTCTTCTCGCGCAGCGGCGATCTGCTCGCGGAACCACGGGTGGAGACCGTCGGGAAGCTGCGCGTCTTCGAGGCTCGCCCACGGCGTCGGAGCTCCAGCCTCGAGCTCGCGGGATCCGAACGCCTTGAGGAACGCCTCGGTGAACGTGCGTCCGATTCCCATCGCTTCGCCCACGGACTTCATCTGTGTGCCCAGGGTCGTGTCTGCACCGGGGAACTTCTCGAACGCGAAGCGCGGGAACTTCACGACGACGTAGTCCAGTGTCGGCTCGAAGCTCGCGGGGGTCGTCTTCGTGAGATCGTTCGGGATCTCGTCGAGCGTGTAGCCGACCGCGAGCTTCGCAGCAACCTTCGCGATCGGATACCCGGTTGCCTTCGAGGCCAGCGCCGACGAGCGCGACACGCGGGGGTTCATCTCGATGACCCGAAGCTCGCCGCTCGAGCGATCTCGGGCGAACTGGATATTCGAGCCGCCGGTCTCGACGCCGACGGCGCGGATCACCGCTGCGGCCGCGTCCCGAAGCTCCTGGTACGCCTCGTCCGAGAGCGTCATCTGCGGCGCGACCGTGACGGAGTCTCCGGTGTGCACACCCATCGGGTCCAGGTTCTCGATCGAGCACACGACGACGACGTTGTCCGCGCGATCCCGGATCACCTCGAGCTCGAACTCGTCCCATCCCCGCACCGACTCCTCGACGAGCACCTGACCGATCGGAGACTCGGCGAGCCCACGCTCGACCTGGCGTCGGAGCTGATCCGGGTCGTCGGCGAAGCCGCCGCCGTGTCCGCCGAGGGTGAACGCCGGCCGAACGACCACGGGCAGGGACACGCCGCCGAGATCATCGAGCGACGTGATGATTCGGGAGGCGGGAACCAGGAGCTCGCAGCTCGACACGGCCGCCTTGAACTCCTCGCGATCCTCGGCCCGTCGAATGACGTCGACGGGAGCGCCGATGAGCTCGACTCCGAGATCGTCGAGAACCCCCGCTTCGGCGAGCCCGACCGCCAGATTGAGTGCTGTCTGCCCCCCAAGCGTCGGCAGGAGCGCATCCGGGCGCTCGCGCTCCAGGACCGACGCGACGCTCTCGAAGTCGAGCGGCTCGATGTAGGTCCGATCCGCGAAGCCTGGGTCGGTCATGATCGTCGCCGGATTCGAGTTCACGACGATCGTCCGGTAACCGTCCTCTCGAAGCACCTTGAGCGCCTGGCAGCCGGCGTAGTCGAACTCGCACGCCTGGCCGATGACGATCGGACCTGAGCCGATCACGCAGATGCTCTCGAGGTCGCGTCGTGCCGGCATCAGCGTCGAAGCTCCTCGACCCAGGACCTGAGGATCGACCAGGCGTCGTGAGGTCCAGGCCCCGCCTCGGGGTGGAACTGCACCGAGCGCGCGCGCAGGTCCGGGAAGTCGAGGCCCTCGACGGTCCCGTCGTAGAGGGAGACGTGCGTCGCCTCGACGCCGTCGTTGGGCTCGACCGCGAAGCCGTGATTCTGGCTCGTCACGAGCACCCGGCCCGTGCTGCGCTCGAGGACGGGGTGGTTGGCGCCGCGATGCCCGAACGGGAGCTTGAAGGTGCGATGGCCCGTCGCGAGCCCGAGAAGCTGGTGCCCGAGACAGATACCCAGCACGGGCGTCCGTCCGAGGAGGTCGCGAACCGTCTCGACCTCGCGTTCGAGCGGCTCTGGATCTCCGGGGCCGTTCGAAAGCACGACTCCGTCGAAGCCCGCGAGCTCGTCGGGACTCGCGGTGTGCGGGAAGACGGTCACGCCGGCGCCCGCGCTCGCGAGTCGGCGCAGGATCGAGCGCTTCGTGCCGTAGTCGACGACGGCGACCGCTGGCCCGTCCGACTCCTGGAAGACGTACGGCTCCGGCGCGGAGACCTGCGCTACCAGCGCCTGTCCTTCCATCAGCGGCTGTTCGCGCACCTGCTCCAACGCAGCATCCGCCGGGAGGAAGTCCTCGTCCGCGACCACTGCCCGCATCGCACCGCCGTCGCGCAGACGCAGCACCAGCGCACGCGTGTCGATCTCTTCGAGCGCGACGAGGTCGTGCGACCGCAGCCACTCCGCCCACTCCTGTCCTCCGAGCTGGCGCATGATCACCGCCTTCGCATGCGGGCTCGCGGACTCGTCGCGGTCGTCCGAGACGCCGTAGTTGCCGATCATCGGCGCCGTGAAGCAGACGAGCTGCTCCGCGTAACTCGGATCCGTCACCGTCTCCTGGTAGCCCGTCATCGCGGTCGTGAACACCGCTTCGCCGAACGCTGCGCTGCGCGCGCCGACCGAGCGGCCGCGGAACATCGTTCCGTCCTCGAGCAGGACGTACCCCGCGCTCACGCTGCGTACACCTCTCGCCCGTCGGCGATCGTCCGCCGGATCGTCCCCTGCAGGGTCTCACCGATCAGCCACGAGTTCTGCGAACGTGAGCGGAAGCCGTCTTCCGCCACGGTCCATGTCATGTCGAGATCGAGCGTGACGAGATTCGCCCTCGCGCCGACCTCGATGCGCGGCTCGGGCAGTCCGAGCGCGCGTGCAGGACCGGCGGACATGCGCTCGAGAGTCGTCTCGAGCGAGAGCACGCCGGGCAGCACGAGCCGTGTGTAGAGAACCGAGAACGCCGTCTCCAGGCCGGTGACACCGAACGGTGCGTCCTCGAACGGAACCTCCTTCTCGTGCCGCGCGTGGGGCGCGTGATCCGTCGCGACCGCCCCGATCGTGCCGTCGCGGAGCGCGCCGACGAGAGCAAGCCGATCTTCCTCGGCTCGAAGCGGCGGATTCATCTTCGTGTTCGGGTCGAGCGTGCGCACGGCTTCGTCGGTGAGGCAGAGGTGATGCGGCGTGACCTCCCCGGTCACGGCGACGCCGGCTGCGTGGGCCGCCCGCAGGGCGTCGACGGACTCACGGGCTGAGACATGCATGACATGGAGCGGTCGCTGCTCGTACGCAGCAAGAGAGACGTCGCGTTCGACCATGACGCTCTCCGCGACGGAGGGATAGCCGCCGAGACCGAGCTCCGCTGCGACGGCCCCTTCGTGGGCGTGTCCGCCGACGGAGAGCGCCGGATCCTCGCAGTGCAGCGCCAGGGGTCGATCGGCCAGGGCGCTGTACTGCAGCGCTCTCCGCATGAGCCCGGCTGAGATCACCGGACGACCGTCGTCCGTGAACCCGGCTGCGCCGGTGGCCGCGAGCTCGACCATCTCCGTGAGCTCGCCCCCACGCTGGCCTTTGCTGATCGCCGCCATGAACCCCGTGGGGATCACGGCCTCCTGCCGCGCTCGCTCGAGCAAGGCGCCGAGGACGGTCGCGGAGTCCACGACAGGGTCGGTGTTCGGCATCGCGAGGATCGCGCAGTACCCGCCTGCCGCGGCCGCCTCCGTGCCCGAGCGGATCGTCTCCTCGTCCTCGCGGCCCGGCGTTCGCAGGTGAACGTGCGGGTCGACGAACGCGGGAGCGATCACGAGCCGGCTTGCCTCGGCCGGCTCGAGGCCGGCGATCACACCGTCCACGATGCTGATCCGCAGGCACTCGTCGATGCCCTGCGCGGGGGCGACGACACGCCCCTCGAGAGTGAGCGAGTCCGCCCGTCCGTTGGCGCACACGAGCATCAGGCGACCTCCACGGGCGCGGAGATCGTCGCCGACGCGGGAGCCGGCGCCGCCGAGACCGTCAGCAAGTCGTAGAGCACGGCCATGCGAACCACGAGGCCTGCGCGAACCTGGTCGATGACAAGGGCTGCTTCGGAGTCGGCGACGCGGGGGTCGATCTCGACTCCTCGGTTCATCGGTCCGGGGTGCATGACCAGCTGACCGGGGCGAATTCGCTCGGGCGTGATCCCGTACAGCGCGCTGAACTCACGAAGAGACGGTACGAACGCCGCTCCCTCGTCCATACGTTCCTGCTGCATGCGCAGCACGTACACCACGTCCGCCTGCTCCGCGTCCGCGATGTCGGTCGAGACACCGCATCCGAGCGCGCCGATTCCGCGCGGCAAGAGCGTCGGCGGGCCGATGACGGTCGCATGGGCGCCGACGAGGTCGAGTGCCTGGATCAACGAGCGCGCGACTCTCGAGTGAAGAACGTCGCCGACGATCGCGACGTGCACGCCCTCCAGGCGGCCGAGTGCCTCCTGCATGGCGTAGAGGTCGAGGAGCGCCTGCGTGGGGTGCTGGTGCTTTCCGTCGCCTCCGTTCACCACGTGCGCGTCGGTGACGCGCGCGACGAGGTCGGGCGCACCGATGGACGGATGTCGAACGACGATCACGTCCGGGTCGTATGCGGAGAGCGTCAAGGCGGTGTCCTTCAGCGACTCGCCCTTGTCCACCGACGACCCGGCCGAGCGCAGCGTCATGGTGTCTGCGGACAGACGTTTCGCCGCGAGCTCGAAGCTCGCGAGCGTGCGGGTCGACGACTCGTAGAACAGATGCACGACCGTGCGTCCCTGCAGGGTCGGAAGCCTCTTGACCTCGCGATCGAGCGAGGAGGCCATGCCCTTCGCAGTCTCGAGGATCCGCCCGATGTCGTCGCGCGAGAGATCGCGAATCGCCAGCAGGTGCCGGCGCGGCTCGGGAGGCAGGCGCAGCTCAGACACGGGTCTCGTCCTCGGGCTCCGGCACGAGCAGCACGCGATCGACCTCGTCGACCTCCACGAGCTCGACCTGGATCCGCTCGCCCCGCGCGGTCGGGAGGTTCTTGCCCACGTAGTCCGGACGAATCGGGAGCTCTCGATGGCCGCGGTCGACCAGGACCGCGAGCTGGACGCGCGCAGGGCGCCCGAACCCGAGCAACGCGTCTATCGCGGCTCGAATCGTGCGGCCCGTATAGAGGACGTCGTCGACGAGGATCACCGTCTTGCCCTCGAGGGAGAACGGGACGCTCGTCGCGCGGACGATCGGCTGCCGGCCCGGCGGTCGGCCTCCGTCGCGCACCTGGACGTCATCGCGATGAAATGTGATGTCGAGTGCTCCGAGCTCCAGCTCGTGGCCACTGCGCTCGGCTACCAACCGACGCAGGCGGGACGCGAGCGGGACCCCGCGGGTCTGGATCCCGACGAGCGCGAGTCGCTCCAGGCCGGACTCAGGGGCATTGCGCTCGATCAGCTCGTGCGCGATTCGTGAGAGCGCCCTCGCGATCGCATCGACGTCGAGGAGCGTCTTCGCTTCGACAGAGTCTGCGGCAGCTCCGGCGTGCTCCGATCCGGCCTTCGGGCCGGGCGTGCGAGTCGACATCGTGCTCCTTTCCGGCCTCTCTGGACCGGGTTAAAGGGATCGCGCGCCAGTCTAGCGTGCGACCGCGACGAGCCGCGTCACGTCTCCTCCGACCCAGCTGGAGCCCTCGCAGCCCGGGCGCCCGAGCGACGAAGCTCTGGCGCGCCACGTTCCGGGAACGGGATGTCGATGACGTCGAAGTCTCGGGGCACCACCGTGTTCGGAAAGAGCTCCCTGGCTTCGTCCACGACTTCATGGCCGAAGTACCTCGTCGACAGATGCGTGAGCGCGAGCAATCCGACCCCGGCCTCACGGGCCGCGAGCGCGGCTTCACCGGCGGTCGAATGGAGCGTCTCGTGCGCACGCGAACGCTCGTCCGAGAGAAAGGTTGCCTCGTGGACGAGGACGTCGGCCCCCGCGGCAGCCTCGACGACCGACGCCGCAGCGGCGGTATCTCCTGTCAGCACCAGCTTGCGCCCGGCTCGCGGCGGCCCGAGCACCTGCTCCGGAGTGACGACCGCCCCGCCGGCGAGGGTGACGGACGTTCCCTGCTGGAGCAGCCCGCGCTCGGGGCCGTCGGGCACGCCGAGCAGATCTGCCCCCGCGACGTCGAACCGGCCCGGCCGGGGCTCCTCGATCAGTGCATAACCAATCGCGGGCACGCCATGGTTCACGACGAACGTCTCGAGCCGGTAACCGTCCCGGTCAAGAGCCTCCCCTGGTTCGAGCTCGACGGTCTCGAGGCGGTAGGCGAGGCGCCCGAACACGCGGCGAAGCGTCGAGAGCAGATCGCGAAGGCCTCGCGGGCCGTAGATCGTCAGTGGGAGCTCGCGACCGCGCAGCGAGTACGTCTTGAGCATCCCGGGGAGCCCGAGGTAGTGGTCGGCGTGGTAGTGCGTCAGGAATACGTCGTGCAACTCGAGGAGGCCGACGTCGGAGCGCAGCAGCTGTCGCTGCGTGCCCTCGGCACAGTCGATCAGGAAACGCTCTCCCCCACGCCGAATCAGCGTCGCGGCCGGGGCACGCTGGGCGGTGGGCGTGGCCCCGGACGTCCCGAGGAAGACGACGTCGAGGTCCACTGGAGCCGATTCTAGAGCCGTCCGGAGCCACACGGCCCACGGGTTGCCAGTTGGGTTGCCAGGAGGGGTTGCCGGCAAGTCTGTGCGATGACGCTCAAAGTCGCCCTGCACCGTGCCGATACACGCGGCATGGCGCCCCGCGCCTTCCGCTCGGCTGGACTCTCGAGGTCGCTCGCTTTGCTCTGGACCTTCCTCCTGGCGACCGCTGCGATCCTCGCTGTCGGTGCCTTTGTGCTCTCGACGGTCGTCTCGACGAACCTCAGAGAGCAGGCACTCGACGACAGCGCCCGCCACCTCTCGCTGTACACGAGCACGTTCCTGACGCCGGTACTCGTCCACGGGAAGCGCGCGACTGTCACGCCTCAGTCTCGACGGCGGCTACGCGCAACCGTGCGCACGAGGGGCGACGTGACCGGTGTCTCGGTCTGGTCACGGAAAGGCACGCTCCTCACCTCGACGTATCGGCGGCGAAAGTCCGCAATGGCCGACGAGGATGTCCGGGCGGTTCTCGAGACCGGCAGACCGCGCGCGTCGATCGACGAGATTCCGACAAAGCCGGGCGGCTCCCAGGTGACGAGGCGCCAGATCGTCGTGCTGGCCCCGCTGCTGTCTCGCAACGATCGGATCGCCGGCGTCGTCGAGATGACACTCGACCCCGACGCTCTCGATGCCAGCGTGACCTCGTCGTCCCGCACGGTCTGGGTCGCTGTCGCGATCGTCTTCGCACTCCTCTGGCTCGCACTCGTCCTCCTGGTTCGGGGTGCCTCCGCGCGTCTCGCGAGGCAGAACGACGCATTCCAGAGCCGATCTCACGAACTGCTCGAGTCGACGCAACGGCTCGAGGAGAGCCTTCTCGAGACCGTCGAGACGCTCAACGCCGCCGTCGAGGCGCGTGACCCCTACACCGCAGGCCACTCTCAGCGCGTTCGTCGGGTCGCCCTTGCCATCGGCCGCGAGCTGGGCCTGTCGACCAAGCAGCTCGGTGCTCTCGGCACCGCCGCGCTGTTCCACGACGTCGGGAAGATCGGCATACCCGACTCGATCCTCACGAAGCCCGGCGCGCTCGAGCCCGCGGAGGCCGCGATCATGCGCGAGCACGTCACGCGCGGCGCGGAGATCATCTCCAAGGTCTCGTCCTTCCAGGACTCGGTACCGGCGGTGCGTCACCATCACGAGCGCTGGGACGGTCTCGGCTATCCCGACGGCCTGAGCGGTGACGAGATCCCCCTCGAGGCAACCGTCATCGGGCTCGCCGACGCCTGGGATGCGATGACGACCGACCGGCCCTACGCCGCTGCACTGTCGCTCAACGACGCGCTGATGCAGATTCGTTCCGGCCGGGGGAAGCAATTCAATCCCGCGGTCGTCGATGCCTTCACGGACGTCGCCAAGCGCCGCACTGCCGAGGTGCTGCCGCCGCAGGCTCCCGCAGCGACCGTCGCTGCGAGCTGAGGGACCTCGGGATCAGCCGCTGGCTGGCGGCTGTCCGAGCGCGAGATCCGTGTACACCATCTCCCCCTTGAACTTCCGCGCCGCCGGATCCCACGGGAAGAAGATCGCGTTGCGCCACTCGAGGCGCTCACCGGTCGGATCGTGGTCGAGCCACCGGCCCTCGTGGGTCGCGGTCACACTCGCTTCCTCGCAGACTCCTTGCGGCCCGATGACGATGTAGTCGAGGTCGAAGTGAATGTCCGGGAACGCCGTCAGGAGCTCCGTGTAGAAACGAGCGGCGCCTTCATGGCCCTCCCACCGAGCGCCAGATCCCACGACTTCGTACACGCAATCCTCGGTGAGCGTCGAGATCAGCCCGGCGAGGTCGCGGTTGTCCTCGGCGATCGAGTGGGTCTTCCACAGCTCGCGGATCTCTGTGTACTCGTCGGGATCGACCGGGCGCCGTAGAAGCTCGAGAATGCGCTCGCTCGCCATCGAGCGCACCCTACGCGACGCCCCGGCAAACCGGGCGAGGCAGTCGAGTGCCCGACCGTAGGAGACCAGGTCTCTCGGGTGGAAGGGGGGATCCTGAAGGGGGGAAACCCGAGGTTTCCCCCCTTACCAGTAGCGCCGTCGTCTAGGGAAGAACGAGCCGTTGGCCAGGCACGATCGTCGTGCCATCAAGCCCGTTTCGGCGCCGGAGCTCCCAGACGCCCTCCCGCGGATCTCCCGCGAACGTGGATTCGGCGATCGACCACAGCGTGTCTCCCTGCCGAACCTCGTACCGTCGCTCAGGCCCGCCTGCTCCCGTGTCACGCGCGAAGATCGCCCAGGCAACGGCTGCGACGATCACGACGATGACGATCCTGGCGAACACGTGTTCGTACTATGACGAACGTGTGTTCGCATGTCAAGGTCGGCGGGCGAGCCCCTTTACGCCGCGGATGACGACCGTCGTTCTCCGCGCAGCGTTCGCCTCGGCCGCGAACTCGACGGTGACGTCGACAGCTGTTCCGCTCGGCACGACGAGCGGGACATCGCGAGGGCGTGTGCCCGCGAGCGCGATCATGCGGCAACGAAGGCCAGGGAGCCTCTCCGAGACCCCCACCGGTCGCATCGCACTGACGCAGAGATTCGCTCTTGCATCCTCACCGGCGCGAAGCCGGACCGTCTGCGACCAGCCCACGCCGGCGCGAACCGCGGCACTCGGGTCGAAGACGGCCGTCGACGGACGCCACTGGACGGGCGCTCCCTTGCATCCGGCAGCCGCGTCGGCGATAGCCGCGCGCACGGCCTCGGCCGCAGGTCGTGCGGTGCCGTCCACGCGCTGAAGCGCGGACTGGAAGCCCGTGCGCGAGCCGTCGTCACGAAAGCCGAAGAAGCTCACGTCCGCGATGTCCGGATCACAGACCGCTCGCCGCACGAGCTCGGCGTAGAGCGCGGCCTGCGTGAGCTCGTCGGTGACGACGACGTTCTCGAGGCCCTGGTATCCGGTCTGTCCAGAGGTGCTGACCTGCCAGCCGACCTCGTCGAGATAGAGCTTCAAACCTTCCATCGTCGTCGGCTGCGCCGTTCCGCGGAACGCGTCCCACAGCGCCTGCTTGATGCGATCGAGGTTCACGAACCCCGCGTTCGGCCACGGATAGCCGCGGTCGAGAGGGTCCGTCGCCTTGTTGGGATAGGGATGGAAGCTGAAGCCGTCCATCAGCGGCTGCGTACCGGCCGCTCGCCCGGTACCAGGCTCCCAGCGCGCGGATGAAGCGCACGGGCGATGTCGAGATGTTGCTCTTCGCGTCCGGTCGATCGTTCCCGCGCGGCGAGAGCCCGATGCCGATCACGCTGATCGCAGGATTGACGGCCTTGAGCGCGTCGTATGCCGCGGCGAGGTACGGGCCGAAGGCAGGCGCCGAAGCATTCGAGCCGTCAGCGGCGAACTGAGGGCGCCAGAAAGCGGGCTGGTTGGGCTCGTTGCCGACGACGAACTGCTTGACATCGGGAAACGCCGTCGCGACCGCTGCGACGTACGCAGCGAACGCGGCTGGAGAAGCGAGCCCTGCCTCGACCTCGCGCGGCGGATACGGGTAGACGTCGAGCACGACGCGAAGGCCGGCCGCGACCGCCGCCGGGATGGTCCGGTCGAGATGCTCCTTGTCCTGGATCGTGAGAGCGTCGCTCGGCTCGTAGCGGGTCGTGAGGACGATCTGCCGCAGCCCGAGACTCGCCATGTCGCCGTAGAGCGACGTTCCGGAGTCGGACTCGTACTTTCCGGTGTCGTCGTTCGCGCCTATCTCTGCGGCAGGGGAGGACGACGCGCCAGCGAGGAGCGCCACGGTGAGCACCGATACGACAGCAAGCTTTCGCATATCCACCCATCCGGGGGCTCCCCTAAGCCCGCCAGCGGCTCGGAAGCCTAGAGTCGTCCGAGAATCGAGTCAAGCACCCGCCCGCTCCCGAAGCGGACGGGATCGTCGGCGGGGAGGCCGGTTTCGGCTTCCGCACTCGCAATTGCGGCCTTTGCAGCACTTTCGTCAAGGCTGCCCGTGTTCAGGGCAATTGCGGCCACCTCGGCCCGGCGCCGGGGGAGCGCGATGCGCTCGTGCAGCTCGACGAGCTCCGCGAGCGGTGGGATCGGGTGCCCCGGACAGCCCTCGATCTCGGACGAGTCGGGCACGTGGCAGAGGACGAACAGGTGTGGCGCAGAGCCGTGCATGAGCCCGAGCGTCACGCCCGAATAGAGGGGGTGCACGATCGAGCCTTGTCCCTCGACGAAGAGCAGCTTGCCGCCGCGCGCCGCTCCCTCGACCACGAGGCGCTCCGCGGCGCCGGCGAGGAAGTCCGCCACCACTGCATCGACGGCGATGCCCCAACCGGCGATCGCGATCCCGGTCTGACCAGTAGGAACGAACACCGACGCAAGTCCGCGACGACGCGCCTCCAGGTCCAGCTCGACGGCCACCGTCTTCTTCCCGATCGCGCAGTCCGAGCCAACGGTCAGAACGATGTGCGCATCGACCTCGAGGTTGGCGCCGGTCGGCACGCTCAAGCCCTCCGGTGGTCTCCGGAGATCCCGGAGCTCGACACCGTGCACGCGCGCGAGCTCCGCGAGCTCGGGGTCGTCGGAGATGAACTCGTGAAGCCCGCTCTCGACGTCGAGCCCCTCCGTGATGCAGCTCTTCAGAAGCTCGCGCCAGGCCGGCGGAAAGCGGCCGCCCTGGGTCGCCACACCGACGATCGCGACAGTCGGGTCGAACGGAAGCGCGTCGTTCACGCTCGCGACGATCGGGATTTCCTCGTGGAGCTCCCCCGCGCGCGCCGAGTCGACGATCGCCACGACCGGATCGCGGCCGTAGCGGACGATCCCTCGCATCGTCTTCCCGTAGTGCGCGTCGTGCGAGAAGCCCTCGCCGAGGATGAGGATCCGCCTTGGTCCTGCGGTCACGCCCAGCTCACGTCCACCCCGAGCCCGGGCTCGACGGCTGGGACCTGCACGCCGTCGTGAAGGTCGACGCCGGGGCACGGGTCCTCGCGCAGCAAGAGGTTGCCGTCGAGGTCGACGTGATCGCAGAGCGGTGCGACGCAGCATCCCGCGGCGATCCCGAGGCCCGACTCGAGCATGCAGCCGAGCATCACGCCGAGCCGCAGGGCGCGAGCGGCGTGCACCATACGGATCGCCTCTCGGATTCCGCCCGACTTGGCGAGCTTGATGTTGATTCCGTGCGCGATCTCGGCACAGCGTGCGACGTCAGCAAGCGTGTGACAGTCCTCGTCGACGTAGATCGGGACGGACGAGCGCTCGCGGAGCGTTGGTCCGGCCTCGTCCCCAGCCGGCAGGGGCTGCTCGCAGTAGGCGACCCCGAGCAGCTCGAGCTGCGGGAGGGCTTCGAGCGCCTCGTCGAGTGACCAGGCCTCGTTGACGTCCACCTGGAGCGGGAGATCCGTGACTCCCCGCACGGCGCGTACGCGCTCGACGTCGAGCCCGTCCCGGCCGCCGAGCTTCAGCTTCAGCCTTCGGTAGACATCGGCGGCGGTCTCGGCCCGCCGCGCCATGTCGTCAGGATCTCCGAGCCATACCGTCCACGAGGTCGGCGGCCCGGACCTCGGGAGGCCGAGCAGTCTGGCGGCCGGCACACCGAGCAACTTCCCCTGGAGATCGTGGAGCGCGGCGTCGAGCGCGGCCTTGGCGGCTTGCTCTCCGGGAACGGTCGCGAGTCGCTCGCCGATCTCCTCCAGCGCGAACGGATCGCCGCCGAGTAGCTCGGCGTGGTCCTCGACGAATCGCCGCGCCGAGGCGACTGACTCGTCGTAGCGGTCTACCGGCGCCGCCTCTCCGTAGCCCGTGACGCCCTCGTGCCGAACGGCCACGTGCACGACGTCGGCGTAGTCCGTGGCCTCACGTGCGATGACGAAGGTCTCCGCCAGCTCCAGGCGGACGATCCGTGCGTCGACCTCCACGCCCCGGAGCCTAGACGCTCCGCGCAGGGCGGTAGACTGACCGGCCGAGCGCCCGTAGCTCAGGGGATAGAGCGCGCGCCTCCGGAGCGCGAGGTCGCAGGTTCGATTCCTGCCGGGCGCATTTCCGGCCGCGTACCGTTGAGCCGAAACCGCATGGTTGAGCGGAACAGATGCGAGGGTCAGAAATACTCATGCGGTAGGTACCCCGGGTACGTCGGAATCTCGCAACCTGGCAACATCGCTCCCCGTCGTACGCGTGTACGTGATCCTCGACGAGCGCTCGAGCCCGAGCTCCCCGCTCGGTGATGCCGTCGAGACGTTCATCCGCCGCGAGGACGCCGAGCGCTTCGTCGACGAAGTACGCGGCGACGATCCGAAGCTCGCGGCGCACTTTCGGATTGAGAAGCGCGAGTTCGATGCGGACGGGGCTGAACTAAGCACCGAAATTTCGCAGCGGATCTGCGCCTATGCGACGCCAACCCTGTTGTCGATCAGCGCCGACACTTCAGCAAACTGCACCCGCGGCTCGACGCCGTACAGCTCGATGATCTGTGCTTTCAGCTCCGGCGTGAAGAACGCGCGGGCGGCTGACTCCGAATCCCACACGTAGGTGTTGGTGACCGTCCCCGTCTCGTCGTCCCACATGAACACCTTGCTTAGCAGGCCGTCCATCCCCTCGAACATGGGTGCCGCCCTTTCGGCGACCGCTGAGGCGCGTTGGCGGTTGAGGTCTTTGCCTGGACCGATGGTGACGATAACTCCGATCATGCTTTCTCCTTTTGCTCGTGGTCGCTACCCGGGATCATCGGGCTCCGCTCAGAGCACTTCTACGCTTCTCGCGCCCAGCGAACAAGTGCCTCGGCGTGCGGATCGAGGAGCGGGAGCTCGAGGCGGGCGGGCAGAACTAGGGACTAGGCATCGCTGTGGATACGGCAGAGTGCGCGACAGCTCGTCCATCTCTACGCCCAGCGTTCGTAGCCCAAGTACGAGCCAGGCGCGATGGCGTTCGACTTCGCCGAACGGACGACAGACAATCCGTTCCGCGACAAGGTGACCGTCGGCGCGGATCGACGAGCACGTCGGCCAGCGCAAACGCGCCGTGACGGCGACCGCGTACTGCATGGCTCGCCGACGAGGCGGAGTTCGACTACGCCGAAATCCTCTGAAACGTGGGCCGGATGGACACGGGAACGCTCACCCCGTAGGTACCTCGGCAAAGAAAAGACGCGATTAGCAGGGCTGTTCGACTTCTGCCGGGCGCATTTCCAACGCCACCGCCAGGCCCTCGCGTGCGCGTCGATGGACAGAGCTAGATCCAGAGCTGCCGCGCGCGATCCGCCATCGACGGCGGCAGTGCCTCAGAGCGTGGTAGTCGCGACCACGTCCAGATGATTGCGACGAGCCACGGTGCTCCGAAGAGGAGCGAGACGCCGAAAGTGGAGAGCACCGCACCAGGTTGCCTGAAGCCCGTCGCGCTAGGGAGCCTCCGGCAACTTCCTCACCGAATCTTCACCACATGGACGTGCGAGGCGACGATCGCGAGCCGCCTGCGGATCGAGAACCAGCATGCGCTGCCACTAGAGCGGGCACTCGTACGCGTCGTCGGGACACTGCGCCGCGGCGATCAGGACAATTACGTAGAAGCTGACGATCACGAAGACGGCCGAGATCGAGGCTACAGCTGCGAAGAGCTCGAGCGCTCGCCAGAACGACGGGCGTCGCGTCACTCCCCACACGATGCCGGCGAGCGCGGGGATCGAGGCGAGGCCGAACACGAACGGCCCGACCGAATTTCTGTGATCGAGCGCGAGGAGAGCACAGAGGGTCGCTACGGTCGCGGCCGGCGCGCCGACGAGCACGAGGACGTAGTCCCGACGGGTCATACCACCGGTATCGGATCGGAGGAGCCGGCGCCAAAGCACCGTCGTCCGAACAGGCGTGTCGTGCAACTAGGCGTCGAGATGGCGGAGGGAGGCCCAGATCTCGCTCCACGGCTTCCTCGGCCGCGCGCAAACGTAGACCGTCCCACCCTGCTCCTCGTTCTCGAGGTCGACTCCGTTGTCGACCACCGCCGCTGCACGGCAGTCGACGAAGTCCGTAGTGGGTGTCGCGTACCCCAGCAGGATCACCGCGCCTGCACCGTCGGCCGGAACGCCGAAGCGTGCGTACGCATTGTGTCCCGAATACGCGCGAGGCAGCCCGTAGGCCGCTCCGAAGCGATCGATCGCCCCGGCCTCGCCGTAGTTCCCGGTGAAGATGACCGCCGATTCGCGCTCTTTGGCGGGAAGGCGCTCGTACACGTTCGCGACCGTCCGCACGAACGCCGGCCAGCCCACCGTCTCGACGACGTCGTCGCTGATGTCGGCCACCGGCGTGTCGTGCAGCGAGCCGACCGGGATGACCGGCAACGCCAACGTCACCGACACGGCCGCCGTCAGAGTCACTGCCGCCGCCAGCAGCACCGCGCGGGCGGCCGAGCGCAGCCAGCCCTCGACGACGACCGCGCCGGGGGCCAACAGGCAGAGGACGAGCGGGCCGGCGTAGTACGGCTTGCCCGCGAGCACGAAGAGGAGAGTGAGCAAGCTCAGGTACGCGAGTCCGAGCCAGCGCCACGGCCTGAGGGCCCGATCGCGGAAGAGCGCGACCAGGCCGGCGATCCACACCGGCGCGAGAAGCGGCCCGATCACGAGCAGCTGGAACGGAAGCAGCGTTGCCCTGCTCTCGCCCCCCTCGTCTCTTCGAATGTCCTCGGCAAGTTCGAGTTGCGGCCAGCCATGCGTCGCCTGCCAGATGAGGTTCGGGAACCAGATCACGCAAGCCACCACGACGCCGAGCCAGAGCCACCTCGAGCGGAGCGCCTCGAGGAGCCGGCGGTCGAAGGCAAGGCCGAGAGCGAGTGCGAGCACGAGCAGAAGCGGCAGTTGCTTGTTCTGGAGCCCGACGCCGGCGACCGCTCCCGCCGCGAGCCACAGCCGCGTGTCACCCCCACCCAGGATGCGTGCGACCACGAGCACGAGCACCGTCCACGCGAGCGCATCGAAGGTCTCCGTGGTCAGGAGGTGGCCCAGGACGACGACGAACGTCGACACCGCCGCACAGCCAGCCGCGACGAGTTGACCGGTGGCGCCAGCGCCGAGCTCGCGCGCGAGCAGCGCGATCACCACGACGATCAACGCGACCGCCACTGCCGACGCGACTCGGAGCCCTCTTGGCGACTCGCCGAAGAGCGCTTCGTCCAGGCGCCCGAGCAACGGCGTCAGCGGCCCCTGGTCGCTCGTAGCCGAACGCAGGGTGGCGCGCGGCCGTACGGAAATACAGCTCGTCTCGGTGATAGCCGTACCCGTTTGCGAATGCAACCTGCACGGCGAGCTCCGCGACCGCGACCGGCACGACGTACTTCCATGCGAACGCGTGTCGCGCAGGCATCAGAGGAGCCCCTCGAGCGCGGCCACGAGCCGCCCGACGTCGTTCTCGTCGTTGTACGGCCCAATGGAGACCCGCAGCACGCGCCGGCCCTCCCACTCGAACACCGGCACCTCCACGCGGAACTCGGCGTACAGCCGCTCGCGCAGCTCGTCGGGGTCCCCGGCCGGAAGCTCGACCGAGCGCATGAACGGCGCCGCAACTCCGGGGATTCGGCCGAGGTCGCGCTCGCCGAGCCGGCTCTCGGCAAGATCCGCGAGAGCGCGGCACCGCTCGAGATCGAAGGTCGCGTGTACGTCTATGGCGGCGGGGACGGCGAGGTACGCGGCCGGGTCTCGCGTTCCCTGCCAGCCGTGGCGCGCTCCGAAGTCCGCCTCTCTCCCATAACCCCAGCTCACGACGAGCGGCTCGATCCAGCGCTGGTGCTCTGGCCGAGCCCAGAGAAAGCCCGATCCCTTTGGCGCGCAGAGCCACTTGTGGCAGTTCCCCGCGTAGATGTCCGCGTCCAGCGAACCGAGGTCGAGGGCGAGATGCCCCGGAACGTGGGCACCGTCCACGATGGAGAGAACGCCGGCCGCTCGCGCGGCGGCGCACATCTCCTCGACCGGGAGCACGAGGGAAGTAGGAGACGTGATGTGGGACACGCAGATCGCGCGAGTGCGAGGCCCGATCCGGCCCGCGATCCCGTCGGGCTTGCAGACCACCACGCTGGCGTCGACGAAGTCCCATGTCCGCGTGATCGCCCCGTACTCGTGCGCTGTCGTCAGCACCTCGTCTCCAGCTTCGAGCCCGAGCGAGCGGATCACCGCGTTGAGCGCCGAGGTGGCGTTCGGGACGAACACGAGATCAGCGACCTCGGCACCGATATACGCGGCAAGCGCTCTCCGCGCCTCGGCCAGTCGCGCCCCGTCCCCGCCACCCTGCCGCGTGAAGAAGTCCGTGGGCTCTCGCTCGAGCTCCCGCTGAAGACGCTGGTACTCGTCGAACACTGGCCGGGAGCAGGCCCCGAAGCTGCCGTGGTTCAGATACGCGACCTCGGGATCGAGAAGAAAGCCCGGCTGCATGGGGGGCGAAGTGTCTCACGGTGCCGTGGCGCGAACCCGGGAGGCAACGGGGCTACAATCTCGAAGTCATGATCCGGACAGTGGACGACCCCCTCAGTACCTATGCCGAGCCTCCCCCGCATCCGGCGGTCCCGTTCCCGCGGCGCAGGGATCGCCACAGCACGCCCGGCACCGGTCGTCCACGAGCTCACCGCTAGCGGCCTCACCTGGATCAACGTCGTCTCGCCGGACGTCGCGACGGCTCAGGAGCTCGCGTCGCGGTTCGGCTGGCACCCGCTCGACGTCGAGGACATCGTCTCGAAGCGACAGCGGCCGAAGGTCGACGACTACGAGGACGAGGGGTATCTCTTCGCCGTCCTCCACTTCCCGTTCTACGACAAGCAGATTCAGCGGCTCAACGCGGCCGAGCTCGACATCTTCATCGGGCACGACTACGTGGTCACGATCCCGAATCAGGCGTTGCACCCGGTCACGCGCCTCTTCGCACGCTGCGAGGAGGACGAGACGCTGCGGGACCAGCTCTTCGCTCGGGGTTCGGGCCGGTTGCTCTATGAGATCCTCGACGACCTCTTCGACTACTGCTTCCCGATCCTCGACAAGATCGCTCACAAGCTCGACGTCATCGAGGACCAGATGTTCGAGGGCCAGTCGCACGAGGTCGTCCGCGATATCTCGAACGTCAAGCAGGAGATCATCTCGTACCGCAAGATCATCAAGCCGGAGCGTTCGACCCTGCGCGTTCTCGAGCGCCGCGTCGAGAGCTTCCTCCCCGAAGAGCTCGAGCTCTACTTCGACGACATCGTCGACGCCGCCGAGCGGATATGGGACCTCCTCGACAACTACAAGGAGGTCGTCGAAGCGCTCGAGTCCACCAACGAGGCCGTGATCGCCCACCGGTTCAACGACGTCCTACGAATACTGACCGTCTTCAGCATCGTGTTCCTGCCAGCGACGTTGATCGCCAGCATTTGGGGCATGAACGTGGGACTTCCGGGCGGGGGTGATCCGAGTCAGGCATCCGACACCGTGTTCTGGATCGTTCTCGCCGCAATGATCGCGGGCCTGGTCGGCATGATCGGCTTCTTCCGCTGGAAGCGCTGGCTCTGAGAGTTCAAGCGCGTCCATAGGACGCCTTCGAGCACATGACTGCTCTCACAACGCTCGGCGGGAAGTACAGCGCCGCGCTCGACATCAACGACGCCGGTCAGATCGTCGGCTGGAGCAGAACGCGGAAGGACGTGAAGCACGCCGTTCTCTGGACGCGGCGGCGCTGACTCCTCAGTAGTTCCGGGAAGGCGTGGTCAGGGACGGCGCCGATGACGACCGTGGCGCAGGGATGGATAATCGACCTATTGATGGCCCGGGTACGTTGCCCGGGCGAAGGGGGTGTGCGTAATGCGTGCACTGAACCTGTCGCCTGGCGGTGTGCGGTGGCGACGCCACATCCGCGATCCGCAGGTCATCGTTGCGCTCGTTGCCGCTGCTTGCCTACTCGTCGAGGCCGTCGTCGCGAAGAACGTGATCGATGTGGATCTGGACGCCTTCAGCCAGCTAGCCCCGATGTGGATCTTCATCGCCTACCTGGTCAGCGGCCTTCGCGATCGCACAAGTGAGATCGCGTTCGTTGCCGCGATGATCCTGGCGACAGCCGCCATTCTCATTATGTACGCCGTCTGAGAACCTCTCCTCTGCCCGGAGTGCTGCGTAGCGACCAAAGGATGCCGTGTTGGTTGACTGCCAGCGTGAATTCGATGGTTCCGCGTAGCGAGCCGAACACCACGACGGCCTGATCGCTGCGGAGCGGCTCAGTCTTCGAGCCGAGTTCCTTCTGAGATGCGACGGACGGTTTCGTCGATGTCCCCGCCCGCTTCTTCAACTTCCTCCATGTAGAGCCGTCCTGAAACAATCCGACCAGCCTCGACCCCGAAGAGCGTAACTCCGCGCATGTCGAGCGGTGCTTCATCGGCCCGGGTACCGGTCCAGTGCCATTCCGACCACACCGTGTCACCCTCGGTGGCAGTGGCGAGTAGCTCGCCGCGAAAGTCGGGTATGCCCTCGAAGAGCGCTTTCCAGTTCGTCCGCACCTGTTCTCGACCCCCGAACCCTCGATTTGGATGAACGGGCTGCTCACTCCGGTAGTCCGGATGGAAGCACGCGACAAACGCCTCCAGGTCATGCTGGTTCACCGCGCGATGCAGACGCTCGAGGACTTCGGGCGGTTTCACTTCCGCTTGTGCGCCCATGGCCTCACTCCCTCCTTCCCTTCCCGGCCGTCGAACGATGCCGTCAGCCTTCGGATCACCACGCCAGCATGACGCGGTCGACGAAGGATGGCAGCACTCTCGCGACCTCGATGAGCACGGGGTAGATCGTCGGTTCGCTGAGACGTTGCAGGTTGTGATGCATTGCCTAACCGCAGCGCACGCCCTTGGCTGATCTCGAACCCCGAGGCACCCTTGACGATCACCCCCAGACCAGAGCACCCTCTGGACCGGCCTCACCTCCTTCGCCCTCGTCCGGACCAGAACCGCAACCTCACGAACGGAAAGAGCGGGCGCCTCTGTCGTGGTCGTCGAAACCGCTCGATCATCCCCACCCGTGCAGCCCGCGACAAGCGCTGTCACTCCGAGGAGCGCGATCATGCCGAGAAGCCGCACGGCGAAGCCGATCATGGACAGATGCGTGTGACCGGAGCAAGCCCTGAAAGCGAGCGCCGTGAGTGTAGAAACCCGGATGCGGACGGTGGCGGAGCGACCGATCGAGCGACACGGAGTCCCCGTTCGGGGCATCGCCCTGTCCGGGCAGACGCGATTGACTCCCCTGCAGGCATGTCAAACGTCTCCAAGGAGGTGGGACCTTGTCGAGCGGAATCCGCAGGGCCGTCCTGGGACTCGCTGTCGCCGCGCTCGTCGTCCTCGCGTTCCTCGTGATGACGTCGCCGCCCGCGTCTGTCTAGCCGGACGTCGATTCGCAGAGGGGCGATGAAACAGGTCGGGGCCCCCGCCGCACCGGGGCCCCGACCATGTTTCCGCCGTTAGAGGAGAATTCGGGTTGCCGTCTCGGGCGGACAGCCGCGCCGCACGAGCTCGGAAGCGTCGTGGAGGTCGACCTCCACGTGCGAGGCGAGGACGAGCGCAGACTCGACGTCGTACCCGGATCGGGCGAGCTCGTCGAAACGCCAGCGAAGGATCATCTCTGCTTCGGTCTCATCGATCGTCTCGAACTGGGCCGCAGTCACCGGTCCCCTTTCGTCGATGGTGCTGTCGAGCTACAGGTTGCATCGAGCGGCGCGTTCTGGGCCTCGCTTGAGGTACAGACGGCACGGGCCAAAGGTCTGGTTCCCCCTCGCGATCGTCCCTCGGACGAGGGACGAAACCCCCGTCCGTCAGCGCCCGAATGTCGCCATAGGCCCCTCTGGATCCCAGTCGACGCGGCATGCGCCCCACATCCCGCAAGCTGCGCGATGCGCGGCGGAGACCGCTCCGAGGAGCCTCGCTGGGTAGCGCCCCGCGGTCGCCGTCGCTACGTGCGGGATCGGTTAGATGCGGTCGAGCCCGGCCCGCGCTTCGCGGGCCTTCTTATCCGAGCGCCAGGCGTAGTACAGGAGTGGTCCGACCACGATGATGATTGCCGCGCCGATTCCCACGCGGAACCAAATCGCACCGAAGATCAGGATGGCGGCGACTCCGATCAGGAGGAACGCGGCCGCCGCACCAGCCAGCTTGAACGCATAGCTCACAGCATGCCGAGTCTAGGTGCGGGCGGGACGGTGCGCAACTAGGGAAGCCGCGGTGGTAGAAACCGCGGATGACGAAGGCTCTTTGGGCTCCATGGCGGCTCGAGTACATCCAGCAGGCCGACGAGACGCCGGGGTGCGTCTTCTGTGCCGAGGCGAAGGGCGACATACCCGAGGTCGAGTCGTTGCTCGTGCATCGCGGCGAACTGGCGCTCGTGGTCGCGAACAAGTTCCCGTACTCGTCCGGGCATCTCCTCGTTGCCCCGGTGCGTCACGTCGCGACGCTCGGAGAGCTGTCCGCGGACGAGGCCGCCGAGATCCATGAGCTGTCCGTCACCGCCCTGGCTGTCCTGGGAGCGACGTATGGACCCGACGGTTTCAACCTCGGCTGGAATCTCGGTCGCGTGGCCGGCGCGGGAATCGTCGACCACGTCCACCTCCACGTCGTCCCACGGTGGTCCGGGGACACGAACTTCATGCCCGTCCTGGCCGACGTCAAGGTGCTCCCGGAGCACCTCCGCGCAACCCGGGACGGGTTGCGCGGAGCGTGGTCCTAGCGACGTTTAAAACGCAGCGTTAGGCCGGCAGTAACGCGAACGTGAACTCGATATGCCCTGACGCGGCCCCGATGACGTAGGTGCCGCAGTCGAACGCGCCCGCCGAGGTGCGCACGGCACCGTTGACGCCGAGCGCTCCGCGCGTTCCGGTCGTAGTCGTCGCCTCGGGCGTCTCCTCGGACACGGTGGCAGTGCCACCGGTGAAGTCGCCGAGCGCCTGGTTGTCGGCTTCCGCGACGAGCACGACCACTCGCCTGTTCGGGCCCGTGGTCGTGATGTCGGCGGGCGTCATCGTCGCGTTCGCGCCGGCTCCGGCCTGCGCGGCGGCCTCGAACGGGTTGCCGCTCGTCACAGCCCCGGTGTACCGGTACATGCGCCCGTAGAGAAGCGCACTTCCGGACGCCTTGGTGACGTTGACCGTACCCGACTCCGAGCCCGTCGCCCGCTTCCAGAACCACTCCGCTCTGAGGGTCGAATTCTGGCCACGCGCATCACCCTGGGTGAACCCGGCAGGCGTCGCGATGTCGTTGGCGTCTCTCGTCAAGACGGACAGGATCAGGATGTCGTTCGCGTTGATCCCCGACGGGTACGGGACGTTGATCGAGGTGCCGAGCGCTCCGGCGGCTGCTCCAGCGGAGCCGAACTGCGGTGCCCCTGGAGGCGGTGAGCTCGAGATCGTGATCGAGAGGTCCTGCGTATCGGTCTGCGCTGCGTTGTCTGTGACCTGGACCGTGAAGTTGTAGGTCCCTGCGGTCGTCGGCGTCCCCGAGATCGTCGCGCTCGGCGTGCCGGTCGGGCTCAGACTCAGGTTCGGTGGGAGACTCCCGGAGATCACAGCCCAGCTGTAGGGCGTGGTACCACCGGTCGCCGTCACGGACTGGGAGTACGCCTGACTCACCGTTCCACCGGGCAGGCTCGTCGTCGTGATGACCGGCGCCGCAACGGGCGCGATCGTGATCGAGAGGTCTTGCGTGTCGGTCTGGGCCGCGTTGTCGGTGACCTGGACCGTGAAGTTGTAGGTCCCGGCGGTCGTCGGCGTCCCCGAGATCGTTGCGCTCGGGGTTCCCGTCGGGCTCAGGCTGAGGTTTGGCGGGAGACTCCCGGAGATGACGCTCCAGCTGTACGGCGTCGTACCACCGGTCGCCGTCACCGACTGGGAGTACGCCTGACTCACCGTGCCACCGGGCAGGCTCGTCGTCGTGATGACCGGCGCCGCAACGGGCGGGATCGTGACCGACAGCGCCTGCGTATCCGTCTGCGCAGCGTTGTCGGTGACCTGGACCGTGAAGTTGTAGGTCCCGGCTGTCGTCGGCGTCCCTGAGATCGTTGCGCTCGGCGTGCCGGTCGGGCTCAGGCTCAGGTTTGGCGGGAGGCTCCCTGAGACGACGGCCCAGCTGTAGGGCGTCGTCCCGCCCGTCGCCGTCACGGACTGCGAGTAGGCCTGGTTGACGGTGCCACCGGGCAGGCTCGTCGTCGTGATGTTGAGCGGTGGCGGAGGCTGCGAGCCCTGGCTGCAGCTGATCGCCTTGCCGTTCGTGAGGACCGCCTGGTTGAACGAGTACTTCGTGCCGGTCGTGCCGTTCTGGCTCTCGACTCCCGCCGTCGCCGAGGCACCGGCGTTGAACGTCGCGTTCCCGAAGTCCGTGTCGAGATACCGGAAGCGGATCAACCCGCTCGTCTCGTAGAGCGACGCCTCAAATGTCGCGGCGCCCACGTTGTTGAAGTGAGGAACGTTGAACCACTCGACGGTGAAGACGCGGTTCGGTGCGCTCCCGGTCACCAGTGAATAGACACCCCCGCCGAGCTTGGGGTTGAGGTCGTCCCAGAACGGCGCGACCACGCCGTTCGGGTTCGTGGTGGTCGGAATCGTGACGTTGTTCGCCATGTTCGCCCCCGTGCCCGAGCCGAGCGTGAGGAAGCCGTTCGACGAGACGAACGCCTGCGTATGACTCGATGCGAAGTACGGGAACGAGAAGGGCAGGTTGACCCCGGTGTACCCGTCGTCGACGCTCAACGGGAGCAGCGTTCCACCCGTGGCATCGATGAATCCGTCGCTTACGTCCTGGCAGGTGTACGGCCCCGTGGTTGCCGGTGCGATCGTGATCGACAGTGCCTGCGTGTCGGTCCGGAGGGCATTGTCGGTGACCTGGACAGTGAAGTTGTAGGTCCCGGCGGTCGTCGGCGTTCCCGAGATGGTCGCGCTCGGCGTTCCAGTCGGGCTCAGACTCAGGTTCGGCGGGAGACTCCCCGAGATGACGCTCCAGCTATACGGGCCTGTACCACCCGTCGCAGTCACGGACTGCGAGTAGGCCTGGCTGACGGTGCCGCCGGGCAGGCTAGTCGTCGTGATCGTCGGCGAGTTGCCGCCGGAAGCAGTACCGGATGCCGTGGCGACGTCCGAGCTTCCGTTGATCGTCACCGTGGCCGTCACGACGAGAGGCCCACCGCTGGCCGGCGTGTACGTCCCGCTGTAGCGGCCGTTGTCCGGGCTAGCGGCGGTCATCGTGACCGGAGTGCCGTTGACGTTCACGCTGACGTTGCCGACACCCGCAGGCGACGCGCAGTTCGCGCCGAACATGCGGATCGCGAGCGGCTGGCCCGTCTGGACCGTGAAGTTGTTCAGCGGGGCAAGCAGGACGGTCTTCGGCGCGTTCGCGCAGGAGACGGCGTTGAAGACGTTGAGACGTCCGCCTGTGACGGTGATTCCCTGCATGGAGGGCTTCGGGTCCACCGAGCGCATGAGCAGGGCCTTGAGCCCGTACGCGGTCGCGCTCGGGAAGTGCGCCTTGAGCAGCGCTGCAGCCCCGGAAACGTGCGGCGTCGCCATCGACGTCCCGTTGAACAGGGCGTAGCCATTCCCCGGGATCGTCGAGAGGATGTTCACGCCCGGAGCGCCGAGGTCGACAGTCGTCGCGCCGTAGTTGGAGAACGACGCACGCGCGTCGTTGTGGTCGGTCGCTGCAATGGACGCGATCACGTCGGAGTTGTACGAAGCCGGATAGAAAGGCGCCGTCTCGTTGTTCGAGTTGTTGTTGCCCGCGGCCGCGACGAAGAGCATCCCGTGGCTCGCCCCGTACTCGATCGCGTCGAGGAGCGACTGGTCGGCACCGCCGCCGCCCCAGGAGTTGTTCGAGACAGCCGCGCCCTTGTTCGCGGCGTAGAGCGTCGCGCTGAGCGCGTCGGCGGTCGACCCGCTGCCGGAGGCGTTCAGGAACTTGAGCGCCATGATCTTGACGTTCCAGTTCACGCCCACGACGCCAAGGTTGTTGTTGCCGACCGCACCGATGGTGCCCGAGACATGCGTGCCGTGGCTATTGTCGTCGGTCGGGTTGTTGTCGTGGTTCACGAAGTCCCAGCCCCGGTAGTCGTCGACGTAGCCGTTGGCGTCGTCGTCGACGCCGTTCGTCCGTTGCGCGCACACGATGGTCGCGTCCGTCGAGCCGCAGTTCTCCCCCGCGTTGATCCACTGCTGCCCAGCCAGGTCGGGGTGACTGAAGTCGACGCCGGTGTCGGTGACGTCGACGACGACGTTCGAGTTGCCCGTCTCGATGCTCCACGCTTCGGGTGCATCGATATCGGCATCCGGCGTCCCGCCCGTCTGCCCGGTGTTGTTCATGCCCCAGAGCTCGCTGTAGCGGGTGTCGTTGGGCGTCACTGTCGCCGAGACGATGTAGTTCGGCTCCGCATACCGGACGCGTGTGTCGTTAGCGAGGGCACTGGCGACGCCCGCGGACTCCCCGGGCGCAGTGTGGACGAGCGACGCGTTGATCTGGCCGAACCGCTTCAACGTCGCCGCGCCGCCCGCCTCCTGTAGCGCGACCTCCTGCTGCCCTAGCGCAACGCCCGACCGGAAGCCGACGATGAGCTCGTCCGGAACTGCGGGCGGTCCTGAGGACGCGGCGGCCGAGGCGGCCGCTCCCGCGCCGGAGAGAACGAGAAGGAAGACGGCGACGAACGCCACGAGACCAGGGCCAAATCTTCGGAAGGACTCCCATACGTGGTTAACGCCGGCACCCGCATTCGCGCTGCCATGGTGGCGGCGGTGATCTCGCATCAACGTGACCCCTTCCCCTGTCCGATTCGTCGCAACGGCGCGCTCATGATCCACGACAACCCGGACGTTGTCCAGTGTTCGCGCTCGAGGTCGTGACGAAGTCACGGGCGGCCCCGACGAGCGCATCGTCGTCTGCCGGAACCGGCTAGCCAATCGGAATACGTGGCACTTCGCACGCGCGAGAAACACAGAACGGGCCGCCTCGGGCGATACCGTTCTCGTTGGAGAACACGCTCCGGCGCGAGGCTAGAATCGGCCGCACGCGGACGTAGCTCAGTTGGTAGAGCACTGGCTTCCCAAGCCAGGTGTCGTGGGTTCGAGTCCCATCGTCCGCTTCCTCCCCACACTCGATTCGACCGGTGCCTCGATGCCACCCGGCCGGGACTCCGCTAGGCAGCTACAACGCGCGGTAGGTCACGAGACTCAGTCGAATTTCGTACGCCCCACCCGTTGTATCGCGAACAGAAGCGTGTGAAAGTGTTGCTCGGTGCGCGAGCCAAAGAGGCCGCGCTAACTAGGCAGGGAGGGGAGAATGAAGAAGCTTCTAGCCGCGGCCGTGGTAGTGCTCGCGGCCTCAGCAGTGGCTGTCGGTGTCGCCAGCGGGTCCGGCGGCGGCGGAACAGTGGTCGACGAGGGGTTCGCCTGCACGATTCTCGACGGGAACGGGAGCGGGTTCACCACGTCGAACTCGCAGCTGATCCTGTATGCGAACCAGCAGTCCTCGAAGGCCGTTCTGCGCTGCTGGGGTGACGGTGCGCCCGCAGCGACCCTGACGTACTTCAACTATGGCAACACGGGTCTCACGTGCGGCAGCGCGTATGGATCGACCACGGATTGGTCGGACAAGGTCGGCCGGAACGGGAACTCGCAGCTGACGTGCACATTCGACCTCACCGAGGCCGATCGCGCGTCGTCTGCACGAGGCGCCGGACTCGGCTAGTCGGTTGAACGCGCGGTAGGTCACGCGTAGCAAAGCGACGAAGCGGGCCGCCTCAGGGCGGCCCGCTTTTTGCTCCGATGAGTGCTCAACGCATCGGCGATCGAACGGGATACGACAGCAAGAAGTCCCTGAGTCTTCGTGACAGACCGGCGGCGCCGAGTCAGCCGAAATTCGTACTCTCCGCGCCAGCGGGAGGCGTTGATTAGCCGCCGGGACTGTGCGAGAGTGCGCCGTGAAGCGCGAGCCAAGAAGGGCCGCGTGAACTCGGCAGGGAGGGGATATGAAGAAGCTCGTAGCAGCACTCGCGACGGTGGTCGCCGTCGCCGCGGTCATGGCCGGCGCTGTCTTGGCGAACCCGACAAGCGGGAAGGTCGTCGCCGAAGGGTTTTCATGCGGCGTCTACGATGGCAACGGGAGCGTCTTCGTCACGACCAACTCGGTCTTGACCGTGTACCAGAACAAGGCCGTCCTGCAGTGCAGCGGCAGCGGTGCACCGGCAGCGAGCCTGACGTACTTCAACTACGGCAATACGGGCGCCAGCTGCGGGATGCTGGAGTTCGGGTCCACGACCGATTGGTCGGACAAGGTGGGCCGTAACGGGAGCTCGCAGTTGCAGTGCACCGTCGACCTGAGCATTGACAGAGCATCGTCGGCAGGAGGCGCCGGAATCGGCTAGTCGGTTGAACGCGCGGTAGGTCACGCGCAACCGAACGTCACGAAAGCGGGCCGCCTCGGGCGGCCCGCTTTCTTTCCACAGCACATGCTCTTTCGGGCTCGGCCCATGGCGCGCCCGAGTTCAGCCTTGAGTGCCGAGCGGAGCGATGACGCGCCAGGCACGCGGGGGCGTCGTGGCCCAGTCGTAGAGGCTGACGCCGATCGTTCCGCCGTCGTCGGAGACAGCGGCCGCGAACCCCGCGAGCTCCTCCGGGCCGAGGCGGTTGGCGACTCCCCCGGCGATGTGGATCGCGACGTTCGGATTCCCCGTCCGCACTCGCAGAAGCCGAAGCGCCCGGGTCACGTAGCCGTACGTCGCGTCGAATCCCTGGAGTGAGCCTCCGGTGTAGACCATCGGAGCGAACGCGTCGGCGACCTCGGCGAGCTGTGCCCACGGGAACCCCGGCCAGGCGCTCGGGTGCCTTTCGAGCCCTCGCGGGTTGAACGGGATGATCGCCAGCGGGGTCTCCCCCGCCTCCAGTCGCAGACGTCGCGCGAGCGCGACGGCACGTTTCGAGCGCAGCGGAACGTTCTTCAGCCTGGTGGACTCGATATCGAGGCTCACTCCGTCGAACCCCTGTCCGGTGGGCGTCCGGAAGCTGAGCATCGCGAGCGAGCGGCGCAGGTCGAGGGCAGGATCGACGTGACCGGGGAGATACCACGCGACGACCTTCAGGCCCTGTGCGTGGAGCGCCTCGATGAGCTGCGCGAGTCGTATCGGCCTCACGACGTCGACGGCTGCGCGGTCGTTCGCGGTCTCGACCCAGACGGTCGTGACGTGGCGTGCTGCCATGCGAGCAGCCGTCCGCTCGGGTGCCGCGAACACCCCGCCGTCGTAGATGTCGACCCAGGTGCCGAGCCCGCCGAACACCGTCTGCGCCGGCTCCTGCGTCGGCGTCGCTCCAGCACCGGCCGCGCACGCGACCGACACGCCAGCGAGGAGAGCAACGACGAAGAGGCGCATCGCACGACTGTACGACCGGTGTGTGATGGCACTGTCAGGTCCAATGAGAGAGGCCCGCTTGCGCGGGCCTCTCGAGTACATCGCGGAGCGACCCGCTCAGATTCCGAGGATCTGCTTCTTCTTCGCCTCGAACTCCTCCTGGGTGATCAGGCCCTGCCCCAGCATCGCTGCGTACTTCTGGATCTCCGCAGCGTCGTCAGGCACGGCCGGAGCAGCCGGAGCAGGTGCAACGGCTGCCTGCTGCTGCGCAGCCGCCATACCCTGCTCATAGGCCTCCTGCTGAGCCTGGTCCTGACTGGCGGCCGCCTGATTTGCCTTCTTCGTGCCGTAATGGGCGGCACCGCCGACCACGACCGCCGTCCCGATCACTCCCATACCTCTGCGTCGCATCATTTCGAGATCTCCTCTCTGGCCTAGGCGTTGGCCTCTTCGAGCGCCAACTCACGCACTGCCTGGACGACGTCGTGCGGGATCCGCTCGAAGGCGAGCATGACGCCACCCGCGTCGCGCATCGACTGGGCGACCTTGCGTGCCCAGACGTTCTCCCAGATCAGGAGGGCCGCCGAGGAGTTCGGCTCGAGCTCCTCCGCCGCGCCTATGAGATCGTCATCGCTGAACAAGCCGTTGACTTCGATGCCCAGCTTCTCGAGCCCCTCCTGAACGTCCGGGTCGAGCTCGGTCAGCTCCATGGCGACGGCGTTGCCGTCCTCGTCCTTGCCTACGAATGCGATGTCGATGATGCGGATCGTTCCCGCATCGACCAGATCACCGATCGCGGGCGCGATCTCGCCCCGGAACTTGTTCCCGGGAAAGCCGATGATCGCGTAGTCAACTGGTCCTATCTCTTCCATACCTGTCTCCTCTCGGCCCCTACGACGCCGCGAGAGCCTTCTGCTTGAGCGAGTCGAATTCCGCCTGCGTGATGGCGCCCGAGTCGAGCAGGCCCTTCGCCTTCTCGATCTCGCCTGCTGCCCCGGCACTGCCGGCGACGGACTTCACATACTGATCCATGTGCGCCTGCTGGGCTTGCGCCTTTTCGATGTTCCTGTTCGTCATACCCTCGTTCTGGGAGATGAGGTAGATGAACACCCCGAGGAACGGAAGCACGATCACGAAGATGATCCAGAGCGTCTTGGCTCCGCCGCCGATGTCGTGGCGGCGAAACACGTCGGCAAAGACCGTGATCAGGAGCCAGAACCAGATGATCCAGCAGAAGAAGATGAGCATCGTCCAGAGGACGTCGAGGAATGGATAGTCGGCTGCGAGCATTGATACCCCCTGTTCGGATTCCGCCTTTACTCAATCAGATCCTCGGGGTTCTCGTCGAACCACTCGGTCACTTCATCCGGGGTGAGAAGCGGCACCTGTTGAATACGGCTGCATGAACGAAGAAGCGACGCCGCCCGAGACAACGGAGCAAGTTCCCGCCGATTCCGGCGCTCGCGCGGACCGGCGGCTAGAGCTGCTTCGCGACCGTGCTCCTCACTCTCGCGGCCGTGGCAACTGCATGGTCGACGTACCAAGCGGCCACGTGGCACGGGAGCCAGGCAGAAGCGCAGAGCGCATCCATCGCCGCGCGAGTCGAGTCCACGAAGGCGGCAGACGTCGCTAACCGGCAAGCGCAGATCGACGTCGCGCTCTTCACGCAATGGGTGGACGCGTATGCGCGGGACGAGACCGAGCTCGCCGACTTCTACCGTCGCCGGTTCCGCGATGAGTTCACACCCGCTTTCGATGCGTGGGTCGCGACGAAGCCTCGTCAGAACGCGAACGCTCCCCTGTCGCCGTTCGCGATGCCGCAGTACAAGCTGGCGGCCACCGCGGACGCCGAACGCTTCGAGGCGCAGGCGACGGCCGCCTCGACCGACGTCAAGACGTACATTCAACGCGCGGACGACTACATGCTCGCCGTCGTCCTGTTCGCGACGTCGCTGTTCTTCGCCGGGATCAGCACGAAGCTGCACGCCCGCCGTTTGCGGATCGCCGTCCTGTGTATCGGCTACGCGATGCTTCTGGGAACCGCGATCTGGATCGCGACGAACCCGATCAACCTGTCCGCGTAGGCGGAAGGGTTGACCGAGCCGGGCGACTAGGCCGGGTCGGGGAGAAGGCTCTCGGGCTCGAGCGGCGGCGAGCGCCCCTCCTCGTTCGCCGCTTCGAGGGCCTTCGCGGCCGCGAGCTCGCGGCTGATGTGCAGCGCCGCGGAGGTGAGCGGCGCGGCGAGGACCATCCCGAGCATCCCGAAGAGGCTCCCGAAGCCGATGGTGACGATGAGGACGACGAGTGGATTCAGGTCGAGCGTCGCGCCGAACGCGATCGGCTGCACGATGTTCTGGAGCAGCCCGTTGGCCAGGATCACGACCACGAGCATGATGATCGCGTCAGTGGTGCCCTCTGAGGCAAGCGTGAGTATCACTGCGAAGGCGCCAGATATGAACGCGCCGATGAAGGGGATGTACGCGGTGACGAACACGACGACGGCGATGGTCCCGGCAAGCGGGACGCCGAGGATGAGCGCCGCGGCCCCGACGACGATCGCGTTGAACGCCGCGACGTACGTGACACCGAGGAAGTAGCGGCGGAGGGACCGCGTGACGTTGCCGGTGATCACGGTCGCGACCTCCTGCGGGACGCCCAGGTGACGATCGACGAAGCGACGCACCGTCGGGCCGTCCTTCAGCAGGAAGAACGTCGCGAAGGCGCTGAAGGTGAGGAAGAACACGAGTGACGTGAGTCCCGCGATTCCGTTCACGACTCCCTGCAGCAGTGTCTTGCCGGTCTGCGCGGTTGAGCTCTGCACGTCGTCGGCCGTGCTCGACGTCCCCCCCGCCCCGGCGTCATTCATCCAACCCTGAATCTTGTCGACCGCCTCCGAACCGGCTGCCTTGATCTCCGACGACTGCTCATAGAGCCCGCCGAAGACCATGAGCGCGATGATGACGGTGATCGCCACGATGCCCAGAAGGACGATCGCGGCACCTGCGGCTCGCGGGATGCGGTGGCGCTGCATCTTCGTCACGAGCGGGCCGGCGACCGTCGCGAGGATCGCGCCGAGGGCGACCGGAATGGTGATCGTCGAGGTGATGGCGAAGAGCCACGTGAGGCCCACGAGGAGGAGCGCCACACCGACCATGAACCATGCGGCCAGTCCGAGATCGCGCAGCCACATCGGAGCCGAGAAGACGCGGGAGAGCGAGGTCACGTCGATCTGGACGACCGCAGGTGCCTCGGCGGTCCCGACGACCTTCGGTGCCGGGTCAGACTTCTTGAAGCGATCGAAGAAGCGGAAGTTCACGGCGAGCGCTCTCTCGCGATCGGACTGCGAACGCCGCTCGACCGAGAGTCGTCGCGTGATTTCACCCGGGTGACGGCCGCCTCTTCCCGAATGGCGGCTGAGATACTCACGAGAGTTCGAAGCGACGGGAAGGGGACAACGTGGCGCTCAAGCATCCGAGAATCCTGAGTGGTCGGTCGGACGACCTCGCAGTCGCACCGCTCTTCAGCCTCGAGAACCAGGCGATTCCGCGTCACACGCTTCCGGAGGGTGAGCTACCACCCGACGTCGCGTACCAGATCATCCACGACGAGCTCATGCTCGACGGGAACGCGCGACTGAACGTCGCGACGTTCGTCTCCACGTGGATGGAGCCCCAGGCCGAGAAGCTCATGGCGGAGTGCTTCGACAAGAACATGATCGACAAGGACGAGTACCCGCAGACTGCGGACATCGAGATGCGCTGCGTCAACATCCTCGGAAATCTCTGGCACGCGCCGGATGCGGCGGAGACGACCGGCTGCTCGACGACGGGCTCGAGCGAGGCGGCGATGCTCGGTGGGCTCGCGCTCAAGCGACGCTGGCAGAAACGACGTGCGGCAGAGGGCAAGCCGACCGACAAGCCGAATCTCGTCATGGGGATCAACGTCCAGATTTGCTGGGAGAAGTTCGCGAACTACTGGGACGTCGAGATGCGCCTCGTCCCGATGGAGGGCGAACGCTTCAACCTCTCCGCCGAGGAGGCCGTAAAGCTCTGCGACGAGAACACGATCGGGGTCGTTGCGATCCTCGGCTCGACGTTCGACGGCTCGTACGAGCCGGTGCAGGAGATCTGCGACGCGCTCGACGCGTTCGAGAAGACGAGCGGCATCGACGTCCCCGTCCACGTCGACGGCGCGTCTGGCGGGATGATCGCCCCCTTCGTCGACCCGGAGCTCGTGTGGGACTTCCAGCTGCCTCGCGTGGCGTCGATCAACACCTCGGGGCACAAGTACGGCCTCGTCTACCCCGGTGTCGGCTGGATCGTATGGCGTGACGGTGACGCGCTGCCGGACGACCTGATCTTCTGGGTCAACTACCTCGGCGACAACATGCCGACGTTCGCGCTGAACTTCTCACGCCCCGGCGCGCAGGTCGTCGCCCAGTACTACAACTTCCTCCGGCTCGGCTTCGCAGGCTTTCAACGCGTCCAGGGGTATGCGCGAGACGTCGCCACCCGGCTCTCCGCGCAGATCGCCGAGCTCGGGCCCTTCGAGCTCCTGACCCGCGGCGACGAGCTGCCCGTCTTCGCCTTCACGCTGAAGGACGGCATCGACAACTACACCGTGTTCGACGTCTCGAACGCGCTTCGCGAGCGCGGGTGGCAGGTGCCCGCATACACCTTCCCCGAGAACCGCACCGACCTGGCAGCGCTTCGCGTGGTCGTCAGGCGGGGATTCAGCCACGATATGGCGGACATGCTGGTAGCGGACATCGAGCGCCAGCTTCCGCGGCTCCAGCGCCAACCCGAGGCCGTGCACGACAAGGACTCCGGAACCGCGTTCGCTCACTGACGACGAAGGGGGAAGACCATGTGCCGCTGGCTCGCGTACTCCGGCTCACCCGTGCGGATCGAGGAGCTCCTCTACAAGCCGCAGCATTCGCTCATCGACCAGAGCCTCCACTCGCGGCTCGGCGCGGAGACGACGAACGGCGACGGATTCGGCATCGGCTGGTACGGCGTCGGCGAGACGCCGGGCGTCTTTCACAGCGTCGAGCCGGCGTGGAACGACCGGAACCTGCGTGACCTCGCGACGCACCTCGAGTCCGGGCTCGTGTTCGCGCACATCCGCGCCTCCTCCGGATCGCCGATCCAGCAGACGAACTGCCATCCGTTTCGCCACGGCGACTGGCTCTGGATGCACAACGGACTGATCCGCGAGTTCCACGAGGTCAAGCGCGACCTCGCCCTCGCAGTCGACCCGTCGCTCTACCCCGCGATCGAAGGCTCGACCGACTCCGAGCTGTTCTTCTTCCTCGCGCTCACGATGGGACTCGAAGACGACCCGCCTGCAGCCGTCGAGCGCGCAGTCGGCTTCATCGAGCACGTCGGCCGCAGCCATGGTGTCGACGAGCCGATCCAGATGACCGTGGCGACGAGCGACGGGCGCAGCGTGTGGGCGTTCCGCTACTCGAGCGAAGGCAAGTCGCGCTCGCTCTTCTACTCGACCCGGGTGGACACGCTCCGCGCCCAGTATCCGGACAACCCGGTGCTGCACCAGTTGTCGGACGAGGCTCGGCTCGTCGTCTCGGAGCCGCTCGGTGACCTCGCCGGTGCGTGGAACGAGGTTCCCGAGTCGAGCTACGGAGTTATCCAGGAAGGGCAGGACGAGCTGCATCCCTTCACGCCGCGCCCGCCGTCGTAGGGAGTGTCGTCTGCGGGAGAGCCGGTGCACGCGACCCGCGGCGACCACCCGCGACGCCTCCTGGCTGGGAGGTGACGGCGCGAGCAGTCGGCAGTTCGTATTGCGTCGAGGTCTGCGGCGGCCTGTTCTGGTCGATGCATCGGACGCTCGAGTGGCACGATCAGGTCGCGGGCGCGGGAACCGGGGCTCCGCTCTCCTCCGCCTCCTTCTCCCCTTCGGTCGACATCGAGATGACGACCGCGCCCGCAAGCGCGACACCGAGTCCCGCGTAGGCGACGACCTTGTGCCACGTCGGGTCGGCGAGCCTCTCGTCGAGGAGAACCGTGCCGATGACGATCCCGACGATCGGGTTGCAGACCGAGACGGTCGCAACGGAGGCAGCGAGCTTCCCTGTCGCGAGCGACACCTGCTGGACGAGGAACGCGGCGATGCCCGCTGCGGCAAAGATGTAGAACTCCCAGCTCTCGAGGACCGCGCGGAGATCCTGTGCGTCGAGGATCTCCATCGTCGGCTTGCACAGCGAAGCCGAGAGCCCGAACAGGATGCCGGCACTCGCCCCGTAGAGAGCGGCCTTCCTGAGGACCGTGCCACGGCCACCGGCGACGATCAACCCGACCGCAATGGCCGAGAAGAAGGTCACCGCGACCGCCCATTCGGAGGCAGGAGCGTTGTCCTGGCCGTCTCCCGCCTGGCCCACGACGGTGAAGACAGCGAGGCCGAGGACGACGACAACCGCGCCGAAGACCTCTTTGCGGTGGATGACCTGATTCGTGAGGAAGTAGCCCAGGGGAAGCGCGAACACGATCGTCGTCACGAGCAGTGGTTGGATGACGGCGAGACGTCCGTGGTCGAGTGCGATCGCCTGGAACACGTAACCGCAGAGGAGCGCGACCGTCCCGAGAAGCCACCACGTCTGCTTCGCCAGCCGGAGCAGCGAGCTCGGCGAGCCGAGCGAGACCTCGCCCATGCCGAGCGCGCCTTTTTGCTGAAGGGTCGCGGCGAGCGCGAAGAAGAACGCGGCTACCAGAGCAAGGATCTCGGCCACGGAGTGGGAGCCTACGCCGGGTCGCCCGCTGCGGGCAACGTGCTCCGCTCAGCCCGCGCGCTGAGCTAGGTGGGTTCTGGCGTCTCGCCCCCGACGCGGCGGCGGAACACGTAGTACGTCCAGCCTTGGTACAGGAGGACGAGCGGCACGAAGATCACTGCGACCACGCTCATCACCTGCAGCGCGTAGTGGGACGACGCGGCGCCGTCGACGGTGAGGCTGTTGCCGAAGTCGGGATCGGACACCATGACACGCGGATAGAGACTGGTGAAGAGCGTGGCGACGACCGCGATCGCAGCCACTCCGGTCATCGAAAACGCCCGGCCGGTGCGGCCGCCACGGAGGAAGAAGACCGCAAGCAGCATCGCCGCGATCCCGATGACCGCCGGCAGCGCGGGCGGGAAGATGTCCTTGTCATTGCGATCGACGGCCACGGCAACCGTCCACACGAGGAACACCGCGGCGACGAGCGCCGCCGGTATCGCAAGTCGCCGAGCGGCGTGTCCAGCGCGATCGTGCACGTCGCCGAGGGTTCGCAGCGTCAGGAACGTCGCACCATGGAACGCGAACAGGACCACGACGGCGATGCCGGCAAAGACCGTGTACGGGCTGAAGAGATCCCAGAAGTTCCCGGCGTAGTTGCCGTCCGAGTCGATCGGGACGCCGTACACGAGATTCGAGAGGCCGATGCCCCACACGAGTGCGGCCCCGGCGCTGCCGATCGTGTTGCACCACGTCCAGAACGCCCGCCAGCCTGAGCTCTCGCTCTTCGACCGCCATTCGAACGACACGACGCGGATGATCAGGAAGAAGAGGACGAGAAGGAGCGCGATGTAGAACCCCGAGAACATCGTCGCGTACCAGGCGGGAAACGCGGCGAAGGTGGCTCCGCCCGCGACAACGAGCCAGACCTCGTTGCCGTCCCACACCGGCCCGATCGTCCTAAGCATCAGCGAGCGCTCGTCGTCGTCACGCCCAACCCACGGAAGGAGCATCCCGACGCCGAAGTCGAACCCCTCGAGCGCGAAGTAGCCGGCCCAGAGGACGGCGATCAGGACGAACCAGAAGGTCTCGAGATCCATCAGTAGCTCACCGCCGGGACGCTGAACTCGTCGCCGTCTCCGCCGATCTCGGGTGGGTCGAAGCGGGCGTAGCGGCGCAGGAGGACGAAGTTGAGGACGGTCAGCGTCAGATAGAGAAGGCCGAAGACACCGAGACTCAGCGCGATCGTCGTGCTCGACACGCTCGGGGAGTTCGCATCGGCCGTCTGGAGCAGGCCCCAGACGATCCAGGGCTGGCGGCCGACCTCGGTCAACATCCAGCCGGCGAGCGCGGCCAGATACGGGAGCGGAACGGCGCAGACGCCGATCCACAAGAACCACCTGCTCGTCTCGAACTTCTTGCGCCACCAGAGAAGGGCGCCGACCCCGAACACGAGGAAGACGAGGCTGCCGAGGTAGGCCATGACGCGCATCGACCAGTACGTCGTCTCGACGGGAGGCATGTAGTTGTTGCCCCGCCCGAAGTCGCGCTCCTCCTGTTGCTGGAGCGGGTTGAGGCCCTGCACCTCGCCGTTGAATGAACCGGTTGCGAGGAACGAGAGGAGCTTTGGTATCTCGATCTCGAAGCTCGGCGTCTGGTCCTCCTTCGTGAAGCCACCGATCTGGAAGATCGAGAACGCTGCCGGCTGCTCCGTATCCCAGAGCGCCTCGGTGGCCGCGATCTTCATCGGCTGGTAGTCCGTGATGACGATCCCGAGATGGCTGCCCCACCAGAGATTGAGCGCGGAGATCGGGACGCCGACGATGAGCGCCAGCTTCGCGGCCTTTCTGAAGAGCTCCTGGTTCCGACCGCGGACGATATGCCAGCACGCGACGCCGAAGATCACGACCGAGGCGGTCGTGATGCCGACCATCAGGACGTGCCCATATGCCCACAGCGCGAGCCTGTTCGTGAGGAGATCCCAGATGCTCGTGAGCTCCGAGCGTCCGTTGACGACGTCCGAGCCGACCGGGCGCTGCATCCAGGAGTTGGCCACGATGATGAACAACGCAGACAGCCAGGAGCCCAGCGCGAAGAGCCAGACGGTCGCCAGGTGCACGCGCGGCGAGAGCCGGTCCCAGCCGAAGATCCAGAGCCCGAGGAAGGTCGACTCGAGCATGAACGCCGCGAGCCCTTCTATCGCGAGCGGTGCGCCGAAGACATCACCGACGAACTCGGAGTAGACCGACCAGTTCATCCCGAACTGGAACTCCTGCACGAGCCCGGTCGCGACTCCGATGGCGAAGTTGATGAGCATGAGCGTCCCGAAGAAGCGGGTCAGCCGCAGCCAGGCTTCGTCCCGAGACCGGTACCAGAGCGTCTGCATGACAGCGACCAGGGGCGCGAGTCCGAGAGTCAGCGGGACGAAGAGGAAGTGGTACAGGGACGTCATCGCGAACTGCGCGCGAGCGAGGTCGACCGTGCTCACAGCGAGGCTCACGCGGAGACCCTGCGCCCCGTTTCGCGGTCAGCCATCAGTACACATCCCAGTCTCCCCACGAACGGAGATCATGGCACGGCGCCGACCGAGCGCGGAAGCGTTCACCCGGATGAACATCTCTGCACCACGCGTGCGGCGTAGGTTGCGTCGCCATCAGCCGAACCGTCGCGCTCCCGAGCTACTTCAGCCGCTCGAGCAGGTGGTCGCCGACGCGCAGCGAGTTCGCCATCGCCGTGAGCGCCGGGTTGACCGCGCCGATGCTCGGGAAGACGCTCGTGTCGACGACGTAGAGGTTGTCGAGCTCGTGTGCCTTGCAGTTGATGTCGAGCGCAGAGGTATCGGGATCGGTGCCGAACCGGCAGGTCCCCGCCTGGTGCGCGCAGCCGGCGATCGGGATGTCGTTCTTCATGTAGGCGAAGCGGTGGATGAGGTGGTCCGGGTTCATGTCCAGCTTCCCGAGGAGCGCCTTGACCTTCGCGTACAGCCGCTGCTTCGCCTCGGCGTTCGTCTCCGTGTACGACAGCGTGAGCTTCCCGTCTCGGTCGACAGTCACCCGGTTGTCCGGCCGTGGAAGGTCCTCGGTCGAGAGCCAGAAGTCGATCGCGTGCTTCGCCATGCGCTCGAGCGTCCACTCGGGAGCGAGCCTCGTCTCGCGTGGCCGCTCGCCGCGGAACATCTCGGCCTGGGACTTGCCGACCATCTGGACGTTCCCGAGCGGGTACTCGAAGTCGTCGCTGCCGAAGTAGAAGTCGTTGAGCCCGAGCGTCTTCTGGTAGGCGGTCGGGTTCTCCTCCCGGGACAGCGCCAGCACGGCCGTCGAGTCGTGGAACATGTAGTTGCGGCCGACCTGGTCGGAGCCGTTCGCAAGCCCGTCGGGGTGCTTGTCGCTCGCGGACTGGAGCAGCAGCTTCGCGGTGTTGGCGGCGCCGCAGGCGACGACCACGACGTCACCGACGAACCGCTCCTCGGTTCCTCCCCGGTCGACGACGACCTCGGTGACCGCCGTACCTCCGTCGTTCGTCTCGAGCCGGACGACCCTCGCGTTGGTCAGCAGCGCGACGTTGGGATGCTCGAGCGCGGGCCGCACGCCGAGCACCTCTGCGTCCGACTTCGCATGGACGAGACAGGGGAATCCGTCGCAGTTGGCGCAACGCACACAACGCGAGAACGGCATGTCCGTCTCGTCGAGCATGATCCCGCAGGGGGCATGGAACGGGTGATGCCCGGCCGCTTCGAGATCGTCCGCGAGCTGCTGGATCCGCGGCTCGTGCGAGACCGCCGGGTGGGGATAGGGGGCGCTCGCAGGCGGTTCCGTCGGATCCTCACCGCGTGCGCCGTGCACCTGGTAGAGCTGCTCGGCGAGCGTGTAGTACGGCTCGAGCTCGTCGTAGGAGATCGGCCAGGCGGGTGAGATGCCGTCGTGATGGCGAAGCTCGCCGAAGTCCTCACGCCGGAGCCGATAGAGCGCAGCACCGTACATCTTCGTCGCGCCCCCGACGAAGTAGTGGACTCCGGGCTGGAAGGGCTTGGCGTCCTTGTCGTACCACGTGTCCGGCGACACATAGCGGTTGTCGACGAACACGGCCCCCGTCAGCCAGTTCTCGAGCTCGCGCGGCAGCCAGTCGCCACGCTCGAGCAGCAGGATGCGCTTGCCCGAAGGAGCAAGGTGACGAGCGAGGGTCCCCCCACCCGCGCCGGTTCCGATGATGATCACGTCATAGGTGTCCATGAGTCCTCCTCCAAGGGTTGCTATGAGATCTCGTCGACGCGCTCGGCGAGGATGATCCGCGCGGCCGCCTCGATGAGGGCTAGATGGGAGAACGCCTGCGGGAAGTTGCCGAGGTGCCGGGCGGTCTCCGTCTCGAACTCCTCGGCGTAGAGCCCGAACGGCGAAGCGATGCGGAGCAGGCGCTCGAGCAGATCGCGTGCTCGCTGCTCCTCGCCGATGATGGAGAGCGCGGAGACGAGCCAGAACGAGCAGATCAGGAACGTTCCTTCCTTGCCCGAAAGCCCGTCGTCGGTCTCGTCCGTCCGGTAGCGGAGGACGAAACCGTGCTCGGTGAGCTCGTCGGCGATCGCGAGCACACTCGCACGGAGGCGCTCGTCGTCATGCGGGAGGAAGCCGAACATCGCAGCGAGTAGGACCGACGCATCGAGGGCGTCCGTCTCGTAATGCTGGCGCAGAACACCGCGTGCGTCGACGCCGTGCTCGAGGATGTCCGCCTTGATCTCCTCGGCGGTCGCCTGCCAGCCGGCCTGGAGATCGGGATCGCCGCGGAGCTCGGCCAGCTTCGCGGCTCGGTCGAGAGCGACCCAGCACATGAGCTTGGAGGACACGTAGTGCTGCGGCGCGCCCCGCGCCTCCCAGATGCCCTGATCGGGGTCTCGCCAGACACGGCTCGCGCACTCGGCCTGCGACTGGACGATCGGCCACAGCCTGCGCGGGAGGCGCTGGCTACGTCGCGTGTGCAGGAATATCGAGTCGAGGACCGCTCCGAAGACGTCGTTCTGGCGTTGGTCGAAGGCGCCGTTGCCGATCCGAACCGGGTGCGCGCCTGCATAGCCCGAGAGGTCCTCCCTCGTCGACTCGGTGAGATCGCGTCGGCCGTCGATCCCGTACATGATCTGCAGCCCGCCGTCGTCGTTCCGCTCGAGGTCGGCGATGAACTGCATGAACTCGTCGGCCTCCCAGTCGAGGTTCAGGTAGTGGAGCGCTTGCAACGTGAAGGTCGCGTCGCGCATCCACGTATATCGGTAGTCCCAGTTGCGTTCCCCGCCCGGTGTCTCCGGAAGCGATGTCGTCAGGGCCGCGACGGTCGCGCCGGTCGGCATGTAGGTGAGCCCCTTGATGGCGAGCGCCGAGCGCTGGATCGGGTCGCGCCACCGATGGTCCGGAACCCGCGCCCTCCCGAGCCAGGCGCGCCAAAAGCGCGTCGTCGCGGCGATGCGGGCCTCGGCCTCGCCGACGTCCTGCGGCGCGAGGAGGCTCTCGGCCCACGAGAGCGTGCAATACGCCCGCTCGCCAGGCTTCAACATGTGTCGCGCCCGGACACGTGTGCCTTCGATTCCGAGCAGGAAGTCCGACCGGAGACGGATGGCCTGGTCGGCGCAACTCGCGTCGGCGGCATGTCGCCCGTCGTCGACCAGCGTCCACTCGGCAGGCGTGCGACCGTAGTCGAAGGCGGGCTCGCAGACGATCTCGACCTCGACCTCGCCTTCCAGACATTCGACGGTACGAACGAGCATGTGGTCCGCGTCGTCGTCCGCGGGCGGCCGCGTGTGGGGAGTGACGGCGTCCTCGTGGTCCGTCGGGCCTATCGTCAGCGCGTCGCGCACCTCGATCCAGCCCGTGGAGGTCTTCCACGTGGTTACGAGGACGTTCGTCCCCGGTTCGTACGCACGCGCTGTCGGGTGGTTGATCCCGAAGGGCCCGAACCGGAAGAAGCCGGCTTCGCGGTCCAGCAGGCTCCCGAAGACGCTGGGAGCGTCGAAGCTCGGAACGCACAGCCAGTCGATCGCCCCGTCGGGAGCGACGAGCGCGCCCGTGTGGCAGTTGGAGAGGAAGGCGTAGTCCTCGATCGGCGGGAACGGCGACGGCGCTGCGGCACTCTGTGGCCGTCGGCTTTCCGCCGACGGCTCTTCGGTCACGACTCGATCCAGGGTTCTTGCCAGCGGCCGTGCCCCGCGACGAGGCTGTCGGCAGCCTCGGTCGGGCCCCACGAGCCAGGTTTGTAGACGTGAACCGGCGGAGCAGCGTCGAGCAGCGGCTGCATGATCCGCCATGTCTGCTCGACACCGTCCTGCCTCGTGAAGCGGGTGACCTCGCCGACCAGCGCGGCGTGGAGCAGAACTTCGTAGGGCGTCGCGCCCTCGCCTCCCATCTCGGCGAACTCGACGTCGAACAGGATCGGAGCCGCACCGCCGGTGTCGGCGCGGTGGGCATCGAGCACGATCCGGGCACCTGTCGTCGGATCGAGCTTTATGACCAGCTGGTTGGGGTCGGGTCGGCGATCGAGCGCGGCGAAGCCGAGGCGCGGCGGGTGCTTGAAGACAAGGCGAACCTCGGTCTGGGTAACCGGGAGCCGCTTGCCCGTGCGGATGAAGAAGGGGACACCTGCCCAACGCCAGTTGTCAATGTCCAACCGGAGCGCGGCGTACGTCTCGGTCGTCGAGTCCGGCGCGACGCCGTCGATGCCGAGGTAGCCGTCGTACTGCCCGCGGACATAGTGCGCAGGGTCCGCAGGGCTGATCGCGCGGAAGAGCGAGACCTTCGCGTCCTGGAGTGTCTTCGCGTCCCCGCCTGCGGGCGGCTCCATCGCCGTCATCCCCACGACCTGCATGAGGTGATTGACGACCACGTCCCGGAGCGCGCCGACGGGATCGTAGAAGTGGCCGCGGTCTTCGACGCCGAAGTCCTCGGCCATCGTGATCTGGACGGATTCGACGTAGTTCCGGTTCCAGACCGGCTCGAGCATCGTGTTCGCGAACCGGAGGTAGACGATCTCCTCGATGCCCATCTTCCCGAGGTAGTGGTCGATACGAAGAAGCTGCGACTCGTCGATGTACTGGTGCAGCTCGTCGGCGAGCTCGCGTGCCGACTCGAGATCGTGGCCGAACGGCTTCTCGACGACGACTCGCGCCGTCTTCGTCAGGCCTGCCTCGGTAAGGCCCTTGACGACGGTCGCGAACAGGAAGGGCGGAATCTCGAGGTAGAAGACCGGCATGTTCGCACCGGCGATCGCGGCACCGACGCGCTCGTACATCGAGGGATCCGTGAAGTCACCCGACACGTAGGAGAGCCGGGCGGCGAAGCGGTCGAAGACTTTCGGATCGATCTCCTCGCCGCTTCCCTCGATGGACTCGCGCGCTCGTGCCACGAGATCGTCGACCGTCCAGTCGTCGACCGCCACGCCGACGATCGGGCAGTCGAGCAGCCCGCGTTGCTCGAGGCGGTAGAGCGAATGGAAGGTCATGACCTTCGCGAGGTCGCCTGTGATGCCGAACACGACGAGGACGTCCGCGGGTGTCCGGCCCGCTCCCAGTCCTGCGCTCGTCGTCCGTGATCCTTCGGTGACGCTCACGTGCCCACCCCCCTTCTCGAGGTCGTAGAGGAACGAGATGCGCGGCCGGCCGACTTCTTGTCGACGTCGACGCGCCCACGGCCGAACGCATCGATCCGGCCCCACCGGCCGGGGATGTCCAGGAGCTCGAGGTGGACGATGGAGCTCGGGAGAGCGGGGTCGATGACGAGGTGGTCGCCGACCGGCTCGAGACCGAGCATCGTCCGCAGGAGTAGGAGCGGCGTCCCCGTCGACCAGGCCTGCGGGCTGCACGCGGTCGGGTACTGGACCGGGTATTTCGTGAGGTTCCGCGGATAGCCGCCGAACGCCTCCGGCAGTCGCCCGTCGAAGAACTCGGCGGCGTCGAGGATGCCGGCGGCGATCTGCGCCGCCTCGTCCTTGAAGCCGTAGCGGCGGAGGCCCCAGGCGACGAACGAGTTGTCGAACGGCCAGACCGTCCCGACGTGGTAGCCGATCGGGTTGTATCGGCCCTCGCCCTCGGCGAGGGTCCGGACGCCCCAACCGGAGAAGAGCCTCGGGCCGAGAAGGTGCTCGGCGACGGCCTTGGACTTGGACTTGTCGACGATGCCGCTCCAGAGCAGATGGCCGTTGTTCGATGCGAGCGCATCCACCTGCTTGCCCTCCGTGTCGAGCGCGAGCGCAAAGTACTCACCGTCCTCGACCCAGAAGTCCCGGTTGAAGCGGCGCTTGAGGTCTGCGGCTTCATGCTCCAGCTCTTCCGCGAGCTCCACGTCCTTCCAGACGAGTCGAGCAAGGCGGGCACCGCGCACCTTCGCGTCGTAGGCGTACCCCTGGAGCTCGCACGTCGCCCGCGGGAATCCCGGGAGCTTGCCGTCACGATAGGAGATCGAGTCCCAGGAGTCCTTCCAGCACTGGTTCTCGAGCCCGGTCTTCTCGTTTCGACGCTGGTACCAGACGTACCCGTTGCCCATGAGGTCCGCGTACTCGTCGATCCACTTGAGCGCCGCACGGGCCTGGTGCTCGAGATTCCGCACGAGCTTCCGATCGCCGGTCCAGCGCTCGTACTCGTCCAGGAGGACGACGTACAACGGCGTAGCGTCGGCACAGCCGTAGTAGGGCGAGTGGGGCCGCTCTTCGAAGGCGGTCATCTCGCCGTAGCGCATCTCGTGCAGGATCCGACCCGGATCCTCGTCGCGGAAGTCGTCCACGCGGCTGCCCTGCCAGTCTCCGAGCACGTACAACGTGGTCGCCGCGAGCTCGGGCGTGAACGGCAGCGCCTGCAGGCTCGTGAAGATGCTGTCACGGCCGAACATGGTCATGAACCACGGCAGGCCGGCGGCCGGCAGGCTGTGCCCTCCGGCGACGGGCGGCGAGAAACGGAGGGCCGCGAGGTCGACGAGGCTTCGCTTGTAGGTCTCTTTCAGCCTGTCCTGGTCGCACTCGAGGCGCGGAGCGTCCTCGAGCCAGCGCTCGAGGCTCATCGCCATGCTCGGCTTGGCCCGCTTCGGCCCTCGTGCGTACTTCGGCCGGACGTAGGTCCCGCCTGCCCCGTGTGCAGTGACGACGTCGAGGTCGGTCGTCCAGCTGCCGTGCGGTTCGATGCGCGCCCTGAACGTGAGGCCGTCCTGATCGACCTTCGCCCGGGCGGTCGCCGAGATGATCGTCTCGCGGCCGAACGTCTCGCGCTGGTAGCCGAGCAGAAGACGACCGCGCTCGACGCGAGCGGAGTACCGCCCCTTCTTCGCCAAGGCGTCCTTCACCTCGAAGAGGTCTGCGAAGTCGCAGCCCGCGTCGATGCGCACCGTAAGGTCGACCCGCTTGTCGTCGTGGTTCATGATCGTGAGCTCCTCGTGGAAACCGTCCCCAACCGCCCGGCGGCGGATCACCGAGAGCTTGGCGTCGATGTAGACCGTGCCCGTTCCCGGCACGAGGAAGAAACGGGTCTCGAAGTACTGCAGATCGTCGACCGAGAGCGCGTTGAGCCGCTGGCCGTCGATGGTCAGCACCCATTTCGACAGGAAGCGCGTGTCGAACGAGAACAGGCCAGTCGGATCCGTCATCGAGGCCTCGATGTCGCCGTTCGAGTCGCTGACGACGAACGTGTTGCCGTCCAGGATCTTGACGAGGTCGTCGCTCATGCGTGACTCCTTGCTGTGGTGCGCGAGCGGCGGCGCCGTGCGCGCGGGGGTCCGGGAAGGAGCCGTTGGAACGAGACCAGCAGCGGGACGTCGCCCTCGACAGCGATTGCGCCTCGAAGCATTGCGGCCACGGCGTTCTTCTTGCCGCTCGCGATGCCGTCGAAGAGGGCTCTGTCGGCCGAGATGACGCAGTCCGCTGCCGCGCTCTGGCGCGATACGGCGAGATCGCCCTTCGTGATCGCGACGAGCCAGCGCTCGGTCTTCTTCCCGTCCTTGAGATCGACGCGTATGGTGCCGCTCGTCTTCTCGAGCAGCGGCTCGTGCCCGCGCCGGCCGAGCTCGTCGAAGAATTGCGCGGTCGAATCTGCCATCACTACTCCTCCTCGGTGTCGACGGTGATCCGGCCAACCCGTTGGTGCGTCAGCTCGCTCCCCGCCCAATCGACGACCGCCTTCGCGCGGTCCTCGTTCGTCGGAAGAAGGGTGAGGTGCACGGCTCGCCACGCGAACTGCGCTTTTCGCCCCTTCATCGTCTTCCCGCCGAGCATCTGCACGACCGCGGCGTGGCGCCCGATCGCAGCCATCGTGCCCTTGTCGCGGTACGCGAACGGTTTGGCCGGCTTGCCTGCGACGCGGCGGGCAATCGTCTCGCCCGCGTGCTCTCCAGACTGGAGCCCAACCGAGCCGAGCTGTGGGAGCACCTGCTGCGTCTTCGAGTCCGTGATCGCGGCGACGTCGCCCACGGCGTAGACGCCCGGGTACCCGGGCAGCTCGAGGTCCGGGCCGACGCCGATCCTCGAGCCCCGTTCTAGTTCGATGCCGAGGGACTGGACGAGGGCGTTGCCCTGCAGACCTGCGCCCCAGACGAGGGTATGCGCCGGGATCACCTCCCCGGAAGCGAGCGTGACGCGGGTCGACGACACGGACTGCACCCGCGCTCCGGTCATGACCTCAACCGTCCGCTCCTCGAGCGCGTCACGCGCGTACTCGCGGAGGTTCGGCTTGAACATCGCGAAGATCTCGTCACCCGCCTCGACGAGGACGACGCGCGCCTTCTCCTGAGGCAGATTCGGGTAGTCGTCGACGAAGTTCGTGCGGTAGAGCTCCGCGAGCGCTCCCGCCGTCTCCACACCGGTCGGCCCGCCTCCCACCACGACGGCAGTCAGAGCCCCGTCCTCGACGAGGTCGTCGTCCTTGTCGGCCGCCTCCCAGCGCTCGAGGACGTGGTTCTTCAGCCTGACCGCATCGGGAAGCGTGTACATCGGAAACGCGTGCTCCGCGGCGCCTTCTGTCCCGAAGAAATTCACCTCCGCTCCCAGAGCGAGCACGAGGTACTCGTAGGTGATGGGTGCGAGACCCTCGAACCGGACCACCTTGGCCTCGAGGTCGATCTCGGTGATCGGCGCCTTGTGGATCGTGGCGTTGTCCTGATCCTTCACGAGATCACGGAGTGAGTGCCCCACGGCCGTCGTCTCGAGCAGGCCCGTGGCGAGCTGGTACAGCAGCGGTTGGAAGGTGTGGTAGTCGTGCCGGTCGACGAGCGTCACGTCGACGTCGGCGTCCTTCAGCGCGCGGGTAGAGCCGATGCCGGCGAAACCACCGCCGAGGACGACCACTCGCGGGCGACGAGCCTGTGCGTTCTCAGGCATCCCCGACCGAGAGGACCTGACGTGACGTCAGCGCGCAGCGGGCGCGCTCCACCGTAGGCACAACAACGACCATCGCTTGGACTACCCCCCAACCTCGACTCCACGAGTCCAGCGTGCGTTACCGCTGCATCATTACCACGAACGAACGGCCGAGCGACCGATTCGATCCCAGGTGGCCCGCCATGCCCGCCCAAGGTCTCGAGCCAGTAATGACTCCGCAACGGGCTAGATGCGGCGGCGGCCCGGCCTTCCAGGGGTGACGGCTGCGGCCACGACCGCGGTCTTCGCAACCGGCGAGGGTCCGGGTGTGACTGCCTTCGCCACCACCGCGGTCTTTGCCACCGGCGCGCCGACGACACCGACTCTTCCAACACGCGCTGCTCTCACGGGCATTTCAGTCTCCTTCGGTCACTTGTGCGTTATCGGCCTCGATGGAGGCGATGATTGCCTGAATCGGAATCCGTCCGTTGGCGATCAGTTGGCCACCCGAACGCCGCGCGGCCGATGCGAATGGCGCAGCCCACAGGTTCTCCCAGATGAGCACTCCGGCAGTGCTGCCCGGCTCCATCGCAGCGGCAAGGTGCTCGACGTCTTCTGCAGCCAGCAACTCAGCCAGCTGAGCCTCGAGCGCCCTCAGCTCTCCGAGCTCGGGGACATCCGAGAGCTCCATCGCATCGACGGTGCCGTCCTCATCTTTGCTCAGGATCAGCACATCGATCACGCGGATGGTCCCGGAGTCGACCAACCGCAAAAGCTCTTCGGCCATCTCACCCGTGAAGTTGCTCGCACCGGCCGGAAACTCGACGACGACATAGTCGACGGGACCCAGTGAGTCCAGGTCCGTGTCCTGGTCCACGCGCTCAGTCGTGATGTCCGTCATGAAACCTCCTTTAGGTCCCGGTCGCGGCTGCCGTCTTGTCGGAGACGACGTAGGCGACGATCAACGCCGCCGGGAAGAAGAACAAGCTGAAGATGAAGTAGCCGAAGAAGCTGTGGCCCTTGCGGCCGGCGACGCGTGCGGGCCAGAAGGCGAGTGCGATCCAGATTGCGACCGCGAGAATCGTCCAGAGCCACCATCCATTTGCAGCGAGAACCAACTCGAGCACCTCCGGCGTAGTCAAGCAATTCTCCGGCGCTGGTCTCGCACTTACAAGAGTGAAGCCCGCGCTTCATCCGGGTGAATAAAGCGTCGGGTCCCGGCGAGCGTTCTGCGACGTACCGCTCAGGCATGCATGCCGCCACCGAGTATGACCCCGCGACCGACGTTACGCGGTGGATTGACCGAAGACCTCGTCCATGACGCCGTCCACGAAGGTGCGCGCCTGCTCCTCGTAATCGGGCTTGAGAAACGGGGAAGGCATCGGCAGCAGGAACACGCGCTTCTGCGCCTCGCCGTGCTTCATGTAGCCGAGCCACGAAAGCATCGACGTCACCTGATTGCCGGCCTGGACGAAGTGGGTCCTGTCGATGAACCGCCCGCCGCTCTTCTCGCCCATCTCTCTCTGCTGGTTCAGGTTCATGCGATGGTAACGACGGCTGACCGATACGCAGGCAAACGGCTTCCCGTCGAGCACCGCCTTTGCGGCGGGAGATTCGAGGTAGGAGCGGATCGGCATGCTCGTCTGGAACCACCAGGTCGGGGACGCGATCACCACGAGGTCGTAGTCGCCGGACTCCGCCTCCGGCGGAATGCGGATCGCCCCGGTCTTGTGACGGAGCTGAGCCGGCAGGATGACCGGGATCTGGAACATGGGCCGCTTCATCGGGAACTGCGAGAGCTTCGGCAAGTAGCGCTCGTCGGTGAACTCGAGCAGCGCCTTCGTCACGTTGCAGCCCCGCGCTGCGAGCGCCTTCTCCATCTCGTCGACGACGTGCCCGGTGTTCTTCGTGAGCGAGTAGTAGACGATCAGAACCTTCGATTTCGCTTCAGCGTTCACGCTCTCTCCTTCGTTCGAACCGACAACGCTTTACTCGGGTTTCGGGAGCTTGAGCTCGCGGGAGAGCGCGATGTCCCTCGCACGGTCGGGGAGCGCAGCCGCCACGGCGGTCTGCCTCCCACCATGACCGACCAGATACTTCGTCTTGGGCTTGTCCGCCGTAAGCGCATGGAGGATCGCCTTCGCGATGACGAGCGGCGGGTCTGCACTGGCCGCCGCGTCCTCGACGGCCTTCCGGATCGCGACGATCTGCTGCTCGTAGAGCTTGTAGCCCTCCTTCCCGATGGTGGTCTCGAGCGCGTCCAGCGCGGCGAACGACTTGCCGAAGATCGCCGTCTTCACAGGCGCGACCTCGATCAGCGACACGTGGATGTTCCACTGGCGCAGCTCGAGCCGCAGCGCGTCGCTGATGGCGCGGATACCGAACTTCGACGCGCTGTAGGCACCGTTGATCGGCAAGACGATCATCCCGCCGATCGACCCGACGTTGACGATCCGTCCGCGGCCGCGGCGGATGAGGGGCATGAACGCCTGGATCATCGCGACCGGCCCGAACAGGTTGACCTCCAGCTGCCTCCGGAAGTCGGCCATCGGCTGGAACTCGATGGGCGCGGGCACCCCGATGCCGGCGTTGTTGACGAGACCCGCGAGGCCGCGGTCGCCAACCGCTGCCGAAACGGTCTCCGCCACAGCGGAGATCGCCGCCTCGTTCGTGACATCGACGATCACCGGCGTCAGACGGTCAGGCGCATGTTCGCGAAGCACCTCTCCGTCCGCCTCTCGCCGCACGCCGGCGAAGACGTGGAACCCGCCCTCGGCAAGATGGAGCGCCGTTGCTGCGCCGATACCGGTGGAGGTTCCCGTCACGACGACGTAGCCGCGGTCGGTCGTCGAGCTCATCTCAGCCTCCGAGCCCCGCGGAAGCCTCTTCGAGGCCTGCCTTGAGCTCCTTCGCGGATGCCTTGTCGATCTGCGCGATCGACGAGCGGATGGAGTTCTGCGAGCGCCGCGGCGACTGCCTCGGCGTCGTCGTGCTCGTAGATCGCGATGATCCCCGCCGAGCCCGGTGGCAGCGCGTCGTCCATCTTCTCCCCGATCCCCGTCTCCAGTCGCTTCCGAGCGAGCTTGCCCGCGATCGCACCCACACCGGCCCCGACCGCGGTCGCGGCGAGGAGCGGCGGCGCGAAGAGGCCGAGCACGAGACCCGACCCCGCCCCCGGCGACGGCGCCCTTCGTTCCGAGGTGATCGCCCGTCTCCTCGACGGTCACCTCGCCCGTCGGCATCCTTCGTCACGAGGACGACGCCGTCGGCGGTGATCGTCTTCTCCTCGACGAGCCTCACGAACGCGTCGAAGTCCTCGCTTGCGCGAGATCGGGGATCAGGTAGACCCCGATCAGTACGTCCAGCTGTCTCGTCGCTCATGCTTCTCTCCCGTTCGGCACGTGAGTTCCCTACGCGCTCGCGGCATGGGCCGCCAGCGCCTGCGCCGCATGCTCGTGCAGCGCCTGCGTGTCTTCCTCGCTCATGTGCGGAGCGATGTCGAAGGTGACCTGCTTGATCTCGCCCGTGAACCGGAAGGGCGCCTTGTCCGCGTAGCTGCGGTCGACGACGAGGCCGTTGTCGCAGCCGATGTCCATCCCGGCGTAGCCGGAGAAGCGTGCCGGCACGGTGTGCTCCATCCGCCCGGTACGCAACCGGCTCTCCGTTCACGAGCAGCGTCACCTCACCGCCGGTCGCCGGCTTCGGCTCATCGGCGGCGAAGACCATCTCGACGCTGACCTCGCCAGCTCGGGAGCGGCGTCTCCGCTTCCTGGGTGTACTCGAGCACGCCGAGCATCGAGTAGTGGTGCTTCAGCTTCCCGTCCTGGACGTAGAGCGCGAAGCCACCCAGATGGTCGAACGCGGCCACGATCACGCCCTCGACGCCACCTTCCGGGACGACGAGGTCGGCGCTGATCGTGTACGAGTGGTTGTAGATGCGCGGGATCATCCCGGCCGCGACGTTCTCGATCCGCCCGCGGTAGGTGAACTTCGACACCTTCGGGATCGGCGGCACGATCCCGTAGAAGGACGAGAGCCCGCCGAGGATCGGCAGCACCTGGTAGCGCTCGGCCTCCTCCCAGAAGAGCTTGCGGAGCTCCTCGACCTTCTCCGGATGCTCGTCGGCGAGGTCCTTCGCCTGCGAGAAGTCGTCCGGGAGGTAATAGAGCTCGACCGGGTCGGCGTCGGGGTCCCAACCGGGGCCGAAGTGGCGCAGCGCCTCGGGGTCGAGCAGCCAGGGGATGCGCGGCAGCCGCATCGCGAGCCACCAGCCGTCCTTGTACATCGCCCGGTTGCCGACGGCCTCGAAGTACTGCTGCGTGTGCCGCTCGGGCGCGTTCGCGTCGGAGAGCGAGTCGGCGAACGTGAAGCCGTGCAGCGGCTCCTGCTCGATCCCGTCGACGTGCGTCGGTGCCGGGATCCCGGCGATCTCGAGGACGGTCGGCGCGATGTCGATCACGTGCGTGAAGTGGCTGCGCACGGCGCCCGGGTCGGGGATCGCCTTGCGGGTAGCGGATGACGAGCGGATCGCGCGTGCCGCCGAGGTGCGAGGCGACCTGCTTGCCCCAGTCGAACGGGCAGTTGCTCGCCCACGCCCACGCCGACGAGTAGTGCGGCGCCACGAGATCGCCGCCCCAGGCCTCGAGCCCGCCGTGCTTGAACAGGAGCCCCATCTGCTGCTCGGTGGTGAGCGGGATCCCGTTCAGCGTCGTCAGCTCGTTGAACGTGCCCGAGAGGGTGCCCTCCATGCTGGCGCCGTTGTCGCCCCAGATCCAGATCACGAGCGTGTTGTCGAGCTCGCCCATCTCCTCGATCGCCGCGAGCACGCGGCCGACGTTCCAGTCGGCGTTCTCGGAGTAGCCCGGCGTACGTCTCCATCTGGCGGGCGTACAGCCGCTTCTCCGTCTCGCTCAGCGAGTCCCATTTCGGGAACGCGTCGTTCTGCGGCAGCTCCGTGTCCGGCGGGACGACGCCGAGCTCCTTCTGGCGCGCCAGCGTCTCCTCGCGCTCGACGTCCCAGCCCTGGTCGAACTTGCCCTTGTACTTGTCCGACCACTCGCGCGGCACGTGGTGCGGCGCGTGGCTGCAGCCGGTCGCGTAGTACATGAACCACGGGGCCTCCGGCCGCTCCGCGCGGACGCGGTGGAGCCAGTCGATCGCCTTCTCGGCCATGTCGTCCGGGAAGTAGTACGGCTTGCCGTCCTTGCCCTCCGGGACGCCCTGGACCTTCTGGTTCTCGGTGATGAGCGGGTCGTACTGGCCCGCCTCGCCGCCGAGGAAGCCCCAGTAGTAGTCGAACCCGAGCCCGGAGGGCCAGCGGTTGAACGGGCCGCTCGAGCCCTGCTGGTTGTCCGGCGTCATGTGCCACTTGCCGATCGCGGCGGTCATGTAGCCGTTCTCCTGCAGGATCCGCGGGAGCGTCGCGCAGTCGCGCGGGATGGTGGCGTTGTAGCCGGGGAACGGGCCCGAGAACTCGGCCACGAGGCCGAACCCGACCCGGTGCTGGTTGCGGCCGGTGAGCATCGCCGCACGCGTCGGCGAGCAGACCGCCGTCACGTGGAAGCGGTTGTAGCGGAGCCCCTCCTCCGCCATGCGCGTGTAGTTCGGAGTGTCGATCGCGCCGCCGAACGTGCTCGGGTTGCCGAAGCCGGCGTCGTCGATGAGCACGACCAGGACGTTCGGGGCGCCCTCGGGTGGCGAGACGTGCATCGCCTGGTTCCAGTCGGGCGCCGAGCCTTCGAGGGTCTTCTTCGTCTCGCCCGCGAACGGCGGGCGCCGGATCGGCAGCACCGTGCGGTCGATCGTCTTGTCACTCATCGTTCCACCTTTCCGTCCCCGCATGGCAGAGGGTGTGTCGAGTCGATCTTCATCCGTCGCGCGCACCTCCAATTGGCCCACCGCGGCTCGTCCGGACCGACCATCCGATCCTCGTCGCCGGTGGTCATACCGGGTTCACGCTCTCGATCTCGATGTTGAGGTCGCCGAGACGGTCGAGAATGCCGTGGAGATGCGATTGATCGAGGACGTCGACGGCGATGATCGTCTTCCCCTCGGAAGACTCCGCGTACCGCACCGCGAGGTCCTCGGCCACGTCCGCAGCAATCGCACCGCGAACGACGATCTCATACGTCGTCGTCCTGTCGTTCCGCTGCGGCGTGAGCACGGGACCAGCATGCACTGCGGGAGCCGCCTCCAAGGACGCACACGCCCCAATCATCCGGGTGATTTGCGATGACCGTCGCGGACGAATCACGCTGTGGCACGATCCACGGACTGTGCGGAGATCCGAGCGCCCACTCGTTCGCCTGCGGCCAGTACGTGGTGAGCTCTGCACGGTGCTCTTCGCCGCGTATCCCGGCGACCCTGAGACAGATGACCGCCTCCGCAGCCCAGCCCAGACACTGCGAACGCGTCCGTTCGCAGCGTGCCCCTCGTCGCGACGAAGCTCCATCCCCCTCGCGTTGACGGCGCCCTCATCGAGAGGCCATGGTTGATCGACCGGCTTCGAAAGGGGCGCGAACGCGTGCTGACACTCGTTTGCGCGCCTGCTGGATACGGGAAATCGATGCTCCTCGCGCAATGGGAAGCCTCGGATCGCGACCGCACGCCGTTCGTCTGGCTCTCGCTCGACTCCCATGACGACGACCCGGTCAGACTCTGGACGCACGTGATCGGCGGGCTCCAGGGCGTCCATCCCCGCGTCGGCGAGAGGAGCTTCGCCTCGCTGGCCGCGGGCGGCGGGGCGATATCCGGGACGGCGCTTCCGCAGCTCATCGACGAGCTCAGCGGCGCACCTCAGGTTGGTGCTCGTCCTCGACGACTGGCAGCTGGTTCGAAACCCGCTGCTGCGACGAAACGCTGGCCGAGTTCGTCGAGCGCTCGCCGGCCGAGGATCCAGATCGTGGTCTCCAGTCGGTCCGAGCCGGGACTGCCCACAGGACGGCTTCGGGCGCACCGGGACCTGGCCGAGATTCGCGCGCGCGACCTCCGCGTCTCTCCCGAGGAGGCGGTCGAGCTCTTTCGGGCTGCGGGCGTGGACATCGAGCCGGACGGCGCCCGGCGCATCACGGAGAGGACGGAAGGGTGGCTCGCCGGCATCTACCTCGCACTGCTCGGCATCCGCGACGCGGCCGACCCGGATGAGTTCGTCGCGCGCTTCACCGGCGACACCCGCCAGGTACTCGAGTACCTCCGGCAGGACGTGCTGGCGGTCGCCGCGCCCGACGTCCGCGACTTCCTCCTACGAACGTCCCTGCTGGACTCGCTCTCCGCGCCACTCTGCGACGCCGTCCTCGAGACCTCGGAGTCGGCAGCGATGCTCGAGGAGATCTCCCGCCTGAATCTCTTCCTCACCCGACTCGGCGAGACCGGCTCGTCATACCGCTACCACCAGCTCTTCGCGGCCGTGCTCCGGCGAGAGCTCGAGGCGACCGACCCCACCGTCGTCCCACGGATTCACGCACGAGCGTCACAGTGGTACGAGGAGCAGGGAGACATCGAGCATGCGGTCAGGCATGCGATCGAGAGCAGGGATATCGATCGGGCTGGGCCCCTCGTGAACCGTGCCGCCGTCGCACTGATCTCCGTCGGTCGCGGTGAAACGGTGAACCGCTGGGTCGAGGCGCTGTCATGGCCGGCCGCCGAAGCCGACCCGCAGCTCGCGATAACACGCGCGCTCGCTGCAGGGATGAGCGGACGCGGGCGCGACGAGATCGAGCGCTGGCTCGAGGTCGCCGGCGCGGGGTCGGACGACCCCGGCCCACTCGCCAACGGGATCACGTCGCTGCCCTCGGCGATCGCGATGATCAGGTCGCTGTTCCTGACTCGGGGGATCTCAGAGGCCGAACGCGGCGCCAGGTACGTGCTCGAGCACGAGCCGGAGGCGAGCCCGTACCGGTACGCAGGACTCGTGCCGCTCGGACAGGCGCTCTTTCTCCAGGGTCGCTACGAGGAGGCGAGAGCCCCGCTCGCCGAAGCGCGTGCGCTCCCCGGCGCGCGCCGCCTTGCCTCGACCTCGGTCGGCATCGCCTATCTGGCGCTCATCGAGCTCGAAGCCGGTGACGTCGCTTCCTCGGAACGCCTCGCGCGAGATGCGCTCGAGCTCGCGGTGGAGAACGGCCATTCATATGACATCACCGCCGCGAACCCGCATCTCGCGCTCGGACGCGTGTTGATGCGAGGTCCCGATCTCCACGCGGCGCTCGACCATCTCGAGCGTGCGGTGGAGCTGAGCGCGCCACTGGAGTCGCCGTACTGGCACGTCCATGCGCTGCTGCACCTCGCTGGCGGCCGCCACCAACTCGGAGATGCAGAGGGTGCGAGCAGCGCCCTCGCGCGTGCACGCGTGGAGATGGACGAGCTCCCGGATGTGGGAGTGCTCGCCGACCTGCTGAGTGCTACAGAAGACCTGCTCACATCCCGTGCGCGCCGGGAGGGATTCCTCGGCGACGAGCTGAGTGAGGCGGAGCTCAAGGTGGTGCGCCGCCTCGCCTCGGGTGGGTCGCTCGGTGATGTCGCTCGCGAGCTCTACCTCTCACCCAACACCGTGAAGACGCACCGCCGCAGCATCTACCGGAAGCTCGGCGTCTCGACACGAGAGCAGCTCCTCGAGCGAGCCACGTCTCTCGATCTGAGCGATCGAGACCCCGCAGACGTTCGACCCGACTGACTCGCGCCAGCACGCACATCGAGGAGCTCGGAACCCGCTGACATGTGCACCGTTCCCGACGCCGCTTGTCGAGCGCGTGGGGAAGCTGAAATGCTCTGAGCCGTGCACCGGCAGGCGAAAGGCGATTCGTCGATCCCCGCCGGCAGGATCGAGAGGGCGAATGCGCGCGTCTTCCCCGACGCGGCCGCGACAGGATCTGCGGTGTGAGCGAATCCGAACGCAAGTACCCGGTCGAGCCGCGGGCGCCGAGGGTCATCACGGTCGATGTCGGAGGCTCCCACGTGAAGGCGCTCCTGAACGGTGTCGACGAGCGACGCCGCTTCGTCTCCGGCCCGGAGCTCTCAGCCGAGCAGATGGTCACCGGTGTGCTCGAGCTGACGGAGGACTGGGACTACGTCGGTGTCTCCGTCGGCGTGCCCGCTCCGGTCAAGGACGGACGCGTCGTCCGTGAGCCCGTCAACCTCGGGAAAGGCTGGGCAGGCTTCGACTTCGAGGCCGCGTTCGGCAAGCCGACGAAGGTGATCAACGATGCAGCCATGCAGGCACTCGGCAGCTACGAGGGTAGGCGCATGCTCTTCCTCGGGCTCGGCACCGGCCTTGGTACGACGATGATCCTCGACGGCGTCATCGCGCCGATGGAGCTCGGTCACCTTCCGTACCGGAAGGCGACCTTCGAGGACTACGTCGGAGAGGCCGCGCTCGAGCGCGTGGGGCCCAAGCGCTGGAAGAAAGCCGTGCTCGAGACGATCGAGCAGCTCTCGGCCGCACTCCTGCCCGACTACGTCGTGCTCGGCGGCGGCAACGTCCGTAACCTCGGCGAGCTTCCGCCGAACTGCCGCCTCGGCAACAACGAGGACGCGTTCCTCGGCGGCTTCCGGCTGTGGGTCGAGTCGACTGGTTGACGCCCTCGCCAGCACGATCAGGACGCTCACGGTCACGACGAACCCGACGAGGCTGCCGCTCGCCGCTACGACCGCGGCGAGCGGCGAGTCGGCGTTCGACGCCGAGTACGTCCAGCGTGTGCCGAGATCGGCGAACGTCCCTGCCGAGGTTCACCCGGGTGACGCCGGCGAAGCGCCTTACGGAGCAAGCGCAAGGCTCATATGATGGCCAACGGATCGTCAAGCTCGGCACTGGGTGCGAGGAGGGGTGAGTGGTGGAGCGAAAGATGTGGATCGTGATCGTCGCGGCCGTCGGGGTGGGAGCGATCATCCTCGTCGCGCTGCTGAGCAACCGGGGAGGCGGCGGCGAGTCGCAGGCACAGGCCCAGCAGAGCTTCTGCTCGAGCCTCAGCGCGCTCGACACCTCCATCACGGGCCTCACGAGCCTCAGCCCCAGCACCGCGTCACAGTCCGACTACCAGTCGGCCGTGTCCGAGATCGAGAACGCGTGGGACCAGACGAAGAGCGACGCTTCGGATCTCAAGGACATCACGACCACCGACCTCGACAACGCCTGGGACACCTTCAAGTCGGCGGTCGACGACGTGCCCAGCGACTCAACGGTCAGCGACTCGCTGAACGCCGTCAAGTCGTCGGCGCAGACCCTCGCCTCGACGGTCAAGTCGACGCTCTCAGGGCCGGACTGCATGTAGCTCCACGAGATCGACGTTCGTATAGCGTCCTCGCAGGTGGCAGGCGAGCGGCCGTTGTTCGTGCCCGTGATCCTGGGCACGCCGCGCCAGGGGCGGATGAGCGAGCATGCCGCGAGGCTCATGCGAGATCGGATCGCGATGCGGCGAGGGGTCGAGACGGAGCTCATCGACGTCAGGTCGATGTCGATTCCCGTCGACGACGCGGGCGAGTCGCTCAAGGACCACGAGCTCTCCGAGACGATGAACCGCGCCGATGCGCTCGTCGTCGTCTCGCCGGAGTACAACCACGGCTACCCGGGTCTCCTCAAGCACGTGCTCGACACGAATCTCAAGGAGTACGTCCACAAGGCAGCCGGAGTCGTCGGCGTCTCCGCCGGAGTCTTCGGCGGAGCGCGCGTCATCCAGAACCTCATCCCGGTGCTGCGGGAGCTCGGGCTCGTCACGATCTTCTGGGACGTCAACTTCACGACCGTCGGAAGCCGGTTCGACGAAGACGGGAAGCTGCTCGACGATTCGATCCTGCCCCGCACCGACCTGTTTCTCGACGAGCTCCTGTGGATGGCCGAGACGCTGCGCTACGGCCGTGAGCACGTGACGATCGGCGGCTCGTGATGAACATGCCGTTCATGGCCTGTCCGAAGTGCGGGGCCGAGATGAACCATCAGGCCGACAAGCTCGTCCATCCCACGACGGCCGAGGAGGCTGCCCGACTGACCCCTGCGCTGGATGGCGTAATCGAGCGAGTCTTCGCGTGCCCTGAGTGCGGCCGGATCGAGTCGCGGCGCGTGATCTAGGCTCGAAGTCGATGCGCCCGCTCGATCCGCGCCTCCTCCGTCGCGCGCGGCCGGTGCGATTCCTCCTCGGTATCGACGCCATGCTCGGTGTCCTCGCCGCACTGCTCGTCCTCGTCCAGGCGGTCCTCCTGGCGCGCGTCACGGCGCGCGCATTCGAGGGAGCCGGGCTCCCGGAGCTGACGACCCAGTTGCTCGCGCTTGTCACCGTTGTCGTGGCGCGGTCCTGGTTGGTCTGGGGATTCGAGGTCGCGGGACGGCGCGCGGCGGTCGACGTGCTCTCGCAGCTTCGGCTCGACGTGGTCGAACGACGGCTGCACGACCGGCCGGCGGCCCTGGATGGCGCCCGTAGCGCCGAGATCGCAGCTGCTGCAGTCACGGGAGTCGATGCGCTCGAGACGACCTTCGCCCGCTACCTGCCGCAGGTCGTGCTCGCGCTCGTCGTCCCGGTCGCAGTGCTTGCGTTCGTGGCCGCTATCGACCTCGTCGCGGCGGGCGTCATGCTCCTGACCCTGCCTCTCGTGCCCCTGTTCATGTGGCTCGTGGGCAGGTACACGGAACGTCAGACACGTGCGCGGTGGCAGGCACTCGTGCTGCTCTCGACGCACTTCCTCGACGTGGTCCGCGGGCTCCCGACACTCAGGGCGTTCAACCGGGGCCGCGTTCAGACCCAGCGCATCGCGGAGGTCAGCGAGCAGTACCGCCGGACCACGATGAGCACGCTCAGAGTGGCCTTCCTCTCCGGAACGGTGCTCGAGCTCGCTGCCACGCTCGGCATCGCCCTCGTCGCAGTCACCGTGGGAGTCCGCCTCGTCGACGGGAGGATCGGCTTCGAGCCGGCGCTCACCGTTCTCGTGCTCGCGCCCGAGCTCTACCTGCCGTTGCGGAACCTGGCCGCGCAGTTCCATGCGAGCGCCGACACACGCGCGGCTACCGACCGCCTGCTCGACCTCGTCGAAGAGCCTGCGGGACCGTCATCGGGAGCGGCCGCTCCGCCGAGCCCGCGCGCTGTGACCATTGCAATGGACCGGGTTGCGTTCGCATACCCCGAGCGCGAGGGATCCGTATTACGCGGAGTCGACCTCGAACTGGTGCCTGGGGAGACCGTCGCGCTCGTGGGGCCCAGCGGAGCTGGAAAGAGCACCATCGTTGCGCTGCTTCTCGGTTTCGCCCGTCCCTACGGAAGGGAAGATCACGATTGGCTCCGTCGACCTCGCCGACTGCGATCCCCGCGCCTGGAGGGCACAGTGCGCGTGGGTGCCGCAGCGCCCCACGCTCTTCCGCGGCACGATCGCCGACAACATCCGCCTCGGCGCACGCGCTGCAAACGACGAGCACGTCCGCGCGCGCAGCCGTCCTCGCCGGAGCAGATTTGTTCGTCTCAGGCCTGCCCGGCGGTTACGAGACGGTCGTCGGGGACGGAGGCAGGCAGCTTTCGGCGGGCGAAGGACGCCGCATCGCGCTTGCGCGCGCGTTTCTCCGCGATGCCCCGCTCGTGATCCTCGACGAGCCGACCGCGGACCTCGACCCCGAGAGCGCAGAGATCGTCGAGGAGGCCGTCGACCGGCTCCGTGACGGGCGCACCGTGCTGGTCGTCGCTCATCGTCCGTCACTCGCGGGGCGTGCCGACAGAGTCGTACGGCTCGATGAGGGTCGGACTCTCGAGCCCTCCCAGGAGATCGCATGACCACGCTTCGACGACTTGTCGCGGTCTCTGGGATCTCGGCCTGGAGGCTCGCGGGCTCGGTGTTCCTCGGCGCCGCGGCGGTCGGGTTCGGGATCGCGCTCATGTCGACTGCCGGATACCTGATCTCGCGGGCCGCCGAGCAGCCGCCCATCCTCTCGCTGACCGTCACGATCGTCGCCGTCCGCTTCTTTGCGCTGGCGCGACCGCTGACGCGCTACCTCGAACGCCTCGTGTCTCACGACCTCGCCCTCCGCACCCTCGGGAGGATTCGCGTCCGGTTCTTCGCGCGCATCGAGCCGCTTGCACCGGGAGAGCTCGCCGGCTTCCGGCAGGGCGACCTCGTAAGCCGCATGGTCGGCGACGTCGATGCGCTCCAGGGCCTCTACCTGCGTGGGCTCGCGCCTCCGCTCGTCGCGCTCATGGTGTGCACGGCGAGCGTGCTCGTCGCCGCGATCATCCTTCCTGCTGCTGCAGTCATCCTCGCCGTCGGCCTGCTTCTCGGAGGCATCGTCCTTCCTGCGGCCGCAGCACGTCTGGGAACGCGTGTGGGCACGCGGCAGGCACCGCTCCGCGGCCAGCTGACGGCCGAGCTCGTCGAGATCCTTCGGGGGAGCCCCGAGCTCGTCGCATACGGACGCGAGGAAGATGCTCTCGCTCGCATCCGGAGTGCCGATCGCGAGCTCGCCGACCTCGGCCGGCGCGACGCCGCGATCGCCGGGCTCGCCGACGCCACGTCGGTCCTCGTCACCGGGCTGACCACGATCGCCGTGCTCACCGCCGCCGTGGCGGCGCATGACTCGGGAACGCTCGATCGAGTCTTGCTGGCGACGCTCGCGCTGCTTGCGCTCTCCACCTTCGAGGCGGTGCAGCCGTTGCCGGCCGCCGCGCGTGAGCTCGCCGCTACGCTCGCCGCCGGGCGACGCGTCCTGGAGCTCACCGATCGCGAGCCGAGAATCCGGGACCCGGAGAGCCCGGCCGCCGCGCCGCCGAACGAGGGCGTCGTCGTCTCACTCGAGGGTGTAAGTGCTCGCTATGCGCCGGATCAACCACCCGCGCTCCACGACTTCGACCTCCGCCTCGAGCCGGGGCGACACATTGCGCTCGTCGGCCCGAGCGGCGCCGGCAAGACGACGGTGACGAACCTGCTGCTCCGCTTCCTCGACCCCGAGATCGGACGCGTAACGCTCGACGGACGCGACCTCTCGGACTACCGCCAGGAGGACGTGCGGCGTGTATTCGCGCTTGCCGGGCAGGAAGCGCACCTGTTCGACTCGACGATCCGCGAGAACCTGAGGCTCGCTCGGCCAGACGCGACCGACCCGGAGCTCTTCGACGCGCTGCGTCGAGCGCGAATCGACGAGTGGGTCGCGTCGCTTCCCGACGGGCTCGACACGCTCGTCGGCGAGGAGGGCGCGCAGCTATCGGGAGGTCAGCGACAGCGTCTCGTACTTGCACGGGCGCTGCTCGCAGACGCTCCCGTGCTCCTCCTCGACGAGCCGACGGCTCATCTCGACACCGCGACGGCCGAAGCGCTGATTCAGGACGTGCTCGCCGAGGCTGCAGAGTCGCTCCGTGCTCCTGATCACACATCGCCCCGAGGGCCTCGACCTCGTGGACGAGATCATCGTCCTCCGCCCGCACGGCGCAGGACGATGATCCGTCTACGACGTCCTCTGAGTCCGCAGCGCTAGCCCGTCGCGCCCTCGCCCCCGTCGACATCCTCCCCTCCCAGTTGTCCGTGGTGGACCCGGCACATGCTGGACATTCGTCAGGCGCACGCGCCCTCTCTCTTTGCAGGGAAAACGATCTCACGTCCGCTCGCGAGGAACCACTTCGGGGCGTCTAGGTCGACACAGTCGAGTCGTCCTGCTCCAGGCAGAACGCAACCGCCGCCCGGACCGTCGGGAAGAAGCGCTCCTCCCCGATCACCTCGACCACACCGGCACTCGCCAATCCATCGTAAACATGGGACCTCATTCGAGCGACGACGAGAGCGACGCCGTCCCGGCCGAGCTCCGTCGCGAGCTCGCGGAGCGCCTGCACTCCGCTCGCGTCTACGTGCGTGACGCTCTCGGCATCGAAGACGAGCCAGCGAGCAGGCTCGGGCGCTCCGCGTAGCGCTTCGCGCACGCGTCCCTTGACGTAGCGGGCGTTTGCGAAGAACAGGCGATCGTCCAGTCGGTAGACGACCACGCCCGGGGTGACGCGCGCCGAAGGATGGATCTGCACGTTCGCATACCGCCCGAGGCGGTCGACCCAACCGAGCACCGCATCGTGTGGCTGCGCGCTTCGCCGGACGACGTCGACGATCGAGAGCGCAACGGCGATGGTCAGCGCCTGGAGAACGCCGAGGACGACCACACCAACGGTCGTCGCAGCCGCGATCCCGAGCTCAAATCGGCTCACGAGCCGCAGCCCGCTCCAGGCGGCTCGATCCACGAGCCCGATGGCGGCCGAGACGATCACGGCGCCGAGCACGGCCATCGGCAGGTACGACATCGGCTCGGTGAGGAAGAGGAGCACGAGGGCGACTGCGCCGGCTGCCACGAGCCCCGCGATCTGCGTTCGCGCGCCCATCTGGTCGTTCACCGTCGTGCGAGAGCCGCTCGCGCCAAGGGGGAAACCCTGCGTGATGCCCGCCGCCGCGCTCATCCCCGAGAAGGCGAGGAGCTCCTGGTTCGCACGCACCTGCTGGTTGTGCTTCCCGGCGAAGGTCCGGGCAGTGAGGATCCCGTCGGCGAAGCTGACGAGGAAGATCCCGATCGCCGCCGGCACGAGGTCGGCGACATCGCTCAGGGGCGGCGTGGGGATCGTGATGCTCGGGAGGCCCGAGGGGATCGGGCCGACGACCGCGACACCGTCGCCCGCGAGGTCGACGGCCCACGACACGCCGATCGAGACGACGACGACGAGGAGGGATGCCGGGACCATGGGTAAGAAGCGGCGCAGCCCGAGAAGCGCCCCCAGGGCTGTCGCGCTCACGATCACGGTCGTCCCATTGGCATCACCCAGCTCCTGGAGCGCCTCGACGACCTGCCCGATCGGCCGCGTCGCGTCGATGCTGACCCCGATGAGCTTCCCGAGCTGGCCGCAGACGAGGACGACCGCGACGCCGTGGATGTAGCCGACCAGAACTGGCCGGGAGAAGTAATCCGCGAGCCAGCCGAGCCGGGCGACCCAGGCGAGCAGGAAGCACGCCCCGACGAGCAACGCGAGCGTTGCGGCGAGCTCCGCCGACTCGCTGCTTCCCGCCACGGCGAGTGGCAGCAGCGCAGCGCCCACGAGTGCCGAGATCGACCCCTCCGGGCCGACGATGAGCTGCCGCGACGACCCGAGGAAGGTGTAGAGAACCGCCGGCAGGAGCAATGCATAGAGGCCGTTCACGGGCGGGACGCCGGCTACCTCGGCATACGCCATCGCGGACGGGATCGCAAGAGCGGCGACAGTCAGGCCGGCGAGGAGATCGCGGCGCGCCGTGTGCGGCCGGTACCCGGGGATCTGGGCACTGACCGGGAGGGCCCGCTCCAGCAGCGGATCTTGAGCGCGCGCGCGGAACGGCGATCGGCCGCGGCGATACGCGACCGCCGGTGGCCCTTCGGTTCCGACTCCCGGCCCGTTGTGCTCGCCCATCGACGCTGGACGGTAAACGAGACCAGCCGCCCCTTCGCCAGGAACGTCAGCTACCCATGGCCCCGCGGGCTCGGGGATCCGTGGCACTGCTTCCACTTGCGACCCGACCCGCAGGAACACGGGTCGTTGCGGCCGCGCCTCGCGTCCTCGGATGCGTAGAGCTGGACGATCTCGGACGGCGGACCGTTCGCGCGCAGCTGCTCGCCCATGAAGCGCATCGGCCGGTCGACGTGGTGGAAGAAGTCCTTGAAGCCCGCGCACAGGTAGTTGAGGCCGGGTTCGCCGTCGGGCGTCGAGATGAAGCGATCCTTGGGGCAGCCGCCATGGCAGGCGAAGCGAACATCACACCCGACGCAGTACTGCGGCAGCGAGTCGCGCTTGTCGAGCCCGAACTGGCGCTGCTGCTGCGAGGCGACGAGGTCGAGCATGCGCGTCTCGGCGATGTTTCCGAGCTTGTAGCGCGGCTCGACGAAGTGGTCGCAGGAGTAGAGGTCGCCGGTGTGCTCGAGGGCAAGCGCCAGCCCGCACGTCTCCGAGTGGATGCAGAGGCTCGGAGGCTCGCCGACCCAGTTCGCGAGCGCGACGTCGAACATCTGGACGTACACCTCCCCCACGTCGCGGCGCACCCACTCCTCGAAGACGTCGATCAGGAAGCGGCCGTATTGCTTCGCGGTCACGGAGCGTGCGGTGACGCGTTCTCCCTCCTGCACGTACAGAGGGCGGTCGCGCCAGGAAGTCCAGGGAACGGTGCCGTCCGAGCCTGCCTCGGCCACGCGCTCGATGATGGGGATGAACTGGACGAACCGCGCTCCGCACTCGTCGCGCAGGAAGCAGTAGACCTTGCGGCCGTGATCGGCGTTCGCAGCATGGATCGTCGTCAGCGCGTTCCACTCGACGCCTCCGACTCGCAGATGGTCGAGGCCGGTCATCACCTGGTCGAACGAGCCCTTTCCGCCCTTGTTCACGCGGTATGCGTCGTGAAGCTCGCGTGGGCCGTCGATCGAGATCCCGACCAGGAAGTCGTTCTCGCGGAAGAATGCCGCCCACGTCCCGTCGAGCAAGGTGCCGTTCGTCTGAATCGTGTAGACGGCTCGCTGGCCCGGTTTCAGATACTGATCGGCGAGCTCCACCGAGCGGCGGAAGAAGTCGACTCCCATGAGCGTCGGCTCTCCGCCCTGCCACGCGATCATCACTTCGGGCACGCTCGAATGCGCCTCGATCAGCTGCTCGATGTATGCCTCGAGCAACTCGTCCGCCATCCGGAAACGCGAGCCCGGGTACAGCATCTCCTTCGAGAGGAAGAAGCAGTACGAGCAGTCGAGGTTGCAGACCGCCCCAGTCGGCTTCGCGAGCAGGTGGAACGCCGCAGGTGCGTCAGGAGGTGCCAGCGGGGTGACGGCGGCCTCGGTCACAAGCTACGCGGTGTGCTCTTCGTCGCGCGCAGCTTCGACCAAGATCTCCGCTGCCTCCGCGTCCACCATCCCGTCATCCACGTGGGCCTCCCCCCTCGCGTGGGAACTGAGAGATCCTACGGGCGTCATGTCTCGCCTCGCTCCTCCCGACCTGCGCGGCGGTCACGCAGACAGACGCGCTATGGCATCGACGATCAGCGCCGCGCCGATTCCAAAGGAGAGCCAGACCCGCAGCTCAGCCGCGTGTGTCGTCAACCAGGATTGGCCGCGCTCGAGGATCACGGCGGCCCGCTCCCCGGCGACGATCACGATGCCGACCGGCACCCAGACCAGCACGGTCGCAACTCCGATGTAGACGGCGACCAGCGTGAGATTCGCGACGTGGCCGAGACTGGCCCCGCTGACCGACGCCATGGCGAGAAACGTGAGCACGAGCCGCTTCGGCCCTCCAAAGCCGAGGAGCCCGGCCATCGAGAACGCTGCCGCAGGCTTGACGTGACCGAGCGCCGCAAGAATCGCATCGGCACGGCTCCCGCTCCCTCGGCCACCCACCTCGACTCGCAATGGCGCACGCCGGGCCTGGAACCCGACGATCAGCAGCGCGATCCCGAGGAGGAGCGTCACAACTCCCTCGAGGGTTTCATGCGAGTCGAGCCGCTCGACGACGGCCTGGCCGGCGACCAACCCGACACCGCACGCGATCGTCGTTCCGAGCAGGAACCCGCTCAGGAAGGCGATTCCGTTCCTGCGCGGATGCTCGCTCCGGATGACGACGAACGTCGCCGTCAGCACGAGAGGGCTTGCGGCCGCAGCGACCGCGTAGAGCACGACGTGAGCACCCGCATGGGTCACGCGTTTGGACGGTCAGGGGGCACACAACGCACGCCGTCATCCATCGTCAGTTCCGCGGGCACAACGGAACCATCCGGCGGGCAGTTCGTCCGTTGCAGCCGCGCGGGCGCAAGTGACTCCGAGACGTCTTCTCGGAGTCGAAGAAGCCGCCTCCCTCGCCGAGATGGCGAGGGAGGCGGCGCGGACCTCGGATCAGGCCTCGTCCTCTGTCTCGAGCTCGGCAATCTCGAGCTCGAGCGCGAGCGCCCGTACGATCTTCCCGAGCGCCGACGCTACGCGAGCGGTGCCGACGATCGGTGCGACCGCCGCGAGAACGCCGCGAACCTGCTCGGGGTCGATCTCGAGCTCACCGGCAGCCGACAGATTGAGGGCGTACGAGGCCGGCGGTGCGTCGACCGCGACGAGCGCGGCGATACGCACGAGCATCAGCGTCTCGGCATCGAGGCTCGACGCCTCGATGGAGTCCGCGGTCATGCTCGCAAGCAGATCGAGGACGGGGGTTTCGGTTGTCTCTGGCATTAGGTCTCCTTTTCCATTTCGGGGACGGCGTGTGCGCCCCATCGGTGCTGATCTCTATCAGTCGACCGGATGCGTACCTCGTGCGCATCGGCAGAACGTCGCCAGTCCAGTGTGGGAAAGCCACAGCCGGAGCGACGTCGGCGGGCCGTCTACGAGAAGACGTTGACCGCCCGGGCGATAACGAGGCCGACGACGGTCAGCGAGATCAGGGACTGGAGCGCCATGGTCAGCTTTGCCCAGCGAGCCATGGGCATGACGTCGGTGGGGCTGAAGGCGGTGCTGGTGGTGAGACCGAGGATGAGGTAGTCGACGTACTGCGGCCGCCACCCGGGCGGAGCGAGCTCCGGGCTCATCTGGTGGGTGAACGCGAAGTCGGGAAACTCCCGCTCCCCGATGAAGCGCGCGTAGGGCCCTCCGCTGTCGAGCAGCCAGTAGAGCAGCCCGAAAACAAGGCAATTGCCGAGCCAGATCAGCGCCCCCGAGGAGAGGAGCGACGACGCCGAGTCGGTCACCTTCCCCCCTCTCACCAGCTCGGTGATGAGAACTGCGGTGGACAGCAGGGCCGCCGCGGCGAGCGCGAGAACCAGCGCGATCGAGAGCGGGCGGAGCCAGTGCCGGCGCCCAGTCAAGTGCGCAGGATCGGCCACCACCAGGGCCACCAGCAGGGCGATCTCGATGCCCGGGACGAGCCAGTGCGGGCCCAACGACTCCCGGTGGGGCTCGACGACGCGCAACACGATCGAGAGGACAATGAAGGAGCCGAGCGCCAGAGCGATCGGCCAGCGTGGCTCGATGAAGATCGGCTCGTCACGTTGAAGGTCGGGAGTGTTGTCGGCCTCTCGCCTGTCGGCTTCGGTCGCCATCGCACTACCGTACTCGGACGCGCTCCTGCTGGTCGGCATGTCCGCTACAGAAGGACGAGGAGGCCCTTGATCAAGAAGTACACGCCGAACCCGAGCCCGACCACGATCTCGAGCATCCGGCTGTTGGCCATGATCCACTCGGTCATCCGGCCGAGTAGCGGCACAGCCCGCTTCGGATTGATCATGTAGATCAGCACCGGCACGTAGTAGACGCTCAGCATGATCGCGAGGCCGAAGACGGTGGCGAAAACCTCTTCGCCCGTGGTGATGTCCGCCTCGCCGATGTCCTTCAGTGCTCCGCCGAAGACCGCGATCGCGTCGAAGTTGATCACCTGCACGAGAATCCCCGCGGCGAAGAGGGTCGCCAGCTTGGCGGTCGCGATCTGCTCGGCTCGCGCGCGTCGCGCCGCGTCCCTCTCCGGAGACTCGGCCTGGAAGACAGCGAGTAGCCCCATCGCGACGAAGAGCAAGCCGAGGCCGACGTCGACGATCGCGCCCGCGTCGCCGCCTTCCTCGAACAGATCGGCCGCGAGGATCACGACGGCGAAGAGGACGTCGAGGAAGGCCGCCCCGGCGACGAACGTCCAGCCCCCGAGCACCGGGCGCGTCGACTTGCCGAGGATCAAAGCGGTCACGACGATCGCGATCGGCGCCGCAAAGGCGGCGGCGAGCCCGTAGATCGCAACCTGGACGAGAAGTCCGCTCATGTGACAGCCTCGACAGCCTCCAGCGCGGCATTCCGGCAGATCACTGTCTCAGCACCGAAGAGCGCGGGAGAAGGACATCGATCATGGCTCGTTTCAGCACTCATCCACCCGCCGTTCAGGGGGTCGCAGCCGCCCCAGCGACTTCGTGGACTGAACCGTCGTCTTCCACGACCAGGCCGAGGTCATGGAGCTCGCGCTGCGACTTGTTGTGGAGCTTGCGGCCGAGCAGCGGGCGTCCGTCCGAGTGCTGGTAGACGCCCGTGGGCTCCTTGGCGAGCGGCTCCTCCCACGCGTACCAGAGGGCCGCGATCCGCACCGAGAAGCCGATGATGAATGCGACTCCCAGCGCGATCCATGTGTTGCCGGTCGCCCAGTACGTGAGGATCCAGACGAGCCCGGTCAGGGCGGCGATCGAGACGAACCACTCGCCGCGGATGAACTGCTTCGGCGTGACGCCGCTCGAGAGATCGATGTACCACCGGCCTGCGGTCGGCCCGACGACCGCGAGAAAGATGCAGCCGAGGATCGGAATCCCCGCGCCGACGCCTTTCTGTGCTCCTACGATCGCGTACCAGGGCAGTGAGAAGGACGTCATGAACTGGAAGAGACCCTCACGGAAGAGCTGGCCGCTCGCGTACGCGAGCGAGTAGCCGAGCAGGCCGAACGCGAGCGCGAGCGTGATGTAAGCGGGGTTCGTCAGCGCCGACGGGACTTCACCGAGCAGGACGTCCCGCGTGATGCCGCCGCCGAGCCCGCCGAGCAGTGCCATGAGCAGGACGCCTACGATCGTGAAGTTCTTGTAGTGGTCGGGCCGTCGGCAGAGGAGTGCGCCGTTGAGCGCGTTCGTCGAGGCTGCGACCAGATCAACCGCCGTGTAGTTCCCGGTGAGGTCCCAGCCCTTTAAGAACGTGACGGTCCCGGAATCGGCGAGCAACGAAGACAGGAGCGTCACGAGAGCTCCGACGACGGCGAGACATGGCCCGGAATCGTGTATGTGCCCTCACCGGGCGCGGGTGCTTGCGTGGACCCCTCCTGGCCGCCTCCGCTGTCCTGGGCGTGGTAGGCGGCGCGCAGCGTTTCCTCCTCGTCCTTGCGTGGGAAGAAGCGGAAGACGAGCGCCATCCCGATCAGCACCGCGACCATCGCCGCTACGTAGGCCCAGCGGTCGCCGTCGAGGAACGACTGCTGTGCGGCGGCGGTGATCTGGTCGGCGTACCGCGGATTCTTGGCGGCGAGGTTTTCGGCGCTCGCGAACGAGAGCTGGAGCTGCGACTGCGTCGACTCGGTGATGTTCTTCCCGGACTCGTCGATCGCCTGCCCCATCGCCGAGGCGTAACCGGCCGTAAGCAAGGCTCCGAAGATCGACGTCATGAGTGCGCCGCCGAGGTCGCGCTGGAGATCGGCGGTGCCGGACGCCATACCGACACGCTTCACGGGCACGGAGCCCGTGAGCGAGTTCGAGGATGGCGTGCCCGCGAGTCCCACCCCGATCCCGAGCAGGCAGAGCGGGAGCGCGACCTTCCAGTACGGGATGTCCTCCTGCCAGAGGAGAAGCATTGCGCCGAACGCGAGGAGGACGAAGAGTTGCCCGGAGAGGAGCGTGCGCCGGGATCCGTGTGACTGGACGAGCTTGGCGGAGCGGGGCGCGACGAGCACCATGAAGACCACAGCCGGGAGGATCGCGGCGCCCGCCTGGACGGTCGAGTAACCCAGCACGTTCTGGAGGTACTGCTGGTTGATGAAGGCGGCGCCCATGAGGGACCCGAAGACGATGATCCCCGCACAGGCAGCCACCCAGAACGTGTTGCGCGCCGCGATGTGGAGGTCGTACAACGGGTTCTTCGCCCTGCGCTGCCGGATGAAGAAGGCCACGGCGGCGATGGCGGCGACCGCAAGCAGCGCGAGGGCGACCGTCTTCAAGCTCGGGACGGGCAGGAAGTTGATCGAGATGATGAGCGATCCCACGAGAACCGCCGACAGGATCCCTCCGAGGTTGTCGACCGGATCGGTCGACTCGTTGACATGTGCCGGCACGAAGCGGATCGCCATGACCAGCGCGAGGAGAGCGAGCGGCAGGGTCACGAGGAAGACCGAGCCCCAGTCGAAGTGCTCGAGCAACGCCCCCGAGATGAGTGGCCCGAGCATCGCGAAGCCTCCGCCGAGAGCTGACCACATGGCTATCGACTTCGTGCGCGCAGGCCCCGACCAGAGGGCCGTGATCAACGCGAGGGTGGTCGGGTACGCGAGTCCTGCCGAGACTCCGCCGACGACGCGGGCGACGAACAGCACCGTGTCCGACGGTGCAAAGCCGGCCACGATCGAGGCGGGGATGGACAGGCTCATCCCGAGGACGATCATGAGCTTGCGCCCGTAGCGGTCTCCGAGCGCGCCGAGCCAGAGCACCGACGCGGCGAGTCCGAGCGAGTACCCAACGGCGATCAGGTCGAGCGCCGTCTGCGAGGAGTCGAAAGACTCTCCGATATCCGGCAGGGCGACGTTCGCGACAGAGAGATTGAGGTTCGCAACCGCGGCGACGAGGATGAGCGAGGCGAGGACGATCTTCGCCCTCGCGGGCTCGGCGGAGCGATCCGCGCTGTGCTCACTCATCGCTGCAGCCACGCTTCGGCCCGAAGCTCAATTCGATTCGCCCCTCATGGTCAGGTCGATCGTTCCGCATTCGCCGTCCCACAACAAGGTGCGATCCGACGGTTTCACCCGGATGAACGTTCGGAAGGCAGCGACTCGCGGATTGCTCATACCACCCGCGCCAACCCAGTCGTGCGGGGGCAGGAAGACGAGCTCGGTCGCATCGCTCTCCTTGTCACGTGGCCCGGCAGTTCGCGTCCGCTTCCCAGGTCGCCAGCGAGCGCGTTAGGCTCACGGCATGTCCGAGTCGGCGGCCGCCGTGATCCCCGCCGTTCCCGACCAGCCGTCCAAGAGACGCCGGATCATCAAGATCGTCTCCTGGATCCTCGCTCTCGTCGTCCTGCTCGTGGTCCTCCATCTCGCCGGTGTCGACGTGTGGGGCTGGCTGACCGAGCTCTGGGACACGGTCACGGAGATCTCGCTCGGCTACGTCATCCTCGGCTGCATCTTCCAGGGGCTGCAGACGTCGCTGACGGCGCTCGGCTGGTACGGGATCCTGCGCTACGCGTATCCCGGCGGCGTGACGTACATGGCGGTGCTGGCGTCATACGCGGCCGGCGTCGCACTCAACAACTTCCTCCCGGCGAACATCGGGACGTTCGTGACGCTGCTCATGTACGTGGCGATCGTCCAAGGTGCGACGTTCCCGGGAATCCTCGCGGGCTACGTCGTCCAGAAGATCTTCTACCTCGTCATCGGCACGCTCATCTACATCTACCTCTTCAGCCAGGTCGCGGGCTCGTTCGACTTCCAGTTCGGGAACGAACGGGACGCCCTCGTGAACCACCCCGTGCTGACGCTCGGGATCATCGCCGGTGGGATCTTCCTCATCGCGATCCTGGTACGGATCTTCTGGCGGAAGGTGAAGGTGATGTGGCAGAAGGCGAAGGCGGGCGCCGCGATCCTCGGCGACCTGCGCGCCTACGTGAAGTGGGTCCTGCTCCCCCAGATGGGCGGCTACGCGGCAAAGGTCATGGTGATCATCGTCTTCCTCGCCGCGTACTCCATCCCGGTGACGTTCGGGTCGGTCATGAGCGTGCTCGGCTCGAACCAGCTTGCGAACCTCCTCTCCTTCACGCCGGGCGGCGTCGGCGTCAACCAGGCGTTCAATACGTTCGCCCTGGACAGCTACACGGACGCGACGACCGCCACGGCGTACTCCGTCGGGCAGCAGCTCGTCACGACTGCGTTCAACGTCGTCTTCGCGATCGTCCTCGTCTGCAAGGTCTTCGGCTGGAGCGGCGGATCCAAGCTCGTGAAGGACTCGTATGGCGACGCGAAGGTCAAGGCTGTCGAGATGAAGGAGAGCCGCAAGGAGGGGAAGGACCTCTTCGGCGGCGACGAAGACGAGAGTCCGGGCCCGACCGAGACCACGGGGGATGCCTCGGCGCCGGAGCGCTCTCCGCCTCCCGCCTGAGCGTCGCCGGTGCGAGCACTGCTCGGTCGACTGCTCGGCGTCGGCATTGCTGCCGGCCAGCGTTTCTTCGCCGCCGGCGGCACGCAGCAGGCAGCGGGCATCGCGTACAGAGTCCTCTTCTCGCTCGCCCCGCTCGCCATCGTCTTCGTCTCGGTGTTCGGACTCGTGCTCCAGGACGACGACCTGCGCGAGCGCGTCACCGATCGAGTCCTCGACGCCCTTCCGGTCGACGCCTCGGGACGCGAGGACGTCGAGAGCGCGATCGAGGCGATTGCCACCCCCGCGAGTGCCGCGGGCCTCGTGAGCCTACTCGTCTTCTTCTGGGCTGCCTCCGGGATGATGGCTTCGATCAGGCGTGGGCTCGAGAGCGTTACCGGCGCGCAGCGACGCCCGGCAGCTCGAGGCAAGCTCGTCGACCTCGCGCTCCTCGGTGGCGCGGCCGTGCTCGTCCTTCTCTCGGTCGTAGTGGGACTCGTTGCGCAGTTCGTGAGCCCGCTCGTCGGCGAGCTCGCCGCCGCTGTCGGTCTCGAGGGAAGCGCCCTCCAGCAGACCGTCAGCCACGGGCTCTCGGTCCTGCTCTGGACCGCGACCGCGCTGGCTCTCTACCGCTTCGTGCCCGCCGCGGGATTACGCGGGCGCGACTCGCTCGCGGGCGCCGTCGTGACCGCCCTCTGCCTCCTCGCGATCTCGCTCGCCTCGGATCTCGTCTATCGGAACACGACGGAGTGGAGCGTCATCTACGGCTCCCTCACGAGTCTCCTCGTCTTCCTCTACTCCGTCTATCTGTATGCGGCGGCGCTTCTCGTCGGTGCTGCCGTGGCCGTCGAGTGGTCGCACCCGCACGAGCCGCCCTTTCGACGCGTCCGCGGCATCGTGCGGAGGTAGGTGACAGTACTTAGGCTGCGGTCGCTGCTTCGGGCTCTGGAGCCGGCTCGTCGGGGGCGTGCCGATCCTCGGGATTCGGAAGCGCGACGGCGACGAGCCAGCCGGTTGCGGCAGCGAGAACAGCGATCGGCGCGGTGTCCGCGGCCGACGAGCCGAGGAGGAGCGTCGCGAGCAGCACCGCCGTGAACGGGACGCGGAGGACGGCCGCTGTCCCCGCTGCGATGCCCGCCGCGACTGCGGGCGTCGTCTCGAGCCCAGGAAGCGCATTCGCAGCGGCCATTGCAGTGGCGACTCCGATGGCGATAGCCGGAAACACGGGACCGCCGCGGAATCCCGCACCGAGCGAGAGCGACCAGGCGAGCCCCTTCGCGACAACGAGTACAACCAGCACGCCGGCCGATCCCTCAGCGACGATCGCAGGCAGCTCCTGCTGCCCGGAGAAGAGGACGAGGTCGACGGGCCGATCCGCGACTGCACGAAAAACGACGGCGAGGCCGCCGACGAGGAGGCCGGCGACGATAAGTGCGGGCAGTGGCCGCGCGGTCGCGCGTGCGAGAACCTCGTGCGCGAGGTGGCGGTAGGCAACCACGAGGCCCGCGATCAGCACCGAGACGACCAGACACCACGCGAGGTCGGAGACTCGCACGGTCTCGTACGGCGGAAGCGGCGGCAACGTCAGCGATTGCGTGTGGACGCCCGGCCAGTCGCCGACACCGGTGAAGACCAGCGCGCCGGAGCCGGCGGCGACGAAACCCGGGAGAAGCGCTTGACCCATCTGGTTCGCCGGAATTCGTCCGCCGGCCGCCGTCAGCTCGAACAGGAGAAACGCGGCGACGAGTGGGCCTCCGAAGAGAGCAGCGATCGCCGCGAATGCCCCTGCGAGAACGAGCAGCTGCGTCTGGGTCTCCCCCACCCGGACGAGACGGACCGCGACCGCGCCAAGGCCGAGGCCGAGCGCGATGAGCGGCGCCTCCGGTCCGAGGACGAGCCCGAGACCGAGTGTCGCGAGCGCGGCCAGCAGGATGCCCGGCAGATCGACGGGGCGCACGGCTCCGGTCGAGATGCCTTCGAGCGGAGAGTGGCCGCCGTGGCCCGGCAGGCGCACCGCGAGCGCGACGAGGACGCCCGCGAGGCCGGGTACGAGAATCACGTACCAGCCTGCGGGCTCGGTCCATCCGAGATGGTCCGGCACGACTTCCCACACGAGGTGAATGAGGTCGTGGATCGCGCTCTGGAAAAGCGCGGCGGCGAAGGCGACCGGAAAACCCAGGATCGCGGCGTACACCAGCGTGCGCAAGTACGTCCGGGCCTGCTGGTCCACGGCGAAACCCTACTTCTCTCGCCTGCGTGCATCGCTCACGCCGGACCGTCGCGGCGTCGAAGCTGTTTTGCGCTCTACCGTCAGCCGACTCGGAACCGGCGCACTATCATCCGCGTCCCCATGTCGGCGAGAAGCTCCTCGTGACGTCGGAGCGCGCGCTCGAGGGAGTCGAGCCCCACTCGTTCTGGGCACATTTCGAGACGTTGACCACGGTCGCGCGCCCGTCACGCCACGAGGAGCCGGTGATCGAGCACGTTCGGTCGTGGGCCGAGGCCAACGGCTTCGCGCTTCAGCAGGATGCCGGGCGCAACCTGCTGATCCGCGTTCCTGGGACGCCGGGGCGGGAGTCCGCGCCCACGCTCATCCTCCAGGGCCACCTGGACATGGTCTGCGAACGGCATCCGGCAAGCCCGAACGATCCTGCCGAGGGTCGGATCGCGCTGCTCCGAGACGGCGACTGGCTGACAGCCGACGGCACGACGCTCGGTGCCGATGACGGAGTCGCGATCGCGGCCATGATGGCGCTCGTCGAGGACGATTCGATTCCGCACGGCCCACTCGAGCTGCTGATGACGGTGGCCGAAGAGGTCGGCCTCGAGGGTGCAAACGCCCTCGACGGGTCGCTCCTCACCGGGTCGACGCTCGTCAACCTCGACAGCGAGGAAGACGGGGTGCTCACGGTCGGTTGCGCGGGAAGCACCGACACCTGGATCAGGATCCGCGCGCCGCGTGCGGCTGCGGACGAGGACGCCACCACTCTTCGTGTCACGGTCGGGGGCGGTCAAGGCGGTCACTCCGGCACGGGCATCGCGCTCGGCCGGTCGAACGCGCTGAAGATCCTTGGTCGCGCTCTTCGCGAGGCCGACTCGGCCGTTGCCTTCCGCCTCGTGTCGTTCGACGGCGGGAAGAGTCGCAACGCCATCCCCCGTGACGCGAGCGCGGTCGTCTCGGTGACATCCACGGAGGAGGCGGCGTTCCGGACCGCACTCGACGTCGCATCCAGGACGATCCGCGACGCCTTCTCGAAGACGGACTCAGGCTTGTCGATAGAGGTCAGCGCTTTCCGAGGCTCCACGGAGCCGTGGACGGCGGAGGCAACGAAGCGTCTGCTAGACGTCGTCGCGACCGTGCCAACGGGCCCGCTCGCCATGAGCCCTGACTTCGCGGGGCTGGTCGAGACGTCGACATCGCTTGGAGAGGCGGCGACGGAAGATGACGAGCTCACCCTGCACAGCCTCTCGCGCTCCTCGAACGACTCCGCGATGCCGGAGGTGATCGCCGCCCTCGAGGCTGCGGCACGGCTCGGCGCGGGCACTCTCGAGGTGAAGCACAACTACAACGGCTGGCGGCCGGACCTCGAGTCAGCAGTCCTCGGCGTGGCGAGACGAGCTTACGAGCGACTCTTCGGAGAGCCACCCGTCATCGCGGGAGTGCACGCCGGGCTCGAGACGTCCGTGATCGGGAGTAAGGTCGACCGACCTCTGGACATGCTCGCGATCGGCCCCCAGATCGAGTTCCCGCACTCCCCCGACGAGCGCGTCAGCATCCCGACCGTCGGCCGGTTCTGGAAGCTCCTCGTCGGCGTCGTCGACGACTTCTCGACTGGCGGCGCCGAGTAGCAATGCGGGCCGCTCTCATCTGGGTTCTCGCGATCGTCGGCGGCATCGCGCTCCTTCTCGTCGTCACGGCGATGATCGGAAACCGGGACAAGAGCGGCGAGACGGTGTCAGCGGACGAATGGGCACAGAGCATCTGCGGCGCGGTCGGCACCTGGCGAGGCGAGATGGAGGCGATCATCGACGACGTCCGCCAGGCACCATCCACCGGCGCGTCCGGCTGGAGGAGCCCCAGTCCCAGACCCCGCAGGGATCGGCTGGGCTCGTGCGTTCCGGGCTGGAGCAGAGCGTTCGCGCGACGAAGACGCTCGTCACGGGCATCGACAACGCCGGCGTCCCCGACACGGATCAAGGCGACGCCGCAGCGCAGCAGGTGTCGAGCTGGGCGGACTCCTCCGTCTCCAGCCTCGAGCAGGCGCAGGACTCGCTCGACCAGGAGGCCTCGACGCTCGAGGACGCGGTCGTCCAGCTCACGGGGGCGGCCAGTGCACTTCGACTGGTGCTGGCCGGCGGCGTCGAGACGATGGCCGACGTCGCCCTTCTTGACCCTGAGCTCACAACGGCGGTCAGTGAGTCGAGCACCTGCCAGCAGCTGAAAGAGGAGCAGAGCTCGACGTGAGCACGACGGACTGGCTCCTCGTCGCGATCGAAGGTCTCGTCGTCGTCGGGTTCATCGCGCTCGGTGTGCGCACGGGCGGCGTCGGCCTCGGCCTCTGGGGTGGCGTGGGGACGCTCGTCCTCGTGTTCGTCTTCGGGCTCGACCCAGGCGAGCCGCCGGTCAGCGCGATGCTCATCATCATCGCCGTCATCTCGGCGGCGGCGGCAATGGAGGCAGCCGGCGGCGTCGACTACATGGTCCTCATCGCGAGCGGGGCGTTGAGGGCGAGGCCGCAGGCGCTCAACTTCGTCGCGCCGTACGTGTCCTACGTCCTCACGATCCTCACCGGCACGAGCAACACCTTCTACTCGATCATCCCCGTGATCAACGAGGTCTCCTACGCGAACAAGATCAGGCCCGAGCGCCCGCTCGCCAGCTCGACCGTCGCGAATGCGCTCGGAATCACCTCGAGCCCCGTGGCTGCTGCAACGGCCACGCTCCTTCCACTGGTCGAGATCTACAACTACGACCTTGTCGACGTCCTACTCATCACCATCCCGGCCAGCATCATCGGAATCCTCCCGATGGCCTTCCTGATGAGTCGCCATGGACGCGACCTCGAGGACGACACGGAGTACCAGCGCCGGGTTGCGGCCGGAGAGGTCAAGCCCCCTGCCGCCGCAGCCGAGATCGAGCTCAAGCCGTTCGCGAAGCGCAGCGTGGCCATCTTCCTCGCAGCCGTCGCCGCGATCTGCATCTTCGGGTTGGTCGAGGAGATCCGACCGACGGTCGCCGCCGAGGGAGGCGGGGTCGAACCGATCTCGATCACGCCTTTGATCCAGATGTTCATGCTGAGCGCGGCAGCGCTCATCGTCCTCCTCTGCCACGTGAAGGCGACCGAGGTCCCGGGCATGTCGATTTTCAGGTCGGGGATGGTCGCGATGATCGCGCTCTTCGGGATCGCCTGGATGGCGGACACCTTCATCGCGAACAACGAGGACGCGATCGTGACGGCGCTCGGCGGGCTGGCCGAGAACTGGCCGTTCATGATCGCGGTCGCGATCTTCCTCGTCGCCGGTCTCACGACAAGTCAATCGGCGGCGACGCGCACGATGGTCCCGCTCGGGCTCGCGCTTGGGATAAGCGCGGGCTACATGATCGCCATGTGGACCGCCGTCGTGGGAGTGCTCTTCCTCCCGGCGAACGGCACGCAGATCGCTGCCGCCGAAGCCGACACCACGGGAACGACGACCCTCGGGAAGCGCGTCTTCGACCACTCCTTCCAGCTTCCGCTGCAGGTCTGCTGGATCGTCACGGCGCTGGTCGGTATCGCGATCGTCTGGCTCTTCTTCGGCGGCCATACGCCAGCGCCGACGCTACCGGCGACGCCGTAGCGTGACCGTCCGGGGCGCCGCTTTCCTGGGCATCGGTGCCATGATCGGCGCCGGAATCTTTGCGCTGCTGGGAGAGGCGGCGGTCGCCGCTGGATCGGCAGTCTGGCTCTCCTTCCTGCTGGCCGGAATCGTGGCCAGCCTTCTCGGATACACGGTCGTGAAGCTCGGCGTTCGCTACCCCTCCTCGGGTGGGTTGATCGCCTATCTCATCGAAGGATTCGGGAACGGACGCCTCGTGGGCATCGCCTCGTGGCTGGGCTACTTCGCGGCGATCGTGATCGTGTGCTCGATGGTGGCGGTCGCCTTCGGAAGCTATGCGACGTCACTCTTCATCGGCGACGACGCCGCTACGTGGTGGGACAACCTCTTCACGACAGCGATCGTCGTCGCGATGGCCGCGATCAACCTCGTGGGCTCGCGCATTGTCGATCGTGCGCAGTCGCTCATCGTCGTCGTCCTGCTCGTCGTCTTCGCCATCTTCATCGCTGTGACCCTGGTCGACATCGACTTTGACCTTCTCGCCTTTAGCGGTTATCCGCCGTTCTCGGAGATCGTCGCCAGCGTCGCGATCACGTTCTTCGCGTACCTCGGCTTCAGCGTCATCACGTTCGCTGCGGGCGATCTTCGCGACCCGTCCCGGGAGTTGCCTATGGCCATGTACGTCGCTCTCGGCGTGACGACCTTGACGTACCTCCTCATCTCTCTCGGCGTCTTCGGAACGCTGACTGCCGAGGAAGTGATCGGGTACGGCGAGACGGCCATCGCGGAGGCCGCCCGGCCGTCGCTCGGCGAAGCGGGATTCGTGATGATGGCAGTCGCCGCGCTCCTGGCTACGGCTTCCTCCGTCAACGCAACCCTCTACGCCTCGGGCGGCCTGACGGCGATGCTTGCTCAGGTCGGGCAGTTCCCCACGTTCTTCGGCCGGGGGTCGCGCCTCGGTGCGCACGCAGGTCTACTCATCACCGCGGCGATCGTCCTCCTCGTATCGAATCTCGTCGACCTGTCGGCGATCGCGTCGGTGGGGAGCGCTTGCTCGTTGATCATCTTCATGCTGGTCGGAGTGGCGGCGTACCGCCGAAGAGTGGACATCGGCGCAAACATCGTGATCGTGCTCGCAGCGATCGCGGTAACTGCGATCGTCCTCGCGTTCTTTGCCGTCGACACCCTGCGAAACGCACCGGAGACGTTCATTGCGATCGTCGGTATCGCCGCGCTCTCCGTCGTTCTCGACGTCGTCTGGAAACGGGCTCGCGGCCCGGGCGCAGAGCCGAGCACCGACCGACCCGCTCTCTAGAGTCCTCTCGTGGAACCCGAGAGCGCGCGCCGCATCGAGCTTCTCTTGCCCATGCGCACGCTTCTCCTCGTCGTCGCGGCAGTGGGCATCGTGGGCGCGTTTCGGGCGATCGGCGACACGTTCCTCATCGTGTTCGTGGGGATCTTCCTCGCGCTCGTGTTCGAGTACCCAGTGCGCTACGTCATGTCGAAGACGAACATGTCGCGCGGCCTGGCAGCCACGGTCACGGTGCTGGGCACGGCGGTGGCCGTGACGTTCTTCTTCCTCTTGCTCCTCGTTCCCATCGTGGGGGGCATCCGGGACTACCTGCACGACCTTCCGCAGACGGTCGAGGACCTCCGCGACGCCGGGGGGCTCTCCTGGCTCGGAGACAGCGGGGCCGCCGGGAACGTCCAGTCGGGCGCAGAGCAGGTGTCCGTATCCGTGCCCGACGCGATCTCGGCCGTGCTCGGCATCGGCGGCACCTTCTTCTCGGTCTTTCTCGGGGCGTTCACGATCCTCTTCATCTGCCTCTTCCTGTTGACGGACATCGCGAACCTCAAGCAGTCCCTCGCGAGCGTCCTCGCTCCGGGCGAGGACGAGCGTTGGCTCGCGGTGTGGGAGCGAGTCACCGAGACGGTGTCGCGATGGGCGATCGGCGTCGCTGTGATAGCGGTCATCGCAGGAACCGTGCAGGGGACGACAGCGTGGCTGCTCGGGTCGAGCTACGCGCTCGGGCTCGGCGTGATCGCGGGCCTCCTCGACATGATCCCGAACATCGGCGCGACGATCGCAGGCTTCGTGCTGGTGCCCACGCTCTGGGCGGAGGAGGGCTTCACCGCCGCGATGATCATGCTCGTCGTCGTTCTCCTGTACCAGCAGGTGGAGAACAACATCCTCACGCCGAAGATCCAGGGCAAGGCCGTCCGGATCTCCGGCTTCTTCATCATCGTCGCCGTCACCCTCTTCGGTGCACTTCTCGGCGTCCTCGGCGCACTCACGGCAGTCCCGCTCGCCGCGACCATCCAGATCTTCGTACAGGAACTCACGAAGGAGCGGCGCTCGCGAATAGCCGCTCTGAAGACGACCGAGCCTGCAGGCGAAGCGGGATAGCGGCTCACCGGTCAGCCGGTGAGCATGAGCGCGGCCGCTTCGATCTCGTCCTCTGAGACGAGCACGAGCCGGGCGGCGTCACCGAGCGGAACGAACGAGTCCTTGCTCGCGACTCGCGCGAGGCTACCGTCGAAGCCCGCGTCGATCAGGGCCGCGAAGACGCCCTCCGACACGCCGCCGGTACGTCTCGTCTCGTCGACGACGAGGACCCTGCCCGGTTGCGTGCTGCCTCGCGCAGGATGTCCTCGATCGGCAGCGGTGCGAGCCAGCGTAGGTCGACAACGCGGAGGTTGACACCCCGAGCGGCCAGCCTGCGTGCAACGCGGAGCGACATGTGGAGTCCGTTGCCCCAGGTCACGATCGTGAGGTCGGCGCCGTCGAAGTACGTGCGCGCGGAGCCCAACGGAACATGCGCCTCGTTCAGCTCGGCACACCATCCCTCGTCCCCCTCGTCGTGCAGGTCGCGCACGTGGTACAGCGCGATCGGCTCCAGGAAGACACAGACACTCCCGTCCACGAGCGCAGACGCGGCGCAGGTGGCGAGCATCGCCGCAGCGTCGTCGGGCCTGGAGGGCGACGCGATCACGAGCCCTGGGATGTCCCGCAGCACCCCCACCGCGTCGTCGTTGTGGAAGTGCCCGCCGAAGCCGCGCTGGTAGCCGTAGCCGGCGATCCGGATCACCATCCCGTTCCGGTACCGGCCCTGTGAGAAGAACTGCAGGGTGGCCGCTTCGCCCCGGAGCTGGTCCTCCGCGTTGTGGAGGTACGCGAGGTACTGGATCTCGGGGATCGGGAGAAAGCCGCTGACGGCGGAGCCGAGGGCGAGCCCGAGGATCGAGGTCTCGTCGAGCAGCGTGTCGAAGACCCTCCCCGCCCCGAACCGGGCGTGCAGCCCGCGCGTGACTCCGTACACGCCGCCCTTGATCGCAATGTCCTCGCCGAAGAGCAGGGCCTCCGGATAGCGCTCGAGCACCGCCGCGAGCGCGACGTTGATCGCCTGCGCCAGCGTGAGAGCGCCGGTGACGGCGTCGCCTGTCTCGAAGCGGGTCGCGGCGGCCGTCTCGGCGACGAGCCCCGGCGAGCGCGGGGCAAGCGGAGCCATCACCTCCTCCGCAGAGGCAAGCTGCGGAAGCGCGGCAGCGTCGAGCGCCTGCGCCCGTACGCGATCTCGAGTGGCCATGTAGTCGCTCCGCAAGCTCCTCTCCCGTATGGCCGCCCGAGGCGACGAGCCAGCGCGCGGTCCCGAGGATGGGGTCCCGCGCGTAGTCCGCACGGATCGCCTGGGGCGATCGGTACGCCATCTCCGCATCGGCTCCCGCATGGCTCAGGTAGCGCACGGTCCGCAGATGGAGCACGGCCGGCTGCCGCTCCGTCCCGAACCCAGTCCGCCAGCTCGCGCGCGACCTCGAGTGTCATCGCAGGGTCGCTTCCCTCGACGGACTCGTAGCGAAGAGCCGGCCGCGCCCGGAGCGCGGTCTCGACCCACCCGGTCGGCGTCGGCACGCTGATCCCGAGGCCGTTGTCCTCGCAGACGAGGAGGAGCGGGAGCGGCAGTCCCTGGAAGGCGCACTGGGCTGCCGTGTTGAGAGCCGCCTGCGCGCTCGCGTGGTTCAGCGACGCATCGCCGAAGGAGCAGAGGACGATCGCGTCCTCGGCCCAGGGGCCCGATACCCCGAGCCGCGCTCCACGATCGATCGCGAGCGCCATCCCGACCGCCCGCGGGAGATGCGACGCGATCGTCGAGGTCATCGGGAGCACCGCGAGCTCGTGTCGACCGAACACCTTGTGACGTCCGCCGGCGATCGGCTCGGCGGCAGCCGCGACGACTCCCTGCAGGATGTCCCGCATCCCGTCGATACCGCCCTGCCCGGCCCGGGCGAGGTAGAACGCGCCCGAGCGGTAATGGAGGAGCGCGGGGTCGTCGACGCGCAGCGCAAGTGCGACAGCGGCGTTCGACTCGTGCCCGGACGAACCGATCGTGTAGAAGCTGCGCCCGTGCTGCTGGAGCCACCGAGCTGCATAGTCGGCCTGGCGGCTCTCCACCTGCGCCCGCCACAGCACGTCGGCCTCCGGTGGAGCCGGGACCGGCTCCACCGGAGGCACGAGCGCCGCGAGAGCCCCGAGGAGATGCTCCTCGAGGGGATCGAGTTCGTCGACCACGGGTCGCGTCGGCCCGGCTAGGCCGTGATCGGCTGCTCCAGCTCGGCGGACCACTCGCCCGCCGCGGCCAGCGCGTTCATGCGTGCCCGGTGGACGAAGACCGTCTGCGCGGCTTCGGTGCTCGCGGTCTCCCCGCCCCACGCCGCGAGCGCCGAGGCCTGGAGCGCGCGCCCGTAGGAGAAGGAGAGCGGCCAGGGCCCTCCGACCCGGCTGATCGCGTTCAGGTTCGCCGTCGCCTCGACCTCGGACTGTCCTCCGGAGAGGAAGACGATGCCGGGCACGGCAGCAGGCACGTGGGTGAGGAAGCAATCGACCGTGAGCTCGGCGATGCGCTCCGCAGGAGCTTGCTCCGAGCAGCCCTTCCCCGCGATGACCATGTTCGGCTTCAAGAGCGACCCCTGGAGGTCGACGCGCTGGACGAGGAGCTCGTGGAAGACCCAGTGCAACGTGCGAGCCGTGACCTCGTAGCAGCGCTCGATCGTGTTGTCCGCGTCCATGAGCACCTCGGGCTCGACGATCGGGACGATCCCCGCCTCCTGGCACAACGCGGCGTAGCGCGCGAGCGCGTGTGCGTTCGCCCGGATGCACGCGGTCGAGGGGATGTCATCGCCGATCGTGATCACGGCGCGCCACTTGGCGAACCGCGCGCCGAGCTTTCGGTACTCCTCGAGCCGCGCGCGGAGCCCGTCCAGGCCCTCGGTCACCTTCTCTCCCGGGAAACCGGCCTGGTCCTGCGCACCGGTGTCGACCTTGATTCCGGGGATGACTCCCTTCGCCGACGACACCTCCGCGAACGGCGTGCCGTCGTCGGCCGCCTGACGGATCGTCTCGTCGTAGAGGATGACCCCGCCGATGTACTCCTCCATCCCGGGCGCCGTGAACAGCAGCTGCCGGTAGAGGCGGCGGCTCTCCTCCGTCGACTCGACACCGATCGAGTCGAAGCGCTTCTTGATCGTGCCGGTGCTCTCGTCGGCCGCGAGGATTCCCTTGTGCTCGGCGACTATCGCCCGTGCGGTGTCCTCTAACTCCTGGACTCCCATCTAGCGCGCTCCTTTCATCAGGCTCTGGATCTTCGTCAGAGGGTGGGACGCGACGATCCGGCGGAACGTGCCCGAGCGCGAGCGCATGACGATCGACTCGGTCTCGACGCGGTCGTGTACGACCCGTACTCCGCGGAGCAGCGCGCCGCTCGTGACGCCGGTCGCCGCGACGAAGACGTCGTCGCCGCTCACGAGATCGTCTGCCGTGAGGACCGCATCGAGGTCGTACCCGGCGTCGATCAGGCTCTTCCGCTCCTCCTCGTTCCTGGGCCACAGCTTGCCCTGCATGGCTCCGCCGAGGCACTTGATGGCGGCAGCAGAGATCACGCCCTCCGGCGTCCCGCCGATACCCATGAGCAGGTCGACACCGGTCCCCTCTTGCGCGGCCGCGATCGCGGGAGCGACGTCTCCGTCACGGATGAGATTCACGCGCGCGCCGGCGGCGCGGAGCTCCGCGATGAGGCCGTCGTGGCGTTCGCGCTCGAGGACGACGACCGTGAGATCGTTGACCTGAACCCCCTTCGCCTCGGCGACGCGCTCGAGATTCTCGACCGCCGGGGCTTCGATGTCGATGACGCCTGCACCCACCGGGCCGACCGCGATCTTGTCCATGTACAGCGCGGCCCCCGGGAAGAACATCGTCCCGCGCTCGGCGACCGCGATCACCGAGATCGCATTCGGCATCCCGAGCGCTGTCAACCGCGTCCCTTCGAGTGGGTCGACCGCGACGTCGACCTCCGGCCCGGTGCCGGCCCCGACATCCTCGCCGTTGAAGAGCATCGGCGCCTCGTCCTTCTCGCCCTCGCCGATGACGACCACGCCGCGCATGCTCACCGTGTCGAGCATGAGGCGCATGGCGTCGACGGCGGCCTGGTCGGCGGCGATCTTGTCCCCGCGTCCGATCCAACGCGACGCGAAGGTCGCCGCGGACTCGGTGACGCGCACGAGCTCGAGCGCCAGGTTCCGATCCGGAATCTCTGCGCTCACGTCGCCTGATCCTACATCCGGTCTGGAGCCGCGACCCCGACCAGATCGAGCGATCGCCGGATGACACCGGCCGTCGCCGCGCAGAGAGCGAGCCGGAACGCCTCGGACTCTTCGCCGAGCACGCGGTGCTCGTGGTAGAAGCGGTGGAAGTCGTCAGCGACTCTGATCGCGTAGATCGGCACTGCATGCGGCGCCCGCCGCTCGGCGGCCGTAGCCACGACAGCAGGAAACTCGAGCAGTCGCTTGACGAGCTCGCGCTCCTCCGGCTCGAGCGCCTGACCTGGCCCGCCACCGTGACTCGGCGTCGCGACGTGGTCCTGCGGCACGTTCCTCAGGATCCCGGCGATCCGCGCATGCGCGTACTGGACGTAGTAGACGGGGTTCTTCTGCGACCGCTCCGAGGCGAGGTCGACGTCGATGTCGATCGTCTGATCGTGGCCACGCGAGACGAGGTACCAGCGGGCGGCGTCCACGCCAATCGTGTCGAGCAGCTCCTCGAGGAAGACGACGTCTCCACGCCGCTTGGACATCTTCTTCGCCTCGCCGTGCTTCGACGAGGTGCACGAGTTGGTAGACGAGCACCTCGACCGAGTCACGTGGGTGCCCGAGCATCTCGGACAGAGCCTGGAGGCGCGCCACGTACCCGTGGTGGTCTGCGCCGAGCACGTAGACGAGCCGATCCAGCCCCTTCGCGAACTTGCGCCGGATGTAGGCGGCGTCGGCCGCGAAGTAGCTGGGAACGCCGTCCGAGCGAACGAGCACGCGGTCCTTGTCGTCGCCGTGCGCGCTCGTGCGGGCCCAGATCGCGCCGTCCTCTTCGTACGTGTCGAGGAGCGCGATCGCCTCGGGGATCTCGACCTCGACCTCGCTCTGCTTCTCCCAGGAGTCGAAGTGGACGCGGAAGCGCTCGAGCGTCTACTCGATGCGCTCGAGCATGGCCGCGACGGGGTCGCCAGGCAACGCCGCGAGCTCCTTGACGTACTCCCCTTGATAGCCGTCCTCGGGCGGGTCGCGCCCTTCCCGCACGGCGTCGACGGACTCGCGGAACCGGTCCGTCTGGGTGCCCGCGTCGTTGTAGTAGTACTCGCGCTCGACCTCGTGCCCTGCGAAGCGCGAGCAGCCGCGCGACCGAGTCGCCGTACGCCCCGTTCCGTGCCGAGCCGACGGTGAGTGGCCCGGTCGGGTTCGCGGACACCATCTCGACCTGGATCCGCTCCACCGCGGACGCCGAGCCCGCGCCGTACGACTCTCCGGCTGCAACGAGCTCGTCGAGGGCACCCACGAGCCAGGCGTCGGAGACGTGCAGGTTGACGAAACCCGGGCCTGCGACCTCGGCGCGCTCGACGAGCCCCCGCTCGAGGACCGCATCCACGATCTCCGACGCGATCTCGGCAGGAGCCTGCCGGCGCTCACCGGCGAGCCGCAGCGCGACGTTCGTGGCGTAGTCGCCGTGCTCCGAGTCACCCGGCCGCTCGAGCGTGGCGGACGTCCCGACGATCTCGGTGAGCGCGTCCTCCAGGCTCGTCAGCGCGTCACGGGACCGTGCCTTAGACAACAGGCGCCTCGCGCGGCGCGAAGAACTCTTCCAGACGGCGCATCTCCTCGGTCGTGCCCACGCCGATCAGCACGTCGCCGTCGTCGAGGACGGTGTCCGGACCCGGGGTCACGTCGAACGCTCCGTCGGCCCGCCGCAGCGCGACGATTACCGCACCGGTGCTCTCGTGGAGCCGAAGGGCAGCCAGCGATCTTCCACTCCGCAGACATTCAGGAGTGACCACGATTTCCTCGAATCGGAGGTCGGGGAGCGGGCCTCCGGCAGTCGTGACGATGTCGAGAAAGGCCGCCACCTGGGGCTTGACGACGAGGTTCGCCATGTGCAGGCCGGCGTGCAAGTAGGGCTGGACCACACGATCCGCGCCAGCCATCTCGATCTTGCGCGCAGCCGCCGCGTCCGAGGCGCGGGCGACGATCATCAGATCCGGCCGCCGAGCCTTCGCCGACAGGGTGATGTAGAGGTTCTTCTCGTCCGAGTCGACAGAAGCGACGAGCCCGCGAGCGCGCAGGAGGCCCGCAGCCTCGAGGTCGTTGTCCTCGGTCCCGTCGCCCAGCACCACCGGGAAGCCGTCGTTCCTCGCGACCGCCACCGACTCGGGCGTGACGTCCACAACGACGCATGGCGTTCCGATCGCACGAAACTCGGCCGCGACGCTGCGTCCGACGCGACCGTAGCCGCAGATGATCACGTGATCGGAAAGCTCGTCGATCTCCCTCCTCCTCCGTCGCTCGTCGAGGACTCCGCTGAGCACGCCGCGAGTCATGACGTCCACGATGACGCCGGCGATGTAGAAGAAGACTGCCACGCCGCTGAAGAGGAGGAGGATCGTGAAGATCTTGGCGGCATCGGTGTCGGGCGCCGAGGCAAGCCCGGTCAACGTGGTCGAGACGACTGCCCGGTAGAAGGAGTCGACCCAACCTTCGTGGAGGAGCAGCTCGAAGCCCACCGTGCCCACGAGCAGTACGCAGGCAAACACACCGAGCGCGATCTCGAACCGGCGTAGGTCGACACCACTCACGGCGTCAATCGTAGGGCGCGGTGCGTTCGCGCTAGCTGCTGCTCGTGTGGCTCGCCTCGTGTTCGCTCGAGGAATCTTTCCCACTCGAGCCGTTCGCGCCGTCGGAGCCGTCCTTTCCAGAGCTGTCGCCCGACCCCTTGCCGCTCGAATCCGACTCGTCTGTGCTCTGTGTGCAGGCTCGTCTCTCGGCCGGCGTCATCCGGAGCTCGGACCGGAAGACGATCCGTCCGTCCACCGGGTCGTCCGATCCCGACGACCCGTCGTCGCCGGAGGTCGTCGCATCGTCGCCCGAGCCACTTCCCGACCCTCGCCCGAGCCTTTCCCGGAGGTGTCGTCGCCGCTGTTGCCGCCGCCCCTGACCCGCCACCCGACTCGAACGCAGCGGGCGATGTCGGCGAGTGAACCCGATTCCTGCACGCGATGGTGCGGAGCTCGGTCACGGCTCGCACGCTCGGACTCTGCTGTGCTCACTGCTCCCACGGTCACTAGGGCCACCGCGGCGGTCGCGACCTTGGCGGCAGTCGGCGCAGCGATGAGCTTCGCGAGCAAGCCACCGCCCGCCGCTCCGGCAATGACCGATCCCGAGGATGCCGCGGTGAATCCCGGCAGTGCCTGAGCCAGTCCCTCTTGCACCGAGAGCGGGACCACGATCGCCGTCGTGACGACCGGACGGAGGCGTTGTCGCAGCGCCCGCCGCGCTCTGAACAGAAGCGCTTCGGTAGCGGGTCGAGAGAGACCGAGTGCTTTCGCGACCTCTCCGTAGCGAAGCCCGTACAGATCACGCAGCACGACCGCCTCGCGTTGCCTTTCGGGCAGGTCCGCGAGCGCGACCCGAAGCGCCTCGGCGTGCTCTCGGCGTTGGATCTCGTCACCGGGATCGGTGATCAACTCGATGTCCTCGTCGCCGAGGGAGAGAGGCCGTCGCATTCCCGCCGCAATGCGCGCCCGGCATTCGTTGCGGGCGATGGTGGCGAGCCATGCTCCATCGTCACGCACGCGCGCTCCCCCGAGGAGAGCGCGGTGCGCGGAGAGAAAGCCTGCTGGGTCGCGTCCTCGGCCTCGTGCCCGTCGCGTCGTCGGCATTGCCCGGACCGGAGTTGCCTTGGTCGTCGCCTTTGGATGCTCAGCGTGGCGTCGTCACTGCCCGACGCTCCGTGCGTCGACCGAGAACTGTTTCGAGCAACCGATCGAACGAGGGCCACGTTCCGCGCCAGGACCCGCGAGTGATTGCCGCGCTGCCGGAGCAATGCACCGCGCAGTTCCACGCGCTGGCCTACATGGATCCGCGACTGCGAACCCGGAACACGCAGGATGTGGGACATCTTTCGCGCGTCGATTCTGATCAGCCCACGCGAGAGCTTCGCGCCGACGGTACCTTCGAGCTGAGTGGCCGGACTACCGGCCGCAGTAGCCGGAATTGCGACGACTAGTGCCGCGAGAGCGACGAGCAGCAAGCGTGACATTGCACGTCCTTTCGGAGAGGGGTCTCACCAGTCCAGAGTGAAGACCTCCCGAAAACGTGCGCTTACGGCCGCGGGTTCGTGCCGCGAGCTGAAAGGAGCTAGCTCAGCTCGGCTGCGGCCGGCGACATCGTGGAGATCGAGTGGGTGATGCCGTCGCGCTGGAGCGCGAGCTGAACCTCTTCGCGCGCCTTGTAGATCCGCCACTTCACGGTCGCCAGAGTGATCTCGAGCGTCTCCGCGATCTCCGTGTACGAGAGCCCGACGACGTCCCGCAAGAGCAATGCCATCTTGAGGTCGGGGTTGAGCGCCTCCACGGCGCGCCACACTGCGTCGATCGTCTCTGCACGCTCGACCGGTGCGTCCAGAACCTCGAGCGGCGGGATGTCGTCGAGGGCGACGAGTGCGCGAGGTCGCCGCTCGAGCGCGCGTAGCTCGTCGAGCACGCGGTTCTTCGTGACCTGGAAGAGCCACGTCGTGAACCGCGAACGAAGCGAGAAGCTCGGCAGGCCCTGGAAGACTCGGAGGAAGACCTCCTGCGTCAGATCCTCGGAGAGGACCCGGTCGCCGGTGAGGCGGAGAACGTAGTTGTAGACCGGCTGCTCGTATGTCCTCACGATGATCGCGAAAGCGCGCTCGTCGCCGCGCTGAGCCTTGCGCAGGACACCGAGATCGGGCTGTGGGAGGGGCACGGCTGCAGGAGTATAGAGCGGTGCTCGTAAGGAACTTGCGTATCGGACTTTAGGCAGATGTTGCGCCAGCAGTAGTAATCGGGGTACCTGTCATGTCACCGGGTATCGGCAGGTCGAGCAACGCCAGAATCGTGGGCGCGAGATCGGACAGACCGCCTCCCGAACGCAGCGCGAATCCCTCGTCCGTGACGATGAGCGGGACCGGATTCGACGTGTGAGCGGTGTGCGGGCTCACGCCATCCGGTTCGAGCATCACCTCGGCGTTCCCGTGGTCTGCGGTCACGAGACACACGCCGCCGGCTTCCCGAACACACCTGACCACCGTCTCGAGACAGCGATCGGCAGCCTCGACGGCTTTCACCACGGCCGGTATCGAGCCGGTGTGACCGACCATGTCGGGGTTCGCGAAGTTCACGACCGCGAAGCGGTAGCCACGGCCGATCTCGCCGCAGAGTCGATCGGTCACCTCGCTGGCGGACATCTCGGGCTTGAGGTCATAGCTCGCGACGTCTCGCGGCGAGGGGACGAGGATCCGGGTCTCGCCCTCGTGCTCGGACTCGACGCCCCCGTTGAAGAAGTACGTCACATGGGCGTACTTCTCGGTCTCGGCGACGTGGAGCTGTCGCGCTCCGCTCGCAGCGAGCACGTCCGCGAGCGTGTCCTCGACGATCTGCTCGTCGAATGCGACCGGACACGGGAAGTCCTCCCGATAGCGCGTCATCGTGGTCAGGTCGATCTCGGCTTCGAGCAGGCGCTGTGACAGCTGCCTCGTCCGATCCGGGCGGAAGTTGAAGAAGATCGCGCTGTCGGCCTGCCGCAACCTCGGACGTCCTCGGACGACGATCGGCTCGATGAACTCGTCCGTCACCCCGCGTTCGTAGCTCTCACGAACGGCCGACACGGGCTCGTCGGCCTGCGCCCCCTCGCCCTGGCAGATGGCGTGGAGTGCTCGATCGGTTCTCTCCCAGCGCGAGTCGCGATCCATCGCGTAGTAGCGGCCACAGACGGTCGCGATCTGCGCGACGGGGAGCTCTGCGAGGTCTCGCACGGCCGAGGTCGGCGAGACGTCGCGGCCGTCGGTGAACGCGTGGAGCCACGTTCGCGCGGTCATACCCTCTCGTTCCGCAAGCTCGAAGAGAGCTCGCACGTGGTCGATGTGCGAGTGGACGCCACCGTACGAGACGAGGCCGAGCAGGTGCACGTCGCCGTCGCGCTCTCGAGCTCTCCGGAATGCCGAGACGAGGGCGTCGTTCTCGAAGAACGTCCCGTCATTCACGGCCCTGTCCACGCGCACGAGATCCTGCAAGAGGATCCGCCCGGCGCCGATCGTCAAGTGCCCGACCTCGGAGTTCCCCATCTGGCCGGGCGGCAGCCCGACCGCCTCGCCCGAGGCATCGAGAGTCGTGTGTGGATACCGCGCGCATAGCTCGTCGAACACCGGCGTGTCCGCGAGCTCCACGGCGTTCCCCGGCCCCGGCAGGGCAAGCCCCCAGCCGTCGAGGATGACGAGCACGCAAAGAGGCACGCTCATGCGAGTGTCTGTGCGGCTGCGAGACAGATCCCCTCGAAGCTCGTCACTTCGAGTGACGCGCCTCCCACGAGCGCTCCATCCACATCCGGCTGGGAGAGGAGAGATCCGGCGCTGTCCGGCTTGACCGAGCCCCCGTACAGGACAGGCCCGGCATGGAGCGACTTGATCAGCGCATGCGCCTCCTGCGCGGTCTCCGGCGTTGCCGTGCGCCCCGTCCCGATGGCCCAGACCGGCTCATATGCGATCACGAGCCGCTCGTGCGTCGGGAGCACGGCGACCTGTCGCTCGAGCACCTGTGCCATCTCCCCCGCCTCGCGCTCGGGCTCGGTCTCGCCCACGCACGCGATCACGTGAAGCCCTGCCTCGAGCGCGGCCTCGGCCCGCAGGCGGACGGTCTCGTCCGTCTCGCCGAAGTACTGTCGCCGCTCCGAGTGCCCGACGAGCGCCCCGTGCACACCGAGCTCGAGCAGCATGGGTGCGGAGACCTCGCCGGTGAACGCGCCCTCGAGCTCCCAGTGGACGCTCTGCGCGAAGACCCTGATGTGACTGCCCTCTCCGAGGCCCTTGAGGGTCGCTTCGAGCGCCGGGTAGGCGGGACAAACGACTACGTCGACCCCAACGGCACGCTCGGGCAAGCCGCGGATCGCCGTCGCGAACTGGCCGGCTTCGTGCGCCCCCTTGAACATCTTCCAGTTCCCCGCGACGAGCATGGTCAACTCGCCACCCCGGCCGTTGCGTCCGGTATAGCCGCCACACCGGGTAGCTCCGCACCTTCGAGGTACTCGAGGGACGCACCACCGCCGGTGGAAACCCACGAGACCCGATCGGCGAGCCCCAGCTCCTGGAGCGCCCGAACGGAGTCGCCGCCTCCGACGACCGTGTAGCCGCTCACCGAAGCGATCGCGTTCGCCATCGCGCGAGTGCCTTCTGCGAAACGCGGCCATTCGAAGACGCCCATCGGGCCGTTCCAGAAGACGGTTTTCGCTGTCTGGATCTCGTCGGCGAACCTCTGCCGCGTCTCGGGGCCGATGTCGAGCCCGAGCCAGCCGGCCGGGACCTCGTCGAACGGCGTCACGCGCGTCTCCGCGTCGGCTGCGAACGTCTCAGCCGCCACTACATCGGAAGGCAGCACCGCATCGAACGAGAGCGGATTCCGCTCGCGGAGCTCCTCGGCCATCTTCCCGCCGATGAGCACGACGTCCGCCCGACCCCCGAGGTGCTCCAACACGCCGAGCTTGTCCTCGACCTTGGCCCCGCCTGCGACGAGGACGAAGGGACGTTCGACCTCGCCGAGCAAACGTCCGAGCATCTCGAGCTCCTTCTCGAGCAACAGCCCGGCGTACGCGGGAAGCAGCTTCGCGACGCCGACGGTCGACGCGTGCGCGCGGTGCGCGGAGCCGAAGGCGTCGTTCACGAACACGTCGTTTCCGTCAGCCAACCGGCGCGCGGTCTCCGGGTCGTCCTTCGTCTCGCCCGGATCGAAGCGCGTGTTCTCGAGCACTCGAACGCGCTCATCCGGGAGGAGCTCGTTCACCCGCGCAGCGACCGGGGCAATCGCGAACGCCGGGTCCGGGCCCTTGGGCCGACCGAGATGTGAGCACACGGAGATCTCGGCGGCCTGACGCTCGAGAAGGAGCTCGAGCGTAGGCAGCGCGGCGCGAATTCTCGTGTCGTCTGCGACCTCGCCGTCCTCGAGAGGGACGTTCAGATCGGCGCGCACGAGGACACGCTTGCCCTCGACGTCCGCGTCCCGAACCGAACGCGGAACGCGCACTACGGGAGCAGCTTCCCCACGAGATCGACCAGCCGACACGAGTAGCCCCACTCGTTGTCGTACCAGCCGAAGACCTTCACCGTGTCCCCGTGCACCATCGTCAGCGGGCTGTCGTAGATGCACGAGAAGGCGGACCCGTTGATGTCCGTCGAGACGATCGGGTCGACGGAGTACTGGAGGATGCCCGCGAGCGGGCCACCGGCGGCCGTGCGATATGCCTCGTTCACCTCTTCGACGCTCGTCTCGCGGCCGAGCCGGACGACGAAGTCGGTGAGCGACCCCGTCGGAACCGGGGCTCGCACCGAGATCCCGTCCACCTTGCCCTGGAGCTCCGGCAGGACCAGGCCGATCGCTTTCGCGGCACCCGTCGACGTCGGGATGAGATTGATGGCCGCCGCTCGCGCCCGCCGCAGGTCCTTGTGCGGGAAGTCGAGGATCACCTGGTCGTTCGTGTACGCATGGATCGTCGTCATGAAGCCGCTCTGGATCTCTCCGAGCTCGTGCAAGACCTTCGCGAGCGGAGCCACGCAATTCGTCGTGCAGGAAGCGTTGGACACGATGTGATGTGACTCGGGGTCGTAGGCGTCGTCGTTCACGCCGAGGACGATCGTGATGTCGGGATCCGTTGCTGGCGCCGAGATCACGACTTTCTTCGCTCCCGCATCGAGATGCTTCTGCGCACCCGCACGATCCGTGAAGATGCCCGTCGACTCGACCACGACGTCGACGCCGAGGTCAGCCCACGGCAGCGTTGCCGGATCGCGCTCCGAGAGCAACTGCACTTCCTCGCCGGCCGCACGCAGGACTCCGTCGCCGAGCTCGACCTCGCCCTGGAACGGGCCGAGGTTCGAGTCGTACTTGAGCAGGTGGGCCATCGTCTTCGCGTCCCCGAGGTCGTTGAACGCGACGATGTCGACGTCGGCCCCGAGCGACTGTTGCGCACGGAAGAAGTTCCTCCCGATCCGACCGAACCCGTTGATGCCCACCCGAATGCCCATTCCCGTACTCCTCTTCTCGTCGAGATCCCGAAGCGAGTCTATCGGCGTCTCGGCGGCGAGCCGGACGGGTTCAACGCGCTGCGAGCTCCTCGACACGGCGCAGGCGCCGGTGCATGGCAGCCTTGCTCGCGGGCGGATCCGCGCGAGCCGCCAGCTCGCGGAGCGAGTGCGTCGGGTGCTTGAGCCGAAGCTCCGCCGCCTCTCGCAGCGGGTCCGGAAGCCGCTCGAGGACGCCGTCTGCACGTAGCCGCTCGGCCGCTTCGAGCTGCTCCTGCGCAGCCCGGCTCGTGCGAACGAGGTTTGCGTGATCGGCGTTTGCAAGCCGGTTCGCCTGGCCGCGTGTCGTCGCGAGCACAGATCGTTCTTCGAGCGCCAGGACGACCTCGGACGCACCGATGACGGCGAGCATCGACTCGATCGCGTCCCACCCCTTCGCGTACGCGACGGCATGCGTGCGCCGCTCGTGCGCGGTGAGCTTCACGCCCTCCTGATCCGCGATCTCGACCAGGAAGGATGCACCGTCGGCCGAGGCGGTTCGGAGCTCGAAATGCGGTGACTTGCGAGTCGAGACCGAGCCCCCGCCCAGGAATGCGCCGCGCAAGTAGGCACGACGACAGCAGGAACGGGCGACAACGCGCCGCGGAGGACGCTCGAGCGGCGCATGTCTCGGATCGAGCACACCCGCGTCCACGAGCACGCGCAACGACGTGTCTCCTCCCTCCAGGTGAAGCTGGTACCGCGTGGCGCGATCGAAGGCTCTGCGGCGGTAGGTGCGAATCTCGGATCGAATGCCCTCGTCGCGGAGGAGAGCGAAGGCACGGCGTGCGGCCGCCCCACTGGCGACGTCGAGATGCAGCGCCCACTCCCCGCGTCCCCTCAGGTGCAGGCTGCCCGCCGAGTGGAAGAGCGCCGAGAGCTCCGCCCTGCGATCGCACTCGCGAGCGGGCTCGATCAGCGCCAGCTCTTCGCGCACGTCCTCGGACGCGATCACAGCTGCACACCCTCCAGGGCGAGCAGTCGCCGCTTGATGCCCCTCCCCGCCGAGCCGTAGCCCCCGATGCCGTCCGCCGCGATGACGCGATGGCAAGGGACGAGGAACATGAACGGGTTCCGTGCGCAGACCGACCCTGCGGCCCGTTGCGCACGCGGACGGCCCGCCAGAAGCGCCAGCTCGGAATAGGTGACGACCTCGCCGCGCGGCACCCCGCGAAGAGCGGTCGTGACCGCCCGCTGGAAGTGGCTGAGCGACTCGAGGTCCAGCGGTACGTCGGAGAGCTCGACGGCAGCGCCGTCCAGGAACGCACAGACTCGAGTGACGACGTCGTCGGGGTCCACCCGGTTGCTCGCTTTCGACACGGAGCCGTTACCCAGGCGTTCGGAAGTGCCCGCTACGGTGTCCAAAGGGGGCTTCGTTGCCCCCCTAGGGGGTGTTGGAGGCCTTGACTGCGAGGGCGTTGGAGGCTTTGACTGCGTTGAGAGCGTCGAGGGCGTTGTGGCTCTCTGCGGGCCACCCGTCCCGACTCTCGACGACGAGCCTGCGAGATCCGAGAACCGGAAGTCGTTGGCAAGGACGAGCCCTGCTCCGATCCAGAGCTCTCCTTCGCCCCAGCCGGGAACCGTGTACGACCTCCGCTCCGCCCGCACGGCCTTCGACTCTACAATCGCCCGCATGAGCGCTCATGGAATCTTCACGCCGCCCCGGCCCGTCAACGAGCCCGTCAAGGCCTACACACCCGGCTCACCCGAGCGCGCAGAGCTGCAGGCGCGCCTGCGCGAGATGGAAGGAGAGCGGATCCGGATCCCTCTCGTCATCGGCGGCAAGGATGTCTTCACCGACGAGACCTTCGAGGCCGTCATGCCGCATCGGAAAGGCCACGTGCTCGCAGACGTGAGCAAAGGCGGCCCGGAGCACGTGCAGCAGGCGATCGACGCTGCGCGCAGCGCGCACGCCGACTGGTCCCGGATGCCGTGGCACGAGCGCGCGGCGGTCTTCCTCCGCGCGTCGGAGCTCATCGCCGGCCCGTGGCGCTCCACGCTCAACGCGGCGACGATGCTCAACCAGTCGAAGACCGCACACCAGTCGGAGATCGATGCGGTCTGCGAGATGATCGACTTCTGGCGCTTCAACGTCGACTACGTCACACGCATCTACTCGGAGCAGCCGCACTCGCCGACCGGGACCTGGAACCGGATGGAGTACCGACCGCTCGAGGGCTTCGTCTTCGCGGTCAGCCCGTTCAACTTCACCTGCATCGGAGGCAATCTCTCGAGCTCGCCGGCGCTCATGGGCAATACGGCGATCTGGAAGCCCGCGTCCACTGCGGCGCTCTCCGCCTACTACCTCATGCGGATCATGCAGGAGGCAGGGTTGCCCGACGGCGTCATCAACCTGGTCTACGGGTCCGGCGCGACGATCGGCAACGCCGCTCTTGCAAGCCCGGAACTGGCCGGCATCCACTTCACGGGCTCGACCGAGGTCTTCAACAGCATGTGGGAGACGGTCGGCAAGAACGTCGGCTCATACCGCAACTACCCGCGCATCGTGGGCGAGACCGGCGGCAAGGACTTCATCCTCGCCCATCCGTCCGCCGAGGCCGCGGCCGTCGCAACGGCGGTCGTCCGCGGGTCGTTCGAGTACCAGGGACAGAAGTGCTCGGCCGCCTCGCGTTTGTACGTGCCGTCGAACCTCTGGCCCCAGGTCAAGGAGCAGCTGGTGGAGGACGTCTCGACGATCAAGATGGGCGATCCGACCGACTTCGAGAACTTCATGGGCGCCGTGATCGACGCTGGCGCGTTCAAGACGCACAGCGACGCAATCGCAGAGGCTCGCTCATCCGGCGCCGAGATCCTCGCGGGGGGCGGGACCGACGACTCCGAGGGGTACTTCGTCCAGCCAACCGTGATCTCGACCGAGGACACCGACTTCCGCCTGCTCCGCGACGAGCTCTTCGGCCCGATCGTGACGACCTACGTCTACGACGAGAAGCGCTGGGACGACACGCTGCGCCTGGTCGACGAGACCGCGCCGTACGCGCTGACGGGCGCGGTGTTCGCCAACGACCGCGGGGCCATCGAGCAGGCACACGAGGCGCTCCAGTATGCGGCGGGGAACTTCTACGTGAACGACAAGCCCACCGGTGCGGTCGTGGGCCAGCAACCGTTCGGCGGCTCGCGAGCAAGTGGGACGAACGACAAGGCCGGCTCGCTCTGGAACCTCATCCGCTGGGTGTCGCCGCGAACGGTCAAGGAGACCTTCCTCTCGCCGACCGACTACCGCTACCCGTTCCTCGCCCCGGACAGCGACGGGCGCGGCTAGCGACCTCCACGGGAAAGTCCTGAAGGCACGGGCGTGATCCGCGTCCTCGACGGGATCAACGCCTTCGTCGACCAGCTCGCGTCGGTCGACCCGCTCCCGGTGCTCTTCGCAGTGCTCGCCCAGCTGGCGAAACTCGGGTGCACGAGCATGGCGTGGAGGAACGTCCTCGCCGCGGCGTATCCGGAGGAAGCCGTGCGGCGACGGTCGATCGTCGGTGCGTACGTCGCCGGCGTCGGGGTGAACGCGATCGTCCCGATGCGCGCTGGAGACGCGGTGCGGATCTTCCTCGCTCACCGGGCGATTCCGAAGAGCACCTACACGACGGTCGTCTCGAGCACCCTCGTGCTCTCGATCTTCGACATCGCGGCCGCGTCGGCACTGCTCGCCTGGGTGGCGACGACCCAGGATGCGCTTCCGGGACTCGGCGAGCTCCCCGACCTGCCGAGCTTCGAGTTCCACTGGTTTCTCGCGAACCCGCTTGCTTCAGAGCTCATCCTTGCCGGACTGCTGATCGCAATCGTCGTCCTCGGGGTCTGGATCCACGGTCATGTCGCTGACTTCTGGGGCCGCGTGCGGCAGGCGTTCGCGGTCCTGCGCAGTCCAGTCCGGTACCTGCGCTCCGTCGCAATCTGGCAAGCGGGGGACTGGGCCTTTCGGCTCGTCGCGATCTGGTTCCTCCTCGACGCGTTCGACATCCCGCAGTCGATCCAGAATGTGCTCCTCGTCCAGGCGTCGGCGAGCGTCGCGACGCTCCTCCCGCTGACACCCGCGGGGATCGGAACCGAGCAGGCGTTCCTGCTCTACGCCTTCCGCGGCGCCGTCCCGAGCTCTCAGCTCCTTGCGTTCAGCGTGGGAATGAAGCTCGTGATCGTGGGAACCAACCTCATTGCCGGGTTCACGGCGATCGCCCTCACGCTCCGCACCCTTCGCTTCCGACGGGCGATGGGGCCGCCGGCGCCGACCGAGGACTCCGGGCCCTCGCCAGGCACGCCCTGACCTCGGTCAGGACGGTCCCGCTTTGTGCAAGGTCGCGTAGACGGCCCGCGCGGTCTTCTGGGGGAGGCCGGGCACGCCCTCGAGCTCCTCCTGGGACGCTTCGAGGAAACGCTCGGCCGAGCCGAAGTGGCTCAGGATCGCGCGACGCCGGGACGGGCCGATTCCGGGAAGGGTCTCGAAGATCGACTCGAGCGCCTTGTGGTCGCGCCGTTGGCGGTGGTGGCGCAGGGCACGGCGATGGGCCTCGTCGCGGATCTGCTGCAGAAGGAGCAGCGCCGGGCTCGTCCGCTCGAGCGCGATCGGCTTCGAGACCCCCGGGACGAAGACCTCTTCCTCCCGCTTGGCCAGGGCGATCACGGCCACGCGCGGGAGGTCGAGCTCCTCCATGGCCGCACGAGCCGCGGCGAGCTGTCCTTTCCCGCCGTCCACGACGACGAGGTTCGGCATCGCAGCGAAGCTCTCGTCGGGGTCGACCTGTCGCGCGCGGGCGAAGCGGCGCGTGATCGCCTCGCGCATCGCCCCCACGTCGTCCTGGCCGATGAGTCCGCGAATCGTGAAGCTGCGATAGTGCGCGTTCTTCGGACTGCCGTCCTGGAAGACGACCATGGACGCGACGATGGACTCGCCCTGGATGTTCGAGACGTCGAAGCACTCGATGCGCAGTGGCAGGCTCTCGAGATTCAGCACCTCGCGGAGCTCTTCGAGGGCGGCGACACGCCGCGCCCGCCGCTCTCCGCGCTGCGTCGTGTCGGACGCGAGCGCGAGCCGCGCGTTCTCGACGGCAAGGTCGACGAGGCGACGCTTCTCGCCGCGCGCAGGCGCACGTACGTCCACGCGCCCCCCGCGCCGCTGCGACAGGAACTCCGCGATCACGGTCAAGTCCGCGATTCCCGCGGGGACGAATACCTGCGGTGGAATGCTCGGCAGCGTTCCGTAGTACTCGATGACGAACGCTTCGAGCACCGCCTGCGAGCCTGCGCCGGCCACGTTCTCGAGGTGGAATCCGTACCGATCGATCATCTTGCCGTCCCGGAGCGGGAAGACCTGGACCGCAGCCTGGTCGCCGTCGGCCGCGAGGCCGATGACGTCGACGCTCCCGACCGCCCTCCGGTCGGCTGCCTGCCGCTCGCTCAGGTGCCTGATGGAGTTGAGGCGGTTGCGGTATCGAGCCGCCTCCTCGAAACGCTCGTCGGCCGCCGCCTCGCGCATGCGCTCGTCGAGCTCATGCTGGATCGAGTCGGTGTCCCCGGAGAGGAACTGGATGACGCCGTCGACGATCTCCGCATAGCCGTCGCGTGAGATCGCCCCGATACACGGCGCGAAGCAGCGGTCGATGTGGAAGTCGAGGCACGGGATTCCCGAATGCCGGCCGGGTCGCGGCCCCTCGCACGGCCGAAACCGGAAGACCCGGTTGAGCACGTCGAGCGTCTCGCGCACCTTCTTCGCGTTGGCGTACGGCCCGAAGTAGACGGTTCCCGGGCGATGGCGCTCGCGCGTGAACATGACCCGCGGGTACTCGTCCGTCACCGTCACTGCGATGTACGGAAACGACTTGTCGTCCCGGAGGCGGATGTTGAACGGCGGCCGATGGCGCTTGACGAGGTTCTGCTCCAGATGGAGCGCCTCCGCCTCGGTCCTCGTGACGATGACCTCGACGTCTGCGATCCGCTCGACGAGTTGGGCCTGCCCGAGCCGCCCGTCGCCGCCCTGTTGGAAGTAGTTGCGGACACGCGAGCGCAAGGACTTCGCCTTGCCGACGTACAGCACGTCGCCGCGACCGTCACGGAACAGATAGACGCCAGGGCTTCGAGGAAGCGCAGCGAGACCTTCTTCAACGCTAGCTCGCATTCTGTCGCTAGCGTAGCCCCATGCGGATCGGCCACCTCGCGGCGGTTGCGGCCGTGCTCGTCGTGGGCGCGGCGTTCACCGCTCCGCGGCCGGCGGCCGCCGCTCCAGGGCTCGTCGTCGGCGCCGTCGAGGACGACGTTCGCGCGTCGACGCTCGTCGAGGCCGAGGCGAAGATGGTGCTCTTCCGCCTGGCCGGCTTTCCGTGCGGTCCGCGTGACGACCTACTGGACGCCCGGGCTCGACGCCCCCACGGACGGTGAGCTCAACGTTCTGAAGAACGTCGCGGGCGCGGCCGAGATGAACGACGTGCGCGTCTACGTCACCGTCATGCACCCGGGCTCGAGGACGACTCCACTGACGGACGAGGCGCGGGCGGAGTTCGCGTCGTACGCCGCGACCATCGTTCGCGAGGCGCCGTACATCCAGGACGTGATCGTCGCGAACGAGCCGAACCTGAACCGCTTCTGGCTCCCGCAGTTCGCGCCGACGGCTCGAGCGCCTCGCCGGCCGCCGTACCTGGCGCTGCTCGCACGGGTCTACGACGCGCTGAAGGCGGAGTCACCCGACGTCACGGTCTACGGCGGCGCCGTCTCGCCGCGCGGAGGCGACAACCCCGACGGCATGCGCCAGACGCACTCGCCGACCAAGTTCATCCAGGAGCTCGGTGCCGCGTACAGGGCGTCAGGACGAACCCTGCCGATCATGGACGCGTTCGCCATCCACCCGTACGGAGACAACTCGAGCCAGGCGCCGACGGTCGGACACCCGCTCGGGACGTCGATCGGCGTCGCGGACTACGGGAAGCTCGTTTCCCTCCTTGGTCAGGCCTTCGACGGCACTGCACAGCGCGGATCGACGCTGCCGATCCTGTACGGCGAGTTCGGAGTCGAGTCGCAGATCCCGTCGTCGAAGGCGAGCCTCTACTCGGGCACCGAGCCGACAGCGACGAAGCCCGTGACCGAGGCGACGCAGGCGACGTACTACGAGCAAGCGCTCGCGATGGCGTTCTGCCAGCCCAATGTCGCCGCAATCATGATCTTCCACGCTCAGGACGAGCAGGAGCGCGCCGGCTGGCAGTCCGGCATCAGATACGTCGACGGCACGCCCAAGAGCTCGAGCACGCGGGTCAGCGAGGCGCTCGATCGCACGACCGGAGGGTCGATCACACGCTGCCCCGGCGTGCAGCTCGTCGTTCGAGCCTCCGGGCTCCGCTTCGGTAGCCGCGGCGCGGCGCGGCGCGGGATCTTCCGTACGAGCTTCAGCTGCACTCTCGACTGCCTGTACGAGCTTCGAGTCGTGAAGGTTGGCGGTGTGACGAAGATGGTGCGCAAGGGGCGAGCCGAGATCGCCGAGCCGGTCGAGATCCAGTTCGCACCGCGACGCCTCGGCCCGGGCTCGTACCGGTACCGGCTGAAGCTCGTCCACCCCGTGAACCCCGCCCCGCCGACGATCCGCGACAGCGCCGTCTTCCGCCTGCCCTAGTCAGTACCGGTGCTCGAGGCGCCACGTACGTACGAGCGTCCAGATGCAGGCGACGAGCACGAGGATGAACGCGAGCGCGTCCCGACCGGACGGCCGTAGGCCGATGAACATGCCGATGTCGACCACGAGCAGCACGATCGCCGCGTAGAAGAGCCGGCGATTCCACTCCGACCACGCCTCGAGGTCGCCGCGCCGGTCTCGCCAGAGCAGGAAGAGGAAGAACGCGATCGCGAGGAAGAACGCGATCTGGACGAGGCCGCCGACCGTGGCGAGCACGGGCTCGAGCGAGAGCACGACGACGACGAGCGCGATCAGCGCGACGATTCCGAACCCTCGGACGAGCGGGGGGATCCTGTCCCAGAGCCGTCTCATGCGTCCCGCTCCGTCATGTCCCGGTCATGTAGGCGCGCACGGCGAGCGCGCCCGCGACCAATGTCGTGCCCGCAAACCACAGCAGCCGCTGCCGTCCGACGCTCGGCGCGTAGAACCACGGCGCGAGCACGACCCCGAGGGCGAATGCGCCGTACGCGTAGTGGAGCCGGTCCGGCGCACGGTTCCCATCGGAGAGGAGGAGCAACCCGACGGCAGCCTGCGCGATCAGGACGGTCTGCGCGAGGACGAGCGCATGGCTAACGAGCGTGCCTGCCCCGCGCCGATGGGCGACGAAACCGACCACCGCCGCGCCAAAGCAAACCGCGATCACCACGACCCCCAGAACCGCGTGGACCGATGTCATCGCGCGCACCCTACCGGCGGCTGAATGCGCCCTCCGAGGGACTAGGCGGCGCTGAAGTACATGTAGCCCGCGTCGTTCTCGAGCCCCAGCGCGAGCTGCCCCTCCTCGTAGAGCTCCCAGGTCGCGACCCGTTTCAGCAAGGCGACGTACTCGTCCGACTTCGAGTTCTTCCCACATGCGATCTTGGTCATCGGCCCGGGCTGCAGCGTGAGGTCGCTCCCGGACATCGAGTACGTGCCGCCGAGGATATTGCAGTCGGCTTTCCCGGTGAACGTCCCGTCCTCGCTGAGCCTCAGAAGGTAGTTCCCGATGTCCGGGACCGCAGTGACTCCCGTCGAGGAGTCCGTTCCGTGAAGGGTCGCGGTCCATCTCCAGAGGACGCCCTTGACCTCCGAGCTCTGATCGCTGCCACCGCATCCGGCAACCACGACGATGAGCGCACACATTGCAACGAGGCACGCGCGTCTCACGAAGACTCCGGCGAGCTCGTCATGCAACGGAAGACGCCGCCGGCGGCAATATGCTCGAAGTAGCGGCCGTATTCGCCTCGTCCTGCGAAGAGCTCGGGAGGCAAGTCGGAGACACCCATGCGCTTCGCCTTCGCGCGGCACGCGCGTCCGCGCTTAACCCATCGACGCTCGCTCGCTCCGACGAATCCCCACGCCCAGTTGCTGAGCATGTGCGACGCGACGAAAAGGAACTCCGGGTCGTCAGAGTCCGAGCCCCCGAAAGAGTCGAATACCTCAGTCGCGACGGAGCCTGTCTTGTCGGGCAAGCCGGTCAGCTCTTGCGGCTCGGCCCACGCATACCAAGCAAGGAACAGGAGGCGAAGCCCGGTCTCGCGGTCTCGAAGTCCGGTTCGCCATCGCTCGAGTAGAGCCTCGTAGGCAGGGCTGAGGTCTGAACCTTTCCCGATCGTCAGATTGTCGATCACATCGATGGAGAGCAGTCCCCGCGGGAGTTGGTCATCGGACGCCATCGACGCGGTCACCAAGCCTACAACCCTCGCGCACGGCTACGATCGCGTTCAATGGTCGAGGAAGGAAAGCCCGCACCCGCGTTCACGCTGCCGAGCGACGCTGGAGACACTGTCTCGCTGGAATCGCTGCGCGGGAAGCCCGTCGTCCTCTACTTCTATCCCAAGGACGACACGCCCGGCTGCACCACGCAGGCGTGCGGCATCCGGGATGCCTGGGGCGAGTTCGAGAAGGCCGGCGCGGTCGTCCTCGGTGTGAGCCCGGACAGCGCGACGTCCCACGTGAAGTTCAAGGACAAGTACGAGCTTCCGTTCACGCTTCTCGCCGACGAGGACCACTCGACGGCGGAGGCGTACGGCGTTTGGGTCGAGAAGAACATGGCGGGCAAGACGTTCATGGGCGTCGAGCGCTCGACGTTCGTGATCGACGCGGACGGGAACCTCGCGAAGGTCATGCGGCGCGTGAAGCCCGACACGCACGCCGACGACGTGCTTGCAGCGCTTCCGAGCGACTGACACCGACGCCTGCCCCGTCGGCGAATGATGCGGATGAGAGGACTTGAACCTCCACGCCCTTACGGGCACACGGACCTGAACCGTGCGCGTCTACCAATTCCGCCACATCCGCGCGGCCGACCGATTGTAGCTTCGGGTCGTCTCACTCCTCGATGACCCGGATCGTCCTTTCAGCGGTCGCCCTCCTCGTCGCGCTCTCTCTTACGGGATCGCCGGCACGACCCGACGACACCGGCGATCAGGCGGAGGTCGTCGTCGCGCTCGCATCTCCGCCTCTGGCAGAGGCGCCTGGACGACGCTCCACGATCGACGCCGAGCAGCGGACATTCCGGGCCCAGCTCGCTACGCGTCTTCCGGACGCGCGCATCCACTGGCGTTACCGGCTCGTCGTAAACGGCTTCTCGGTCACTCTGCCGGGCGCACAGGTCGACGCCCTCCGGAAGGTTCCCGGAGTCCGCGACGTGTACGAGTCGGCTTCGTACGCGCCGCAGCTCGATCGCAGCCCCGGCCAGATCGGTGCTCCGTCGCTCTGGGGACCCACGCTCGCGACCGCCGGCCAGGGCATGAAGATCGGCATCCTCGACACCGGGGTCGACTCGAGCCATCCGTTCTTCGACCCGTCGGGCTACACGATGCCGCCCGGTTTCCCGAAGGGCCAGCAGAAGTTCACGACGGCCAAGGTGATCGTCGCCCGCGCGTTTCCGCCGGCCGGCTCGATGCAGCCGAGCGCTCAGCTCGCGTTCGACCGGGATGATGACGCCCACGGCACGCACGTCGCCGGCATCGCCGCCGGAAACGCGAAGACGGTCGTACGTGCCGGACTGGTCGTCTCCGGCGTCGCCCCGCGCGCGTACATCGGGAATTACAAGGTCTTCGTCCAGACCGACGCGGGTGTGAGTCCGAATGCGAACTCGCCGGCTATCGTCGCGGGAATCGAAGCCGCAGTCGCTGACGGGATGGATGTCATCAACTTCTCTGGCGGCGAGCCCGAGATCGAGCCGAGCCGCGATATCGTCGTGCGCGCGCTGAACGCAGCGGCAGCAGCGGGCGTGGTATCGGTCATAGCCGCCGACAACAACTACGAGGAGGTCGGCGCAGGCTCGATCGGTTCCCCGGCAAGCGCGCTGGGCGCGATTGCCGTCGGAGCCGTCGAGACGAGCGGGACTCCTCCGAAGAGCGTCCACGCCTACTTCTCGTCGGTAGGGCCGGCGCCGATCTCACTCCTCCTCAAGCCGGACGTGGCGGCGCCGGGAGTCGGCATCCTCTCGTCCGTGCCAGGCGGCGGCTGGTCGTCGTTCTCGGGCACGAGCATGGCCGCGCCCCATGTCGCCGGAGCCGCCGCTCTTCTCGAGCAGCGCCATCCGACCTGGACGGTGGGTCAGGTCAAGTCCGCACTCGTGCAGACCGGGACCAACGCGACGAGCGAAAGTGGCGGCGCACTCGGACCTCAGTTCCAGGGTGGCGGGGTCATCGCACTCGTGAAAGCAGATCGACCACTTCTCTTCGCCGACCCGGTCAGCTTGTCGTTGGGGCTCCTGGCGCGAGACTCAAGCTCTCAGGGCACGATCGAGCTCACCGACGCAGGCGACGGCATCGGCACCTGGCGGGTGAGGCAGGTTCGAACGCCCGGAGGACATGGCCGAGCCAGCCTGCGCCTGCCCTCCACGGTCGACCGTCCCAGGAGAGCTCGGATACGAGCTCGTCGTCTCCTCACGTGCCGCACCGGGAGACGTGGCTGGGTACATCGAGCTCCAGCGCGGAGCGGACGTTCGCCGCATTCCTTTCTTCGGCCGAGTGACCGTCGCCGCACTCGAGCAGCAGAGTGCGATTCGCCTGACGGCGCCGGGCGTACACGTCGGAACGACCCGGGGCAAGCGCAGCCTCGTGTCGCGCTACCGGTACCCGGACAACCCGAGCGGTATCGGCGTCCCGACCGTGCTCACCGGCCCCGAGGCCGTCTATCGAGTCCGGATCCTGCATCGCATCGCCAACTTCGGAGTCGTGATCACCCGACGACGCCAGTGGGGTGCAGGTCGAGCCGCGCGTCGTCTCCGGCCAGGACGAGAACCGGCTCACCGGATACGCCGGCCTTCCATTCGCACGTAACCCCTACCTCGACAACGGCTACTTCAGCCGAGTCCTTGCCGCAGGTGCCCTCTCCCCCGCTCCCGGTGTGTACTCGGTCGTGTTCGACAGCAAGACACGGAGCGGCGCGGGCCGGTTCAGGTTCCGCTTCTGGGTGAACGACGTGACGCCGCCGACGCTCCGTCTCCGGACACCTTCGGTCCCACGCGGGCAGGACGTGACGATCGGTGCCACGGACGCCGGATCCGGCGTTTCGCCGGACGACATCCTGGCGTCCGTCGACGGCACGACGATCTCCGCGAGGTTCACGGCAGGTGTCGTGGTGGTCGGAACACGGGACCTCACGGTCGGGACGCACCGCCTGCGGTTGCAAGTCTCCGACTACCAGGAGACGAAGAACACCGAGAACGTGGCGCGAATCCTTCCGAACACGAGGATCCTGACCACGACTTTCACGATCCGGTAGCGCCGCTCCTAGGTTCTTGCGCTCCTAGGTCTTGCGGTCGCGCTCTTCGATCGTCGGCAACGATTCCAGGTCGGCCTGGACGCTGCGGATGAACTCGTCGCTCTCGTCGTCAGCGGAGATGACCCGGAGCTTCGACTTGCGCCGTTGCCGTTCACGCTCCTTACGGGCGTCCGCGCCGAACATGCGTCGCAGACGCGGCACCTCGACCGCCACGACGAGCGAGGCGCCGAGAATGAGCAGCACGATCCAGGGCCAGCTCACCGTCCGATTGTAGCCCTGTAGAGGCGTTCGGAAACAGTCGAGTCAGCCGAAGAACACCTGCATCGGGAGGTTCGACAGCGGAACGCCGCCTTCGGGAGTGACGAGCCACGTCTCCTGCATGTAGAGGCAGTCGTCGCCGTTGGCGGCGATCGCATGGGGGTGCATCGACAGGACCATGTTCGACCGGAGCTCGACATCGACACCCTCGCCCACCTTGGGGAACTCGATCATGGTCATCCCGATCGAGTGCCCGGTGACGTGACCGAGGTGGTAGCCACGGTCGGTGAACCCCTGCGAGACGGCGCGGTGGACTTCGTGGCACGTCGCGCCCGAACGCATCGCTACCCGGGCGGCCTCGAAGTACTCGCCGTAGGCATCGAGCATCCGCTCGGTGTCCGCCGACAGCTTGGTATCCGGCGCCGCAACCGCGCGTGAAACCTCCACCCAGTGCATCCCCGGCCCCGCGACCTCGAGAGACGGCAGCAAGAATCGGCCGAGGATCTCCTCTCGCCGTGCGATCTTGAACTCCGGTCGCGCGAAGGAGCCGGCCTCGTCGTCGGAGCCCGTCAGCACCATGTTCATGGTCAGTCGCCCACAGCCTTCCGCGACGAACCACTCCTCAGCTGCAGCCATCACCTCGGCCGCGCTCTTCCCCGGCTCGTAGGCCTCGAGGAAGATCTCGAACCCACGCTCGTTGATGCGCACCGAGTCGCGGACCGACGAGAGCTCGGCCTCGCTCTTGACCGCGCGGGCCAGGTCGAACTCGACATCGAACGGGACGATCTCCAGCCCGTCGAGCGCCTGGTGGTCGCGAACGGCCATCACGTAGTCGAGGCCGTAGACGCCGACCCGGCGCCAGCCCGCCGCGGTCGCGCGCTCTGCGATGTGCGCTCCGGGACGGTCGTGGAACACCTGCTCGAGCTGCGCAGCACCGTGCTCCCCGACATAGCGGGCCTCGCTCGGGAAGACGACGAAGGCTTCCCCGTCGCCAGGAATCACGACATACGCGTAGCGGTGGACGATCTGGAATCCCGACAGGTAGGTGACGGCGCCCTCGAACCCGGAGTACTCGCTTCCGGACACGATGAGTGCGTCGAGGTCGTGCTCAGCCATCGCCGCGCGCACGTTGGCGTGGCGCCGCTCGAGCTCCGGGCTCAGGTCCATGAGTCCTCCAGTGCGGTGATGAGCCGCGTCACGGTGTCGTTCATAGGTGTTGGGATCCCCAGCTCCCGGCCGAAGCGGGCGATTCCGCCGTTCAGGAAGGCGATCTCCGTCGGCCGGCGCGCTTCGACGTCCTGGAGCATGCTCGCCTTGTGGTCGTAGCCGACCTCGGGTCGTGCCGCATGGTCGATCAGATCCTCGGGATCCGCGTCGAGCACGATCCCCTGCGCCGCCGCCACGGCCTTCCCCTCGTCGACGAGCAAGCTGACGAGCGCTCGGAGATCGGGTCGCTCGCAGACGCGGCCGTGTGTCAGTCCGGTCAATGCGCCGATCGGGTTGGACGCGGCGTTGAAGATGACCTTGCGCCACTGAGCAGGACGGGCGTCGGCGACCGCGTGAGTCGGCATCCCGCCTCTCGTACACGCGTCCGCGAGCACCTCGATCTCGGCCAGTGCAGCCGGCTTCGGCTCGAACGGCCCGAGCGTCGTGTCGCCCTTGACGTCCCATTGCACGACCCCTGGCTCGAGCACCTTCCCCGCCGGGAACGTGGTCCCGCGGATCACACGGGAGACGTGCAAGGCAACCGTCTCCTCGTTGCCGACTCCGTTCTGCACCGTTGCCACGGCGCCGTCGGCGAAAGCGTGGGCGACCGCCGCGATCGCAGGCCCCGTGTGCATCGCCTTGGTGGCGACGATGCCGAAGTCGCACGGCGGAAGCTCGCTCGCATCGGTTGTCGCCCGCAGTTCGGCGTGGACGTCGCCGGCACCCGTCAGCCGCAACCCGTTCGCATTGATCGCGTCGACGTGCGGTTGCGAGAGGTCGTACGCCCAGACCTCGACGTCGTCGAGCTGCGCGAGATTCGCCGCGAAGAGCGAGCCCACGGCTCCGCAGCCGACGATGCAGATTCTCACCGCGCTGCCTCCGTCGCCGGACGCAGTCTCCGGCCAAGCGCACCGAGAGAGACCTCGTGACCTCCCGTGAGCCCACTCGGCCGGACGATGAGGACGAGCGCCATGATCGCGCTCACGACGACGATCCGCGATCCGGCCGGGAGATCGATGGTGACGCCGAGCACAGTCATCCCGTCCTCCATCTCCGCGAGCAGCGAGTCGAGGCCGCTGACGAACAGCGCCCCGACCACGGCGCCCCAGAGACTCGTCGTCCCGCCGATCACGAGCATGGCCAGCGTGATGAACGTCAGGTCGAGATAGACCGCGTCCACGTTGATCGGGATGAAGTGGATGTAGAGACCCCCCGCGAACCCCGCGAGGAACCCGGAGAGCGCGAATGCCCCGAGGCGCTGGCGGTAGATCGAGACCCCGACCGCCCGTGCCGCCGCCGGGTCCTCACGAGCCGCACGGAGCTGCCTGCCGAGCCGGCTCCGCTGATAGGCGAACGCAGCGACGATCACCAGGACTGCCCCGACGGTCGCCTGCAGGATGTCCGTCGTCTCGGGGACGGACGAGAACGTGTTCAGGCCAGGCCCGATCTTCTCGTAGTAGCGGAGGATGTTGTTCGTGATCCCGAGCACGGCGAAGGTCGCGATCCCCGCCGCGAGCCCGGAGAGACGCATGAGCGGCAGTCCGACGACGAACGCGAAGACGCCTCCGGCCACTGCAGCAATGAGGAGCGACGGCACGTTGCCGACCGTCGTCGAGCTCAGGAAGTGGAAGAGGTACGGCATCGTCGCGGGCTTCTCCTGCTCGGGAATCGAAAGCACGCCCGCAGCCCACACCCCCACCGCGAAGAAGCTGATGTGCCCGAACGACAGGACGCCCGAGTTGCCGACGAACGTGTAGATCGCGACGACCGTCGAGACCGAGATGAGCGCGCTGATGAAGTAGATCTCGTTTGCCTGGGAAGCCGCAGCCCCCACGATGCCGGCCGCGGCGACGAGGGCGACCGGAGCGAGCAGCTCGGCGAGCGCGCGCTGCGTTCTCACACCCGCTCCACGAGCCCACGATGACGCGTGAACAGGCCGTCCGGGCGCACGAGCAGCACGAGAATCACGAGGCCGAAGACGAGCGACGGCAGGTACTGGCTCTGACTCGAGGGCAGAGCCCCGCCGAGCAGGCCCGATACGTATCCGATGGAGAAGCCTCCGAGCGTCGCGGAGAGGAGGCGCGTCATCCCGCCGACGACGACGCCCGCGAGGACGAGGATGGTCTCCTGGAGCGCGAAGGTCGGCGTCACCGTGGGGTACTGGACGGTGAGCAGGACCGCAACGACCGCGGCAAGCGCGCCGGCGATGAGGACCGAGACGGTGCTCACGAGGTTCGCGCGCACCCCGAGCAGCCTCGCAGTCTGCGAGTCGATCGCGGCGGCCCGCATGTGCAGCCCGATCGACGTGCGGTTGAGCAGCGCCACGAGAAGGAGGAGGCACACGGCCGCGGTGACGATCGCGACGATCGTGATCTTCCGGATGTCCACGCCGCCGACCTCGAATGGACGATTGAGCTGAACGAGCGAGGTCGCCGTCTTGCCGAGCGGCCCGAACCAGAGCAGCGCGATCGACTGGAGCAGAAACGCGACCGCGAAGGTCGCGATCAGCATGACGGCCGCCGACTGCCCTCTCAGCGGCCTGAACACGACCCGCTCCATCGCGAGCGAGAGCGCGAGCACGACCGCGAAGCAGAGCGCGATCGCAACGCCGACGGGCCAGTCTCGCTCTGATGCGAACGCGATCGCGAACGCCCCGGCCATGATCAGCTGCCCGTAGGCGAAGTTCACGAGCCGCATCACGCCGAAGACCAGGCCGATCCCGACGGCCATGAGCGCAAAGACCGCTCCGAGTCCGATCGCGTCCACCTGGACCTGCAGGTCGACGGCGTCGCCGGCGAAGTCGCTCAGGCCGCTGGCGAGGAACACGGTCACGACAGGTACGCGGCGACCATCCGGTCGGTGTCGGCCGCGTCCTCGGGTGTGAGCGTCAGGCGAAGCTCGCCGTTCGCGAGGACGTGCGTCCTGTCGGCGAGCGCGACCGTGCGCTGCGCGCGCTGCTCCACGAGGAGAACGCCGAGCCCGCGCTCCCGGATCGTCTGCAGCGTCGTGAACACGAGGTCGACGACGGTCGGCGCCAGACCCAGCGACGGCTCGTCGAGGAGCAGGATCGACGGCTCCGCCACGAGCGCGCGCGCGATCGCGAGCTGTTGCTGCTGGCCACCCGACAGGGCCCCTGCCGGTCGGTGCCGGAACTCGTCGACGATGGGAAAGAGCTCGCCGACCTCTGCGAGATCCGCCGCCCAGTCGTTCGAGCCTGGAGCGGGCGGCCAGGCCGAGCCGAAGGTTCTCCTCGACCGTGAGCTCTGCGAAGAGCCGACGCCCCTCTGGCACGAGGGCGATTCCGGACCGGGCGATGGCTTCCGGCGACCGGCCGCGGATCGACTCGCCACCGAACCTGATCTCCCCTCCTCGTGCCGGAACGAGACCCATGATCGCATTGAGGGTCGTCGACTTCCCTGCGCCGTTGGGACCGATGAGCCCGACGATCGCGCCGGGCTCGACGGTCAGCGAGAGCCCGCGAACCGCCGCGACTCCGCCGTAGGCGACGTCGACGTCCTTCAGCTCCAGCACGCTCATTCCGGCGCGGCCTCGTGCACCGCCGGCTCGCCGAGGTACGCGGCGGCGACGTCGAGATTGCCGCGGATCTCGGTCGGCGAGCCTCCGGCGAGCGTCCGGCCCTGGTCGAGGACGTGGATGCGGTCGCAGACGTCCATGATCAACGCCATGTTGTGATCGATCAGGAGCACGCCGGCGTCGTGCTCGTCCCGCACCGACCGCACGACGTCGGCGAACGCAGGCACCTCCGACTCGGGGAGACCCGCCGCAGGCTCGTCCATGAGCACGAAGCGCGGCTCCGTCGCGAGCGCGCGCGCGACTCCGAGGCGCCGCTCGTCTCCGTGCGGAATCGAACCCGCGGGTGCATCCGCATACCGCGTGAGCTGCAGCGACTCGAGCAGCTCCGCGGCACGCCGGCGAGCCTCACGCGGCCTCGAGCCGATCCCGAGCGCGGCCACCTCCACGTTCTCCCGCACCGAGAGACCACGAAACGACCGGCTGTGCTGGAACGTCCGCGAGAGACCCGCTCGCCCTCGCCGATGCGGCCTCCAGGCAGTGACGTCGCGTCCCTCGAGCTCGACCGTTCCCTCGTCGGGGCGGTCGAAGCCACTGAGGATGTTCACGAGCGTCGACTTCCCGGCCCCGTTCGGTCCGATGAGCCCCACCACCTCGTGTCGATGGATTTCGAGCGTCACATCGGTGAGTGCCTGCACACCGTCGAACGCACGCGAGACGCCGGCGGCCCGGAGCGAGGCTCCGGACCGCCGCGTCTCTTCGGACTGGCCTTCCGACACCCGCTAGATCTTCGGGACGACCTTGGCCTTGATGGTCCCGACGACCTTCGGTGTGTTGTTCTGGACTCCGATCACCCGATACGTCCTTCCGAAGACTTCGTGGAGCGTCGACGAGAAGCTCACGAGGCCGGAGATGGTCGGGACGTTCTTGAACTTCGCCATCTGTGCTGCGAGCTTCGCGCCGTTCGTGCTGCCACCGTCCGATCGAGAGCGAGGACGATCCCCTCGATTGCCGTCGGTCCCGTGACGAACGCTCCGGTGTTTCCGGCCTTGGCGATCTGCGCCGCGTATCGCTTCTGAAGAGCCCGTACCGCCGGCACCGGATCGTCTCCGAATGCCGAGGCGAACGTGACGTAGTAGTAGTTCGAGACCTTCGGGTCCGCCCCCGCGTACCAGTAGTTACCGTCCCCTGCCCAGGAGTTCAGGATCGGCGTGTTGTTCCCGAGCGTTCTCAGGCCGTTCATGATGGGCACCTGCGCTCCGAACGGTGGAGCGGTAGCCGTGACGATCACGTCAGCCGGCTTCGAGTTGAGACGTGTGACGGTGTTCTGCCACGACGCCGGGTTACCGCCCGCGGACTGGTACGTCTCCTCGGTGACGATCTTCCCGCCGAGCTGAGTGAACCGGGCCTTGAACGCCTGGACGACGTTGCGGAAGTACACGATCACCGTATCCGTGGCGAGATCAGCGCTCCGCCACCCCTTCTTCCACGCGAACTCGGCCATCGCCGAGCCCTCGTCCTGAGCCGCGTTTCCGAACGAAAACGCGAGGCGACCCTTTGCCCCGAAGCGCTTGGGGCCCATCTGGTCAGTCCCGATACACGCAGCGACCGTCAGCTTCCCGCGGTCGATCGCATACTGGACGACGGGAGCCGCGTAATCGACGTCACACGTCGTCATGACGATCTGCGCGCCCTGGCTGATGAGCTTCGCCGCACACGCCTTCGCGATCGTGGGCTTGTTGCCCTGCGTGTTGCAGGTCAGGAGCTTGATCTTGTACTTGCCCAGCTTGTTGATCTGCTTGATCTTCCCCTGTGCCGTGACGAGCGCAGGCCCGTCATAGGCGGCCATGTTGCCGACGCCGTCGTAGGCCCATCCGATGGTGACCGGAATCGCCTTTTGAGGCGCCGCCGTCCCGCCGGCGACCACCGCGACTGCGGCAACGATCACCGCGAACAGGACGAGCACCGCCACTCTTGCTCTGATCACTTGAGTCCTCCTCCTCTGGTTCTTGTCATGCCTGCCGTTTCAGCCTGCACGCGCTCACCACGATTCCTGCTTTCCCCGCACGAGCGCATACAGCGCCGTGTGCAGCGGAACACGCACCTCGTGACGCTCGGCCTCGCGGACGAGCGACCCCGTGATGAGCTCGATCTCGGTCTGCCTGTGTGCTTCGACGTCCTCGAGCATCGATGGATAGTGCGCCGACCCGCGCTTCGTCGCGAGCACGTTCATCTCCCAGGGGTCGTCATGGAGATCGATCCCGGCAGCAGCTGCGACCGCCTTGCCCTCGTCGACGAGCCCGTGGACGAGATGGCCGAGATCGGTCTGCTCCCGCTCGGCGGCGAAGTGCGGATCGTGCGAGAGGCCGGTCAAGGCTGCCACCGGGTTGACCGACGCGTTGAAGATGAGCTTCGACCACTGAGCCGGCCGGAGATCGGGGAGTGCCTCCGCCTGGAGACCGGAGGAGACGATCAGGTCGGCGATCTCCTGCACCTGCTCATAGGGCGTGTCCTCGTACGGCCCGAGCCACGTCTCCGTGTCGAGGATGTACTCCACGTGCGAGTCCGAGTGCCGCGTGCCGCTCATGAAGGTCACCGCCGACACGATGGGCCAGTCCCCGTGGCGCCGAACGACCTCCTCGGCCCCGATTCCGTTCAGCACCGTCATGACGAGCGCCTCAGGGAATCGGCCTTCGAGCGCTTCCGCGGCCGCCTCGAGACCCGACGCCTTGGTCGCGATGATCGCGAGATCGAATGCCGGGAGCTCCGCCGGATCGGCCGCGGCCGTCACGCGGGCATGCCGGTCGCTCTTCCCGCTCACGTGCAGGCCGTCGCGGTTCAACGCGTCCGCGTGCTCCTGCCGGCGAGTGAGCACGGAGACCTCGCAGACGTCCGCAAGATGCCCCGCGAAAAGGCTCCCGATGACACCGGCACCGACAATGCAGACCCGTTTCACGCCGCCGCGCGAGTATCCCGGCTTCTGACATGTCAGTCAACCGGTACGCGACTCTTCTTCTTCCGGTTCACGAGGCGACGGAACTCGGCGTCGGAGACGAGGCCGCGCTTCTTCGTCCCGAGCGCCTTGACCGCCTCGAGCAGCTCGGGTTGTAAGTCCTCCGGTACGTCGAGGTCGAGCTCGGCCAGCTTGATCCGGATGGAGTCGATCCCACTCTTCTTCCCCAGAACGATGCCCCGCGACGCACCGACGAGGTCGGACGAGTACGGCTCGATCGCCGGAGGATCGTGGAACTGGGCAGCAACGGCGCCCGACTCGCGCGTGAAGAGGTTCTCGCCGGTGACGGGCTTCCAGGCGGCGAGCGGCGTCTCCGAGAGCTCCTGCACGAGGCGAGAGAGCTCGCGCGCGCGGTCGTGGCGGAGCCTGGTGGGAATGCCGTAGAGCGCTTCGAGCGCGAGGGCGACCTCTCCGAGGTCCGCGTTCCCTGCCCGCTCACCCATGCCGTTGACGGTTCCCTGGACCCAGGTCGCGCCCGCCTGGACCGCGGCGACCGCTGCGGCCGTTGCGAGCCCGAAGTCGTCGTGACCGTGCCAGTGGACGGGAATCTCCGAGCCGAGACGATCGCTCACCTCGCCGACCAGATAGGCCGCGGCCTCCGGTGTTGCGATCCCCAGCGTGTCGACGACGACGACCTCGGCCGCTCCCGCGTCGACGGCGGTCTCGTACGCCTGGCGCAGGAACTCCATGTCGGCGCGAGTCGAGTCGACGCCGAAGTAGGCGACGCGTATCCCGCTCTCCGCGGCGTACGACACGGCCGCGCGGATCCGCTCGAGCATCGTCTGCCGGGAGACACCGAGCGCCGCGAGCTTTGCGTCGGACACCGGGCTCTCGATGACCGACGCCTGGAGGCCGAGCTCCACGAGCGCCTCGACGTCGGCGCGGACGGCGCGCGAGAAGCCCCAGATCTCTGCATCCAGCCCTGCCTCGAGGATCAGCTCGATCGCTCTCCAGTCGTCGGCCGACACGCGAGGGAATCCCGCCTCGATCCGGTCGACACCGGCGTCGGAGAGCGCCTCCGCGATGCGCAGCTTGTCCTCCGGAGACAGCACGACCCCGACCGTCTGCTCGCCGTCCCGGAGCGTCGTGTCGTAGAGCCCCACGGTCACCCTCGGCTGCGGCTCGAGCGCGCGCTCGTTGAGCCCGCCGGTCCAGATCTTCGAGCGGTCGATCACGATGCGAGCTCCCGACTCGCGTCGGCCGCTTGAACGATGCCGTCCGGGAACGGCGAGAGCTTCTCGGCGCCGTCCTCCGTGATCAGGAAGTTGTCCTCGACGCGAAGGCCACCGCCTCCGTCCATATAGCACCCTGGCTCGATTGCAAGAACCATCCCCTCGAGGATCTCCCCGCCACCTGCCTGGTGCGCCCATGGAGGCTCGTGCGCGCGCGCGCCGACACCATGGCAGATCCCATGCGTGGGCTGACCCGGGTACCCCAGCTCTCGCGATCCCGGCCCGGATGCGGCGATCGAGCTCGGCGAGGCTCGCGCCCGGACGAGCGAAGGCAAGCGCGTCGGCATAGACCTCGAGCAGACCGGCCTCGAGCTCCCGGTACGCAGAGGTGAGCTCGCCGACCACGAGATTCTTCGTGTGATCGCACCAGTAGCCATCCACGCAGACCCAGATCTCGAAGAGCGTCGGCTCGCCCTCGAGGACGGGCGCGCTCGTGGTCGCGGTGAAGGTCTTGATGCCGGGGCCTGCCCAGACGAGGGAGAAGCCGAGCGCGAGGTCGACCTTCCCCTCCCATCCTGTTCCCTCGCCGTGCACGAAGCCCAGCCACTCGGCTGCGATCTGCGCCTCGCTCATGCCCGGCTCGATCACGAGCCTGGCGTGCTCCATCGCCGCCGCGGCGATGGCGTTCGCGAGGCGCATGCGCTCGATCTCCTGCGCGGTCTTGACCGCGCGCGCCTCGACGAGCAGCGGCGTCGCATCCTCCACGCTCTCGCCGAACCCGTCGAACCAGTCGCGCGTGTACGTCGTTGGCTCCCCCACCATGCGGTCGGACGCCTGCGTCCCGAGCGAGAGCTCGAGGCCGATCGTGCCGTACTCGGCAGCCGCCGCCTTCGCCGCGTCCAGCGTGCGAGCGGTCGGTGGCCGTGGATCGCGCTCGTCGTAGCCCGCGGACGAGCCGGACGTCGTCGGTCCAGGCCATGGCCGCGGCGTCCTCCTCCGACGCCTCGACGCAGATGACCACCGGGTCGCCGTCGCGGGGGAAGACACACGCGTCGAAGCCCTTCATACCCCAGAAGTTCGTCAGGTAGAGGACGTTGTCGGGCGCTCGCACGACGAGGGCGTCGAGGTCCCGATCGGCCATGAGGGCCCGAACGCGATCGAGCTTCGCGTCGTCTCGCGGCCAGGTCATAACGCTTCTTCCCAGCAGATGAGCCCATCGCGCGTGACCACGCGGCCGATACCGCTGCCCGGGTAATGGCCGCAGGCGACGAGGACGTCACGGTCGACGATCTCGGGGAGGAGCGCGCGTCGGGTTTCCCCGCAGACGGCCGGATCGCCGTCCGCGACGTAGACCCAGTCAGGATGCGCCAGCAGCGCCGGATGCACCGCGATGTCGGCGATGAGCACCGCCTCCTCGGCCTCGGAGGACAGCCGCAAACCCATGTGACCCGGGTAGTGACCCGGCGCAGTGAACGCGCTCACGCCCGGCGCCAACTCGAACGTGCTTTCGATCGTCTCGAACCGGTCGACGAGGGGCTCGACGCAACGCCGGATGTGCGGACGACCCGCCTGGGTAAGCGCGAAGGCGACGGCGTCGCGATGGACGACGTAGCGCGCTCGTGGGAAGAACGGCGTTCCGTCGAGGTCGGCATTCCAGCCGAGGTGATCGATGTGCAGGTGCGTGAGGAAGACGACGTCGACGTCGTCGCGCGACACCCCGAGCGCCTCGACCGCATCTGGCAACCGCCCCTCGTCCTCTGCGGTCCACTCCCAGAGCCCCGGCGGTCCGACGCCTGTGTCGACGAGAACAGTCATCTCCTCGACCCGAACGAGGAAGCAGGCACACGGCAGGCGCCAGCTCTCGTCCGCGAAGAGCGACGGGTAAAGCGCTCGGTACGGCTCCCACTCCTCGGCCGGAACGTCCGGATAGAGCTCGCCGTACTCGCCGAGCACGCCGACCGCGTCGAGGACGGGGTGAAGCTCGATCGAACCGACTGACACGGGACGCGACACCGCAACCAACCGTCAGAAAGGCAGGAACTGGAGCGGAGAGCGAGGGACGTCGGAGAGATCGACGTCGATGTGGATGTCCACGTCGTCCGGCAGCTCAGCGGTGAGACGGTCCCTGAGCTCCTCGGCACGCTCCTCGGTCACTGCTCCGGCGGAGACGTAGCGCCACCTGCGCCTCACCGGAACTCCCTCGGCAGCGAGGCGATCGGCGAGCGCCACGGCTTGATCCCTCGCCGAAAGACGAACGACCACCTCCCAGTCGTACCGACCCTCCGTCCGAGCCTCTTCCGCCTCGGCCGCCTCGTGCGCGGCCGCCTCCGCACGCTCCTCGTCCGGCGTCGACGGGAGCGGGAGCGCCGCGTCCTGCCATTCCTCGGCAACCGGATGCCAGCGCGTCACAGCAATGTCCGCGCTGAGCCCGTCCGACTCCACGAGCTCCCGCACCGTGCGCTCGGCCTGGCGCGCCTCTGACTCGTTCGCGGCGTACAGGAACAGCCGCGAATCGTCTCGCGTGACCATCACGCCCCCGCCCAGCCGGTTTCGCGCCTCGTCGTCGAGATCGACGGCTTTCAACTGCTCGTCGACCGCGTAGCCATGTTGCTCGTCGTCGAGCTCGACCTCGACCCGGAACTCGTCGCTCACGGCATCGAACCTACCAACGGATGCGCGGTGGAGGAGGCTCGCCGTGTGCTTCCTGCCAGGAGACGACCGGATTGCGGAGGACGCCGATCCCCTGGATCTCCGCCTCCATGACGTCCCCCGGCTTCAGGTACAGCGAGGCGGCGTCGGGAGAGAACCCCGCTACACCGGACACCGTTCCCGTCGAGACCACGTCACCGGCCGAGTAGCTGAGCGCGGAATAGTGGCTGACGATCTCGGGGATCGTCACGGACATGCGTCCGGAGTGCGAAACCTGTCGCGGCTCTCCGTTCACCCGTAGCTCCATTGCGAGATCGTGCGGCTCCGGGATCTCGTCCGGCGTCACGATCCACGGGCCGAGCGGGCAGAAGGTGTCGATCGCCTTGCAGAAGGAGAACACGCCGGAGCGCATCTCGCGCCGCTGGATGTCGCGCGCAGTGATGTCGTTGAAGATCACGTAGCCGCCGATGTAGTCCACCGCTTCCTCGGGCGAGAACCACGCGCCCGCCTTCTTGATCACGACCGCCAGCTCGAGCTCGTAGTCGAGCTCCTCGGTCAGATGCTCCGGGTAGACGACGGGCTCGTCGGGGCCGACGATCGCGTCCACGTTCTGGAAGAAGACGATCCAGGGTGCGATCTCGTGCGTCCAGCCGACCTGCTTGGACTCCTCCTCGTGCTCGCGAAAGTTTCCCGCCGTATGGAAGAACTTCTTCGGGACGATCGGCGCCCGCAGACGGGTCTCGGACAGCTGGACTCGCTCGCCCGTCGCATCCGCCCCGCCACGTTCGAAGTACTCACGCATCGTCGGGACGTCGACCACTGCGATCTCGTCACCCTCGAGAACGCCGACGCGCCCATTGCCTTCACCGAACGTGACGAGCTTCACTCGCGCCCCCTTGCTTTCAGCCACTCGATGACGTCCACCGCGCTCCGGTCCGGCGGGAACACGGGATAGAAGACCTTCGCGACGTGAGCCGCCTCGAGCACGAGGGTCACGCGCTTGTAGAGCTCACTGCCGTCGAATGTGAACGTCGGCAGCCCCAGCGAGGCGCCAAGCTTGTGCTCGGGATCCGCGATGACCGGAAACGGCATGCGCTCGCGCTCGGCGAACTCGAGCTGCTCGTCCAGGGACTGCGTGGACGCCCCGGCGATGCGAGCGCCGAATTCGGCCAGGTCCGCCGCGTGGTCGCGAAAGCCGCATGACTGCGGCGTGCAGCCTCGCGCGCCCGGGATCGCATCCCAGCCGTCCGGAGTCGGATGCCCCGGAGTGCCTGTGCGCGGATAGACGTAGAGAACGGCGAGATCGACCCCGAACTCGCGCAGGCTCACCGGCCCCAGCGACGACTCGAGGGTCAGCGCGGGAACGGGAGCACCCGGGAGGTGGTCACATCCGCCGTCGTCGACGGGCGCCGGAAGGTCGGGTGGCAGCTCGTAGAGACTCACGCCAGTTCGCAGATCTCGATCGCCGCTCGCGCATAGACCTCTGCAGTCTTTACGAGCCCGGCGATCTCGAGATTCTCGCCCTTCACCGTGTCCAGCAGGCCCGTCGACGTCCCGTAGTTCACGGTTGGTACGCCATAGCGCGTGAGCGCGGATGCGTCGGAGAACCAGCGCGTGACGTCGCGCTCTGGAGGCGTCCCGAACACCGTTGCGTGAGCCGAATCGAGAGCAGCGACGAGCGGATGGTCCTCCGCGATCTCGGCCCCCGGCGCGGTGACGTAGATCTCGCCCTCCACGCCGTAGTCGGGGAAACGACGCTGGAGGTCTCGCACCAGATCGAGAACCTGAGTGCGAGCAAGTGACATCTCCTTCGTTGGTGGCACGCGGACGTCGAGGAAGAGATCGGTCCGATGCGGTGTTCGCGAGACCCGCCAGCCGAAGCCACCCTCGATCCCACCGACATTCACGACTGCGCTCGTGCCGCGGTATTCGTTCTCCGGGTCGCCCTCCCAGGCGGTCATCCACTCCAGAACCGCGTCGAGCACCTCGCGCATCCTGAGTATCGAGTTGCGATCACGCTTGCCGACGCTGAACGCCGTGTGGATGAAGTCCCCCTGCGTCGAGATGCGCAGCCACAGCGAGCCGAAGTGCCCGAGGACGACCTTCGACTCCGTCGGCTCGCCCAGGATGCACATGTCTGCGATTCCTCCGTGCGTCACGAGGTGCCGGGTCCCGGTCGCATAGCCCCGGAACTCGGCGCCCTGCGCGTCACCCCACTGGGCTTTCTCTATCTCGCCGCTGACCGCGGCGATCATCACGTCGCCTTTCAGCCGAACGCCCGCATCTGTGAGGGCGCGAAGCGCCTCGATGTAGCAGGCGAGAGCACCTTTCATGTTCGAGATGCCAAGCCCGTACAGGCGCCCGTCCTCGACGAACGCGCTCGGCTGGAAGCCGGGAACGTGCGCGAGCCAGGCCTCCCGCCCGGAGTACGACGTGTCCATGTGCCCGTTGAACATCAGGGTCGGACCACCACCTGCGCCCGGCCGGGTGCCGAGCACGTTCGCCCGTCCGTCCTCGACCTGCTGCCACTGGACCTGCAGCCCCATCTCGGAGAACGTCTGCGCCACGAGCTCGGCCATCGCCTGCTCCGAGCCCGTGAAGCTCGGCGTCTCGATCGCCCGCGACGCCCAGTCGACGAGACGCTCTTCGTCGATCCGGATCTCGCTCACGCCGGCTTCGCCCCGCTCGCGAGCTTCATCGGTGCGGGGACCGCGAATCCGGAACCGCGACGCCATCGCGCCAGCTGCTCCTCGAGCGACGCCTGCATCCGGTCGCGCTGCAAGTCGTTGGCGGCACGAAGCGCCGCTCCGACGCGAACGGTTCCCCCGGCAAACGCCGCGATCAGCTGGTTCGCCGAGGCAACAGGAATCTCGACCGCGATGGCGTCGACGGCGACCGCCTCGAAGCCGGCGTCCTCCAGCAACGCGCGAAACACCGCGTCGTCCGTGAACTGGAAGAACGAAGGACCGGCGGGCGCCTCACTCGGCGACGGCACCCCGGCGTTCGCGACAGCGCCGAGCACGGCACCGAAGAGGGGCGAGCGCTCGGGCGCATCCCAGCTCGACAGTGCAATGCGACCTCCTGGAGTCAAGACCCGTTCCAGCTCGCGGGCCGCTCGGCCCGGCTCCCCGATGTGCTGGATGACGTTGTTGCCGACAACGGCGTCGAACGAGCAGTCGGCGAACGGAAGCTCGGTTGCCGCTGCCTGGATGAAGGTCGCCTGCGGGTTCCGCCGCGCTGCGATCTCGACCATCGCGGCCGCGACGTCGACGCCTGTCGCCTCCGCGCCACGTTCAACGGCGTATCCCGCTGCGTCGCCTGCACCGGTGCCCACATCGAGGATGCGAGAGCCCTGCCCCACGTGCACCGCGTCGAGCAAGGCGCCGATCGCTTGGCTCGTGATCGGGCTCCAGCACTCGTAGAAGCGCCCGGCGATCGCCTCCCAGCCGGCCACCTCGTACGCGTCGAATGCGCCGGCGTCGTAGTCGGTCACGGCCGGAAGTATGGGAGAACCTGCTCGCCGAACAGCCGGATCTGGTCGTGCCGCCGGTCGCCCCAGAGCTCGAGCATCACGTGCGTGCACCCCGCCTCGCGGTACTCCTCGATCGCTGCGATGCAGTCGTCGGGCGTGCCCGCGATGGGCTTGCAGCGGTCGAGCAGCGAGTCCGAAACCTGCGCTTTCGCCGCCAGCCTCCCGCCCTTCTCCATCGCATCGGCGACGGGCGCGAGCTCGTCCATCTCGATCCCGGCGAGGTCGAGCAGCGTGTCGGCCGAGCCCTTGATGTTTTGGAACTTGTTCGCGAGGTACATCCCCGCGATCTCGCGAGCACCGTCGCGGCCCGCGTCACGGTCGGACTCGTGGATCGACGCGACGACGGTGCAACCGATGTCGATGTCCGCAACGACGTTCTCGCGCGTGTACCGCACGAATGCGGGCGTCGTGATCGACGGTGTCAGGCACCCGTCGGCGATCTCACCGGACAACGCCTGCATCTTCGGCGCAGTCGCGGCGACGTAGACGGGAGGAACGCCACGCGGCGTGTGCGCCTCGGGGCTCAGGCCGGGAACGGAGGCGCTCCAGGTGTCGCCCTCGTACTCGAACGGCTCGCCCCCGAGAACCCCGCGGACGATCGTCACGGCGTCGCGCATCGGGCCGAGGGTCTTCGACGTCTGCGACCGGATGTTGTTCAAGAAGATCTTCGACGTTCCGAAGCCGAGCAGGAAGCGGCCCGGACCGGCGGCCTCCTGGACGACGCGCGCATCCATGGCGACCTGCACCGGGTGTCGTGTGAACGGCGAGATGATCCCCCAGCCGATCGTGAGCTTCTCCGTCTCCCGCGCCATGAGCGCTGAGACAACCGTCGATGAGCGCGCCTCCATCCCGTGCTTCCGCCACCACGGATACGCCTCGGCGAGCCAGATCGTGTCCATCCCCGCAGCGTCCATGACGCGCGCCGACTCGAGCATCTCGTCGAGCGGCTCCATCGTCAGCTGCATGACGCCGATCCGGAACGGCGGCGGCACCGATGGGCCCGTTTCTCTAGTCGCCGCCGCCGGCGGCTTCGGTAACGCGTCGCTCGAGTGCGTCGAGCACCTGCCCGACCTGCTGGTTGACGATCGGCTGCAGCACGCGCTGGCCCATAGATCCCACGGGACCGGCGATCTTGACGTCCGCCTCCCAGTCCATGGACGTCCCGCCGTCCTTCTCGGAGAGGGTGAACGACGTCGTCATGTCCATCAGGGCCCCGACGCCTTCCCCTTTTGCGCGCATCGAGGAGAACTCCGGAGGCCGCTCCTCGAGCTTCTCGAACTTCATCGTCATCTTGAGCCCGCCGAGGCCCAGAGGCACCTTGACCTTCGCGGTCCAGTGGTCATCGTCGACGATCTCGAAGCTCTCGACGCCGGGCATGAGCTTCGCCATCTCGGAAGGCTCCGAGATCACTCCCCAGACCGTCTCGCGCGTTGCGGCCAGCTCTTTCGTCCCTGAGACGTTCATCGCGCTTCTCCCACTATTCCTCCCACGGGTACTCGATCATCGGGACTCGACGGACACGTTCGCACGAGTCGCCTCGGGATCGCTGATCATCGACCACACCCTATGCGGCGGGTTGCAGCTCGTGTAGACGATCGGCTTTCCGGCAGCTTGCAGCGCGTCCTGGATCGCGGAGCAGATGCAGTGAATCCCGCCGCCGCCGCCCTCGCCCATGCCCTTGGCGCCGAGCGGCGCGACCGGAGACGGCGACTCCATTGCTCCGGTCTTCAGCGGAGGCATGTCCATGGCGTGCGGCACGTGGTAGTCGTAGAAGTTGGCCGTGAGCAGCGTTCCTTCCTCGTCGTAGACGAAGTTCTCGTGGAGCGCCGCCCCGATCGCGTGCGCGGTCGCGCCGTGCACCTGGCCCTCGACGATCTGCGGGTTGATCCGCACGCCGCAGTCGTCGACCGCGGCGTAGTCGACGATGTCGACCTCGCCGGTCTCCGGATCGATCTCGACCACCGCGGCGTGGATCTGGGTCGCGTACGTGAGCGTCAGCTGACCGGTCTTCTTCTCGGTGTCGACCATCCCGAAGTACGGCCGGCAGACGTAGCGATGGTTCAGGGTCGGGTTGAAGTCCGGCGGCAGGAACGCGTTGTTCGCGTTGACGATCGCCCCGAGCGCCATGAACGGGAGCGCCGCCTCCGGCGGGCCGTCCTTGATCCGCGCGAACCCCTCGGAGAGCTCGATCGCCTCGGCTGGGGCCTGTAGCACCGCAGCGGCGAGCTGGATCATCTCGTCCCGGAGGAGCTCGGAGGCCCCCTTCACGGCCCCGAGGCCGGTGAACGCGAACTGGCTCGCGTACGTCCCGGAGAAGCCGGCATGCGTGTTGAACCACGTGTCGTGGCCGCGGCGCACGTTCACCTGGTCCGGCGAGCAGCCGATGATGTCCGCCACGACCTGGGCCGCGGTCGTCTCGTGACCCTGCCCCTGGGGCACGGTCCCGAGCGTGACCACGACTTCGCCGAAGATGTCGAGCTTCACGGCGGCTGCCTCGTTGTTCCCCGAGAACTGGAGCTCGGGGTTCAGGATCGTCGACTGCCCGAAGTTGTTCGTCCCCGAGTCGAGCGTCGACCCGATTCCGAAGCCGAGCAGCTTCCCGCGCGCTGCGGCCTCCTTGCGCCGCTCCTCGACGGAGCCGTAGTCGATCAGCCCGAGCACCATGTCGAGCGCAGCCGCATAGTCGCCGGAGTCGTAGATGCAGCCGTTCGGGGTCTCGTACGGCATCTGCTCCGTCTTGACGTAGTTGCGTTTCCGGACCTCCACGGGGTCGAGCCCGAGCTCGGCCGCGACGATGTCGATGATTCGCTCCGTCAGCCACAGGTGCTGCATCCGTGAGTACCCGCGGTTCGGTGACACCGGCGACTTGTTCGTACAGACCTGCGTGAAATCGACCTTGATGTTTCGCCAGCCGTACAGACCCGGCGTCACCTGCGCCCAGATGATGCAGCCGAGCGGCTCGTAGCGCGGAAACGCCCCGCAGTCGTCGAGGGCGCGCACCTTGAAGCCGGTCATCGTGCCGTCGGCCTTCACCGCGACCTCGACGTCGAGGAACGTGCGCTCGTTCCCGTGCGCGTTCGCCATGTGCTGGTCCGTGCGCCACTCGGTCCACTGGACGGGGCGACCGAGCTTCCGCGCGAGCAGGCACAGGACGACGAACTGCGGATGGAGGCAGATCTTGTTGCCGAAGCCTCCCCCGATGTCCTGCGTGACGAAGCGGAGCTTGTCGATCCCGGTGCGCAGGGCCGGCGCCATCCAGATCGCCCCGACACCCGGCATCTGGTGATTGCAGTGGATCGTCCACTCCCCCATGCCCTTGTCGAACTCGACGAGCGCGCCCGAGCACTCGAGCGGCGTCGAGGCGAACCGGTGGAAGTGGAGCCGCTCGATCTTCACGACATGGTCCGCCTCCGCCAGCGCTGCGTCAGCGTCACCCCACTCGAAGACGCCCGACCACACCACATTCGAGCCAGCCTCGTCATGGAGCACGACCTCGTCCTTCAGCGACTCCTCCGCGTCGACGAGAACAGGAAGCTCGTCGTATTCGACCTCGACGAGCTCGGCTGCGTCGCGCGCGAGCTCGCGTGTTGCGGCGCAGACGGCAGCAACCGGCTCGCCCTGGTGACGGACGCGACCCACCGCGAGCGCGTAATCCTTGATCAAGCCGCCGGGCTCGACCGACATCTCGAAGAACGGATCGGTGGAGATCGCAACCTCGTCGCCGGTGATCGTCCCGTAGACGCCTTCCAGCTCGAGCGCCTTCGAGACGTCGACCGAGATGATGCGCGCGTGCGCGTACGGCGAGCGCACGAAGTGCACGTACCCCATGCCGTGACGCCGAACGTCGTCGAAGAACGTGCCCTGACCCTGGACGAGCCGCCGATCCTCGCGCCGCGGGATCGACTGGCCGACATAGCCTCGCTCGAGCGTGGTGCTCTGCTGCTCGGTGACCGTGGTCGTCATGTGGCCTTTCCTGTCGCGAGGACTGCTTCGACGATGTTCACGTATCCGGTGCAGCGGCAGAGGTTTCCCTGGAGCGCGATCCTGACGTCCTCCTCGGTCGGGTGCGGATTCCGCTCGAGAAGAGCGGCCGCGCTCATCAGCATCCCGGGCGTGCAGTAGCCGCACTGCAGCGCGTGGTGCTCGTTGAAGGACTGCTGGAGCGCGGTGAGCTCGCCGTCGGCTGCGAGGCCCTCGACCGTTGCGATCTTCGAGCCGTCGGCCTGCACCGCGAGGAGCATGCAGCTCTTCACCGGCTCGCCGTCGAGATGCACCGTGCAGGCGCCGCAGTTGCCCGTGTCGCAACCGATGTGCGTCCCGGTCAACCCGAGATCGTCCCGGATGAAGTGGACGAGCAGGCGGCGCGCCGGCACGTCCATCTCGATCTGCTCGCCGTTGATCTCGAACGAGACGAGACGGCTGCGTGTCGGCTCCGCCACTAGCTTCCTCTCCTTCGCCGTGCGGCCTCTGCGACGGCGCGCACCGCCGAAACCTCCGCCACGTGGCGGCGGAAGTCCGCTGATCCGTGGACGTCCGACGGTGGGTCGAGCGACGACCCGAGTCCCTCCGCAGCGGCGCGGATGGTCGCCTCCGAGAAGTCACTGCCCGCGAGGCGCTCCTCCATCGCCGTCGCGCGGACCGGGGTGCCCGCCACACAGCCGATCGCAATCCGTGCCGAATCGCCGGAGACGCTCGCCGCGGCGTTGACGATGTACGTCCCGTGCTTGCCGATCGTCAGGCCGGCGAAGCCGTCGCCGGCGCCGCTCGACGCCGGAACGCTCACCTTCGTGAGCAGCTCGCCCTCGCCGACAGCGGTCATGTAGACGCCGAGGAAGAAGTCCTCTGCGGGCACCGTTCGCTCGCCGCTCTGGCCGCGCACCGCGAACGTCGCACCGAGTGCGAGGAGCAACGGAGGAAGATGGTTCGTCGGGTCGCTGACGCAGACGTTTCCGCCGACCGTGCCCCGGTTACGCACCTGGACGTCAGCGATCGTCGCCGCCACCTCCGCGAGGATCGGCCTGGCGACCTCGACCTCGGACGAGGCGACGAGCTGCGTGTACGTCACCATCGCCCCGATCTCGAGCTGCCCGTCCGACGAGAAGCCGATACCGCGAAGCTCGTCGAGCAAGGCGAGGTCGACGAGAACGTCGGGGGACGCCGCACGCGCTTTCATGACGTTGACGAGCGTCTGCCCGCCGGCGAGCGCTCGCGCTCCCTCGTTCCCCGCGAGGAGGGCGATTGCTTCGTCGACGGTCGACGGACGCGCGTACTCCACCTCGCGCAGGAGCATGGTGGGATTCAGTCATACGGCGCCGTGACATGTCAAGCGCACATGGCACCCGACTTTGTCGCAGCTTCGGTCGGACTGCTGACGGCTGTCGAGACGAGGTACGTTCCGGCCAACGACAGGGAGGCGTGACAGATGGCGGATGCCCCGGACCTCGGAGCGGTCTTCGACGATCACGTCGCCGCGGAGTTCGTCCACCTCGACCTCGAGGCGACGATGGCGACGATGACGGACGACCCGTACGTCAATCACGTGCCCGTGATGACGGGGGGCGTCGGCGCGGACTCGGTGCGCCGTTTCTACGGGAACCACTTCATCGGAAAGTGGCCGCAGGACATCGAGCTCACTTCGGTCTCGCGCACCATCGGTGTGGATCAGGTCGTGGACGAGCTCGTGCTTTCGTTCACGCACGACATCGAGATGGACCAGCTGCTACCGGGAGTGGCCCCGACGGGCAAGCACGTCCAGCTCGCGTTCTGCGTGGTCGTGAAGTTCGAGGACGGCAAGGTCGCACACGAGCACATCTACTGGGACCAGGCGTCGCTCCTCGTGCAGATCGGATTGATCGACCGAGATGGGCTCCCGGTCACCGGCGCGGAGCAGGCGAGGAACGTCCTCGATCCAAGGGCGCAGCCGATGAACGCGCTCATCCCCGACCGCGGGTAACGTCGCTCGCCGCAACAGTCGCGAACGCTCTGAGCCGGCCGGAGTCGCCTTAAACGGTGCCGTAGAGCGAGGTGACGACGCGAACGAAGAGCTTCGTGTCCTCGTACAGGCCGATCTCCCGCACCGCACGCGCGCCCTGATACCAGCCGGCGAGCGCGAGACGCACGTCACCGCCGAAGTGGTCGAGCTGCCAGCGGAGGTAGCGCACGCCAGCGCGCACGTTGCCCTGGTAGTTGCGCGGCGTCGTCACTCCGAGGAGGACCGTGTCGACGAACTCCCACGTCTCGGGGAGTAGCTGCATCACGCCGATCGCGCCGACGTTCGAGACGACGTCCTGCTGAAAGCCCGACTCCATCCATGCGAGCGCACGAGCAAGCTTGGGGTCGACGCCGTAGACACGCGACCAGTAGTCGATCGCGGCGCGGACGGAGTCGCGGCTGGCAGGCGGGCCGGTCTCGGTCGACGGACGAAGCCGCGCGCCGTTCGGAAGCGCGAGGCGCTGACCCGGGACGATGACGTTCGTCAGGGGGATCGCGTTTCTCTTGGCAAGCCGCCAGGGACTGACGTGGTATCGAGCGGCGATCGAGAAGAAGCTCTCGCCCGGCGACACGACGTGCCAGTAGGTCGGAGCGCGGTTCGCCAGCACTCGATAGGTGTGTGGGCCGGCGATGCCATCGGGGTCGAGGGCATGAGCCCGCTGAAACGAGCGGAGAGCGGCCTCCGTGGTCCCGTCGAAACGGCCGTCGACCGAGCCCGGGGGCAGTCCGTACCGGCGCAACCTGAACTCGAGCACGGCGACGTCCCATCCAACCGCTCCCGCTGCCAGCTCCCGCTGCCCGAGCAGCGGCCGGCCGCGGACGCCGAGCGCGCGTCGTGTGGCCCGCCCCACCAGACCGGTCGGCCGCACGCCGTTCCGGCGCTGGAACGTCACGAGTGCGGCCTTCGTCAGCGGTCCACGGACGCCGTCGACCGGGCCGGGGTCGAATCCGTGGGCACGGAGGGCGATCTGGAGCGCGGCGACGCGTGCATTGGCTGCGAGCCCCGTGGGAGCGAACGCGAGGACGCCAATGGACACCGCGACGCCGACGACGGCGAAGCGACGCATGCAAACTCCTTCGCGGTTCGAGCGGCCCGTCCTCCCCAGGTCAAATCGCAAGGTCGAGCGCAGGGCACACGGCTACAATCCCGCGACTGCTTTCCCCGGTAGCTCAATTGGCAGAGCATCCGGCTGTTAACCGGAGGGTTGTTGGTTCGAGTCCAACCCGGGGAGTCACGAAGTACCTGCCAAGCGGCTAGATACATCGAGGGCGCCTCGCAAGGCGCCCTCTTTCGTACCGAGCTTCGTGCCAGCCTCGGAGCTAGCGCTTGATGACGTTGTGCACCTCGAAGACCTCGGGGGCGCCCGAGAACTCCATTCCGATGTCGTCGAGTATTGGCATCAGCCGCTCACCAAAAGCCTCGAGCTGCTCCTGAGAGTCCCAGATCTCGCTGACGCGCATATCTCCCACCGGCCCGAAGAAGACGTGGTAATCGAGTCCGTCCGGGGGCCATGCTCCGCCCTCCTCGAGGCGCCGGATGCTCTCGTCGTACTTCTCGGCCGTCAGATTCGTAGGGCTGAAGCGGACAACGATGCTCATATGGGGCGATCCTCCATGCTCGGGGTCGAGCCGAGCCTATCTGCGATTCCGAGAACGACACTTCGCCGAACAACCGACTTCCACGCGCGCTCCACGGCTCCCGGGAACGCGACCTGCGCTTGCAGCACGCAGCGCTCCGTCATGGTCGCCCGCGCGTGGCGGGCGCACGGTGTGGACGGGGTAGACTCTTCGGTGACAAGCTCTCTCCTTCCGCTGCTGCACACTCGTCGATGTTGCGCAGGGTCTGAGCGTTATCGGAAGGAGCACTCGTGACGGAAGCTCTCAACGCCGGTGACCATGCGGCAGCGGCCGAACGTGAGTGGGAGCTGAACAGGAAGGCATGGAACCTCCCGCAAGGGCTGGCGCAGACAGCTCCTTCCGTCCCACTTGCCTCCGAAGAGCCGATCGAAGGGCCACCCGCGAACAAGGCCCGTGCCCCGAGGCTCGCTCGCTAAAGGCGGGAGCCGGGACGCCCTGGAACACGAGCTGCAAGATCGTCGTAGCCCCGCCCGTCATCACGTAACAGCTCACGAAAGGTTGGCATGAGCAAGAGTTCCGACAAGCCGCGGAGAGGCACCAAGCAGAAGTCGCAGAAGACGCTCAAGGAGCGTCGGAACGAGAAGCGCGCAGCGAAGAAGCTCGGCACCGGCTCACCTCTCGCGTAGACGGGCGAGCAAGGTCGGGCGGGCTCGTTTCGCTGTTCCGTCCGAAACGATGAGCCTCTCGTCCTCGGCTTACCGGTCACGACGCGCGCTCGCAGTGGACTCCGAACCTCGGAGCGGCTCCGCCGGACCACCCTGAGCAAGTGGATTCCGGCCTAGGCGATCTCTGTGACCGCGATCTGCGGGTTGGAGTTGACATCGGCCCGGGTCACGAGAGCGCGAATTGCGCGGCCGCGGAGGAAGCGCACGACGTCGACGATCTCGCCTTCCTCGGGAAGATGGTCGCCGCGGTACTTGTAGAACTCGTCGACCGCGTGTGAAGGATCCTTCGAGACGAACGAGACCGTGTATGTCCTCTCGGCCACCAGAGCACTATCGCACGTCGGCCGTGACCGGACCCCAATCTCGCGGAGAGGGTCACAGGTACTCAGCTCGCCGCTGAGTCCTCAGGTCCTGCGGAAAGGCCGCAACGGCTCCACGGGATTGCCGAGGTCAGATGTGCAGTCCGCCCGGACTCGGCTCGATGAGTCGACCCCTACGTTTGGGCAAGCGAATGCGCCGGGCATCGCGGGACCGACTCAGGAGGATGCAATGAGCAGCAGCGGGTACGCGGGCAGGCAGAGCGGGTCCGGAGTCGGGTTCGCAGGAGCGGCGGCTGTGCTGCTGGGGATCCTCGTCGCAGTGCTCGGGTTCTTCGCGCTGATGCTGTGGGCGGACGCCCGCAATGCGCGCGATGACGCCAATGCTGCGGCTGCATCGGCTTCAGCGAGCTCGGGAATGGCCGGCATGGACATGGCTGGAGCCGTGAACACGGGTTCGCTGACGAGCTATGCCGGCGCTGCGCCCGACAATGCGGACGAGCTCGCCGTCGCCCACAAGCCGTATCCGGCCGCGCTACCGGCCGCGCCCGCAGGTCCCGTCGCGGACGTCAATCTCGCTTTGACCGACCTCAACATCGACATCGCCCCCGGCGTCCGGTACTCGGCATGGGCATGGGCGGGTGGCGCACCAGGCCCGGTGATCCACGTACGGCAAGGGCAGCTCGTCAAGATCACGCTGACGAACAACGGTGCAATCCCGCACTCGGTCGACTTCCACGCCGCGCGAATCGCACCCGACAAGGCCTTCACCGACGTCGCTCCCGGCGAGTCGGTGAGCTACACGTTCCGCGCAAACGACGCCGGCGTCTTCATGTACCACTGCGGCACGAAGCCCGTGCTGATGCACATCGCGAACGGGATGTACGGAGCGATCGTCGTCGAGCCCCCGGCCGGCGTGCTCCCGAAAGCGGACAAGAACTACGTCCTCGTAGCGAGCGAGTGGTACCTCGCATCCGACGGGCTCGACAAGCCAGCGGTGTTCAACATGGCAAAGGCTCACGCACGGCAGCCGGACTGGATGACCTTCAACGGGTACTCCGGCCAGTACGTCAAGCACCCCCTGGCGGCGAACCCGGGTGAGCTGGTTCGTTTCTGGGTCGTCGACGCCGGCCCGTCGCTCGACACCGACTTCCACATCGTCGGAACGATCCTCAACACCGCATATGCGTTCGGGGACATGAACCCCGCCGATGCCCTACACAACGTGCAGACGGTGACGGTGCCGGCCGGCGGAGGCGGCGTGTTCGACGTCAAGATCGACCAGCCCGGCCTCTACCCGTTCGTCTCCCACGCGTTCGCCGCCGTCGACCAGGGTCAGGTCGGCCTCCTCAACGTCGGCAACGTCCAGGGGAAGATGTCCCACTAGCGGCTGAGCAAACGCCGCGCGGCGCCTCAGCGAACCACGTACGCGAAGCGCTGGGAGACCGACGTTCCGTCCGTCCGCACCGTGATCGTGCCTCGGAGCGTGGCGCCGTTGGTCCCCGACGGGACGACGAACGTGCAGTGCGCATTGCCTCCGGCGACGCCGCCCCTCGCTGGCACCTGTCTCTTCGCGACGACGACGTTGCAGACGACCGCCCCCGACCTGATGCCGCGGCTCGTGTCCGAGCGGCGTACGCCGAGATTGACCGTGAAGCGCTTGCCCGAGCTGGGTCGAGACGGCGTTCCGAACAGGTTCGTCGCCGTCAGGAGTAGAGCGGGCTTGTTCGCGAGCCTGTACTTGTAGTACCGCTTGCTGTCGGGAACGACGTCGACGGCACGCACCGTCTCGCTCCGGGTGTCGACGTCGAGCGCGACGATGGCAAAGCCGAAGCTCGGCGTGTTCTCGAGCTCGCTCTCGTGGATCTCGAAGGTGACGACGTTCCCCGAGTTCAGCACACGAGCCCGTGTCGGAGCTTTGTCGTCGATCCAGTCCTCCGAGCTCGGGTCCCAACGCTCCAGCAACATCTCGCCATTCAGGGCCGTGATCTGGAGCTCCGTTCCGCTGTCGCCGGTGCTCACGTGGTTGTCGCGATCGATGCTGAGCAGGAGCACTGCGTTCGGAGGAAGCTGAGCGTAGTTCGGCGTCGTGACCGCGATCCTGATCCAGCCGCTCTTGGCGTCGCTCACCTGAACCGTGGTGATGTCCGGGGCGCTGTCGTGATCGTCCGTGAGATCCACGAACGCCATCTGCGTCGGGCCGACATAGGCCGAGCGTCCGCTGTCGGGAGCCGCGTCCGAGGCGATGAACTTGATGTCACCGATCGCCTGGCTTCGCGCCGCGATCGCGAGGACGCCGAACGCCGTCAGGCCGCCGACCGCCTCCTTCGGCACGGTGAGCGTGAGTACGCCGGAAGCGAACGACCCGGTGATCCCTGTCGTGGGCTCCTTCGTGAGCCCGGTTCCGTTCCAGCGATAGAACGCCAGCACGCCGGTCGAGAGGTACTGGACGAGCGCCTCGTCACCGTCGTAGCCGGTGCTCTGGTCCGAGTCGAGGTCGAACCAGACGTTGATCCAGCTGTCGGCAGGGAGGCTCTCGTAGTTGCCCACGCCGACCGCGACCGAGACCGTTCCGTCGGGTGCCTCGGCGAGAGTCACCGTTCTCAAGTCCGGCGCTTCGTTGTTGTCGCCGGCGGCATCCGGATACGACGACGAAGCGAAGGCAAGCCCCGCGAAGGCGAGCGCGGCAGACGCGAGCGCGACCCCGACGCACCACCTGACCACGTGTCTCCCCCGATTGGTTGTCTCGTGAGACGTGAGCACACTCTGGAGAAGGCTCCCTCCCGTGTCAATGCGAGCCGAGCAGCTGCGAGAATCGCGTCGTGCCGAGCCTCCTCGAGTCAGCCGGTCTCCAGCTGCGAGTCGCCAAGCGACTGGCTCCCCGCCGTGCATCCTCACTTTCGGAACGGCTCGGCCGACTCGACGACCGCCTTGTGTTCGTCGTCGGGTCCCCGCGGTCCGGAACGACGTTCCTCGCCCGGGCGATCGGCTCGCTGCCGGGATTCGTCGACCTCGGGGAGCTCGCTCCGCTCAAGGCGAGGGCCGGTGAGCTGTCCGAGCTTCCTCCGCCCGAGGCAGCACGACGCCTTCGACGACTGCTCGCGATCTCACGACGAGTCGGCCTCGTCGGATCGGTGCGCGGCGTCGAGCAGACGCCCGAGGTCGCGTACCTCGTGGAGGCGGTCGCGCTCGCCTACCCGGAGGCGCGGATCGTCCACGCCGTCCGGGACGGGCGCGATGTCGTGTGCTCGCTTCTCCACAAAGGCTGGTTGGCCTCGGATCGAGCGGGCAGGGACGACGCGGGAGTGGCGTACGGCGCGTATCCACGCTTCTGGGTCGAAGAGGAGAGACGGTCCGAGTTCGCAGCGACGAGCGACGCCCGCCGCGCGGCGTGGGCATGGCGCCGCTACGTGGACGCGGCACGACGTGCCGGCGACCGCGCGTTCGAGGTTCGCTACGAGGCCATGGCGCTCGAGCCCGAGGCCGTCGCACGGAGCCTCGCCTCCTACATCGAAGCGCCGTCAGACGCCTTGATCGAGGCTCTCGGACGCGCTCACGGGGAATCGGTGGGTCGCTACCGACGCGACCTGACGGACGAACAGCTCGACGATGTGATCGCCGAGGCGGGAGAGCTCCTGCGCGAGCTCGGGTACCTCGCCGGCCCTATCTGAGCTCGGCCAGCGCCTGCCGCACTCTCACGAGGTGCGCCTGGAGCTCCGTCGTTCGTGCCAGGTCGGCACTTGCAAGGTCGCGCTTCAGCTTCCGCTCGCGAAGCTGGAGCAGCAATTCGGTGCCGGTCCGCTCGTCGATCGCCTCCTGCGCGGCCCGCGCGTCGAGCTCGGCCTTGAGGGCGGTGAGCTCCGGATCGTCTCGCTTCGCCACGAGTGCCGCGCGAAAGCGCCGGTTCGGCTCCGAGTCGAAGTGCTCTGGCGTGAGCTCTGCGAGCCCGCGAACGAGCGACGAATGCGCAAGGCACGCGGCGAGGGCGTCGCGCTCGAGCCGGTCGCCCCCACCAAGGAGTCGTGGTGCGTCCGCAACTCCGCGTGCACCGCCCGCGCCTTGGTGAGCAGGGGCGAGGCCCCTTAGCGTCTCCTTGGGCAGATCGAGCCGGTCGGCAAGAAGGCGAAGTGCCTCCTGGCGCTCGGGCGAGTCCTCGGACTTTGCGAGCACTTCTCGTGCCCTCACGAAACCCTCCTGGCGATCGGAAGCACGATCGAGCTCCAGCCGGACGCGGTAGTGCAGGTAGCTCTCCGCTTGCCCGAGTCGATCCTCGAAGCCGGCGGGCGCGTCCGCAGGATCCTGACCCTTCGGAAGCGTCACGACCTTCACGTCGAAGCCCTGCGCCGTCGCGAGCTCCATCCCGCGCAGCGTCGCCTCCTGTCCCGCAGCGTCGGCGTCGAAGCAGAGGAAGAGCTTCCGAGTCTGGAGACGCGCCAGCTCGCGAACCTGCTGCTCGGTCAATGCCGTCCCCATCGATGCGACGACCGGCTCGAAGCCGGCCTGCCGGAGGGCGATGACGTCCGTGTTCCCTTCCACGACGACGGCGCGATCCTGTTTCGAGATCGCGGTGCGAGCCAGATGGAGTCCGTAGACGATCGAGCCCTTGTGGAAGAGATCACCCTCGGGCGAGTTGACGTACTTCCCCTTGAGCGGATCGTCCTCTCGAAGCTTCCGCGCCTGAAAGCCCACGATCCGTCCCCGGAAGTCGGTGAGCGGGAACATCAGCCGCTGCGGGAAGTAATCGCCTCCGCGGACCGTGATCAGTCCGGCTCCTCGCAACTCGTCGGTCGCAAAGCCCTTCTCACGCGCCTTTTCGGCGAGCCCGCGCCCCGGCGAGAGCCCGAGCCGGAACTCCTTCGAGATGTCCTCGCCGAGCCCGCGCGATGCGAGGTACTCCCGAACGGAAGCTCCGGCGTCGCCATCCCAGAGAAGCCGCTCGAAGTACGTCGTCGTCTGCTCGAGAACTGCGTAGAGACGCTCGCGCCGCCGGCGCTCGGCCTCGACGCGCGGCGATGTCTCCTCGTACTCGAGCGGCACGCGAAAGCGTTCGGCGAGCCACTCGATCGCGCCGACGAAGTCGAGGTTCTCCGTCTCGCGAACGAAGGAGATGACGTCTCCCCCTTTTCCGCACCCAAAGCAGTAGTAGAGCTTGTCGACCGGGTTCACGGAGAACGAAGGCGTCCTCTCCTCGTGGAACGGGCAGCGGCCCGTGAACCGTGACCCGGAGGCGCGACGAAGCTGCGTCCGAGCCGACACGACCTCGACCATGTCGGCCGCAGAGACCACCTCACGCACCGACGAGTCCTTGATCCGCGCCATGACGTGAGACTACTCGCCGTCCACGTCGTACTCTCCCAACCATGTCGGAGGGCACACGACGCCGCGAGCGCAAGGTCGTCACCGTCGTCTTCTGCGACCTCGTCGGCTTCACCGCGCGGGCTGAGTCGATGGATCCCGAGGACGTCGAAGCGCTCCTGCGGCCGTATCACGAGCGAGTTCGCTCCGAGCTCGAGCGCCGCGGCGGCACGGTCGAGAAGTTCATCGGCGATGCTGTCATGGCGCTCTTCGGCGCGCCCACCGCCCACGAGGATGATCCCGAGCGGGCGGTGCGAGCCGCCCTCGCCATCCGTGACTTCGCCGTGGACGAAGGCCTCGAGCTCCGCGTGGGCATCACAACCGGCGAAGCGCTCGTCTCGCTCGATGCACGCCCCGACGCGGGCCAGGGGATGGCTTCGGGGGACGTCGTCAACACGGCTGCCAGACTCCAGTCGGCAGCACCCGTCAACGGCGTCATCACGGACGAGACGACCTACCGCGCGACCCGTGGTGCGATCGACTACTCCGAGGCGGAGCCGGTCGACGCGAAGGGCAAGGCCGAGCCCATTCCGGTGTGGGAAGTTGTCGCCGCGCACTCGCGTTTCGGCGTCGACCTGGTCCACACTGCGCGTGCGGCACTGGTCGGACGGGAACGCGAGCTCGCAGTGCTGCGCGAGACGTTCGACCGCGTCCGACACGAACGCGTCTCCCAGCTCGCGACGCTGGTCGGCGTCCCGGGCATCGGCAAGAGCCGCCTCGTGTACGAGCTCCGACGGATAGCGGAGGACGACGAGGAGCTGATCACGTGGCGACAGGGCCACTGTCTCGCATACGGCGACGGAGTCACCATGTGGGCCCTCGGGGAGATCGTGAAGGCCCAGGCCGGCATCCACGAGGACGATGCGCCAGGCGACGTCGCCGACAAGCTGCATCGTGCAGTCCACGACGCCCTGCTCGGATCGCAGGACACCGCCTGGATTGCGCCGCATCTGCTTGCACTCGTCGGCCAGGGTGCAGAGAGCGATCTCGGAGGGGATCGCCGAGGCGAGGCGTTCGCGGCATGGCGCCGGTTCCTCGAGGGTCTCGCGGACCAGCGCCCACTCGTCCTCGTGATCGAGGACCTGCACTGGGCGGATGACAGCATGCTCGACTTCGTCGACGAGCTCGTCGAGTGGGTGACGGACGTTCCGCTGCTGGTCGTGGGAACTGCGCGTCCCGAGCTCCTCACCCGTCGGCCGGGCTGGGCGGGTGGGAAGCTCAACGCGACAACCGTTGCCCTGTCCCCGCTCACGGACGAGCAGACGGCGACGCTCATCGGGGGGTTGCTCGCCCGACCGGTACTCGCCGAAGCGCAGCAGAAGCTCCTCGAGCATGCGGGAGGAAATCCGCTCTACGCGGAGCAGTTCGCGGAGCTCTACCTGGAACGTGGATCAGCCGAGGATCTCCCGCTGCCCGAGACGCTCCAGGGCGTCATTTCGGCTCGGCTCGACGGCCTCGAGACGGACGAGAAGGAGCTCCTCCAGGATGCGGCGGTCGTCGGCAAGGTCTTCTGGAGCGGCTCGCTCGGGCGTGAGGCGGAGCCGGCCGCGTCGATACTCCATTCGCTCGAGCGCAAGGCGTTCATCCGACGCGAGCGGCGCACGTCCATCGAGAGCGAGACCGAGTACGCTTTCGCGCACGCACTCGTCCGCGACGTCGCGTACGGGCAGATTCCACGCGCCGAGCGCGCCGCGAAGCATCGAGCCGTCGCCGAGTGGATCGACTCGCTCGGCCGCACCGAGGATCACGCGGAGATGTTGGCGTACCACTGGCATGCCGCGCTCGAGCTCCTCGAGGCGAGCGGTGCCTCGGATGCGGAGCTGACGCGGAGCGCGCGCCACGCGAGTGAGATCGCAGGCGACCGTGCAGCCGCCCTCAACGCGTTCGCAACGGCCGCAACGCAGTACCGGAGCGCACTGGCCCTTTCGTCGCAGGACGACAGGAGCAGGCCCGAAGTGCTCTTCAAGCTCGGCCGCGCCCTGTTCCTGGCGGGGGACGTCGAAGCAGACGCGGCCCTCGAGGAAGCACGCGACGCGCTCACCGTGGCGAACGACCACGGGACCGCGGCCGAGTGCGAGGCATTTCTCGCTCGGATCGCCTGGTTTAGGGGAGAGCAGAGCCAAGTCTTCCTCCACCTCGACTCGGCCGAGGCGTTGATCGTAGGCGTCGAACCGTCTCCGAGCGTCGCGCGGGTCCTCGGATGGTCCGGCCGCCAGCAGATGCTGGCCGGCGAGTACGAAAAGGGGAGACGGCGCGCGGAGCAGGCGCTGGCGATCGCCGAGGACCTGTCCCTCGTCGACTTGCGCGTGCACGCGCTGACGACGATCGGCACGGCGAAGGAGTTCTTGGGAGACACGACCGGCCGGACGGACATGGAGCGTGCGGTCGAGATCGGGCGGGCGGCGAACTCGGCGATGGTCCCCGGCGCTCTCAACAACCTCTCGGTCGTCTTGGACCTCACGGACATGCTTCGTGTCGAACAGCTTCGCGACGAGGCGTTCCGCGGCGCTGAGCGTATCGGAGATGCTCCGCTCATCCGCTTCCTGGACGGGAACGGAATCGGCATGTTCTGGATCCTCGGCGAATGGGACGAGGCTCTCGCGACGGCTGACCGTTTCATCGCCGAGTGCCAGGAATCGCCACACCTGCTGGAGGCGACCAGTCGCCAGTTCCGGGGCTATATGAGGCTCGCTCGTGGGCACACCGACGAGGCGCTCGAGGACTTCCGACTCTCACTTGCACTCGCGCGCGAGACTCCGTCGAACCCGCAGAACATGGCTCCCGCACTGATCCGCAGCGCATGGGCGTATTTCCGCGTGGGTCTCTTCGCGGATGCTCAAGCGGCGCTCGAGGAGGCGTTGCCGTTCCTCAGAAAGGATCCGTTCGCGCGGCCGTGGACGCTCGCGGAAGTCGCGGTCGACCTCGGCAAGACAGCGGAAGTTCACGAGATCCTCGAGCCGCTGCCTCCGAGTGTGGGACGGAGCGCGATGCTCGCCCTGGTCGAGGGCAGGTTCAAGGACGCGGCGGAGCACTATGGATTGGCGAACATCCGGCTCTTCGAGGCTGAAGCACGCCTCCGGGCAGCCGAGCAGCTGTTGTTCGAGGGCCACACCGACGACGGGGAGGCCGAACTCGAGAAGGCGCTTGCCTTCTATCGCTCGGTCGACGCCGCCCTGTTCGTCGAGTGGGGCGAGCGACTTATGGCGGAGGCTGCGACGGGATGAGCGCGGCTCGCCGCGAACGCAAGGTGGTGACGGTCGTCTTCTGCGACCTCGTCGGCTTCACGGCGCGCGCGGAGTCGCTCGATCCCGAGGACGTCGAGGCGATCCTTCGCCCGTACCACGCACGCGTCCGGGATGAGCTCGAGCGCTACGGAGGGACCGTCGAGAAGTTCATCGGGGACGCCGTCATGGCGCTCTTCGGCGCGCCGATCGCGCACGAGGACGACCCGGAGCGCGCCGTACGCGCAGCGCTCGCAATCCGCGATTTCGCCGTCGAGGAAGGGCTTGAGCTTCGTGTCGGGATCACGACGGGCGAGGTGCTGGTTCGGCTCGATGCCCAACCTGAGGCCGGCGAGGGAATGGCCTCCGGCGACGTCGTCAACACCGCCGCGCGGTTGCAAGGCGCCTCGCCAGTCAACGAGATCCTCGTCGACGAGACGACGTATCGCTCGACTCGCACCGCGGTCGACTACGACGAGGCACCGGCGGTCGAGGCGAAGGGAAAGTCGCAGCCGATCCCCGTCTGGCAGGCGACAGCCGCGCACTCCCGCTTCGGCGTCGACGTCGCCCACGAGGCACGGTCTGAACTCGTCGGTCGCGCGCGCGAGCTTGGCGTCGTCAAGGACGCCTTCGAGCGTGCCCGCCACGAGCGAACTCCGCAGCTCCTGACGCTCGTCGGCGTCCCCGGGATCGGCAAGAGTCGGCTCGTGTACGAGCTCCAGCGCATCGTGGATGCCGATCCGGAGCTCATCACGTGGCGCCAGGGACGCTGCTTGGCGTACGGCGACGGCATAACGTTGTGGGCGCTCGGCGAGATCGTCAAGGCGCAGGCGGGCGTACTCGAGCAGGACTCCACCGACGAGATCGTGGAGAAGATCCATCAAGCGGTCGAGGACACGCTCAGCGGCACAGGGGACGAGAAACGCGTCGAGGCTCACCTGCTCGGACTCCTTGGGCTCGCCGGCGAGACACAGCTCGGTGGCAACCGCCGCAACGAGGCCTTCGCAGCCTGGCGACGCTTCCTCGAGGGTCTCGCCGAGCAGCGCCCACTCGTCCTCGTCGTGGAGGACATCCACTGGGCCGATGAGAGCCTCCTCGACTTCGTCGACGAGCTCGTCGACTGGGTGACCGACGTCCCGCTTCTCGTCGTCGCGACTGCGCGGCCCGAGCTCCTGGAGCGTCGCCCGAACTGGGGTGGCGGCAAGCTCAACGCAACGACGCTCGCTCTTTCACGGCTTTCCGACGAGCAGACCGCAGAGCTCATCGCAGGGCTGCTGGCTCGCCCCCTTCTGGAGGCCGAGTCTCAGCAGTCGCTCCTCGAACGGGCGGGGGGCAACCCGCTCTACGCGGAGCAGTACGTCGAGCTCTTCCTCGAGCAAGGCTCGGTCGACGAGCTCCCGCTTCCGGAGACCCTGCAGGGGATCATCGCGGCCCGCCTGGACGGCCTCCCCGAAGAGGAGAAGGACCTTCTGCAGGACGCAGCCGTCGTCGGGAAGGTCTTCTGGACAGAAGGATTCGAACGCCACGCGGACGATGTCGCGGCGACTCTCCACTCGCTCGAGCGCAAGGGCTTCGTCCGGCGTCAGCGACGTTCCTCGCTCGAAGGCTCGGGCGAGTTCGCGTTCGCCCACGCGCTCGTCCGCGACGTCGCCTACGGCCAGATTTCTCGCGCAGACCGGGCGACAAAGCACCGTCGCACTGCCGAGTGGATCGCAGGACTCGGGCGCCCGGAGGATCACGCGGAGATGCTCGCCTACCACTGGAGCGCGGCCCTCGAGCTCGTCCGCGCCTCGGGCGGCGATGACGGCGAGCTCTCCGAGCGCACACGGTTCGCACTGCGCGAGGCCGGTGACCGCGCCTTCGCTCTCAATGCGTTCCTGCCCGCTGAGACGTATTACGCCGAGGCCCTCGAGCTCTGGCCGGCCGACGCGGCCGGGCGAGCGGAGTTGCTCTTCCGGCGAGCACATGCCCTTCACGTCACAGGCGACGAAGGGCAGATGGAGGCGCTCGAAGATGCACGAGACGCATTGCTCAAGATCGGAGACACGGAGACGGCCGCGGAGGCCGAGGCGTTTCTCTCGCGGGCGATGTGGTACCGCGGACGGGGTGACGACGCCAAATGCCATCTCGAGCGTGCCCAAGAGCTCGTCGCGGGCGCCGGCTCAACGGTCGCGAAGGCCCGCGTGCTCTGCCTGTCGGCCCGACTCCACATGCTCGCGAGCGAAGAGGAGGAGGCGATCCGGATAGGGACGGAGGCTCTTGCATTGGCGGAGAAGCTCGATCTCACCGAGTTGCGGATCCATGCGCTGACGAGCGTCGGCACGGCCAAAGCGTGGCTCGACCACACCGGACAGGCAGAGCTCGACCTCGCGCTCGAGATCGCGAAAGCCACCAACTCCCCGCTCGCGGTCGTAGTTCTCAACAACCTTGGTGTCCTGGCCACCCAGAACGGGGACATCGTTCGTGCCGAAGAACTCAATGTCGAGACCCTCAGTGTGGCCCAGCGCATGGGAGACGGCGAGAACATTCGCTTCTCCCGGGCAAACCTCCTCTACAGCTCGATGTTTCGCGGCCGCTGGGACGAGACGCTCGAGAACGCCGACCTCTTCATCGCCGAGTGCGAGGCCTCGCCGCACAACATGGAGGGATCCGCCAGGGAGATGCGCGCCGCCGTTCGTCTCGCGCGAGGCGATGTCGAGGGCGCGCTCGAGGACTGGCGTCGTGCTCTGGCGCTCGCCCGGGAGCTGAAAGACCCGACGCGAGTCGTTCCCGGTCTTCTCGGCCTCGCCAGGGGGCTCGCGTGGATCGGACGCGTCGACGAGGCGCGAGCGCTCGTCTCGGACGCGCTGGAGATCGCCCGGGACAGGCCGACGATCGCGACGCTCCTCGGACTGATCGCGGGCGAGGCGCGCATGCTCGGCCTCGACCGGGAGATCGTCGAGCTCATTGCGCTCGCACCCGATGGCCCGTGGAAGGAGGCTGCCCTCGCAGAGGCGAGTGGCGAGGGCGTGCTGGCCGCGGACCTGTACCAGCGTATGGGGGCGCTAGCGGTCGAGGCGGACGTGCGCTTCGGCGCTGCCGAGCGACTACTGGAGGAGGGTCGGACCGCCGAAGGCCTGGCGGAGCTCGACAAGGCACTCGCGTTCTACCGTTCCGTGCGCGCGACTTTCTTCATCGAGCGAGCCGAGAGCCTCCTCGCGCAGGCTCAGAGAGACTCGGCGTAGCCGAGCGCGAAACGGTCCGTCATTCCCGCGATGTAGTCGACGATCTCGTCGACGGGGTCACCACGCACGACGAGATGGTCGAAGATCCGCCGAATGACCTCATGTGCCCGCTCATGCTCCGGGGCTGCCTGCGGCCCGAGGTACACCCGCTCGAACATGAACGCACGCAGCGAGAGCATCGCCTCCCCCACGTCCGCGGACTGGCGGATGTCGTCCACGCCCTCGGACGACTCGACGATGTCGTGCACGAGCCGGTCGATCCGCGCGGTCCCGGTGACGCCGAGGACGGCGATCTCCTCGTGTGGAAGGTCGGCTTCGCTGAGGAGCCCGTAACGCAACGCGTCGTCGATGTCGTGATTGATGTATGCAACGCGGTCGACGAGCCTGACGATCTTGCCTTCCAGCGTCCCCGGTTCTCGCTCACCGGTGTGAGTGAGGATCCCGTCGCACACCTCGTGGGTGAGGTTGAGCGACCGCGCGATCCGGAGCGACTGCTCGTTGTGCCGGAACCGCCTGCCGCGATCCTGGAGCGCTGCGTCGAGCGCGTCCTCGCCTGCGTGACCGAACGGCGTGTGGCCCGTATCGTGGCCGAGCCCTATCGCTTCGACCAGGTCCTCGTTGAGCCGAAGCGCCCGCGCGACGACCCGCGAGATCGCGGTCGTCTCGAGCGTGTGGGTCATGCGCGTCCGGTAGTGGTCGCCTTCCGGGTCGATGAAGACCTGCGTCTTCCCCTTCAGACGACGAAACGGCTTCGAGTGGACGATGCGGTCCCGGTCGCGCTGAAACGGAGTTCGTACGCCGCACTCCTCCTCGGGGAGCTCGCGACCACGGGTGTCGAACGAGTGGACCGCGTACGGCGACAGGCTCCCCTCGAGCGCGCGGATCCGCTCCTCGAACGCCTCCTGCGTCGGTCCGGCGACCTCCATTCCGTCAGGGTAGTGAGGGCGACGGATTCCCGGCGCGATGCGGAAGGAGATGAGGCACCGCTGCGCCGACGAACAGGACCGCGAACGCGAGCCCGAGCGCCGTGTACCCACCGTACGCAAGCGCCAGCCCGCCGACCGAAGCGCCTACGAAGTAACCGAGTTGGAGCGCTGCAGTGCGGACTCCGGTCACCCCCAGGCGGAGCTCGGGGGCGAGATCGAGCCCGCGGGCGCTCCCTGCCAGCGTACGCCCGCCGGCGATGAACGACAGGAGCGAGAAGGCCGCGAGGCTGAACCAGACCGAAGGGCGGAACGCCCCGAGCGCCGCGACCGTCGCGGCGGCAGCAAGAGCGAGCGCAATGAGGAGCAGCCGGCCGTGCGTGTCCACCCAGCGGCGGAAGAGCAGGTTCCCGGGGACGTAGACGAGAGCGCCGAATCCGAGCGCAAACCCTGTCGCCGCGATCGAGAGACCGTACGACTCGACGAACAACGCACCTACGAAGACGAGCGCGCCCGCCCACCCGGAGAACGCGAGCAGCTCTCCGCTCGACCAGCGGGCGACTCCGGGGTACGTCAGGACCGTGCGGACGCCCGCCCGGGTCGCCGCGGGCGGCGTCGACGGGCGCCGTGCCAGGAGAACGGCAGCCAAGACAGCCGTCGAGACGGGGATCGCGAGCCACGCGACGCGCCAACTCGCCTCTCCGAGAACGCCGATCACGGGCATGCCGACGATCCACGCAAGCGGCGGCCCGAGGAGAGCGATCGCGAGCACGCGCGACTTCTCGGTCGGGGCCGACCACTCGGCCGCAGCGGCCAGAGCGGCCGAATACGAAACACCGATTCCGGCACCCACCACAGCCTGGGCAACGACCAGCACCGCAAAGCCGGGAGCCGCTGCGCTCAGCAACGAGCCCACCGCAAGAACCGCGAGTCCCGCCAGGAGAAGCTCGCGCACGCCGATCCGGGCCGCGAACAGGCCGGTCGAGAGAGCAGTCACTCCGGCCATGAGCCCCGAAACCGTCCGCAGCTGTCCTGCGGTCGCAATCGAGACGCCGAGATCACCCGCGACGTCAGCGAGGAGAGGGTTGAGGACCACGAGCGCCACCTGCGACGCCGCGAGGCAGAGCAAGAGCGGAGCTCCGATCGCCCGGCTTCGACGTGTCAGGTCGGCTGTGCCGGCGGCGTCGCTGATTGCCTACCCCCGGACCTTCCGTCAGAGGATGATCGGCACGGTTCCGCCGTCTGCGCTCCACGCAGCCCCGGTGACGTACGACGCCCGGTCCGAGCAGAGGAAGACGATCACGGCTGCGATCTCGTCGGGCCGCGCGAGCCGGCCGAGTGGTCTGCCGGCACCGACCTTCGCGAGCACCTCGTCCCGCTCCCCCTGTTGCTCCGCGAGGCCGCCCGCGCCGATCCATGCATCTGTCGCCGTCGGTCCAGGTGCGACAGCGTTGCAGCGAATGTCGTCACGCGCATACAGATCCGCGACGAGCCGGGACAACGACAGGACCGCGGCTTTCGTCACGGAGTAGTGCGGCATTCCCGTGGAAGGCCGCTTGCCGGCCGTCGACGAGACGTTGACGATCGCGCCACCGTGTCTTCTCAGCAGCGGAAGCGCCGCGCGAATCGCTCGGACGTAGCTCATGACGTTCAGCTGCCAGTACGCGTCCCACTCCTCGTCGGCAACGTCCTCGAACGCGACGTGTCGCGCGAGACCGACGTTGTTCACGAGCACGTCGAGCCCGCCGAGCGCCGCGGCCGCCTCGGCTACGGCTCGCTCCGGCTCACCCGGCTGGGCGAGATCGGCGGACACGTGGGCGATCTCGCCGACACCGGGAGCGCCGCGCCGGCCGCACGTGACCACGTGCGCTCCCTCCGACGCGAGCATCCTCGCCGTCTCGAGCCCGATGCCGCCGGTCGAGCCGGTGACGAGGCACGTTCGAGCGGCGAGTCCGAGGTCCACGAGCCTGGCTAGCGTATCCCGCGTGGGGACGACGATCGCGATGGTCAGGCACGGCGAGACGGACTGGAACCGCGACAACCGGTTTCAAGGGCATGCCGACCCTCCGCTCAACGATCGCGGGCGTCGGCAGGCCGGGACGCTCGCACGCGATCTCGAGGAAGAGCGGTTCGACGCCGTCTACTCGAGCCCGCTACGTCGTGCCAGCGAGACCGCCGCGATTCTCGTGGCGGCCCGCGCAGTCCAGGTGAGGTTCGCGGAAGCGCTTCGGGAGGTCGACGTCGGCTCGTGGTCGGGGCTCACCCGAGACGAGATCGAGCGGCAGCATCCAACCGGGTACCAGCGTTGGCTCGAGTACGGGCACGGCTGGGACGACGGCGAGACGTACGACGAGCTCGGTCGGCGAGTCCTGTCGTGGCTCGTCGAGCTCGGCGCCGCACACGACGGCGCGAACATCCTGGCCGTGACCCACGGCGGTCCGATCCGGTCCGCACTCGCCGCGGCGGGAAAGGTCGGCTTCGACGAGGCGCGGCGCTCCATAGACGTCGTGGGGAACTGCGCGGTCGTCCGATTTGCCCTCAGGGACGGCATCCTCGAGCGAGTAGACTGACGCCCTTCGTGGAGGACTACACGAACAAGTACAAGCCTTGAGTCCTCATACGGGTTTGCGGCGCACAGTGAGCTTTCAGGCACCACCGGTGCACCACCAGCACGACGAAAAGGCACCCGAAGGTGTCCGTTTCGTTCGGTAGCGTTGCCTGTCTAGGAACTTCCTTAAACGGGAGAGGCTCCTTCAACGCGGCACTGCAAAGCTTCCACCAGCCCCCTGGTTACTTGCGATGCCCTTCTCTAGCTAATCCGATTCCTCGACGTCCTCATCCTCTTCGGAGTCGTAGTTGCCTTCAGCGATCAGCTGGGCACGGCGAAAGAGCCCCGCAGCGATCCAGTCTCGTATGTCCGTACAGCGGTACCAGGTCGACTGCGTCCACTCCACCTCGGGCGTGTACACCGCCTCTGGCCGGGCTCTTTGGCCCAGTACCTCCTCGATCTCGTCCGGCGTACGCCTCTCCTTGAGCTCGACAACAAGTGCAACGACACCGAGGTCGAGTTCTCTGTCCGAGGCTTCGCCTCGCGAATCCAGAAAGTCAGCGATGACGGCGTGAAGACGCTCTTCGACTCGTTGACGATCTGCCCACATCTCGCGAGCCTAACGCGGCTATCTCTTGAGCGCCCAGTCACGACCCGCTACTGATCCCCCTCGGCCGCGAGAAGAGACAGGAACCGAACGGACGCCACCTCGTCCGGGGGCATGACGTGGCTGTAGACATCGAGGCTCATCGACGGGCGTGCATGACCGGCACGTTCTGCGAGTTCCCGCGCAGGGATTCCCGACTGGTGCCAGATCGTGATCCGGCGATGGCGAAGATCATGCGGGTGGTAGTGCGGAACCTTCGCGTTGCGGCACGCCCTCGACATCGCCTGATACGCCGATGCCTCGGTGATCCCCTGGAACACCTTGCGATCAGGAACACGATCTTCGAGCGGGCAGGTGTCCTCAATCGCCCGCATGAGCCACTCGGGGAGGTACACCCAGCGCGCACGGTCGCGCTTCGTCGCGGACTTGGGTAGACGGAGACGCAGACCGGCGGCGTCGACGTCGGCCCAGCGGAGGCTGACCGCCTCTCCGAGCCGGAGTGCACCCTGCTCGATGGTGACGAGCAGGAGTCTCCACTTCTCGCCAAGCGCCCCGAGGATCGCCTCGGTGTGCTCGGCCGAGGGCGGGTTCGGCTCCTCGCGTACATGCTTCGGGAGCTTCACCCTCGGATCGCGGGCAGCGTTCGGGTCGAGCCCGACGTGATCGAGTAGCAGCCGGAACGCGATGAGGTACTGGTTCAGCGTTCCCGGTTTGCGCGTCTCGGAGAGGCCGGCTATCCACTCCGCGATCTCAGTCGCCGTGATCGTCGCGGGATCGCGATCACCGAACGTCTCCCCGATCTTCCTGAGCGCCGAGGTGTAGTTCTTCTTCGTGTTCACGTCGACGTCGATGCGGCTGTCGAGGAACCTGGACGCCCAGGTGTCGAGACACGCGAACGTCGTGGGCGATGCCGCGAGCGCACGGAGGATTTCGGCGGGATTCCTTCCGGCCGCGATCTCTCCGGCGACGAGATCGCGTCGAACCTTCGCCTCCCTCTGGATCTTGAACGACCCGGCGTGAACCCACGGGTAAGCACGACCTCCGAGGCGAAAGCGGACGAGGTAGCGTGGGCCGTCCTGCGCCTGTCGCGTGATGATGGTGAGGCTGGACATCAGATCCCTCCTTGGAACGAATCCCTAGACACCCCAAGGATACAACGGGGCAGACGCGGAGGGATCTTGTCTAGGGATTCCAACCGACGTCCGCCCCGGTTCACGATGGTACTTCCGACTTCGTGAAGATCCTCGACTCGAGATATGCGGCGACGTCAGAGCGGCGGACGTAGATCTTGCGGAGATCCTCGACCTGCACCACCGGTAGCCGGCGCATGATCGCCTCGGCTGCAGCTCGGGTGACGCCGAGCTCTATCTGGAGCTTCTTCGCGTCGAGGAGCTCGGGCAGCGGCTCGCTCACGGAGAATCCCCGGCACACACAACCAGGAGGCAGGGTGACGTGCGCGCATACGGGCATGAGGTGGGGAACGATTCGAGCGAGAAAGAATCACCTGAGCCGGTGAGCCTTCGCGAGGTCACCTTGGTGTGCAACGCGGAGGATCTCGATCGGATTCGGAGCTTCGTTACTGATGTGATCGCCAAGGCGGAAGCGCCCGGTGGTGCCTCGCAAGAGCACCAGGCATCCTGGAGGGAAGATGAGTCGAGCCTGATCATCTGGTTCGACTCGCAGGCATAGGCGTGAGTCCAGGGATCGCTCATCCTCCGAGCTCCTCCACGCGCTGAACGCGAACCCCGCTTTCGTCGCGCCAGTAGGCGAGCGTTCCGGGGAACTCCAGCGCGAGGGCTGCGAGCACCTCCCGCTCAGTCGTGCTGCCGAGTCCGAGCGCAGCCAGCAGCGCATCGTCGTCCGTCTCTAGTCCAGAAGTGGACGCGTGGAGTTCAGCTGTCCCTTTAGAGATAGATGGTTGTGTTTCTTCATCGTCTTCTTCTTTGTCACCTCGGACAGCGGGAGGAGACGAACGCGGCGCGAAGCTAGGCGCTGACGGCGTTTCAACGGCTTCGCGACTTCGGACAACGTCGTGTGAACTTCGGACACCAGGAGCGCCCGCCGTGTCCGAGGTCGTGTCCGAAGTGCTGTCCGAGGTGAGCCTCTCGCCGGGGAGAATCCGGAACCGAGGCGAGCCCTGGTGGGTGGGGTACTGAATCCATCCGCGCTCGCGCAGTGCCCGCAGGTAGCGCTGGATGGTTCGGTCACGGACGTGGAGGACACTCGCGAGCTGAGGGTTGGTCGTCGAGACGCCGTAGTGGCCAAGACCGGCGGCACCCAAGTAGGCGAGGAGCAGAAACTCGCCGCTGTTAAGGTTCCCGTCCTCGAATTCATGGGCAAGCCGACGGGGCATCGGCCACCACCCCTCAGGTGGGAATTCAACGCTCACGAGCGTCTGTCCTCGAACACCGCCGCCCGTGAGGGGTTCGTCGGGCGGATCTCGCACAGCAGGGCGAGCAGCGCGGTGGAGGTCGTTGGAGTGTCGGCGACGGCGACACGAAGCGCCTGGCCGAGCAGCCACTCAAGCCGCAGGCGTTCGGCCTCGAGGAACTCAACGCGGCGCTCGAGTTGAACGAGCCGCTCGCGACGGTAGCGGCGGACGGAGAAGCGACTGCGGCCTCTCACGCCGCGAGCCTCTGCGCTTCGTCGTTCATCAAGGCCCTTCGCGGTGCCGTTCGATATAGCGCCGGATCGAATCGGGGTCGACGAGAACTCGTCCGCGCACCCGCACCCGGACGAGCTCCCCGGCGTCAAGCTCGCGCAGCACCGTCCGGCGGGAGACACCCCCGAGCAGCGCCTGCGTTTCTTCGATCGTGGGAAGCGGCTCCAGGTTCGTCGGAGGCTGTGCGTAGAGTGACTTTGAGTGACTGGTCATGCCCGGAGTGAACCCCGACCCGCCGAGGCGGGTGTAGCGTTCCGCGTTTCAATCTGAGGGCTTGACGTGAGCTACCGACTGCACTGGCGTGGGCCAGGTGCTGCACAGCAAGAGGACGTTCGCTCATGGGTGACGATCGACGCCGACGAACTCCCGGTGCCACTCCGGTTCTACTTCCTGCGCTGTCGGGATGAGAACGGCGCGACCAGCTTCGAGTTCCTCGGTCACGCCATCGAGTCGGGGCCGATCTCGCAGGAATCGGTCACCGGCGTCGACCCGGATGGCTTCGGCCTTACAACCGAGCAATCCCGCTGGATACGCGAGAACCTCCGCTCCTATCAGGGCATGGCGGAACGCGCCATGGCATTTGACACGCACGGAGCTCGCCGCATGTACTCGTCGATCGCCAAGCGGACGATTCTGAAACGCCGCCAGGGCAAGCGGTGGACGACCGAGGAGCTTGCGCTCACCGCTGAGGTTGCGGACGTGCTACGGGATACAGGTCTCTCGGAGATGGAGATAGCCCAGGAGCTTGGGATGAGCCGCACGACTCTCTACAGGGCTCGCAAGCGGGCAGCGCGTCTCCTTCCTGCGTAGAGAGGAGCACCAGGAGGAAACGAGCGCTCCCAAGCCTTTGTAGCGTTCCTAGTCGTGCTCGTGTACGCAGTTGTCGACGATCGCCTCTCGCCGACGAGCCCACTCGGCGATGCCGTCGAGACGTTCATCCGGCGCGAGGACGCGGAGCGAGTCGTCGAGGAGGTTCGGCGCGACGAGCCGGAGTTCGCGAGCTACCTGCGGATCGAGGAGCGGGAGCTCGAGGCGGGCGGGCAGAACTAGGGCAGCAGCTCAGTCGGAGTGAAGCGTGTACGGAGCGAGGCCGATTGCCTCGGCTCCGCGAGACGTGAGCACGTAGAACGTGTGCTCGTCCGCCGGAGTGTGGCGCGACTGCGACTTGACCGGGTTTGTCCGACGCGGCCGAGCTAGTTCGGCTCGAACGAGGCGCTGTAAGTCGAACGCTGGAAAGCGGTCGGAAACTTGCTCGGCCGTCTTGCCCTGATCGCCGATGAACTCGAGCACCCCACGATCAGCCTCTTCCATGAGGCCACGGTACTCGTAATCGCGGATGGAAGCGGATCGAGGAGCGGGAGCTCGAGGCGGGCGGGCGGGCGGGCGGGCGGAACTGGATGAACTCACGCTCGCCGACCCCTAGCCCCGCCAACTAGAGTGGCGGACACCTCAAGCCACGTCACTGACAAAGAGGAGGCGACGGATGGCAGGCCAGGGAAAAGGCGTAGGTCTGACTCTTGGCGGTGGGATCGTGATCGCAGGCATCGTGATCGCGATCTTCTGGAGTCTCGTGATCGGAATCATCGTGGCCGTTGTTGGGCTGGTGGCCTTCGGAGGCTTTGCTCGAGGGCGCTGGTACTAGACGATCTGCGGGGCCTGCCTCCACTCTCGAGACGTTCATCCGGCGCGAGGACGCGGAGCGGTTCATCGAGGAGGTGCGAGGCGACGATCCCGAGCTCGCGAGCTACCTGCGGATCGAGGAGCGTGAGCTCGAGGCAGGCGGGCGGAACTAGCGGAGTCGTGAAATGCGGTCGATTGTCAGCGTGAGACGGTTCCGGTCAGGATGACGACCGTGTGATCGGCGTTTTCGTACTCCTTGCCTGCCCCATGTAGCCCCTTGTACGCCCTCGTGCCGGAAGTAATCGTCCACCGAGACGTGGTTGTCGCGGGCTGGACGACGACCTTGACGAGGAACGTGAGCGTGCCCTTCGTGCCCTTCGCGACCTGGCGTATCGTGATCACGGCGTGGCCCGTGTCCAGACTGCCCTTCACTGTCCGGTAGGCAACGTCGGTTCCCTGATCTGTGATCGCGCCCGTGGCCGTGAACTTGCCTTTGCCCGCGACACCTCCATTCGTTACGTCTTGGCCGTTGTTAGCGCCAGCGATGCGGACCCGCACTTTGCCGCCCGAGTCCAGTCGCGATGACGCTGCGAGCGAACTTGATGAAGCGACGAACACGACCGCCGTGATCGCCGCCAGCATGATCGCCTTCTGACTCATCCGACCTCCTTTACGTGCGGAAAGGCGACCCTACACCCTTGTGGCATTCGGAGCGAGAGTCAGCTACGAGAGGTCGCGAACCGGAGGAAATCCCGAGCTCGCGAGCTACCTGCGGATCGAGGAGCGAGAGCTCGAGGCAGACGCGTATCTCATGCGCTCGTACGCGAATCCCCTGATGGCACCGGGTGCATTTCGCGGCTATGCTCGATGAGCGCATTGGTTGTCTCTGACGCCGTCGAGGATTTGCACGTTCCTCTTCGATTGTCTCCCCGACCTAGCGCAACAGAGAGTTCGTTCTGACTCCCTGTCCTGAACGGAACGAAGGAGCATCTCATGTTCGCAACCATCCGCCGTTACGACGGTGTGGACGTAAATCGCACGACGGAGCTCACGAGCAAGGTCAACGAGACCCTCATGCCGAAGCTCGAGAAGCTGTCCGGGTTCAAGGGCTACTACCTCGTCGATGCCGGCAACGGCGTCTTCACGTCGCTCGGTCTCTTCGAGACGCCTGAGCAGGGTATGGAGTCGACGAAGCTCGTCACAACGTGGATCCGCGAGGAGAAGCTCGACACGATTCTCCTCAACGAGCCCAAGATCACGAGCGGCAAGATCGTTGCTCACAGCGACCGCGTTCTCGTCGCCGCGTAGCTCGACCGCACCGCATTCGACGGAGGGCCCGGCTTGCCGGGCCCTCATTCGTCAGCACTTCGCGGAGATCACTGTGAACCTCGCGAAGCTCGTCGCCTAAAACCTCTTCCGCTGACGCCGAGTCTCGACGGCAAGAGCGATCAAGAGGAAAATGAATCCGATGGCACCGATGATGTTCGTCACGACGGCAATCGAACCGGCGACATTGCTTGTGTCCGCCCAGATAAGACCGATGATCGTTCCCACGACGAGCACGGCGACCACCACAGCCAGCCAGTACAAGATCCGTCGTCTCGAAATAACGCTGAGAGCGTACTCCCACTATGGGTTTTCGCCAACGGCGGCAAACCCTCCCTAGGAGCCAGGTCGTCACGAACCTAGGGCAACCCGTGGCTTCGCCGCGGGCGACGTACCGATGGAGGGCGTGATCACCGCCGAGCGTTCGGGGCTTTCGAAGCCAGCGCGGCGTAGTTCGGCTTGCCACCGGCCGCTCAGTACTTCCTTCGGATGCAAGCGCTTGAAGCGCATGTGACTCTCGAACCAGCGCCGGGCACCCCCTCCCCAAACAAGCCCACAGCCCGGCGCTGACTTTCAGTCGGTTGTCCGCCTTCGATGTTCGACGGCTCAGAGGGCGGACTTTCGGCTGGGTGGCGGCTAGACGCATGGAGTTGTGCGGCTACCAGTCCCGCGACGTGCGGAGCTCGTTCGCAGCCGCCCGGTTGCAGCGACTGTGGGAAGGCCCGAGGTAGAACGAGCGGCTCGCGTCGTGATCGAGATCCCAGGGCTCGTCGGGACGGATGAACTCGCCACAACGGGCGCACTTCATGGAACCGCTCGCCACCGAGGGAGCGAGTGCTCGACGCCTTGCCTGGTGGGCGGCTCCGTAGCCACGGTCGGCAGTTGAACCTCGAGAACGTCGCCGCTTCTTCTTCATCGCGCCAGATCCGGGTCAGTCACGGTCAAATGCCCTGAATCGGGGGGAAACGGGAAGAAGAGTGGGTCAGGGCGCGGATCTCGCGTAAAAAGGCGTTCACCTCCGCGCTCGTGTGCCTCCCGTTCTGTGTCGGCTCGCTCGAGGTGGCGTCGGAGCAGGTGCCGAACCTCCGCACCGAGCGAGCGTTCATTCGCCCTGGCTGTGTCTTCGAGCAACGTGCGGAGCTCGCGATCCACCAGGATCGTCACCGTGGTGGGGCGTTCTTTCACTGCTAGTGAACTATGCATCTTGCAAGATTACACAGAGCACGTTGTAAGAAGTCCTGATGCTATAGCATCTTAGGCATCGTGCGTCCTCCCGACTGCACGCCGCCTCCCGCATGGAAACTCACACCATCCCGGCTGGAGCGCATCCCTACACTCGCGACGTGAACACCAGGCCGCTTCTTGTCACGGTACTTCCCCCGCTTGCCGAGGAAGTCGAGACTTCGTTGCGCCGGGCGGGGCGTGAAGCACTTGCGGATACCGTGCCCGCCCTCCGGATCTACCGCTGCACGGCCAATAGCGGCAGTGCGTATATCTATTTCACCAAGAACAACGTCACCGCCCGCGAGATACAACTGCTTCGCGGGCGCAAGGACGTGACTCCCGGCGAGCTCGAGAGGCACCTCGCACTGACGTACCGGTGGCCCCCGGACGAGACGCTCGTCAGCCGAACCGTGAGAATCTGCATCTGGAGTGACGCCGTAGAGCGGCTGACCGTCACCCGTCCGGGAGTGCTCCGCCCGGAACTCCGGAAGCTTGCGAAGCGTCTCCCGTAGGAAAGTCTCGATTAGATTCGGCAGCCGGATCGCCTTGAGCCGCACGGCGCAGGCGGACTAGAGGTTGGATCGGAAACTGGAACGCACCGTTGTCAGTGCAGGCGATAGCCCCGAGGCACCACCGGTGCACCACCAGCAGCGCATCTGGCGACATCTACGACAAGGACGACCACGGAGCCATGCGGGGTTGCGCTAGCCTCCGCCCCTTGGAGGACTACACGAACAAGTACAAGGGGGAGCAGGTCGAGGTCGCCCTCTTCGGCGGCGACTACCAGGAGGGGATGCTCACCGCGTACTGCTCGATCGAGGACGTCCCTCACATCGAGCTCAACGGCCACATCCTCATTCCGCTGCAGAACGTCGCATCGCTCCATTGCTCGAGCCGCTGCGACGCTCCCGAGCCAGATTGGCCTCCACGCGGCCTGACCGAAGGCGACGCCGGCGAGGAGTAGCACGATCGCCCCGTCGCCACGCACGGCGGCTGTCGCCAATCTGTCGAAAGCATGGCTTCTGGTCGCCGTGCTGGCTCTCGTCTTCGGGGGGCTCGGCTGGCTGATTGGCGGGCAGACGACCGCTCTCCTGTTCGTGTTCTGCTCCCTCCTCGCAGCCACCGGCGTCTACCGGTACGGCGACCGGGCGCTCCTGGGGATGCTCGGCGCGCGGCCGTTCGCGCTCGCCGAAGACCCCATCCTCCGGTCGACGGTCGACACGGTCGCGACCAAGCTCGGCGTACGACCACCTCAGCTGTACGTGATCGCAGACGGCTTCCCACGGCTCTTCGTCGTCGGTCGCGGACCGCGCAGCTCCGTGCTCGCCGTGTCGACAGGCGCTGTTCAGGCGTTGAGGCGGGAGGAGCTCGAAGCCGCTATCGCCCACGAGCTTGCCCACGTTCGCCGGCGCGACGTCCTGACCCAGACGTTCGTCGTGCTCTTCGCCACGACTCTCGTCGAGTTCAGTCGCGTCGGGGGCTGGCTCTCTCGCGCTCTCTTGTTCGTCCTCGCTCCCTGCGCCTCTGCCTTCGTCCATCTCCTCCTTTCCACGCGACGTGAGCTCGCGGCCGACGAGCTCGCCGCGAGCGCCACGGGCCGCGCACACGATCTGGCCGACGCGTTGATGCGGCTGGACCGGGCATCCGAGCTCGTCGAGTTCGCGGCGTCGCCGGCAACGGAGCCGCTCTACCCGGTCGACCCGTTCGAAAGCGAGGGCATTGCTCGGATGTTCAAGACCCACCCCCCCGTCGAGTCACGCATCAGGCGACTGCGAGAGCTCGGAGCCGGACGGAACGGCCGCGGAGCCGTGTCAGTCGAGAAGCTCGCCGGGTAGCAGCGAGAACATCACCGAGTCGCGACGACTGCCGTCCGAGTGGAGCATGTGTGAGCGAAGGACGCCCTCCCTCCGGAATCCGGCTTTCTCGGCGACTCGCTGGGACGCGTCGTTTTCGGGTTCGGTGAACAACTCGAGCCGCCCGAGGTCGCACTCGTCGAAACCGAACCGACAGACGAGACCAAGCGCTCGCGGGGTCAATCCCTCGCCTCGCCACTCCCGCGCGCACCAGTAGCCGATCCTCCCGGTTCCGGGTGCGATCACGCTCATCCCGATCGCCCCGACGACCACTTCGTCGAGCGTGATCGCGAACGAGTGCTCGGGTCCAGCACTCACCTCGCCTCGAACAAAGGCGCGCGCGTCGTCCTCGGTGTACGGCGACGGAATGAGCGGAATCCAGCGCACGATCTCCGGGTCGTTGCAGGCCGCAACAAGCGCCGGCACATCGTCCTCGGACCATGGACGCAGCACAAGATCGCCGTCACGAAGTTCCATGCCCGGAGTCTATGGACCGGCCCTCGAACCCTCGGGACGACAAGCGACCTACTTCACACCCCGAAAAGCTCGACCCTCGGGCTCCCAATGAAGGGGTCTGCTTAAGCGCGATCGGAAACCGCGCTAGCGGTTTCCGATCTTGCGCAAAGAATGGGCGGCGACCTACTCTCCCGGGGGCTTGCGCCCCGAGTACCATCGGCGCTGACGGGCTTAACTTCTCTGTTCGGAATGGGAAGAGGTGTTTCCCCGTCGCTATGACCGCCCAAATTGTCGAAGTCGTGGGCCCCGTAGAGCTCCGCGCGACCTTCAAAACTCCATAGCGGCGACGAACGTGTTCAAAGTCAAGACCTCGGGCAATTAGTACGGGTCCGCTGAACGCATTGCTGCGCTTGCACGTCCCGCCTATCGACGTGGTGGTCTACCACGGCCCTTACTCCCTCTAGGGGATGGGAGGTCTCATCTTGAGGTGGGCTTCCCGCTTAGATGCTTTCAGCGGTTATCCCATCCAGGCGTGGCTAATCAGCGATGCCCTTGGCAGGACAACTGATACACCAGAGGCCTGTTCATCTCGGTCCTCTCGTACTAGAGACGAATCCTCTCAAACCTCCAACGCCCATGGCGGATAGGGACCGAACTGTCTCACGACGTTCTGAACCCAGCTCGCGTGCCGCTTTAATGGGCGGACAGCCCAACCCTTGGGACCTGCTTCAGCCCCAGGATGCGACGAGCCGACATCGAGGTGCCAAACCCTTCCGTCGATATGAACTCTTGGGAAGGATGAGCCTGTTATCCCCGGAGTACCTTTTATCCGTTGAGCGACGGCGATTCCACTCTCCACCGTCGGATCACTAAGGCCGACTTTCGTCCCTGCTCGACTTGTCAGTCTCGCAGTCAGGCTCCCTTATGCCTTTGCGCTCTACGCACGATTTCCAACCGTGCTGAGGGAACCATTGCGCGCCTCCGTTACATTTTAGGAGGCGACCGCCCCAGTCAAACTGCCCACCTCACGCTGTTCCCGACCCGGATAACGGGATCGGGTTAGAAGCCCAGAACACGAAGGGTGGTATCCCAAGGTTGACTCCGCGAGAACTAGCGTTCCCGGTTCACAGTCTCCCACCTATCCTGGACAACGTATCCCAAACTTCAACGCAAAGCTGCAGTAAAGGTTCACGGGGTCTTTCCGTCCAGCCACGGGTACTCGGCATCTTCACCGAGACTTCAATTTCACCGGATCCCTCGTTGAGACAGCGCCCAAGTCGTTACGCCATTCGTGCAGGTCGGAACTTACCCGACAAGGAATTTCGCTACCTTAGGACGGTTATAGTTACCGCCGCCGTTTACCGGGGCTTGGATTCAAGGCTTCGCCCGAAAGCTAACCTCTCCTCGTGACCTTCCGGCACCGGGCAGGCGTCAGCCCCTATACGTCGTCTTACGACTTAGCAGAGACCTGTGTTTTTGGTAAACAGTCGCTTGGGCCGTTTCACTGCGGCCCCCTCGAGCTCACGGCGCAAGTCCGATCACTCTACTGGGGCGCCCCTTCTCCCGAAGTTACGGGGCCATTTTGCCGAGTTCCTTAACGAGGGTTCTTCCGATCGCCTTAGTATTCTCTACCTGCCCACCTGTGTCGGTTTTGGTACGGGCACGCCCCACCTCCCTAGACGCTTTTCTAGGAGGCATGGCTTCAGGGACTTCCTCCATTTCTGGAGTCGGCTTCCCGTCTCAGGTTTAACGAGCGACGGATTTGCCTATCGCTCACCCTACGCGGTTGCCCCAGGTCGACCAGCGCCTGGGATCCCTTAGCCTACCCCGTCCCGCCATCGGTGATAGCGGTGGGTACGTGGTACCGGAATATCAACCGGTTGGCCATCGCCTACGCCTTTCGGCCTCGGCTTAGGTCCCGACTAACCCTGAGCAGATTAGCTTTACTCAGGAACCCTTGGGCATTCGGCGGAGGGGTTTCTCACCCCTCTTTCGTTACTCATGCCAGCATTCTCACTTCCCATGCCTCCACGGCTGGCTTACGCCGCCGCTTCACTGGCATGGGAACGCTCCCCTACCACTCCGCCGTGCTCGCAAGCACGACGAAATCCGTAGCTTCGGCTCCCGACTTGAGCCCCGTTACATTGTCCGCGCTCGACCACTTGACCAGTGCGCTGTTACGCAGTCTTTAAATGATGGCTGCTTCTAAGCCAACATCCTGGTTGTCTGGGCAATCGAACATCGTTTACCACTTAGCCGGGAATTAGGGGCCTTAGCCGACGGTCTGGGCTGTTTCCCTTTCGACCACGGAGCTTATCCCCCGCAGTCTGACTGCCACGCTCTTAACTGTCGGCATTCGGAGTTTGCCTGACTTCAGTAAGCTGGTAGGCCCCCTAGGCCAAACAGTGCTCTACAACCAACAGTAAACACGTGACGCTATACCTAAATATATTTCGGGGAGAACCAGATATCTCTGAGTTTGATTAGCCTTTCACTCCGACCCACAGGTCATCCGCGCCGTTTTCACCCGACGTCGGTTCGGTCCTCCACGGGGTCTTACCCCCGCTTCAACCTGCCCATGGGTAGATCACTCAGTTTCGGGTCTGCCTCCAACGACTGAATCGCCCTATTCAGACTCGCTTTCGCTACGGCTCCGTTTCCTTAACCTTGCCGTTGAAGAGCAACTCGCTGGCTCATTATGCAAAAGGCACGCCGTCACAGGACAAAGCCTGCTCCGACCGCTTGTAAGCACACGGTTTCAGGTACTATTTCACTCCCCTTCCGGGGTGCTTTTCACCTTTCCCTCACGGTACTAGTTCACTATCGGTCGCCAAGGAGTACTTAGCCTTACGGGGTGGTCCCCGCAGATTCCGACCAGGTTTCCCGTGCCCGGCCGTACTCAGGAACTCGCTAAGGAAGGCCTCGTGCTTTCGTCTACGGGACTGTTACCCGCTGTGGTCCGGCGTTCCAGCCGGTTCGACTAACACGAGACTTTGTAACTTCCCGACCCGCCGGCAGACGGATCAAAGCGAGCCCTACAACCCCCATGTGACAACGGCTGCCGCCTAGTCACATCACACGGGTTTAGGCTCTTCCCTTTTCGCTCGCCACTACTCAGGGAGTCGAGGTTTCTTTCCTTTCCTCCGGGTACTAAGATGTTTCAGTTCCCCGGCTTGCCTCTTCCTGCCCTATGTATTCAGGCAGGAGTACGCGCGCATTACCACGCGTAGGTTTCCCCATTCGGAAATCCCCGGATCAACGGATGGTCAGCTCCTTCCCGAGGCTTATCGCAGCCGCCCACGTCCTTCATCGGCTCTTGGCGCCAAGGCATCCACCGTGTGCCCTTTCTCTCTTGACCGGAAAGAACACGTTATGTGTTGCCGCTATGGAGTTTTCAAGGTGCACGTGAGCATTCGTACGCCCACGAGAAGAACCGTCCAATGAACGGTCTCTCAAAACTCAACAGCGTGTGAACGTCGAGCTCGACGTTATTTCCAGGCGAGCTCTAGCTTGGACGACTCCGAAGAGTCATCGTAGGTCGCCACCGAAACGCAGCCCCGAAGGGACACGCCGCGGAAGCGGCCAACAAGTAGAACGCCTGCCGGAGTAAGAGCTCCGGCATTCCCTAGAAAGGAGGTGATCCAGCCGCAGCTTCCGCTACGGCTACCTTGTTACGACTTCACCCCAATCATCGACCCTACCTTCGACGGCTGCCTCCTCCGAAGAGGTTAGCTCACCGGCTTCGGGTATTGCCGACTTTCGTGGTGTGACGGGCGGTGTGTACAAGCCCCGAGAACGTATTCACCGCGGCGTTGCTGATCCGCGATTACTAGCAACTCCGCCTTCATGAAGGCGAGTTTCAGCCTTCAATCCGAACCGGGACCGGCTTTTTGGGATTCGCTCACCCTCGCAGGTTTGCAGCCCTTTGTACCGGCCAATGTAGCACGTTTGTAGCCCAGGACATAAGGGGCATGATGACTTGACATCATCCCCACCTTCCTCCGATTTGTCACCGGCAGTCTCCCATGAGTCCCCGACATTACTCGCTGGCAACATGGGACAGGGGTTGCGCTCGTTGCGGGACTTAACCCAACATCTCACGACACGAGCTGACGACAGCCATGCACCACCTGTGCACTGGTCCCGAAGGAGGGCCGTATTTCTACGGATTTCCAGTGCATGTCAAGCCCTGGTAAGGTTCTTCGCGTCGCATCGAATTAAACAACATGCTCCGCTGCTTGTGCGGGGCCCCGTCAATTCCTTTGAGTTTTAGCCTTGCGGCCGTACTCCCCAGGCGGGGTGCTTAATGCGTTAGCTGCGGCACGGGAGGAGTCGACACCTCCCACACCTAGCACCCATCGTTTACGGCGTGGACTACCAGGGTATCTAATCCTGTTCGCTCCCCACGCTTTCGCGTCTCAGCGTCAGTACCGTCCCAGAGAGCTGCCTTCGCCATCGGTGTTCTTCCTGATATCTGCGCATTTCACCGCTACACCAGGAATTCCACTCTCCTCTTCCGGACTCTAGCCAAACGGTTTCCATCGACGTCTGGAGGTTGAGCCTCCAGTTTTCACAACGGACCTGTCTGGCCGCCTACACGCGCTTTACGCCCAATAAATCCGGACAACGCTTGCCCCCTACGTATTACCGCGGCTGCTGGCACGTAGTTAGCCGGGGCTTCTTCTGGAGGTACCGTCACCCTCTGGGCTATTAACCCGAGTGGCTTCGTCCCTCCTGAAAGAGGTTTACAACCCGAAGGCCTTCTTCCCTCACGCGGCGTCGCTGCGTCAGGCTTTCGCCCATTGCGCAAGATTCCCCACTGCTGCCTCCCGTAGGAGTCTGGGCCGTGTCTCAGTCCCAGTGTGGCTGATCGTCCTCTCAGACCAGCTACGGATCGTCGCCTTGGTGAGCCATTACCTCACCAACAAGCTAATCCGCCGCGGGCTCATCCTCGGCCAGAGGCCGAAGCTACCTTTTCCGACCGCCCCGAAGGGCAGGCGGGCTATCCGGCATTAATCCGGGTTTCCCCGGGCTATTCCGGTGCCGAGGGCAGATGACCCACGTGTTACTCACCCGTTCGCCGCTGTCCCCAGGGCCGAAGCCCTGGTTCTCGCTCGACTTGCATGTGTTAAGCGCGCCGCCAGCGTTCGTCCTGAGCCAGGATCAAACTCTCCGTGAAGGACTTGTCGTCCCCGCGCTCGAGAATTGGATTCACGAACCGAGGACAGTCTTCAATTCGAGCTTGATGCTCGATCGTCTACCCAATAAGGGTTGACAGGATCTTAAGCCTCACGCAGAAAAGCCGGCGGCAAGCCTGAGCTTGCAAGCGACCGCCTGCGAGAGGTCTCGACGTTCAACGCTGTTGAGTTTTCAAAGACCGAACCGCCTAGCTTGCAAACCCTTGAGCGACAACAAAAAAGCCTCCGACTCGCACCAGAGGCCCTCGGGGAAGTGATACGAGGTCGTATCCGTTCGCTCGAAGGCACTCCTAGTCGTCGAGTTACAGGTTCCTGCGTCGCCCTCTCGGGCGGCTTGAGGATGCTAGCAGACGGTTCCGGGGTGTCAACCGAACCCAGTGACGGAGCCATCCGGGCGGCACGGACCTAGTCCTTGCCGACCCGGACGAACCGGCGCTTACCGGCCTGCACGACCGCGCCGGCAAGCGCTTCGCGCGCGACGTCGAGGGCATCCACCCGTTCACCGTCGACCTTGACGCCGCCTTGGGTGATCAGCCGGCGCGCATCACTGGTGGATAAACCGAACCACTCCGCGAGCGCAGCCGGGAGGTGAACGAGTTCGCCGGGCGGAAGCTGCGCCTCGGCGAGCTCCTCGGGCGCCCGCCCCTCACGAACGACCCGGGTGAAGTGCTCTTCTGCGCCGACGGCGGCATCCTCGCCGTGCGATCGCGTGACGATCCAGCGCGCGAGCGCGAGCTTCGCCTCGAGAGGATCGGCGTCGGTCGGAAGGCCCTCCTGCATCACCAGCCGGTACCACTCGGGGAGGAGCTCGTCGGAGATCCGCATCGTCCGGCCGAATTGCTCCTCGGCTGGCGCCGTCAGCGGAATGTTGTTCCCGACGGACGAGCTCATCTTCTCGCCGTCCCACGAGACGAGGAGTGGCGTCGTGAGCACGACCTGCGGCTCGAGCCCATAGGCCTGCATCACTTCTCGGCCGGCGAGGAGGTTGTAGAGCTGATCGGTGCCGCCGAGCTCGACGTCCGCCTCGACCGCGACGGAGTCGTACGCCTGCATCAGTGGGTACAGGAGCTCGGATACCGAGATCGGCTGGCCGGCGACGTAGCGCCCGGCGAAGTCGTCGCGCTCGAGCATCTGCGCGACGGTCATCATCCGCGTCAGGTGAATGACGTCGGCAAAGCTCAGCCCGGCGAGCCATTCGCTGTTGTGGCGCACCTCGGTCTGCTCGGGAGTGACGATCTGGTACGCCTGCTCGACGTACGTCCGCGCGTTCCGGTCGATCTCTTCGTCCGAGAGGATCGGTCGCTCGGAGGAGCGACCCGACGGATCCCCGATCCGGGTCGTGTAGTCGCCCACGATGAGAACGCCGATGTGGCCCGCGTCCTGGAACGCGCGCATCCGCTGCAGTGGGATGCCGCGACCGACGTGGATGTCGGGCGACGTCACGTCGATACCGAGCTTGACCCTGAGGGGTCGACCGAGCTCGAGTTTCGCTTCGAGCGCGCCCTCGGGCAGCACGTGGACCGCGTTGCGGGTTAGCTCGGCGTTGCTCATCCCGGGCAGACGTGCGCTGCGCTGACCTCCGCGGGCGAGCGGCAGCCGAGGAGCGCGAGCGCATTCTCGGTCTCGTCTCGCAGGATCTCCAGGACCTGCTGGACACCCTTCGCACCGCCGAAGGCCAGCCCGTACATGGCCGGTCGCCCGACGAGCACGGCGCGAGCGCCGAGCGCGAGCGCCATCACGACATCAGAGCCGCGACGCACTCCTCCGTCGAGGTACACCTCGGCTCGATCGCCGACTGCCTCGACGACTTCCGGCAGTGCCTCGAGCGAGGAGATCGCACCGTCGAGCTGGCGTCCGCCGTGGTTCGAGACGACGACCGCCGAGGCGCCGTAGTCGCAAGCGAGAGTCGCGTCTTCTGCGGTGACGAGGCCCTTCACGATCACGGGGACGTTCCAGCGCTCGCGTAGCTCCGTCACATAGCTCCAGTTCACGCCCGCATCCAGCATCGCGAGCGCAGGATCGTCGTTTGTACTTCGCCCACGCGCGGCGGCGAGTGCCGGCACGTCGTCCTCGGGAATGTCGAACACCGCGCGCTGCTCGCGATCGCGCACTCCGAGCACGGGCAAGTCGGCTGTCAGGACGAGAGCGGTGAATCCGGCTTCAAGGGCCTGGGCGATGACTGCGTCGCTGATCTCACGATCGCGAAAGACGTAGACCTGGCACCACCGCTGGCCGTCGGGCGCCGCTGCCGCGACGTCCGCCGGGGTGGCCGTCGCCACGGTGGAGAGACACATGATCGTGCCTGCGGCAGCAGCTCCACGGGCCATGCCGAGCTCATGCTCCTCGTGCGCCAGCGCCTGGTACGCCATAGGGGCGACGAGCACGGGCATCGAGACCGGCGTCCCCAGCACGGTCGTCTCGGTCGAGACGTCGGAGACATCGATGAGCACGCGATAGCGGAGCCGAAAACGTGAGAAAGCCTCTCGGTTCCAGCGCAGCGTCCGCTCGTCGCCCGCACCACCCGACACATATGCCCATGCCTCGGGCGACAGAATGCTCTCGGCGCGACGCTCGGCGTCGTCGACCGTGACGAGAGTGTCCATCGGGCAAGCCTAACCGGCGGTCGACTCGAGCCTCCACGGTGACGAGCACCATGGATCCCAGCCGTCCGTTAACGAACTCGCCATGACGCCCGACTACGTTCAGCTGCAAGACTTCTCCCCTTGCGACGTCGCAGGGAGAAGGGGATGCCGCTGCGCCGGCGGCGACGAGTTCGCAAGCTCCGCCTCGCGGCCTTGCTTGGCGTCCTCGTGGTCCTGGCGGGGTTGTCGTTCTCGTTCGGGCTCGTGCGCGCGGTCGCCAGCGAGATCCCGGCGCTCGACCCCGCGGCACAGCGCTCTGACATCGACTCGGTCGTTTACGCGGCGAACGGTAAGTCGGTGCTCGCCGTTCTGCGCGGAGACGAGAGCCGCGTCCTGGTCAGAACGGAAGACATCGCCCCGATCATGCGCCAGGCGATCGTGGCAACCGAGGACCAGCGTTTCTTCGACCACGACGGCATCGATGTCCGCGGCGTGGGTCGAGCGCTCTGGGCGGATGTCCGCAACCAGGCGATCGTCGAAGGCGGCTCGACGATCACCCAGCAGTTCGTCAAGAACGCCTACATCCGGAACGAGCGGACGCTCGCCCGCAAGGTGCGCGAAGCCGCGCTCGCATGGCAGCTCGAGCAGCGCTGGAGCAAGGATCGCATCCTCACCGCCTACCTGAACACGATCTACTTCGGGAACGGCGCCTACGGGATCCAGCAGGCTTCGCGCGCGTACTTCAAGAAGGGCGCCAAAGAGCTCGACCTCGCGGAGGCTGCGCTCCTCGCCGGCATCCCCGCCGATCCGAGCCAGTACGACCCGGTCACCAACCCGGCGAGCGCAAAGCAGCGGCGACGGTACGTCCTCACCGCAATGCTCGACCAGGGAAAGATCACACGGGGTGACTTCCGGCACGCGAATGCGGCACCGCTCCCGGACCCGGAGGACGTTCATCTGCCAGGGACCCAGGGGCCAGCGCAGTACTTCGTCAACTACGTCAAGGACCAGCTCGTACAGAAGTACGGAGCCGGGCGTGTCTTCGGTGGTGGTCTGAAGGTGACGACGACCATCGACCTCGAGCTCCAGCAACTCGCTCGCGAGGCAGTCGAGAAGGTGCTGCAGAATCCCGACGGGCCGGCTGCGGCGCTCGTCGCGATCGATCCACAAACGGGCGCCGTCAAGGCGATGTTCGGAGGCAGGAACTTCCGTGAGAGCCAGTTCAATCTCGCCGCTCAGGCCGCTCGCCAGCCGGGATCGGCGTTCAAGCCCATCGTCCTCGCGACGGCGATGCGCGAGGGTATCTCGCCGCAAACCGAGCTCGAGTCGAAGAAGGTGTCAATCGACGCCGGCGACCGGATCTGGACGGTCACGAACTACGACCACACGTATCTGGGGCGCGTCACCCTGCAACGCGCGCTCGTCTCCTCCGACAACTCCGTCTACGCCCAGCTCACCGATCTCGTCGGCCCGAAGGCGATCGTCGAAACGGCACATGCGCTCGGAATCAAGAGCCCGCTCGACCCGTACTTCTCGATCGGCCTCGGCTCCGTCGCCGTCAACCCGCTCGAGATGGCACGCGCGTACTCGACGATCGCGAACGAGGGCAGGCGCGTCGACGGCTCGGTGTTCGGCGACACGCCCCGCGTCGTCGAGAGCGTCGAGCGGATACGCACCCACCGAGTGGAAGAGAACTCTCCTCAGCCGACCGAGGTGACCGACCCTGGCGAGGCGGAGACCCTCACGGCCATCCTCCAGGACGTCGTCCGATTCGGGACCGGGACGCGGGCCGCCGTTCCTGGAATCGCGGTCGCGGGCAAGACGGGTACGACGGACAACTACGGCGACGCCTGGTTCGTCGGGTACACGCCCGAGCTCGCGGTCGCCGTCTGGGTCGGTTACCCGGACCGATTGCGGCCCATGACCACCGAGTTCGAGGGAGAGCCCGTCACGGGCGGAACGCTTCCGGCGCTGATTTGGAAGGAGTTCGTCAGTAGCTACGTGAAGGCGCAGGATGCGAAGCACGAGGATGTCGACCGCTCCTTCGACGCCGCCCCGTACCTCGGGTCGTCGTCGTACCGGGTCGTGAAGCGCGGAGGCGCGTGGAAGCTCGACAACGGCTACTGCCGCGGCACGCGCGTGGTCGCCTACTTCTCGAGTCACGCACCGGACGAGTCCGCCGACTGCAAGCCGAACGAAGTGGATGTGCCCCTCGTCGTCGGAATGACGGAGGACGCGGCTGTCGCGCGCCTTGCAAGCCAGCCTCTCGACGCGCAGCTCGTGTACAAGCCGGCAAAGCCCGGCTCGACTCCTGGTGCGGTCGTGAGTCAGATTCCACGCAAGGGTGGACTCTCGGCCGGCGACGAGGTCACCCTCGTCGTGTCGAAGGCGCGCTACGGCCTCCTGCCGAACTTCGTCGGATCGAGTCTCGAGACCGTAGGCCCCGAGCTCACGCGGCGCAAGCTCCGGTGGCGCATCGTCACCGCACATGGCCACAAGGCGACAGTTCTCCGACAGCGCCCCGCAGCCGGGGTCGCCTCTGCACCAGGCCTCACGATCACGCTCGTGGTCGGGGACGGCTGACGAACCGCGAGCCCTCGACGGAATACCGCCACGGATAGTCCTTGGCGCGGCTGATCCCGATGCGCGGACTGCGCACGACCTCGCCTTTCCCGGCCGATCGCACGAGGCGAAACGGAAGTTCGTCCAGCGGCGCGCCGTCGTGGTCACCGGTGATGCCGAGCGCCTGCGTGAGACGACCAGGGCCCGAGCACAGCAGCACGGGGTCGTCCACCCCACGCCGTCGACGCATCTCGTCTATGCCTGCGGTCGGCTCGAGCGCACGCAGTAGCACCGCTGCTGCGATGCCCTCCGGTCCGCAGACGAGATTCGCGCACCAGTGGACGCCGTAGGACCGGTAGACATAGAGCCTTCCCGGCGGCCCGAACATCGCCCCATTCCGGCGAGTCCGGCCGTTGAAGGCGTGACTCGCAGGGTCATCGGGTGCATATGCCTCGCACTCGACGACCACGCCACCGACGCCGTTCACGAGGAGCGTGCAGCCGATGAGATCGTGCGCGACCGCATGCACGTCGCGGTCGAAGAACGATCTCTCGACGGCGGATCGCTGCCGGGTCAGAAGAGCTGTTCGCCCTCGGATGGCCGGGCCGTGGACGCGAGAAGCCGGCGTGCCCGCCTTCCGAGATCCCCGAGATCGACGCGCCCTTCCTCAGCCGCGGCGGCCAGGCGCTCGGCGAGGTCGAGTGCTCCGTCGAGAAGCGCAGAGTCCCCCGCTTCGTGGCCCATGTCGTGCAGGATCGTGCGCTCCGTCCGTGACGCCACGAGCGGCTCCGACACCCCTTCCACCCACACCCGAGTCCGCCGGCCGCCACCGCGCTCGTCGCCGATGAGCGGCTCGAGCGCATAGATCTTGTCCGCGCGAGCGTATTTGCCGAAGCCCAGAAAGACCATCCGGAGAGCCGTCATCTCAGGTGATTATCACCCGTCACGCCACGTTCGTCCGGACGCCCGAACCCGAGCGCGTACAGCACCCCGGTCGCGACGAGCACGACGGCCCACGTCAGGTTCAGCGCCGGCAGGGTCGCGCCCGGGATGTCCGTCGATGTCCAACCACGCTTCACCACCTGCTCGTGCCAGGAGTCGTTCGCGATGTTGGCGAGACCATACGAGAGCATCAGAGAGAGGAGCACCGCGTAGGTCCGGCGGAGAGTCGGCAGCAGGAGACTCGACCGGGAGAGGAGCAGCGCAGCTGTTGCGAGGAGGAGCCCGGACATGCCGTGGTGATGGCCGAGATGCACGGCCGCCGCAGGAGGCTGGTGCGGCTCCGCGTAGAGCTCGGTCGTCAGGAAGATGCCCTGGGGGAAGTGCTTGCCGAGCTCGGCGGCGATCCAGGGCAGCGACACGACGACGAGAACGGCTGAAACGGCGATCCTGGCCCGATCACCACGGCGAGCGGGAGCGAAAGCCCAGCCCGCAGTTCCTCCGGCGGCGATCGTCAGGCCGAGAGCGAGTACGAGGCCGAGCGCTGGAATCACGTTCACGAGCCGTGCATCGAGATCGTCGGGATCGATCACTCCGGGCACCGCGACAAATGCGCAGAGCGCAAGAGCCGGAGCACCCACGAGCCACGCGCGCCGTGACAGCGAGTCCATGGCGAGGAGCACCAGCGGGATTGCCGCGAGGGCCATGGGGAAGTTGAGCAGGACGAGCGCCCGGCTGAGCCCTCCTCCGAGCCCCTCTCCCGAGACCTTGTAGAGCTCGCTCGGGTTGAGAACCGAGTAGACGACCAGAACTGCGAGCAGATCTGCGGCGAGCACTACCCAGACGGCGAGCCCCTCGCCCTGGGGAGTTCGCCGCACCACTAGCGGAGCGCTGTTCCGAGCGCTTCGGCGACGTAGGCCTGATCGTCCTCGTCGAGCCTCGTGTGGAACGGGAGCGCGAGCGTCCGCGCGCTGGCCGACTCTGCGACAGGGCAAAGCCCCTCACTGAATCCGTAGCGGGCACGCATGTACCGCTGCAGGTGGATACAGGGCAGGTAGCGAGCAGTCTGCACGCCACGCTCTTCGAGGAAGGCGATCACCACTTCGCGGTCCGTTGCCTCCGGAAGCGTTACGACGTAGACGAACCACGACCGCTCGTGGCTCTCGTCATCCGGGCACGGAAGCCCCACGCCGGGGACGTCACGCAGAAGCTCGCCGTATCGCGTCGCGACGGCCGCACGACCCGCGAGGATCAGGTCGAGCTTCTCGAGCTGGCCGATCCCGATGGCTGCTCGGATGTCGTCGAGCCGGTAGTTGAAGCCCAGCCTTGCGTGTTCGAGCCACCCGCCGCCGTCAGCGCGCCCCTGGTTCCGCAGGCTCACGAGGAGTCGGTGCTCGTCCTCGGAGTGCGTCGTGATCATCCCGCCCTCGCCCGTGGTGATCTGCTTGTTCGGATAGAACGCGAACACGGCCGAGGGGCCCTGCGAGCCGACGGGTCGCCCGCGATAGCGCGCTCCGAGCGCCTCGCACGCGTCCTGAATCAACGTGAGGTCGTGACGCTCGCAGATCGCCCGGAGCTCGTCGAGCTCACACGGATAGCCGTAGATGTCGACGGCGACGACAGCTTTCGTGCGTGCCGTGACCGCAGCTTCGACCTTCTCCGGATCGAGGTTCAGGGTTCGGGGATCGATGTCCGCGAACACCGGCGTCGCGCCCTCGTAGATCGCGCAGTTGGCCGAGGCGACGAACGAGTACGGGGACGTGATGACCTCGTCTCCCGGCCCGATGCCGGCGGCGACGCAGAGGAGGTGCAGGCCGGCCGTGCCGCTCGACACCGCAGCTGCGTACGGGGCGCCGACGGCATCTGCGAACGCCTCCTCGAACTGGTCGATCGTCGGGCCGAGCGAAAGACGACCGGAGCGCATGACCTCCTCGGCGAGCTCCTCCTCCCGCTCGTCGAGCCACGGGGAGCTGAGCCCTACGCGCCGGGTTGCCTCCGTCACGCGCGAGCCGGCGCGAGCTCGACCACGTCGAGCCAGTCGTTCCAGCGCTCGTCGAGCCCGTGAACCGCTGCGAGGTACGCCTTCTGGAGCTCCTTCGTCACCGCGCCGACTCCGATCTCTCTCCCGTCGACGGATCGGACCGGCGTCACCTCGGCCGCCGTACCGACCATGAAGACCTCGTCCGCGAGATAGAGATCCGAGCGGATGAGAAGCGTCTCTTCGACCTTGTAGCCAAGCGCCTCTCCGATGTGGATCACCGTGTCGCGAGTGATCCCAGGCAGGATGGACATCGCGAGCGACGGCGTGAACAGCGTGCCGTTCTTCACGATGAAGATCGTCTCCCCCGGGCCGTCGGCGATGTATCCGTCGGCCGTGAGCATGATCGCCTCGTCGTACCCACCCCTGCGCGCCTCTGTCGTCGCGAGCATCGAGTTCAGGTAGATGCCGGTCGCCTTGGCCGCATGCGGAATCACGTTCGGACCGACGCGCTGCCAGCTCGAGATCGTCGTCGTGATCCCGTTGTTCTGGCCGTCTTCGCCGAGGTAGGCGCCCCACGGGTAGCTCAAGATGACGACGTCGACGGGGTTCCCCGTGGCGGCCACGCCCAGCTGGCCATAGCCGTAGAACGCGATCGGCCGGATGTAGCACGATGGGAGGCCGTTCGCGGCGACGAGCTCGTGCGTCGCCGCGCGGAGCTCGTCGACCGTGTGGCGCATCTCCATGAACAGGATCTTCGCCGAGCTCTCGAGCCGCTCGAGGTGGTCGCGGAGCCGAAAGATCGCTGGCCCCTTCGCCGTGTCGTAGCAGCGGATCCCCTCGAACACCCCCGAGCCGTAGTGGAGCCCGTGGACGCCGACGTGGACCTTCGCATCTGCCCAGTCGACGAGCTCTCCGTTCATCCAGATCTTCTCGGTCTCTTGCATCGAGTTAGCGCTCCTTCGGTTGGGCCGGATCTCCGGGGAAGTCACTGCCAAGTTCGCGACCAAAATCGTACGGGTGCTTCTCTACGACGTCCATAGCGCGTGCGCGCGAGACGCGCGCGAGCTCGGCGGGAGCAAGGCCAACGATGTGATTTGGCGACCCCGCACCCACCCAGACGGTCTCGTGGCGCAGCAGAGTCGGGTCGAGGAAAACCGTCTCTACTCGCTTGATCCCGAACGGGGCGACGCCGCCGGGAGCGAACCCCGTGGCACGTTCGACCTCTGCCGGCGATGCGATCTTCACCCGCTTTGCTCCGGCTGCGATCGCAACCTTCGCGGGGTCGCTGCGGCGGTCGCCCGGAACGAGGACGATCACGTAGCGGTCATCGCAGACGAAGACGAGCGACTTCACGATCTGTCCGAGCTCGCAGCCAACCGCGGCCGCTGCGTCCTCGGCCGTCGGGGTGCCGTCCGCGAACTCCTCGATTCGGGCCTCGGCCCCCGCCTCGCGGAGGTAGGACGACACGCGTTCGACGGGCTCCGGCCAGGCCGCGACCACGGACGCAGCCTACCCCCGCAGTCGTGCCTACGTGCGCCTGGACGAGGCCCTTAGAGCAGGTCGATGAAGCGCACCTCGTCGAACCCCGAGCTCCGCACGCGCTCCGCGAGCTCCGGAGGCGCGGCCGAGTCGATCGAGAACGCCATGAGCGCCTTCCCGCCGGCCTTCGTCCGCGAGACTGCCATGTTCGCGATGTTGACGCCCGCGTCACCGAACATCGTCCCGACGCGGCCGATGACCCCAGGAACGTCGTTGTAGACGAGGAACGCGATCCTCGGCGCCAGCTCGATGTCGATCGCATAGCCGAGCGCGCCCGCGAGGAAGAGGCGCTGCTCCGGTCCGACGGTCGTGCCCGAGACCTCGACCTCCTCGCCGTCTCCGGAGATCGCGACCCGCACGAGGTTCGTGTAGTGCCGGGACGACGCGACGCGCTCCTCGGACACCTCGATCCCGCGGTCGGCGGCGATTAGCGGCGCGTTGACGTAGTTCACCGTCTGATCGATCCTCCCCTGGAACACGCCGTTCAACGCAGCAACGGTGAGGAGCCTCGTGTCGTAGTCGGCGAGCGGCCCATGCGCCGCGACGACGATCCGATGCGGCCGCCCCGAGGCGAGCGCGGCAGCCAGGCGGCCGAGCTTGGCGGCGAGCGGGATGTACGGTCCGAGCACCTCCAGGTCCGCTTGCTCGACGACGGGAATGTTGACCGCCGTCGCCACGAGGCCGCCCTCGAGTGCGGAGACGACCTGCTCGGCGATCATCACTCCCGCTCGGTCCTGCGCCTCGGTGGTCGAGGCCGCGAGATGTGGCGTGACGACGACCTGCTCGAGCTCGAGAAGCTCGCCCGAGTACGGCTCCTCGCCGAAGACGTCGAGGGCTGCTCCGGCGACATGGCCGGAGCGAATGGCGTCGGCGAGCGCAGCCTCGTCGACCAGCTCACCACGCGCAGCGTTGACGATCCGGACGCCAGGCCGCATTCGGGCGAACGCTGCAGCGTCCAGAAGGCCGTGTGTCTCCGCGGTGAGAGGAAGGTGCAAGGTGACCACGTCTGCGACCTCGTAGACGTCGTCGACGGCCGCGGCCGACTCGACTCCGAGGTCCCTGAACCGCTCGGTCGCAACGAACGGGTCGTACGCGACGACCCGCATTCCGAGCCCGAGCGCACGGCGTGCGACCTCTCTCCCGATTCGCCCGAGCCCGAGCACGCCGAGCGTCTTGCCGGCGAGCTCGACTCCGGCGAAGCGCGAACGCTCCCAGCTCCCCGCCTTGAGCGAGGCCTGAGCCTGGGGCACGTTCCGGGCGAGTGCGAGCATGAGCGCGATCGTGTGCTCTGCCGCCGAGATGACGGTCGACTCCGGCGCGTTCGCGACCACGATGCCACGGCGGGTCGCGGCCTCGACGTCGACGTTGTCGATCCCGACCCCTGCCCGACCGATGACCTTCAGGCGCGCGGCACGGTCGATGGACGCCGCGTCGAGCTGGGTTGCCGAGCGAATCACAATCGCGTCGAACCCGGCGATGATCGAGTCGAGGTCCGACTCCGAGTCCTCGACGACGTCGAACTTCTCTCGGAGCAACTCGATCCCGGCTTCTGCGATCGGCTCGCGAACGAGGACGCGCTGACGCTCGGCGCCGTCCGCGTCAGACGACACCCGTGGACTCCCGATACACCTCGAGGGCGCGCGCCACCGCGGCTCCTCGTTCGATTTCCACGCCGCTCTCGGCGAGGAGCTCCTCGACAGCGGCGAGCGCGGTCGTGATGTCGAACACGTCGTAGTAGCCGATGTGGCCGATGCGGAACATCCGCGCGCCCAGTTCACCGTGACCGCCCGCGACCGTGATCCCGAACCTGTCGCGCAGGGCGAGAACGAGGTCACGCGCGTTCACTCCGTCAGGCGTGAGGATCGCCGTCACGATCGCGGATCGTTCCTCGTCGGGCGAGAAGAGCTCGAGGCCCATGGCCTTGGCGCCCTCCCTGCAAGCCCGCCCGAGCGCGGCGTGACGCGAGAACGCGTTGTCGAGACCTTCGTCCAGGAGCATGCCGAGCGCAGCGTCGAGCGACGCCACGATGGAGACGGCGGGAGTGAACGGGGTGCTCCCCGTCTCGAGCGCTGCACGGAGCTTCTCCCAGTCGAAGTAGAACCGCGGGGTGCTCGTCGTCGCCGCACGCTCCATCGCCCTCTCCGAGACGGCCAGCACGGAGAGACCAGGCGGTGTCATGAGCGCCTTCTGTGACCCCGCGACGACGACGTCGAGCTCCCAGGCATCGGTTTCGAGGGGGACAGCGCCGAGGCTCGAGACCGCGTCGACCACCGTGAGCGCCCCCGCCTCCCGCACGACGGCCGCAAGCGCCTCGACGTCGGCGACGACACCGGTCGAGGTCTCCGAGTGCACGAGGATCACGACCTCGGTCGGAGACTCTGCGAGCCGAGCACGCAGATCCTCGGGCCGGGGTGTCTCGCCCCAGGAAAAGCGAAGGTCGTCGACCTTCGCTCCGTAGGTGGAGGCGAGCGCCGACCAGCGCTCGCCGAACTCGCCCGCGGACACGACGAGCACGGGATCTCCGGGTGAGAGAAGGTTGACGACCGCCGACTCGAATCCGCCGGAGCCCGATGCCGTAAAGATGAGAATGTCGTTCCGGGTCCTGAAGACTTCTTGAAGGCGGCCGAGGCACCGGATCATGAGCTCACGGAAGTCCGGCCCGCGGTGATGCAGGACGGGTCGTGCCCCCGCTGCGAGGACCTCCTCGGGGACGGGGGTCGGGCCAGGGGCCATCAGGTAACGCTTCATCGGCACTGTCACGAGCCTAGCGGGCGTTGGACGCCGAGCACTCCGGTATCAGGAGCGCGGCCGATGGCCGGCGAAGGACACCACTTGCTGGAACGTCGGCCGATTTGTCCACCGCATCGTGTCGGCCAGCAACCCGGGGATGAAGACGATGCGCTCCTTCGTCGCCAGAGACCGCCAGGACGACGGATTTGGGCCTTGTGCGGTCTCGAGCTCAGCGGCGGCGTCATCGAGCGCGGCCCAGAGAGCATCCCGGCACGTTGTGAGATCCCCGGCACCGCAGTAGCTACGCGAGAACACCCCGCGGACCGGGTTGCCCAGGAGCGTGCGCAGGTCCTTCTCGACGTACCCGTACCAGCCTGAGAGAAACGCCGATCCCTGGGGGCCGGGATCGTCGCTGTGCCCGTGCAGTCCCGCAAGCCGCTCGACGAGTGGGCCGAGGGTCGGCGCGAGAACGGCGCCGGCGAGTCGCCCCCAGGCGGCGTCCATCACCGCTGCTCCGGGATTGTCGATCTTGCCGTCGAGGTCCCGGTCGAGGCGGCTCGACCCCGCTGCTCGCCACGCGTCGACGAGGACGGCAGCTGCTTCCGCTCGCGCGCTCGGTGCCGGCCCGGTCAGGAGGACCGCACGGATCGTCGGCCACACCCGGGCGACTCGCAGATCCTGCGTCGCCGCCTGGTTCATGGCTCCGGTGACTGTCGCGAGGGTGTGTGTCTTCCTCGCCGCAATCGCCGCCGAGAGAAGGCTCACGCGCTGGATCGGCCCGTACGAGAAGTTGGAGTCACCGGCGCCGACGTTCGCGGCAGGCTTGTTGTTCCAGTTCAGGATCACGCCCGACGGCGGGTTGATCGCCTTCGGATGTCCTGCGAAGGAGACGAACCCGCGCCAGTCGTAGTCGCCGATCCCCACAGTCGGCAGAGCCGGATCCGTCCCGAGCGCACGAATGGGCAGACGTCCACTCGAGAACATCGCGATGTCGCGATCGTCCGCGTAGAACCAGTTGAAGCTGAACTCGACGGAGCTCATCGTCTTCAGAAACGACGATGCGGAGGTCACGCGGCCCGTGTCGAGGGCGTAGAACGCCCGAGTGCTGAGGAGCTCGCGGCCGCGCGTCGAGCGCTGGGACGAGATCGCGACCCGTGCACCGTTCGTCGTCGCGTACCCGACGACCGGCCCGTGCGCTGTCTCGTAGTAGGAGAGCGGCTCGTCCGGCGCTCCCTGGGCCTTCAGCGTCCCAAGCGAGGATCGCCGCATGGGCTCGCACTGGCCACGGTAGAGGTAGTGGTAGTCGTCGTCGCACAGCGTCTCCACGAACAGGTCGACATTGTCGGCCTGTGATGACGACGCGCTCCACGCGAAGTCCGGGCCGCGTCCGACGAGCACGAAGGGCACGCCGGGGAACGTCGCGCCGCGCACGGCGAAGCCGGCTCCGGAGAGCTCCATCTCCGCCAGTAGCGCGGGGTACGAGTAACCCACCTGCGGCCCGGCGACGAAGAGCGGGTGGCCCGTCGCGGAGCGCTTCGCACCGACGAGGAGCGCGTTCGACGCCGAGGCGGCACGCTGGGGCGCCCGCCCGGTGAAGCTCCCGTCGTCGATCACGACACTCCCGGGAGCGGTCGCGGCCGGGAGTTGCTGAGGGAAGCTTCCAGCCACGCTCACCGGGGTCTCCGGGTCGTTCGACTCCCGCAGGTCGGCGAAGACGGCGCGGGCGTCCGTCTCGCCCAGCCGCGACTCGAGAGCATCGAGAAACATCGCGTTTCGTGCCTCCTGCCCGCCGTTCGTCCCGAAGCGCGCCGAGATGAGCGCGGTGCACGCCACCACGTCGATGGCCGTGAACGGCGCCATCGAGATTCCGTTCGCACGGTAGTAGCCGTTGATGCCCGCCGCATATGCCTTGACGATCGCGAGCACGCGGCGACCGAGCTCGCCTTGCGAGCGGACCGCGTCGAGCTGATTCGCAAGGTATGCCTCGGCCTCGGGGCTCGGCACGAAGCTCTTCCCGGAGAACGCGAGCTCGAGTGGATCGAGACCCGGTACGTCGAGAGCCGCCAGGCGAGCCGGCCCGCGTATTCGCTGAAGCAGCTCGCCGCGATCGGCGGCCGTCACCCAGCCGGCGCCGTACGCGACGTCCGCCTCGGTCTTTCCCGTCACGTGGGCCACGCCGAAGGTGTCGCGCACGATCGAGACACCCGAGCGAGGCTGCTCGCGCTTGCGCCCTCTGTCGGAGCCGAGGCCAAGAGGCGCCGGCTTGAAGTAGCGGCGAAGATCCTGTGCCGCCACATCCCCGGCCAGCGGCGTCAGTCCGTCGTAGAGCCGCGCCTGGTCGCGTGTGTTCCGATCGAAGGTCAGGCTGCCGGTCTCGCCCGGAGCCAGGATCGACCAGGATGCCGCCGCGTAGTCACGGCTCGGGCCAGCCGCCTCGCCTGACGAGATCACGAGCGCGCACGTTGCGACGATTCCCACCGCGATCGCCGCTAGTCGATGCACCCGGCGGAGGGTACCGGAGCCGAGACCGCTCAGCCATGCCGATTTGCAGGCACTTCCACGACCGGCAGCGCCTCGGAGCGGCCACTACAGTGCCGCGCGTGGACGCCCTCCTCGCCTTCGCGGCAGCGCTCGTCTCGCTGCGCCTGTCCGCGAAGCTCGTTGGGCGAGCGCGAACCGCACCCGGCGCGCAGTTCGTAGCGTGGGCCGCGGCTCTGGCCGCTTTCGCGGTGTCCTCCGGTGCGCTCGCCTGGGGAGCCGCCGCGGGTTGGAGCGACGCTTCCTTTCGCGTCTATTACCTCGGAGGCGCGCTCCTCACTGCACCGCTCCTCGGAGTCGGCTCGCTGCTCCTCGTCGGCCGGCGCCTTGCGGCACCGGCCGGGCTCCTCTACGTCGGCGTTGCCACGGGGATGATGCTTGCCGTACAGCTTCAGGCTCAGGTCTCGGGCTCAGACGTGCCCGAGGCGCAGGACGTCCTCGATCTCTGGCCTGCTCGCGTTCTTGCGATCGCGGGAAACGTCGTCGGGACGATCGCGGTCGTCGTCGTCGCGGTCGCGACGTTCCGCCGACGCCCCCTGGGCAATACGCTCGTCCTGGCAGGGGTTGCAGTTGCGGCTCTCGGCACGGCGCTAGCCGGGCTCGGGGTCGGTGCCCTCGCACCTGCACTCGCCATCGCTTCGCTGCTCCTGTATGCGGGCTTCGTCGCTCCTAGTCGTCCCGCTGCTTGAAGCCGCGCTCGTCGCGGCTCTTGCGCGCGCTCCGCTCCCGGAACCAGATCGAGGCGAAGATGCCGACCACGGCAAACGCCAGGGCAGCCTCGGCGATCGCACCAGGGATTCCACCGTGCGCGAGGACGAGCTCGTTCAGTGCGAGAGGATCCACAACCCTCCGAGTGTGAAGAGCACCATCAAGGCCAGCATCGGGTACTGCGACCGCAGCGCGTCCTCACGTCGGTCGAAGAGCGACACGGCGCGGTCGTGCGCGACCGCGAGACCTGCGACGTGACCGATCACGAGAGCACCGACCTCCACGTACCAGATCGTGTTCGTCGACACGATCGTGGTGTCGGGCACGAAGCCGGCCGTTCCGAAGAGGTCCCAGCCGCGGCCGAGCGGATCGGACACGAGCAGGATCAGGTATTGCCCCTGGATCACGAAGAGCGAGAAGTAGTGCGCAACGAAGTAGGCGGCTGCGATCGGGACGAGCGAGAGCAGGAACTCCGGCACGAGCGATCGAGGGGTGTGCACGAGCCTTCGGGCGATCGTCACCGCGAGGATGTAGGTCAGCGCGACGAGCCCGACGAAGAGCACGAGCCCAGCGATGTTGACCAGCGAGATCGTGAGGTTGACCCGCCAGCCCGGCGCATCGGCGAGCCCGGTTCGGATGGCGTTGATCCGGTTCTGCCATGTCGGTGTCCGACTGAATCCGTCGAAGCTCGTCGATCCGAGCATCACCGCGATGACGGCGAGCGTCCCCTTCATGCGATCCGCGCCGCCGAGCCCCGTCAACGGCCACCGGAAGACGGCCCTGCCGTCCCGTCCGGCGAACGGAGCCATGCGGGCGAGGAACGCGAACTCGACGGCGAATCCTTCGCCGCCCTTCGTCCACGCCTCCCGGCCGAAGACGGCCATGCCTGCGAGCGCCCAGTACGTGTAGAGGGCTGTCGCGATCCCGAGCGAGTGCGGGTCCGCGGGATTCGAGGACGCGAGCTCGAGCGCGACGAACGCGAACAGCGCGCCAGCTGCGGGATACCGCCCGAGACCTTCCGGATACTCGAAGAACGGCCGAGCCCGGCGACCCCCTCGCTCGAGCACCCACACCGACGCGTCCGCGATCGCGCGCCATGGCGACAGGACGCGCCAGACGTTGCCGAACAGAACCGAGAGGAGCGGCAGCCCGAGCCAGAACGCGACGTAGATGAACGTCGGCGCGAAGTTCTCGCTCGGAATCGTCGTTCCGAAGAACTCCGCCCACAGCGTGACGAACAGGACCGCGACCGACGCCGCGCCCAGCACGATGCGAAGGGCCGTCGAACGAACGATCCTGTCGAGGCCGCCTGGGACTGGTCGTCCTCCCGCGCGACGCTCGAGCTGCGGGCGGCCCCAGAGCGCTCCGAGCAGGACGAAAGAGACGACCAGCACGATTGCGGCCGAGGCGTAGAAGAACGACTTCGGGACCGGGAGGTCCTGGACTCCCCCGATCCCGTGTGCGAGGAAGATCACGGGTTGACGGTCAGCTCAGCGATCTGCGTCCCCCTGCTTTCGAGCTCGATCTCGAAGCGACCGGGGGTGTCCGCCGTGAACGGGATGCGGACGGTGTCCCCCGCAGTCACGTCCTTCTTGATGTCGTAACCGTGGACGTGAATCTCGTCCGCGACGTCCGAGTCGACGACGATCACCACGCTGTCGCCCTCGCTCACGCTCTGGCGGACGATTCCGCCAGACGGGACACCGTTCTTCACGGTGACGTGCACGACGGTCGGCGACTCGGCTTCCGTCGTATCCGTGCCGGTTCCCGTCGTGTCTGTCTCCGTCGACGTCGTGGTCGTATCCGTGGTGGTCGATGCCGCATCGTTACTCCCCCCACACGCGACTGCGCCGAGCACGAGGATGAGCGCAACGAGCGCGGCTGTGATCGATCTCATCTCATCTCCTCCAGTTGGTCTGATCGGTTGGGCCGCGGTCGCGGCCGGGCCTCAGGACGTCTGAAGGAGCGGTGGGCTTCGACCGCGAGGAGTGGACGCGGAGATCGGTCGCAGATCGATGGTCGGGAAGGCGCTGAGCTCGAGCCGGACGCGAGGCAGCACGCGCCGTCGCGAATCCGTCTCCGCGAGCATCCCGAGCAGGCAGCGCGCGAGCACCCAGGAGAACAGTGCGACAGGCACCTGGAGCACGAGCCCGACGAGGAAGAAGCGCGACTCGAGCAGCCACGGAACTTGGCCCGTGTGCACAAACCGCTCGACATGCTCCTGCACGACGAAGGTCGCGACCGCCGCCACTGGGAACGCCCACGCGGATCGAAGGCAGAGGCGCGACGACAGGCTGCCGAGAGCGAGTCCCGCCAGGGCGACGATGAGCAGGATCTGGGGCACATGCCCCAAGTAGTGGTGCAACGGCCCACCAGGGGTGCCTGTGAAACGATAGGCGAGCGCGTGCGCACCGACGACGCCGGCGGCCATGAGCGGCGAGACGGCAAGCCACACCCGCACGCGATCCACGTTCGGATGATACGAGGCGGTCGGACGCGACCGTCTGGTTCAGGCGTTCAGCTTCGCGCGGACGAGCTCCGAGACGACCCTCGGATTCGCCTTGCCCTCGGTCTCTTTCATCACCTGGCCGACGAAGAAGCCGAGGAGGCCTTCCTTGCCGCTGCGGAACGCCTCGACCTGATCAGGGCTGGCCTCGATGACTCGGTCGACGATCGGCCCGAGCTCGGCAGTGTCCGACACCGCCTCCTGTACGAGGTACGGCTCAACCGAGAACGCGGGGTCACCGAGCCTCGAGATCGCCTCGTCGAAAGCTGCGCGCGGAATGCGCTCGCGCGCAGTGACGAGCTTCGCAAGCTCTTCCGCGGAGATCGCTCCCAGGTCGACCCCAGCACCGACGACGTTGTTCGCGATGACGTTCGCAGCTGCAATGCGATCGGCGCCGGCGCCCACGGTCTCGCTCCAGAGGCGGTCGAGGCCGCCCGTGACGAGGACGACCGCCCGCTCGAGATCGAGCTCCGCCTCGAGCCGGCGGATGCGGGCCGCAGGCAGCTCCGGTAGCCCCAAGCGAAGCCGTTCCACGAGCTCTGCAGTCGGCTCGACCGGGACGAGATCCGGCTCGGGGAAGTACCGGTAGTCGTCTGCCTCTTCCTTCGCGCGTCGCGCCGTGAGCGCCCCGTGTGCGGCGTCGAAGTCGTACGTCTCCTGGACCACCTCGCCGCCTGATTCCCAGACCCCGATCTGACGGTCCACCTCGAGCTCGATCCCGCGCGCGACGAAGTTGAATGAATTGATGTTCTTGATCTCGGTTCGCGTACGCAGCTCGTCCGAGCCCGCTGGCCGGACCGACACGTTGGCGTCGACGCGCAGCGTCCCCTTCTCCATCTCCGCGTCCGAGATACCGAGCTCGACGATCGTCTGGCGGAGGAGCTGCAGGACCCGCTTGGCCTCATCCGCAGAGCGGACGTCGGGGGCGGTGACGATCTCCACGAGAGGCGTACCGCCACGGTTGTAATCGACGAGCGAGACATCCGCGCCGCCGATCCGCCCTGTTCGGCCTCCGACGTGAACGGTCTTGGCGGCGTCTTCCTCGAGATGCGCGCGGACGATTCCGATCACACGATCGCCATCCGCAGTGGGTAGTACTAATTTGCCGTCTATGCAAGAAGGTAGATCGTACTGTGAGATTTGATAGCCCTTCGGGAGATCCGGGTAGAAGTAGTTCTTGCGCGAGAACACCGCTCGCTCGGGGATCTCGCAGCCGAGCGCGAGCCCGAGCAGCATCGTCCATTCGACCGCGACGCGGTTGACGACGGGCAGCGCACCCGGAAAGCCGAGGCACACGGGACAGGTCTGGGTGTTCTCGCCGGCGCCAAATCCGGCAGCACAGCGGCAGAACATCTTCGTCCGCGTCTTCAGCTGAACATGGATCTCCAGGCCGATGACTGGCTCCCAGCTCACGTCCGCCACCTCAGGGGGACGATGTCGAAGCCGATCGCCTGCTCGAGTGCGTGGCCGGCGCGGAAGAGCCCGTTCTCACCGAACTGGGGCCCGACGAGCTGCAGCCCGACCGGCAGCCCCTCAGAGAGACCACACGGAATCGAGAGACCCGGCAGCCCGGCGAGGTTGGACGGGATCGTGAGCACGTCGCACGCGTACATGGCGAGCGGATCCGCGGCCTTGTCGCCTATGGGGAAGGCGACCGTGGGCGAGGTGGGTGTCGCGATCACGTCAACGCGCGAGAGCGCCTCGCGGTGCTCGCGAATGAGGAGCGTTCGCACCTTCTGCGCCTGCCCGTAGAACGCGTCGTAGTACCCGGCCGAGAGCGCGTACGTGCCGATCATGATGCGCCGCTTCGGCTCGGCCCCGAAGCCTTCGTGCCGCGTGTGCTCCACCATCTCGCGGTAGGTCGCCCCCTCGGTGCGCGGCCCGTAGCGGACACCGTCGTAGCGCGCGAGATTCGAAGACGCCTCAGCCGGCGCGATGAGGTAGTAGCACGGCATCCCGTACCGGTACGAGAGCGGTAGGTCGCACTCGTCGAGGACGGCGCCGAGCTCTTCGGCGAGAGCGAGCGTCCGCTCGAACGCAGCGCGGACACCGGGCTCGATCGCATCTAGTGACGCGACCTGCTGCGGCACCCCGATACGCAGGCCGTCGAGCCGCTCTTCGTCCGGGAGCCTGACGGGCTCGGGGAGCTCGACCGTGGTCGAGTCCCTCGGGTCGCGGCCAGCGATGATCGAATAGAGGAGCGCCACGTCGCGGACCGTCTTCGCGACCGGCCCGACCTGGTCGAGGCTCGATGCGAAGGCGACCACGCCGTACCGCGACACGGTGCCGTACGTCGGGCGGAGGCCGACGTTCCCGCAGAGCGCAGAGGGTTGCTTGATGGAGCCGCCCGTGTCGGAACCGAGGCCCCAGGGGGCCATTCCGGACGATACGGCGGCCGCGGTGCCCCCGCCGGACCCTCCCGGGACGAGCGTCGGATCCCAAGGGTTGCGCGACGGCCCCCACGCGGAGTTCTCCGTCGAGGAGCCCATCGCGAACTCGTCCGTATTGGTCTTGCCGAGCAGCGTGAGGCCGGCCTCCTTGCAGCGCGCAGCGACCGTCGAGTCGAAGACAGGGACGTAGCCGGAGAGGATCTTCGAACCCGCTGTCGTCTCGACGCCCTTGGTCGAGATCACGTCCTTAATCGCGATCGGCACGCTCGCTCCCTCCGCCGCGTCGACCGTGCGTAGGTACGCGTGCAGCTCGTCGTTCCGCTCGGCGATTGCCTCCAGGTAGGCCTCGTGGAGCTCGGCCGGAGAGAGCTCGCCGCGTTCGACGAGGCCGATCGCGTCTTCGGCCGTCAGCCTGAGCGTGTCGACGACTGCAGGCATCAGGCGATCGGCGGAACGCGGAAGAGATCGCCTTCGCGCGCCGGGGCGTTCGCGAAGACGTCGTCCAGATTCAGCGATTCGCGAGGCTCGTCCTCGTCCCAGACGTTGACGACGTCCAGCGGGTGGGACGTCGGCGGGACGTCCGCGAGGTCTAGCTCGGAAACGATGCCCACCGCGGCCAGGATCTCGCCGAGCTCCTCGGTCAGACGGCCGATCTCGTCTTCCGACAGCGCGAGCCGCGCGAGCCGCGCGACGTGGAGCACCTCTTCCTTGGATATCGCCATTCCTTGAATCCTTTCAGAGCGTTCCAGCTGCCGACTTCACACCCCGAAACGTCTGTCCCTCGGGCACCTCATGAAGGGGTCTGCTTGTCGCGCGACCGGAATCTGCGCTAGCGGATTCCGGTCTGGCGCAAAGGAACGGGCTCCCTTCCGGGAGCCCGCACCTACGTCGATACGAGTCCGGTCAGCTCGTCGCTGCCACGACGTTCGCGGCCTGGGCACCCTTGGGACCCTGGACGACCTCGAACTCCACACGCTGGCCTTCGGTGAGGGTCTTGAAGCCGTCCATCGCGATCGCGGAGAAGTGGACGAAGACGTCGTCCCCACCCTCGCGCTCGATGAAGCCGTAGCCCTTCTCGTTCGAAAACCACTTGACGGTGCCCTGCTCCACTCACGTCCTCCTACAAGCAAGACGCAGGCCGACGAACTGCCCGCGCCGATGAACATTGAACGCGGGAACGGTAGCGCCTACGCGCCCGGCACTGCAAGCCCGTGCGTGCGGAACCTTGCCGCCCGAAGCGTGTTCGAAAGGAGCATCGCAATCGTCATCGGCCCCACCCCGCCGGGCACCGGAGTTACCAGGCCGGCCACCTCGGCCACCGACCTGTCGACGTCTCCGACGAGGCCGGACTCAGTCCGGTTGACGCCCACGTCGATGACGGTCGCGCCCGGCTTCACCATGTCCGGCGTCACGAGGCCGGGTCTACCGACCGCGGCGACGAGGATGTCGGCGCGCCTCGCGTGAGCCGCGAGATCTTGGGTGCGCGAGTGACAGATCGTGACCGTCGCATGCTCGGCGAGAAGCAGCATCGCCATCGGCTTCCCGACGATCTCGCTGCGACCGATGACGACAGCCTCTTTGCCTTTCAGCTCGACCCCGTACTCCTCGAGCATCTTCATCACCCCCAGCGGAGTCGCCGGTACATGCAGCGGCTCGCCGAGGAAGAGACGCCCGGCGTTCAGCGGATGGAACCCGTCCACGTCTTTCGCAGGATCGACCGACCGCGTGACGCGCGGCTCGTCCATGTGCGCAGGCAATGGGAGTTGGACGAGGATCCCGTCGACCCCGTCGTCGGCGTTCAACTCGGCAAGGAGATCGAGCACATCGCTCTCGGGAGTCGCATCGGGGAAGCGGTGGTCTCGTGACTCGATTCCCGCCTCGGCGGACGCGTCGTGCTTCTTCGATACGTAGATGTGCGACGCAGGATCGTCACCCACGAGCACGGTGGCGAGGCAGACGGGGCCGCCGTACGCGCGGACGTCCTCCGCCACCTGGGCGCGAACCTTGAGCGCGAGCGCCTTCCCGTCGATGAGCGTTGCCGGCACGTCCGAGAGCCTACTTCTGCGCTCGTGTACCGCGAAGGAGGATCGTGCTCGGGGCCGAACCTGCCGATACTCGAGTTCTCCGAAAGCAGGCGCGATGCTCGCAAAGATCCTCGTAGTCGCCGCCCTCATCGGCGTCGGGCTCTACGTCGCCAAGGTGGAGCATGCATTCGAACGGGCCGGTCTCGTCGGCTATTGCCACGCCGTCCGCGCCCCGTCCGGAGACGACGGCGAATGGCAGGGCTGCTACGAGGGCCTCATGAGCGGCTTTCCCAGCCTCGTCAAGGACTCGTGCACGCTGGAAAGCCGCCGCAGCGGAGTCGAGTACTGGCGCTGCCCCGCGGGTCTCGCGCACAGCCGCACCGGCGTCTGACTCCGCCGCGCTACCTACGACGTCGGGGACGGACGGTGCGCGGCCGTGACAAGAGAGGCGCCGTCGCTACCCTCTCCCCCACGGCGCGATGGCCGAGTGGTTAGGCAACGGCCTGCAAAGCCGTGTACACCGGTTCGAATCCGGTTCGCGCCTTAGGTCTAGGAAGCTCCGGCGGGGGGCGGCTGAAAAGCTGACGCAGCTGTACGAGGCTTTGCAGGCCGTCTGCCTAACCACTCGGCCACGGCGCCTGCCGGGCCCTCGTAGCCACCCTCCCCGGAGGGGATCGGGCGCGCACCGTAACCTCCATGTCCTCCGGTGATCGAGAAGTACACCGACACGGCGCGCCACTTCGACGCGACGGCGCTGCCGCCGCTGCTTCGGCGGTTCCTGCCCGCCGGGCCGCTCGCGTTCGCTGACCTCGGCTGTGGCGACGGGCCGCTGTTCCGTGCGCTGGCCGTCGACGGGTTCATCTCCCCCGACCGCCCGGTCTACGCCGTGGATCTCGAGCCCGCACGGCTGGCACGTGTCTCGGCTCGCTTTCCGTGGATCGAGACTGTCGTCGCCTCGGCCGACTCCGTTGACGCAATCGGAGACCGAACCCTCGATTTCGTCACCTCGACCATGGTCATGGAGCACGTTCCGGACGAGCGGGCATATCTCGGCGAGATCGCGCGCATGCTGCGGCCCGGAGGCAGGGGATACGTCACGACCGTGTTCAAGAAGAGCTGGGCGTGGTACTTCCGCAAGCGCGCGGGGGAGTCGGTCCTCGACACGTCACATCTGCGGGAGTACACGGATCTCGGCGCATTCCGGGCACTCCTCACCGAAGGGGATCGCTTCCGCGTCCTCGGGCTCGAACGTCGACAGCTCTGGTTCCCGGTGCTGGATCCTGTGCTCTTCCGCCTTGCCGGGCGCGGCTCGCCACTCACGAGGGGCGAGCGGCGCCTGCGAGCGCTCCGTATTGCGAAAGTCCCGATTCCCGGGTACTACAGCCTTGAGGTCGTGCTCGAGCGCTGATCTCGGCAGCGCCCTAGGGGAAGGCAGCGACCCCAGGGTTCAGATCGAGCCGCCCCCCGTTCCTGCACTCGGCCGAGACGAGGTACTCGAGGCTCGATCCTCCATTGAGCGCATTCTCCGTGAGCTGCTGGCGCATCATCTGCCGCGCTCTTCCCTCCGAAAGGCCGAGTCGGACCCCGAGCTTGACGCCGGACTGGAGCGCGTAGCACTCGGTCGTGCTTTCGTCGTCGACGCCGCGGAGGTGCCAGGCTTCGTGCGCGAGGACGGCAATCGCTCGCGCAGTCTGGCTCGACGTCGTCTCGTCCTTGTATGCGAGCCGGTAGAGGTCGTAGCAGCGCTCCGGGGTCAAATAGGCGCGGTCCCCACCAACCAGCGCAACCCCGTCTGCGTGTTGGACGAAGCCGACGTAGTCCCGCGACTCGTCGCAACGGATCGTCACCTCCTTGTCCGCAATTCGTGAAGCCTCGGCCGAGAAGCGCGCGACCGCGGCGGAACGCGTGTCGCCGTCGAGACCGTCCCATCCGGTGCGACTCTCGACGTACACGAGAGCGACTGCGAGCGCGCCGATGAGAGCGAGACCGGCGAGAAACCGGCGAACTGCCGGCCAGCTGCTTCGGCGTTCCTCCACGAAGGTGTCCGGCTCCTCGGGCTCGCCTTCTCTGGCTTCGGCGATCAGCTGTTCGAGCTCCTCGTCCGTCTCGCCGAAATACGGGATCCACAGCTCCTCCTCGCCGTGGTGAACGAGCAAGAGCTCGTCGCTTTCTTCCTCGTACCCGTAACGCGCGCGGTCCGTCGCCTGGGGCCCGCGCTCGGGGACGCGATTCCGCTGACCGCGTAGAGCGCCGACGAAGAAGTTCACTTCGAGCCCGAGGGCGATGAGGAACACGATCCAGATCGGAATCGCCGTCCGCAGCTCGTCGGGACCGAGGATCCAAGCGACGACGAAGACGGCGAGCCCGACTCGGACCGCGGTCAGCGAGACCGGAAGTCGATCCGCCGCATCGCCCACAACTCGACGGTAGCTGTCCGAGTCGACCGCGTCGTCTTGTACTCCGGAGCAAGCAGGAGTACCCTCGAAGAGCGCCCGCCTGCGGCCGGCCGTACGTGCCGGGGTCCGCGAGGAAGGGAGCGATCAAGACGCGAAGGTGAGGTTCGAAGAGTCCGACGACGGGGGGCGAGGGGGACGTCAGAGGCGCGTGCGGCCGCGCCTCTGACCTCGCGGACGGCTACGACCCTCGACGTCTCAGATGTCGTTCAGTCGCGAGTACTGCGCTGCAACCAGTACCGGATGAAATAGACAGGCACCGCGACGCCCGCAACGAGGAACGCAGCGACTCCCCAGGCGGTCGCGTGCGAGTTGCCGTGCTTGCTCGCGTGCATGAAAACCCCGGTCGAGATGGCTGCCGCGAAGGCGACGGCCATCAGGAACGTCACGGGGTCCACCGTTGACACGACGGACACGATACGGAAGACCGACGCACGCCGGCCCGCAGGCGGCAGCCCGCGACCCTCGAAAGGTCGCCTCTGAGCTCCCAACCGGCCCAGACTCGCCTGACTTGCCAGGCTTGGTGACGCTCCTCTGACCGGCGATACAATGGCGAGACTCGATAGCTCCTCCTCTCGTCGTGACCCAGGTCCTGAGCCATTGCGCCAGGTCGAGCGGAAAGAGAGAGGCACATGTCGTCACCATTCGTGACCGTTCGCTACCCCGACGGGCAGTGGGAGCTCGCGCTGAGCGCCAAGGTGCCAAAGGCCGGAGACACTCTCAGACGGAGTGATGGGAAGTGGGTCGTCGCGAAGGCGGTCAAAGACAGCGACGGGCATGTCATCGTGACGTGGCATCCTGCCCCGAGAAACCCTCACTAAGGGCCGCAGCTCGCTGGTCTGGAGGTCGTCATGAGCAAGAGTGCAGACAAGCCGAAGAAGCAGGAGAAGAAGAAGGCGCAGAAGACGCTCAAGGAGCGACGCAGCGAGAAGCGCGCGGCGAAGAAGTTCAGCTCCGGCTCGCTTCTCCGGGCGGACGAATAGCGCCCCGACCTGCGCGACCATCTCCTGTAGCGACAAGCTCGGCTCGAATACCAGCAAGCCGCCGAACCTAGTTCTGACAGGTCGTGCGGTACGCGAGACCTGGAGCAAGTTGCCCCCACTCGCTCTCCGTCAGGTTGCCGACCACGAGGCGGCAAACCTGGGTCTCGAGGTCGGAGAAGTCACGCCACAGGATCCCGTCCCAGAGTCGCACGGTGCCGTCGTCTCCACCCGAGACGATCGCGTGGCCGTCCGGGCTGAACGCAACACCGAACAGCGGGCCTGAGCGCCCCTCGAGCGGCACCCCCAGCGCACGCCGACCGTCGACGTCCCACAGCCGCAGGGTTCCGTCGGCGTTTGCCGCGGCGAGCGTGCGCCCGTCCGGGCTGAACGCAACGCTCTCCGCCGCCTCGCTCTTCGCTGCTCCGGGCAGCGGCTCACCGAGCGCCTTGCGCGCTCGAGCGTCCCACAGCCGCACGGTGCCGTCGAAGCTTCCGGTCGCGAGAACGTCGTCTCCGCGGAAGGCGAGGCTGACGACCTCGTCGCCCTCTTCAAGAGGAAGTTGGCCAACCGGACGACCGCTGGCCACGTTCCACAACCTGACCGTCCCGTCGCTGCTCGCGGATGCGAGCGTTCGCCCGTCCTGGCTGAAGGCGACGCTGTCAATAGGGTCGGTATGGCCCGTGAGGAGCACACCGGGTTGCTTCCGATTGGCCAGATCGAACAGGTGGACCGAGCCGTCTTCTCCTGCTGCAGCGAGCGTGTGGGAGTCCGAGCTGATTGCGACGGTCCGCAGCGCCTCGTCGCTGACATGTAGTGGCGCATCGGACTGGCCGCCGGCAGGCAATCGCGCGAGCCACACGTCTCCGTCGTCGCTCGCTGCCGCGACCGTGCCTCCGTCCGGGCTAACAGCAACCCCCTCGAACCCGTCCGTCGGGTTTTGCAGGAGCACCGTGCCAGGCTTGCCTTCGCTCGCACGCCACAGCCGCACGGTTCGATCAAAGCTCGAAGTGACGAGCGTGCGACCGTCGGGGCTGAAGGCGACGCCCGTGACTCGATCCGAGTGGCTCCCGATGGGCGCTCCGAAACGGATACCCCGCAAGTCCCAGAGACGTACCGTGCCGTCGTAGCCGGCAGATGCGAGCGCGCGCCCATTCGGGTCAACGGCGATGCTCACGACCTTGCCTATGTGGCCCCTCAGAGGCTCGAGCGGCTTGTGCGTGCGGAGATCCCACAGCTGCACCGTCCCGTCGGACCCGGACCAGGCGAGCGTGTTGCCATCCGGAGTGAACGCGACGCTCCACGCCTGGCCGGCGTTTCGGCTCGGAACTGGACCGAGCGTCCTTCGAGTGCGAACGTTCAAGAGCCGAACGGTGCCGTCCGAGCCCGAGGAGGCCAGCGTGTTCCCGTCGGGGCTGAACGCCACGCTCAAGACCTGCCCATCGTGGCCGTTGGTGAACCTGCCGAGAGGTCGGCCCGAGGGCACATCCCAGAGCCCTACCGTCCCGTCGAAGCTCGCCGACGCGAGCAAGTGCCCATCGGGGCTGAACGCCACGCTGACGACCTGGTCCCCATGTCCGCGGAGAGGTCCGCCCGAGCGGCCGACGTGATCGCGTGTTCCAGAGACGCAGATAGCCGCCGGCACCGCCGGTGGCGAGCGTCTTGCCGTCGGGGCTGAAGGCGACGCTCGTCATCACGCCCCTGCTACCGACTGGAACCTCACCGACGAGCGCATGCGTTCGCACGTCCCAGAGCTTCACCGTCCCGTCGTGACTGGCCGACGCAAGCGTCCGCCCGTCGGGACTGATGGCGAGGCCCCAGATCTGTTGCTCGTGGGCAGCGATGGGCTCGCCGAGCGGTACGCGGTCCTGTACGTCCCACAGCTGGATCGCGCCGGTGAAGTCCGAGGAGGCCAGCGTGCGTCCGTCCGAACTGGAGGCCACGGCCCGGATGCCGCCTGGATCGCCGCGCAGAATCGCCGCCGCACCGGAGCGCCGGGCAGTCTCGAGGGCGTCGACCATGGTGCTTGCCGCGTCGGCACTCGAGCTCGACCGGTATGCCTCGAGGCTCAGAAGGAGCGCCCTGTCGACGTGTGCGGGCAGCTGCCCTCGCGCAGCCGCGGAGAGCGCAAGCGAGGTAGCCGACTTCGTCGCATGCACGGCATCGTTCCGCTGCAGCAGCGCCCAGATGCCGAGCCCGGCAAAGACGGCAACGAGAGCGAGCAGGACGCCACCGACACGCGCGAACCGCCGGATGGCCGCCCGGCGTGCGCGTTCCTGCTCGAAGCCTCGGCGCCATTCGAGGCTCGGCTCCGCGAGGACGTCGTGGAAGAGCTCGTAGCGGACGGGGTCACTGTCGGTCGCCGGCGAGACCGGGCGGAGGATGCGTCCGCTCTCCCCGTGAGAAAGCTTCTCCAGCACCGCCGTGACCTCTGCCTCGGGGCGCCCCGTCCACTCGGCGAGATCCGAGGCGGAGTGCGCAATCTTCGTCTTCGAGCTCGTCACGAGAAAGCGGAAGAGGTCCGAGGCGACCGCCTGCTCGCCGGGCGTGAGAGCGCCGAGCGCTTCCAGCAGGTGGTTCTCGACGACACGGCGAGCGCCGCCGAGCTGCTCGAGCCGAGCGTTCGTGAGGTCACGAGCTCCCGCTTCGACCGTGGCACGCCAGACGCGTTCCATCACGAGCTGGAGGAATGGCGCCTCGATCTGCTCGACCGTCGGCGAACTCGGCTCGGGCACGTCCCCAATACGTGTGAGCGGGAGCCCGCCCGCCACCGCTGCGTCGAGCACCGCGTCGACGAGCGCGCCGTCGAGGGTGAAAGGCTGCTCGCCCGGAGGAAGCCGGCGGTTCCACTCGTCGATGGGGCGCTCGATCGCTTCCCGCGCGGCGGGTCGGCTCAGGTGCTCGACGCGGACGTAGTTCGCGAACACGCGCGGAATCCGCCCCTCGAACAGATCGAGCTTCGCCCAGGCATCCTCTCGGATCGAGAGCAGGAAGTTCACTCGCAGGTTGGGCTCGTTGACGATCGCGGGAAACTCGCGGGCGAACGTGCCCTCGCCGTCCTCGTCGCCGTGATAGAGGAAGAAGTCCTCGAACTGGTCGAGAACGACCAGGACGGTGCGCACCTGTTTCGTCCATCTGGCCAGGGCGTCGACGAGTGGCTCCCCGGGTTGCCAGGCTTCGACGGCTTGCCCACCGAGCGCCTCTGTGAGGGCGGGCTCGATCGCAGCCATGAGCACTGGCACCGGATCGTCGCGCCACTCCCGGAAGACGCAGATCGCGTACGGGACCTGCTCCCCGTTCCTGTCCACGGCGCTCGCGAGCACCTGCTCGCGGACGTCATGGACGACGCCGGCCCGAATCAGCGAGGTCTTGCCGACGCCGCTTGGCCCGTACAGGATCGTGAGCCGGGAAGCACGCAGATTGCCGGCGACGATTCGCTTCTCCTCGTCACGACCGAAGAAGAGAGCCGCGTCAGCTTCGTCGTACGGGACGAGGCCGATGTATGGGGTCTTCGGAGTGTCCTTCGCCTCCGTCGGGTCGGTCATGATGCCGGCGGAGCAGCCTCGAACAGTGCGGACTGAAGATGCTCGCCGTATTCCTTCAGCGGGACGTAGACGAGATCGATGTCTCCGCGATCCTGCCAGAGCGCCTCTTCGATCTCACGCACTCCGGGGTCGACCGGCTCGCGCTGCACGGCCCACGACTTCAGGTCGAGCTGCTGCGGGCCCCAGATCCGGTTGAGGATCACCCGCAGGTTCCAGTCGCGCATCCCGTACCCGAGAAAGAGGAAGTGGCTCTCCGCCATTCGCTCGCGCAACGAGAAAGGGATCTGCTCGCCGACGTCTGCCCCGACGAGATAGTCGATGTAGCTGTCTTCGGTCACCACGTAGCTGTCGTGCTTGACGTCGACTCGGTCGATTGCCCCATGGAGTTTGAGAATCACGGGCCGCTTCTCGATGTCGAGACCCGTGTACTTGTTCGGGCGCTCGATCGCCACGACCTCGCCCCCGGGCGGCCGGTGGAGGAAGCGACCTTGCAGCGGTCCGCGCTTGGCCTCGTACCAGACGACGTCGAATTGCTCCCCCGCATCCGCGAACGACCGCTCGATCAGGTCGTCGTAGTTCGTCGTCAGGATGAGGAACTGGGATCGACCGTTCTCGCGCAGCAACGCCGGAAGACGCGCGAAGAGGCGGTGAATCGAGCTCGGCGGATAGTCGGAGTCGAAGACCGCGTGGAGATAGCGGTAGAGCTGCCCTTCCCCCAGGATGGCGTCCACGTACTGGGAGACACGCAGGAGGTCGAGATCGTGGGGATCCGGGTAGCGCCCGCGCTCCGCGAGCGTACGGGCCAGCTCGACTCCGCTCGGTGCGTAGCGACCGAGCTCCCACTGCGCCTCGTCCGGCCGGTCGCAGAGGTTCGCGCCTGCGCCGAAGAACGGCACGACGTCGCCGCTCGACAGCAAGTCGGCGACGCGGGCGTAATGGCGATCATCAACCTGCATGCGTTCTCCGGTCGGTGGTCCGTCGGCTCGGGAGCCGCCGCAGAAGGCTGACCCGCTGTCCGATTGGATCACGACCACGGCGCTGAGACAAGAGAGCTGCCTTCGTGTCGCTCAGCTCGCTCACGAGCTGCGAAGGAACGTCTAGGACGTCACGTTCGCACAGACTGCGTACAGGGTTGTCGCGCCTTTCGGCGGTTGCCCGGTGAAGTTCGCGATCCGGACTTGCCACACCGAGTTCGACTGCGGGATCGACTCGATCACACGCAGGTCGTTCGCCCCGTTCTTCGAGAGGCTGAAGCCCCCTGCGAGAACCGACTTTCCGCCCGGGCACTGGAGGGTGTACGTCTTGGCTTCGTCCTCACCGCTCGGCGCGCTCACCGACTGCTGGATCCGCTGATATCCGGTGGCACCTGGCGGTCCCTGGGGGCCGGCATCGCCCTTCGGGCCGACGGCTCCGATCGAGTCGGACAACTTGCCGTTCGACCCTACGATTGGGATCTGTCCGGCGGTTGGCTTGGTCGAGGCCCTGTGGCCGCTGAGTTTGGCGGCGTTCTTCGCGTACCCCGCGACGTTCGCATACGGAACCGCCCCGATCGTGCTTCGGGCGGCCTGGCCGAGCGAGGTGGAGCCAAGCAGTGAGATGACGAGCGCAGCGGTGGCGAGGATCAGTGGCAGTCGTCGTTTCATGAACGTTTCTCCCTCGGGGTCGAAGGTTGGTAGATGACGGCTCGAGTCGACGTAGTCGGCTCGAAGCGGGACGGCGAGACGGGCATCGGACTCCCCTGAACGAGACACTGTGGTCACGTCGCCGATCCACCGCCGTAGGTCTCAAGACCCCGACCGGCTCGTGCAAAACGATGCAAGCACAGCCCATCGAGACTGTCAAGAAACCGCGCACGACCGCCTCACACCAGGACTATCGGCCGGATCCTCACCTCTCGTCGCGGTTCGCGACCACGGCCAGCACGACATTCAGTGCCGAGACAGCGGTCGCGGTGGCCGCGCCACGTCGCGGCAGCGCGCCGGTGACGCCCGTGGAAAGCGCCGCGACGGTGTCGCACGCATGCACCACAACGGCCATTCTCAGCGCGTGTCGGCGAACTGCTGGATCCCGGGACAGCAGATCCGCGCCCATGAGGATCGTTCGGACCCCGAACATCCGGAACGGATAGCTCATGGGGCCTGACGCCTCCTCGACGCCGAGCCGGCGCGACAGCGCCTTGGGGGCAAGCAGAGCGCTCGCCCCGTTGAAGATCCGGATCCCGGCGAGCGTGACCCGGGCTGCGTCGGCAAGCGCCGGGGTCGTCATCGAGCTACGTCGTACCGGCGGCGCGCCACGGTGCGAACGGGTTCTCGACGCCTTGCAGCGCCGGTCCGAGCTCGGGGAAGTGGCGCAGGAGCACCGAGCGCATCGAGTTGTCGTCGATCCAGTCGAGGCCCGTCTGCGTGTACACCTCGGGTCGGTAGTCCCGCGTGAAGAAGCGGTCGCTCTTGAGCCGGCGAGACGCCATCAGGATGAAGACGCGGAACGCCGTGTCGCTGAAGCCGAAACCCTTCGGCTTCGGCTCGGCGTACATCCCGATCATGTGGTCGACGCGCTCGACGTCGCCGTAGACGTGACGTAGCTGGTCGGCGATCGCGAGGTCGCCTCCGGTGAGCTCCTCGAACGATGCCGCGGGCTTGAGCCGGAAGAGCCGGCGAAACTGGTTGTAACGCGGCACGCCCCGCTCGCGTGTGCGGAGGATGTCGATCGCGGCGAGATCGACCAGTGTCCCGTCCGCCCGATCGAAGCTCTGGAGGAACCGCGGGTAGTTGTTGAGCGAGATCGCGCCCGGATGAGACCTTCCGAACGAGTAGAAGAGATCCGCCATCGGCAGCTCGGCCAGCCGCTCGCGGACGTGAAGGACGCCGAGGTCGGGAAGCGTCAGACTCGAGACCTCGCGATCGTCGGCAAGCGTCCGGAACGTGAACTCGTCCGGAATCAGCGGATGCATCCTGTACACGGAGACGAACTCCTCGGTGAGCGCGTACGGAACGCCGTGGTGGTCCGTCGGCGAGCCGGGGATGCCCCGGAACACGTCGCTGGACGTGAGCCGGCCGAACTTCTTGTCGAACCCTTCGCCCGCAAGTCCCCACCAGTTGGCGCGCATGGCGGTCAGCGTCGTCGGGTGAGCGATGATCGCCGGCGTCCAGTCGACGGTGTGGATCTTCGCCATGAGCGCCGCGTTCACGAGGCGCGCCTTGTCGTAGAGATCCTGATCGGACAGCTCGGGGTGCCTCTCGTGGAGCCGATCGCAGATCGTGTTGTGCTCGCGCATGAAGAGCGAATGGAGCAGCGCTAGACCGACCCAGAAGTTGCCGGCCGTGCCCGAGAGGTCGATGTGCGCCTCGAGCTCCTTCGGCGGCAGCCCTTGCTCGTCGATTCGGAGCTTCCCGCGCTCGCCCGAGCGGATCGCCTGCGCGAACGCCGGGTCGCGACCGTAGATCTGTGACGCGTCCCACCAATGAGTGTCGTCGGTGACGAACGTGGCCGGCCCGCTCGGGTCGGGGCTCGGGTCGCGGCGCGTGCGTTGGATCTCCATCGGACGCTGCGGCCACGGGTCGTCCTCCGCCAGAGCGATCTTCCACGGCTCCTCCGTCTCGGGCTTGCCGTGGCTGAACCAGTCGTGGACCTCGAACTGGATCCACGCGCCGGCGAGGAGGTTGAGCGTCGTCGCGGGCTGGAACTGCTTCCGCGTCAGAAGCTCCCGGCTGACAAGCCGCGGGTTCGGCTCGAGGAGCGCATCCGTCGGCTCGGCGTATGTGTGGTTGAGCGGTACGTTGCGGCCGAAGCGGCTACCGAGTGCGCCCATCAAAGGGTCGCTGAGATCGTTGAACGAGCCGTCGAGCGTCCTCGCCGTCAGGTACGACTTGTGCTCGTCGACGTCGGGCCGGTCTAGCTGCCCCCTCCCCGTGTCGTAGAGGTTCTTCTCGCGTAGCCGGTTACGAAGCCCTATGAGCGTCGGCAACGCGATCACCTTCGGCAGCTTGTCCCAGCCGAACCGACGATCGAGTGCCTCTGCAAGGCTGTCGAGCAGCGACGTGAACGGTGAGGCCATGGCGTACTCCCCCGTCTCGTACGGCTTCGCCCGCTGCGATCCGTCGCAGGGACGGCGACGCGAGGAACGGCGGCCCTCCAGTCGCGCTTCCATCAAAGCAGTCGCCCTTGTGGCGGTCAACGTCGCAATTCCGTTGTCCGCCGCTGCGCATGGGTGTAGGTTCGAGAGCGACAGTCCTTCTGCCGTCAGGAGGTTCCCATGGTCGCCGACGTCTCCGACCTCCTTCGCATGTCCTCGGACGAGCTCGACGAGCTGTTTCGACAGAGCGCCGGCGGCGAGTTGCCGGACGGAGAGGCCGAGGGCACGGTCCTGGTCCAGTCGGGCACCAAGCTGGCCGGTCCCGCGGCCAAGCTCATCCACTTCTTCGCCTGGAAGGGCAAGGTGTTCGACCGGGACAAGGGCGAGCTCCGCAACGAGATCCTTCCGTTCGGTATCGAGGCGGTGCGCGCGAAGGTGTATCGGGACGACAGCTGGTTGGACGGCAAGGAGACGATCGTCCTCGACTACTCGAAGACGTCGCTCGCGGCCCACTGGATCCGGGACGAGATTCGAACGGTGGGACCTGGTCTCTATCTCGGCCTCGTCTTCTGGGAGCGCGACAAGGTGCTGCACTTCGCGCTTCAGTTCCCGACGTGAGCCGGTAGGCACGCCCCGTCCATGCCGCATCAAACAGCGCTGACCGTCGTCGCCGAGGTGCGGCCCGATGCAGCAGACGACCTACGCGCGCTGCTCGCGACGATGGGCGACGGTGTCGCCAACGACTCGGTGCTCGACTTCGGCTCGCTCTCCGGCCTTCACTTCGCGCGCCTGGTCCTCGTGGAGGAGTCCACCGACCTCGAGGGCGGCCGGCTGCCGGCCTCACTCATCTACCTGAGCGACCTCGACATCTCCAAGGACCGCCACCTCGGAGAGCTCGTGGAAGTAGGCGGCGACGCGATCGACCGCATCTTCGGCCACTGCGTCGGATACCCGCAGACACCCGCAACCAGAGAGCAGCGACTCGCCTACCTGCGCGGGCACGTCGTCAACGAGCAGGCGCGGTATGTGAACACGGTCGGTCGCACCGCACGGCAGATCCGCGACGAGGCGCAGCTAAGGAGTCGCATCGAGGCGTACCTCGACGAGCATGCCGACGAGCTCCGCGGCCGCGACCCCGTCGAGATCCGAAGCGAGCTGCAGCAGCTGGTCGCCGATGACGTCGATCTCCAGTGGGCCCGGCGACCGGCCGAGAAGACCGAGCTCGCCTTCAGGCTGCGTGAGCTCGTGCACGCGATCGGGGTGCCGCTGCTCGTCCTGGTGCTCGTGCTGGTCTTCCTGCCCGTCGTCGTCATCGGGTTGCTCGTCTACCTCGTGCTGCTGCGCTGGCACGAGCGCCGCGATCCCGCGCCGCATGTGAAGCCGACCCCCGAGCTCGTACAGGAGCTCGCCGCGCTCGAAGATCATCTCGTCCAGAACCCGTTCACGGCGATCGGCCTCGTAAAGCCCGGCGTGTTCCGACGGCTGACGATCCGCACCATTCTCATGGGGATCGACTACTCGACCCGGCACGTCTTCAACCACGGCAATCTCGCGGGAGTGAAGACGATCCACTTCGCACGCTGGGTCTCCCTCGACAACGGCCGCAGGGTCATGTTCGCGAGCAACTACGACGGCAGCCTCGAGAGCTACATGGACGACTTCATCGACAAGATCGCGTGGGGTCTCAACATCGTCTTCAGCAACGGCTTCGGCTATCCGCGCACGCGGTTCCTGATCCTCGACGGCGCTCGCGACGAGCTCGCCTTCAAGGACTACCTGCGGCTCCACCAGGTACCGACACGCGTGTGGCACTCGCCCTACGGGCAGCTCTCTGCGGCGAACATCGACAACAACCAGCGGATCCGCGCCGGGCTCGTGGGAGACGCCGGGGCGGAAGAGGCGGAGCAGTGGCTGCGCCGCTTGTAGAACCGGACCTCGCGAACATCCAAGGGCTCGTCGCGCGCGGGTACGGCGACCTCACGGCTGCGACCTTCCTCCTCGGTCGGATCGAGGACGAAACCGCCGCACGAACGTGGCTCGTGGGCGTCTCCGAGCTCCTGACCGCAGCGAGCGAGCGGCCCGAGGGACGTGCGGTCAATCTCGCCTTCACGAGCGGAGGGCTGCGCCGGCTCGGGCTGCCGGCCGACACGATCGGGCTCTTCTCGAACGAGTTCGTCGACGGCATGGCGACGCCGCATCGCAGCAGGACGCTCGGCGACGTCGGACGAGATGCGCCGGAGCACTGGAGTTGGGGAGGCCCGGGTGCCCCGGTCGACTTCGTGCTGCTTCTCTACGCGACCGACCACACGGAGCTCGTTGCCCTTTGCGCCGAGCCTGCACTCGCGTTCCCGCCGGGAGTACAGCTCGTGAGCGAGCTCGCCACCTCCAACCTCCGCGGACATGAGCCGTTCGGTTTCCGTGACGGGATCTCGCAGCCGGTGATCGAGGGCCTGTCGAAGAAGGGGCCGGCAGCGACGACCCTGAAGTTCGGTGAGTTCGTGCTCGGCTATCCGAACGAGTACGGACGCCTGACGGACCCGGCCCTACTCGACGAGGCTCCGGAGGTCGGCCGAAACGGGAGTTATCTCGTCTTCCGCCAGCTACGCCAGGACGTGCGGGGTTTCTGGCGCTTCCTCGACAGCGCGGCACGACGCCCCGACGGGACGCCCGACCCCGAAGAGCGCGTTCGTCTCGCAGCGAAGCTCGTCGGCCGCTGGCCAGGTGGAGCCCCGCTGACGCTCTCGCCGGAACGGGACGACCCGGCACTCGCGGAGGACAACGACTTCGGCTACCACGACCTCGACCGCGACGGCGCGCGCTGCCCGATCGGCGCGCATGTCCGTCGCTCGAATCCGCGGGACTCGCTCGACCCCAAGCCCGGGACAGCGAAGTCCCTGGAGCTCAACCGCCGGCATCGACTCCTACGTCGCGGCCGCGAGTACGGGCAGCAGCTGACACCCGACGAAGCCCTCGAAGACCCGCCGCCGACCGAGCAGGAGCGCGGCCTCCACTTCATGTGCCTGAACGCGAACATCTCGCGTCAGTTCGAGTTCGTCCAGGGAACGTGGCTGAACAGCCCCAAGTTCGCCGGTCTCTACGACGACTCCGATCCGCTCGTCGGCCCGTCCGAACCCTACGGCGGCACGTTCACGATCCCGTCCGACCCGGTACGAGAGCGTCTGACGGAAGTCCCACGATTCATCTCGGTGCGAGGTGGCGCGTACTTCTTCCTGCCGGGCCTCTCCGCTGTGCGCTATCTCACGGGTCGCTAGTCGAAGCGCTCGTCGCCCGTCGGCTCGTAGTGCTCCACCGCGTTCAGCTGCTGTCGGAACCGTGACAGCTCGCCGTACATTCGCTTCCTCGCCCGGCTCTGGTTCCCGAGCGGTCGGTGCTCCGGGACGCAGTGCCACGGGTTGTAGGAGAGAACGCGCGCAAACGCGAGCTGCTCGGGCGAGTCGAACGTCTGCTTGGGAATCCGCAGCACTGCGGCGGGGACTCGGGGCGAGAGCTTCGTCGGCCAGAGGACGGCGTTGTTCTCGATCGGCATGCGGAACGGATCGGTCTGCACCTGGAGCAAGATGTCGAACTCCACGTCCTGCCGCGCGAGTGTGGCGACCATCGCGTCACGGAGGTAGTTGTCGGGCGGACGAAGAGGCAGACGCGGGACCCGGGTTCGCGTCGCCAGACGCGTCCGGAACGAGTACTGCATCGCCTGCCCCTCTCCGAGGAGGTAGGGCACGCAGCTGAAGTAGTCCCCCTCGAGTGGGCTGCTCTGGGTCTTCGTCCAGAGCAGCTGCATGATCGAGTCGAGGATGTGCGTCTCCCGCTTGAAGTTGGCGAAGTAGAACGGTGGCGCGTTCTTGTAGCTCCAGTGCTGGAGCTCGGCGTTTGCCTTCGTGTCCGGGGTGACGAACGTGGGCGTCGAGACGCAGAGCAGGTCCTGCGTCGACTTCTCATCGTCGAGGAGCTTCGGGCCGGGGACGCCCATGAGCTTGATGCTCATGCTCATGAAGCCCACGTCGTCGATGTCCCGCGTCACGTAGGGGCCCGGACCCGCGTACCGCACCCAGGCCTGAAACGTGCGCGGCTCCGCGAAGATGCCACGTCGCATGTGCTCCGGCAGGTCGTCGCGAACGACGAACTCGGCCCGCACGATCCCGTGCGTCTTGGTGTTGCCTCCGCGCTCGACGTGACCGGGGTTCCAGAGCTTCGTCATCTGCGCCCTGAAGGCCGTGATGATCTCGTCGAGATGGGCCTCTTCGTCCGGCTGAGCACGTTCCTCGGCCAGCCCAAGCCCATCGTCCTGCCGCTTTCTGTTGATGAGGGCGGTGACGAGCGTCGAGAGCCGGTCCCGGAAGAGCCAGTCGAACCCCGGGCGAAAGAAGGGGTCGAAGCGGCGCTCGACGTGGATGAAGAACAGGAGCAGACCGTTGATCCAGTCGAGAACGACGTTGCCGGTGTCGGCACGCGGCAAGCCGAAGCCGGGGCCGGGACCAGCGCCGGGACCGGCTGCATGGTCAGATCCCTGGCTCGCGTCGTTCATGAGCGTCGGCTCGCTCCCCCCACCCGTCACCTGAGACGTCAGACGACGTCGAAGAGCGCAGGATCCGAGGTGCCGCCTCCTGGCCCGGGGTTGAACACGGTGATGCTGACCGACCCTGCCTCGGCAACGTCGGCGGAGTCGAGCGTGACCAGGAGCTGGCCCGAGCTCACATACGTCGTGTCCCGCGCAAGCGGTGCGCTTCCAGCCGCTGTGGGCAGGCTGACTCGCGCGACCGAGTCGCGCACGAAACCCTCGCCTCGCAGCGTCAGCTCGAGCTCGCTCGAGCCGGCTTCGAGTCTCACGGGCTCGACCGAGGCGAGCACGGGCGCAGGCGTTGCGAGGCTGTCGTCTCTCGTCTCGTCTCCATAGCCCTCTGCGGTCTGGAAGAGCGTCTCGAAGACCTCACGGAGCTTGTCGGTTGCTTGCTTCGAGAAGAGCCCCACGAGCCCAGCCACCGCCGCGATGCCGTAAGGGTTGATGAACTGCGTCGGAGTATCCGTGCCGAAGAATCCGGCGCGGATGGCGAAGTAGAAGATCTCCGCCAAGGCGACTCCGATGAAGATCCGGAACGGGTACCACCAGACCCAGCTGACCACGAGTCGGCGGTTGCCCGCGAAGTCCACGAACGATTGGGCCGCGTGGACATAGCTTCCGAGTGCGCTCAACACCGCGACGAGCAGCAGAAGCGTCACCTCCGGGTCCGGTGTGTACCGCCCGCCGAAGAAGGAGATCGTCTTGGGCTCCTTGGGGCCGGTGTCCACCGTCGCAACCTGCACCGCGGGCCAGAGCACGATGAGCGCGTACACGAGGAGACTCCCCACCACCAGGAGGAAGAACCCGAGGAGCATCTTGCCCCAGATGGGCACCAGCTGAGCCGAGACCGGTGGGTCCGAAGATCGAGTCAATTTCACCTCGTTCGTGCAAGGGCCGCAGACGCGTCAGGGTTGCCCGTTGCCGAAGTCGTGTTCGCCGAGGATAACGCGCTCTCGCCGAAGCTCAAAGCCGCTCGTCCGCACGGTGAGTCGCATCGCGGTCATCCTCGCCCTGGTCTCCGCGATCGTTCTCCTAGCGCACTTCTGGGAATCGGCGATCGTGGGCCCGCTCGAGCCCGCCTTCGATTCTGCTCCCATCGCTCGGGTGAGTCAATCGGAAGGTCGCAGCATCGCAGCCACTTGCGATCTGCCCGGTCCGTGCCTGGCGAGTCGTTGTCCTGGCTGAGCACTAGCCTTGGACTGTCCTTCCGACCCGGAGACGGGAGCCGATGCCCGAAGGACTGTCGCCGACCGAAGTGGGGAAAGGGATCACCGAGCACGCCGAACATGCGGCTCGTCGCGACGTCCATACAGGCCGTGATCGGTTCATCACGATCGCGGAGGCCGTGCTTCTCTCGATCGTCACTCTGCTGGCGGCCTGGTCGGGGTACGCGGCGGCGAAATGGAACACGGAGTCGCGAATCGATCTGTCCAAGGCCGCGACGAAGCGGACGGAGGCAAACCGTGCGGCACAGGAGGCACTCACGCTGCGGAACTTCGACTCCTCGACCTTCGAGGCGTGGTTCACGGCTTACACGGTCGGCAATGAGCAGGCGGTGAAGGTGGCCATCCACCGCTTCCGTCCCGAGTTCCGCGTCGCATTCGATGCCTGGCGCGCGACGAAGCCCGAGACGAACCCCGACGCACCACCCGGCCCGACCTACATGCCGCAGTACCGAGAACCGGAGCTCGCCAAAGCGCGGGCGCTCGATGCTCAGGCCGACGCCCTGTTCACCGCCGGCGAGTCCGCGGGCTCGAGCTCCGACAAGTACGTCCGGACGACGGTCTTCCTCGCGAGCGTGCTCTTCCTCGTCGGCATCAGCACGCACTTCCCGCTGCGCGGCGTCCGCTACGCGCTCGTCACCCTGGGAGCAGTCGTGCTCATCGTGTCACTCGTGCAGCTGACGCAGATTCCGCGTCCCCCGTCCTGACCGACACGTTGCGGCGCGCACACGCGGCGTCGAGCAGGCATCAGGACATGCCGCCGAAGTCGACATCCTTGGCCTCGACCGTTCCGGCCGTCCGCCCGGGCGCCGACTGGTCGGACCAGTACATGTTCGTGTGCGCGATGACTTTGTCCGGCGGCGGCGCGCCCCATTCCGAGAGGTCCTCTGTCGTATGAGCGTCGCTGACGAGAGTCGCGTCGTATCCCCGGACGAGCGCGCCGTGGAGCGTCGAGCGGATGCACATATCGGTCTGGGCACCGACGACGAGGAGGCGCCCGACTCCGAGATCCGACAGCACATTCTCGAGGTTCGTGTCCTCGAAGGAATCACCGTAGTTTTTCTCGATGAGCGGCTCGGCGTCGCCCGGAGTCAGCTCGGGGACGATTTGCCATTCGTCGCTCTCCCTCGCGAGCCCAGCGTCGGAGTGCTGGACCCAGACGACGGGGACCTGTTCCTGCCGTGCCTTCTCGACCAGGGTGCCGACGTTCGCGACGACCGCGTCGCGCTCGTGAGCCCCTTCGACGACGCCGGTCTGCACGTCGACGACGAGGAGTGCGGTGTTCGGTCGGTTCTCGAGTGTGGTCATCGTCTCCCCTCCTTCTACGGTGGCTGCTTGTGTCGAGCCACGATAGATCTACCACCGAAGGCGGGCCAAGACGACACCGGGCGTATCGGCGAACCGTGGACTCCCCCTCGACCACCCGTAGTCTCGGCGAGCACCGGGACGATCCCGAGGACTCGCCGAGCGGATGCTCTACGAGACGGTGAAGTTGTGGAACATCGTGCTCTCGTGCGCCGAGCAGTAGTACTTGTACTTGCCGGCCTTCAACTTGACGGTGAACTTCTTCGTACCCTTGAAGGAGACGCTCGTGAAGTCTTTCGCGAAGCCGTTTGGCCCGTCGAGTCCGTAGCTGTGCGACGACGACTTGTCCTGGATCACGAACGTGTATGTGCCTGCCTTCAGTTTCGTCACCTTCTTTCCGGCCTTGGTGAGCGTGATCGTGTAGCCGGGACCGACAGTGCCGGTCAACCTCGGTGCCTTGGCGAGTGACGCGGACGCGGGCATCGCCGCCGCGACCGACACCACAGCCAATGCGAAGAGAAGCTTTCTCATCGAACTCATCTCCATTCGGTCGACATGGGATCTGTCAGCGGGTACGTGTCGCGCGCTGGTATGGATTGACCACTGGCTCGCTCCGACTAGATGTTCAGAGGTCTTGCCAGAGCCCGATCAGATCGCCGACTCGCTCGACCGTGACGTCGGCGGGCGGATAACGGGCCTCGAGCTCGGCGTCGAGCGCGTAGTGCCCCTGGCGCGGGAAGACCGTCGTTACGCGTCCGCCGAGTGCTTCCTTGACCGCTGCCAGTATTCGAAGCTTGTCGTCGACGAGCACGTAGCGCCGTGCCGGGTAGCACCGCTCGACGTCGTCGAGCTCCCGTTCCTTGTGGATGTAGATGAGGACGTCCCCGCCGAACGCATCCCAGAGCCCGGAGCGCCGGACCTTTCGGGGCTGGAAGACAACATCGCCGTCCGAGAGGATCACGGCTCGGCTGGCAACGCGCATCTCACCGACCAGCTCGAGCGCTCCCGGATAAAGGCGTTCTGCGAAGGGGTAGTCGATCAGCCACTCGGAGAGCGCGAGGAGGTGTGTGTCGTGCGGGAACGCGACCCGGAAGCGCTGCAGTGCGCCGAGGTAGTCGGCGTAGCCGAGCTCATCGCGCAGGCGCTCGAACTCGTCCCAGTAGTGCTGTTGGCGCTCTTCCCCGAACTCGGCGCTCAGGTGCTCACGAAGGTCGTCGATGACACGGTCGTTGTCGAGCAACGTGTTGTCGACATCGAACAGGTAGACGACTTCGTCCAGCACGCCATATCACCGTAACCGCGCCGGTAGAAGCGAGAACGGCGAACGGTGGCACCGCGCTCTGATTCACCTGCCGGAGCCCCTCAGATACCCCATTTGGCCGTGTTCCTCCACCGTGGAGAGGAGTACCGTCGTGGGTTGACCCCGGAGAGGGCGCGTCTCCTGTTTCGCACGTCGAGGGCAGACGCCGCCCAGTCTCCTGCAAAGGCTCGGCAAGCGCCCCTCCGGGGCCGCCAGCTTCTACTTCCCGTCTCGCGGTCGCCGCAGGTCTGCCCCAAGATCGACTTCTCCAGCGCAGAGAGGCGCTGACAACCAGACCTAGCCAGTTCTCTAGCCAACATGAGAGCCGAGCAGTGCTCCCGCGAGTCACGTCGCTAGCGAGGGAACTTGTCCTCGGCGTGCCGAATAGGCCCCGAGCAAACAAGCCGCCCCGAGTGCTGGCGCGCCGGGAGTTCGGTAGTTCCGGGTAGGCGGGGTAAGGGGTCGCCCTGATGCGCCGTGCGTGGGTGTGGATCAGCGTGCAGGCGAAGGAGGGCGCTGATGCGCCGGATCGAGTTAGGGGGTGAGGACACGATGCGTGAGCACAGGGCTGCCGCCACGACAGCAGGGATCCTCTACATCACCGGTACGGTGGCCGGAGTCCTCAGCGTTATCGTCAGTGCTCCGGTTCGCGATGCGCGCGACCCGTTGGCCTACGCCATGGAGCACTCCGGCGCAGTGGTGACGGCCGGTCTGCTCGTACTCGTCATGGGGCTATCGCTCGCGTTCGTCCCTGTCGTGTTGTTCCGAGTGCTGCGCCCGATAGGCGAGGTGCTGGCACTTGGCTACCTGATCGTGCGAGGAGCCATCGAGACCGCCTGCTACGTCGTCCTCGTCATCGGCTGGCTGCTGCTCGTGCCCCTGGGTGAGGCCATGGCGGCAGGAGCAGGCACTGCGTCACCGGCAGGCGTCCGAGTTGGCAACCTCGTCATCGATGCTGACGCCGCGAACGCCGTGCTCGCGCTCGTGTTCTGCCTTGGTGGCGCCATGTTCTACGTGCTGCTCTACCGGTCGCGCATCGCTCCGCGCTGGATCTCAGCGTGGGGTCTTGTGGCGATCCCCTTCTACGTCGCGGCCTACGTGCTCCCGATGTACGGCGTCTTCGACGTCAACGCTCCCGCACAGGTTCTCATGTACGTGCCGCTGGCCGTGCAGGAGATGGTTCTGGCGGTCTGGATGATCGCGCGTGGCTTCCGTCCGGCGGCTGTCTCGACCACGTCCGAGCGTTTCGTTTCACGCCGTCCTGTGGCCGCTGCGGCGCGGCACCTGACCTCGCACGGCTAGGCCTCTGTGCTGACGCACACCGTCTCTACTGCGTCCCTGCAGTGGGCCGGGTCAGACACGCGCGTTACTCTCATCTCTGTCGGGGCTCTGCGCTCGAGGGGGCGCAGCAACTCCCCAAGGTCGCAGCGCCCCCCGTCCAGTTCGCTCTAGGCGAACGGCCGCTTCAAGAGCACGACGGGCCAAGCCATTAGGTCGCCGTACTTGAGAGACAGGCCAACCGCCTCCCAGCCCTCGTCTCCGAGCTCGTTCAGCTGCTCCGGGACGAACGTGTCGTCGTCCTTCTTGAGGTTCTTCGCCTCCTTGAGCGGGACGACGAGGTACTCGAATCGAGTGGCGGGGATAGTCAGGGCGTCAGTCATGGGCGTAATCGCCATAGCGTGATCACCTCCTCGTACGAGAGGCTGTCAGCGGGCGAGTGTCGTCACATCGGGGAAGACTCTGACCGTGACTTCGAGCGCGCTGAGGCCGCACACCGTGGCTATCAACCACATGCCCGCCGAACGAGGGCGTAGGGTTCGGATCTGCTCCGAAGCCCCGCGCCAAGCACGACGAGCGTCGCGTGTTAGACGCTGGCGTGGCTCAGCCAGGACTCCGCCGAGCGCGGCTCGAGGACGACGACAGCCGTCTCTCGCGGGCGTCGGGCTGCGTAACTGTCGAGGTTCTTGTCCAGTTCACGCCAGCGCTGCCATAGCCGTTCGCGCTCGGCGCCAACTGCGGGCCTCCCGAGCACGTCGCGTCGGATCCCGCCCGCCAGCTCGACGACCGCCTGGGGATCGGCCTGCAGGTTCAGCCACCAGGCTGGCTCGGCGGCACCCCAGCCATTCATTGCCATCGAGACCAGGTTGGGCCCGTCCTCGTAATAGCCGAGAATCACACTCCGCGGCGCGCCACTGCGTCGGCCTGTCGTAGTGAGCCGCAAGGCGCCCCACTTGCCTGGGCGCGGAACCCACAACCCCTTACGGCCACCGCTCGCTCGCACGACCCGTCGGTGCACGTGCCAGAAGGTCTTGATGAACCATCGTGGTGGTAGACGCGCCTTGCCTCCGGCCATGCCCACCTCCGATGCGACCTGTGGACCCGGCTCCAGCGACACCTTCACGCGGTCTCCCTCTGCTTCATGTCGAAGGATGGCTCATGCGGGCCGGCATCGAGCCGGAACGGCGGGTACTCGCGGGTCATGAACGCCCCGTAGGTGACGACGCGGAGCACCCAGCGGTTGAGGCCGAGCACGAGGTCGAAGATCTCTGTCGGGTAGCGGTCCTTGAAAAGCAGCAGGACGCCGGCGACGAGCACAAGGATGCCGACCAGTCCGAGCGACCATCCGGCCCCGGCGAAGATCCCCGCGATGCAGAACTGCGGGATGCCGAGCAGCCACCACCCGATCAGAGGCAGGCCGCGGCGCAGGTTTTCCGGGTAGTCGATCTCGAGCCGCGCCGGGTACTCGAGTACGTCAGCGCGCGTGAACGGCGGGTACTCGTCGGTGCCGAGGGCACCGAAGGTGTAGAAGGCGACGCGCCACGACCAGCGGAGCACGCCCACGTTGAAGTCGAAGATCCCCCGTGGGTAGCGCCCGGTGAACAGCACCGCGAAGAAGGCGACCACCGTCAACAGGGCGAAGGCCAGCCAGAGGAAGAGGAGCACGATGTAGTGGGGAATGGCAAGGAACCACTTGACGAGCCACAGCCAGCGGCTCAAGTGCGGCGCCAGCTCGCCCTCGAGGGCAACTGACGGTCCATCCGTCGAAACCTGCATGACAAACCACCTCCTGAGGGCCAGGTTCGCCCATGATCACACCAGGCGTATCGGGGCAAACACGCGTCGTGGCGTGGCCAACTACCGAGCCGATGCACGACTACTCGTGCACGTCGCCGCCTCCCGCCCTTACGCGTTGTTTCGCAGCCGGCGTTCGAGCAACTTCTTCGCCTCGGCGGCCCAGAGAACGACGCTCGCGAGGCCGATGCAGATCAGCCACTCCTCGAGCCCGAGCGGCGCCGTGCCGAATGCGTCGTTGAGAAACGGCAGGTTCACGACCGCGACCTGGAGCATCGTAGAGAGGGCGATCGCACCCCAGAGAAACCGATTCGTGAACAGCCCGTGAAAGGCACTCGTGCGGTCGGAGCGAGCATTGAAGCAGTTGAAGAGCTGGGCGAGCACCAGGGTCGTGAACGCCATTGTCCGCGCCTCGATGACGTTCCCCGAGTCGCCGACGATTCCGCCCGGCAGCCGAAGATCGAGCGCGAAGAGCGTAACCACCGCCATCACCGCGCCGACCCAGAGGATGCCGACCCACATCTGAGCGTCGATGACGCGGTCGGTGAGTCGGCGCGGCGGGCGCCGCATGACGCCGTCGGGAGGCGGGTCCATGCCGAGCGCGAGTGCGGGAGCGCTGTCGGTTAGCAGGTTGATCCAGAGGATCTGCGTTGCGAGCAACGGCACCGCGATCGCCTCGCCCGTGTCTTCGAGACCAATCACGCCGGCGAGCACGACGCCGAAGAACATCGTGAAGACCTCGCCCATGTTCGAAGAGAGCAGGAAGCGCAGGAACTTGCGGATGTTCGCGAAGATGCCGCGCCCTTCACGGATTGCGCTGACGATCGTCGCGAAGTTGTCGTCGGCGAGAATCATGTCTGCCGCCTCCTTGGCGACATCGGTGCCGGCGACGCCCATTGCGACGCCTATGTCCGCCGCCTTCAGCGCCGGTGCGTCGTTGACGCCGTCGCCGGTCATCGCGACGATGCGTCCGTCCGTCTGGAGCGCATCGACGATCCGCAGCTTGTGTTCCGGGGCGACGCGGGCGTAGACGGACACCTCCTGCACCGTGGCAGCAAACGCGTCCCCGTCGAGGGTTTCGAGCTCGCCGCCCGTGACGACACGAGACCCAGGCGGGGCGATGCCGAGGTCGGTGGCGACCCGCACCGCGGTGTGCGGGTGGTCGCCGGTAATCATCAGCACCCGCACACCGGCGGCGTGCGCGTCGGCGATCGCGGCTCTAGCGTCCGGCCGCGGCGGGTCGATGATCCCGACCAGACCGAGATACACGAGCTCCCGCTCGACCGACTCGTCCGCTGGCGGCCGCTCGCCCGCCGGCAGCGGCCGGTAGGCGACGGCCAGCGGACGCAGCGCACGGTCGGCGAGCCGGTCGACGTTCGCGAGGATCTCGTTGCGGCGAGTCTCCGACAGCGGCCGCACACGGCCGCCGAGACGCTCCTCGTTGCAGCGCGCCAGCAGTACGTCGGGGGCACCCTTGGTGACGACGGCGACGCCGCGCTCATTTTCGAGGTCGGCGTGCAGCGTGCTCATCAGCTTCCGCTCGGAGCTGAATGGCACTTCGCCGATGCGCTCGAACCGAGAGCGGCGTGTCTCGGTCAGCCCTTCGACCTTTGCCTCGGCGACCAGAAAGGCGGCCTCGGTGGGGTCGCCCTGGATCGTCCACTCGCCGCCTTCTTCGCGCAGCACGGCGTCGTTTGCCAAGCTCCCGCCGACGAGTACGGCGCGGACCTCGTCGAACAGGACCGCGTCGTCGAGCGGGCGCCCGTCCACGCGCAGGTCGCCCTCTGGCCGATAGCCGCCGCCGGTCACGTCGACCTCGCCTGAGCCGGTGACAACCTTCTCGATCGTCATCTCGTTCTTCGTCAAGGTCCCCGTCTTGTCGGAGCAGATCACCGACGCTGACCCGAGCGTCTCGACTGAGGACAGCCTCTTCACGATCGCCCGCTGCGACGCCATCCGCTGCACGCCGAGTGCCAGCACTACCGACAGCACGGCCGGAAGCCCCTCCGGCACCGCCGCCACCGCCAGCGACACCCCGACGAGCAGCACCGAAACGAGATCCGACGCCGTCTGGATATCGGCCGTGAGCAGGATCGCCCCGACCACGACGGCCGCAATCGCGATCACGGCGATCCCGAGCATGCGCCCTATCCGGTCGATCTCCCGCTGCAGCGGCGTGGCTTGCGCCTCCATCCGGCCGAGCAGGTGGGCGATGTTGCCCATCTCCGTCGCCATTGCGGTCGCAGTCACGACGGCCCGGCCGCGACCGCGCACGACCGCGGTACCGCCGAACACCATGTTCACCCGATCGCCCAGTCCGACCGTGTCCGCAATCGGGCCGACCTCCTTCAGTACCGCCTCGCTCTCCCCCGTGAGCGAGGCCTCGGCGACCATCAGCGATGCCGCCTCGACCAGCCGACCGTCGGCGGCTACCGCGTCGCCCTCGGCAAGCGCCAGGATGTCGCCCGGCACCACGTCGGTGGCTGGAATCCGCTCCTCGAGCCCGTCGCGTACGACCCCGGCCGTCGCCGCCGCCATGCGCTGCAGCGCCGCGACAGCCTGCTCGGCACGTGCCTCCTGCACGTATCCGAGTACAGCGTTGGCGACGATGATTGCCGTGATCACGATTGCGTCGAACGGCGGCCCTCCGCCTCCCTCTAGCGCCCACGCCACCAGCGAGACGACGACCGCCGCCACGAGCAGGTAGATCAGCGGGTTCTCGAACTGGCCGAGGAACTTCCGCCACACCGGCACGCGCTCCGCTGTCTCGAGCCGGTTGGGCCCGAAGCGCGCGAGTCGCGCTGCCGCCTCGGCCGTGCTCAGCCCTCGACGCGCGTCGGCGCCCATGGAGGCCTCAACCAGGCTCGCCTCGAGCCGCCACGCGTCCAGCGAACCTGGCACGGCCACGCCGACGTGGGGCGTCGCGCTCATCCAGCTCCCACCGTCACGGCTCCGAGCGCCCGATCTCGGCGTCGGCGAGAGAAGCGACCACTCGATGGAGCGACGTGCGCAAGATCTCTGAGTCAGATTCGTGGCGTCGGATGAATGATCAGCACAGAGCAGGGCGCACGATGGGCAACACGCTCGCTCACGCTTCCGAGTGCGCGGACACTATGAAGACCGCGCGACCCGAGGATCACAAGATCGGCCAGCGCTGAGCAGTCGCGAAGGACGGCGAACGGATGCCCCGGATCCCACTCTGTGACGCGTTCGGCCCATGCGCCCTCGTGTTCGACAGCCTTTCCGCCCGTCGCAGTCACGACCTCAAGCGCAGAGCCGAGCCTCTCGGCTAGATCATCGGCGACTGCAAGTGCTGCGAGCGAAGATTCCGAGCCGTCCAGCCCGACCACGATCCGGTTCGGGTGCCAGCGCTCACCCCATTTCGGGCGTGCAATGAGTACGGAGCGTGCCGCTTCGTGCAAGAGCGTGCCAGCCGTCTCGCCGGTCAACATGCCGAGGAAGCGACTGCTGCTCCGACCACCGAGCGCCAGGAGAGTGGCGTGGTACTCCTCGCAGGCATGCCGCAGGACCCGCTTCGCATCGCCTCGTACGACCTCGGTCGTGCAGTTGGGTCGGTCGCCCATGATCTCGACCGCCTTGGCGCGAGCACGTCCGGCCTCTTCTTCGAACTGAGCAATGAAGTGGTTCATCTGGAAGCCGGCGTATCCGGCAATCGCCGTGTCGAGAGCGGTGACGGCGAGTGTGGACGCGCCATTCGGACTCAGTGCAAGCGCTTGATGCAGCGCTTCGAAACCGAAGTCGGTTCCGTCAACACCCACGACAACCCGATCGAACACACTCATGAGCCGATCCTCGCTGAGCCCGAGCGGCCAGAGATCCGGGCAGATACTGAACCGTCTACGTACGTTTCACTACTCACGTTCGCATCGTTGCGGTCAGCGCTACGAGCCGTTGCGCAGATCGCTCTCCTGACGACTTCTGGTGTCAACCTTTCAGCGCGCGCAACGCATTGACGATGACGACCACGTCGATTCCCTCCTGCAATAGAGCGCCGTACACCGGTGGGAGATAGCCGGCAGCCGCTACTGCCATCGCAACCAAGCTCAAACCCATGCCAACGAGCACGCTCTGGCGCGCGATGCCCAGCGACCGACGCCCGATGCGAACGGCGTGCACGACCCGGTCGATGCGGTCAACGGTGATCACGACGTCCGCCGTCTCGGAGGAGACTGTCGCTCCTTGTGCACCGAGTGCGATTCCGACGTCGGCGAGAGCGAGCGCCGGCGCGTCGTTGATTCCGTCACCGACCATTACCACCGGGCAGAGCTCGCTTCTGCCGCGAAGGGCCTTGACCACTTCGAGCTTGTCTTCCGGACTCTGCTCCGAGTAGACGCGGTCGACGCCGGCCAAGCGCCCGATCTCATCGCCCACGGGAGCGCTGTCGCCGGTGACGAGCGCAACGTGCCGGATCCCCGCCTCACGCAGTGACGCCGTCAGACCGGCGGCATCCTCGCGCAGGTGATCGGCCATCACGATCATCGCCGCGAGTCGGCCGTCGATGGCGACGAACACCTTTGCACGGCCGGCCTCATCCCTACCGTCCGATGCGCTCGCTGCGACCTCTGCACCGGTGAAGCCGAGCCTTTCGAGCCAGCCAGCGGCACCGACCGCGACGGCGCGGCGGTCAACCGTGCCGGTGATGCCGGAGCCGGGTTGCTCGCGCACGTCGGTCGGTGACGTCAAGCGGAGGCCACGACTCTCGGCGTCGTGCACGAGAGCTTCCGCGAGAACGTGCGCCGAAAGCTGGTCCAGGGACGCCGCGAGCCGAAGTGCCTCGGTCGGCTCGACGCCATCGAGAGGGACGATCCGCTCGACCTTCGGTGAGCCGAGCGTGAGAGTTCCGGTCTTGTCAAAGAGCACGGTGCGCGCCCGGCCTAGCTGCTCGATGACACCAGCGCCCTTCACGATCACACCGACGCGAGCTGCACGGGACAGTCCGGAAACGAGCGCGATCGGCGCAGCCAGAATAAGCGGGCAGGGTGTCGCCACCACAAGCACGGCGAGCATGCGCGTTGGATCCCCGGAGGCGATCCACGCGCCGCCTGCGACGAGAATCGTCACCGGAAGGAAGAACGCTGCGTAGCGGTCGGCGAGGCGAACGAAGGGCGCGCGCTGTTCAGTAGCGCCCTCGACGAGCCGCACGATCGCCGCGTACGCGCTCTCCGCCGATGTGCGGGTGACTACGAGGTCGAACGCGTCGGCCGCATTCGCCGTTCCGCTGAGGACCTCACCACCGGGACGCACCGTGACCGGAAGCGGTTCGCCGGTGAGGGCTGAAGTGTCGATGACGGCTTCCGCGCCATCCGACACCGTTCCGTCCGCGGGGACAACCTCACCGGCACGGACGATGACGACGTCACCCGGCAAGAGTTCTTCGACGGCGACCTCTTCGACGAGCGGGCCACGGCGGCAGTGTGCGACTCGTGGCGCACGCTCGACGAGGAGACGCAGCTCGCGGCGTGCACGGGCGTTGGCGGATGCCTCGAGAGCGTTGCCGCCGGCGAGCATGAGCGACACGATCACGGCGGTGAGGTATTCGCCGAGGACGAGCGCGACGGCGATCGCAAGGAGCGCGATGGCGTCGACGCCCACATCGCGTTTCGCAAGGCTGCGCGCGACCGACCAGACGAGCGGCCCGAGAACGACCACGGCTGCGCAGGCCCACACGACGTCGGCTGGGGTGTTCGCGCCGAGGATGTGGAGCACCGAGCCCGTGACGAGCCCGACCAGGACCGCGAGCACGACCACCGACTCGGTCGTGACGTAACGGAAAATCGTGGAACGGCCTGCCGGCTGTTGGACTGCGCCAGGGTCGGCGTGCGACGTCACGTCAAGACAGTGTGGCGTACCCGCCCCTTTTCGCATCCGCGCGACCGCGGAGCCGCACTGGTCGAAACTACGGACTGGGCGACGGTGATGATCGTGCTGGCCGCAGCCACAGGAATTTCGGCGGCAGGTGCGTCGGCTGACGCCGGCCGACTGCGGACCGACTGCTGACCCGGTGGTCTTGAAGCTCGACGGGCCGTTGGTCTGAGAACGCAGAAAAGCCCCGTTTCCGGGGCTTTTCCTAAG
>CAVTIQ010000002.1:0-9225 GCA_963734825.1 uncultured Actinomycetes bacterium | reverse complement strand
CGAGGCGCGGGGCAACAACGTGCGCGGGTTCCGTCGCACGCTCGCGTACTGGGATCCCGAACGTCTGGAACTCCGGCTGATCGAGGTGGCGACCGCGACGTCCGCGAGGCACGCGTCGAGGAGGCCCTCGCGTGGGTCGCCGAGTACGTCGCGGAGCACCCGGGGACGCACCAGGAAGCGGTCGTCGATGCGTACGTGCAAGCGCACGACGGAAGGGGCCGAAACGTTGCCCGCGATGGCATCAAGTTCGGGCCGGAAACGAGCCGAGATGGGCGAAACGGGTGGCGAGCACTCCAACCCGCTCGCCACCGGCCCTGGCGAGGTCCCGAACGGGATCTACCTGATCCCGCACCGGGAAACAGCTCGCCGGTCGCCGCTCAGCTATTCGGCGAGGGTGGCGAGACATCAGCGGCGACCCCTACGGAGCTACCCCTCGCCACCCTCGCCACTTCCCCAGAGGGGGAATGGCGGGTGGGTGGCGAGGCAGGTAGCGGGGTGGAAAGCGACGAGAACGGCGACGTCACACACCCCGTCGATGACGACGTGAACGACGACAAACCGGACGGCGTGGCGTGAGCATTCCCGGCACACCCGGCCCGAGCGAATCGTGGTCGTCCACGACGGCGAGCCGGTGCGTGCCGTCGTCGACGCCGTCCGCGTTTCTACGGCCTGCACGCCGACCCGCCCGACCTCGAGTGCGTCGAGGTTGTCGGGCACGTCCAGCGGTTCGTCGTGTTCCACCGCGTCGGCTGTCCGCTGTGTCCGCGCGAGGCCGCAGCATGAACGGTCGGCCGACTGCGTCCGAGCTGTTGGCGACCCAAGGGGCGGTGTTGACCCGTTCGCACCTGTCCGAACTCGGCTACGGGCGGTCGGCGATTGACGCGATCTTCCGGGCGCTACCGGTGGTGGTGCCGCCGGGGTCGCATCGACCGCACATCACGCGTGAGGACTACCTCGACCTCATCGAGCGACACACGTACCGCGACGGTGATCGGGTGCGGCCGACGTGAGCAACGGACACGGCCGACCGAGAACTGTCAGGAACCCAACCGCCCGTGCCCGTTGCACGGGACGGTAGCGGGGTGTACTTCTGGGGCGTCAGGAACCCGTCACGGTCGCCGGTGGGCGACCCGACCGAGAAGGAGCACGCCATGTCCACCCGCAAGCGCCCCGCCTGGGCGCGGCCCCGCGAACTCCGCGACGTGAGCGCCGACTGATGCCGTCCGTGTGGATTCGCGCCCGCAAGACGAAGGACGGCACCACCCGCCACATGGTCGAATACCGGGTCGGCGGACGCGAGTCAAAGACCCGCCACGCCGGGTCGTTCGAACCAAGCGTCTGGCGACGATCCGAGCCGCATGGGTCGAAGGCGAGCTCGCCGCGATGCGTGTACCGCAGGTCGGCGTCGTCGAGGTCGAGGCCACGATTCCGAAGCTGCGAGCCGAGGCGGCTCGGTGGCAGGCATCCCGCGTCGACGTCGCCGCGGCGACCACCGTCCAACATCGCACTGCGTTGAACCGGGTGCTGCCTGGTGATGGGCGACCGATGCATTGACACCATCGCGCCTGCCGACGTTGCCGCGTTGGTCGCAACGCTCGCCAGTGATGGCAAGGCACGCGAGTCGATCCGCAAGTCGGTGACCGCGTTGGCGATGGTGCTGGACTTCGCCGGGGTGTCGCCGAACCCGGCCCGCGACCGGCTGACGGTCAAGCTGCCCCGCGCCGAACCCGAGGAACCGACCCCGCCGTCCGCCGACCACATCGAAGCCGTCTACCGGCTCCTGCCGTCCAAGCACCGGTTGCCCTTGTTGTTCCTGGACTGGTCGGGGGCACGAGTGTCGGCCATCGACTCGACGTTGGTCGGCGACTACGACGAATCACGCCGCCGTGTACGGCTGCGTGCGTCGACGACTAAGACGCGACGGGCGCTATGGGTCGACCTAGCGGAGCCGTAGGTGAGGCGCTGGAGGCCGCTCATCCTGGACGACGGGACGACCGCGACCTAGACGCCCGGTTGTTCGCCGGACTCCGGTGCCGACGCGTTGCGGACGGCCATCGCCAAGGGGGTGGCAGGGCCGCAGGCGTCCCGCTGTGGTCGCCGCACGACCTCCGGCATCGCCGGATCAGCCTGCTCCACCTTCGCGGTGTCCCGTGGGCACGCATCGGCAGTTCGTCGGCCAACGCAACCTGAGCGTGACCGCGAACACGTACACACACGCGCTCATCGACGAACGGGAGTTGGACTACTCGCGGATGCTCGCTGGCCACGCGTAACGGCCCACAACGTGCGATTCGTGCATCTGTGTGCCGGACGGGTGCCGGATCGCCGACCAGAAAGTGCCCCTTTGCGGGGTGGTTCGAGCCCAGTACCGCCCATCGAAAAAGCCCTGCACAAGGGCTTTTTTGTTGCATCGACAGGACGACGACTGGTAAGGCGATGGCAATGACTGACGCGACCCATCTTCCGTGGGGTCGCCACCGGTTCATACTCGACCGTTAACCCGCCGGCGCAGAAGGCGAAGGCGAGGCGCGTTGGCCCCGCCTTCGCCGCGCCGATCCTTCAGCAGCCGAAGCAGTTGTCCGGCGCGTTCTGCTCGATCCGGCTGTTGGTGGCTGCCACCGGGAACTGGGTGAACAGTCCAGCTCCCGCGACGGTGAGCCCCGGGGTTGCCCTGATCGTGTTGTGGTCGACGAGGGTGTTGACGAGCGCGAGCTGCACCGGCGGCGGGTTGAAGACGACGCCGTTCCAGATGCCTCCTCCCTGCGCGAACCCTGCCGGCGCACTCGCTGTCACAACGTTCCGGGTCACGCGCACGTTGCGCAGCTCGAGGAGTCCGTTGTTCACAAGCCCCGCACCCTGAACGGTCGCGGCGCCGGTGGTCGTCGACGCGCTCACGGTGTTGCCCTCGATCACGGTGTTGCTGATCACGGACTTCGGCCCCTGCCCGAAGGCGTTGATCGCCCCCAGGGCGGCGGCGTTGCCGGCAGCGCTCGTCACGACTGTGCTGTTGCCGGCGACCCGTGTGTTTTCGATCGTCGCGACGCCGTCGAACTCGAGCGCGCTGCCGCTGGCCCCGTTGACGTCGGTCGCGGCGACGTTTGCGATCACGCGGTTGTCGTTCACGGTGCTGTTGCGGAGCGTGAGCGTGCTCGCGCCCACGATCATCCCGGCGTCGAAGCCCGACGGTTGACCGGCGGGATCGTCGACGACGATCGCGTTGCCGTCAATGCGGGTGTTGTCGATCGTCACGTCGCTGTCGTCGCCGACGTGGATGCCACCGCCGTTGGCGATCATCTCGAGCGCGCCGGGCAGGAGGCTCCGGAGGCTGGCGGTGTTGCCGGCCACGACGCTGTTCGTGATCGCGAGGCCGCCGCCGTCTTGGATGTGGACGCCGCCGCCGATCGCGAAACGGCCATTGGGCGGCACGACCGCCGACCGGTTCCCGGAGACTGTGCTGTTGCGGAGGGTGAGCGTGCCGACACCGGCACTCCAGATCCCGCCGCCGTGGGAGTCGCTCGCCACCGGCCCTCCCGCCTCGTTTCTGCTGACGGTGGTCCTTAGCAGGGTGAGAGCACCGGCGTTCCAGATCCCGCCGCCGTCCCCGCGGGCGTACCCGCACGGACCACCGGGGCACGGTGGGCCGACCGGCGCCGCGACGGTGGGCGCGGTGCGATTCGACGTGATGAGGCTGTCGGTGACGGTGACGGTCGCTCCCGTGCCGCCGCCTGGTGCGCGCGGGATGAGGATTCCGCCGCCGAACGCCTCGTTCGCCCCGCTGCCGTTAACGCCGTCCCTGATGGTGATCCCGGCGATCGAGACCGTCGGCTCGCCCGCGGCGCCGGCGCCACCGATCGTGAGGACGGGCCCGCCACCGCTGATCACGGTCGCGGCTGCGGCAGCGCCCCGCAGGGTCAGTGATTTCGCGATCGTGATGCCCCCTGCGAACCTTCCGGGCCCGACCATGATTGTCGCACCGTCTGGGGCGGCGTCGACCGCTGCCTGGATCGAGCCGTAACAGCCGGGTTGCCTCCCGACACACAGGGACGCTGCCTCACCGCGATCGCGCAACGCTGCGCCCGACGCGGGCGCGGCGATCGCGATGACGACGGTTAGACTCCCGGCGATCCTCATGAGCCTTCCCATAACGACCTCCTTGTAGGTCCGCCCGGCTCTATCCAGACGGAGTCGATGACGCGCTCACACGGGATGCCGAGGTGGACGCTCGCCACCCTCACGGCTTCTCGCGTCCCGGACTCGAAGAGGCAGAGCACCACTTGGTCGTCCGTGAAGAGCAAGGCGCCGCGGCACGTCGGCGTCCGGTGCGCGGCGGCCCGACCGAGGGCATCGCGAACCTCGCTTTCGGTGACGCCGGGCCAGAAGCATTTCGCCGCGTAGAGCACCCACCGAGGATCGCGCGGCGGTGTCCCAAGCCTGTCCCAAAGACGTCTTCCGGACTTGGCACATCGGTTGCGGCGACGGAGAATCCAGGAGGCGGATGGCAACAAATGAGCGGATCGAGTTCCGGGTTCTCGGCCCGCTGGAGGTCCGGATCGGCGGACGCGCGGTCGCGGCTGGGGGGCCAAAGCAGCGCGCGCTGCTGGCGCTGCTGCTCCTCAGCGCGAACCGTGTCGTCGCACGGGAACGCCTGATCGGTGAGCTCTTCGCAGAGCAGAGCGTGAACTCAGCCGACCACGCGCTGCGCAACCACGTCTCGCGGCTTCGGAAGGTGCTCGGCGCCGCGGGCGGCAACGACCCCCGGCTCGTCGCCCGCACACCCGGCTACCTCCTGCGCGTCGAGCCCGGCGAGCTCGATCTCGAGCACTTCGAGCGTCTCGTCGGCGCCGGCCGCGAGGCCCTGGCCAGAGGCGACGCCGCAGGTGCGGCCGAGTCCTTCCGGGTCGCGGAATCGTTGTGGCAAGGGCGTCCACTCGCCGATCTCGAGCTCGAGCCGTTCGCACGTGTCGAGGTCGAGCGCCTCGAGGAGCTGCGACTCGCGGCGGTCGAGGAGCGGATCGACGCGGAGCTCGCGCTCGGCCGCCAGCTTGCGCTCGTCTCCGAGCTCGAGGCCTTGGTCGCCGAGAACCCATATCGCGAGCGGTTTCGAGCCCAGCTCATGCTCGCCCTCTATCGATCGGGTCGTCAGGCGGAGGGTCTCGACGTCTATCGACAGACCCGCGCCCTCCTGACCGACGAGCTCGGGCTCGAGCCGGGAGTCGAGCTACAGGAGCTACAGCGGGCGATCCTCGTTCAGGACCCGTCGCTCATGCCGACTCTCGACAGCGCCGGCGCACGGACCCACCCGCTTCGCAATGTCTGCCCGTTCAAGGGGCTCGCACCGTTCGAGGCGGCGGACGAGGAGTTCTTCTTCGGCCGCGAGCGTCTCGTCGACGAGCTCGTCGGCCGGCTTCAGGACGCGCCACTGCTCGCGATCGTGGGCGCATCCGGGAGCGGGAAGTCGTCGCTCGTCCGTGCAGGCTTGCTACCGGCGCTCGGACGCGAGTACGCGCTCGTTCGGCCCGGGGACCCGCTGCCGTCCATCGGAGAGGTATCGGTTCTGGCGGTCGACCAGTTCGAGGAGCTGTTCGCGCCGGTGATCGGCGAGGAGGAGCGGCATGCGTTCGTCGAGGCGCTCGTCGAAACTGCGTGGGATCCGGAGCGCCGCACGGTCGTGCTGATCGCGTTGCGCGCGGACTTCTTCGGCCATCTCGCTCCATACGTCGGGCTGGCCGACCTCGTCGGGGCGCACCAGGTCCTGCTCGGGCCGTTGACCACCGCCGAGCTCCGCCGCGCGATCGAGGGTCCGGCCGAGCGGACCGGCCTCGAGGTGGAGCCGGCGCTCGTCGATGCACTCGTCGACGACGTCGCCGGCGAGCCGGGCGGGCTACCGCTTCTCTCGACGGCCCTCGTCGATGTCTGGCGCGAACGAGAAGGCTCGACTCTTACGCTCGCTGCGTACGAGCGGAGCGGCGGGGTCCGCGGCGCAGTCGGCCGGCACGCCGACGCCGCGTTCCGGTCGCTTCGCGACGACGAGCGGCAAGTCGCGCGCCGAATCCTGCTTCGGCTGGTGACCGGCGGTGGGGGCGAGGCGCTCACGCGACGGCGTGTCAGCCGGGCCGAGCTCGACGCCGATAGCGACGAGCAGGTCGCGCGCGTGCTGGCGATTCTGGTCGAACGGCGGCTCCTCGTGGCCGACGACGGCAGCGTCGAGCTCGTGCACGAGGCGCTCCTCGAGCAGTGGCCGCGGCTGAAGTTGTGGCTGGAGGAGGATGCGCAGGGTCGCCGGCTCCACCTCCACCTGACACAGGCGGCGTCGGAGTGGGAGGCGTCGGGGCGGGAGCCGGCAGAGCTCTACCGCGGCGCACGGCTCGCTGCGGCCCTCGAGTGGGCGGATGCCACCGGCGAGCGGGCCGCCGGGCTGAACCGACTCGAGCAGGAGTTCCTCGAGGAGAGCCGCACGGCGTTCGCGCGCGCGAACCGGCGGCTGCGCGCGCTGCTCGCCGCTGCCGTCGTCCTGCTGCTGGCGGCGCTGGTCGCCGGTGGCGTCGCGCTCGCGGCACGCGGTAGCGCGAAGCGGCAGGCGACGGCGGCGATCGCGCAGCGCCTCGGCGCGCAGGCGCTGTCGGAGCAGCGACTCGACCGTGCGCTCCTGCTGGCCCGCGCGGGGATCGCGCTCGACGACACGGAAGCGACGCGGAGCGACCTGCTCGCGACCCTGCTGCGGAGCCCGACTGCGCTCAGGGTCCTGCACCCGGGTGGCAGTCGCGTCCTCGACGACGCGCTTAGCCCAGACGGGCGCGTACTCGCAGTCCGCGGCGACGACGGTAGCGTCTCGTTTTTCGACGTGGGCACGGGCGCCGTGGCCGCTCGGACCTGGCACGGAACTGCGAAGGTCCGCGACGCCGGCGCGATCGTCCTGCCTGTCAGGGATCTCGCATTCAGCCCCGACGGCCGCGAACTCGCCGTCGGAGACACTGACGTGCACGAGGGCCTGGGCGGGCCCACGCTCGCGCTCCTGGATTTGGCGTCGCGCCGTGCTCGTGTCGTACGGACGGAGCGCAACGCTGCGACCGCTGATGTCGCCTACGCCCCCGACGGCCGCACGATTGTGGCGGGCGAGATCACCCTCGGTCGTGGGCCGTACCCCGAGACGCTGGTTCGGCGGCGGGCGGCGGACGGTGCAGAACTCAGCCGGTCGGCGCCGATCGAGGCGGGCCGGCTCGTCGGCTTCGCGCTCGGAGGTCGGAACCTCCTCGTCACAAGCGGCGACAACCGCGCACTGCTCCTCGATGCCCGAAAGTTCCGCCGGGTGCGCTCGTTCGGCGTGGGTGGATCGCCGGCAATCGCGGCGGATGGGGTCACGGCTGCGTTCGGCCATGACGACGGCAGCGTGTCGATCCTCTCGCTACGAAGCGGACGGATCGTCACCCTCGGCGGACGGGTGCCCGGTCGGGTACGCGCTGTTGCTTTTAGCCGTGACCACCAGGTGCTCGCCTCCGCATCCGACGACGGGACGATCGGTATCTGGGACCTCGCGACGCGGACCCTGCGGGAGACGTACAGGGGCCATTCGGCGGCCGCTCTCGGCCTCGTCTTCGGTCGTGACGGGTCGACGCTCTACTCCGGAGCGGCCGACGGCACGGAGATCGCGTGGGACGTCGGCGGGCTCCGGCGTCTGGGCCGTCCCTTCCGGTTTTCCCATTCTTCGAGTGCGGCCACGGCGGTTGCGACCAGCCCGGACAGCGCCTTCTTCGTGACGTCGGCGGCGCCGAACCGCGTCACGATTTGGCGCGTGCGCGACCTGCGGCGCATCGGCGAGCTTCGCGGCCCGTGCGGTCCGGCCGCTTCCCTCGCGTGGAGCCACAACGGCAGGCTTGTCGCGTGTACCGGCGACGGTCACCATACCGTCGTCTGGTCGGTGCGCACGCATCGGATTGTGCGCCTGTTCGGCCCATCCGGCGGCGATGGAGGCGACGGTGTCAACTTCTCGCCCGACGACCGTCTCCTCGCCACGGCCGGGAGCGACGGCGACCTCCGGGTGTGGGACGTCCGCCGCGATCTCAGGATCGCCGACGTCCCCAGCGGCATCAACTCGTTGAACGACGTCGATTTCTCATACGACGGAAGGCAGCTCGCCGCGGCCGGGATCGGCGGGTTCGTCGAGATCTGGGACGTCGTCCACCGCACGCTCGAGCGCAAGGTGGGGCACGAGCCCCCCCTGCTCTTCGCGATCCGCTTCTCGCCGGACGGAAAGCAGATCGCGACTGGCGACAGCACGGGGAGCGTCGCGTTTTGGGACGCGGCCACCGGGCGGCAGGCGCCGCCGCTCCGCACGGAGGTCGGCTCCGTCTGGAGCGTGACGTTCTCGCCCGACGGGTCGGAGGTCATGACGACCGGCGACGACGGGACGCTACGGCTCTGGGACCTCGCTTCGCACAAACTCGTCGGCGGTCCGCTCCCGGGGTCGAACACAAACGGGTGGGGCACGTACTTCCCCGACGGCCGCCACGTGATTTCTGTCTTCCGCTCCGGTGTCGGCGTCGTCTGGGACGTCGATCCGGCGGACTGGGAGCGGGCGGCGTGCGCTGTCGCAAACCGTGAGCTGACGCCGGCAGAGTGGCACGACTTCGTCCCGGAGCGCAGCTACCGCCGCGTCTGCCCCTGAACGTTCGCGAAGATCTTCGAGCGGTCGAGGTGGGTCCGGAGGGTCTCGGCCCGTTTCTGGACGACGTCACGCGCACTCTCGGCATACCGCGTAGTGCCGGACATCGGCTTCTTCATGTCCCCGAGTTGGTTGGGCTACGGGCGATGAAGACGGCTGAGTGACCTGAGGACGCCGATCCCGTCGCGAGCTCGAATGCCCAGCAGGTGCCCTGCCTGAAAACCAAGGTCACCGAGCCGGGTGGCGCTTCGTCCACTCAGCCCACTGACCTTCCGCTTCCGCGTAGAGCCTTCAGGCTGAGCTTCGGCTGAGTCCTCGTTCGCGGAGGACCTGGCTCAGCCCCCATGCGATCTGATGAAGACATTGCCTGGTCGCGCTTGCCTTGTATCCGCCGAACACGGCCCGCCGAAGCTTGACGTTCTCGATGTCTTCCGGAGTGAACAAGTCGATTTTGCAGAGCGATGATGCGCCTCATTCCTCGAACTAGGGAAGGCGTCGCCGCGGTACCAGGATCAGCTCTGCGTGAGGCTGACACACGAATTTCTCCAGTTTGGGGAATTCGCTTC
>CAVTIQ010000001.1:0-9709 GCA_963734825.1 uncultured Actinomycetes bacterium | reverse complement strand
GACGAGGTCACCGAAGATCCTCGCGGTCGCGTCCGCGGTCGACCTCGACTTCCGCTACGGCTGCACGCCCGCCTGGTGGCAACTCTGGAAGGGGATGTACGAGGTGGGCGTCGACCTCGTCGTGACCCCGTATCGCGGCCGGCCCGTCGAGTCTCCCTGGTGGCGCGTGGCTCCGAATCCGACCTACCGGGAGGGCGAGTCCTACCAGGCAGTCCGCAACGGGCTCGCGCGACTCAAGGGCGATCGCTACCTGAGGAGGGAGGAGGCGAGCCCCGAGGACACGGGGTTCGACCGGCTGACGCGTGAGGCGATCCGCCGTTTCGTCACGCCCCGCTGGAAGCGGCACCTCGAGCAACTCGTGGAGCGAGAGCGGCCCGACGCGGTCCTCGTGTTCACGATCCCGATGGCACACCTCCGCGGCATCCCCACGGCACTGCGTGAGCGCTTCGGGATCCCCGTCGTGTTCTACGACGGCGACGTCCCGATGAGCCTTCCGGAGTACGGCGGCATGGATACGGGGTTCAATCCGTACCACGGGGCCGATCCATCCGAGTACGACCTCGTCGTCTCGAACTCCGAAGGTGGGATCGGAAGGCTCGTCGAGCTCGGAGCGCGCCGTGGCGAGGCGCTCTTCTGGGCGGCCGACCCGGAGTTCTTCGCGCCGCAGCCGGTGGAGAAGGACGTGGACGTCTTCTTCTACGGCTACGGCGACAAGTTCAGGCGAGACTGGATGGAGACCATGGTCGGCGAGCCTTCGAGGCTCGCGCCCGAGCTCGACCTCGCGCTTGGCGGGCTCGACTTCCAGGGCGATACCGGACGAGCAAGGCTCCTCGGCGACGTCCCGTTCAACGTGTTCGCTCGCGCGATCTCGGCTGCGCGCGTCAACTTGAACATGACCCGCCGGCCACACGCGACCGTTCCCGGCTCATCGACGGCGCGGCCGTTCGAGCTCGCCTCCTCCGGCGCGGCCATCGTCTCGAATCCGCACGAGGGCATCGAGCGGTGGTTCGATCCCGGCTCCGAGCTCGTCATCGTGGAGTCGGCTGAAGAGGCCGTGGCCACATATCGCGAGCTCGTCGCAGACCCGGGCCAGGCCGAGGAGATGGGCCGTCGCGCGCGCGAGCGTGTTCTCGATGAGCACACCTACGCCCACCGGGCTCGCCGGCTGCTCGAGCTCGTCGAGCTCGGAGTCCCGGCGCGGGTATGAGCGCACGCCCGACGCTCGTCGCAGTCGTGCCGGCGTGGAACGAGGCCGGTGCGATCGGGAGCGTCGTCGACGAGATCGTCGCAGCCGCCATGGGCGCCGACGTCGTCGTCGTCGACGATGCGTCGACGGATGAGACCGTGGCGGTGGCCGAGGCGCACGGAGCGACCGTCTTGCGACTCCCGTTCAACGTCGGCATCGGCGGAGCCGTGCAGACGGGCTTCAAGTACGCGCTCGCGCACGGCTACGACGTCGCCGTGAGGCTCGACGGAGACGGCCAGCACGACCCGTCCGAGCTTCCGAAGCTCCTGGGGCCGATCGAGCGCGGGGAGGCAAATCTCGTCATCGGGTCGAGGTTCGCGGACGGAAGCGGCTCGTACCGGCCTCCCTTCGCCCGCCGCATGGGCATCCGCATCTTTGCGAGGCTCGTCTCTCTTCTCGGCGGTCAGCGAGTCACGGACACCACGTCGGGGTTCATCGCGCTCGACCCGGTCGCGATTCAGCTCTTCGCCGAGGAGTATCCGCATGACTACCCGGAGGTCGAGGCGACGCTCGTAGCCCTGCGCAGCGGATTGCGGCTCGCTCAGGTACAGGTCGACATGCGGGAGCGCGAGACGGGTACCTCGTCCATCACCTTCATCCGCTCCCTCTACTACATCGTCAAGGTGATGCTCGCGTTGCTCGTCACCAGCCTGCGCCGCTATCCACGTCTCGAAGGGGCGGGCAGATGACTCCCGTTCGAGTCTCGATCGCCGGAGTCATCGCGTCGCTTCTGCTCATCCTCATCATCCTCGAGCTCGTCCGCGGCAGGCGCCTGAAGGAGCGCTACGCGCTGCTCTGGCTCGCGACCGGCGTCGTCCTGCTCGTGCTCTCCGCGTGGCGCGGCGGGCTGAACACGATCGCCGGCTGGGTCGGCGTCACGAGCTACCCGCCCGCTGTGCTCTTCGCCGTCGCGACGCTCTTCATCCTGCTCGTCCTCCTTCACTACTCGACGGTGCTCTCGAAACTCACCGACGAGAACGTGGAGCTCGCGCAGAGAGTTGCGCTGCTCGAGCAGCAGATGAGCACGCGTCCCAAGCAGCCGCCGAGCGCCGCGGACGGCTAGAGCCGGGTGGTCTCGCGCTGGCGACTCGCAGCCTGCGCGGGCGCGCTCGCTTTCTGTGTCACGGCGCTCCTGCCCGTTCCGGCCGGGCTCGATGTCGGGCCGTTGGGCAGATATGGCGAGGCCGTCGTCGACGGCGACGTGCCGTACCGAGACTTTTCTCTCGAGTATCCGCCCGGATCCTTGCCGGCGATCGTTCTGCCCGCGCTCGTCCCCGGGGTCTCCTACGAGCGGGCATTCAGGTCGCTGGAAGTCGTTCTCGGCGTGCTCCTCGTGCTCACCACGGCCCTCCTTTTGCGCGATGCACGCCTCAGTGAGCTCGTCATCGGCGTCGGACTCGTCGCCTTGCTGCCAGCTCTCCTGGGAGCAGTTGTCTTCTTCCGTTTCGATCTCTGGCCGGCTCTCCTCGTGTCGCTCTCCCTGCTGTCGCTCGAACGAAGGCGGAGCGAGGTCGCGGCCGGCCTGCTCGGGCTGGCGGTTGCGACGAAGCTCTACGGGCTTGCGCTCGTTCCTTCGTTCCTCTCATTCGTGGATCGTGAAGGCGACCGGCCTCGCGTATGGCGAGCAAGCGCGGTTCTCGTTGCGGCCGTGTTCCTGGTCACCGTGCCGTTGGCGGTGCTGGCTCCGGGTGGTGTCGCCTCCAGCCTGCAGCGCCAGTTCGACCGCCCGCTCCAGATCGAGAGCGTCGGCGCGTCCCCGCTCCTCCTCGCCGGCGATCCGAACGTCGAATTCGGCTCGGGCTCCTGGAACCTGACCGGCGCCGCGCCGACGGCGATCGGGGTCGTTTCGACGGTCCTGGGGCTCGGAGCGCTCGTCGGCGCGTCGGTGCTGGTCTGGAAGCGTCGACGCAGCTTCGCGGATGCCGCCCTCGCGTACGCCGCGTGCGTGGCGATCATCCTGGTGTTCGGGAAGGTTGCCTCGCCGCAGTTCCTCGTCTGGCTCGCCCCCCTCGTAGCCGTCGTCCGCGGGCGCTCGGGGCTCATCGCGTGCTTGCTCTCTGGAGGTGCCTGCGTCCTGACGCAGCTTGTCTATCCCGTGCGCTACGAAGAGCTCATCGCAGGCGATCTGCTTCCGGAGGCGCTTCTGGCCGTGCGTAACGTGCTCCTGATCGCCGTCGCGCTCGTTCTCACCCTGGCGCTCGTCCGCCGGTCCGATCTGGGAGCAGCGACCGGTGCATCACCCGTCACCGTCTCGCAGTTGCCGGAGGACTGAAGTCGAAGACGTCTCCTTGCTCGGGGTCGTCGACCCAGTTCGTGCCCACGCCGATGCGATACGTCGCTCCGGCAGCCGAAGGTGACGTGTCCACGAAGACCGGCTCGCGCGTCGTTGCGATCGGCGGACTGATGAGGTAGCAGGACCAGGACACGCCCTCTGAGAGGGCGCACTGAGTGTCGTCTCCTGGGCGGTCCGTGCGGTAGACGCGGTAGAAGACACTGGCTCGCCAGGAGCCGGGCGACCAGGTCACTCGCCGGCTCGAGCCCATACGTTCGACGCGGACCGAGATCCCGTCGTCGACGGGGGTCAGGATCGTCGCGTCGGACCCGGTTGGCTGGACGATGGCCGGAGTCGGCGGCTTGATGCGATCTGAAGCACCGATGAACACGAGTGGAACGGCGAGAGCAACGGCTGCGGCCGTCGCCACCCACCGCCACTCGATCATCGCCGGCTTCGGGGGCCGAGCTCGCTCGCCGAGCTGACGTAGGAGCGTCGGCACGAGCAGCGGGATCGACGCGAAGAGCAGGAGGTACGCGGGCCACGCGGGCATGAGTAGGCGCCAGAACGTGTTCGTCTCGATGCTCGCCCGCGGAGAGAAGCCCTTGACGACGATGTAGGCGGCCAGCCAGCCGCCGAGGAGAGCGGCGATCGCTCCGCGGCGAGCGCGGATGACCGCGATCAGCCCGGCGAACGGAGCCCACTGCGCGAGCCGTGGGCTCCAGAAGAACTCGCGGAGCTCGTTCATCTGATCGCGCCAGTGCTGGAAGTCGAGATCGATGTAGCGGTCGAGATTCAGACTTGCGCCGAGCGGCGCGTCGTTGCCCGCCGCCAGTTGCACGTGCGGGAGCGTCAGGGCTGGGATGTAGCCGAGGCCCCGCTCCTTCCAGAGGACGAGGAGCAAGAGGCTCGGGAGGATCGCGATCGCGAAAGCCGCTCCCTCACGCCAGCGCCGAGCGACGAGATAGGCGAGCACGGCCCCGATCGCGAACAGGTAGTTCGGAGGCTTGAGGCCGCCCGCGACCCCTGCGAGCAGCCCGGCCAGGACGGCGTCGGGGATGCGTCCCGGCGAGAGCGAGCGGACGACGAAGACCGCAGCCGCCAGCACGACGACCATGGACGGGTAGTCCGGCATCGCCGTGAGGCCCAGTGCCTGGGGGAGGAACTGGTCGATCCACTTCTCGTGGTAGCGCTGGTCGAAGAGCAGGATCGCCGCGAACGGCGCGATCACCCAGAGCAACGCCGCCCAGTACCCGATCAGACGTCCGCCGATGGACGAGGCGATCTCGTAGACGCAGAGAAGCGCGATCGGTCCCAGGACGAGAACGTCCAGGACGACGATCACGGGCAGCGCCTGAACGAATGTCGGGCCGGTGACCCACGTGATCGGGATCTGGACGTACGGCCAGATGTACCCGACCTCGGTCGGCGGGATCTGGAGCTGGCCGAGCAACCAGCCTGTCGTGGTGTTCACGATCTGGTCGCCGCCCTGGAAGAAGACCCAGCCGTTGTGTGTCGCGAAGAGGGCTAGAACGAGCGTCGCCGCGATCTGCGCAACGATCAGAACGCCGAGCACCTGGCGAGGTCGTTCGGCCAGTCGATCGAGCGTCCGGCCCGCGCTTCGGGCGGCCGCGAGTGAGCTAGTTGCGACCGACACCGGCGACACGCGCCGAGCGGTACCAGGCGACGGTGCGCTCGATCCCGTCGCGAAGCGGCGTCTGCGCCTCGAACCCGAAGAGCTCTCGGGCTCGGGTGCCGTCCACGCTTCGGCGCGGCTGCCCGTTCGGCTTCGTCGAGTCCCAGACGATGGTGCCCGTGAACCCGGTGACGTCCGCGACCAGCTCTGCGAGGTCGCGAATCGCGATCTCCCGCCCGGCGCCGAGATTGACGGGGTCAGGACCGTCGTAGCGCTCGGCCGCGAGAAGGAACCCCTCGACGCAATCGTCGACGTAGAGGAACTCGCGGGTCGGTGAGCCGTCGCCCCAGAGCACGACATCGTCGTCGGCGTCGACCATCTTGCGGATCAGGGCCGGGATCACGTGCGACGTCTCGAGGTCGAAGTTGTCCCGCGGTCCGTACAGGTTCGTGGGCAGGAGGAAGATGCTCGAGAGTCCGTACTGGTCCCGGTACGACTGCGCTCCGACCAGGATCGCCTTCTTCGCGACGCCGTAGGGAGCGTTGGTCTCTTCCGGGTAGCCGTCCCAGAGGCTTTCCTCGCCGAACGGGACCGGGGTGAGCTTCGGGTAGGCGCAGACCGTTCCGGCGATTACGACCTTCGGCGTCTCGTGGACGCGCGCCTGCTCGAGCACGTGCGCGCCCATCATGAGGTTCGCGTACCAGTAGCGGCCGGGGTTCGCGAGGTTCGCCCCGATCCCGCCCACCTCGGCCGCAAGGTGGAATACGAGCTCGGGAGAGGCGTCGTCGAACAGGCGCTCCGTGTCCTCCATGCGCGTGAGGTCGTACTCGGCGCTTCGCGCGGAGACGACGTCGTGCGCCTCGCGCTCGAGCCGCTCGACGAGGTGCGAGCCGAGGAACCCACCTCCGCCGGTGACGAGGACTCGCACGGGCGCAGCGTACCGGGCCATTCGGCGCCAGACGCCCGTAGGATCGGACCGTGAGGTCGATCCTCGGGCGACCCGCGGGTCTCCTCGGGCTCGGCGCGATTCTCGGAGTCATCGCCTTCCAGCTCTGGGTCACGCCGACGAATCCGCCTGGATATCACCGTGACGAGGCTGCGCTCTCGCTCAACGCGTACACGCTCTCGACGAGCCTGCGCGACGAGGACGGAGCGCGTCTGCCGTTGCTCTTTCGCTCGTTCGACGACTACAAGAGCCCGCTCTACCCCTACCTGCTGGCCGGGATCTTCCGTGTCACGGGCCCGGATGCCCACGTCGCACGTGGCTTCTCTGCCGTGCTCGTGCTCGCCGCGGTTCTGCTCCTGGGAGTTCTCGCGAAGCGGCTGACCGGCAGCAATCTCATCGCGGTGATCGTCCTCGTCGGGGCGGGGCTGACCCCGTGGCTCTTCGAACTGGGGAGAGTCGCCATCGAGGCCGCGACCCAGCCGCTGCTGATCGTTCTGCTCCTGCTCTCGCTCGAACGCGTGGCGCGGCTCAAGAGATATGGCATTGCGCAGGGTCTCGTCGTCGGGGTCTTACTCGGGCTTCTCACCTACTCCTACACGGGGAGCAGATTGCTCGGACCGCTGCTCGCTGCCGCGCTCGTCGTCTTCGCGGGCCGCAATCGGTGGCGCTTCGTGCTCAGCGCGTGGGCGACTTTTCTCCTCGCGGTCGCTCCTCTGGGTCTCTATGCGTTCCGCCACCCCGGCGCGTTGACGGCCCGGTACGAAGCGACGACGATCGCCCGCGACGGAGTCTCTGGGCCAAGGATCGTCGTCCAGGCGATCGCGAACTGGTTTCGCGACATCAGCCCGTGGCACTGGGCGACATCCGGCGATCCGGCGCCGTACATCCACAACGGCGGGTATGGCGCCCTGTTTGGCGCCGTCGTCGCACTCGCCATTGCCGGAGCGGCAATCGTCCTCGTGCGCCGGCGACACGATCTCTGGTGGCGATACGTCCTCGTCGCGACGCTCCTGGTCCCGATTCCCGCGGCCCTCACCGTCGACCGCTACAACGCGATACGGCTTGCGGCGCTGCCCGTCTTCGCCGTCGTTCTTGCGATCCCGGCGCTCGACGCTCTGGTCCGTGCGGTGCGTACCTCGTGGCCCGCGCGTGTCGCTGCCGTACTACTCGTCGTCTCGGTCGGCGCGCAGTTCATGCAGTTCCTCGACATCTATCGGGAGCGCGGCCCCGCGCGGCTCGTCCTCTTCGATGCCGGGGTTCGGGACCTTCTCCACGAACCGCTCGTCGAGGGGAAGACCATCTACGTCGACTTCGACGATCGAGGCGCCCAGGCGCAGGCTCGTTGGCGCGCGGCAGAGGAGGGCGTGCCCCAGAGCCGGGTAGTGATCCTGGACGACGGCGGGGTCCCTCCGGTGCGAGCTCTCGTCTTCACCCGCTTCCAGGAATGCGACTTCGACTGCGAAGAGCTGGCACGTTGGGAGGAGTACCGGCTCTCGCGGGCGGTCGGACCGTCTACGCCCTGAGTGGGAAGCCTGTCGGAAGCCAGTCGACGCGGCCGATCCAGCGCTCGCGGTTCGCCGCATACCAGCGGATCGTCTCGAGGATCCCATCCTCCCACGACACGAGCGGCTTCCACCCGGTCTCGCGCGTGAGCTTCTCGTGCCCGACGCGCAGCGCGAGCACGTCGCTGCCGCCCGGCCGGAACCTGCCCGGAACCGACGTCAGGTGCCGATCGCCCGGCCAGAGCCCGTGCTCCTCGCCGATCCGGAGGATGAGCTCGGCCCACTCGCGCATGGAGATGTTCTCCCCCTGCCCGTACACGTAGACGTCCCCCGGCTTCCCGTGCGCGGCCACTGTGAGATGCCCGCGCACGCCGTCGAGGCAGAAGCAGAAGTCGCGCAACGGCTCGAGGTTCCCGAGCTCGACGGCGTCGCGCGTGAGCGCCTGGGTGATGATCGTTCCCGTGACGTAGCGGGGGTTCTGGCGCGGCCCGTAGTTGTTGAACATGCGCGTGACCACACCGGGGACCTCGAACGCATCGTGGTAGTTCATCGTCAGGAAGTCGGCGGCCACCTTCGACGTCGCGTAGATCGACTTCGGGTTGATCGGCGAGCGCTCGTGAAGGATGAGCCCGCCGGCTTCGTCGAAGTCGTGATGGTCCGAGACCGCGTCGCGGACGTTCCCGTACTCCTCGGACGTGCCCGCCGTGTCGAACTTCTCGAGCTCCAGCTCCCAGTCGACGATCGACTGGAGCAGGTTCAGGGTCCCGAGGACGTTGGCGGCGACCGTCTCGTACGGACGGTGCCACGACTCGCCGACGTGCGCCTGCGCGCCGAGGTGGAAGACGTACGGGCGATCCGGCGCTCGCCGCAGCTCGCGCACGAGGTAGTCGACGGATGTGCGGTCGGTGAGGTCTGCGAAGTGGACCTTCAGCCGATCGCGTAGGTGCGAGATGTTGTTGAGGGCACCGCTCGAGTTGGCGCGCACGAATGCATGGACCGTCGCTCCGAGCTCGACCAGGCCCTCCGTGAGGTGCGAGCCCATGAAGCCGTCGGCCCCCGTGACGAGCACGGTGCGGCCCCCGTAGACGTCGCCGAACTCGCGGCGAAGTTCGTCGAGCGTGCCGCCTGTCCAGAGACTGTCGTTCGGCATGGTGCGTACCCTTCCGCGTCGGTGCGCAAGCGTACAGACTCGCCCGGCCTGGGTTCTCTGAGGAGCGCCGCGCTCACCGCGACCTCGGCGCTCGTCGTCACGGCGCTGTCCGCAATTGCGGGAGTCGTGATCGCTCGCGAGTTCGGCCGAACGGAGGAGACGGACGGCTTCTTCGCCGCATACGGCGTCTTCATCGTCGTCGTCCTTGCCTCGCAGGCGATCCGGATCGCCGTCCTGCCGGATCTCACCCGTGCACGCGCCGAGCAGCGTCTTGCGGGCGAGGTCGCGGGTTTCGCAATCGCAATCGCACTCGTCGCCGTGCCGCTCGTGCTCCTGGCCGAGTTCCGGACGGAGCAGATCGCGGATCTCCTGACGGGCAACGGGTCGAGTGTCGCGCAGGACTCCGCCGCCGAGGCTCTGCGCTGGATGGTGCCGGCTGCGGCATTCCATCTCTTCGCCGGTCTCGCGGCGAGCGGCCTGGCGGCTCTCGACGACTACGGGACTGCAGCCGTCGGCTACGCGGCCGGCAGCGCTGCCGGGCTCGTGCTCATCCTCACGCGGGTCGAGCCCGACGGGATCATCGTCGTGGCTTGGGGAATGGCGCTGAACGCCGCCGTCGCTTTCCTCGTCCCTGCCACGGGGCTTGCGGTGCGGGCGGTCGGCGCACGCATGCCCGCGACGGCCGCACGGCCAGCCGGGCTGCCACTGCGAGCCCGGCTCGGCGTATTCGCGGCAGCGGCGGTCCTGCCGATTGCGCTTCAGATGCTGTACGTCGTCTGTCTTCCGTTCGCGGGGCGACTGGGAACGGGAGCGGTGACGAGCTTCGGATACGCATACCTCGCTTCGGCCGGCCTCGTGACCGTCACCGCGTTCTCACTCGGTCTCGTCACATCTGTGCCCCTGACGCGCACGGGGCTCGACTCCGGGCAGGCGGCCCGCCACGTCGTCTCGGCGTCC